>NZ_CBDDFX010000001.1:0-3218879 GCF_965227375.1 Aeoliella sp.
GGCATCGGCCACGATCGAGCAAATGGTCAAAGCCGGCCAGAACGACGAAGCCCGCGCGTTTCGTGACGAACTCGGCAAAGCCATCGAGCGCGACTGCGTGATTCGAGTTTCCTGGACGGGCGACGCCGATGTCGACTTGAGCGTCGAAGAACCGGGTGGCTCGGTCTGCTCACCAGGCGATCCCCGTTCGGCAGGTGGCGGCGTAAACATGGGCGACGTATTTACCGGCGTCGAGAAGAACTCCAACACCGGCGTGCTGAGCGAAACTTACGTTTGCCCCCGCGGATTCGCTGGCAATTATCGAGCGAAGATTACCCCGGTGTGGGGCAAGGTGACCGCTGGCAAGGTAACGATCGATGTCTTCGAGCACTTCAACACCGACCAGGTCACGCACAAGACCAAGGTGATCGAACTCGGAAAAGACGGCGCACTGGTCGAGGTGCAGCTCGAGAATGGCCGCCGGACCGAACCACTCGAACTACAGCACGTCGCCCGAGCCATCGAGCGGCAGGAAGCCGTGGGCCGTGCGGTGCTCGCTCAGCAACTCGAAGCCGTGTCCGACCCGCGGGCGTTGCCTCGGCGCAACCTCGATCCCCGCGACGCCCGACTTCGTCGCCGGTTGCTGGCTGGCAATCAAGGCGCCGTGGGCTTCCAGCCCGTGGTGACCGCCCTGCCCGAAGGTACGAACTTCTACGCCACCGGCGTGGTTTCGGCCGATCGTCGTTACGTCCGCATCACGACGATCCCGTTCTTCTCGACCATTGGCGACGTGGCGACCTTCACGTTTGCCGGTGTTGCAAACGACCAGAATGACGACAACAACAACGATAACAACAACGACAACAATAATAATAACAACAATAACAACAATAATAACAACAACCAGTAGTGGTTCCCTCATTAGAACCACCGTGGTGTTCTGAATCGAATAAGCCCCGACCAGACTTTGGTCGGGGCTTTTTTCGTTCACCTTAAGATTCTTTGATCGCTTGCCGCTGCTTCTCGGTGAGCAGTGCAATCCCCGACTCGGCGGAACTTAGCAATCCCTGCAATTGCGCGGCGGTGAACGTGCCGCCTTCGCCAGTGCCCTGCACTTCGATAAACTGGCCACCTCCGGTCATCACCACGTTCATGTCGACCTCGGCCGTGGAGTCTTCCGAGTAATCGAGGTCGAGCAGCACCTCGCCACCCACAACTCCAGCGCTCACCGCGGCCACTGAATCGACGAGCGGCCACGCTCCGTCGGGCGCGAGGTCCTCGCACGACAACAGTGCGTCGTACAGCGCGACATACGCCCCGGTGATGCTGGCGGTGCGTGTACCTCCGTCAGCCCTCAATACGTCGCAGTCGACAGTGACCATCCGCTCGCCGAGTTTGGCCTGATCGACCACCGCGCGCAAGCTGCGCCCGATCAAGCGCTGGATTTCCGTGGTGCGACCGTCCACCTTCTTGCGATCGCGAGGTTTGCGAGGCGAAGTGCTGCCGGGCAGCATGTTGTACTCGGCGGTAACCCAACCTTTGCCCTTGCCGGCCATCCATGGCGGTACGTCGTCCGACACGCTGGCGGTGCAAAGCACTACCGTGTTGCCGGCGGACACTAGCACGCTGCCGGGCGAGTTAGCGGCGAAGCCGCGTTGGAAGGTTACAGGGCGAAGCTGATCGGCCGTACGGCCATCGTTGCGAGTGGACATGGAGAGCAATGGCCTTGGAGGTTGGACGCCAGGAAGTCGTTGGAAACGCACATCCTAGCAGCTAACGCCAAGGCACTTAACCCGCCTGGCTGCCCAACAGCCACACCAGAATGCCCTTCTGCACGTGCATGCGATTGCCTGCCTGCGGCACCACAACGCTTGCCGGGCTGTCGATCACCTCGTCGGTGACCTCCTCGCCGCGTTTGGCGGGCAGGCAGTGCATGAACACAGCACCCTGCGGCGCGGCGGCCATCAACTTGGCGTTCACCTGGTAGGCGGCGAAGTCCTTCATGCGTTGCGCCTGCTCGGCCTCCTGGCCCATGCTGGCCCACACGTCGGTGTAGATGGCGTCGGCATCGGTGACCGCTTCGGTGGGATCGTTGGTGATCGTCACGTCGGCATCGGGCGATTGCTTTAGGAGTCGCTCGAGGAATGCTGCGGGCAACTCGTAACCCGGCGGCGAGCAAACGCTCATCGCCATGCCCAGCTTCGCACACCCGCGGGCGAGGCTCATCGCCACGTTGTTGCCATCGCCCACCCAGGTGAGCTTCCGCCCCTTGAGGCTGCCCACGTGCTCGCGCAGCGTATACAAGTCGGCCAACGCCTGGCAGGGATGCGACTGGTCGGTCAGTCCATTCACAACCGCCGCCTTGGAGTACTTGGCGACTTCTTCCACCGTGCTGTGCTTCTTGGATCGCACCACGATCACGTCGACCATCTCGCTCAGCACGCGGGTGAAGTCGGCGATGCTTTCTCGCTTGCCAAACCCGGCATCGTCGCCCAGCAGAATGCTGCCGCCGCCGAGGTGCGTCATGCAAGCTTCGAAGCTCACGCGCGTCCTTAGCGACTGCTTCTCGAACAACAGCGCCATCATCCGGCCCGGCAGGATCGGCTCGCGGATACCGCTCAGGAACTTGGTCTTCAAGTCTTCGGTGATCGCGTAGATCGTCTCGATCTCGGCGGAAGAAACATCTTCGAGAGTGATCAAGTGTCGCATGGCAGTTCCATGTTCCTTGCCCAAAAGGCAGCTATTTCAAGTTTCGAAGTACGTCGACGAGGATATCGCAACCTTCGTCCACCTGCTCGTCGGTGAGTGTCATGGCGGGTAGCAACCGGATTACGTTGCCCTGTGTGCAGTTCAAGAGCAGCCCCTTGTCCATGCAGTCGCCCACCACGCTGGTGCCGTCGACCGTAAGTTCCAAGCCAATCATCAGGCCCTGGACGCGCAGCTCTTTGGCGATATCGAGTTCGTCCACAAGCGGAGCAAGCCGCGTGGCGAAGCGATCGCCGATTTGCTTGGCCCGGGCCAGCAGGCCCTCGCGCTCGATGGTCTCGATCGTGGCGATGCCCGCCCGGGCGGCGATCGGGTTGCCACCGAATGTGGCCGCGTGCATGCCGGGCCGCAAGCTGGGCGCGATCTCGGCGGTGGTCAGCATGGCCGCGCCGGCGACGCCGCCACAGACACTCTTGGCTAGCGTCATGACGTCGGGCGTGACGCCAAAGTTCTGGTAGGCGAACCACTCGCCAGTCCGCCCGCAACCTGCCTGCACTTCGTCGAACACCAGCAGCAGTTCATGCTCGTCGGCCAGCTGGCGGAGCCCCTCGAGAAAACCAGCGGGCGGGATGCGGATGCCGCCTTCGCCTTGAATGGGCTCGACCAGAATGCCCGCGGTCTTGTCGTCGATAAGTTTCCGGGCCGCTTCGAGGTCGCCAAACGGGGCGTAGTCGAAGCCGGGCAGCATCGGCTCGATTCCTTCGTGGTACTTCGGCTGCGCGGTTGCGGAAACCGCGCCGAACGTCCGACCGTGAAAGCCCCCTCGGAAAGTGATGATCTTGTATCGCCCGGCCGGGGTGTGCAGCCGGACGAGTTTGATGGCCGCTTCATTGGCCTCGGCCCCGGAGTTACAGAAGAACGCTTTGCCGCCGAAGCTCCGCTCGCTCAAGAGTTTGGCCCACTGGCCCTGCGACTCGAAGTGCCAGGTGTTGGGCACGTGAATCAGTTTGGCCACCTGCTCCTGCACCGCTTCGACCACCGCGGGCGGACAGTGGCCCAGCAGGTTGCAGCCCCAACCGGGGAAGAAGTCGAGGTACCGCTTGCCCTGATCGTCCCACACCCAGGAGCCTTCGCCCCGCACCAACGAAACCGGGAACCGGCCGTAGTTGGGCACCACGTACCGCTCGAACAATTCCAGAGTGGCAGGCGACATGCTGGTGGATGTGGACACGGGTTGTGTACTCCAAGTTTTGAGATAGGTCGTAGCCGGATTCGCAAGAATTCGGTTCCATCGCGCCGCGTCCGAATTCTTGCGAATCCGGCTACGTGAGTAATAGCGACAAACTGCCCCCGTCAGCGGTTCGCCTAAATCTCGGTGACGATCTCGGTGCCGATGCCGCGGTTGGTGTAGATTTCCAGCAGCAGCGAGTGGCGGAGTCGGCCGTCGATGATGTGAATCTTCTGCACGCCCTTGCTGAGTGTTTCCAGGCAGGCTTCGACCTTCGGAATCATGCCCGACTCGATCACGCCACGCTGGATCAACTCAACTGCTGAGTCGGCGGTGAGCGTATGAATCAACGACTCGGGGTCGTCCTTGTTCAAACGCACCCCGTTCACGTCGCTCAGAAACACCAGCTTCTCGGCGCCCATCGCTTGGGCGACCGCCATGGCCGCGGTGTCGGCGTTCACGTTCAACAGCTGCCCGTCCTCGGTCTTACAGACCGAGGGAATCACCGGCACCTGCCCTGCATAGCAAAGGTTGTCGAGCGTATCTCGATCGACGCGGGTCACCTGCCCCACGAAGCCAAGGTCGATCTGGCTGCCATCGTCGGCGGCGAGGGCGAGCTTCTCGCCGAACAACACGTTGTTGTCGGTCTCGCCGTTGGGGTTCAGCGGCATCGCGCGGCCGCCGAACTCCTCGATCCGCTGAGCGATCATCTCGTTCACGTCGCCCGCCAGCACGCGGCGGACAATGTCGAGCGTGGCCTCGTCGGTGTAGCGACGACCCTGGATGAAGTTCGGCTCGAGCTTGGCCTCGGCCATCGCCCGCGAAATAGCCGCCCCGCCGCCATGGACCACGATGGGTCGCATGCCAACGGTTTCCATGAACACGATATCGACCAGCAAGTGCCGCAGCGCGTCGGCGTCCTCCATCACGCTGCCACCGAGCTTGATCACGGTGATGCTATCGCGAAAGCGACGGATCCAGCCCATCGCTTCGATCAGGGTATCGGCTTTTTCAATCGCTTCTTGCACGGCTCACATTTCGTTGCGTAATGGCTTCGCGCTGTGTCATTCTGAAGGAGCCTAAGCGACTGAAGAATCTGGTTTGCACATCGAAGCGGAATACCACTTCAGATGCTCCAATGACCGATGCTTCAAACTCCTCGAAATATCCGGAAGTCAGAGGGTTGGCGACATAGATTCTTCGGTCGTGTTACTCCCTTCAGAATGACAGGAAGCCTCAAACTTCTTTTTCGTCGATCCAGCTCATCATGCGGCGCAATTCGCGGCCCACTTGCTCGATGGGCAGATTCTTCTCGCGGCGGCGTGTGGCTTTGAAGCCCGGCGCGCCAGCCTTGTTTTCGAGGATCCAGTTACGGGCGAAGGTGCCGTTCTGGATTTCTTCGAGCACGCGCTTCATTTCCTTCTTGGTCTCGTCGGTAACGATCCGCGGGCCCGTGCTGTAGTCGCCGTACTCGGCGGTGTTGCTCACGCTGTAACGCATGTAGCTCAGGC
Source organism: Aeoliella sp. (assembly GCF_965227375.1). NCBI lineage: Bacteria > Pseudomonadati > Planctomycetota > Planctomycetia > Pirellulales > Lacipirellulaceae > Aeoliella > Aeoliella sp. Next base: position 5,425 of record NZ_CBDDFX010000001.1, read on the forward strand.
CGCCCTGGTAGAACAGGTCGACGATCAGCTTCACTTCGTGCAGGCACTCGAAGTAGGCCATCTCGGGTTGATAACCGGCCTCGACCAGCGTGTCGAAACCAGCCTTTACCAACTCGCTCAGGCCGCCGCACAACACGGCTTGCTCGCCAAACAGATCGGTCTCGGTCTCTTCGGCAAACGTGGTGCGAATCACACCGCCGCGGGTGCCCCCGATGCCCTTGGCGTAGGCCATGCCCACTTTGAACACGGTGGACGATTCGTCCGACATGTCGTCGTCGCTCGCTTTGCTACCAGCCACGCGGGTGGCGATGAGCGAGGGAACGCCGCCGCCGGCGACGAACTCGCTGCGGACCAAGTGGCCCGGTCCCTTAGGGGCAACCAACAGCAGGTCGACACCTTCGGGCGGTTCGATCTGGCCGAAGTGGACGTTGAAGCCGTGCGAGCACATCAAGATGTTACCGGGCTCGAGACCCGCGCGGATGTCGTTCTTGTAGACATCGGCCTGCACTTCGTCCGGCAGCAGGATGTTCACCACGTCGCCCTGCTTGGCAGCCTCGGCCGCGGAGACGGGATCGAAGCTGTGCGACTTGGCCAACTCGTAGTTTGCACTGCCGGGGCGCTGACCTACGACGACGTTGACACCGCTGTCGCGAAGGTTCTGGGCGTGGGCGTGACCTTGGGAACCGTAGCCGATGATGGCCACGGTCTTGCCCTTGAGATGCGCCATGTCGGCGTCGGCGTCGTAATAAACTTTTGCTGGCATAGTAGTGGGAGGTTGGTAAGTGAATAGGTGAGTAAGTGATTATGTAAGCGGTAGGGGTGAAGGGTTGGTGAAGTTGGTGGTTGGAAAGTGGCTTGCACCTACTAACCTTCTCACCTGCTCACCCATTCACCTCCTTGGTCAGGCTTGCTTCATCGTGCCAACTGCGGGGCGGATGTTGCCGCCGCGTTGCGGGCGGTCGATCGAGCGGACCATGGCGATACGGCCGGTGCGGACCAGCTCGCGAATGCCGAACGGACGCATCAGATCGATGAACGCCTCGACTTTGCGTTCCTGCCCGGAGATTTCGATGATTACCTCTTCGGGCGAGACATCCACGATGCGGCCGCGGAAGATGTTGGTCAGCTCGCGGATTTCGGTGCGGTCGTCGCCTTTCGCTTCGACCTTGATGAGCATCAGGTCGCGTTCGACGAAGTCCTTGGCACTCACGTCGGTGACGCGGACGACCGTAACAATCTTTTCCAGTTGCTTACGCACCTGCTCCAGCACGCTGTCGTCGCCTACGACGACAAAGGTCATTCGGGAGAGTTGGGGGTCTTCGGTTTCACCCACCGCGAGGCTGTCGATGTTGTAGCCGCGCGATGCCAGCATGCCGGCCACATTGGACAGCACACCCGGGACATTCTGGACCACGGCAGACAGGACGTGACGCATGGAAGTCTCTGTTTTTTAGGGAAAATCAAGGGAATCTACGAGTGTATCCAGCCCCCGCTCGCCCCGCAACCGGCGGCGGGTGGTCGTGGCCTTCTGGGCGGCCCTGCTAGCGGGATCACGCCTGTAGGTCGTTCGCCCCCACCGCAGGTTCACTCGGGTGCCCGCAGCCCAGTGGCCGGCATTGTCCCCCGCCGGGCGGTTTGCTACCCTCCGCTGCTCTTTTCCGCTGCTTTTCCGCTTGCCATGGCCACCTATTACAAAACCCTGTTGCCCATAGCCGCAGCCCTGGTGGTGCTGCCTGGCTGTGTGAGTTGGCGGTCGCTGCAGCCGGTGCCTCCCTCGGTGGCGGCCGGACGGCGTCTGGCTCGGCAGGGCGTGGCGGCGATCGAAGTCCAGCAGTGGGAGGAAGCCGAGCGGCTGCTGACCGAAGCGGCGGAAAAGTCGCCCGAAGATCCCGAGGCCCAGCGGTACCTGGCCGAGGCCCTGTGGCGGCGGGGCGCCCAGGACGAGGCGATGCGCCACATGGCCATTGCCGCCCACCACGACCGACACGACGCCGCGACCGCCGTGCGAGCGGGTGAGATGCTGCTGGCCACCAGCGACGCAAAACAGGCCATCCGCCAGGCCGATCGAGCCATTCGCCTGGACAACTCCCTAGCCACCGCTTGGACGCTTCGAGGACGGGCCTACGCAGCCGACGGCGACCTGGATCGGGCGCTTGCCGATATGCAGCGGGCGCTGCTGCTTTCGCCCAACGACGCGGACGTGCTACTCGAATCGGCGCGGCTCTATCGCCAGCGCGGCCAGGATCAGCGCTGCCTGGCGACGCTCCACCGATTGCGCGACGCTGCGCCGCCGGCGGAACGGATGCCGGAGATTCTCGAGCTCGAAGCCCACACCTACCTGGCCCTCAGTCGCCCCCAGATGGCCGCCCAGCGTGTGGCCCTGGCCATCGAGCTGTCCGGCCCCACGGCCCCATTGGCAAGCCTGCAAGCCGAAACGCAGAAGGCTTTGGGCATCGAAGTCACGAGCCGCCCCCTTGCTCCAGGCTCGCGGGTCCAGTGAATCGGCACAACCGTTACAGTCGGTAGCGGCCTTCCGAATCAGCGAATCGTAGGGCAACACCCTGCATACTGTGCCAAGCGGTGACCTAGGCTTTATTGCGTAGCGATTTCTACCAACTAGAAGCCGATTGATTGCCTTGCCCCCTCCGAAAGGCCTTGGACATGGATACCTCGACCCTGCCCGCCCCCACCACCGCTCACGATCTAGAAACACCGTTCGTCGATCGCCGCAGCAGCGCGCCGCGGGGCGACTCGCCGGTGCGCGAGCGTCGTCAGTTTACGAACAGTCACTCGGAACTGTCGCCGGAAGCTGCCGATTTAGCGCGGGCCATCGACGAATACAAGGCGCGCCACCGCCGCCGATTTATCAACTACGAAGAGGTGCTGGGCGTAGTGAAATCGCTCGGCTACTCGAAGTAGTTGCCGGCTGCCAGAACGATTAAAGCCAACGAGCCCCAAGCGCTGCGCCTGGGGCTCGTTTTTTGCGCTAGTTCAAACTCCCGCCGGGCGGCTCGCGCCGTAGCGGAGCATGTCCTGGCGGTGCCGGCCGAGCGACGGCAGCACCATGTGCGCCCGATCGAGCCCCACGTACCGCAGGCCCGACTTTTCCAACACGCGGGCGGAGCGCATGTGCTCGGCGTGGCAGATCGCTTCGAGTCGCTCGATCTCCGGCAGCGACCACACCAGCGGCACCACTGCTCGCGCGGCCTCGGTGGTGTACCCCTGGCCCCATAGCTCTTCGGCCAGGCAGTAGCCCAGCGCGGCCAGCTTGCCTTCACTGTGTTTACCGGCTTTAAAGGCCACGCCGATCGATCCACACACCTTGTGTTGCTGTCGATGTTCGATGAGCCAGGTGCACTGCTCCTCGCGGCGCATCGACTCCTCAAGCATCCGCAGAAACTCCTCGGCATCGGCCACCGAGCGATGCGTGGGCCAGCTCAGGTACCGTGTTACGCGAGGATTGCTCGCGTAATTCTCAAAAATGGCCTGGGCGTCCTCCATCTTGGGCCGGCGGAGAATCAGACGCTCCGTTTCTATTTGACTCGGCAGCATGTCGCACCTCCTGCGAGAAGACGGTGCCCCAAGGACCGGTTTTCCGAGGCTTCGGTTCGCGATTTGAAGAGGCAACTTCGGCTAATTACCATGGAATAGTGGCCGACGGGCCCTGCTGCTTCTCGATCCCCTCCTCCCCGCTTGCCGAGACCTCCCACCATGATGCGCGCCGCCCTCGTTGTGCTCGCCGGCCTGATGCTATCCCCAACGGCCATGGCCTACCCACCAGTCGCCTACCATCCAGCACCGCTGTCCACCTATCGCTACCAGCACGTTGTGTATCACCGCGAAGTCGCTCGCCTCGACGCGGCCATTCGACTTCGCAAAGCAGAAATCGCGGCAATGGAGCGGATGCTCAAAGAGTGGGAACCTCTCGACCGCTTCAGCACCGGCCGGCCCGTGATGCTCGACATCGAGCGGACCCGCCTGCAACTCTTGGAAGCGCGCCTCGGACTTCAGTGTCTGGAGCAGGACCTGTTCGACCTGATCCATGCACGCGGGCGGTTTTGATCGGAACGTGAAGAGTGCGTACCGATTTTGCGGGTAAGCCGTAGGCGCACCGCAGGAATTCGGCACTCGATTAGTCGGTTGAGGGTTTGTCGGGCAAATTCTACAATGCGGGTAGCGAAGCTCTCAGGCCGCCTGGCGGGCGGTGGCCGGCATTCGTTAGCGGGCCCCTAGCGCGCCGCCCCCGCCTACCTGTAAGGAAGCCCCTGTCTCGATGAGCGACTTACGTCACGAATGCGGCATTGCCGCGATCTACCACCTTCCATCGTCGGAGCCGAGTCGCTTGTGTCCGCAGCAAGGGCCGGAGGCCATCTCGCGATTGATGCCGCGAATGCTGCTGGACATTCAGAACCGCGGCCAGTTGTCGGCCGGCATGACCAGCTACGCGCCCACACGGTCGCAGATCATCGACACCTACCGCGAACTGGGCAGCGTGGCCGAGGTGTTTCGACTGAGCCACCGCGGCAAAGCCGAAGCGTTGATGCAGCAGTACGAAGGCCGCGCGGCGATCGGCCACGTCCGTTACGCCACGTGCGGCGAAGAAGATCGCAGCTACGCCCAGCCATTCGAGCGGCATCACCTGCAGAAGCGCAAGTGGTTTAGCTTCGGCTTCAACGGCCAACTGGCCAACTACGCCGACCTGCGCCAGGCGTTGCTGGCCGACGACGATCATCATCTCGCGCGAACCACCGACACCGAGATCATGATGCACGAGATCAGCCGCGAGATGTCGGGCGAGTTGCGCCCGTCGCTGGTCGAAATCATGCACAACGTGTCGCAGAAGTTCGACGGCGCGTACAGCGTCGCCCTGGTGAACGCCCTGGGCGAAATGATGGTCGCCCGCGACCCGTTGGGCATCAAGCCGGTGAGCTACGCCATCGAAGGGCCACTGTTCGCCGCGGCCAGCGAGAGCGTGGCCCTATTGAACCTCGGCTTCGAGCCGGAGAACATCCACTCTCTCGAACCGGGCACGATGGTCACCATCGTCGACAACGAAATCAAGATCGAACGCTTCGCCGATAGCCCCCGCCGGGCGCACTGTTTCTTCGAGTGGATTTATTTCGCCAACGTCGCCAGCAATATCGACGACCGCAGCGTTTACCTGTCGCGCAAAACGCTGGGCGAGGAACTCGCTCGGCTGGAAGACGTGCAGATCGACGACGACACCATCGTGGTCCCCGTACCCGACACCAGCAAAGGCGCCGCCGACGCCATGGCCTACCAGCTTGGCGTGCCGAGCATCGAGGGGCTGATTCGCAACCGCTACACGGGGCGGACCTTCATTGAAGGCGGCGCAGGGCGCAAGGACAAGGCAGCCGCCAAGTACACCCCGCTACGCGAGGTGCTCGAAGGCAAACGCATCCTGCTGGTCGAGGACTCGATCGTCCGCTCAACCACCATGCGTGTGCTGATTGACAAGATTCGCGAAGTCGGCCGCGCGAAAGAGATCCACGTCCGCGTGGCCTGCCCACCGATCGTGGCTCCCTGCTTCTACGGCATCGACATGTCGACCATTAGCGAACTGTTCGCGCCGGAATTCATGACACCCGGCCGCAACACCGAAGAGGCCTACGCCGAGATGGCCAAAGAACTTGGCGCCGACTCGCTGCGTTATCTGCCGGTCGAGTCGATCGCCCGATCAGTCGACCGCCCCCAAACGGAACTCTGCCAAGCGTGCATCACCGGCCAATACCCCACGCCCGCGGGCCAGAAGCTGTACGACATCGCGGTGACCAACGACGCCAGCGGGACAAATATCCGTGCGTATGAGAGCGCGGAAGCTCAGGTGTGATACCTATGAAGCTCATTGTGCAAGACGAGATGTGGGCCGACGATCTCCGCGAACGGCGCCTCGACTCCCGCGCTTGCATGTTCGACGAAGTATGGAATGGCGGCTATGTAATTACGCCTGTTCGCGATAATCAGAATCAAGAACTCGCCATGGGAATCGCGAGTTCCTTGACCTTGGGAATGGGGGGCTTGGAAATCCCGCAGAAGGTGCGACTGAGTTGCTACATCACCGACACCCCGGAAGATCAAGAATACAACTACCGCTGCGTGGACATCGGTATTTTTCTAACAGATTGCAGCGCACAACTGATTGATCCCTGCTGGTTTGGAGGTCCCGACTTCGGATGCGAAATTGTCAGTCCGAATGAACCCTTGACTGAGAGAATTGAGTTTCACGCCAAGCTCGGTACTCGTGAACTTCTGATCGTCGACCGCGATCCCTGGCAACTCGAACTGCTGCGCCTGGCCGATGGCAAGCTTCAGTCCGTCGGGATTTCGAGTCTAGAGAAAGCTTATACCCTTAGCAGCCAAGTGATCCCATTCACCTTCCAGCTTACCGCAGGCGAAGAGCGGCCCGCGATTCTCGTGGGGCATGCCGAGAGTAAGCAGAGCTGGCGGGTGTGAATGGCCGAGTTCAGACATGGCGAATCGAGCATACCTATATTGCTGTGACTCTGCAGTGGGCGCATCGCACGAGGAAATGCTCGATCGGCAATACTATGATTCACGCCATGTGATACCCCTTGCCTGGTTCCTTTTCTTCACTGCAGACGACATCGTCGGTCGCGAGACGCATAGTGGAGCCTATCACTGGTTAGAGACATGGCTTTGCGCCGAAAAGCGCTTGGCGGTCAATCGATTCGCCGATCAATTGGAGATAGTTGTTCGCCAATACGGCCATCTGGTCGACGAAAATGTCTTTCGGAAATTCGCCGATACGGTTTGTGGCATGGACGGCAGGCTATTGGTCGTTGATCCGCACGAAATCGCAGGTGACTACGACCATTCCGAGAACGTTCGGCAAATGTCTCAAGTCTTCAGCGCTCTGCAGTCATTCTCAGACCAAGATCGGGAGTTTATCGTAGCTGCGCGTCCTTACTGGCACTGGATTGACAACCCTTCGTACGACGCGGAACTGCAACTATTAGGCTGCACGTATCAAGAGTAGACAATTCTCAAGTATACCGCACTCCCTGATGCTCCGGCTCGAAGAACGCGGGCAGCAGGCTGTCGACGCGCATGAGTCCATTGCGGGTCAGGAACAGCTTCTCGTCTCGTAGCTCGACGAGACCATACTCGATGTAGTCTACCCAGGTTTCCTTCCAGTGGTCGACAATGTCGACGTTGTACTTGTCCTGGAAGTAGGCTGGGTCGAGCCAGCCTTTTTTGAGTTGCAGGATCATCTCTCGCACCAAAGCCTGGTGCGGCGTGATCTGGAGCGCCCGGCCGATGGGCAGTTCGCTTGAATCGCCGTGGGCGTCGAGGCGGCCGACGTATTTGTCCCACTCTGGCTCGTTCTGGTAGTGCACGCCCGAGACGTGGCCGAAGCTGGCGATGCCGGTGGCGAGCAAATCGCTTCCCTGCCACAGGTTGTCGCGGTAGCTGAACTCAACGCCAGGCTTCACCATGGTGTAGGCGCTCGACGTCACGTAGCCGGCGTCGGCCAGTTGGTCGAACGCCCAGGTGAGCCAGTCACGTTTGGTTTCCCAATCGGCCACGGGCGACTCGATTTCGCCGCCCAGGATGTCCTTGGAGTAAACCGTGTTGAACGGCAGTTCCATCTGGTAAATGGTCACGCTGTCGGGGTTCATGTCGATCGCACGTTGCACGGCGTCCTGCCACTTGTCGGTGGTGTCGCCGACCATACCGCTGATCAGGTCGATGTTTACGCTGTCGAACCCGGCCGCTTCGATCCAGGGCCACGCCTTGAAGATCTCGGGCGACTGATGCGCGCGGCCATTCTCCTGGAGGATCTTGTCGTCGAAGTGCTCTACGCCCAGGCTCAGTCGCGTGACTCCAATCTCCTTGAGCGTCTTGACCTTAGCCTCCGTGAGCGTGCCCGGTTCGCACTCGAAGGTGACCTCCTCGGCCAGGCTCCAATCGATGTTCTCGCGCAGCCGATTGACCAGTCCGTGTAATTGCCGGCTGGAGAGAAACGACGGAGTGCCGCCGCCGAAATAGACGAAGCGAAACGGCCGCCCGCCCATCGCCGGTAGCTTGCTCACCAGTTCGATCTCGCGTGACAACGCGGCGAGGTAGTCTTCCACCTCGCTGCCGTTCTTGTCGGTGAACACCTTGAAATAGCAGAATTTGCACCGCTTGCGACAGAACGGAATGTGCAGGTACAGCCCCAGCGGCACCTCGGCGGGCGGCGAGGCGAGCGCCTCGAGCGCATCGCCGACGTTATTCCGCGACCACTGCGAGAATGGCGGGTAGTTGCTGATGAAGTAGGAGCCGACTTCGGTTTTGGTGGATTCAGACATCGAGCTAGTTTCTATTCGCGACTTATCGCACGGACTTGCAGGTCCACTGCGGCTAGTCTTTTTTTCCAAAGCAATACAGCGTGCCATCGGTGTTGGCGATCAGCAGCTTGCCGTCGACCACCGCCGGCGAGGCGACAAAGTGACCGCCGGCGTCGAAGGTCCAGGTCGCTTCGCCCGACTCGAGTTCAATCGCGTGCAGCTTGCCGCGCTGCGTGGCGGCGATCACCACGCCACCCGCGATCAACGGCGAACTCTCCAAGCGGGTGCGGGTGGGGAACGTCCACTTTTTTTCGCCGCTCTCGATGTCGACCGCAAACACGGCCTTGCCCTGGCTACCGTACACGGCGAGCTTGTCGGTCACCGCGGCAGCGGTGCGGATGCCTTGCTTGCGGCGCGAGTCGACATAGTCCCACAACACCTCCATCGGCTCCTTGGCGGTGTCGATGGCGTAGAACGTTCCTTGCTCGGTGCCAAAGTACACCTTCGATCCGCGTGCGGCCGGCGTGCTGCCGGTGGGGCCATCGATCTCGAGCGTCGAGAGCTCCTTGGCCGTGGTAACGTCGATACCGTGCAGCTTGCCGTCGCAGCCGGCGAGCATCGCCCTGCCCTCGACGATGGTTGGCATGCACCGCAGCGGGGCATCGATCACAAACTCGGCTTCTTGCTTGCCGGTCTTGGGATCGTGAATGGTAAAGGTGCCGGCCTCAGTTGTGACCAGCAGCTTGCCTTTGTAGACCAGCGGGCCGGCCATCACTTCGGCTTGCAGCGTCACTTTCCAACGCTCCTCACCATCAGCTAGCGCCAAACAGCGGAGCTCTCCGTTGTAGTCGCCGACGAACAGTTGATCGCCGTCGATCACCGCGGGTGAGAGGAAACCCGTTTCTTCGAACTCCTTGGTCCACACACCTTTGCCGGTAGCGATGTCCACAGCGTGGAACTTTCCATCGACGTCGCCCAGATAGGCAATGCCATCCTTCACGACGACCGTGGCTTCGAACGCGCCGTCTTCCAGCTCGTAACGCCACAGTTCTTCGGGCGTGGCGGGTAGCTTGCTGGTAGCGACGCCGGTCGATTCGAGATTGCCCCGCGCCATGAGCCAATCTTCGGCGCTGCAATGCGGCACAGCGAAGGCCAACAGACACAGAAGGGCGAGTCCCTGACGCCTGACCCCTGACCTCTGAATCCTGCCGTTACTCATATGCAGCCTCATACAACACGAGGTAATCTTGTTCACTCAGTTCGACGGGATTGAACGTGCCGGTCCACTGCTGCGTAGCGGCCGCGGCCAGATGGATCAGCCGGGCACGGTCGACTCCGCGTTCCTGTAGTGTACCTGCCAGGCCCGCCTGGCGGGCGATCTGGGCGACGAAATTGGCCAAGTCGCCCGGGGTTTGCGACGATAAATCCTCGTACCACGCCCCGACAGTTTGGCCGTTGTGGCGAATGATGTGCGGCAGCATCAGCCCCACCGCCTCGCCGTGCACGACGCCGTACTCGGCCGTGAGCGGGTTCGCCGACGCGTGTGCCGAGCCGAGCATCGAATTCTCGATCGCCAAACCGGCGAACATCGCACCAAGCTGCATGTCGCACCGCGCCTGCAAGTTGTCGGGCTCGCTGAGCACGCGCGGCAAGGCGGGCGCCAGGAGCGCCCACGCCTCGCGACTGTAAGCGACCGACATGGCATTGCGTTTCTTGGTGACGAACGTCTCGAGCGTGTGCGCCAAGGCGTCGATGCCGGTGAGCGCGGTGACGCGCGTTGGCTGGGTGAGTGTGAGTTCCGGATCAAGCAATGCCACGCGGAACGCGGCCCGCTTGTCGCCGCAGGCCATCTTGATGTGCGTTTCGGCATCGGAGATCAGGGCGAACGACTGCGTTTCGCTGCCGGTGCCGGCGGTCGTCGGCACCGCGACCATCGGCAACATGTCGGCCGTAGCCTTGCCCACGCCCCAGTAGTCCTGCATTCGCCCACCGCACGAGTAGACGAAGTTGATCCCCTTCGCGCAGTCCATACTGCTGCCACCGCCAATGGCCACAATGGCGTCGGGCGAGAAATCGGTCGCCACCGCCAGCCCGGCGTCGACGTTCTCGGTGGTGGGATTCTCCTGCAACCCATCGAACACATGCGTCACAAGCCCCGCCGCGCTAAGCGACTCGACCCCGCGCTGCGTGTGACCCACCTTCTCGATGCCAGGGTCCGATACCACCAGCACCCGCTGCACGTCGAGCGCAGCGGTGAGTGAACCCAACTCGGCAATTCGCCCAGGGCCGTAGATGATTCGTGTGGGGCAGTGGAAGTCAAATGCCATTGTTCTTAGCCACGGATGAACACTGATAAACACGGACAAGCATCCGATTTCATCCGTGCTCATCCGTGTTCTTCAGTGGCTGTATGGAGGTTCAACCAACCTGCAACGCCCGGTTCTTATACAGGAACTCAGTCAAGTTCCCTTCGTGCGGTTGCAGCCAGTCGACTTGGGGGGTGGGGATTGGGCCGAGGTTCAGGCGGTCGATCTCGGTGCAGGCAATTAGGTCTCGGCGGAATTCTTCGTCGTTGGTAACTCCGGTGCAAATCAGCGAGTAACCGATGGCGTCGATCATCTTTGCTTGCGGGCATTCGACCACGTTCACCATCGGAAACATGTATTCCTTGTTGCGCGATTCGCTTTCGATCGACGCATGGTGCAGCACCACCGGGCGGATGTAGGCCACTGGGTCGCGCTCGACGAGACGCTTGCCATACTTGCTTGTCATGTCGGTCACCAAGGGAGCTTCGGCGTCGTTTTCGATTGCACCCCAGATCGCTTTGGCCGCGCCTTCGATTGTGAAAGCGGCGAGACCGGCGTTCGGATCGTCGGGCGGGAGGACTTCGATCGGGCCGAGCTTGGCGGCCAGCGCTTCGGCGATTTCTTTCGTATGCCGCGAGGCGTAGATGCTCGAGGCATTCAGGCAGCTTCGCCCGCCGTTGCGGTAGACGCTGTCGGCCATCATGTCGATGTATTGTTCCCAGTCGTCGACGCAGTCGTCGCCCAACACGATCTTCGAGAAGCCCGGGCCGTGCACCTGCACTTTGGGATTGCCCGAGTATTGCTGAACGGTTTGGGGGCCGCCGAAGATCATGCTGCGGCGGCAGCTCGAGAGGATCGCCCCGCCGATATCGGCCCCGGCGCCGGGGTATAGGCAGAACGTCTCGCGTGGGATGCCGGCTTCGACCATAGCTGAATAAACCCGGTACGGCGTCCAAGGTTCCGACGAGCCCGGCTTCAGCACCAGCCCCATCTGCAGCGCGATCACCGGAATCCACAGCGTATGCACGCCCGGCGAGTTCGACGGCAGCACCGCCCCCAGCGCGTCGCACTGCGCCTGATAGCTGACCGTGACGCCGCGGTCCTCTTCACCGTAGCCGCGGGCCAGGATGTTCAGGTCGAGCCCGCGCGTGAGTGCGTCGAGAATCGTGTCGATATTCTTCAGCACGAAGGCGTTCTTCGTCACGTTCGCCTGGCACATGGCGATCGGCATTCCGGTAGTGGCCGACTGCTGGTGGATGAAATCGTCGGGCGATTGCTGCGAGTCGCCCACTTGGAGCGTGCCCGACTCGAACAGTTCGCCGGCCTTCTTGCACTTCTCGATCAACTCGGCCGGCGACATCGCCTGGAGCGCGCGGCGAGCGAACTTCGCCTTCTTGGCATCCCGCTGCACGATCCCGGAACCCACCGTATGCACCTTGGCAACCGGCTCGCCAGTGTAAAAGTGCTTCACTTCGTCGATGTCGAGCGACTCGTAAGGTTCGCCCCAGCGGATGGCTTGTAGTTCGATCATTTTGAGAGGGGTTGGGGGGTGGTGAGCGGGGGACAGTCAGCCGCCGATATCGGCGATGCATTAGGAGCCGCGGATCGCCTTTTCGACGATCTCTTCGGGGGTGGGGTCATTTCGACCATCGAAGTGATCCTCGGGGAAGAAGATCAAGTCACTTCCATCGGTGTGTTTGCAGTTGTATTCGAACAAACGGACTGCATTGATAGTCTCTGACTCGGAAGCGAACTCGCCGGGAACCGGATTGCACAACTTTCTCACTAAATCGAGCAATTGATCTCGCGAGAGCACTTTCTCTGCATCTTTAGATCCCAGGCAAATGTCAACGACCGTTTCAGCATCCATATCTGAGTGGCAAAGGTTTGCAATATCTGAATGTGGCAGTACCGCCGCAAATTCTGCAATCAACTCCGGTGCGTCCATTCCTCTTTCATAGGCGTCGCGTATGTCGGCGGCCAATTCAATGAGCTGGGTACGCTTTTCAGAGTCGACCTTCATCACAGTGCATCCGCTACTAACCTCAAGTCAGCTAGTGGCAAACTCCCTTCTCGACCGCCATGTTTGCAACGCTATAACCCAGGGTAGCGTTTGGGCTCGTGCCTCGCCCATTCGCAACCCTGGGCTACGTTGTCGGAACCCCTTCGGGGTAATCGCAGCCATACTGCGACCTGTTTCTTATCCGTGCTTATCCGTGTTCATCCGTGGCTAAAACTGCAATCGCTTCGGTGGCCAACGAGATTCTTCAGTCGCTTAGGCTCCCTCAGAATGACACGTTCTACTCTGTGTTCTCTGTGACCTCCGTGGTTAATACACCCCGACCGTTGTGCCGCCGGCTAGTTTGCTGAAGGGGCGGACGCCGCTGATGCCGTCCCAAGGGTATTGTTCGCAGGCCGGTTCGCGCTCGCCTTCGTCGCGTTCCAGGAAGCCCGGCACGAAGAACTCCTTGGTGAGCGTGGTGAGCTTCGAACGGCCGGTTTCTCCGTAGCCGACTACGCGGTCGGTGTCGTCGAAGTCAACCACTTGCAGCACCGCGCGGGGCTGGGGGGCGTGGTAGGTGATCTTGTACTTGTTCTCTTTGGTCACCGGCTCGCTGCACGCCAGGCCCATCAGGGTGTTACCGTAGGTGGGGGTCATGTAGATGCCGCTTTCCTCCGGTGGGCCGCCGAACAACTCCTCGACGCAGAACTTGGTCCACTGCGGAGTGAACTCGGTGCCGCCAGAGAAGATGCCGGTGATGCCGCACTCGGCCAGCGAGGTGCCGCGGTTCTCGAGTTCCAGGCACAGTTGCTCAATCAGCTTGGGCGTACCGAACATGCACTTCACATCATGTCCGGCAGTGAGAATGGTGACCGCCTGATCGATGCAGTGCTTCTTGTACTCTTCCAGATGGTCCATCCACCCTTTCTTGATGAGCTTGATCACCCACCGCGGGTCGAGGTCGATGCAGAAGCAAATGCCGCCGCGATGTTGAGCCAAGTGTTCTACCGCCAGTCGCAACCGACGCGGACCGCTCGGGCCGAGCATCAGCCAGTTGCTTCCTGGCGGAAAATACTCGTCGGGCAGCGTGTCGCTGAAGTTGGAGTAATCGGTACGAAAGTCCTCCATGGCGATGCGGCTCTTCGGCACACCGGTGGTGCCGCCGGTTTCGAACACGTAGACCGGCTCGTGCGCGAGCCCCTTCGGTACCCAACGTCGCACCGGGCCGCCGCGGAGCCATTCGTCCTCGAAGTCGGGAAACTTGTCGAGGTCGGCAAAGCACTTGATTTCGGTCAGCGGGTCGAAGTTCAGTTCGCCCTTCTTCTCGAGCCAGAAGGGGCAGCCAGTATCGTCGCTGAAGTGCCAGCGCACGATCTCGACCGTATGAGCATCGAGTTGTTCCTGTGCCTGATCGACAGCAGCTTGCAGAGAATCGGACATGGCGGGGAGGGATGCCTGGTGGGGGGAGGGAAAGGGAGGGAATATGCCGTAGCGGACCTAGCTATGGTGCATAAGTTCGCGGCGAGCCATTCGAGCCTCGACGTTGAACGATAGCGGACGTGGCGCCGCGTGGCAAGTTTGTGGGACTTGGGGGTCTCTAAAGCACGAATAGCCCCGAGCAAGTTTGCTCGGGGCTATTCGTGTTGGAATATGGGATGTGCTCGCGTCTTACGGCTGAGCTTCGGTTGTGTTCTGAGCGCCGTTGGCGCCGAGTTGAGCGAGAACCTGGATCACGCCGTTGAGGTGCGCGAGCCGCGGTCCGTAGCGGTCGATAAACTCGTTGAGCATGAACTCGCCCTCGACCAAGTCTTCCTGGCTATCGCTCACCTCTTCAGTCAGTCGATCGAGGTACTCCACTTGCACCTTGCTGAGCACCTCGGCGGCCTCGCGGCAGCCATCGGCAAGGTCGGGGTTGGCCTTCTTCCACTGGTTGAGTTCCTGATTGCGCTGCTTCTGCGCGGCGGCCATCGTGCCCAGCAACTCCTCCAGCAGTTCGTTCGTGCGGTCCTGCGCAGCCAGCACTTCACGCAGCAGTTCCACCTGCTCTTCGTTCTGCGAAAGCACGGGACGGGGCTGACTGGAGGCCGTGACGTCGACCTGGGAAAACATGGAAGATACGGAGGGGTGAGGGTTGCTCATCGGGCCCTAAGTCCTCTTGGGATATCGCTAAGAATCGAAGGAAGGTCACTATGGCGTGGCCAAGCGAGTAAACACTGCACCAAGGATGGACGAGTCCCTTGCCCCCACACCAGTCTTTCAGTTTAGCGGAAAACCGCGCACGGTTCCAGAATCTGAACACGGGTTTTTCGTTCGATTCCCACAGGTTTCCCGTAAACATCTATCAACCAGGTAGATGGCGAAATCTGTAATGATTCTTCCGGATTCAAGTGGCCCGTGGCTGCGTCCCGATTCTGCTTTACGTGGGACTCTACTCCCCCTGCACCCATTCGCTAGCACTTCCCGTTGTGCCCCCCCGCCGACCGACGCCGATGAGCAACTCCAGCAAGCCCGACGATTCTGCCTTTGCCTTTCTGACCGTGCTGGAGGACCCAGCGGCCTGCATGCTCGGAGGCCTGCTGGTGGTGAACCGCCGAGGACGGCCTGTCGAGTTTCACTGCACCGCGCCGATCGCGTTCAGCCGCGCCGAAGAGATCTTGTTCGGACCCACGCTGCGCCCGCACTTCTATTGCGAGCGAATCGGAGCAGCGCTGCTGGCGAAGCTCACCACCGACGTGGCGCTAGTGGTGGTGAATCAACTCGACTGCTGGCCCGTGGCCGAGTTGACCGCCAAGCCGGTGGTGTTGGTCGACCCAAGTCGCGTGGAGACGAGCAGCCCATCTGGTGAGTCGTCTTCCGGAAGCGCCGCGTGCTTGGATCAACTCGACCCGGTGCAGCGTCCGGAGGCCGAGCGGCTGCTCGGCGAGCTGTCGCGGTACGTCGATCTGTCCGAACCCTTCGAGCGCATTACCGAAGCGATTCGCGAAGCGGGCCTGTTGGGCTCTGGTGAAGCCGAACCCAGTACGGACGAGGAGCAACATGCCGAGGCCGCTTGAGTCGACAACTCCGCTGGCCGAGGTAGCGCTGTCGATGGCGAATCTCGCCAGTGGTGCAGGCGAGTTCCGCGTGGCATCGACCCACTTGTTAGGTGCGCTGGCGGAGGCTGTGTCGCTGCCGCTGGAGTTCGAGAAGGTGAAGGTCAAGAGCTTTCACTTTGCACCACGCGATGAGGAGCCCGCGGGCGAGCGACCCAGTCGCCCGCGGCCCCGGCCCAAGCGAGCCAAGCACACCCGCATCCGCGCGCCGCGCGATGTGGTGCGATTGGAAGACCGCTTGAGCTACGTGTTGCAGCCACCGCTCGAAACGCTGCTGGCTGACGAGTTGGTGGAGCTGCCGTTTACGCCGTTCGACTATCAGCTCGACGGCATCGCGTTTCTGTTCCCGCGCAACCACGCAGTGCTGGCCGACGAGATGGGGCTCGGCAAGACGATGCAGGCGGTGACCACCACGCGACTGTTGGTGCGGAGCAAGCAGGCGCGGCGCGTGCTATTGGTGTGCCCCAAGCCGCTGGTGACCAACTGGCAACGCGAGTTCGCGCTGTGGGCGCCGGAAATTCCGGTGACCGTGATCTCGGGTCCAGGTGCGCGACGCGAATTCCTGTGGCGGCAGCGGGCCGTGGTGTCGCTGGTAAACTACGAAACGTTGGTCCGCGACGAAGCGATTGTCGAAGAGCAGGACCTGAATTTCGATCTGGTGGTGCTCGACGAGTCGCAGCGCATCAAGAATCGATCCGGCACCACCAACCGCGTGGTCCGCAACTTGGTGCGCGAGCGCAGTTGGGCGCTGACCGGAACGCCGATCGAAAATAGCGTGGACGACCTGGTGGGCATTTTCGATTTCGTATCGCCGGGCAGCCTTCGCACAGGGATGAAGCCGCGCGAGATGGGACGAGCCGTGTCGGACGTGGTGTTGCGGCGTACCAAGGACACGGTGATGCAGGACATGCCGCCGAAGCTGGTCCGCGACTCGCAAATCGACCTCACACCGGAGCAGTGGGATTCGTATCAGCGGGCAGAGAACGACGGTGTCGTGGAACTGGGCGAGTTGGGCGAAGAGATCACGCTGCAGCACGTGTTCCAACTGGTGCTGCGGCTCAAGCAAATCTGCAATTTCGACCCAGCGACCGGCGAGAGCAGCAAACGCGACCAACTGGCCGCCGAACTGGAAGAAGTGGCCGCCAGCGGGCAGAAGGCGATCGTTTTCAGCCAGTGGGTCGATACGATCGAAAAGCTCGGCGAGTCGCTCGCGCAGTTCCACCCCGTGCAGTACCACGGCAAAGTGCCGCACGGCCGCCGCGACTCTGTACTGCAGCAGTTTCGCAAAGACCCCCAGTGCAGCGTGATCCTGATGAGCTACGGGGCGGGCGCGGTGGGGCTGAATCTGCAGTTCGCCAGCTACGTGTTCCTGTTCGATCGCTGGTGGAACCCGGCCGTCGAAGACCAAGCGATCAACCGCGCCCACCGCATCGGCTGCGCAGGCCCGGTGACCGTCACCCGCTTCCTGGCGGCCGGCACTATCGAGCAGCGCATCGACCAGATCCTGGCCGAGAAGCGCGAGTTGTTCGACGCGGTGTTCAGCGAAGGCCGCTCGCCGAGGAACCTGAGCCTGTCGCGCGAAGAGCTGTTCTCGCTGTTCGACCTCTCCACGCCCGAAGGCCGCATGAAGGCGGCTTGAGCCCCCGCAATTTCGCGTGTGCTATGCTTTCAGTGGGGCCACTTGTAGTTGCCACGGGGAGACCTTCGAATGCAGCGCGTCGGTGGAGCGGTGATCGGATTGTTGCTGGGAGCAATGCTCGCGGCCTTGGTGCTGTTGGTGCTGTGGATTGCCTGGTTTGCGCTCAGTATTCTCGCGCTCGCCGATCTGGCGATCGCCAGGAGTATCTCAAACTGGGTGGTCCAGCACGCCGCTTGCCTCGTCGCCGCAACGGTGGTGCTCTGCTGCGGTGTTCCAGCGGTGCATGGCTACCGCAAAGGGATGCGTGTCTACACGAAGGCCGAGTTCTAGTGCGTTTTCAGCTCTAGCTCGCTGCACGGTTGCCGTTTTCCCTTCCAGCCGATAGCCTCGGTGGTTTGAGGTTTCGGGCTTTCTGGGTTTGGGAGAACTGCACGATGGATGAAAAGTGGCCGCTTGGTGTGTTCGCGAGTATCGACGCAGGGCTGGGCGTTGATTTGCAGGTTGCCAAGGAGCTTGGCGTCACCACGGTGCATCTTCACACACCGCACGCCGAGTCGCGTACGCCGGAGCGGATTGCCGAGTTCCGCAAGACGCTCGACGACCTGGGCATCCGCGTCTCCTGCGTGTTTGCGGGCTTCGAAGGCGAGAGCTACGCCGATATTCCCACCGTTGAGAAAACGGTCGGCCTGGTGCCGAAGGAGACCCGCGCGGCGCGGACGGCCGAACTGATGGAGATCGCCAAGTTCGCCAACGAGTTGGGCGTCGACACGGTAGGGCTGCACCTGGGGTTCGTGCCGCACGACACCAGCGATCCCGACTTCGCCGAACTGCTGAACATCACCCGGCAGGTGTGCGACTCCTGCGCGGCGGATGGCCAGAACGTTCACTTGGAGACTGGCCAGGAGCCGGCCGATGTGCTGGAGGGGTTCCTCAAGGCGGTCGATCGCCCGAACCTGTTCATCAACTTCGATCCGGCGAACATGATTCTCTACGGATGTGGAGAACCACTGCCCGCGCTGGAGCAACTGGGCAACTGGGTCCGCAGCGTCCACTGCAAAGACGCCCGTTGGTCGGACGAACCAGGTAAGACCTGGGGAACCGAAACTCCCTTGGGCGAGGGCGATGTGGACTTTGGCAAGTTCGTCGCCGTGCTCGAAAAAATCGGCTACACCGGCCCGCTGACCATCGAGCGGGAGATTCCCCAGGAACCGGAGCGGCAGAAGGCCGAAATCGGCGGGGCCTTATCATTGCTCAAATCGCTAAAAGCCGACTATGGGCTGTAAGCTGCGTAGTATGGCCGCCCTCGGCCGTACAACTGCCTGGGGTACGGCCGGGGCCGCCATACTACTTAAATTGCGAGGCCAAAAATCCGGATAGCGGTAGCTGAAAAGATTAGGCTGGCTGGTTAAACTGAGGGTTTGCCCTTCCCGGCGACGGCCCCCCGTCTGCCCCTGCCCTCGGAACCCCTCCCGCATGCCCACTTCGCCTCGCCTGTGGACGACGGCCTGTCTCGCCCTGCACCTTCTTTGTGCCTCGCTGGCCACTAGCGCGCCGGTGGAGCTATCGGGCTACCAGGCGGTTAATCAGTTTGAGGCGGCGATCCGTTCACTCGGCGAGCACGACGTCGCCACGGTCGCGTCGCTCGGCAAGTCGGCCGAAGGGCGTGAGATTCACCTGGTAACACTCGGCGCCGGCGACTGGGCCAACAAGCCCGCCGTGCTGGTGGTCGGTAGCGTCGATGCGTCGAGCCTGGTGGGCTCGGAACTCTCCATCCGCATGGCGCGGCAATTGGCCGACCGCTACACCGAGGGCGACGAGGCCGCGGTGGAACTGCTGGACGCGGTCACCCTGTACTTTATTCCCCGGCCCAACCCGGACGCTTCGGCCCAATTGCTGTACGGCCCAACGACCGACCGCGCGACAAACACACGTGCGACCGACGACGACCGCGACGGCGCCACGGACGAAGATCCCGTGAACGACCTGAACGGCGACGAAGTGATCACCATGATGCGCGTCGCCGATCCGACCGGACCGTGGATGCAGCATCCCGACGATCCGCGGCTAATGGTGAAAGCAGACGCCAAGAAGAACGAAGCGGGCCAGTACCGCTTGTACTCCGAAGGCACCGACGACGATCTCGACGATGCGTGGAACGAGGATGGCCCCGGCGGCGTCGATTTCAATCGCAACCTGACGTTCGAATACCCCTACTTCCAACCCGGCGCCGGCAGTCACCAAGTCTCCGAACCCGAAACGCGGGCGGTGGTCGACTGGATGTTCACGCAGCCGAACATCTTCCTGGTGTTCTCGTTCGCTCCGCAGGACAACCTCGCCAAACCGTGGAGCGTCGCAAAGAACAACGGCGGGCGAATCAAACGTCAGGTGCTGCCCGACGATGGTCCCTACTTCGACCACATCGCCAAGATGTACGCCAAGAACATTGGCAACAAGAACGCCCCCACAGCCGCCGAGTACGATGGGGCGTTCGCTCCTTGGGCCTACTTCCATTACGGCCGCTGGTCGCTCGCCACGCGCGGGTGGTGGATCCCCAAAGTCGAAGCAGCCAAGCCCGACGAAGACAAAAAGGAAGAAGAGAGCGGCGAATCCGAAGCAGCGCCCGACGAGGAATCCGAAGCAGACGACGACAAAGCAGAAGACGAGGACAAAGAAGACGAGGATAAAGAAGACTCTAAAAAGCCCGACAGCCGCAACGCTGACGAAGTGAACGCGCTGGCGTGGTTCGAACAAGAAGGAGTCGATGGCTTCGTCGATTGGACCGAAGTCGAGCATCCCGACTTCCCAGGCAAGAAGGTCGAAGTGGGCGGCTTTAAGCCGCTACTGCGCTCGCATCCGCCCGCCAGCGAACTCGATCGGCTGGCCACCCGCCACGGCGAGTTCCTGGCCGACGCCATCGCCCTGCGGGCGAAGCTGGTGTTCGGCGACGCGAAGCTCGAAGCGCTGGGCGAGGACATCTACCGGTTGAAAGCAACCGTGATCAATCAAGGCTACCTGCCGACTGCCAGCAGCATGGGCCGCACGTCGAACAAGTTGCAGCGGCTGGAAGTCGAATTTCAAATGCCCAATGGGAGCAAACTGCTGGTGGGCGACCGCCGACAACGCCTGGGCGTGCTCGACGGCAACGGCGGTAGCGGCCAGGCCACGTGGTTGGTGCGTCTGCCCAGCGGTGTGAAGAGCCTCAAGCTACGCGCCGGCGAGCCCTCCGTGGGGTACACGACTCAAACCATCGACATGAGCGAAGCGACACAACCCAAGCGCGCCAAGGAGGCCAACGTTGAAAAGTAAACTCGCAACGTTGACGCTGGCCCTGGCCCTCGCCACTACGGCGGTGGCCCAGCAGAAGCCGATCTACCAGCCGCTCGGCGCGCCGGCCGACCCGGACGTACCCGCGCGGTGGAACTTCTACCGCGACTACGCCCAAGCGACGGGGCTCTTGAAGCAGATCGCGGCGGCGCATCCCGACATTTGTCGGCTGGAGAGCCTCGGCAAGTCGTACGGCGATCGCGAGATGTGGGTGATGACCATCACCAATCAGGCGCAGGGCGACGAGAAGGACGAAGCCAAAAAGCCCGCCTTCTGGATCGACGGTGGCATCCACGCCAACGAAGTACAAGCCGTGGATGTGGTGCTGTACACCGCTTGGTACATGACCGAGATGTACGGCCGCAACGAGACGATCACTCGATTGATCGACGAGCGGGTGTTTTACCTGATGCCGATGATGAGCCCCGACTCGCGCGACGCTCACATGCACGAGCCGAACACCACCAACGGCCCCCGCGGCGGTCAGCGCCCGGTGGACGACGATCGCGATGGGCGGGTGGACGAGGATCCGGCCGACGACCTGGACGGCGACGGGCACATCACGCAGATGCGCGTCCGCGACCCGCTGGGCCGATACAAGCCGCACGACGAATACCCGGCGATGATGGTGCGAGTCGACCCCGACGAAACCGGCACCTACACCATGCTGGGCGCCGAAGGCATCGACAACGATGGCGACGGCTCCGTGAACGAAGATGGCGATGGCTACTACGACCCCAACCGCGACTGGCCTTGGCAATGGCAACCCGCTTACGTGCAGCGCGGCGCGCATCACTATCCGCTCAGTGTTCACGAGAACCGCCTGGTGGCCGACTTCGTGATGGCCCACGCGAACATCGCTGGCGCGCAGTCGTACCACAACACGGGCGGCATGATCCTCCGCGGGCCGGGCTCGAAGGACGATCGCTGGCCCCGCGCCGACATCGCCGTGTACGACCAGTTGGGCAAGCGGGGCGAGGAGATGCTGCCGGGCTATCGCTACATGAACACGGCCGACGACCTGTACGAAGTGTGGGGCGGCGAGACCGACTGGTTCCACACCATGGTCGGCGCGTTCGCGTTCGTCAACGAGTTGAACACTCCGTACAATCTGTTCCGCGAGTCGGGCGAAACCGGCTTTTTCGCCCGCCAGGACAGCCGTCACAAGTTCGACCGCCTGCTGCTGCTGGGCGACGGGTTTGTCGAGTGGCACGAGGTCGACCACCCCACGTATGGTAAGATAGAAGTGGGCGGGATGAAGAAAAACTGGGGACGGCAACCTCCTTCGTTCCTGCTGGAAGAAGAGTGCCACCGCAACATGGCGTTCACCATGTGGCACGCCGACCAGATGCCGAAGGTGGAGATCGACGAAGTCGTGGTCCGTTCGGTGGACGACGGTTTGTTCGAAGTAACCGCCACGCTGATGAACCGCAAACTGACCCCCACCCGCTCGGCGTTCAACATCGAGCACAAGGTCACGCCGCCAGACATCGCTAGCATCGCCGGCGAGCGAGCGAAGGTGATCGCAGCCATGACCTCGGACGACCGGCTGTTCGACCGCGTGCAGGATGCAGGTCGCAACCCCCACCAGGTGCGGCTGGACGTTATTCCCTCCTGGCGGCCAAAATACGTGCGGTGGCTGGTCGCTGGAAATGGCGAAGTTGAAGTGAGTGTTCAATCAACCAAAGGTGGCACGGCCAATACCAAGGTGCCGCTGGTAGATTCTGTCGACTCGAAAGAAGACTGAGGCAAACACGATGACTCGCGCAGGGCGATTCGAAGTTGGGCTTTCGGTTCTGGTTCTCACCTGGGCCTTGTGCGCACCGCTGGCCATGTCGCAGGAACAGGCCCCCGCCGAGCCCGCCCCGCCAGCTGCCGAAGAGCCAAAAGCCGAGCCGCAGGCCCCACCCGAACAGCCGGCCGACAAGCCGGAATCTGCACCGAAGGAAGAGCCTAAGCCTGAAGAAACTCCGGAAGAGAAACCTGCCGAGGAAGCTCCCCAGCAGGAGGAGATGAAGGAGCAACCCAGCGAAGAGCCACAGGCCGAAGAGCAGGCTCCCAAAGAAGAGCCAAAAGAAGAGCCCAAGGAAGAACCTGCCGAAAAGACCGAGCCCAAAGCCGAAGCTGAGATGAAGCCGGCGGAGGAACAACCCGCGCAGGAGAAGCCGGCGGAGGAAAAGCCAAGTGCGGAAAAACCTGCCGAGGAGAAACCGGCGGAAGAGCCACAGGCCCAGCCGGAGATGAAACCGGAAGAGTCCAAGCAGGAGGCTGAGCCCAAGGAAGAGCCGAAAGAAGAACCCCAGCCGGAGCCCGAGCCGGAAAAGCCGGCGGTGCTGCCCGACGAGGTGGTGCTGAAGAAGTTCGTCACCATCCCCCGCGTGGGGACTTACGGTCGGGCGACGGTTTCTATCGATCCGGTGGATGCGGCCATCGCCGAAGGCAAGTTCTCGATGCCCAAGGCGGGAGACAAGCTTGCCACCACGGGCAGTCGTGAAGTCACCTGGCGCTCCGCGTCGGCCGCAAGCGATGGCGTGCTCTCCACTCGTTCGATTCGTGGCGGATACGCGGCGACCAGCTTCGACTCGCCCGCCGCAGGCATCATGCTGCTCGAGGCCACTGGGCACGCGATGGTGTACGTGAACGGTCTGCCCTACGCCGGCGATCCCTACGCCTACGGCGACTTTGTGCTGCCGGTGCGGATCAACAAGGGCGAGAACACGCTGGTGTTCCATGTCGCCCAGAGTCAACTGAAAGCCAAGCTGGTCAAGCCATCGGCCGACCTGCTGCTCTCGCCATTCCGCACAACGCTGCCTTCGCTGGTCGAAGGACAGGAGGCCGCTCCGTTGTGGGCGTCGGTCACGCTGACCAACACGACCGACGAGGCTCTCGACGGCGTGTCGATCGAAGCCCAGCTGGGCGAACTCGAGCCGACAGTCACCCCACTCACCTGGCTCGACGGCGCGACACTGCGTAGCTGCGGGTTCCAGTTCGCCGTGCCCAAGGAGCTGCCGAAGGACATGGCCGAATTGTACGTCCGCGTGGTGCGCGACAGCCAGGTGCTGGCCGTACAGCGGTTCGATCTGGAAGTGGTCGGTGCTTCGGCCACGCAAACGCGTACGTTCCGCAGCGGCATCGATGGCAGCGTGCAGGCGTACGTGGTGGTGCCGGCTTCCTCCTCCGCCGGCAAAACTCACCTGGTGGCCAAGGCTTCCGACGAGGAGGAGAGCGACAACGAAGACAAGTCCAACGCGCCCGGCGCAATCGTCGCCCTGCACACCGATGGCATGACCGCGCGCGACTTCGCCGGACTGTACCAGCCGAAGGATTGGGCGCACATCATCGTGCCCGGCGGCCGCGGCGAGTTCCCGCTCGACTGGGAAGAGTGGTCGCGGGCCGACGCGGTAGAAGCCATGACCGACGCGCTCGAGCACTTCGAAACCGACGAAGATCGCTTGTACGTCACCGGGCACGGCATGGGCGCCCACGGCGCGCTGGTGCTCGCCACTTCGCTGCCCGGCCGCTTCGCCGCGGTGGCAACTTCGGCCGCGTGGCCAAGCCTGTGGACCTACGGCGGCGGCATGCCCGACTACGACGATCCCTCGCCGGTGCAGTCGATGCTGAACCGCGCAGCGAGCCCGAGCGACATCCTTGCTCAGTTGCCCAACTTGTGGGGCACCGGCGTGATGATGCTGCACGGAGCGGACGACGATCAGATTCCGCCCGAGCAGAGCCGACTGGTTGTGGAACGTTTGGCCAATTGGCACAACGACTTCGCCTACTTCGAGAAGCCGGAGACCGGCAACTGGTGGGGCGCCGGCACGGTCGACAATCCCGTGATCATGGACTTCCTCGCCGCGCGTTCTCGCAAGACTGAGAACGCGGGTCGACTCAAGCTTTCGACGTCCGACTTGGGTACGCTCGCCAGTCGCGACTGGCTGACGATCGCCGCGCAGCAGACGCCGTTCGAAACGAGTAGCGTCGACCTGGAGGTGAAAGACAGCCCGCTGTCGATCGTCGGCACGACCAAGAACGTCCAGCGCATGGTGATCGACAGCTCGGTGGTGCCCAAAGGCAAGCCGTTTGTGTTGCGACTCGATGGCGGGCGGCCGGTGATGGTCCGCCAGATGCCTCGCAATGGCAAACTGTGGCTCGAACGAGCCGGCAACCGCTGGATGCAACGCCCCGTGCCCGACTCGGAGAACAAGAACCCCGACCGCTACGGCGGCATGAAGGGCGTGTTTAACCACGATGTGGTACTGGTCTACGGAACCATCGGCAACGAAGAGGAAAATGCCTGGTCGCGGGCCAAGGCGCACTTCGACGCCCAGACGTTCGCCTATCGCGCTGGTGGCTCGCTGATAGTTTTGGCAGATACCGATTTCGACGCGAACCAAGCTGGTGACCGTAACGTAGTGGTCTACGGTAATGTTGATACCAATCGCGCCGAGGCAGCCTTGCTGTCTTCGTCGCCGGTGCAGGCGTTCCGAAATCGAATCCGCGTGGACACGCGTCCGGAGAGCGGCGACGACATCGGCTTTGTGGTGGTACGCCCCCGCTCCGGCAACGACGACCGCCTGGTTGCTGTGGTTGGCGGTACCGGCATCGAGGGCATGCGGTTGACCAATCGTCTCCGCTACTTCTGGGCTGGCACCGCTTACCCCGACCTGCTGATCATCGGACCCGAAGCGTTGACCACAGGCGATGGCGGCATCCGCGCGGCCGGATACTTCGCGGAAGATTGGGACGTTGACAAGGCCGACATTGCGTGGCGCGACCTCGCGTTGTAGCCCGCTGGCAAGGTTGCCATGGATCGCCGAATATTCGAGGCGAACTGTTCGTGAACGGACGCCTGGAATACTCTGTCGATAACGCGAGGGGTTGCTATGCGCGAGTGGTTGCTGCAACTGGATGGTCTGCTGCGCGGTGAGGCCACCACCGAGGACAAACTGGGAGATGGACTCTTGGGCGTTAGCGCCCGGGGGTTGGCCATTATCGTGCTGATCCTGGCCATGATCTACGGCCTGTGCATGGGCTGTTACTCGTTGCTCAAGGACATCCCTCCCGATCTCCAAGAGACCATTGGCACATCCGATCGTGTGCTGCAGTTGATCGCGACGACCTTTAAGGTCCCTGCCCTGTTCTTTCTGACCCTGCTGGTCACGTTTCCTTCGCTCTACGTGTTCAATGCACTGGTGGGCTCGCGATTGCGGCTGTTGAACTTGCTGCGATTGTTGATTGCGTCGCTGGCGGTAAACGTGGCCGTGCTGGCGTCGCTGGGTTTGATCGTGGCGTTCTTTTCGCTCAGCACCAGCAGCTATCCGTTCATCGTGCTGTTGAACGTGGCGGTGTTCTCGGTGTCGGGCGCGCTGGGCCTGATGTTCCTGCTGCAAACGTTGCACCGCATGACGTCCGTATACGCCGAAGCGGAAGACGCCACCGCCGCGGCCGAGACTCCTGGTGACGAGCCTGCGCGTGAATCGGAATCCGAAGTGACGCTGCAGCCCGACGACCAGCACGAATCGCCCGAAGAGAGTACCTCGGACAATGGCGACACGGCACCGCCATCCATCGATCGCCCCGCCTGGCCTGCGGCGCTCGACATGCCACAAGGGCAAGTGTTCGCGCGGCACACCAGGATCGTGTTTCGCTGCTGGCTGGTGTTGTTTTCGGTGGTCGGTGCGCAGATGGGTTGGGTGCTGCGACCGTTCATTGGCACTCCCGAGATGGAGTTCACGCTGTTTCGTGCGCGGGAATCGAACTTCTTCGCCAGCGTGCTGGGAGCGTTGTGGCGGCTGCTGAGCGGGGGAGGTTGAGCCGTGCACAGCTCGATGCTTCACTGGCCCGACGAAGTGCTGCGCCGCGCCGCCTGGACCAACTCGCCAGCGGGTGGCCAGCGGACCTTTGCCAAGCTGCTCGTCACGATGACCGCGTGTGGATTGCTCTACGGAGCGGCCATGGGATCGTACGGCGCGGTGGCGGGAAGCACTCACTGGCCGCTGCAGATGCTGTACTCGGCCGCCAAAGTGCCGCTGCTGCTGGGAGCGACGTTCGCCATCAGCCTGCCGAGCTTCTACGTGCTGAACGCGCTGTTCGGGCTGGGCAGCGACTTCGCAGTCGCCCTGCGGAGCCTGCTCGCCACGCAGGTGGGATTCACCATCCTGCTGGTGTCGTTCGCACCGCTCACGTTGTTCTGGTACGCCTCGGATACGGGCTACGAGCAGGCGCTCGTGGTGAACGGAATCATGTTCGCCGCGGCCAGTCTTGGCTCGCAGCGCCTGCTCCGCAGTTACTACCGCCCGCTGATCGCCCACCGCCCGCGGCATCGCCGGATGTTGTGGGTGTGGACTGGTCTGTACGCGCTGGTGGCGATCCAGATGGCATGGCTGCTGCGGCCGTTTATCGGCTCGCCCCACAACCCGGTCACGTTCTTCCGTCCCGAAGCGTGGGACAACGCCTATTTGAAACTGTGGGAGCTGATCGTCCGCGTCCTCTGGTAGCGTGTCCGCTCCCAGCGCCCAATCGCACAAACCATGCGCACCACCATCCACTTTTTCGCCAACGAGTTCCTGCAACCGGACAATTGGCCTCTGGTTTGTGGCTCCCGTGGTGGTTCCGCGCACCGTATCTAGTATCATGAGTCCTTGCAGGTCCATCACGAGTTTTGCACTACCAGGAGTCTTTCGATGAGCAAGCGGCAGGCGGAAGTAGCGAACAACGGAAACTGTGATTCTTCCTCTTGTGGTTGCGGACCGCTGGGACGGCGAGAGTTCGTACAAGTGATGGGCTTGGGCGCCGCCGCTTTGACACCAATTGCCGGCGCAGCGGCCAGTGCCGCCTCGAGTTCCGGCCTCGACGCCAACGGACGTTACGAAAAGCGGCAAGACCGCGACTACAACGGCTCCTACACCGGCAAGTACCTCGACCGCGTGGCCTTCCCCATCGGCGGCCTCGGCTCTGGCATGTTCTGCCTGGAAGGGACCGGCGCCATCTCGCACGTCTCGATGCGTAACGAGATGGAAGCGTTCAACGCGCCCAACTGCTTCGCCGCGCTGTGCATCAAGGGCCAGGACGGCAACGTCGCCAAGGTGCTCGAAGGTCAGGTGCCCGAATGGAAGATGTTCGGCCGCCCCGGCACCGGTAACGGCGCAGGGCAGAGCAGCGCCGGCTTTCCTCGCTTCGAAAACGCGGAGTTCGTCGCCCGCTTCCCCTTCGCTGAGATCGAACTGTCGGACGAGGAGATGCCACTCGACGTGAAGATCACCGGCTGGAACCCCTTCACGCCGGGCGATGCCGATAACTCGTCGCTGCCAGTTGGTGCGCTCGAGTACACCTTCACCAACAACACTGACAAGCCGGTCGAGTGCGTGTTCAGTTACAACTCGGCCAACTTCATGGCCGCGGGCGACTCGGGCGCCAGCATCAAGGCCTTCCCGCAAGGCTTCCTGCTCTCGCAAAGCCCAACCGCCACCCGCGAAGACCTGCAAGGCGACTGCGCCATCTACACCGATCGCCCCGAGACGGTGGTCGACCACTGCTGGTTCCGCGGCGGTTGGTTCGACTCGCTCACCCTGGCGTGGGAAAACATTGCCAACGCCCGCTTGCTCGAGAATCCGCCAGTCGGCGGCGGTGGCCGCGGCGCTTCGCTGTTCGTACCGCTGACGGTCGCGCCGGGCGACTCGGAGACGGTGCGGTTGATGTTCACCTGGTACGTGCCCAACACGCGTCTTCGCTCCGGCGAGTCGGCAGCGGGCAGCGATCCCGCTTTTGCCGCGGGACCAGCCCAAGGCACCGCCTCGGGTCAGAACCCCGTCTCCGGCTACGAAGGTAAGGGCCTGGTAAACACCTTCCATCCCTCCGGCGACGCTGCCGTGGGCACACTCACTTCGCCTGAATTCACCATCCAGCGGAACCACTTGCAGTTCCTCATCGGCGGCGGCAACAACTCCCGCAAAACCGTGCTGCAACTGCTGGTCGAAGGCAAACCGGTCCGCACCGCCACCGGCAAGGACACCGAGCAACTGGAATGGGAATCGTGGAACGTTAGCGACTGGCGCGGGAAGCCGGCGCAACTGAAGATTGTCGACAACGCCACTGGCGGTTGGGGACACATCAACGTCGATCACATCGTGCAGACCGACAAGGTGGCCAAGAGCAAAGCGGATCTGACCGACGCCATCCTGATCGCCGACTTCGAAGGCAAGGACTTCGGCGACTGGGTCGCTACCGGTCCCGATAAGAAGCCGGAATCGGCGCCCGTCGCCCAGCACCACACACCATGGTACGCGGGGCGGTTCGACAGCGTGGAGCAAACGGCCGAATACTGGAAGCAGAACTACGACGAGCTGCGCACCGCCAGCAAGCGGTTCAGCGACGCGTTCTACGACACCACGTTGCCGCCCGAGGTGGTCGAAGCGGTGGCCGCCAACCTCACGATCCTCAAGTCGCCCACCGTGCTCCGCCAGGCCGACGGTCGTATGTGGTGCTGGGAAGGTTGCTCCGACAGCCGCGGCTGCTGCAGCGGTTCCTGCACGCACGTATGGAACTACGCCCAGGCGATGTGCCACCTGTTCCCCGACATGGAACGCACGCTCCGCCAGACCGAGTTCCACGAAAGCCAATCGCCCGAAGGCCATCAGACTTTCCGCTCGGCACTGCCCATCCGCCCGGTTGCGCACAACTACCACGCGGCGTCCGACGGTCAGCTCGGCGGCATCCTGAAAGTCTATCGCGAATGGCGCATCTCGGCCGATACCGATTGGCTGCGCGACATGTGGCCGCAAGTTCAGCAGAGCCTCGACTACTGCATCCACTCGTGGGATCCGCGACACAAGGGCGTACTCGAGGAGCCGCATCACAACACGTACGACATCGAGTACTGGGGACCGGACGGGCATTGCGGTAGTTTCTACCTCAGCGCTTTGGCGGCCGCAGCCGCGATGGGACGCGAGTTGGGCAAGGATGTTTCGCTGTACGAAGAGCTTGTCGAAAAGGGAACGCAGTTCCTGGAAGAAGAGCTGTACGACGGGGAGTACTTCTTCCACAAGATCCAGGTCGATGGTCTGAACGCCAAGTTCCGCCCGATCACATCGAGCAACAATGGCGAAGGTTATAGTGAGTTGATCGAGGACCTAAACCAGCAAGGTCCCAAGTACCAGTACGGCACCGGCTGCCTGTCGGACGGCGTGCTCGGTTTCTGGATGGCCGAAGTGTGCGGTGTCGAACCGACCATCGATCGCGAGAAGCTTCGCTCGAACCTCAAGGCGATTCACAAGTACAACTTCAAGCCCAGCTTGATGGACCACGCCAACCCGCAGCGACCGACCTACGCCTTCGGCAGCGAAGGCGGACTGCTGCTCTGCTCGTGGCCCAAGGGCGGCGAACTCAGTATTCCTTTCGTGTATAGCAACGAAGTCTGGACCGGCATCGAGTACCAGGCCGCTTCGCACATGATGATGGAAGGGATGGTCGACGAGGGACTCGACATCGTCCGGGCGTGTCGCGACCGCTACGACGGCCGCGTCCGCAACCCGTTCAACGAGTTCGAGTGCGGCCACTGGTACGCCCGCGCCATGTCGAGCTACGCCTTGCTGCAAGGCCTCACCGGCGTGCGATACGACGCGATCGACAAGACGCTGTACGTCGACTCGCAAGTGGGCGACTTCCGCAGCTTCCTCTCCACTGCCACCGGTTACGGAACCGTAGAGATGAAGGATGGCAACGTGTCACTCGACGTCCGCCACGGAGAGATCCCCGTGGAGCAAGTCGTCGTTGCTGGAAAGACGTCGGAGCTCTCCAGCTAGCCTTCCTCGGGCTTCTTCAGTGCGTCGCCCAGTTCTTTGCGTAGCCAACCTGGGCGGTTGGTGGTGATGCCGTACGCGCCTTGCTCGATGTAGAACTTGGCCACTTCCGGGTCGTCGATCGTCCATACGTGGAACTCGCCGAGCCCTTCACGCTTGAGCTTCGAAATGAACTCGCGGTCGAAAATGTCCGGCTTGCCATTGCTGCCAAGCCCGTCAGCGCCGGTCGCCCTCATGGTCTGCACGACCTTCACCAGGCTGGGAGTCCAGGCGCCCCTGTTGTTCCGTTTGTAACCGGTGAGCCAGTGCGCTTTGATCTCCGGCAGCTTCCGCTTGCACGCCAGCACCGTGTCGGCATTGAATGCGATAATCAGCAGCTTGTCGTTCGGCACGTCGCTATCGGCCAGCACCTCTTGGAGTGGCTCGACGATCTCGGGGCCGGTCTTTAGTTCGATCACCATCCGCTTGCCATCGGGAACGGTCTCCAGCACCTCAGCGAGCGTCGGAATCTTCTCGCCGGCGTACTTCTTGTCCTTCCAACTTCCCACGTCCAGCTTGCGCAGCTCATCGAACGACGAGTCGGCCACCATCAGCTTCTTGCCGGCGGTTCGCTTTGTGTCCTTGTCGTGAATGCAGACAATCTGGTTGTCGGCGGTGAGGTAGAAGTCGCCCTCCGCCCCGTCGGCCCCTTCTTCCCACGCCAGGCGGAACGCGGCCAGCGTGTTCTCCGGCGCCGTATGCGACGCCCCCCGGTGTGCGACAATCAACTGAGCCGTCGCAGGCATGGCACAAGCTCCCAGCAGGAATGCAGTCAGTAGGTACTTCATCGAGGGTTCCTTAAGTTCATCGTTTGGTCGATTTACGATCACCCATCGCCACCTGGGACGATCATAACCGCATCCCACCCATGTGGGGAGTTTGCCAGTGCTGCTACGCACCAATTCAGTCGGAGGGTTTTGCCCCACCTTGGGGACAAAACGATCCATTGGCCCAAAACCCTAAGCGTTTTGGTCCCACCAACGTGGCAGAACCCCTTGTTTTCTCGACAAAACCAATCGGGGGGTGCGACAAAACCCCACGGGTTGTTCCCCACATTTCACGCCGTTGGCCCAAAACCCCGATGGTGGGACAAAACCCCTGCAGTGCTACAAAACCTCGGCAAGCCAATCTGGCGAGCCGGAAGCGTCAGCACCCAGAGTGTGCTGCGTAGAGGAATCAAGCCCCGATGCACACCGCCACGCGATTCCATTAGATCACGCCGACGGGTGAATTCAACGGCGATTTTCTTACAGCTCCGCGGACAGCCGATCAGGTGATCACGCACCTGTCCCCGTCGTACCGGATGGACTTCTCGCGACGGGTGACCGTGTCCCAGTTCATCGCGTGCGGCGGCTCGAGATAGTGCTTGTAGGCAGCCGCCATCTGCCGCGCGGACTCCGAGTAAGTCATCCCTCCAAACCCGCAACCCATCGCGGGCATGGCCACCGAGTGGATCGGATGGTCGTGGGCGACGTTGTAACGGTAGATGGCCGTGAGCGCCGCAAACGTCGCGCGGTA
This sequence comes from Aeoliella sp., assembly GCF_965227375.1. Classification (NCBI taxonomy): domain Bacteria; kingdom Pseudomonadati; phylum Planctomycetota; class Planctomycetia; order Pirellulales; family Lacipirellulaceae; genus Aeoliella; species Aeoliella sp. The sequence continues at coordinate 37,454 of NZ_CBDDFX010000001.1, forward strand.
CACGTTGTCCGTGCCAGTGATCGAGCCGGGCGTTCGCATCGTGGGTGCATGGCAGACGAAGGGATTGTGGGCTTGGCGAGTGGGCTGAACGATGGCGGTACCCACGGGCTGCTCGCCCAGAAACTCGTCGAGAATGCGATGCTGAATCGCGGTACACAGTTCCACTCCATGCACCCGTACCACCGCCGCATCGATGCCTGCATTCATAATGCCATAACAGTTGGCCGCAGTGACGAAACAATCGTGCGACTCCATTTCCTCATACGAAGTCTGAACCGTCCGCACCGAGGGAAGGTGCGCGAAGCGATGCGCAAACGCGTCGATGGCGTCCGGGTTGGGATGAATCAGTAGGAGTTGGATTGGTAGTGGCATTTAGTTAGTCCTTCGTCGGCAATCCGCGCGCAGCTTCGTACGCACCGTACAAATCCCGCGCAAGCTGCTCGATGTAGCTCTTACCCTGTTTGCGGTCTTCGAGTTTCGCGAGCAGGTCGCTGGGGATCGCACCAACGCCGAGGTACGCACCGCTGATGGCGCCGGCCATGGCGGCGATGGTGTCGGTGTCGCCGCCAAGCAGGATGGCGTTGCCGATCGTCTCGCCGTAGGAGTCAGGCGTGAGTCCGAAGGCCGCGATCGCGGTCACGACCGAAGCGGTGGCCTCGATGCCGTTGCCGAACAGTCCCAGATCGCGAACCGTGTCGAGCCGCGCTGCACGACGAAGCGCGCCGCTATACTCTGGCGCGCCGCATCGCTCGGCTAAGGTCTCGAAGTACGACTCGCGGTTGAGTTCCTCACCCTGCGACGCCAGGGCGACCGCCAAAGCCAGCACTTGTGCACCTTCGATGCCCAGCGGATGCACGTGCGTCGGCAGCGCCGAAGTGTGAGCCTGTTTCCAAACGGCCGATGGATCATCGCGAAACATCACGCCCACCGGGGCCACGCGCATCGCTGCCCCGTTGCCAAACGAACCACCAGGAAACAGATTCTCGGCCAGGTACTTGTGGTCGTGCCCCGCACCCATGGCTTCCAACACGATCCGAGCACCGCGGCCATAACCACGCTGCGGCAGAAAGTTGGCAGCGAACCGCTCACACAGCACATCGAAGTCGACCTCTCCACACCGGACGAGCGTCTCGGCCACGCCAATCGCCATCTGCGTATCGTCGGTGTACCACAACTCACCCGGCGGCGGGCTGTGAATCAACTGCCGCGCCGACCTGTACTTCCGCTCCATGAACGCCACGGGCTGCCCCTCGAAGTGCGCGCCCAACGCATCGCCGACAGCGAGACCTAGCAAACAACCGACGAAGCGGTCTTCGAGTGTTGGTTCGGTGCTCATCCCGTCCCTCCCGCGAAGCGACATCGGAATGGCCCGACGATGGACTCGTCGGCCGTGTTGTCCAGCACGGCGAACACGACTCGCTTGAACCGCCCCGCAAACGGTGAGTCACCGAGCAAGGCCTCTGCGAACAGGTCGGCGATCGTCTCGGGTTCGTTTCGAAACACACCACATCCCCACGCGCCCAGGACCAGTTGCTCATAGCCCTCGCTGGCAGCCACAGACAATACATTGGCAATCCGCGCAGCCATGACGGGTGCGATCTCCTCGGCCCTTTCCGGTTCACTATTGAGCACTGCTCCGGCGTTCACAGCGGGCGAGGTTAGCATGCCGACCACGTAGGGAGCTGGCAGCAGGTCCGTCGCGTCGTTTCGAAACACCGGCACGGCGGGGCTGAGAATCATGTGGTCGGTGTAGAACGCCGTTTTGCATTCGCGGTTGATCGTGTAGTACTCCATCTGCGTTTGCAGCGAAGCGTACAGCGCCGATGACCTGGCGAGACTTTCCTCTTGCGCCTGGCTGCCGCCCAGAAAGCCGCCGCCCGGGTTCTTGGCCGAGGCGAAGTTGAGCAACAAGGTCCGCGGCTCGCCACGCTCCACCACCAGTCGATGGCCCGCGGCGAGCGTGGTTTCGTTGCCCACCTCGAACGCCGTCGGTCCGTTGCTCGCAGGACCAAGGTCGATCGAGTCAAAGTCCTCTGGACAATAGAGCCTCGTTCCAGCCAGGCACGCATCGACCTGCGGCTTGATCTCTATGCGTCCAGCACTCTCTGATTCATACCAACCTTGGTCGACAATCTGCATTGTCTCTGTGGCGATAATTGCTCGTTTGCTTCGATTCATTGTCTCTTCCTACTCGTTATTCGTTCCCCTCACGCAGCTCGTCGCGCACTTCCATCAGGATGCGCCCCAGCCAGTTCTGGCCGCTGCCGTCGTCGCCGGTTCCCCAGAACGCGTCGCCTTTGGCCGCCTCTACAAGCAATTGATCGCCGGTCGAAAGGAGCAATTCTCTTAGGGCTTCGTGCGCAGCGAACTTTGCTCGCACCGCGCGCCGCATTACGTCGAGCTTCACCGATTCCCAGTCGGAGCGAATAGGCACTTTGCGACTGCGGCCAAGCCGAGCCGCGATCATCGGGCTGGCGGTCGTGCGAATCTTCTCGCGATACTCTTGATCCTCGAATTTCTCTGCCTGGAAGTAATGCTCGCTTGTCGGCCACGTCACGCCGTCCAGCGCAAATGGGAACGCGGCGAAGTTCGAGAACTCACCGAAGGCGTCACCGGTTGCATAGAATTCGATAGACATTTCTTCGTGCCTTTTCTTCCTTTTCGTGGCTAATACAAGTAAGTTCGATTCGCGACATTCGCGTGGATTCGCGGGCAGTTCTCCGCGGCACCGACCGGTCGCGGCATCCTCTCTCTGTTCACTCTGTGCCCTCCTGTTCAAATGGCTCTGCTTGTAGACGACCGCCGTAACTGCGCATAGCTTGTTACGGCCTACACTCTGTGGGTTCAAATCACGTCCACACCCGCAGTTTGCATTTCTTGCACCGCGCGATTGCAGTCGCCGGGGTCCAACTCCACGCCGCGGGTGCCTTGGGTGAGCACGCGGGTCGTGAAGCCCAAGCTCACTGCGTCCAGCGCGGTGAACTTCACGCAGTAGTCGGTCGCCAGGCCGACGATGTCGACCGCGTCGACCTGTTGGCTCCGCAACAACTCCTCCAAGCCGGTCGCGTGGCGTCGGGCGTTGTCGAAGAAGCCGCTGTAGCTGTCGATTCGGCGATTGGTCCCCTTCTGCACGACATGATCAACCCCGCCGATGTTCAGCCCCGCGGCAAACTCCGCTCCGCGCGAATCCTGCACGCAGTGGTCGGGCCAGAGGATTTGCTCTAAGCCATCCACCTCCACAAACTCGCCCACGTTGCAGCCCGCGTGCTGGCTGGCGAACGACAAGTGATCGGCCGGGTGCCAATCCTGCGTGGCGACCACCAGGTCGTAGTCCGGCATCAACCGATTGGCCACCGGCACCACCGCATCGCCCTCCGGCACGGCCAGCGCCCCGCCGGGCAGGAAGTCGTTCTGAATGTCGACCAGTATCAATGCTCTCATCGTTGGCTCGTAGCCCATGTGACAAAGTGTTTGATGTCATCCACAACCGCGTCGAGCGAGCAATGCACCTCGACTTCCGGTCGGCGGAGTTTCAGCTGTTGCACCACGTCGAACCGGCGACAGTAGTCCGGGTGCGTCCCCACCACGAGCGGAACATCCGCGGCCGAGCACGCGCCGAGTTCAAACAAAGCCACCGGACACATGGTCTCCGGCGGAAACCAAAACGCCACCAAATCCGCCCGCTGCAGGTGCCTCCACTCCCACTCAATCTGCCGCTCGCTCTCGCGCTCGTCCCCCTCGGGAAACTCAACGCGTCGCGGGTTGAACAAGGTGAACCTCAACTCCGCCAGCTGCGCAACCACCTGCGCCTGCCAATCCGCCGTGTCCGAAATACCGCCAGCCAGAAAGACCGTGAGTCCATCGGTGACGCATTCGAGCGGGGCTGGAATGTGGAGCATGGTAACCTCTCAACCTACAACGGAATCTCGTCCCATTTCTTTATGGCTTCAATCCGATCGCGAGCCGTTTCAATCGCGAGCGACATGTCGGTGTAGGTAACCGTGTCCATCACGTGGGGAAGGATCAGCGATCGTCGAACCACCGCCGGAAGATCAAAGCACCAGCAGAGGCTCATCAACGGGTTGATCCACAGTTTGCTTCCGGAGGTGCGGTGCGAGCGGTGATAATCGCCAAACTTGCCCTCAATGGCCGAAGCGATCGAGGTATTCACAATGCTGGCCACGATCGGATTCTGCCGGCACGCAAACTCAACGGCCTCCAGGTAGGCCGACGTGTGTGAGCTCTCTTTGTTCAATGAAAAACTGCCCAAGCAGCCGCCAGTTTCCGTGAGCGCGGCAACTGCCTCGAGGAACTGCGCGTGACAGACCCCATGAAACACGTCGACGCCGAACCCCACGCACACTAGCAACTTGGTGGCGACATCCTGTGCGTCGACCGCCGCGAGACTGGCAAGGTCCTCTTCCGGCGTGCCCAGCCCCACTTCGTCGCCGCGCATCAAACTATCGGTGCCGCCGTCGACCAACACAATGGCGTCGAGCTTCAACTCCTCGACAAGCTGCCGGTACGCTTCGACCAAGGGTCGCACGCCGGTGCGGTGAAAGGCGTAGACCGGTTGCTGCATGCCACGAGAACGAAACCACTGCGCAAGCCACTTCTCCGGAAAGTACTCGCTAGGACCCTCAGTATCCGCGGTAACCTTCACCGGTTCCGGCGACACCGCGTATCCCAGCCGAGTGAACGACAGATTCGCCAGATGTACCTCAACGCCCTGCTCGGCGAGCGCCAGGCTCAACGGCACACCACAGTAAATATCAAACCCACCCCCCGCACCTGCGACGAGCACGCGCTTGGAATTGCTGAGGCGTTGTTGGAGGGGGTTGGTAAACATGATTCAGTCAATAAGGTGGAAGCAACCGCCGAAATCCCATTGCCAGTACCACCGCAGCGAACACCGCGTTGCGCCCTGCCGTGGCGGGCCAGTGCATCGATGGTAGTTGTGGTGCTCGATCACCGACCAGTTGGGCCGTTAGTGTGTCGGCCAACTGTTCGAGCCACTTCACGGTCCGCGGCCACTCGGCTAGTCGCTCGATCCACTCGCGTGGCACCGCCGCGTCGCCAAGGTTCGCTCCTGCGATGGCGCCGGTGATGGCCGCGACGCTATCCGAGTCGCCTCCCAGCAGTACGGCGCTGGTGACGCTTTGGCGAACGTCGTCCGGCGTGGCGGCCCAGCAGCATAGTGCGGCCGGCACCGTGTGGTTAATGTAACCACTCACCCCGCGCGTCCAACCTTGCGACTCGGCAAACTCCGCTGGTGCGTGCCCCGCTCGCAGGCTTTGGCATAGAGCGTCGAGGCGCTCACGAAGTTCGCCACCTTGCAGCTTAGTCGTCATGTTTTCGATAAACTCCAGCGGCGTCGCCCGACTACCTCGTGCGGCCAGCGCGGCAGCTTCGGCGACCACCCACGCTCCCTCTTCGGCTTTTGGATCAACGTGAGTGACGCGAGTCGAACGTCGCACCAGTTCGCGGCATTCGTTTTCGTTGTTCGTACAAACTCCCAACAGCGCCGACCGCATCGCCGGCCCATTGCCCGCGCTGAACACTCCGCTGCGGCTTGGACCGACGCCCACCAGCAGCTTCAAACAGGCGCGTAGCGTCGCCAGCCCAATGCCCGCTGGCATGGTCAATAGCCACGGTCGTAGTTGGCGGGCGAACAGCGCTTCGAACGTTTCGGGGTCGCCATTGCTCTCGGCCAACGCCCTGGCGACCATGGCGGTGTGCTCGGTGTCGTCGCTGCACATGCCGCGGCCCAGCAGTAGCGTGGGTGCGACCTCGTCGCCGTACAACCTCCGCGCCCGCCGCGGCGAGAGCCCTTCGCACCGCAGCCCGGCAGCATCGCCAACGGCCGTGCCGAGCAAGCAGCCCAGGATGTGCGAGCGTAGTATCATCTCAAATCTCAAAGTTAAAACCCTGTTTCGTCAGCCGGTCGTACGTGCGTTTGTCGAAGCGGTAAAGCTGCGCCGCGCGGTGGGCGACGTCTTTTTCGATCTCGCCGGTCTCCTTCACAATGCCCATCGCCAGCACTTTCTTGCGGAAGTTTCGTTTGTCCAACTCGCGGTCGAGGATCACTTCGTACAAGTGCTGCAGTTGCCGCAGCGTGAAACGCTCGGGCAGCAGCTCAAAACCGATCGGCTGGTAACGGACCTTGCCCCGCAGCCGCTCGTGCGCCATCGCTAGTATCTTTGGGTGGTCGAACGCCAGCGGCGGTAAGTCGCTCACCGGAAACCACGCGGCATTGCGGGCGTCGGTGCTGGCGCGGACGTCGTGACCTTCGAGGTTCACCAGGGCGTAGTAGGCCACGGTGACGATCCGCTCGCGGGGATCGCGGTCGACCTGGCCGAACGTGTAAAGCTGCTCGAGGTAGATGTCCGCCAGCCCGGTTTCTTCGTTCAGTTCCCGCCGCGCGGCCTCGTCGAGCGTTTCGTCCACGTGCACAAATCCACCCGGCAGCGCCCAACCACCTTCGAACGGCGGAAGGTCGCGTTGGATCAACATCACCTGCAAGTCGTCCTCGTCGAGGGCGAACACGACGATGTCGACGGTGAGTGCTGGTCGGGGGTATTCGTAGGAGTACTTCATGTCAGCCTTGCCTTCACTTCGTGAATCATCTTGTCACGCCGCTCGAACAGTCCGATGTCCATACCGACTGGATACTCGTGCGGGTTGAGCAATCGGCGGATCGTCGGGTGCAGTTCTGCGAGTTGCTTCTGTGCCCGCGTTCGAGCAGCGTCGAGGGTTTCCTCACCACCGGCGGCGAATGGCTCCACGACTTCGCCGCCGCGCATGACGGGCGTCAGCAGGTCCTCGCCCGCAGAGATGTCGGCGATCGACTTGCGGCGGTGGGTGTCTTTCACGTCGACCACCGTGCCGCGGGGATCGATCGCGTGGTTCTCGTCGTAGATCATGTCGGCAACCAGGCCTTCGCCGTTGCGATACCGGCGGACCTGCAGCACGCCGGGGATGTTGATCTTGGCGGTCTGCTCGGAGAGTTTGAGCTTCGGCTCCCAGGGACCGTGACCGTCGCGCGTCGCGCCGAGCTTGTAGACGCCGCCGAGCGCCGGTTGGTCGTACGCGGTGGCCAGCTTGGTGCCGACGCCCCACACGCTAATCGTCGCGCCCTGGGCCTTGAGGCTTTCGATGATGCTCTCGTCGAGGTCGTTCGACGCGACGATCGCCGCTTCGGGGAAACCACCGGCATTGAGGATCTTACGGGCTTCGATGCTCAGGTAAGCCAGGTCGCCGGAGTCCAAGCGGATGCCAACCATCTCGTGGCCCCGCTCGCGCAAGCGGCGGCCGATCTCAACCGCGTTTCGAACACCTTGCAGCGTGTCGTAGGTGTCGACCAGGAAAACGCAGTTGTTCGGCATCGCCTGGGCGTAAGCGTCGAAGGCGGTGAGTTCGTCGTCGAACGACATGACCCAACTGTGAGCGTGGGTGCCTTTGACCGGAATGCCGTACTGCTTGCCGGCCAGCACGTTCGACGTGGAGTCGCAACCGCCAATGTACGCCGCGCGACTTGCCGACAGCCCGCCATCGACGCCTTGAGCGCGTCGCAGGCCAAACTCGATCACCGAGTCGCCGCCGGTTACGCTGGTGATCCGCGCGGCCTTGGTGGCGACCAAGGTTTGAAAGTTGATGATGTTCAAGAGCGCGGTTTCCAGCAACTGGCACTCGAGCATCCGTCCCGTGACGCGCACTAGCGGCTCGTTAGCGAACGCCACCGTGCCTTCGGGCATGGCGTCGACGTCGCACGTGAGACGCAGGCGGTGGAGGTAGTGCAGGAAGTCGTCGTCGAACAGCCGCTGGGCATCGCGGCCGGTGAGCGTGGCCAGGTAGTCGACGTCCGATTGGTCGAACTGAAAACCCTGGAGGAACTCGACCGCCGGCCCCAGCCCAGCGGCTACCGCGTACCCACCGGCGAACGGCGGGTTACGGAAGAACAAGTGAAACGCGGCCCCACGATCCGCCCGGCCCAGCTTCCAATAGCTGTAGGCCATGGTGAGCTGGTACAGATCGGTGAGCAAAGCGAGGTTGGTGTGCATGGCGAGCTCCTTGTTAGTGTAATTATGACACTATCCTCGGAGGGGTCAAGCGGAGGAGTTGAGGAAATCGCCAAATCGGGCGAAGTTAGAGCGTTTTCAGAATTAGCGTGCCGGATTGGCGCCGTGGTGTTGGCACGATGCGCGAAGGCCGAAGCAGGCGAATTGGTATCCGTCGATGCAGGCCGACAAAGCAGCGGGACGACACAACAAGCCAAGTCGGCACGCTAATTCTGAAAGCGCTCTAGTACCTTGGTGAACCTGACGGGCGAGTCGGCTGTCTGCTACGGGAATAGACTTAACGAACGAAAAAAATGAGAGACTGGAGCATGGAATGCCAACGACATGGTTTACTGCCGATACGCACCTGGGGCACGGCAATATTGTGAAATTCTGCCTGCGGCCTTTTCTCAGCGAGACCGAGAAGCAGCAGGCGACCGAGGACCCGCGCGGCGCGTGGAAGGTGTCGCCCGAGTCGATCGCGCGACACGACGCGGCGATCATCGACGCGATCAACGCGGTGGTCGAACCAGCCGACACGCTGTGGGTTTTGGGCGATTTCTGTTGGGGCAAGCTGGAAGAAGCGCAGGCGTACCGCAATCGCATCGCCTGCCGCGACGTCCGCCTGGTGTGGGGCAATCACGATCATCGTTCCGTGGGCGCGGCTTTCCGGCAACCGATCGACCAAGGCATGGTTCGCGTCGACGGGCACAAGATCTGGCTCAACCACTACCCCATGCGAAGCTGGCATAAGAGCTTTCATGGCAGTTGGCACCTGTACGGTCACGTGCACGGCCGGCTCGATCAAGAGAACGAGCAATCGCCATGGCTACTCGCCAGGGACGTGGGTGTCGACTCGTGCGACTACAAACCGGTAAGCATCGACGATTTGCGCCGCTACATGGCGCCGCGCGAGAAGGCGTTCGCCGAGCGCCGCACCAAGGTGATCGAGCACGACGAGTCGGGCAGCAGCGCGTTCATCGAGCGCGGCAGCCTGGCGTAGTGGTGTGTACTAGGGTTCGGGGCTCTCGAATTCTACTTCCGCCGCCGCGGCGCGATGCAGCAGCCAATCGACCACGCGCCGCAGCACGCCTGCCTTCCATAGGCTCACACCTTGCGCCAGCAGCAGCACCGCGCAACCCACCGCGTACCACGCCAGCCCGCGGCGGGTCATCGCGTCGCCGATTCCTTGCACCAACGTACTCAGCCCGCGACCGAACATCAGCGCGGCCAGCAACCCCATCGGCACCAGGTGCCAGCGGATGCGTTGCCGCAAGCCATACGCAATGGCCAGCGCCAGTAGCATGGCCAGCAGGATGATCACATGGACTTCGGGCATGATCCACCACTTAGGCGGGAAGGCAAAGGCCACGATCGCGCCCAGCACGGCAAGCAGCACTGGCGCGAACACCCTCATCAGTTGCGCCAGTCGGTCGGTACACACCAGCGGCAACAGCAGGGTCCAGCTCGTCCACACCATCACCGCCAGCCACGCGTTGTTGTCGGTAACCCAAGACTGCTCGAACTGAAAACGCGCCAGCACCAACGCTACGGCCGCGGCCGCCGACAATTGCGGCATACTCCGTTTCCAAACGCCCTGTGCTGCGAGCCACACCAGCAGCACCACCAGCAGCCACGCGTCCGGCAGGTGCAGTTGTTCAAATGACAACGTGCGTGGGTCGAGACACGACAGCAAGAGCACACCTGCCAGCGTGATTGGCTTGGCCCACGATGCACCGCGGAGCCACGCGTAAGCGGCGACCGACGTGGCCACGACCGTGGTGATCAGCGGCGGGCCGGCGAGCGCTTGCATGAGGATGTCGAGCGACAATGCCTGCGCCCGCGAGACGTGCAGCGGGAACGACAGCGCCACGATCACTGGCAAACTGCCTAGTGCAATCCGCTGCAGCACTTTCGAACGATAGACGATGCCGAATTGCAGCAGGAGTACCGCTATTGCCAACAGTAGCGGCGTGAGAAAGTACGGATGGAACGCCGGGCTCAGTCCCTTGGCGTCGGTGAACGAGACGCTCAGCATCCAGAGTCGCACGCCCATCGCCAGGGTCATGAAAACGAAGATCGACCACGGAAAGTAGGGCCAAGGCCAGGGCGTGCCGCTGTCGAAGTGGCGCAATCGAGCCGGGCCGATGGTGGGCAGCAATAACAGCAGCGACCCGCCCGCGGCCACCGAGAACAGCAGCACGCCCAGGCACATGTGATCTTCATGCCCGTCGATGGAGAGTTGCCCCAGCACCGCCGGGAACGCAAAGAGTAGCGCGAGCTGCACGTAAAACACCGCGCGGTACGCCAGCGGCAAGCGAATCCGCAGCATCGCGAGCGTCCCTTCGACCACCACGCAGCAGAAGCCCATCGCCAGCGCGAGCCGCAACGCGCCCTCGGCAGGATTGTCGAGACACAAGCGGTCGTAGCTGGTGGAGATGGCCGTGAACATCAGGAGCACGACCAGCAGAATGGTGCGCGCGTCCTCCCACACTCGGCCAAAGCGAACAACAAGCCACCCGGCGCCCGCGAGCATCACGACGTACGCAAACAACAGCGACGTCTTCAGGTCGTTAGCAGCCGGGTGGCTCCCCTGAGAAGCGAGATGAATTCCATAGAGTACGAACGTAGCACTGACGAGATACAACGGGTTGTGCGGGTAGATCCGCGACAACCACGCCTCGGCGCGAGCTTGCATAGGGTAGCTCCGGTTGGTCCAGGCCCCATCATCCCCTGGCTCGCTCGATGATTCGCAGGCGTGGTGGCGGATTATTGCAGCGGGCGGGTGGTGCGGTAGGATGGATGTGGGAGATCAAGCGACTTGGGACCACAGACTCACTGGACCGCTGAAAGCCCAGTACGGCGGAGCCACAACCAAAGCGATTTGAACAGGAGACCGCAGAGGGAACAGAGAGTACAGAGCCGCTCGCGAGGGTCACGCTGGATATTTAGCCACGGATGAACACTGATGGACACGGATTTTAACGGAGAAGGATCGCACCAAGACAGCTCCGAAGGAGCGAAATATGGTAGCCCAGGGCAGAGCGCAGCGAGGAACGAGCGAAGCGCCGCCCTGAGTTGAAGAAGTGTCGCTAACGGCGGTCGAGGAGAATGCTCTCTACTAGTCGCAGCGCGACCGAGACCGCAACCAGCCGCGATTTGCCTTGCCAGAGGATTTGCGCAGGCTGCAAACCCTTGAAACGTCAGTAACACAGACGCTATCTACATGACCATCGAAAGTCGACGCTGTCTCAGAATAAACGGGGACAATGAAATATGTTGGACGGGAGCTACCGCTAACAGACAATGGCTCCTGTACTATTGCCGTTTTCGCCCGGAGAAGAATACTCCGATTGTCAGCCCAGCAGACGAGAACGGCAACATCGCGGTTCATGAGTTTTCGCAGGATGGTGTGCATCTGACTCTACAACTCACCGACTTGGCAGAGTCGCTTCCTCGCCGAGACGCATACAAAGTCATCGCGAGAGTGATTGGTGATTTTCTTCACGGCTTCGATGGATTCTCCATGTCTGCAATTCAAATATTGGAGTTTCAAACTACAGCGCCTGGTGGTACAGCGATCTCGCTTGCTCAAAAGGGAAAGGAGCGAGCGGTATTGCGGCCACGTGAGATATCGTTCGATCTTCAAAGAGGAGGCCAAGCCTGTATCGACTTGCAACTCTAGCGGGAGTGATGGATAAAGACGCGCAACACTGCGCGGAACTCGCGAGCCCCCAGCAACAAGTACTGAGGGCTCGCTGAGCTCTAACCCATCCAAACTGCTACCCGCGGATCACTCCACTACGCTCGCAGAAACCTCACGCCGTTCTGGCCGATCGAAGTCGACATACAGCCGCGCGTTGGCGTTCGTGCCCAGCTCGCGGAGCGTTTCGAGTTCCTCCAATCGCATTAGCGCGGCGTTCTGGGCCAGGATGTCGCCAATTTCTCGGCGGGCTTGGAAAGTGGCCAGCTCAGTCTCCGCTTGGGTCTTGGCCGCTTCGGCGTCGGCCGCGGCCTTCAGGCGGCGGGCTTCTGCTTCGGCTTCGGCCGTCGTGCGATGCGCGTCGGCGCGGGCCGCCGCTTCGATCTGGTCGACCTCCGCGCGAGTCCGCGCTTCGACCAACTGGGCCTGGCTGTTTCGCTCGGCCGCCAGTACGCGATTCATGATCTCCTGCAGATTGCCCGGGAACACCAAGTCCTTCACGTCGGCGCGGCGAATCGTCACGCCGTAGCCGGTGGCGGCTTCTTTGACTTCCTGCAGGATGTCTTCGCTCAGGCGGTTACGATTCGTCAGAATTTCCTCAAGCGACATCGACGCCAGTGAGCGCCGTGCTGCCAGTTGCACGTCGCTGTAGAGCCGGTCCTGATAGTCGCTCACGGTGTGAATCGCCGCCTGCGGATCGACCACGCGGAACTGCACCAGGATGCTCACCCGGATGGCCACCTTGTCGGCCGTGAGGATTTCCTGGCCTTTAATCGTGAGATCGCGCTCGCGCATGTCGACCAGTACGACCTCGACCTTCGGGCCTTTGCCGAACCACGGCTGCTTGGGAATCGCGTACTTGCCGGCTTCCAGCGTGCGCGCGAGCTTGCCGTCCTCGTACCACAGAGCGCGGTGCGTGTCCTTGATAATCAGTTCTTGTCCGGGTTGAGCAAACATGGTTCGTACAACAATCGAAAGAGTGAAAAAGGAGGCCCCGCAGCGGAGTCGATGTGGAGAACGAATTCGCAGATTTGGCAAATCTGAGCGACGGGTCTTACGGGCGTCGCAGCAACCATGTACTAGTCGCTCCTAACCCCGCCGGGGCCACAATACGCAAACCATTTGGGGTGATTTGAATTGCCCGCAAAGCCTAGGGTGGCTGTAGTCGAGTCTTGCGAGCCCACAGGCCGCAACGTGCTGGGGGCTCGCAGAGCTCGTCCCCAGGCACCCAAGGTTCGCGAGGAGTTTGAAATACCCGGAGGCCGAGATTGCCCTCGGCCTCCGGGCGAAACATCTACTCCACAACTCTAGTCACGACACCAGAGCCGACGGTTCGGTTCCCTTCACGGATCGCAAAACGCGAGCCTGCTTCCAGGGCGATCGGCTTTTGCAGCCGTACGTCGAGCTTGGCTCCGTCGCCGGGCGTGGCCGCTGCGGCGCCGTCCAGCAGGTGGACTTCGCCGGTGACGTCGGTGGTGCCCAGGAAGAACTGCGGCGTGTAGCCGTCGACAAACGGCGTATGCCGCCCGCCTTCCTGTTTGGCCAGCACGTACACCTCGGCCTCGAACCGCAGGCGCGGTGCGAGCGTGCCCGCGGCGGCGATTACCTGGCCGCGCTCTACTTCGTCGCGACCGACGCCGCGAAGCAAACAGCCAACGTTGTCGCCGGCCGACGCGGAGTCGAGCACGTCGCGAAACGTCTTGATCTGCGTGCAGACCACCGTTCGGGGCGCCTCGGCGAGTCCGACAATGTCGACCGAGTCGCCAGGGCGAATGACGCCCTGATCGACCACGCCGGTGACCACCGTGCCGCGTCCCTCGATCGAGAACACCTTCTCAACCGACATGCGGAACGGCCGATCGACTACCCGCGGAGGGTCGGGGATGTAACTATCGAGCGCCGCAAGCAACTCGGCGATGCATCCACTCGCCTCGGGATCGGTCGGGTGGTCGTGAGCCAGCTTCGCCGACCCGCGCACAAACGGAATCTCCTCGCCGGGGAATCCGTAGTGCGAAAGCAGCTCGCGCAGCTCCAGCTCCACCAGGTCGAGCAGTTCCGGCTCGTCCACCAAGTCGCACTTGTTCATGAACACAACCAGGTGGGGCACGCCCATCTGTCGCGCCAGCAGAATGTGCTCGCGAGTCTGCGGCATCGGACCGTCGACGGCCGACACCAGCAGCACCGCGCCGTCCATCTGCGCTGCGCCCGTGATCATGTTCTTGATGTAGTCGGCATGACCCGGGCAGTCGACGTGGCCGTAGGTGCGCGCGTCGGTTTCGTACTGCACGTGCGACACGTTGACGGTGACCGTCTTGTTCTTGTCGCGGGCAATGCCGCCTTTAGCGACCTCGGCGTACGACTGGTACTGGGCGAGTCCGCGCTCGGACTGCACGCGCAGTATGGCCGTGGTGAGGGTTGTCTTGCCATGGTCGATGTGACCAATCGTGCCAACGTTAACGTGAATCTTCTGAACCATTGCTCTAAAACTCCTTTCGAAACAGAAAGTTCGCCGCTACCGCCGACCAGCCGGAGAGATGAGCAGTCTCCCCAGCCTTTTTGTGCCCGTGCATCGCCAGAGCAGCAGTTGCGACTTGTCAAAATGACGGTGAGGTAAACCTCGTTAGCGTGGAAAACAAAAAAGCCCGCCCGGCTGCGTGGCCGGGCGGGCTGGAGTGTTGCGTGTTTTCGCTCGCACTTCAGCCATGCACCGGCCTCGCTCCTTCGTCGGACGACGAGGAGAATGAGGACGACATGCTGGAGGCGCTTGTGTTCACGGTTTGGTTACTTACGTTTCTTCTTTTTCGAGGGTTTCGCCATCCGCTGCCAAACTTGCTGGCTGACCTCCGAGTCAAGCCTCACCAGTTCGTGCTGGCGGGTGTCGACACCGGTGACGTTGCCTTTGGTCGTTTCGACGTAGACAAACGGCAGGCAGACCGCGACTACTTTGCGGGGCTCGCCGGCGCCGCGTGGCAGGTAACGGATGCGGACCGGTTGGTCCTCCTCCAGCGCTACGGCCGAGCAGCACCATAGGAACGAAGGGTACTCGATCAACTCGTAGAGCACCGCCAAGTAGTCTCCGGGTTGGATGTCCTCCCCGGCCACGCGCGCAGCAACGGTGGTGCCGATTGTCGATTCGGTTTGTGTGTCCATGATTTCACATTCCCAAATTGGGTTTAAGAACGGTTGCGTACGTAGATTCAGCGCCTAACGGGGCGTGGTTACACGGCCGTAAACTGCCGAGTCGCGAATTGAATCGAACGTGCGCGCAATGGTTCTCTCCCAACTGCGGGAATGCGAATCTCAACGCGAGCAAGCGCACCGCTTCCTCCGTTGACTTGTGGGTATAGACCCACGACGCGTGTTTGGGTTCGCGTGCGCGGTAGTTTTTTTCTTCTTTGCCTCGCCGCTGCAATGCACACCCTTGCTCTTCACTTTTTATATCCAGCACACTCACTACAACGCGGCAATTGCCATGCAACGCGCAGACTTTTAGCTGACTTCGCAAACGCAAAAACACCCGTAAAACACAGCCTCTCTGGCAACAGTGCGAGGAGTCCACAATTCCTTGCAAAGATCGCAACAACAAGCAGCGGGGCGCAGAACGCAAACTAGAGTTGTACAAGTCTCGAACAAGGCACCCCGCTCATCGGTTTGCGGAGGCGCCGTCGCCGGAGAAAACACCATGCAAGCCGAGTGGATCAATCCCTTTGTCCTTTCCACCGTCTCGACCTTCGAGACGATGCTCTGTTGTGGCATCAAACGTGGAGCGCCCTCGATCAAGACTGACCACCAGCCCAACTACGAAGTTAGCGGTCTGATGTCGCTGGAAGGAAAGGCGCGGGGCATCGTGGTGGTGAGTGTCGATCGCAAGGTTGCCATTGCCGCGGCGGAACAAATCATGGGGCACACCGCCACGACGATTGATGCCGATGTAATCGACGTCGTGTGCGAGATCACGAACATGGTGGCTGGCGGAGCCAACAACCGACTCGAACACCTTGAGATGAAGATTGGCTTGCCGTCGGTCGTGTCAGGCAAGAACCACGTCATCAGCTACCCCAGTGGCGTAGCGACCATTTCGATTCCCTTCGAAACCGACTGGGGACCAATGTGCGTGGACGCGAGCATTAAGGAGTCGTCCAGCGACGAGAACTCCGAAACCTCAAACGAAATTAGTGACCTTCTTACGGGAGCAAACACATGAAAGCTTTGGTTGCCGACGACGCAAAAATGATGCGCACGATTATCCGTCGCACCCTGGAAGGCATGGGTGTCGATACGATTGTCGACGCCGAGGACGGTGCCCAGGCTATCGAAGCCTTTGGCAACGACACGTTCGACATCGTGCTGACCGATTGGAACATGCCCCACAAGACTGGGTTGGACGTCCTGAAGGAAGTTCGCGCAGCCAATGCCGACGTCCCGGTGATCATCATCACCACCGAAGGACAGCAAAACCATGTGCTCGAGGCCGTGAAGGCCGGCGTGTCGGACTACATTCTCAAGCCATTCGAGGCGGATGCACTGAAAGAGAAGGTCGCCAAGCACCTTCCCAACCTGGTGTAGTCCAAGCCCACACAACCTCCTGCAACCTCGCCAGCGCCGCGCGCCCCTTGGGCCGCGGCGTTGGTCATTTGGCCTCTTCCACCGACGCTAGCCCCGCATCGATGTACTGCCCGCCGTCGGTTTGGTGGCAGTGGATTGCGATCACGTTGCCGGTGGGCTCCAGCGATTTTAGCGCCGCCTCGAGGATCGGCACCTGGCTGTAGGTCGTCGTGTATCCCGAGAGCTTCCGCGCCAGCACTCCGTTGATGTATACCTCCGCATCCTCGTCGTGATGCACGTGCAGAAACAGCGAGTCATGCTCTCCTGGTGGCATATCGAACGTGCGGCGGATCCAGATATCGGAGCCGTTCCAACGGGTTCCCACCCGCGCGCTGGGAGTATCCCGAGTGCCGAACCCCGACGCACCCTCGCGCCACGACGAGTCATCGTAGTCAGGTTGTTGCCAATCGCCCTGCGGCTTCCTGGTCGTGTAGCGCCATTGGGTCGACTCGGTATCGGCCGCCGGCACAACGCTGGTAACCACCGGTGGCACCGGCAGGTCGGCGTAGCCGCTGGCGTTGGTCGTGTCGCGCTCGGACCACTTTCGCCACGCGGCATCGTTGTACAACATCTGCAGGAATACACCGCCCACGACGGGTCGGGCGGTGAAGCCCACCTTGCGACCACTCTTGGTTTCGTACCAGTCAGTCATCGGTGCGCGGTCGCGGGTTTCGTTCAGGAAGCGATGCACCGGACGCACTAGCGCACGGAAGTCGTCCTGGTCCTGAGTCAGCGTGGCAGTCCACAGCACCCAGTCGAGCTTGGTGTACTCGCGACGATTATCGAGCGGCAGCCCGTAACGATTCTGCACTCGGCGGTAATAGGTCATCTCCTTCTCGCGAACCGCGTCCGGGAACAAATCGAGCCCCAGAATGCTGTCCCACACCAGGTTGTACTTTTGGCTCCAGGTGTCGGGACCATCGAACGTCAGGCGGAAGTGGTCGCCGTCGTCGGCTTCCTCGATCCACTGCGCGGCGTACTGTTTGGCAATCAGTCGATACTCCTCGGCCAGTTTCGTGTCGCCCCGCAGTTCGCAGAGTTGGGCGAACGCTCCCAACGCGCAGATGGCCTTGGCCGAAAGATTCACGTTGTGCGCCAGGTGACCGGCGAAGTCGTCGGTGCAGAGTTGCGATTCGGGGTCGTAGCCGGTTTTCTTCAGGTACTCGGCCCACTCCACTAGCGTCGGCCAATACTCGCCGGCGAAGTCGGCGTTGCCTTCGATCTTGGCGATGGCTCCCATCAGCAACAGCAAGTTGCCGCACTCCTCGACCGGCATCTGGTTTTCTGCGCTGGTCTCGCCACCGCCGTACACCTGGCCGTTGGCCTTGGGATAGGTGCCCAAGTCGTGCGGAGCGAAGGGGAATTTCCAACGATCGCTTTCGGCGTACTCCATGAACGGCACGACAAACGACTTGGCCAACGACGGTCCAAACAGCAAGAACTGCGGCGCCATCGGGTAGAACACGTCGGAAGTCGCGATGCAGCCGTTGGAGTGATTCTCCTTGGAGAACTGCAGCGGCTGGCCGTTGTCATCGGCCACGAATTTGCCCGCCGCAAAGCACTGGCGGTAGGCCAGGCAGGCGATATCGGCGTACTTCGCGCCGCCCGCGGCTTCGAGGTCCTTCACCAACTGGGCGTCGAACTTCTGGCAGCGCTCGCTGAGTTCTTCATAGTCGCCGAGCGCCTCGTTCACCAGACCCGGCCCATCCAGCCCATTGCGGCGCCAGTACGGGCGTAACTTCTTGCCCATAAACTCGATGGAATACAAGTCGTCGTACGCCAAGAGCATCCACTGCTGTTTCGCGGTGTTGCCCACCATCATCGGCTTGAGCACCATCAACAAGCCCAGGTCTTCTCCGGCGATCGCTTCGGACTGTTTGGCCTTGAGCGCATCGTCTTGCGATAGGTCCAACTGATCGGCTAGGTCAATCTCCACCATGCCGGCCTGTTGCACCATCGAATTGCGGGCGGCCAGATAGAAATAGCCCCAGTCGATGCGCAAGTCGTCGCCCGACTTGCCGAGCACAAACTGGTCGACCGAGCCAAGCTGCAGCACGGTGTTTTCGTCGCTCGAAACGGTCTCGGCGGTCACCTGCTGTTCGGGCGTATTGACGGCCAACTCGCCAGCGGCGCCAAACATCAACTGCACTTCATGCAGGTTGCCATCGAGCGAACGGACCTCGTAGCTCACGTAGGTGATCGGGCGGCTCAGCAGGTCGATGTCTTCTGGCAGCGCCGGCGTGGTGAAGGTGAGCTGCACTTCGACCGCAGCTCCCTCCAGATGAAACACTGTTCGCGTTGGCAGAACTTTTTGCGAAACTTGCTCGAGCGCCGGCATGTCGCTCGGTGTGTTGCCCAGCAATCGGTAGAGTTTGCCATCGATGCGGGCGACGCTCGACAGGCGGTGCGGCTTGCCTGCCCAGTGGGTGGTGTCGACGTCGGTGATCGACTTGCCGCGCGACCAAATGCTGAAATACGGATCGCACGCCACCAGCGGATAAGCGGGCGGAGTCCAGTTGGATTGCTCCTCGGTTTCCGCGCCATGTGAGGTGGCGGCGCCACTCATTGCCACTAACACCACCGCCAGATACACCTTGCCCATGTCCAACATCTTGGTACGCATCACAGCCTCTGCTCGAATCGGAAGAAAGTTGTTTGTGACACTCGCGCACGCCACAACTTTTCAGACTCTGTCTGAGGTTGGTCGTACACGAACAATAAACAACGGGCAGAAGCCGTGCCGGACCGTAGGGTGGCAAGGCAACCATCATTGTACTCGCACCAACATCCGGAACAAGCCATAGCAGCGCAAGGTCGAATGAAACGCCAGAAAACTGCGGGCGGGCAAAAAAAGACGAGCTACTCCACGTCATGCGACGTCCAGTAGCTCGTCAGGTGCTTGTAAAAGACTGTCGTCTGCGGCGCGGCCTATGCGGCTTGTGGCAAAGACTGCGGCATCTGTCCCGCAGTGAGTATCGACCGCAGTCGCTCGAACTCCTCGGCGTCGCCGAAGTGAATCGTCACCTTCCCTTTGCCTTTGGCATTTTGCGTCAGCTTGACGTTGGTACCCAGCGCCGTTTTGAGTTCCTGTTCCAAGTGCGCGAGTTGCTCGCTCCGCGTGGGCTTCGCAGTCGGCTGCGACCCAACGCCGCCGATGGGTCCTAGAAGTTCGGCGTCGGAGTGCATCGTGTCCTGCACCGCCTGCTCGGTCGCCCGTACGCTCATGCTTTCGGCTTTGATGCGATAGGCGAAGTCGATCTGCTGCTCTTCGTCGCCCAGCGGCAACAGCGCCCGAGCGTGGCCTTGCGAGATGTCTCCCTTGGCCAGCAGCTTCTTCACTTGCTCAGGCAGTTCCAGCAGGCGAATCAAGTTGGCGATCGTGGAGCGGTCGATGTGAATGCGCGAGGCGAGATCTTCCTGCGTGCAGTTGTACTCGGCCAAGTAGCGTTGGAAGCACTCGGCTTTCTCCAACGGGTTGAGATCCTTGCGTTGGATGTTCTCGACAATCGCCAACTCGGCCAGTTGTTGATCGCTCACCTCGCGAACCAGCACCGGCACGCGCTCCCAACCAGCCGCCTTCGCCGCCCGCAATCGGCGCTCGCCGGCGATCAGTTCAAATCGCTCATCTACCTGGCGAACGACCAGTGGTTGGATCACGCCATGCGCGCGAATGCTGTCGGCCAGGTCGGCGATTTCGACTTCGTCGAATTCTTTCCGCGGCTGATTCGGATTCGTGTCGATCGACACCACGTCCAACCACAACTGGCCGTTGTAGTCGCGGTCCATCCCATCGTGGGTGCTGGCATCGCTGGCAGCGTTGTCGTTGACAAAATCGTTTTCCAGCGGCACCGCTTCGGTGGATGGTTCGTCCAGCGAACGTCCTAGCAGTGCTTCCAGCCCTCGTCCCAGACGGCGTTGATTAGACACGATCGAGTACCTCCAGACATAGTTCGATGTACGCTCGCGCTCCCTGCGAACGTGGTGCGTAGTTCATTATCGGCACGCCATGGCTCGGCGCTTCGGCTAAGGCGACATCGCGTGGAACAACGGTGGTGAATACCACGTCGCCGAAAAATTCCCGGACTTCGCGGTCGATTTCGCGCGTCAGCTCCAACTCGGATTCGTACATCGTCAAAAGAATTCCGCCGAACTCGAGCCGCGCGTTGTCCGTACTCATCACCTGGCGGATCACTTCGATCATCTGCGTGAGCCCTTCCATGGCGAAATATTCGCACTGGATCGGCATCAGCACTTCGTCGCTGGTGGCTAGCGCCGTGCGAGTCAAACCACCCAACGATGGAGGACAATCCACCAGCACCATGTCGTACACGCTCAAGCTGGCCGCCAGGTGTTCGGCGACGCGCATCGACTCGGTGTCCGCCGCGGTTGCTAGCGCGTCGACGTCGCGAAAACTCTGACTGCCTGGCAGCACTTCCAGATGTTCGATTTCCGTTGGCTGCACCGCCTCGCGAATCGGCCGGGCGTCGACCAGCGGGTGCCGCTCGACTGGCGCACAGCCTACCGCGCTCGTGGCGTTGCACTGCGGATCGAGATCCACCAGCAGCGTTTTCTGTCCACCCAGCGCGCAGCCAGCCGCCAGGCTCACGGCCGTCGTAGTCTTGCCGACGCCGCCTTTCTGATTGGCAATGGTGAGGACGCGACCCATAGATGTGGGGCTAGGGATTAGGGGCTGGGGACTAGGGGAGCCGGAAGCGTCAGCGCCCGGAGCGGCGGATTGTAGGCACCCTGGGTGACTCGTGGTATGGCAGTTACTGCTAGCAAAAACGGGCGGCGCGGCGAACGGAACCGCGGCCGCAGACGTAGAACCTTTGCTAGCGTCCCCGATCCGGCGAGCTGCAGCATGGATAATTCCCAAGTCGGCGACCCGCCCACTCGCCCACCGCCGCTGCATGCGACGCGTCCCGAGGGCTACACACTCGACCGGTGGAACCGCGAGCAATGGACCTGGGACGACGGTCTTTTCTCCGCCTGGGCCGGGATCTCACTGGCCGGCGCCTGCTACGTGCTGATCGCTGCGGTGATCGGCGTCGCCACGGAAGTCTTGCTCACGGGTCACTCGGAATTCTTCCAAAGCGTTGACTCACTTCTATGCGCTGGGGTGTCGATGCTGGTTATCGCCGTGGCGGCGGGCATCGCCATGTTCACCGCCGGCGGCATCCTGCTGCTAGTGGCGAGCCTACCCGTGTTGTACCTCGGGCTGCATCGCCACGCCCCACTGTTCGGAGTGCTGGTCGGCGGTCTGGCGGGGGCGGTGTGTTCGCTGATTGCCTACCCAGCCGACTATTCGTCGAGCAACCTTGCCGAGCACGTTCGCCTGTTCTTGTTTCTTCCCGGGCTGGCGACGTTGTGTGGACAAATCGGTGGTGGATGGGGCATTTGCAGGAATCGACCATCTCAGCCACCTGCAGGTCGCCCTTTGCGTTTTCGGCTACAAGGTGCGTTTCTGCTTACGACTTGGATGGCTGCGTTTTTTGGCATCGCGCGGTGGGGATTTCAGTTCGACGCGCCCTGGTTCGGCCCGCCACTAGTGTGGGTGGTATTTCAAGCCGGCACGGCCTGGCTGGTGATGCAGATGCTCGCGTGGCAGGGGCTGCGAACCCCGCGACTTGGTACGGGACCACGATCGCCGGTAGAATAGTGTCGATGCACCCCCACCGGATGCGGCCCATGCTCAACCACGACGACCTCTACATTGCAACGCAGCCGCTGCCTCGGCCGGTTGGCTCTTACGTTCGCAGACCGGTAACAGACTTTGGCGCGGCGCTGATTGGTATCCTTGCAGCAGCACTGATCTACGCGGTGGTGCTGGGATTGTTCGCCTTCTTGATGTCCATACTTTACGTCGGCGCAAATGGCCAGCCGTTTGGCGAATTGCTTTGTGGCGTCCTCTCCGCGGCAGCCATTTTTCTCACCATCACGTTGGCCTGCCTGGTTCTGGGAGTCGCACCGCTCGCCCTGTTGTTGCTGGGTCTCTGCTTCTTCGCCGCACGCTCACTCTCCAGCAAGGTGAACTGGCCATTGGTCGGTGGCTTGGCCGGAGGACTGACAGGCTACCTGGGGACGATCTGGCAACTCGGCTGGACAGCTAATGACGCTGGTTGGTTGCTCTCGCTACTGTTTGGGCCAATTTTGGCCACGCTCCTTGGCCAGGCGGGTGGCTGCTGGGACGCGGTCGCACGCGAGATGACCCGTCAGCGCTACTCGCCTGAGCAAGACGAGACACCCACCGCCCGGCAGTTCAACATCCGCCAGTTGTTGATCGCCACGACCTGGCTCGCAGGCATTCTGGCGCTGCTCAAACTGCTCGGCGCGCTGGGCCCGGGGTTGGCAATCGTGGTACTCGGCGGACTGGTGCTACAAGGCATGACGCTTCCGCTGGTGATCCTCGTGGCAAGGAGGTATCACCAATGAGCGTCGAACCAGTACCCCAGGAACTGGCTAGCGAGTCGCAGTCGCCAGACCAACAAGCACTCGACGCCATCGCCCGATTGCACGCGGAGAAGCAGGAACTCGAGCGCGACGTCTATCCACCACTACCCGCCGGACCAACGGAGATCCAAGCACTGAGCACGGTGGCTATAAGCTCATTTTTGTGGGGATGGATGGGGACCGCACTGGCGGGTGGCGCGTTCGGTACGCTGATCTTTCCCATCGTTGGGACTTTTGTGGGATGTGCATTCGCCCTACTTGGCGGCATCGTCCCCTGCCTGCTCGCGGCGCTGCTGTACGCCATGAGCCGGGGCCACGTGCCGCCGAAGTTCGCCATGGGTGGCGCTGGCGCCGCAGCGGGTGTTGGGTGCGTCGCCGGTATGTCGCCGTATGAGCCCCTCTGGCAATTCGCGGCACTGGCGGGACTATGCGGGGCGGTGGGTGCGCGATGGACAACGCGCCACGGCCTGCGACGCTATTGGCTGAAGGAAGGCCTCGGCACACGCTCGGCGCGACGATTTTCCATCTTCGACCTGATGCTCCTGACCGGCTGGACAGCGATCTTCCTCACCCTTGTACGAATCGGCGTTCTCTCTGTGCAGATGCCGTGGTCGAGAGCTTTGATCATCTTGGCGATATCCCTGGCATGTGCTGGAGTGATCGAAGGCTTCGCGCAGTTGTTCGGTGCGATGCGAACCAACCAAAAGTAGCGTTCCACGTGGAACAGTTTACCTACCTCGCGCACTCACCCTATTTCACGTGGTGGGTACGCCGCCGAACTCCTGGCGATATTCGCGACTCAACAGCGCGTTGGCTTCCTCCAGGTTGGTGACCTTCATCGCTTCGGCATCCCAGACGAGCTTCGTGTCGGGGAAGCGATTGGCCACCACGCCCAGCAGCAGGGCCTCGGTGAGTGGGCCCGCGAGGCTGAACGGCATGCTGGATTCACCGTTGCCCAGGCAGGCGTCGACCCATTGGTGGTAGTGATTCGCGCCCCCGGCCTCGGGCGGCTGGTAGTCAGCGAAATTCTCCTGCGGCAGCAGCACCGCCTCTGCGACGTGCGGCAGCAGCAACATGCCCTCTTGGCCGATGAACAACGAGCCTTGTCCCGGGAGCTGCGACTCGGGTGGCAAGGGAACTTCGAGATCGGCGGGCGGGGCGTACTGACCGTCGTACCATTTCCAGGTGAGCGTGTCGGTAGTGAACTTGGTGCCAGGGAACTCGTACTCCACCAGATTCTTGGTCGGGTGGCCCAAGCCGGTGGGCGGGCGGCAGGTGGTCTTCACCCAATTGGGCGCGGTCAATTCGAGCGCGCAGTAGGGTGTGTCAAAAATGTGCACGCCCATGTCGCCAAGTGTGCCGGTGCCAAAATCGATCATCCGCCGCCACTGCGCCGGGTGGTAGATGCCGGGCACGAACGACCGCTCCTGGGCAACGCCAAGCCAAAGATCCCAATCAAGCGTCTCTGGCACTGGGGCAACCGGAGGCAACTCGCTGCTGTCCATTCCCCAGTTCTTGTTCGACCAGGCGTGCACCTCGCTCACCTTGCCGACCGCGCCCGACTGGATCATCTTCACCGCGCGGCGATAGGGGGCGGCCGAGTGGATCTGCACACCCATCTGAGTGACCAGTCCTTTCTCTTCGGCCACTTCGCGCATGCGGCGCGCCTCCGACACTTCGTGGGTCAGTGGCTTCTGGCAGTACACCGGCTTGCCGGCCTTCATCGCCCTGAGCGCCGCCGGTGCGTGGGTGTGGTCAGGCGTGGAGACCACCACTGCATCGATCTTGTCGCCCAGTTGGTCCAGCAGCTCGCGGTAGTCGGCGAACGACTCGGCCTGGGGATAGTCCTGCAGCGCGGTGGCTAGTCGCCCAGCATCCACGTCGCACAACGCAGCGACTTCCACCTGAGGATGCGAGGCGACGTCGCGCAGGTCCGCGCGGCCCATTCCGCCAACACCGATGTGCGCGGTGCGGAGCACCTGGTTGGCCGACAACGCACGAGCAGTGCGGGGCGCCAGACTCAAGGCCCCCAGGGCCGTGGCGCTGGTGGTGAGAAACTCGCGGCGACGAATGGCGCGGGTGGACATGATGCATCTCCAAGGGGGCAGATCGCGGGGCCAGAACTACGTGTAGTTCATACCAGCCGCCGCGCGGCGCTGCAACTTTTCGACTTGCGGCAACGTGCAGGAGGAGCAGAACCTCGTTTCACGTGCAACACCTTACCCACAACCCGTATTCTTCGTGTTCCACGTGAAACTCCCCCGCTGCCATTTCTACCTCGTCGTTTCATGTGAAACACGGCAACCGGCTCATTCCAGCGGGTTGTGAGCCCCATTTTCCCCTTGCCCGTGTAAGATTCCTACCAGCAGCGGCGAAGAATTCCGGATTATTTATCAGGCTTAGCAGGCAGGTGCTCTTCGACCAATTGGTTGAACTCCGCGAGCTGCGAAGCAACCCAGGCGTCGTCGAAATCGAATTCGCTGGCGAGCATCTGCGCCACCGCAGGGGCGCAGCGGCGGGCGGCAGCCGCGTTGAGCAGCAGCGCGCGGGTGCGGCGGGCCAAAACGTCTTCGACCGAAACGGCCATCTCGTTGCGAATCGACCACAGCGCCTCGCCGGTGGAGTAGGGGAGCGACGGGTCGAGCGGCTCGGCCAGCGAGGGATCGTCGTGCGACAGCTCGCCGATCGCCTGCTTGTCCTGCGTGCGAAGCTCGAGCGTCTCGGTACGACACGCCAGCGTCGGCAGACCGGCGACTTCGATCGCGCGATCGACCGCGTCCTCAGCCATGCGGCGATAGGTGGTCCACTTGCCGCCCATCACTGAGATTAGGCCCGACTCGGAGACTTCGATCACATGATCGCGGGCGAGTTTCGAGGTGTTCTGTTCGTCGCCCGACACCAGCGGCCGGACGCCGGCGAACATCGAACGAATGTCGCCGCGGGTGGGCGCTTCGCTCAGATAGTCGCCCACCGTGGAAAGCAGGAACGCGATTTCTTCTTCCATGGGCACCGGTTCGATCGGTGTCGACTCGAGCGATGTGTCGGTCGTGCCGACCAGTGTTGCCCCGTGCCAGGGGATGGCGAAGATCACCCGACCGTCGGATGTCTTGGGAACAATCATCGCCGAGTCGCCTGGCAGAAATCGGCGATCGAGCACAATGTGCGCGCCTTGGCTCGGCTGGATGCGGGCGCCGCGCGAGCTATCGTCCAGTTGCCGGAAGTGATCGCTGAACGGGCCAGTGGCATTGATCACCACCTGGGCGCTCAGTTCGTACTCGATGTCGGTCAGCGTGTCGCGAGCCACCACGCCAGAGGCTCGTCCTTCGAGGCGCCGCAGGCGCTCGACCGTCATGTAGTTCACGCAGGTAGCTCCCTCGTCGATGGCCGTTTGCATCAGAGCGACTAGCAGTCGGGTGTCGTCGAAGCCTGCGTCGAAGTAACGAATGCCGCCCTTCAGTCCGGCGGTCTTGATGGTCGGCAGCGCCGCTTGCGTGGCGCTAGGCGAGAGATAGCCCGAACTGGCGATGTTCAGCCTGCCGGCCAAGAGGTCATATGTCTTCAGCCCAGTCCAGTAGTAGGGTACTTCCCAGGTGGAATAAACCGGCACGATCGTAGGCAGCGGATAGACGATTTCCGCCGCGTTCTTCAACAGCAGCCCGCGCTCGTGCAGCGCTTCGCGCACCAGCGACACGTTACCTTGTTGCAGATAACGCACCCCGCCATGCACCAGCTTGGTGCTGCGACTCGAGGTTCCTTTGCCGAAGTCGTACCGCTCGCACAGCGCCACGCGATACCCCCGCGAGGCCGCGTCGAGCGCGATGCCCATGCCGGTCGCCCCGCCACCGATTACCACGATGTCGAATGCTTGTCCCTTCGCCAGCAAGTCGATCTGCGATTGGCGGGAGTAATTCGGGTTGGGGGGAAGGGCATTCATTGGTAAGACTCGGTTTGTGGCGATGTAGTATGGCCGCCCCGGCCGTAGCAGGGTAGCTAATACGTCTTCCTTCTGGTTCTACAGCCGAGGCGGCCATAGTACTGCGATCGCTATCCGAAAAGTTCGGCTTGACGAGATACTAGTCGAGGGCCCACTCCCTGGATCGTTCGACGGCGCGGTTCCATTGGGCTCGTCGCTCGGCGGCCTGGTCGGCGGACATCTGTGGGCCGAATCGTTGGTCGACTTGCCACTGCGTTTCCAGCTCGCTGCGATCCGACCACACCCCGGTGGCCAAGCCCGCCAGGTACGCTGCGCCCAGGGCGGTGGTCTCGGTGACCGCCGGGCGAACCACCTCGGCCTGCAGCAGGTCGGCTTGCATCTGCATCAACAAGTTGTTGTTGCTGGCGCCGCCGTCGACGCGTAGCTCGGCGAGCGGCAGCCCCGAGTCGCTTTGCATGGCGGCAATGATGTCGGCCACCTCGTAACCAATGCCCTCGAGCGCCGCCCGAGCGATATGCGCAGCCGACGTGCCGCGAGTAAGCCCGACGATGGTGCCTCGTGCATAAGCATCCCAGTGCGGCGCGCCGAGACCTGCCAAGGCGGGTACGAAGTACACGCCGCCGGTGTCGTCGACCGACGTGGCGAGCGCTTCGATTTCGGCCGCACTCTTGATGATGCCCAGCCCGTCGCGGAGCCATTGCACTACCGCACCAGCGACGAAAATGCTCCCTTCCAGGGCGTACTCGGTGGTGTCGCCAATTTGCCAAGCGAGTGTCGATAGCAGCTTGTGCTCCGAAGGTTTCACCTGCGTGCCGGTGTTCATCAAGGCGAAGCAGCCAGTGCCGTAGGTGTTCTTCACCATGCCCGGCTGGAAGCAGGCCTGACCGAACAGCGCGGCGTGTTGGTCACCCGCGATGCCGGCAATCGGAACATCGGCCAGCGGCAGGTCGCTCGCCACCGTGGCGTATACCTCGCTGGAGGAGCGAATCTCCGGCAGCAACTCGCGCGGCACGCCCAACAGCGCAAGCAACTGATCGTCCCACTCGCAGCGATGGATGTCCATCAACTGGGTACGGCCCGCGTTCGTCACGTCGGTGATGTGCACCGCGCCGCTGGTGAGCTTGTATACGAGCCAACTGTCCACCGTGCCGGCCGCCAGCTCGCCACGGCTGGCTCGCTCCCGCGCGCCGGGCACCTGGTCGAGCATCCAGGCGAACTTGGTTCCCGAAAAATAAGGATCGATCACCAGGCCCGTTCGTTGGGTGATTCGCGCCTCGTGCCCGCCGAGGCGTAGTTGGTCGCACGTGTCCGCGGTGCGGCGGTCTTGCCATACGATGGCCGGATGGATTGGCTCGCCGGTCGCGCGGTCCCAGATGATGGCCGTTTCCCGCTGGTTGGTGATGCCGATGCCCGCCAGGTCCGAGGGTGCAAGGCCCGCCTTGCCGACCGCTTCGACCGCCACGTCGAGCTGTGACTGCCAAATCTCCGCTGCGTCGTGCTCCACCCAGCCGGGCTTGGGGTAGAACTGCTGGAATTCGCGCTGGGCGATTGCCACCACGTTGCCAGCGTGGTCGAACACGATGGCTCGGGAAGATGTAGTACCCTGATCGAACGCCAGAATGTGGGGCATCGCCTGTTTCCTCCCAGTTAGATGTGTCGGAGCCACCCGCGAAAAGGCCGCCCGTTCAAGTTACAATGCATCGACGTAAGATACCACAGGCGGCACCTGGTCCATAACTTTGTGTAGGGTGGAGTGCCACCGAAGGTGTGACCCTGCGAACCCTGGCCCTCGACCACTCAACCCAATGCCTCGCCCTAAGCGTATCACCGTGCCCGAGTTTACCGCGTTCAAACAAGCGGGCCACAAGATTTCGGTGCTCACTGCCTACGACTACCCCACCGCGCGGTTGCTAGACGAAGCGGGCGTGGAGGGAATTCTGGTGGGCGACACGTTGAGCATGGTGGTGCAGGGCCGCGAGAACACGCTGCCGGTCACGGTCGAGGAGATGATCTACCACGCCGAAATGGTGGGCCGCGCGGTGGATCGTGCGCTGGTGGTGGTCGATATGCCGTTCCCCAGCAACTACCTGGGGCGTTACAAAGCCATCGAAACCGCCGGCGAGATGCTCAAACGCACCCGCGCTCAAGCGGTGAAACTCGAAGGCGGGAGCGAGCAGGCCGAAACGATTCGCGCGCTCACCTGCGCCGGCATTCCGGTGATGGCCCACTGTGGCTTGCGGCCGCAGAGTGTTCACCAACTGGGTGGCTACCGCGTGCAGCGCGATGGCGATCACCTGCTGGAAGACGCCCGCGCGGTAAGCGAGGCCGGCGCGTTCGCCATGGTGCTGGAGTGCGTTCCGCGCGACATAGCGGCCGACATCACCTCCAAAGTGCCGATCCCCACCATCGGCATTGGCGCGGGCCCCGACTGTGATGGCCAGGTGCTGGTGGTGAACGACATGCTCGGCCTAACCAGCGGGCACGTGCCAAAGTTCGCCAAGCAGTACGCCAACCTGAAACAGGACATCGTCGACGCGGCCACTCGGTATCGCGACGAGGTGCGCGACGGAACGTTCCCGGGTGACGAGCATGGGTACAAGTAGTGCGCGGGGCTTGGCGTAGAACCCTCGGCTCCCGCCGCAGGCTGGGGCTCCCATGTATTGGTCATTGAGATTTGGATATTGGTCATTCGTTGGATGCTATGTCACCTCTGATTGAAATCAAACACGTCGACTACACGCAGGGCTCGACCGAAATCCTCCGCGATGTCTCTTGGCAACTCGCGTCGGGTGCGCATTGGGCCGTGTTGGGTCCGAACGGCTCCGGCAAGACCACGCTGTTGAAGATTGCCTGCGGCTACGTTTGGCCATCGAGCGGAACCGTGCTCCGCAATGGTGAAGAGTTGATCGACCTGCGCGAGTGGCGCAAACGCGTGGGTTGGATCTCGTGCGACCTGGTCGACTTGGTTCCCAAGGGCGATACGGCGGTCGAAACCGTGGTCACGGGACGCACCGCGCAGGTCGGTTTACGGTACCTGCCGACATTTCATCCCACCGACGAGGAGTTTGTCGAAGCCCGCGAGCGCCTCGACGCGATTGGCTGCGCCGCGCTCGCCGAGAAGCGGTGGGGCGTGCTCTCGCAAGGCGAGCGCCAGCAGGTGCTGTTCGCCCGCGCGACGATGGCCGAACCGGTGCTGCTGGTGCTCGACGAACCGTGCGCCGGCATGGACCCAGGCGTGCGCGAGCGATTCCTCGCCTGGCTCGACAGTCAGCTCGCTCGCAGCGATGGTCCCTCGACGCTGCTAGTGACGCACCACGTCGAGGAAATCATGCCGCACATCGAAAGTACGCTCGTGATGCGCGAGGGGACGATCGTCCGCCAAGGCACGACCGCCGAGGTAGTGACGCACGAGGTGATCCAGTCGGCCTATAATATTGAGCTCGCAGAATTGCGCGAGTCGGGATGCCGTCGCTGGCCAATCTGGGGTCCTGGTAGCCAATGAGCTTCGCCTTGCCGGAATAAGCCCCCCAGAATCTACGGAACCAATACCAAGCCCCAAGCGTCGAAATACCTGAGGCCTGGGCGTTTCTTGAGGCTGGAGTAGATTCGCGGGGAGCAGATTTCTTCCCACCCCCCGCCAATCGTGCGTGACCCCGCAGCCTGAAGCCGATATACTTACGCGTAGCTATCGCCACCCACATCGGACACTTTCCGTAGGACATTGGTCATGGACAAATTGCTCACCCAAGTGCGTCGCGCTCACCGCCGGTTGCTGGTCGAGAAGTTCTTGCACTATCTGGTGTGGTCGGCATTCATTGCTCTGGCAGTAGCCGCTGTGGCGATTGCCGCTCCGCAACTGGTGGCGATTGATAACCTGCCGGCCAATTGGACACAGGTTTGGCTGTGGCTGGCTGGTGGTGGTTGCGTGTTAGGCGCGTTGATCGCCACATACGTCACTCGTCAAAGTACGCTCGACGCGGCCATCGAGATCGACCGTCGCTACCAACTTCGCGAGCGAGTCGCCAGCAGCCTGGCACTCTCGCCGACGGATCTGGACTCGCAAGCGGGTCAAGCGCTGCTGAAAGACGCTTCGCACCGCATCGACCGCATCGACATCGGCGAGAAGTTCCGCCCTCACATGGACCGCCGCGCGTGGTTACCCTTGGTGCCCGCAGTGATCGTGTTCTGCCTGATCACGTTCGGCAGCAACAAGGAGGCACTCAGCAGCGTCGAACCAACTCCTACCAACGCCGCCCGCGCCAAGGTGAAGAAGGCCAACGAAGAGTTGCAGAAGAAGTTGCAGGACATGAAGAAGAAGGCGGAGCAGAAGGACCTGAAAGAGGCCGAAGAACTGCTGAAGGAACTCGAGCAGGAAACCAAGGAGCTGAACAAAGACAATCCAGAAGAGCGCAAGAAGACCACGGTCAAGCTCAACAACTTGGCCAAGCAGCTCGAAGAGCGCCGCGCGAAGCTCGGCACTTCCGAATCGCTGAAGAAGCAAATGGAAAACATGAAGGAGCTGAGCCAGGGTCCTGCCGACAAAATGGCCAAGGCGATGCAGCAGGGCGATTGGAAGAAAGCGATCGATGAACTCAAGCAGCTGCAGGACAAGATTGGCAAAGACAACTTAACCAAGTCCGAGAAAGACAAACTCGACAAGCAGCTCGATCAGCTGAAGAAGAAGCTTGCCGACGCGACGCAGGCCAACCGCGAGGCGATGAATCAGCTCAAGAAGCAGATTGAAGAGCAACGCAAGAAGGGCGACTTGGCTAAGGCCGGCGAGCTGCAGCAAAAGCTCGACCAGATGCAGCAGAACCAACCGCAGATGCAGAACCTCGACAAACTGGCCCAGAAACTAGGCCAGTGTCAGAACTGCATGAAAGCCGGCGACAAAGAGGGCGCCGCCCGCGCCATGTCGGAGCTGGCCGACCAACTGCAGCAAATGCAGCAGCAAGGCCAAGAACTCGAAATGCTCGACGAAGCGCTGGCCCAACTCGAAGCAGCCAAGAACGCCATGAACGGCATGAACATGGACCAGGCGTTCCAGGACGGAATGGGTGGCATGGGCGACCAATTCAACGAACAGGGCGGCATGGGCATGGGCGCCGGCCGCGGCTACGGTCCGCGACCCGACGAAGAAAATCCCACGCAGTTCCGCGACACCCAGGTTCGTCAGAACCCGGGCCAGGGAGCGGCGACCTTTGGCGGCTTTGTCGATGGTCCCAACGTGGCGGGCCAAACGGGCATCGCCGCAGAACAAGAGCTGGAAGGCATCAACGCCGAACCCGCCGACCCACTCACCAGCCAACGCCTGCCCCGCGCTCACGGCCAACACGCCGAAGAGTATTTCAAGCAGTTGCGGGAATAATCGAAGCTCGGCAACTCGTGATTCGTGACATTCTGATTCTGAAGCGCGCGGCGCAGAGTTCTGCTGCCCACCACCATCTGTACCGATTCTAACGGTTATTTTACGGCAGATAGCAGCTTTAGCGCCTCTGGCAGTGCGTAGACAACCTGCACTGGCAAAGGTAGATTGGGGTGACTTTAAGGGCCCCCTCTGCCAGGGCGGTGGCGTTGTCCGCCCGGCATATGGCTTCGGACGCAAACGAGCGAAGGATAGACTTCCCATGTGTTGCGCAATGCACTCGATGAAGTGCGCTTGGGTAGGGTTAGCGGTGGCCATATTGCTCACGTGCAGCAGCCCCGCCGAAGCGGTCAGCGAGCAGATGGCTGCTACGATCGAGCAGGCCAAAAGTGGGTTCGACCCGGTGACTGCCGAAGAGGTAGCCTCCGCCCGCCAGTCGCTGGTCGACGCCGCCCAGCAGTTGGAGACGTTTCTGGTGCCCGGCAGCCAGCGCGGCGAGGCTTGGAAGCGCTACCTGAAGTGGGATGGCGTACAGCAAAGCCTGGCCGACACCGATCGCCCCAACCTGGGTGCGATTGCCCAGTCGCTCAATCGCTTCCGTTCCGGCGCAGCCGGCTTGGAGTTGACTCCGTACCAGCGTGTGGCGACGGCCATGGAGAAGTACCTCGATTTGTCGACCATCTCCCGCGCTCGCGACCAGCAGGCGTTTATCGACCGCCAGCTAGAGCTGCTGGTGAAGTACCTCGACCGTTACGCCGAAGATGGATCGACGCGCGCCCGATTCGAGATCGAGCGGCGACTCGACTTCTTCAGCGGCATCGGCCGAGCCACGGAACTAACCTCGACGCTGCGCAATGAGTTCAATCACCCCAACTTCCGCGCGGAAATCTCCGAGCGGTTCCTCCAACGCGTGGCCTCCAAGCCCGTGGACGACGTCTCGCCGGTGCGCGACTGCATTCTGGGCACGACGATCCGCGGCACGGGGCATACCACCGGCTCGGTGAGCCTTTCCACGGTGCCCAACAGCCGGCAGGCCGAACTGCTGCTCACTCTCGACGGAGTCACACGCTCGGAGACCAATGGCTACAACGATCCGGTGGTGATTCGCAGCAGTGGCACCACCCCGTTCACAGCGACGAAGCGAATCGCGATGGAAGATAGCGACTTCTGGAACTACCCCACGCGCGTGAGCGCCACCACGAGCACCGTGACGCGTAGCGTGAAGAAACAGGGCGGTGGCATTGGCAGCCGGCTGATTGAACGGATTGGCGAGAAGCAGGTGGCCGAGAAAAAGCCCCAGGCCAACCGCATCGCCGCCCGCCATGCCGAGGATCGCATCTCGGATAACTTGGAAGAAGAGCTGCTGCCGAAGCTGCAGGATGCTCGGTACGAGTACGAGAATCAGTTCAAGAAGCCACTGGCCGTTCGAAACGCCGAACCGCGGATGGTCGCCTTTTCGACCACCGACCACAGTCTGAATTTCGACCTGCTGCAAGCGGGGCGAGGCGAGTTGGGCGCCGAGGCGACACCGCCTGCTTTCCCCACAGGGCACGACCTTGCTGTGCGAGTGCACGAGACCGGCGCGGCCAACATGGCCTCGGTCATCCTGGCGGGGGCAACGCTATCGCAGAAGACCAAAGACGGGCATCCCAAGTTAAACGTCGAACTGCCCAAGGCGCTTCGCAAGGCAATCGACGAAGCCCGCGAAGAGGCCGACGACGAGCCCGACGAGGACGACGGGCGGGAGTTCAAGCCGTGGTCGCTCACGTTCCGTCGCCTCCGTCCGGTGACGCTCGACTTCCAGGATCAAAAGGTGGTGATCCGCGTTCATGCGGCGCGCATCGAGGTGCAGGACGACACCTACGATGGTTGGGACATCGAGGTCACTTATGGACTACACGTGCAGAATGGTGGTCTGATCCTGGTTCGCGATGGTGAGATCGAGGTCGTCCCCTCGTCGTTCGATCCGGCCGATGGAGGTGGCTTGAGTGGCCGCCAGGTCGCCACACGAGGCGTGCTGGCGAAGGAACTCAATCGCCAGGCCGACTCGGGGCGAGGCTTCCCCGAAGAGATCGAAATCCCAATGATCGACCTGCCTGAGAACATCCAAGAGCATGGTCCCCTGCTGATGCAGGACGCCAGCAGCGAATCGGGCTGGCTGCAACTAGGTTGGCTCTTGCCGGAATGAATTAGGCTGCGAGACGTTTCTAGGTGTTTGGCCAGAGGTCGGTGCTAGCACTGACGCTACTCGCTCCGCGACTTTTTCTGCGCACTTCTTGCGCTTCGACCTCGTTTTGTCAAAGTTTGACGATTAGGTCGACGATACCAATTGTGCTGAATGCTCACGGGGGGGTGAGGATTCGAGCGACTGTGCCCTGCGAATTGCAAGCGATGCTGGCAATTCGCAGGGGCGGTCGGCTCGATGAACGGTATCCCTTAGGCTTTACCCCCCGAACTGACATGAGTCGGAATACTCGCAGCAACCTGAGTCTCGCCCTGGCGATGTTGATGTTGGCCACTGGCTGCCAGCCGACTCAGCCCTTCTTCTTCCATGAAGATGGCGATCTGTCGCACTTCATCGATATCTCGACCGACATCGAGTATCCGGATGTCGACGAGCCAGCGCTCGACGAAGTGACCCATGCACAGCGACCGTTGTCGCTGAAGAACATGGACGACTACGAGATGTGGGACCTCACGCTCGAGGAAGCCACCCGCATCACGTTGTGCAACAGTCAGGTGATGCGCCAACTCGGTGGCCGTGTGGCAACCAGTGCGCCCGACACCATCTCGCGCACTATTATCAACGCCGCGCAGGTGACTACCACCTACGACCCGGCGCTCGTGGAGACGGGCAACGGACAGTCGTACGGTTCGCAGTTCGACGGACTGGGTGTCGAGTCGGCTTTGAGCGAGTTCGACGCACAACTGCAGAGCAGCATTATCTGGCAACGCAACGACCGGCCCGTGAACTTCGGTGCTGCGGCCGGTTCGCTGTTCGCTCAGGACTTTCAACAGGACTTGGGTGACTTCAACCTTGGCATTACCAAGAACACCGCCGACGGTGGCCGCTTGGGATTCCGCAATACAACAAACTACGACAGCAACAACAACGGTAGCCGGCAAACGCCGAGCGATTGGGAAACCAACTTCGAAGCGTTCTTCAATCAACCGTTGTTGCAGGGTCGTGGCACGCAGTACACGCGTATTGCTGGTACGTACACGTTCGACCAATACGCGGCCAACTCGCCCAACAGCTTCGACGGCGTGATGATCGCCCGTATTCGAACCGACCAGACACTGGCCGACTTCGAAGGCGGTATCCGCAACCTGATGCGTGACGTTGAACAGGCTTATTGGGAGTTGTACTTTGCGTATCGCGAGTTGGATGCTCGCAAGAAAGGTCTGGATAGCGTCCGCCGCACATGGGCCCGCACGAACCAGTTGCTGATCAACGGCCTGGCTCGCGCCGGCGATAAGGCCCAGGCGGAGTCGCAATTCTTCCAGTTCCGTGCTCAGGTCGAGCAGGCTCTGACCGAAGTGTTTCGCGCCGAAGCTCGTTTGCGGTACATCATGGGTCTGGCGGTTTCCGACGGGCGGCTGATTCGACCCATCGACGAACCGGTTGTCGCCCGAGTCGACTTCGATTGGGCAGCCACGCACTGCGAAGCACTGGCTCGTCGTGTGGAAGTGCGGAAGCAGAAGTGGCAGATCAAGCGCCGCGAGTTGGAGCTGATCGCCGCCCGCAATCACCTGTTGCCACGCTTGGATGCGGTTGGCCGCTATCGCTGGGTCGGTGCGGGTGACGAACTGGTGGACTACGGTCCTCAGGTTGGCCCGGGCCGATTCGCCGAAGGCACTAGTGCTTTCCAGTCGCTTACCTCGGGCGATTTTCAGGAGTGGGAACTCGGTTTTCAACTGGCGATTCCGATCGGATTCCGCCGTCAGCTCGACGGAGTGCGACACGTTCAACTGCTGCTGGCTCGCGAACGAGCGGTGCTGCAGGACCTCGAGTTGGAAGTTTCGCACCAACTGGGCGACGCGTTCCGCGACATCGATTTGAACTACCAGTTGTCGCAAACTCAGTTCAACAACCGAGTTGCTGCCGACCACGAAGTTGCCGCCATCGAGCTCGCCGAAGAGCGGGGCCTGATTGGCATCAATGTGCTGCTCGACGCACAGCGTCGCCGGGCCGACGCCGAAAGTTCCTACTACCGCTCGCTTGTCGACTACAACTTGGCTATCCTGGAAGTACACTATCGAAAAGGGTCGTTGTTAGATTACAACGGTGTGTATCTGGCGGAAGGCCCGTGGCCTGGCAAAGCGTACTTCGACGCACTGCGTCGGGCACGCCAGCGCGACGCCAGTATGTACCTGGACTATGGCTTCACGCGTCCCAACGTGATGAGCCGCGGACCGGTAATCCAGTCGATGGGCGATAGCAGTGCCACTGCCGCCGACGGCTACTACGAAGGCGAAGTGGTGCCCACGAATGAGCCGACTCCGGCGGAGGACGCCGGCGAAGAGTGGCAACCTGCCGACACCAGCGCCGCAGCGATGCACGCATCGCCGGTGCAGCCGGCAGGCTACGAGACCAACCACTCGTCGCAGTACGGCAACTTGCAAACGGCCGACTACCAGTCGCCAACTCCTCAGGGACGCATTACTTACGCAGCCAGTACTCCGAATGAAGGACAAGCCAATCACGCGTCTGGTCCGCCTGCTGCGGGTGCTGGAGTTGGAGGGCAGCCGCTCCGCTAAGGAGCTGATGAAGGCATCGGGTTCGAGCCGGCGAACCTTGTTCCGCGATCTGGATGCACTACGCGAAGCCGGCATCGAGGTGAACTACAACCGCCGTGCAGGCGGGTATCAGCTGGCGGAGCCTTGTGGTTTCTCGGCCGGCGCATTGAGTTCCGATGAGTTGGTCTCGCTGGTGGTACTGGCCGAGCAGGTAGGCAACGACCAGCATGTGCCGTTCTTCGAGCCTGCGGGCGCGGCGGCTCGCAAGCTGCAGTCGAACATGGCAGCGAAAGAGAAAGGGCAGCTCGCCGAGTTGGCCTCCGCCATTACGCTGGTGCCCAACGGCGTGGCCGACTTGGACGCCAAGGCGCATCTGTTCCGCCAACTTCTGGAAGCTCGCCGTGGGCGGCGCGTGCTGCGAATGAACTACGCCAGCTTGACCGAGTGGGACACCATCGAAACCAAGCTGCGGCCGTACCAGTTGATCTACTCCCGCCACAGCTGGCACGTGATTGGCCGCTCGAGCGTGCATCGCGAAGTGCGGACATTCAAGCTCTCGCGGATCGAGTCGCTGGAGTTGATGGACGAATCGTACAAGCTGCCGCGTGGCTTCAGCCTGCGCAGATACCTGGGCAACGCCTGGCGGATCATTCCCGAGCGGGGCGCCGACATGAACGTGGCGATTCGCTTTTCGTCGCTCGTGGCCACCAACGTGGCCGAGGTGCTCTGGCATCCAACGCAGAAGCTCGAGCCACAGCCCGATGGCTCGCTGGTGTTTCATGCCACCGTGTCCGGGGTGAACGAAATCAGTTGGTGGATACTCGGCTACGCCGACCAGGCCGAAGTGCTCAAGCCGGCGAAATTGCGAAAGCTGGTGGGCGACCGGGCTCGCATGATGGCCAAGATGTACGATCGATAAACGGCCGGAAATGGGGTATGCTTAGCAACTTCTGCTCCCTGGTCCCCCAGCCCCCACCAAAAAATTGTTCTTCTCGTTCGACGGTATTGATGGCGTAGGAAAGTCGACGCAAATCGACCTGTTTTGCCAGTGGATGCGTGCCCAGGGCCGCACGGTGACGCAGTGCCGCGACCCAGGCAGTACACCGCTGGGCGAGCGGATTCGCGATCTACTGCTGACGCACGACGACTCGGTTTCGATCCATCGCCGCAGCGAGATGCTCTTGTACATGGCCGCCCGCGCGCAATTGGTCGAGGAGATCATCCGACCAGCGCTCGACCGAGGCGAAGTGGTGATCTCGGACCGCTATCTGTTGGCCAACATCGTCTACCAAGGGCACGCAGGACAGTTGCCGCTTGAGCAAGTTCGCACCGTCGGCCAAGTCACCATCGACGGCGTCGCGCCCGATGCGGTGTTCGTGCTCGACATGAGCGTCGGAGCGGCCGATGCGCGGATGGCCCGCGAGCTGGATCGCATGGAGGAACAAGGGGCGGAATTCCGCCGCCGGCTCCGCGAGGGATACTTGGCCGAGGCGGCCGTCGATCCGGCCATTCACGTGATCGATGCATCGCGCTCGATCGACGAGGTGCACGAATCGATTGCGGACATCGCCGCCAAGTTGGTTAGCAGCCGCGAGTGAGCTGCATGGCGATGGCTCGTCTTGCCGAGTGCCGTGCGTCAGTCGGTGCTTGACGAAGCACTCGAATGCTGCGCGAAATAGTCGGCCGCAATCACGATGGCGAACGCCACGAATGCGATGACCGCGCACAGGATGGTGGTTGAGTCAAACTGCTCAGGCCACACTGGCTTGGTGATGGTGGTCTTGGTGATTTCTGCTTCGCCGGAGGCGGCAACTTGAAATGGCCAAACCTTGACCAGCGATCCCAGCATGAATCCTCCCAGCACAGCCATGGTCGGATTGTATTGCCGCACGAGTAGCGTCTTGAGCACTTTGCTGAACATTAGCAGTCCCACCACGCAACCGGAGGCGAACACCACCAGCGTCAACAGGTCGCTGCCGGTAACGTCCGCCGACTTGAGTCGATGGATGATGCCAGTGATGTCTTCGTACTTTCCCAAGAGCACCAGGATATAAGCGCCGCTTACACCTGGCAGGATCATAGCGCAGATTGCCACGGCGCCGCAGATGAATACGTACAGCAGTCCCTCACGCGGCTCGAGCAGCGTGCTCAGAACCAGCCATGCGGCAAGCCCTGCTGCAGCCAAGCCGAGTATCCAGCAGGTGGTGGATTGCTGAGGTGATGTCGGTTTGATCATCCGCACGACGATCACGCTGGATGCGAGGATCAACCCGAAGAAAGCCGCCAAGGTTTGCTCGCGATAGTCGTGCAGCAGGAAATGCAACAAGCCAGCTAAGGTGACCACACCGGTCAGAATCCCAACGCCGAGCGCCACCAGAAACCGTAGGTCGATGTGCTTTGCGGCTTCGCGCCATCCCCCCCGTCCGATGAGCCGCAAAAGCTCGCCATCCACATGGCTGATTGCCGTGAGCAGTCGGGGATAGATACCCAAGAGCAGCGCTACGGTGCCGCCGGAAACGCCCGGAATGATGTCAGCCGCACCCATGAGCAGGCCGCGTGCGGCATTCAAAAGGTCCACTGCAAGTTGTTTACGGTCGGGCATCGTAAGCTTTGTCAGATATGCAGGTTGGCTTGTTTGAGGTCGCTATAAAATTCCCCTGCAGGGTGGTTTCCCGCAGCTTTTAGATTGACCCGTTTCGCAAAACGCTATAAAATTTGACGCCATATTAGTTTACGCTCATCGAAAAGTAAAAGTCCGGCGCCGGTAGCGGCGCGATAGCTTAAGTACCCCCCCGGTTTGCTTGCATCCGATGTTGGACAGTCCGTTCCCTCAGTGGAAAGCATGTTTGTCGAGCGCATCAAGAATGGATGGGTCGTCCACACACCCGCCAAGATCAACTTGGCGTTGGAAGTCTTAGGACGTCAGCCTGACGGTTATCACGAACTCGAGACGCTACTGGTTCCTGTGCGTCTTTTCGATAGGCTCGTTTTCTCGCCCTCGACCCAGCCGCTGAGCCTCGAAATCTGCGGTTCCTATTCGTCCGCGGCCGCACCGCTTCGGAAAGTCCCAAACGAGAACTTGGCCGTAAAGGCAGTGCAGTTGTTGGCCGAGATGATTGGGCGTCCGGCTACTGGTCGGCTGACGCTCACTAAGCGGATCCCCACCCAGGCAGGTCTCGGTGGCGGATCGAGTGATGCAGCCGCCGCCTTGGTGGCCGCCAACGCAGCTTGGAAACTTGGCTACGATCGCGATAAACTGTCCAGCATCGCACAGCAGTTGGGCACCGATGTTCCGTTCTTCCTCGCAGGTGGCGCCGCGATTGGCACCGGGCGAGGTGAACGGCTCGAGCGAGTTTCGCTGCGCCGATCGTTGCCCATTGTGCTCGTGCAACCACCTGTGGGACTCTCGACGCCAACGGTGTTCGCCGGCCTGGGGCTGGCGGCTGGAGAGCGCGTGAAGTCGGCCACGGGTTGGTGCCGTGAGTTAGCTAACCGGTTGTCGCGGGGATGTCCCCTTTCTGCCTGCACGCACTTGGTGCGAAACTCGTTGCAGCAGGCAGCACGCAATGCGACCGACTGGGTGGATCGAGTAGTTGGAGCTATGGAGCGTTTACCTGTCCTGGTCCATCAGATGACCGGCAGTGGTAGCGCCTACTTTGCTGTGTGCCACAGTTGGCGCGATGCACGCATTACCGCGTCGCGCTTACGTGGGGGGCCTTGGCGGTGTGTGTTGGCAACTCGCACCAGCATGTAGTTGGCGATGGTTCGCAAGGAGACCTTGCAGTGGAAATCACCGAAGTTCGTATCAAACTCATGGAAGAACCGGGTGAACGCCTCAAGGCGTTCTGCTCCATCACGTTCGACGATTGTTTCGTCGTGCGCGACCTGAAGATTATCGAAGGGTCAACGGGGCCGTTTGTAGCAATGCCCAGCCGCAAACTGACCTCGCACTGCCCTGGTTGCGGCATGAAGAATCACTTGCGGAGCAACTTCTGCAATCAGTGTGGCCGCAAACTCGATTCCAACCAGGCGGTGCGCCAACCGGATGGTCGTGCGAAGCTATACGCCGACATCGCGCATCCCATCAACTCCGATTGCCGCGAGCAGATTCAGGATGTGGTCATCCGAGAGTTCGAAGCCGAAATCGAACGTGCGAAAGAGCCGGGTTATGTGTCGCGGTACGATGATTTCGACGACGACTACTCGTCGCGCAGCACGTCGCGCGTCGACGATGGGCACAAGGCGCAAAGCACTCATGCGCCGCACCATCCGCCACCCAACACCCCAGCTCATGCTTCGGGTTCAAACGCTCCCGCCAGCGGTGGGCATCAGTCGCCCCCGATCGAGCAAGAAAAGAAGGAACCACCTTCCAACGATTTCGGAGCTGGAATTCTGTAGTCATGCGGAGTCGATACCGCTTTTGCTGATCCTTGCGGTTCTCGTTTTGATGCTGTGAAGTTGCCGGTCTAGAATGGTCAGCAACTGGCGGGCCGAGAAGCGTACGTGACCGGAAGTTGCTTGCCAGGAGTGTACGTCACCTTGGATTAGCAACATGCCCCGCGTTCTTGCCCTACTGCTGGCGATTCTTAGCCCCTGCTGTGCGACCATTCCTGCCGATGGCCAGTCGATTGGCGATCTATCCGACTTGGCGAAGGTTTCCAACCGCACATCGCACCGCGCTTCGTCCTTCGATCGTTCGGGCGCCAATACCGACAACGTCACCGCCCTGGCGCCGGGAGCGGTGCACCAGATGCTCGATACCAACGGGCCGGGCAAGATTACGCATATCTGGATGACGGTCAGCTCGTACGCCGGCACCGAAGCCATGCTACGCGACCTGGTGATTCGCATGTACTGGGAGAACTCCGTAGTGCCCTCGGTGGAGGTACCGTTGGGCGACTTCTTCGGTCTCGGGCACGGCAAGCAGTACAAAGTCCGCTCGCTGCCGATCAATGTCGGGTCGAACACGACAGCACTGAACTGCTACTGGCCGATGCCATTTTACAAGCACGCCCGTGTCGAACTGGTAAATACCGGCGACCGCAGCATCCGCAGGATCTACTACAACGTCGACTACGAGTTAGGAGACGTTGAGCCAGGGCAAGGTTTGTTTCATGCCAATTACCGGCGCGTGCGAGACCTTCATTCCCAGTCGATGGCCGCCAATACGCACGGCGAAGACAACTACGTGATACTCGACACCACCGGCAAGGGGCAGTACGTCGGCTGCTTTCTGTACATCGACTCCGCGCCAGGGGGATGGTGGGGCGAAGGGGACGAGATGATTTTCATTGATGGCGAAACCAAGCCTTCAATCGTCGGCACCGGCACCGAGGACTACTTTGGCAATGCTTGGGGATTCGACGGAGTGGCCAATCATCTGTTCTACGGAGTCCCACTGCTGGAGCGGCAACCGGACGGTTGGACCCAAACATCGGTCTATCGGCTTCACGTTCCCGATCCAGTACGATTCTCGAAGCGGATACGCGTGACTTTGGAACATTCCTGGCCCGGCAACAAGACATACGACTACTCGAGCGTCGCCTATTGGTATCAGACCTCCCCGGCCGCCGAGCGCGAGCCGCTCCTCAGCCGCAGCGAGAATGCCCCCCGTCTGCATGTGGATGCGAAAGCGAATCCGACGGTCAAGCCAGTGAATCTGTGCGGTACGCAGTTCGAACCAGCGCTGCGAGATGCGGGGGTCGAAGTGAAGGCAATTACCACCGGCCACCGCGATACGTTTGGCGGGGGCTTGCTTCAGATTGCGAGTTCAGGCGAGTGGGTGGAACTTTCCTTGCCCGATCTACCACCGGCAACGTACGACGTGGAGGTGAAGTTGCATGATCAACCCGGCAACGTGGTTGCACGAATTGATCAAGGGGACGCTACAACCCCCAGCGGCTCTGCCGTGGGAACCGTGAAGATCACGCCGGAGCGATCGGGCAGCCTTTATTTGAAATCGGATGCACCGTTCGTGTTGGACGTGGTGCGTTTGAAGCCGAGGACGGCCGAGTAACTCTCCGAATAGCCAGCACTATTGCCCAACACTATCGAGGTGGCGCCGACCAGCGTCCACCCCAACGTTGGTACAAACCGTCGAGGAGTTCCAGCCATTCCTCTTTCGTTCGCGTGTTGGGGAACGGTGAGGGGTCGATCGTACTCACGTCGCGATACACGAGTTTGAATTGCCCGGTCTTGGTCACCCGCCCGATGAGGGGACGGCGGTAGGCATACTGCGTTTCAGAGTTAACTCTGATCTCTCCGCCTGGCGCGTCGTAGACGGATCTCCGCATGACGTCGCGGATCTCGATTGGCTCCAACGACCCCGCCTCGGTCACCGCCTTGGCCCACAGTTTCACCGCTGCGTACGAAGTGTGCATGGCGTCGTTGATGACACGCTGGGGCCCGTAGCGAGCGTGGAATCGCTCGATGAACTCCAGGTTCTCGGGAGTGTAGATTGACTGAAAGTAATTACCCACGGCGTAATCGCGAGCGCTTCGATAGTAGTCTGCGTTGCGAATGTCCTCTTCATCCAAGCCGGTAGCCAGCTGGGTAATTCTCAAGTTTCTCGCTTGTACTTCACGCAGGAAAGCCGTTTGCGAGTCGCCGCTGATGGTGTTGACCACCGTGTCGGCTCCCGAAGCTTCTAACTCGTCCATGAGTTCGCGCACCCGCGTGGAGCCCATTGGCAGATATGCTTCACCAACCACAGTTCCCCCGAGGTGTTCCACCTCGTCTTTGACCATCTCGTTGACTATGTGGGAATAGACGTAGTCGGAACCTATCAGGAAGAATTTGCGGCTGCGTTGCTTCACGTAGGCCCAACCCAGGGACGGGATAATCGTTTGCGTTGGATCGCCGCCTAGGTAGATGATGT
Source organism: Aeoliella sp. (assembly GCF_965227375.1). Lineage (NCBI taxonomy): Bacteria > Pseudomonadati > Planctomycetota > Planctomycetia > Pirellulales > Lacipirellulaceae > Aeoliella > Aeoliella sp. The sequence goes on from NZ_CBDDFX010000001.1 coordinate 81,185, forward strand.
TCGGGCTGGTCTCGAGGCCTTCGGTGTTGACAGAGTAGACAAGCAGATTCTCCAGCGACTCGACGACCGGGAGGACCGCTTTTCGACTGGCGGAGGTAAAGCAGCCGAAGATCGTGACGACATTTGCTCCTTGGATGAGGTCCCGCGCACGATCAGCAAAAGTCTCCTCATCGCTTCGCCCGTCTGCGATCTCATATTCGATCGTCTGGCCAAGCACGCCTCCTGCCGCGTTCAACTCATCCACTGACAACCGCAAAGCATCAATGAGCACTTCTTCGGCCTGTCGCATGGTGCCCGACAGCGAGTGCAGGAACCCGATTTTGACTTTCGATGCAACAGGTGCGACAGGAGGCGGGCTTGGTTGAGGAGCGGGCGCTTCGTCGCCGGAGCGGTTCCAAAAGACCGTGGCCGCCACGCCTCCGGTGGCTGCCAGACCCGCGGCGATGGCCGTGCGGCGCGTGAGTAGCTTGCGCGGGGTGGTGGCCGGTAGTGGCTGCTGCTGTGTGAGTAGTGAGTTCAAACGCTGCAAATCGTCCAGCATCGCTGCGGCGGTTTGATACCGATCGTCTGGCTCGATGGACATCGCCCGCTCGACGATCGCCGCACAATCGCCGGGCACGCTCGACACCAACTTGCGGGGATCGGGGGGGGCTGAGAAGCAGTGGGCGTGAATGATGGCGACCAGGCTCTCCGAATCGGCATAGGGAAGCTCGCCTGCCAGTAAGCTGTAGTAAGTTGCCCCGAGCGAGTAGATATCGCTCCGCACGTCGACATCTTTGCCGGCACATTGCTCGGGGCTCATGAAGTGTGGCGTGCCGACGATTTGTCCTTGCTTGGTAAGTTGCAATGAGCTTTCGGTGGCGTACTTGGCGACTCCGAAGTCGGCAACCTTGATGAGGCCATCGGACTTGATGAGCAGATTGGCTGGTTTGAGATCACGATGGATGAGACCTGCGTCGTGGGCAGCTCCTAGGCCCTTGGCGGCTTGCGTGATGATCTGTGTAGCCTGGTCTGGCTTGAGGGCGCCGCTGCGTTTCAGCAAGTCGTCCGTGCTGCCCTGTTCGGCAAGTTCCATCACCAGAAAGTGCAGACCGCGCGCCTGGGCAATATCGAACAGGGTGAGCACGTTGGGATGGTGCAGTTTGCCGGCAGCGCGCGCTTCGGTGACGAACCGTTGCAACCTGACAGCATCATTCGACAGCTCCTCATGCAACACTTTGAGTGCGACGTGCCGGCCGATGGCCGTGTCTTGAGCTTCGAGCACGATGCCCATGCCACCAGCCCCAAGCGCCTTGGTCACCTTGTACCGCCCCAGCGTCTCCCCTACCCAGGCTTGGGCCTTTTGCATGAATCGATGACGGCGTATACGAACTCCTGAGTCGCGGCTGGTTTCGTTCGAGCTGCGAACCTGGTCGAGGAAGGTATCCTTGGCGCTGTCGAACGCATCCAACTTCCGCGCGCATTCCTCGCACTCCGCCAGGTGCTCTTCCACCTTTTGCGATTGCTCAGGGGTGAGCTCGCTGTTCACCCAAGCGGCCAGTTCAAGATCGCGAACATGTTTCAGGTTCGTTGCCATTAACTAGATTCTAGTGCGTCCCGCGAAAGCGTGTAGCGGTGATGGCGAGTTCTCTGGTAGTTCGCAAACAAAAACCAACGGTAAAGGCCGATCTAGCGCCCCCTGCTGCTCGCCGGCATGGCCAATTTGCTAGCGCTGGAGTGGACATATAGATGAGATAAGTTGAGATGAGAGTGCGAGCCGACAACTAGTCGATCCATCCTTGTCCCATTTCGCGCAGAGCTTTGAGTACCCGATGCTGCGCCACCCGGGCAGCACCTAGAGTCATGTCTAGCTCGTCTGCCACCTGTTGTGCGGGTTCTTCATTAAGTGCGATTCGTTCGAATACCTCCATGCTTTGAGTGCTGAAACGATCTGCGATCTGGTCGAGCAGGAACTCGACGACGTAGCGGTTGTGTTCGCGATCCCACGCCGCGGCGAGAGGGCTGTCGGGGTCGGCCAGCTGGTCGGCCAGCTCCGAAAGGTCGGGCCCTGCTTGGGGTGGCCCAGAGCCCCGCTTTTGCCACAAGCGGTGTAGCCGATTGGATGTGATTTTCCGAAGCCAGTTGCGAAAGGCTCCCGGGCGCCCGTTATGCTCAAATGAGCCTATCTCTTGATAGACGGCCGAAAGGACCTCTTGGCGAACATCATCGATGTCATGTGCTTGAACTTGCTGGCTTCGCAGCCACGACATCACGAGCGCTTCGTAGACGTGTGCGAATTCCTGCCACGACTCGCCGGTGGTCGTGTCACGGACACGTTCGAGAAGAGTCAATCGTGTAAGGTTCGACATGGATTGCAGTCCCCCTTGGTCGAGCTCATTGCGGGTACCCCCTTGCCAGTCCAGGCCACGTGCTGGCGGAGGAATCGAAGAGCGCAAGGCGACAATTGCGCCTCGGACCAACAGCCAGTATCGCGCATAAACTGTTGTCAAGCAATACATTACGTCCAGCTTGCGGGCACGCGCACGCAAAATCGACCGATTATTGCGCTTACCCTGTAATAATTGCCGCCTTGGGTCTGCTTTGTTTTTGTCAGGCCACAACAGAATCCCCAAAACAGAGTCTAATAGGCTCCCATTGAACGCTGGCGGTGGGTACGCCACAACTACTTGGTACAGCGTCTTCTGATGTCGTCTGACAGCCATCGCCCCCCACTAATGGGGGATTCGAAGGCAGCGCTTCGAACGAAAATGGGTCGATCGTTTGGGGTAGCAGGGCCGGAAAAAAGCGGAGGCATTCAAGGGTCGAGGTATGTATGTGGAGTCTAGTGCGATGAATGACAAGAATGAAGAAGTTGTCTACTTGGTCGAAGACGACCTCGATACTCTACGAGCGCTAAGATGGTGTTGCGAGGAGGCGGGATACCGAGTTGTTTGCTTCTACTCGGCCGAAGCGTTCCTCGAGGCAGCTCCTTACGATCGTCCTGGTTGCGCTGTCATCGACATTCGACTAAGTGGTGGCATTACCGGGATCGCGCTGCAGTCGGAACTCGAGCGCCGAGAGATCGATATCCCCACTATTGTGATCAGCGGCTATGCGGACGTGCGGACCGCTGTGGATTGCATGCGGTTGGGAGCCACAACATTGCTGGAGAAGCCTGTCTCCCCCGACGATTTTCTGGCGGCGGTCAAGCACGCCATTGAAAAAGACGTGGCATCGCGCATCGTTTCCGAACATGTGCAAAAGCTACAGTCCTCTCTTAATCAGCTCACAACTCGCGAGCGCGAGGTGCTGGAGTCGCTGCTTGAAGGTAAGCTCAACAAGCAGATTGCGCTAGACTTGGACGTTTCGCAACGCACGATCGAAGTCGATCGCTCGCGAATTCTCAAGAAGTTCAATGTCTCGAACGCCGCTGCGTTGGCCGTGAAGGCGACCGAACTCAAGCTGCTGAAGGGGCTCTCGGTTCGCACAGATTCGTGCCACGACGCACCCAGCCGATCGACGCTGGCGTTGCTACAAGGTGCGGCGGAACAAAACTAGCTTCAGTCGCCACGGAAGCACCGATCCGGCCACTAGCGCGAGCAGCGCGGCGGTGGTCGGCTCTGGAACGTTTGCTAAAGCTGTCCCCACTGCGGGCAGAGCATTGCCGAAGTTGGCTTTCCAAAGATCATACTGGGCGGCACCAACCTCCCCGGCGGTAGTATCATTGGGCAGCGTACCGCCGGGGCCGCCCAGGTTGTTTCGCCACACCGTGTAGTCGGCGATATTCACCACGCCATCGTCGTTGTAGTCACCGACCAGTTCTGTGGCGAAATCCGACAATACTACGGCATCGGTCACCTCGTCATAAGTTACGAGAAACGAACCTTCGCCGCCCAAGGTGGAGAGCCGCGTCCCGTTGGCGACGTTGGCCAGTGCGCCGCCGACGATGTTACCGGCGGTGAGCACGGTAAACGTGTCGATGGCGGACGGAATAAACAGGCCGCTTCCCAGATCGACCAATTGCACGGCCAGATTCCCGTCGAGCAGAACGTTACCACTTACCAGCAACTGGTCGTACTCCGCTGTACTGCCAATCTCTAGCGAGAGTAGCGCCGAGGCAGTCGAGCCCATGCTGCCGGTGATCTCGAAGCTGCCGATACCGTTTCCAGGGGCCAACTCGCCAGAGTTGGTGAAGCTGGATTGCGTGACGTCGAGTCCACCGCTGCCGGTTATCAGTCCCGATGCTTCGTTCACGAACGAAGTGCCAATCATCTTGCCGACCGCGTCGACTTGGAAGACACCCGAGTTCACAATGTTCTTGGCAGTGGTGCCGAGTGAGGCGTCGTCTTCGATTGTGATCAGTCCCTGGTTGTTGATGTCGGCCCGCAGTTCGAGGAGGCCGGGAGTGCCAGTAAAACGGATCTCGCCATCGCTGTTGTTTACTAGCGGCCCACCATTCACGTCAAACCGAGAGCTGGCGCCCAAGGTTTCCAGAATCAACAAACCACTGGAAGAAAAAGGACTGGCAGCCGAGACGACTGTGTTGTGTGAATCACCTCGCATCGTGACGGTTTGGCCGGCCAGCAGGTCACCACTGTAAACGCTACCGCGACGCAGGATAAAGGCTCCCGTGCCCGCGGAGGCACCAATGTGCAGCTGGCCGATCGAAATCACGATCGGATTGCCGGCGATGTTGCCGCCGGTGAAGTTGACGATAACAAAGTCGGCGACAAACTCGCCATCGTTAGCAAGCGTGCCGCCCTGCTGGGAAAACGACTGATTGCCCCCGGAGGTCATTCTGAGCGCGGCATTCGAAGCGATATTCAATTGGCCGGAGTTTACCACGGACGAGCCAATGCCGGAGAGCGCCGTATCGCCGTTGACCTGCATCAAGCCCGCGTTGGTGAGGTCGCCGACCAAAGTCCGAAGGCCATTCGCGCCCTCGAACCCCAGTGTCCCGGTGGACGCGTTGGTGAGCAACCCGCTGGAGATAGTGAGTTTGGCCTCGGCGGTGTTGGTGCTATTGAGGATGAGTTCCCCATCATTGGTGAAACCATCGGCAGCCACTATCGCGGTGTTGACAGTATCAGAGAGCACGGTGACCGACTGGTTGACTTGAATGTCACCGCTATAGGTGCTGCTTCCGCGCTGCAAAAAGGTGCCACTGCCAGCATTTGGTCCGAGGTTAAGGTTGGAGTTGGTGAGCGTGATTGGCTGCCCGGTGATCATTCCGTCGTTGTAGTTCAGCGTCATGAATACTGGGCTAAACTCGCCTTGGACATCGAGCACTCCACCATCATTATTCCACACCATCTGGGTGCTGTTGCTGAAGTTGGATCCACTTGCGATGGTGAACGTTCCGTTGTTGCTGACAACTCCATTAGTCTTCTCGAACGCAGCGTTGCCTTCGATAACCACCGTGCCGGCGTTGGTCAGATCGCTGTTCAGACGCGTAAGACCACTGTCACTGGTGAGCGTGATCGTCCCAGCGGCGAGATTCTCCAGGGCCCCGCTAGTTACGGTCAGACGAGACAGGTTCGTCCCGGCGCTTTCGATTTTCAGTTGAGTATTGTTGGTGAACCCATTGGCGGCGGTCACGTTGGTTGCATGCGTGGTCGAGAGAACCGTGAGCTCGTGAACTGCTTTCAAGTTGCCGCTGTATCCGCTGTTTCCGAGAATGGTGAACGACCCATCGCCCGCTTCCGCGCCGATGTTGAGCGTCGAGTTGGTAAGTGTGAGCCCATTGTTTGAGATGCTGCCATCGTTGAAGTTGAACGTCAGTCCCAACCCTTCAAAATCGCCTAGCACGTTAATGTCGTTTCCGTTGTGATCGAACGTCTGCCCACTGCCATTCAAGGACAACGTAACGTCAGGATCAATCACCCACGCCCCGGCATTTGTGACAGTGGTTCCAAACTTGCTGAATCGGGCGTCGTTCATCACGCGGACCACGCCATCGTTTATCAGGTCTCCTTGAAACTCTCGCACGCCGGCGCCGATTCCGTTGAAGTGGAGTTCACCAACGGAGCCACCACCGCTGTTCGTTAGCGGTCCGCTATTGAGTACTAGCTTCGAACTGGCGGTGCTGTCGGTAAGCACCTCGATCAAGCCCGTGTTGGTTGCACCATGGGTGATGGTGAGTTGCGTGTTGTTGGTGAGCGCCTCGACTTTCAGATTGCCTTGCAGGTCGACCGTCGCAGTGTCGATCAGCGTGGTGCGATCGAACGTGGCCGTAGCATCGGGGCCGAGAGTCAGAGTGCCGGCGCCGCTGTCGAGAACTTGCGTGTTGTGCGAGATGACCGTGCCCGCCAGCCAATCGTTAGCTCCGTCGACTCGGAAAACACGGTTGGTCAGATCGAGCAACGCGTTGGGCGAGTTAAAATTCATTGCGCCGATGTGAACCTGCTCGTCCATCACCACGGTAAAGAACGGATCGCCCAACGGAGCAATTGACGCCGAATCGGCACTAGTCGAAGGATAGAACGTGCCATGGTCCCACCGCGTCACGTTGGACCAATCACCATCGAATAGCGGGGGATTGGGAGGGTTCGGGATGCCGGTCCAACTGTAGTCGATTGCTATCGCGAATCGACACAGTAAGAAGAGTGTACCAAGCGCAAGAAGCTGGGACGAAGGTTTCATCTTCGGAGCCCTCCCAAGCGAACAGTTAGCCAGACGAGCCTATAGACGAGATACCGACCATTGTAACAGCCGACGGAAGGTGATAGTTCGTTTCTTCAAGTATTTGGCGGGCTTTCGCGCAGGGCGTGCGCAGCTTCGACGTCAAAGCGATTCCCGCTCCAGCACGATGCGTCGCCAAAGTTCGAACGTCAGCAGCATCCACAGCCGCAGGCCGTACCGTCCGGGCCCCTCTTCGGTACTGTAGTCGAGCAGCTGTTTTACTCGCTGCGGTTGAAAGATGCCTGACTCTTCGAGCGCGCTGCGGCTGAGCACTTTGCGGGCGTAGCGGCGCATCTCGCCGCGGAACCAGAAATTCACCGGAACTCGCATGCCACTTTTGGGTCGCTCGATGACCGACTGCGGCAGCAGGTCGGCATACGCCCGCTTGAGAATCACCTTCTCGATACCCTGATGCAGCTTTAGTCTCGGGGGAAGCTGCATGCTGAGCGCAATGATCTGTCCTGCGAACAGCGGAGCGAGCGGCGCCAGACCTGCCGCTCCGGTCATGCGCTCGACTTTGGGCAGGATGAGTTGAGCGCCTTTTAGGCGAATATTGATCGCCATGAGCTTGTTCAAGAAGTTCCGCGGTTGGTCGGTTTGAAAGTAGGGGCTGAGCACTTGTTCCAAGTCGCGGTGGTAGTCGATCTCGGCAGCCACTTCCGGTGCAAGCAGCCGCGAGACCTCTTCGTACGCCCGGCGGTACGACGCCAGGTAGGCTCGCTCGCGAAACATCTCACCGCGTTCGACACCGCCGTACCAATGTTGCAGCATCATCGGCAGGTTCTTTGGGCCACCAAAGCAGGGATCGCCCCCTTCGCCGTTGAACACAACGCGGTGGTCGCGAGCAACCAGCCGCGAAAGTTCGTAGTTGGGCATCGTGATCGGATCGCCGATCGGGTCGTCCAACTGCCAGATCATTTCGCGTATCCGCGGTAGGAAGTCGCGAGGGCGCAGCAGTACTTCGCGGTGTACCGTTCCTGCGCGATCGGCCACCTCGCGCGCAAACGACAACTCATTGGGGTAGCGCGGGCCGAAGTGCAGAGCGTAGGTCTTCACACGGCCGGGTGCTTGGCGTGCGACTTCGGCCGCGACGAGGCTCGAATCGAGCCCGCCTGACAGGAACACACCAACGGGGCCTGTGGAGTGCAGTCGCTCGGATACCGCTTGCGACATGGCACTTCGAAAGTCGGCGACGATCTCTCGTTCGTCGCGATGGTCGCTGGCTTCCCGCTTTTCGGGTTGAAAGTACCGCTCGACGCGTGGCGGGGCATAGCCATCGAAGACCGCCACATGACCAGCGGGCAGCGCCATCACGTTCTTGAGCATCGTATGCGGCGGGGGCACAAAGCTGAACGCAAGGTACTGGGCGAGCGATGCGGCGCGCAAGCGACGTGGAAACTCCGGCACCGCCAAGAGGCCTTTCGGCTCGATAGCAAAGAACCACCGCCCATGAAGCTGGCCGTAGTAGACGCTTCGCGCGCCTGCCGGATCGCGGACCAGATGCATCGCTCGTCCGTCGAACACCACGAACACGAAGTCGCCGTGGACCTCTTCCAGCGAGCTAGAGCCGCGCGTGAGGTAAGCATCGAGCAGACGCGCCAGCGGAGGGCCATCGCCCGGCAGCAGCGCGGTGAAGAATCCCGCGGCCACAATCAATGCATCGCCCTGGCGGTGTACGCCGCCGCAGCCGATGCCGAGTTGCTTGGTGTTGTCGGCGTAGTCGTATCCAACTGAAATTGCTGGCAACTCGACCAACTGTGGCTTGCCACCGCCACGGTGCGCGAGTGCACGCCCCATCGCCGCGAGCCAGTCGCGCTCGGGTGTGCCAGTGAAACCGAACAATGCCGACATGCGCAGGGCCGCCCTACTCGTTTCCTGCCTCAGGTTTGGCGGCTTGCTTCTTCAACCACCGCTGCCACGCGGTCGCCTCAGCGGCCAAAGGTCCGTCGGGCTTCTCGGCCAGCGTAGCGAATTGATCACTCGCCTTGTCGTATTGCTCTTCCAGAACAGCGCACATGGCAAGCTTGTACTTGCACTTGTGGCCTTCGAGCGTTTGGGCGTGGTTGTCGACGGTCCATTGGAACCACTTCTTCGCCTGCGCCATGTCGTCTTGCGCGAGATACGCTTTGCCGAGGAATAATCCCGCGCGGCTGCAGAACTTGTTGCCCGGATGTTGAGTGATAAACGCTTCGAGCGGCGCGGTAGCCTCTTGGTATTTGCCATCGACCACCAACTGCCGCGCGGCGAGGAATTGATCGCGCTGGGCGGTGCCGGCGCCGTTACCGCAGCTAGTGCACCCCAGGACCACCGCGGCGACTAACAGCAGACGTTGTGAGTTCTTCCAGTTCATGGCCCATCCCTTTCGATCAGCCGAAGCTTGAAGCTTCGTAACCACCGGCGGCTTGAGCGTCGAGCACCGCGGCGAGCGTCAACTGCTCGTCGAGCGCCTGGCTCAGTCCACCGACCAACATTCCATAGCCAATATAGTCGAGCGCGATGGCGTAGTCGTCTCTCGCCGAGAGCATCGGCCGGAGTCGCTTGATTCGTTTCACGTCTTCCAGGAACAAACCCAAATCAATGAACTCGCGATGGTGCGGCAAACGGAGTTGCTGATCGATGCGTTCGATCATCCGCTCCCCCTTACGCGTCGAGTCATGCAGCAGGTAGATCGGCAGATCCGGCCGTTCGTGCAGCAGTTCTGTGATGCGACTGGCGATGTAGCCCGGGTAGCCGGTCTCGGAGACGATCAAACACCGCTGGCTGGCGTGGAAGCCGTTCTTGACCAGCAAGTCGACCAGCAGGTCGTGCTCGACGATCAGAATCGACTCGACACCGTAGTCGTAGATGTCGGGTTCGTCCCACTCGGGCGGCGGCTCTTGCAAGCTGGGATGAAGCAGCAAACGGGGAATCGGCTTGCCTTCTGCAAGCCACTTGTCGATCGCCGATTCCATGCGTGCTTGGTTCGGACGCCATTGAAGCACTGCCCACGTTCCGCCAAACAGAATCAGGAGTCCTGCCGCCAGCAAAAATATCCACACAACGTCGACTTCTGGACGGATACCAAACCATGCCACGCACGACATGACCAAACCAATGATGGCAACAACGACTACCCCGCCCATGCGGCCTTTGACTTCGCGGCGGCAGTAGGCCGCGACGAGTTGGTTCTTGGTGAAGTAATAAGTGTCGTTGCTGCTGGCGTTCCGCACCAATGCCAGGAACTTCCCGTCGCTGATCTTATCTTGCTTGGGATCGAGCGTGAACTGGTATCCGCACGAGCACGTCATGCCGTACTTGTGTTTCTGGTCGTGTCCGCATTCGGGGCACTTCATGGGGCATGCTCGCAGATGCGCCGCTCAGCAGGCGAAAGCTTGGCGGCCGATACGCCTTCGACAATCGTGCGATTGACCATCGGGTGATCGTCGCGATGAGGGCCGAAGTCGCTATCGGGATGAAACGCAATCACCGCGAGCGACTGTTCGGCGGTGTGGAAGCTGTGCAGACCGTCGGGCTCTATCACAAACACGTCGCCCGCTGCGAGCGGCACGCGCTTTCGCTGCAATTGGCAGTGCCCGTTACCGCCGCAGATGAGTCCCGCGCGAAACGAAGGGTGCGTGTGCGCGGTCTGCGCGGTGCCAGGGGGAATGACTAACAGGTTCAGGCACGCTTCGCCCCGTACGACGGGCGAGATGAGCAGCGTGTCGCTGCAGCCGTCGATGTACTGAAGTCGCCCGGTGGACTCGACTGGCCCGCCGAGTTGGAAGAGTCCCTGGTACTCGAACTGCGTAATCACCAAGCCGGCGCCGGCGCCGCCCACCTTGCCGGAGCCTGGCAGAGAGAAGTACATGCCGGCCTTTAGAGCGAACGCGCCCGACCCGCCCGTCAAATGTGCGTCGCCCTCGAGAATAAACCCAAAATGCGTGGCACCCGCCGGCAGCGACAGCGCTGAATCGCTCCAAGCCGAGACTTGAAAATGCCCGCCGACGTCGTGCAACTGCTGCAACAGGCCAGCGGCGAGGGCGTGCTTGGTGAATGTTTCGTCGTGGTAGATGGCTGTCATGTGTTGGCTCGAACGCAGGTGCTTCGCCAAGTTGGATCTCCAGGTTTCCAAAGCACTTGCGTCATTGTACCGCTGCGAGTGACGTGCACCAGTTCGGATCTGTTTCCCACTTTTTCGCATCGGCTGTTGACATCTTGGCTCGAGGTGTTAAAAAAACGGCATGTGTTAAAAAACCAACACTTGCGAGCCGCCGCAACCGCGCTCTTGGGAGAAACCCGTCCCGTGCCCGAGTCTCCGCTTAGCAAACGCGAACGTCAGATCATGGACATCGTGTTCCAGGCGGGAGAGGTTTCGGCGGCGGAGGTGCACGAGCGATTGCCCGACGCGCCGACTTACACGGCTGTTCGCACCATGATGCGGGTGCTGGAAGAAAAGGGCTTGCTGCGACATCGGCTCGAAGGTCGCAGGTACATCTACGCGCCCAGCAAGTCTCCGGCCAGCGAGGGACGTTCGGCCATGAAGCGTGTGCTGGAAGTGTTCTTTGGTGGGTCGCTGGAAGATGCCTTGGCTGCGCATCTCAGCGATCCCAGCATGCGGCTAAGCAGCGACGACCTCGCTCGGCTGCGGGCGATGATCGACGAGGCCGAGCAAGCCTCGAAGAAGGGGAAGCGGCCAAAGCACCAGAAAGGTAACTGATCGATGCCACACCAAGTGCTGTTCGTCGTGCCAATGATGCTCGCCCTGGCGTGTGCAACGCCGGCGGTCATGGCGCAGAGTCCGGCGATTACCGGCAAGGTCACGTCACCGGGAGGTGAGCCGCTGGCTGGCGTGCGGGTGGACATCTCCACCGCAGCGCCGAAAGTGGGGCGAGGCATCTTCTGCCCCAGCTGCTATCTCGATTGCGGCAAGTGGACCATGACCGACGAGTCGGGCGATTTCGTGATCGAGGAACTCGATCCGAGTCTCAAGTTTCGCTTGGTGCTCACCCTGCCAGGTCGCAACGCCCTGCAAACTGAGCTGGTCGATCCCAGCGATGGGCCGCTGGAACTGAGTCTCCAGCCGCTACCCGAGAGCATCGATCCAAGTCGCACGATATCGGGCGTGGTGACGCAGGATGGGGCGCCGGTGGTGGGCGCGTTGGTCTCGCCGCACGGGGCAAAGACTCCTACTCGGCGGTGGTGGGGGCGTGTCGACGTCGATCCGACTGTTACTGACGCCCAGGGACGGTTCGCGTTGGCAGTGCCCGATGACTTCTTGGGTCTCGACGTGACCATAACCAGTTACGGATCCTGTGGCGCGCGAGTGATACTGCTCGAGCCGGGAGCGAAGCCGGTGAGTGTCGAACTGCAAAGCGGCGCCAGTGTGGTTGGTCGAGTGGAGCACGAAGGCCAACCGGTCGGTGGTATGAGCCTGGCAGTGGCACAACTCGACCGCGGGACAGACGATGGCATCTTCATTGCTGCGGTGGGCGATGTGACCGACGAAGCGGGGCGGTTCGAGTTCCATCACCTCCCGCCCGACCAACGCTACTGCATTTACTCGGTGGTTGGCGAAGCCAAGCGTTCTGAGAGTCCTTACGTGATTACTACCAAGACGTTTTCGGTTCCAGTGTCGGGCGAGACTCGTGATGTGGGCACGCTGGGAGTTGTCGATCCGCTCTCGATCCGCGGCCGGATCGAACGCACCGATGGCGAGCCACTTCCACAGCACTTGAAGCTGGCCTTCGGTCGTGATCCGGCGTGGGATTTGGTGAGCGTTGTGGTGGGCGAGGACGGGCGGTTCGAAATCAATGGCTTGCCGCCCGAGACGTACGCCGTACGCCTCGGCGACCGCAGCCTGGTGGTCGACGACCAGCGCGTGAGGTACCAGATGCTGCGTGATAGCTCGTTCGGCCTGCGGTTGCACAAGTCGATGAACGACCTGAAGATTCCTGTGAAAGGCAAAGATTGATGTTTGCTCTCACACTAGTGGATTGGGCTCTCCGCGCCACGCTGCTCGTGGCCGTGTCGTTGTTGATCGCCCGGTTGGTCGAACGACGCTCGGCGGCTGCGGCGCATCGAGTGTTGATCGCCACGTTCGCCTGCGCGCTGCTGTTGCCGGTTGTCGCGTTAGTGGTTCCCGCTTGGCGGTGCACGCTTCCGCTAGCGGCAAGTTCATCCCAGCCGATCGAGGTGAACGGCTCGTCAACGACCAGTCCAGTTGCTTCTCTACCAGCGGCCAACACGGAAGCGCTCGAACTCCGCGAGCAAGATGAGCTTCGGGTCGCCGACGAACCAATCGCGGCGGCGCCAGCCAGCGAAGTGGCCACCAATACGATCGATCCGCAGGCGTCGAAGGTCCATCGTTCCAGTTCGCCGGAAGCCCCGCTGGTTGCGGCCACCGATAACGATCCTGCTTCCGCTCGAGTCGGCTGGCGTGGGTGGGTGCTCGCAGTTTGTATTGGCGTGACATGCGCTTTGTTACTGCGTGTAGTATTCTGCTTGGCGAGACTCGCTCGGCATGTCGCGCGATGTGACGAAGCTCCCGAGTCGCTACAGGTGCGAGTTCGCCAGTTGGCAGCAGAGTGCGGATTGAAGCGCCCAGTGCAAGTGAAGCTGTCGGCAGCCGACTCGATGCCGATGGCCTGCTGGCTGGGCCGGTGGGTCGTTGTGGTGCCAGAGAACCTGGACGACTGGCCCCCGCAATTGCAGCGAGCGACATTGCTGCACGAGCTGGGGCACATCGCACGGCGCGACGCCTGGAGCGACCTGCTCGCTCAGCTGGCCGCGTGTTTGCTATGGCCCAGCCCGCCGGTGTGGCTGGCCGCTGGTGAAGTCCGCCGGCTGCGCGAACGTGCTTGCGACGAGTGGTCGCTCGCGCACTCCGGTCTCGACGCCCGGCAGTACGCACTCGGATTGCTCGAAGTCGTCGATCGCTGCCAGGCGGCCAACCATCGCATTGCCTGCGCGATGGCCGACAAGCGCGGTTTCGAGTCGCGGCTAAAGTGGCTCATGGCAAAGTCTCACAAGCAAGGTGGTTTGCCTTTCGCAGGTGCGATGGTTCTGACAACGGTACTTGGTTTGGCCGTGGCAATCGCCACCGCCGAACCGACGCGTCCGGTGGCCTCTGCCGCGAGCGAATCGGCAGCCATGAACCCTGTCGTACTGAGCGAAGACCCTTCGCCAACGCAACCGACTATTTCGGTCGCCGGGACGGTTCGCAATGCCGACGGCCAGGCGATGAGCGATGTGCCAGTTGTCTTGCGGGCCAACCTCGGCGGCATCCAATACGCTTCGGCCGCCTTTCCTCATGCACGTGACGTGCTAGCCCGCACCACGACCAACTCCCAAGGTGAATTTCGCTTCACTAATGTCGGCATTCCGCCTCGCATGGACGAGATCATCAACAAGTTGCGTCGGGGCGATGCCGGCGCGCAGCTCTTGTGTTGGAGCAACGACCATGCCCTCCAGTGGTTGCCCATCGATGCGTTCGAAGAAACAGACAAGCACTTCCAGCTGTCAGCCGCAGCCGACGTGGCGGGGGTGATTGTCGATCAGGGAGACCAGCCCGTGCCGAATGCGAGGTTGCGAGTTGTCGGTCTCACGCATCACGTGAACACCGCCGATGCGTTTCTGCGCGCGCCCGGCGACTTGAACCTCATTCGTTCCGAACTCCAGTTCGATACACGCACCAACGCTCAGGGCGAGTTCCAGTTGCCGAACATGCCGGAGGGGTATCGCATCTCCGTGCGTTGCGAAAGCCCTGTTGGTCATAACGGCTTCTTTCTGGTAGACACAACCAACGGGTCAGACGACAGCGTGACCTATTCGAATGGGGGTGGCGGGAAATTCTCACTCCATCGCACACCGATGCGAGTTTCCATCGAACAGAATCCATGCGTGAAGATCCGGGTGGTCGACCATCAAGGCAATCCCGTTAACGAAGGCGGTGTCGAAGCGGTGAACGAAGACCGCCAATACGGCGGCGCGGCCGCGATCGGTCCCGATGGCGTCGCAGTGCTGGCTGTCAACAAGCCGGGTGTCCATACGGTGTACTACGCGGGCGATCCACTCCACCCGGTGCCAGGCATGAAGCAAACGATGGATATCCAGCCCGGCGACAACCAACCGGTGGAATTGAAGTTACCCGCCTTTCGTCTGCTCACAGGGCGAGTGGTGGACAGCGACACCGGGGAGCCTGTTCCAGGTGTCTACGTTCGCGGAGTGCGAAAATCGGAAGAAAACACGATGCCCGACATAACCTCAGCCATCTGCGTGTCGGACGCGGATGGACATTTCGAGATGCCAGTGATCGAGGGAACTTACACGTTCTCGATTCGTCACGAAGTAGTCGGCTATTTCGTTCCGACCTACTCGGCGCGACATAAGGTGGAACTAGAACCGGACTATCCCACGGCAACGGTTACCGCCGACGCGGTGCCCGACGACATCGTGATTCGCATCGGACGCGGCTTAGTGATCGACGGCACTCTAATGGACGAAAACGGAAATCCATTGGCGGGCAAGGCCGTGCAGGCGCAGAACGAGGCCTCACCCTACCAACAAGTGGCCGGCGTGACCGACGCCGAAGGGCGATTCCAGCTGGCGGGACTCTCGCCATACGTGGCAACTCGCGTGACCGCGTGGTCCGACACGGGCACCGCGCAGCAAAGTATCCCGGCGGCGGAAGGCCATGCCTGGGACCAATCGCTCCACAAAGTCATGATGCTCAAGCTGTCAGCCGGCACGTCGGTGGTCGGTCGCGTCGTGCGTGGCGGCAAGCCGGTTGCCGGCGTGGAGGTCCGACTGCGCCGCGCAGGACCTCGCCAACCCGACGAACGGGGGACTCGCTACGACTTGTGGGGCGAAACGGAAACCGACGAAGAGGGGACGTATAGACTCGGTGGACTTCACAAGGGCGACCGCTATCAATTGGAGATCGAACCGCAAGCGGATGCCGAAGTCCGCGACTGGGTTTATCAATCGCCCTACTTCCATACCATGGAATTGGAGGATGGCTCGACACTGGAACTGCCCGATGCAGAACTCAAGAGCCACGGTCAAACTTTGGCCGGCATAGTGGTCGATCTCGACGGCAATCCTGTCGAGGGCGTTACGGTTAGCACGCACATGGCTTCGGGCAGGAGCCTTTCGAGGCCCCAGCGTGGTCCTCCACCATGGACCAAGACCGACGCGCAGGGCCGCTTCCGCTTATCGCAACTTCCCGAAGAACCCCTGTCCTTAATGACCTACCAGGCGAATCAGGCGGGTGGGTCGATTCGGTATCCCAGCCACACTAACCCCAAGATGAACCAGCAGGACATCCGCATCGTCTTCGACCCCGCACTCCGAGAACTGCCCGAAGACCTCGACGCGAGGGAGTAATCGGGATCTCAATGCTCATCGAGCTCCGCAGGTTTCTGCTTCGCGTAGGCGTTCCGACCGCGGTAGAATACCGAGCGGGCGAATTCGGCGGTGAATACGCCGTGAGGTAGTTCCGCACCGCGCAACAAAAAACTAGCCCCGAGCAAGCTTGCTCGGGGCTAGTGTGCACATCAATTTCTACTGCTTGTTGCGTTTGCTATTGAGCCGCCACAGCGCGGGAAGCCTTGCGCTTGGCTCGTTCAACGTCGAAGCGGTCGAGGTTCATCACCTTGCTCCAGGCGGCGACGAAGTCCTTGACAAACCTCTCCTCCGCACCCTCCGAGGCGTAGACCTCTGCGATGGCGCGAAGTTGCGAGTTCGAGCCGATCACCAGGTCGACCCGTGTGCCGGTCCACTTCACGTCGCCCGACTCGCGGTCGACCGCCTTGTACACTCCATCGGTGCTCTTCTCCCAATCGTTGCCCAAGTCGAGCAAGTTGACGAAGAAGTCGTTGGTGAGCGTACCGGGCTTGTCGGTGAAGACGCCGTGCTTCGACTCGCCGTAGTTGGCGCCCAGCACTCGCATTCCGCCAACTAGCGCGGTCATCTCCGGCGCGGTCAGCTCCAGGAGCTGCGCCTTGTCGACCAACATCTGCTCGGCCGGACGGCCGTGGCCTTCGGCCAGATAGTTGCGGAAGCCATCAGCGGTGGGCTCCAGTGGAGCGAACGACTCGACGTCGGTCATCTCTTGCGTGGCGTCGGTGCGGCCAGGCGTGAAGGGAACCTTCACGTCGTGGCCCGCTGCATTGGCAGCTTTCTCCACGCCAGCACAGCCGGCCAGCACGATCAGGTCGGCCATCGACACCTTCTTACCGCCCGCTGCCGAGCTATTGAAGTCCTGCTGAATCTTTTCCAGCGCGCCGAGCACCTTGGCAAGTTGCGCCGGTTCGTTGACCTGCCAACTCTTCTGCGGCGCCAGGCGCACTCGCGCGCCGTTGGCTCCGCCACGCATGTCGGAACCACGGAACGTGGAAGCCGATGCCCAGGCAGTAGAAACCAGATCGGACACGCTCAGGCCGGAGTCGAGGATCTGGCCCTTGAGTTCGGCGACGTCTTGCCGGTTGACCAATTCGTGATCGACCTCAGGCATTGGGTCTTGCCACAGCTGCGGTTCCGGAACTTCCGGACCCAACAGCCGTGCGTGAGGACCCATGTCGCGGTGCGTCAGTTTGTACCACGCCTTGGCGAAGGCCAGCTCGAACTCTTCGGGCTTCTCATAGAATCGCCGCGAGATCTTGGCGTACGCCGGGTCGAACTTCAGTGCCAAGTCGGTGGTGAACATCATCGGCGCATGCGACTTCGAGTCGTCGTGTGCGTCGGGCACGGTGCCCTTGGCCGATGGGTCGGTGGGTGTCCACTGCTGCGCGCCGGCTGGGCTTGTGGTAAGTTCCCACTCGTATTCGAACAGATTCTTGAAGTAATCGTGCGACCAGTGGTTCGGCGTGGTTGTCCACGCGCCTTCCAATCCGCTGGTGATGGTGTCGCCAGCGTTACCACTGCCCAGCGTGTTCTTCCAGCCGAGTCCTTGCTCTTCGAGGCCGGCTGCTTCGGGTTCGGGTCCGACATAATCTTCAGGGCTGGCCGCGCCGTGGGCTTTGCCGAACGAGTGGCCGCCGGCAATCAAGGCCACGGTCTCTTCGTCGTTCATTGCCATGCGGCCGAACGTTTCGCGAATCGCTTGTGCGGCAGCCATCGGATCGGGCTTGCCTTTGGGTCCCTCGGGATTGACGTAAATCAAACCCATCTGCGTGGCGGCTAGTGGGTTATCCAGGTCGCTGCCACCGCGGAAACGCTCGCCGCCCAGCCACTCGTTTTCAGGTCCCCAGTACACGTCCATTTGAGGTTCCCACACGTCGGCGCGACCGCCGGCAAATCCGTAGGTCTCGAAGCCCATCGACTCGAGCGACACGTTGCCGGCGAGCACCATCAGATCGGCCCACGAGAGCTTGTTGCCGTACTTTTGTTTGATGGGCCACAACAGTCGCCGCGCCTTGTCGAGGTTCGCGTTATCGGGCCAGCTATTGAGCGGCGCGAACCGCTGCGTGCCATCCGAAGCACCGCCACGACCGTCGGACACTCGATAAGTGCCTGCGCTATGCCATGCCATGCGAATGAACAGCGGACCATAATGACCGTAGTCGGCGGGCCACCAGTCTTGCGAGGTGGTCATCAGCTCTTCGAGGTCTTTCTTCACCGCGGCCAGGTCGAGCTTCTCGAACTCTACCGCGTAGTCGAAGTCCTGGCCGAGTGGATTACTCTTGACCGAATTCTGATGCAGAATTGTCAGGTTCAGTTGATTGGGCCACCAGTCTTGTACCGACATCGGCTGGCCCGCCATCTCGCTATAGATTTCGGTATTCGCAGCGGCGGCGTCGGTGCTGACGTGCGTTGCACCGCCCATGTCGGCGAACATTTTCATCGCACCATCGAAAGGGCACTTTCTCACGGCGGGCTCCTGTGGGGTATTGGCGACTTGTTGTTGGGTGTCCTCGGCAACAGACTGGCTGCCACTAATTAGCAGGCAACCAACTGCCAAGGCAGCAAAGCAGGTTTTGCCTACTCTTTCGAGTGGGATGGGAAGGGCGGGCATGTGGGTCTCCTATACCTGGTTGAAAGTGATTTGTGTTTCCCGTACTCAAGCGCTTTGTGTCTACGGTTCCGACTGCTGCAACTCGGCGCGGCACTCGGGGCAGGTTCCCCAGTAGATGACCTCCGCCTCGTCGATCTGGTAACCGGAATCGTCGGCCGCAGTAAGGCACGGCGTCTCGCCCACCGCGCAATCGACGTCGACCGTCTTGCCGCAAGTGCGACAAATTACGTGGTGGTGATTGTCGTCGACGCGGTCCTCGTACAGAGCCGGTGAACCAGCAGGCTGGATGCGTCGGATCAGGCCTTTCTCGACCAGAATTCCCAGGGCGTCGTATACCGCTTGACGCGAAATGGTCCCGATCTCCGCACGAACTTCTTCGGCCACGGAGTCGGCCGTCGAATGGGGACGCGCGGAAACCGCCCGCAAAACAGCCAGTCGTTGGGCCGTTACTTGCAGACCATGCTCGCGAAGCAGATTGGCAGGATTAGTAGACACGCCCTAACTCTACACCAATTCTGGACCCTGTCAACAATTGGCGTGAGGCTAATCTCAGGGCTTGCAGTCCACCGCATTCTGGCCGCGGTTGACCGAACTGCCAGGTGTGAAGAGTAGCCCGTCCAGGAATCGAACCTGGCCCTCGACCTTCGCACGGTCGTATGCAGTCCGCCACACCTACAGGCTATTAGAAGTTTCAGGAGCCGGCGGCGCAGCCGCCTGCCCTCCGACTCCTGAAGCACGAGCGCAAGGATTCGAACCCTGTCCGTCAGTTTTGGAGGCTGACTGCTCTCCCAGGAGCACACTCGCGTAAAAGGGTATCCGGGGGGAATTGAACCCACCGCTTCCTGCTTCACAAACAGGCGTGCGCGACCATTACACTACGGACACCATAAGCAAATGACGAAGTCCCGAACGACGAACGCACAGCTCGGGCTGTAGCATTCGTCATTGAGTACTTCGTCGTTCGTCATCAATCTCTAAGTAGCTCGACCAGGATTCGAACCCAGAACTCTTCGTTCGAAGCGAAGCATGATCGTCCATTTCACCATCGAGCTATCACTGTCATCCAGTGGAGCGGAAGGCGTGGGATTCGAACCCACATGCCACCTTCTGAGCGGCTTCGCATTAGCAGTGCGACCCGGCGAGCCGTATCCGGCTACCTTCCGTATCTTTAAGTGGACCCACTGGGAATCGAACCCAGATCTCAGGCCAGCCAAGCCAGTGTCGTCCCGTTGGACCATGAGCCCTTAGTATCGAGTGGACCGGAAGGGAATCGAACCCTACGCACCGACTTTGCAAGAGTCAGTCGCCCCCTTGGAACATGCCAGCCCGAATTATCGTTTAAGAGGTCCGTCCGGGAGTTGAACCCGGTCTTCGTCCTTACCACGGACGTGTGCCGCCGAAACACTTACAGACCAGTCGGAGGAGTCAGGATCCAGGGATCAGGGGTCAGGGAACCAAACTGACCCCTGACCCCTGATCCCTCACCCCTCTCCTCAGTGATCCCGGATGGAGTCGAACCATCGCTCTCCTGGCTGTCATCCAGGCGTCGTAACCGTTGGACCACGGGATCGTTCAGTGACCAGGGTGGGAGTCCGTCGCTGCGCGATTGACTACCGCGTGTTGCCTTCCTTCCTCGCTATCGCTCGGCGGCAACACTTGCTCCCACAACCACCAGGCTCTCGACCTGGCCGCTTTGCCGGTTTGCGTACCCAGTCAATTCAATTTGCGGGTTCGGGGGTCGCACCCGACTGTCCAGGCTTATGAGGCCCGGCTGAGCACTGGCTCACCCGCGCTAATGTGTCTCATGCTTATGAGAGTCCAAAACCCATAGCTGGGTTCGCAACGCGATCCCTTTTTTTGAGTCCCGTTTCCTCGTTCAAGTAGCCAAGGGGAGAGTCGAACTCCCACGCCGCGAAGGGCACGACATTCTGAGTGTCGCGTGTCTACCAGTTTCACCACTTGGCTGTAGTTAGTAGCCCGTAGGGGAATCGAACCCCTGCCGCGAGATTGAGGGTCTCGCATCCTGCCTCTAGACTAACGGGCCGTGTCGCGTGTCACATTCGATTCTCGATCTCGTCTGTTTGGTCGGTAAGTGCTACGTGCCTGGTCATCGCATAGACCGCCAGGCATTGGTCCTCATGTATGGTGGGTAGCGATAGTCGCACGTAATTCTGGATTCTCTTTCGTAGTGCCAGTTTCCCGCGTTCGGGGATGTTTCGTGGAACGATCAAGTACGCGATTCCCTCTTCACCCAGTAGTCGTTGTATGATCGCGAGCGTTTGCAGACGACTTGCTCTGGTCAACATGTTAAGCACGTGATTGCACACGACGGTGTCGAACGCTCCCTCGGGCAACGCCTGACGGTAGTGTGGATCGAACGCTTCCCAGCCGTAGTGATCGGCGTCGAAACCAAACCCGCAGCCAAAGTCGAGCACTCGTCCCTTGATCATGCCATGGTTGGTAAGCCAACGGGCGCCAACGCTCGGTTGGGCGCGGCGGACCGCGCCGCCAAGTTCCTTGACGTAGCGATAACCGCGACGGGTTCTGACCTTTGGCATGTTGGGTATTCATTGGTCCGATTGGGGATCGTTAGTGCGCCGGGACGGAGTCGAACCGCCACAGCCCGAAGGCGGGTGGGTTACAGCCACTGGGGCTCGCCAATGCCCAGCCGACGCGTAGTAGCACGGGTGGGAGTCGAACCCACAAGCACGAAGGTTTGAACTTCGCCGCTTTGCCAGTTTGCGTACCGTGCCGTGCGAATGCGGAGTTCGGAATCGGGAATGCAGAATGAAAGTTGTGATTCCGCATTCCGAACTCCGGTCTCAGTCAAGCGTCCCCGATGGGATTTGAACCCATGACCTCCACCGTGACAGGGTGGCGAGCACTCCAAGCTGCTCCACGAGGACAATGTTCATCTCAGTAGCTCGGGTGGGATTCGAACCCACAGCATTCCTGGTTCTAAACCAAGATGGTCTGCCAGTTGCCTACCGAGCCGATTACTACCCAGAGCAGGGTTCGAACCTGCAAACACTCGAGTTTAAATCGAGTCGCTCTGCCAGTTGGCGTATCTGGGCATCACAGTAAAGTAGTCCTGGGTGGACTCGAACCACCGATCCTCTTCTTGTAAGGAAGCTGCCTTTGCCGCTAGGCCACAGGACTGCAAGGCGGAAGCCGAGGGACTCGAACCCCCAAGTCGCCGGTGCGACCAACTGTTTTCAAGACAGCGTCCTCATCCAGCCGGATGACTTCCGTAAGCTGCGGGGGTTGGAATCGAACCAACATCAGAGCATTCAGAGTGCCCCGTCCTACCGTTAGACGACCCCGCAGTATTTGTTTTCTTTAGTTCCGGGGGTAGGAATCGAACCTACGGACTCCTGGTTCAAAGCCAGGCATCACTACCAACAGCGACGACCCCGGAATGGTTGCTTAATTCGGAGAGTGCCCTGTGGGAATCGAACCCACCTCTTCAGCTTGGAAGGCTGACACCTAAGCCGCTCGGTCAAGGGCACTTGCTCGATCTTCTAAAGCTCCGGCGGAAGGACTCGAACCTCCACTCGTCGGCTTAACAGGCCGCCGCCTTACCATTTGGCCACACCGGATCATTTCTCAGTCAGAACGGCTGGATTCGAACCAGCGGTCTCGTGCGCCCGAAGCACGCGGAATGCCAAGCTTTCCCACGTTCTGAGTCGTGTGCGTGCAAGTCACAAAAGCGACATGAAACACGGGATTCGAACCCGTACTTCCAGATTCCAAGTCTGGCGTTCTACCAAAAGAACTAGTTTGTAAGCTTCTGTCGTTGGGCACGCACAACGGATGCGCCCAGCCGGAATCGAACCGACACACCCTCGATGGCAACGAGGAAGGCTCCCACTACATCATGGGCGCAAATAAGTGCAAAGTAAGTTGTCAAAGATCATGAACGCCGAAGCGTTCTCTAGAGCACCGGGCCGGACTCGAACCGGCGTCGCCGCTGTACGAAAGCGGGGTCTTGGCCGCTAGACGACCAGTGCCAAGTTGTAAGTGGGACCAGAGGGGCTCGAACCCTCACCCGCCTGGGTAAGAACCAGGGATGCTGCCGCTAACACTTCAGTCCCGCGTTTCTGGTAGTTGGCGTGGGAGGAATTGAACCTCCGACCATCGACTTATAAGGTCGCCGCTCTCACCACTGAGCTACACGCCAGAGCATCGAGCAACAGTAGTGGGGCCGGAGGGATTCGAACCCTCACCGTTCGGATTAAAAGTCCGATGTGCAACCGTTACACCACAGCCCCATTGAGGTTGGGTGCAAGCGTTTGCTTCGCCGTTGCATTGACATAGTCACTCTCCAGATGGTTCATTCGTCATTGGGTATTTCGACATTCGTCATTCTCCAGTGGTAGTCCTGGGAATCGAACTCAGCGCCGCGGCCTTATCAGAACCACTTGGGCCACCAGCCCTCGACTACCTCAAATCAGTCGGGCGCCTGGGAGTCGAACCCAGAGCTTCCGGTTCCCAAAACCGGCGTGCTTCCATCTGCACCTCCGCCCGAATTGTCAGCACCCCGTGAGGGAATCGAACCCTCATCTGCGGATTGAAAGCCCGCTATCCTCACCGTTAGACCAACGGGGCGTGTTGTAAAAGTCGGTCTTAGCGCAAGCTCTATGCCGACTGGTGATGACCCTCCGCGCGAGCAGGGCTCGGCGAAGTCTGCACACGGGCGTGTTAGACCCTTCATCACCTTCACCTCTGTTGTTGATGTCTCCATCGCCCAACAGCAGGCCGTAGTGCAACGAGTCTTCTGGGGTTGGTTCGAGCGGCCCGTCGGACACTCTCGCCGCGCTCGATCGGTTTTCTACTCCGGGAAGTAGTCTGCCGATCCCCTTGCGGGCAGCACGAACACCTTGCGGCGTTCGCAGTAGGCACTTCGACTCTGTCGCACGCACGGTTTGCTGCCGCTCCCGAGGGATTGGCAACTTCCCGGACACTTCGGATTCGTAGTCCGACGTGGCTTTCGCCACCGTCCAGCACGTTTCGCGATAACCGCACTTAATTCGCAATCTTTCGGGCAGTGTTCCACCGGTAGGACGGCGACTCACACCCTCAGTTACTTGGCGGCTTCCCTGCTCCTACACAGGTCTCCGCCGGCTTCACCGCCAGGTATTGCAGCGGGTGAACGCCGCGCACTGGCCAGCCTTTCGTCTATCTCCCTCGCGAGGAGGAAGCCAACTGCCCGTGCTGGGCAAGTTGGTTTGAAGTCCGGGCGACATCACGGACTATGTACTTGGCGTTCTCCTTGATTTAGGGGAAGTTCAGCGCGCACCGGGTGCGCAAGTGGGCTGGGAGGCGCTCGAATCCTCGTCGTCTGGGCTTCAACCAGTTGCTATACCGTCTCAGCTACCAGCCCCAAAATTGGGGTATTGGGTTTTCGTCTCGGCCAAAGAAAAAGGCCCGCGTGTCGCTATGACACCGGGCCTTGGGACTCACGAGGGAGTAGGGCCGAGCGTCATAAACGCCGCTGATCTTGCAGGAACTGTTCGCCGGGGAGCGCGCAACCTGGCCGATCATTCGCCGGATAGGCAAATGCGATCCAGTTCGGCTCGGCAGCGACGGGTAATCGCCGCTGGAGCGACAGTGGTTGTTCGTGTTTGGATATGAATTTCAGCATTTGGTTCACCTTCTGAGTTAAGTATACCCCGAAATCGGTGAAGTGTTTCGCGGTCTCTGATATTAGAGGGACAAATCGGCAAATGGTTCGTGCAAAATTCTAGAAACTTCTGAAAACGAGAGTCCGTGAATTTTGTCACGAACTCTCGATCCGAAATCACGACGGAGGACCCGAAGCTGTTCGGCGACGGCAATCGAAACGATGCCATCGCACCAGCTATGCCCAGTGATCTTGCCGGCTTGGTGGGTCACCGCAGGTGCTGCGATCTCGTTCTAGTTCTTAACCACTGCCGCAGCCACCGCTTGAAAGAAACGCGCAGACCACTCCCCATTCCGCGGCCCGCTTTTTTTCGCACTTGCGTGATGACGAGTTGCTATGGTACCGCAGGCGACCTCAATACTCCAGAGAATTGAGGTCGGGGCTTGCTACTGCACGTGTTCCACAAAAGGTTTGCCGCCGTCCCAGGTGAGTTCGAGCGTCAGATCATCGACTGGGCCATCGATGTCGACAGTGAGCTCCGACGTCTGATGGCTGGCGTACTTCTTGGGCGCGTGCCACTTGCTTTTGGTGTCGCTCAGCGGTTCTTCGGCCAGGATCTCAACGGGGTGAGTGCCCAGCAACGCGCCGTCGCCGACTTCGTAAGTGGTCAGCTCAAAACGGCCCTCGGCGTCCAGTCGCCCGTAGGCGGATCGTCCATCGGTGGGGATCACCTTGATGAAACCATAGGTAAGTGGCTCGCCGTCGATCAGCACCGTGCCCGACACGGGCACCCGCTCGGGTTTGCCGTCCGAACACCCCAGCACGGCCGGCAGGATAGCCAACGACAGAGCCCAGCCGGCGGCGTTTGCAAAGCACGTTGGTGACTTCAAATCGACCCTCATGGTTTGTTGATGATCTCTTCGCCTGCAATGGTTGCGTAGGCATCGTAGCTGATGCTGTCGATCTCGTCCGTAATGAAACGGACACTCCCATCTCCCATGGCAAAGTTGGCGCCACCGGCGTGGTAACTGCCAAACGCTCCATTGCTGCCGGCCGTTGCTCCCTTGGTAACAACGAGGCCCTGCCCAGGTGGAGTGTTCAACGCGTTTCGCGTATTGCGAAGCGAATCGGCGTTGCGAGCCGCGAACGACCAGATGTTAGAGCTTTCGCGAGTGTCGGCCGCTTGCACCTCGCCAATGAAGAATGTGTTGGACAGTCCATCTACAATGCGCTCCAGTTTCACTTCTCGTCGATACCGGAAGGCACCGGTGTTGTCGCTCTTGACCGTGCAGTTCGTCGATGGCGGGCCGAGCGTACCACTCGACAAAGCGTAGCTCCCAGTGGCTGGGTGCTGGCCGCGAATGGGGCCTGGGTCGGGGTCGGGATGCAAGGGTACCGAGTTGTCGCTGGGACAAACGAAAATATCGGGGCGAGACTCCGCAAGGCCTTCCCGTCCAGGCAGTTTCTCCCAGTCGACTCCTGCGGCGCCGGACTTCCATATCAGCGGGGTTTTGTCGAGCTGAAACCGATCCAACAACGCTTGTTGTTCCACCTGCGACAGGATCAGGACGAATGCGCTGATGCGATGGGAGTTGTAGATCGTGTCGTCGTCGCCTCGCATGCAACCGGTGGTGCGGTCGTTGATCGACTGGGCGTCACGGTTCGGTGTGCCTAGAGGCAAGGCCTTGTGGGTATCCTCGTAATTCAAGATGGCCAGGTCGATGTTCTTCAGGTTGTTTACGCACTGCGTGCGCCGTGCGGCTTCGCGGGCAGCTTGTACCGCGGGGAGCAGCAGGGCTACCAGGATGCCGATAATCGCAATCACGACGAGTAGCTCTACCAGAGTGAACCCGCGAACGGGAGCACCGGGGTGGCTCGCCGTGAGTGCGATGTTGTTGAGTCGCCTTACTCGCATTCTTTGGCTCCGTATCGAACACGCAGTACCATGCTGCCCAAGGGGGTTGCTAGTAGCCAGTGGACAGCGGTGGCTGGTTCAGGAACACTCGTGCCGGTTAAGGCGGCCATCGTTGTCCCCGTCGCACCCAGGTTGTTGCGCCACACCGTGTAATCCGCCAAGTTCACACTGCCATCGCCGTTTCCGTCGGCTGGCAGCACGGCGGCGCCGGTTGCACTGAAGAAGGTGCGCCACACCACGTAGTCGCTGCTGTCGACGATACCGTCCAGGTTGTAGTCGCCAGCTATGGGGCCAGCGCCCCCGGTAATTAGGTCTTCGAAGTCCTCGTAGTCTTCCAGGCCAAACGAACCGTCCAAGTTGAAGTCGCCATAGATGTCCACATGGAAGTCGGGGTGATTCGATTCGTATGCAGCGGGATCCGCGAGCGCTTCGAGGAAGAGACCTACGTCTTGCTGGTCGACGACGCCGTCGGCGCTGAAGTCGCCATGGTAGATGGCAAGCAACGGCACGATCCCCTCATCCACCGCGGCCCCCATCATCTCGGCCAGGTCGTTTGCCAGCACGAATTCGACTCCACCACTCAGCAGTCCCGGGAGATCGTCGGCATCGTCGCTGAAGAAGTAATTGATCTGGACGCCGGCGTTCTCCAGCGACTGGATTTCGGCGGGCGTCGGAAACGAGTGGTTGTGGCGAAGCTGAATGAAGTCCGCCCCGCTGGAGATGGTCGTGGCAACGTAGGCCGAAGTGTCTCCATCTTGGCGATCCAGGTTGTTCGTCAGGATGTCGACACCCTCCGTAGATTCGTAGGTGGAAACGGCTGCCAGTGAGTCGGCTCCTCCCGCTACGAACGCCTGGCTGGTGCGGCGCATCTGGTGCACGATCTCAGCGGCCTTGGCGGCGGTGGCAGCGTCGTTGCCGTCCACGCCTTTCACTTCGACATTGACCCACATGTTCAGCGGGATCGCCGCGAGTGCTTCCTGGAGTGTCGGAATCGGCTCGCCGGCGAACTCGGCGCCTTTCCACGACCCCGCGTCGAGGGCCTTCAGTTGTGCGAGCGTAAGGTCCTGCACCCTGCCGGTGCCGTCGGTGGTGCGGTCGATCGTGTCGTCGTGCATCAAGACGAGTTCGCCGTCGCTGGTGATCTGTACGTCGAGTTCCACCTGGTGGGCGCCGAAGTCGACCGCTTCTTGGATGGCGGCAAGCGTGTTTTCTGGGTGGGTGTCGGAAGCTCCGCGGTGCGCCACGATGCCTTGAGCGGGAAGCAGGCTATGCTGGGCGGTGATGCCTTTGGCAGCGAGGTACGAAGCACCAATCTCGGCAGGGGTAACGTCGCGGCTGAACAGCGCTATTTCATCCAACTGACCGACCATCAGGCGGGCGTTGTCGCCGGCGTCTTCTCCGAAGGTCAGTGCATTGCGGAGCGACAGCGTCGACCCGGAGGGGACCGTGGTGGGGTCGTTGTTGTTATCCTGCCCCGTTATGTCCTGCTTCTTGAGCTTTCCGTCGACGAACAGGCGTAGCCGCCACTGGTCGGGACCGTACGGTGCGAACGTTGCGAACGCTTGGTGCCAGGTGCTGTCCCAATAGCTCACTTCCGTGGGGTTGCTGTTGCTGGAATACCCCGTCTGAAAATTCACTTCACTGGCGGCCGGGTTGGCGGTTCTTGCGAACACGCGCAGGCCGCCGTTCTTGCTACTCGACGTGGTGTTGGTCCGAGTTGGATAGTGATTGAGCGCCAGGCCATAGCGGCCACTGGCGCCATCGGTTTCCTCTTCCAAGCCGCCGAGATGGACGTGTTGGGTGGTATCGGTAGCGGTGATTCGGTACCACATGGTGAGACTGGACGCATCGAGCCCCGTGGTTCCTGTGTAGCCGCCAGGCGACATGTCGAGTCGTTGCCCAGCCAGGCCGGCAAAGTCGATCGCACGGTTGTCGGCGGCGAAACCTGCAAAGCCATCCGCCGCACGGGGGCCGGCGACATTGAGCGAAGCCCCGGCGCCGCCAGCAAAACTGCCTGGGTTGTTGCCGTCGACCAAGTCGCTCGTTACGGAGTCCGACACGGTGTTGCCGGAGGTCTCTTCCATGCCCCAGTGCGAGGTGACCCCAGGGAGGTTCAGGAGAAAGTCGCTGTAGTCTGCACTCGCACTGGAACCCACTGCCAACGCAAGGCAGAGTGCGATGGCGATGGACTGCGATTGTGTGTGGCAAATCATAGATGTCCTCAATGTTATTCGATGCCGCCAGCGGGATGCCCTGCACGCCGTGCCTGCCGCGCCGCATTGCACACGGCGCGGCAGAGCTGGACGTGCTGCCCGCAAATCAAACTAAACCCGTCGGCGCAATGCCAGGAGGCTAAGACCCAGCAGCATTGCCACCCCAGTACCTGGCTCGGGCACGACGGCTGCGTTGTACAGGTGGGTGATTTCCTCACCCGACAAGGCGCGATCAAAGAACGCAATTTCGTCGAGTTGGCCAACCATCTGACGGCCGTTGTCGAGGTCCGAGTCCTGGCCGAAGATGATGGAGTCGCGAGTCGACAGGTTGAGGCCCGCGTTGCCCGCCGACATTTCTGTATCGAGCAGCACCCCGTCCACGTACAGCTTCATGACTTTGTCGCTACCGTCATTGCCAATGGTGGCAACGGCCATGTGCCAGGAGGCAGCGCCTGACGACGGGGCATAGTAGTCGGGAGAAGCACCGTTGGAGGTGCTCATTGCTTGCTCGGATGCCTGTGGATCACCCACGCGGGAGAACAGACGAAGCCCTTCGCCAGCGTCGTCGTAGTGGTTCATCGCAAGCCCGTAACGACCGCCGCTGCCGAGCGAGCTGTCGCGCTGGATGCCGCCCAGGTGGTAATGTTGCTCGGTACTATCGGTGATCTGGAACCACATGATGAGCGTAGCTGCATTCAAGCCGCTCGCACCGGTGTACCCCGTAGGGTCCATCAGCAAGCCCTGGTGGTCGGGGTCGACGTAAGGGCTGGTGTTGTTTGCTCCGCCGGCGCCGCCAGCGAAACTGATTGCATTGTTGCTGGGCGAGAACCCCAGGAAGCCATCACTGGGGCGGGGGCCCGAAGCACCCAACGATGCACCCTTGCCTGCATTAAAAGTCCCTGGGTTGTCGCCATCGACACTGTCGGTGGTTACCGAGTCGGCGACGGTGTTGCCCGTAGTTTCTTCCATGCCCCAATGGGAAATCAAACCAGCAGTGTTCTGCAGTTCATCGATGTAGCCAGCATGGGCTCCCTGGATGCTCAGGCCGATGGCGACCATCGCCGCGGCTGCCAATTGCAATCTCTTGATGGACATTAGACTCAAACCTTTCAAATCAAAGTTGCAGGAGAAGGACTTCTTCGGAATTGACACGTTCTCAATCAAAGTAGGTATGCTATTGCTGCGCAACCGGCTGCGCGAGCAACTGGGCCGCCTCGGCCAGCTTCTCGGCGGACTCGGCTACCATTAAGTCGTCGAATAGCCAGTGGCCCACATCGTTGCCAAGCGCTAGTCGGATGCGGTCGAACTCAGGAACCATCTCTCGCTGTTCGACCGCTGGTGGTTGGTCGGCCACGTCGGCAATGGGCGTATCGAACCACATCGACACGTGGCTTTCGCTCTCGCCATACACCACGCGCACTACCCATTGGTGTAGCTCGCTATCCACATCCCTGGTTTGTGTGTCGGGCGTCCCGCTATCGAAGTCGATGGGGTACTTCAGACGGATGGGCGGATCGCCACCTTGATTCAACTGCAGGCCAATCGCCTGGCGCTGGTGGATGCGGCCGACAAAGGTCTCGAACGAGTTGCTTTCGTCGCTCACGGTGAGCGATACACCAGCAAACGTCTCGCTGTCGTGAGCAGGCGTGGTAGCTTGCGAGCGCCAGGCGACCCAGATCTCGGTGCCCGGACCACCCACCAGTCCGTCGTCGGAGAGTAACTCGGCGTCCGCAATGCGGCTATTGTCGGAGAGGTCCAGATTGGCAAAGGCCCGGCTGCTTGGACCCATCCGCAGCGATCCACGGCCAGCCGTGGGATCCTCGGTCAGGTCGGTGGCAATGAACCGCCCGCCATACCGGCGCATCGCAGGCTCGGCCCAGCCAAAGGTGTGGAGTTGCCCATCGGAAGCCGCGTCGAACGACTGGTAAGCCAAGAGCGTTTCCGAACGCAAGAGAGCAAAGAACCGGGCTTGGGCTTCCGCGTCGCGCTGACCAACGGCGGCTCCCTGCATCAACGCCACCTCGTCGGTGCGAACAAACGCCCGATTGTGCCGAGAGCGTTGTGGCGAGTCTTGCAGCACGCCGTCGTGGTCGACCTCGGTTTCGTACCCCGCCAACACAGTCAGTTTATCCCCACCCGGTTGATTGCGACTGGAAACCTCCACCGCACCGTCGTAAACCGCCACGAGAGTACGTAGTTGTTCATCAACGCCCACACCGATCTCCGTTCCGAGATCGACAACGTGCGCGGTGGGGGTAACAAACTCCAAGCTGCCGCTATGCTCCCCAACCAGGCCCGACACTTTGCCACGCAGCACGTGTGCGCGCTGGGCCGATTCGAGCTTCACATGCACGGGACCCTGCAGCACCAGCGTATGTCCCACGTTGGTGCGAAGCTGCAAAACGCCCTGCTGAAGTTCGATCGCTTCGTTCTGTATGAGGATTCCACCAACCTCGGGCGGTTCGTCTCGCGACCAGACCGCGTCGAGCGATGCTTCGATGGTGGCGACCAATCTTGCCGGTCGCTCGGTGGGTTGCTCACTCGCCCGATCGGTGGCATCTGGTTCTAGTTGGGGCGCTGCCTCCGAGGGCGCCGCGGCGACGGGGACGTTCCCTATCTGCGGTTGTTTGGGCCGCATCAAGGCATAGCCGGTCAGGCAGACCACCACCGTAGCGGCAACGGCTGCCAGCGACGCCCACATGGCAGTGTTTCGCGTGTTCGACGGCGCGGCGTCCAGTGAGACGCGTCCCGTTTCTTCGATGGTGTCCCAGAGTTGACCCAGCGATTGAGTAATCTCAGCGCGAAGCTCCGGATCTTCTGCGTCTGCTAGCTCGTCGAGCATCTCCGGCAGGCACATCCGACTGTCGATGCCTTCGTGAAGGTAGGATAGTCCCACGATCGCGTCGGCATTCTTCGGGTCGGCGGCAATCCACTTCGAAAGCCGCATCGTCTCGGGACGGGTTAACTGGTACCCATCCAGGTGAGCGCTATAGAGCTGCAATGGATCCATCATTGACCACCCGCCTCTCGAAGTCGCAGCCTTCGCTCAATGCAGCCGCGCAGCGCTACTCGCAGTTGCGAGAGCCGTGTGTAAACCGTGGCGGGTGTAGTGCCATAACGCTCGGCGATGGATGCGGGAGTCAAGCAGAGCAGATAGCGCGCCTCGATCAGCTTGCGAGATTTCTCCGGCAGCTTCCGCAGGCAGAAACTGAGACCATCGCGCACGTCGTCATGGTAACTATCATTTCGGTAGTAAGCGCCTTCGAGCGCCTCGAGCGCTTCGGCGTCGAGCACTAAACAGCGATCGCGGCCCTTCGATTGAAAGTGTTGCCGCACCCGATTGCGCGCGATGCCGACGACCCATTCGAGAAACGGGCGTTTGTGGTCAAATTTGGAGAAGTCGCGCGCCGCCGCCAATGCCGTTTCCTGAATGACGTCGTCGGCATCCGCCTGGGGGCTAATGAACAGATACACGTAAGCGCGCAGCCGCGCATAATGGGTAGCCCAAAGCATCGAAAAGCTGCTGTCGTGATCTGGTACAGTGGACATAGTTATAGACAAAGAGGTGGTTGGCGAGCCTCCGTCATACAATGCACACTTGGCCCACGGTTCTTAACGACAAAGTTGGTTTTTATCGCTGGGGATCCGCAGGTAGACGAAAAAACCCCCCTGCCATGGCGGGTTATCCGACTGCAATGGCCGTCTGGCGACGAGATCCAGCGGCTGCGAACGCGAGACTCGGGCTCCATTTCGCGCATGCGACGACGGCAAGGGTGGAGCTGAGTCGAGAAAGCCGAGAGACTCTCGGAAAAAAGGAGAGCGGGAGACGGGATTCGAACCCGCGACGTCCAGCTTGGGAACGCAGCCATTCTAGGCACAAATGGCCTGTTTATCGGGGGTTTGCCACATTCTAGTTCCATTGTTTCCATGGAATGCACGCTATTCTGCCTCGTTTCGTGCATTAAATCGTGCACAGATTCTCTCAGTCTTGAACTGGACAGTTGGAAACTGTGGCACCCAGAAGCTGTCAAATCCCAATGGCCCGCTATCGAGTTTCGCTCAAGGTTTATCATCGCAATCGAGGTGCCTCGTCCGTTCTGGGAGCGTAGCCAGCCTGGACACCTGACAGCTATTCATTTAATGGCATTCACCAGGAGCTGTCCTTTTCTGTTCTGGTATCGGTCTATTTCAATAAAGCCTGTCCTTTCGACGCGAGAAAAGCCAACGCTTAAGAACAACTTCTCCAACATCTCAAAATCATATCCACCTACATGACTTAGATCAGCAACATTGATGCCTTTATTGTTGTGCACCTTGTTCTCATCTCTGGTTCCAGGAGGTTGTGAGTTTACAATTTGGGCAATGAACATTCCTCCAATTCCGAGCTGCTCATACTCTTCACTGAAGGTGCTCCATCTATTCTCCCCGCTCGTGAACGCGTGAACGTCTTTATTGACATAGGCCACACATATTTGGTGTAGGTCCGGAGTAATGGTTCGAAGTATGCCTCCTGGCACAAGCTTGTCATACATTCTTTGAACGGCGATTCTGACACAAGCGAACGGTAGATGCTCTATCACATGTGCCCAGTAGAACATTGTGACGTCGTCGAACGGTATTTCATCCGTGATGATGTCAAAACCATTGTCTCTGACGCCCAGATTAATCCACCCTTCTAAACTTCGCTGTCCGCCGATTTCTATTCTCAGGGGGTCCATGTCTGAGTCTTTCAGAAGTGCGGTGCGATATGTCACTGAAGCCGGCTAAATGAGAGCGACAGTGGACCACTTGAGTCGATGTTTGATACCTATACTTTTTGTGAAGACGAGACCTCACCGGTGGGGAGATGCAACGGAGTAGAAGTACGCTTCGATTGTTTTAAGTCTTCTTGTGTGATAATCAACATTTCGGAAAAGAGGGGGACGCAACCTGCTGATTCAGTTACAATTGCGTCCGCTTGGAACGCTCGGCGATATGAAAAATCCGGCCTGAGTGACCAACGACCGCGCTCCTGGAATCAAAGGCATCCACTCCATCCCACCGCGGAGCGGTTTAGTCCAACAATACTTAGGGAAAATACCAGCCAGAAAACGTTGGCAGGGGACCGCTATGGCCTTGACGCATTCCCGATTAGAGAAATCATCGGTCGAAAGCCTGGGAAGAGGGCGGTTACAGCCGGGGTGTTTGAAAGTGATTATGAAAATGCCTTCTATTGAATCATGCTTCGTAATGCTTCGGTGTTATCGTTCAGCGGTTCTTCGCTTCTGTGGGCCAATCGAAACTGTCTGAGTGTCAGCCCTGGTTGTGTTCGCAACCCCTGTAATTCCAGTTGTTTCCGGGTCGGCTGAGTTTCTGCACCATACGCCCTTACTAAGTCCTCTCCCAATAGTTATCTAGAGCTGACTGAATGGAATCTCGAATAGGTTCCGTCCTAGGGTCATCCTGTAGGCAAAACTCAAGAAACTTCGCTACAGCCTTTCGTTGCTCGGTGCTCAGCAATCCAAAGCGTGAAGTCGCATCGTTGTCTAAGTAGATTAGGTGAAAAAGGATATCCTGGTCCAGTGACCTTTCTAGATGCGCAACCAAGAAAGCGGGCAGATGAAAACGCATTCCAGCAGGGTCCATGAAACACAACCCCGTACAATATTGATTTAGCCGGGCATGGGGAATCGCTTTCCAGTCTTCTTTCTCGTCCATTGCTCTTAGTTCTGCCAGCTTTGCTGCACTGGCATGAGAGTCCATTCCCTCCCCTTCCATTAGGCCGGTACCTGCTCCTAGCGAAACTCCATAAAAAACATGAGAAATAAAATCTAGAAGCTGTGATTTACTCATCGAGTCTTCATTCATGGTGAGGATTACCTTGAAGTCGGTAATGTTGCGAGAAGGTGGTATGGGTGCCGCGGTTCAGAAGGCGGCGTATATCCGAAGCATCCTTTCTTCCGCAGCAAATATTCGCAGAAGGATACTTGAAACTCGGCGTTAGCAGTGGCAAGTTGGTGCCCTTTGTTGCCTCCTCTAAAGCAGCGATTTTCCCTGTTTCTTCTTGCCTCCGCATACGCATCCCAGTTGTCACGAAGTCTCTGAATGTCATTGCAACTATACATAAAAAGGGGCCATGTCAATTTGCTGCAAGTCTCTTTGTTCGCCCTTGTCTTCTGCGCCGCAACTACCGAAGTGTAGTGGCGGAGTGTTTGTTCCGAGCAGTCACTTCCCTCATCATGTTTACTCCCTTCTACATAGTTTGGATTCGGGTATTTCCACGGTTTTGTGTCAACTCTTGAATCCGAATCTGCATAGTGGTCGGGATTCGGACCTTTGGGGCAGGGTTCATCTGCTTGCTGACCAGAGGGAACAGCGTCAGGATCAAAAACGGGCGGCGTAGGGTCATAGTGCGGCTTTGGTGTCCAGGAACCACCAGGAAGGGGTTCAGTTCCTTGTGCAAAGCGGGGAAAAGTGGATTCCACCGGACCTGTAACCGGCCTTGGATGTAAGGGCTCTGCAGCAAATGTTATGGTCATTCCACTAGGGTCAAGTGTGCTTGTAGGCCTTGACCATCCGTACTCATACAGGTTCCAAGTATCTATGTAATTCATCGGGTCCCGATTGATAAATCTCCCCAACTGCGCGTGATAGTATCTCGCCCTATATTGATAAAGCCCCGTCTCGGGATCGAGTCTCCGTCCGGTATAGAGAAACTCGTTACCGAAGCACCACGACCTCACAGAGTCATTACAAGGGAAAACTCCAGTGCGTGTTTGGACTTGCGACGATGAACGCCAGAGCGGTCTGAAAAAATCGCCGTGATCGTTTTTTAGGTTGTCAAAGAGCAGCCCAGATTCTACCAGTGCCAGCGGCTACTGTCGATCATTTTTAGCCGGATGCGTGTCGGTATGCACCTGCTGTAGCTTGCGGATGGATACTCGGGTGTAAACCTGGGTTGTTTCCAGGTTGCTATGCCCGAGCATGGCCTGGATGTAACGCACGTCGGCACCACCCTCCAGCATCAACGTAGCCATCGTGTGGCGAAACAGGTGGCAACTACCCGTCTTCCCGATGGCCGCAAGGTCAACGTAATCGCGCACCAGCTTGGACATGCTCGACCCCGAAAACTCATTGCCGTAGGTGGTCAGAAACAACGCACCCTCACCCAGGTTGACCAGGAAGTCTGGCCGCACTTCGGTCAGATACTTTTCGATCCACGCCAAAGCCCGCTTACCGATGGGAATCGTGCGATCCTTCTTGCCCTTGCCTTGGCGAATGGTGACAACGCCACGTTCGTTGTCCAAGTCGTGTACTTGAAGCCTGCACAACTCCATCCGCCGCATACCGGTAGAATAGAACGTCTCCAGAATCGCCCGGTCACGCAGTCCCACAGCGTCCCGCACGTCGGGCTGACTCAAGATGGCTTCGGATTCATTCTGAGTGAGTACATGCTTGGGAAGCCGCTGGCCAAGCCGTGGCAGGTCGAGGTCCGCAGCCGGGTTGTACGGTACGTGCTCATTCTTCAAGAGCCACTTGAACCAGCAGCGTATCGAACAGACCCGGCTGTACTGGTTCCTGAATGAGTACGGCTTGCCCCGTTTGTCGATTTGCCGCATCAAGTGCCGCTGGTAGTTCTGGACTACTTGCCGACTCACCTGGGCAGGTCGAGTAATATCGCGGTCTTCACACCACACGATAAAGTCGTTCAATTGCAGGCGGTGCTTTTTGATGGTTTCTTCGGAGTAGTTGCGAATCAGCAACGCTTCAAAGTAAGCCACCAGCAGGCGGTTCATGCCCTGCGGGTCTGTGGGGTCGCCAGCAATGAGTTTCTCGGTTCGGTCGCCTTTCTTGGGCATGGTCCTATCCTTTCGGTGCATAGTGGTAGCGCAGTGAATTGCCCAACGTGGGCACGGATTTTTAGCCGCCTTGATCGTTTTCAGGCGTGCTGGTGCCGCTCACGAATAGAAGCCTTGGCAGCGTAACGATTTACATCGTTTTTGGTGGGGCATCGACACCCCATCGAAAGG
The DNA here is from genome assembly GCF_965227375.1 of Aeoliella sp. Lineage (NCBI taxonomy): Bacteria > Pseudomonadati > Planctomycetota > Planctomycetia > Pirellulales > Lacipirellulaceae > Aeoliella > Aeoliella sp. The sequence goes on from NZ_CBDDFX010000001.1 coordinate 117,597, forward strand.
GCATCGGAAGGGCATCGTTTTAGATGCTCAGGTGATCGTTTTACGTTTCCGCAACTTGGCGGCGTCCACCAGCCCCAGCAGAAACGGCTGGCCGTCTTGCCCTTCGCCCTGATATAGGAGTTCGTATTCTTTCTGGTTTCGCTTCGCCTTGTGTTTGATGACGTATTCGAGTTCCACCAGCCGCTGCAAGTGGCGGCGTAACTGAAAGTCTCCCCAGCCGAACCGCTCCCGCAGTTCACGCTGAGTGAAACGAACCTCGGAGCGTTTGGACTTGGGGAGGTATTCATCGAGTAGTAGTAAGAGTTGCCGAGTCTGCGGCATGAGTGAATCGAGGCTCTTACCAAGTGCCTCACTGGCCAGCCGGTTCGCAACTTCTACATCCTCTTTGGTGGCAATTACACACGAATCACGTTGCTCCCTCTGGTACTGGTGTAGCAGTGTCAATGAAGCGATGAGCGACAGATACTTGACGTGGTCCCGACGCATCCGGGTCTGGTCGTTGCGGAAGGTGAGTTTGTCGGTCCAGGGAATCACTACCTTCAAGGGTTGCAGGAGTCGCTGGGCGTTTTGGTGTAGTTGATAAATGGCGTCAACGTCAGCATGGCCATTCAAGGTATACGCCATGCGTTGGCGTTCGTGAATGGCCGCTGTCTGCTCGGGTGTCTCATTGACTCGGAGAGTAATACAGCGGTTCTGGAGTTCGGGGTCGGGGTTCTCAGCGGTGGTTGTCAAAAACATCATCACCGGCCCTTCGACTTGGTAGTGCTGGGTTTGCTGTCGTCCGGTGTCGCTGTCCTTTTCGGTGCTCGCCAACGTCAACTTGCCCTCGCTCTGTAGTAGCTTGAGTGCGTAGCTTGCCTGCGCTACGCCTTCCTCTTCCGCGATGGCCAATACCTTGTGTTTGAGGTTCGTCTGGCCCATGTAGTAGAGCGATTGGCCGGTCATCGCTGAGTATTTAACTTGTTCCTCGGGTGGCACGAATGCCAACGCTGCATCCATGAGTGTAGTCTTACCAGCCGCCGATGAAGATTGAATCAGTACAGCGAGCGGCTGAGTAAGCCTGCGAGAGACACACGCCAAGTAGCACAGCAGTTTGTTGGTTTCTTCGCCGACCAGTCCGCAACTGTCGTAGTCAGTGAGTATGCGGTCCAGGAGGTTGGGGTCTTCCAGCAGTTTCATAGCTGCCGTGCGTTCATCGGCGGTCAGTTCGATGGGCTGTTCCTCTTCTTTGCGGTCAAGCTGTAACTCTTCTAATTTGCGGAGCAGCCGGGCTATGTCTCGTTTGATAACGAGTTCATCGACGTACAGTTCTTCGCTGGCTCGCTTGATGAACTGCTGGCGGTGCCGGTCGCTGTAGAGGTCGAATGAATTGATGTGCATGGCGTCCAGTCGATCCACCTTCAAGTTGACATGCAGTCTGGCAAGACTCAGATTCTTTTCGAGTCCGCGTACTCGGTAACGGCGGTCGTCTTGATGGACGATGATTTCGTTATCAGTGATTTCGATTTCCATGGTTTTAGTATTCGCGCAGGCGGTAACGCGGTTGGGTTCTTGGGGGAGCATGCAGCGAGAGAGTGCTGCGAGTGTGAATGATTCCAGTAGAACCACAACTGGCCAGAGATGCCAGTAGTTAAAAGACACGATTTGTAAAAATCTACGGCGTGCGGCTTTTCGAGATTGCGTTGAATTTTCTCCGCGAATGGAACAGTAATTGCGCATCAATAAGATATTTCAAAACCACCAGGAGACTTAGAAACATGAGTAGCAAGTATCGAGGCGTTCGCAGGATGGGCGGCAAGTGGCAAGTCCAGATTATGGCCAGTGGTAGAAGTCACCACTTGGGTATGTTTGTCGATGAGGTAGAGGCAGCCCGTGCCTATGATGCGGCGGCGGTTGAACTTCAAGAGCGGCCACGATTGAACTTTCCACCTGAGCCAGAAGACCGAACACGCATACCATTGGGCAACGGCAAGTATGCGATCATCGATGAGGATATGTGCGAGTACCTGAGTCAATGGCCGTGGTCTTGCAAAGGCGGATACGCTTTACGCAAAGAGCGTGGACATACTGTTTTGATGCATCGCGAGGTTGTCGGTAATGTCCCGAGTGAATTGTGTGTGGACCATATTTCAGGAGATGGATTAGACAACCGCAAGTGCAATCTTCGTGTTGTTACTCACGCTCAGAATATGAGCAATCGCACTCGCCGTACTGACAACAAAAGCGGTCTAAAATGCGTCTGGTGGCGCAGCGACAAGAGGAAATGGCAACCGCAAATCGTAGCCAACGGCAAGAAACACTTCCTCGGATACTTCGACAATCCCATAGCTGCCGCGTTGGCGTATGACCGGGCCGCTGCGGAATTACATGGCGATTTTGCGAAACCAAACTTTGATCGTGAGGAAACGCCCGAGGGTGTCGTATTACGACCGAACGCCGCTGATATATTCCGCTACCTGACCCGGTAAGTGAACATCCGTATACAACTGGGTTGCGGGGTTCCGATTCTGGCGAGGGTTCCGGTTGTATAACTCGTGAGGATTATTCCGGGCCGTAGGGCTCCCAGAGGCCCCCAGAGGGCCTCAAATGCCCCGCAGCATCGCCCCTAAGCCCTTTGCCTGCAACGCGTTAGCGCGGGCCTCAGGGCCTCACAGCCTCCCGGCCCAACTAGTGTACAAACTAGTGGCAATGGGCGGACCGGGGGCGGTCCGTCCAAGCAGTTGGGCGGACGGGCGGACCAGGGCGGACCGCAGGGGGTCCGTCCATTTACCCCTATTTTTGCAGGGTGTTTTTAGTTGGACGGACCAGGGCGGACCGCGAAGGTTTGGACGGACGGACGGACCCCCCCTAAGGGGGTCCGTGGTCCGTCCATTCGCCTATCCGTGGTGTGGTGAAGTCGCCACGCGATGTACAGAAAAATTATCATTTTTCCGCCCGAATTCGACTAATCCCCTGTACTAGTACATATAGAGGGAAGTGGCACGACATTAGCTCTATCTCCCTCCGACCCGCCATGCGGTTGGGCTGTACGCGAACGGAAACGGCAGCCTGTAATTAGCTCCACGAGAGGCAAGCCACTGTTGGCACCCCATCGCATCACACAACCGGGAAGGTTGGTGGTGAAGTCCCGATTCGATGGTTCCCCTGGAACCCCTATGTCGAATCAAGGGCTGCTACGATGGAAATCTCTATTGCCGAGCACACCAGCCGTCTCGGGCTGGACGATGCTTTCTCCGATCAACTCGCCATGCTGTTGGCGAATTGCAATGATCCTCTTGCCGCACTCCAGCGGTGCAGGTGGACAATCCCACCTCAGGAAGAATTAGCGGCGATGGACCCTGAGGTCTGCGCCGTGGTGCTAGTGCCATTGGTCAGCACCGTTATTTCTAAGCTCCCATTCGATCTCACCCGTGGCAAGCACGCGGAGCTAGTCTCCGAAGGATGCTTGGCTTTAAGTCAAGTTGCCGCTTCGCTCGAACGAGGTTATGAGGTTCACAACATCAAGAATTGGGCTTGGAAGGCTGTCTACCGCCGCATCTCCACGCGGCTCGATAGCTTGAAGACTCAGCAGGTTATCTGGAACAAAAGAACTGGAGAGCCACTCAACGGTCACTACATGGTCGAGTCGGATGGTATCTACCACCCTGTACCATTTACCGATTGGGATGGTATCTACCCGGCTCTGCGGTCGCTCTACGACTGCTGCCAAGATGACTTGGACCGAGCCCTCATCAAGCTGCGTTGGGCCGATGGCCGCTGCATCACCAATGGCTACCTCATGCCCCTCGGCGAAATTGCCGAGCGACTCAGCATCGACGAACCGGAAGTGGTCGAGCGACTCCATTGCCTTCGTAATCGCTGGCGGTGCTACATCAACCGCACTCAGCGTTTCACCAAGCACCTACCAGCGAAGCGTTCGCCAACCTCGGAAAGCGAGCACCGCGACTTCATCACCAGCTAATCCAGTGTCGCCGGTCAGCCGCGCGGCACGATTGCAGCCCGTGTCGTGCGGCCCCGGCCTTTGAGCCATGAATAACAAACAAGCTATCGAACACTTCGCCCAGAGTATCGCAGAGCAGCACCCACAGTGCGAGCCGTGGCTGGGCGACTACACAACCGATTTTGAAACACAAATCCTCATCGACAAGGCGGGCCTCGACCCCTGCTATGCAACCCGCGAAGCCTTCCAGCGGGACAAGCCCTCCTATTGGGTTGACACCTTTGGTTACGAGCACCGCGATATTCGCATCCCCCAAGGCTCATTCACCAACAGCCCCAGTTGGCGTATTGGAGCGTTGGAGGTGCGAGCCCCAATTACTGACCGCTTTGAACTCTTCGGTACGTCGGGCTGGAATTGGCAAGCCAAACAGAGCCACTGGGTTGGTTTTGACTTCGACAACATTGCCAACCACAGCGAAGGGCTGGCACCGGAGCAACTAGACGAAGTGTTGCACCGGGCTCTTGAACTGCCCTACGTGGTCGCCCGCACCAGTAAGAGCGGTAGGGGCATCCACTTACTAGTTTACTTGAACCCCAAACCCACCACACGCAACCACCACGAACACTCAGACCTTGCAAAACACGTTCTCGGCCAGATGTCGCGTGATACTGGCTTCGATTTTCACGGCCCGGCTGACTGCTGCGGGCTAATTCTATGGCACTGGAAAAAAGGCTTCAATAATGACTGTTTCAAACGTATCAACATTTGACGCAAGCGGCTGGGTGCCCGCGCTGGCACCCGCCAGCAACACACCCCAGGCCACGCAAGACGTGGACCTACTCAAACTCACGGGAGCCCTCAAGCGGATCAGCTCTAATGACTACCAAACCTGGATCAAGGTTGGCTTGGCACTCAAGCACCAGTCCGCCGACCTCTACTCCGTCTGGGAATGGTGGTCGAAGCTAAGCCACAAGGCCGAAGGCTGCGACCTGCGGGCCGAGTGGGAGCGGCTGTCGCCCAATGGCCGCGTGACGCTAGGCACGATCTACCACCTGGGACAGCCAGACGACTGCCCAACATTTGAGACCTACACTCTCGACCGCTTACTCAGTGAAGATTTTCGCGTCGATTACTTGATTGACGGAATCTTGGTTGCCGGTCAGCCGTGTCTGTGTGTCGGTCCGCAGAAATCGCTCAAGACCACCATGCTACTCTACATGGCATTGTGTCTGTCGATGGGCAAGCCATTCCTTGGACACCGCTGCGACAAGCGGCGAATCCTGTTCATGTCCGGCGAATCCGGCATGGCGACGTTGCAGGAAACAGCGGCACGAATGCTAGCGACCATTGGCGAGCACGATAACGACTACTTCTATCTGTCGCCGAACCTGCCCCGTTTCGACAAGCCATTGGATGAGCTAGCCAACCTGCTGACCGAACACGCAATTGAAGTCTTGTTCATCGACCCCGCCTACCTCTGTTTGGCGGGTGGCGAAGCGGGCAACATGTTCGTGATGGGGCAGCAACTCAAGGCTGTAGCAGACCTCTGCACCGGGCTCGGAATTACGCTCGTGCTCGCGCACCACTGCACCAAGTCTGCCGGTAAAGAGAACAAGCCGCTGGAGTTGTCGGACATGGCGTGGGCCGGGTTCGGCGAGTTCGCCCGCCAATGGTTGATGCTGTCCCGTCGCTCGCAGTACGTCGATGGCACTGGCGAGCACGAGTTGTACTTGCGTGCTGGTGGCTCGGCTGGTCACTCGCACTTGTTCAACGTCGATGTACGCGAAGGCGTCTATCCTGATCGATTCTGGCAAGTCGAAGCCAAGTCTGCATGCGAAGTTGCTCAGCGGCAAGCTACCTGCCAGTTCAATGAAGATTGCGAGCGAGTGTTAGCCGCACTCCGCGAGGCAGGCGAGCCGCTCTGCAAGACACCGATTCGCGATGCCAGCGGAATCAAAGACCGTCGATTCCGTGAAGTATTCGACCAAATGTTAGCGAATGGCCAGCTTGTTACCGTCGGTACATGGCGAGGCAAGAACACCTTTTATATCCCCGAGGAAAACCAATGAATATTGATTTGATCCATAAGATTCTGTCCACCTCCCGCGTCCAGTACGATGCGGCGGGGGACTCATTCGAGTTCGATTTCGGCGCTAGCGTGCGTGCCCGTCAGTGCGACACACTCGCAGATTTTCAGCAAGTGCTACGCGACTTGGTCGCCAACCCTGCGTTCACCGCTGGGCACTTGGCCGAACTGCTTAGACATCTTCAATAACCCCAGACGGTCTGGGGCTCAGACAGACAGACAGCAGACAGACACCCGTTCTACTTTTTCACCACGGGAGTTTGTCATGCAAACACAAATCGAGCGACTCATTGAATTCTGGCCTTTTGATGGCCCGGTTTCCATGTTCCAAGTCGCCACTTACATCATCAAGCACCGCAACCGAATTGAAAACATCGGTGCAGGTCTCATCGACTTCGGTTGCCCCAAGCACCTGACCATCTATCAGCACGTTACACATTTGCTGATGGAGTCCAAGCGGTACCAGTTCGACGGCTACACAATTCGGCGAACGTCCGAAGGCAATTGGCAACGTGAACGAGCATATTGAACGAGCTAGGCGACAGTTGTTGTCACTTAATCCAGAGCGACTGACCACTACCGCCTATGAGCTTTGCTCAAAGTACGGCATTACTCCCGCCGAGCTCATCGACTATTTGCTATCGCAGGATGTGGATATTTCCGATGCGTGTCGCATGGTGCTTGGGCCTCATCCGCACGAAAAGCATGATGATTGGCGCGAAGCTGCAAGGGAATTGCGGCAGCGTGGGTGGACGTTTGAGGAAATCGCCAGCTACATCCAGGGATGGTACGACAGCCAAAATTCTTCTACCGTGCAAAGGCTCTTGAACCCCGAGCAACGCGAGAAGCAACGCGGCTACGATCACGCGTTTAAGGAAAGGAACCGTGAGAAAATAGCACGCAAAGAACGTGAGCGATACCGCCGCAACAGAGCAAAGATTTTAGCCAGACGCAAAGAGCTAAGAGAAAGGCGCCGCAATGAAGGCAACAAGTAAATACCGTGGTGTTCAGCTATACCACTGCAAGTGGAAAGCGACTATAGGCCATCAAGGCAACAAAATATACCTCGGCAGTTTTGAATCTGAAAAAGATGCAGCCCGTGCGTATGACATGGCAGCTATAGAGCTGCATGAACGCCCCCGGCTTAATTTTCCACCTGAACCTACGGACAAGACTCGCATACCATTAACGCAAGGCAAGTTCGCTCTGGTAGATGAAAGAGACTATGCGAGACTGTCGGCTATGGGTGCGTGGTGCTATCTGGATGCTGGTTATGCCGTGCGTGGAGAAACACACCCCAACGGCACTTACCGAATGTCCTATATGCATAGAGTGATTCTTGATGCACCTGAGGGTATGGAGGTCGACCATATCAATTCTGACAAGCTTGACAATCGGCGCAGCAATTTGCGGCTGGCGACTAGAGCCCAGAATCAAGCTAACTTTGGTCCAATCTCAAGCAGTCGGAGTGGCATCAAAGGCGTCAGTTGGAGCCGCGTAATGCAGAAATGGCACGCCCGAATCAGAGCCGAAGGCCGTTACATTCACCTTGGCTATTTCGACCATCCCGCCGAAGCAGCCGCCGCATATGACCAAGCAGCGATTAAGTATCACGGCGAATTCGCTTGGCTCAACAATATCGACCCTCACGAATTCGACATTGAGAAGTATATGCGGCTGGTATACGCCACCGCGAATAAGACAAGCCGCTAGTGCCTGAACTACGTGCGTCCATGGGCGCGTGGTGATTGAAGCGGTTTGGGCTGTCGACAGCAGGCCACAAGGCCCGTAGTAGTAGGATCGTTTCTGAACCTGCGGGCTGAGTGGTTCACAATTCAATGTCACCAGTGTTTTCTACCTTTCCCACTGGTGGCAGCCGCACGGAGGCGGCACCTAAAAAGCTGGGGTTGGTATACCCAGAGCCAGCGGAATAACGCACTTCTTTTCTATTGGCGTAGGTCGTGGTGCGGAACCTCGCGGCTGGCATTTTTTAATCTGGAGGAATTATGACTTACGAAGAAAAACTTGATGCCGCGTATGCGGAAAAAGACTTTCGGAAACGTGAGATTCTAATCGCAGAAATCGAGCGTGAACACAAACAACTCTTGGAGGAACAAAAAGATGAGTAGTACTTACATTGGCGAAAGTGATTTCCATTTTACTACGGTGGATGGCAAGCAATTCCCACACGATGGCACACGCGACAGCAAAGAAGCCGCATACGCGCGTGCCGAGTCGCATGATATCCATCGCCGGGCAGCGATTGAAAAGAAGCTAGGCCGCAGTCTCACCGAAGATGAATATTTCGCCGGACAGATCAAGCACCTGGAGGATCGCGATTGGATGACTCAAGAGCGAGACAAGCAATTCCAGCCAGTCCGTAAAGAACCTGGACGCTACGACAAGATGAAAGCTGACATTCTAAAGCGAATCGAAGAACGCGACGTGGCTAAGATGGACAACCTAGAACGTCAGCTTTGGGATATTGAGCAAATGGAACAGCGTGACGTGGAGCAAATCGCCGAACAAAACTCGAAAGCTGCCCACCTCAAAAACCCAAGGGTAAAGGCCGCACTCAAAGAGTTAAACGGTTTGCTCGATTCTATGAAGTGGGACGAATCGCGTCCGGCAAGTGAAGTGGTCCGCGTGCAAAATGCAATCATCCAGTGGGAATGCCATGACGGGGACACCGCCGTCGCTGAAACGATGCTCCGCGGTGTACTCGACCACGAAGACCAACGCAACGCGGCATTGGACGCGGCGAAACGCGAGCAGATTGCCCAGATTGAATCTACATTGGCCAGTGCTAGCGCACCGGCGAAGGTCGAAATCAATCGCCAGCAATCCTTGAAGGATCAAGGGCATGATTTGTACGAAGCTCTGTCCGACGCTGGCTTGGGCTTCAAACACCTGGACCGCGTGTTCAATGCCAACCAAGCGTTAGAAGCTGGCGACAGCAGCCAGCTAGAGGCGATGCTAGATGCCTACGCGGTTGGTGACAATCAAACCCTAGAGTAATCCTCCGAGCTACGCCCCATTGGGGAAAGGTCAGTTCCTCGGGGCGTGGTTTTATCCAACGGCGAGAGTGTGAATCGACGCTCCGGCCTGCACCCGCCACCCCGCAGCCTCTGGGCACAACAGGGGCTGCGGGCTTTTTGTCCCCCCCCTGGAGATCAAATGCAACAGCTTATTGAGAAAGCCCTAGCTCTATTGGAGCAAGGCAGACATTCCGAAGCCCGCGAAGTTATTAAACAGGCAGTAGAAGCAAGGTAGCCGGTCCCGCAGCCGGTTCCTTATTGAGAGAGCCCCAGGCCGCGTCTAATCGCGTGGCCTGGGGTGTTTCGTTCAGCGGTTCTTCGCTTCTGTGGAGTCTTGTGACTTCTGGTTTTGCAGCGGTTTATGGTTCGGATGAGTTCTTGGCGGTATGGCCATCGCAGATTATTCTCGCATGAGGATCGCAATATTCTCCGGATCAATAACTCTATGATCCAATTCATAGTTGTTCACTCTAATGTGAAGTACTGCCACCGACTCCCACCAATTCTCGCCCAGACTGTCCACAGCTTTCCCTTGGGCGTCGTAAGGTCGAAAACTCAATTTGTATGGAACGAATCCGTAAATTGGACGGGATTTGCGTTCAAGTTTCTCAAAGGCAACCTGTTCTTCTATCGATGTTCTTGCACCCTGCAAGTCATTGAAGAGCCCGTTGATAGATGCACGACGAATACCATACAAGTAGCATGCAATCAGAAATAGTGTTATTGCACCTGCAATTACTATTGCTGTCCGCCGTCCGCTTCTCTTCCCGGCCTTCATCGCAGTGATGCCCTCATTTGCGGCTTTTAGGTTTGTATTTGCAGTCGTGGTAATACTTGTTTAGATAGTCTGCCCACTTCTGATAGTAGAACGCACGCAATCCATCACCGGCCCCCATTAAGTCGATGGTTCCATCCACACTGTTTCCACAGTCATCCTCGCCAACGTGCGTGTACTCGTTTGCACCTTCTGACAACTCTGAACTCCACAGCCCCTCTCCCGGGTGGTCTAGTCCAAGAAAATGACCAAACTCATGTGCTGCCGGATTTTGATCATGTCCGGGGGCTGCGCCCGGCTTGGTGGTGGGGTTCACATCATCCTCGTCCAAGTACCCCCATGATCCCCAGTTAGACGACTGGACGAAATCACCATCAGGATTCGCCCACACACCAATAGACCAATCTTCAGAAATACTGGATGTACCCTGAGGAACGAAACTGAGCACGACATGAGGCGTGAATCCCTTCTGGAAGCAGGGGCAGCCAGTCGTGTATGTGCCCCTCCATACGTTTGACATTAGAGGATGAATTCCAATGCCCTTGGGGTTATCAAAAACTCCCTCAATGGACTCTCTAAGTTTCTTCAAGAACTCTTCTTGCCGCTGCTGTGTCCATGAGTTGCCACCGTAGTCCTTGAACTTCACCTGCACCTTAACGTGCATTGTAATGGTACATGCCTGTTCGTTTACTGTCCAAGTGATCCGTCCGGTCGGATCAACATACCTCGTCGGCATCCCACCAACGTATTCATATAGATTCCACTTACTACCAAAATACCCAATCGGGTCCCGATTAATCCACCGCCCAAGCTGGGCGTGGTAATACCGGTATCTCGAATACTGTAGCCCCGTCTCGGGATCGAGTCTCCTTCCGGTATAGAGAAACTCGTTACTAATGAACCCGGTAGATTTAACGGTGAAGTCATCGTTTAAGTACTCCACAACCCCGTAAGGTGTATAGGCGTAGCGTTCTTGTACCTCTCCTGTATTATCGAGCGCCGCGACGACGTTGAAGTTTGCATCCTGGCAGTAGTAGTATCGATCGCTGACATCGTCCGAGAGCACCAAGTCGTCGATGTACTGGATACCCCAAACGTACTGTTTGCTGGCCGTGGTGGAGCTACCCGTGCGTTCTTCGACACATTGCCACTGGTTGTTGTAGTAGAAGTGCGTCAGGGTCGTGCTGTCGTCTCGGGTAGTTCGACGATTGAGCCCGTCGTAAGAATATGTGGCCACGACAGTCGAGTCCTCCTTGACCTCCACCAACCGATTCCAGGCGTCGTACTTAGCACTATAGGAATCATCCAAGTCCTTCGGCTGCGGAAAACTAATAGCATTGCCGTTGGAGTCGTATCCCGGAGTTGGCCACGGGTCGCCCACAGTTTCGGTGATGTTTGTGATCTCGTTTGCCGTGTTGTGCGTGCGAGTTTGAATTAGAGGCTCGCTGTAGTACTGTTGGAACTGCTCCCAATTGCCAGTCTGGTCAAGTGTAAAATACTGGAAGAGGCTGGGCGAGGAACCGCTGTCGTAGTTCGCACGATTCATAAACTGGAGCCGGTTCAGTAGATCGTAGCCGCAGTACTCATCGTACGGCTTCGGCGTCGAAAGATTCTCCGCAACCCTGTCGTATCGATACCTCCGATTGCTAGCCAAGTCATAGGTATACTCCAGGTTTACCAAGTCCGTAGAATTCTGCTTCCATAGCGAGTTGACAATTCGTCCGAAACGGTCGAGACCGTGATAAGTATCGTCCCCGCCGCTATCGAGTGTGTTTGTAACCGCCGGCGTAATTGACAAAGTCTCCGGATATGTCTGAACCGCCACCCGGCTCATCCCCAAGAACTGGTAGTTGACCACCTCCGTGGAGTTCCAAGTCAGTTTCTCCACACGACTTAGTTGCGCTGCGGTTCCTGTGCCGTAGCCGTAGACTAGCACCTTATCATCGGGGTAGGTGACGCTTTTCAGCCGATCCGAGTTGTTCGTTCCCTCCGAGTAGATGTACTCGACCGTCGGTGGTGTACCAGAGGCCCCATGCAATTGATGCTCCACGTTGACTCGACTGAAGTCGTCGTATTCGTACTGCACCAAGCTCGTCTGCGTGCCCCCGCTGGTTGCACTCAAGCTGATGACCTTCTCCAACCGCAATTGGTCGTCGTATTCTCGCAGGATTCGCAGCACCGAGTCATCAACTGTACTACCACCCGGGAGAGTGACGTCGTCCGTCACCAATCGACCCAACAGATCGTACGTGTAGTCGTGAACTGTATCGTTTTGGTCGGTCATCTGTATCGTCTGACCCTGGCGATTGTACTGGTACGAAACCGTCCGGTCGGAGCCAGTACCGACCGGATAAACCACACTTCCCAGCAATAGGCTGGAAGCGATTTGTGAACCTCCCGGTACTGTCACCCCGTAATTATAGGTAGTTACCTGAGGGCCCGTCGAGCTATTTGCCGCCGTGACTGTGGCTACCCGACCATCGGGAGTATAGGCAGTGACTACCTCCTCGGTGGGATTAGAGCCGTAGTTCTTTATTACGTTGGTCACCCGCCCAACATCGTCGTAAGTAGTCCGCGTCGTCTGCGTAGTTGTGACCCCCGTGCTCTCGTTCTCGATAAATGGGACGATCTGGTCTTCGCTTTCGCCTGCTGCGTTATATACCGTCTGGCTTACAAGGACAGCAACTTCTCCCACAGCCGGGTACATCGTTGAGTCGGCCGCTGTGGGCGTAGCCTCCGGGCGGTCGAACCACTCCTCATCGTCCCCCTGGTTGCCGTACTCGGCCGAGGCCACCTGCCGGCCGATCTCGTCGAAGTAGTATGCTGTAAACGAGGGACGAGCGTTGTCGCCCGCCACGAGTTCCCCATTGCCGCTGGCATTGCGGTAGCGGGCCAGCGACTCCGTCTGCAAAACGATCGACGCTTCATCGTACTCGGTTTCGACCTGCTCGATAATGATGTCTGTCGACACGCTTTGCGGAGTTTCAGAGCCACTGTTATAGTAGCCGGTGTAGGCAATCTCCGGCCTGTTCAGCCGGTCGTAAGTGGTCTTGGTAAAGCTCTCCCCTCCCACGGGCTGGGACTTGATGACGTTTCCTACAGCGTCGTACCAAGTGTTATCAGTAAGTGCACTCGATGTGGGCACTGGTGGGCTGACGCTGTCGTCTATACCCCACGTCTCCGTGCGGTAAACGCGGCCCCGGTTATCATAGTGGGTAGCGCCTTGCGCGATCAGCGCATCGGGACTTCCTTCACGGTACTGATAGGCTTCCGTAGTTCGGCCAAGGTTGTCCAGCAAAAGGGAGGTGCGGAACGTATCGGTTCCGTCGTCGATCGTGGTCGATATGAGTCGATCCCGCCAGTCGTAGGCGTAGTCGGTATCCCGATCGTTGGCGCTATTGGTATCCACCGGCCGCGTCGCTTGCGTGAGCAGGCCATCGTGGCCATCCTGACCGTTGTCGAATTCATTCAAGACCACTGGTAGCATGTTGTTGGGAGAGGTTCCACCATTGGATGGATCGCTCTGGCTCGCCCCCGTGTCGTTCGTCCCAACGTAGCTGGAGAGCGAGAGTCCGCGAGTATCGTAGACCATGCGGGTGATCGTTCCCCCCGGCGACTTCACATAGTTCTGCCGTCCCATGCTGTCGTAGCCGAAGTTCGTTTGGTCATAGTTCGTACCTGAGCTACCCGAGTCGTTGTCCATAGTAGGAATCAGGTGATACACGCTAGTCGACTGGAGTCGCCCCGTCGGTGTCAACTCGTGGTGTGTCCATCGCGTCCAAGTCAATTGGGCAAAGCTATTCGCTGCGGTGAGTGCGCCCTCGTCATACACACCGCTTCCACGGACCGCCTGGATCTCGTCCGTCACTCGCCCACTGTCGTCCATTTTGGTGATTTGGACCGGATTGATGAGCCAGCTTTGCGAGCCGGTCTCGTAGCCACTGGCCGAATACACTTCATGGGCTGCGTCGCGGTAAACGGTCCAGTTCACACTGCGAACCTGGACTCCGTTGACGTCGTGCGCCGGTCCAATGGTCTTCGTTTGTCGCCCCATGTCATCCGATTCATAGTCGGTCACGATATTGAGGCCCGTCGGATCCTGGACCATTTGCGTCATCGTGCCGGTCACGTCGCTGTAGGTGTAGGTAGTCTCCGTACTACGGGCGTCAACCGATTTGATCAGGCGCCCCTGGATGTCATAGTGCTGCTCTTCGGTATTCCCTTCCAGCCAGGTGCCGCCGTTTTGATCACTGCTACCCACGTCGGGCAAATCAATAGTCACTTTCTTGATTTGCACCGTACTGGTCCAGAGATCGTAGTCGTACTCGGTGGTCACCGGATCGCCACCCCCTGAATCCTCCCGATAGACCGTCGCTTTCCAGATCGGATAAATCGTCGACGTACCCTCCGTATATATTTTGTAGGTGAAGTCTCGAAGCAGAACGGGAGTTGTGGAATTGCCTTCCCTGACTTCCACCTTCCAGAGATAGCTAGCCACCTTGCCGGTAGGTCCATCGGTAGACTGATAGTAAGTCGTCAGCTCCTGCAGGCCGGAGCTAGCGTTCAGTTGGACATTGAGATTGGCTACCGCGTCATTGTACGGTGGGTTTGCGGCCATATTGATGGCAGATGGATTCGCCCTAAGCGTTTGTCGGGCGTAGTTGTCATCGTACTGCGTGTAGTAGATCCACCGGTCGGCGTCCACATCACTACTGGCCTTCAAGTCAACCAGCATGTCCTGTCCCAGGTGGTTGGCGTACACCGTCCGCTTGGAGCCATCCGGCATGGTGGCGACTGTCTTCAAGGCCCAATTGTTGTAGTCGTCCTCGTCGTAAGTACCAGAGTTGGGGGTGTACACGACGGTCATTGCCTGTGTGCCACCATTCACGGCGACGGAGTTCACCCGTCTGGAGCCCGACTCGTAGTCGTACGCGATATCGGCGATCGCCGCGATCTCACCGTCGGAAGCGCTATCGGGGGACGAAAGCGTTGCGTAGGAGGCGGGGCCAACAACGTATTTCAAACCGCCGGGGTAATTCGCCCCGGTACTCGTGTAATAGCGAAAGTACCTAGTGGACACAGAGTCCCAAGCCGTGCCTCCGCCAGGGACAAGAATTGTCAGCGACTTTAAGTCGCCAGCATTGCCTTGGTTCGTAACGGTCGCTGTGTAGTAGCCAAACTCCGCCCGGCGGACTGCCGTGGCATGAGGAGTGGCATCCGTACCACGGTAAAGCGTGATACTTTCCACGTTGCCATCGGTGTTGTAGCTGTAAACCCTTGATTCGACTTGACCATTGACGGAACGGCGTTTCTCCGCAATACGGTTGTTCTCATGAATATAGTTGGTGACCTCCCCACCGGCAGTGGTCATCTTTAACACCAACTCATCAATCGCATCGAACTCCCAGACGGTGCCGTTTGGTTCGGTGACACGCCAAATATTCCCGTCCCGTTCCAGCGTCTCTCTTGCGCCATACTTTGCTGTGTACGTCGATCCACTCTGGCTGAACCATACACTCTTGCCTTTTGCGCCAGGCGACCAGACAAACGCCAACTCCCCATTCGTCGTCGTGGTCATATACGCAAATGCGTCGATCATCCAGTTGTTGCCAGCACGCCCGTAGAAATTTGCGGCCTCCCCTTCATTGTTCCACAGGTTGTACCACACAAGCCGAAAGTTACCGGACTGTGGGGTATTGAGATCGGAAATGCTTACATTCGCCGCCCCTTTTCCCAAATCTACGGGATAACACACCCCGCCACCGCCAGGAGATGCCCCGCATCCTGCTTCGCAAGGGGGGCCATTTGGATCAGGAGTAGGCTTAGGTTGCGTTGACATTATGTGATTCCTTTCCAGGCGAGACGACGTGTGCTGTATGTGGTTTAGGCGACTATGTTGAGATCAAGCAGGAAATTCTTCCAGG
Organism: Aeoliella sp.; assembly: GCF_965227375.1. Lineage (NCBI taxonomy): Bacteria > Pseudomonadati > Planctomycetota > Planctomycetia > Pirellulales > Lacipirellulaceae > Aeoliella > Aeoliella sp. The sequence goes on from NZ_CBDDFX010000001.1 coordinate 133,360, forward strand.
TGGATTCCCATCCGAGGGTGGTAGTTGGCCCGCCCATGCCAAGCACTAGCAGGACGGGACTGAAGTTCACACTTCCGTTTGCCGTCCATCCCTACCAAGATCAGGTGGTCGTTTTCGCGCCACCAGAAGTATTCGTTCGGGCCGTAGCCTTCGGTCAGTCGACCCTCGGGACCGAGCCTAATCGTCCATTTGTTGTGACCTGGCCGCCGATAAACAAAACGGCTTCCCGTTAGCCCTTGCATCTCCTCCCGATCCCGAGTGGTTAAATGCCGCATGAGATGTCTTTGAGGTTGCCAATCTCGCCGCAACTCATCAACGTACTGCAGGCATAGATCCTCGTGCTCAAATCCGGGAACCGGGAGATTCTCCCCTAACAGGGACCATTTGCGGTAAAAGCGATGCTGGAATAGCACGTTTCCGTCGAAATCATACTGCTGGAGCGTGAACGGCAGATGTCCCGTCGGAAGAGTGCTCGGCCAACTGATTGGTTGTTTGAGGCGTTGCCACGCGTACCGGAACGTCTCCTTATCCCCGTAGACGTGGCGGTAGTAAAAGTCCGAGTTCTGGTTGTACCAGTCGCACAGACACAGGGCCCGCCACGTCCGCTGCTTGTCGACGACCAACTGCCCGCTCTCCTGGTCGGGGCTATCGTGAAACTCTGCACCAAATATCGCCCATAGCGGACTGTCGGAGCGAGTTTTGAAATCCACCGGGTCTGGCCAGAAAACCGTACCGGTTTCCCGGTATTCCGGCGTCTCGAATAGAAAGCTAGGATCGCGGACCGGTACATTATCGGCATCCAAAAGCAATACTTCCCTGAACCGGCTGTGCTTGATCGCGTAGGGTTTGAGCTCCCAACCGCCTAACCGCGGGTGAGGATACTCGGTCAGGAACTTCTGGGCATTCACGCAAGAAATGTCAAATGGGCGGAGTAGCTCAACCCATTGGGGGTCGTACTCGTCGTCATTCAAGCACCACACTTCAATCGGAAGAATGCAACCTAGTTCCCGCAGCAGACGCACCAGGACGTAGCTGCAAGTGCCGTACTTGATACCCCCACCGCAGATAACTACGCCGCGGCCTTCAAAGCCTTGTGGGTAAGGCCCACAGCTTGCCAGAAACTCATCTGCCAAGCAAGTTGCGTTGTCGCGGTTCATTTCCAACACGCCGCCACCCCGTTCGACAAGCTTTCAATTGAATCGAGAGCAACAATCTAGGGCCCACACCTGATATTGGTCAAGCATCTTACTACAAGAATCCGCAATATTGCCGAAAGTCTGAGTCGTTTACAGGGTTTACATTAGTTCTCGGTCGCAGATCCACGATCGAGAAACACAATTGGGCAATATGGGAAGCAATCGATGTCGAGTAGCCTCCAATGCCAGCATTGGTCCTGCGCCTTTTTCAACAAGCCAGTCTGGATTTCTGACGCGATGAAGGCGATCGTCGGCACTCAACGATTTCGCGGCGCCCACGAACCGGCAAACGAACCGAGAACTTTGCTGAGAAGCTCGGCCAAGCTCACCTTGTGCTTTGGACAATTCGATGCCAAATTCCAGCGTGGGAAGTTCCTCTGTATCGCTTAAGTTGACTTAGCTACAAAATATCCTCAGGATTTACCCGGTAGATGTTTGTTGTCTCGGCAGGACTAATGCGATCCGGGAGCACCTGGCTCTACAATGCCTTGCGGCTCATCCTGAGCAAGGGAACCAACCGGCGTTTAAAGGCCGATTTGTACCATCAACGCAAGTGGAAAAACGTGAAACACGGGCTAGTAAAGGCCCATGAGTTTCACATTCACCTTGCTGACAAGGCCGATTTTGTCTTTACGTCGCATCGAGACATTCGGGATGCTTGCGCTTCCTTGTCGCGATTTCAGCCAAATCGCCATCCGGGAGCAGTGATCGCTAAAATCACCGAGCAATTCCAGCACTATCAGAAATGGGCGCAAATCGCAGACTATGACATGCAATACGAGCACATGCTGGAGGATCCATTACAGGTTTTGGACCAATTGGCAAGTCGCTTGAAGTTGCCTCACGTAGACATCCTCGCAATCTACCAAGAACTCACTGCCATCGCCCCACCGCCTCCTGAAACACGCGCCGAGGATCCTCAAACGCTGCTCTGGCCGAACCACATAACCGATGGCCGGGCTGGCAAGTTCGCAGAAACTCTTGATGATGACTTCGTGCAGATAATCGAACATCGATTCGGTGCATGGCTTCGTGCCAACGGCTACTTGGTTTAGGCCATACCCAGTTGGCCGTATAAGGCAGGTCATCTCTGTGAAATCGCCTCATCTCAGCCGATTCCACGCGAGTATCGCTTGAACAGCAGTTCGACTACTTGGCAACCGCCCCAGAGTCCAAAGTAGTGAAGTACTCGCGCTCTTTGGGATTGCGACTAGAAGCATTTCAGACAATTGCCTCCCCTCATTCCGTATCTCAAGCCTACCGCACTGTGTCCCTACTCGAGAATCCTAGACGATCCTGATTGTCAATATCCACGAAGCCAGTTCAGTGGCGTTGTCGCCGATTTAAAAGCGTGTTCGCTACCTCTACATCAAAAGGTTGGTCGATCTCCCAGCATCTTTCTGTGGGAATTTCGTACAGAGCAATCTTGCCAAAGAAGCGATGCCCGGCTCTACGAAAACCTGCAACATTCATGGCGTACACGGCCCCTGCTTCACGATACTGAGGTTTGATTTGCTGCCGCATGAGCCGTTGCGTGTGATCATGATTGATTCCCATCCCCCCTGATGCGGGATGGCGCTTCCAGAGAAAAGAGTGAAATGGAGCGACCGCCAATGCCGAGTCTGCCTCCTCCACCTGCAGTACATTTATCGTGCCATCGATATCTTCCGGGAGCGTTAGCGGCGCTGTGCATTGGAGAAAGGCGAGCAACGTCGGGTGATAGTCCTCCACGGCACGAAGGTGGGCCAAGGCATGAAGTAGCGCCTCTTCCGAGGCGACCAGGTCGCCACTCAGTTCCGGTGGTCGGATCACCACCTCTGCACCAAGCTGCGCGCTAATATCGGCAATTTGCGGATCGTCGGTCGACACGACAAGGCGATCGATTGACTTGGAGCGAAGTGCCGATTCGATGCACCAACTCAGCAGCGGCTTCCCACCCACTTCTGCGAGGTTCTTCCCAGGGATGCCCTTGGAACCACCACGTGCCGGGATAATACCGACGCAATTCATAGGTTCATCCTGTCTTGACTGGCAAATACAGTTTTATGTGATGTGGTCAAGGAAGATCCTCCACTGCGACTGAGAAACGATGTCGCTGGTCATTGAGCTATCTGTAGCCCAAGGGATGTCATCCACAAGATGCGCCGGCAATCGCAAATTCAACCGGTCCAAGTTGATCAACTCCCCATCAAACCTCTTACCGTGCAACTCGTGCAGCTCTCGCAAGTAATCGATCAGCTTAGGCAGCGAGAATTCTTCGGAAAGCACTCCTCTCATGCGTTGGCTGGACGGTTGCAATTGTCGATGGTTTTCAACCGCTTCAATCACAGCCAAGTGCGCATTGCTGTACCCAGAAAACTGCACGGAATTTGATTTGTTCAAGTGACGGCGCCCTCCTCCCTCGAGCGACCGATTCACGACCACGGGCAGGCCGCATAGTAAGGCCTCGGAAATCATCTTGGGAGTCCCTTCTCTGGAGGAAAACAGAGTTGCTACCTTCGACGACTGGTAAAAGTACACCAGCTGGCGTTGACTCATCCCTAAGTAGCGCAATTCCGAACTCAACCCCAGAAGTGTGAAGCGTTCTCGTTCGGCGGGTGAAAACAACCGATAGTAGGTTCCTGCAAGATCGCGAAAAGCTATCGTGCTGTTCGAATTGGTCCCGTCCGTTCTGCATATTAGTAGAACCTTGTAATCGCGTCCGGCATCATAGATGTTTCTTACGCATTGGAAGAACTCTTCGAGCTTTTTATGCCGGGAATTGCGAGCAATGTAAATCAAATCCCAGTACTTGGGAACTTCTGGGTTGGGAACAAAATAGTCTGGTGTAAAATTGGCGCTCACTAACGGTATCCGATAGGCATGCTGGTTCTGCACCAATCCATCATGTGCGAAATAGAAACTGGCCCATGGTGGAAGTCGGAAGCCTGCTGGCTGTACCCATCCAAAGTGAATTCCCACAAGATATCTCTGCGTGATAGCAGGCGTGATCTTGATCACGCCATGCCTTGCCTCCTTGTGCGTAAACGTGAGGATACCGGGACAACTCTCCGTGGCTAGCTTGAAAATATGTGCCATCGTTATTCGCGGAATCCTGTGAATTGCCTATGGGGGATCGACCAGTTGGATTAAGCTCCTCCAGTGACGCTGGTTAGTCCTACCTTAGAACAAGGTTTCCTACCAGTACGTAGCGTTCGTGACCGGCCGACTGTGGCATTCCGCGGTGCAGCCCTGCTTGGTTCGATATGATTAAGGTACCTCGTTTGCCGAGAACGTGCTGGTGATGGTCGCCGCTAGCACCCGTGTGCGTGCCGCGTAGATACGAATACGGTCCGTCATCCAGACTGAGCACGTCTGTCAGGTAGATAAAGAACTTGTATTTCAGCTTTCGCACCGTGTCGCGGTGATACTCTCTGGTGGATACCACCTCATGATTAATGTACGCGTTCAGATTTGTGCAACAGATCGTTGGATGAAGCCTCCGAACGACACGCAGAACATTTCGTGGTTCTCGTAATTCCCTGCAGAGTGGTGCGATTCGATCGACATTGAACACATCGATCATCCCTGCGTCTTCCCGTTTGTAGCCTCGGACGTTGATGATCGGGAGTTCGTGCTCCACGGCGGCATCATACGCGGCTTCCCCTTCCGTGAACACTTTGTACTTCGGCGTACAACCCGACCTGGACAAGTCAGCATTCCGTAGAAAATCCGCCAGTTGTCCCACGATAGAATCACAGCGATCCCCACAAAGGTACTCTGGCACAGTGACGATGCCGTCGATCTGAAGCTGCGTGGCAAGAGCTGAGATGGATTTAGACCGGCTCATCCTACTTCCTCGATCAGTACAACCACCTGTCAGGTGCAATTTGCTAAGTCTTCACCCACAAGGTTCAAAAGGCACATCCCCTTGAAGGTTCCCCAACACCAGCTTGCCGATGTAGGCAGCGGCTCCCTCGGGGGGGCGGAATAGGTTGCGATCGACAAACTTTTGATAGGCTCGTTCGTTCAACGGACTGTCTGCAACCCGAGTCAGCTCCCCTTGTGAGATGGCAAAGACCTTCCTGTTTCGTTGGATATGTAGACGAAATGGCGTCTGTGGATGGTGTTCGTACCAGCACACGATTCTCTTTCTCATCACGGCCGCTGGAATCATCATCGACGACGGGGATGGGAAAATAGTGAACTTGGCACGGGCAAGTAACGCCAGATTCTCCTCAGTTGTACCTCCAGCATGGACGCGAGTGACCGAGGGGTCGAGGTCACCGAGCTGATCTAGCCGCTTCCGCGGATGAGGACGAATCACTAGTTCCATACCGTGGCCTTTTATCCACCTCTGGAGTTTCGCCAATCGTCGTGGATAATCGTCCAGCTCTTCATACCGGTCGTTATTACCCGTATACAATATGGCAAGCGGTTCCTCGCTTCTTTCGTAGTGTGCTAAGCCATCCAGCCTGGGAGCTCCTCCAATGGTTAAGGGCCCATTGCAGCACCCCGTGGTCGGATTGCCCTTCATTATCCTTCGACTCTCCTTGCCCCACATGAAATGCGCCCTTGCACCTCTGATATCTAGACGATACTCGTGTCGCTTTCCGTAACCTGGCATCATCTGAGCAGCATGCTCAATCAGGTAGAATGCAATATCACGCTGGTTGCATTTTTCTACTACATCTGGTTCCTGTCCCCACCAGCATTGGCTCATGATCACCGCATCCGGTCGTAACTCTCCCCTCATGAACTCGCTATAAGGAGAATCTCGTCGGCCCAGAAGCACTCGTTCAACATGATCATGATCGCCTAGTCGTGTGTAGTAAGCAGAGAAATCGACTTGATGGCCTCGCGACTCAAGATAAGAGGCGATCGGAAGCAGATTCTCAGAATAGAACTGGCGCAAAGACGAAAACACTAAGAAATGCATGGCAGTCCGGGCTCTCCGTGCAACGCGCTGATGCGAATTTGGCTTCACCCTCCCGCCATCAGATGCGCGTATCAACGCCAGGAGAACTGCCTGACTATCCGGCCCGGCTTCTCAACCTGCCGATACCCCGAGTCCGGCTATTCTACAATCGTCCTCAAAGGAGAATTCCCAGTCATCGCATACTCGGATTAATGCCTTTCCCCTATTCCCCAAGTCACGGCATCAAATCGTGAGCCTACAGGCACGCAAGTCGAACGCCGTTCAATATGCTGGTTCTGAAGTATATTGAGCAAAGCACACTCATGCAATAGAATGCCCATCGTTTCCTAGTTTCTCGTTCCACAAACCGATCTTCGCCGACTAGTTGAAGTCAGTTGTCCATCGAGCTTGTTCCAGGCAACCAATGACCACCTGTCCTTCAATTCTTTCGGGCCGGTCGGGCTACAGCTTGAGTACCGACGTCCTGTCCTTTTGGCAGTTTAGTCTCCTTCAGCGGATCAACGCGGATGAACAAGGAGTTGGGAATCGTCACTTGTTTCTTCAATCCCTGTCGGTATCGTAGCCGGCGTCGCAATCTTCACGCTTGCTTGAAGGGCATCCAGGCGAGCGGTGCCAGAATCCTACTCGTGGAGTTGCTTTTTGGATCTGCATCGAGTGAAGCCCCCGCGGGCGACTATGAGCTACTACGGCTCCATTCTGAGAGCGTGATGTGGCAAAAGGAGCGGTTACTCAATGTCGGAACGAAAGAACTCCTGAAGGACTGTGACTATGTTGCTTGGATCGATGCAGACATCGTCTTCGAGAATACCAGTTGGCTACGCAACGTTGTGCGGGCGCTGCAGGAGCATACTGTGGTGAGCGTTGCCGGTAGGGCCTACGCATTTGGCGAAACCATTGAATTGCCAGCTTGCAGATTACTGCGCCGCAGCCAGCTGACCTCCATCGGCTCCGGATATGGGTGGGCTTACAGAGCCGAATTGCTAAATCGAGTTGAATGGTATGACAAGTTTATTGTTGGAGGAGGAGACTCTGCGCTCTTCTTTACTTCCTTAGTGGGTTCTGCTTCGCAACGGCCCGGTGGCACGTGGGTCTGTATCGACCTTAATCGGCCCCTGGAACCCGAAGTGTTCCACTGTCTTCAAGACGTTTGCGACGTGTACCGAGCCCCAATTGGCCCCCAGCACTTTGCTGCTCCCTTGGAGATCTGGAAACAAATTGAATACCTTGCGAAGGGTATCGGCAGCAATGCCACAGCTGACTACCTCCGCTGGTCCAGAGATTGGGTTGCTGCCATGGGTAGTGGGACTGTGGGATTTGCCCGCAACAAGATCACCGTACTGCCTCACGGGCGGCGGCAGGACCGTCGGCACCAATCAAGAAGAAGCATACTTCCGAGACACAAATTCGACCCGAAAGCCGATATTGTTCATGATGGCGGTGCTTATTCTTGGTCCAGTCCGAAACCGGATCTCCATCGCGAAGTCCTGAATTACTTTAGCAGCCGCAAGGAAGATGACTGAACTATCGGCTTCTTCGAGTTCCTGTGCCTTACCTTGGGAGTCCATAAGTCTACCCGAGCTTGATTAGTCCGCGATCCTCCCCACAATCAATGTAGCCATGCCTCCAAGAACGGATGGTGATTCGCCCCAAGGCGATTCTCTCGATTTCTCTCGTATCGAGAGTCGGGGGTCGAAGAAGCCGGTCACAACACTCCATTTTAATGGTCTTCGCACCTGCAAGCGGGCCACCTATGTAGAGTCCAATCAACGGTATTGGAATTGGGTTATCCGCTATGCCGAGCAAAAAGTTCGGGCGTCACAAGACTGGTTTCAGGACGTAACGATTGTTACTTGGAACAATCGGGCAGTACCTTGCCTGCTCGAGCGTTTTGCGGCGCACGCCTGTATTCCAATCACTGTTCTGGGACGCGAACTTTCTGTGTGGCAAAACGCCTACAAATTATTGACTACTTTCGATTATCTACGAAGTTGCCCCACTAGGTATGTGCTCTGCTTGGACGGTGATGATTGCCTTCTCTTGAACTCTCCCCAATCTGCGATTCGCTTGCTGCACGAAAAGGGCTCCGCTATTCTTTTTGGAGCCGTCCCTACCATGCATCCTCGAAGCTTGTCCATCCAGAAAGACTTTGAAGCCGGCACAGCGCCACGTGACGCCCCCGCAAAGTACCTCAATTCCGGGCAGTGCATCATAGACGTACAGGAAGGCCGAGATTTGTTTGAAGAAGCTTTGCATACGCCCGGGCTGCATTCAAACTCTTGCGACCAGGACCGCTGGCATCAGCTACTCGTTCGATATCCGACGACGATTCAGCTCGATTACTACGGGGACGTGTTCGTCGTTTGCAATGCGTGGACCGATTGTCGGAATCTTCTGGCTTTTCGACGAGATCTGAATCTCGATAGCACTTCTGCGGGCGTTGACTGAGCATTCCAAGCAACCGAGAGCCAGGACAACTCGACTCTCCTACTTCTTGGTCCCGTTATTCGCAAACAGTTTGCCTCGAAGGACGAATGCCACTGCGGCGACTGAGAGCGCCATGCGTATTGATGCCGGTTTCAGCACGACAGCAACGCTTGAAACGAAAACTCCTCACCAGCCGTCGTCAAAACATGCGTAGAAAGCTAACATTCCGGCGTCGTAGAAACCGCCAACGAATAACGATTCGATCGTGCGATAGTCTTGAACGAACGGACCGTCGCTCACGTCTATCATATCGCCTTCGATCCCGGTGAGTCGTAACGGACACATGCGAGCCTCCGCCCAAATCCCTTAACTGTTGGTGCTATCCACACCATCGCCATACAGCGACGCGGCAGACACCGTTTGTCCGTGGAGATTGGTACCCACGTTCGCTGAAATCTTGTGGCATTCTAATTCGGATGTACTGTACTTTCTGCTAGATGGTCACTATCAAGCATCTAAAAGTGTCTGCGTACATTACGAGGTAGTTTGGTCGGTTCTCGCTTTTGGAGTTCAAGATACTTGATCAAGTCCTCTTCACCCACCCGCTTGCAGGAGGCGATTTCGTAGCACGGAATCTCTCCGCGGGCGACGAGCCGGTAGGCGAGGCTCACACTGATGCGGAGTCGTGCAGCGACCTCCTTGATCGTGAGCAGCATATAGTAGTCCTCCTCAGGTGGCGTCGATGTCGGTGCCGTGAACTTGGCTTTTGGCCGTTGGTTTCTGTTTCGGAGCCGCCAGCGGCGAGCCAGCTGCGCAGACCATGGCCAGTTGCATGGCCAGCCTCGGTTCAGGCGATGGACCTCAGAATGGACTCCTGTCGCTAGAATTCGGTAGTCCGGTTTTGAAGCACCGTCGTCACCACCACTTCCAGTATCCTCGAACCACTCAGATGATCCATGGCAACAGCGCTGCCACCTGCCTTGCTGACAAGAGAGCAGTCTTTTGAGAGTCTTCAACGTTCAGTTCATGCTCACTTTAGGTGGCAGTGGACGCATTCCGTCCAAACAACACCTGTGCATTTGCCTCGAATACGGCCAACGCAAATCCCCGCGGTGTTTCACTACGTCGATTAGCTCTGTCTTTGGAGGGTGGCATCCGGTGCATCTTGGAGCCTTCTGCAGGTTCCACCGGCTTTCGCTCCGGCATGATAAAGTCGTTTCCCGTCCACAGACATGTTTTCTTGGTGTAAGCGTCGCCAGGTGGATCCAGCCATCCACCAAACTCACAAGGATCAAATGTGTGGTCCGGTTTTCGCCAGTAACTGGAATAGACCGACACAGGATTCTCGATCATCCAAGGAGCCTTCGACCACTCGCAGATACGTCGGCAGGTTTCGAGCAGATCGACAGCTCTCGACAAGCCACCAATCCCCTTCTTGCGAAACCATCGTGCCCCACTAACAGCAACGTTCGTGCACTCTGGAAAAGCAAACACCATGGCGTACCGCTGCGGAGGAGGAAGCCAAGACAGCAAGTCGGCCCCAATGTAGGTGATGTTCCCTAGCTGACGTGATCCCTTGTGCTGAAGGTCGACACAAAGGCATTCAAACCCCGCGTCAGCCCACGGTCGAACCATGTTCCCCGTTCGGTCACAGAGGCTTAACACCGTTCCCTTCGAGCGAACCCAGCGCAAGATTAGGTGCGCCACTGGTGTGGGTATTTTGTGTTTGCCACTCGACCAACGATGGATCGACATCAGAGGCATGCCAAGGCGGGAGGCCAATGCAGTTTTCCACTGTTGTCCAAATAAAACGCTACAGGTTTTGGCGAGTTGCCCGGCGGTCATCGATCGATCTTTCGTATAATTCGTATTTGACTTCATCGGTAGTTTCCGGTGGAGTTGTTTGAGTGTGTGGTTAGTGGGCTAAGCAGCATCTATATCAGTGCCGCCAGCTGGCTGGCTGGAAGCGGGTTTTTGATCGGGCGCGGTCAGAATGACGGCCGCCGCACAGACCATCGTCATTTGCATGGCCAACCGGCTGTCGGCCTCTGTAATCGGGATGGATCTAAGCAGGGAGCCTTGTCGGTCAAAGTCGATACTCCGGTTTCGATACACGGTCGTCAGCACGACTTCCAGCATCCTCGAATCCCTCACATGGTCGGTGGGAAACTTGCGCTTCGCACCGAGGCTCCCTGAGTACGCGATCGCCTCCCGGTCGGGCTGCACCACAAAGCGGATTTTGACGTAGGCAGTTTTCCACCCTCGCCAGATAACCACCGGCCTAGGAAATAGATGACTGCGAAGGACCACCAAGTGCGGAGTAAACCGGAGGCTGGTTCGAGTGCAGAAAACCTGCCGTGCCAAGAAGGGTTGCAGCGTCAATGGAAACGTGAAGCGGACAAGATAAAACGGCAAGACCATCGCATACAAAAGCGCCAGCCCGCGGAACATCGGATCGACGATCGGAAGCTTGACCCACAGCAGGCAGACCAACAGTCCGAGCGTCACCCACGTCGCCAGTTCGGTCGTATAAATGGCCCACTCCACACTCCGCCAGGTCGGGTGGCGCAATGAGACCTTGGCGGAACGCTCCCTCGGATCAAACATCAGTGGGGGATGCGACGGCAGGCCGGGAGCCACGATGCGCACTTTGCGGTTACTCTTCATCGTATTTCCCCCGGAACAGTTCGTGCTTATCATAAAATGCCCGCTGTGCGATAATCGGACGGTACCCAGGCCGCAGAATCAGTTGTCGCAACTTCTTGTCATCGCGGGCGAAGTAGCGACCGATCTCCTCGGCTGTCATCAGGGGATGATTGGCGAGTGACCACGACTCGCCGGTGGCCGCTTGCTTCGCGGCTTGTTCAAACGTGGGAGAGTTCGTCGAACGGGTAAGCGTCAACGCTTGGCCCAGCCGCTTGGATACGTACTCCAGCGTGGTGTCGTCGCCGCAGCCTAGAATCTGAACAAGTCCGGCATTCGCGATGAAAGTCTCATAGTTCTTCTCGTAAGCGCTTAACTGGCTTAGATTCTGCAGCACTATATGGAGCTTGGCCCCCATGCCTGCCACTTGCGCTATGGCGGTCTCCACCGCGCTCAGTTTGGATAGGGCGTGGAATTCATCGAGGACGAAAACGCATTGATTTCCCACGAGGGTTCGCTCTTCTTCGCAGGCCACCAGGGCCATTTGCACGAGCAGTCGCATCCAGCCTCGGAGGGCGTCCATCCGTAACGCGGGTAGCGTGACGTACAGCGTCACGAACTTTCGTTTCAGGTCCCGCAAATCGACCGAGTCACCGCGGAGCACGTCTCCCATGCATTCGTAGGAGATAAAGTCGAGGTGTTTTCTCAGATTCGACAGCACACTGCTGAACTCACCTCCCGTGCGGTCGTAGAACTGACGCGCGGCGGCACGGATCATGCCACCAGCAGCGTCATTGGCCAGCATTTCCTCTTCGAGCCAGTATCGTTGTGGGTTGTGGGGATCCGGCGTGGCAAGTTCGGAGGCCAGCTGCCACACCGTCACCAAGTCCCTCCTCCCCTCATAGTTCACATGCGTGGCTACATGTGCGCACAGTCCGCCGCACATCTGCCGGGCGGTTTCACTCCAATGCTCTTCCTGTTGATTGCCGGTCACGATCAATGAGTCGGCGATCATCCGGGCATTGGCAACGAACGTTCGCCACTCGGACTGGAGCAACATTTCAATCGGGTTGTAGACGCAGTGGAAACGCTCGGTGCGACTGCCGGAACAACGGAAGGGGTCGAGCACTCCCACCCAATCCTGCCCCAGCCCGTCCGCTCGCCATCTAGCCGTGAAACGCGCCAAGTCACCCTTAGGGTCGATGCAGAGGACAGATGTCTCCTTCGGTAACAAGATCAAATTCGGTACCAGCCCTGCCCGGCCCTTACCGCCACGGCTGTACGAGAGGGTCATCAGGTGCTGGTCAGTGCCCACGCCCAGGGGTGTGCCCCCCTCGATCCAACGGTTGGGTCGACCGTCGGGCAGCCGGGTGCCGGTGACCACCGAGCCACCCACCACGCCCAGGAAGTATTTTGATGCTTTATTCTTCTCGGGGTCGAACCGTAGCGACTCGGTCGCCAGCAGGTTCCGGGGATGCTCGAAGTGAGAGTTGGAAGGCATGCCGACATAGTCCGCGCTCCTGCCCCGGGGAAGATCGCTCACAAGATCCTCCAGGGAGTCGACGGCGGCAGCTTGTTCGCTAGATACAACCATTTCTTTCTCTATTGCCCCGCGCGTGTGAATCTAAACTGAGATATGTCCAATCAGTCGAATCGAGGGAGCTGTGGGTTCTCGACGATGTCGTTCTCGATCAGGTACATGCCCGGCTCGAATCCGGCCGTCTTGAGAATGCGATGCCAGCGATCGATTTCATCGTCGGCAACGAAGTACAGCGCCAGCGCGCCGCCACGTTGCTGATAGTCTTTCAAAGCCTCCAACAGTTCACTGCCGGACTGCTGGCGAGCTTGGCGATCAAGTTGGTTGTCCTGCATGTCACTCAAGATGACAGTCAACAGCCGGGTGTTCTCGGTGACACCCTGTAGGGAACCGACATAGTTCAGCGTGTCGGCCGTGGCTTGATAGACATGAGAGCCGCCGCCATCGGCGTGTTCGTGCAGGAACGCGCTCAGCTCAGCGGGCGAGTGGAAGCGGCTACGCAGCTCACCCGGGCGTCCTTCGAAGAGGATTGTGTTCTCGTTGCCACTCAGCTGGGCGATGACCACTCGGGTCTCCCCGCCCATGCTGGTAGTGAAAAACTGGTCCATCAATTCGAGAAACAGATCGTAGGCGCGATCGTCCCACTCGCCGCAGAAGGAGCCCGATTGATCGACCACGATCGACAAGGCTGCGTCCAGCTCTTGGACTTCAAACGGTTTTTGCTGGTCCATCGGTGGGTTCTCGATGCAACCGCTCGAGATGACCAAGAGGCCCAGCAGAAAGATGATAATTACCAGTAGGCACCCATCCCCGTCGTTATGCGGACAACGAGGGGGGCAACCCACACAACGGTTTCCATAGCGGATAGTCATTTTCTTAAATCCTCGGGTTGTGCGGTACGAACCGCGGTGATAATGGCCGCGCACCGGTAGCGCGGTGTGTTCAATGACTCAGTTCAGACTGTGCCGGAGCACTTGTAGTCGGCCACCCAGGCGGCGTAGGCTCCCAGGCAGGCCAGCCAGACCGCCGTTGCCACGGCGGGTACATAGGCGGGGGTCTCGGTCCAGCTATTGGCAGCCTTGCTGGCCAGCCCGAGATAGAAGATCCCCGCGTCGCCGCCGACGATCACGAGGGCGATGGCGGACAATAGAAAAAAGAGGATCGGGTTCTTGTTGCGCTGCTCAGTCAGGTTGCCGTTTTCCATCAGGAGCATGAAAAATCGCACGTACACCATTTCGACCGCGACTAGCAGCACGAGCGAGCAGAGAATCGCCAGGTCTAGTTTGTTGAAGCCACTGTAGTTGCGCAACAAATCTGCGCCCGGAATTGGCAGGGAGTGCAATCGCATGCTGGTGATTCCCAGGAGCGTTCGCCAACCTTCGCCGCTGATCACCAGGCAACAGGTGGCCGCCACTGGCGTCACCAGGGCGTTGGCGCACCAGAAGCCGATTTGTTGCTTGGCTGGTTTGCGGCGGCGGAGTGGTTTGGAGTTGGGCGGTCGTGCGTCGCCGGTGGGCGATTGCGGGAACACCTCGTCGAATTGTCCGAGATCATCAGTCATGGTTCGGGCTCCTAAACTAGGTTGAGATCTTCCAAGTCTGGTCCCGCCACGTCGCAGAGGTTGCGATAGGCGGCCAGCGCTCGTTCCAGGATGGGGATGTACAGCGCTGGATTGGTCTTCGCTTTCGGGTTCGCGGATTCGATGATCACGCGGGTGTCCTCCTCGGTGTGTCGAAACACCTCCTTGGCAGGTGGGCCTCGACGCTTGCGGCCCGGTGCGCGGACGTTCTTGGCAGCGGCCTTCTTGCGGGGAGTGACTGGAACCGGCTCCTGCTCGACGTCGTCGACATACTTGCCAATCAGTTCCTTGGCGCGTTTCTCGTCGACTAGCTCTCCGCTTCTCGCGATTTCGATGGCTTCGTCACGCGCCGATTGCGGGACACGTTCCATCGCCAGCAAGCGCAGCGATACCGTACGGAACCACTGCATGAGTTCCGGTTCTGCCAGCAGACTCTTCGACCAGTACTCGAAAACCCGGATACGGTCGTAGGCCTGGTTGGTCGCGATGCCCAACTCTTGGCAGACGTTGTCGAATAAGCCGGTCCGACCGTCCTGCTTGGTAGCCAGCAGATAGAACAGGAGCAGTCCGCCTTGGTGCAGCCGGGTTTCGACTCCAGCCGACCGGAGGGACTTGACGGTCCAGCTGCCCAGGCGGGTAACGTGGTTGTCATTTAGGTTCTTGGCGGCGGCTTCGAGGTCGACCTTGGTCATGCTGTTGATGGCCAAGATGATCTCTTTCACCGGCGTATCGGCTTCGATTAAATCGATTAGATGGGACATGGGATTTGGGTGCGGATGGGTTGAGGGATAACAGGGGAAGATCGGGAGTCGGCGGTCCCGCGGGGAGAGCCGCCGAACATCCCGAGCTAGTGGTAAGGTGACTACATGGGCGATGGCGGCGTCCGGCGGCGGGGTTGCCGCTGCGCCGGACGCCAAACCAAGGCAGGGAGGCGGCTACCGCTTGGGAGTAACCTCGGTTCGCGATTTGTGGTTGACCGTGTAGCCCTTGGGCTTGAAGGCTTCGCAGAACGCGGCGACCATCCAGATCAGGCCGACCACGAGGATCAGCGCGCCCCAGGGGAAGCCACCTTCAGCAGCTTGGGCAACCAAAAAAGTTGAGTTCATGGTTTTCTCCTTTCCCTCGAATACGGGTGGGAAACGGCTTGGCAGGGTTCGAGCGGTCCGGCGGTGCCGTGTGGTGGGGTGATTTGGTTAGTCCGTGGATGACGAAGAATTGGAGCGAGGGTCTAACGACCTCATCCGACGATTACTAGCTTGGGAATCCATGCCATCGAGATACTTGTGCCACCGCTGCAGCTCCGCATGATGGAGGCGGAGCATTGGAACGTCCTCCGACGTGAAGCCAGCCTTTCGTAGGAGGCTTGGATCGATGCGGAGAATCTGGTCGGCCAGATCGCGGTACCAATTTGCCGCAATGAGCAATGCCAGTGCGGCTCTCACCAAATCAGATTCAATTTCATCCAAAGCGACCGAAGCATCCGTTTGTGCGTCGTTTTTTCTCACAGTTTGTCCTCCCGCTTCCTGAGTTCAGTGCCTGGGGAGAATTGCCCCACAGGAAAGTGGCGTACGCCACCTATGCCTGGAATCATATTGTGGCGTACGCCACTGGTCAACCAAAAAAGAGAGAATTAGGCCTCTGGATCGGCGGTAGTAGCCTTCGAACGCCGCTTTGCCTGGAGAAGGGGGAGAGAAACTGGGCGTTTCAGTCGATCTTGGCTTTTATCGGCGGAGGCTATTTTGAACAAGAAGCTGTTGCCCTTCTTCTCGAAAGAAACGGTACATTCTGGCCACTCTTCCGGCTTCATTCCAGGCTGTACCAGCCGAAGTTCGACACCAAGCTTCCGTCGGAAGTACTGGATAGCGTGGGCAACGAAAGGACGGTCTTCGCTAGGGGTAAGTTCACCCGCCTCAGAGGCTTGCTCCTTCAGCCACGAGTTGAAACCTCTGATTGTCACCTTTGTGTCTAGACTACCAAACACCAGTACGTGGTATCCATCGATTTCCTGTTTTTTGAAGTCTTCAAGCAACTCCAATTGTGCCGCGTGGGACACCTTGCCCCACAAGTGCATGATGTCGGCCTTATACTCGGTCTCTTGATCTCGGTTGTCTCGTAGCGAAACTGCTGGAGGCCTCCCTACCTCTAGCTCCCCATTTTCTACCTCTTGCTGCGGAGAGTCAACTCTTTTTGCAGGCTTGACTTCCGTATCTGCTACTAACCGGTGAATGCCGACAGGTTCATGGGGAATATCTGAAACTGCATCCGCTTGACCGGTTCCACCAAGACTGAATACTGTAATTGGAATACTAGCTGCAACCTTGCACAGCATCACCCAAAAATGGGAGATTCCTTCTGAACTGCCTGTTGGGCCAAGATGGCCGCCTTGAAGCCTATTCTTAAGGACGTCCTTTGCCTCAGTGCATTTTTCGCGCGCGGCAGCCAAGTAGAGAGCATCGGCTAGCTTCTTCTCAAGGTTGTCAAGAGTTCTTACCACTTGAGGAGCGCTAGCATCGAGTCCAGCCAGTTGAGAATTGATCTCTTGGAGTACTTGCAGCAACTCCAGATCGGACAACATGGAGACCTCTTTGCCATCACTCCAGAGCGCAAGTAGAACCTCAAGATAGCTCGGCAGGTAGTTGCGGTACTCGCTATCGAGAATCTCCCGAAAGGCATGCGTGTTGTACACATCTGGTTGGACTGATTCACCACGATGCTCGCCGGTCCCTTCCTTTGCTTCGTCTCGCTTTCCCGGTGAGTTTGGCATGAGCAAGAGGAGGCAGATTCAGCCTGCGACTAGTCTGGGTAACCCGACAGTTGGAATCCCGCCCAATAATAGGTGGAAGCAAAAGGCGATGACTGTTTGAAATCGTCCATCCAATCGCGAAGACTTAGCAGCTTCGCCTTGGTCAGATCGATGCTATCAAGAAATCGGATGTTATCCAAGTAGTCTAGCACAGCCTGGCCGTTTGTGAGGCAAACCCCTGTGCTGTCAGGGACTCCGCGCAGCCAGTTCTGTGACTCTCGTAGCGATTGTCCCGCTTCCAGACCCTGGCTCAGGTGCCAGTAGAAGCGGTCAACCAGTAGCGTGGTGGCCAAGTCATGGACTTTCCACAAGCTGCTAATGACGCACCGCGCTCCCGCGCGCAAGAACGCCTGCGGGAAACCCACATGGTCATCAAGTTCATCAGAATTGACCAGACCCGTCTGGCACGCTGCCAGAAATGCCAAACGCGTCCCAGGAAGTCGCAGACTCACGAATGCATCACGCAACGTCAGCGTATTCGAGCGTTGCTCCTGGCCGAACAGTGAATCCAGTGGACTCTCCTTATTGAATTGGCATTGCCCGCCGTAGTGCCAGATATCGACATCCGCGGACACAGATCGGAACTCGGATGGGTCAACCGTTTCAACCGAGTGGCGGTTTACTCCGCTAAAATGCGATTCTACACGAGCAAATCCCAACTCGTGGTACTCCAAGTTCTGGTCTGGGATATCCAGCCAGAACACCTGGTTTCGCTTTGCATAATTGCGCGATGCGGTCGCGCAGTAGACGGCCAAGCTAGATTCTATCGATACTTCGTATCGATCGGCCAAGCGATTGTCGTCATCTATCCAGCAGGCGTTCCACGGAACCAAATGCAATTCTCGATGGGGAACGATGAGGACGCGCCGCGTGCCCGGAGGCAATCGTCCCGCGAATGGCAATGTGAATAAACTGGATACATCCTGAACAACACTGTCGATGTTCTCGTCCTGAGAGTGCAGGCTTCGGTTTTCACCTACCTGCCCAATGCTCACCAACCATCTCTCGGCGATGGATCGCAAAATATCCCGCCGCGTTTCCGGCAAGAGCACGCCTTCTAAGCCAGACGAAGTCAAAGTAATAGCCACCGTCCCCCAGTCTGTCATCGTATACTGGATGGCAACAGTCTCCGGGTCGGGGAATGCGGCGCGGAGTTGGTCGACAGTTACGTCGTTAGAGGTTCCTTCGGGATCGAACAGCGGATCGTAGTTTTTGCGAATCTCATTGATGGTCTCTTGATAGATGTCGCATTCGGCGTAGTAGCTACCCTTGATTTCTTCAAGGCTTTCTTCAAATGCACGGTTGCTTAGCTCGAAGCTCCCTGGTCCCCCCTCCGCCGGTAGGAATCGCGCACGAGGAGATTCCAGTTCTTGCATCCGATCAGCCAAAATACTCAAGTTCTTCCGGGACACCCGGAGCCGCTCTACCAGCTTCGATGGCGTGTTAATTGGTTCGGGGCGCTCTTGCAGGGCATCCAGCAAAGCACGAACCCTGCCTCGTTCGCTATACAGAACGGCGGCCTCCAGCTTGGCCTCATCGTCCTTGTCATGATTCCACATCTCAAAACAACAAATCACCAATAGCTGCAGCACATGTGGAATATTGCGTTCAAAGCTGAGTCGCCGTTGCCCTGGATGTAAGAAGCGATACCGCAGATTTTCGCCGATTTGGGAGGCCTCTTCCAACCACCCATAAATCTCCTGGAGGCCTGCTAAATCAGAGGTTTCGATGGCGCTTGTCAGTCCAATCTCCGCGTACTCAACATAAGCACTTACTCGTTGTTGAAGATAGGCTTCCGGCTCCCGTTTTCCAACCTCTCGGAATCCTTCCGCTGCCGCCTGCAACATCTCCTTGCCGGGCTGTAATTCACCAAGCACCAGCAACAATTTGCCCAAGGCTTGCCTCGACAGCGCCAATTCCGCAATCGCCTTCAGTGAATTTGATCCCGCAAGATCACTACGAATCTCAACTGCCTGGCGCAACACCTCCCCACCCCTGCGAATGTCTTCACCTTTGCCGCGGTGGAGGAGCGAGCAACCCAAATCGTGTAGAGCATCGCCTAAACCTTGGTGGACTTCTTGCTGATGCAGCTCCGCGATCCGTTCCTCCAGCTTAACGACTTCTTCCATGATCTCGATGTTCTCATCATCGTCCCCCATTTGCATCAATGCATAGCTGTAGTTGGACAGGACAACGGCCAACTGCTCGAGATCTTCGAGCAAGCCCGAAAGTGCCAGTTCTCTTTGCATGGTCACCGCGTGGGCAAAAGTCGAGCGAGTAGCCACATTGTCTCCCATGGAGTTTAATACCGTGGCCAGACCGCAGAGAGATTTTGCCAGTTTGGCTCTGTACCGATGTGGCTGGTCAGCTACCAGAGTCTTCTGTATCTCGATAGATTTCGTAAAAGCATACCTTGCTCCCTCGAAATCACTCATTTGGGCACACGTATTAGCCAGGTTGAACCACGATCTGCCTGCTATCTCGCGAGACTCTTCGTCGGTAGTTTCCGGGAGACGTTCGAGCAGCTGCAAGATTCTATCTCCCAGAGCCCGCCCTTCTTCAAACTTGCCCAAGTCGTTCTTAACGCACATTAGGTTGCTGAGCGTACTAGCCAACCGAAGTGAATAGACAGCAGGTAAGCTGGCGGCCAATGCCTCTCGGATTCTTAATGCCTTGTCAAAGGCGTCTTCAGCCTCGCGGTATCTGGCTTGGCAACTCAGCAGATTACCCAAATTGTTGAGGCAAGCAGAAAGCGAGGCGTCGTCTGTCGCCATGCCGGATTTAGTCGGCGCTTCCAAGATGCCAATTGCCTCGTTCAGGTGGTCTTCGGCTGGCGAGAAGTCACCCAGCTTGTGCTCGAAGTCGGCTAGATTCATCAGGCAATCTGCTATGTCTTTGGGGTCTCTCAATGACTGACGTACCGCCAATTCCTGCATCGCATTAGACCGTGCTGACTCGTATTCTCCGAGATCAGCGAACGCAATACTCAATGAACAAAGCGTATCGGCAAATGTTGGTGCGAATTCCACCTCGCGCCCCGCGAGCACCTCAAGCCCTTCGAGCAAGGTCTCCTTCGCCCGTTCGGGATCTCCCATGAGTTGCAGCAGCCTACCGTAGGCGTGCAAGCTCTTGGCAACCTTTTCGTCGAATAATTCACCGTACTGTGCGGCTAGCTTTCTGCGGATGGCCAAAGACTCTTCATAGGCAGCAAGTGCTGTGGCGTAGTCTCTCAAGTCCGCAAGAGTGTTCCCGTAGTTGCGCAACCTCAGTGCCAGAGTGTCCAAGTCGTCCTCAGTACCATCGGCGACCTCCTGTCGGACTAGCTCTATCGCTCGCTCATGGTAAGATTTCGCAACCGAAAAGTCCTGCAATTCATCTAGCACCGATGCGAATCTACCAATTAGGTGGCTGTAGGCCCCAGGGTTTCGTTTCTTGCAGTCTTCCGGCAACTGCTCGAATAGTTGGATCGCTTCTTCATAGGCGATGCGTGCCTCATTCATGTTTCCCGTATTGAGACAGTCTTCCGCTCGTCGCACTGTCTGCAAAAACTCATGCTGAGCCTTGATGCTGCCGCCAAGGATTCCTGCTACGAATCCGACCGCGTTTTCGAGAATCGACTTTGACATGGAATTTCTCCGCAAGTCTTCAGGAAATAGGGCTGTCTACGACTATTACTGATCGTTTTGATCGGGTATCGACTTCCGCACGAGCTTCTCATGGAAACACCGGTGGATCTTAGAATGGAGATGCAATCTTGTTTAGCACCGATCGCTTAGTTTGGCAAGCTATCCCATGTGTCCACCCCACTCGTGTGCCTTAGTCGAGAAATGCTTTGCCCGAGAGATTTGTCCGCGCTAGGGTGGTTTTATGACACTTCCTGCTCGCTGTGACGAACTGAACGAGTTCAAGACCGCCATCGATCTCCGTGACTACATGTACTCGCGCGGTTACACGATCGACCCCAAGGCCAGCTCTCGTCACTACTCCGTCATGCGCCACGCCAACGGCGACAAGTGCATTGTCACCCGCAAGTCCAACCGGCATTGGATCTATGCCAACGCGCACGACTCGAGAGACAGCGGCACCATCGTGGACTTTGTTCAACTGCGCGATCGCCTTTCCATTGGCGAGGTCCGCAAAAGACTACGCCCTTGGCTGGGCCGGGCGGGTCCGCCCACGGCATCTCCACTACCACAGTTCCCAGAACTTGTTCCGAGCCAACACGACGTGGCCAAGGTCGGTGCAGCATGGGAAAATGCGAACCCGATCCATGGTCATCACGAGTACCTAGAGAGCCAACGTCAAATCACCACCGTCTTAGCCGACCCGATCTTTGCTGAGCGTATTCGCGCTGACCACCGCCGCAATGCCCTCTTCGCCCACTTCAACACGGACGGCCTGTGCGGCTTTGAGATCAAGAATCGCGGCTTCACTGGGTTTTCCACCGGCGGCGTCAAGGGACTTTTCTGTTCGCGTCCCAGACCCGATGACAATGAGCTAGTTATCTGTGAAACCGCGATCGACGCTTTGAGCTATGCCACACTGTTTGGGACGAATGGGAAACGCTTCGTCAGCACTGCCGGACAGATCAGCCCCCTGCAACAGTCCCTCCTCCAATCCGCGGCCCAAAAAATGCCATCAAGCAGCATGATCATCCTGGCGATGGACAACGACTCAGGAGGCCTCCAGCTGGCAGAGACGATTGCCATGGCCCTTTCCGAGGTCGACCTCCACGGAAAGCAGGTGACGCACCAGCTCCCGCGCCGCGAAGGAGAAGACTGGAACGATGTCCTCCGCCGCTTGGCAACCAGCCAAGTCAGGGCTGCCGGACCAACTCTATAAATGGACCCAATTGGCGGCATCGCTTTGGCTAATGAGGCCAGCGAGCCGCCCTCCCACTTTGTCGAACTCAGAATTGCACGCCACCACCCCCGGCGCACCCTCTTCTTCTATTGCCCCGCGACAAACGGACCACAGGTTGGCGGTCCGCGAATCGCCCAGAAAAGCCCCGCAATTCAATCCATTGTCTCGCATACAAGTTGGTTTGCTATTGCCGTACCCCTACTCCTTTCCACACTTCAAAATCACACGTCCACCGGGGAAACGCTGGCCAACTGGTTTCGTGCTGCTCGACATTGACAGGTTTTCCTTTCCATTTGTGGGTGAGGTTCTCAGATTGCCAATCCTGGCGTACGCGAACTCGCTCTTTCAAGGGTCGCAAAAAATCTTCCCAGGCCGCTGCGCTTGAAGATTTTTGGACGAGCCGCTGTGCGGCAAACCCTTGACTTAGCGGTTCTATGCGTCCGCCGGGCGGATGGCATCATCAACCCTAACCACAAAGGAGAAAAACAATGTCTAACAACACTCAACCCAAAAACCGGCCAGTCGCTGAATTCGCCGATGGCTCTCTGAAGATTGCGATTTTCGAGAATCCCAGAAAGGAAGGCGATGGCGTCCGGTTCTCCGGCAAGCTCACTCGTAGCTACCGGGATGCCGAGGGGCAATGGCACGAAACGCAGGCCCTCTCAGGCAGCGAGTACCTTCGGGCCGCCAACCTGCTGGTCCAGGCGTACAATCGCGAGCGAGAGCTGAAGGCTGAGGCCAAAGCCAATCGTGGTGGAGATCAATGATCTTCTGCTTCGCCCAAGCGGAAGGCCGGGAGCGCAATGCCCTGGCCGACCGCCGGCAGCTGATCGAGTTGCCGCTGGCACCCATAAACAACAGTCCGGTCCCGCACCTGACCAGTATCCACAGCATGGTCCCACGCGGTCCCTATGGTTCGTCCCGCTATCGTGGCAACTGCGGCGGGTACCTGATTCGCGATCTGCTCCAGTACTACCGGCCAGGCCGAGTGCTCGATGTCATGGCAGGCAGCGGTACTTGCGGCGATGTCTGTCAGGAATTGGGTATTTCCTGCGACACAATGGACATTCGCCACGGCCTGGACGCGGTAAATCCCATGAGCTACGTCGATCTTTGTCCGGTGGACTTCGTGTGGATGCATCCACCTTACTGGCGGATGATTCGCTACAACAAGGACGCTCGGTGCCTATCCAATGCCGACAGCCTGGAATCGTTCCTCGCGCGGATGCAGCAGGTCTTGCGGAATTGCCGAAACGTCTTGACACCTGGCGGCAAGATCGCCGTGCTAATCGGTGGATACAGCGACGGTGGACGTTACCAGCCATTGCCTCAGCTACTGGTCAGCAAGGCCCTGGAAGTCGGACTATGGCCCGCGTGCACGGAGATCATTCGCCTGCAGCATGGCAACACGTCGTCGCGAAGACGCTACCGCAGCAGCTTTATTCCTGGTCTGCATGACACGTGCCTGATCTTCGAGCTGGACGCGAAACGACACAGTCTCACCAACTAAACCCCCTACCGTTGCGGCGGGCGCTCGGTCTCGGGCGTCCGTCGAAATGCATTGTCCTAAATTTAGGACAAACTCCCATCCAGCAGAAAAACTGGCCTAATCTGCGATCTGTTCAATCGTAATTCGTGTCACTTCCGGCTCCGTTTCGGGACGACCGGCACTGCGGGGATCGGACTCCTGTACCCAACGGATACCGGCGCAACTCAGCCCCCCGGCCAACTCCCGCAGATGCCTGCCTTCAATCGTGATGACCAGCTTGGCCATGGCAAACAGGTGCAGCTGCACCACGCCCGCGTGAGGGCACGAGACCTCCCGCAGGTCGCTAAACGCAAAAGACCTGGAACTTCCATCGTGCAGCCGCAACTGGAACATCATCGGCGGCATCGCTCCCATGGGGAGCACCTCCCAAGCCGCGTTGTCGTTCCGGTCATTGGACGCAGGTCCAGGCACACTGCGGACAACTCCACGGTGGGTGTGCTGATCAAAAGCTCGTGCGACATTCGACATGGTTACCGGCTCCTACTTAAACTTGGTTGCATCCCCATCCCCTGTCCCCTATCCCGCCCAGCGGCGGCGCGGTGTCGGCCGACCGGCTCATGCGTTTGGACATGGGAACGAAGATTGTTCCACCACCGCACTACTCGATCTCTGAACGAGAGTGCCCTCTCCTGCTGCAATGCCGTCTGTCGAGTCCGGGCTTCACGGGTTTGTGCTGCGGAACGGACCATCTCCGTGGCAGACACCTGCTCGCCAGACCGCTGGATAGCACTGCGGACTTTGGCCTTGTCATCCACGAACAGGACCACGTCCTCGCGCCCACGTGATACGGTTACGTAAAACTGACGGGCATTGATCGCGGGCAAAGACTGAGATCCCATGGCCGCTATCGCCATGTCGCGGTCCTTACCCTGGCTGGCATGGCTGGTGATGACGTACCCCAAATCCACGTGGGCGTAGTTTTTGTCGACAACCCAGCCGTTTGTCAGGATCAGGTTACCCTGCCGATCAAAACCCTTGATCTCGTCGAGACGTCCGTTGCTGATGCGGCTTTTTTTGTCCTTGGTGGTCCCACCCAGGCTGAAGCGGACCTTGTCGCCAACGGCGAGCTGGAGAGTGTTCTCCGAATACACCTCAAAACGGTCGGCTGCATCCAAGGGGAGTGATTTACGTTCCTGGCTTTGAAGTCCTCGCAGCTCGACTTTGCCGTCCTTGACGCCCATGACCTGGTACCGATCGCCCCGCTTGATCTTGCCAGCAGTGTTTTGGTGGAACTGGATGACGAGTTTTTGGTGTTTGTCATAAGTTCGCGGGTCGGCCTTCTCGGCTTCGGAAAGGTTCAGCGACTGATACTGCGTGAAGGACGTTTGGTCGTGGGAGAGTTTGCCCTGCTGCTGCAGTTGAGAACGGATCTCTGCTGTCGCCGCCTCTGCCTCAGCGTGCGTGGGAGCCACCACCAGCGACGACCTTCCCTTCCCTATTGCCCCCAAATACGTCTTCGCGAGCTCCGCATGCCGATCGTCGGACGATATCTCCTTGATCTTGCCGAGCGAGTCCAACAGATCGAACCCGGCCAGGAGGCCCGACTTGCCCGTGCGGTGATCAACGATCTCATAGCCCTTGCTGATGAGGTTTACCGCTTGGCGATACTTGCCGCGCTGGCGCTGAATGACCTCGGTGCGGGCAATCTCCAGGCCCGCTTCCTTTTCCAATAGCCGCATGGCTTCGCCACGACGTGGAGATGCGTGCTGGCGGGGATCGCCGGAAAGCACCACACGGGCATTCTGCTCGCGGGCAATCGCGAACACGGCATTCATCGACCGCACATCCACCAGACCGGCTTCATCGACCCAGATCACCTGGTCCTTCAGTTTGGCGTGAAGTTTGGTATTTCGGACCAAGTGCTCCACCGTTTGGGCATTCTTGAATCCCTCGCCTTCCAGGACTTCCTTCGCGCCGGTGCTGGGGGCAAACGTGAACACGTTTTTGCCATTCTTTTCAATGGCTTCGGTGGCTTCCTTCATCAAGGAAGTCTTACCGGTTCCCGCGCCGCCGATGACCGCCATCACAGTGTCCCGCGAACTCAACACGTACCGGATTGCCGCCTTCTGCTGTTTGTTGAGCCAATCCCGGGAGAACTCGTGCTCGGCGCGGGATATCGACTTGCGCGTACCGCGACCGTCGCGGGCAAACCGGATCAGATTGCGTTCCGCATCCAGGACGCTACGTGTCGTTATCAATCGCCGCTTGTGGCCGTGAACATCGAGCTCACGGCAAATAACGTCCATCTTATCAAGGGCTTGTTCGACGTCCTTGGGATGGAGTGTTAACCCGTGTTCCAGGGCGGTGGCGACGACCTGGTGGCGTTCGACGGTCGATTGCCGGTACAGGTGATGCTCCAGGGCGTACTCGACGGACTTCATCGCCCGCTCGGCCTCATTGGCTCGGGCTGCTTCGGTTTCGCCCTGGCTGTTGTCCCGCAGGAGCTTGTCGAACGCCGCCCTCTCCTCCGGGGTAAGTCGATCTTGCCACAGGGATTGTAATTCAGCGACTGACCGACCATCGTCCTTCTTATCACGGGTGAGTTTGCCGAGCTGGCCTTTCTTGGTCGGATCGACGATACCGTGCTCTGCGGCGTATTCTTCGATTTGGGTGGTACGGCGGCTGAACTTCTCGATGATCGATCGCCACACGCCTTTGATTTCCCAGCCTCGTTTGAGCCTCCCTCCCTGCAGATAGCGGACATGTTCGACTGAGTATCCCAAGTCCTGGAGCTTACGCGCGAGACGGGCGTCGAATTTGGCCTGCAGACTCGGGCGCTGACGGACGATTTCCTCGAGTTCGGCGGCGTAGTGTTTGCCGTTGTCCTCGGTCCAGTTGATGATGAAGGCGTGAATGTGTAAATGGGGATCAGGCTGGCCGTCTACAGGACGGGACGTTTTGTGCAGAAAGTCGGCGTAGATCAACTTCCCGGTCGGGGTGCGTTGTTTGGAACTGGCGTGTTTGCCTTGGCGAACGCGGCGTTGCATGAGGGGTTCCACATCGCGTCGCATCGTTTCGTGGACCGCTTCGCGCAAGATCTCGAGTATTCGCTCGTCATCCAGGATGGCCCAAACCAGCGAGACGCTCTTGGGCACACTAAACGTCAAGTCCATGCCGGGGCGGCGGTCTTGGCGGTGGCGTTGAGTGAGACGACCACCCGTGAGTGG
This sequence comes from Aeoliella sp., assembly GCF_965227375.1. Classification (NCBI taxonomy): domain Bacteria; kingdom Pseudomonadati; phylum Planctomycetota; class Planctomycetia; order Pirellulales; family Lacipirellulaceae; genus Aeoliella; species Aeoliella sp. The sequence goes on from NZ_CBDDFX010000001.1 coordinate 160,039, forward strand.
GTGTTTGCCTTCCAGGAGGGCGAAGAACGCGTCTTTGGTCACCGCTGATCCCTGCCCTACTCCCAGGATGTCGGCACCTTTGCCGTGCCAGTGGCCCGATATCTCCTGGCCCAGGTAGTAGTCTCCTTGGATGAGCACTTTTTCAAAGTACTGCTGGGTGCCGGTGATGCTTTGGGACTGAGTGGCTAGCAGCATGACGGGGTAATTAGACTGTGGACTGAACCGGGAAAAGAAAAGGATGCAGCATGGAAGAAATGAAACGGCAATGGACGATGCAAATTGAAGATGGGTGTGGGGTAATAGTAGTAGAGGGATTATGGGAAGGAAGTATTAAAAAGTATGTTAGGCTTGTCTCCTAAGCAGTGCTTAGGTGTGGTTCACCCTGTCACGCGAGTGACGCCGATGCAACACATTGCAGTCGCGGCTAAAGATTCATCCACAGGTTGCATCTTACCGGAATTCCGGAATGTGGAGTTGAGTGTTCGAACGCCGATCCTCCCTACTCCCTATTCAGGAGTTTCACGAGCCAGGATTTGGAACGTTCTTGCTCCAGTTCCTGCTGGACCTTCGCGATCCGTTTATGGGCGAGTTCTCTGAACTTCTGATGCGCCTTCTCCTGGTTCGCGACTTGCGTCTGCAGGGCTTTGAGGGGTTTCTCCCACTCACTCGACGATTGCGAGCGATCTTCGATCAGGCGCATGGCCCGTTCGTGACCCTCCTGGGTGCGTTTAAGAACCTCGTGCAGTTCATCGACTTGTTGCTCCAGGTGCTTCCGCAGCCGGACTTCCGAGTCCAGCAGTTGCTGCATACTGCTGGTCAACTGACCAGCGGGTTGACCACCACTGGGCTGCACACCTTTGGAGGATTTGGAGTTGGGTGTGGCCCGTTCGAAGTCTGCAGTGCTGACGTCATAAAGGCGGACGAGTTCGGACGCGTCGACGACGGGGTTTCCGTTGTCGTCCTGCTCGGCGGAGAGCTTGCCTTGCTTGATATGCTTCTTGATCGTGGTGCGGCTCTTGCCGGTGATGCGGTGGGCTTCGGTGATGTTGAATTTCGTGGATGTCATGGGTGGTCAGTGCTCATCAGTGGTGCGAATCTGTGGTCACCGTAGCACGAGTACTAAGGGGTGCGCAAGCAGAAACGACTGCCCTAATCCCGGGTCGTTCGTGGTGGGGTGTCCACCAGGTGGCCACCACGGGTGGTCAGTGTTCGGCTTCTCTGGTCGGTAGTGGCTGTGCACCTCTGGTGACCAATGACCACCAACTGCACACCACAGGTGTCGGCGGAGATACTGGGAGATCACGGCGCGGAGGAGGGGTGTTCACTGCCGGGTGGTGAGTAGGGTGGTCATGCTGATGGGCAGTGACCAGACAGCCTGTGGACAGTTTTTAGTCGAAAGCTGTGCAAGAATCGTGTACAGTGGTTTTCAGCAGGGCCGAATCGTGGCCATTGTGTTCTCACCGGGCCGGCTATTCTGGCGAGCCCATTGTTTTAACCACACCAAGGAGGGCGTCACCCCGAAAGAAGCTGCCATCAACAAAAAACCACCGCGGGAACGGTGGCTTTTTGAAATCTCGGAAGAGCGGGGCTCTTATCTCTTGATGCCTTCAGTCTAGCGCTCTTCGACCTGCAATGCAAATCATAAATGATTCGGCAAACACTTATGCACGCCTATTGGATTGCTGGCCGCCGCCGTGAGTGGCGCGAGGCTGATGAGGGAACGCGATATGATCTATGAAGCACGTTTCTATACCGACTCACTCGTTCAGTACCATTCCGATCAGCTCCCCGGAGCAGCGGAAGCAACGAGCCGAGGCAGAAGCCCTGGCCGTTCAGCAGAAGTTATTTGATCAAGCGAAGTGGAGGTCAGACATCGAAAAATGTCCGAAACCGCGGTTCTACGAGCGGCCGGCTTACAACACGCCGCAGTACTGGCGGGATTCTGCGCGGGGCTGGATCACAGGTGACGAGCAGCAAGCCGACCTGGCCGATTTCGAGGCGAGGCGGAGGAGGGCGGTCGACTCCAAGCACGATCGGGCCGCGCCACCGCACCGGCACGATCGCGCGGCTCCGCATCCCAGTAAGCAGTTCGCCAAGGCGATGGCCACCCAGGCGGCTCGGGACGATCGACTGACGCCACAGTCGAAGGCGCTGTTGCAGGTGCTGGTTGCACGGACGGGGAGGGGGCGTTCTACCGATACGACGAAGACGACCCTGGGCGTGATTATGAATCGCTGCCCACGGTCCATTCAGCGATACGTTCAGGAACTGGTGAAGTTTGGGTACATCCGGACGCAGACGATCAAAAGCCGCCGGACCGGGTTCTTTATTGGGCTCAGGATTTGGATCATGGACTGTGTGCTGCCGTTTTGGAAGCAGGGTGGTGTCGAGTATGACGCGGACAAGTGGTGTCAGTTGCCTGGGAGTCGCAGAAAGCGAGTGGAGACAGATGTGTCCCCTACAAAGGTTAACAATCTATTAATTAGTGCTTTGAGTGCGAAAAAGCCGTCTTGGTTGGGGGAGTTTGCGTATGGGTTGGCTTCGCCATAGCTCCTGAGACCAGTTTTCCACCACTGAAACATCGTAATCTGCTTTGCAGGAGGGCTAGTTGTACCCTTTTTTTGGGCGATAGGGATGAAGAGATGGTCGAGGGATGGGTGCTGGGAGTAGGGGAGTCGCGCAATCCATGATGTAGTAGCGTAGTCTTTGAACCTGAGATGAGGTCGATTTTTCTTGCCTTTGTGGGCGAAATCGTAGTATCGTGAACTATGGGCACTACCATCGAAATTTCAGCGGAAACGTATCGCGAGCTGCAATCTTATGCGGCTCGTCAGGGGGTGCCCGAGGCTTCGCTCAATGAACTGGCGGATGCTGCGCTGCGAAAGCAGCTGGGCGAGCCCGTAGAATCCCGCCGCTCGGCAGATGAGCTGATTGGCATCTTTCGTGGTTTTCGAGGCAAGCTGCGAGACACCGCCATCGAGGACATTGTTGAAGATCGGCACCGGGGACTCCGTTAGTGCCCTTGGTTATCGACGCTTCCGCCATACTGCCGCTGGCACTACTCGACGAAGACGCTACCTATTCCAACGCGGTGCTTAGCCGTATGGCCATTGACGGCGTCGCCTACGTGCCGCCGATCTTCTGGGATGAACTTCTCAATATCCTGTCGCTTGGCGTGAGAGGAGGGAGAATCGATCTTGAGCTGGCCGAGGCGTTTGTGTTGAGGGCCAGCAACGATTTGCCCATGCAGACGATTTCTCCAGATAGCCGCCTCGATATTCTTCGCCTCGCCTACGAGTACGGTCTCACCAGTTACGATTCGGCCTACCTCTGGTTGGCGCTGAAGTTCGACGCGGAGATTGCCACGCACGACAACAAGCTCATCGCTGCGGCCCACCTGGCGGGAGTAGGGCGGTTTGAATCGCGCGCGAGCAAAGCTTCTGCCTAGCGCTTTCCAGCTTCGCTCCTCTCCATCGTTTCCAGCTTGGCAAATTCTTCGTCTGCTTCGGGACTTCCGAGTAGTCGGGTGACCAGGCGGTCGAGCCGAGGATGGCGGCGGAGGATGGCGGCGGAGGATTTCAGCGGGGTGGGGAAGCTTTGGTGTTGTCGACATAACAGTGGCTCCTTCGTGAGACTGGTGATCGGACGTTAGAAAACCTCTCGCGAAGCCGCCGGCTATTCGACCCGAGGCCTTATTCACCGGCCATCCGACCCTGGAGCCGAATGCGAGACGGATTTCTAAGTCCGGCTCGACAACCGCGTCGAGCACCGAAAGCTTAGCGCATCTGGGAGTAGGGGGGCAAGCTTTTCTTCTTGGGCTCCTGGTGGGTCCATATTACCTGTAGCTGCGTTCGCCCGACCGGAACAATTCGAGTTCGTGGTGGACCTGTCGATCAGCCCTTCACAAAACGCTTGCCATGGTTGTATGTGTCGTGCTTCACTTCGATCTGAGATGGCAAAGCGACAACCGAAGCGAGACATTTACCAGGAGATCCAGGAAAAAATCCTCGAATACCTCGACAAGGGTGTTCCCCCGTGGCGACACCCAATCATGGGGCGTGGTGGCGCCGGGTTTCCTACCAGTATGACCACCGGCAAACGGTATCGCGGCATCAACGTGTTTCTGCTGGCGCTCACCGCCTGGATGGAGGGTTATGGTTCTTCGCATTGGTTGACCTACAAGCAAGCTAAGGAGTGTGGTGGCTCGGTGAAAAAGGGCGAGAAAGGGACGGGCGTCATTTTTTGGCGTTGGTTCGAGAAAGAGAATGCCGACACGGGCGACGTTGACCGACTGCCCGTTCTCCGGCACTACACTGTATTCAACGCCGAACAGTGTGACGGTGTCACGGCTCCGGACCAGATCCCGGAGGAACCGCTAAATGACTTCACACCGATCCAGCGGTGCGAACAGATCCTCGCCGGGTATCGGAATCCACCCACGATCGAACATCGCGGCAAGGCTGCCTGCTATCTGCCACGGGAAGACAAAATCAGGATCGCGGAGCCGGAGCGTTTTGTAACTACAGAGGACTATTACGCTACGCTCTGGCATGAATGTGTGCATTCGACGGGCGCCGAGAAGCGGCTAAACCGGGAAGCCGAGAGCGATATCGGTGGCCATGTATTTGGGTCGCCAGAATATGGCAAGGAAGAGCTGGTGGCTGAGATGGGGGCGGCATTCTTGTGTGCGCATGCCGGGATCAGTCCGCCGACGATCGAGAATGCAGCCTCCTATATTGATGGTTGGCGTAAGAAGATCAACGGTGACAAGAAGCTTGTGATTCTGGCCGCAGCGAAAGGGCAGGCGGCTGCCGACTATATCCTTGGTGTCACGTTTAACGACGCCGCGCATAACGATCTAATTCCTCAGAAGCCGCCACACAAGCCCAATCCGTCAGCGATACCCGTGCAGCCAACACCGCTATAGGTAGCGTCTTTTTTCCGTTGACAACCAACAGGCGAATCACGTAGCGATGGAGTTCTTGAAAACGAACAACATGGAGCATTCATCAATATGTCAAATGATCAATCGACTTCCAACCGCCCTGTAGCTGAACTTCGCGACGGGCTGATGCGGATTGCCATCTTTCGCAATGAACCAAAAGAGGAGGGGGACCGTGTACGATTTTCGGGGAAACTCACTCGCTCCTATCAGGATGCGGCCGGCAACTGGCACGACACGGAGTACCTATCGAGCGTCGATTATTTAAAGGCGGCCAATTTGATGCAGGAAGCGTACAATACGGAACGGGAACTCCGGCAGGCGGAGCGGTCGACTGCGCCAGAGCAGGACGGTCCGGCCTAGCAGCGACATTGGAACTATGAGGTAAGGTAGTACTTTCTTGGGAGTTGCCGGAATTACCACTTTAAGGTGATAATGTTATCTTTCGTCGAGTAGCTTACGACGTAAAGGGGGGACCAGAATTGTGGATCACCGACTCTTCTTCGCTCACACTTTGCCCGATCGCCCCGAAGTTGATTGGGAGCTTCTTGAGGCCCATCTCAACAATGTATCCCAGTTGGCAATGACGTTTCTGGAGCCTTCAGTGCAGGCCACTGGGGGCAATACGCTGGGCTGTGCCACGATTTGGGGAAGTACGCGGACGCATTTCAGTCATATTTGCGAACTCCTAAGGGCCCTGAAGGGCACATCGAGCAGTCACCGGGACGGGTTGACCACTCCACAGCGGGGGCTCAGCATGCGATGGAAACGGTGGCCATGGTCGGACGGCTTGTGGCCTATGCTATAGCCGGGTATCAACCGGGTTCTGCGGACGACAGTTAAGAACAAGATATGATCTCCTACGGCCAATGCCCGTGGCCACCTGTAAGATATTAGCGTCACACTAGAACAATTGGAGGAAACCTACCCAATGGGTTGACATGCGCACAGCATTACCATAGCTTTGTTTGGCAGTGGCTATCTCCTCTGAATACACGGTGCGTTCAAGTGAGCAAGACCTATTCGGTTGCGTTTGAGGTGGCCGGCCCCGTCGCCATGTTTGCGCGACCGGACACGGGAGCTACGCCAACTTCCTATCCGGTGCCGACTTGGTCAGCGGCGAAAGGGATGTTCGAGTCGATCGCGTTCCTGAGCAGTGGCGACGCATGGTTTTGTCCGACAAGAGTTGAAGTCTGCCGGCGGATTGGCGATGACGGCGGTCGAGTCCATTTTCAGCGATATGCGAACAACTACGGCGGACCGGAGCGGAAGGCGAAGCTTTTTAAGACAGGTGTCGCCGCCGGTGGGAGCAGCATGCAGGTGTTCGCCACCGCGGTGTCCGGCGTCTGCTATCGCCTGCACGCCACGGTCGCCGGCACGCACGGTGGGCCCGGCCGAAACCCGCGGCATTACCTCAAAGACCTCTTCGAACGCCGGCTTCGCCAGGGACGATGTCATCGTACACCGGCGTTGGGGTGGAGTGAGTTCACCTGCACTTACTGGGGCCCGCCACGCAAGGACGTGACGGAAGTCGACGTTGACTACGGCACGCCGGACGCGCCCGTTGAAATCCCGTCGATGCTGCTCGGCGTATGGGACTCGCCACAGTCAGGGCGATACAGACCGGTCTACCGTCAAAATCTTCGCGTCGAGCACGGCGTGCTGAACTACGACGTGCCGGCGGCGTGGCGGGGGGCAGCCGATGCTCAATGAGTTACTTATCGCCGAACGCGGCCTCGCCACGGCCGGCGTCGCAATGACGCCGAGGCACCCTGGGATCAAAGACGCGGGGAAAAAACTGATCTGCGTCGTATTGTTGGACCAGGACGGTGACATTTCAGGAGTCCGACCTGCTCCCGCTGACACGACAATCTGGACATTCGGCGACAACCAGAAGGCGTTCCCCCTCGTGCGAGGCACTAGGCCGCCGGTCTGGCAAGTGACGGAGGACGATAGTCGGCGTTTGGACATTAAAGGTCGCGATGCGGTTAAACAACGATTAGCGTTGTTGTCTTTGTCGGAGGAAGCTGAGGTCAACCCGGATGCCGGCGAATTGATGAGCAAATCACTCGCCGAATGGCTTGAAGGGCTGCAAACTCGCATAATTGGCTCTGACTGTACGCCGCCCGTTCGGCGCTTTGCTGAAGCTATTAGGCGATTCTGTCTCTTCGCTGATTCCACGGTGTCGCGAAGAACGGTCGCCGCAAAGCTAGCCAACAGTATGCTCGCCGCCGTTAAAGATAGCGCCGACGATCAACTTGTGAAGGTTGCCGCAGGCGTACTTGTCGGTGCCTTTGATAAAGGTAAGGCTGTTTCAGAAGTTGATCTTCTTTTCGATGCGAACGATGCAAGCGTAGTTAGTTCGCTCAGCACGCCTATCTGGCACCCGGATTCTCGCGACGCTGTGAGCGAGGCGCTCCAAGCTACGGAACAGCCATCTCAGTCAGGAGCTAGAGCAACGGTGACCTGTGCTTTAACTGGCACCAATGATCCGCAACTGAAAGAGTCGTTTCCAAATCCCAAACTTCCACTGATCGGTCCAACGTCGTTGTATAGTCGCAACAGGGCGATCAACGCGTTGCAACGCTACGCGCGGGCAGAGGGGAAAGCGATGCCAGTTAGTAGGGTTGTGATCGACCGGCTGGCTGCCGCGGCACGGGCGCTAACCGAGGAGTATCGAGAAGGTAAGACGTGGCGGGGAATTCCGGGTGAGCGGCCAAAACAGACCGACCTCATGCTCGCTTACGTCGCCGCCGCCCCAGACGCCCCGGTGGCGGAGATGGTCACATCCGAGCGAGATCTCGAACAACTGACCAAGGAACTCGTCGACGCGGTCAAGGCGAAGGTAGAAGAGGATGGACTTCCGCAAACCCCGGTTCGTCTCGCGGTCTTGCGGCGGGTCGACCCCGGAAACCGGAAGGCCATCGCGAGCAACACGCTGAGCGTGCAACATCTAGTCGAGGCCGCGGAGGACTGGCGCGCGGCGCGACGACTTCTGCCGCCCCACCTAACGTTGCCGGTGCCGGAGAAGGGAAAGAAGCTCGTCGACCAGGCCCCGCCGAACATCGCACCGTTGAGTCTGATCAGCTTTACTCGGCCCATCTTCGTGCGAGGCGGGACAGAAAGCACCGACGCCATCGGGATCACTGCCGCGGAAGCGATTGCGATTTTTCTCGATAAGGGCAAAGCTGCCCAGCGACGCGCGGCCCGTGTACTTCGACTGGTGCTGCGTCGACGAGCGCCCCTCGTAGTCGGTTGTGCCCACGCCAGCCGCCGCGGCCTGGATGATCTGAAACCATTCAACCGCGGCGAGGCGCTCCGCACCATCTCCGTCTTGTGCACCTTGCTCCACAAACTAGGTCGACATGAGGTTACTGATATGACCGACAGCCCCGCTTACAAGCTCGGCCAGATGCTCGCAGCCGCCGATGCCGTTCATGCCGGCTACTGTGCCGATGTTCGCGGCGGACAGCTGCCTCCTTCATTGCTAGGGAATCAGGTGTTCTCCGCCGCCCAGAAGTCTCCGGTCCGAGCATTGGAAATGCTCTGCCGGCGGTGGAAGCCGTACGGTGCGTGGGCCCGGTCATCGAGTGGCGCGAGGGAACGGGCGGAACGTCTCATCGCCTCAAAGGAAAAGACAAAGAAGCAACGCGGTTGGGACATCCGCGTCGCGTTGCGCCACGCCCGGGATTGGAAGCCGCTAGCTGCGGAACTGGCAAGCACTCTGCCGACGACACCTGCCGACGACACCGACCGCGCGGAACTTCTTCTGGGCTATCTGGCAGGCCTTCCCAAGCAGGACCACGAGTCATCGGACACCGAAACCACAAACCACGAACAGGACTAAAGATATGAAGAATAGTAACGGCGAGACGTTCAACCGCGGCACGGGCCTGCTCGTTATCGAGGTCCGCAACAGCAATCCCAACGGTGACCCCGACGCCGAGAGCGAACCACGCACGTTTGACGCCGATGGCCGCGGGCTGATCTCGCCTGTTAGCTACAAGCGCAAGCTTCGCGATCTCGTTCTCGATGGTGATGGCCCGGCGATGACCGAAGCGCGGCAATCGCTCGGCCTACCGGCCGAAGGATTCGATATATTGGAGCAACGCGGCCGCGACCGGAAGCAGATCGAGCAGATGAACGCCACGACCTTCGCCGCAGCCTACTGGGACGGTCGCGTTTTCGGCAACACGTTTCTCGAGTCGATGAAGGAAAAGGACGTGCCGGAAGGTGGCGTTGACCACTTCATCAGCACGGGAACAGTGCAATTTGGCCCGGGTGTCAGCGTCGCGCCCGTTGAAGTCGTTCGAACCACGAACACGAACAAGAGCGGTGTGCAAGAGGGCAAGGACCGCGGCATGGCCCCGCTCGGCTGGCGCGTCGTACGGCACGGCATCTACGTCATGCCGTTCTTCGTCAACCCGATGATGGCCGGCAAGAACGGCTGCGGAACGAAAGACATCGAGCTGATGAAGTTCTTGATTCCGCACGCCTACCACGCCACGGCATCGGCCGTGCGGCCATTCGTGGAGGTACGTCACGCTTGGTACGCGGAGCACAAGTCGCCGCTCGGGTCGTGCCCCGACTCGCTGATTCTAGACTCGCTACAACCGAAGAAGCGGGACGAGCCGGAGGAGCCGTCGACGGACATCGACGAGTATGACATCCCGACGAAGTTGCCGGACGAGGTGCGGGACCGACTTAGCGACTTCGAAGACTTAGGTATCAAGCAATGGGACAAGGCGACGGCGTAACGAAGGGCGATCCTCCGCTCGCCCACTCGGCTCGCGAAGGTATTCCGGTGCAGACGTACGTCGACCATGTTCACAACGTCTGTTGCGGTACTGCGTCGCGTGCGGCTGAGATGCTGTGTCACGCCGCGAGTCCGCCGCCGTGGCTCACGGACGAAATAGCGGCAGCGGCAATGTGGCATGATCTCGGCAAGCTTGACAAAACCTTTCAATCGCTCCTTCGAGGCGATGTGAGCAAGATGTCTGAGGACGACTACGTCGATCACATTGATGCGGGCGTCGCTCACTTGATGGCGTCGAGTCATCTGGTTGCTGCATGGCTTGTCCGTGCCCATCACGCACCGGGTCTGCCTACCTACACGCGGCACTTCGGGTACGGTGGACGCGGCAGAAAGCTGCGCGGTCGTCGCAACGACGAAGTCGACCGTGAAAAACACGAGGCGCAGGAGCAGCGGACGGACGAACGTCTTGATGAATATGTCACGCAGCACCGTTCCGTCATGTCGGACAGTTCGATTCTAGCCCCTATCGCGCTTTCGGATTCGGAAGCGGCGCATGGGCTTACGATGCGACTGGCGTTGTCCTGCCTTGTGGATGCCGATCATGCCGATACCGCTCAGCATTACAGCGGCATTGCCTTTCCCAAAGGGGCAGAAGCCCCACGGTGGGCAGAGCGTCTTGAACAACTCAAGGCGTACGTTCACGGTCTACCCGCCGGCAAGTCTTCTGAGGAGCGTGAGCGAAATCGCCGTCGCCGTGACTTCTTCGATGCGTGCCTCGCGAGCGAACTCGATGACCCGCTCGTAGCCTGCGAGGGACCAGTCGGCATCGGCAAGACGACCGCGGTCGTTGCGTACCTGATCCGGCAGGCGATGCGTCAGATACCGGAGCAGCGCCGGCTAATCATCGTCGCCCCGTACACGAACATCCTCACGCAGACAGCCCGGACGCTTCGAAAGGCATTGGTCTTGCTTGGCGAGCGCACCGAGGATGTCCTGGTAGAGCACCATCACCGGGCTGACTTCCATTGCGAGCGGGATCGTGACCTCGCTGTGCTGTGGCGCGCACCGATCGTACTGACGACGGCGGTGAGCTTGTTCGAGACGCTGTCGGCCGCCAATCCCGCCGCCTTGCGAAAGCTGCATTCGGTGCCGGGCAGCGCTATCTTTATAGACGAAGCGCATGCCGCGCTCCCAACGCATCTTTGGCCGCAAAATTGGAAGTGGGTTCGTGAGTTGGCAGAATCATGGAACTGCCGCTTCGTGATGGCCAGCGGTTCGCTCGCGCGCTTCTGGGAGGATCCTCAGATCGTTGGCGAACCGTGCCGGTTGCGGGAACTCATGCCTCCGCCCCAAGCGAAGGACGCTCAAGCCGCCGAGCAGCAGCGAGTTTGCTACTCCACACTCGCCTCATCCACGAACGGCGGCTCGGTCCTAACGGTAGCCGAGCTAATCCAGCACGTGCTGAATGCCCATGGTCCGCGGCTGGTGATCCTCAACACGGTCCAGTCGGCGGCGGTGGTGGCGAGGGCAATTCGGGAAGAGGCGGGTGCGGATCGAGTCCTGCACCTGTCGACCGCACTTACGCCTCACGACCGTGGACGAATGTTGAAGCGGATTGAGGAGAAGCTGTCGGGTGACGCAGACGATTGGGTGCTTGTGGCGACGAGCTGCGTTGAGGCGGGCGTCGACCTGTCGTTCCAGTCCGCCTTCCGTGAACGCTTCACCGCGGCGAGTACGCTGCAGACCGCGGGCCGTGTCAACCGACATGGCGAACGCGGACGCGGAGAGGTCTTCGACTTCGAGCTAGTAGGTGAGAAGGTGACATCACACCCGGCGGCCAAACTCTCGGCGCCTGTACTGAGGGATCTGATGACTCTGAACGCCTTAAACGAGCGTCCGCCGGCAGAGGTTGTCACAGAGGCGATGCGTCGCGAGCTGATGGACAAGGGCGGGCTCGGCCACAAAGAACTCGTGAAGGCGGAATCCGAGCATGACTATCCGACGGCGCAGGAGGCGGGACGCGTCATCACGAGCGACACACGACTCGTCGTGGTGGACGCACAACTCAAGGCTGATTTGGAGGCAAGGCAACCCATCGGCTTCCGGCGTCTGCTTTCAGGCAGCGTGCAGCTATGGGCGGATCGGATTGCGGAGCTCGGACTAGCCCAAATCGAGGGTCGCATCGAACTTTTCAAGTGGAGCGACGCTAAGGAGGACTACGACGCCGACTTCGATGGCATAATGGCCGGAATATTGAGACTTCGGGCGTTTCTTGACGCGAGTGGTGGAGTTATCTAGCACGATGACCTACTCCGAAGACGACCTGCTCCCGATCTCGGCTTTGCAGCATTTGCTGTTTTGCCAGCGGCAGTGTGCGCTGATTCATCTTGAGCGTTTGTGGGAGGAGAATCGCTGGACGGCCGAGGGGCAGGTGCTGCACAAGAAGGCCCACGATGGCAAACCGGAAACCCGCGACGGCGAGCGGATCACGCGGAGCTTGCCGTTGCGGTCGTATCGTCTAGGCCTGTTTGGAATGGCCGACATCGTGCTGTGGCGGCCGCCGCCTGACACGAAAGTCCGCGGCAAGACGCTGCGCCAAGCTATCCTTTCGGCCACGCCCGAGCAGCTCACTCAGTGGTCCGTCACGCCCGTCGAGTATAAGCGGGGCAAGCCAAAGAAGAATGCCTGCGACCGCGTTCAAGTTTGTGCCCAAGCCTTGTGCCTGGAGGAAATGCTGGGCATCGAAGTCCACGAGGCACAGCTCTACTACGGTACCCAGCGCCGACGCACCGATGTCACTCTGGACGCCGAACTCCGCGAACTGACAACCGATGCGGCAGCCAGGTTCCACGCCATGATGGCTTCCGGTGTCACTCCACCCGCAGAGTACGAGAAGAAATGTGACACGTGCTCCCTGCTATCGGTTTGTCTCCCGGAAGCCCAGGCCGCACCCAGCGCAAACGAATACGTGTCCAGGCTATTGGCATCGATCGCGCGTGATGCGGAGACACAATCGTGAAGACGCACCTCAACACGCTGTTCGTGACAACGCAAGGTTCTTACTTGGCCAAAGACGGCGAGGCGGTCGCCGTGCGCGTCGATAAACAACCGCGGCTGCGTATTCCGTTGCACAACCTCGATGGTATCGTTGCCTTCGGGCAGGTAGGTTGTAGCCCCGCATTAATGGCTGCAGCAGCGGGGGCCGGCGTGACGATCTCGATGCTGTCGGAACATGGCCGTTTCCTCGCCTCGATAGTGGGATACACCTCAGGCAATGTGCTATTGCGTCGGGAACAGTATCGACGTGCAGACGACATCCAGCGGACGCTGTCCCTTGCGCGAGCCTTCGTCGTGGGCAAAGTGGTGAATTGCCGGGCCGTGTTGCTGCGTGCAGCCCGCGACGCCGCTCAAGGAGACCGCAAAGATGCACTGACTGCGGCTGCCAAACGCCTGGCGGGCCGATTGATCGAAATCAATCAGGCGGAAACCGTTGACATTCTGCGAGGCTTGGAGGGCGAGGCCGCCACACAATACTTCGCGGCCTTTCCTCAGTTGTTAACTCAGCCGTCGCCGGGATTTGAGTTCACCAAACGCACGCGACGTCCTCCAACTGATCCCATTAACGCATTGATGTCCTTCGTTTACACACTGCTGTTGCACGACGTCCGATCGGCCTGCGAGGCCACGGGACTCGATGCTGCAGTTGGCTATCTGCACCGCGACCGTCCCGGCCGCCCGGGTTTGGCGCTCGACCTGATGGAGGAGTTTCGCCCCTACCTTGCAGACCGTCTGGTGTTCAGTCTCATCAATCGAGGGCAAGTCTCCCCCAAGGGCTTTCAGACACAAGAGACTGGTGGTGTGGTGATGGACGACACAACTCGCAAACAAGTCTTGGTGTCGTGGCAGGAAAGAAAACAGGAAGAAATCAAACACCCATTTACCGGCGACCGCATGACAGTTGGTCTGCTGCCCCACCTGCAAGCCAGGATACTGGCTCGCCACCTGCGAGGTGACCTGGATGCCTATCCTCCGTTTGTCTGGAAGTAGGAGAGTGCGGAGTGTATGTTCTGGTAACTTACGATGTCAGCACGAAGACCCCTGAGGGAAGAAAGCGACTATCTCGGGTGGCGAAGGTGTGCCTCGACTTTGGACAGCGAGTGCAGAACTCCGTTTTCGAGATGAAGGTCGATCCGGCCCAATGGACTACCTGCAAGTCCCGGCTATTGGAATCCATCGACGAGTCGGTAGACTCATTGCGTTTCTACTATCTCGGCAGCAACTGGAAACACCGCGTCGAACATGTCGGTGCAAAGCCTACTTACGACGTGGATGGTCCACTGATTGCTTGATCGCTACAGAGCGTTAGGGTATGAATTGAATTCATCGCGAACCCAAAGTGCGCGCATCTTGCCTAGGAGGTTCGCGATCATTCTAACTGCCGTCTACCATACGACTTAGCTACAGCCTCATGCCCTGCCTCTGCAAGCATCTCGTGCTATCCGACCGGTTCGCGAAAATGCGATTCTTACTCCAAGGCCAGCAAGTGGTTAAGATGGCGGGATCGCCCCCTCACGGGGGCGCGGATTGAAACTCTGCATCGTGGGGCGGATTGGAATTTACCCGAATCGCCCCCTCACGGGGGCGCGGATTGAAACACTACCGCCATGCATCGCCGCTGTGGGTGGCCAAATCGCCCCCTCACGGGGGCGCGGATTGAAACAAACCCTCGACCGTACCGAGGAGGACGCCAAACGATCGCCCCCTCACGGGGGCGCGGATTGAAACAACAAAGCTGGTCGAGGCGACGATCATGTCCGTATCGCCCCCTCACGGGGGCGCGGATTGAAACACAGTCAGTTGTTCCCGCGGCCGGGAAACTGCTGATCGCCCCCTCACGGGGGCGCGGATTGAAACAGCAGCTTCGCAATATCGCGCACGGTGCTGGTCGATCGCCCCCTCACGGGGGCGCGGATTGAAACTGTTTCAAGCCGTCCGACGCCTCCGAACGAGACACCATCGCCCCCTCACGGGGGCGCGGATTGAAACTCTACCTCAAGTCAGGCAACACAAGCAAAGTCGTCATCGCCCCCTCACGGGGGCGCGGATTGAAACGACATCGGCGACGATGGGATCTATCGGTGCACCATCGCCCCCTCACGGGGGCGCGGATTGAAACATGTCACAGCCCTCGCAGGTTCGTTCAGCAGTGCTCATCGCCCCCTCACGGGGGCGCGGATTGAAACATTGAAAAACTGTCCCCTTTCGAAGCAATGGAGATCGCCCCCTCACGGGGGCGCGGATTGAAACTCGATGTATTGGCCGATGACGATGCGCTGGCCAATCGCCCCCTCACGGGGGCGCGGATTGAAACAGATTGGCACCCAGGGCAATTGCCGTTACGATCATCGCCCCCTCACGGGGGCGCGGATTGAAACAGTGGCAAGACGTCGGGCGTTACGAACGAATGGGACATCGCCCCCTCACGGGGGCGCGGATTGAAACTGCGCGCACCTCCCGGTTCTCCGGTTGTGGGGAGGATCGCCCCCTCACGGGGGCGCGGATTGAAACCGGTATCCTCGGAACTTCGTTGGGTTTCATAATATCGCCCCCTCACGGGGGCGCGGATTGAAACTGTTGGTGGGTCGAATACGATCCGGAAGCGGGCACATCGCCCCCTCACGGGGGCGCGGATTGAAACAGCACGGGCGGCCCTCAACTCATCATGCACTGCATCGCCCCCTCACGGGGGCGCGGATTGAAACAAGGCCCTGCTGTCGGGCAAATACGATCCGAACGCATCGCCCCCTCACGGGGGCGCGGATTGAAACGGATGCAGCGGAGATCACACGTGCTCGAACTGGAAATCGCCCCCTCACGGGGGCGCGGATTGAAACAGTAGCGAGGGATTCCCTCTTGAATAGGTGCTGGCATCGCCCCCTCACGGGGGCGCGGATTGAAACCCGCCATCCGCTCGGCGATCTGCGTGGGGCTTGGTATCGCCCCCTCACGGGGGCGCGGATTGAAACAAGGAGTGAGTTATGTGGATCGCCGACAGCCGAATCGCCCCCTCACGGGGGCGCGGATTGAAACGTTCGCAAGCGAATGACCAACTTCGACCCGGCCTATCGCCCCCTCACGGGGGCGCGGATTGAAACCTCCGTCGCATGGCCTACGGGTCGGCACAACGGTATCGCCCCCTCACGGGGGCGCGGATTGAAACACTGTACTGAAACTACGGGTTTTTTTGGAGATAATCGCCCCCTCACGGGGGCGCGGATTGAAACATCATCGAAACCCACCCGCCGCCGGACCCCCTGATCGCCCCCTCACGGGGGCGCGGATTGAAACCAGGAGATACCGCCGCGGGCACCGATGCTGCCGGCATCGCCCCCTCACGGGGGCGCGGATTGAAACGACGAAGACAGCGGTGCTTACAAATCGCAACTGCATCGCCCCCTCACGGGGGCGCGGATTGAAACGAGACTAGCGAAGTGGCAAAAGAAAACACCCAAATCGCCCCCTCACGGGGGCGCGGATTGAAACAAGCAGTGGGGCGAATGGTTGCCGTCGACCGACATCGCCCCCTCACGGGGGCGCGGATTGAAACCACCTTCGAACCTCGCCTGTCCCGTCGCGGGATCGCATCGCCCCCTCACGGGGGCGCGGATTGAAACCAGTCCTTCCGTTCACAGCGATGCTCGTCATGGAATCGCCCCCTCACGGGGGCGCGGATTGAAACCCAAGCTAACCGCCACGGTGCCAAAGCGAATTAGCATCGCCCCCTCACGGGGGCGCGGATTGAAACGATGAAGTCCACGCGGAACTGGCAGCCGCCACCCGATCGCCCCCTCACGGGGGCGCGGATTGAAACAAATGCCCGCGGACGAATTGCTCTGCGGAGATCAAATCGCCCCCTCACGGGGGCGCGGATTGAAACGGTTTTGGCCGTGCCCTTCCATTCGCTGCAAATATCGCCCCCTCACGGGGGCGCGGATTGAAACCTTCGGCGTCGTAGTCGACCTGAGTCGACTCCTATCGCCCCCTCACGGGGGCGCGGATTGAAACGGGCACAACATACGGCAAGGTTTCGGTCAGCGCATCGCCCCCTCACGGGGGCGCGGATTGAAACTGCGGTGGAACACGTCGACCTGAGTCACGTCCTGAATCGCCCCCTCACGGGGGCGCGGATTGAAACTGGCGATCGGTGCGGCGGGCGTGGAACTTCTGCCGATCGCCCCCTCACGGGGGCGCGGATTGAAACGCGTACCACCTGCTGCACTTGATGGATACGCTACATCGCCCCCTCACGGGGGCGCGGATTGAAACTCTCGAGATAGTAGGAGTTGCTGCTGCATCGCGATCGCCCCCTCACGGGGGCGCGGATTGAAACCGGAAGCCGGGCACCCCTCTCCGTTCGCTATATTATCGCCCCCTCACGGGGGCGCGGATTGAAACTTGTGTTCGACCGTAACGGTGGCGAACTGCTGGATATCGCCCCCTCACGGGGGCGCGGATTGAAACAGCAGCTTCGCAATATCGCGCACGGTGCTGGTCATCGCCCCCTCACGGGGGCGCGGATTGAAACAGAAACGGTGGGGGCCCATCGCTCGCCCCCACAACTATCGCCCCCTCACGGGGGCGCGGATTGAAACTTGGGGCGGTCGTCGACCGTCATTCTCGTGACGGATCGCCCCCTCACGGGGGCGCGGATTGAAACACTTGAGCCACGCCGCTCGAGGTTCCCAGTCGAAATCGCCCCCTCACGGGGGCGCGGATTGAAACTCGTCGATGGCGTGGATCGTGTGGTGGCAACCGATCGCCCCCTCACGGGGGCGCGGATTGAAACCCGTTCGCGTCGTAGTAGCATTGATCTCCCTGGGATCGCCCCCTCACGGGGGCGCGGATTGAAACGATCCGCAGTGAGATCGTACCACTCGTTGGCAGGGATCGCCCCCTCACGGGGGCGCGGATTGAAACACTTCCGACCCACAACCAACCAGGTGAATCGCTACGATCGCCCCCTCACGGGGGCGCGGATTGAAACAGTCCCGTGCGAGCAACGCGAGAGAACCCGGCTTTCATCGCCCCCTCACGGGGGCGCGGATTGAAACACGTTCGCGTGATCAAGCGATCCAGCCAGACGCGCATCGCCCCCTCACGGGGGCGCGGATTGAAACATAGCCAGATCGAATTCGTCGTAACGCAAGCCGAGATCGCCCCCTCACGGGGGCGCGGATTGAAACATGGTCGTGACCGACTGGTCAGCCTACGCCGAGATCGCCCCCTCACGGGGGCGCGGATTGAAACTCGGGCCGTTTGGTCACCAACAACCAGTCGAGGTATCGCCCCCTCACGGGGGCGCGGATTGAAACTTTGCCGCCCGGATGACAGCGCGGCAAGGCACCATCGCCCCCTCACGGGGGCGCGGATTGAAACGCCACCCACCGGATGTGGGGCGCGATGATGGACATCGCCCCCTCACGGGGGCGCGGATTGAAACATCGAATACCGACGGCTACTACACGACCAGCGTGACATCGCCCCCTCACGGGGGCGCGGATTGAAACTGCACAATCAACGAAGCCGATTGTGAGCCAACTGAATCGCCCCCTCACGGGGGCGCGGATTGAAACATCCGTCAACAAGTCGGGAAAAAGTCAAAAACAAGATCGCCCCCTCACGGGGGCGCGGATTGAAACAGGCTCCAAGCCGTCGCCGTCGTTGTCCGATTCATCGCCCCCTCACGGGGGCGCGGATTGAAACCCCAACCGCAACCATCACTCTCGAAACTCACCATGATCGCCCCCTCACGGGGGCGCGGATTGAAACAGCCACAACGGTGTGGTTGCAGATGTGTCGTGCCATCGCCCCCTCACGGGGGCGCGGATTGAAACCTCACCACCGATGCCTTTGTGAGTTTCTTTGTTATCGCCCCCTCACTGGAGCCGGTGGCCAGGCTGTACTACTTTGCAGACGCGGCGTCAGGACCTTAGGCGGACTGATGACAGCGTGATAGTCTGCGGTCCAAGGGACGAACAGTACGATTCTTCCAAAAATCGACGAGCGAAATTCGACCGTCAAATGTTTGTTCGCGTGCTAAACTTTCAATGCGTGGGCTGCGTAGTGGAATACCGGGGTCCGCAGCAAGATCCATTACCTGCCCCCCAGGAGACCGGTACCAGCTGGTATTTTTTGGCAGATTTTCCTAACCCCGCAGAATCGTGCAAACGGTACAAAATCACGTAGTCTCGCCCGAGACTTCAGATGCTATACCACCCTTTCAGGGGGTGTGATCTGGCCTTAGGCGAGACTAAATTAGGCGATTCCCCCGTATCACGATGTACTGCGTTTACTTATGATGCCTGTAGGCTTCAAAGAGATGGCCAGCCCCGGCAAATAGCAACAGATAGTGAGCAAGATCGCGGTGCTCGGCACAGAGGAGGCCATAACCAGCCACTGTAAGAATGGCGATGCCCCACGGGAACAACGGCTTCGAAAAGAAAAACTGAAACTTCGAATAGAACATTTGGAATACCTTAGGGCTAGACGGTGCACGTTCAGCTTGAGGCAATTCCAAATAACCGTGCGAGGCGCTGCAACGCCTCGCACGGCCACAACAACGCCTCCAACCGAATCGGAATTGCCTCACGAAGGCCTTCGGTGGAGGCCGGTTCCCGACGCGAGTCCTACTCGCGTAGAGAACCTACTGGTATGGTGCAAGGTGGCACGGTACCGGAATTGAAAAGTAACTTGGGGTAGTCACCTTCCAGGTCTGTGCTTCCTGAAACTAAGCCCGGAGTTCCGGACCGACGGACGACCAAAGCGGTTGTCGTACTACCAATCGCTTCTGTCCCCGCCTATCTTGTATTCTGAAACAGGCATAGCGTGCCGTCTACACGGAAATAATCGCGAGGGAAGCTAAGGGAAGCTAAGCTTTTTTCCCTACTCTGCTGACGCTTCCCTGCTAAGTACCGGCTTGACTTCGAAGGAAAATTTCGGGAAGTTATCTCGTTAGCTTCCCTTATCTTCCCCTTCGATCGTGGCTGGATGCCCCCAGGTGCCGAGCAAGCCCAAAAAAACGAACGCCGTTAGGCAAAAACGGAATGTCGGCAGTCGAGTGATTGACAAGGTGGCATTTGGCAACCTCTGCAGTGCTGCTGGCCTGTCGAAGGAGCAGGTTTTCGTAAAGACACAGAGTAACGGTGAACCCAAAATCCCAGAGGAGTTTGCTAAAGATACTTGGAATAAGAAGGTTGAGAAAGGATTGACGGTCGGTATCAAGAAGTTGCTGCTGTCGGCAAAGCGACTTGGCTGCTCTATCGACGACTTCTGCCACCCTGAAGCAGACGTTCCGCTCGAAGGAAATATCCTTGCGTTCGCGACGCAAGTTCAAGACCTCATCAAAGAAGGTCAGATCCCTCCCTACCACTGTCGCAAGCTCACGGATGTACTTGCCTACATTTGGCAAATGAAGGACCCTCAACTCGATAGATTTCGTCTTTCCCTTCCTGAAATTCACGCGGCCTTAGACTCACTGGCTCGCGGTGATGGAGCCTGCTTGAGCGAGTTGAGACCACCTCGACCCCTACTGGATCGTCCAGGGAGAACGGGATTGTTCTACTGCAAGCTACCCTCCGCCGACATCATCAAGACGGATATAGAAAAGCGGCTGAGATTGGGCATGGAAGCATTCAATGCCCTTGCACTCGGCGAAAACCCCTCCACGGCAGAGATAGCATGGCTCGCAGAGGTTCGCAAGACATTCAGCAAAGGCTTCGAGCGATACACAGAAGTATTGAGAGGACTCAGTGCTGACAGCGAGCCAACGCTAGAGCAACTCAATAGCCTCATCGATGCCGACCGCCACGCTCGTATGGCGGTCTACAATCCGGACACGGGTCAACGCGATCAGTTTCTCAACATCTACGGCCGCTCACGGATGGTGCTCATTTTCTGGCACCAAAGGCATTGGGAAGACTTTAATGAACACTGGGGTGAGTTCGTGGAAGAGAACACGAATCACCTCCAAGTAAAAAATCGATGCTTGTTCGAAAACCCCGTGGACGTGGATGGGCTAAAAACTTCTTTGGAGCTTTGTACGACACAGACCATAAACAAGTATCGGGAACTTCTCGCACAAGACAGCTTGCCATCATCGCAAACTGCGATCACAAATCGCATATCGGCAACGACCCCAAATCCTGCCACTCGCCCATAGCTACGCTTGCACGCAGCACACGCTCTCGTTCTACATTCCACGCTCGCTGTAAAGCACACCGCCTAACGTGGCTAGGATCATCCCCTCCAACCAGTCCTCGCAATTCTGGTGATCGCTTTAGATGAGGCTCTTGGACCCAGTCCTTCGCTGAATCGCACCACCCATCATCGATCGTCTTCGAGATGATGTAGGCCAAGTGGGCTGCCTTTTTGTGTCGCTGCCGAAGCATTAATAGTGATTCGGACGCCACGCTTCTTTCGTAGAGCTCCAGTGATGTTTTCGTCAGTACGTTGCCGAGTTTCCTTCGTGTCTTGAGGAATTCGGACGGGTTCGAAAGGCCGCTTCGCCAGTTCGCATTGAGGGTCTCCAGTTCCGTCACGAGTAAATTGAAAGTGCTGATGAGCTCTTGATTGCTTTGAGGTGAAGTCATGGCTTCTTGTACCCTCCCTAGGGGTTGAGATACAAGAAAAATCGACTTCATCCGCTCGTTTCTGAAGCAGCTTTCGTATGTTGTAGACAGAAACGCTCGGTCGCCCGCGGTCCTTCGTTGCTTGCTTCGATGGTAAAGATCAAGGGCAACTCGGTGTTGCCGTCGCCCCCCACACCCACCTGATGAATCCTGGTTCCGCGATGCTCGCAACGCCAGTTTTCTTTATAGGATGAGATGAGATATCTTATACGCGTCTCAATTCAAATCCGCGCGTCGCTAGCACATGGAAACTCTACAGAGATAGTTGGCATGAGAAATGCTAGCTGCGCAGTAATTAATTGAAACCCGTACTACTCTGAAATTTTGTGTGCTATCACTGCTGTCCCCTCATCAGTATCGCCTGCAAACCTCTCAAGTGTGGCATCGAGTTCTTGCCGACCTCGTGAACTTTGCTTCTCTTGCCGGTGTGTATTCAATCCATTCAGTCATCAAGGTTGACTCACACACGGCACATTCGTGTGGAGGTTTTCTAACGTCCGGCACCAAAGAACGAGACCTTAACATGGACGACCAAGAAAAAGCAGCGATGGAATTCATCGCCCAATACCAGCGCCTCGACAATCTGATGACCTACATCACACAGCGGCAATTCCTGACGGGCTTTGAAATCAACGTGTTTCCTGCCAGGGAACGCCGCGAAGACAAAGCTGGGCGATAGGCGCGGGTGCTGGGGAATTCAGGAAGCGTTCCGACTCCTTACTGCGTTTTGGGCTTGTTGGCGGAGGAACTGTGGGTTCTTGGATAGGTGCGAATACACTTTACTCACCATTGTTGGATCTCGGTGGCCCATTAAGTGGGCCAATGACACCGAGTCAATTCCGGCAGCAAGTGCATTGGTTGCAAAGGTATGTCTTGCGCCATAGGCGATCACACGGAAACCAACCTTCTTGCTAATCCGCTCAAGGCGGAGGTTGATGGCATTCTTCGTCCAGGGTTTCCCTCGCGAATTCCGGAAGAGAGCCCCTTCGGGATTGACCATTGCCAATGACTCCACAATGCTTTTGGCGTCAGGAACGAGATAGATTACCCGTGATTCAAACTCCCCCTTGGATTCATCCGCGGGAAAGATCACGAGATCACCATGAAGGTGTCTGGCCTCAAGTGTCCTGGCTTCCAACGGGCGACAACCAGTCAAGCACAGAAAATCAAGTAGCTGGGCCAGTGGCTCATCAGCGTGTTGTTTGATCTTCTCCCATTGGGCATCAGTGTAAATGATATCGCGACGTTTGGACTTCGGCCTTTTCATGCCTTTGATCGGATTGCGGTTCAAGTACTCCTGTTCGACTGCCCAATTGAGCATCCTCTGTACTACCGCTAGCGCTCCGTTCTTGGCCGTCGATGTCATCTCCATGCCGTCAAGCCAGGCAGTTACGTTTCCAGTCTTGAGCTTGGATGGACGGCGAGTCCTACCGATGTACTCAATGAACAGTTTTAGGTAGTGCCGATGCAAGTTGTATGTCCCTGGCTTGCGATGAGCCTGGCACCAGTCCAGGTATACCTGGGACAATGCATACAAAGTGGTAGACTCGCATTTGATCTCGTCCCTATCCGCCATCAAGGCATGGAACTTCTCAAACGCCGCTTCGCGGTTCTTGCCGAGCGAGATTTGGCGTCCGCCGATGGAGCAATACCAGCTATTGGTCTGCTTACGGAGGTACGGCTTGGGCTGCCGTGGCATGGCTTGGTCTCCAATTCGTGCATCGAAACGTGCATGTGACGTTTCAATGGTTGGAGCCAAGTCTAGAAAGGCAAGAAACTCTCGGAAAAAAAAGAGAGCGGGAGACGGGATTCGAACCCGCGACGTCCAGCTTGGGAAGCTAGCACTCTACCACTGAGTTACTCCCGCATGGTGTTTATCGTAGTCCAGCCGCCGGGCGGGACGCAACTACCTGGGGGCAAAAACACGAACTGGCCGGGAGCTCGTGGCTCATTCCTCCGGCTTTAGCAGTCGCTGGAGCGCGGCGGGGTAGGTGTCGCCGTGGGTGGTGCCTTCGCCGCGCATGTGACTGCCAAAAGTAAGGCTGTCGCCAAAGCACACGATCTTGTCGTCCGGGTCCACGTGCTCACGCAGCTTCTGTTCGACCGCCACTGCTAGTAGTTGGTAGCCCTTGGCCGTGAGGTGCAGCCCGTCGCGATCGTCGCTGTTCGCGGTGCCGCGTAGGAGGCTCTCCTGGCGATCGGCCACGGCGTCTTCCACCGTCTCGCCTGGGCTCTTTTTCAGCAGCACAGCCCGCCAGTCGACTAACAGACAATCGGACTCCTTGGCGACTTGTTGGATTGTCTGGTTGTACTCTTGAACGTGCTCCTGCAATCGATCGAAGGCCGGGTGCTTGGGATGCCGCTCCTGCAGGTACGACTCGTTCACCGGATGCAGCGTGATCAGAGTGACGGTCTTGGCGCCCTGCTTGCGCGACAAGTCGATCATCTTCTGCAGGTTCTGGCGGAACTTCTTGGGCTCGACCAGCTTGGCCGAGTTGAGCGCGTCGTTCATGCCGAACAGGATCACCAGGTGGTCCGCTGGCGACTGAAGCGCCTTGGGCAAGTCGCGCAGGCCTTCGCTGCTGTTGCGACCTGGGACTCCACTGTTCACTACAGTCTGGGCTCCGGCGTGGCTGGCAGCGAGAACCATCATCAGTACCATTCCTTTGTTAACCACCCGGGCCGTGTCGGTTGCTCTCTCTCCAGTCCATGTCATTGCAGAATGCTGCCAACCAAACTGAGTCCAATCGCTCCCAGCAGCGCGGCAAGCAGCATCACGGCCAAGCCGACCACCAGGCTCAGCAGCAAGTTGCACAAAAAGAACTGCACGGCGAACTTGAACACGCTGCCAAATGGCAACTTCAGATCGACCACCCGCACGTCTGTCAGGCTCACATCGCGGACCACACCACCGGTGGGAGTCGGTGGCGGTTCGAAGCTGGTGATCTCCGGAGGCGGTGTCGCTACCGGCGGGGCAGAGGTTGGTTGACGCGGATCGTGCGTGACGATCTCGGGAACACTCTCCTCGCTCGGCTCAGGCGGAGTTGGCAACACAGGCTCAAGTGGCGCCGGCTCCGGCGGCGCGGGGGGCGTTGGCGGTGCGGGAGCCTCGGGGGCTACTAACACCGGCTCGCCACACTTGGGGCAGGGGAGCGTATGACCCGCGTGGGTGTCGGGAGCCTTGATCGGCGCCTGGCAGTGGGAGCAATGAAACTTGATAGGCATAGCGGCTTGCGATCAGGGAGCAAATTGTGTGGTAGAACCACCCTCCATTAAGTTCGCTGGCAGGTCGGCTGTCAAATTCCAGTCCTCCGAGGATTGCGGTAGAGCACCTCGGCCAGCAATTCCGCCGAACCGGCCTCGCCGCTGCGGTTGTAGTGCCAATCCCTGTCGGTGGGCACCCATTTCTCGTCGAGCGGCCAGGGGTCGAACGGCTCGCGGCCCAAGTGTTCGGTGAGCTTCGCCGACCGCATCGCCACGTTCCCGGCTCGCGGCGGGATCGGCCCGGCGTCGAGTCGCGGACAGCCTTGTAGCAGGTCGGGATCGTACCCGCCCACGCGATTCACCACCTGGGCGATCTCGTACAGGCTCAACCGTCGCGGCCCGCCCGAGTGATACAACCCGGCGAAGTCGCTCGCCAGCAGCTCCTCGAACAGCAAATTCAAACAGTCGGTGTAGGTCGGTGTGCGGATCTCGTCGAAGTACAACGTCGCTGGGCGGTCCTTGGCGAACCGCGACTGAATCCAATCGATCGCCCCGGCGTGCCCGTTGAAGCTGATGCCCATCGGCAACGAGATGCGCAGCACGCATGTCTGTGGGTACCAGTCGTCGATCAGTTGCTCGCCGGCGACCATCGTCTTGCCATACACGGTCACCGGGTCGGGCCGATCGGTCTCGACATGACCGTTGCGCTGTGCGTCGTCGCCTGAGAACACCAGGTCGATTGACGTATGCACCATTCGCGCGCCGCGCTCGACCACGTGCGAGAGCAAGTTCTGTAAGCCTTCGACATTCGTCCTCCACGCCAGCCGCGAATCGAGTTCGCACGCCTTGAGCGCGCAGTTGCCGGCGCAGTTCAGCACCGAGCGGAACTGGTGCTCGTCGAACAACCGCCCCAGCTCCACATGGTCTTCGGCGTCGCAAGCCACAATGTGCGGCCCCGCGAGTCGCCAGTTGTCTTGTTGCCGTATGCCAATCACCTGCCCCGGGTACCGGCGGTGAAAGTAGTCCAGCGCGTTGTACCCGGTGACACCCGCCACGCCGGTAACCAACAGCGGCAATCGATCTGGCGGAAGCGTGAACATAGCAGGCGCGTGACGGGCAGGTGGTTAGAACGGTGAACCTGATTCTAACCGAAACGGCCGTCGTTTTCGTCGGCGCGGTGCCCGATCGTCCTACGCCGCCCGGCGCCAGCGGTTGACGAACTCCGCATAGTCTTCCGGCGTGTCGATGCCGCTGCTGTTGTGGGCGGTGACTCCCACAGCGATCGCGTGTCCGCGCTCCAACACGCGGAGTTGCTCCAGACGCTCGGCCAACTCCATGCGCGACGGCGGCCAACTGGCCAGCTCCAGCAGGAAGTCGCGGCGGTACGCGTAGATACCCAGGTGTTGGTAGAACAGCGGGGGCTCGGCCTCGAGGTCCAGGTCTTCCGCTTCGCGGATGAACGGGATCTGGCTGCGGCTGAAGTACAGCGCGCGGCCCGCTTCGTCGAACACCACCTTCACGCACGCGGGGTTCGCCAGCTGCTCGGCGCTACGCAGCGGGGTGGCCAACGTGGCCATCGGCATGTGCGGGTTCTGCTCCAACAATTCGATCACCTGGTCGACGGCCGAAGCGGCCATCTCGGGCTCGTCGCCCTGCAGGTTTACCAAAATGTCCGCCTCGGGCAGGGCGGCGGCCACTTCGGCTACCCGGTCGGTGCCGCTGGCGCATTCAGGGCTGGTCATCATCGCGTTGCCACCCGTTTGTTGGATGATCTCAGAGATGATCGGACTGTCGGTCGCCACGATCACGCCGCGGGGCTTCTTGGCGCCGCAAGCGGCTGCGTAAGTGTGCTCAATCAGGGTGCGGCCGGTCTCCGCCAGCAGCATCTTGCGGCTCAGCCGGGTGGAGCCGAGTCGGGCGGGGATCACGACGTAACTGCGCAGCGAACTGGAGGATGAAGTGTTCATGAAGCGGTATGTACTTTGTTTCCCGATCCCGCGGTAGCTCAATTCAGGGCCGCAACTAACGTTGGAGCATTTCGAGCAGGGCCGTAGAATGTGGGTAGCCGTCTGGAGCCGGACCGATTTGTTCCTCCGAGTGCTAGCTCCTTCGTTTTTCAGTCCTGGAGATGTCGTCCGATGTGTGGAATTGTTGGTTACGTGGGCCCCGGCGAAGCGACCGATTTCTTGCTCGAAGGCCTCCGCCGGCTCGAGTATCGCGGCTACGACAGCTCCGGCGTGGCGACCATCAACAATGGGGACCTGGCGGTTACCAAGACGGCCGGCCGCATCGACCAACTGGCCAGCGCCCTCAAGCAGCATCCTGCACCCGGCAGCATCGGCCTGGGCCACACCCGCTGGGCGACGCACGGCCCGGCAACCGACGAGAACGCCCACCCGCACATTGGCGGCCAGCGCGTGCTGGCGCTGGTGCACAACGGCGTGATCGAGAACTTCCGCGTCCTCAAGCAAAAGCTCACCGAGAAGGGTTACACGTTCGGTACCGCCACCGACACCGAGGTGATCGCTCAACTGCTCGACTACGAACTCCAGCGCTGCATGGAGGTCGAAGATGAGGAAACCCAAGTCACCGATCCTTACCACGTGCTCGTGCGCGCTGTGCAGGCGACGCTCAGCCAGTTGCGCGGCACCTACGGGCTGGCCGTGGTGTTTCGCCAGTGGCCCGACGTGATCGTGGCCGCGCGACTTGGCAGCCCGCTGGTCATCGGCATCGGCGACGGCGAGCACTTCATCGCTAGCGACCAATCTCCCTTGGTCGGCCACGCCGACAAGATTGTCTTTCTGGCCGATCACGAACTGGCCGTGGTCACGGCCAATTCGATTCGCGTGGTGAACCGCGACGCCGACGACGTGCCGCACGACGTGAAGCTGCTGGAAGTCGACGAAGCGCACGTCGAACTCGATGGCTATCCTCACTACATGCTCAAAGAGATCTTCGAGCAGCCCGAGACCGTTCGCAACGCCATGCGCGGCCGACTCGATAACGATCAGGCGACTGCCGTGTTCGGCGGATTGAACCTTACCGCTCAGCAGTTGCGCGCGGTCGATCGCATGGTGCTCACCGCCTGCGGCACTAGTTGGCACGCGGGGCTGGTGGGCGAGTACATGCTCGAAGCGTTCGCCCGCGTGCCGGTCGAAGTGGAGTACGCCAGCGAGCTTCGCTATCGCAATCCGCCGCTGTCGAGCAACACGTTGCTGTTCGCCATCACGCAATCGGGCGAGACCATCGACACGCTGGCCGCCATGCGCGAAGTGAAGCGCAAGGGGCATGCGGTGCTCTCCATCTGCAACGTGGTCGGCAGCACCATCGCTCGCGAGTCCGACGGCGGCATCTACCTGCACGCCGGCCCGGAGATCGGCGTCGCCAGCACCAAGGCGTTCACCTCGCAGTGCGTGGTGCTTGCTCTCTTGGCGTTGTACTTCGGTCGTTTGCGTCATCTTAGCTATGAAGCGGGTTTGCGAGTGATCGACGAACTCATGGCGCTACCCGACCAGGTCGAGGAAGCGCTCTCCACCAACAGCCAGGTCCGCCAGATCGCCGCCAAGTACTCTGGCTGCGACAACTTCCTGTACCTCGGCCGCCAGTACAACTTCCCGGCCGCCTTGGAAGGAGCCTTGAAGCTGAAGGAAATCAGTTACATCCACGCCGAGGGTTACCCCGCGGCCGAAATGAAGCATGGCCCCATCGCCCTGGTCGACGAGAACACGCCGAGTGTGTTCATTGTTCCTCGCGGCGGAGTGTACGAAAAAGTGATTGCCAACATGGAGGAGATCAAAGCGCGCGGCGGCCCGGTGATCGCCATCGTCAACTCTGGCGACAACGAAGCGGCCGAAATCGCCGACGACGTCATCCATGTGCCCGCAGTGGCCGACTTCGCCCAACCGATCGTCACCGCGGTACCACTGCAGCTCTTGGCCTACCACATCGCAGTGCTCCGCGGCTGCGACGTCGACAAACCACGCAACCTGGCAAAGAGCGTCACGGTGGAATAGCTGCGCAAGGCTGCTCCATTAGCAGCTCCGTTGAAGCTTGGTCGGGGGTTTTGCCCCAACACACGATCCATTGGCCCAAAACCCCAAGCGTTTTGGTCCCCTCTCCGTTGGCAAACCCCTGTTTTTCTCGACCAAACCATTCGGGGGGTGCGACAAAACTCTCCACGTTGTTCCCCGCATGTTTCTCGTTGGGGCAAAACCGATAGTGGCCGTTCGCTCCGCCGAACGAGCGCAGGTCCCCTCCCCCGGGCGATTTGGCGCGGAGAACGTTCCCCGGCCAATCAGTTTCTTCCCGCCAAATCGTTTGGGGGAGGGCTAGGGTGGGGGCCTGAATCACCTCCGCATCATCCGCGGTTAGCGGCAAGACCTCCGCCGTCTGGCGACGGCAGCTACTGCAAGAATCATTAGATCACACCCCCGCGCGATTCCAACCGCGATTCTTTTACACCAGCGACTTTGTGGGAATCGATGCGAGGGTGCCAAGATGCGCTTGACAGTGGTTGTCCGGATCTACGCTCGAGAGCGCAGTCGAGCATCGCAGTGCCCGCGAGAAATCCCGACAATCAACGCGACTAGGATCAGCCCCAGTCCGCTCGGTTCGGGTACCGGCGCATTCGGTTGTGACGCCGAACTCACCACCATCGCGCCAAAATTGTCTCGCCAAATCTGGTAGTCATTGGCGTTGACGCCATTGACGCCATCGCCGTTGTTGGCAATTGCCGACTCGTCTGCTGCGCCAAGATTGTTGCGCCACACCACGTAGTCCGCCACATTGACAATCCCATCGTCGTTGAAGTCGCCCGGTAGGCCTTGCGTGTTGGCGATGACCTCCAGAATGATGCTGTTGCTGTCGTAGTTGACCAACCAAAACAGCCCTGGATCTAGCGAGGGCAGATTGACTGTGTCAAATTCTCCAACGAGACCGTTCATCGAATCGACTGGCTTGAACACATCACCAGCAACTGGCACGAATCCACCGCCGAGCGTTATGTCGAGGGTCACCCCTGACTGGATAACTACGTCTTGGGCGATCACGTGGTCGCGGCCAATACCTTGCCCCGGGCTATCGATCTCGATGGCCACATTGCCGCCCTGAACGTTGTACGTCCCACCGATGTAAGTGGACACGAAATGGTTGTTCTCTGTTAGTGTGCCGTTTTGCTGGGTCAGATCGCCATCGAATTCCCAGAAGGTGAGCGTGCCGCCAGTGAAGTTGAACTTGCCGCCAGTTCTAAGAAAAATGAACTCGGTTCTCATTGAGCCGAGGACGAGATTAACCTCACCGGTGGCATTTACATGCAACTCATCCGTATAGCCCATGGTGCCTCCTTGAATGTTAAGGTGGCCTGAATTACCGGCCGTCATGCCGCCCACAAAGACTCTGTCCACCGGCCCCGCAGTATCGAATTCAGCGCCATTGGTGAGGGTAATCGACGCATGTTGGTTTGCTCCAGCGCCGTCGGCGATGTGGATGTCGCCGCCCACGATTAGCCGACCGCCGTCAACGGTGATCGAGCTCATCACGTTGTTTGCCGCGCCAGCGCCAAGATGAAGTTGAGTGGCGACAACGAGCGTACTCCCTGCAGCGACGTGGATACTACCGTTCACGTCCGCCGTGGTGCCGCTGGCCACCTGAAGTGTACCCGCGCTCACAGTGCTTCCGCCACTGATCTGGAGACTCCCGTCGCGCAGGTCGAGCTTGTTGGCAACGCTCAACATGCCCTGGCTTAGTATGGCTCCGACCATGGAATCGCCACTGAGGGAGAGTGACGACTGGGCCGCCATCAGAGTGGGACCTACAGTGAGATTCTCGATCGACGAGTCTTCTCGGACAAAGAGCCGCTCGTTGACTAGCAGTTCGCCGGTAGCCTGGAGCATTCGAACATCGGCGGGTCGGTCCGTTAGCGTGACCGCAGCGTCGTTAATGAAAACGTTCTCGGTGCCAGGCACGTCTCCAGGCGGCATGTTGGTTGGATTGCTGATGGAGTCGACCCAGTTGGACCCGAGACAGGGCGAATGCCAGTTGGAGTTACCACATCCGCCGCTCCACACGAAATCCTCTCCCTCCGCAGGCGGCTCGGGCGTTACGACAAAAATTCCGTGCGTGTTGTCCGTGAACGACGCTGCAAAAGCAACTTGGCCCCGGCTGTTGAAACCGGTCCGGCGGCCGTCGACACCTCCCGAACCGGGCAAGAAGGCGAGGCCTGTGTCCGTGGCAAAACGTAGCTCCTTAACAATCCGCACCTCGCCGCCACCCACGTCGAGGGGGTCTCCCTCGCGCGCAATCAGCCTTAACTCGCCACTTTGATCTTGGGCCCAGATGCCACTGTCGTTAGAGAAATCGACGTCGCCTCCGTGCTGCAATGCTCCCAGGAAGGCGACCTGCCCAAGCGCCCCCATGTCGAACGGTAGCATCTCGTCGAAATTGGCGCCGTCGGTGCCTGGCGCAGGTGAACCCTCACGTGCCACTAGAGATAGTCCGTTGAGAGATTCTCGCCAAATGCCACTGTCATTCGTCGAGTCGACGCCATGCGCTGTGTCGTGAACCAGAAAACCCGTGAAGCCGGTGTAGTACGCACTCACCACCGGCGGATTGAAGTACTGGTACACAACACCATCGGGGGTGCCCGGCGCTTGCGTGCCCTGCAAAACCAGCGCCTGATCATTGACCCAGATCCCGCTGGTGCTAGTGAACTCCGCGGGGCCTGTGTTATTCCGCAGTGCGCCGAGGAACGCGTATCGCCCGTAGCCAACGGAGGGATCGCTCAGCCCGGAGAACGCGACTCCTGCAGGCGTGCCGGGCGCTTGGTCACTGGTCCGCACCAGCAAGGTCGACTCGGTCCAGATGCCGGTGTCGTTGAGGTTAAGCCCTACATGCGGCGTATCGGTTTGCAGTGTTCCCCGGAAGTAGGCATCACCGGCGAGATCAACGACGGGAAGATCGGTCAACTGCTTAAAGTTGACTCCACTAGGCAGGCCCGGGGCCTGCGATCCTTCTCGCGCTATCAAGGCATAGTCGACCCAGATGCCGCGATCGTTGGCTGGCGTCACCATGTTCGTAGCGGACTCTCGCAGGGAAGCAGCGTAAGCAACATGATCCAAATAGCTGACCCTCGGGTTGAAGAATCCCTCGAACGGCACATTCGCTGGCAAGCCGTGTGCTCGACTGCCACTCCGAGCGAGAAGTGTTGAACCTTGCCAAATGCCACGGTCGTTCGATGCGTCGACGCCGCCCACGCCGTGATTCAAGAATCCAATGTACGCGGTCGCGCCTCCACCATTGAATGTATGAAGATCGAGCCCACCAAAGACCGTTGCGGGCGGAGTATCCGGGGCCTGCGATCCGGTGCGCGTTACCAGCGCATCACGGTGCCAGATCCCCAGGTCGTTTGTAAAGTCGACACCTCCTTGAAGTGGCAGCAGTGTCGCGGCGAATGCGACATTGCCGTAGTCGTCGAGAACAGGAGCGCCGAAGGCAGGGCTGACCAACGCGCCGAACACAGCGCCTTCCGGCGTGCCAGGCGCCTGGTCGCCAGTAGCGGCAACCAATTCGACAGTCTGACCAGGAGCAGGACTGGTAGCGCAACTTGTCAGTGCAATGACCAGCAGCTTCGTCACACCAATGCAAGCGGCAAAGAAATACCTGCCAGTACTTTGCATGGATCCGACACCATTGGAGTACATAAGATAGCTCCGAAGTGAGCCCGTATTGGTCGGCTGGAATGCAGCTTGAAAAGGTCCGCGGCATTCTATCCTATTCTATTCTCAACATCGCCCTATCGACTTTGGAACGAATTCCCACCAACACGATGCATTGACCCAAAAACCGGTTTTGCCCCAACACACGATCCATTGGCCCAAAACCCCAAGCATTTTGGTCCCCTCTCCGTTGGCAAACCCCTGTTTTTCTCGACGAAACCATTCGGGGGGTGCGACAAAACCCACCACGTTGTT
Source organism: Aeoliella sp. (assembly GCF_965227375.1). Classification (NCBI taxonomy): domain Bacteria; kingdom Pseudomonadati; phylum Planctomycetota; class Planctomycetia; order Pirellulales; family Lacipirellulaceae; genus Aeoliella; species Aeoliella sp. Next base: position 192,595 of record NZ_CBDDFX010000001.1, read on the forward strand.
CCCCGCTTGTTTCTCATTGGGGCAAAACCCATGGTGGCCGTTCGCTCCGAGAATCAGCGCGCAGCATCACTATGAGGCACATTTCCGACGACACGTAGGTCTTCGGCTTTTAGACCTACTCACCCGAATACACAAGTTCCCCCCACACCATTGGAACAGACGGGTGTGCGAATTCAATGGCGATTCTTTTACACCAGTGGTTTTCTGGGAAGTGGTGACATTGTGGACGTACCCAAAGATTCTGTGCGTAGGTTGCCGAGGTGATGTATTCCGATGCGAGTTGCGCGACAAGCTATAGGCCGCCGAAACTGCTCCAACCGAATGCAATTCGCAATTCGCCCGAAGGCGCTCAGGAAGAAGCCTCCTCTGCAGGTTTGCAACAGGACCAGAGCAAGCCCGAGGTCTTTTTCAAGTGCGGCCGGTCGGTCAGACATCGCTGAGGTGAACGGCACCGCTGCGTGTCTCGTCGCGCGGGAGCTTTTCGTGATTGGTCACACTCAATTCAGGAATCGTAGAAAACGCCGAAGGCCGCGACGCTGCTTAGGATGAGCTTGACCTGACCGATACAGTTCCAACCAGCTCTCCATGTCAGGCTTGTCGTCATCGTCCGCGAGGTCGATTGCTTTGGACTGCCAGTCAGCCGCCTCGTCGAAGTTTGCCGCTTCGGCGTGGGCCGAGGCGAGAACGGCGAGCGAGTACGCGTCACCGAAGTCGGTGAGGTGGCAGGCGGTCTCAGCCAGCTCGATTGCTCGGACGCCATCGCGGTAGCGTTCGTCTGGGCAGGTCGCGAGGAGGTCGGCGAGCCTGGCATGACGCACCCAGTTCTCCGGATCGCGCCGCAATGCCTCGCAGTAGTCCGCGATCGCGTGCTCAAACTCTTGGTTGCTCTCCCGTGCAAAACCGCGATTGTTGTAGGCGGTAGAGTCGTCCGGATCGATTCGGATCGATTCTGTAAAGTCGGCGATCGCCTGGTAATAATCGCCCAACTTCACTCGTGCGTTTCCTCGGTTGTTGTATGCATCTGCGGAGTCAGGGTTCAGGCTTAGGGCTCGGTCGTAGTCCGCGATCGCTTCCTCGTACTTCCCCAGCCTGGCCAAGTAGAGGCCGCGGGCAATGTACCCGGTCGTGTAATGCGGGTTGCATCTGAATGCTTCCGACCAGTCACGAGCTGCCCGATCGTGGTCGCCTTTCTCAGCCCACGCCATGGCCAAGCCGTAGTAGATTATCTCTCGCCGGTTCTCTTGCGAGGCCACCTGCAATGCTTGGGAATAGTCGGCGATTGCAAGATCGCATTCTCCCCGCTTTAGTTGAGCACTGCCTCGCTTTGTGTAGGCGTTGACATCGCAGGGATCGAGCCGGATCGCTTCAGTGTAGTCAGCGACCGCATTTTCCCACTCACCACTTCCAAGCCACGCGTGACCGCGGTAGCGGTAGTCTTTGGGCGTCGGAGTGCCAGAATCGATCGCTTTGGTGTAGTCAGCGATCGCCTCGGACCACGCACGCTTCTCGAACCACGCGTAGCCCCGCCCGCGGTAAGCCTCGATGTTGCGTGTGCCAAGGTCAATCGCTTGGTCGTAGTCGGCGATCGCCTGGTCCCACTCCCCTATTTGCGACCAGGCCCAGCCGCGGCGGCAGAAGGCCGAGGCCTCGAGAAGATCAAGCTCCCCCATGGCAATGTAGTCGGCTTTCGCTTTGTCGTTCTCGCCTTTCCGGGACCAGGCCCAACCCCGACTGAAGTACGCGAGTACGTTTTGCGGATCGACATCGATCGCAGCATCGAAGTCAGCCAGAGCATTGTCCCAATCGCCTTTGTGCACCCAAATGTGCCCGCAGCTACGGAGGGCCTCCGAATGACGAGAATCCCGGTCGATCGCGTCGGTAAAGTCGCTGAACGCTTTGTCATAATCGTTTCGTCTTGACCAAACCGATCCGCGGTAGAAATACGGCACGGCGTCGCTCGGATCGATTCCGATCGCCGTCGTGTAGTCCGCGATTGCTTTGTCCAACTCCCCCATCCGTTCGAGACAGTTGCCGCGGTAGATGTAAAACGCGGCGTCCTTTGGATCGAGACGGATTGCTTCGCTGTATTTCGCAACGGCGTTGGCGTACTCGCCCTGCTCGGCCAGTCGGATACCGCGTTCGGCGTAGTCCGCCGCGCTTTCCGAGCCGAAACCGCTCGCTTCGCTGAGTTCGTCTTCAAAGTCGCTATCTTTGTGCATGGCAGACAACACGGCTACTTCGATGGCGCCTCTGGCCGACGAGGGCACCCCGAGATCGAACTCACCGGCCCTCTACATGCCTGCATTCTAGCAGGAAAGGTGCTCAGCAGCCATGAATTTAGACGCTCACGGCTGTTCGTTGGGTCTATTCGCAACTGCATATGGGGGCACTAACGGCTGAGAATCTCCGCTGAGGGTGCATCGTCTTCGCTCAGTTGGCCAACTCGCTTCAGCGTATCGTTTGTGAAGACCTCAGCACGTCGAACCAGCCCGAATCTGAAGTGTGTCGCGCCCCGTCTCGGCTTTGGCCAGTCGCCGTCGCTGCAGTTTACCTCAGCGTGCTGCAAACCATCGAAACTACCCCCGCCACATCATCCAATGCCACACCCAGTGGCAGTAAGCACCCAACCTGCGCAGACGGAACATTGAATTATGCGGACCATGAATAACTGTCGCAGCCGCGATTGCTATTCGTGCAGGCAACGCGTTAGCGCCACGACGGTCATTGCTGTGCCGTATTGCTGGTGGTAATTGTAGAACGGGTAGTCCCACCAGCTGCCGTCTTTTTCTTGAAGCGGCAATAGGATGTGGGCCAGATGATCTTGGAAGTAGGGCCGCTCGTCTTCGGGCAAGCGATCGATCGACAGGGCCGCATAGAAGTGACCGTAGTAGTAAAAGTAGCCGGCGACTTGAAAGTACGACTCGTGTGGCACCGGCCGCTTCCGGCCGATGCTTAGCCAGCCATTGCGGGCGTACAGGCGGTTGAGCCAGGTCTTGATTACCTCGTCGGTGACTTCGGGCTGATCCCAAACCGCAAGGGCATAGTTGCACGCCTGCGAGCGGCCGAGGCTGCCTCCGGGGCGATTGATCAACCGCCTGGGCTGCATTCTTAGATACTCGCCGTAGGCGTAGGTGAAGTCTGGATTGCGCTGCCGCTCGACCGAGGCCAGGGCCTTGTCGATCATCGTTTGGGGAATCTCGACGCCGAGGTCCTGCGCTTCTTTCAGTGCCACCAACGCTGTGGCCGTGGTGAAACTATTTGGGCTACTTCCGGGCACTTGGGTATGCGCGTCGAAATCGTAGTAACCCCAACCGCCGTTGAGGAACTCATAGCGATCGAGCTTCTCGACCTGATTCTGCATCGCTTCGAACAACTGCGCGCGAGTCTCGGTGTCCTCTTTCGGCGTATGAGTGTAGAGCCGCACCAGACCCTGAAGTCCGTAGCTGTGTCCCCACGTGTTGTAGACCGCGTCCATTTCCGCTCGGCGAACGTTGCTCGCATTCTCGAGCATCCAAGTTTGGGCGCTCGCCAGCGCGGCGTCGACCTCCTGCTGCATCGCTTCGTCGAGCGACCCGTGCGCATCGACCAGCGCCATCACGACCAGCCCCGTGACGGCCGTCTTGAACGCCTGGTGAGCTCCGGGAACGGGCGCGTAGATGTTCAGGTCTTTCGTCTGTTCGGCGCTGCCCCATGCCCCCTCGGGACGTTGGTCGTCCAGCAAGAATCGCACGCCGCGAGCGATGGATGCCTTCACCTCCGACTGTTTGGGAGGAGTAATCGGCGCCGGTTTGGGCCCCTCGGTGGCCAGTGGCGAAAGTGCAACTTCTTCGGTTGCCTCCTGCGCCAACAATTGCATTGGCACGGTCAGCAGCACCGCAACAAGAGCGAGACGTAGCTTCGGCATGAGATCCTCGCGTGATTCGGACATTCGTTAGGCCAGTCGCTTCGGAGGCGGGTCGCTAGTCCTTGTTGAGCAGAACCTTGTCGCCTGCTTTCAGCCCTTCGACGATCTCCACCTTGTCGTCCTTGCTCTTGCCAACCTTCACGGACTTCTTCTGTGGCTTGTCGATCTCAGGCGACACGACCATCACGTACTTGGCGTCCGGATCTTTCTCATCGGCCTTCACGGCCGACTTGGGAATCATCAGGGCGTCGGCGTTCTCATAGGTGGTAACCTTGGCCTTGGCCGTCAGACCGGGGACTACCCAGTCGGGAATGTCATCGGACTCGACGGACAACTCCACTCGATACTTCTTATCGCCCTGCGGAATGCTCGAGATCTTTTCGAGCTTGCCCGAGAGCTTCGGGCCATCTTCGGCGGCTGTCTCGATGGTGGCCGGTTGTCCGATCTTGATACTCGGCCGCGCGCTCTCCTCCACGCTGCCAACGACGTACAGCGGTTTCAGCTTGACGATAGTCATCATCACCGAGTCGGTTGGCGCGGTGCCAAAAGGTCGCATGCTGCCGATTAGTTTTGAGGTGTCGCCCCATTTGCCGTCGGTGGCGCCGCCGTAGTAAACCACCCCATCGGCTGGCGACCGAACCTCCATCAGCGCCCGATCCTGCACCAGATTGGCGTGCCGCTGGATCGCGTCTAACCGCGATTGCCGTTTCTGCTGGAGTTCGTACTTGGTGCGTGCGCGATCGGTTTCGAGCGCAGTCTCAGCACGCTTGAGCGCCAGTTCGACTTGGTCGAGGCGTTCTTTGCGACTAATGTCATTGCGTGGAATGTCGATGTTGACCGTCACTTCGTAATTCTGCTTGGCCCCTTCGAGCCGGAACTCCGCCTGCTCGACAACGTGGCGCTGCCGCTTGAGAACGATTTCTTCGGTCTCTTCGGTCAGATCGTCGGCTTCGTACATCTTCTCCAACTGAGCCAGCTCCTCCCGCGCGCTTTCAACGCTCTGCTCGGTGTTCTTGAGTCTCATCTTGGCGGATCGGAGGGACATTTCACGTTCGACTTCGCGATATCGCTGATAGTCGGCCTTGGCTTCTTCAAAAGCGCGCTGCGCCTGCTCGTGTTGCTTCTCGATCTCCTCCGTCGCTCGGGGCAGTTCTTGCTCCGCCTTCAACAGAGCAAGTTCGCTAAGTCGCAACTCGAGCTCGAGGTCCTCGATTTGTTCGTCGAGAGCTTTGCTCTCGAACCTCACCAGCACTTCCCCCTTGCTGACGGTCGAGCCATGAGGCACGATCTCGGCGATCTTGAACTCCTTCCACTCTTCGGGTCGCAGGATAACCTCATCCGCTTCGCGGGCGACAAACAACCCTTCTACATCGGTGGTGATCCGCAGCGGTACCGCTTCGACAACGGCGGTAGTGGCCGAGTTTTTCTCCGCGGAGTTCTCAGGGGCCTTGTCGCTGGGCGATGCCTCCTCCTGGGCAGCGGCTGTGGCGAGCAGAAATAAGGGCGAAAGCAGCAGACTCAATAAAGTACGTTGTAGCATCACCACACCTCGTCAGAACAAGCGGTATCAATGGAGCGTTAGGACAGCGAAAGCAAAGGCTCTCTCAACCCCCAATTTTCATTGCTGCGCACGCCAGTTGCAACCCACGCCAATGCCCTGCTTTTCCGCCGGATACCGACTGGAAACTCGTCGCCGACAACTAGTCATGGATTTCTAATGTGGATCGGCTGGTGAGTACTCCCCGCCTGATTGGCGTCCGGCGCATCGTTCGACGTAGTCGCAACACACTGCGATGTGGCATCACGCACCACGCTTGCGCAGACGGAAGAGAGATTTGCGCGGACCAAAAATGATTGTCGCAGCCGCGATTGTTACCATTTAGGTTTAGTCGCCCAGCTTCAATCCAAAGGGGGACTAACAAGCCGCGCGGGCGACGGATTGCCGCCCGCTGGAATACTGAATTGAAAGCGGGTGGTGATTGTGACCAAGGCTGCAAGCTGGTTGTTAGTGGAGTTGCTCTTGGCGGCATTCTTGCAGCCGCCGGTTCACGCCGCAGAGGCGCAACCGCCGGAAGTCAATCGGGAGTTCCGCGCCGCGTGGATCGCCACGGTGGCCAACATCGATTGGCCGAGCCGAGCGGGACTCGCGCCCGAGGTGCAGCGACAGGAGATGATCACGCTACTCGACGTGGCGCGCGACCTGCGCATGAACGCGGTCGTGTTTCAGGTCCGCCCGGGCTGCGACGCGATGTATCGCTCGGAGCTGGAACCTTGGTCGGAGTACTTGACCGGCACGGCTGGCCAGGCGCCCGATGACGACTTCGACCCGCTCGAGTTTGCCGTCGAGGCGGCGCACGAGCGCGGTTTGGAACTGCACGCGTGGTTCAATCCCTATCGGGCGTGGCATGCGTCGGCCAAGAGCGAGGTGCCGCCGGGGCACATCAGCAAGACGCAGCCCGAAATCGTGAAGCGGTACGGCAAGTATCTGTGGCTCGATCCTGGTGAGCCAGCGGCGGCCGAGCACAGCGTTCAGGTGATCCTCGACGTGGTCCGCCGGTACGATATCGACGCGGTGCACTTCGACGACTACTTCTATCCCTATCCGGTGGTGGAGAACAAGAAGGAAGTCCCCTTCCCCGACGATGAGAGTTGGGCCAAGTACCTGGCGCAATCACCCCGTGCTGAACGACTCTCGCGCGACGATTGGCGCCGCGACAATGTTAACCGGTTCCTTGAGCGAGTGGCCAGCGAAGTCAAAGAGGCCAAACCGTGGGTGCGATTCGGCATCAGTCCCTTCGGCATCTACCGCCCGGGGCAGCCGCCATCGATCGCAGGATTCGACGCCTACGACAAACTATACGCCGACGCCAAGAAGTGGCTCGCCGATGGCACGGTCGATTACTTCAGCCCGCAACTCTATTGGCCCATCGAGCAGAAGGCGCAAAGCTTCCCTGTACTACTGGAGTGGTGGGACCAGCAAAACACCCACCAGCGGCATCTCTGGCCCGGGCTGTTCACGTCGAAGATTCTGGCGGACGGCAAAGGGTGGAAGCCGGCCGAGATCGGCCAGCAAATCGATGTGGTGCGAACAGCGGTCCCTGCGCCCGGCCACATTCACTTCAGCATCAAGGCGATTCAACAAAACCGCAGTGGCATTCAGGATCTGCTGCGTGAAGAGGTCTACACCGAGCCGGCCATCCCTCCCGCCACCGATTGGTGCGAGCTACCGGACTCTGCAACCGGCGAGCACTCCGTTCGCGCGGTGGTGGACGACTCGACAACTCGCGTGGAGCTTCGAACCGAAAGCGGGTCGGCCCCTTGGCTGTGGCTGGTGCAATGTCATATTGGCGATGGCTGGACGACGCAGGTCGTGCCCGGCGCGAAGTCCGATTGCGTCTTCCAGGGCGTGGTCAACAACGTCGACGAGGTGGTCGTCCGCCCGATCGACCGCCTGAACCGCATGGGCGACGCCACTGGCCCCTTGAGCATCGAGAGCAAGTAAGAAACCTGTGAATCACTCACAACCATCGCCAGATCCCTCGGAGCCAGAGGACCCCGGCCGCAGCGACTCAGCATCTGGATCCAAGGGCTCGCCCAACAATCCCTTTCAGTCTCCCGTTGCCGCTGATCCGCAAGAGGAAACGCCCCCGCCCGAGAAGCAGAAGCGCTCGGCGTGGAGCTGGGTGCCCAGTCTGTACTTCGCCGAGTCGGTGCCGTACGAACTGGTGATGACCGTCGCGGTGATTCTCTACGAGGGCATGGGTGTTTCGAACACGAAAATCGCCTTGTATACCGGCATGCTCTACTTGCCTTGGGTAATCAAACCCCTGTGGAGTCCGTTTGTCGATGTGTTGCTGACCAAGCGGTTCTGGATACTGGCCATGCAGTTTGTGCTCGCCGCCTGTATGTTGGGCGTCGCGCTTTGTATCCCGAGCAGCGCGTTCTTTGTATTGACGCTTGGTTGCTTCTGGGTGATGGCCTTCGCCTCGGCCACGCACGATGTCGCTGCTGATGGCTTCTACATGATCGGCATGGATTCCCATCAGCAAGCATTCTTTGTCGGTATTCGCAGCTCGTTCTATCGACTTGGCAGCATCGCTTGCAAGGGCTTGTTGGTGATGCTGGCAGGGCTGATGATCAATGCCTCATTGCCCACCGGTACTGCTTGGTCGAGGGCATTCTTACTGGCGGCCACGGTATTTTTGGCGATTGCCATTTACCATGCATTGATGCTGCCGCGGCGAGAGAAGTCGACCTCCAATAAGTCCGCAAGCGAATTGGCGCAAGAAGTTGGCAACACAATCACCACGTTTATCGACAAGCAGGGTGTGCTGCTGGGGGTTGTCTATATTCTCTTCTATCGATTTGCCGAAGGCCAGCTTGCGAAGATCGCTCCGTTGTTCTTGCTCAATGATCCTTCGGCTGGTGGACTGGGGATATCCGAAACCGACTTCGGTATCATCTACGGTACGGCCGGAGTCCTGATGTTGGTCCTGGGTGGCATTCTGGGAGGACTCGTTGTCGCCCGGCAAGGATTGGGACGGTGGATGTTGTGGATGGCGGTGGCCATCAACGTGCCGAATTTGGTGTACGTCCTCATGGCGTTTATGATGCCGACTCAAACCTGGGTGATCACTACCTGCGTGGCAATCGAGCAATTTGGCTACGGGTTTGGCTTCGCCGGCTACATGCTGTACATGCTCTATCTTGCGCAGGGATCGCATCAAACGGCCCACTACGCCATCTGCACCGGCATCATGGCGCTGGGCATGATGCTGCCGGGGATGATCTCCGGGTGGATTCAAGAGCAACTCGGTTACCAGTGGTTCTTCGTGTGGGTGATGGTGGCCACCATACCGAGCTTCATTGTGACCTGGCTGGTGAAAGTCGATCCCGACTTCGGGCGCAACGTGAGCGAAGCGGAGTAACCGCAGCATGCCCGAAATGCATCCCTTGCAGGAGTCGGACTCACAGGCGGTCGAGCGGCTATGGAACTCGGCGGCTCCGTTCGATCGCTTGAATGCGCAACTCTTGCACGAGAAAGTGTGGGGCGACGCCGACTTTCGCCCCGAGTTGGCCGTAGTCAGCAGAGACCAGCAGCAGTTACTCGGCATCGGTGTAGCCGTCTGCCGCCCTCGAGAAGACCGCATAACCGGCTTTGTGAAGCTGCTCGCCGTGGCTCCCGAATCGCAGCGCGCGGGCATTGGTTCGTCGATCTACCGGCAACTCGAAACGCGTTGCCACGAGCTTGGCGCTCTGGAAATGCGTGTCGCCGAGTCGGCCCCCAACTACCTGCAGCCCGGCGTGGACGAGCGATGCGAAGCGGCGCTCGGGTTCTTTGCCAAGCAAGGCTACTCGGCAGTTGGCCAGGCGACGAACATGACCGTCGACCTCAAGCAGTGGGAAAGTTCGTATCGCAGTGATACCTTTGGCGGCGAGCATCCCGAAGGCTACAACGTCCAGCGCGCGACGCCGGCGCTGGAAGCGGCGATTCACCAGTTCGTCACCCGCCACTGGCCGCCGTGGTGGACGGAAGTTTCCAATGCGCTGGCGAACGATCCCGTCAGCTTGTTCGTCACGGTGGACGCAGGACGGGTGATTGGATTCGCGGCGCACGATGCCAATAATCGTGGTACCGGCTGGTTTGGCCCCATGGGCACTTGCCCCGACCAGCAAGGGCGCGGCATCGGGCGCCGATTGCTGGCGCACTGCCTGGACGACATGCGCCAGCAAGGTTATGTATCTGCTACCATCCCCTGGGTTGCCCCCGTGGAGTTCTATCGCAAACACTGCGGTGCCGAGGTGGACCGTACATTCGTTCGACTTTCAAAGCAACTGACATGAGTTCCAACAACAACCTAACCGACTATCTGCCCTCGGCCCTCGAGGAGAAGATCGGCCAATTGATCAACGTGAGGATTGGTTCGAACCTACCTCCCTTGCGCACCGTGGACGAAGACGCGGAGCGCATCGCCGAACTCATCGACCGCTGTCCTATCGGCGGACTCACGCTGTTCAACGGGCGTTGGCCATCGACCCGCGAGGTGCTCCAGCAGTTACAGGCGGCCGCCAGCATCCCGCTGTTGGTCGGCTCCGACATCGAACGTGGCTGCGGCCAGCAAATGCACGGCATGAGCGTGCTGCCCCACGCGGGCGCGTTCGGCGCCGCCAGCGATCGGGCGCAAACGTCGCCCGAAGAGTTGGCCTATCAGTTTGGCGAGGCAACCGCCATCGAAGCCCGCACGGCGGGCATCCACGTGGCCTTTGCCCCGGTGGCGGACACGAACACCAACCCCCGCAACCCGATCATCGCCATCCGTTCCTTCGGCAGCACCACAGCCAAGGTCAGTGACATGGTGGCCGGTTTCGTAAAGGGCTGCGAAGCTCAGAACGTCGCCACCGCGGCGAAGCACTTTCCTGGGCATGGCGATACCGAACAAGATTCGCATGACTCGCTGCCGCTCGTGAGCCGCGACGCCGCGTCCATCGCCGCCACCGAGTTGCCACCCTTCCAAAGCGCGGTGGCAGCCAAGTGTTCGATGATCATGACCGCCCACGTCGCCTACCCGGCGTTGGACCCCGGCGGTCTACCCGCGACGCTTTCTTCGGCCATTCTGCAGGACTTGCTTCGCGAGCAGCTCGGTTTCCACGGAGTGATTTGCAGCGACAGCCTGCTGATGTCGGGTGTGCGCGACCGGTTCGACAGCGAAGGCGAGATGTGCCTTGCCGCGATACTGGCTGGCGTGGATTGGCTGCTGGATGTCGACGATCCGCTGCGGGTGATCGACTACCTGGCCGGTTGCGTGGCGGAAGGGCGATTGGACGAAGCGCGGATCGACCAGTCGGTGCAGCGGATCGCCGCGCTCAAGCAGCGCGTTTGCTTGCAACCGATTGAAGCAACGAGCGCCGAAGCACAAAGTTGCCAGCCACAACAACTCGCAGAACGCGTGGCCTCGCAGGCGATTACTTCGTTTGGCGCCGAGGCCACTCCGCTCACGCCCGACGCGCCGGTGACTTGCCTACTGGCCAAACCTTTCGAGACACCGCTCGATCCTCCTGAGCAACCCTTGGCCGCCGCGCTCCGCGAGACGTTCGCCGCCGCGGAGTACTTCGAACTCTCGCCAAGCAGCACGCCAGACCAGCAGAGCGCTGCGCGCAAGGCAGCCGAGCAAAGCAAGCAACTAATCCTCGCCATGATCGTCAAACCGGCCGCCTGGCATCAGTTTGGCTTGCTGGAGTATCAACTCGCACTGTTCCAGGAGCTGGCAACGAAGCCGGGCGCGGTGATCATCTCGCTCGGCGTATCCGAAATCCTCGCCCAGTTCCCAGACGCGGCCAGCAAGCTCTGCACGTTCAGCGATGTGGCCGTCTCCCAGCGCGCGGTAGTTCGGTATCTTGCGGAAGGCACGTAGAATTCGCTGCCCGGCCGCTGCGCCACAGTTATACTCCAATCAGCAGTCCAGCTTCGCAACCAACGAGCGCCCGCAACTCGCAGGAGAGTTTCCCCATGCTTCGCATCGCCGCCTTCGTTCTTTCGCTACTTGTCGTCGGTTCTGCGACGGCCCAAGTGAATGTCGTCGCTCCGCCCAGCCGTCCGAACCGCCTGGTGAAGCTCGCGCGGCAGATAGAGCCCGACCTGGTGGGTAAGAGCGAGCGGTTGCCGCAGTACGTCGAGTCCTTTCGCTCGCAACTGGCCAACGACACGCGGCTGTTTGCTTTCGATGTGACCGCTGCTGAAACGCAGCCAGGGAAGGTGAGCCTCGAGGGCTACGTCGAGTTTCCCCAAACGCGCAGCGGGCTGGTGGGGTTCTTGGAAGTACTGGGATTTGAGGTAACCGATGACCAACTGGAGACGTTGCCGTCGGCGAGTCTGGTTGATAAAGCGTTTGGGCTGGTGAAGGCCTCGCACACGCTCAGTTACGACCAGCCCGACGAGCCCCGCGAGGTGGTGACCGACTGCCTTCTCGGCGAACCACTTTTCCTGCTGCGGAAAGAAGGAGACCACTATCTGGCGCACAGCGGCGAGGGTTACCTGGGCTACGTGTCGGCCGCCGACGTCGAGCGAGTCAACGCGAAGTCGTTCGCCGATTACCCAAGCACTAGTGCGGTGCGAATGACTACCAATCACACGCTCGACGATGGCATGGTCCTGCCGATGGGTGCGCTGTTGAAGAAGTTGCCGAGTGACGAGGGAACCACACGCGTCGCGCTGCCTGGCGGGGCGACGGCTGATATTCCTTCCAACGTGTGCCAACCTGCGAATTCAGCGCCGGATGAAGTGGAAAAGGCCATCGCCGTGGGCAAGCAGTTATTGGGCACCCCGTATCATTGGGGAGGCAAGACTTCCGCGGGCATCGATTGTTCCGGGCTGGTGCAGGTTTCCTACGCGGCTACGGGGCTGCATTTGCCACGCGATTCGAACCAGCAGTTCCTCTCAGGCCAACTCGTGGCGACGCGGTGGAATCGCGATGGTTTGCGGCGGGGCGATACGCTCTACTTCCTCGGCGAGTACGGACGGATACGCCACACGGCCATCTATTTGGGCGACGACCGATTCATGCACGCGGTGATGCCCAGAGCCACGATCAACAGCTTCAATCCCGAGCATGCGGAGTACGACGCCAAACGAGCGGCGAATTTCGCCTTCGGGAAACGGTTGTTGCAGTAGCGTCAGATGGTAGAGACGTACCAACACATGAGCGCCGTGGCGTAGGCCGCGAAGTTGCCGATGGCGTAGCCAATCAGGGCCATCAGGATGCTCGCGGGCACCAGACTTTCCTGGTGGTGCGACGCGACGACCGTTGCCGAGGCGGCTCCGCCTATGTTCGCCGCGCTGGCGATCGCAGCGGTGTGGACATCGACCTTCAAGAGCTTCGCGCCCAGCAGGCAGAACGCGCCGTGGATGAAGATCCACACGGTGGATGCAAACAGAAATGGCACCGCCTGCATGGCGGCTCGGTCGATTTCGGCAACCGCCCCCATCCGTGCAACGAACAGGTAGACCAGCGCCATGCCCAATTCGTGACTACCGGGAATCTTGCTCATCGGTGTGAACGACAGTCCGATGCCGATCGTGGTGATCAATAGAATCCGCCATGTGCTCGCGTCGAGGTAGGGATCGATCACGGGTAGTTGTTCTGCGATGAGATTGGCCACCCACATGGCGACAAACGCGATCGCCAGCAGCGACAAGATGTCGGGCGTGGTGGGTGGTCTAGTTTCCACTTGCTCGGCCGCTGCGGCCGCTTTCATGCGGTCGAGCCGATCGGACTCCACGCCGGTGAATCGGGAGAATCGATCGGCGAGTCGCTTGGACCCCAACAAGATGGGGAGCCAGATGATGTAGATGGTCGAGTCGGCGAGTACCGCCAGGCCGAACTCGGTGCCGCTGGCGTCGATCATCTCGCTCACCGCAGCCATGTTGCCGGTGCCGCCAATCCAACTGCCGGCGAGCACCCCGAACGCCTTCCAGGCGTCGGGCTCCAACTGCGACTTGACGAGCAAGTAGCTGATCGGAGCGCCGACCATCACGCCAAGCGTTCCGAACAGCATCACGCCGACCCCTCGCCCCAACACCCGCACCGCGCCGCCGACGTTCACCTTCAGCAACAAAAGCACCAGCATCATCGGCAGGATGAGTTCTTTCATCTGGCCGTAAACCGGCGAACTGCTCGGCAGCACGCCCGTGTTCGACAGGATGACCGGCGTGAGATAGATGAAGATCAGCGGCGGCAAATAGCGAAACAGCGGCCACCTAGTCCGCCGCTCCAGCCAGAAGAAAAAGGCGCAGATGCCGCTGAGCGCCGCCAGGATGCCGGGGGTACTGCTAATTGGCAGCGATTCCATGTCGCGATACTTTCGATGTCGGTAGTCGATAACGTTTGGCCAAGGGCGCAGGCACATGCTACCACATGTGAAATGTGCGTACACAGACGGGTGTACTACGCAACTGTTGTGACCCACCAAGCACCGGGTGTACAATTCGTGGGACTCGGGATCAGCGAAATCAATTCTACATAAGGTCTTGACCCATGCTCCCCAAGCCCAATTGCTCGAGCGAAACGAATTTTCGGGTGGGACGAGTCGCCGAACTTCATCGGCAATCGCCGTTTGGCAATGGGATGATTGTCACGGTGATACTCTTCCTCAGCGTGGTTGGGTTGACGGGCGCAGTTCCAGAGTTCAATTCGCTGGCCGCGAAAGCCGATGAGGCCTCGCCTGCCAACACGAGCATTTCTGCCAACGCTGCGAATGGTCAAACAATCAGAGGAAAGTGCCTGCGCGCCAAGGACCAATCACCAGTGGCGGGCGCATTCATCGTGCTATACGAACTACGGGGCGTACTCGAAGAAGTTTCGAAGGTAGCAGAAACGAAATCGGACCAGGAAGGCAATTTTGAGTTCAAGAACCTGAGGCCGATGTCGGACCACCGCTTCGATAGGAGGCAGTACGCCATGATCGCGTTTGCCGAGAGACTCCCCCATTCGTTCGTGAATCCGATCTTCCCGAGCCAAGGCTTGGATCGACCTCAGAATATCTGGATGAACTTTGGCCCAGTGATCGTTCCCGGAAAGGTAGTGGACGAAAACGGGAATCCCATTGTGGGCGCCATTGTGCAGATGAGCAGCCAGATCAATGCCGAGGATGTGGGTGCAACCATGGCAAAGACGGATCAAAATGGGGAATTCGCCTTGCAAGGTGCGTCTGTGCACATTGGAAGGGATGGTGAGTTGGGAAGCGTGTACCTTAGGATCCGTCATCCGGAGTATAGCGATCGGATCTTCGAATGCGACCTGGTGAATCGTCCGGTAATCACGTTGAAGAAGGCAGATTGCACCATTCGCGGCCGCGTGGTTGATGCGGAATCCTCGCAGCCAGTTCCCAGCGCAGTTGTCTCAGCGATTCCCTTTGAGTCCGGCGATGGTGTACGAGCTGCGCATGTAAAATCGGACGAGAACGGCAACTACGAATTGAAAGTGCCACAAGGCAAGTATAAAGTCGTGCTCGACGACGACATGCAACTAGTTGCCGAAGCGCAGGTGATTCTCTGCCGTGCACAGAAAGAGCCCTACGAACTGCCACCCTTCGAAGCGCAGAAAGGTGGTTGGATCGTGGGGCGAGTTGTGAATACCAAGACAAACAAGCCAGTGGTATACAGCGTCGATGCAAGAGTCGCCAACCTTCGCGTCAGCGTCGGTCTATTCGGTCCAAATCGTCCCCGTGGAAATCTGATTTACACCGAGTACCTAGCGGAGGTGGACAACGATGGTTTCTTTCGCATGCGGGCCTTTCCGGGTGAAAACTTTCCCTACGTGTGCAACATGCGTTGCTCCCGAAACACGTTTACGACGATGGAGCAACCGGCAGTAGTTGTCCGGGCAGGGCAGGAAACACGCTGCGACATTGCCTACACGCCTGAGTCGACGCCGGCCGAGAAGATGGCAAACGCCCAGCAGGTGCTGGACGCACTTCCGAGTGAAACCGATGCACGCGTCGCTGGAATCATCGACGAGTTTCGCAAGCTGAATCACACCGTGGACGAGTGTGAAGTTTGGTGTTTGCTGATGCGGGAACTCGTGAACATCGGCGAGCCGGCGGTGCCGCCTCTGTGCGCAGAGTTAGAAGCAACAAGCGAGCAGCGGATGATGCGACGAATCGCGTTCGCCTTGCGAGCCATCGGCGACCGCCGCGCAGTACCGGCATTGATTCGTGTTTTGCCCAAGACATTACAGCCCCCAATGAGCGATTATGGTCTCATCGTTGAGAATGGCGAGCTGGCCGCGTTTATGCGGAAACACCAGATTCGCCGCGGGCGCGATAGAGGCAACTACTTCAGCTTCGGCAGACCGGTTCGCGAAGTGACTTCAGCTCTCGAGACACTAACGGGCCATAAAGTCGCCGATGATTTTGTCAGCATATCGAAGAGCAAAGATCGTCGCGCTCTTGCCAAGCAAGAAAAACTCTATTATGAAGCAGCCGAAGACTGGGCGGCCTGGTATGAATCGAATTGGGAATCGCTTGGAGTCGGTCAAGAATACAGCCAAGTCGACTTGTCGCCGTTCGTTGCGCGCGATCTGTCCGACTATCCCAAAGGGCTGGCAATCACAAAGAACGCCGAGAAGACCGATGGCCTGATCGGAATGGTGCTAACGCCAGTCGGGGATGCCGACATCGGGGCTACTTTCTTCTTCGATCTCGACGCAGGGCAGGGAAAAAAGTGGCCGCACGAAGATCTGCCAGCTGCAGACTCGTCGGAGCCGGTTGTCAGCAAGGCACAAGAATGGGCGGCAAGTCATAATGTGGATTTGCTTTGTACGCCCCTGAAAGATGATCCAAAGAGCTACGTGCTCTTGGGTATCGATCTGCAGCTTTGGGAAATCGACCCGTTTGATGCGAAGAACATAGAGCAGTTTCTGGTTCAAGGCGAGCTGCCCAAAGGAGAGCCGCTGAAGCAGCCCTATCTGCTGCATTTCGACCCGGCGTCGAAAACGAGCAAACCCAAGATTGGCTCAAGCTTCCTCTACGTGACTCGAGAACAAGGGCTTGGGATCATCACAGTCACTGACATGGTGACGAAGGCGGAAGACATTACTGGCAGGCTTGGTGCACCCAAGGGGGTAGGATTCCACCGCGGAGTTCGATTCAACTACCATAGCATTGCAAGATGACAGCCGCGCAACTGTTGTGACCCACCAAGCCCCGAGTGTACAATTCGGGTTACAGGATTGGTGCACTGGCTATTCTCCACAAGGTCTTGTCTTATGCTCCCGAAGCCAGTAACGGTCTCGCGGCGGAGTTGTCTGATCGGTACGCTCGGTGGAACGTTGGCCCTGGTGTTTGGTAGAGGAGGCAAGAAGGTGATTGCTGCCACAGTTCCCAACGGTGTTGAGGTCGATTTGGGGTCCGACACCGAAGACCTGTTCGCATACATCGAGCGCACCGGCGGGGAGTTCGACGCCACGCTCTACCGGCAATTGCTCGGCGCGTGCAACGAATTCAAGGAGGGCGACGAGTCGCTAGGCATCTCGGCCGCCGACCAGGCGTCGCGCACCAGCGCCAGAGCGCTATTGGCGAACACCCGCATCGCCGACCTCGAGTCGCATCCCGTGTTCGAGGATGATCTGTACAAGTACATCGGGCAGTCGGTCGACACGGATGCTGCACGACAGGTGGCCGACTGGACCGTAGGTCAACTGCGCGCCTTTTTGCTGCAGTCCGACGAAGCAGACATCAAGCGGATCATGCCCGGCTTGTCGAGCGACACCATCGCCTGCGTGGTGAAGCTGATGACGGGTGAAGAGCTGATCGAAGTCGGTGCGAAGGTGTTCAACCCGCTGCCCGGCACGCAGATCGGCGCTCGCGGGTACATGGGCGCGCGGATTCAGCCGAACTCACCCACCGACAACGTGGACGACATTCGCTGGCAGGTGCTGAACGGGTTCTCGTTTGCGGTCGGCGACGTCGTGCTCGGCACGAACCCCGTCTCGAGCGAAGTGCAGTCGGTCGCCGCGGTCGAGCAGACGCTCGCCGACATCCTGCAGACGTTTGGGCTCGAGGACGTGCTGCCGCACTGCGTGTTGGCTCACGTCGACGTGCAGGCGGCAGTCGAAGAGCAACTGCCCGGCACCACCGGCGAGTGGTTCCAAAGCTTAGCCGGCGTGGAGGACGCCAACCACATCTTCGACATCAGCGTCGAGAAGATGGTGCGGCACGCACGGGCGCGCACCGGCAAGTACGGCATGTACTTCGAAACCGGCCAAGGCGCCGATGCCACGAACGGGCACGGCAAGGGATTCGACATGGTGATGCACGAGTCGCGCAAGTACGGCTTCGCACGTGCCCTGAAGCGCGAAGTCGCCCGCGCGCAGCAAACCGCTGGTCGGGCGCCAGAGCCTTGGGTGCATGTGAACGACGTGGCGGGGTTCATCGGTCCGGAGATCTTCCGCAACCGCGAGCAACTCGTCCGCTGCTGCCTGGAAGACATCGTGATGGGCAAACTGCACGGGCTGACGATCGGGCTCGATGTCTGCTCGACGCTGCACATGGAGGTCGACCTCGACGACCTCGATTGGTGCATCGACCAGATCATGCCCGCCTGCCCCGCCTATCTGATGGCGCTGCCGACCAAGAACGATCCGATGCTCAGCTACCTGACCACCGGATTTCAGGACCACGTTCGCGTCCGCGAGAAGTTCGGCTACAAGGTGAACGACGCAATGTGGCAGTTCTTCCAGCAACTCGGCGTGATTGACGACCAGGGGCAACCGACCGAACACTTTGGCCAACCCGCGTGGGTCTACTTGCAGTACCGGCGCCGGAAAGGTGACACGCGCTCCGACGGCGAGATCCTCACCGAAGCCCGTGGTCAGATGGACGAAGTCCGCGCCCGCGGTGTGCCGCTAGCCGTAGGCCATGGCGCGAATCCTTGGGATCTCGAGCCACAACTCGATCGCCGCCTACGCCAGCTGTACCAGGACTCGAAGCAGTGTATCTGGGCCGAACTGCCGAAGGCGTTTGCCGTAGCGCACGCGGTGAGCGTCTGCTCGCAGTCCGAGGACCGTCGGGACTACATTCTGCATCCGCCCACCGGCGAGGTGCTGGACGAAGTCTCGCTACAGAAGATTCAGCAACTACGCGATTTGCACGCTGGCGCGTACGACGTGCAGATCGTGGTGTCGGATGGGCTGAACGCGCTGGCGATCACCGACGAGGGGCATCTTGCGCCCTACCTCGAGAGTGTCCGCGGCGCGCTGGCGGAAGCTGGCTACAAGGTCGCGCCGGAGCACGTGGTGGCGCGTAGCGGGCGCGTGCGGCTGGGGTACCGGGTTGGCGAGGAACTGTTCGGGGCGCTGCCACAGGCCGATAGCCGTCGGGCGGTGTTGCACGTGATTGGCGAGCGGCCCGGCTCGGGGCACCATGCGTTCTCGGTCTACATCACCGCCGCGTCGGTGAGCACCTGGGCCCAACCGGGCGAGACCGACCACAACATCACGAAGGTGGTCTCCGGCATCGCCGACACGGCCCTCACGCCGGCCAAGGCGGCCGACGATTCGGTCGAAATCCTCAAGCAGCTTGCCCCGCTTGCTTGATACCTTGGCGGCCGGCAACTGCCGCGGTCAGTCCTAAGATCCCCAGCCACACCGCACTTGGCTCCGGCACGGGCGTCAGCGACCAAAGCTCCCCTCCCACGGCTCCGGTGCCAGGAATGAAAAACAACTGATTGCCGAGTTGTGTCATCTGCAGGTCAAAAGGGTCGCCCCCCATGATGCCTGCAGGTCCAGCGTTCAGATCGGCAACCAGTCGGGCCGCTTGACCGTCCCACGCCCAGATCTCTTCGCCGTGCACAGCATCGTTGCTCAAGGAGTAAAGTAGCCCGTTGAACACGGTGAGATTGCTGACGAACCCGAAGCCTTCGGCATGGGCACGCCAGACTTCTTCGACCGAATCCCCATCCAAACGCCAGAGCGAAGTGCCTGATTCGATTCCACTCACAAAGTACAACTCCCCGTCGTAAACGGTGAGCGACGTCGCGCTAACACCCGTCGGAGAAAGTTGGGTAGCCCCGTCCTGTTCCAGTCGCCACAGGTTTGGGATTCCATCCACCGAAGCGGTGAAATAGAGCGCGCCGTCGAAGGCGACGATATCGCTGTAGTACGCCGAGTCGGTGCCGGGATTCAGGTCAAGTAGGTGCTCGAACTGGTCGCCGTCGTATTGCCAAAGTTCGTTGCCGTAGGTTGAATCGCGTGCCGACAAGAGCATCCTCTGATCGTCGGCATAGAGAAACTCAACCTCTCGCAGTCCTGCTGGCAGTGTGATGCCTTGGGCTTGGGAGCCGTCGAAGACCAATACCTCCTGAGACGTGTAGTATCGTTCGAGGTAAAGCTTGCCTTGGAACTCGATCGTGTCCTGGAACCAGGAGAGCCCCAGATCAGTTGCGGGCTCGGCCACACTGCCATCGTATTGCCACGCCTGTCGAGTGCTGAGACGACTACCCGAGTTGAAGTAGAGTTTGCCAGCGTATGCTGCCGAAGGCTGGTAGACGATCGGCTCAAGCGGTTGATTATTGGCAATGGCGACTGGCGATACGACATCGCCCGTGACGGTCCAAAGCGACGGGTCGATTGCCGAGCCATAGTTCCGAGCGGAGAACAGCAATTCGTTCTCAAGCGTGCCCACGATTGAAGGAAACGAGCGTTGGTCGCCCGGAGCGATGAAGTCCGAACGCAGACGAATTACCTCGCCCGCGGAGCCAATAACAACTGTTTCGCCATTTGGTGGTTCCAGGGCCTTCGTCGCTGCGGGATAAAAGACGAGCGCTGCACAGGCAAACGCGAAGGGAGCAAATCGTGGGGACCTCATTAGCGTTGCCTTGCGTACGGAAGTTGATCAGGGAGAGATTCTAGCGTGGCAAGCCCCGATTCTATCCTGGCAGCAGCGCTGCCGTCCATCAGGTTCCCTCTAGGGGCTGTAGGTCTCGGCTTTACCGGGGCTCATGCTATACTACCAGATCAAGTGTCTCGTCTTCAAAAAACCGTGCTTAACATGGAGCCTCTCATGAACACCTCGTCCCGAGTAGCTGCAACATTGGTTCTTTGCTTCTTGCCAACTGCCGCTCAGGGTGGTGAGCCGGTCAATGTGTTGAACTACATGCGGGCGGAGACCGACCGGCAGTTCAATGACTACGCTACCAAAGCCGGCGGCATCGGCAAACTCGCGCACATGCGCGAGCCTTATTCTGTGGAGCATCAGACGACGATCCGTGGCAATCGCGATACGCTTTACTCGATGGGTGTGTACGACCTGGTGTCTCCAGTGACGATCACGATGCCAGAACGCGAAGGCAGGTTCCAGTCGTTGCTGATCATCGACCAGGACGAATACAATCCGGTCCTCAAGAACGGATCGGGCGAGGTAACGCTCTCCATCGACTCGATTGGCACACGCTATGCCATGGTGCTGGTGCGGACGTTTGCCGATCCGAACAGCCCGGAAGACATGAAGAAGGCACATGCGTTGCAAGACGCAATCGTAGTGAAGCAGGCTTCGCCAGGCAAGCTGGAGCTGCCTGACTGGGACCAGGAGTCGCTGGTCGAAACACGAAAGCAACTTGGCGCGCTTGCCATGGCGATGGGCGACTTCGGCAACGCTTTTGGTCGTCGCGGCGAGGTCGATCCCATCCAGCACCTGATGGGCTGCGCGGCCGGCTGGGGAGGCAATCCGCAGCGCGGCGCGATGTACTTTGCCATCACGCCCGAGAAGAATGACGGCAAAACTGCCTACACGCTCACCATGCCCAAGGGCGTGCCAGTTGAGGCGTTCTGGTCGGTCACGGTCTACAACAAAGACGGCTTCTTCACGCCCAACGACCTCAACGCCTACTCGTTCAATAGCATCACTTCCAAGCCCAATCCCGACGGCAGCGTGACTATCCACTTCGGCGGCGACCCGAACTCAGACAATTACCTGCCGATCACCGACGGCTGGAATTATCTGGTCCGCTGCTACCTACCGGGCTGGGAAATCATTGAAGGGAATTGGACGCCGCCCGCGGCCAAGCCGGCGGAGTGAGCTCCACCCAAAGCATGGCGAGCACCGCGCGCCCCCCTAGAATCGATAGCCGCCGCCAACGCCGGTGAAGAAGTCGTCGGAGTCTTCCGAGAGACCTACGCCGATACGGAAGTCGACGACGAAGTCGTCGTTGATGTAGTGGTCGATGCCGATGTTGAAGACGGAGATCACGAACTCGTCCGCCAGACCGTCGGAGAAGATACCATACCACTCCGCGTACATGGTGTTCTCTTCGGTGAGCTCGACACCCAGAACCGCTGACTGAGTGAGCATGATGAAATACTCGTTCGTCGGTTCATCGGGAATGAGTCCGAAGTCGCCGAATCCATCGGAGCCAATCCCCGTCGACCCGGCAATCGTCAGCCCTTCGCGGAGTTCCCACTGGTAGATGTAGTCGATATCGAATTCGGCTCTGCCAGTCGTGAATGCCTCGCCGCCTGTGGGCGCGGAGCCTCGGACCTCCAGGGCACTGGTTGGCAGCAGCCCGTCACACGTCTGCCGGGTCATCTGGAGTTTCAGTGCGTACCGAATGTCCTCGGAACCAATGCGGTCGTCTTCGTCCTCGGCAAACACCCACACGTGGTTCCACCGAACGCGAAACTCAATGTCTTCTGTGATGCCCCAGCGAAGCATCAACTCCGGCGTGGTATGAGCGGATTCAGTCTCTTCCTCGGTGTCGTGGTAAAAGTACGAGTATCCCGCTTCTACTTGCAGGATTCCGCGGCCGACGGTCACGGCCGACTGGGTGAAGTCGTGACGCTCCGTCTCGATTCGCTCCTCAAAGGGATCGCGCTGACAGCAGTAGGGCTTGGTGAAGTCGTCGCAGAACTCAAACAACTGGCCAAGGCACGCTGATGGGCTGGCGAAAAGGACGACCGCCAGTACGAAACCACGATTGAATGTCAGATGGCGTTCCATGCCGCGACCGTTGTATGAGGTGAGAAATGGGCGTACCGCCGCGCATCTCCACCCGCCGACGGTCCGCACTCTAGTATCGGCTGTTGCGGGAGCCTACAGCAGCCGAGCACGGCACAAGCCACGCAATCCTTGCGACCGCTACAATGCCGTCGCGGAACAAAGAACGAGGGCCCGGTCGACGCAAGCTTGCTGTCTAGACGCGCTGATTGCACTCGCCACACCAACGGTTTCGGGTGGTCGCGATTTACTTGCACGATATTCAAAATCCCCTTACACTCGATGAAGCTTGAGCAATTCTAACAGGGTGTCGCTACTGAAAGCCGTCTCGTAGAAACCGGGTTCGACGAATTAACGTCGCCTGCGGTCTCTTCTGGACGGCTTTCTTGTGCGCGCTACAGCCATCTGGGGAGGTATTGAACGTGCGATTTACGAATCTGATTGCGCTTGCCGCTGCGCTGCTTTGCTGTCAAACCGCGTTTGCCGGACGACCCGTGTTGCTGCCGCCGGGGACCAATCTCGATAACAGCGACGCGGACGAGACCGAGTACTCCGCCATTCGACAGGAATTCACAGGTCCGACCAGTGGCGGGCGGATCGAGTTTCGCTGGCAGGCGTTTACCAGCGAGTTTCTGGGCGCTGCCGAGGACGTGTTCGCCGTGCGGCTGCTCGACCCCACCGATAACTCGATCGTGGACGAGCAAGGCTGGGCGGTCGATCCCACGCCTGATGGCTACATGGGCGACTTCATTCCGCTCGACGCCGCGTCGTTTGGTATCACGGACCTCTCCCAAGCCCCAGCCGGTGGAATCGGTCTGATGTACGATGGATACCACCTGCATGGCGGAACTGGTTGGCGAACGGGGTTCCTCTCGATTCCCCAAGGGGGGCAGACGTACGCTCTGGAGATACTGGTCGCCGACTCGGTCGATCGGGGCGCGATCAGTAGTTTAGCGGTCGATTACATTCGTGCGCGCGACCTGCAAGGCAATTTGATACCGTCGCTGGAAAATCCGAGTTTCGAGCTGGGACTCGCGGGATGGACCAGCGAAGGCAACACCGGCATCTACAACACACTGACCGACCTGTTCACGGGCACGATGCAAGTGGCCGGCACGCAGGCGGAGGACGGCAAGTTGTACGCCCTGGTCTCAACCGGCGGCGAACTGATTGTGCCGGAGCCCTCGACCATGTTCCTGGCTGGTGCTGCGGTGCTGGGACTGTGGCGCTGGCGGAGACGATGGCCAACAAAGTTGCTAGTTGCCCGCAGGTAGCAGGTTCTCTGACCAGATCACCACGGCTTCGTCGCCGGTGTAGCCTTCGATGCGTTCGGCTGGCTTGTAGACGACGCTGCCTATCACGGCCACGGTCCGCGCGCCGGTGACATTGTCTGCCAGCGTTTCGGGAGTGAGCACAGTGAGCGACTGCCCGCCGGGCAGGGTGAACTGGTACTCGGCCACCGAACCTGCCTGACGTCCAGCGTCGGGTGTGCCGCAGAAAAAGATGCCGCCGTGCCTGCGTTTGGGCGACGTGAGCCAGAACCCGGCGATCTGCGAGATCTGCCCTTGCGCCTGCTGGGTCGCGAACAGCGGCGGGAACACCTGCCGCGCGGAATAGTTCCAACTGGCGTCCGCCGCGCCCTCGCCGAACGTCAGCGCTTCGGCCAGTTTGGCGATGGTTGCGTAGCTACTACCTTTGGCGCGATCGATATCGCCACCGGCGATCAGCGCCGGTCCGGCTGCTTCGGCAGCCGCCGTGTACTGCTGCAACTGGGCAGCCGTGTATTGCGGTGCATCGAGGATTACCGGCGCCACGGTCTCTTGCGCCACCGGCGCGGCAGGTTGCTGTTCCCACGGCATCGGCTCATCGACGGGCTCTTGGTATGTTACCGGATCGATGCCGCCCGAATCTTCGACAGCTGTCGATTCTTCCTCGGAGAACTCTGGGCCTTGGGCGAGCGACACTTCTGAACCGTCCGCGCCGGCGCTCCGCAGGGCTTGTGGTTTAACCACGTCGGGGTACAGCCTCGCTGCATCCAGCGGATCGTCCACCTTGATCCACAAGATAACCAGGTAACCAGCGTACAGGCCAAACATCCCACCCAGTACGACGCCGATCATTGTGCGCAACAAGGAGAACGACGACTTTTTCTTCCGCGACGCTACCACTCCGCGCGGCGCATCGACTTGGGCGAAGCTCAACTCGCCGTGATCGTCGTCGTCGTCGAAAGTAATGCCCACCCGTTCGCGCTGTTCGTCCTGCACCTCCAGTGGATCGTCCGTGGCTGGAAAACCCATCGAGGCTCGTAGGCTCTTCGACTCGTCCAAGTGGTCAGCCGGCTCGCCGAAAGAGGACTCCGTAAATTGATCGAACGACGGAGCGTCGTCTGTCGTGGCGGCGACTTCTTCCGGGGCAGTCGAAGCGTCGTCGAATTGCGGCGCAGCGAAGTCCTGCAGCGTCATCCCGTCGAACTCGCCGGTGGTCTTCTTGTTTTCCTGCTCGGCACCTTCTGCGGATTCTGGCTCTAACGTCTCTGGTTCCTTGAGCGCCGCTTCGGCTGCTTCTTCCACGCTGTCGTAGCTGCCCGAGTCGGCGGTGCTGGTTTCAGTTTTCGACTCGTCGAACATCTGTCCCAGCGTGGGGCGTCGATCATCGACCGGCGAAGGTTCCCCCAGCTCGACGGTCTCCTTGGTACCGAAATCGCTCTCCGCTGCTTCGGTTTCTTCGGTGGCTGTCGATTCGGCTGGCTCCTTGCCGCCTCGAAACAAGTCTTCCAGGCTTTTCAGTTCGCCCAAGCTTGGCAGGCTCGTGGCGTCCGCCTCGGCTTCGGTGTCCTGCTTGGGTATGTCTGGCTGCGTCGCACTCGTGGGCCCGTCTCGCAGGAACGAGTCGAGCAGCGACTCGTTTAACCCGCCGGCGACGGTTTCTGTGGTTGCTGGCTCGGTCGGCGCGGTCTTGGCTTCGTCCCTGGCCTCGACGGGGCCGCTCGAAAGTTGTGCTTGCTTCACCACTCGCGGTTTGGCGTCGGCCACCTGGAACGACTCCTCGCACGCAGGGCACTTCGCCCACGCGTCGGCGCTATCGCCATCAGCCACTTCGGCGGGCAATTCCAATTCGGTGTAGCAGGCGGGGCATCGAGCCAACTTGGCCATGGCGGCAGCAATCTCCATACTCGTGGGATCCGATCACAAAGGCGCAGCATCGCTGCTGCGCTCGGAATCTCCCATCATGGGAGTGTACCATTCTGTGCGGCACGGCAAAACGACGGTTCGGCAATTTCGTTGCCGTTATAACCGGTAAAGTCCGCCAAACTTGTCCTTAAGGTGCCTTAGCAACGCGTCGGACGATAGCGGCTGACCGGTTATCCGCTCTACCAACTCGGCGGCTGTGTACCGCTGGCCGTGCTGGTGAATGTTTGTACGCAGCCAATCCAGAAGTGGTGCGAACTCGCCGCGACCAATTTGTGCGTCCAAGTCGCCCAGGTCCTGGCGGGCTTGCGCGAAGAACTGGGCCGCGTACAGGTTGCCCAATGCGTAGGTGGGGAAGTAGCCCACCAGCCCCGCACTCCAGTGCACGTCCTGCATCACACCTAGCGCGTCGCTCGGCGGAGTGATGCCCAGGTACTGCTCGTACTTTTCGTTCCACGCGGCTGGCAGTGCGTCGACCTCCAACTCGTCGGCCAACAGTGCCATCTCCAGCTCGAAACGAATCAGGATGTGCAGGTTGTAGGTTGCTTCGTCGGCTTCGACGCGAATGAGCGAAGGCTTCGATTCGTTCATCGCGAAGTAGAAATCGTCGAGCGGTGTTTCCGCGAGCGACTGCGGAAACGCCGCTTGCAGTTTGGGATAGAAGTGATTCCAGAACGGGCGGCTGAGCCCCACCAGGATCTCCCACATCCGCGACTGCGATTCGTGAATACCAAGCGACACCGAGTGGGCGCTTGGCAGGCCGAACTCTTCCGAAGGCAAACCTTGCTCGTACAGCCCGTGCCCTGCTTCGTGCAGGATGCTCAAGAAGCCGGGGCGGATGTCGCTCTTGTCGAACCGTGTTGTGAGGCGAACATCATGCGGGCCGAGCGTCGTGCAGAAGGGATGCGCGGTGACATCGATCCGCCCGGAGCGGAAGTCGAAGCCCATCTGCTTGGCGGCCGCTTCGCCAAAAGCAGTCTGGACGTCGATCGGGTAGTCGCGATCTAAGATCTCCGTATTCGGTTGATGCGTGCTGTCGCCAATGGCTGCCACGATCGGCACCAGCGCCTCGCCCAGCGACTTGAGCACTGGGCCCACCTCGGCCGCGGTGGCGTGCGGTTCGTAGTCGTCCAACAACGCGTCGTATCGGCAGTCGTCGTAACCGACCGCGTCGGCTTCTTCGCGTTTGAGCTTGATGATCTCCGCCAGGTAGGGAGCGAACTTGGCAAAGTCGTTCTCCTTCCGCGCTTCGGTCCACACTTGCTGACCGCGACTGGTTGCACGGGCGAGCGCGGCGACTAGTTCCTTGGAGAGCTTTGTCTGACGGTCGTAGCTACGACGCAGCTCGCGAATCACCGCCGAGGCGGGTTGGGTCGTGTCGGTGGCCAGGTCGCTCCCGCTCAGTGTGTCGAGCCACTCGCCCATTTGCGGCGCGGTCTCGCGTTCGTGCGTCAGGGTCGCCAGTAGCGAAAGCTGCTCGGCACGGTACTCGCCTGCCGCCGGTGGCATGTAGGTTTGCTCTTCCCATTCCAACACCGAGGCCGCCGAAGAGAGCAATGCCGACTCGCGAACGTAGGTGCAAAGCTGCTGATAGGTCTCTTGAGAATCCATGTTCCAAATCCCGAGTGGTGCTCGTCGGGTCCCAGTTGCCTGATCCGGTGAAGAAATTTGCGGCCAGCTGAAGCAGCGCACCACTGGTTGTAGGTCGCACGCGGAGTGAGTGCAAGCTGCCGAGAGGCAAACGACCGCCGGGCCTATTCTGCCTTGAAGTCCACGTTTGCGGGACCCGTCAGGCGATTGTCGATGTCCACCGCGCGCGGGTCGCGCAGGCGATTCATGTCGAGCTTCGGCACCTTCCACGATGTACAGCCGCTCGCGAGCAGCAAGCACACGGCCACCGAGAGTCGAACTAGGCGTTTTCGGAACATGATAGATCGGGGGTGAAACTGGGGCGGTGCGGGAGTTTGCCAGAACGGCCCACGCGCGTCCAGAGCAGTTGCTTTTGCCCACCAACCCGGCGAAGATGGGCGTAGTGGCAGGCTAGTGGCCAGTGCTAGCTTGCTTAGCCACCAGTTGCCACTCGCCGCCTGTCACTCCGCCACCATGCTCGACATTCTCGTCATCGCCCCCCACCCCGACGACGCCGAGCTCGGTATGGGCGGGGCCATTCTGAGACTGCAGGCTGAAGGCCACCGCGTCGGCGTGCTCGACCTCACCAGCGGCGAACCAACGCCGCATGGCTCGCTTGAGATCCGCGCTCGCGAAACGGCCGAGGCCACCAAGATTCTGGGGCTCCAGTGGCGCGAGAACCTGGGCCTGCCGAATCGCAGCCTGGAGCCCACGCTGGAGAATCGCGCGCGACTGGCTGGCGTGATTCGTCATACGCGGCCGCGATGGTTGTTTGCTCCCTACTGGGTCGACGCTCACCCCGATCACACGGCCGCCACCAAGCTGGTCGACGACGCACGATTCTGGGCCAAGCT
Organism: Aeoliella sp.; assembly: GCF_965227375.1. NCBI lineage: Bacteria > Pseudomonadati > Planctomycetota > Planctomycetia > Pirellulales > Lacipirellulaceae > Aeoliella > Aeoliella sp. The sequence continues at coordinate 220,653 of NZ_CBDDFX010000001.1, forward strand.
CACCAAGACCGACCTCCCCGGCGAGCCCCATCACCCGCAGCGAGTTTACAACTACTACTGCGTGCACCTGAAAATGGCCGCTCAGCCTGCTTTCGTGCTCGACATCTCCAGCGAGTGGGAGACCAAGCTCGCCAGCATCCGCGCGTATCACAGCCAGTTCATCACCGGACGCGACGGCTCGTTCATCGAGAAGCTCCGCGACGAAGCCAGCTACTGGGGCAAGACCATCGGCGTCGCGTACGGCGAGCCATTCCATTGCCGCGAGCCAATCGGCCTGCAGTCGATGGGAGGGCTGGTGTGATCGGGCGGGGCGAAAGATCGCATTCAGTTAGTTGCTTCGATGGGCTATAATGGAGGTATGAAAGACCGCAGCGACTATCCTGTCCGCAAGACGACTCTCGCCCAGCAAGGTAGCGACGACGATCTCAAAGGCTACTCCATGGCCGAATTGATGGGCATGGTGTGGCCACTTACTGTTCGCGCTTGGGCGATGAAGGGCGAAGATGTATCTGAACGACGACTACAAAGACATGTTGTCCGCGTTATCCGACGCGGAAGCTGAGTACATGATCGTCGGCGCTTACGCCTTGGCAGCCTATGGCAATCCTCGCGCGACGGGTGATATCGATATCTGGGTGCGTCCAACGCCAGATAACGCCAAACGCGTTTGGAATGCCATCGTCGCTTTCGGTGCTCCTCGGCGGATGTTGAAGGAGTCCGATTTCGCGTTGCCCGACACTGTTTACCAGATCGGCGTTCCGCCGAATCGTATCGATATCATCACCTCTATAAGTGGCGTGGAGTTTGAGACCGCTTGGGAGCACAGACGCAAATCCGACTTCGATGGATGTGATGTGAACGTAATCGGTAGGGAGCATCTGATCGAGAACAAGGAATCAGCAGGGAGACCCAAGGACATTGCAGACGCCCATTGGCTCAAAGAGCAAGGTTGCGACTAGGCAACCAGGCTGGCTGATTCACTCTGATCCCCTGTCACGGACGTTCGGTCATGCAGTCTGAACAACCACGCGGCTTCTTCTGGCTCTTGCGTAGTAATCCCCGGTTGTGGGCGACGGTGATACCGGTGGTTACGCTGCTGCTCGCGGCCTTTGCCACCTCGTTCTTCTTGCTGCCGTATCTGCCGAAGGATCTTCGCGATGCTTTCGAATCGGCCGACAGCCAGGCGAACTCCAAGCAACTGCACGTGGCCGAGCGAGTTGCCGTGAAGGCCGAGCTTCGACGACTCGCCACGGCGGCGCAGGAGAGGTCGATCGACTATGCAGAATGCGAGGAGGCGATTCAGCGCGTGCGAGATGTGATGTTCGAGGCTTCTCTCACTCGGGGGTTGGTGCAGAAATTCACGACGCAGAAGTCATTGCCCGAGGAGGGCAAAGCCGCTGCCGAACAGGCCCTCCGCCGATACGCCGCCGCATTTATCCATGGCAAGGTAGACGAGCAAACGGCCGAGGCCATCGAGAACCTCACGGTTGAGGTCGACGACCAGGGCCAGCGCCACTTTCGCGAGCAACTGCCATTCGACGAACTGCAGGGACTGCTCCATGCCATGGCCACCGCAGCAGACGAGGCCGGCATTCCCGAGTCCGTCGAACCAATCAACGTCACGGCTCGGGTGAAGGCAATCGTCGACCAGGCCCTGGCCAAGCAGTAGCCGAAGTCGCAAGACCGCCGAGGTTACTGCACCAACTGCTCTTCTTCGTCGGTGGCATTGATCTCGATCTCGCCCGCGTCTTCCAGACTGCGGACGATGTCGACGATGCGTTGCTGTTCGGCTTCGACGGCCGAGATCTTCACCGCGCCCATGTACTCCATTTCCTCGCGGAGCATGTCGCCGGCGCGCTGCGACAGGTTGCTGAGCACCTTGTCCTTGAGCTCCTCGCTTGCGCCCTTGAGCGCCAGCGCCCATTGCGAAGTTTCGATGTGCTTGAGCATGGTCTGGATGTCCTTGCCCGAGAACTTGGCGATGTCCTCGAACACGAACATCAGTCGGCGGATCTCTTCGACCAGGTTGGGATCCTCCTCGGCCAACTGCTCGAGGATGGTTCGTTCGGTCGACCGTTCGGACACGTTCAGCATCTCGGCCACCGACTCGACACCGCCAGCGTTTTGGAAGCTTTGGCTCACGACGTTCGACATCCGCCCTTCGAGGCCTTTTTCCACCTCGCGGATGATCTCGGGATTGGTCTGGCTCATGGTTGCCATCCGACGAACCACCTGCAACTGCCGATCGGGCGGCAAGCCGGCCAGGATTTCCGAGCCGTAAGTGGCCGGCAGGTACGACATGATCAGCGCGATCGTCTGCGGGTGTTCGTCGATCACGTAGGTCAGCACGTTTTGACTATCGACCGTACGCAAGAAGCCAAACGGCAACGCCTCGATGGTTTGGCGGATGTTGTCGAGCGCCTGACCCGCATCGCTGCCCAGCGCCTTCTTCACCAGGTTCTTCGCCAGGTCGAGGCTACCACCTTCGGTCGAGGAGGTGGGGCTGGTGTTCGCGAACTCGCGTATCGTCGCGTCCTGCTCCATGGGCGTGATGCGTTTGGTGCGGGCGATCTCAATCGAGACCTGCTCCACCTCCTTCGCGCTGAGCTTGCTCAACACGACGGCTGCCTCCTCTTCCGGGAGGGTCATCAACACTACAGCAGCTTTGCGAACGTCGGACATCGCGGACGGTCTCGGGGGGAAACACTTGGCGACCAGCGCGCAGCAGGGCGCGCGATAGTGGTGACATCGGCCCCAAAACGCGGGCAGCTTGAGAGGATTTGCCGGTTAGGCGGGATTTGCAGCCCGTGGGCGATTGTTAGCTACCCCAGCGGCAGACGCCCTGTTGGCCCTGGCATTCGTCCACGGCCACTTCCAGCGACGTAGGAGTGAATCCCTGCTCCGCCAGCTTTGCTAGCAACTGCTGGCCTATGTAGTGGGCCAACAATTCGGCCGTGGTGTTGGCCACCGGCAGCAGCACGCAGTCGCTCGCCGGAAACACCCAACGTCGCTCCTCGAAGTGGGCGGTTATCTCGCCGTCGCTCTGTCTCACTTGGATCGTCGGATGGCTGGTTGGCAAGATTACGCGGTGATCGAGCGCTCGGGTGATCGTGAGTAGCGCATCGCGGGCGGCGATAAAGTCGACCACGTACTGGTTCTCGTCCAACGGACCCACGATCTCGGCGCTCACGCCATAGTTGTGCCCGTGCAGCGGTTCGCAGATGTCGCCTGCGTACGTGATGAAGTGCGCAGCGCAGAACGTGAATTCGTTCTTGTCGAGCCGGACGCGATAGGTGTTGTCCATGTGAAGGTTTTTTTTGGTTCGCTACTCGGACGGGGGAGATCCGTAAAACGTTACCGGCCAGTCTAGGCGATCCTGCACCAACAATACAAACAACGCGGCCGCCAGCAGGTCGGCCGTGGTGCCCGGGTTGCGGCGATGCCCGTCGGCGCGAAGCCAAAAGTCGAAGTCGGCCACCGCCCGGAAATAGTCCTCGCGATGCTGCTGGTAAGCCGCCAGCACGCTGGATGCACGGTTGGCGATGTCCTGAGAGGCTTCGACGCCCAGCTTCCGCGCGATGAGACTGTCGCCATGCCGCGAAAGCAGAAACAGTTGCGTCAGGACAATCGCGTCGTTCAGCGGCACGTTGTATTCGAAGTGGTGCTGCAGGTGCTCCACCGCATCGGCGACTTCGGCGAATCCGTTGGTGTATTGCCGAGCCACCAAGTCGCGCTCGGCCGCTAGTTGCATTGCCTCGAGCAGCGAGTGCACCGGCTCGGCGGACACATCGCCCTCGTCCACCTTGCCCATCCCACCAGGCAGGGCGGTGCGGATGGCTTGGTAGATCTGTCCTGTATCGTCCTCGGTGGCGTCGCGAATGATCTCAGAAGCCGCACCCAAATCGCCACTGCTGAGCGCCAGCGGCGCGATCAGTAGCAGTGTGCCGAGATTGGTGTTGGTGGCGACCGTCTGCCGCGTCGCTTGTACCGCCTCGAGCACGGTGCCGCCGAGGCCCAAATCGTGGCAACGATCGATCACTGGACCGATGACCGCGGCGCTGGCGAGAAAGTCGACGAAGGTCATGTCCTCAAAATCAGCACCGCGGTGGACGTTGCCCGGCTTCGATGCGGTAGCTTCCCACAGGCAGGCGAGCGTCGCGCAGCCGCCCAGGGACGTTGGTCGCTCGAGAGTTGGGCGAGTCACCAGAGTTTCTCCGAATCGGTACGCGTGAGGAATGCTTCCGTGAGTCGCAACGCGTCGTCCGGCGCGTCTTCCACCACCCAATGGCCCACATCGTCCAGGCGATGCACCTCGGCATCGGGCCAGGCGTCTACGAACCTTTCGAGGCAATCGGGCCGGAAGCACCAGTCTTTCATTCCCCACACCAGCATCGTCGGGTGATCGGCCATGGGGGGCAATCGGCGATCGATCTTTGCCAGCGTTTCCCACGTGGGATGGCTCGTCTTCATGGGAATGTCGGCTACGAACTCGTACGTTTGCCGCCGGTTGCGCCAGCCACGAGTGGTGTCGAGGTAGCCATTCTCCACTTGCGTTTCGAGCACGGTGCGTCGGGCAAGCGTCATGCGCAGCGCGGCCAATGTGAACACGTTGAGTCCCTGCACTGCCAGCCGGCCGAACAACGGCACTCGGCACAATGCGATCCGCCGCGGAATGTACCAAGGGGGAAACGCGCCGGTGTTGAACAGCACAATCCGCGCGAGTCGCTCGGGCATGCGTTGCATCGCTCCCAGGCCAATCGCGCCGCCCCAGTCCTGGGCCACCAGCGTGACGCCCTTCAGGTCGAGGTGCTCCACCAGGTCGACCAGGTGCGAGATGTGATCCGCCAAGCGAATCGCCTCCTGCGGCTTGTCGCTCAGGCCGCATCCCAGGTGATCGATCGCCACGGTGCGATACTTGTGCTGCAGCGGCCCGATAAGTGCCCGCCAATGAAACGACCAGGTGGGGTTGCCGTGCACGAACAACAGCGGCGGCGCGTCTCGCGGGCCTTCGTCCACGTAGTGCACGCGGCCCTTCGGCACACCAAACCAGTGCGATGCGAACGGGTAGAGCTCACGCCAGGGCTGCGAATTGGGCTGCATTCTTCGATGTTTCTCGGTTCACGTGGCGTCGAGCCAATCTGTTACACTATCCTTTCCCAGGGCACGTATCACAAGGCGGCCCATTGTTCCGGGGGTTCAACCGAGGAGCCGCGCCGTGTCGAGTTTGACGTTAACCGTCGAAAACTATCTGAAAGCCATCTTTCAGCTCTCCGACGCCGACCGTGGGAAAACCGTCAGCACGGGCCAGATTGCCGAAGCGCTCGGCGTTTCACCCGGCACGGTGACCAGCATGTTGAAGACCCTGGCCGAAGCAAGCCTGGCGACCTACCGCCCCTACGAAGGAGTGGAACTCACGCCGGCAGGTCGGGCGCTCGCACTGCGGGTGATCCGGCGGCATCGCTTGATCGAACTGTTCCTGGTCCGCACGCTGGAGCTCAGCTGGGACGAGGTGCACGACGAAGCGGAGAACATGGAGCACGCGGTGAGCGACTGGCTGGTGGACCGCATCGAAGAGCACTTGGGACACCCGACGGTCGACCCGCACGGCGATCCCATCCCCACGGCCGATGGCGCCATCCAGCGCCCCGACGCGGTGCCCCTGGCCGAACTGCCAGAAGGGCAACACTTTCGCGTGGTCCGCGTGCTCGACCAATCGCCAGCGTTCTTGCGCGAGCTGAGCGAGTCAGGCATCGCCATCGGCGTGTCGGGCTCGGTCTCCAAGTCGCACGACGATGGCGCCCGCACCGTGGAGTTCGACGGCGCCCCGCATCAGATCGACCACCGCGTCGCGGCTAACGTGTGCGTCGATCGGGTCGAGTGACGCGCCACGAAAAAACCGCCTGCGGCTTCGCCCGATGGACGAGGCCGCAAGCGGCGTATAACAAACTTCCGGTCAATTGCGACGGAGTGGAGTCGCTCGAAGACAGACGCGAATCGGACGGTGCTGCGCACAGCCATGTAATCGATTCGGGTCAATCGAAATTTTAGGTCCTCCCGACGGAATGTCGACCGGAAAGTTTGATTCGGTATTCGACTGCACGCTGGCAGTCGATGTTTTATCGCAGCTAAGGTTATCGGGCACAGGTGCCAATCAACTTAAATGGCACTGGTGCACTCTAGCGAGTTCGCTTTCCCAGTCAAATGAATTCTTCGCTCGCAGCGTCGAATTCAACCAACCTGAGGGAGTGGAAGCCTACTGGAAAATCATAGTTCGGAAAAGGACGGTCGCCAACGATTTCGTCGGGAATTGGGATATCACGCATCGAAGCAAACTTTGTGCCGCTCCCCCGTGCGGGGATTGATCTTGCCTCCTCGGGCGACATGCGGTAAACGCGTCACACGCCAAATTCTCGCCGAGAAGTACCGCGTTTTCTTTGCTCCCCTCCTCTTCGAATAAAAGCGTACGAATGAACGCCCTGGATAAAATGCCACGACGACGTCTCCTGGCTGGTGCTGGCTGCACATTGGCAATGATTGGTGCGACGCTGGCGATACTAGCGGCTGGGCCATCGGAGGCCGCAGTGCCGCGCGGGCCGGTGCTCGAAGAGCGACTGCTGGTCGGTCTGCGGGTGAAGACCGACGCCGATCGGGCGTTCATTCACCACGTGGTCGAACTGGTCGAGCAGGGAAAGTTGCCGCTGAGGCTGGTCGACTCGACCTACTTCTGGGCACGCCAGAAGGCCGAGCGGAGTCGCCGGCTGTACAACAATCCCATGGTGTACTTCCGCCCCGCTCTGGTAGCGCGTGCGGCGCGGCTGGGAATCCGCATCTAAGGGGCGGTTTGTGCGGCTCGGCCTCTCGTTGCCGCCTGCGGGCGAGCCCGGTAGGCATTCGCGCCCCGGGCCGCTAAAATTAGGGTTTCCCGGGGCCAAATCACCCTTCCGTCGATCGAAAGCAATCGCCATGGCGCGTAAAGTTGTAAGCCGCAAAGACAAACGAGCCGAAATCGAAGCTGCTGAGGCGGCCGAGGCTGCGGATACTACCAAGAAGAAAAAGAAGAAGGCCACCAAGCGGAAGAGCCGTGCGAAAGCCGCCAAAGAGGTGCGCCTCAAGGCGTTCTGGGGAGTCTTCAACCAGTCGTTGCGGCGGGTAGCACTCTACGAGTTCAACCAGAAAAAAGAGGCGGAAAAGAAGGCCAAGGAACTCAGCGCCAGCGGCAAGTCGCCGCACTTCGTGCAACCGGTGAAGGAAGCCATCGAAGAGGCTTAATATCTGGCTCGCTGGTCACTTTTTTGGGTGGTTCCTAGCGTTTCGATGACTCAACATAGCGGGGGGTCGTACGCGAAACGAACTTCGGGACCGCCAGCTTGCACTCAACTGCCTCCTCTCCCTTGATCTTGCTCACTGGAGCCACCGGCTACGTCGGCGGCCGATTGTTGCCGCGGCTCGTCGAGCAAGGTTACCGCGTCCGCTGCCTCACCCGTCGCCCGGAAGCGATGGCGGAGCAGGAGGCTTCCGGTGTCGAGATCGCTGCAGGCGATGTGCTCGACCGCGAATCGCTCGACGAGCCGATGCGCGGCGTCGACACGGCCATCTATCTCGTCCACTCGATGGGTGCCTCGGGCGACTTTGAAGCCGAAGACCGTCAGGCGGCAGAGATTTTTGCTGCGGCCGCCACGGCCGCGGGGGTGCGCCGCATCGTCTACCTGGGCGGGCTAGGGGAGGAGACTCCCGACCTCTCGAAGCATCTTCGCAGTCGGCAAGAAGTGGGACGCATTTTGTGCCGCTCGTCGGCCGAAGTGATCGAGCTACGAGCGTCGATTGTCATCGGCTCCGGCAGTTTGTCCTACGAACTGGTGCGTGCCTTGGTGGAGCGACTGCCCATCATGATTTGCCCCAAGTGGGTGCGCGCCCGCGCGCAGCCGATCGCCATCGAAGACCTTCTGGAGTACCTGCTCGCGGCCATTTCCGTCGAGACGGATGGATCGCGAGTCTTCGAAATTGGCGGTCCCCAGCAAGTCTCGTACGGCGACATCATGCGCGAATACGCGCGGCAGCGCGGGCTTCGGCGGTGGATGATTCCGGTGCCGGTGCTGACGCCTTACCTGTCGAGTTTATGGCTCGGGTTGGTGACACCAATCTACGCTCGCGTGGGCAAGAAGCTCGTTTCCAGTTTGCGGAATCCAACCGTGGTCACCGACGACTCCGCTGGCCAAGCGTTTGACATTGAGCCGCGGGATTTGCCAGCAGCGATCTCTCGAGCTTTGGCGAACGAGGATCGCAAATTCGCACTAACCAGATGGAGCGATGCACTCGGCTCCAGTGGCGAGCCCCAAGAGTGGGGCGGCGCGGTGTTCGGTTCTCGCATCGTCGATTCCCGCACCGCCACGGTGGAGGTTTCGGCGGCCCAGGCGTTTGCTCCCATTCAGCGTATCGGCGGACAGCAGGGGTGGTATTACGGCAGTTGGTTGTGGCGAGTAAGGGGCTTTCTCGACCTGTTGGTCGGAGGCATCGGCGTGCGCCGTGGACGTCGACATCCAGTGGACATACGCGTGGGCGACGCCCTCGATTTCTGGCGTGTTGAACGCTTCGAACAGGACCGATTGCTGCGGCTCAAGGCCGAAATGAAAGTGCCTGGGCGAGCATGGCTGGAGTTCGATGTCGATACGCAGCCGGAGAACGGGGGGAGCATCATCCGCCAAACCGCCGTGTTCGACCCTCACGGCTTTCTGGGGCTCGCGTACTGGTATGTCCTGTATCCGCTGCACAATCTGGTGTTCGCTGGCATGTTGCGAAACATCGCCCGTGCGGCCGAGCGAGATTCGTCGGCCAGCGCGAAATAGGCATTCCACCCGCTTGCATTCTGGGGCAAAGCGAACGACCATACACCTCGTCGCGCGGCTCCGGCCGCCCCGCCTACAGGTGTCCCGTCATTGCACCACCGTTTGAGAGAGGATCCTGCCGTGGCTAAGAAGAAAGCTGCCTCCGCCTCCAGTTCGACTGCCCCCAAGAAGACCGCTCCGAAGAAGGCTGCTGCCAAAAAGAGTGCTCCCAAGAAAGCCGTGGCCAAGTCGGCCCCGGCGCTCACTGCCGAAGAGATTGGCCACGCCGCTGGACAGGTGTGGGCCGCGCTGGCCGACACGCCTGGCCAGACCGCTACGACGCTGAAAAAGAACGTCGAAGTATCGGGCGACATGGCCATGGCCGCCATCGGCTGGCTGGCGCGGGAGGAGAAGCTCGACTTCGACACGTCGGGGCGCACCGTGAAGATCTCGCTGAAGTAAACCCGCTGCGAAGGGGAGTGCTGTTATGGATCGTCGAGTGTTTCTGGGTACGGTGCCGCTATCCGCGCTGGCGCTCCGCTCCGCCGATGCGGCCGCCGCGCCGGCGGAAGGTCCACTGCTGGCCGGACCACCGGTGGTGCAGCATCCCGATGCCCGCGGGTTTTCCGTGTCGTTTGCCGTCAGTGGTCTGGCGACTGGCTGGGTCGAGTGGGGGCTTGCGCCCGACGAACTCGACCACACTGCGTTGCCCAGTCGCTGCGGTTTGATCGACGCCAGCGATCGCAGCCTGGTGGTCCGCGTGGAATTCGACGAGCCGAATTCCCCCGACCAGCAGATCTACTACCGCGTTGCCGCGCAGCGTTTAGCGTATCGCAATGCCTACGAGTTGACGCGAAGCGAGCCCGAATTCGGCGCGGTGCAGCGATTGAGGCTGCCCGATCCGGCCGCCGAGTCGTTCGTGCTGGCGATGGTGAACGACACGCATGAAAACGCCGAGACCTTGTCGAAGTTGCACCAGCGGCTCGACCAACTCGAGCCAGACGCCCTGCTGTGGTGCGGCGATACTTGCAACGACTTCGACGCGGGCGATCGCCCCGAGTTAGTGACTCTGGCGCCCGTCGGTCCGCAGGACAGCGGTTGGGCAAGTCGCTGGCCGTTGCTGTTTGCGCCGGGCAATCACGATGTGAGGGGCCAGCGCGCCCGCGAGCTGCGCGACTGTCTGCCCGGCTGGCCCAACCAAACGGAATTGCCATACTGCCGGGCGTTGCGACTGGGGCCGATTGGTTTAGTGATGCTTGACACTGGAGAGGACAAGCCTGATCACCACCCGGTGTTTGCCGGCACGGCGGCCTACGAACCGTATCGGCAGGCGCAGACCGAGTGGCTCCGCGCGGCGCTTGCCACGCCGGAGATTGCCGACGCGCCGTTCAAGATCGCGGCCTGCCATATTCCGCTGCGGGGCATTCCTGGTGAGTCGGATGGGATGACGCTGGAGGACTTCGCCCGCCATTCGGGCGACGCCGCGCGGCAGTGGCTCCCGTTGCTTGCGGAGGCCAACGTGCGGATGGTGCTTAGCGGCCACCGCCACGATGTGCGAATCGACGACCCCACGCCCGAGCAGCCAGTGATGCAAGTGGTAGGCGGCGCGCCGGCTCCCCGCTGGGCATCGCTCACCACCCTGCAAGCCACGCCTGAACGTTTGGTGCTCACCATCGAGCACCTAGACGGCAGCGAGTGGATGCGTCGCGAGTTCAGCGCCTGAGAATTAGCCACGAATCAGCCAACGGCTGGAAAGCTCCCCCGATGTACTTAGCAGCAGAGAGTCGTTACGAGTCGATGGCCTACAACCGGTGCGGGCGCAGTGGACTGCGGTTGCCCATGGTGTCGCTAGGGCTGTGGCACAATTTTGGTGGCGTCGACCAGTTCGAAAACGGTCGGGCGATCATCCACCGCGCGTTCGATATGGGCATCACCCATTTCGATCTGGCCAACAACTACGGCCCGCCACCCGGCTCGGCCGAAGAGAATTTCGGCAAGCTGCTGGCCACCGACTTGGCCGCCTATCGCGACGAACTGGTGATCAGCACCAAGGCGGGCTACACCATGTGGCCTGGACCGTATGGCGATTTCGGCTCGCGCAAGTACCTATTGGCGAGTCTCGATCAGAGCCTCAAGCGGATGGGCATCGACTACGTCGACATATTCTACTCACACCGCCGCGACCCCGACACGCCGATGGAGGAGACACTCGGCGCGGTGGCCACTGCGGTGCAGCAGGGCAAGGCGTTGTACGCGGGCATCTCAAACTACAACGCCGAGGACACGCGCACCGCCTGCCGGATACTGCGAGATCTGGGCTGTCCGCTGCTGATCCACCAGCCGAAGTACTCGATGTTCGTTCGCGAGCCCGAAGCGGGGTTGCTCGATGTATTGGGCGAGGAGGGCGTGGGCTGCATTCCGTTTTCGCCGCTGGCGCAGGGGATGCTCACCGGTCGCTACCTGGATGGCATCCCGGCCGACAGCCGGGCGGCCAAGTCGCATGGCTTCCTGCAGGCAAGCGATATAACCGACCAGCGGCTCGACCAAATCCGCCGGCTCAACGAAATGGCCTCCAGCCGCGGCCAGTCGCTGGCGCAGATGGCCCTGGCGTGGGTGCTTCGCGACGCGCGGGTTACCACCGTGCTGATCGGTGCGAGCAGCGTCGAGCAACTGGAGCAGAACGTCGCCTGCCTCGAAAACCGGGAGTTTTCCGGCGATCAGCTCGCAGCAATCGAGGAAATTCTGAGTTGAACCGGCTAGCAACCAGCGAGCAATTGAACTCATGGCGATGAAGGTAGCCATTGTCGGCGTGGGGTACGTAGGGGCCACTTTGGCTTACACGTTGCTGGAGTTGGAGACGCTCCGCGAACTCTTTCTGGCGGGCAGGAATCTCCAGCGGCTCGAAGGCGAAGCCATCGATTTGCGGCATGCGGCCTCGTTTTTCGCACCGCGGCAGACCATTTCGTTCGGACCCGTGGCCGACTGCCACAACGCAGATATCGTGGTGCTGTGCTTGTCGCACAAGCAGTCGAGCTTCGATCGGACGCATCTGGCCATCGACAACGCCCGGTTATTTGCCGAAGTGGTTCCAGTGCTGACCCGCCAGAACCCAGAGTGCGTTTTCGTGGTGGCCACCAACCCGGTCGAAGCACTCACGCAGTGGACCATCGAACTGAGCGGCCTGCCGCCGCACCGAGTGCTGGGGGCCGGCACGGTGATCGATAGTTGCCGGTTCCGCGACGCCCTGTCGGTCCATTTGCGCGTTCACCCCGACGACGTGAGGGCTTACGTGCTGGGCGAGCACGGCAAGTCGCAGTTCATCTGGCTGAGTGGGGCCGCTGTTGGGGGGGTGCACCTGAAGGCTGCGGATATCCCGCCGCACGTGGTCGAGTCGACCCGATCCAGCGGCACCGATATCTTTCAGCTCAAGGGCAACACGTGCTACGCCATCGCCCAGGCGTTGAAGCTGATTGTGCGTTGTATTGCCGGCAATCGGCTAGGAACCATGCCCGTTTCGACCCAGGTCGACCTGGGCGAGGGCTTTCCGCCGCTGTGCCTGGCCAAACCGTGCATCGTGGGCCGCCGAGGGATCGAGCAGGTGCTCGAGCCGCAGTTTTCTAGCGAAGAACAGCAAATGTGGCTGGCCAGTGGGCGTCATGTTGCGGCCACGCTGGCCGATATCCACAACGCCCTGGGCGACACACCCAGAGCTGGTTAACCGCTTAGCGAACCCTCGACCGGCCGAAACGTAAGTGCTAGTAGCGAACCACCCTTGCGGCTGCTGGTGTCCCCTGTATATTAAGCGATTCGCACGATATCGCGAGGATTCGCGCTAGCGTAGCTCAATTGGCAGAGCAGCGGTTTTGTAAACCGCAGGTTGTGGGTTCAAGTCCCTCCGCTAGCTCTCTGGCATTGGGACGCCACGCCGAAGCGGTCATCGCGAGGGTCTTGCGGCCGTGGCAGGCAAGTTTCTCCGCGATGGGTGGCCGGCTGGGCGCCCGCTGGTGTCGGTGGGCGCTCGTTCGCTGTGAATTGGCCCTGCGACTAGCGGCGAAATCGGCTCGTCCGAGGCGAAAAACCCAAAGATTAAGCCCAAATTGGGGAGGTTACCGAAGCGGTCAAACGGGTCAGACTGTAAATCTGATGGCTTATGCCTTCGTAGGTTCGAATCCTACACCTCCCACTTAGAGAGATGCGGATTGTGGTAGTCGGAATGCGGAATGGTCTGGAAAGCTTGGCTTAGCTGATTCCGCACTCCGAATTCCACCTTCCGAATTCGAATTGCGGGTGTAGCTCAATGGTAGAGCAATAGCCTTCCAAGCTAAAGACGAGGGTTCGATTCCCTTCACCCGCTTTTTTGTGGCAATCGGCAGTCAGACGTCAGCTAGCCTTCGCGGCGTAAACGTGGATAATTTCGTGTTGGGCTGGATGCTTATTGCTGACGGCTGAATGCTCATTGCTGCTGTAGCTCAGTTGGTAGAGCACGTCCTTGGTAAGGACGAGGTCACGCGTTCGAGTCGCGTCAGCAGCTTTAACCGTGGTGACTTTCCGGTTACCTTTTAATTTGTCAGCTTCTGTATTTCCCAGGTATTTGTGAGTTAGGGACAAAAATGGCCAAGGATACCTTTACCAGTACCAAGCCGCACGTGAACGTCGGCACCATCGGTCACATCGACCACGGCAAAACAACCACCACTGGCGCCATTGTCGCCGTGCAGGCAGCAAAGGGTCTGGCCAAGGCCAAGTCCTACGCCGACATCGCCAAGGGCGGTACCGTGCGTGACGAGACCAAGACGGTGACCATCGCCGCCGCCCACGTCGAGTACGAGACCGACAATCGGCACTACGCCCACATCGACTGCCCGGGCCACGCCGACTTTATCAAGAACATGATCACTGGTGCCGCCCAAATGGACGGAGCCATCCTGGTGGTGTCGGCTCCGGACGGCCCGATGCCGCAGACTCGCGAGCACATCCTGCTCGCCCGTCAGGTGGGTGTACCCAAGATCGTGGTCTATCTGAACAAGTGCGACCTGGTCGACGACGAAGAGCTGCTGGAGTTGGTGGAGATCGAAGTCCGCGAACTGCTGGACAAGTACGACTTCCCCGGCGACGAAGTGCCTGTGATCAAGGGCAACTCGAAGGCTGCTTACGAGAATCCTTCGGATCCCGAAGCTGCTGCTTGCATCGGCGAACTGATGGATGCGATCGATAGCTACATTCCGGAGCCAACTCGCGAAGTCGATAAGCCATTCCTGATGGCCATCGAAGACGTCTTCTCCATCGAAGGCCGTGGCACCGTGGCCACCGGTCGTGTGGAAAAGGGTGTGATCAAGGTTGGCGACGAAGTCGAGATCATCGGCTTGACCGAAGCCCCCACCAAGACCACCTGCACCGGTGTCGAGGCGTTCAACAAGACCATGGAGTCGGCCGAAGCTGGCCACAACGTCGGTTGCCTGTTGCGTGGTGTGAAGCGGGAAGAGATTCAGCGTGGTCAGGTGCTGGCCAAGCCGGGCTCCATCACCCCGCACACCAAGTTCGAGGGCGAGGTGTACGTGCTGAGCAAGGAGGAAGGTGGACGTCACACGCCGTTCTTTAGCGGTTACCGTCCTCAGTTCTACTTCCGCACCACCGACGTGACCGGCACCGCCAACCTGATGGGCGACGCCGAAATGTGCATGCCGGGCGACAACACCCGCTTGAGCGTTGAGCTTTCCAAGCCCATCGCCATGGACGACGGTGTCCGCTTCGCTATTCGCGAAGGTGGCAAGACCGTCGGTTCCGGCGTGGTGACGAAGATTGTGGAGTAAAAGACCAATGCCGAATGACCAATGACCAATTGGGGTCATTGGTCGTTCGTGCTTGAGGTTTAGCGATATATAGGGGCGTAGCTCAATTGGCAGAGCGCTGGTCTCCAAAACCAGAGGTTGTGAGTTCGATTCCCACCGCCCCTGCCATTTTATGTGCGAAGCCGAGGATGGAAGGGCGCCGCGCCCGATGTCGGACGCGGCCCGTACGGACATTTTTTTGAGTGGCGGGAGACGTCAGTGGGTGCGTTCCTTCAGGAGCTACTGAAGTTCGATCTTTACAAGCGAAGCCAGGGACGAATTGTCCGCCAGGTGACTTTTGCGGCTTGCGCAATCATCGTGGCGCTGGGTTGCTGGTCGCTGTCGTTTCAGATCGAAGACCAGAATATGGCTTATCTGGTGCCGCTGGTTTTGCTGGCGGCCGGCGTGTGGGCCTGTTTTCGACTGGTGCAGTTGCCGCAGTTTGCCGACTTTCTGATCTCGGTCGAAGCCGAGATGAACAAGGTTGCTTGGCCAAAGCGAACCGAGCTAATCAACGCCTCGATTGTCGTGATTCTCGTGATTTTCATCATGGCCGCCCTCTTGTTTGGCTTCGACCTGCTGTTGCAGTGGGCCAAGGGTGGGCTGGAGTGGTTGGTTACCGGCGGCGCGTCGGAAATCGAACCGCCTGCCAAGTAGCACCTGCGGCACAATCCCCGACCTGTTTCGCCCGAGAGGTCCCGTTAGAAACGGTGGAGTTAGAGTGAACGACGAAGGCCACAAGCTGGATACCGAACAGGAGGCCGCCTCGGACGAAGCCGAGGTGAATAGCCAGGGTTCGTTGGCCCCCAGCGAGCCTGTCGAAGCGGGAGCCGTCGAAACACCCGAGGCAGCCACCCAGGAGCCCGACGAGGTAGAAACTGCCGCTTCGGACGACACTGTGATGGATGCCCCCGCGCCAGCAGCCCCTGTTTCGGAGGTCGTATCGGAATCTCCCGCGCCGGAAGCTGTGGCTGCGGAAGAAGACGACGTTGCCGAGGATGACGAGGACGACGACGAGCCGGAGGAGGAAGTGGCCGTCGTGCCGAGCGGTCCTGTGGAGTTGGACCTGCCGGAGGAGGAGGACATCCAACTCGACTGGTACATCCTCAAGGTGCAGAGCAATCGCGAACGCTCGATTGCCGAGGCCCTGCGGCGGAAAATCGCCATCGAGGGCATCGATCACCTGTTTGGCCAGGTGCTGGTGCCCACCGAGAAGGTCACCGAATTCAAGGGCGGCAAGAAGAAGATCGTCGAGCGCAAGCTGTGGCCCGGCTATATCGCGGTCGAGATGCATGTGAACGACGACACCTGGTTCGCCATCCGCGAAACCTCGGGAATCGGCGATTTCACCGGCTCGGCGGGCAAGCCCACGCCGATGCAGCCCAGCGAAGTGGCCATGATCCTGCAGACTGACGTCGAGGAAACCGAAGAGGCCCCCAAGCTGGACATCAAGTTCAGCCCTGGCGACAAGGTCAAGGTGATGGAGGGCAACTTCGAGAACTTCGAAGGCGAGGTGAGCAGCATCGACGAGACCCACGGCCGGGTGACCGTGATGCTGAGCATTTTCGGCCGTCCCACGCCAGTGGAGCTGGAATACTGGCAAGTGGAGGGGCTATAACCGCCGCTGGCGGCTTAGCTCTCCGGACCGACCGGAACTTCCGTGCCATTTTCGCTGCCGCGGAAAAGAATTCTCCAAAAATCAGCCGCCCCCACTTCCGCCCACGGGGCTTTGCGGGTAGAAAACAGGGCTCGGCGATAGCCGATATTCATCATCTATAGCCCTCCCCTGGTGAGGTCATGGCAAAGCAAGTTGTTGGCACGGCAGCGTTTCAAATTCCGGGCGGTCAGGCGACACCCGCCCCTCCGGTCGGTACTGCGCTCGGTAAGCACGGCATCAACCTGGGTCAGTTCGTTCAGGCGTTCAACGACGCCACGAAGGAAGCTGGCGGCATGATGATTCCGGTGGTCGTCACCGTTTACAACGACCGCTCGTTCGATTTCATCACCAAGAGCCCACCCGCGGCCGTGCTGCTGAAAAAAGCGGCTGGTTTGGCCAAGGGTTCTGGTGTGCCGAACAAGCTCAAGGTGGGCAAGGTCACCAATGCCCAGCTCGAGGACATCGCCAACACGAAGATGGCCGACCTCAACGCCCGCGACCTAGAGCATGCCGTGCGAATGATCGCCGGCACCGCCCGCAGCATGGGCTTGGAAGTCGAAGGCTAGAGGATATAGCCGGATTCACGAGAATTCGGACGCGAGATTACGAGTCAGATTAACAAAAACGTGGGACGCCGGACGCAATCGCCGGCGGTTTGAACCACACTTCTTCCGCGAAAGGGGGAAGCACGATGCCCAAGCTATCCAAACGTCTGAAGTCGTCCGTGGCCAAGAAGCCCGCGACGCCGCTGCCGCTCTCCGAGGCAGTCGAGGCGCTCAAGTCGTACGACAAGACCAAGTTCGATCAGTCGGTCGAGATCTCCATGCGACTCGGCGTGGACCACACGCAGGCCGATCAGATCGTCCGTGGTTCGATTGTCCTGCCTCACGGTATTGGCAAAGAGCAGCGTGTTGTAGTGTTCGCCAAAGGCCCCCAGGCCGAAGCTGCCAAGGAGGCTGGCGCCGACGAGGTGGGCGAAGAGGAGCTCGCCAAGAAGATCCAAGGCGGTTGGACCGACTTCGATGTCTGCATCGCCGCTCCCGACATGATGAAGGTCGTTGGACCACTGGGTCGTGTGCTTGGCCCTCGCGGCCTGATGCCTTCGCCTCGGGCGGGCACGGTCACGCCGGAAGTTGCCAAGACGGTCGAGGAGTACAAAGCCGGTAAGGTGGAGTTCCGCAACGACAAGGGCGGCAACATCCACGCGATCGTCGGCAAGCTGAGCTTCGACGAAGCTAAGCTCACCGAAAATGTCCAGGCGTTTATCGACCGCATCCTCAGCATGAAGCCCAACGCGGTGAAAGGCGTGTACGTCAAGAGCGTGCACCTGAGTGCGACGATGAGCCCCAGCGTCGGCATCACCGTTTGATTTCCAGCATCAACTCCGGGGCCGTCCGCGGCCCGGCTCACCTAGGCGAGTTTTAGTCATGAGCAAGCTAGTCAAAGAATGCATGACCAACGACCTGAAGAGTCGTTGGGATGGCGTGAGCGATGCACTGCTGGTCGATGTGGCCGCGCTCGAGGCGAACGATACAGTCGCACTTCGCAAGCAGCTTCGCGAAAAGAGCATCCACCTGTTGGTGGTTAAGAACAGCCTGGCCCGCCGGGCCACCGAAGGCACTTCGCTCGGCCCCGCGTTCGAGGGTCTGGGCGGCACCACGGCCGTGGTGTGGGGCTCCGAGGACATCGTGTCGCTCGCCAAGGAGGTCACCAAGTTGGCCGACGGCGACGATTTCGACAAGTTCGAGACCAAGGGCGGCGTGATGGACGGCGCCAAGCTGTCGCCCGAAGAGGTGAAGCAGGTCAGCAAATGGCCAAGCCGCACCGAACAACTCAGCATGCTGATGGGTCAGATACTATCGCCCGCCGCTACACTGTCTGGTCAGTTGTTGGCCGGCGGTGCAAACCTGGCCAGCCAGGTCAAGCAGATCAGCGAAAAGGAAGAAGAGTAACAACAAACCAAACGGAATGAATTCCGTTCGACGAATCAGCAACGGTTTCGGCGCAGCCCTGGTAGCGATTGCCAAGCCCAGCGATATCACCAACCAAGCACTCCAGTCCACTTTTAAGGCCTTACCCAGCGAGGCCAGTCCAGCGAGAAAGGGAACCCTACCATGAGCGACGAAGCAGCCGTTGCCGAATACTCCGACACCACCAAGGACCTCGGCGAGAAGATTATTGGCCTCACCCTGAAAGAGGCCAAGGAACTGAGCGATTACCTGAAGGACGTCCACGGCATCGAGCCCGCCTCCGGCGGTGGTGCTGTGATGATGACGGGTCCCTCTACTGACGGGCCAGACGATTCCGCTGCCGCGCAGACTGAGTTCGACGTAGTGCTCGAAGGCTTTGGCGACAAGAAGATTGGCGTCATCAAGGTCGTCCGCAGTGCGACGGGCTTGGGCCTGAAGGAAGCCAAGGAAATGGTCGAAGGCTGCCCCAGCAAGGTCAAGGAAGGCGTCTCGAAGGAAGATGCCGACAAACTGAAGGCCGAACTGGAAGAAGCAGGCGCTACCGTCTCGATCAAGTAGCACTGGACTGCTCGCCCCCTCCGTGTGGGTGGGGCGAGCGGCTGTGTGCCCTGGATCGATATCGGTCGGGTGGCGCTCTGGCCATGCCCAGCTAGCATCGCTAGCGGCGGCTTGGCCTGCGAAAAGCTCCTAATTGAGCAATTTTTGTGCCACCCGAGTGCCCAAGTGGGCTGCAGTTTGGTATAACCTACCGCTTGCAGCTCGCGTTTGCCTGCTCTCCCTCTCGGCTGATTGAATGAGCTTTCCGTCCTTGCCCTTCCCAATCGCCTCGCCGGTGAAGTGTGCTGGCAACCGCTGCGCGCCCATTGCGCAGCCTCTTGCTGCCCTGCAGACGAAAGCTCGCGCTGCATCCCTCACTCGACTTCTAACGGACCTCGCTGTCCAACCAACGGAGTAGACCCGCCATGGCTGTGCCTGCGCAACGACGTCTCGACACCCCCGAAATCCGTCGCTTCGGCGGAGGTCGCGATCCGCTGGAGATCCCGGACCTCACCGAAATCCAAACCGCCAGCTACGCCCGCTTCCTGCAATACGGTGGCAGTGGCTCGCCGTCGCAGAAGCGCAAGGACGAAGGCCTGGAGTCGGTACTGCAAGAGATCTTCCCGATCGAAAGCTACGACAAGTCCATCAGCCTGGACTACCTGCATTACGAGCTGGGTAAGCCGCGCTACGATCCCGACGAGTGCCGCCAATTGCGCCTCACATACGGCCGGCCGTTCCGCATCTGGCTGCGCCTGAACAAGGGCGACGAGCCGGTGGAGGAAGAGGTTTACCTGGGCGACCTGCCGATCATGCTGGGCGGCGGCGAGTTCATCATCAACGGTGCCGAGCGCGTGGTGGTGAGCCAGTTGCACCGTAGCCCTGGTATCGACTTCGTCAGCGAAATCGAAGCTGGTGAGCGGAAGGTCTACAGCTGCCGCGTGATTCCCGAGCGTGGTAGTTGGATCGAGGTTAACACCACCAAGAAGGACAGCATCACCGTCCGCATCGATCAGAGCGGCAAGTTCTCGGTGATGACGCTCCTGCGGGCGATGGATCCCAAGTTCTCGCTCGACTCCGACATCCTCAAGGCGTTCTCCGACACTGCCAAGCAAAAGATCGTCGATGGCCGCAGCGCTTCGAAGATCGAAGGCAAGGTGGCGGTCGAAGATATCGTTTACCCAGTCGGCAGCGACCGCGCCGGCGAGATCATCGTCGAGTGTGGCAACAAGATCACCAAGAACACCGCGGAGCTGATCTGCACTTCGGGCGTGAAGAGCGTCGAAGTGATGGACCCGCCGGCCACGCCGCACCTGTTGAACGCGCTGGCCGACGACGTGACCAGCAGTCACGAAGAGGCGCTGCTGCGTATTTACCAGCGTCTGCGTCCCGGCAACCCGCCGCAGCTGGAAAAAGCGAAGACGCTCTTCCACGAGAAGTTCTACGACACCAACCGCTACCGCTTGGGTCGGGTCGGCCGGTTCCGCATCAATCGCAAGTTGGACATCAATGTTCCTGAAAGCGAAATGATCCTGCGGCCCGAGGACGTGATCAACAGCGTCTCTTACATCCTCGGCCTGGCCGCTGGCGATTCCGAGTACCAGGTGGACGACATCGACCACTTGGGCAATCGCCGGTTGCGTACGATCGACGAGCTGGCCTGCGACGAGTTGCGCAAAGGCTTCCTGAAGCTCCGTCGCACGGTGCAGGAGCGGATGAGCCTGAAGGATCAGGAGGACATGACTCCGCGGAGCTTGATCAATCCCAAGAGCATCTCGGCGGCCATCGAGTACTTCTTCGGTCGTGGCGAGCTGTCGCAGGTGGTCGACCAGACCAACCCGCTGTCGATGCTCACGCACGAACGCCGGTTGTCGGCCCTTGGCCCTGGCGGTTTGAACCGCAAGCGTGCCGGCTTTGAAGTGCGTGACGTGCACATTTCGCACTACGGCCGTATCTGCCCGATCGAAACGCCGGAAGGTACGAACATCGGCCTGATCTCCAGCCTGGCGATGTACGCCTCGGTGGACGAGTACGGTTTCCTGATCACACCGTATCGCGTGATCAAGAACACCAAGCTCACCGACGACGTCGTGTGGCTGCGAGCCGACGAAGAGCACCGCGCGTACGTGGCGTCGGCCGACTCGCCGGTGAAGGACGACAAGCTCGACGGCGATACGATCGTCGCTCGTTACCGGTCGGACTTCGTGTTGGTGCCGACCGAGAAGGTCGAGTACATGGACGTCGCGCCGAGTCAGATGATCGGTGTTTCGGCCGGTTTGATTCCGTTCCTCGAGCACGACGACGCTAACCGCGCGTTGATGGGCTCCAACATGCAGCGGCAAGCGGTGCCGCTGTTGGTGGCCGAGCCGCCCGTGGTGGGCACCGGTCTGGAACGCGACGTGGCACGCCACTCCGGCATGCTGGTCCGCGCCGGCCACAAGGGCACGGTCACTTATGTGGACGCCGAGCGAATCGAGATCGGCCCCGAAGTCCACAAGCTTCGCAAGTTTGTCGGCCTGAACGAACGGACCTGCCAGAACCAGAAGCCGATCGTCAAACCAGGCGACAAGGTGGAGAAGGGCGACGTGATCGCCGACGGCGCCGCTACGTTCCAGGGCGAGCTGGCCTTGGGTCGCAACGTGTTGGTCGCCTTCATGTCGTTCGAAGGCTACAACTTCGAGGACGCGATCATCATCAGCGAAGAGCTGGTGCAGCGGGACACGTACACCTCGATTCACATCGAGGAGTTCGACGTCGAGATCCGCGAAACCAAGCTCGGCCGCGAGGAGTTCACGCGCGACATTCCCAATGTCAGCGAGAAGATGCTGCGTAACCTCGACGAAAGCGGCATCGTCCAAATCGGCACCTACGTGCAGCCGGGCGACATCCTGGTTGGTAAGGTCTCGCCGAAGAGCAAGACCGAGCTGACGCCGGAAGAGAAGCTGCTGCACGCCATTTTCGGCCGTGCCGGCGAAGACGTGAAGAACGATTCGCTCGAAGTACCCTCGGGCGTGGAAGGCATCGTGATCGACACGCAGAAGTTCTCTCGCCGCATGAGCCTGTCGGAAGACGAGCGGAAGGAGTTCGAAGCTTCGCTCAAGGCTGCCGAACAGGAAGGCAACGAAGCTGTGGCCACCGCGTTCAAAGCGATGGTCGAAGAGCTGGAAGGCATCATCGGTCGCAAGTTGACCGACGACGATGGCAACTCGCTGGTTCACGACCAGGATCCCAAGTTCGTGTCGGAGCAGGCGCATGCCTTCCGTGTCGACGCCATCGACATTCGCAGCCCTGAAAAGAAGAAGAACGTCGAGAAGGCCTACAAGCAATTGTGGCCGAGCGTCGAGGAAGCCATCGACGAGCGCGACCGCAAGCTCAACAGCATGAAGCGCGGCGACGAGCTACGCAGCGGTGTGTTGCAGATGGTGAAGGTCTACATCGCCACCAAGCGAGTCATCTCGGTGGGCGACAAGATGGCCGGCCGCCACGGTAACAAGGGTGTGATCTCGAAGATCATGCCGATCGCCGATATGCCGTTCCTGGAAGACGGCACGCCGGTGCAGATCATGCTCAACCCGCTGGGCGTGCCGAGCCGTATGAATGTAGGTCAGATCCTCGAGACGCACCTCGGTTGGGCCGGCGCAAAGCTCGGTTTCCGAGCGGTAACACCGGTGTTCAACGGCGCCAACGAGGACGAGATCAACGATTGCCTGGACGCAGCCGGCCTGCCACGCAACGGCAAGGCTCGACTCTTGGACGGGCGCACCGGCGAACCGTTCGAGCAGGCTACCACGGTGGGCTACATCTACATGTTGAAGCTCCACCACCTGGTCGACGACAAGGTCCACGCTCGCAGCACCGGCCCGTATTCGCTGATCACCCAGCAACCGCTGGGCGGCAAGGCCCGCTTCGGCGGCCAGCGGTTCGGCGAAATGGAAGTGTGGGCGCTGGAAGCCTACGGCGCAGCCTACATCCTGCAGGAACTGCTGACCGTGAAGTCGGACGACGTCGAAGGCCGGACCAAGATTTACGAGTCGATGGTCAAAGGCGAGAACACCCTGGAAGCCGGCACGCCTGCCAGCTTCGACGTGCTCACGAACGAAATCCGCGGCCTCGGCCTCAACATGCAGCTTGAGAAACGACAGATTTGAGCAACGCAAGGAAGTGCTCGCGCGAAGTGGCAACGTCGCCAGGGATTGCGTGAGCTAGAAGCGTCGATTTCTTCTTTGCGACTTTCACGCCTTGAGTGTGAATCAAATAAACCAGGAGCTTTACTATGAGCCTGCTCGAAACTTCCAACTTCGATCGCATCAACGATTACGCTTCGGTCAAGATCAGCCTTGCGCGGCCGCACGACATTCGAAGCTGGTCGTTTGGCGAAGTGAAGAAGCCGGAGACCATTAACTACCGGACGTATCGTCCGGAAAAGGATGGTCTGTTCTGCGAGCGGATTTTCGGCCCTGAGAAGGACTGGGAATGTGCCTGCGGCAAGTACCGCGGCATGAAGTACAAGGGCATGATCTGCGACCGCTGTGGTGTGAAGGTCACCCACAGCCGCGTGCGCCGCAAGCGGATGGGCCACATCGAGCTGGCCGCGCCGATCGTGCACATCTGGTTCTTCAAGGCCATGCCCAGCCGCTTAGGTTCGCTCTTGGCGATGAAGACCACCAGCCTGGAGAAGGTGATTTACTTCCAGGACTACGTGGTCACCGAGACCGGCGACACCGCGCTGAAACCTCAACAGCTGTTGACCGAGGAAGAGTACCGCGCCGCCCGCGAAGAGTATGGCGAGGGTGCTTTCGAGGCCGACATGGGCGCCGAGGCGATTCGCAAGTTGCTGGGTGGACTGGACCTGGTGAAGCTTTCCGAAGAGCTGCGGGTGGAGCTGAAGGAGACCGGCTCGAAACAGAAGGCCAAGGACCTGATCAACCGACTGAAGACCGTCGAAGCGATCCGCGACTCGGACAACAAGCCCGAGTGGATGGTGCTCGACGTGATCCCAGTGATCCCGCCCGACCTGCGTCCGCTGGTGCTGCTGGATAGCGGCAACTTCGCGACGAGCGACTTGAACGACCTGTACCGTCGTATCATCAACCGCAACAACCGCTTGAAGAAGCTGGTCGACCTGAACGCCCCCGAAGTGATCATTCGCAACGAGAAGCGAATGCTGCAGCAGTCGGTCGACGCGTTGTTCGACAACAACCGCTGTAAGCGTCCCGTGCTCGGCAGCTCGAACCGCCCGCTGAAGTCGCTGACCGACATGATCAAAGGTAAGCAGGGCCGCTTCCGCGAGAACCTGCTGGGCAAGCGTGTCGATTACTCGGCACGTAGTGTGATCGTGGTCGGCCCGACGCTGAAGCTGCACCAATGTGGTCTGCCCAAGAAGATCGCCTTGGAGTTGTACCAGCCGTTCATCATTCGCCGGCTCAAGGAACTGGGCCACGCCGACACGATCAAGTCGGCCAAGAAGATGCTGGAGCGGAAGGACGAAGAGGTCTGGGATATCCTCGAAGAGGTGATCACCAACCACCCCGTGCTGCTGAACCGGGCGCCGACGCTGCACCGTATGGGCATCCAGGCGTTCGAGCCGATTCTGGTGGAAGGCAACGCGATCAACTTGCACCCGCTGGTGTGTAAGGGCTTCAACGCCGACTTCGACGGCGACCAGATGGCGGTGCACTTGCCGCTGTCGATCGAGGCCCAGGTGGAAGCTCACACGCTGATGATGAGCACGCACAACATCTTCAGCCCGGCCAACGGCGCTCCGATTATCAGCCCGTCGCAGGACGTGGTGATGGGTTGCTACTACATCACGATGAACGTGCCGGAGTCGCGCGGCGACGGCATGGCTTTCAGCTCGCTGGAAGAAGTCGAGATGGCTTACGCTGCCGGCAAAGTCGGCACGCATGCCAAGATCAAAGTCCGCCTGCCGGAGGATCGCTGCCTTCGCGAAGAGATGCACGTCGATGGCGCCAAGGGCAAGGTGATCGAGACGACCGTCGGTCGCGTGATGTTCAACATGATCCTGCCCGAGGGCATGCCGTACTACGACGTGGCGTTGCGTTCGGGTCAGCTTTCGCGGGTGATTAGCGACTGCTACGACTTCCTCGGTCGTCGCCGGACGATCGACCTGTTGGACGACATGAACCGCATCGGTTTCCGTCAGTCGACCCTCAGTGGTTTGTCCTTCGCCACCGACGACCTGGTGACGCCGGACACCAAGGAGAAGATCCTGGCCGCTGCCGAAAAGGAAGTGCTGAAGCGAAACAAGCTGTACCAACGCGGTATCATCACCGAGGGCGAACGCTACAACGGCGTGCTCGACGCTTGGACCCACGCTCGTGAAGAGATTACCCAGGCGATGATGAGCGCACTGGAGAACGACTTCCGCGACGGCGGGTACGTCAATCCGGTATACCTGATGGCGCACTCCGGTGCTCGTGGTGGTGTCGAACAGATGCGTCAGCTCGGTGGTATGCGTGGTCTGATGGCCAAGCCGAGTGGTAAGATTATCGAGACACCCATTAAGGCCAACTTCCGTGAAGGCCTGACGGTGCTCGAGTACTTCAGTTCGACCCACGGTGCTCGTAAGGGTCTGGCCGATACGGCTCTGAAGACGGCCGACAGTGGTTACCTGACACGTAAGCTGGCCGACGTGGCCCAAAACGTGGTGGTCACCATGCACGACTGCCAAACCACCCAGGGCATCACCAAGGGTATCATCTACCGCGGCGAGAAAGTGGAAGTCGGCCTGGCCGACTCAATCCGTGGTCGCGTGGGCCGCTCGAACATCGTCAACCCGATCACCGACGAAGTGATCGTTGGCGAGAACGAGCTGATTACCGGCGAGATCTCGCACAAGATCGAAGAGTTGGGCCTCGAGAAGATTCAGGTTCGCAGCCCGATGACCTGCGACGCGCCGCTGGGAATCTGCCGGCTGTGCTACGGCATGGACCTCTCGACCGGTTCGCTGGTCGAGGAAGGCATGGCCGTGGGCATCATCGCCGCCCAGAGTATCGGCGAGCCCGGTACGCAGCTCACGATGCGTACGTTCCACATCGGCGGCGTGGCCAGTGGCGACGTCGAGAAGAGCGACATCAAGGCCACCAAGGAGGGTATCGTCAAGTACGCCCGACTGAAGGCCGTGGTGAACTCCGAAGGCGAACGAATCGTGCTGGCCCGTAACGGCGAACTTTCGCTGGTCGATGAGAAGGGCCGCGAAATCGAGAAGTACGATGTTCCCACCGGTGCCAGCGTGATGTTCGAGGAGAACAAACCGGTCAAGAAGGGCGACGTGCTCTGCGAATGGGACCCGCACTCCATTCCGATCCTCGCCGAAACCGGCGGTCGCGTTCGCTTCGAGGACCTGATCGAAGGCGAGACAATTCGCGCCGAGAAGGAAGCCTCAGGCCACACCCGCTTCCTGGTGATGGAGCACAAGGGCGACTTGCATCCACAAATCGTGGTGGAAGATCCCGCTGACGGCAAAATTCTCGACTTCTACTACATGCCCGAGAAGGCGTACCTGGAAGTCAAGGAAGGCGAAACGGTCGCGCCGGGCTCGGTGCTCGCCAAGACGCCTCGCGAAGCGGGCGGTACGCAGGACATCACCGGTGGTCTGCCGCGGGTGACGGAGATCTTCGAGGCTCGCAAGCCGAAGGATCCTTCGGTCATCGCCGAGATCGACGGTGTCGTCGAGATCATGCAGGAGAAGAAGCGCGGCAAGCGCTCCATCATCGTCCGCAGCGAAGGCGGCATCGAGCGAGAGCACTTGGTCACGCAAAACAAGCATCCGCGCGTGCACACCGGCGACGTGGTAAAGGCTGGCGACTCGCTGGTCGATGGACCGCTGGTGCCGCACGACATCCTGCGTGTCTCTGGCGAGGAAGCGGTGCAGCAGTACCTGACTCGCGAGATCCAGAACGTGTACCGCAGCCAGCGTGTGGATATCAACGACAAGCACATCGAGATCATCGTCTCGCAGATGCTGCGGAAGGTGAAGATCGAGTCGCCCGGCGACACCGACCTGTTGCCCGGCAGCGTGGTCGACAAGTACGACTTCCGCATGGCCAACGAGAAGGTCGCGCAGTGCTTGCGGATTAGCGACAAGGGCGATAGCGACTTCGAAATCGACGCCATTGTTCCCAAGGACGTGCTGGAGCAAGCCAACGCTCAGATCGAAGCGCTCGGCGGTACGCTGGCCAAGGGCAGCAAGCCGAAGAAGGCCACCGCGGCCACCCAGTTGCTGGGTATCACCAAGGCGTCGGTGCAAAGCCAGAGCTTCATCTCGGCGGCCAGCTTCCAGGAGACCACCAAGGTGCTCACCGAAGCGGCCCTGGCCGGACGGACCGACCATCTGGTTGGCCTGAAGGAGAACGTGATCCTGGGCCACCTGATTCCGGCCGGTACTGGTTTCCGCACGATTCAGGAGTCGGAAGTTCGTATCCGTCCCGAGGCCCTGGAAGCCCTGGCGGCCGAGAAGGCCTCGCTGCTGGAGCGAAGCTTCCCACTGCTCGAGTCCGGCGCACCCGAAGGGGTGAATGGCGACATTCCTCCCACTGTGGGCACGATTCCCAGCAGTCTCGACGCCCTGTTGGGCAACGATGCCGACTCGGGAAGCAGCGACGATTCCGGCAGCGAACCCCAGGAATAACGATATTTCGGCCCCACACGGCCGGCGGATTGCCGGCCGGCGGGCCGTGCCCGTTGACGGCCACCGAAAACCCCTTATATTGAGTGATTCTCCCTCGTCCGGGAGAGCAAACCGTAACCATTCCATCAGCGTGCTCTGAGAATGCCCACCATCAACCAACTTGTCCGTAAGAACCGCAAAGCCAAGCGGAAATTCTCCAAGTCGCCCGTTTTGGAGAAGTGCCCGTTCAAGCGAGGCGTCTGCCTGCAGGTTCGCACCATGACGCCCAAGAAGCCGAACTCCGCGCTGCGGAAGATTACGCGTGTGCGTCTGTCCAACGGCAAGGAAGTCACGGTCTACATTCCGGGCGAAGGCCACACGCTGCAGGAACACAGCATCGTGCTGGTCCGCGGCGGCCGAGTTCGCGACCTCCCTGGTGTGCGTTACCAGGTGGTCCGCGGGGCGCTCGACACCTTGGGCGTGAGCGGCCGCAAGCAAAGCCGCAGCCGTTACGGTGCGAAGAAGGGCTAGAGTGGAATTTCCAATGACGAATGACCAATGACCAAGGTTGTTCGGTAGTTGGGTTTGATAATCGAAAACATACAAATTGGTCATTGTTAATCGGACATTGGGAATTCCCCGCCATGGGTCGTATCACCGCCAGCCGTAAACAACTGAAGCCCGATCCTCAGCATGGATCGCTGTTGGCTGCGAAGTTCATCAACTACCTGATGCTCGACGGCAAGAAGAGCACCGCACAGCGTGTGTTCTACGATGCCTTGGACGTGATCAAGGAGCGAGTGCCGGACGAGGAGCCGATCGAGGTCTTCACCCAGGCGGTGGAGAACGTCAAACCGGCTATCGAGGTCCGCAGCAAGCGTGTTGGTGGTGCGGCTTACCAAGTGCCGATGCAGGTGAACCGTACCCGTCAGCAGTCGCTCGCCATTCGCTGGATTCTGATGGCGGTTCGCGAGAAGAAGGGCCGCCCGACGCACCTGAAGCTGGCCGACGAGCTGGTGCAGGCGTTCAACCGCGAGGGCACCGCCATGACCCGCCGCGAAAACGTCCACCGCATGGCCGACGCCAACCGGGCGTTCGCTCACTTCGCCTGGTAAACCGGTCGCCGGGTTAGGTTCCGAAAGGACATTTGGGTCAGGGGTCAGAGATCAGGGTTCTTGTGGTAGAATCTTGATCTCTGGCCCCTGGCTTTTTTCATGCGCATTGAGGTTTGCTGTGCCCTACGTCAACTTGCGAGTTACAAAAGACGGGCTTACGCGTGAGAAGAAGTCGGAACTTGTACGTCGCATTACCGAGTTGCTCGGCGAAGTGCTCGACAAGAAGCCAGAGCATACCCATATCGTTATCGATGAGATAGAAGAGGAGAACTGGGGATTCGCGGGCATGCTGACGGACGACTTCCGTAAGCTACCAGCCGAATGAATCGACATCGGCTGAGCAAACCCGGCCGTTCAACGAATAGACCATGGCCACCGACTTAACGAAAATTCGCAACATCGGCATCATCGCCCACATCGATGCCGGCAAGACCACCGTCACCGAGCAGATGCTGTGGGTGAGCGGCGCGAAGCATCGCGCTGGCGCGGTGGACCAAGGTACCACCACCACGGACGACGATCCCGAAGAGGGCGAGCGGGGCATCACCATTTACTCCGCCTGCGTGCAGTTCCCGTGGAAGGACGTGAACATCAACCTGATCGACACGCCGGGCCATGTCGACTTCACTGCCGAAGTGGAACGTAGCCTCCGTGTGCTCGACGGTGCCGTGGTGGTGTTCAGCGCGCGCGAAGGCGTGGAAGCACAAAGCGAAACCGTGTGGCGGCAAGCCAACAAGTATGGCGTGCCGCGCATCGCCTTCATCAACAAGCTCGACCGCGAAGGTGCGGACTTCTACGCGGTGGTCGAGGAGATGGAGAGTCGCTTGGGCGCAGCGCCCGCCTTGCTGCAGATTCCGGTAGGGCAGGGGCCCGCGCACACCGATAGTCCCTTCCAGGGCGTGATCGACCTGGTGCAGATGAAGATGCTCACATTCCCCGGCGGCAAGGAAGATGTTCGCATTGATGTAGCAGACATCCCCGAGGAGCACCTGCCCGAAGCGCAGCTGTATCGCGAGAAGCTGCTGGAGTCGCTTACTAACTTCAGCGATGAGCTGATGTTAATTGTAATGGAAGACGAGCCAGTACCCGAGAAGCTCATTCACAAGGTGCTCCGCGACGCGACGGTGCACCAGCAGATTCAGCCGCTGCTGTGCGGCTCGGCGCTACACGGCATGGGCGTGCAACCGCTGTTGGACGCCGTGGCGGCCTACTTGCCAAACCCGCTGGAGATGCCGCCCGTGGTTGGCACCGATCCCAGTGGCAAGGCGGACAAGAACACCGGCGACGACCAGCGAGCCAAGATCCGACGCAAGCCCGATCCGAAGGAGCCGTTCTGCGGGCTGGTGTTCAAGATCCTGCCTTATAAGACTGGCGACCTGTATTGGGTTCGCATCTACTCGGGCGAGCTGAAACCCAATAGCCGCGTACTGAACGCGGGGAAGAACAAGAAGGAAAACGTCGCCCAGTTGTGGCGGATTCATGCGTCGAAGAAGGACGAGCAACTCACCGGTGCGCAGGCGGGCGACATCGTGGCGGTGATTGGCCTGCGCGACAGCGTCACCGGCGATACGTTGTGCGATACGCGTGAACCGATCCTGCTGGAGTCGATCGAGTTTCCCGAGACGGTTATCTCGATGGCCATCGAGCCGGAGAGCACTGCCGACAAGAAGAAGCTGGCCGAAGTGCTCGATATGCTTCGCAAGCAGGATCCCACCTTTGCCGCGGTAGAGAATGAAGAGACCGGTCAAACGATCATCAGTGGCATGGGCGAGTTGCACCTCGAGGTGATCCAGCACCGCTTGCAACGCGACTTCAACCTGAACGTGAAAGTCCACCGCCCGCGGGTGAGTTACCGCGAGACGGTGGAAAAGGCCACCGAGGTTACCGGCGAGTGCAACCGCCTGATCAATGGCGTGCAGCACACCGCGGCCGTGCGTTTGAAGATCGAGCCGTTCGTGGCCACTGGTCCCTTGGCCGCCCACGCGCCGCCGGTGGTGGTGTCGATCGATCCGAACCACGGTTTGCCTGGCGAGTACTTGAACGTGGTGATGGAGGAGTTGGAGACTGCAGCTTCCGGCGGCGGAACGCTCGGCTTTCCGCTGATGCGATTGAAGGTCACCGTGTTGGGCGGCGACGTGCACGAAACCGATGCGACAGAGATCGCCTTCCGCGCCGCAGCGAATCATGCGTTCGACACAGCCTTGCGGGAGGCCGGCCTGGTGCTGCTCGAGCCGATCATGAAGTTGGAACTGTCCACACCCGACGAGCACGTGGGCGATCTGGTAGGCGACTTGCAGCAGCGGCGGGCCATCATTCACCAAACGGAAACCCGCGGCTCGGACACCGTGCTGCATGCCGAAGCCCCGCTGGCCAACCTGTTCGGCTATTCCAGCGCGATGCGAAGCCTCAGCCAGGGGCGGGCGGGCTGCTCGATGACCCCCAGCGACTACGGCCCGGCCCCCGACGAGGTGGTCAAGAAGTTCCTGGGCGAGTAGCCACGCGAACCGGGCGGTTGTACGGTTCGTAACAGATATACCACGGTAGCTCTCCCCCGCCCGAAGCTCGGCCCTGTTGCGCGCTTGACACCCCCGTCGGCACCGCCTACCGTGAAAGTTTACCCCCTGCTATTCAAGTGGCCTCGCCCACACAGTACAGCACTTATTCGCGAATCCCGGCGGCCTTTCCATGCTCAAGTATCTACCTCTCATTGTCGTCTGCGTTGCCCTGGTTCCCCTGACCATCTGGCAGTGGAGCATGATGGACTGGGTGTGGAGTTCCAACGTGCCGGCGCAGCAATGTGCCTACTTGCTGCAAACCGAGATTCCCAACGAGATTGGCGACTGGGTAGGCGTCGACCAGCCCGTCGACGAGCAAGTTCGCAAGACAGCCGGTGCCGATGGCTACATCAGCCGCACCTACGTCAACCAGGAAACCAACGAGCGCGTGACCGTATGGTTCATTGTGGGACACTTCCGCAATGTCGCCCGGCATACCCCGAACATCTGCTATCGGAACGCAGGGTTCACCCAAGTGGAGCGCGCCAACCTGCAACCCTTCCTGGTAGACGACCTGCCCGACTCCGAGTTCCGTACAGCCAAGTTCAGAGGCCCCGGGCCCAATGGACAAGTCGTTCACGAACGCGTGTTCTGGGCGTGGTGGAAGCCTGAACCTCTGGAAGAAGGGCAAACGGCCGATGACGTCCTGATTGAATGGACCTCGCCGGAGGATCCTCGGTTGAAGTACGGTTTCTGTCGTGCCCTCTACAAGTTGTACTTCACGTCGTCCACGAACGAAGAAGAAGCACCAGGCGAAAGCGTGTGTCTCGACTTCGCCCAGGAGTTCCTGCCGGTAGTGGATGCAGAGCTTCGCAAGAGCGGCGTGGTCATGAATAACGAAGAGCTGCCGGCCGATCATGAGGCAGTCTTCGATCGGATGAAGCAAGCGAACGAAAAAGGCGACGACGAGAAGCTTCCAGAAGCGACCGAGGAAGAGTCGTCGGAGGAAACAACTGAAGAGACCACCGAAGCAACCTAACGCTGCGGCGGACGCTTGGTGCCTCCTGTAGACGATACTCGTCTAACCAAACTTAACACAGGCCGCCGAAGCAGTGTGCTTCGGCGGCCTGATCTAGTTTCGAAGCTAACCAGCGCTCTAGAACGCGTCGCTGGACACCGGCGGGAGTTTCGCGTCACGCACGTTGCCCGGAGCATAGTCCGAACGACGCGAATTGGTGGTCATCAACTGACCATAGACCGTTGGATCGATCGAATCCGGAACGAATCTTACGTTGCCATCTGCAAAGCCCATGTTGACGCCACCAGAGTGGGCGCTCGATGGATACCCATAGCAATCTGTTAGATCCGACATGTATCTAGGTGGGAGAAGGTCCGCGGGAATTCCGTTGATCTTCTGATAGGTTGCTAAACAAGTCGTATTATCGGGATCAGCGGTGTTGGCGCTCACAGCCTGATTCGACCACGCAAACCCAAACCACCTGGGAGCATCGACGAAGTCGGTTTTCTTGTTCTGTGAGAACATCGTCGGATTGTTGTTAGAGTCAGTATACGTCCAGTAGAACGAGTACAAACTCTCGCTGACCATCACCGTGTTCGAAGTTCCGTCCTGCAGATGCGCCATGGTAACCTTGGGGGCCTTTCCACCTTCACGTCCGTCCGTTGCACCTGAAGGGATGGCGTTCAAGTTCACACTGCGATCGACCATGATGCCATTCGCAGGGTTCTCTGCAACACTGGCTCGTGTTGGATCGGTTGTCATTTGCCCACTGTTGCCCACGTACGAGTTGTTGGGCAGTCCTGGAATCTCGGGTGGATCGCTGGGGCAGATAAGGAACTCAAGTTCCGGGGTCTGGTCGGTTCCCGATGCGAAGTTATTCCAATTGTCCCACAGCGGAACCTGCTCCAGGTTGGGGAACAACATCACGAGCCAACTTGCCTGGCGAGCCTGGGTGTATTGGTTGTTGCTCGAGTGTCGAGCGCTACGCACGTCCTCGACATCGTTCATGTAACCGGGCAACGCCCCTTGCGTCGACTCAAAGTTAACGAGAGCCAGGCCCAGTTGCCGCATGTTGCTCTTGCAGGTGTTGTTGCGGGCCGCTTCGCGAGCAGCGCCTACTGCTGGCAGCAGCAGTGCGACCAGGGTGCCGATGATCGCGATCACGACCAACAGTTCAACCAGAGTGAAGCCGCGGATCGATCGGCGGCTGGGTAGCGAGTGCCTCATGTTTCTTCTCTCTTCTTGTGTTGCCGTCGGCACCGGCCGCGCGGCGGGGATGAATAGCAGATGAAAGCGTTGGTCCTAGGGCGGACCGGGGTTCTGTTCCGTTGGTCGCCTTCGATTTGGATGGACAAAGCAACTAGCAGCGCGGCATCCCAGGCGACCGATCGGGACGACGAGCAGGGCCGGCGATGCAGTAGACACCGCCACCAGTTTAAATTGTGGCAAAAACGGGACCATTTGTCCAGAAAACACGGTTCCCCGCGGGACCGGTCGCTTGAATAACCGCACCATTTTGGTATTCTCCACCGCAGCGAAGCGGAGTCCGGCAGGGGCACTAGCCGGAGGGCCTCCATTCGCCATTCGCCCAAAACAGCTCCATTTCTTCCTCAATTGGCTGTTTTTACCCAACTTCTTGGGACTGGCGGCACTAAATCCCCCCTTGGCCGTATCACTCAAAATCAACACGTAGGAGTACTTGGAATGTCCATGTTTATCGGCGAAGCCCTGACGGGCGATGGCAACGAGATTGCCCACATCGATCTGTTGATCGGCAGCAAAGATGGCCCCGTCGGCACAGCCTTCGCAAACGCCCTGGCTCGCCAGAGCGAAGGCCACACCAATCTGCTGGCCGTGCTGACTCCCAACCTGGCTGTGAAGCCCGCCACCGTGATGATCACCAAGGTGACCATCAAGGGCATGAAGCAAGCGGTGCAGATGTTTGGCCCCGCACAGGCCGCTGTGGCCAAGGCCATGGCCGACAGCGTGGCCGACGGCGTGATCGCCCAGGACGCGGCCGAGGATCTGGTCTGCGTGTGCGGTGTGTTCATTCACCCTGAAGCCGACGACGACAAGAAGATCTACGAGTACAACTACGAGGCCACCAAGATGGCCATCAAGAACGCGATGGAAAACAAGCCCTCGGCCGCCGAAATGATCGCCGGCAAAGAGGAAGCTGCCCACCCATTCCGCGGCTTCTAGCAAACTCCCCTCCCCTGCGCGGCTTCGCGCAGGGGAGGCTTCTAACCCAGCGAGCCGGTTCGTCCCCGAGCCCGGCAGTAGTGCGTTGGACTTTCCGGGACCGAGGCCCGGCTCGCGCGGGGGTTTTGGGACAGTTTTGGGGATAAACGATTCATTGGCCCAAAACCCTCTGAGGTTTGTCCCCCTTAGTTTTCAAAAACACCTTGTTTTGCTGGGCCGCGGTCGATCGCATTGGCCCAAAACCCATCGCGTTGTTCCCCGCATGTCAGCCCGTTGGCCCAAAACCCTAATAGTGGCCGTTCGCTCCGCGAACGAGTCCCGGGGCTTGCAAATCAACCCAGCGCGCGCACCACACCCGGAGCCCCAACTCACCAGAGTTCGGACTGCACACCGTTCAAATTTTCACACCCCGTATTCTCCCCCACCCGGTGTAAACTTCCCACCAGCGCGGGCGTAGAAACAGAAGAAAAGTGGCAGTCGCCAAGGGAGAGTTAGGCCCGGCGTTAACGCCGGGTGCATGTGCCTTGGCGCTGCGGTACGAACACTCTCCAAAAGTCACGCCCGCCTAACGCCTAACAAGGCCCCGTCATGCCCGCCAAGATCCTTGTTTGCCTCGACACCGACCCGCAGCCCAGCGTATTCGACGGCGTGGTGGCCGTGGATGCCGGCGTCGATCACCTGTTCCGCCACGGCGGCGTCACGCCAGCCGACGTACAAAATTTGGTCTATGGCGCCATCTTCACCCGCGCGCCGGACGAGCTGAACAATACGGCCATCTTTGTCGGCGGCAGCGACGTCTCGGCGGGCGAGAAGGTCCTGGCCGCTGTGAAAGAAACTTGCTTCGGGCCGATGCGGGTGTCGGTGATGCTCGACTCCAACGGCTCGAATACCACGGCCGCCGCCGCCGTGATTGCAGCCGGGCGGCACACCGATCTGTCGCAGTCGACCGTCACCGTGCTGGCCGGCACCGGTTCGGTCGGCAAGCGAATCTTGCTGATGCTGGCCGACGACGGCGCCCGGATGCGACTCGGTTCGCGCTCCCTGGAGCACGCTCAACAGGTCGCCGAGGAGGTCCGCCACAAGGCCCCCAACGCAGTGATCGAGTGCATGGTGACCACCGACGAAGCCGGCCTGCGCAAGTCGCTCGACGGAGCCAACGTGGTGATCTCCAGCGGCCCTCCTGGCGTGGAACTCTTTCCCCAGCGGGTGCGCGACGACTACCCCAACCTCGACGTAGCCATCGACCTGAACGCCGTGCCGCCCTTGGGTATCGAAGGCATCGAAGTGGTCGATAAACGCGTCGAGCAAGGATCGACCATCTGCTACGGAGCCATCGGCGTGGGCGGCACCAAGATGAAGATCCACCACGCGGCGATCGCGAAGCTGTTCACCGCCAACGACCTGGTGTTCGACGCCACGGAGATCTACGAGTTGGGCAAGGAATTGGAGGCGTGAATTCAACTCCCTCTGATTCCTACCCCCTAATCGCCAGCAGCACCAGGTAAGTGATCAGCAGCACCAGCGCCGAGAAGCATGCCACGACGATCCGCACCTTGGTCCGCAGTCGCGCCTTTTCCTCGGCGCTCAGGGTCATCGGGTCGACCACGGTGCTGACCTTCGGCCCCAGGATGGCCTCCGGTTCCGGTGCGGCGGGCATTTCCACCGGCGCTTCCACGACTGGTTGGGGTGCCGGAGCCGATGGTACGGGCGCGGGGACCGGAGGGCTTGCCACAGGCTTTGGCTGGGCTCGAACCTTTGGTTGGGCGACCGGCGTGGCGGCTGCTTTGCTGGGCAGCAATCGGCCACAATGCGGACAGGTGGCAGACTCTACCCCGCCCAGCGCACTACCGCAGTGGGGACAACGAGACGAATCGGGCGGCGTTGGCGTGGACGAACTCGACATGATCAAGCTCCATCGTAACTGGTCGAAGGCGATGCCTAAAGCAATAATGGTGGTTTTGGCAACGATTGCCCTCGGAAACTTCTTCTAACGGACCACGCAGCTTTGGCGAAGAAACGTCGCAGTAAGAACCGCTCCTCGAAATCAAAGGCCGCTGGCGATTCGCGCAGCGTGTCGCTGGTGGCCGATGTCGCCGGAAACGCTTGGGTGCTTCGTCATCCCCGCTGTGCTCGCGACCGCGCCGAAGACATCGAAGAAGTGCAGATGATGATCGACGCCGGCGAGTTGGACGTCGCACAGGACGAGTTGCGATGGTTGCTCTCGGGCTGTTCCGATTGTCTCGACGCTCATTTGCTGTTGGGCCAAGTGGCATTGGAAGCGGGGAACGATTTTCCCTTGGCTCGTGGACACTTTGGCTACGCTTACCAACTCGGCCTGCGAGCGTGGCGTCGCGCCGGCCAACCGACTCCGGTTCCCTACACGCAGCTCGCCAACCGCAGCTTCCATGAATCGGGCCGATCATTGGCGTGGTGCCTGGAGAAACTCGGCAAGCGGACCATGGCCGACGAAGTCGTCGAAAACCTGGTGAAGCTCGACCCCACCGACCCCCTGGAATGCCGCCAAATGCTACGCGACCTCCGCGACACCGGCTCGCTGCCGACGTTGTGAAGTGCATTCTACTACTGCGCTAGGTTTAGTATTTCTTAGCCACGGATGAACACGAACACGGAAGGGCACGGATGTTGGAAGAGAAGCACTGAATAAGAACTGCTCCGAAGGAGCAAAACATGTCAGCCCGGGGCACCGCCCCGGGTTAAAGTGCCGTTCTTCCAGCGGTCGAGGAGCAAGCTATCCATTAGCCGGAGCATGACCGAGACCGCAACCAAGCCGCGTATTGCCACAAAGAGGCACGAAGAAACACGAAAAGGAAACTTTGCCTGCAGGGCATCTGTTTTTTTTGCGCCTTTTGATCCTTTTGGTGGCTATTCCTGCAATCCTCAAATACGGATGAACACGCAACGACCCAACGTGGCCAAGCCGAAATCAAAGCGGGTTGAACAGGAGGGCACAGAGTTCGCAGAGAATACTATTGCAC
Organism: Aeoliella sp.; assembly: GCF_965227375.1. Classification (NCBI taxonomy): domain Bacteria; kingdom Pseudomonadati; phylum Planctomycetota; class Planctomycetia; order Pirellulales; family Lacipirellulaceae; genus Aeoliella; species Aeoliella sp. The sequence continues at coordinate 257,922 of NZ_CBDDFX010000001.1, forward strand.
GGATCGAATTGCGTGAGTGCGATGTGTGAAGACAGCTCCGAAGGAGCGAAATATGATAGCCCAGGGCAAGCGGAGGCGAGGGACGAGCCGAAGTGCCGCCCTGGGTTTGGCGCGCAACCACAGCAGCGGTCGAGGAGCAGTTTCTCCACTATCCGGAGCATGACCGAGACCGCAACCGGGCCGGGTATTGCCACAAAGAAGCACAAAGAAACACGAAAAGGAGAGACGCCGTTTGTAGAGCTCTCTTACCCGGGGCGGTGCCCCGGGCTGCCATATTTCGCGCCTGCGGGGCTGTTTGGATGCGTTGCACTCACGCAATGCAATCCGTGTCTATCGGTGTTCATACGTGGCTAAATATCCAGCGTGACCACCGCGAGAGGCTCCCGACTCTCTGTTTCCTCTGCGTCCTCATGTTCAGCGTCTTTGGTTGCGCCACGGCCGCGCTGGGGCTAATTCTGCACTGAATGTGCAACCAATATTCTACCCGCGCGGCAGTCGTCGCTCGGCGAGGTACAACCCGGCCAGTAGTTTGAAGTCGACCCCTTCGCCCCCTTCGGTCTTGGCGGCCAGCCAGCTATCCGCTTCGTCGAGCGGTACCTCGTGCACGATGATCGACTCGGCTTCGTCGCCCCCGCCTAGTCCGGTCTTGCGAACGTTCTCGGCCAGGTAGAACGTCACCGACTCGTCGGTAAGGCCTGGCGAGGAGTAGCCTTCCGCGAGCAGCGACCACTCATCCGACTCGTAGCCGGTCTCTTCCAGCAGTTCGCGCTGGGCAGCGGTGAGCATCGGTTCGCCGGCCAAATCGGCCGTGTCGCCCACCAAGCCCGCTGGGATCTCAATCACGCTCCGCCCGACAGGAATGCGATACTGTTCTACCAGGATCACTTGTCGGTCGGGTGTGATGGCAACAATGCCGACCGCGCCGCTAGCAATGGTGCGCGTGGCGTATTCCCAATGCCCTTGTGCGACTAGCTCCAGGTGCTTTCCGCGATGCAGGGTTGCAGGCGGTGGTAAATCGGGTGGTTCAGTCATAAGGCGCACTACAGATGTTTGTGGCGAGTGAAGGTGCGAGATCCTCTGAAAACTCGCCGCCACGGAGGTTGCATGCCTGTACGGCACGCACGAATGGTTGATCCTTGAAGTGAAATATTAGACTCTTGATATACGTGGCTCGCAACCGCATGGTTGCATCGCGAGCAAAATGCCGCGAGACTGGTAGTTGCACGAGCAGTTTGCCAGTGAGAGAGCAAGCGTTCGACTGCAAGGATACGGTCTGGCGGCTTTGGCACAGGATGTGCCACTCATCGGACTTTCGGTGGTCGCCACCGCACCGTTTCCTATAGTCCCACGAAACTCCACTCACCTTCACTGCAAGAAACGACCATCATGGCCAGTTCCTTCCAGGCGTGCGCCGCACCTCGCGCGACGTCCGAGCGCAGCTTGTCCACCCAGTATCAACGCGTTCGCCAGCAAACCGATCAGTTGTGCGCGCCACTGTCGCCCGAAGACTGCGTGATCCAATCGATGCCCGACGCCAGCCCGGTCCGCTGGCACCTGGCGCACACCACGTGGTTCTTCGAAACGTTCGTGCTCAAGCCGGCAGTTCGCAACTACCAGCCAGTTGATCCGTCGTTCGAGTACCTGTTCAACTCGTACTACAATCAGGTCGGCAAGCAGTTCCCCCGGCCGCAGCGTGGGCTATTGTCTCGGCCCGGCTTGGATCAGATCAAACAGTATCGCCGAACGGTCGACGCCCGAATTGGCGAGCTACTCACAGCCGAGCGTGAACTGGACGATGCCATCTTGCAGACGATTGAACTCGGCCTGCATCACGAGCAGCAGCATCAGGAGTTGATCCTCGCCGATGTGAAGCACATGCTCTCCTGCAATCCGCTGTGGCCCGCTTACCACTCGCCGCGCGGAAACCAAAACGACTCGCCCGCAGAGCTGGAGTGGATCGCGGGGCCCGAGGGCGTGCGATCAATGGGCCATCATGGCGAAAAGTTTGCCTACGACAACGAAGGCCCACTGCACGAAGTGTTGCTTCAGCCTCATGAACTCGCGTCGCGATTGGTGACCAATGGCGAGTACCTGGAGTTTGTCGCAGACGGCGGCTACCAGCGGCCCGAACTGTGGCTGTCGCTCGGTTGGAACACCGTGGGCGAGCAGAACTGGACCGCTCCACTCTACTGGCACCAGTTGGACGACCAGTGGTGCGAGTTCACCTTGGCGGGCCTCGAGCCGCTCGACCTCGCCGCGCCGGTTTGCCATGTGAGCTTCTTCGAAGCCGACGCGTACGCCCGCTGGCGTGAATGTCGACTGCCCACCGAAGCCGAATGGGAGCAGGCGGCCACCGCGCCGCAGGTCGAACCGACTGGCAACTTTGTCGAAAGCGGTTTGTACCATCCCCGCCCCGCCCGCTCCGCAGGCGGCATGCAGCAACTCTACGGCGACGTGTGGGAATGGACCGCCAGCCCTTACACGCCCTACCCCGGCTACCGCCCGCCCGCTGGCGCAATCGGCGAGTACAACGGCAAGTTCATGTGCAATCAGTACGTATTGCGCGGTGGTTCGTGCGCGACGTCGGCTACTCACATCCGCCCGACCTACCGCAACTTCTTCCCGCCCGACGCCCGCTGGCAGTTCTCCGGCATCCGCCTGGCTCGCTGATGAGCCGTCGGTTCGTTCGCTCACTCACTACAACTTCACATCTTCCGCAAGAAGGTTTGTTCATGCTTTCCCCGGCCCCGTCCCAGTGCCCATCAATTACCAGCCGCGAACAGTTCCGCAGCGACGTGCTCGCCGGACTGCGCGCGCCGCAGAAGGTCTTGCCGAGCAAGTACTTCTACGACCAGCGGGGAAGCCAACTGTTCGACCAGATTTGCGAACTGCCGGAGTACTACCTGACGCGGACCGAAGTGGGCATCATGGAGGAGCACGCGGGCGAGATGGGAGAGCTGATTGGCCCCCGCAGCATGCTCATCGAACTTGGCAGCGGCAGCAGCATGAAAACCGGCTGGCTGCTGGAGAGCACGCCGCTGCCGCTGTGCTACGTGCCAGTCGACATCTCAGGCGAGCACTTGCTCGAAGCGGCCGATCGCATTGCGGAGCAATTCACCGACATCGAAGTCCTGCCGGTGTGCGCGGACTTCTCGGCGAAGTTCGAACTACCCGAGACCGAGACGGACATCGATCGCCGAGTGGTCTACTTCCCTGGCTCCACCATCGGCAACTTCCGCCCCGAGCCCGCGCGGCAACTGCTCGCACAGATCGCCGAGCTCGTCGGACCGGGCGGCGGGCTGTTGATCGGTTTCGACCTGGCGAAAGACCGCCAAACGCTCGAAGCCGCCTACGACGACGCGGACAACGTGACCGCCGCGTTCAACAAGAACTTGCTCCGTCGCATCAACCAGGAGTTGGACGGAGACTTCTCACTTGACCAGTTCCGCCACCAGGCGGTGTACAACGAGTCGCACAGCCGCGTGGAGATGCACCTGGTAAGCCGCACGGATCAGGAAGTCCGCATCGGCAAGGCCCAGGTCCCCTTTTCCGCCGGCGAAAGCATCCGCACGGAGCTGTCGCACAAATACCGCCCCGACAGCTTCGCCGACCTAGTCCAATCCGCCGGCTTCGCCCCCGGCCAAATCTGGACCGACCCCAAGCAACTATTCGCCGTGGGCTACTACCCCACAGCCAGCTAGTGCGTGCGAACCCAGCCTCCCCAACCGTGTCTCGACAGGTTAAGATAAGGGGCGCTGCCGCGAAGTGGCAGCCCACCACGCGTCCGTAGCTCAATTGGATAGAGCACTGGTCTTCGGAACCAGGGGTTGCAGGTTCGAGTCCTGCCGGGCGTGCTTCGTCTCCTGGGGTTCCGCCTAGCGTTTAGACCTCGCGGGCGCCGGAGATTGGCACCGTTGCATCCGTTCTGCGAAGTCGCCGAGGAATTCACCTCGCCAGCGACTTACGGTTCTCACTCCCACGTGTGAACCTTCCGAGGCCTCCACGGCGGGATTGTCCGTCCACCAGTTTGGCAACCGGGCTGTGGGCCGCTTTGCCGTTTCGGATGAGATAGAGTACGCAACGACGGCTCCCGCCTTCCCGTCCAGGGACTGCAAGCTACTCTCGAGTACAAACTCGTACCTCTTAGCGGACTTTGGACTGAAGCGAAATCGGACCGTGTTGTCTGGAGCGAAGTAGCCATCCAAGCGTTGGTTCTCAACCCTCAGTACGGCCTCGGCGTCCTTGAGCACATCGTCGACTGGCAGCGCCAACTCGAGGATCCCGAACACTTCCATTTGGTCGTCAGCAGTGGGCATGCGAGTGAGTCGCAGCAGTGGCCTTTCCCAGGCGGCGACGTAGCTGCCGCCCCAACTTGGCTGGGACGGATCGCTGGCATTCCCTCGTAGCAACCAAGCGACCGAGGGGGTGTCCCCCATTTTGACCTCGGGCTTCTTGCTCTCAAATAAGTCGCCTAGCGCACCATGGCCATCGACAAACTCTGATACGAACTCCTCATTCCCCATGTCGTTCAGTTGATTCCCGCCGGTGAACCAACCTCGGTAGGTCGCGTTACTCTCGATCATCCACAGCTTGGGATGGTTGTCGACAAGGTATTGGTAAGCATCCGGCGACCATTTCTTGTTCGGTCCACCAATCCAATACACCCGCAGCTTCGGTAGGATATCCGGGGCATCGTGCAGAGCTTGGGCCACATCCTCGATGCCGCCCCAGACAAGTAGATGCAATGGTCGCGGATCATCCCGCCGAGCGCACTCGATGATCCATTCCGATCCTTCGGTGGGCTGCCGCACACCGGCGTAGGGTGCCCGTTTTGTCTCGCCTTGCTTGGTGATCGCGCGCAGTGCGTCAGGCGTGGGGTAGTGACTCGAATGAGTCTTGAGGTTGGCATAGTCGGCTTCGTAGCCGTCGATAACCTCCTGGATATGCTCCTTCCGGCCTGGGCCGTAGGGCGAGGAGACCAGGCCTTCGAGATCGAGCACGTCCGCGTAGACCAGCAAGTGAACCATCGACTGAAAATCGTCCGGATCGGTACCACCGATGTCGGTGGAAACGATCACTCGATGGCGCTGGCCCGCGAGGGCCCCGCCTTCGATCACCTCCCCTTCGTTTGCCAGGCCGTGCTTGGCGCGCCACCTCGGATAGTCTCTCTCGAGCAGCGAAGCGGCCCATGTGCCATGGTAGGCGTATCCGCTCCGACGCTCGTAACTGATTTCGCTAAAGTCGTAGCGGAACACGGAATCGCGGTCGAGATACAGCGGCCGATTCGTATTCAGCTCATAGAATCGAGCCCACAGAGACGGGGCTTCTGGGTCTGCGACCAGACGTCGATCTCTTCGTCTTTCGCCGTTTCTCACCCGTTCGACGCGCCAGCCGTTCATTCGCACCGATCGCAACCATGCGACCGCTCCTTCTACGGCGCGAATCACCTCGTCCGATGGGTCGTCGATCGACATCAGAAAGCGAACGACGCCCACCGACTCCGCCCCGGAAAGCGATGGCGGCTCGTACGCGCGGGCCCAGGCGGGTTCGAGCGTCGTTTCGTCGTGCTGGGCGCACCACGCTGTGAGCTGCCCGTCTTGTTCGATTTGGGTCTTGAGGATGCAATTGATGCCGAGTTCGACCGCGCGGGCAGCCTGTTCGCGATGTTCGCCATCCACGAAATCGTATGGATCGTCTCCCTGAGCCACGTCGCGAAGCAGTTCGAGGACGCGGATCATGGCTCCGTCGTTGTAGGTAATGTGAGAGTAGTAGCCCCTCCGCAAAGGCCAGAACTGAGGCCAACCACCGTTGGGGTTCTGGGCGGCGATCAGATAGTCGACTCCCCGAAGGAACGCATCGCGGTATTTGGCATCGTCGGTGGCGTGAGCCACACGTGCCAGAAACTGCATCGGGACCGTAGTTGCGTCGTTGTCGAGGCTGTTCGCGCGGCCTCCGCCAGGGGGAGGGATATCGTCGGGCGAACGCGGCGGCCTGGCGAGATCCGTGCTCTTGGGCCAGCCACCTTGGGGCGACTGATACTGCAGTACGCTGTCCGCAATGGCTTTCGCTTCGTCGCTGCGATACCAGGAGGGTTCTTTCCTCAACAAGTTCGCGCCGAAGCGCGCTTGCCCAAACGCGGCGTTTGGCCCTTCGAGCAACAGCAGGCCGAGGACTACAAGTAAAGTTAGGCGTGTGAGTGAATTATTTTCCATCTTGCGATTCTCTCACATCCACGATCACTCGGCGATAGCGTGTCAATCGCGGCATTCCATCGTCCGTCACCGCGAGAATAATGTGCATGGTGCCGACACCCGGAGGCATCACTCGCTGCGTCGGCACTCGGAACGATGCGTTCGCTCGGTCGAAGCCCCTGATCGCGACGGGCTGGCCAGTTCTTCCGCTGGAAACGGTCAGCGAGCCGGCTTCTCCGTAGTAGAACCAATGGTAGGACAACGTGTCGCCGTCCGGATCGTGGCTGCCTTCAGCGCTGAGCTGTACTACCTCGCCAGGCGTGGCCGTCAGACGATCGGAATGCCCGAGCTTGGCGACCGGTGGATGGTTCGCTTCGTCGTATGGCTTGATCGTCCAATCCATTCGTGCGGCGAAATCGTTCTGGTAGGCTTCACGCCACCGCCAAATCGTTGCGTGGTTGTCGGTGTGCCAGCGGTGGTCGATGCCCAACACCTCGTCTTCGGCGTCGGACCAAAAGGGGCGCGTCTCTTGTTGGGAGTGCCACTTTTGCTTCGGAGGCGTGTACTGTTCATAGCGGCCACCCCAACCGCCCCACTCTGGGTGCTCCGGATCGCTCAATCCGTTGTCAATCAGATTGAAAAACGAAGGGGTGTCGCCCTCCATCAGATACTCCCAGAGCGGATACTCTTCACCAAGTGGCCCCTTTTGCCGCACGTTCTCGTCCAGCCATTGGTTGGTCACCAGATCGAAATCGGCACCGACGAAGCGGCCGTGAAAATTGTCGCCGCTGATGCCGCTCCAAGTTGCGTGGTGGTAGCCGCCCCCAGCGTGAAAGCCTGGACTTGCCACATAGAACAGATCGGGAAACTGTTCACGTAGCCAGGGTCCGCTGTCGTCCTGGTCGGAGATCGTGTAGACGCGAAGCTTGGCGACGAACTGCTTAAGTTCGTCGGCGGAACGTGTTTCCCGGACTTTCCAAAGCGCCTGAGCCAGCACGTTCGGACCGCCCCAAACCGTGACCCACATCGGCCGAGGATCGTTCCGATCCACTGCTTCGATCAGCATCTCCGAAGCGGGGGAGTCGTTGCCCTCACCCACTCCGTTCATGCCGTAGACTGGCAATCCCTCCGTGACACGATCCAGAAGAAACTCCGCGGTCGGATAGCCTTGCTCGTGTTTCTCGAGGTTGTCCCGTACTTTGCCATACGCCTGAACAATGCGGCGGATGCGCTCCGGAGCAACGCGACCTTGCTGATGAATGGAAGTGGTGGCCGCCAGCCCTTCGACATCGAAGTGATTGGCGTAGGTTAGAAAACGAACCATCGACATGGCGTCGTCCGGTTCGTTTTCGATGTCTGTGAGCACGAACACTCGCGGTTTGTCAGCCGCCGACACCGTGATGCAGGCGGACAAGAGCAAGTAGAACACGGCGAGGTGCTTCACAGGGTTGGCTCACTTGAGATGGGAGATTCAACGGTACTGCCAGCCTGGTGGCTAGTCTGCTGCAGTATAGCAGCGCCGGATACGCATCCCCATCAGGGCTACCGAACCACAGGCCATCAACAGCAGCGAGCTTGGTTCCGGTACTCTCGCGCCGGCAATCGCCGCGCCCGCCGTGGTGTGAGGCGTAACCGACTGCCAGGTCAGGCCGATGCGGATCTCGTCGACGATCATGTCTCCCGGCGCGCGGCCGCTACTATCGTTTCCAGCACCGATGCCGATGGCTGCTTGGGTGAAGTTCGAGGGATCGACAATCTCCATCTCCCCTCCCTCCGCTCCGAAGTTGGACTTCCACAGGTTGTAGTGATCCACGCCAATCGATCCCACTAAACCGCCGACATTGGGCAGCGTGCCTTCCGGAGCTCCCAGGTTGTTCCGCCAAAGGGCATAGTCGGCGAGGTTGACGACATTGTCGTCGTTGAAGTCACCGTCGGCTGGCACCACTTCGTTCTCTACCTCCGCATAGTTCGCCATGACCTTCGCCACGTTGGTACCGTTGGCATCCAACTCGGAAGTCAAAACGGGGTCGATCCACATTTCCACGAAGTCGGCCCCATTGGTACCGCCGCCGATGCTCACCTTGAGGACCACGAAACGTTGGTCGTCGCCACCGTAGGTTACGCCCGTATCCAGTTGAGCATCTAGTCCGCTAAAGACCCAGTGGTTGTTGTCGTCGGTTACGAACGTGTTGCCGACGATGGCTTGCTCGCCCGGTTTGGTGGGGTTCTCGGTAACCTGAGGTTGACCGTAAAGGCCGAAGTGGGCAAAGCGACTGTACGGGTTTTCGGGTGTCGGGTCGGTCCCGTGGTACTCCGCGTCGGTTTGGCCCTCGCGCTTTCCGATGAACGAAATGTAGTAACTATTGCCAGTTCCGCCGGCGAGGTCGCTGAGCGTGGAGTTCGGTCCTGTGCCGGCGATCGGACGAAACACCCGCGCTTCGACGCCAGCTGCACCCGCGGCGCGTAACTTCTGATTTCCTGCTACGGTCAGTATGTTTCCACCTGGGTCGGTGTAACTCAAACCACCGTCTTCGATGCTCGACTGCCCAAAATCGGCGCCTGAGTTCTTGTGCAGCACCCAAGTGTCGTCGAAGAACGCTCCGTCCCAGTCTCCCCAACCAATTCCGCTGCCCTGCCCGGCGGCGGAAAAGCCGGTGAACATGTCCTCGAACGGTTCGTAGGCGATTAACTCTTGCGCAGTGCTGGGCGCAGCGAAACGGACGAACAGAGCGACTAGCAGACAGCAGTGGAAGGACTTCATCGAGGTCTCCTGAGTTCACGATGGAACAAGGCTGCGAGTGGCAGAGGGTTGAACGAAGGGACGAGAAGCCCCTGGCCAGCAGGCCGTAGCCCTGGAATTGGGGTGGCACGGACTGTGGTGGAGCAAAGGAAAAGGCTTCGGAGCTACCGAGAAAAGTGTGAACGCGCTGGGTAGGGCCGAGGTCGAATTGTCGACGTTTATTTTAGCTTGCAGTTGTGAATTCCGGGATTGGATATCGCCCTCTTTTCGGTCAGTGCCTGCAAGAAACGCGTCATGCAAGGCCCCATATGCGAATAGGGATGTTTGATTGCAACCAGAAGGTCTATGGCAACACTCTTAAAGCAAGCAGGTAACGCAGCTGTCTGAAAAAGAGGCGGGTAGCGAAGTGGTGAATAGTCTTCCATCCGATAAGATAATACTGCGCTAGCTGCTTATCCCATCGCACTTATCCCTACTCTCATCACCTCATCTGCTCGTCGTCGCAGGGGCTGTAAAGTCACCTTGCACGCGCTGTTCTGGCAACGTTCTTTTCGTACACGATTGTGGCTCTACACACGCCAAGATTGGCGAGCAGCACTTCCGGAGAACAAGGTAGATGAACTGCAAAAGTTCGAAACTTGGGTTCACCCTCGTTGAACTGCTGGTGGTGATTGCCATCATTGGCATTCTCGTGGCCATTCTGCTGCCAGCCGTCCAATCCGCCCGCGAAGCTGCACGCCGTACGCAGTGTGCGAACAACTTGAAGCAAATTGGATTGGGCTTCTTGAACTATGAGTCAACCATTAGCGAACTCCCATCAGGCGGATGGGGGTTTCGCTGGTCGGGAGATCCCGACCTCGGCACTGGCGAGCGGCAACCTGGCGGGTGGGCCTTCTCCATCTTGGTGCACCTGGAGTTATCTGCTTTGCAGGATATCGGCACCGGGCTTACCGGTGCACAGAAGCGTTTCGCTCTCACCGAGATGCGCAATACGCCCATACCCACGTTCTATTGTCCCAGCCGACGCCCTCCGGTGCTGTCGTACGGGCCCGAAGGGGCGCACAACTCGTTGCCCAATCCAGGTGGGCTTGTTGCCAAGTCCGATTACGCCGCCTGCGGCGGTACCTACCCTGCCGTCGATGGCAATCCGGTGGGCTTGTACGACGGACCTTCGCCGGGATGCCTCAACAAGTACCCCGAATGCAATTGGGGCAGCTTCACTCGGCCGAACGTGCGCAAGCTGAACGGCGTAGTTCGTCCTCGGTTCCCCTTGAAGATGCGACAGATCGAAAAAGGAACCTCCAACACCTTAATGGTGGGTGAGAAGTTCCTCAGCCCCATGTTCTACTCCGAGGAGAGCAGGGACAACAACTGCTCGGACAACAACTCGCTACTCGCTGGCTACGACTGGGACATGATCCGCTGGACCAACCGCAGGGGAGACACCGTGCCGCAACCCGACACGGGAGCCGACGATGTTTGCTCGGTGCGTTTTGGCAGCGCCCATGCGGGGGGACTGCAGGGTGTGTATTGCGATGGATCCGTTCACTCGATCGAGTATGACATCGACCTGCTTGTTTGGGAGAGGCTAGGCTCGACGACCGATCGGACGCAATGATCTGCCGCGGGCGCAGCGCGCGCGATTCACCCGCGCGCGGCGAGGAAAGTCCAGCTTTCTGAACTCTGTAACCTGAGAGACGTTCGATGCAATGGCGGAAATGTCTAGTGCTGCCGCTACTGAGTATCCTCGGTGGCTGTTCCGACCGTGTAACCCCTGTCCTGCACGAACCTGCGGAGGCGGCAAGACTTGCGATAGAGACCTACGATGCAAACGCTGACGGAGTGATCGGTGGAAGCGAGTTTGAAGAAAGTCCAGCACTGGCGTCTGCTCTGGAACGCGCCGACTTGGATGGCGATGGCAATCTGAGCGAACAGGAACTTCAGAGCCGGCTCGAAGCCTACCAAACTCAATCGCAACGGATCGGAACGATCATTCGATTACAGCATGGCCGCAAACCGCTGGATGGCGCAACGGTGACCCTTGAAATGGAGTCGTTCCTGGGCGACGGCCTGCCGGTCTACCAAGGCGCTGCCGACCGTGGTGGCAAAGTAACGCTGACGCGGAACGGCGAAAGCGCGCCGATGGTTCCAGTGGGTCTCTATCGCGTTCGTATCAAGCGGATTGGGAGCGATCAGGAGACGCTCCGCGGCTGCGAAATCGCTGACGACGTGCCAGGCGTCAACAGCGTGGTCTTCGATGCAAAGCGGCGGTGACGCCTGTTCCTCAAGACGCAGGCTGCCCGCTATTCGCCCTTGGTCGTCAGGGACAGTTGGACGCCATCGCTCGATGAACTATCCACCACGCAGGTCAGATCAGACGTAGCGACGTTGCCGTACCGTGTGGGGATGTTGCTTTCAATCGCCACCGGCGTACTCTCCTCGCTAACCGCGCTGCCGGGTGGCCGAACGGCAACCTGATAGTGACCGGCGCGTGCGCCAGTGACCCCGTCGGTCGTTAGGGAGAAGCTACCATCCGATTGGATGGCGCCAACGGCTGTGCGGCCACTTTCTGTCGGCACAAACAGCACCCTGCCAGCCGTCACTGGATCTCCATCCAGCGTTACGGTCCCATTCACGTGGTAATGGTCAGATCCATTGCACCCTGCTACCGTAACTGCCACGACCAGCAGGCCAACGAACCGCAGAACGCCGCACAACTTGAATTGCATCGAAACGATTTTCACAAGTAGAGAACTATCAGAAAGGCGACTCGAAAATCTCACCGACCGAGCGGCTTGCCAAGGCGCGTAGTACGATTTCCGACGTATCTTCGCTGATGAAGTGCACCGAACCATCGCCCATGCCGATGTGTGCGCCACCGGGATGCAAGCTTCCCAGGCTGGTGTTGTTCGACAGATAGTCGGGATCGGCTTCCGTAACTCCGAGATCGGGCAGCTCCGGAATGGGCGGCCGCCGCCCCGCTACACGGAGCTGGTATTTAACATTCTTTGAGGTGTAAGCCCACCGCACGGACGACACACCGGTGATCCAGCCGCGCTGGATCTGAACCATCCACGACATCTCGCCAAGCATCATCGTATTGCTGGTCCCATCGACCACCTTGCGCAACTCCAAATCACTCATCGGATAGATCAAGCCATTGATGGCATTACCACCATTCGTATGGCAAATGCTGTCCATTTCGTAATAAGGTTGCGAACGCAGCCTGGGTGCCGGGCAGTCGATGGTAGCACCCTGGATGGCCACGAAGTGCGTCCGCAGCGGCGATTCAGGGTTGTTGATCGTGTTACCAGCCTCACCAGATTCGTAAACTGGATCGTAGGCTGCCTGCGACGGGCAACGGAACTCCGGCAGTGGAGTGTTGCGAGCGATGTAGTTCTTTTGGTCGCGATAGCTAACCGTGTAGTCAATCAGATCGTGTAGATTCTCGTTTTCGTGATAGGGGAGAATCTGCGCCACGTATCCGATCCCTTCACCGTCGACAGTGGTGCTCGACGAAGGCAAGTGGCCTCGGGCCGACTCGAACAGCAAGCAAGCGAGCGACGCCTGCTTCAAGCGATTCTGGCACTGCGAGCGACGGGCTGCCTCGCGGGCCGCCTGCACGGCCGGCAACAACAGGGCCACCAGAATGCCGATGATCGCGATCACAACCAGGAGTTCTACCAGCGTAAAACCCTTGCGGTTCTTGATGATTTGGCTCGTCACTTCGTTGTTCTCCGTTCAGTTCCTGTTTAGCTCCGTAGCCCGATAACCACCCCAGACGGTGCGCTGCCCAGCCCCCGTCTGAGGTGGCGCGGGACTATGCCCGTTTGCGGACGATGGCTATGCCCAACGTACCTGCGGCGAGAAGCAGCAGGCCCCCTGGCTCGGGCACTTGGGTGCCACCGCCCAACAACAGGGCGAAATTCAAACCGCCTGGTATCTCCGAGTGCAGGATGTACGCGTCGGCCAGGTTGACGACGCCATCGAGGTTCAAGTCGCCCCAGCCGTAGGTCTCCAAGTCGCCGACATACACGTCGTTATGGATGCCTTCGAAGATCTTCGCCTTTTGCCACCCAGCGATCAGGGCGTCGGCGTCACTTTCGTCCACGATGCCATCGAGCGTGATATCGCCGGTCTTAAAACCCCCGTTGGGGATACTTTGAATGATGTTCGCTATGTAATCGTTATCGGCGAACAGATCAAACTCGTCGGGCGCACTGCTATAAACTTCCAGTTCGTCCAGCACGCCATCGAAGAAGGCGAGGTTGGTTTCCTGGAACTCCGCAGCGCCAACTAGAAACGGAGTGACGCTTTGATTCGTGTTCACGTCGTTCAAGGCCGAAACGGCGACGCCATCGACGTAGATCACGCTGGTGTTGGCACTTGCCGGATCTTTGCCGGGTAGCACGTTGGGCGCGTTGGCATCCGTGTTTAGAAAGATGTGTTGGGCCACGTGGTACCAACGCTCTTCGGTGACGGCGACACTGGTTGGAATATCGGTGCTATGGCCGAATGCGACTTGCGTCCACATACCATCGGGCGAGATGGCAGGCCCGCCGGCGTTGCCCGAATCGAACACGATCGACTGGCCAAACTCAGACTGCCACGACTCGTCGTGGGGAAACACCCACAGCTGCAACCCTTGCGAGGTGCCACTTCCGATGGTGTTGAACGATTCGTCGTTGGCGTGGTTGACGTCGGCCAGGAAGTTCCCTGCTCCGTTGAACTCCATGGCGGACGAACCAACGTTGCCGGGATGACCCATGGAAACATCGCCCGCGGTAATCAGGTGATACGTGGCTCCTCCCAGGTTCTCCAGGTCGTCTTCGTCCAGGTCGGTGCCAGTGGCTCCGTCCAGCACATCAAAGGGACTGCCAAAGCTGCTGGAGGCAACTTCGCCTTGCGAGGGTGTGCCATCGCCACCCCCCTCGCCAAAGGTGTCGCCCATGCTGAAGCTTCGATCGACGGTTACCGCTTCGCATTGCTGTAGAGCCAGCATTCCGGTGATCACAAGCGTAACCACTCGTGCCATGGTTCTTGGACGGAACCTTCGGCTGCACACCAATCCGCCGGCGGCGAGAACCAACAGCGTGGCGGTGCCGGGCTCGGGGACGTTGGTGCTAAGGGTTTGCAGAGCGCCGGCGCCCGATGTGTTGCCAAAGTTGCTCTTCCACGCGGCGTAATCGGCCTGGTCGACCACACCGGCGCTGCCACCCGTGTTAACGCCGTTGCCGTTGAGCGCCGACTCGGGCCCACCCAGGTTGTTCCGCCAGACCGTGTAGTCGGCAAGGTTCACGATGCCATCGTCGTTGAAGTCGCCAGTCAGCGCCACAACGGTGACGTAGCTGACGTACGCATCGCGGACAGCACCGGTGGCGGGATCGCGATAGGAGAACACGAGGTCTTCCATGTCCAGCGATTCATCATAGACGAAGCCAAGGCTGACAGACTCTGATGCCCCGATTTCAAGCGGGGTCAAAGTCGTCTCGGCCAACAGACTGTTGGTTGATCCACCAGCCTCGACCCAACCGGCTCCCAGGGGAACGGCGTTGGCAGTGTCTTGATCCTGAAGACTATCCCAGTCGCCAGGAGTGAAGCCGTTGGCAGACGTAATCTTATAGGTGTCCAGCGAAAACGTCTCGCCGAATGTGTTGACGATGCTGACTTCGCCCGTCTCCTGATTCACCTGCAACTGCAATTGCTCCACTTCATTGTGGGGTGTTTCGGAGATGACGATTTCGTCAAAGAAGGCCAGCGTCGCATTTGACCAAATCTGGAACCGGTCGATGTTCACCGCACCCGTTCGATAGTCATAAACATCTCCGGAATCGACGCCGTTAAGGCTCAAAGTAAAAGTCTTCGCTGCGATATCCGATTTGATTTCGAATTGCAGCCAGCTCGGGGTGTTGGGATCGAAAGTGTTCGCAGGCATCGCCTCCACGGTGGGGGCGCCATCCTTGAGCTCAACCGAGCCATCGGCCGCAGGCCAGAATACGGCTCCTTGTCCTCCGTTGCTGCTGTCCATGAGGTACATGGTGGGAGTGCCCGTTGTAAACACCTCGGGACGAACGCGAACACTCATCACGACCTCGTGGCCGGGCTGGAGAGGAGTAAAATCTCGGAAGAAGGTGGAAGCATTGTTGCCCGAGCTGGCATCGATCCGCAGTGCCATGTCGCCTTCGAAGGTTTCAGTCGCTTGCGGCGCGGCCGAAGCCATGCGCGCGGTCTCGGAGCTCCAGGTCCAATCGCTAGTCCAGCCTGGTTCGCCGGCTCCGCTGCCTCCGATGATGCTCGTGCCCGATTCGTAGGGTGAGCTGGGAGTGCCGTCGGAGTTAATGCCGGAGGCGTCGTTGAAGCCGGTCTGGGCCACCAGATCAAGAGCGTTCGCCTCGCTTGTTGCGATCAAGGCAACGACTATCAATGCGGCCACAGCCGACGAGCGTCGACGCAGTGCCGCCCCAATGGCAACCACACCGGTGACAAGCAAGAACACGGAACTCGGTTCGGGCACACCGGCTGTCACCTGTGCAAATGTCAGTCCGCCAACGGAGGCCGCAAAGGCATCGAAGTCGGCTTTGAACTGCACGAAGTCGTCGAAGTCGTTGTCGCCATCGCCATCGATATCGCCTTGCTGGTAGGCCAAAGGCAAGGTCAACGCGGAAAGGTCTGTGAACAAGCCGCTGTTGTAGACTAAGAAGTCGTCCATATCGATGTCGCCATCAAAGTCGAGGTCGGATCGCGCGAAGCTCGCGTCGCCGTTGCCGGTGAACTCAACGCCCGGCGTGATGATGTCGCCGTTGGCAAGCAGCAGTTCGAGTACAAGGTCTTCCGTGGGATTCTGCACCCAGGCGTTGCCCAAGTCGATGGTGGCCCCATTCGCCAAGACTCCGGGCGTGTTGGGACCCGTGAAACCGAACACCGTCTCGCTCAGATCCGCCGGGGCAGTGTTCTCCGACAGGATGGTCCACACGTCGTCGTTGTCCACCGACCCGTCACCAGTGCCCGGCGTGTCGTCGTAGTTTCCGGTAATCGGAATCCAGTTAGTTTCGCTTAGCGCGCTGGAAGCCGAGCGAATGGTGTAGCCCACAATCTCGACATTCTCGCCAGAAGAATTTCGCAGCGTGATCGAACCCGTGGCTTCGCCAGGCCGGCGTTCGACGGACAAACCGAGGAACGACTCCTCTGCTTCGATAGATACATTGTCATAGAAGGCAGTGCCGTTAATCTGTTGGTAGAATTGGATCCTACCAAAACCTTCCGTGCCGACCTCCCTGAAGTTATAGGTTCCCGCATCGACGTTATCGACCAGCAATTGGAACTGTCGAGTACCATAATTTGCAACCAAGTCGATGTCGTACCAGGTGTCTTCCAGGATGTCGACTCCGGTGTCAATTCTTGGAGTACCATCATTGTAGGCTTCCAGTGTTCCATCAGTATCGAAGAGTAGCGTTGGGCCATGGGATCCATCGGAGTCCTGCACATACAGCAGCATCGGTCCTTGATCGCCCCAGTCGTCGACGTAGAGGTCGTAGCTGAGCGACACGACCATTGGTCCGCTGATTCTATCTACCGTGCGAATATATGCGGCCCGAGGTGAGTACATATTGTCGGGTCCAGCGGAGTTGGGGGTACCAGGGATGCCGTAGGAAGTAATCTGCAGCGCCTGGCTTCCACCGTTTACAGTTACCGATTGAATGTCGGAGTTCGAGTCATATAGATCAGTCCAACCACTGGTCCAACCCGATTCGCCAGCTCCCTGCCCCGCTGCATCGACGGACATGCCGGTAGTGTACTCAGGGCTTTCGAACCCTGTCTGAGCGACAAGCACAGCGTGCGCTACACCAGAGGTGCACGCCAAGGCGACAGCAACAGCCAGTGAGAGTCTAAGTGTCAGTGGGAACCAATTCATTGCCTGTTTCTCCATAGGTAGTTCTTCTTTGGCAGATGCAAAATAGACTAGTTCTGCCATCTCAGTTGCGTTTTGATACTTGGTGATCGACGAACATTCGGTCGTGCCTGTTGTCCAAATGGAGGACAAGCAGGAGCGAAGATCCGGCGGGTGTAAAGCAGGCTCTCCGCAGGGGGGCTTGCCGCCCCCCTGCGAGAACATGCGAACGATAGGTTTACTTTCTTCGGTAGGCCACAAATCCAAGCACACCAATCATGCCCATCAGCGCGATGGTGGAGGGTTCGGGGATTGCGGTGACTACCACATTGTCAAGGTAAGAGACGCCGTTGTTGTAGGTGGACCAGAACCTCACGCGTTCCAGCCCAGCAGGTGACGATCGGAATCCGAGTCCAGTCTCTTGGACAACTCCATCCACCGACCAGCTATACGTACTGGTGGCCATATCGGAGACGAGTTCAAAAGTGTGCCATTCGCCTCCGGTCACGTCGACGCCCGAATCGGTGCTACTAGCTCCGTCTCGCCGAAAGACATCAACAAACGAGTTGCTGCCGCTGTGTACCAACGTGATCTCTGGCCCAACTGCATTGGTTGTGTCGAGGCCATAGATGATAAAGGAACCATTCTCCAAGCTTGCAAGATTCAGGTCGAACTTCATGGAAACGGTTTTGCTGCTTCCGGCTTCTGCGATCGGATGGTTGCGATAGTAGGCGACGCGATCACTACCGCCCCCGCCGGAGGAAATGAACTCAAGGGACTGAGTGCCTCCGTTGGCATCCGCGTTTGAGACGTTAGCGGTCTTTGTATAAATGTTCACCCAAGGACCCAGCCAGCCAGCTTCGCCGCCACCCTGGCCATCGACATCGCCGACAGAGTACTCAGGCGCCTCGAAATCGGATGAATAAATTGAGGCCGCGCTAGCCACTGAGGTCACAAGGGTCAAAACGGCAACAGTGGTCATAGAACTCTTTACACAGATCATTAGACTTCTCACTTTCTCGAAAAGAACTCCCAAGTTGAAAAACGACACAACGATGAACTCTCTTACTTCAAGCCTTCACAGAAACCCAATCGCCCCACAAACCATTCAGATCCGCTTCTTTGGGTGAGCCTGCGTGCAAGACGACTCGGTAGCGGAGCCGTATCGACTCGCCGTTAGCTAGTTGCCACTTCTTGCCCAAGAAGTTGAATGGCGACGGCGACAAGTGGCCGTAGTCGCGAGTGAACCAAGGGCAAGGCGCCCAAGGGTTTTCGGGGTGGTCCATCACAGCGATCCCTTCGACCACGTCGGGCCGCTGTGCGCGGGCGCCGTAGTAGTCGCACCACCGCGTGGGCTGGCCATAGGTTTCCGCTTCGCCCACCAGGCCCTCGGCATTGACCAAGGTGCCTCCATTTTGCGGAGCCAAGTCCGGGGCGACCCGCAGTGCGAAGAAGGAGTGCTTGGCCTTGCCGATGCTGATGTCTTGCTTGGCCGTCAATGTGATGTCGAAGTCGATCGTACGACGCTCTTCGTCCACCACGTGGAACTTGATCGTACGGCTATCGTCCAGCAACGCTGACTGGCCCGGCCGCTCCCAGGTGCAATCGTTCGCAAGCGAGACCGCGGTGGGCGACTGGTCCAGGACTTCCAGGCGGGTGGTGCGGACTTGTCCTCTATCGTGGCTCGAGTCCTTCCAGTAGTCGCCACCGTGCAACGGGTCGCAGCCGAGCCAAACTCCTCGGTGGTGAGGATATGGCAACGACGACTCGGTGGTGAGCGACAAACCGGACGCAGGCCCCGCTAAGTTGCCCAAATAGGGATACTTCTGTTCCGGATTCGCACGGTAGGCAGCCACGATGTGGTTGTTCCAACGCAGCAGGATCTGCCCGCCGTAGGGATAGGCCGTCAAGAACTCGGCGCCTTCGGGGGGCGGCGCGGCGAGCGGTGCATGCGCAGCAACTTCGTCCCCCTCGACCAATGTCGGCGAGAGCGCCAGGGCCGCGCCCATGGTCAGGCCGCCCTTCAGCAGTTCGCGTCGCGAGCCACGGTACTTCATCAATTCGTCTCCGTAGCCGGCAGGGGTACAACAGCAATTCCGTACATCGATCGTGAATGGCCTCCGAAGCGCGGCCCCAGTGTCAAGTCGCCCGGTTCGAGCAAATCGCGACTCCAAATGGAGAACACATGGTCGACACTGGTTCCGGGGCCAGTCGCAATGTCGTAATCCAAGTGGTTTGTAGTAGGGCCCTCATCTACTCCAATATTGAGGTCGGTCTCGACAAAACCAGTTGTCAGCCACTTCGGCTTTGCGCCCCGGTCGTCGAATAAGACATAAACCCTGGCAGGTCGCCCGACCGTCAACACGACCTCGAAATGGCTGGCTGCCTTGTCTTCATTGAAGGTCATGATGTAGTCGGCGCCTTGCAGTTCTGCCGGAATGCCCGACTCGTCGACTCCATTCCACTCATGTTCCCGGTCGACATACGCCAGGGCATCTTCCTTGAGTCCGCCACGCACGACACGATAGAACTTGGGGCTATCTTCATCGCGAAGGTTGTCGCGAATGCCCGCGATCAGCGGAGGTGTGCTCGAGGGAACCGGCCTGCGTGTCGGAGTGAGGGAGGGAAAGGTGTCGTCCTCCACGCTGCGGATGCGCCGCTGCGTTCCCAGCCGGTCCAAGAGCAGGCCTTCGCCCGCATTCAGCCGCCGCACGGCCTGGGCTTCTGTTGCAACGCTCCGACCCTTTTCGGGAGACACGTCAACCTTGCCATCAAACACCGCGATGGCCGTCTCGCCATGTGGTTCTACCGCGATGCCAAATTCCGTGCCCAGATCGATGACCTCGGCCATAGGAGTGTGGACATGGAAGTCGGCCAGTTCGCCATTCACTCGCGCGGCCATCTTTCCTCTCATCAGCCGAACTTCGCTCGCATTCAACACTTCGAATTCGGCAGGGGCCTCAAGGACCACGTGCACTTCAGTGCCAAACTGCAACTCGATTTGCCCTCGCTCAAGTTTCGCTAGTCCCTCTGGTATCCAGCCTTCGGGGTCGGGGGCATAATCCCTGGCCCACAGCGAATCGACCGAAGAAATAACCTGAGCGAAGCGAGGCGACGTGACGTCCGCTGAACCAACACCTGTGCGCCAGGCGACGCCAAGCCCAACCAGCAACATGCAAGCCAAGGCTGCTGCCGTGGAGACGATGGGGTGCGAGAGAATCACGTTGCCGCGGGACGCCGGCTGCACCACATCAGGCGTACGACGGCGGGTCGCCAACGAGATGCCGGCTTCCGACAACAAGTCCGCAGCGCTGGCTTCCACCAAGTCGCGCTGATGAAGTTCCAGTAAGTTGCCTTCCAAACAGGCAAGGTCCACGAACGCTTGGGCTACGTCCGGGTTGTTCGCCAATTGTTCGTCGAGCGCGCGAAGTTCCTCTTCGCTGATGGTCCCATCCAGGTGGGCGAGTATGGAATCCACTGCTCGTGCGTGTTCGCCACTTGCGTCACTAGGAGTCATTTGGACCCTCCACTCTCTGGAGCAAGTCGGCGACGAATGCAATCGGCTAGCCGCTCGCGAAGACGCGATAATTCACGCTGAGTGGCGGCGGCCGTTCGGCCCAATCGCCTGGCGAGCTCAGACATCCGAAGCCCGTCGCTGTAACGAAGTCCAAGCAGTTGTTTTTGTCGTTCGCGGAGCGAGTCGACGCACTGCTCGAGCGCCTCCATGCGATCCGAGGAAGGGCGATTCTTCAGCCAGTAACTCTCGAACGTGTCGAGGATCGCCTGCACGGCTTCCGGCGAGAATGGGGTGGGGCGTTTACCGTCTTTCCGCCTCGCCTCCAACACCTCGCGTACTGCAACACCTCGCGCCCACGGCCCAAAGGGGCGGTCTGCATCGTACGTGCTGAACTTCTCCCAAAGTCGAAGCACGACCACCTGGAATACGTCCTCGTATTCCGAGTAATTGCGGACTAGCGCACGTATGCAAGTTCGTAGCTCTTGCTCGTGAGCTAGGTAAAGTTCAAGGAATTGCGACTGCTGATTCATAGGTGCGCGTGCACTCCAGCCGAATGGACAAGGGGCTCCTTTACCCTAATCCGGTAGAGGGCGCAGTTTTCAGACAAAAAGAAACGAAATTGATCGAAAACTCTGCAATTTAGCCGGCGTATTGAGAAATGCAGCCCACCGACTCCGGAAAGCTGGTGTACATCGCGAATCTATGGCGGACTACCGCCATGCGGTCCAGTCGTTGGTGCCTGGCGCGCTGAAAAAGTAGTCTTCGTCGCGGTGCTTCGAGTGCGTTGCAGAGCCTGTTGTGCACGGGCTAAACTAGACCAATCGCGCGTAACGCGTTGTGCGTACCTATTCAGCTTTGCATCGGCCATGGAACCCTACGACGGCTTTCACCACTACCTTCCCGTTGCAGACTCGCTGATGCGGACTGGCGCCTATCTCACTGGCGCAGGTCGAGGGGTGATTGGCCCTGGCTCGGAGTACCCGCCGGTCGGACACCCGGCGCTCTACCAGTTTGAGTGGATCCACGGGCGCATCCTGCCGGAGTATGCGCTGATCCTCGTGAAAGACGGAACGGGCGAGTACGAGTCGAAGCAGTCGGGCAATCAGCGAATCGAAGGCGACAGTGTCATCTTGTTAGCCCCGAAGCAGTGGCACCGCTATCGCCCAGACAAAAAGACGGGCTGGACCGAGAAGTGGGTGAGCTTCAACGGCGAGTTGATGCATCGGTTCTGCGCTCTGGGCCTGCTGTCGCCAGGACTGTACTCCGTCGAGCCGGAACACTCCGCCAGGCTGGGCGATGAGTTCGATGCTTTGCTTGAACAGGTGCACGCCAATCCCACGTCCAATTCCATTGCACTGTCGATGTGGTGCATGGCTTTGGTAACACGAACGCTGGAACCGTTCGCCAGCGACGGCGCCGATTGCATTCCCAGCACCAGTGATCCCATGGTTCAGCAAGCCTTGGAGCTCATCTGGACGACGAGTCACTACCCGTTGGCGATCGACAAGATTGCCAATGAACTGGAGGTCAAACGGCGAACGCTCGATCGGCGATTCGTGGCGCACCGTGGCCGAACGATTCTCGAAGAGATCAACTACTGCCGCTTAACTCGCGCCAAGCGTCTGTTGATCGAGACCGAACTGCCCATCAATCTCATCACCAACTTAGCCGGCTTTACCAGCAACGAGCGCATGCGGTTGGCGTTGCTGGAAAGCGAGGGAATACCTCCAGCTGAGTTTCGCAAACGTCACAGACAAGGGTGACTCGATTGAGTCCGCTGCACGTCCGTTCGACATGCTGAGGGCTTGCAAGGATCCGTTCGAACCGTGGCGCCGAGTGGCTTATTGCAAGGGGTGTGTGGGTCATTCGCTCGCCCGCACTTCTTTCGAGTGAATTCAACTCCTTGCATAGCGAGCTGAGTCGGGCGTTGTCCATTGCGCTGGATGGCTTAAAGCGAGGGGGATATTGCGGTGCTTTTCGCGATGGATACCGGATGGCCGGGTTATAATTGGGCATAACATCACGCCATGGAGCGGGTTCTTACACTGCCGGAGTGGGCAACTAGAGACAAAAGAGACTGGGAGGGTGTGCGTTGATTGATCGTTGCAAGGGCACCCGAGATGGGTTCACGCTGGTTGAGTTGCTGGTTGTCATTGCCATTATTGGCATTCTGGTGGCGATGCTTCTTCCCGCCGTTCAGGCAGCACGCGAAGCGGCTCGCAGGTCTACATGCACCAACAACCTCAAGCAAATGGGGTTGGCCGTTCTGGAGTACGAAACCGCGTTCGGGCGATACCCGACTGGCGCCACAAACGAGTTGAACGACGGCGACGGGACCGCCAGGCAGGATGATCGCCTTTGTTGGTTTCATGACATTTTGCCCTACGTCGAGTTCGCCGCCTTGGCGGACGGACTGAAGGAACACATGGAGACCGCCAGCAACCCCAGTGCGTTGAACTACGTACCTGGCTTGGTGTCCGTCATCCCCAGCGCCACTTGCCCATCAGACGGAATTAGTCCGAAGACACATACTCACGCAGGAGCGCTGCCTCCGCTGCCGGCTGGCTTCGACGACCCTGGACAAGGCTTTCACGGCAACTACGTGGGTTGCGCCGCCTCGGGATTCTTCGACAAGTTCGATCCCGATGATCGGCCGAGCCTCATCACCAGACACAAAGGGAAGCACTACTGGACCGTGGCTTCTCACCTGGATGGAGTGCTGTTTCCGAAGTCGAGCATCCGTCAGGCTCAAGTCACCGATGGCACTTCGAATACTCTATTGCTCTCCGAGATTATTCTCACCGAGGACCAAACCCTTAACGACTTGCGCGGGCGGTACTACAACCCTATCTGTGGCAACGTCTTCTTCACCACCAGGCGTCCACCCAATCCAACTGAGCCGGACACGTTCCGATGGTGCGGGGGTGTCGATGCCCCACCTGAGGCGCCCTGCATCTGGCGCGATGGCGGCCAGGGACTCGCCATATCGGCACGCAGCTACCACCCCGGCGGTGTGAACGCTTGCCGCTTGGATGGTTCCGTCGAGTTCCTAACCGAAACGATCGATCCGGCGCTTTACCGAGCCTTAGGCAGCCGCGATGGTGAGGAAGTCTTCTGATGGGTATTCGGAGCAATACGATGCGACACCGCATGTCTATCTCGCTCGCCCTGGCTGGGCTTTGTTGTGTGCTAAGTGGCTGCAGCGACGTCCCCGCCGGCATGGCTAAAGTGAGCGGCACCGTGACTTGGAACGGCGTGCCGATCGAAGCAGGTTACATCAACTTCGATCCAGATAGTGGCGCCACTCCACAATCGGGCAAGATCGAACAAGGCGAGTTCTCACTGCTCGCGCCCGTCGGAATGAACACCGTGCGAATCGAAGCCAATAAGGAGGTGGGTTTCGTCGAGGCGATGAATCAACCGGCATTCAAACAGTACATTCCTCCGCAATACAACTTCGAGAGCGAGTTGAGCGAGGAAGTGGAGGAAGGAGTTCACAACGAATTCCAGTTCTCACTTGAGGGTCAGGAAACATAGTCGACAGTCATCGTCGGACGCGACAATTGGCGGCCAGTCTCAATTACGGTGAACCACCATCCATAGGTGATGACCCCCATGCCAAGGTGTGGCTTGATGCGAGTATTCGGCAAATTCGAGGTCGAAGGGCGAACACCTCGGGCGGTCCAGTCGCTATCAGGAGGCATCAGCGGCAACAGATTCTAGTGTTCTTGGTGTGCTGCTATTGCAGTGTTTTGTTGGCAATTGGTGATCGCGAGGATGCAAAGAGACTTGGTCGACCAGCGAGTGGTGAACGCCACCCCAGCAGGGGGATGGGTGGCTTAAAGTGAGGTGGCCAATTTCTTGCGAGTGCCCAGGACCGCAAGTATAACCGAGTTAGTCAAGCATTTCTTAGCGGTACGTTCGCGCGATGCAGCGCGGCGTGTTCGGGGCGCAGAAGCACACATCATTTGAGAGAAGCCTAATGCATTGCACCTGTCCCAGGTCTGTAGTCACACTTGTTGGCCAATTGGTCGGCGTAGTCGAGGCCGGAGTTCTCTCTGTGGTTCAGCTTCTGAATTGCCCCGGTCCCATCTCTAGCCGGAGCCACGCCATCGTCGGTTGTTGGTTTCTACTCGCGAGAAAATCGCTCGCCTCGATTCGAGCAGCGGTTGGGACGCATCGTTGCACGGGTAGAACATCCACTCGAATTGTCTTTGACTAGCTTGTCCGACGAACCTCTATTCTCAGGCCTCTTTTTTTGCGAAGGGTACTAATGATGATCCGCTTAGTGTTGCTGCATGGGTTCTGCCTCGTGGCGTTCGTAAATGGAGTGGTGCACGCCTCGTCGATCTACGAGCATGATTTCACGGGAAGTGATGCTGATCCACTGAACGGCGTAGCGGTCGAAGGAGGGTCCGGCGCAGGCACGCCGTGGGAGGCCGAGGCGGCTTGGTTCGCCGATGGCCACGCGGTCGTTGGAGTGGATGGGTTCGATGCGGCCAACGCATTCCTGCCATTCACGCCGCTACCGAACAGAACTTACACCCTTTCCGCCACGCTCACGGCAACGGGCGATACGTTCAACTACATGACGTTGGGGTTCATGAACAATCCAACGGTCGACACGCTGAGCGACCAGGCGGGTGGCCCGTGGCTGCTCAAGCGGGGCCAACAGGCAAACTTTGTAGACGACATCTACTCGGCCCTCGACAGCACCGCTAACGGCGTTGGCGACCTGGCTTTTCACGGAGCCTTTCCTGGTGCCACCAACTTGGCGATGCAACTTGACACCTCGGACCCAACCTGGACCGTTGAGTTCTTTATCGATGGTGCCTCGGTTCGTGGGCCCGAAGCGATCGATACTGTAACTACACCAATTACCCACGTAGGCATTTCGAGATACGTCGCTCCCATCACAGGAACGGCGGCAGAGTTCCGCCTGAGCGTCGTGCCCGAGCCTTCGACAGTTGCCTTATTGTTGCTGGGATGCGTTTCCTGGGTGGCGTTCTCCAAGCGGAGCACATGCGAACGCTAATTGTCCTGGCAATATACCGTCCTCAGAGGGCGTGTGCCCTCTGGGGGCTTCCAAACTTACTACCTCGGCTTCGGTGATGTGGAGCAATGATGCGAGTATTCAAACAGTCTGCAGTAGCCATCGTCTCCACCGCAGTGGTGCTCTACGCAGCCAACTGCCCGGCCGTTGCTATCTATCAGCATGATTTCACGGGCACCGACTCCGATCCGCTAAACGGAGTGGGCGTGGAAGCTGGCACCGGGGCAGGCACTCCTTGGGTGGCCGAAGACGCCTGGTTCGCCGACGGGCATGCGGTGGCAGGTGTCGACGGCTTTGACTCCGCTAACGCTTTTCTGCCGTTCACTCCGCAAACAGGCGGCAAGTACATGCTGTCCGCCACGTTGTCGGCCAGCGGCGATACGTTCAACTACATGACGTTGGGATTCATGAATAATCCCACGGTCGACACCTTCAGCGATCAGGCTGGCGGTCCGTGGATGCTCAAGCGAGCGCAACAGTCGGGCTTCGTCGACGAGATCTACTCGGCTCTGGACAGCACAGCGAACGGACTGGAAGACCTGGTGTTGCATGGTGCATTCGCAGGCGCCACGCAGATGTCGATGGAACTAAACACCCAGTTGTCGCAGTGGACCGTGGAGTACTTCATCAATGGCAACTCGGTCCGTGGCCCCGTTGATATCGATCCCGCCGCAACGCCGATTACTCACGTCGGAATCTCCCGTTACGTGAGCCCAGTCGAAGGCACGGCCACGGCCTTCAGCCTGGACGAGGACCTCACACCCCTCCCCTTCCGCCTGGAAGTCGATCGAACCACCGGCGACGTAACGATTGTTAACGACAACGCATCGCCGCTACAGGATGTGGTTGGCTACCGCATCTCCTCTGCTAGTGGCGCACTGGATAGCACGACTTGGACCTCAGTCACGGGCAACTACGACGCGGCGTCCAATGGTGGCAACGAGTCGGTCGACGACAGCCCTTGGACGGTGATCTCCGATACCCCGTTCGAATTCAACGAAGCCCCGCTCTCCGGCGATGGTGGGATGTTCGGATCCACGGTCGACCTCGGATCAGCGTGGATCAAAGGCCTGGAGGAGGATCTCCAATTCTCCGTGTTGATTGATGGAGGCACCGAGATGGAGGCGCAGGTCTTGTTCGTGCCCGGAACGAGTGGTCTGGACCCCTTCGAGTTCGGCGACCTGGACTACGATGGCGATATCGACCTGGACGACTTCTTCGATGTCTTTATCGCGAACTACCTGACCGACACTACCGGCTTTTCACCAGCGGAGACTTACCGTGCGTCCGACTTCAATGGAGATGGAGTGACCGACGTGATCGACTTTGTGTTCTTCAATGATGCCTATATGCAGGCAAATCCGGGCGCGGCTGCCCTTCCCATCTCGGCTCTTGGGGCCGCGGTGCCCGAACCCCAATCGGCGATCGTGGCGACACTGCTGGGCAGCTTCCTTTGGTTGGGCCGCGGTCGTCGACAATCGCAAACAGCCCGGCTGCCGCTGCGCGGCGTAGGTTGCTCACTCGTGTTACTATTCATGGTCTTCGCATCTCCGAGTCAGGCTTTGTTTGTCATCAACGGCGATTTTCAAACGCAGCCTGTAGCAAATGGAAGCTTCGAAGTGGGTGGGGTTCCTGCGTGGTTCGATTCGGGATCGGTACTGCGATTGGATGGAGACTACGATGCCGGCGGCGGCGACGAACTGCCAACATTCGCCGGCGATACGTCGCTCGCCTTCGAAGCACCGTTCGACTATGTCTACCTGAACGTCGGCATCATCACCCCAGGCACCAATCGCATCGAAGTGCAATACGACACGTTCGAACGCGCGGTGTTCTTGGATCCCGAAGGCACCGGGTTTGAGAACATCAACCGCCTCTCCTCGTCGGTACAGGTCGACTTGTTCCTGGGACCGTTCCTCGGTGCCGATGGTAGCGACATCGCTCTGGCAAAGCAGCCTGCTGGCTCGGTGACCACTGCTCCCGATTTCGTGTTTACAACCATCGACACCAACGGAACCGGCGACCCCGAGGGGCCGATTCGAGTGACGGCCGTGATCGACAACGCCAACTTCCTGCCCGATACGGAACTATGGATGCGGCTCTCCTCTCCCGATGCAGTGGTCGGCGCAGCGGGCGATAGTATCCAGCTCGACAACGTGAGTATTTCCGAAGTGAGCGACCCGGAATTCGAGTACCCGCTGCAACTTCAAGCGAACAAGCTGACTGGTGCGATGCGCCTGCAAAACAATAGCGGTGAGGATATTGAGATCGATATCTTTCGCGTGCAAAGTCCTTCCAATTCGCTCGATCCAGGGCAGTGGCAGGGCGTGCAAGGTGGCGATTGGGGCACGTTAGGCTCGCTTCCACAGGAACTCTCCCAGGCACATCCTGGTAGCGCCTTGATAGCGGCTTCGGCGGACCTGCCGCTGGGCAACGCGTACGTGGGCGGCGAAAACCAGGACCTGGTGTTCACCTACCACGTCGCCGGCACATCGCCCGACGTGTTTTATACTTCGCCGGTGCTGTACGTGGAAACGGAGGGGCTCGTTGGTGACTACAATGGGGATGACATTGTGAATCTGGCGGATTACGTCGTGTGGCGGAATAATCTGGGTAGTTCACAAGGGCTTCTCAATCGCGACCCCAACAACACCGGCAACGTCGGCAGCGACGACTACCTCGCCTGGAAAAACCACTTTGGAGAATCGATTGGTGGCAGCGTTTCGAACATACAGAACGTTCCCGAACCAGCTACTGTACTGCTGCTTGGCCTGGGTGCGTTGTGTGCCATTCGCCTCCGCACCCGCAAGGCGTAAGTGTATGAAGTGGCTGCGCCCTGTCGGCACATTGTTCGCGGCCGTTGCTCTGCTGAGCGCGACGCCCGCATTCGGCGAGCAACCTCCTTCGCATCTGACCAAGTGGTACGAAGTCCAATTGGCGCCGACCCACCCGGCGATCACGTCGCTGTGGGTCGACTCCCTGGGAAAGGGCCGCAGTTCGCCGAACGGCGTGCTGCCAACGTCACCGGCCGGCGAGTATCGATTGGACCAGCAACCACGCGGGGCGACCTATACCAGCGCCGACTCTAGCGCGACCACTTCCTTCCGCTTCGAAGAGCAGCAATTCTTCGTACGCGTGCAAACGGACGACGATCGCTCGGCAGAACCGTTCTCCATCCGCTTTCGCTTCCGCGGTCGCCGCCCGGCGCACGCAACGCTGCTCGGCAAGGTCGGTGACGACGGCCGGATCCTGCTGCCCGCCATCCTTCATATCCCAGCCCAGGGGACACTTCGCATCACTTCCAATGCCCAGGCCGCGCAGCAGCCCGCTTTGGCGTACGAGGCTGATTTCGAGAAGATGACCATCACGTTTCCGGCCGACTTGGACTTGGAGTACTGCTTCGAGGTCATCCAAGTGCTGCCCGAAGCGACTTTGGTGGAGGACGATCCTCGGTTCGACGGATTCCGCCGTTGCTGGTTGAACACGCTGCAGCTATCCGCCAACCATCGAATCCTCGCCAACCACGCCGGTTCCGATCCATGTGCGCTCTGCTACCACGAGTACAGTGAGATTGCCATGCTCACCGGCACGATGGCTGATGGCGTTTCCGGTCCGCAGCTGTTGCGCGACTCGCTCGAACGACTCTTGGCTGGGCAAACAACCTACGGCATGCCAGGGCACGCCACCGGGGACTACCCTGAGCCATCGCTCGACACGTACCCCTCGCTGCTGATTGCCGCGCACAACTACTATCAGGCGATGCAGGATGACGCGTGGGTCGAGCGGCACATCGACAAGTTGATTGAGTGGGCCAATCTGTCGCTCGACACCGATTCCAATGGCAATGGGCTGATCGAGTACCACCAAAGCGGCAACCTCAACGACTGTCGGTTTCGGCCCGCCAACTGGTGGGACTGCGTGAACTTTGGCCACGAGGACGCCTACTCCAACGCGCTAGCCTACCGAGCATTTGGTGGGCTGGCTCGACTTGCCAAAGTCGCCGATCGGCAGGAAGACGCGCGCCGATTTCAAGCAGCCGCCGACAAACTCAAGGGATCCTACTATTCCACGTTTTACAATCCCGACACGCAGATGCTCGCCGGGTGGAAGAGTCGCGATGGCATGTTGCACGACTATGGGTTTACTTTCGTGCAAGGCTTGGCCATCACGTATGGAGTGGTCGACGATCCACAGAAGTGCAACCAGTTGATGGACGCCATGCTCAAGAAGATGGCAGATGTCGGCTACGACCGCTTCGACCTAGGCTTGCCGGGCAACCTCGAGGTGATTCCCAGTCAGGACTACTACGACTCCAGTGCGTCGCGTTGGGGCGGTGAAGGGGCGTTTGGCGTCTACGAAAACGGCGGTGCCTCTGCGAATCATGTCTACTACACGCTCGCCGCACTCTACCATCTCGGGCGCAAAGACCAAGCCGATCGCATTCTCTTTCCGATCCTCAAGTCGTTCAACGAAGGAGCCTTCCAAGGCACCAGCAGCAATGGGGCGATGACGAACGATTGGCGCGCTTGGGATGGTACACCATGGGGCTACGAGGGTTTTCTGTGCGACAACTACCTGACCGTGAAGGCGGTGCTCGTTCGCAACGGACAGGTAGATCCGCTTTGGGGCACTTGGCGAAGCGAGCGCAAGCCTCGCTGATCAGACCTCCTCCCGCCGTAGTCGAAGCAATATCTGTAACGTTCTTGGCTTCAGCGTACCGCCTTGGCTTGTTGTGGCAGGACAATTGCCGAGCAACGAGCTACGATAGTACCTACGGGCGTACACTCGGTTCCCAGTGGTAAGGAGTCCGTAGCCGAGTGGCCGCTGGTTCTTGCGGTGCAAAGGAATCTGACATTGAAGAGTCTTATGAAGTCGACCATCGGATCATACTGTAGGTGCTTTTGTGTGCTGTCACTCGTCGCGTGCGCTGTAGGAATAGTGACACCGCAGGCCTCGGGTGCCGAGCAACCTAACGTTGTCGTGGTGTTCGTCGACGATATGGGCTGGTCGGACCTTTCGTGCTTCGGCGGCCGCGGCCCCACGACGCAGCATGTTGACCGACTGGCATCGGAAGGAATCAAGTTCACGAACTTCTACGTGAATTCGCCCATCTGCAGCCCGTCGCGAGTTGCGTTGACAACGGGCCAGTACCCGCAACGTTGGCGGATCACCTCGTTTCTGAACAACCGCGCAAGCAACCAGCAGCGTGGCATGGCGCAGTGGCTCGATCCGCAAGCGCCAGTGCTCGCCCGTCAATTGCAGGCTGCCGGTTACGCGACAGGGCACTTTGGCAAGTGGCACATGGGTGGCCAGCGAGATGTCGACGATGCACCGCCGATCTCCGAGTATGGCTTCGATCAAAGCCTGACCAACTTCGAAGGCATGGGGCCCAAACTGCTGCCGCTAGTCAAGACGCCCGACCGGAAGAAGCCGCGCAAGATTTGGAGCGACGCAGTTCGTTTGGGTGGCCCCCCGGTCTGGAAGCTTCGTTCTCACATCACCGAAGGCTTCGTGCAGTCAGCGATCTCGTTCATCGACGAGGCCCAGCGGCGTAAGAAACCGTTCTATGTGAACCTGTGGCCCGACGACGTTCACACCCCACTTTACCCACCGCTAGATCGATGGGCAGACAATCGGCGGGGGCTGTACGAAGGGGTGTTGGACGCCATGGATGAGCAACTGGGTCCGCTCTTCAATCGCATACGCAGGGACGAAGACCTGCGTGACTCGACACTCATTGTCTTCTGCTCCGACAATGGTCCAGAGAACCATGTTGGCTCCTCGCAACCGCTTCGCGGATCGAAAGGCTGGCTCTACGAGGGGGGAGTGCGTTCGCCGCTAATCGTGTGGGGCCCCGGTTTGTTGGCCGCCGGAGTTGCTGGCACCACCAACGATCAAGCGGTACTCAGCGCGATTGACATCAATCGCTCCCTCTATGAGATCTGCGGCGTCGCCTTGCCCGCAGGGGAAGAACTCGACGGCGAAGATGTTTCGGAAACACTGCTCGGCAAGGCCAGCGAGGGACGGCAAGCGCCCATCGTTTGGCGACGCCCACCCGATCGGCCCGGGTTCGATCAAACCTCGGAGGAAGACAATCCTGATCTAGCGGTTCGAGACGGCAAGTGGAAGTTCTACGTCAACTGCGATGGCAGTGAATGGCAGCTTTATGATCTAACGACCGACTTCAAGGAAACCACTAACCTGGCGAGCGGCAATCCCGATGTCTCCCAGAGGCTGCACGACCTGGCGATGGAGTGGAACGCAGCGATGCCCGCGGATTCGGGGGTGGCGAAGGCTCCCTCTGGAGAATAGGTAGCAAACGTAGGGGCGGTTTACCCTCCCATTGCCTACTTTCACCGTGTCAGCATGACCCCAGCAGGCGATTGGACCTGCTGATCAGGGTATTGTGGGTTGTGAAGGTCGCAACGGAAGCCTCCCTGGCGGGAAGGGGGATTTCAGCGCAGCTTTTTCCGCCCTGCAAGGTAGAGTTTTGCGGTTAACCCTCTCCCGTGTTTCCCCCAGGGATCGTCGCACAGCAAGGCGCGATCGATGTTGATGAAGCGTTTGAATCCACAGTCTCGAGTTCCACAATTTTTTGAGTGGTGTAGCACCCATAAAAGAACTGCGATTGCAGTGTCGCTGGCGGTAGCATCGCTGGTGGCGTTGATCGACCATCTTACTGGCGACGAAGTGCCGCTGGTGGTTTGCTACTTGCCTTCGTTCATGATGCTGTGCAGCGTTGTGCGACCGGTGTGGGCCTACTGTGCGGCGGCGGTTTGCTGTTCGGCCTGGATGATCGACGACTTGCTGGTGCTGGAGAGCCACCGCATCAACCCCCATAACACATGGATCGCCTCGGTGCACTTCGTGTTCTTCACGATCATCGCCGGCATGCTCTTCCGTCTGCGCGTCGCGCACGAGCGAGAGCGGTTGTTTGCACGCACCGACGCTTTGACCGGTCTGGCCAACACCAAAGCCTTCCACGACAACGCGGAACGCGAATTGGCTCGCTCGAAGCGACAGGACTACCAACTGGCGGTCGCCTTTATCGATTGCGACAATTTTAAGACCGTGAACGACACGCTGGGGCATCGCACGGGCGATGAGCTGTTGCAGGCCATTGCGGATACCATGCAGCACAACATCCGCAAGATGGATACGGCCGCTCGGATGGGAGGCGACGAGTTCGCCATCCTCCTGCCCGAAGCCAGCCTGGAAGAGGCACAATTGGTCATCTCCAGACTGAGGACAAGCCTGCTGGAACGCATGGAAGCGAGCAACTGGCCGGTAACGTTCAGCATCGGGGTCGCGGTCTACCAGAAGTTGCCGGAGTCGATCGACGAAATGATCCACGGCGCCGACCTCTTGATGTACGAGGTCAAGCAGCACTCGAAGAACGCTGCAACCTTCGAGCTAGTCGCCTAGGGTTTTGTCCATTGGCACACTGATCCTTCCAGGTCGCACGATCGGAGGGGTAGTCGCAACCGTTGCGGGTCGCCCAACCGATAAGCTGGCCAGAATTGTGATTGTCGGCGAGATGCTATCACGATGATGAAGATGCGGTGAGGTAAACATCTTACCTTGCGCTCGTACGATTCCATCGGTGATAGTGGAGCCAGACAAGTGCCGTATCAAGCCGTCCATTGGAGCGAGGGGATGTTCCTCGCGCCGCAACACTATCAGCTTGCCGATCAATTCCACGCGCAATCGCTACAGCGCGACATCGACTGGACGCGGCCTTACGCCTGGGGAATTCGCGACATCGAGATCGATTCGGAGTCGCTAGCCAACCATCGCTTCCAAGTGCGTCAGATGCGCGCACGGCTACCCGGCGGTGAGGTGTTGTCGGTGCCCGAAGATTTGACTCTGCCGGTGCTCGATCTTCGCCCGCAGTTGCAGAAGCAGAGTCAGGTGAGGGTTCACCTGGGGATTCCCCTGTTGCAACGTGGCCGCCCGAACGCTGCGGAGACGCCTGAGAGCATCGATGCGCGGTACATCGTTTCCAACGCAGAGGTGCCCGACGAAAACAACGGCACCGAACTGCGAACCCTGCAAGTCCGACGGCTCAACGCCCGGCTGCTCACATCGCTGGAAGACCACGCTGGCTTCGAAACACTGCCGATAGCGCAGGTGCGGAGGTCGCAGCGCTCCACGGCCGTTCCCGAAATCGATCCGGGCTATTTCCCTCCCATGCTGGCGTGCGACAGCTGGCAGCCACTGCAGGCCGGGGTGCTGGAGCGGCTGACGGAACTCTTAGGGAGAAAGCGCTCGGTGCTCGAGGCGCAGGCCGCGAGTCGTGCGATCGACTTCGACAGTCGCGGGCAGGGCGAACGGCTGCTGATGGAACAGTTGAGGGTGCTCAACGGCCTCGCCACAGGGCTTTCCGTCGACACGCGGGCGGTGGGCATCCATCCGTACTTCGCCTACCGGCAGCTTGCATGCGTGGCCGGTCAGCTCGCTGCGTTCTCGCCCTCGGTTGGATTGCCGACGATCCCAGCATACGACCACGACGATTTGGCGGGCTGCTTCCTGAAGGTCCGCGACTTCATCGAGTTGCAGTTGGACGACGTGGCGGAACCACGTTACGAGCGACGGCAGTTTGCCGCCGAGGGCACATTGCTGAAAGTGGAGCTGTCACCGGGGTGGTTGGAGCAGGAGCAGTTGATCCTGATTGGCGTTCGCAGTTCGATGGAGTCGGACGACCTCGAGCAACTGCTCACGGCTGGCCGGCAGCTCAAGATTGGTTCGGCCGCGCGAGCCAACGACCTGTTCCTGCAAGGGGCGGCCGGGTTGCGTTTGCGTCGAGTGGGGCATCCGCCGCGAGCGTTGCCACTCGCTGCGGATACTTCGTACTACAAGCTGGAGCGTGAAACTGCGGCCCGCGAGTGGCAGGAAGTTGTCCGTTCGAAGTCCCTCGCGGCCCGATTTGCCGAGCAGCTTGTCGTCGACCACATGCCCGATGGGCACACGCTAGTGATCGATCACTTGGGGCGGAATTGCACGCTGGCGATGTCGCTGTTTGCCTTGCCACAAACCAAACCCGCGGCCGCCACCGCGGTGGGGTTTGAGACGCCGGCAGCCGTCGTGCCCGTTACCGTCTAGCGAGACTACGCGACGCTTTGATGCTCAGCGGCACCAAGGACCGTCGACTCGACGCTGTTAAACACCGCATCAGCGGGATCGTGCCGCAGTGCCGTCGGTGCGAGCCACGTATTCCAGCCCAGTCGGAAGTGGTCCTGAGCTGTGCCATCGTTCAGTTGAACGGAAGGAACCGCCTGGCGGTCGATCACCAGTTGCACGTCGAAGTCGAATTCAGGCCCTATCAACACCCGTGCCAACTGGCAAAGCATAAAGAACCTACGCCGCTCGCTCTTGGGCGAAACGCAGGGTAGTAGGTCCTCGAACTGCTCCCGGCCCAAAGGACCGACTCGCAGACGTAGTTTGCTCTCCACGTCCCACACCCGGCGTCCCACGATGGCGGAGTTGCCTAACTGGGAGCTGGCGTTTGGATCTCCCAGGCGAGTTTGACTCGCTCGTTCGAGTTCCAGCCATTGTCCTTGGAACTGCTGGACCTCAACCGGCACTTGAAAGTAGTCGGACAGCACCCGCGCGATCTGACTGGCCGACCTGCGCCGCCGCGCGAGTACTGATGTGTGTCGCAATAGCGCCCAATCGCGTACGCGATCGTCTGGCGAGTGGGCCTCGTTTGGTTCGGCAGCGTCGGGTGTCTTGACCTGCAGGCGGTTGCGCAAGGCGCTCTGCCCGAAGCCAATCAAGCTGAACAGGCTGCGTGCGAAGGCACCCTCGGGCGGTTGCGGGCCGTCTTCGACCGGCACGCTGCGGTCGATTCGCATCTTTTGCCACGCGCGGTACATCGACCAGATGAACCGACTGGTAAACATGTCGAACCACGCCCGAATCGTGGAGCGGTTCTTGCCGCTGCAGTCGCGTTCGACCTGCATCACCTTCTCGGTATAGTGCCGCGGCAGCACTCCACTGGGACCGGTAAGGCCCATGAAGTTTACGGCCACTTCCGCCGGCTGCGACCCCTCGGCAAGGTCGACGCGTTGGATGGCGCTAGCAGGAAACGACAGTGTGGGTGTCGAGACGAATCGTAGCGGCTCTTCGCCGCACGTTGTTTGGTCTTGGTTTCGCTTCTGCAGTTGCGCAAGGAGCGAAACGGCCTGATAGAAATCGTACGAGTGCGCTTCGTCCGCCAGCCGACGCGCGGCTTCGGTCAGATCGAAGTCTTCGATGTCGCATTGTGCGTCGCTAGTGCTCATAGCAAATCAACTCCACCCGATCGGGCGGGCCAGACTCGCTTCAAGCCCTCTTGCGTTGTGGAGAAGTGCAGCTTGGTGAACGAGTTGGCGTGGCAGTACTGGGCCAGGAATCGCTCGAGCACGCTGGCGAACAGATAGCTGCCAACCGATCGATAGCGCTCGTCGTCCAGCGTCAGTTCGACCGCTACCCCGCGGCAGACACCGCCTTCGAGTGCTCCACCAATGCGCGTCGCGCAACGACGAGCCGACACATGCACGATGCCGTCGATCATCTCGCTGTTGGCGATGGCCCGTTGGGGGTCGGTCTGCTTGTCGGCGAAGTCGTACAGGCGGAGTATCTCTTGGAGCGCTTCGGTGGACCGGGTCGTTTCACTCAGCGAGAGATGGTTCAGCGACAGGTGCGAGATCAATCGCCACTTGGCCGCGCTTCCGAGCGACGCTCGCGTAGGAGCCGTTGGGTGGCGGAGGCATCGCACCGCGCCGACCGGCATGGCCGACTCGAGTTCGAAACGCAGGCCCTTGCTGCCCGTGGGCAATCGAAGCGGCAAGTCGCGGTTGGTGCAGGTCGCCTGAACGGTGATCGCTTCGCCATCTTTCTGGTGCGGAGTGAAGTCGAGATCCACCAGGCGCAAGTACATGTCGGTGCCACGATCGTTGTGGCGGGGACTTTCGCGCCGCTGGACTTGCCAGTAGGAGCGAGCTTCGTCGGGGCCGTGCCACGAATTCTCGTGGTTGAGCCCAAAGATCGGCGTGTACTCGGTCGACCGCCGGGGCGACACACCGGTTACCTGGTCGACGCTGTAGATCTCGTATGCGTCGCGATCGTTCAGGTCGGTTGTCACGAGATACTCGGTCGCCTTCTTCGTGTTGCGGATCGGTTCGCAAACCTTGCTGAACAGGTTCACGATCGGCGTGCATCCCAACCGAAACGTGCTCGCATCGATCTCGCGGACGAGCGCTTCGTCGCAGCGGTCGAGTGCGATCCGAATCTCAAGCGTGCGACCGACGCCTGCAAGCGTGTCGGCATCGAGGCCCTTGATGTCGATGAAGGCGAACTTGTCAGGGAACGCAAACAACTCGGTGAGCAGCCGGTACGCGTGATCGGTTTCGGCAGGGTAGGGCAAGAGGCCTTCGTGCTCGGCAAATCCCACGGGCTGAATCGCGGCGTCGCCCGGCAGGGTCGTTGGATCGAGGAACTCCTCGCCATCTCCCACGCTCACTTGCGTCGCGTTGTTGAGCAGCAACTCGTACAGCACGGCCATCAACGCCTGGTCGCCGCTCAGATGGAATCGCAGCGAGCCAAGGCTCAGTTGCTCGAACCGCAAGTCGGCCTGCGCAGTAAGGCGAAGCTTCAACATGGCGGCCGTCCCGGCCGGAACGGCCGCGTCGCGATTGAAGGGTGGCGTCAGCAACTCGGCGCCGGAAACTTCGATCGGCCACACCGTGACCGGGTAGCAGCTGCGGTATCGGCACCGCGTGCCTTCGACGCTTGCGCTGCGCAGCCCCGAACCACGTGGCACCGAGAGCCCCGAGACCTGCGGGCTGGACGGGTTGGGATTGATCTGGGCAATCGCCAGCGAGGGAATCGGCGCGAGGTAGTGCGGTGAGATCATCGATAGCATGCCATCGGTGATCTCGGGGAAGTCGTCGTCGACCTTCTTCTGCACTCGCGCGCTCAGCAAGGCAAACGCCTCGATCAGGCGTTCGACGTGTGGATCGCGACTGCGATTGCGCTCCAATAGCAACTGCCCGGCGGCTGCGGGGTACTGCTTGCCAAACTCCTCCGCCTCGCGGCGGATGAAGTGAAGCTCGCGCTCGTAGTAGGGATAGATCGTGCCACTCATGATTGCACTAACTCCACTTGCGCTCGTCCTTGCCGGTAGTTCACCGAGTACTCGGCCGTCAGAGTGGTGCCTGCATTGTCGGCCAGGGTTCCATCGATCCGCAGCCGGCACGTGGTGGGCCGGTCCGTGTCGGGCGTGACCGTGACGCGCACCGACTCCAGCCGCGTCTCAAATCGCAGCAAGACTTTTTCGAGCTGCCGCGCGACCGCCTGTTGTTGATCGAAGGTACCAACGTCGAGCGATCCCGGCGTTGGCGAACCGTAGCAGGAGATGCTGCTGGCCAGTTCCTCGAAGTCGCTTTCGCGGGGTCCCGCTGCGGTCCACGTGTTGAGCAAGTCCTCCACATCGCGCAGCAGCCCGGCTAGTGGGTCGGCCATCGCCGGCGACGACACACCTTGGCTCGCCAGGACCAACCTGTCGAGCAGGGTGGGCGCGAGTTGCGACGTTCGGTTACGCGTGTGCGTGGGAGTCATGGGGGAGGGTCGCTAAAACAAACAGGGGCCGCACACGCTGGCGTGGCGGCCCCTTGGAATCACCTATTCCAAAGCCTAAGTGCGAGCCGCACGGCACGCACTAGATGGCCTTGTTTTCTTCCAGGTTCCAGCCAGCCTTGACCGGAGTATCCAGAGCACCCTTGTCCTTTTGGGGACGGTACTCGTAGCTGATCTTGGCGAAGGCCAGGGTCACCGTGTCCAAAGGCAAGGTGCTACCACCGCCACCGCTGGTGTTGTAGGAAGAGACCAAAACCTCTTCGAGCTTGATCTGATAGAATTCCTCCTGGCTGCCACCCGCTTTGCGAGCCACCAGAGTAGCTTCGCTGATGTGCTCACCCTTGGCACACGACAGGAATAGCTTGGGCGACGCCTTGCAGGCGTACATGGTGAACGTGAGGTCCTGCATGGTGACCTTGCCGCTACCACCGCCCGAGGTGTAAGGGATGCTGGCCGGCTGGCTTTCGCCCCAGTTGAAACCCAGGATCTGGATTTCCTTGGCGTGCTTCGAGTCCTTCGACTCGCCTTCGATGCCGTCGATTTTCAGGAAGTAGTCAATCGATCCACTGGATTTGTTTTCGTCGCTCATGCTAC
This sequence comes from Aeoliella sp., assembly GCF_965227375.1. Taxonomy (NCBI): domain Bacteria; kingdom Pseudomonadati; phylum Planctomycetota; class Planctomycetia; order Pirellulales; family Lacipirellulaceae; genus Aeoliella; species Aeoliella sp. Next base: position 296,523 of record NZ_CBDDFX010000001.1, read on the forward strand.
TGGTATCCTTTTGAAGGTTGGTGATTATGGAGTGCTAGTTGGCCAGAGGGGCAAAGCGGGCGCCCATGGTGTCGGCTTCTTTTTCGAGTGCAGGGTTGTCGTTCAGCTGCTTCACGTCGGCAATGTTGGTGACCGGCTTCACGCGTCCTTGCTTCTGCTGAACCACGTGCCACACTTCGTGCGCCAGGTGCTTTTCCTGGCCGGCGGCAATGTGGATGTCCGTGCCTTGAGCGTAGGCGTGCGCCTGCAACTGAGCGGGCTTGCTGCTGTTGTAGTGCACCCGCACGTCGCTGAGGTCTACCTTCGCAAAGTCCTCTATCGCCGACTTGAGCCGCGCAGGCAGGCCGTCGCCTTTCTGTGCGGCCGCTGAGTTCGCGGCAGGGGGAGAGTTCGACATACCCATGGCAATTCGCCCTTTTGATGGTTGGAAGCGGGCGTCCCCGGCGGTGGGCCGAGGACGCCGTGCTGCTTAAACGTCTTTTAGCCCTTCTTGGGAACCTCGGCCACCAGCCGCATCGACGCATTGAGCGTCTCGAGCTGGAAGTGAGGACGCAACCAGGCCACGGCTTCGTACCAACCCGGCTTGCCGGCCACTTCTCGAACCTCGACGGTCGCGTCGGACAGCGGGCACTTGGCCTTGGTCTCGTCGCCGGCCATGTTCGGATCGCAAACGTAGTTGCCGATCCAGTCGTTCAGCCACTTCTCGCATTGGGCGGCTTCGAGCATCGAGCCAACCTTGTCGCGAGCCATGACCTTCAGGTAGTGAGCGAAGCGCGACACGCACATCAGGTAGTTGATCTTCACGCTCAACTCGGCGTTAGCGTTGGCCAGCGGATCGAAGTAGGTCTTCTGCTTCTGAGTCGACTGGGCACCCATGAACACCGCGAAGTCGGTTTCCTTGGCGTGCAGCACAGGCAAGAAGCCGAGGTTCGACAGCTCGAATTCGCGACGATCCGAAATTGAGATCTCGGTCGGGCACTTCATGGCCACGTCGCCGTCGTCGGTGTTGAACGTGTGCACCGGCAGGCACTCGACCTTGCCGCCGCCTTCGACACCACGAGTCTTGGCGTACCAGCCGTACTTGCTGAACGCGTCGGTCACCCGGGCGCCGTAGGCCCAAGCGGCGTTCATCCACAGGTACTTGCTGTGGTCGCGGCCGTCGACAAATTCTTCGAAGTCGAACTCCTCAACCGGCTTGAAGTCCTTGCCATAGGGCAAGCGGCTCAAGACTCTTGGCATCACGAGAGCCACGTACCGCGAATCTTCCGAATCGCGGAACGAACGCCACGAAGTGTGAGCGGCGCTCTCGAAGATCTTCGCCAGGTCGCGAGGATTCGGCAGCTCGGTAAAGCTGGTCAGGTTGAACAGCTGAGGTGCGGCGGCCGAAATGAACGGGGCATGAGCACTCGCGGCAACGTTCGAAATCAAACGCAGCAGCGTGATGTCGCCGGGGTGACGGCTGAACTCGTAGTCACCGATCAACAGGCCGAACGGAGCACCGCCGAGCTGGCCGTACTCTTCTTCGTACACCTTCTTGAACAGGGCGCTCTGGTCGAACTCCACAGCCGACTCGAGGTCCTTCAACAGTTCCTTCTTGGTGACGTTCAGCACGCGGATCTTCAGCGAGGTGCCGGTCTCCGACTGGTGGACCAGGTAGTGAAGTCCCCGCCAGCTACCTTCGAGCTGCTGGAACTTCTCGTCGTGCATGATCTCGTTTAACTGGGCCGAGATCTTCTCGTCGATCTTGGCGATCCAGCTGTTGATCGTCGCAGCGGTGTCCTTCGACGTGACCTGATCGGGCTCGACCGCGTGGCGGATGAATTCGGCGAGGTAGTCCTTCTGAACGTCGCGCTCGGCGTCGTCGAGGGCACGCGAATTGGCAAGGATCTGGTCCAGCAAGCTCATCTCTTCAGTAGCTTCGCCGGCCGGTGCATCGGTAGTGGTGGCCATTTATGTTCTCCCGTGGCAGAATTTGTGTAATGAAGGGTGCGAAAGCAGGCGACTACTTGGTCTCTTCCTCTTCGGTGCCGAGCTCGCCAGCCAGCGACTTCGCTGCCTCGGGGTCGCCCAGTACTTCTTCCAGCAAACCGGTGTACGAGTCATTGCCTTCCATCGTGCTCAGCACCTGGCGAAGCTTGTTGCGAGCTTCCAGCAGCTTGTTGAGCGAGGGCACCTGCTTGGCCACGTTCTGCGGCTCGAAGTCGCTGATGTTGCCGAACGTCAAAGCCACCGACAGGTTTGAGTCTTCTTCGCCAGTCAGTCGATCGGGAACACTCATCGCCAAGCGAGGCTCGGCCTTCTCCAGCACTTCGTTGAAGTTGTCGCGATCGATCGGCACAAACTTGCGCTGCTTCAGCGGCTTCTGCTCGCTGGCGTTGTCGCCACTCAAGTCGGCCATCACGCCCACCACGAACGGAAGTTCCTTCTTCTCCAACGCCCCATTGGTCTCCACGTCGTAAGTGATCTGTACGCGAGGCGGACGTACGCGATCGAGAACATGTTGCTGACTTTCGCTCATGGCTTGTGTCCTTTGATGGGGAAGTGCTAAGTTGAAATCGGTTAGTATTTGGGCGTCATGCGAGTGGGGAGTGTCCATCGGAGTCGGCAATGCCAAACTCCCTATTGAGCTCCGAGAGAATGTTCTCCTCTCGGATGACTTGCTTCATTAACGCGGGAAACGGCAGTCGTCCCATTCGCACCGCGCGCTTTACCAGGTAAGGGATCGGGCTGTGAGGCTCCATGCCCCGCAAGCGGTCGGCCGCCTGATCCAGCAGGAAGTACAGCCCTTCGCGATCCAGTCGCAGCAGGTCGGTGTTCGGCGCGGCCGTAGGCATCTCGGCGGAGGGCTCGGTAGGTTGAGGGCTCTCGGCCGCAGGGCCAACTCCCAGCAGCGACAGCTCCGACGCGACCAACGTGTTCAGCTCGTCGAGCGCCGCACGCAAGTTGAGCAATGCGGGAGCTTCGTCGCCCATCCGCATCTGCAGCGAGTCGGAAAGTTGTTGCAGGTGGTCGCGGCACTGCTCGAGGGTGCTGGCCAGGTCGCGGAAGTACTCCGGCGGCACATTGGCCCGGAACACCGCCAGCGTTTCCTCGTCCTCCGCTTCGACCGATCGCTTGATTCGCACCAAGTCGTTGCAGCTCAGCGAGGGGGAAGTCCCCAGCAAAGGCTGCGAGCGGAGCGTGCTCGGAAAGCAAACGCCACGGTCCGGATCGTCCAGTAGATTCGCGATCGGAGTCGAGCGGTGCTCGTGAGAGTCGTCCTCTGGCACTGGCAGCAGGTTGCCCCAGTGCTCCTCGACAATCGTCGCTAGCTGCGCCAGTCCGTCGCGAAGCCCCGCGAGGCCCCGTAGTCGCAGCTGCGCTTCGATCGAGTGGCAAGCGATACGCAGGTCTTTGTTTTCTTCCGCCAGGGCCGCGCGGCAAAGTTCGTCGATGGCGGGCCAGTCGGCCTGCTTCAGCACGTCGGGACGCGTGGCGTCGTCGAAGTCGTGGGGCGACTCTTCTCGCCGCAGTTCCCGGAAGGTGGGAGCAAAGAAGTGGGTGTAGTAGTTCTCGTCCACAGCGCACGCCGTGCCCGCAGTGGGCTCGCAAAGCAGCGTATTGGCGTGCGGGTCGTGCATGGGAACGATGGTATGGGTTGTGGGCTTTGCAGCTAACGTGGGGACGATACCGCTACAGAAACAATGACGGTTGTGTCCGACAACAGTAGGTTACGGGTATGCACAGTGGTCACTGGTGGTGGAATTTTTTCGCTCAGCAGTGCAAGAAACGTCCGCGCCGCTAGTTGTGGCCTACGTTTCTCAAGCAGCCTGCCTAGAACTGGCTAGCGCTGCGCGAACGAATAACCGGCACAGCTGTCGCATTCGTCCCGTCGGAAGCTCCCTATGCCCGAGTCGTACCGCCAATCCGTCGATCGCCTGATCAATCACGCACTACGTGTGTGTGAAGCGCTGGAGGTACACGAGGAGCGGAACTTCGATCGCGAGCAAGCCGTCCTGCTAAACGGCCTACTGGCCCTGCCCGAGTCGACCTCCGGCCATCCCGACGACCTCGGCCCGCGATACGTGCTGGCTTGCTGGCTCGACGAGTTGTTCATTCATTACTCGCCCTGGGCTTCTCGCTGGAACGAAAACAAACTGGAAGACCGGCTGTACGGAGTGAACGATCGGGCGTGGGAGTTCTGGCGGCAGGCCCGAGTGGCCGAAGGACGTGGCGACGAGGAATTGTTGCGGACGCTTTACCTGTGCGTGGCGCTCGGATTTCGAGGTCAGTTGCGGGACGATCCACAGTCGCTCGAACAATGGATGGACCGCATGAAGGTCCGCGTCTCACGCTACGACGGCGCCGCCCGCAGCCTGGACGTGTTCGACAGAACGCCCCGCGCCCCGCAGGTGCTGACCGGCGATCGCGCGCTACGTCAGGCGGTCACCACGGCTGCGGTCGTGTTGTTGGCCTCCACGCCGGTGCTGACGTACGCCTTCCTTCAGTACCTACTACGCTAGACTTTGCCCCACCCGGCGACGATGCCCGTCGTCATCGACGAGAGAACAGGCCATGTTTCAACTTGCACTTAAGGCCGGTAAGTGGATCGGGCATGTCTTGGCTTTGCCCTTTACCACCATGTGGAAGCGCTCGTCGACGGGAGTGCTCTCGTGGCTGGCCCACGCCGGACTACTCGTGCTGGCGCTGGTCGGTTTGTGGTGGCTCAACCAATGGCTGCGGCTCGACATGGCGGTGCAAGCGCCGTCGCTCGTGCTGCGACAATTGTGGCTGCCGCTGATGTTCCTCGTCGCCTACGGCATGGCATGGTGCATCTGGTCGTCGTGGCTCGCCTGGCGTCAGCCCGGCCCGCTCTCGCCGTTTCCCGATATCCAAGAGGCTTGGAATGCCGCCCAATTGGGACTGGCCGAACACGATCTGTCGCTGACCGAGCTGCCGGTAGTACTGTTGCTGGGCACTACGACATCCAGCGAGCAAGATGTTCTGGCCTCCCTAGAAATCGATAGCTCCTTCGGCCCGCGACCCTCGCAGCACTCGGCTCCGGTCCGCGTGATGGCCGACGAGCAAGCGATCTACATCTCGGCGCCGGGCGTGTCGTCCGTGGCCGCCCAGACGGAGCGTTGGTACGAGAAGCGGCAGTTTGCACCGCAAGCGAAAGCCGCTTCGCAGAACGCAGGCGTCCAGAGCGAAGTCGCCTTGGTCGAACAAGCCATCCCAGCATCCCTGAAGGCAGCCTCCGCGGGGGGAGTGGCGACTGCCGAGGTGGTTCCGGCGACGCGGTCGGACTCCGACATGGGCGTCGACATCGATCAGGTGGAATCCCAGATTCAATCGGCGCTCGAAGGGGAAGGCGATTGGCTGTTCGAGTCGTGTGAAGACACACAGCGGGCCGAGGAAGTCACTCTCGTCGAGTCGACGATCTCTACCCAGACTTGCGACTCGATGCGTGCGCGTCTCGCCTACTTGGCGTCGCTCGTTCGAGAAGCAAGGCAGGGTCGGGCGCCGTTCGATGGCGTGTCGCTATTCGTGCCGGGTGACGCGCTGAGCACGTCATGCCGTGCGGACTTGATGTCGAGCCTGGTGCGTGGCGACCTCGATACCCTTTCGGACTCGTCTGGATCCATCGCTCCAGTGGTATGCGTGGTCACCGACCTGGACGACGTCGAAGGATGCAGCGAAGTCCTGCAGCGACTGCCCGCCTGCCGGCAACAACTTCTGCTTGGAAGCGAGTTGCCTCTGGAGAGCGGCGACGACGATCATCACCAGCCTATCGCCAGCAAGCTGGAGTCTATCGGAAGTGAGTTGATCCCCGCGCTGTGCAGTCGTCTATACGAAGTGGGCAACGCTCCGTCGAAGGCCAACCAGCGCTTGTTCTCGTTCCAGCACAACATGGCGCTCAGGCAGGCGAACCTCAACGCGCTGGTGGGCAACATCGCCACGAAGTGTAGGGCACACTGGTCGATTGCAGGTTGCTACCTCGTAGCCACGGGGCACTTCGACCCGGCCACTCGTGGATTCGGCGGCCGCGTGCTGTCGCGGCTGTTAGATCTCACCGGGCGCGCAAAGTGGACCGACAAGGCAATCGAAGCCGACCGCACGAATCGACGCTGGGCCAACTACACTTGGGGCACCGCAGCAGCCATTGGCGGCTTCGCCGTGCTGGTGTTGTTCATTTAGAGGGCGAGTGGCTCACAAGCTCAGCTCGAGCGACGCCTCGGCGGTCTTACCCTGTTCGACCTTCACCTTGGCGCTGCCAGTTCGCTGCGACTGGCTCTTCGTGCACCAGATGAGGTAGTCGCCCGGTTTCACGCCCGTGAAGCTGAAACTCCCTTTCGCGGTGCTCGTTGCCTTGGCGACCACCGACTTGTCGGCGGCACGCAGCTCCACCGGAAGCCCCGCCTGTGCTCGCCCGCCCTCGGTCACTTTGCCAGCGACCTGCCCGAGCGCCGCTTCGGCGGGCGTCTTGAGCAGCAGGTCGATGGTTGTGAACGAATTCAACCCGACTCCGTTCGTCACCATGGCGGTAATCTCCACCGAGGGCTGGTCGGCCGGCAGCGGCAACGTCGCCACCCACGTGTGTGGGCTTCCCGGATCGGCATGTGCCTTGATGAGCTTGGCGTCTTTGGGCGGCTGGTTATCGTCCGGGGTGCCGACAAACAGTTGTACCGATTCGACGCCGCTGAGGTTGTCCGTCGTGTCGATGCGGAAATTCGCCGGCGCGCCCGCCACTGCCGGCGCGACTGCCAGGACAAGGCTCGTGGGCCCCGCGGGTGAGCCATCCACGACCACTGGTTGCTCGTCCTTGGCAAGCACTTTGCCTTGCTGGTCGGTGAGCAGCACTTCCAGGCGGAAACGTCCCATTAAGCCGGTGGTGTCGATGCCGCCCGCCGCGTCGGCAATGGTGGCCGAGAGTTGCAGCCCGCCCTTCTTGGTTGGTTGTGCAACGATCCGGTCCGGCCGGGCACGACCTAGCGCCAACTGCCGCGCAGGTGCAAGCGAGGCGTTCGAGGCGGGGTACAATCGCGCTGCGATGCGGGTGCCGCGAGGAGCGGCTTGAACCTGTGTGGAGAACGCGAGGTCCGCTCCAGAGCGGACGAGCTCGGGGCTCGCCAGTCGGACGATGGGCTGCTCGAGCGGTCTCAGCAGGACCGACTCTCCGTCTGTTGGCACCCGGCACGCAAGGGAATAGGCCCTGGCCACTCCGTCCATCGTAACGTTCCACAGCAGCGACTCGTCGCTTTGCACTTCGGCGCTCGGCTTGAGCTTTGCAGTGACCTCGGCACGAGGGCGATCGGTCGACAGCACGGCCGCCATCTGACCGCCCGAGATGCTCACCGGCGCCGAGGTGCCGTTTGGATCGAGTGCAAGTTGTACGGAGCTCGAGTTCAGACCCGACGCGAGCAGCCGGACAGGCAGCCGTAGCGAGAAGCTCGCTCCATGGCGCTCGATCCAACCTTCCTCTAGTTCCACGTAGTCGAGGGGATTCAGTACGGTGAGTTCGCAACTGCGCGACAACAAGCTCTCCGAAGTCCCCGCGTCGCGTACCTCCAGTTGAAGGCTGTTAATGTCGAGCGGCCCTAGTTCTCCGCTCGCGGTGGCCCCTTGGAGAGCCGACTTCGTCTCGCCAGCCGGCAGCGTGATCGTGTTGGAGAAGACCGCACCACATGTGAAATCGACGGATACTTGTTGTTGGATCTTCGAGCGGTTTCGCAGAATCAAGTCGACTGCAAACGACGAGCTTGCTGGGGGAATCGCCATGATGCCATCGACAGGACGTTCGACGCCCGCAGCGGTGAGCGACGCCACGATTGGCGACGAGTGCGACACACCCGGCAATCGCAGCAAGTGGTACCTAATGGCGTGATCCGACGTCAGTTTTACCAGCACCCCTTCGATCGCCACCAGTTCTGCGTGAGCAGCGTCGGACGCAATAGTGAGGTCCAGATCGACAAGGCAACCGTCGCTGGCCTGCTTCACGTTGGTGGAGGTCTGCAGCGCCGAGTTAGGACACAGCACCTTGGCGGTGGGAACTGCCTTGCTGCCCGAGACGGCGAACTGCACGGCCGCGGTGGGATGTTGCTCGGAGAGTTCCGGTTGCGCGTCCGGTCCCACGATGTTCCATTGACTGTGTGCGGTCAGGTTGCCGCTGGCGATCCGCTGAGCGGCGGGGGCGTAGAGTGGCGCGGGCAGCGGGTTCACGGCCGCCGCGGTCAACCGAGCGTGCTCTCTTGTTGCCCAATCCGCTTCGAGCGAAGCCGCCAGCTGTGCACTGGGCCGATACTGATTTCCGCTGAACACGCCCTGCTGGTAGCCGGCTGGCATGATCCGGGCGACGCAGTCTTCGCGCCACAGGTCGCGAGGCGAGCTCGCCTGTTGGGCCGCCGTGCTGTACGCCTTGGCGAGCAAGTTGGATAGATCGGAGAGTTCGTTGATCTCCGCGGTCGGGCCAGCGCGCTCCAAGCGCTTGCGGAAGTCGGCCATTTCGAGCCCGCCCATCTCGCCGATCAGCAGGGCAAATTCCGCCTCGGCCCAGCCTTCGTGCGACCCGTCCGACGCCTCTCGGCGCGGCTTCATCGCTTTGCGAATCGTCGCCAGGTCGGATCGCATCGCCAACGCGTCGAGGCTGCTGGCTGCGCCGGCGTCGAATGTCTCCATCGCCTTCAAGAGCTCGAGTCGCTTGTCGAGCGGAACGAGAGGAGTTGCCAGCACCGCGTCGGCTACGCTTCGTTTAGTGATGCTGCCTTGCTTGAGTTCGGCAGCGAGCTGGTCGATGCTGGCCAGCTCGAGCTGCGTTTCCAGTTCCGCCAGATGTTGCGCGATCGAACTGGTGAGCTGTTCGACAATCGGCGCCTGATCGTTGAACTCTGCACGAAGCTCGGGAGAGAGCAGCTTGCAAAGTCGCTTGCTCTGTCGAGTGCACTCCTTCCATGCCGGCATGAGGGCAGGCGTCGCGCGGACTAGCGGCAGCACCGCGGGTAGCTCCGCGTACGCCCGATTGCGCATGCCGACCGCAGCGGCCGCGACCTTCTGCAAGTGTTCGGCTTGTTGATAGAGCGAAAGGGCCGCTTGCAGCTCACCGCGGGCGTGGTCGAGCGGTCCACAGCCCGGATTGAACACAATCACTTCGCCCTCCAGGCGATGCGCGCTGGCCGCGATGAGCAATCCTTCGACGTACGGCTCGGCGATTGGCAACCCACTGGCTCGTTCGCCGAGAAAGATCACTTGCATCGTGAGGCGCAAGTCGTCCTCGGTCAGCGCACTTTGAATGGCCAGCAAGTCGGCAAGTTCGCAAATCGCTGAGAGTTCAAGGTAGCTTCCCGCGTAGCCACGCTGCTGCAGGTAGTCAGCAGCCGCTGGCAAGCACACCGCGAGGCTAGCACTCGTGCTGGGCAGGGTCTCGACCAACGCCAGCAGCACCTCGGGCGGGGCGTGCTCGGCCAGTTGGCCTTCCAGGTTGGTTGTCAGCAGGGCGCGCTGCTTCTGGCGCGCCTTCGGATCGGCGATTGTGTCTAGCCTGTCGATACCAGCAAAGTAAACCTTCCAGGCGGCCAGCAGTTCTGGGTTCGGCACAAGACCGTTGGCCGACAGTCGGCCCAGGGACACGGGCTGCTGGCTGGTGGCGGTCAGCTTTTTCAGCAGTCGCTGCGCGGGGCCCCGCGTCGCGTCCCAGTACGCCTTGAGCGATTGCTCGTCGCCACAGTATCTCCAGCGGCGTTCCACCTCGAGCACCGTATCGTCGATCCGGCGAACCAGCAATGGATACGTATGCAGCATGTCTGCCGCCAGGCAGTCGTGGCGAAACTGCCACGCCTGGCGAAGCCAATCGGGATACTCCTCGACCTTCGCCTGGTAGAGTTGCGGCGGCTGCGAGTGGCGGTCGGCGGCCGTGAGCACGAAGTCGTCCGCGTCGCCGACCAACAGCGGGGTTTGGCGAGAGCTTGCGCACTTCTTCGACCACGAGTCGACCCGATTCGCCACATAAGCCGCAAGCTCCCGAGCCGAAACCCGACCATCGCTAACCGCCGACTCGTTGAACGCATCGGCCCAACCGCTTATGCCTTGCTCGAAGAAGTAACCAAACGACGTACGCCCCACGCCAGGCAACACGTGTGAATGTTGTCCAACGTCGCTGGAAAGGAGCACCAGTCGATCGGGATCCTCCACTTGCTCGAGCGCTGCTATCGCCTCCGCGGAGATTTCCTCGGGGAACAAACCCGCCTGACCCGACTCTAGCGCGGTCGAGATGTCGAGTACCAGCAGCTTTTGACTAGCCTGGTTGGCGGCCAGCAGCTTCAGCACTTCCACCAACGGCAGGCCTGCTTTGTGTGGGCTCAGCGGCACGTAGTCCTTGGTCAGCAGCACAAGCTGGCCCTTGTCGTCCACGCGTGCCAGCGCGGACAGGTACACCACCAGTGGCCGATAGGCGTCGATCGTCTCGGATTCCAACTGCCGGCGCAACATCGACGAGGACAAGCTTGGCTCGAACTGAAAGGTCTCGTCCGAGAAGTAGCCACCTTGCTCGATGGCGCGACGATCGTTGGCGCCCGCCAGGTTGTCCGGCACCAAGGGCGTTTCCAGGTGGGGCGACCAGGCGGCGATGAACTTGCACGGAGTCGGCGGGGCAATTTGCGTGGCGAAGGCCACCAAGGCGCCGAGCAACACACTAATGGCGAGCAGGTGAAACAGCACATGCCCCCTCGCACCGGAGGCTGCCCGCCGCTCGCGCGCGTACGCCTGCGCTTTGTGCGGGCCGGTCGAGATGGGCTCGGTGGGCATCGGGCGGTGCGAGTGAGGTGCTTGCCAACCGCCACATCCGTCCTGCAACGCTCGTTAGGGAGCAGAGGTGAACTCAATTGCCGGCGCGGGCGGGACTTCACCGGCGGAGGATGGACTCATCGGAATTAGTTCGGCGAAACTGCCGCTCCGCTCTGCTTTCGCTTTAAGTTCATCGATTCCAACGATTGCAACGCCCGTTACCAATTCGTCCAATTGCTCCGCATCTACCGGCCAGAACTGCGCCTTGTAACGCCCGATCTCCGGGTAGTAGTCGTGCTGCTCGCCCGCTGTCGAAAGTCCCTCCAACTGCACACGGAACAGCTTGCCCACCGGATGCGACAGCTCGACCGTGTAACAGGTCTGAGGTTTCAGGCTGCCATCGCTCGTGGGCAGCGGAGTCGACTCCACGGTCGCACGTACAAACTGCAGATGCGCGCCCTGCACTTCGCATTGCGTTCCAATCAGTCGACTGGCGGCTTCAAACTCGTATCCCGCACGCAGCTGCTTGGCAGCCCGCTGCGCGTCGGGGCTCGTCCACCAGACTCGCAGTTGAGGATAGAGCGGCGAGGTCTTCGCTTCGCCTGTCGGCGCCGCCAGGCATTTCCAGCAACTGGCGGGGTAGCCGTAGGCCGAGTTCCATTCGAGTGGCTGCGGCAACTCGGCTTGCTGCGAGCCGTAGTATTCGAGCCAGACGTCGCTACTCGTAGGCACCTGTAGCGCCTCGGTCTTGCTTCGTTTCAGTGGCTCTACCGCCACCACCATCTCCGTCGGCACCGCCAATCCTGCACGGTGAGTGAGCAAGGTGGCGTCGCCTTGCTTGGCGCCGCGATAGGCTGCCACTCTACGGTACGCGCCGGCGATGCTCACTCGGCGGAACGACTCTCCGCCGGCGGACGAGTAGGGTTCCATCAGCAGCGAGTCGCCTGCAGCGAGGTTGACCTGCTGACCGTCCGCCAAACGATAGAGTCCCGGCTCGACCAAGCGGGGAGCCAGCTTCTCGTTGGCTCGCGTCCGAGGAACCCGTACTTCAGGTCCCTTGGTGCGTGTGTCTTGCAGCACAACCTGGCCGCTGATGAGTGCAGCGCTGCGGAGCGATGCTCCCAACGAGGTCGTTTCGTTGGCCTCCCAGTATTGTCCAGGTGGGTCGAGCTGGTCGAGGAACGCGAACTCCTTTCGCAGCAGAGCCTGCTCGTTGGGTCGGCCGTGGATGCCGACAACATTCAGGGAGATACCGGTACCCGCCAGCGCATTGCCGAGCACTTGACCAAGTTCGCTGGAACTTGCGTCTCCGGTGGCGGGGCTCAAGCGATTGTCCGCCCCGTCGGTAAGCACCACCATTGTTTTCGCGCCGTTCAGCGGCAATAGGTCCTGCCGAGCGGCCAGCATGGCGCTGGCGACCGGTGATTCGTTCCAGGGCTCGATGTCATTGAGCAGGGTGATCAGCTCGTCGAGTACCTTGGTGTTGCTGCTATCCCAAACGGTTGGGCGCATCAGTTGGTGAATGGTCTGTTCCGGAGCCGTCACAGTCTTTTGCGGCCCCAAGGCTTCGCCGAACACCCACACGCTCACCTGCACTCCGTCAGGCAATTGTTGCATCAACTCGCGCAGCGCACGGACTGCCTGCTCGTACTTGAAAGTCTTGCCGTCCGGCGTGCGGCCCATGCTGCCCGATCCGTCGACGACCACCGTGACCGCATAGTCGCCGGGGTTCACAGTGCTTCGATCCGATCGATCCACCACCGCTACGGCCGCCTTCGCTGGGCGCGGAAGCCGCTGTGCGCGGTACCGGGGCGAGTGATAAATGTCCGTGGGAATCTCTACCGCGGCCATATGCCCGCGGTAGAACGCGTGGAGCGTTGCCGAACTGGTCGACGGTGCGGCGAACGCCGGCGCGGTATCGGTGGTGGATCGCTGGACAACCACGCTCGAAGTGTTGGTCGTTCCCGATAGCGGCATCGGCAACACCAGCCGGCTCTGCTGCGCGGGAGATATGGACTTCAAACCAGGCCCCGGATCGCACCACACGAAGGCCCGCCCGCCACCGGAATGCGTTGCCTCAAGCTGCAATCCCACTGGCGGGCTGGACTCTCCAATCAGACGAATGGGCTCGAACGCCGTGTCACTGTGGGCGTTGTGAATCGTGAACTTCCACGGTTGGATGGCAAGCTGCTCCAGCCGATCGATCGGCTCGGACCGCCCGAACCAAGTTCGCGCCACCACCAGGTACGCCTTGGCCGCTTCCTGGAAGTAGGGGGCGGCCGCCGGGCTGTCGCCATTCCAGCACCCAGCCAGCACCCGCCTCGCCAGCAGTTCCGTGTAGCAGCCGCGCGACAGCCTTTGAGTTTCCACGTCGGTGTCGGGCAGGTTCTCGTTGGTCTGGCAGAGCAACAGGTGCTGCGACCAACTGCGAAGGTCGATCCAGTCAACGAGCGGTTTACCAGTCGACTTGGCCATCTCGACCAGCGTCGCGTCGTACTGCTGCGCACTTTGCCGCCGCGCGGCGATCAGCTCGGTGCCCAACTTGAGATTCTCTGCGAGATTGCCGTACTGTTGCGGACGGTCTTCGATGCCCCTTAGGGCGTCGGCCGTGTCGGCGCTCAGATAACCGTTGGCCTTGAGCAACTCTGGGGCATAGGCCGCTGCGGCCAGTCGGAGCCGTCGCGTCGCCGAGTCCAGCACTGCCTGGGTATGGGCGGTCGCTGGAACGACTTTCATCTGTATTGCCTTGGCCGATCGTGAAGCGGAGTTCGTGGGCCGCGCGGTCATCAGCAGTCGCAAGCGGCTCTCCATCTCCAAGCTCGGCACTAGGAGTGCGGCACGGCGATTGTTCCAAAACACGGGCCCGGATTTCGAATCGAGCGATTGACGCCACTTGCCATACGCCGACTGCACGCCTGCGAACGCCTGCTGCAGTTGGTCGGACTGCTGCGCGATATCTTTCTCCAATTGCGTGGCGGTATGCTGTTGTTCGGGAGTTGTGGGTGCCTGCCGAATTTGCTCCAGCGCAGTGTCCAGTTGGTGATCCAGTTGCCAAGCGGTGATGAGCGACTGAGTGACCGGCGCGATCTGGTCGGCCGATTCGTCGAGATCCTGCCAGACGTTCGCCCACCAATCGGTATACCTCGGCAGCGCTGCAGCCACTTCGTCGTGCGTTGTAACCGCCGCGTAGATCCGCTCGATGCGCTGTTGATAGTCGTCGTACTGCTGTTCGACCAGTTTGTACTCTTGCAGCACCTGGTCGACGTTCACCGGCGAGGCGAACAGGCGATCTTCGGCCGCGTTTCGTCTGCGGTCGAGTTCAAGCAAAGCCGTTTCAACCCAAGGCAGCACCGCACGGACGTGCAGCCCGCTGCTGTGGCTGGCGTCGAGCACCCGATCGGCTTTGACGCGGCATCGAATGGCCGACCGCAGCAGCGGGTCGAGTTCCGACGACCGCGAACTTGCTGGCAAGTGCCGATCGAGCATGACAACGAAATGCACCGTGCTCGGGCGTGGACTGGTAGGATCGTCGCTCAAGCGAATGATCTCCGCCGCATGCGATAGCGACTCGCTTGGCGACTGTAGCACGCTCGAAATCACGCTGCGATGCACGTACCAGCGGAGCGTATCGGCTGGCAGCTTGGCCTGTTTCTGTAGCGCCGCCCATCGAGCGGCCAACTGCGCCACGGGCGCTTGCCACAATCCCTCGACGAGCGGAGTCACCTCGGGCGGTAGGGCGTCGGTAGGTGCAGGGCCCGCGAGCACGTCCCAGGCAAGATTGTGTCGCACCGCCACTCGCTCCAATCCGGTGCGGCTGACCTGCAGCCTGGCTCGCAATTGAGCGACCGCATCGTCGTTGCCAGCCAAGGCAAACTCTTCGAGTCGCAAGAGAAGTCCCAGGTGTTCGTTCCACGCGTGCGGAGCGACCGACTCGGGACGCTGAAGTTCCGTGCGCAGCGCTTCGGTGGCGACCCACTCCGGCGCTACGGTCTGATCCCATTGGATGGTCGGCGTGGGCGGCGTTGTTGTTTGTGCTCTCATGGCAAGTGCCACTGGCATCGCCTTGGCTCGCTCGCGGCCTAGCGTGCCTTCTGGCAGCAGCAACGGCTGCTGTAGCGAATGGGCGTGGGTCTGCGCCCAACTGTTCACTCGGTCGGAAACGTACTCGTAGGCCTCTAGCGCCGTGATTCGCCCATCGCGATCCGTGTCGGTCGCCTGCCCCGCAAGCGCCCGGACCGTGTGGCAACCAAAGCTGGTTCTCCGTTCGGGCTGATTGATCCAGGATCGCTGCCCTGCCGACGACGAGCAAACGACCACCAGGTTGGGCACTTCCCGAATCGTCGAGTCGAGTTCCGCTAAACTCTCCGCAAACGTGTTCGACGCGACGCCCAACCGCCACATCCCGCGGAGCGTGGTGACGTCGAACACGACGAGTTTCCTTTGCTCGGCGGGCAAGCGGCTAAGCTCGTGGAACAAGCCGTCCAGGCGAATGCGATCCGAGTCGTCGCCAAGTCCCACCGCGTCGTCGGCCAACAAGTAAGGCCCGCGATCGTCAGCAGCGCCGTGCATCGACAGATAGACGATCGTGTCGTGCGTCGTGGCGTCCTTGAAGGCCGAGCTCCAATCAAAGTCCCTCGTCACCTTCGTGGGTGTATCCCTCGAGAGGTGCAGGAACCTGCCGTAGAACTGTTGAGGGTCGCCGTCGCTACCTGTCTGGCAGAGGTCCTCGAGCGTGTTCCATCCAAACGCATTGGGCGGTACTGCTAGGGTCTGCTCGTACGAACTACCCAGCATCACCAGCTCAACCGTTGGCGGTGGATTGAGCAGCGTTACACCGCCCACCCAGCATGCCAGTAGCACCAACAGCGCAGCCGCGCCCACGCCTACGTATTGCAGGCGGCGACAGCGATGCCGAGTCATGGCGGTGGTGTTGGACGGGCTGGTCCGTGACATCGGAACTTTCTGGGGTTAATAAGTAACGGAGTACCGGCGTTGAACTCTAGCTTCCTGCGAGTTTTTCGAAGCCGCCGCGGCGGGCAATTTCTGGCAGAACCTGCCGGCAAGCAGCACAACTGTCACGCCATGCAGAACCACAACGACCCTCGCATGCGGACTCACCCGCAAGCGCTTCGCACGGCGCACGGTTTTCGCAATCCTCCGAGGTGATTCCTGATTTCGGGCGATTTGGCAGGCCGATGTTCCTTGGGTACAGCGCGCCGGCATCACGCCACCCGTCCCACCTGAAACCATGTCCGATAGCGAAGGCAATTCGACGAGCCGTCCCCTGCGCCTCACATGCGCCTGGGGCGACGATCCCGTGTTGGTGCAGGTGCGGGGCACCGAGGCCATCTCGCACCCTTACCGCTTCGAACTTTCGTTCGTCGCCGAGTCGGACACGCTCGACTTCGCCGAGTTGTTGGGCACCTCGGCCACCGTGCAGGTCGATCTGCCGTCGGGCGAAAGCCGCAAGTGGAACGGCATCGTCACTTCGTTGCACCAGGCGGGGCGGGACGAGGAGTTCTGCCACTACACCGCCACGCTCGAGCCGCAGTTCGCGCTCTTTCGGCTGCAAAGCAACTTCCGCATCTTCCAAGATGCCACGGTCGAGTCGATTCTCCGCGAGGTGTTCGGCGACTTGGAGGTGGACATCAACCTCACCAAGTCGCACTCGACGCGTAACTACTGCGTACAGTACGGCGAGACCGATCTGGCGTTCGCCAGCCGCGTGATGGAAGAGGAGGGCATCTTCTACTACTTCACGCACACCGACGATAGTCACAAGCTCTGCCTTCGCAACGATTCGACCCAGCTCAGCGACTTCGACGCGCTCGACGACGTACCTTACACTAAACTCGATGGCGGCGTGACGGACGAGGCCTGCGTCCGCACGTGGGAGAAGACGCAAAACCTGGTGTCGACGTCCGTTGCGTTGCGCGACACGCACTTCCAGGACACCGGCGAGCCGTTCGAGACCGAGCAGGCGATTGGTTCCGACACCAAGGTGTCGATCGGGACCGCCTCGCACGCGATCAATCCCACCGACACCACGTGGCAAGCGTATCAGTACCCCGGTCGCTACGTGTCGTGGGCGGACGACGTTGGCGCCGACCTCTCGGCGCGTCAGCAGGTGACGAACATTGCCGACGCGGCCAAGCAAGCGGCCCAGCTCCGCGCAACCGCGTTGCAGAATAGCGCCTTGGAGATCCACGGCACCAGCGATCTGCTGTTGCTCACCGTGGGCGGCAACTTCACGCTCGCGGGTCACTTCAACGCCGACGGGGCGTACCTGGTGACGCGCGTCGAGCACCAAATCGACTTGGGCATCGGCAAACAGTCCGCCCCGAACGACAGCCCGCTGCACTACGCCAACCAGTTCGCCTGCATGCCCTCCGACTCGTCGTACGTACCGGCGCGGACGGTCGCCAAGCCAGTGATCAACGGCGTTCAACCGGCGTTCGTTGTCGCCGAGACCGACGAGCAGCAACTGTACGACAAGTACGGCCGCGTGAAAGTGTGGTTCCCCTGGGACCGCCGCGAAGGTCCGACCGTCGAAGACCTGGACGGCGACGACGACGAGCAAGCCTCCGACGACAGCGCCGAGGGCGATGAGAACGCGTCGATCAAGGCTTCGCAGCGCTCGTGTTGGATACGCGTCGGACAAATTTGGGCGGGGCCTCGCTGGGGTGCCTTTTTCTGGCCGCGTTCGGGGCACGAAGTGCTCGTGGCGTTCGAGCATGGCGACCCCGATCGGCCGGTGATCGTGGGCAACGTTTACAACAGCCGCAACATGCCACCGCTCGACATGCCCGACCAGGCGCACGTGAGCGGCATTCGCTCCTGCAGCGTGAACGGCAACCCGGCGGCCAACTTCAACGGCATTAGCTTTCACGATGAGCTGCAGAACGAGCACCTCGAACTGCATTCCGAGTCGCACGCGGTCCAGTGCTGCGAGGAGAGCAATCACAGCTTTGTCCGCGGCACGTCGGTGCGGGTGTTCGGCACCATGTACAGCGCCCTGACGAGCGGCGGCGGTGGCGGCCCCGCCGCTGATAGTTCGACAGAAGAGTCGACCGAGGACGACTCGTCCGAAGACGACCAATCCGCCGGCCAGCTTGTCAACTCGCTTGGCCAAAAGTGGGACAAGTCCAAGGGTTGGAGCAAGAAGTGGTTGGCCGCGGGGTTCGAGTCCGACATTCAAGTCACGCTTGGCCACGCGGCCAGTGTGATCGGTGGCTTCCCGCTCGGCACCGCCAGCGAGGTAGTCCAAGGCGGCAAGCTTGGTGTGATCCTCGATCCGTCGGGTTGGATCTCCGACGACACCGCCCAGCAGATCCAGGACCTGATCGTGCCGATGGGCGAAACGTCCGGCGTGTTTGGCTCCAAGCGGGCGCTGCACTACGGGCCGGCGACGACCATCCGCCACGGTAGCGAGATCGTCCGCCGCAGCAGCGACGCGTTCGACACCAGCAACCCTCGCACCGCCTGGGTGGCAGGCATCGCTACCGTGTCGACCGCGCTCACGCTGCTCGGATGGCGGCTGCAGAAGGACGACCCCACTGTGTGGGAAAACCTGGTGCGGGCGCTTGGGCCGCGCGGTGCGACGGGCGTGTTGTTCAATCTGTTGGTCGAGTACGAGAAGGCGTGCGGCGAGTGCGACGCTGGCGAGGAGACTCAAAACGAAGCCTCCAGCCTCACCACGCAAACCGACTCGCTCGACAGCAACTACCAGAGTCTGCTGCTCGACTTGGCCTCGTCGTTCACCGACCGCGGTTCGGCCCTCTCGTCGACCGGCGCCTCGGACCAAGCCCAGGCTACCAGCGACGCGAGCAACGTAGGAGACACTTCGTCGTTCGCTAGTTCCGCCGAGGACGAAGGGGAGGACGAAGACGAAAACTCCGGGGACGACTCGTCGGACGACGAAAACGCCGACTCCGGCGGGCCGAGCGACGACGACTCCGGCACCGTCTCGACCGACGACGTTGCCTTCGGGCCCGACGATGCGAACGTCTACCAATCGTACGACGGACTGGCGGCCACTAGCGCGCGTCATCTGTCGTTCCGCGCGCGGTCGACCGACGAAGACGACACCGACGCTTCGCTCATTCACCTCGACGCCCAAGGTGGCGACGACCAGGACAACGGAGTCGTCGCGATCAACTCCACCGGCCAGGCGACCATCGTCTGCGGCCCCGCCAGCTTCCAGATGCGGCGTTCCAGCACCACCGGCCAGGTGAGCGTGCGGACCGGCGACGAAGGGTACATCAAGCTTGCGAGCGGGCCCTCGGATAGCGGAAGCAACGCGACGTTTGACCCCGATTCGATCACGCTGAACATCGGCGGCGACTCGGGTTCCACCGTGTCGATGAGCTCCGACAGCCTCAAGCTTTCCTTTGGCGACTCCACGAGTATCGAACTCAGCTCCTCGGGCATCACGTTGACATGTAGCAGCAGCAAGTTCGTGCTGAGTTCGTCGGACCTCTCCGCGTCGGCCGAAAACATCACCCACGAGGCCAGCACCACCTTGACGCAAAACGGAACCAACGTGGACATCGAAGCCTCGGGGCAGGCGACGCTCAAGGGCGCGATGACCATGATTAACTAAGGCACCTCCTTTCTCTGGAAGAACTCCCATGGGATCCCCCGCCGCCAGAACCACCGACATGCACACCTGCCCGATGACAACAGGTACGGTACCTCACGTGGGAGGCCCGTTGATTGGTCCGGGTTGCTCGACCGTGCTGATCGGCAGCTTGCCGGCCTCCGTGGTGGGCGACTCCGCGACCTGCGTCGGCACACCGGACTCGGTAGCCATGGGGAGTTCCACGGTCATGGTGGGCGGAACGCCTGCGGCGCGTATGGGCGACACCACCTCGCACGGCGGAAGCATCGTGGCGGGCGAAGCGACGGTTCTGATTGGATAGGTGATTCATGATTGCACAATCCGCCAAAACCCAACGAAAGCTCGCCGCGCCGGTCGTTGATGACCCGACGCCACGCATTGCGAACGACCTGGTTCGTTGCTGCAAGCCGTGCCGCGAGCTAGCTACGCAACTCGACGAGTATCCATCGGCCGATGCGTTGTTCGCCGAGTTGGTCGACGCCGGCGAACTCGCCCGCGCTACCCGACTGGCTGGGCATTGGCTCTCGAAGCGGAAGTCGGTGTGGTGGGCCACGCTTACGGTGTGGTGGAAGCTGCGCGAAGCGGGTACTCCTGCGGAAAAATTGCTCATCGATACAATCGTCCAATGGGTGCTCGTGCCGAGCGACGAACTACGTCGCACCGCGGGTCAGCTGGCGAACCAACTGCCGAAGAACTCCTCGGCAGCACTCGTGGGTCACGCGGTGTTTTGGTCCGAGGGCTCCGTGGCCCCGGCGAACTGTCCGCCGGTCGAGCCGCCCAGTCACCTGACGGGCCACTTTGCGACCAGTGCAGTGATTCGCGCCGTCGGCACCGACCAGGCAGCGCAGCGCCAAGCGCTGCGGTTCGCGGCCGAGACGCGCTACGCCGACGAGCCGTGGACCATCGAAGCCACAGCGGAGGACAAGTAATGTCAGTAGTTGTCACCAAGCGATCGATCCCTTTCATTCCTCAGCGAACCATCGAAGGCCACTGGCGCACGTGCGGTGCGGCGGCGCTCGCCATGGGGTACGCTTCGTTCGGACTCGACGTTCCGCTCGAAGACATCTGGCCGCGACTCTCCTTGGGACTGTCGCGCGGCGAAGCCGTGGGCTCTCACCGCCTGGCCGCCGACGCGCTCGCGCGTGGAATGTCGGCCGTGGTGCTGAGGGCGCGCGATCCTTCGGTGGCGCTCGAGACAGTGCTCAAGTCCCGCCGGGTTTGCATCGCCAACCACCGCTTGGACAACGAGTCCTTCGATGGTCACTTCTCGGTGGTGGTCGACGCCGACGAGCAGCATGTGGTGGTCCATAATCCATACTCCATCGCGTACGAGCGTATTCATCGCGCTACTTGGCAGTCGCTCTGGGGCAGCGAGACGCAGCTCGGCGAGCACAGCGGGTACGTGCTGGTGGCGATGGCTCCGCCGGAACTCACGCCCGACTGCGACGAGCTGATCTGCCCGCGCTGCCGGACGATCCTGCCGCTGGCGAGCGACTTGGGCGTCTCGGCCGGCGAGTGGGACGACTGCTGGGAGTGCTTGTTCTGTGCGTTCTGCGATGCGTCGCTTCGTTGCGGGTAGTGTGTACATACTAGAGGGTCGATTTCTATGTTCGAGAATGTAGCAGGCGAGCAAGTCGAGCAAGTCCTTGCCAAGCTGGCGGGTCAGTTGTCGCAGGCCGGCAAGTCGATGCCGACCGCGGAACTGCGTGCGGAAATCACACGGCTCCACGCGTCGCTCAACCAGTGCATGGCCAACCTCGCCGCCAGCACCCAGCAAGCTTCCCAGCAAGTGGCGGCCAAGCGGGAAAAAAACGCCGCTCAGGCGGCCACCAACAAGGAGGCCATCAAGCAGGCTCGCGCCAAACTTAAACCGCCCGCCGCTCCAGCCGCTGCCGCGGCACCGCCATCGCCGCCGGTCGACACCCAACTCGGCAGCACGCTCCGCGCCGAGTTGCTCTCGCGCGTCGCCGCGCCGAAGGTCGCTACGGCGGACCACTCGGCCAAGTTCGTGCTCGAAGCGTGGTAGCGCAAGCGGTCAAAACCGAATGCGAAGCTCCGAGCGAATCCAAAGGTCGCCCCAACCTTCGCTCGTCAGCGGCATCGAACCGCTGGTGCCAAAGTCGAGGCGGTCGCAAATGAACATCCGCAACCCGGTCGATCCGTGCAGG
The DNA here is from genome assembly GCF_965227375.1 of Aeoliella sp. NCBI lineage: Bacteria > Pseudomonadati > Planctomycetota > Planctomycetia > Pirellulales > Lacipirellulaceae > Aeoliella > Aeoliella sp. Next base: position 318,066 of record NZ_CBDDFX010000001.1, read on the forward strand.
TAAGTGCCGCCGTTCGATGGTTGAATCGAGCCGTTGGTCGAATCGGTATACGCTCCATCCTGAAAATGCCAGCCGGTTAACTCGGTAGTGCTGATGATCGGAACCGAGCGGTGCGGTTGCCAGATGGTTCGGTTGTACGAGAAGCTGTAACGCAATAGCGCGCCGGCATACAGACTGTCGCCCCCGAGCGGAATCCACTCGGCCACTTCCGTCTGTAGGTACGACTTCGGCGAGAGCTTCAACCCGGCGATCAGCGAAGGCTCGAGCGACGCGTGCCCGGTGCCCAGACCTTCGCGGCTGGAGCCCTGCGGAATGTAGGTGCGAAACTGCATGGCGAGTTGCACCAACTCGGTGTCGAACAGCAGCGTCTTGGTGCCCACCGACATGTCGCCAAACCCGGCGAAGTGTCCGGTGTCGGTGTCGAGCGCGCGATAGGTGTACTCGAACCACACGCCGATCGGGCCATGCGCGGCTTCGATGTAGTGCGACAGCTCGTCGTAGTCGAGGCCGCGGAAGTACGTCGACGGCGATGGGTTTGGTCCCCGCCCGTTGCCATCGGCCCGCGCCCAGAAGTACTCCGAGCGATCGGGATTCTGCCAGTCCTCAGCGAAGTCCCAACGGAACCGCTGTTGACTGATCGGCCGCACCGAGTTGGTGAAGAACGCCGCGTCGGCCAGCGGTGTCCAGCACGGTTCGTAACACGGATCAGGGCAGCAGATGCCGCGATAGACCGAGCGGCAAAAGCGACCGCTGCGTCCCATGCCGCGACACTCGCCGCAGTACGAACTGCCGCTGCCGCACTCGCAACCGCAGCAGTTACACATCGAGAACGGAGCGAACTCGATGCCCTCCAAGCCGCTTGGGCCGAACTCTGGCTCCTGCAGCGCAGCTGTGCTGGGCAGCGGCACAAACGGGTCGGGGGTCGGCGCCGGAAGTTCTTCGGTCGACGGGTACGGATCGACCAGCGGTGGTTCGGCTGGCGTGGGTTCTTCTAGCGCAGGCGGAGGCAACCTGGCGATCCTCAAGTGCTCGTACTGAGCATCCGCAGCACCCGCCAGACACACCGCCACCGCCAGCAAGCACAGCGCGTTGCATCGCAGGCGAGTTGAGTGTGGCGAGTGCTTCATGGTGACCGTACGTGCGCGCAGATTCCCCCGGCGAATACCGGCATTATTCTTAAGAAGTATCGTCCTTCGGCCACGGATAAGTGTGGCAATCTGTCGATACAAAGGTTGTAAACGCAATAACCTGCCATCTCGTCTCGCAGTCAGTGCTAGCAACGCACGCGAACTTCCTGTTGGCGAACGCATGCGCATCTCCTCCAAACTCATCCGAACCGCGACGGTTGCTACGCTGCTGGTGCTAGCGGTCGACTGCTCCGCTGACGACGTGGTGGTTCCTCCGGCGGTGCCGAATTCCGGTGGGTTTTTCACTAGCACCATGGGCATGATGAAGCGTTGCCGGCTGCGGTGCGCGGCCTCGCCGGCGGGGAAGATGCTGGCTAACATGGTCGAACCTTTCTCCAAACTCACTGGCGGCATCATTCCCAGTTGTAAGTGCAACGAATTCGATCAGGCGCTGGCGCTCAACGCGCCGCCGCCGGGCGTTGGTCCGCCACCTCCTCCTCCGCCGGCCGTGGCCGCGGCTGCAAAGATCCAAGCCGATCAGGCGCAGGCAGGCCTTCGCCGTCAGGCTGTGGCGGCCCTCGCCGGAGTCGATTGTCGCTACTACCCGGAGGCCGAAGTCGCTCTGATCGCATCGCTCCGCGCCGACCGCAGCGAGTGCGTACGACTCGAAGCGGCCAAGGTGCTCAAAGGTTGCTGCTGCCGCTCGCCGGACATCGTCAAAGCGCTCACCATCTGTGCCGCCGGCACCGACATCGACGGCAACCCTTGCGAACGCTCGAACCGGGTGCGACTCACCGCGCTCGCCGCGCTGCAATGCTGCCAAACCTGCGACCCCACACAAACCACGCCGACCACTCCTCCGGAGCAACCGATCGGCGCGACCGACAACGCGTACCCCACCACGCAAGTGAGCTACGAACAACCGGTGGCCGATCCACCGACGGCCGCTGAGTGCGATACCTCGGCACCCTCTTCCGGGGGATCGCTGCTGGAACTTTGGAAGCGCAGCGAGTAACGCTGCATCTCTCACGAACCTCGACCTTGCTTGGTCGAGGCTGCTCCGATCGTGGTCACGGTTTTGTCCCGTGGTGCTCCAAAAACGATTCACTGCGACAAAACCTCTATGTGTCGTAAGTATTTTCGCTGTAGCGTGTTACGTCGCAGCTTGGTCCCCAGGAGGGCCGAGTTTTGCCGCAGTAGTGCGACAAAACCCATCCCGGCGAAATCTACTGCGACATTACGTAACTCTTTTAACCGAGGGCGCTTGCAACATCGGCCCAGAGTTTTGTCGCAGTAGCTGCGCACCAATCGCCGCAGGTGCGACAAAACTCCATTTGCGGCCGGCCGCGACGCCCTCCGCGCGGCGAAGTACCCAGTGGGTGCTTTCCCACTAGCTCTGTTTTGGCGTTGCGAGCGCAACACGCTGCACTACCATTGGACCAACTGCCGGCGCGATTTCAACGGCGATTATTTTACAGCAGGGATTTAGCCGCGGAGCGGCGATAGCGCATCGACCCACATGGAGCACCTCGACAATAGATTGCGTCCCCAGGCCAGTTTCCTCCAGAAGACTCCTCAGAAACTGCGCTCGCTGTCGCCGCTCCGCGGCTTGTGCCTGTTTCCTTGCCGTGTTCCTGGGACTAACGTCCCAGGCTATGCGCGGTCGCCGCTCCGCGGCTGCGGAAGGATTAACAATTAGCATTGATCGCCGAAGCAACTTGTAAATCCGCTCCCTGACAGGCTCTAACCCACCCTCGTCCACACTCCCACCTCCGATCGACCAACCAGCACGCTGTCGTTGGCCATCACCTCTTCAAGCATCCGCTCGCACAGCGTTTCCAGCCCGACTTCCTCGGCGGTGGCGACGCCGAGTCGCTCCATGGCGGGTAGCAAACTTTCCATGATGTCGCCGACGGCCAGTAGCCACTCTTCGGTGTTCGCGCCGCCGCCGACGTAGGTGTGCAAGCGCATCGTCGGGGCGGGCAGGTCCGCGGCGATGAACGCCTCGTAGGCCTTGTCAAGGAAGTTCCACGACTGGCCGCTGCGCAAGGTGGTCTCTGTCAGCCAGCGGCAAACCTGATCGTATAGCGGTGCCGGTGGGAACGATCGCACGCTGGTCCAATCGGGTTCGTGAAACACCAGCAGCCCGCCCGGGCGTACGTGTTGGGCGAGGCCGCGCAGCATGGCCGAAGGGTCGGGCTGAAACGGCAGCACGTAGCGGCCCACAACCGCGTCGAACGGTTGCTCGAATGTCATCTCTGCGGGATCGCCTTGGCGAAACACCACGTTGTCGATGCCACGTTCCTGCGCCGCCTGGGTGGCAACCGCCACGGCGGTAGGCGAGCGATCCGCGCCAACGACCGTACCCGACTTGCCAACGAACTCGGCGGCGAGAAACGCCACCTCGCCGGCGCCGCTACCCACATCGAGCACACGCATGCCGGAAGTGATACCGGCTTCGCGAAAGAAGTGCCGCGTAACCGGCTCGAGCAATCGCGCCTGGGCGCGAAGGCGGTTGAGTTCGTGGTCGGAGTGGCCGAGCAAGTAGGGGCGATTGGCGTCTCGCGGCTCTTTGCTCATGGTGAAACCCCTTGCTTATGTGGGCGCGAGAATCGCGCATCAGGAGTCACCATTATGGCCCGACTTCGCTCATCGAGCCAGATCGCCCAAAGTCTTCAGGGATTACAGAGTACGCCGCAGCAGAGTAGCCGCACCAACGATAGCGAACAGAGCCAAGCAACTTGGCTCGGGCACGCTGGTCGCGGAGCCGAACACCGCCGCGACATTCAGGCCTTCTTCGAGCCAGGCGTAGCGGACGATGCCGAAGTCGAGCATGTTGGTGCGCCCGTCGAAATTTACGTCGCCGTGCAGGTAGCTGGTGTATTGGTCCTCGAGGCCAGGCAAGTTTCTCATACCGAACGAGGCGACGAATGCGCTGATGTCATCGGTTTCGACCGAGCCGGTTCCGTCGCCGAACAGAATGCCATCCTGGTTGATGTCGCCCACCAGCCCGTTCCACTGCGGAGGCGGTGCGATCGTGCCGAGCGTGAGATTGGCGAAGTAGATGTGAGGGTCGCCGCCGGAGGGCGGGGCGGAGTAGTAGCTGACCATCAGGTCGTCGCCTTCGAGCAGCAACCCGGCGTAACTGGTGTCGCCGCCGCTGGGCAGTTCCATCAGATCGCGCCATGTGCCGTCGACGGTGATCTGCGCGAGCATGGTTTTGGACTGGTTGTCCGAGGTTCCTTCGGACGAGACCTTTCGCGAGGCGACGAGGATCTCGCCACTGGGCGTGAAGATCATATTTGGCCCGCCGAGTTGGCGGTGGATGCCCTGCTGGTCGATCAATGGGGTCCAATCGAAATCGGTGTAGCCCGATGCGGCCGTGGCGTGACCGAGCCACGCGAGATTGTTCGGCTCGCCCGACTGCAGGAAGCGGCCGCGCGCAAAGAGGTACATGTCGCCGGCGTCGTCGAAGCGGATGGTGGTCTCACCGACACGATTATCGGGATTCACCACCTCGGTGACCGTGTCCCAGTTCAATCCGTCGGTCGAACTGTAGAGATACGACTCGCGCGACGAGTCCTGATCGCTCGCGCGGTAACCAATTCCGTACGCAACCTCGTTGTGCCAGGTCATCCGCCACAGCCAGTCGGACTGCGTCTCTTGAAACTGGCTGCCGGCGGTGGGTAGCATCTCGACCAGCGGGCCGAAGCTGTCGTTCACCTCATCGTACGTCGATGCGTACACGCGGCGGTCGGCCGGGCTGCCTTGCGTGTAGTTCGCCCCGGCCGTGTAGACCAGCAGGTCGCCCGTCGGAGTGACCGTGAGTTTCGCGTCGCGAAGATCGTACGCGGGGAAGTCTTCTTTTCGCAAGTCGGCCACGCGGCTCCAGGTTTGGCCTTCATCGGTCGACCGCAGCACCGCCGCCCGACCGTTGGTGCCCGGCACGTGTCCGGTCGACTCGCGAAACGTGACGAACAAGTCGTCGTTGTATCGCGCGAGGTCGGTGAACGCGCTATGGTCGTCGAACACCCCACCGGGCTCGCGGAAGCTGCCACTCCAGATCTCGTCGACCGAGTTAAGCTGGAGAGTGAGCCACTGCTGGCCCAAGCCGATTTGCGCTCGGGTGGTTGCGGGAAGTGCGCAAGCGATCGCCAGCAGGGCTAAAGAAAGGGTTCGTCGAAGGCTGCTCATCAAAGTCGTCGTTCTCATCTATGCCGACACATCTATGCCGAATCGCGGTTGCGATTCTGCCACAAGCTCACCAGCACCAGCACCACGGCGGCCGTGATGATGCCGGGGACGCACAACCAGAGGAAGCTCACGCGCTCCTCTGGCGGCACCATGAAGTAAAAGCGATAGGGCACAATGCTGCCGACAACGATTCCCGCACACAACGAAGCCGCGGCCGCGTCGGTAGTCGCCCACTGCCGGGTTCGCACACCCGCCAGCACGGTTACCAGCACCACTCCCCACAAGGAGAGGATCACCTGACCGATTTCCATGATCGAGTTCTTGACGCTGCCGCCTATCTGAAGCAGGGCGAGCGAGATTGCCAGCACCACGACTCCCGATCCGACCGTGAGTGCACGACCGACGAGTACCTTCCTGGCTTCTCCCTCCGGGCGGAAACCCCATCGCTGCAGGAAGTCGATACTGGTGACCGTGGCGAGCGAGTTGAGCACCGACGAAACGGTGGACATCAGCGCGGCGAGCATGGCCGCGGCAATCAGCCCCGGCAGTGGTGGCTCCAGCATCGTGGTGACAAAGTACGGCAGGATCTTGTCGGGCTCCACGCCGGCGGGCTCGCTGGCGACGTTGTTGTAGTAGTAGAACAGCAGCAGCCCCAGCCCATAGAACACGGCCATCACCGGCACCGACATGGCGGTCTTGATGTACACGGCCTTCTTGGAATCGGCCAGGCTCTTGGCGCTCAACAGTCGCTGCACCACGAGTTGATCGGTGCCATAGTCCTGGAAAGGTCGCAGCACCGTGTAGATCAAGAACAGCGACCAGAATGTCAATCGCTCGTGAATGTCGAAACGATAGAACTCGCTCGACCAGACACGGTCGAACGTGTGCTGATGCTCCTTGGCGTAGGCCCACACGGCGCTGTAGTCGTGCCCGATGAGCGACGAGAGGCTGAACCAGATCACCACGACGCCCACCAGCATGATGCACGTCTGCATGAAGTCGGTGAACATCACACCCCGCATGCCGCCCAGCGTGGTGTAGACAGTGGTGAAGACGATCATGCCAAGGATGGTCCAGTAGGGATCCCAACCGGCCATGGCGTCGAGCAGTTTCGCACCGGCGAAGCAGGCCGTGGCAGCGTAGAGTGTACGACCCACGAGAAACGCAAACGCGGCCAACGAGCGGGCGCGCCAGTCGAAGCGTTCTTCCAGGTATTCGTAGAGCGTGCAGCTATCGCCGCGCCCGTAGAAGAACTTCAGAAACGCGCCGGCGGCCAGCGGGGTGCAGATGGCGTAGCCTACCGAACCGAGCAGCATCATCACGCCGTGCTCGTAACCTTCGCTGGGAGCGGCGACGAACGAGGTGGTGCTGAACAGCGTGGCGAACAAACTAAAGGCGGCCACAATTGGCAGCATCGACCGCCCCGCCATGAAGTAGTCGGACTGAGTCGCCTGTCGCCGACTCGCCCACACACTGATCGCAAACGTGGCGCATAGATAGCCCACGAGTACGATCCAATCGAGCGTTTCAAGCGTCGGTGGTGGCAACAAAGAAGTCCTTTAGGCGTGGAATAGTGGTGCTGATGTTATCTAGTACATTGTCAAACGGATCTTTTCGGGTAGTGATCTCGACTAATCTCTGATCTGTCGGGGCGGTTCTGCGATCACTATCCGAAAAGTCCGGCTTGACGAAATACTAGTACACACGGACTTCGCAAATCCGAGCATGATCGATCCCGCCGGTTGCCTCAACTCGAATTCGCAGGGCGTCGATCGCTTCTGCCGGCAGCGGGCAGACCACGCGGCGTTGGTAGTTGTCGTCCACACCGGCGGCGACTTGCCACTTGCCGCAATGGCGGACCTCGATGCTGAACTTGGTGACGCACTCGGGCGGCACGACTCCCCATTGCATCTTGGCGGTGTAGGAATCGGCCAGGCTCATCGTCATCACGCGGTGCAAGCCGGTGTCGAAGATCAACTGCACGCGACTTGGCGTGATGGGCTCGGACCACTCGAGTTGCAGCCACGCGGGCAAGCCGTCGTCGGGATCGCTCATCCAGCGATGCGCGCCTGGCATGGTGCGCTCGCGGTCGACGCCGCCGGGGCCATGGACGCTGCGCGTTTGCCCCCGCACCGCTTCGGTGGCCGCACCACCTTGCTGCTCACTGGAAGCAGTGACCTGCGCCTGCCGCGCCAAGTCGTGGGGATGCTGGTTCACCAAGCCGATCAGAAAGGAGTCGTCTTGGAGCAGTTGCTGCTGAATCGTATTCAGTGCGGTTGGCTCCACGGTGAGTTGAGCCGGCGCGAGGCCGCTGGCCACTGCGTAGGCCGCGGCCGTGCCGACTCCCTGGCCCATCTGCGTGCAGGTGGCCATCACCCGTGTGGAGGCGAACGCGATGTGTGTGGCCGAGATGTTGCGGCCGGCGAACATGAAGTTTTCGATTTTGGCGCTCACGCACGCTCGCAAGGGAATGTCGTACAACAGCGGCACTTGGTGCTGCGTGCAGGGCGGTTCGTCCGGTGCGTCGACTCCCATAATGGGGTGCGTGTCGATGTACCAACCGCCGTACGCAATCGAGTCGTGTTGTGGCGCCGATGTCACGACGTCCTGCTCGGTGAGCACATGCTGCCCAATGAACCGCCGACTCTCCCGCTTGCCGGTGACGAATCCAAACCACTCGAGCGCCCAGTTCTCTGCGCCGTGGTCGCCACCGTTCTTCACGTGATCCCAGGCGCCCAGCACGATCGCCAGGAGTTCGTCGGTGATCTCCTGATTGTGCTGAATCGTGTCGAGGTGCCCACCCCACTCGATCCACCAGTAGCCGTACTCGAGGTTCAGGTCGCCATGGTAACCTGTGGTCGAAGCGTGCGGCCGCAGGCGGAGGTCCTCCTCGCTGAACTTGCGCGCCCAACTTGGCGGCACAAACGGCATCGGGCGGTCGTGGCGACGTGCCTGGAACATCAGGCTCGAACCGAGTCGCAGATTGTCGGGTTCGTCCTGAGCCAAGCTCTCCCCATACTGCTCGCGCGACTCACGCCCTTCAACGTACGGCGCGCCAGCCTCCAAGCCTAGCCGCCCATCGCCTGTTGCGTCCACAAAGACTGCGGCTGTGATTGTGAAGACGTCCTCGGTCGATTGGCGCTCGGCCGTGACCGACTCGATGCGTGTTCCATCGCAGCGAGCCGCAGTAACCGTGGTGTTGAGCAACAACTGCAGATTGGGCTCGGCGCGGCACTTTTCGTAGAGGATCAGGTCGAACACTGAAGGGCTGCGCTGCGGGTTGCGGACGCAGTTCTCCAAGCGGATCTCTTCGATGAGCCCCGACTCGCGGGCTTCGGTCTCGAGCGGAACGCCGCGGCCGCCGCTTTGATCGGCGCCGACGATGTGCATGCGTATTTCGCTAGAAGCGTTGCCGCCCAGCACGGGACGATCCTGGCACAGCACTACCCGCGCCCCATGTCGCGCGGCCGCCAAAGCCGCGCCCACGCCCGACATGCCGCCTCCGGCGACCAGTACGTCGCATTCAATCTGTTGCTGCCTGGGCATGGACCTTCAGTCCTTGTTGGTGTTGGCGTTCGTCTCTAAAGCCGAGATCAATCGAGTCTCGATCGGCTTGCTCGTCGCGGTGCTGCAGGACCGTCTACGCCTGGATGTGCTGAATCGATGCGCCCTTGAGCAGGAATGCCCGCACTGTCGTAGAGTTGTTCGACGTTCTTGAGCAGCTCGTCTGGAACGTTTGCACTGGGAAACAGATCGGCAGGGTCCGACAGCCATCCCCGCCGGCTGATGCCGACCTTCAGTGCTCTGGTGAAGTTGCTCATCGAGTCGCCCAGCGCTTGAATCTTGAACATTTGCCACAGCTGAATGAGTCGCTCCTGCTGTTCGGCGGCAATCTTCAGGTCGCCTTGCTGCCACGCTTGGAACAACGCTGCGTGCCAATCGGGTACGACTCCCGCCAGGGCGGTGACCATTCCAGCGGCGCCTCGGCTGAGTGACTCCAGCACCAGGTGTTCGCTTCCCTGGAGGACGCGGATATCGGTTCCTTCGACTGCTTGGAGCAATCGCATGGCACGAGCCAACGTGCCGCTTGTGTCCTTCAAGGCCACAATGTTCGGATGGCCCGCCAGAATAGCGATGGTCTCGACATCCAACGAGTTAGTAGCGCGCGGGTGATGGTACACGGCGATCGGCAGATCGCTGCCATCGGCGATTCGCCAGAAGTAGTCGACCAGTTCGGGTTGCGAGTACCGGAGGAATGCGGGGGCCATCACGACACCGCAGTCAGCGCCGGCGCGTTCCATGCGATTCGCCAGGCGCACCGTGTCTCCCACTCCCAGCGAGGTCACGCCCACGAACACGGTGCGCTGTCCTCCGGAAGCTTCGCATGCGGTAAGTACGAGGCTCTCTCGATCGGCCTCGCCCAGCATCTCGGCTTCGCCGGTGCTGGAGGCGACGAACACTCCGTCGGCGCCGTGCGAAAACAACTGTCGATACAGGTTCGACGCGGCACGAAGATCGATTCGTCCGTTCTGGCAGTATGGTGTTACGGTTGCAGCAACGACGCCGTGTGCGAAGTGCGACGCTGCAGGACCCGGTTGCCCATCAGTAGCGTGCTTATCCAATTCAGTCCTCGATATCTATAGCGCGATTCGGAAGCCGGGAACTCGGTGTTAGAGAATTCCAGTCCGCCGCGCCGCCATGGTCACCGCCCAGCCCGGCGTTCTCCGTCCAGTTCTCATGGATCGAAGCTCCAGAGGGATGCCAGCAGGTGGCAATCAAAAAAAATGTGATAATCCTCATAACCTGTTTGACAGGCCGCATTCAAGTGTATACACTCGCATACGTGATGTCCAGCACATCCCGGCTGATCTATAAAAACAATGCTTTTCGTTTGATTTGCCCCGCGGAAGTGGGATTCGCGGGGTTTTGCGGTTTCGTTCCATAAGTCCATTTGGTGGGAATTCATGATTGGTCCGTCGTCCGAAACGACTGTCTACGCCAGGGTGCTGGAGCACGTCTTCTCTGGAGATTTGCAGCCCGGTTCTCGCGTCGTGGAAGGTCGGATTGCCAAGGAGTTAGGTGTCAGCCGGATCCCCGTGCGTGAGTCGCTGAGGCGGATGGTGGGGCAGGGGCTGCTGACCAGCGAGGCCGATGGAAACGGCATCCGCGTTCGCCAATACACGCCGGACGACGTTCGCGGGCTGTTCGAGTTTCGAGAACTACTGGAAGGCGGCGTCTCGCGCGGCGCGGCACGGTCGGCCACCGAAACCGACATCGCCCGACTGGAGTACTTGTTCGACCAATCGTTGCAATGCGTCAACGAGCACGGCACGCGAGCCAAATGGGGCAAACTCGATCACGCGTTTCACGAAGCCCTGGCCGACGCCAGTCACAACGAGCGGATGGCTTCGGCTTTGAAGACGCTGCTGACCGAGTGCCACTTCCTGTTTTACGTCTTCCCGTCCAAAGCACGCGACGAGAAGTACCACGCATCCACGCCCGAGGAAGAGGCGGAGCGTCGACGGCACGTACTCGAGACGGAGCACTTGGAACTGATTCAGCTCCTCAAGCAAGGTGATGCCGAAGGAGCGGAGGACTTGTCTCGCAGAACGATGCGTGCCAGTGGCGAACGGGTTGTTGAAGTATTCATCAAGCTGCAATTTCCAGACTGACCACAGAGATACAGGCAACGTTAGCTTCTACCCATTTTCTCATCCTTGGAGTGTACTAATGAAGCGTTCGATAGCGACATCTTGTGTCATGGCTTTGGGAGCGGCAGTTGCCGTCTCCTTGGGTTCGCCCGCCATTGGCGCGACCATGAGTTTTCAAGAGGACGTTACTAATGGCGGCTCGTACCAAGCGGGCGCGGCCTACATCGACAACAACAGCCCGGACACGGTTTTTGACAATGCGTCTGCGTTTGTCGGCGCAATTACGCCTAGCACTCGGATTACGCGGGTGCTACTGAGCTTCGACCTGTCGAGCCTGCCGGCGGGAGCCACTGTCGACAGCGTGACGCTCAACATGAAGGCCAGGTCCGAGGACGGTTCCAGTACCAGTGAGGATCACTCCATCACGCTGCATGAGTTAACGACGCCGTTCGTTGAGTCGGAGGCGACCTGGAACAGCGCTTCAACGGGCAATGCCTGGACTGCGGCGGGCGGAGACTTTGATGCCACGGTACTGAGCTCCGTGGTAGCCAACCCAACGACACTTGCCGAGGGAGACACATTGGCATTCACGAGTTCGCCAGACCTGGTGAGCCTTGCCCAAAGTGTCGCCGATTCGGACGGAACGATTTACCTGCTGCTCGACAGCGATTCGAACAACGACGACGACCGAGGGCTCTTTCGCCTATGGGCGGACGACTTGAATCCGGATACCAATCCAGATCCGTCGGTTGCTCACCCCGAGTTGGTCGTCGAGTTCACCCAGATCCCAGAACCCGCCAGCATCGTACTGGCCCTGTTCGGTGCGTGTGCACTCGGGTTCGTGGGTGCACGAAAAGCGGTTTAAGACTACTAAAGTTCATGTCCTGCGCCCAACTGTTGGGCGCAGGGCCTTGTTACGGAGTAAGAGTTTCCGGATGAATCTCAACCGATCCAAAAACGCCTTTACGCTGGTCGAGTTGTTGGTGGTAATTGCCATCATCGGCATCTTGGTGGCGCTGTTGCTGCCTGCGGTGCAGGCGGCTCGCGAGGCCGCGCGGCGGATGCAATGCACAAACAACATGAAGCAGTGCGGGCTGGCCGTGCTCAACTACGAATCGACGCGAAAGCACTTTCCCATGGGCCTGCAGACCGAATGGCCTGACCCTGATGACAGTCGCGCAGTACCGAATCACTCGGCGCAGTCGCGAGTTCTGGATCAACTCGAACAGGGTGCCTTGCAGGACTTGTACGACTTCACGCTGCGGATTCACGACGTTCCCAATCGCCAGATCATCCGCACGTCGATTGGTGCATTCAACTGCTCCAGTGACCCCAACACCGACGAAGGGGGCAAGAGCACCAACAACTATGCCCACTCGAACTTCGTGTTCTGCTTTGGTTCCACCTTTATGCAACGGCGGACCACGCGCTCAGGGCCTCTCTATCTGACCGATGGTCCATTTGCATGGGATATCGAGAAGAAAGTGCGCCAGGTGACCGACGGCATGTCCAACACCACCATGGGCACGGAGGTAATTGCCCAGGAAGACTCAGAGGGAGGAGCCGGTGAGTGGGATGCCCGTGGTATGTGGGGCATCCAGTACATCGGATCGTCGTCTTACACCCACCATACGACACCCAATACCAGCCTAGGCGACGCACTCTCCACTCGATCCTACGATCGCTGCGTCGAGATCGAACGGATGCCGTGCGATCGGCAGGATACTAGTTCAGAGTGGACAACCTCCTACTCAGCCGCTCGGTCGTACCACACCGGCGGGGTGAACATGGTGTTCTTGGACGGGCACGTTGAGTTCGTCAGCGAAGATATCGATTTGTTCCCCTATCGAGCGATGGCTACGATCGCCGGAGGCGAAACGCCTAATGTCGACTAATCGACCCAATAACTTGTACCGTACAATCGGAGCGGGTGCTGTTCTATTGGCGGCGTTTGTTGCAAGTGGATGCGGTGAAAGCGACGGCCGACTGGCCGTTGAAGGCACGGTGACCTTCGACGGACAACCGCTGCCCGAGGGGAAGATCAGCTTCATGCCACTCCCTGGAACCAGCAGCCCAACAGCCGGTGCAACCATTAGCCAGGGCAAATTTCAAGTGCCACCCGAGAAAGGGCTCAAGCCCGGTGAGTTCGAAGTCAGCATCAACGCTGTGCGTGGCAGTGGCAAAAAGGTGTTCGACGAAGACGCCGGCGGGATGATCGAACTCGAAGAGGTTTACATCCCCGATCATTACAACCGCAAGACGGAACTGCGGGCGATCATTAAACAGGGAGAGGACAACCAACTTGTATACAACCTGACCAGCACCTAGCAAAACACTTGCTCCAGGTGTTGCATTCTTCTCAATTCAATTGCATAGACTATTCGCTTAAGAGGTAGCTCCATTATGTCCACTCGATGCGTGTTGTCCGCGATACTTGTTTTGCCGTTTGTCGGCTCCGCCGCGTCAGCGGTCGTCGTCAGTTTCCAGGAAGGGGTATCGCCTACAGGCGCCTACCAGATGCACGGGGCGTATGCTCGCGCCGACGACGATCCCGATCAAAACCGCGGTGGCATCTCTGTTATCCAGGTAGGCTACATCTCAGAAGCTGCCCCTGCGACCTACGGTTACTTGGGCTGGGACGTGAGCGCTATTCCATTTGGTAGCACGATTAACTCTGCCACCTTGACGCTCACCACGCAGGCGGCCGGAGGTGGCGAAGCCGATGAAGATCACGACCTGAGATTGCACGAGATGATTGGCTCGTTCGACGAAACCACCGTGACTTACGACAATCGCGACTTTATCGTTCCCACCCCCTGGTCGACGCCAGGCGGTGATTTCAGTCCCACGCCGGTCTCCTCCATTCCTTCGATCAACACCTCCACCATTACGGAGGGACAGCTCCTTACGTTTGCCTCTTCGGCGGCCTTTACTTCCGCCATTTCTTCGGCTGTTAGCGGCAGTGGAACTGCCTATTTCGTGATCGACTCGAATTCGAACAACGACACAAACGCCAACCGCAACTTGTTCCGAATCCACTCGGACGATGCAGACGCGTCGGACCGTCCCTTGCTCGAGATCGACTACACCATCCCGCTGGAAGTCACCGTTGATCGATCCACTGGTGGTGTTTCTATCGAGAACGTCTCGGGAAGTCCCCTCGGCAGTATTTTGGGGTATTCGCTACTTTCGGAAGCAGGTGGCCTGGACCGGGACAATTGGAACCCGATCAAAGGGCAGTACGATGGCTCGCCCGGCGGCGACCAGTCGTTTGACTCCAATAGTTGGACGATCCTGGAAGGCGATGGCGGTCCATACGATCTGAGCGAAGGCGTGTTCGATGGCAGCGGCGGCACGCTAGCGGCCGGCGCTACGCTGGACCTGGGAGTCGCGTGGCTGAGGAGCCCGTTCGAAGACGTCACGATTGAGATCCTCTTCGACGATGGCACTCCCGAAGGCAACGTCTCCAAGTACCCGGTGACCTTCGTGCCTGGTGCGAACAATCTTGAGGCAGTTGAATTCGGTGACTTGGACTTCGATGGCGACATCGACGACGACGATTTCAACAACGTCTTTGTTCCGGCGTTCCTGACCGACACATCTGGTCTCTCTCCGGTGCAGGCCTATCAGGCAGCCGACTTGAACGCCGATGGTATTACAGACGTGTTCGACTTCATCATCTTCAACCGTATCTACAAGCAGCAACCTGGCGCAGGGACTCTCCAGTTCCCCGGGGCGGTAGGTGTGCCCGAGCCGACCTCGCTCGCGCTTCTCGCAGTGGTGGGTATCGGACTGGCAGTTGCTCGCCGGCGCCAAGTGGCAGTGGCTGCTGTGGTTGGCCTGCTGGCCATGATGGCCGTACCCGCTTCGGCGGTGACGGTGCGAAACATGACGACCGGTGAGTTGTTGTTCCACGACGACTTCGAGTCGGCGCCAGAAGTCACGGCGTTTGAATACGGCGCTCCAGAAAACGCCGGCCTCGATGCGGATCCAATGGTGCCATTGGGCTCGCCTGCGGGCTCGTTCTGGTTCTCTCCTTTCCGTCGCATCGACAATACGACGGACAACGAAGTCGACGAGATCATCCAGGTAACCAGTAGCACCACAGGAGACGACCCAGGCCCATTCTACGGCAACAACTACCTTCGCGCCGTGCGAGATGGTGACCAGACTCTGGCTCACCCTGTGTTTACCGAACAGACCACTATCGGACAGCGTGTCCGCTTAGAGACAATGGTGCGCACGCTTCCCAATAGTCCTTCCTCGGGTGGAGCAAACCTAACCGCTTGGGGCAAGGATGGCAACGGAGACGTAGCAATCCTAATCTCCATGCAGTTTGCTCAGGATGGTGAGGTCCGCAATACCGATGGCACATCGGGTTCGAACAGCACATCGGCCGTAAGTGGGCTCAATTACGTGGAAGGTGAGTGGAACTTTGTTGCGGTAGACTACGCGGTCGGAGGCTCCACTTTTGACCTCACCGTTAACGACCAGACGGTCACAGGGCTTGGTTTTCGAAACAACGAAACTCCGGAGACCCCGACTTTTCCAGTAAGCATCAATGCATTTGGGTTCGCTGGACAGAACGTGACGAGTGGTTTCGACCGGCGGATGTACGTTGACGACGCGCCGGAACTCACGCTTCGCGTCAACCAGGACACCGGCGACATCACGCTAGTGAACGATCTGAGCGCCGATCTCACGATCGACACCTACCGAATCACCAGCGCTACTGCCGATGCACTGGTGCCGGGTTCATTCTCCGGACTCGATGGAGCCGGCTACGATGGCGGGGCGTGGACTGCTTTCTCCAACGGCACGACGCAGTACCTTGCCGAGGCAGCACTGGGCGACAGCACCATTGGAATGGGCGATAGCGTCTCGTTGGGTGCAGCCTACAACACGACGACGCTGGCCGAAGACCTTGTGTTCGAGATCCACGTGGCCGGTTCGCTCGACACGATGCTCATCCCATCGTACAACATCGAGTACATCACTGGCCTGCCAGGCGATTTCAACGTCGATGGCATTGTGAACCTCGCCGACTACACCGTGTGGCGTAACAACCTGGGCGCAAGCGACGCGGCCCTGGGTGGAAATGGCGACAATACCGACGGGCTGAACACGGTGAACGCCGCCGACTACATGGCCTGGAAGGACAACTTCGGCGCGTCGTCCGGCGCCGGAGCTGTGGCCGGACTGGGGGCCAACGTGCCGGAACCGAGCACGCTGCTCCTGTTGGCCGGAGTGCTCGGTACGGCCGCCTTTTGCCGCCGCCGAGCGTCCTGGACGGCAGCACTCACGATCGTTGTCGCGTGTGTTGCTAGCTCCGCCTCGGCGGTAACCACCACCACAGCCCAGTACCTGTTCGGCGACGGTGGCGACAACGGCAGCGACGGAACGCCTGTGACGCTCATCTGGGAAGAGCAAGACGCCTCGGGCCTGAACGACTTGCAAAATGTCGTTGGCGATCCTACCTATGAACTCGTTGCCGACTTAGGTGGCGGCTACGTCGGATCGGGAACTTATGCCGTCGATTTCGACGGCGACGACGCATTGCTCCGTGGAGAGCCCAGTGATGTGGAGCCGATGGAGGATAACTACTTTCTGCGGCTGAATTCAATCGTCGATGTGGGCGTCGAAATGTGGGTGTATCCCCGCAACAACAGCGCGCGTCAGGTGCTCATGTACAACGAACGAAACGACGTTGGCGTGGCCATTGATGGCGACGGGATGTGGTCGCAAGTCCTGGCAGGCCACGACACTGACGGCGATATCGTCGGGCACAAGATGGTCGAGACCAACCAGTGGACTCACATCATGCAGCATACATACGCGGTCAACTCACCCGGTGCCCCCGCCTTCGTGGAGGGAAGTGGCACCGGTGGACAGTTCATGACCGTGCTCTACGTCAATGGCGAAGCGGTCAGCGCGCACATCGACAATCATGGTTTGGATACCTCGGCCGACCTCGTGTTTGGGGCCTATGACACAGCAGGCACGGTTGGAGCAATTACCGCAACAGACTTCTACGACGGGGCGATCGACGGGGCCAGATTCTATCGCACGCAAGATTTCAATCTCTTCACCGACAACATCTCCGTTCTCAACGAGATCAATGTACGAAGCAGCGGAGCGATTACCAATGGCGTCGTCACGCCGGGCGACATGAATCTCGACGGCACCGTCGACGCCACGGACGAAGCCCTGTTTGCCGCGTCTTGGAAGAGCAAAAATCTGTTCGAAGGTTTCCATGGCGACCTCTACGCGGGAGACCTCGACACCTGGCAAGACGGCGACTTCAACCTCGATGGCATCGTCAACCTCCATGACCTGTCGATGATCCACGATACGCTCGCACCGCTGGGAGGATTCAACTTCGCCCTGCTCGAAGGCGCCGCGGTGCCGGAACCTTCGACCAGCGCGATCCTACTTGCTTCGGCGGCCTTTGGGCTCGCCTACTTCCGACGCCAGCCTTGACGGGGGCACGGGCAGCGCCCCCGCAGGTTGGCTCGGTTGTAACACTGGCTACGGATACCCATTTGCCACTCGGCGATTCGTCGAGTGGCTCTTGCATGCATACCGGGAGTGATCCATGCAGCTACGCAACCCCCTTTCCATTTCGCGAAGCTGCAAACTCTGCAGCTTGTTGGCAGTCGTACTCTGTTTGGCGACCACTGTGCACTCGCTCGCACAGGCACCCGCGCAAGACTTTCAACAGGCGCATCGCGATGCAGTGAATCGCCAGCGGCGGATCATCTACAACAACGATGGTGCTGAAACTGCCATCTACATGACCGAGCCCACCGCCGAGAACTTCCTGGAGCAACGCACCACGGCGCTAGCGGGCACGGCGGTCGATTCCATCTTCTATTGCTCGCGAAGTTGCGGTTTCGGCGTCTTTACTCACGGAACCGAGATCGGTGACGTCTTCACCACGAAGGAAGGTCGGTACGAGAACAACGTGACCGGCGAGATGCTGGCCGCGGGGCTCGATCCGCTTCAACTGATGGTCGACTTCGCCCACGAACACGGCATTGAGTTGTTCTGGTCGATGCGAATGAACGACACGCACGACGCCCAGCGTTCCGCGGCGGCCGACATCATCTATCGAGCGAGCACGCTGAAGACCTCGCACCCGGAGTACTTGCTGGGCACCTCCAAAAAGCGTCCCAAGTACGGCGCCTGGACGGCTGTGAACTTCGCCCGCCCGGAGATTCGCGACTTGGCGGTTCGCTACTTCGAAGAGGTGTGCCAGCGTTACGACGTCGACGGGGTGGAACTCGATTTCTTCCGCCACCCGGTTTACTTTCCGTCGACCGCGCGGGGCAAGAAAGCAACCGCGGAAGAATTGGCCGCGATGACCGACATGGTGCGGCAGATCCGCGAGATGACCCAACGCGAAGGACAGAAGCGGGGCCGCCCGATTCTCGTCGCCGTGCATTGCCCCGACTCGGTGGAGTACAGCCGCGCCATGGGGCTTGCGATTGATCAGTGGATGGAGCAAGGTTTGCTTGATCTATGGATCGCCGGCGGGACGTTCCAGCTGAACGATTGGGCCTACAGCGTTAGTGTCGCCCGACAGCAAGGCGTGAAGGTCTACCCTTCGCTGGACAACAATCGCGTGAAAGATGACCAGGCGAAGCAAATGCGCAACACCGTCGAGACCTACCGCGCCCGCGGCTCCAACGCCCTGGCTGCGGGGGCGGACGGGGTGTGCTTGTTCAACTTCTTCGGTGTCTTCGATCCGAAAGCCCCCAAGCACAATCTGTTCAACGAACTGGCCGATGCCGAGAAGCTTGCCACGCTGGACCGCGACTACTTCGCCTCGTCGCAAGGGATGGTGCGATCCGCCAGCGGCAACTATCCGCTGGAGTCGTTCCAGAACACCGAAACCCTCAATGGGCGGAATCCCAAACAGGTTAAGCCGGGAACCGCGACCGACGTCAAGCTGTACGTCCAGGACGCTCCGTTCTCCGATCCCGCACCGAAACTCACGCTCCGACTGCGATTCGAGAAGCTGCGGGACGCCAAAGCACTGCAAGTCCGACTAAACGGCGCCGAATTGAAACCCACCAAGACCTCCGACCAATGGGTCGACTACCCCGTCGCAGCAGATGACGTGGTGCAGGGAAGTAACCAGATACAAGTCTCGCTGTTGGAATCCGACGAGAAACCATGGAAGCTGATCGACTGCGTGCTGAACGTCCGATTTGATTCGCAGTAGCAGCGGGCGCAGCAGACTTACTCACGCCCCGCTTCAAGCGTCGCTTCCGCCGGAACTAGTCCCTCTGCTTTGGCTTTGAGCGTGATCGTTCCTCCCAATCCCCCCTCCGTCTGAACGATCGCCACGGCCTTGCCTGCGAACAAGCGAACCTGATTCGATTGGAACGAATCCAGCGAGGTGGGATCGCCGTTGCCCACGCCAACCAGCATGCCGGGCCCCGCGACGGTGATCGACACGTTTTGGTCAGCCAGGTCGTGAAACACCCCATCTTCATCCACTGCGCGAATGGCGATGTGGCACTGGTCCTGCCCATCGGAGAGCAGCTGTGTACGGTCGGGCTGGAGCACCAAACGCTTCGCTGCCCCCGCGGTGCAGATCACCTGTTCGGCAATTGGCTGGCCGTTCTTGTAAGAAACCGCTTTCAGTTCACCCGGCTGGTAGATCACGTCGTTCCAACGCAAGCGGTAGTCGTAAGTGCGTCGGTAGTACTCCGATTCAAACGGCAGCGAATACGCCGCTAGCGATTCGATGGCAGGTTCGACTCCGTCGGCCAGTGGCCCCAATGTCAGTCGCAGGAATCGCGCGGTGGTGTCGAGGTGATGAATGGCTTCCTTCACGCCGCCCCACCTGGGATGCTCGCTCGCCTTCTGTTGGACGGCCGTTTCCCACTCCTCTCCGTCGCGAGACACCTCGAGTGAGTACTCGTAATGTTTCGACTCTTGCCGAAACTGGATCGTGACGGACCTCAGTGCATGAATCTCGCCCAAGTCGGCCGTGAGATGGGGAGTGGAGTCGGAAGCCAGCGCGCACCATCCGTCTTGCTCGCCATCGGCCAGCGAGATGGGCTG
The DNA here is from genome assembly GCF_965227375.1 of Aeoliella sp. Lineage (NCBI taxonomy): Bacteria > Pseudomonadati > Planctomycetota > Planctomycetia > Pirellulales > Lacipirellulaceae > Aeoliella > Aeoliella sp. The sequence goes on from NZ_CBDDFX010000001.1 coordinate 338,113, forward strand.
CTGCGAGGTGGAGGAGCTAACCTCAATCGTAGCATCGTCCAGCAAGTTCGGCGGCTGCGGAGGTGCCTCACCCTTGGTCCGAATGCCAAGCGACGAACCGTTGAGAAACAACTCGGCCGAGTCGCCGTTGGTGTAGACCATCACCGGCACGTTCTGACCTTCGTGCCCTGGCCAGGTCCAATGCGGAGCGATGTGCAAGGTGGGAGTCTCGGGACGCCACACGCTCCGGTACAGGTAGAAGCGGTCTTTGGGAAAGCCTGCGAGATCGAAGATTCCGAAGTAGGAACTGCGCGAGTCCTGTTCCCTCGGTGTCGGCTCTCCCAGGTAGTCGAACCCGGTCCAGACAAACTCACCCGCCAAAAAGGAATCCCGTGCCAGACGGTCGAATTCAACCTCCGGAATGTCCGCCCAAGCCGCGGCTGTCAACTCGTAGGCCGACAGTTGATCGCCGGGGCCATAGTCACACTTCCCAACGGGCAGTGGCAGTTGGTATTGTCCTTGGCTGCTAAACGCCGATGCGGTTTCGCTGTAGATGATAGGCACCCGGGGGTACGCCTTGCGGAATCGGTCGTACCGTTGCTGGTAGTTCCATCCCACCAAGTCCAAATCGTCGAGGATATCGGTATCGGCCGTGTGAGGAATATGGCAAGCGATGCCTACGGGGCGGGTTGTATCGTGGCGGAGGAACTCGTCGCGCGCAAAACGGACGCGCTCTCGCGATTTGCCTTCGGCGGAGTGAGGCTGGTTGAGGATCTCATTTCCAATCGACCAGGCGATGATGCAAGGATGGTTCCGGTCGCGGCGGACGAAACTCTCCGCGTGCCGCGCAACGTGCGACTCAAAACTCGGATTGCCGCCGAATCGGTCGGCCGTCTCGTCCCACTTGTCGAATAGTTCGTTCCAGACCAGGATGCCCATCTCGTCGCACAAGTCGAGCATCTCCGCCGCCGGCGGATTGTGACTGGTGCGAATAGCGTTCACGCCCATATCCTCGAGCAGTTCCAGTCGCCGCCTCATGGCCCTGGCGTTGAACGCCGCACCCAGCGGGCCCAGATCGTGGTGCAGGTTCACTCCCCGCAGCGCTACGCGGCGACCGTTGAGATGAAAACCGTCGTCGGGTGTGAAGCGAATCGTACGGATTCCAAACCCAGTCATCCGGCGCTCAACCACGCGATCCTGCACACGCAACTCGGTGACGCACTGATAGTTGTTCGGAAGGTCGAGATCCCAGAGGACGGGATTGTCGATTTGGAATTCATGGTGGAGAGTGATGCGCTGCTCGGCTGCGGCAATCTTCTTGGCCCGCTGGCGATGAATCTCCACGCCCGCGGGAGACCGGATGACCACGTCAACTTCCACGGGCTGGTCGATCTTCAGAAAACTGTCGATCTCGTTCGATACGTGCACCGTAGCCTGCCGGCCGGTGACCGTCGGGGTGGTGATCTGAGTTCCACCGTGCGCCAAATGCACGGGGGGACTGACGACAAGCGCGACGTTGCGATAGATTCCCGCGCCCGGATACCAACGCGTCCCGTGTCGACGGTTGTCGACGCGTACCGCGATCACATTGGCCCGCCCGAATCGGACGTAGGGTGTAATGTCGACGCGGAATGAGGTGTAGCCGTAGTCCCACTCGCCGGCCAGTTCTCCATTCACGTAGACCTTGGGCGACGACATCACCCCGTCAAAGTCCAGGTAAACCTGCGAACCGTCATCCCTCGCGTCGACGGTCATCCATTTCCGATACCAACCTACGTCGCGCCACGGAAGTTTGCCTGCGTAGCCGTTTTCGTTGGGATCGAATGGACCACCGATCGCCCAATCGTGTGGGGTGTGCACCGTTTCCCAAGCGATGTCGTCGAAAGTACGCTCTTTGGCTTCCGGCACGTCGCCCTGGTGGAACTTCCAGCCGAGATTGAAGTCGCTCGTCTTGCCCTGGACAATCGTCGCCAGCATACACCATGCGGCGCACCACACGGCCAGCTTGACTATTCGATTCTCGGTAACAGCGTTTCGCATCGTCCTATCTGATCCGTTCATTCTGTAGCCGCCGGCCCCGCTGCTTGCTTCAGTTGGCAGTTCACCTTGGTGTCGGAAGGAACCAGCGACAACTCGAGCTTGCGAGCATTGTCGGATCTCTGTGGCTCGACACGCGCGACGAACTCGGCTTGGCCGGGTAGCTGCAGCGTGGCAACAGAGCTCTCGTTCGGATCGCCGTACAACACCAGCTCAATGTTCGCCCAGTCGATCTCTCCAGTATGTTGAGCAAGCCCGACGTGTGCCAGTAGCGTTCCTTCGGGAACAAGCACAACGATGGGCACTTCGCCGGCGGTGATAGAATGCCAGCGTGATCCCTCGTACTCTCTCCCCGTTTGATAGTCGATCCAGGTGCCCGGTGGGAGGTAGACCTCTCGAGCGCGGGCGTCGGAAAACAGCGGAGCGACCAACATCTTGCTACCCAGGAGGTACTGGTCTTCAACCAGCCAACAGGTCCTGTCGTCGGGGTACTCCAAGAACAACGGCCGCAACAGCGGCAGTCCGGCGGCGGAACTCTCGGCGGACTCCGAGAGCAGGTACGGCAGCAACCGGTAGCGCATTTCGATCGTCTGGCGGAATAGCGCAACGAAATCGTCGTCGAATAACCAAGGTTCGCGCGGCGGCGCACCGTGGCATCGCATGTGCGAACTGAGCGCCGCCATGGCGAGCCAGCGGGCGTAGAGTTCCTTGTCCGGTGCGTTGACGAATCCTCCTGCGTCGTGGCTCCAGTAGGTAAAGCCCGACAACCCAAACGACAGTCCAGCTCGCAGTGAGCCCGCCATTGCCGAGTAGGTGTTCTCCGCATCGCCACCCCAGTGCAGCGGGTAGCGTTGGCTCCCGGCCCAGGCACTGCGCGCCCAGATCAGCCGTTCGTCGTTCGTGTCGTACGTCAGGTCGGAAACCAACTGGTTGTACCGCAGCGGGTAGAGGTTACGTTCGTACCACCCGGTCCGCCCCGAAGCATAGAGCCCGTCGAGCGGTGCGTCTTCGCCGAAGTCGACCTTGAACACAGCCACTCCCAGTTTCAGCAACTCGCGGAGCTTCTCCTGATACCACTCCACCGCCAGAGGATTGCTGAAATCGAGCACACCATCTTCCGCGGGAAGGTCTCCCCCTTGGTTCTTCACGAAGAGTCCGGCTTGGGCAGCTTCGTGATACAGCGGGTTCTTGGGAGTGAAGTAGGGGAGCTGCCACAAGGAGAGCCGAAAGCCATCCTCGCGCAGATCGCCGATCATCTTGGCAGGATCAGGGAACCGCTTAGAGTCGAACTCGAAATCGCATTGCCAGTCCTGGGTGAACCAGCCGGTGTCCAGATGAATCACGTCGCACGGGATGCGATGCTCGCGCAACTTGGTAGCCACCTCTCGCAACTCGTCAGCACTTTTGTAGGTGATGCGACTCATCCACAACCCGAACGACCACGCGGGAGGAGTAGGGCTGCGACCGGTCAGGCTGGTGTATTCGGCCAGTATCTGCTTGGGAGAGCCAACGAACAACAACAGGTCGAGCGTTTCATCGCCCGTGTAAGCGACGTTGGTACCGTCGAAGTCCTTGCCAAAGTCGAACGAAACCGGTGTGCTGGTATGAACGAAAACTCCATAGCCCTCGCTGCTCATGTAGAACGGGATGGGCTTGTACATTCGCTCTGACTGGGCTCCCATCGCGTCGCGAGTCATGGCGATCACGCGCTGCCCCCGCTTGTCGAGCCGCGTGAACGACTCGCCGCATCCAAACAACTGCTCGTTGTGCTTCAGCGAGGTGGCCGCCGCAAACAGGCGGGCGAGGTCCTTTTCGCGGCGCACAAACGAAAACGGCGTGGTCGCTGAAAACGAGGCCGGATCGTTGAGTGATCTGGTGCGGGTCAGCTCGTTCCCATCGGAATCCTCCAACACTACCCGCCAGGGATCGCGCTCGATGCGCAGCCGCGCTCCAGCGGTCGAAAAGGTAACTGCTTCGGCCGACTCTTCGACGTCCCAATCCTCGCTCACGGGCACCGGCCCATCGAGCATCAGCGACTCGCGGTCCCCCACAATGTCTCGGGAGTAGAACCGCAAGCGAAATGTCCGCGGGCTGACCACCGATACTTCGAACGGTAGCTGGGGGTCGCGATCGTACTCGCTCGCGGGAAACTCGCTGCTCTCGGCGCGCACCAGTGGGGTGTCCAGCTTGTTGAAGGACAAACTCGGCCGCTTGGTGTATCGCTGCCACTCGATGTGACCGGCGCCGTTCGACGTATTGAAGTCGGTCAGCCGTGTGCCAACGAAGTGAACGTTGCCGACCGCGTTGAACTCGTCGGCCACATCCACACGGTCACCCAAGCGATGCTCGGCTCGAGCGTCTTGGGGGATGGCCCCAACCAAGCTGCCAACCAGCAGACTTGCGGCAAGGACTTGGGTCAGCGAACGGGTTCTCATCTTTGGCGCTGTATAGTGGGGGTAGCGATCGGGCGAGCTAGTCGGCGCTCGCCGGTGTGAAGAGGTAAGCTGGCCGAGACACTAGCGAGGGGTCGCGGCGATGCCGTACATGGCCCGCGCTTCGCGGCCCGCCCGCATGGAGCCCAGCGAGATAACCTCGCCAGCGGCGCACGGCCGCCTCCACACGGAGAAAGTATTGTCGATGCTCTCACCTGGCCCCGTGGCCACGGTGAATGTCGGATTACCGCCCCAAGCATCTTCATCCAGTCCGATGTCGACACCCGTGTCTTCGAAACCGCCCTGCAACCAGTCGGGAATCTCCGAGCGGTTATCGAAGAAGATGTACAAGTCGGCGTCCGCCGCCAGCTCCACCTCAATCGAAAGTTCATTCGAGTAACGATAGTCATTCACCGTGCGAACGTAGTCGGCTCCCAAGAGGAAGGGCGGCAGTCCATCACCGGCGAGACCGTTCCACTCGTGTGGGTGATCGACGTAGGCGTGCACGTCTTCGTCGAGTCCTTGGGGGATCACCTGGTAGTAGCTCACGCTCTTGGTAGCCCAGAGGTTATCCCACACCGCGGAAATCACGCCCCGCTCGTCGTCGGGTTCGAGGGTCGACCAGCCGTTTTCGTTGGCTTCGCCGTGTACCTGGAAGATTCTCTCAATCTCACCAAGCCGGTTGATCCTGGCCGCCTCGCCCTGCGTCAAACGTCGGGCGAACTGCTTCTCGGCGGTTTGTAGCGACTTGAGATCGACCTCGCCTTCGAACACGACCACGTCGGTATTTGCGTCGCCCAACTTTGCCACTCCAAATCGGGTGCCGAGGTCCACGACCTCGATGTCGGACGTGGCGATCGTGAAACCTCTCGCCCAGCGGGGCACATCGGCCGTGGCCTGACCACGAATCAGTTGCACCAGCATCTCAGAATCGATTCGGCACCGCGTGGGTCCTCGCAGCGACATCGTCACTCCGTTGAGCAACTCGAGCGAGAGCGTGCCCGACTCGATATCCAAGATGCCCGTTGTGATTCTCTGCTCCGGCCCCAGCGCGGTGCACTCGGCGCCAAACGTCACATTGGTCGCAGACGCCACTTCCCCGATGGTGCGCAGCGGCGTGTGGTCGAACCAGGCAAACGCCACCAGACCCGCCAGGGAGACTGCCAAGGCCAGACCGGCAGCAGCCTTCCAGCGGCTGCGGCGTTTGGGGACACATGGTTCTACTGGCGAGCATTGTGGCTGCAGAAGGTCCTCTTGCGCGGAGGTCTCCGCCATGTCCGGAACGCTTGGCGAGAAAGACCACTTCAGCAGCCCATCGGTCTGCAACTGCTGGGCGACTTGCATGGCCAGGTCCGGATTCTCATCCAGCAAGCAACGAAACTCCTCGCGGTCGCGGTCGCTGCACGACTCTTCCATCGCTCGATCCAGTGAGCGCTTCAGTCGAGCTTGAATGTCGTTATCCACTATGCGCCCTCCGCAGCCATGCGCCGCTCAATACACTGCCCCAAGTCCTTTCGAAGGCGATACAATCGGCTGGATATTTGGTCCGCAGTCGCGTTCATCCGAGTGGCCAGGCCTTTTACCGAAACTCCGCAGGTGTATCGTTCGCGAAGCAGTGTGCGCTGCTCGTCCCGCAAGTTTTCCAAGCAGCGAGTCAGCGCTGCCAAACGTCCGTCGGCTTCCAGCGGATTTCGCTCCATGGAGTCCGCCAGCGAGGAGACAAACTCGTCGGACAACAGCAACCGCGATCGACTCCGCGTCTTGCGGTACGCCAAGACACGATGGTAGGCAAACCGCAACGCCCACGGCAGGAACGGGCGCGATGGATCGTACTTGTCCTTGTGCGCCCACAGGTCGACGTTGGCGTCCTGCACCACATCGGCCGTGGCCGAGTCGCCCGCCATCAGGGTGTGGGTGTAGACGTACAGATCGCGCTGATGGGAAGTCAGCAGATCGACAAATCGCCGATCGCGATCAATGGAATCGTTGGTTTCCATAAATGGACGATCTTGTTTCACACGCACACGGGAACCCGAAAAGCAGGCGTCTCACCGCCCGTTGATTATAAGTAGTGAGCCTATTCCCGCAGAATCTGGCGATAAAAAGGTTTTTTTCGTCAGATTCATTAGGCTGGGGCTCAGTTAGTGTTGAAAGACGACCCGCCGCTTGTGCGACGGGCGGTGTCGTCCACCAATTTTTGGACTTTTCTGCGACTCCAAAAGATTGGAGGCGGAAAACCAGAGGTTGCCACGGACCCGTGCTTTCACTCCGTGCAAGGAGACAGGCGAAGCTTGCAAGCGAGTTTCACGAGCATTCGAGGTGCTCCGTGGACGGCGGATGTTTGCCAGCAGCTACTCAGTTAAATTTTCTCTTCCTCGTTCACATCCTTAGAGGTGCGGCTCATGACTAGTTATCGAATGTGGCGGTTGTCGGCGGTTGTAGCAGCGGTGATGTTCTCGGCTACTCCAGTATTGTCCCAAACCCTGTTCACGACAGTGGACGACTTCACGGACTGGAGTGCTTCGGTCACGCAAGACACGGTAGATCTGGACGGATCGGCCACCAACGGACTGGCCGAGGGTGGCGGAGCAGGGACCCCCGGTTCGCTCGCCATTCTCCCGAGCAGCAACTTTGCGTATCACTTCTCCGACGGGCAGCAAGGCAACGTGCCGCTGATCCAGTCGCTTCGGCTTGCTGGCGATATTGTCTTCGATCACGATTTTCCCACTCCCTTGCAGGCGGGCAGCTATTTTCAACTGGGCGCCGTGTTCAATTACGACGGACACTTCGACCAGTACTTTGGCTCGACCGTCGACAATCTGGATGGAACCTACACGACTACGGTTCCGTACGAGTTTTCACCTGGCGACCTCGCCAGCTACCTGCAGATCGGAATCATTTACAACGCGGAACTGTCCGGTGTGGCGGTAACGGTAGACAATATCCGCATTGAAAACGCCGTGCCCGAGCCGGCGGCAGTCGCCACGACCCTGCTGGGCCTGGCGGGCCTGGGCCTGATTTATCGCAGGCGTCGTTAACCCCATTGGCTGCGCACCAACTGACCGGCAAATGGTGCGACCACAGGGGGACGGCGGGGCAGTGGGACGCCGTCCCCCTGACATTTACCACATCGACTTCACTTCGCCAGTCTCACCCGGGATAAAAACAACGGAAGGGCAGGTTCGGACGGGCCTTCGTGCAACCGCGCGGAAACGTCGGGCAGCCTTCCGCAGGCAGGAAACACAAATGAAACGCTACGCTTCTTCTCTGCTGCTGGGCATTTCGGCGGCCCTGTTGGCCGGTCCGGTCCAGGCTCAGGTCTTAATTGACTTCAACGACCAGTTCGACGGTCCAGTGAACCCGGAAGAGAATCCCCCGCTTCTGTATCAGTTTCATGGTCCGACGGGCAACATTGGGACTCCCGAATACAATCTCGATTTCTCCCACGCCATCGTGGACAACGGCGGCGGCGATCTGGCGTACCAGCAGTCGTTCGACGGCACCGGGCTCGATGTGATGACTGGTCTCTTCGATCCACCGTACTTCTTCTACGTGGGCGGTGGTGGCGGCTTCTTCACACCTGCCGACAGCGGTATGACAGGCCTCGGCGAAGACGATCCAAGCAACTACACATTCTCCTGGGACATCAAAGTGAGCGGCGAAGTCGTCGATGTGCCCCTCTACGTGGGATTCGGCCAACACGATGCCGACTACGAGGCTACGTACGGCGTCGACATCACTGGCGATGAGAACAACAACAACGGTCCGGACGGCGACATGCTCGACGGTGCCGATCCATGGATTGTCGAGAACGTTCCAGTACAGATCGACATGTCGAACGAAGGTTATCAGACGTGGTCGATCAACCTGGCCGATGCGATCGCCGCCGGGGATGGCCCTTCGGCTACCGCTGGGGTGGCTCCCGAGAACGTCCTCTTCGACAACGAGAACCTGTTCTACTTCAATTGGTTCTTCGGCCACACCGAGTTCGGCTTCGACGGTGAAAACTCGATCACGTTCGACAACATTGCGATCGACTTTACCCCAGTGGTTGTCGGCGCTGGCGACTACAACGGGGACAATCTGGTCAATCTGGCCGACTACACCATTTGGCGCAACAACTTGGGAGGCGACAATGCTGCCTTGATGGGCAACGGCGACGAATCCGGTGGCAGCATGGGCGTCGTCGACATGGCCGACTACGACTACTGGAAGGCGAACTTCGGTAGAGACTATAGCGAATTTTTAGGAGGAGCAGTTGCGGTCGCCATACCGGAACCCGCCACCGCAGCGCTGGCGCTGTGTGCGGTGGTTGCTATCGGTGTGGCCCGCCGAACAAGAGAGAAGGCATGATGCGAAAGGCATTCACCCTAGTTGAATTGTTGGTGGTTATCGCCATCATTGGCATCTTGGTTGCGCTACTGTTGCCGGCCGTGCAGGCCGCTCGCGAGGCCGCTCGCCGCACCCAGTGCAAGAACCAACTGAAGCAGATCGGCCTGGCCATTGCGAATTACACCGACACTCACGGTCTGTTCCCAACAGGGGGCAGTCGCTTTGGTGAGGACCGCCTGGAGTGGTTCGTGAGCGGTGGCAAGGCCTACGCGGCTCCCAAACAGGGTTGGTCGTGGGCGTATCAGATTCTCGACTTTCTGGAGCAAGAGAACCTGGCCAATCTCACTACCAGCGAAGCGGTTGCCGCCACGGCCGTACCAACCTACAACTGTCCGTCGCGACGGGGACCTACTCTATTCAAGAATCCCAACTCGAACTGGCCGGCCGCTTATTTGATCGACTACGCCGGTACGCAACCCGCCACGCGTCGATCGAGCGATCCCTTCCTGGCCACCAGTTCCAGTCTTTACTTCGACGTCCCTGCGCATGTGGCCGCCGGTACCTACACACGAGCGCATCAGGCGTTCTGGAGTCCCAGCGGCACCGGCTATCCAGACCCGAAAAATTACGGCGTGTTCGACGGAGTGATCATTCGCTCTCCGTATCGCCGCACTAGCACGCCGGGGCCCAACGAAGGGCCCGCCACGTTGGAACTCCTCAAAGGTGTACCGAAGAAGGTGACCTATGCCAAGATCGTCGACGGCACCAGTCGCACGATGGTGATTGGTGAGAAGTGGGTCCACGTCGACCGTTACCAGCCCGGCGAAGGCAACTACGCCGCCTCGGACGATCGAGGGTGGATCGACGGTTGGGATCCCGATACGATGCGGACCACGGCCTGGCCGCCGCAGCCCGACTCGCAGGACGACCGCGGCAACGGTGGCAACGGTTCCGATCAGGATTACATGTTTGGCGCCGCGCACCCTGGTGGTTTCAATGCCACGTTTGCTGACGGCTCCGTTCACTCTATCGCCTACGACATCGACATGGCTGTGTTCAACAGCGTCGGCACCCGCAACGGAGATTCCGCGACCGAGACAATCAGCACCGAAGGCGTCGACTGACCTGTGGTGCGCTGCTCATCGCCACTGATAGAGATGCAATCCAGACTAGCTCACGTTCTTAGGTGGCGATTGGTTCGATGACATTCGGTAAATATCTGGTCCTGTTGGGATCTGTCGCGGCGCTGTTGATCGGACCGCTGAAGCCTGCAACGGCTCAATTTCAGGCGAACGTCTCGGTCAACGCCGGGAATGTACGTTCCACGATGTCGCCACTGGGGCTCGGCATTCATACCTCGCCCTATTACAACAGTCTGACCGATCCGAACCTGGACGATCGGTTGGAAGAGGCAGGCGTCACCACGTTGCGCGCTGGTGGAGGTGGATACGCCGACGTGCACCACTGGTCGATCACCCGCGCCGCGTGGGAGAACGGCATCGCCGAAGGTGGCGGGTGTTGTGGGGGCGGTTTGACTCCCTGGTTCGGCAATCCCAACGACTTTGGCTACGTCGGCGGGGGTTCCGACTTTGCCAACTTCGTGCGACTGCTCGACCGAACCGACAACAGTCAGGCAGTGGTAACGGTGAACTACGGTTCGGCGCTCAAACTGGTGCCCGATGCATCGAACCCGGCCGGCGTCGCTTCCGTGGTGCCCGACTTTGGTGGCCAACCAAAAGAGGCCGCCGCCTGGGTGGCCTACGCCAACTCGGATGCTTCGCTATACGGCACCCAGAACGACATTACGATTGGCATCGACGAGCAAGGCAACGATTGGAAGACCGCAGGCTACTGGGCCAAGTTGCGAGCCTCGTCCGCCGGGGAGTACCAGAGTTGGGCCCAAGCCGATGGCGTCTACGATCCGCTGAACACCTTCCTGGCCATCGACCGCGACAATCCTGTCGGTATCAAGTACTGGGAGATCGGCAACGAAACCTTCGGCACCGGCTACTACGAGCAAGGCACCAACGGCTACTCGGTCAACTACGACGTGCCCTATCCGTTCAACCAGACCAGCCGCGCGGGCAACCCCGATCTGTCACCTGCGCACTACGGCGAGGAGGTCGTGGAGTACGCTCAGTTGATGAAGTCGATCGATCCAGAGATCAAGATCGGCGCCGTGCTAACCACTCCTCCCGATGATTGGTACTGGGATTACTGGCCCAAAAGCGGAGGGCCGAATAACCCCAACAACAAACACTGGAATCCCGAGGTCCTTGCTCAAGCTGCCGGCGATATCGACTTCGTGATGGTCCACTGGTATCCATGGGTCGGAGAAGAATACAACGACCTCAATGGCAACAACCGACACGATCCCGGCGAGCCGGTGAACGACGGAACGAGTCTCTTGGCGTTTCCGGCGCAAAAGATCGAGCAAATGATCGAGGGATCCACCGCCGGAGTCGACACCGGACAACATGCCGGAGTACGCGACTGGCTCGCCCTGCATGGCAATCCAGACGCGGAGATTATGGTCAGCGAATTCAACTACTTTGGTGGTGTGTGGGACGGCGGCCAGCATCACCCGACCGACTACCGCTCGGCCGCCGACGCGCTGTTCGTTGCCGACGCCTACTCCAGTTGGTTGGAACTGGGCGTAACGAGCGTGCAGTACTTGGAACTGCTGACGAAGAGTTTCCTCGACGACTCCGACAACCTCCAGCGGGGCCCCGCCTTCTACGGTGTCTCACTGGTGGACAAGCTGGCCAAGCCGGGCGACGAGTTCGTCGAGGTGTCGTCTGATGCGACGGACGTACGCGTCCACGCTGCGGTGCAGGCCGACGGATCGCTGGCGGTTATGCTGCTCAACACGAACCTCGACGAGGTGGCCGAGATCCAGTTGGACCTCTCCAGCTTCTCACCCGACAGCGATGGGGTTGCGTACACGATGTTAAACGGCTCGAGCATCACCCAGTCGCCAGTCTCAGGAATCACCTCGCTGCTCGACCTTGAAGTGTTGCCGCGGTCGGCGGTGGTATACGTGATTCCCACCCAACCTCAGCTGGTCGGCGACTACAACGGCGACGGAGTGGTGAACCTGGCCGACTACACGGTGTGGCGAAACACCCTCGGCGCCGTTGGCGACGACCTTGCAGCCGATGGGAACCAGAGTGGAGCCATCGACCCGGGCGATTACGACGTCTGGAAGCAGCACTTCGGAGCCTCATCGCCGGCGAGCACTGCTCACACAACCGTGCCAGAGCCTTCTGGAGCAGCAACGTTGCTGCTACTAACTGGCACCATGGCCGCGGCGCGCCGGTCTATCGCGAGAACTTCTTAGGACGTGCCTGATCGTCATACCGCATGGCGTTAGAGCGGTGAATCTCAGGCTCGATGTCGTAGTTGATCGTAGCGACCGAACCATCGCAATAGGCCATATTGAGTCCTCCCGAGTGGGCGCTGCCGAAGGCAAACGCAAATCGGCGGTCGTAGGTGGCATTGTTCTGGCCCGCCGAGTCTTGCTGGGGTTGGTAGACTTCAGGAGTGTCCTTGTATGTCTGATCGGGGGCCCAAGCGACTCGATGGTTGTCCCACTCGAAGCCAACATAGGCATTCTGATTGTCGCCGTACCGCTCCCATGAGCCGATACCGTCGCCGTCCACGCTTTCGTATACGTTTGTGGACATGAGCTTCTCGCCGATCAAGTAGGTATTGCTCAAGCCATCAACGATCCGGCGCGGCTTGATCTCACTCCGGTAAAATATTACGCCAGTCTGATAGTGAGTGGTATTGGCAGGGTCACTCGTCTTGCTCCATAGAGTGTTCGTATCGTCATAGCTGCTGGGTTGCCAGAACGTTCCCCCGACAGACGTGGCGGCCGAGTGCAACGCGTCGCCCGTATTCGCGGCGTAGTCCGATTTGGCGACCTGAAGCAAGTCTTTGACCCACACCTGTTCTTTGATGGATCCCCAGACAACTGGGTAGCCGCGCGCTGCTCGACGCGATGGACAGTAGAAGACGTCAATCGGCGTGGTATTCATCAGCGTCGAGGCCTGCTGGAACTCAGTGCTCCTCGGGTCCATTCCTGTACCCAAGTCCGCCAGCGCCGTTTGCTCCAAGTAGACCAGGATGCTGTAGCACCAGCTGCCAGGCTGCTCTTTGCCGAAGCCACGATTGGCGTCGGCCACGTAGTGCTGACCCCAGCCACCGCTGGGGAGAAAACCGTGCGTGTCAACGTGCAGCAAATTGGCCAATCCCATCTGCTTGAGTTGGTTCTTACATTGCGTGCGACGCGCCGCTTCACGGGCGGCCTGCACGGCGGGGAGTAACAGGGCCACCAGGATTCCGATAATGGCAATCACTACCAGAAGTTCTACCAACGTGAACGCGTTGTTCTTGCTTCGATTCATGTCAACGACTCTTTTATGTTCCTAAAGCTTTTCGAGGGTAAAGTTATAATCCTCGCCTGAATGGTCAACAGTCACTTCCAGCGGCGACGAATCCGCTGACATGTATTCTGGCTTAATTAAGGACACTCCCGTCTGTGGGCTTTCTAGCACGGTGAAGGTCACTTTGTATTTGCCCTTGGACACTCCGTCGCCAGGTCGTTTGGTCATCAGCTCGTAAGAGCCATCCTCAGCGAGTCTGCCGGAAGCCACTTTTCGGCCATCCGCAGTGGCGTCCGTGGGCTCGAAACGAATCACACGAATTGCACCCTCAACCGGCGATCCGTCCTCGTAATGAACCTTGCCACTAACCTGTGCAGTGTCGCTACCGCAACCCACAACGCAAACGACGACAAAGAACCCTAGGTGCCTGAGGTTACGGATTGAGCGTTTGTCAAACATTCCAAAGAGCCTTCTTCGTCCTCGCAACGGTTCCGCTTGGCCCTGCCAATCGATTTCGTCCTAGGTGATTCAACGTGAGAAACCGCTCGGCTTGAAGCCTTGATCGGCGCTCATGATCAAGTAGTCCCAAGCTTTGCAGCACCCACCCCACTCGCCACTGGTTTCGATATCGTCTTCTTTGAATTGCACGCTGCCGTCTGCCAAGGCAATGAACACACCTCCGATGTGCGTGCTCCGTGCGGTGCCCTGGGCGAATCCATAGACGTCGCTGTTACAAGTCATGCACTCGCCCTGAAGAGCAGATGCGTTGGTGGTGCAAGAAAACGAAATCGCGCTGCCCGAAGGGATGTCATCGGATTTGTCATTGCATACGTTTGGGCCGTTGTCGTCCCCGCCTGCACCATGTCCGGCCACCAGATTTGCGCCGGCCATGCCAAGCGCCCATACTCCCCGCGGATCGTTGGCATCGAAACCTGCACGAAGTTCTGCCAACATCATCGTGTTGGATGTGCCATCCACAATTTGAGAGAGTTTGACGGATGCATTTGGCCCCATCGTCCCTCGCGTGGTGCTCGGCCAGAACTTTGAATTCAATCTTCCCGCCCAAGAAGGATCCTTGCCGCTGTTCATGCTGGGTTGGGGCGTGCCGGAAAGGTTAGAACTCAAGCGTACGCTTCCGATGGACATGGAGCCGACGTTGGCGGCATAGTTGCCGCGAGCCCAATTGGGACCGAGCCCGCTAGCGGGGCCTTGGAACTTCTCTTTGTTGCGGCTGTCTGAAGGGCAGATAAACACCGGCAGCTCAGCGCTCCGCGCGGGTTCGTTGATGGTGTGGCGGATGGGGTAATTGAAGTCGACGGCGTCATGCAAACTGTCGCCTTCAAGTTGCGGCAAGATGTCGATTGTCCAAGTCGACTCGAAGTCGATCAGGTTTCCCGCGCCAGTGCTGGGCACGGAGCCCGTGTAGGTCATTCCGACAGGAAGCTCCTTGAAGGCCGACTCATAGTTTAATACCGCCAAGGCGATGTTCTTCAGGCTGTTCTGACAGCTTGCTCGCCGAGCGGCTTCGCGCGCCGCTTGCACCGCTGGTAGCAACAATGCAACCAGGATGCCGATGATTGCGATCACCACCAGCAATTCAACCAGAGTGAATGCTCGAGAGTCCTTTGTTCGCAACATGAGGGAACCTCACTACTCTTCTGATTGAGGAAGCGGTTGTCTCCCCCGAATCCAATTCGGTCGCCTGGCCAGATTTCGGTCACTTCGACAATCTTAGATACTTACCTCTAAAATGGCGTGCGTTTTTTGCGGGTTTTAATATCGCTATTGCGCACTAACGAATAATGCGCGAAGCCGACACCCGATAGGGTGCCGGCTTCGGTTTGCTTTAGGTGGTATTCAGCAGTTAGCGGGTTGCACGAATCCGCAAAACTGCCACCAAGCCAATGCCCAGCAGTACCATGGTGGAGGGCTCAGGAACAGCGGCAGTGCCGATCGCTCCTGCCGCGGAGTTGCCGAAGTTCGCCTTCCAGAAGTCATAGTCGTCGGTGCCGATCGCCATGCCACTGAGAGATGGATCGCGGTTTGCCAGGGCGCCTCCGTCACCACCAAGGTTGTTTCGCCAGATGGTGTAGTCGGCAAGGTTTACCGTTCCGTCATCGTTGTAGTCGCCAGGGGTGCCAGGGGGGTCAACGATGGCCACCTTGGTGAAAGACCCGTCCGAGCTTGTTGTAGTCATCCAGCTACCGCCGGGACTGAACACACGGACAAACTCGTTGATGTTGTTGCCATGGTACACGTTACCGGCAATGTCGAAGTCGGTTCCCAGACCAAACCCAGTGGTACCTAGTGCCTCGGGGGCGAACGACTCGGCATTCAGAACAATGTCGTCCAGCGGATCCTCAGGAGTGCCGTTGTCGTCAACTGCAAGGTCCGGCAAACCATTTTCATCAAGCGGAATGACGATCACTCGGCCCGCCAGATTGGTCTCATCCGTGAGTTGTGGACTGCCGGTCTGAAGAGTCTTCATCACCAAAAGCGACTGTCCGTCGGGCGAGAGTTTGACACCGCCGATTCGACGGAAGATGTCCTGGACACCCAACGTGCCTGTCACTTCGGGATTGTCAGTCAATCCGTCTAGACCATTGTCGATCGTGAACTCTTTCGAGGACCACTCAACAACCGGAGATTGGCCATCGATTCCATCGGGGGTAACAACGATGAGACCTGCTTCGTTGCCGTCAGCACGTTGCTGCACCATGTACCACTTGTTGTTGGTAGCCGAGTAGTCGATATCGGCAAGTACGCCAACGTTGAGAGCCAAGAAGTGAGGGTCGCCATCGGAGTCAGTACCCAGCGCGCCGGAATCCACGACGAGTGTCGGATTGATATCATAGCTGGTCGCCGAGCCAACGTCCCAACGCCAAATGCTGTTGCCATCGTTGGCGTTCTCTCCGGCGCTTAGGTCGGTGTCGAGGTCCTCATCCATGGCCCATACGGTGAGGTCAACACCCACGGATCCGGTAACAACAACTTGGGAGACGATGGAGCCGTGCAGCGGAATAGGGCCGAACGCATCAGAAACGGAGCTGAATACACCACCCGTGGGTCCTGCCTCGGGATTGGGTCCGGTGTAGTTTCCGTTGTCGTCGACGTTGAAACCACCCAAAATCAGCCCACCAGAAGTCAGGTCGGGAGAGGCGTACTTGATTCCTCCGGATCCATCGGACCAGTCTCCAACGATCACGTTCCCAGAATCATCCAAGGTCAAACGATAGGACGACGAAGTTGTGCTTTGATCGACGGTATATCCAGGTGCCTTAAACTGCGATACATCGTCAACAGCTGGCACGGCCCAGTTGTTGGCCAAGTCGACGCCGATCATGTCGGCGGTGTACGCGTAGATGCCATCGCCCTGGGGACGCCCCAGCCCAGTGTTGGTCGGATTGGGATTGTTCACATACACCGTGCCGAAGAAGGGACTCGAGGGATCCTTGTTCACTGCAATTCCCGTCGCCCGAAACACGTTGAGGTAAGCGTTGTTCTCGGTGTCCGAGATCTCAGCCCATCCCGTGGGCGCGCTCTTGCTCACTTCGATCGAGTAGTCGCTAAACGACTCGAGATCGAAGGTATGTCGTCCGGCAGGGAGCGCGCCAAGGTTGAGCGCGTTACCTCCGTCGCGTTTGACGACAACATTGTCGGCTGCCTCATTGAGTACGAACTCATGAGTTGTACCCGTGGTAATGCGGACGCCAGACGCATATGAAACAGCCTGGGATGTTGAAGCAAATGCCTGTGAGATAGTAAGTAAAACGGCAAGGGAGAGTAATCGTCGTCCCATGGTTGTCTCCTAATGATTACACTTTATCGGATCTGAGGTATGACGCTGGAGGTCGCAACCAGTAGCTAGAGTTGGCAGCGTTGACTGTCGCCTGAAAAGTGACTTGTTTAACTAGCGACTCCTCTTCAGCGCCTTCCAGCTACTTGTATAGCGAAACCAAGTCAATTTGTCCTGTTCTTCTTGCGAGATTAAGTCTCGGTGCTGCGCAGTGTTTCTACTTGTATTGAATGGCAGTAAGTGGGACGAACTTTGGTCGTGTGGAAAACTGCACAAAGCCAGTCAAAGTTGTTCCGTTGATCACCAACGCGGAAACGGTGTTCGCAAACCGTTGGTTTCCTCGATTACTGTGAGACACTGTCCACACGTATGAACGAGCAGGTTGCCGGCATCCCAAACGCCGGCAACCTGCGGTCTATTCGGAATTCCGATGACTGCTAGGACTTACGAGCCTTCAGCAGCAATCCTCCCAATGCGAGCACTGCAAGTGCGCAAGTTGTCGGTTCGGGAACTTCGGTTACCACCAAGTTGTCGTAGACGACGAAGTGTGGCCCGACCGAGCTGAACGGATCGGTGTAGCCCAAGCTAACAAAGCCAGCCGTTTCCGCGTTTTCCGCAAGGATGATTGGAGTGCCGTTGATCGAGTACAGCACCCTGTTGGGGTTCACCGAGATGGTCAAAGTCGCCCACTGGTTGCCAGGGGAACCAGCGAAATCGCTTGGTGGCGACGGGAAAATTGCCTGGTACGTGTCGCCCGTTGCATTGGTGGTGTTATCGGAGTTGAGGTAGCTATTGTCGCCGGAGTTTACCGGAGTTCCGGAAACGAAGTGACGGTAATCCGATGACGAGCCACCTTCGCCAGTGATGGATACAAACTGGCCATCACCTGCAATGGGAGTGAAGATCGAATTGAAGTCGGTTCCGTCCGATCCTACGCCGATGTGGGCAAACTCGGTGGTGCCACCCGCACTCTCCACGCCCATGTACATGTCGACTTTCATCGTGTAGGCCGGAACGCCAACGGGGGCATTGTAGAAGGCGGTGATGTGGTCAGCGGCGCCAGCGTCGTCGCTGGTCTCGTTAACGGCGAAACGGAGCCCGCCAATGTCGCCCGCCTGCGAACGGGGAGCGAGAGGCAATCCGGCGGTAATGTAGTCGAAGGCGAACGTGGACACGCTGTCCGGAGTTCCGTCGCCGGAAGTGGAGTTGGCTTCATCGCGAACGATGTAGCTGGCTGACGAGTCGACTTCGAAGTCGTCAGAGATAATGGTCGAAGCAGAGGCTGTTGTTGCCAGCAGAAGAGTGGCGCAGAGCGCCGCAGGCACGGTGGAACGGGTCAACTTCATTGGGTCTACCTCACTAGCTGAAAAAACGAACTGATACGAACGACATGCCTGTTAAGTTGGGATGTTGTGCACCTCAACGATGTGGGTCGGGCAAATCCACTGCCCGATTTGAGCGCAGCACCGCCTCTTCCAAACAAAGTGCGCTGCCCCAATTTTTTTATAGTCAGTTGCTCGCCATTTTGTCCCACACTTTTTGCGAGATTATCTCTCGGAGTTGCGCAGTTTGTGCGGATTAACGGTCGGGGGCAATCTCTTAGACATCTGTTGATGCGCGATTGGGAGAGTGTGATGCGCGGCAGGGTGTATTTGAGGAGTAAACATGCGCTTTCTACAGCGATTCGGAGGATGTATAGCTTGCAATGAGCGCCTAACCGCATGTCCGCACATAGGGCTGCGGATTTAAGTAGGTCGTGTCCATTTGCGGACATCAGCACGCCTAATCGGCACCAGATAGTCCAACTGGGGGCACTGCCGGCGAGTCGCAGCGGCGACCCCAAGAAGTTGCTGGCGAGGACATGCTTTACTTGCCCGCCGCCTTACCGGGGATACGAGGGTCGGAGACGCCGACCAATCGACCGTCGCTCATGCGAGCAATCGCCTGGCATACTCCGGCCGAAGGCAGCGTCCGTATTTGGTGGCCACGTGCGGTAAGTTCCGTCGACCACTCGCGCGAGGCGCCCGCTTCAATTCCCAACTGATTGGGCCGCCACTGATGATGAAAGCGGGGATCGCCAACGGCGCTTTCCAGAGGTTGGCCATAGTCGAGCGTGCGGATCACGCCGAGCAGCACCTGCGTAATGATCTTGGGACCACCGGCGGCGCCGATCGACAGTATCGGCTGCTGCTTTTCGTCGAGCACGATGGTCGGGCTCATGCTCGACAGGGGGCGTTTGCCGGGTGCGATGGCGTTGTGCTCGGCACCGATCAGCCCAAACGCGTTGGGCACGCCCGGCTGGATGGAGAAGTCGTCCATCTCATTGTTGAGCACCACTCCGGTCCCGGGTACGATCACGCCCGAGCCGAACGACGTGTTCACAGTAGCGGTGATGGCGACCCAATTGCCCTCAGCATCGACTGCCGAAATGTGAGTGGTGTGACGGCCGAACAGGTCCTGTTTCCACTCCGGTGGGTTGCCGTGCGTGGGTACTTCTACCGCTTTGTTCAAGTCGATCGATTCGGCAAGTTGCTTCGCGTACTCCTTGCTCAACAGCCCTTTGGGTACAGGGGCGTAGTCGGCATCGCCCAGCCAGTAGGCCCGGTCGGCAAAAACGCGGGACATCACTTCCCCGACCAGATGAACGGCGTCCAGCGGATCGCGTTGGTGAATCTTTGCCAGGTCGTAATTTTCCAGCATGTTCAGCGCCTGGGCGACATGCACTCCGCCGCTGCTGGGAGGAGGGAACCCGACGATTGTGTGTCCGCGATACGTAGAGACGATCGGCTCTCGCTCAACTGCTTCATAATCGGCAAAGTCCTCGGCGCTCAGCATCCCACCGTTTTGAGCCATCCACTCGCCGATTTGCTTGGCCAGTTCGCCACGATAGAACCACTCGATGCCGTGCTGCGAAACGTTTTTCAGCGTATTGGCCAAATCGGCTTGCACCAGTCGATCGCCCGCCTGGTAGACGGTTCTGTCGGGCTTGAAGTACACAGAGCGTGTTCCCTCGAACTGCTTGACCTTCTCGGTGTGTCGCTCGAGCGCGTTGCCCAGTGGCTCGCTAACGATGAAACCCGATTCAGCGGCTTCGACGGCCGGCGCCAGCAGACGGCTCAGCGGCATGGTGCCACACAACTCTCGCGCTTTTTCGTAGGCGGCCAACGCGCCGGGTACACCGCTCGCAAGAGGGCCGAGTTGGCTAGCGTTGGGGTCGGCTTGGCCATTGATGACATACATGTCGGCCGACGCGCGCGAGGGGGCCTCTTCTCGTCCGTCGATGGCGATCAAACGCCCGTCGGCCGTGCGGATGAGGATCAAGCAACCGCCGCCGATGCCCGAGTTATGCCCGTCGACCACCGCCAGCGTGAGCGCCGCTGCGATAGCCGCATCGACCGCGTTGCCTCCTTCCTCGAGCACTTTCACGCCGGCGTCGGTCGCCAACGGATTGACCGTCGCGACGACGAACTCTTCCCCCTGAAACGTATTCGCTCGCACCGACGCGCCAATCGGCAACAGGCTTAGTCCAGCGCAGAGGACCCAACACAGCATGAATTTTAGATTCGTTGTCATCGGAGGGAACACTCAGGAGAGGTGGGAATGCCTGGAGGAAAGGTTAGTAGAGCAGAAACTCCCCTCGGCGGGTGAGGAATTCTTCGAGTGGTTGCTGGTAACTCTCCTCGATCTTGGCGGGCGACGCACCGCTGCGGACCAGTTCCAGCGTCTTGTTGCTGATCAGCAGTCGATTGAACTTCGAAGAATCCCACTCATCGGGATACAACTCCACCAGGGCAGCGCCGAGCGCCCAACCGAGGTCGAGCGACTCGAATTCGGCCCAGTCGGTGACGATGAAGTTCACGCCGCCGCACTCCTGGCCCTCGAACTTGCTTGCTTCGGGCGTGAAGCGCATGGGCACCACCTCGACTCCAGGCGGGTGGTGATTCCGGATCGCTTGGGCCAGCTTGCGCCCGTCGATCCACGGCGCGCCGACCACCTCGAACGGGGAGTCTGTGCCGCGTCCGACCGAGAGGTTCGTCGTCTCGAACAGCCCCACGCCCGGGTAGATCACCGCCTCGGTAAGCGAACGCATGTTGGGCGAAGTTTGTACCCAGGGTAAACCAGTGTCGTACAGGTAAGTCGCTCGATCCCAGTTCTTGGTCTTTACCACTGTGAGATCAAGATCGAGTTGTTTCTCGGCCATGATCATTTGTGCCATCTCGCCCATGGTCATACCGTGACGGACGGGGATGGTGTGGTAACCGACGAACACATCATCGCCTTCGTCCCGCAGCGGGCCTTCGACAAGGTGTCCGCCAATGGGGTTCGGACGATCGAGCACCACAAACGACTTGCCTGCTTCGGCCGCCGCCTCCATGGCCAGGCCCATCGTCGACAAGTAGGTATAGAAGCGGCAACCAATGTCCTGAATGTCGAACACCAGCACGTCGACCTCGGCCATTTGTTCGGGCGTTGGTTTGCGTGTCTTGCCGTACAGGCTGTAGACGGGCAGTTGAGTCTTCTCCTCCACCGTGTCGCCAATGTTGGCGTGATCGGCCTCGCCCTTCAAGCCATGCTCGGGGCTGAACAGCGCCACCAGGTTCACGTCGGGCGATGCGGCCAGCAGCTCCAGCGTGGGACGCCCGTCTGCATTCAAACTCGTGTGGTTCACGATCAAGCCGACTCGCTTGCCGTGCAGTGGCCGAAAGTCATCCTCGGCCAACGCGTCGATCCCCAGCACGACCGGCTTGGAAGACTCATCGTTGCCCGCACTCGTGAGGCAACCGGCGCTGGCGATGGTGCCGATTCGGCCGGCCAGGCGATTCACCTCTCCTTTGCCGTTGGGGTGGACACGGTTCGACAGGAAGATGACGAACAGGTCGAGTTCTGGATCGATCCACATCGCGGTGCCAGTGAAACCGCCATGCCCAAACGCCCGAGGGCTCATCATTTCGCCGCGATTCTTGGAGTAGCCGCTTCGCATGTCCCAACCGAGACCTCGCATGCTGCCGTCCACGTTCCGCGGAGTGGTCCACTCGGCAAGCGTCCGGGGCGAGACCACCGGCGCGCCGCCGTTGAGCAGTGCCTCGGCGTAGATAGAGAGGTCGTCGGCCGTGCTGAACAGCCCCGCATGCCCAGCCACACCGCCCAGGAGCCGCGCGCGTGGATCGTGCACCACGCCGCGGAGCCATTGGCCGTCGACCTTTTCGGTGGTGGCGGCGCGCTTCGACAGGGCTTCTCCCGGTTTGAAGGTGGTTTCCTTCATGCCCAGAGGAGCAAACACGTGCTCAACAGCGTACTCGTCGAGCGGCTGTCCGGTGACCTTTTCCACCAAGCCACCGAGCATCAGGAAGCCAACGTCAGAGTACTTGAACTTCTCGCCGGGCGTGGAGCGTGGTTTGAGTTGGCAAATATGATCCAAAGCCACCTCCCAGCCGTCGGTAAAGTCGCCCACCGGATTGTCGGGGATCAGTCCGCTGGAGTGCACCAACAACTGTTCGATGGTGACATCCTCTTTGCCATTAGCGGCGAACTCTGGAAAGTAGTCGGACACTTTATCGCGAAGGCGGATCTGCCCTGTCTCGACCAGTTGCATGATGCTGGTGCTGGTGGCGATCGGCTTGGTGAGCGACGCCATATCGAACACGGTGTCGACAGTCATTTCTTCGGGCGATGGTTCGAGCCGGCGGAAACCATAGGCTTTGCGGTGGACAATCTGCCCATGCCGACCCACCACCACCACGCAACCGGGGAGTTTCTTCTTCTCCAGTTGCTCCTTCACCGCGCGGTCGATGTCTGCCGAAATGCCTTTGCGGATGCCGACACTTTCAGGCGCAGCGGTGGGAAGCTGCTTGGCTGCGCTGAGGTTGCCAAGTGCAATCGCGAGTACAAGGACACTGAGGACTGTAGGAAGTTTGTTCATCGATTACTTTCTACGAATCGGCTTTGGAGTGCGGTTCGGAAGGAGGGAACATCAGCGTAAGGACGATGCCGGTCGCCAAGGTCGTGCCCGCACCAATTACGGGAAACCACAACCCATTGGCTTTGCATGCAAGTGCGTAACTCGTCACCGCTGCCCCCGTAAGCAGCGCGGAGATCGCTTGCCAGTTCTCTGCCCGGCCGACGCACATCCCCAGGAAGTACAGTCCCAACAGAAGTCCGGCTGCAAACCCGGCGATGGCCAACACTTGGTCGATGATGGATTTGTCGTACTGTGCATGATAAACGCCAATCGCCACGAGTGCTTGCGCGGCGGTGAACACAGCGGTCAGAATTCGGGCGGCCAGCAAGGTCTTCTTGTCCGACCAGTGTCGCACCCAGGGGGCCAGCAGGTCGTCCATCAGCGAACTGGCCGACGAGTTTACCGAGCTGGAGAGCGTCGACATGGCCGCGGCGAACACCGCCGCGAGAATGAGTCCGCGAACGCCCGGTTGAAGTTCTTCGACAACAAACTTGGCGAGCGCCTGGTCCTTGGGAGTGCCAAGTTGTTCGGGGGCGAACTCGCTAAAGTAGCACGCAACGCCCAAGCCAATCACTAGGAACAGTGCGAACTGCAAGAAGACCACCGGGCCACTGGTGGCCAGGGCCAGCGCCGCCGATTTCTGGTTCTTCGCGCATAAGTATCGTTGCACGATCAGGTGGTCGGCGCCATGGGTTGCCAGACTGAGAAACGCGCCGCCAAACAGCCCTGCCCAGAAGGTGGTGTGGTCAACTTGGCTCGTAAATGGCAGTGTGAAATCGAAAAATCGGTCGCGGTGGGTTTCGACGGCAAACTCCTTGAGCTGCGAAAAACCGCCCGGCAGTTCCTGCAGTATCATCCACAGAATTACGAATGCACCGAGCGTGTAGATGGCGAACTGCAAGCAGTCGTTCCAGACCACCGACTTCACTCCACCCCACAGCGAATACACGCCCGCAACGCCAGCAATGGCGAGCACGCATGGCTCGATGGGCCAATCGAGCGCTAGTTGTAGTGCAAGGGCCGTAAGCAACAATCGCAAGCCATCGCCAGCAGTGCGCGCTAAGAGAAACACAATCGAAGCCATCTGCCTGGTCGCGGTGCCGAATCGCTGTTCAAGAACCGCATAAGCGGTCAGTGGCTGGCCAGAAAAGTGTATCGGCAGCAGCAGAATAACCACGGCAATCCGGCCGACGATGTAGCCGATGGCCAACTGCAAGAAGTAGAAGTTTCCCCCTTCGACGAAGGTCTTTCCCGGTACGCTTAGGAACGTGACGGTGCTTGTCTCGGTGGCGACGATGGACAACAACAACGCTGCCCAAGGTAGGTCGCGTCCGCCTAGAAAGAAGTCGGCTTGGTTCTTTTGACCTCGTCCGAACCAGGCTCCCAACGCCAGCGTAACCAGCAGGTAGCAGCCGATAATCCAGAGGTCTACTGAGGCCATGAACGACGAGAGGTTAGAGTACAGGAGCGGCTTAACTGTAGCGGCTCGTCGAAACGGGGGACGGGCGCGTGCTTCCATCCAGCGGGCGTGACGGCCGGATGCGTGGGTCGATCAAAGGCGCCGAAATTCAAGTTAAGTTCCGCAATAATCGGAGTCCATAGGCAGGGCAGCGCAGCTTTGTATTCGTTTTGCGCACTGCTAGTGGAATCGACCAAGTCATCATCTAGAATACTCCAAGTCCAAGGAACTGGCGAACGATTCGTCTTCACCAAACTGCAACCAAGCGGCGACCATGCTTGACTCGTTAACCACTGAAGCGCGCAATCCAGCATCGGAGATGCTCGATGCGCTTACTCCTGCTGAGATTGTTCAACTCATCAACGCAGAAGACGCGAAAGTCGCGGCTGCTGTCGGGGAGCAGTCCGCGGCTATCGCTTCGGCCATCGAAACGATCTCGGCAAGACTGGCCACGGGTGGTCGTCTGATCTACTTTGGCGCGGGAACTTCGGGACGGTTGGGTGTACTCGATGCGGTGGAGTGTCCACCGACTTTCAACACCGATCCCAGTAACGTGATTGGTTTGATTGCCGGAGGACTCGATGCGCTCACCTCCGCTATCGAAGGCGCCGAAGACAACCCTCAGCTTGGTGAGGACGATCTGAAATCGATCGGTCTCACGTCGCAAGATTCTGTGGTTGGCATTGCCACCAGTGGACGCACCCCCTACGTTCTGGGGGGATTGGAATACGCTCGCCAGGTTGGGGCCTTCCGTGTTGGGCTGGCTTGCAACCGCGACGCGGAGCTGACCACTCGTTGTGACGTGAACATCATTCCCGTCGTCGGCCCTGAGGTTCTTAGTGGATCAACTCGCATGAAAGCAGGCACGGCGACCAAGATGGTGCTTAACATGCTGAGCACTGGAGTGATGATTCAACTCGGCAAGACCTACGGCAACTTGATGGTCGACTTGCGAGCGACGAACTCGAAGTTGCTGGCGCGAGCCACGCGAATCGTCGCTGTGTCCACCAAGCTAACCGAAGTCGCAGCGCAACAACTTCTGAAAGACTGCAACGGCGAAGTGAAGACTGCTATACTATCTTTCCATAGCGGCCATCCGCCCGATGCAGCCCGGCGTGTGCTCCACACTTGCAAGGGGCATCTCCAACAGGCTTTGGCCACGAATAAGTCATCCTGACTCTTGCTCCGAGCCACCCGCGCTTCGCGTTGCTCGGTCATCGACCATGAGCCATCGCGCCGCTACTGCCGACTTCTGCCTTGTTGTGGACGGGGGAGGCACGAAGACCGACTGCCAAGTGCTCGAGCGGTCCACCGGTCAGTTTGTTGTACTCGGCGAGGGACGTTCTTCCGGCAGCAATCCCAATGCGATTGGCGCCACTGCGGCCGCTGCTGCTATTGTCGAAGCCATTGCATCCGCCAGGCAGTCGGCACGACTCACCAGCGATGAGCCCATCGGTCGTGCCGCGATTGCCGTGGCCGGCACGGTGGACGATGGTCGGCGAGCGGAGTTGGAGCGATTGCTTCAGTGCCGCAGCTTCGCCAAAGAGTGCCGCGTGTTTCCCGACGTGATTCCGATACTCGCCGCGGCCGCGTCCACCGGTCCCGCTGCGGGACTCATCTCGGGCACGGGAGCAACAGCCATTGCGCGAGATGCTTCCGGCGATCACGTGCTTGCCGGCGGTTGGGGCTACCTGTTGGGCGACGAAGGAAGCGGCTACAGCGTAGGACGCGAGGCCCTCCGGCAAACGCTGCTGGAACTCGAAACCGGCGTGGCTCCTTCGCAGCTTTCGCAACAAGTTGCCGAGCAGCTTCAGGCCAAGAGCAGTTCGGCCATCAAGCAGACCGTTTACGGGTGCGAGAACCATCGAGAGGTGATTGCGTCGATGGCTCCGATCGTGTTGGAGTGTGCGAAAGCGGGAGACGACGTCGCGCTCCGAATCGTTGAGCAGACGATCGAGCATCTCGAGGCGCTGTTGGACCGCGCCGCGAAACGCCTGAATTTAGCGAGCAGCGAGGTGCCGGTCGCCATCACGGGTGGGTTGTTCAAGCCGGGAAGTCCCCTGCGGCAACCGCTCGAGCGGGCGTTGGTCGACGTTCGCGGCTTCGCCGCCGTGCAGTTCGTGACCGAACCGCTGGAGTGCGTGCGAGAGTTGCTCGACGATACGGCGTTTAGCCAGCCGATTCGATTCGTCGAGTAGGCAGAATCGTGTGCAGAATTCGTCGGCCTTAAAGCTGAAAACGCTCTAGTCCACCAGCACGCCACCGGTCGAGGCCTCACGGCAGCCGGTGGTTTCGGGGATCGACAGCGGTAGCTTTCGCAAGTGACGCACCGCCAGCCAGGCAAAGCACTCGGCTTCGAGCGTATCGGGGTTGAAGCCGCGCCGATCGACGGAGTTCACTTCGGAGAAGTGCTCCAGCAACAGCTTCATGATCACCGGATGATGCACGCCGCCGCCAGTCACCCAGATGCTGGTCGGCTTGGCGGGCATGGTCGCCACGGCTCGTACGATCGCTTGCACGGTGATGGCGCACAGCGTGGCTGCGCCGTCCTCGACGCTCAGGCCTGAAACATCCACATGGTCGAAGTCGAATCGATCGGCCGACTTGGGCAGCGGACGGCGGAAGAAATCTCGGTCGAGTGCCTCTTCAACCAGGTCCTGCTGCACGGTGCCCTGCTGGGCGAGTTTGCCATCGACATCGTGGTGCATGCTCGCCATCTCCTGCACCCACTCGTCGAGCAAGCCACAGCCGGGGCCAGTATCTCCGGCGATGATGTCGTCGTTCTCGCCGAGCCAGGTGATGTTGGCCACGCCGCCCAGGTTCAAGACGATAGTGGGCCCTTTCTCCTTGGCAAACAGCGCCTGGTGGAACATCGAAACCAACGGAGCGCCTTGCCCTCCCTTAGCCATGTCGCGACGGCGGAAATCGCTTACCACGGGTAGGCCCACCGCCTCGTTCAGCAGCCAAGGGTTGCCGATTTGCAGCGTGAGATCTTCCTGCGGTAGGTGTCGAACCGTATGGCCGTGAAATCCAAGCACCGAAGCTTCGTCGCCTACCTTGCCCAGTCTCGAGATCAAGGCGCGCGCCGCTTCCGCATGGTGCAGCGTCACCTGCTTCTCAAGCCGCAGCAATTCCGTGGTGGGCAGGTTATGCTGCGATGCTTCGAGCAGCAGTCCGCGCAGCGTCTCGTCGTACGGCAGCGTTAATCCACCGTGGAACTCGATGTTCTCTTCCCCATCGGTTTCCACCAAGGCAGCGTCCACTCCGTCGGCGGAAGTGCCGCTCATTAAGCCGATCGACTTGTAGACCTTCTTTGCTGGCACGTATTTGTCCTTTTGTTTCTCTCGCCGCCCCGTTCTTGGTCAAAAAAACCGGCGAAATTCACGCCCGCGGTCTCTTTTCGGTCGCAATATCCGGGCACGCTGCGTAAAATGAATATCGCTTTCGCGCATCAAAGCAGCGTACTTAGACTAACATGCAGCGGGGCGGATGAGTAGCCATCGGCCGCCCCATTTCTCTCATCTGAATTAGAAGATGGCCACAACCTCCAATCAAAACACGACTTTGCGGACCGACCAATTGCGAGTGCTGCGAGTGGCCCTGCTGATCGAAACCGAGTCGACGTGGGGTCGACGGGTTATCCGTGGGATTGCCAGCTTCGCTGAGAAGCATGCCGCCTGGCACCTGCTGATCGATCCCCGCGACCACGAGTACCGCTCGGCCCTGCCTGATGGCTGGCGCGGAGATGGCGTGATCGCCCGCATCGCCAGTCGTATGCAATACGAACAACTGGCCGCCAGTGGTCTGCCGGTGGTCGACGTGGACGATGTATTCGAAGTTCAGGCGGACATCGCCAAGGTGATCACCGACGAAGAGGCGCGAGCGAAGCTCGCCGTGGAGCATCTGGGAGGCCGAGGGCTAACCAACTACGCCTACTTTGCTCCGCCCAGCAACCGTTACAGCAATCGCCGTGGCAAGGCTTTTGCCGCGGCCGTGAAAGAGGCCGGCTTCGAATGCCACGAGTATCGTCCGGGATATCGCGCGGGGCGGCGCATCAGTTGGAACGAACAACAGCGGCGCGTCAGCCGCTGGCTGGCTTCGCTGCCTCGGCCTGTAGCGATTCTTGCTGTCGACGCCCACCACGCGCACCAAATTGCGGAGATTTGCCACCTCGCGGAGATCCGAGTACCCGACGAAGTCGCCATTTTGGCGGGCGATTCCGACGAGCTGCTGTGCGAGGTGTCGATGCCGCCGCTGTCGGCCATCTCCACCGCTAGCGAGCGAATTGGCTATCAAGCTGCCGAACTGTTGGCCGCCATGATGGAAGGTGCGCCAGTGCCCGAAGAGCCCATTGTCGTCAAGCCACACGACGTCGTGAGTCGCCATTCCACCGACATACTCTCCATCGACGACCCCGCTGTGGTGCAAGCACTGCGGTACATCCAGGATCATGCGCACCGCGGCATTGGGGTCGACGACATTTTGCGCGAGGTGCCGATTTCGCGTCGCAGTCTGGAGATCCAATTCCGCTCTTACCTCGACCGATCGCCTGCCGAAGAAATTCGCCGGGCGAAGCTCGAGCGGGGTCGTACTTTGTTGGGCAAACGCGATATGTCCATTACCGAAGTGGCGATGGCCTCAGGGTTTTCCAACACCACTCGGTTTGGCATCGCCTTTCGTAAACAGTTCGGTATGACTCCCCGCAGTTTCCGCAAGACACTATTTGCCGAGTGAAGCGCATAAAAAAACGCCACCCCGTCGCAAGCGGCGGGATGGCGTGCTGCCCGTGAGAGCGTTGCACTCTCACCAGTTTCCTAGCTTAGTGAACTTGCCCGCATATACAATGAGATATGCGCAGACTTCTCTTGTTTTCACGCAGGCGTGCTGGGGTGTTGGAAATCGACCCTTCGCTGCGCGAACCGGGGATTCGCTTGCGCATCGGCCCCTTATGATACATCAGGCGGGTGGCTACCATCATCCGAAGGGGTAATCGCCAAGCTAACCCCGTATCCAGTTCCACTGAGGTGGCTTCGCAATGCGCAGCAATCGTATCGTCATACTGACCCAAGGGCACACCAATCCCATCACCGCCAAAACGGCCTGGGCGGTGCTCCGCTACCGTGGCGGCGATGTGGCTGCCCTGTTCGATACTACCCAGGCGGGAAAGACCGCTGGCGAGTTGATGGGCGTAGGCGGCGACACGCCGATCATCGGATCGCTGGACGACGTGGATAGTCCCGATGCTCTGCTCATCGGCATCGCACCGATGGGCGGCAAGCTGCCTGCCGAGTGGAAGCCGATCATCCTATCGGCCATCGCACGAGGCATGGAGATCGTCTCGGGATTGCACGACTTCTTGTCCAACGACGAGCAACTGGTCGCTGCGGCCGAGCAACACGGAGTGCAGCTTGTCGACATTCGCAAGAACAACGAGCGCGACGTTTCGAATCGACTCGATCTGCGGGAAGACTGCTTGCGCATTCACACCGTGGGACACGACTGTTCGATCGGAAAGATGGTCGCCTCGGTGGAAGTGGCCAACGAACTCAAGCGACAAGGGCAAGACGCCAAGTTCGTCGCCACCGGTCAGACCGGCATCATGATCGAGGGGGATGGGTGTCCCATCGATTGCGTGGTGAGCGACTTCGTGAACGGCGCGATCGAGAAGCAGATTCTCGCCCAACAGCACCACGACATTCTGGTGATCGAAGGGCAAGCTTCTTTGGCCCACCCGCGATATTCGGCTGTCACGGCCGGATTGCTGCACGGGTGCGTGCCGCATGGCATGATCATGGTGTTCGAGGCGGGACGCACCACGGTGAGTGGCATGCCCCACATCCCTCTCACACCGCTGCCAAAGTTGATCGCGGCGTACGAGAACCTGGCCGCGCTGCACATGCCCTCGAAGGTGATTGGCCTCGCCATGAACGGGCGATTGCTCGATGCCCAGCAGGCCGAAGAGCATCGCCAACGCGTGCAGGACGAAACGGGGTTGGTGGTCTGCGACGTGTTCCGCGACGGCGCCGGCCCGCTGGCAGCCGAGGTCGTGAAGCTCCGCGCCGAATTGTTCGGCACCGCCGTCTCCGCATGAAGCGATTCGGTACACTAACTCACTGGCACAGGCTTTCGCACTTAGTCAGGAACCAAACATGAAGAGCCCTCTACTGCGTTCAATTCTGGTCCCCGCCCTCGCCCTGCTGCTGGTGTCCGCCGGTTTGCCGTCGGTGTGTGCAGCCAAGGAAAGCAAGCCATCGAAACCGACGGCCGACATCGCCAAGCTCGAAGCGCAACTCAAGCCGCTCATCAAGCAACATCGAGGACAGGTGGGCGTGATGATCCGACACCTTCCCTCCGGCCAGACATTCAAGCATCGCGAAACAGTCGCCATGCCCACGGCTAGTCTGATCAAGTTTCCCTTGCTCATGGCGACCGCGAAGGCGCTGGAGGAAGGCAAAGTATCGCTCGACGATCGCATCCAACTCAAGAAGGAAGACCAGGTGCCAGGTTCCGGCATCCTGACCGAGCATTTCTCGCCCGGCCTCGAGTTGTCGCTGCACGACGCGATTCATTTGATGATGGCCTACTCCGACAACACGGCGACCAACCTGGTAATCGACCAGGTGGGCCTCAACGCCACGAACGAACTGATGGCCGAAATGGGTTGCGACGCCACGCGGCTCAACGCCAAAGTGTATCGCCGCGACACGTCGAACAACCTCGAGCGAAGCAAGAAGTACGGACTCGGCAGCACGAGTGGACAGGACATGGTCACGCTGTTGGAGAAGCTCGAGGCGGGAGAGTTCGTCAACAGCCAGCGGAGCAAACAAGTTCTCGATTACATGGCGGACTGCTTGTCGACCAACGGTCTACCGCGTTACCTGCCACAAGGAACACGGGTGGCGCACAAGACAGGATCGGTGGGCGACTCGCGAACCGATGCAGGCATCATCTACTCTCCCGCTGGCCCGATTGCGATCGCGGTGCTCACCACCGGCAATGAGGATAAGAGTTGGGACGACGACAACGAAGCCAAACGGCTGACAGCCGAAATCGCCAAGGCCGCCTACTCGCACTTTGTGGGCGATACGGAGGCCGAGCCGGTGCAGGTGGCGCGCACCCTGAAGCTTGGCTCCGCCGGGCCGCTGGTCGAAGGCCTGCAGCGCACCTTGAACGTCCGCCTGAAGCCCTCGCCCGGTTTGTCAGTCGACGGCGACTTCGGCCCCAACACCGAGTCGGCATTGCTGGCGTTTCAGAAGCAAGCCGGCTTGGAACCGACGGGAGTCGTCGACCGAAGCGTTTGGGCCAAATTGGGCCCGCTGGTAACCGCAGACGATCCGGCGCCTTCGCCGAGGGCTGTCGCCCGCAAGAACACCCAAAAGCGGCCGCCGGAATCGCTGGAGGGACCTCCGGTGGTTACCTGCAAGGCATGGTGCTTCGTCGATGGCGAGACCGGCGAGATGCTGGCCGGCAACAACGAGCGCAGAACGCGCGATCCGGCCAGCGTTACCAAGATCATGACCGCGCACCTGGTACTGACGTACGCGGAAGAACATCCCGAGGCGCTCGACCAGGTCGTGACGTTCTCCAAGCGAGCCGACGAAACGCCCGGTTCGACATCCGCGGTGCGCGAGGGCGAAAAGCTGCCTGTGAAAGAGTTGCTGTATGGCCTGATGTTGCCTTCAGGAAACGACGCCTCGGTGGCGCTGGCGGAACACTTTGGCGAGCAGATTCGTCCCGTTGGAGAAGGAACCAGCTACGACCGCTTCGTGGCCGAGATGAACGCCGAGGCGAAGCGGCTTGGCATGGAGAACACGGGCTACAAGAATCCCCACGGCCTCACGGCCAAGGGACACGTGACCACCGCCTGGGACATGACCCTGCTCGCCCGGGAGGCGATGAAGCACGCGCTGCTTCGCGAGATCGTATCGACGCGGCAGCACGTTTACACGGTTCAGTCGGAGGCTGGCTACGAACGAGAAGTGGTGTGGAACAACACGAACCGGTTGCTCGGCCACGAGGGATACATTGGCGTCAAGACGGGCACCACCGGCGCAGCCGGTGCTTGCCTGATTGCCTGTGGTGTGCGGGATGGCCGCGAAACTTTCGGCGTGGTGCTTGGTTCGAGTTGCAGCGACGCGCGATACTCCGATATGCGGAACCTGTTCCGCTATGTGTGGTCTACCCAGCGCGAACTGTCGGAAGGTGCTCCCAAAGCGGCGGCAGCTGGTCGCTGATGGCCTGATTGAGATCCTGCTTACCTTAACGTAGTGGATGGACATGCCCATGCGTGAGTTTCCGTTCCAGGAATTGGCGCCGCAGGACAAAAAGTTCCGCGACCTGTATCCTAAGTACAGGGTCTGGCAGGAGCGCAGCGAACTACTCCGCGAAGCGGACGTCGCAAAGTTGGCGAACGATTTGCTGTCGGACAGCGCCGGCAAGGCAGTGCCGCAACGCGTGCGGCAGCAGGTGCTGGGCCAGTCGCTGGAGGGTCGCACGATTCGCATGCTCTCCATGGGCAACGGCGAGCGACGAATCTTCATGTGGACGCAAATGCACGGCGATGAGTCGACGCACACATCGGTCGTGCTGGCAGTGCTCAACACGCTGGTGGAGTTGGGCAACCAGGCCTTCGACGGAGCGAACTTCCTGGGCGATTGCTCGCTACATGTGATTCCCATGCTCAATCCCGACGGGGCTGAGCGGCAAACGAGAGAGAACGCCCAAGGCATCGATGTCAATCGCGATGCGGTCGAATTGAACACGCGCGAAGGCCGCATCCTTCACGACACGGTGCTCAAACTGAAGCCCCACTTCGGTTTCAACCTCCACAATCAGCGTGCGGACAAAACCGTTACCGGCACAGGTAAGATTGCCGTGCTGAGTGTGCTGGCGCCGCCGCTCGACTACGACGACAGCGACTCGCCCAGCGTGATTCGCGCCCGGCAACTGGCGATTGAGATGTTTGCCGTCGGCGAGCGACTCTTGCCCGGCCACTCCACTCGCTACGAGGCCGGCTACATGCCCACCGCGTTCGGCGAGTGGGTGCAGGCGCAAGGGGCATCCACCATGCTGCTCGAAGCGGGCGGGTGGCCCGAGGGTCAGGAAAACGGGCGAGACGAGCTACACTACGTCACCCTGATGAACGCCCTGCGGTCGATCCACCAGCAGGCGTTCGCCGAAATCGACTCCACTCGGTACGCCAAACTGCCCCTTAACAAGATCGTACCCTCCAAGAAATAGCTACGCAGGTACCACACTAAGATGACTCGCATTCTGATCTCGATCTTCGTGGTGATTGCCATGTCGCACGCTGCCTTGGGCAATGAGCCGCAGCCGATTCTCAAAGCCAAAGCGCTCCAGCCCGGCGATACCATCGCCATCATCGCGCCCGCCAAGCCGCTCCAGCGCGAGGCCATCATGCTGGCCAAAGAGCGACTGGAGGCGATGGGCTTCAAGGTCAAGATTCCCGATAACCTCTTCCGAACGCACGGCTATCTGGCCGGGACCGACGAGGAGCGGGCCGACGAGTTGATGGACGCGTTTACCGACAAAGAGGTCGACGCGATCTTCTCGGGTGGCGGAGGGTACGGCGCGACGCGGATCCTCGACCGGCTCGACTTCGACAAGATCCGAGCGAACCCCAAGATACTCACAGGCTATTCGGACATCACCGCGCTGCACGTGGCGATTCACCAGAAGACAGGGCTTATCACGTTCCACACGCCGGTCGCCAGTTACGGCCTGGGCACCAAGGGCGGTCTGTCGCCGTTTGCTAAGCGAACCTTCTGGAGAGCGCTGCTGGCCAAGAACTACGAAGCGCCGAACTTCGCCTACCCGCTGCAATTGGAAGAGGCGGACAACGTGGAGCAAAAGCCCCTCACCCTGGTTCCAGGCCAGGCGGAAGGACGCCTGATCGGTGGTAACCTATCGTTACTGCACGCACTGATGGGCACACCCTACGAAGTCGAAACAGCCGGCAACATCTTGTTCATCGAGGACGTTGGCGAAGCTCCGTACCGGGTGGACCGCATGCTGCAGACGCTCAAGTCGGCGGGGCTGCTCGATCAGGTGTCCGGCGTCGTGTTGGGAGCATTCACCCGCCGCGCCGACGAAGACACCTCGTCGGAAGTCGTGACGATGGAGGAGGTGTTGCGCGATTTCTTTCAGGACGCCCCATACCCCGTGCTGATGAGGTTTCCCGTTGGCCACCAGCCAGACAACTGCACCATGCCCGAGGGCGTCAAAGTGCGACTGGACGCGGATGCGGGAGTCATCCAGCTTCTCGAAGCCCCGGTGCAAGTCGAGCGCTAATGCGCTTCTCTAAACCTGCGCGGCGCGCATAAAAAAGTGCGCGAATACGCATCGACTATTGTGTCGATCCTCCTAGGATAACTAGAGGGGCAGTTGTGTTTATTTGGGACGCGCATTGGCAGTTCCTTAATCTCGAAAGAACTTTCATGGTCCGTGCAAAAACCCATAACCAACCTTCAACTCGTTCGGCGTTCACCCTGGTCGAGTTGTTGGTAGTCATTGCGATCATCGGCATCTTGGTGGCGTTGTTGCTACCAGCAGTGCAGTCGGCTCGCGAGTCGGCGCGACGGCTGAGTTGTTCCAACAACTTGAAGAACATCGCGCTAGCTTGCCTGAACTACGAATCGACGAAGGGCACGTTGCCTCCTGGTGGTGTAAATTCCGCTGGGGAGCAGCAAAGTGGCTTGGGGTGGCCGGTGTGGGTATTACCGTACTGCGAAGGGAGCGTGGTTTCC
The DNA here is from genome assembly GCF_965227375.1 of Aeoliella sp. NCBI lineage: Bacteria > Pseudomonadati > Planctomycetota > Planctomycetia > Pirellulales > Lacipirellulaceae > Aeoliella > Aeoliella sp. Next base: position 373,261 of record NZ_CBDDFX010000001.1, read on the forward strand.
GAGCAGGCCATCGACGTCTTTGCAGCCAGCGGCGACGCCTACGGATCGGCGATGGACGATTTGAACCGTCTGATCATGCCGATGTACTACTGCCCCAGCGATCCAGAAATCAAGGTGCAGCAGGAAAAGTACCTCACGGCCGATCGCCGCCAAATGAGCTACGCCGGCGTGGCAGGTTCGTACTACAGTCGAACCGGAGAGTGCCCGAAGACACGTCAGTCGGGTGTGTACTGCGTGGCCAACTCACTCTCTGGCGTTTTTGCCAACAACAACTACGACGGGCTGATCATTCAAGATTGGCCGGTGAAGCTTCGAACAGCCACCGATGGATTGAGCAACACCATCATGCTCGGCGAGCGTTGGTATGGCGTGCGGGCGTGGATGATCGGCTCCTACTGGAGAAATCCCACCTACCCAACGCAAGGACGATTCTCGTCTGGTCCGCCCGAAGGACCACAACCCGTCACCGCGCTGTTCGCGATGAAGAACATCACGGCAAGCGTTCCTATCAATCATGACCCCAACAAGGTGTGCTACATCGGGCACGATAACGCGACGGATCGCCCTGCGGTACCCGACACGGCTGCCTATTCGCTCTCGGTCAACGATTTGCCGTTTGGTAGTTTCCATACTGGAGGAGTGAACTTTGCCTATGGTGATGGCAGTGTGAAATTCCTTCGGGATGATCTGGAGGCAAACGTCTATCTGGCACTTGCATCACGGAACGGAGGCGAGATTGACGTCGAGCAACCCTAGGGCATTGTTCGTTTGCCGTCGCTGGTCATTGGTTGCCGCCGTATTCGCGTTGCCGCTCATGGGGTGCGACAAAGCGGAGCCGATGGCCGAGCTGTCGGGCGTGGTCACTGTGGGGACGACTCCAGTGGGCGCCTGCAGTGTGCAATTCCATCCGCAGGATGGCGGACGACCGATTGCGGTCACGACCGCCGAAGGTGGCAGTTACCGTGTCACGTTGCCTCCCGGAGAGTACAACGTCGTGGTATTAACTTCGTACAAGCCACCCGCCGGCTGGAAAGAAGGCGATCCTCTGCCCGTTGCAACGGTTGAAATTCCCAAGGTCTACTCGCTTCCCTCTACGACGACCCTGCAGGTCTCGGTTGCTGGCCCGGAGAAGCGGACAAAAGACCTGCAGCTCTAAAGATGCGGGCCAAACGGCCAGAGACGTTACTCTGATCCGTCGAGTTCTTCCGGCGCAGCCAATTCCAGGCTAGGGCAGCGCTGCGACCAGGGCAGCAAGCTCACCAGGCAGCCGACCGCTGCGCCCACCAGCAGCGAAACGGGCATCATCCAGAAGGTCATTGGGTGCGATTGTTGCCACAATCCGCCGAACCCAAAGTTGTTGAAGAACCCGAGGCTCACCGCCAGATAGGTCGCGGCCAGCACTCCGCACCACACGCCGAGACGTGTGGCCCACGGTACAAACATCGCCATAAAGAATAGCAGGAATAGTGGCGTCACCAGTACGTTCGAGTTGTTGATCACCAGGTCGAACAGGTTGTGCCCTTTGCCAAGCTTGGCGACTGCCAAACTCACCAAAATGGTCAGAATGCCGACGATCACGGTCAACGCTTGCGCGCGAAGCGGACTTTGCATGGCCGAGGTGGTTTTGTTGCCAATGCGGTCCAGAAAATCGACCGCGATCACCAGGCTGCTGGAGTTGAAGCCCGACGACAGGCTGCTCATCGCCGCGGCCAGCAGCCCAGCGATAATCGCGCCGGTGATTCCGGTGGGCAAGCCATGGGTGATGAACTTTGGAAAAGCCACATTCGTCCAGTCCGTTGAGGCAAGCGTGTGCGGCGCGAGTTCACTGGGGAACTCTCGGTAGTAGGCGCCCAACGCCATTCCGACCAGCACCAACGTGGCAATCGTCGCGGCGCTGGATACCAGCGAGATGCCCAGCATCTTGCGGGCGGTGCGGGCGTCGCGAGTTGCCAGGTAACGCTGCACGGCCATCTGATCGGAGCCGCATGTGCACACCCACCACACCAACTGCGACACCAACACAATCGGCACCGTCGCCCGAACCGAAATGTCGAATGTCCAGTCGAATCGAGCCCAGTGCTCGGTCGCCTCGGCCTGGAGCATTTCCTCTGGCCCACCAATGGCGACCATGGCGACTACCACTGTAAGCAGCGCGCCAGCAAGTAGCAGCACCGACTGAATGGCGTCGCTGATCACGACCGCCCGAAGTCCACCCATCGCGGTATACACGATGGTCAACACCGTGATCCCCACGCAGAAGTAAGGAGTCGCAGACTTGTCGAGATTCAGCAGCGGCACCAGCACCTTGTCTGCCGTGGCGTAGATGATGGTGCCCATCCAGAGCAGACGCAGCAACAGGAACATCAGCGCACCGAGCATCCTCAGACCGGTTCCGAACCGCAGCTCCAGAATTTCATACGCACTCGTGATGCGCAATCGCATGAATTGCGGAATCAGTCCATACCCGACAATCACGAACACGATCGGGTAGGAGAGGATCATGGACCCCGCAATGGGGCCATAGAGTGCCGTGTCGGCCGGAAAAGCCAGGTAGCTGTTGGCGCTAAAGAGCGAAGCAAAGAGCGACAAACCGACGGCCGTGGCCTTCATCGAGCGCCCGCCGAGCAGGTAGTCTTCGCGGCTGCGATTTTGCATGGCGAAGTAGATGCCGATCCCGATCATTCCCATCAGGTAGGCAGCAATTACCAGCCAGTCGATTATCGTCATGGGGAGGGTGGAGGCGTCGTGAGGTGTTCGCGCGCACTGCGCCGTGGCGGAAGAGTCGGGGGAAGCTGCTGACGTCTCTCAGCGCGAACAACACCGAAGGATCAAAGTGGTGTGCATCGAGCCGAAACCGCACCACCAATATTGGTGAGCGGCTGCGCGGCGTCTACCCCGTTTCGACGGAATCTTCGCGATCCCAGCTTCAAAATTGGGCGCCTCGCCCAACATTCAAGAGGCTGTGGCGAACGCTACCATCCCCAGTCGATCGCCAATTCGGGTTCGTCTTGGCTATCGACTTCGAAGGCCTCGGCCAAGACCTCTTCGGTCAGCGAATCGTCGTCGTCCTCTTCGGAGCTTCGCAGCAACAGCAGGTCATCACCTGAACTGAAGTTGGCGTCCGAGGCAGCCGCAGACGTGTCTTTGCTGGAAGACTCGTCGGCACCCAAGCCTTCTAGCGCCAAGGCCAAGGCTGCCGGCTCGGTTGCCGGAGTCTCTTCGGGGGCGGCCTCCAAGGGAGCAGCCGCAACAAATGCCGACGAGGTCACCGCTGCGGCAAACGCTTCAACGGGCCGCGTTGCGCCCAGGTTGTTCCGCCACACGGTCAGGTCGGCAAGGTTCACCCGGCCGTCGCCATTGCCGTCGGCCGCCAGGCCGGTGCCAATCGCGCCGAGGGTTTGCATCCACACATCACGGTCGCCATCGTCGACGGTGCCACTGCCATCGTAGTCGCCAAGCAGGTCGCTTGTGCTGGCCGCGGCATCAACTACCGACGCGCCCCGATTGTTACGCCACACGGTCAGGTCGGCCAGATTCACCCGGCCGTCGCCATTGCCGTCTGCTGCGAGGTCGGTTCCGACGGCTCCGAAGGTTTCCTTCCACAAAGCGTGGTCGCCATCGTCGACGGTGCCGCTGCCGTCGTAGTCGCCGGGCAGTTCCTCGACGGTCTGCGGGTCGGGACTTGTCTGGGCCGACACCGGTGGATCGAAGTTGCCCACCAGCGGCATCGCCAGCTCGTCGCCGAATTCGGCGTACAGGTCGTTACCGAACGGTACCGGCTCGAAGGGGTGCTTCAGCACGCCCAGGCCAATGGCAACTCCACCCTCGGCACCCTCTTCAATGCCATTGTCTGGTTCGAGACCCGAGACCAGGAAGTACCACTCGGCGGTTTGGCGAAGCGGCTGCGAGGAATTGCGAGGCACGAACAGGCCAATGTCGTCGATGCCATCCTGGTCCATGTCGGCGGCCACAGGTCGCTCGAGCACGCCGGAGAATCCCCACTGCAGCGTATCGAAGGCACCAAAGTTGCCGAACGCGCCCACGCTGAACGCGAAGTTGAAGATGTTGTTGTTGAATACGCCGACGTCGTCGATGCCATTGCCATCGAAGTCGCCCACGATCGGCAGGCCCAATAGGCCGGTGTTCGCGACTACCTCGCCGGCTTCGATCACGTAGTTGTGGTTGAAGTCGAAGGCCCAGTTGCCGGCGAAGTACAAGCCGATCTCGTCGCCGTTGGCGGCGTTGTTGTCGAAGTTACCCGCAATGGGCAGTGCTCCGGCAACGTTGAAGTTGGCCAACAGTGGCTGTGAGGTGTATAGATTGGCCACGCCGTCGCTATCGAAGTCGATCAGCCAGCGGTGCTCGCCGGTCTCATAGGAGTAGCCAAACACACCGAGTTGGTCGAACAGTCGCCCACCCGGCGCCGCGCCGATTGGAACGAAGCGCCCACCAAACACCGTGTCGTGCGTCGCATAGCCACCCGGCACCACGCCTGGCAGGTCCATGGTGAAGGTCAGGTCGACATTCGTGGCGTCGTTGCCGATCTGGGCGTTCGAGGGATCCCAGACAAAGTTGCCGTTGATGTCGATGGTGATGGTCGATGGCACGAACGTGCCGATCTCCGGCCGCGAATCGATGGTGAACCGGCCTACGAAGTCGCCGCCGGGCACGCCGTCGCCGCTTGGGAACGTAGGATCGTCTAGCGGTCCCGTGGCATTCGACTCGCCATCCAGATTGTTGCCCGCCGGGTCGACCAGATTGTCTTTCACCGTGAGCGTGTAGCGATCGTCGGGCAGGTACTGGTCGAACGTGATGATGATCGTCGCGGTGGCGACCTGACCGTCGACCCGTGCGTCGTTGATCACGTCGACATCGATGATGCCAATGTGGCCGACGTGGTCGCCCACCAGCGTATAGTTGCCTAAAGTCTCGGCGATGTCTTCCTTGAGTGCTTCGTACAGGAAGTTCGGATCGGCATTCGAGCGTGCCGGCAGGTCTTGGACGTGAATCGAGATCTGGTTGGTAAGCGGCGTGTATCCGTTCACCGAAGGCTTGGGATCGAATAGATCGTAAGTAGGATCGACCGTCGGGTGCACCGCCTGCGTCGCGCCGGCCGGGTCGTAGACCTGCGGGCCTTGGGTGTCGATGAAGATGAACAGTTCGTCTACACCATCGGCGATCTCGTCGTTCATCGGCATGGGGTTGCCAGCCACGTCCTCGGCCGTGACAAGCAACCGGCGAAGGCCGTCCTTGGGAAGACCGACGATCTCATTCAGGTCGAGTACCGACTCGATCTCCCAATAACCGTCCGGGTACGCCAGGTTGCCATCGTAGGGCAGGGCCACGGTCATGCCGAGGAACGTATCGGTGTCGAGATCGATAATGCCGTTGTCATTGTCGTCGTGGTACAGTCGGACGATGGTGTTCGCCTCGGCCAGTCCCCACATGGTCGGCGTCGTGTCGTTGGTTACGCGATCGGCGTAGGTCATCGGCATGGTTGTCACACCCGAGTCGCTCGCGGCATCGAGGCCATCCTCGGCGTTTACCGCATTGGGCAGGCCGAACGACACAGGCGGAGTGATCGTGTCGAGCGTGATCTGCAGGGCGTCGGAAAGCAGGTGGCGACCGAGCTGCGCGGGGTCGGCGGCGTCGCGAATCCAGACCGCGGCGGCGATGTGGTTGAAATCGCCCTCGTTCAAGTCGCCCGCCGTGGCGGTGAATTCCCAAATATTGCCCACGCCGGTGTAGAACGCGTAGCCAATGGAAGTGGCGTTGTTGAACACCTCGACTCCGTAGTCGAAACCGACCGTGGGGGCATCGTCGTCGACCGTGTCGGGCAGCATGTCGATGTTCATGAACTCGTCGATACGATCATCGTCGAGAATGATGCTGAACGTGGGAGTCTCGATCTTGGTAACGTCGTCGGTATTGTTGCGACCCGAATCGCTATCGGCTTGCAGATCGACAAGCTCAGGTATCGGGGCGGCCGTGGTGATGGCCGTGAAGTTGTAGACGTTGATACCAGTGACACCTAGATCGCCGGCACGTCCTTCCACGCGCAGGTAGTAGGTGTTGTTCCGAACCACCGGCACAACCACTCGCTTGCCGATCTTGATCCCGTTCGGATCGAGCAGGTCGCTCGCGGTGGCGATGGACACGGGAATTCCGTCGGAGTCGAGCACCGTGGCGATCAGGTCGCCATTGACTGGCAGACCGGGGCGGCCGTTGGCAAGGGTGCCAATCTCTTCGAAGTAGAGTTGCAAGTCGAGCGTGCCGGTTTCCTGGGCGACAAATTGGTAGAAGTCGTTGTCGCCGGGTACGCCGAACTCGGGGATGCCACTCGGGTCGATGGTCGGATCGATGTTAATCGTGGGGCCCGCACCCAGGAACGTGGCGTTGGGCCGGGTGTCGTTCGACTCGAACGGATCGTTCTTGAAGATCACCAAGCGGCCGGCCCCGTCGTCGCCGGTGCCACCGGTGATGGGGTCGAGCGGTGTGACGTTGACGAATTCCATCTCCGAGTAGTCGATCGGAGCCAGTGGGCCGACGGTGACCGAGCCACTACGATGGTCGGCGCCTTGCCGCTGAATTACCAGGTCGCCAAGACCAAAGTCGGGTACGACGAGGCGATCGCTGGCATTGGGGCCGTTGCCAACAACCTCGTAGGGAATCGTCTGCTGTGGTACGCCATTGTTGGCGTCCATGTCGGCGTATTCGTCGGCGTGGCCGACACGAATAATGTCGTCGCCGGCAAGGCCTTCCACGATGATCCGCTCGAGGGTCGGCAGATTGGCAGGGTCGGCCGGGGCGAGCCCCAGGTTCATCTTGCCGATTTCCTTGACGCCTTGCGTGGGGCCCAGAACCGAGATCATGTAGGGGTCGGCCACCACCGCCGAAGGCGCATCCTGCACGACGCTGATCAACTCACCGAGGAACGTGCCGCGGACGATGAGTGTATCGTTGCCCGTGCCCGCGTTGATGATGTCGTCGCCGGGGCTGTCGATGATGGTGTCGTCGCCCGACTCGCCGACCAGGCCATCGTTGGCGGCACCGCCTTGCAGCGTGTCGTTGCCTTCACCGCCAATCAGGTTCAGCGGCGTGTCGACGAGAATGGCGCTGCCATCGATCGTGTCGTCGCCACCCGCACCGTCGGCGGCCAGGCCTATGAAGGCAGTGGCACTGGCATCGGGTAGCGCTTCGATGCGAATGGTGTCGTTGCCATCATCGCCGCCCGCTAGAATGCTCGTGAGTCCCGTGGGAAGATCGGAGTTGTTGATGACAATCGTGTCATCACCACCGAGAGCGGCGATCTGCAACTCTGCCTTGTTTTCGAAGGCGATGGTCTCAAAACCATCGGTGGAAACCAGACCACGTCCCGGCAAGGCGGGACCATAGGTCATCTGGTTCGCAGCACCGGTGCCCTGAACTACCAGGAACATCGCGGGCACCAGTTCGACAACCGGCTCGAGGTTGTCGAACTCGATCTGCATGTCGATGCCCTGCTCGATGGGATTCTGATCGTATGTCAGCTGACCTTCATCCGGTTGCAAGCCTGGAGTGTACGTGACCTGGAACACTCCATTGGTGGGTTCGCCGGTGACAAGCAACTCGTCGGAGCCGACTCCACCGTCGAAGAAGATGGGCGTGCGAATGAGGGCGGTACCCGCCACGTCAACCACCAACTCGTCGTTGCCGCCAAGCGTTTCGACACGCAATAGGTCGGTGAATTGCATGGCGACCGTGTTCAGCGTGTTCACAAAACCGGCAATCTGCAAGTCGCCGGCCCCATCGAGTGAGGCGGTGAAGACGTCGCGATCACTGCTGCCTTCGATCACCAGCGTCTCGTTTGCGCGGCTATCAAACAGCAAGGATTGTGCGTCCTGCAAGTCGTCCAGCACAAAGGTATTGGTCGAGTCCGCGGTGCTGGAAATCAGAGTGAACTGGTTCAGCCCGTCGTACTGAATGCGGGGCAGGTTGCCTGAGATCACCTCATCGCGCCCGGTGGTTTGCGACCGCTGCACGCGCGTCGAGTTGGATCCGCCGCCAACATTCACATCCAGATCGTCATCGACCCCGGCACCTGTATAGGCAATCACCTCGAACCCTTGCGACTGCGTGGCGACACCAGCGTAACCGCTAATCTCGACGACATCGGGGTCCTGGGAGCTGGGATTGATGATGACCGACTCGGCAACTCCCCCCGTGCCTTGCATCGTGAGGACATCGCTAAAGAGGCTACTATCGCCGCCGTGGATGTCGTAATTGGTGATTACCGGTACCAGGTCGAGGTCAAACGCAAAAGTCAGGTCGTCGTCGCCACTCTGCAAATCGATGACCACCGTCGAGGTCAGAATCGGGACTAGTAGTTCGCCGGGACCAACCATGGCATCAAAGTCCTGAGGCACGAACACCTCGGTGGGGCTTACCTGCAGCATTCCGGGCGAAAGAGCATTGACGCCGTCCGGGTCGGTGATCAATAGACCATCTTGCAGCGCGGCGCCCTCGCCGCCGTCGGGGTCGAAGTTGCCAAGCGACAGCGTGACGTTGTTGTCCTGCTGAACCTCGATTCCCTCGCCCAAGCCCGACTCGTCCATGATGGTCACAAACTGGGTGACCGGGTCGACAAACACGTCAACGGCCAGCAGGTGGCGTTCTTCCAGGTTCTCACACCGTAGCCGGCGGCTGCGTTTGTACTCCAACGTGCGATCGACGGAGCCAAACAAGCGGGAAGAAAACGAACGGGCAGAATTCGAGCGCAGACGGCGTGCCATCAGAGGACCTCAAAGCAGCAAAACTTGGTGCCAAGTCCCGCCGCCGCAACTCCCCCAGTTGAGAAATGCAACGACGGACAACCAAGCGGTCCCTCGCGCAATATTAGACCGTCCGTGTACGGCCGAGCAGCCTCCCCATCCCCCAAGCACTTACATAGGTTGGGTAGATCGACCCCACAAGGTAACAGGGTATCGGAAAACCGTACCGATGGCAACGACCTTGCGGGTTATCGAAACTTTTTTGCGTGCGCAAAGCACGTCCGGCATCGTACCCGCCAGACAATAAAAAAAGGGCCGCCCGCGAGGGGCGGCCCTGTGATGGGAAGAGTCAGAGTTTTTCTCGAATTTTAGGGGAAATTTCCCTAGTAACGCCATTCGACACTGGACGTCAGACCACTGAACGACAAGGTGTCGCCGATGTCGACGTAGTTGTCGGCCTGCACCGCATCGACGAATTCGGGCGTCGTGACCACGTTGAACCAGTGAATGGCCGTGTAGCCGAGCTTGGCCCGGCAGTGGCCGGTGCAGCTGGTCCAGGCGAGGCCGACCTCGTATTCCAGCATGGGAGAAACGCGGTCGTCCTCCCAGCGGACGATGGCCAGATCGCTCACCGACGTGGCATTGTGCTCGCGGTAATCGCCGCGGAACGAGCCCACCAGGGCACTTAGCGACAGATTGCCGTAGCCGGAGAAGCGGCCATGGCCGAGCAGCCGCTCGCCGTCGAGTCCGACTCGCAGGCCGGTGCCGTCGAAGTCGATCTGAGTCGTGGTGTCGATCACACCGCCGGACGAACCAGCAAACGTACCCAACTGGCGGAAGTCCTGCTCCAAGCGACCGTAGCGGGCACCGATGCTGTAGTTCATCCAGCCACAGTTCGACGCACGGAACAGCCGGCGGTAGTCGGCGTCCAGCAGTTGCATCTTCAGATCGTACTGGGCGTCCACCGGGCCGGCGGAGCTCGTCACCGCGGTCTGCGGATGATGCACCAGCGAACCGACGGTTCCCAAACCACCACCGACTCCCGGCGGAATGTCCAGGCTGTCGATTGCGCTCGATTCGAAGAAAGTGTAGTTCACTGCAACGCTGCTGCACATGTCGCAGGCAACCTGGCCGCCGAAACGGAAGCCGGGTTCGTGATCGGGATCGGCCACGCCAATCAATCCAAACGGCGTGGTGCCGGCGCCGCCGGTGCCGTTCTGCTGTTGAGCGTGATGCATGTCAGCGCCGGTAGCATGCAGGTACAGGAATGAACCCCACACACCAGTGCGATGCGCCCACGGCGGAGTGCACGGGTCGCAGCACCCCATGTCGCAACACGGATCGTCGCAACAGCCAAGGTCGCACGTGTCGTCACAGCAAGTTGGTGACTCGCAACAAGCATCGGTGACAAACGCAGCCCTGACTTCGCTGTCGGTGCAGAAGGCAACTTGCTCCCACTTGGGCTCGTTGATCGTCCCTACGCGATGGATGTCGTTGAATTGTTGAGCGCTGGACACGCTGGCCCAACCTGCGGCGACCGCCAGTAACATGGCCGTCCCTAAGTATCTGATTGTCATCTCGATTCCCCCCTAATGAATCTTGACCACCCCCAATGGTTGGCTGGCCGGTGGGACGCGCTCTTTGGGTCGGTGCGTCCAAGCAAGTGTCCCACCACGGGTGGGTTTGTACCGGTTCTGCCGACTACGAGAGTTTTTCGGCGAACTGGATGTGGGTTGTCCGCATTGTTCGCGATATTCCGGTTAGTTAAGCCGGGTAAACTTTGCGGCCGAACCGAGGGCTGGCGCTGCTAGCGGCGCCCTCTAGAGCGTTTTCAGAATTAGCGTGCTGGATTGGCGCCGTGGTGTTGGCACGATGCGCGAAGGCCGAAGCAGGCGAATTGGTATCCGTCGATGCAGGCCGACAAAGCAGCGGGCCGACACAACAAGCCAAGTCGGCACGCTAATTCTGAAAGCGCTCTAGCTCAATCGCACGTCGCTGGCGAACTTCGACAAATCCTGGCCTTTGAGCACCGCGGCCAACAGGTCGGGCAGGCGCTCCGGCACGCAACCGAAGCAGGGCATGCCGAGTTTGCTGAGCTGTTGCGCCAGGTTCTCGTTGTGCGCGGGTTGGCCCTGGTCGGAGATTGCTAGCAGCCCCACCGCGTGCACACCGCTTCCCAGCACGTGCTCCATCTTCCGCACGAACCGCTTGGTGTTGGGGCTCGTGTCGTACAAGTCGCCAATGATGATGTACAGCGTCTTGGCCGGCGTGTGCATGAACTGCTCGCAGTAGCACGTAGCCATCCAGTAGTCTTCCGCCCCGCCAAGTTGCACGCCGAACAACAGGTCGACCGGATCGGTGCACATCTCCGTCAGGTCGACCACTTCCGAGTGATTGAACGCCACAACGTGCGTTTCCACCGCGGGCATCGTGGCCAGAATCGCCCCCATGATGCCGCCGTAGATGAGCGAGGCGTGCATCGAGCCCGACTGGTCCATGGCGATGATCACGTTCCACTCGTTCTGCCGATGCCGGCGGCTGAAGAACGACATGTGCTCGGGGATCAGCGTGCCGAGCGAAGGGTCGTAGTTCTTCAAGTTCCGGCGAATAGTCCGTGGCCAGTCGAGGTTCGGCAAGCTGCGGAACGGGGAGTGTTCGTTGCGATTCAGCGACCCACGCACCGCTTTGGCAAAGTCCGACTCCAGCTTGTTGCGCAGGTCTTCCACCACGCGAGCGACCAGCTCGCGGGCCGATGCCTTGGCTTTCTCCGGCACCATGTTCTTTAGCTCCAGCACCGCCGCCGCCAGGTCGACCGACGGTTCGACGTTGGCCATCAGCTCGGGCTCGAGCAGCAGCTCCTTCATGCCGCGGCGTTCGATGGCGTCGTGCTGCAGCAGGACCACGACGTCCTTGGGAAAGAAGTTGCGAATCTGGTCGAGCCACTTGGCAACCTTGGGAAACGATCGCCCCTTGGTGGGGCTGTGCTTGCCAATCTTCTTGTGTTCCCAGTCGTCGCGGTCGATTTCCTGGTCGACGTCGCCGTCGTACAGGGCCGCCAGCGCTTCGTCCATCTCCATCTGCTCGTCCGACAGTGCGCAACCACTGCCAAACATATCCTGCATGGCCTGCTGCGACGACTCGCCCAGCACCAGCCGCCAGCGTTTGACTTGTTCCTCGTCGATAGGCATTTGTCGTGAATCCCTACGCTATCTAGCTGGTGTCATTCCGAAAGGAGGCTCGCCGACTGAGGAATCTACGCGATCAAACGCATTGCTTTGCCAACCGCGGCACTTTGAGTTTCGATCTCCCAAGTAACCAATGTGGCAAGCTGCGGCAAAGCAGATTTCTCAGTCGGCGAGCCTCCTGTCGAAATGACGCGTATCTACAAATCGTCGAAATCAAACTCATTCAAATCATCCAGCGACTTCTCTTCCTCTTCGCTCAGCGGAGCTTCGAGCAGCTGGCTGGCTGTGTCTTCGGCGATGCCCCAGTGCTCGGCCAGGTTCTCAGCGATGTGGCGTTTCTCGTTCGCGTCGAACGCCCCGAAGGCTCGTCGCAGGAACACCAGCGCGCGGCGGAACTCCTCGTCGTCCAGCGAAGCGATGTACTCGGCCAGTTGCTCCCACAAATTCTGCCGCGCTAAGAGGGCGTAGCGATTGCGCTGCGCCAGGCCTTCGAACCAGCCCGCTCCCAGGTCGGCCGGCACGCCGGGCGAGATCCGCCGCGAGACTTCGCGCGCCAGCGCGTCGTTCTCGATCGCCCCACGCTCCAGCAAGATCGCGCACGCGTATCCGGAGAGCATCGGGTTGCGATTGTCTGCGTCGGAGAGTCGCTGGAGTTGTTCGATCCACAGGTCTTCGTCCACGCGGTCGTGGAACTCGAGCGAGACATTGTTTAGCGCGTCGATCGCTTGCATCATCGGTTTCACATCGCTGTCGTCGCACCCCGCTGCGGCGAATAGCGCGAGCGACGCACCGACGAACAGCTCTTCCACCAGCGGCACCATCGGCCCGGGATCGAACTGGCGCACGTCCCCGTAGCGGACCACCAATCCTAACTGCCAGGCGGCGATGGCCAGCAAGTCGAACTGGCTGCTCGTCGCGGCCAGCGCCTGGAGCTTCTGTCGGGCCAGTTCCATGGAGTCCATCATGCCGCACAAACAGGCATCGCGGACCACGGTGGCAGCGTCGGCCAGCGACGTGCACTTCTCGAGCGTTGCTTTGAACTTGTACGCGGTCGCCAACTCCACCGTCTCGCCCAACAGCACCGCTTCGACAAGGGCGATCTCCGACTCGGGCGAACATTGCAGCACCCACGCTTCGGCCCACGTGGCCGAATCCTGTCGAGTGGCCTCCGGCTTGGAGAACGGCACCTCGAGCACCCGCAGGCGGTGGAAGAACGACGAGCGATGCAGGTCGAGGAACGCGGCCGCTTCGCTCTTCACGCGGCGGTTCTCGCGCAGGTCGAGCCCCACTCGCTCGGCGACTGTCTTGCGGTACTTCTCCAGCTTCAGTCGCTGCAGTTGCCGCTCGAAGTCGTCTTGAATCGAGGTCTGGCTCACGCCGTGCGGAAGCTCGCCAATCGCCGTGCCGACCTCCACTTTCACCAGCGAGTCGCGAACCGCTATCCGGTGACCGTGTCCGATGAGCGTCACCGCGGCGTCTTGCAGGTCGGACAGTGTCGGCGCTTGGCCCCCTTTGAGGGCCGACATCGTTTGCGCCAGCCGCACGCCTTCGATCACTTCGGCGGTCGAACGATGCGTGCCCGAAGTGCGCATGTCCCGCGCCACGAGCGAGAGATAACGCGTCGAAAGCCCGTGGAGGTCGTCCTCTTGCAATGCCTCCCACAGCAGCTCGAAGTAAGCCGGCGCCTGGTTGCCGGCGCCGTAGCCCGACTGCGACGAGAGCTTGTAGTACGAGTACGGCATCAAGGTTAGCTTGCTCGGCCGGCGGGCGAGGGACGCCAGCTCTTCATCGGTCATCGGCGGAAGGTCGCTTCCGAGCGCCGAAGCGTGATAGGCTCCCACGACCGCAACGATCTTCTCCGGCGCGACGCCCGAGTCGATCACCTCCTGGATTCGTCGCCGCATGAACGCTTCGCGGACCAGGTTCTCGGCCATGAACAGCGGTGAGCGGACGTCGAGTTCCCGCAGTCCCTTGCCAAACTCCAAAGCGGCCAGGCGGTAGCTGTGGTCCGACAAGTTGTGCTCGAACTGCCGCTCCCAGTAGGTCTCGTAGTCGCGCTCGCCAGCTTGCTGCGCGAACTGATCGTACAGCGACACTCGCTCGGGTGGGGCGGTGGCGGGCTCGGCTAGTGTGTCGTCTTCGTCGTCGCCATCGGCGTCCGTGTCTTCGTCTTCTTTGGCTTTGGGAGCTGTTTCGTCGTGCTCAGGCAGCGGTGCTTCGACGGTCGGTCGCACGCTCTGCAGCGCCAAGAACACGTCGGAGGGCAGGTCGATCCACTCGGCGGCCGCGTTGTTCTCTTTGGCCCACGCGATGGCCTGATACTCGGGACTGTAGCGAGCGATCGGGTACACCAGCGTACGGACCGGCATGTCCTCGGTGTACGCCAGGATGGCGATCGGCGGTTTGGTTTCCCGCCGCGTCATGTCGGCAATCAAATCGCCTGCGTCCGACAGCCCCTCGATCAGCACGGCCTCGGGCTGCACCTCGTCGAGGTACCGCCGCAAGTGCCACGCGCCAGATGGCGAGAGGTGCCGCACGCCGAACACATGCACCGAGTCGATCGCTTCAGGCATGATGCTCCATGCAGGCATTGAACAGGGGCCGCCAATCGCTGCCGCGTTTCTTGACCACGTTCTTCAAGTACTCTTGCCAGACGATGTGGTCCTTCTCTTCGTCTTTGACCACCGCGCCTTGCAGCCCTGCGGCCAGATCCTCGGCCGATACCGACCCGGTGCCGAAGTTGCCGGCCAGGGCCATGCTGTTTGCCAAGAGCGAAATGGCTTCGGCCGTCGACAGCACGCCCGAGGGACTCTTCAGCTTGTTCTTGCCATCGAGCGTCTGCCCGGTGCGGAGTTCGCGGAAGATGGTCACTACCTTTTCGATCGCCTCGAGCGCCGGCACCTCGGCTTGCAGGTCGAGGTTCGACGCCAACTCGCGAACTCGCTTGGCGACGATGTCGATCTCGGTCTCCAGCTGCTTCGGCGAGGGAAGCACCACGATGTTGAACCGGCGCTTGAGCGCGGCCGACATGTCGTTCACGCCGCGGTCGCGGGTGTTGGCCGTGGCGATGATCGAGAAGCCCTTAGCCGCGGCGACTTCGGTCTCCAACTCCGGCACCGAGATCCGTTTCTCGCTCAACAGCGAGATCATCGCGTCCTGCACTTCCGAGGCGCAGCGCGTGATCTCCTCGAACCGGGCGATGGCTCCCTCTTCCATGGCGCGGAAGATCTCGCTCTTGATCAGCGCGTCGTGACTCGGCCCGTGGGCGATCAGCATCGCGTAGTTCCACGTGTAGCGAATCTGCTCCTCGGTGGTGCCGGCGGTGCCTTGCACGACGCGGGTCGAGTTGCCATTGATGGCCGCGGTCAGGTGCTCGGACAGCCACGACTTGGCCGTGCCGGGCTCGCCGATCAATAGCAGCGCGCGGTCGGTGACCAGCGTCGAGATGGCGATCTCCACGAGCCGGTCGTGGCCGATGTACTTGGGCGTAATGTCGAGCTTGCCGCACTTGCCGCCGCAGATGTAGGTGAGCACCGAGCGGGGCGACATCCGCCAACCGGTCGGCACGGGATGCTTTTCCGCTGCGACGAGCGCTTCGAGTTCCTCGGCGAACATCACCTCGGCCGGCTCGCGGAGCGTCTGACCGTTGGTTGAGTTGTTTGCCGGTTTCTTCTTTGCCATGGGTTTCGAGCCTATTTCTTCGCTTTGAGTTCATCGAGCTGGGGAATAAGATGGTCCGCCAGTCGATCGTTGAGCTTGGGCACCAGTTTCTCCAGTGCGGGCACGGACGACTTGGGCAAGTCGGGCACCAGGCGCACCAGCCAGAAGGCCATGTAGTACCGCGACTTGCGGCGGTTTTCCTTTTCCAGCCCTTTGATGAGGTACTCGGTGGCCTTGGGGTGCTTAGTGCGAACCATGGCTTCGAGCACCATGTCCAACTCGTGGTCGTCCGACGACTTCTTGAGCAGATTGTCGGCCGCCCCGGCCAGGTACCGCATGCTGCTGGCGTGCTTGGGATTCGCCATGTGGCAGACCAGGAAGCGGTCGCCGGCGGAAATGGCCTCGTCGAGCCACCGTGGATCGAGTTGCACTTCGCCAACCAACCGCGGATTGGTGTGCAACGAGTGAAGAAAGCCGCGTGCGAAGTATTGGTCCAGCGCGCCCTGACTGCTAGCGACTTGATGCAGCAACTGGACGACCGTTTGCCGCTTCAGTTTCGCGATGTTGGCGCCTTTGCCTTTCGATGGCTTGGCCGCGTAGTAAGGACCAAAGGCTTGCAGCACCTGCTCCGGCTTCATCGTCCGCAATGCGGCCAGCATCGCGCACTCCAGCGTGAAGTAGTCGAGCGACTCGTGCGATTCGGCCAACTTTTTCTGGGCTCGCTTGTCCCCACTGAGGACGATCAGCGTGGCAATCGTGTGGTTGAGCTCGGCTCCGCCCAGGCTCGAGCCCTTGAGCTTGCCAATCTCCTCCCGCCGCTCGAAGCAGTCGAGCAGAAAATCGATCGTCTCCTTTTCGTTGCGGCGGTAGTAGCACCCCAGGAGCGTTTGAAACTGCACTAGCAACTTGGCTTGCTTCGCTTTGTCGGTGGCCGCTAACAATTCGTCGAATTGTTTGCGACTCTCGGCCAATACATGCTCCAGTAGTTTCGGGCTGCGGTTCTCGCTGATCGGCGCGATCACCAGTTCGTTGTCCTTGCCCGAGAGAGCCTTGATCAGCGACTGCACGACGTCGGTCTCGGTAAACCGGGCGATGGCCGCAAAAGCTGCCCGGCGGACGTCTTTCGTCTTGGCCTTGGTCTGTTCCAAGAGGTACGACAGGTGGCCCTTGGAGTCCTTCAAGCACTCGATGGCGGCCACCTTCACTTCTTTCGAACCCTCGTCGAGCGCTTGCTCGACCAACTCTCGCGTGCCTTCGGGATCCAACGTGTTCATCAAGCGGAGCCGCCGGACGTGGGAACCCTTGCCCTTGATGTCGAACGACTCACGCAGTTCCGGCAGGATGGCCTGACCGTAGATCGGCAGCACCTTGTCGGTCACAAAGTCGGCGATCTCGCCGTACACGTCGTCGATGGCCACGACGGCTGGCTTGACCAATCGCAAGTCGCGGAACGCGCCCCGCTTGTAGGCGTCTTCGATGATCTCCTGCCGGCCCGAGCCGGTGGTGGTGAGCGCTTCGATCAACGGTTTGAGCGTCCGCGCGGTGGTGTTGGCCGTGGGTACGGCGAGGCCACTGGTCTCGATCGGCTTGAGCTTGCCCTCGATGCCGGTTTTGCCTTGCGTGTAGAGCACCGCGGTGACCAGCGTGCTGAGCTCCAGCAGGGCCGCCGAAGCGGTCTTGGTGTCGCTCTCCACCACGCGCCCGATCGCTTCGGCCACTTTGGCGAATACCGGCGCTTTTGTGCCGGCTTTCTCCAGCGGCGGCACGAGCTTCTTCAAACGAAAGTCGCCCGTCGCCAGCCCGCTGCCGGCGATCGCCAAGCGTCGCGTCTCGGTGTAGACCTCGTTGAGTACGGCAATGCTCATGGGTGCTCGCGATTAAAATGTCAAACGGACGATTTCGTTCTTGGTCACAATCGCCAGCGGCTTGATCCGCAGCGTTTGCGTATCGAGGTCATGACGGAAGCGGGCGATCAGCGTTTGATTGGTGAATAGCTCCTCGGGTACCAATCGCAGCAGGTAGCTGCTCGGCGGTTCTTCGGTCATGCCGGCGTCGGTCAGCACCAGCCGTTCGCCCTTGGCGTCTTCAATTACCAGCTCACCATCGGGCGCTTCGGCCATGCGTTTGTAGCTGATCGCGTACACTGGATGTTTGTCGGCCAGCGGGGCCTTGAGGTGACCCTTCACTTCCTTCACCAGCGCGGCGATGTCACTCCGACCGTGCTTGCGAATGGTCTGGTAGTCCTTGGTGGTTGGCTTGCGGGGCGACATCTCCTCCCACCGCACCCGCGGGTTCACGTCGCCAGGATAGACGCACAGTTCCTTAACGCCCGCCACTTGGAAGAAGCTGTCGTCGCTGCGGATGTACTTCACCGCTTTGTAAGGTCGGAACGTCTGCGTGAGCACGATGCGGCCGCTGCCGAGGTTCATCCAAATGCCCGTGTCGACGAACTCCCGCCGGGCGATGTCGTCGTGCGTGTTGAACGCCAACTGCAGCAGCTCGACGTCGGTCTCCACCAAGCCCGCTTCGCGAAGCTCCCGCAACTGCCAAGCATGGCCCAGCCAGGCGGCGATGGCCGTGTCGGTCTCGGGCTTCAGTTCCGGGTCGTCCAACCGATTGTTCAGGTACGCCCGACCTTGCTTGATCAACGCATGCAGTCGGGTGAGCTGGTCGAGCGCTTCGCTGTAGATCGCTTCGTGCGAAGCGGACTTCTTACGGCCGACCTTGCCACCCTCGTCGGCGAACAGCATCGTGTAGCTGTGCAGGGCCGACTGAGCGCCGGGCAGGAAGGCGTTGCCCAACTGCTTGGCTTGCTCTTCGATCTGCGAGGCGGTCTTGGCCGTGGTGTTGCCCATGCCCATCCGCACCAGGTCGTGCGTCAGCTGCTCCAGCAAGTCGAGCCCGCCGAGCTGCGCCTTGATCTTCTTCGCCAGCGCGGTCTTGTTGACCTTGCGTGGCTTGTCGGCGTTGGCTTTCTGCTTCTCGCGCCGCAACACGAGCTTGTCGCGCTTCTCGGCGATGTCGTCGGGCACCGCGGCCACCTTGAACGTCTTGCCTTGGGCAAAGGCGTACATCAGGCCCAGGCAGTGTTTGCAAGGGAACTGGCGGCTGGGGCAATTGCAGCGGTGCGTCGGCGCGTCGGCCTTCATGAAGTCGCACGAGCAGTGGTAGTTCGACTTCCCGCTGCCGCGGCACTCGCCGAACAACAGCGTCTCGTCTTCGCTCTTGGCGAAGGAGACGAACTTTCCCTTGGCTACCAGTCCACGACCGTTCTGGATGGCGCTGGCATTCGGTGCTGCCGCGTCGACGTAGGCTTCGTCAATCTCGATCATCCTGACCCCCGCAATGACCACTAGAGGCGAGACTCGCCTCCGGCGACGAGTCGGATCCTTCCATCTTTCCGAGATTGTATCGCCGGGATCGCACGGGGGGTATTGGGGGAATCCACGCAGTGGAAAACGTGTCGCCGCCGACGCGCAAACTACTGCGCCGGCAGTACAAACGGCACTTGCTCGCCTGCCTGGATGACCATTTTGCCGCTCGATTCGCCCATTTCTCCATCCGCGTAATAGGGTCCTGCCGCGTCGACTTCCAGCTCTCCGGAGCGCAAACTCGGCAGCGGGGCGCTCGTGTCGGCCAGCCACTGCATCAGCTTCGTGCCCAACTCGCGAACCACTTGCGCCTCGCCGGCCGCCAGGTTGTTCGCTTCACCAATGTCCGTTTCCAGGTCGTACAGTTCGAACGACTGATCTTCGTAGTTGTACAACAGCTTCCACTTGCCGGAGCGAATCACCGACTGCGGGCGTTGATCGCGACCGCCGCCGATCAAGTAGCCCGGCAGGTGCCAGTACAGCGCGTCGCGCTCGAGCGACTTGTCGGCGTCGGCCAGGATGCCGGAAAGGTCGGCCCCGTCGAGCGTCACCCCATCAGGCAGCCCGGCGCCGGACAGCGCGGCGAAGGTCGTGTAGAAGTCGATGCCATAGACCGGCGTATCGTTCACCGTGCCTGCGTCGACCAGCTTGGGGTTGCCGCTCCAGGCAATCATCGGCACACGAATGCCTCCTTCGCGCAGCTCGCCCTTCTGGCCGCGCAACGGACCGTTGTTCGACTGCGGCAACTTGCCCCCGTTGTCGGAGTAGAAGATCACCAGCGTGTTCTTATCGAGTGTCTGCCCCGGGTTGCGCGGGTCATCGGTCGTTTGCAGGTAATGGATGAGTCGCGCAACGCTTTGATCCAGCCCTTCGATCAACGCAGCGAACGACGCGTGGCTATCCTGCTCGCCAGGCTCCTTGGCTTCGTACTTGACCAACAGATCCTTCCGCGCGTGCTTCTTGCCGATTGGGGTGTGCACAGCAAACGGATGGAACTGCACCAGGAATGGCTTCGACTTCTGCTCCTGCATGAACCAGATCGCCGCATCGGCCATCGCATCCGACACATGAACCGGCGTGCCGACCAATGGATCGATGTGCTCGGCCCGATGGTTCCTGGCGTGAGGTTTGATGTGACGTTCGACGTAGTCGTGGTTGTAGTGGCCCGCGAAGACGTCGAGCGAACTGCTGATGTTCGGGCCGAACTCGCCGCTGTCGGAGTGGTACGCCGAAGGCGCCCCCGCGCGGCCGCCGCCCAGGTTGTGATGGAACCCATGCTGCTGCGTGATCCGCCTGCCGGACGTGGCGACGTGGAACTTGCCGACGTGGGCCGTTGCGTAGTCCGCGTTGTTCCTCAAGTGCTCGGCATAGGTGAGCGTGCGCGTGGGAATCGCATTGGCGTTTCTGGGCAAACCCTGCGGCGGGCCAATCAGTATGGCGTCGTCGCCGCCGCGGTTCAAACTTTGCACTTGGTACACATTGTTTGTTGGCCGCTGCGCCCACTGGCCGCTGAGGATGGCCGCGCGAGTCGGCGCGCAGTTGGTTCCGTTCGTATAAGCGTTGGTGAACGCCATGCCTTCGGCCGCCAGGCGATCGATGGCCGGCGTCTCGTAGAAGTCGCTTGGGTGACCCATCGTGGTGAGCGAATTGCTCGTATCGCACCAGCCCAGGTCGTCGGCCATCACCAGCACAATGTTCGGCTGCGCCAGCGACCGCGACCCGACCACAACCAGCAAGCTGAGCGCAAACCACCAACCGCTTCGCCTGAGTGTACCTCGCATGCTAAATCTCCGAAGAGCGGATCCGAAGAGGGAACCCCGAGCAGGATCATTATAGTTAAAACTGGATGTCGAGGTTTCCTTCGCGGGGCCGTCGAAACTGCCGGCCGCCACGCGGTTTTCCCTGAAGTCCGTCGTGGGACCCTAAACGGGTTTTGCCCCAACCATCGATCCATTGGACCAAAACCCATGGGCCCAAAACCGGGGGTTTTGTCCCACAACACGAACCATTGGCCCAAAACTCCAGTGGTTTTGGTCCCACCCAAGCGGCAAAAACCCTTGTTTTTAAGGCCAAACCATTCGGGGGGTGCGACAAAACCCATCGCGTTGTTCCCCGCATGTTTCTACGGGGACAAAACCCCAATCGCGGCCATTCGCTCCGCCGAACGAGCGAATCGCCCCCTGAGGAAAACCTCCGCGCACGCAGGTCCCCAGAGGTGGGCGTACTCCCGCTGGAGCAACCCCGTATTATCTCAAACCGGGTGTAAGAATACTATCAACACCGGCGCAGAAAGGCGGGAAAAGTGGGAATCAGAAAAGCCCGCCGCGACGCAATCCCGCCGCCGCTATTCGCTCACATCGGCCGGCACCGCGGGATCGATCTCGCCGCCCGGCTGTTCCGACTCGTCCATCGTCATCACGTAAACCACCATGGCCACCAGCATCAATCCGACCGCCACCAGGCTATACAGTTTCTGACGACTCATATGCTTCGGCTTTGCCTTATGATGGTGCTCGTCCTGGTGCTTATGATGATTGGCGTGTTTGCTCATATTTGGATTCCTGTGCGGCGGTTCGCGAGTACCTTAGTATCGTTGCCGGTTGAGGAAGTTTCAAGCGGTAACGTCCCTTCACCCTCCCGCTTGCCGGAGGGTCGCACCTGCATTTGGTGCGGGGAGGGCAGCGGGGGTGGAGGCACTACTTTCACCAAACACAGCCCGTAGGCCGTAACAAGCTTGCGCAGTTACGGCACAGAACTGCTCGCGACGTTTGCCGTAACTGCGCAAGCTTGTTACGGCCTACATCTACACCCTGCACCTACACGCCCTCCTCACTCGAACGCCAACTCCTCTTCCGCACCTTGTTCAATCAATCGCTTCGGCGGCAGGAACCAGAACAATCCTGGGCGCAGTAGGAACTCGCACAGCGTCGAGGTCACCAGGCCGCCCAGGATCACGGTGGCTACCGGCAACAGGATTTCTTTGCCGGGCAGCGAGCCGCCGATTACCAGTGGCACGAGGCCCAGGCCGGTGGTTAGCGAGGTCATCATCACGGGCGCCACGCGGTCGAGGCTGCCTTGCACGAGCGTTTCGATCTCGAGTCCCTGCTCGCGGCAGCGGTCCAGATACGTGGAAGCCAACAGCAGTCCGTTCCGCGCCGCGATGCCGCCCAGGGATATAAAACCGACCATGGCGGCCACCGACATGTCCTGCCCCGTGATTAACAAGGCGAACACACCACCGACGAACGCTACCGGCAGGGCCAGTAGGATTTGGAGCACCAAGCTGGCCGACGGGTAGCTGGCGTACAGCACGCCGAACACCACCACGATGGCAAGCAAACTGAGCCACAGGATGCGCCGCGTGGCGTCCTGCTGGGCTTCGAACTGGCCGCCGAGCGCGACGTAGTAGCCCTTGGGCAGGTCCATCGAGTCGATCCTCGACCGGATGTCGGCCACCACGCCCGCCAGGTCGCGTCCCGCGGTATTCACGCGCACCACGATCCTTCGTCGGGCATTCTCGCGCTGGATGGTGTTGGGGCCAACTGCCTCGTACACGTCGGCCACTTTTTGCAGCGGCACCCGCTCGCCGCCGGGCATGTACCGCAGGGCGTCGAGGTCGGTACGCGACTCCTGGTCGAGCCGCACCACCAGGTCGAACACCCGTTCGCCTTCGATCACCTGCGAGACCACTTTGCCGTTGAACCCCGTTTCCACGAAGTCGAGCAAGTACTGCACGCTGGTGCCATAGTCGGCCAAGGCTTCGCGTTTCGGCTCGATTCGCATTTGGGGAATGCTCGATTGTTGCTCGACCACGGGATCGGCAATGCCTTCGATGTCGGAGATCTCGCGTTTGATGTCGTCGGCCGTGCTCTTGAGTACCGCCAGATCTTCGCCATAGATTTTGATGGCGATCTGCGCGGTCACGCCTGAGAGCATGTGGCTGATCAGGTGGGCAATCGGCTGTTCGACTTCCACTTCGATGCCCGGTATGTCTTCTACCGCGTGGTGCAACACTTCTTTCAGCTCTTCGCGATTCAAAGGGCTCTTGGGGTTGAGCGTCATGACGTACTCGCTCACGTTGACGCCCATCACGTGCTCGTCGAGTTCCGCCCGGCCGGTGCGGCAGGTGAAGCTCAGCAAGGGATTCTCCGGCTCCTCTTCGGTGGCCAGCAGCATGGTGAACTGCCTATCGGCGTCGCGACTGTACTCGCGCGACGTTTCCAGCGACGTGCCAGGCGGGGCGTACAGGTTCACTTGGGCCGCACCTTCGTCGAACGGCGGCAGGAAGTTCTTGCCCATGGCCATCACCAGCACCAGGCTCGCCAGGATCAGCGCGGCGGTCACGCTGGCCACGGCCGTGAAGCCGGTGCGGCTGGTGCTGAATCGCACGATCGGGGCGGTGATCCGCTTGAGCGTCTTCAGCACCCAACCATCGGCGTCTTCGGACTTCACCGGCTTCTTGGAAAGAAGGTAGTACGACAAGACCGGCGTGACCGTGAGCGACACCACCGTCGAAGCGATGATCGACACCACGTACGCGATGCCCAGCGGCGTGAACAACCGACCTTCCATGCCCGCCAGCGCGAACAGGGGGGCGAACACCACGATCACGAGAATCGTGCTGTTGATAATCGCCCCGCGTACCTCGCTGCTGGCTTCATAAATCACCTGCAGCGCCGGCCTCGGCTCCGCGCGTCGGGCGTTCTCGCCAAGTCGGCGGTAGATGTTCTCCACGTCCACTATCGCGTCGTCCACCAACTCGCCGAGCGCCACGGCAATGCCGCCGAGCGTCATTACGTTGATCGAGAGGCCAAAGTACTTGAACACCAGCGCGGTGGTCAGTACCGAGAGCGGGATCGCCGTGAGGGTGATGAACGTGGTGCGGAAGTTCAGCAGGAACACGAACAACACGATCACTACCAGCACGGCGCCAATCTCCAGCGCCTCGGCCACGTTGGCGATGCCGAAATCGATGAACTCCCGCTGCTGATACAACGTCGAATCGATCACCACATCCGGCGGCAGCGTCGCCCGCATCCGCTCGATGGCCTGTTCGATCTGTTCGGTCAGGTATCGCGTGTCGACCGAGGGTTGCTTCTGAATGGTGATGACCACCGCGTCGCGACCGTTGACCGACGAGTCGCCCCGCTTGATCTGCGCACGCTCCTCGACCGTGGCCACGTCGCTCACCAGCACCGAACGGGGACCAAGTCGCTTGATCGGGATACTGCGGATGTCGTCCAGATTCTGGATCAGACCGAGTCCGCGGACCAGGACCTCTTTCGAGTCGCTGTTCACGTAGCCGCCGGTCACGTTCAGGTTGCTCGCCCGCAGCGCTTCCTCCAATTCTTCGAGCGAGATCTCGTAGGTGTGCAGTTTGTGCAGGTCGGCCAGCACCTGGTATTGCTTGCGGCCGCCGCCCATGGTGATGACCTGCGAAATGCCGGGGATGGTCAGCAGTGTCTGACGCACCTGCCAGTCGGCCAGCGTGCGCACCTCCAGCGGCGAGGTCTCGCCGGTGGTGCTCCACATGCCGACCATCATGATCTGCCCCAACAGCGACGAAATCGGCCCGATCTGCGGGTGGATCCCCTCGGGCATTCGCTGTTCGACGGTGGCAATCCGCTCCTGCACGATCTGACGCGCGGTATAGATGTCGGTGCCCCAATCGAACTCCACGTAGATGATCGAAAGCCCCACGTCCGACGCACTGCGCACCGCGATCACGCTGTTGGCGCCGTTCACGGCCGTCTCCAACGGGAACGTCACGCGCTGTTCCACTTCCTCCGGCGCCAAGCCGGGGCATTCGGTGACCAGCGTGACTCGCGGGCGGTTGAGGTCGGGCAGCACGTCGATCGGCAACCGCGTCGCCACAAGGCTACCGGCGATGATCGTGCCCAGCGCCAGGGCCACGATCACCAAGCGGTGGGTGAGCGAGAATCGAATGATGGCATTCAGCATGTCGTCGGTCGTCGAAGGTGTGTTTGGTGGAATGGCACTCTGGGAGCCGGGAGCCTAATGGTGGTGATGATCGTGGCCGCTGCCGCCGCCTTCCTGCTGAGCTTTGAAGGCGAGCAGCAGTTTGTAGGCGGAACCCATGGCCACGCGGTCCCCTGGTTTGAGCTGACCACTTGGATCGATCGCCACCAAGTTGGTGTCGCGCGACACGACCTTTACCGGCACCCGCTCCATCTCCATGTACACACCATGCTCGGCCTCGAGTACGTCGAACGGTATCTCGCGAAACACGTAGTACTCGGGCCCGTCCTGCACCACGGCGTCGCGGGGCAGGACAATCTGCCCGGCTAGCCGCTCGGCTGGAATCAACGTGTGCACTCGCTGCCCCACCTTGTAGCGCCAGGTGCGGAACACCTGGCCGAGAGCGTTCTTTGACTCCCGGACCACTTCGTTCTCGAGCGGAATAAAGTAGTGGTAGGTCTGGGTGACTTCGTCCACGTGCCCCGCCACGTGCTGAATGCGAAAGCCCGGCTCGACTTTGCCTTCGTCGGTGACGCCGAATTCGATGGAGATCTCCTCACCGCTGGTAGCGATCTTTGATACCAGGTCGACGTCGCTCTCGAACGCATGTCCGCACACCATCAGCAGCCCATGCACTTCGAGCGAAGCGAGGCCTTCGCCGCGAGTGACGTTTTGGCCCACCTCCACCAGCAAGGTCTCTAGCGCCAGGCTGTCCTTGACTTTGGCGAGTTCCGCGAGCGACGCCGACGAATCTTCGCCTTCGATCGCTCCCAGCGGCGGCACCGAGATTCGCAGTCGCTTGATCGCCTGGCCGGAGTTCTCGATCTTGGCAATCTGCTCGTCGCTCAAACCACGCATAGCGAGTTCCTGCCGCGTGCGCGAGAGCGACGCCTTGATCTGTTTCAGATCGTATTCCAGATCCAACAGCTTGCGACCCGCAATGCCTCCCGAATCGGCCAGCGGCCCTAGACGCTTGAGTTCCGCCGAGTTGATTTCGTGTTTGGTTTGAAGCTCCAACAGTTGTAGTTGGGCCTGCATCAACTCGTCGTCGATGATCTCCAATTCCAGCAGCGGGTCGCCCGGTTGGATCGACATGCCAGGGGCAGCGAACAGTCGGGCGATCTTGCCGCTGACCGGCGCGGCGATCTTCTGCGAGCTAAGCCCCGGCGCCTCGATGATCTCGCCCGGCATCCGGCGGACCACTACGAAGTCGGACAATGTCACCGGCTCGGCCTGCAGCCCGAGGTTCTGCACCGCTTCGAACGACAGCGGCAAGTGGTCAGGCTCTGCTGAAGCCGTCTCGTGGACGTGCGGATCCTCCTCTGGTGTGGCCAGCAAACCTTCGAGGGCCGGCCGTACCAACAGACCGGTCGCCACGCCGGCGACGAGCACCACGGGCAGGGCAATGGAGAGTGATTTCATCATAGCGAATCCAAGCAGCGCAGCGTGCGCGAACAACCGAAGCATGAACTTCCGCGCGATCGCAGCGCGGAACGAGAGCACAGTTAGAGCGGTGCGTGGGCTCTCAGATGAGCATCACTTGAAGTTCGGCGCATACCCCGAGCGCGGAGTTCGCCGTGGCTCTGGCTTTGAGGGACGTAGCTTGCAGAGAGGGCGCCGCGGGCGGAGGGGCGATGCTGGCGGCCATCAGCGATGCGCTTGCAGCGTTTGCATCGGCGTCGCCACGACCCGCCGCGAACACGATGTCCGACGGGCCGTCGCAATGGTAGGCATCGGCCTCCGAATCCGCTGGATCATCTGCGTCGTGATCGTGGTGGTGATGGCCATCGCCCGCCACAGCCTGATAGATCGCGTGATGCTCCAGGCAGCCGCAGGGGCAGGCGTTCAGGTAGTGCAGCAGTGCGACCAGCACCAGCACTTTGGACCACCGAGTTGGATTGCAAGCGGCATTCATGGCTACCTCAAGCATACTCCGGGGTCCAGTTTGGGCAAGGTCAATCACCTCGGGTACCGACCAGCAGGCCCGCCAAAGTCTGTACACTGCGGTTCACTTGGCCCAAAGTGGCTAGGTAATCGAGGTTCGACTCGAAGTAGGTTCGCTGCACGGTCAGCAGCTCCAAGTAGGTGGCCTCGCCAGCGTCGTAGCTCTGCTGGGTGAGTTCCATGTTCTCTTCGGCGCGACGGAGAATGCCGTCCTGGTAGGCGTCGGCTTGCGCCTTGGCCGCTTCGAACTCCCGCATCCGCTGGGCGAGCTGGGCGGTGAGGTCGAGCTCCACCGCTTCGAGCTTCCGCTGGGCGGCGGTCAATTCGGCCCGCGCCTGGCGGATGCCCCCCTGGTTGCGATTCCACAGCGGCACCGGCATGCCGACCTGCACGCCGGCGATGGTGTAGTCGGTCGCGGTGTCTTGTTGCACGGAGACTTGCGCGGTGACATCGGGAATCGGCTCGACACACGCCCGGGCGAGGGCCGCCCGCGCTCGCGACACGTCGAACATCAAAGCGGCCAATTCCGGGCTGCTGTCCAGCACCAGTTGCCGTGAGGCTTCCCAATTGAGCGTCCACTCCAGCTTCGCCGGATCGGCTTCAACGCTTTGCGCGTCCAGGTTGGGCTGCCCCATTGCCACCGACAGCTGTCTCCAGGCGGCCTGTTGAGTGGCCCGAGCCTGGGCCAGCTTCACGCCGATCCGTTCCAGCTCGATATCGGCTTGCAGCACGTCGATGCGGCGGGCTTCCTGGGCCTCGAACAGTTGTTTCACCGATTTGTTGGCCTGCGCGCTCACCGCGACTAGCGCTTCGCTGAGTTCGACTTGCCGCTGCGCGAGATAGACATCGTAAAACGCGATTCGCACCGCCGTCAGTACTCGCAGTTGTTCAACCGCCAACTGTTGTTGCTTCTCGCGAATCTGCTGCAAGGCGACCTGCCGGTTGAGTCCCAGCTTGTTGCCGCGGATGAACGTCTGCCCCGCGTACATGCCCTGCTGCCCCGCGGAATCGTCGTCGCCAATCTCGCTGGCCGTATACCCGATGGTCGGGTTCGGCGGCAGGCCGACTTGCAAACAGTTGCCCCGCGCCGCCCGCACCCTGGCGGCGGCTTCGGCGATGGCGGGATGCGACTCCAGTGCGATAGCCTCCACCGCATCGAGCGAAAGCGGCGCAGCCGGCAGCACCTCTTGCGCGGTCGATTGACCGGCGGCCAGGGCCAGGGACATGCAGCCAGCGATGAAAACGAACCTGAGCATCTCAATTTGCCGGGGGGAGAGGGCGTACCGCACTGGTTGCATCGGTCACGCCAGTCGGGCGGGTGAAAGGCTTTGTGACGAATCGTCACAGCTTAACACCCACTCGGTGCGAACCTCGGGGCGACTCCCACCGTAGGACAACCCAAGCGGAGTGTCGTCCGTTCCGTTGCGACCGGAAAGACCCCACCCGTGGGGGCCTGAATTGCCGGGCGAAAGGGCAATCGGGCGGCAACTGAAACACGGACCGGTACGATGATTACCACAGGTGCGCTTGTGCACCGCTAGCGGGCGAGATATTTACGCACCGCCGCACCTTCCTTTGAGTGATAAGTTAACAGTACCTGCCGGCACTGCCGCTGGCGTGGCAACATCCTGTCCCCCCTGCACCGTGTGGTGGGTCCATCCCGAGGTGGCTTAACATGTCGACGACCAACTTCCTGCGTTTCGCCTTCTTTCCTGCCGTGCTCACACTGGCCATGGCGACGGTTGCGACCGCTCAGGACGACGTCGGGGACGATACCGAGGGCGGAGAAAACGCTTTCGTTCAGGCCAAGGCTGCCTTGGATCAGGAAGAGTGGAGCCAGGCCGCCGACATCTACACCCAAATCATCGTCGCCGCGAGCCAGCAGGGGAACATCCCAGCCGAAATCGCTGCGTACATTGGCCGCGGCCAGGCTTGGGCAGGGCAGGAGATGTACCAGAAGGCTCTGGAAGACTTCAAGAAAGTCGACGATCTGACCAACAGCTCCGATCCCCAAAAGAAAGCCCTGCGGGCGGAGATGCAGTACTACCGCGGCAAGATGTACCTGGACATGGGCAGCCAGTTCCTCAGCCCCGCCCTGCCCGACCTGCAAGCAGCCCACGAAGCCAACCACAAGGACCTGCGTTACAGCTTCGCGCTGGGTAAGGCCTACGCCTTGGGCAGCCCGTTCCAGCCTGGTTTCGGCGCGCAAGCCGAGCCGCTGCTCACCGAGTACCTGGAAGCGAATCCCGATGACGCCGAAGCGCTGCGGCTGCGAGGCACCGCGTACGCCTCGATGAACGACATCGACGAAGCGTTTGCCGACTTGAATCGCGCTGTGGAACTGGATCCGGACGACCACGAGACCTACTCGAGCCTGGCGACCATCCACATTACCCAAGAGCAGTACCCCGAAGCGGTCGACGCACTGAAGAAGGCGATCGAGACCTTCAAGCCAGAAGAGGGCCAAGAGGACGTACCGTTCGCACAGGGATACATCACCCTGTCGGTGGTGTACGAGGAGTTGGGTAAGACAGCCAACGACCCAGAGGTCCGCCAGCAAGCTTTCAAGGACAGCCTCGAGACTTGCGACGCGCTGCTGAACCAGCTGCCCGACTCTTCTCAGTACGACAACGTCCGTTCCGAAGCTCAGTACCACAAGGGAATCTCTCACCGGTTCCTGGGCGAGTATGGCAAGGCGGTGAAGGAACTCGGCGAGTCGATCAAGTTGAATCGCCAGAAGGGCGAGGCCTACTTCCGCCGCGCCATCTGCTTCGTGAACATGGGCGAGTACGAACTCGCGCTGCGGGACCTGAAGGACACCCAGGCGCTGAACTTCGAGGACGCTCGCGCCTACCTGTGGCAGGGCATCACCCATGCCAAGATGGGTGAGTACCGCGAAGCGATTCGGGCGTACAATGCGGCCATCACGTTCAGCAATATTTACGCGGACGCCTACCGCAATCGGGCCCACGCCTACTTCCAGCTTGGGGAGTACGAAAGCGCGATCGACAGCTTCAACGAGTGCATCCGGCTCGATTTCGAGAACGCGAGCAACTACTATAAGCGCGGGTTGTGCTACGACAACCTCGACAAGCCGGAAGAAGCCGCGAAGTCGTACATCAACGCCATCCGGTTCGACGAAGACTACCTGGCCGCCTACGACCGGTTGATCCCGCTGCTCGAGCAGCAGGGTCGCACCGACCTGGCCGAGCAGTATCGGGCCAAGCGAGCTTCGCTCGGCAAGTCGGCCGGCATTTAGAGCGCTTGTAGCGGGCGCATTGCGGGCGGTTGATTCGACCGCAGCGGGTCGAATGTGGTTGCCCAACTCCACAATCGCGGTCGCCGCACCACCTTGCGACTTCGGCCCACCCCTCTATACTACGGATGATTAGTCATCCTAACTCGCGGTCTGCCAACGACATGTGCACACAGTGTGCATTTTGGCGCGGTGGCCCGCGAGCCGTCTGGTATCGAACCCACGAGGTGTCGCGGTGGCTGGAACTGAGCCGTCGTTTTTTGTCCGCCACGAGTTTCTGATTCGCCGGCTCCACTCCTTAACCGGCATCATCTTCGGCGGGTATGTCTGTGTGCATCTATTCGTCAACGCCAGCATCGTAGGCGGTGCCCAGGCGTTCCAGAAGAATGTGCTCGCCATCCACTCGCTGGGCGGCATTCTGCCGTTGGTCGAGTGGGTTTTCATCTTCATTCCCATTCTGTTCCACATGTTCGTGGGCATCGGCATCACGGTGGGGATGATTCCCAACAACAACAACTATGCCTACGAGGCCAACTGGCGGTACACGATGCAGCGGGTGACGGGGATCTACCTGTTCCTGTTCATCCTGTGGCACGTCTTTCAAACGCACGGATGGTTCCACTTCGACTGGTGGCTCAGCGTGGCCGAGCGATGGGGCGGAGCCCAGTTCAGCCCGTACAACGCGGCTTCCTCAATCGGGCTGATCATGCAGAACTTGCTGGTCTCGCTGCTGTACGCCCTGGGCGTGCTGGCCGCGGCGTTCCATTTGTTCAACGGCATCTGGACCGCCGGCATCACCTGGGGCATCTGGACCCGACCTCACGCCCAGGCCAACGCCTTGAAGGTCTGCCTGGCTGCGTCGGTGCTGCTGGGCGTGGTAGGCCTCGGCGCCATTTGGGGTGCTCGCAAGGTCGGCAGCAGCCAAGAGTCGATCGAACAAGCCCAGGCGATCGAAGACGAAATGTACACCGTTCAGGTCGAAGCCGGTCTGATTCCTCCTGACGAGCACAAGCGGTCGCATCACGCGGATTCGAAAGAGCCTGCAGCGATGTCGGCCAAGACCGTCAGCAACGAGGACACGACAAACCAGACCGACGAAGACGAGAGTGGAGAATAGACGAAATGTCAGAGCAACGTGTCTTAGTAGTGGGTGGCGGACTGGCTGGCTTGGCCGCGGCGATGAAGCTGGCCGAGTTGGACATCGCGGTCGACCTGATGAGCCTGGTGCCAGTGAAGCGCTCGCATAGCGCGTGTGCCCAGGGTGGCATTAACAGCGTGAACGACACCACTCGCCAACTGGGCGACAGCGAGTACCTGCACTTCGACGACACCGTGTACGGTGGCGACTTCCTGCAGCATCAGCCGCCGGTGCAGGAAATGGCCAACTGGGCGCCGAAGATCATCGATTTGATGGACCGTCTGGGCGTGCCGTTCAACCGCACTCAGGAAGGCTATCGCGACCAGCGCCGCTTTGGCGGAACGTTGTTCAAACGCACCGCGTTCGCCGGTGCCACCACCGGGCAGCAGTTGCTGTACGCCCTCGACGAACAGGTCCGCCGCCAGCACGCCGCTGGCAAGGTGAACATCTACGAAGGCTGGGACTACCTGGGCCCCGTGATCGACGATGACGGCCGCTGCCGCGGAGCCACCGCCCAGAACCTGGTGACCATGGAGATTCGCGCCTTCCCGGCCGACGCGGTGGTGCTGGCCACCGGTGGTTGCGGGCTGATCTTCGGCCGCAGCACGATGAGCATGGCCTGCACCGGCAGCGCCGCCAGCCGAAGCGTGCAGTACGGCGCGAAGTACGCCAACGGTGAATTTATCCAGGTGCACCCCACCGCCATTCCCGGTGCGGACAAGCTCCGTTTGATGAGCGAAAGCGCCCGGGGCGAAGGCGGCCGCGTGTGGGTGCCCCGCACCCCGCAAGACACTCGCGCACCGCGCGACATTCCCGAGAGCGAGCGTTACTACTTCCTCGAGGAGCGGTATCCCAAGTATGGCAACCTCGTGCCGAGAGACATCGCCACGCGAGAAATCTTCAACGTCTGCGTGAACGAGGGCCTCAGCGTCGAAGCCGACAAGCAGTGCGTGTACCTCGACCTGACACACATCTCGCGCGAGGAACTCGACCGCAAACTGGGCGGCATCCTGCACATCTACGAGAAGTTCCAGGGCGTCGACCCGCGGGACGTGCCGATGAAGATCTTCCCCGCGGTGCACTACTCGATGGGCGGCCTGTGGGCCGACTACGAGCGAACCGCCGCCGGCGGATTGATGCCGGGCTCGCCGCGCAACCATCAGACCAACATCCCCGGCCTGTACGCCATTGGCGAGTGCGACTATCAGTACCACGGCGGCAACCGCCTGGGGGCGAACTCGCTGTTGTCGTGCATCTTCACCGGTTTGTTCGTCGGTCCTTGCATCGAGACCGCGTTGAGCGGCCTGGACAAGTCTGCTTCCGACCCCGAGTTCGATTTGCTGTTGCGAGCCGAGCGGTCGAAGAAGGAGATGGAGCACAAGCAATTGCTCGAAGCTCCCACCGGTGGCGAGAACCCTTACCTGATTCATCAAGAGTTGGGCCAGGAGATGACCAAGGCCGCCACCGTGGTGCGCGAAAACACGCAGCTCACGGCCGCCATCGAGAAAGTGGCCGAGCTGCACGAGCGAGCCAGAAAGTGCTCGCTTTCGGACACCGGCATGTGGACCAATCAGAATGTGATGTTCACCAAGAGCCTGCTGGACATGTTCCCCATCGCCAAGGCACTGCTGAAGGGCGCGCTGGCTCGCGATGAATGCCGCGGCGCCCACTACAAGCCGGCCTTCGACATGCCGGGCATCGAGTCGACCGACCCCACCGAGCGTCGCCATCAGGCCGAAGCATGGTGCGACAAGTTCGAGGAGAAGAATCGCAAGTGGCTGAAGACCACCGTGGCCGACTTCGACTCCAAGGGCGACCCGACGCTCAGTTACGAGGACGTCGATACCTCGCTCATCCCGCCGCGGCCCCGTCTGTACGGCATCGTTGGTGGCGACATCATCGAAACCGTGTGGAAAGAGCGACAAGCCAAGGCGGCGGAGTCCCAGGGAGTTGAAAAACCGACCAACGGCGCAGCCGACGTGTCCCGCGACCCCGTGCCGACGAAATAAACGACGCTGACGAGTGCTACTCGAGTTGGCCGATGCCGGCCGACAACCTAGAATATGAATGTCCGCCAGTAGTTTAACGGAATTCCAAGAGATATGACCGCAAGTTCCTCCAAGCGGGAGTCGTTCGACGTGCGAATTCTTCGGCAAGCCGCCCCCGGCGAGCCGAGTCGTTGGGAGACGTTTCGCATCCCGTACGAGCCGAACCTCAACGTGATCAGCGTTCTGCAGAAGATCGCCGCCATGGCACGCACGGCCGAAGGCCAGGCGACCACGCCGGTGGCCTGGGACTGCAACTGCCTGGAAGAAGTCTGTGGTGCGTGCACCATGGTGATCAACGGCCGCGTGCGGCAGTCGTGCTCGGCACTGGTCGACCGGTTGCTCGAGGAGCACGATGGCGAGATCGAACTGCAGCCAATGACCAAGTTCCCCGTGGTACGCGACCTGGTGGTCGACCGCGGGCGAATGTTCCGCGCCTTGGAGCGGGTGCAAGCTTGGGTGCCGGTCGACGACTACTACGACCGCGGCGCCGGCCCGAAGGAGTCGCAGGAATCGCAGGAAGAGCGCTATCCGCTCTCGGAGTGCATGACCTGCGGCTGCTGCGTGGAAGCATGCCCGCAATACGCCAAGGTGGAAGTCGACCAGCGACCCAACGAGTCGATCGAGGATCACGAGGCTCGCCAGGCGGAAGCCGAAGCGACCGAGTTTCTCGGCGCCGCGCCCATTAGTCAGGCGATGCTGTTCAACCGCCACGCCACTGGTGCGATGATCGCCGATGAGCGACTCGACGCACTCACCGGCCCCGGCGGCATTCAGGTTTGCGGTAACGCCCAGAACTGCGTGGCGGTCTGCCCGAAGGAAATCCCGCTCACAACTTCGATCGCGCGTGCAGGACGCCAGGCCACGGTGCACACCTTTAAGAAGATCTTCGATCGTTAGAGCGTACAATCGATGAACGACGAACCCACGACTCCCGAGCCCACTCCCACTACCGATGGCATGTCGAGCGGCATGCGGGCCCTACGTAACTTGATTGGCATCGGGCTCTTAGGCGTAATGGCAGGCAACCTGCTGGTCGCCGCCGCACCGGACTGGCTCTCCTCAGTCCGGGAGTCGCTCCCCGCTTGCTGCAGCGGCGAGACCTGCACCACCGGCTCCTGCTCCACCGGAGGTTGCTGCTCGGACATGACCCCCATCGGCCTGCCGACTTCGGTGCTCGAACAATCGGTTGAGGGGCGGGTCGAAGCGGAAGAGCAGGTCGAGGAGTAAAGCCACCAGTTCGAAGTGCGCCCATTCTTGGGTGCCACTGCTGGTTTATCGCCACTCGCCACGCGAAGTGGTTTGGAACTAGGC
Source organism: Aeoliella sp. (assembly GCF_965227375.1). NCBI lineage: Bacteria > Pseudomonadati > Planctomycetota > Planctomycetia > Pirellulales > Lacipirellulaceae > Aeoliella > Aeoliella sp. The sequence goes on from NZ_CBDDFX010000001.1 coordinate 407,903, forward strand.
AACCGCTTTGCGACTCTCCGCCAAGTTGTCGATAGCCAGCAGTGTTCTCGGCACCTTCACCCCCGCCGCGTAACTAAGACCCCTAAGGGCACTGCTGGCTCGCTTCGATCGTACGGCGACGAAACAGATTCACTGGCGTTCGACAGGTTGTACCTGCACAAGTCGCGATAAACCAGCAGTGGCACCGAACACCGAGACTGTTCGCTTAAGCCGCCTTCTTCGCGCTGTTGGCCATCGCGCTGGGCTTGATAAACCCATCGTCGGTCACGTCGTCGAATCGCACCGACACCTGCTTCGAGATGCCCGACTCTTGCATGGTCACGCCGTACAGCGTGTTGGCGCCGGTCATGGTCTTCTTGGAGTGAGTGATCACAACGAACTGGGTGCTCGACAAGAAGTCGGAGAGCACGCCCGTGAAGCGGCCGATGTTCGCTTCGTCGAGCGCGGCGTCAACTTCGTCGAGCACGCAAAACGGGCTGGGCTTGCTGCGGAACATGGCCAAGAGTAGCGCCACGCAGGTCATTGTCTTCTCACCACCCGAGAGGAGCGAGATGGTTCGCGTGTCCTTGCCCGGCGGGCAGGCGCGGATTTCGACGCCGCAGTCCAGGGCGTCTTCGCTTTCGTACTCTTCGAGAATCAAATCGGCCTCGCCGCCTCCGAACAATCGTCGGAACAACTCCTGGAAGTGCCCTCGTACGGTGTCGACCGTCGAGAGGAACATCTGCCGGCTCTCGGTATTCAGCTTGGTCATCAACTTCTCGAGGCTCGTCTTGGCCTGCGACAAGTCGTTGTACTGGGCCGAGATGGCTTCGAAACGCGACTCGATCTCTTCGAGTTCCTCCAAGGCGTCGACATTCACCGCGCCGATGCGATGCAGGCTGTCGCGAATCTGGTTGATCTCTTGTTCCACCTGCTTGCGGTCGATCTCCGGCTGTTCCTGCGGCGCCGTGGCCGCCACCTCCGGCAGGTCGATCTCATAGTCTTCGCTCAAACGGTCGACGAGCGACTGTCGCTGATGTTCGAGTTTGGCGAGCGTCACTTCGAGCTGAGAGCGCCGCGACTGCGTCTCGTCCACGTGCCGACGCGCGGCGGACAGTCGTTGCTGCAGGGCGTCGCGCTGGGCTTGGGCTTCTTTGCGCTTCGCGAGGCACGCTTCGCGAAGCGGGGTTTGCTCCTCGAGCGTGGTTTTGAGGTCGGCCAGTTTGGCTTCCGCCTCGCCGCGCTGCTCGTGCAGTTTGGCAAGCCGCTCGCGGAGGGCTTCGCGCTGCTGCTCGAGCTGTTTGCGCAACTCAACCGCCGACGGCCCGCCCGACGACGGCACCGCGGCTTCTTCCAGCAAGTCGATCTGCTGTTGCAGCTTGGCGGTTTCGACTTCCAGGCGGGCTACTGTTTCTCGCTGGTGTGACTGTTCGGCGCTGACTTCGGTGTGCTGCTGGCGGAGTTCGCCGCAGCTGCTGGCCAGACTGGCGCGTTGCGACTCGAGCGTGGCGATGGCCGTGCGCGTCGCGTTGTCGTCTGCAGTGAGCTGTGCGATGGCCGCGGTGAGCTTTTCCGTTTGCGAACGAAGCTCACCGATCCGCTGCCCGGCGACGTTCTCGGCGGTGCAGGCCGAAGCCATTTGTTCTCGTAGTTGCGAGAGCTGTTCCCGCGCTTGTCGATCGCGGTCGAGCGCCGTGGCAACCTCGGTTCGGTACCGCTGACACGCTTGTTCCAGGTTATCTTGCTCGTCGGCCAGTTTCTTGGCGACCGGCTCGAGTGCGGCGACTTGCTGGCGGAGTTCGTCCAAGTTGTGCCGGCGTGTGAGCGACGCCCGGGCCTGATCGCGGCGGCCAGTAACCAGCGTGCCTTCGGCGCCCAGCACGTCGCCGTCGGCGGTGACGAAGTGCAGCCCGTGACCGGTGTGATGAGCCAGGCGATGAGCAGTGGCCAATGTGTCGACCACCCACGTGCGGCCGAGCAGCCGCCGCACGAGCGGTTGGTATACCGCTTCGCTGTCGACAAACTGATCGGCCCGGCCCCACACGCCGCGCTCGCCGGACAGGTCGACCTGGTCGATGGCCGCGATCGGAGTGCGGCAGTCAAGACGCATCAGACGGGCGTCGGAAGGTATCTGGTCGGCGTGCCCCAGCAGCTTTTCGGTCGACGGAACCACGACGTACTCGGCCAGTACGCCCAGCGCGGCCTCGATGATCGGTGCGGTGTCGACGTCGACATGCAAGATGTCGGCCACCACCACCGGCTTGGCGCCGAGCGACTGCGTGACGAACCGCTGCACCTCTTCGTTAGTGTGCTGCTGCTGGCGGTCGAGTTCGCCAATCAGCTCGATACGATGCAGCCCGGCCGTCAGGTCGGTCTGCGCCTGTTGGCACTCGCGGCGGACCTCGGCCAGACGTTCTTCGTTTTGACTCAGTTCCTTGCGGGCCGACTCGAGCCGCTCTTCGCACGCGGTGCAGTGTGTCTCGGCCTCGGCGAACTGCTGCTTGGTGTCGGACACCGAATGCTCGAGCGAATCGAGTTGCCGCTCCAGCGGTGCGAGTTGCTGCTGGGCGGAATCGAGCTCCGCCTGGCTCGCCGCGCGGCGATCACCGAGCGAAGTGAGCTTCTCGCGCATCAGGTCCAGGCGGTTATCGGTGGTCGCCAGTCGTCTGGCAAGCTCGTCTACCTGTGCCGCCAGCCGCTCGGCAAGCGTGGTGTGGTGTGAGAGCTTCTCGCTGGCGTCGGCCAGGTTGCGCGAGTGCGCGTCGTACTCGCTGCGGGCTGCTTCGAGTCGCGCGGCGACCGAGTCGTTGTCGTCCGACTTCTCGGGTTGCGGCGCGGAGGCCGCCTGCCATTGTTGTTCGAGGGCCGTGATGTTCGCGGCGAGGTCTTCCTCACGCCCGGTGAGGCCGTCGATCGTCGCTTGGCTGCTGACCACCTGCTCGCGGATGCCGGCGATCTGCTTTTCGACCTTCTCGCACTCCTCCTGCGCGGCCGACACGGCTTGCTCCAGCTCGGGCAGCTCCTGTTCGGCCGACTCCATCCACTCGCGGCGCTGGTTGTCTTCGTCGGCAAAGTTTGCCAACTCGCCCGCCACGTTGTCGATTCGTTGGGTCAAGCGAAACCAATCGGCGATGCCGATCTCGGTTCGCAGCTCCTTGAGCCGCTTGACGCCCTCGCGGTACCGCTGCGCCTTGCCCGCCTGCATGCGGACGCTTCGCAAGCGACTTTCGACTTCGTCGACGATGTCGGACAGGCGGAGCAGGTTCTGTTCGACGCGGGCCAGGCGGCGGGCGGCGTCCTGGCGTTTGGCGCGGAAGCGGCTGATGCCGGCCGCCTCTTCGAAGATCGCCCGACGGTCGCGTGGCGAGGCTTGCAAGAGGCCGTCGACCTTGCCTTGCTCGATAATGCTGTAGGCCTCGGTGCCGATGCCGGTGCCAGCGAGCAAATCGCGGATGTCGCGCAGTCGGCAGGCTGCGCCGTTGATCAGGTACTCGCCTTCGCCGCTGCGGTAGACTCGGCGGGTGATCGCCACTTCGCGGCCGTGCGACTCGCCGCCGTATTTGCCGTCGGAGTTGTCGAGCACCAGCGACACTTCCGCGGCGTTCAGCGCGCCGCGTGATCCGGAGCCGTTGAAGATGACGTCGGTCATCTCCGAACCGCGGAGCGACTTGGCGCTCTGCGTGCCGAGCACCCACTTGATGGCGTCGACCACGTTCGACTTGCCAGACCCGTTGGGGCCCACCACGACGGTCACCCCATCGTGGAACTCGAAGCGCGTCTTATCCGCGAAGCTCTTGAAGCCGGCAAGTTCGAGCGCTTTGAGCATCGTAGGGCGGACGGATCGAGGGTCGGGTGGCGAGCACTGCGAAAATCACTATCGGCTGGCGAACTCGCTGTCGGGGTGGAGGTGTCCTATCGCGACTTGCGTCCAAACAAATCGGGCAGCGGCGTCGCCAGGTCGAACGAGCTTTCCTCTTCTTCCGATTCGGTCGCCGAGGCACTTTCGCTGCGGTCGTACATGCGCCCCGATTGCGGCAACGCGTCGACACGCATTCGCGAGAGTAGCGCGCCTTGCTTGTTGGCTTCCTGCAAGGCTTGCACCACGTCGGGGTAGTTGCCTCCCAGTTCCACAATGGCGCGAATCAGTTCGTCGACTTCCGCCGCAACCGTGCGGCGATCGGCCTCGGTGCCGGTGTTGAAGCGGCTCACCACCAGCTCGTTGCCTTGCATTCCGTTAATCAGGATGCCGGTTCCCGCGTCGACCATCAGCGGCAACTTCAGCGGCGGTTGCTTGCCAAACAGCACGATCTCGGGCCGGTGGCTGTTGGTGAGGTGGATCATCGGTGGGCCTTCGACGCTCAGTTGGTGCAGCGTGAAGTTGCCGTTCATGTCTTCACCGGCGATCAGCGGATCGTGCGGGTTCATCGCCCACAGCGAGCGAAACGCGCCGTAGCGGGTCTCGGCACTGGCCACCGACAGCAGCCCGTGCAGGGCGTCGAACGCGGTCAGGTCGTCCATCGCGCTCAGCGCGGCCATGGCGTTCACACGGAAGGCTGGTTCGTCGCGAGCGACCTGCGCCAGCACTTCCACGGCCGACGTGTCGTCCAGGTAAGCGAGCGACTCGGCGGCGTAGAAGCGAACTTCCGTGTCGGGCGATTGGGTAGCGGCGAGCAGGATCTCCTGCGCCTGCTGGTCGCCAATCGCTTCGAGCTGCAGCGCGGCCGCTGCGGCGGTGAGGGGATTGTTGATTTGCTCGCGCAAAAGCTTGACACGCTCTTGCTGGGCGCGGGCTGTTTCGGCCACCGAGATGCTCTGCAGCACCCGCATGTACCGGCCCACGTTGTCCTTGTAACGCGGATGCAAGGCAACTTCGATCAGCTCGTCGTTCTTGGCGTTGGCCACGCCACGCTTGTGGCCGTCGATTCGCATGTGGAAACGATCGTTCACGCTCTTGGCAATCTCCGCCGAGAGGTGCACCGACTTGTAGCGATCGTCGATCACCAGGCCCATGGGACGCGACTTGGTGGCGACAGCTCCGCCGAGGATGCGGCCACGCGTGGTATAGGTTCCGTCTTCCTCGGTAGCACTCGGGTCGACCAGGATGGCGCCTTCGGCCACACCCAGTACGTGACCCTGACGAATCTGTCCGCCTAGCACGGCCAACTCGGTGAGCCTAGCGGACAGCAGCCAACCACCGCGAAGACTCGTGGCGTCGCTACGCGTTGGTACACGTACTTCGACGTCGAAGCGGTCGCCTTCCTGAATGCCAGGTCGCAGCAGGCCGCGAATCAGCACCAGGGCGGTGTCGGGCGAGGCGAGGAACTTCTCGGGATTGGGTACTTGCTGGCGATTCAGCTCTGCCATTATCGCGGCACGTTGCGGAGTAGGAGGTGGATCCTCGCCGTTGCCTGCCAGGCCAGTAACAATCGAGATCGATTCGACCTTCACGTAGTCCATCCCGTACGGGTGCGTGAACTTCGCAATCAAGTCGGGCGTGTCGTCGGCTAACTCCTCGAGCGTATGCTCGTCATTGCTTTTCTTCCGACCCGGCATACCGGGCAGCGAGATCAAGCTCATGCAGCCCACCGTGGTGCTCAACACCACGAGCGCCATGCACAACGAGAGGCTGCGCACAAAGGAAGATCGATACGATAAGCTGGCTCGTCGCGTCATGCTGGGAGCTCCATCGGGCGACTGTTTCGCCCGCACTGGCGTTGTGTGTTGGGGACCAGGTTGCCGCGCTTCCTGCGCGCAAACCCAGCCCCAGTTAAATTCTGGCGTGCGGAGAGTAGCTACACCCAACGAGGGGGTCAAGGCGATGTTTGCCCAGCAGTCACTGTCGCTGCTAGCACCGGCCGCAACTCTAAGGCGGATCGTACCCGCCGGGGTTCCAAGGATGGCAGCGGGCGATCCGTTTGATCCCGCGCCAGCTGCCACGAATTGCACCGTACTTCTTTACCGCCAGGATGTAATACTGGCTGCACGAGGGCTTAAAGCGACAGTGGTGGCCGATCAGCGGACTGATGCCCAACTGGTAACCGCGGACCAGCGTCACCAGGACGAACTCGGGCACGCGTGCTAGCAGTCGCAGTAGTTTCATGGCCATCAGCGCTTGCGGCGGGTGAGTTTTTCGAGCGACTCGCGCAGCGACTCGAGCGTCGGCGTGTGTTTGGGCCGCGGCAGGCAGACGATGTCCACCGCCGGCAGATCGTGCTGCGCCAGGCGAAACGCTTCGCGCAATAGCCGCTTCCAGCGATTCCGCACGGCCGCATTGCCAACCTTGCGCGACACCACCAGGCCCAACCGCGGATGCTTCAGGCCGTTGGGCAGAGAGTACACCACCAACCGCTGGTCCGCCCGACTCTTCCGCGCAGCAAACACCCGATCGAACTCAGCCGAGCTAAGCAGGCGGTGCGTCTTGGGGAAGGTGTGTGACAATGGGAGTGCTTTCGCCCATCTCGCGCGTTCACGCTTTGGTGTCTTGGTCGCCCGGGCGGTTGATAATGGTCTCGCCGCTACGGAACTCGCCGTCGCGGACTTTGGGCCGAGGGTACGTGTCGAGGGTGACATCCGAATTTGCGCCCGCCCGGGTACCGCGCAGCGGTCGGCGTTGCCGCGCCCAGCGGCCGCCCAAGAGGACAATCACCACGAGCAGCACGCCCAACAGCGACAGCCCCACGAGCGCTAGCACCACCGCGGCCCGCCGCTCGGGGTCGAGTCGCTCCAGGGCGGTTTGTTTGGCTTCGTCGGCCAGTAGGATTGGAATTTGAGCGAGCAGGTTCACCATCGTAGATCAGAGCGGGGGTTCCGCGTGTCGTGCTTCGCCAGCGAGACCAATTCGCTCTTCTGCTCGTCGGTCAGATTGTCTGGCAGCACAATCTGCACCTCGGCATACAGGTCGCCCGGATCGCCACTGGCTGGTTTTACCCCTTGGCCGCGTAGTCGCAGTTTCTTGCCGCTCGACGTGCCGGGCGGAATGGTTACCGCTACGGTGCCGTGCGGCGTCGGCACGTCGATCTTTGCACCTTCGATCGCTTCGGCGAGTGTGATCGGCACGACCATGTCGAGCCGCTTTCCGTCGCGCGCGAAGCAGGGATGCCCCGCCACGCGCACCGTGATCAGAATATCGCCGGGTGGACCGCCATAGTGGCTTTCTTCGCCCTGGCCCTTGAGTCGGATCTTCTTGCCGTCGTCGATGCCGGCGGGAATCTTCACCGAGATGGTTTCGTTCTTGCCGCTGCCACGGCGAAGCGACACGGAAGCCTCGCCACCTTTGACCGCCGTGTTGAACGGAACGGTGAGCTCATATTCCAGATCCGCGCCGCGTTGCTGCTCGCGAGGGGGAGCTTGCGTGCCGCCGCGCCCGCCGCCAAAGTGCTTGAACAGGTCGGCGAAGCCGCCGCCGCCCGCGCCACTGGCAGCGCCGCCCGCGCCGAACAGATCGTTCAGGTCGAACTCGACATTGCCACCTGCGCCACCGCCGGGCCAACCTTGCGGACGAGGTCCTCCTGCGCCGCCACCCATCGACTCGAACCCGGCGCCGTAGCGGTCGTACATCTTCCGCTTCTTTTCATCGCCCAGCACGTCGAACGCCGACTGCACTTCCTGAAAACTCTTTTTGGCCTGCTCGTCATCCGGATTCAGGTCGGGATGGTATTTGCGAGCCAGCTCGCGATACGCCTTGCTGATCTCCTCGTGCGACGCCTTACGATCGACGCCCAGGGTCTTATACGGATCAGTTGGCATAGTGGTGGACTGTGGCATGACGGAGAGGGGGGTGGGTTGGGGACTCCTAATTCTAACCGGTTTGCTGCGGTTTTGTAGAACGCCCGAGCCCAGTCGCGGCCGCGTGCTAGACTTGAGGCATGATGTACTATGCAGCAATTAGGCGGATGGTTCTGTTTGCGTCGATTCTGCTGGCTCCGGCCGCGGTTTGGGCCGCCGACGGCGAGCTGCGCCTACAGGCGGTCGATAGCAAGACGCATCAGCCGGTACCGGTGCGGGTGGAATTATCCAATTCCCGCGGCCGCCCGGTGCGACTGAAACGCGTGGGCGCGGCCGAGTTGGGCACTCACTTCTATCTGTCGGGCACCGCCACGCTCGGTCTGCGGCGGGGCGACTATTTGTTTACGATGGATGCCGGGCCGGAGTTCCGCACCCAAACCGGCAATTTTACCATCGACCGCTACGCCGACGACGAGAAGAGCGTCGAGATGCGGCGGTTTGCGAATCTGGCGGACGAGGGTTGGTATGCGGGCGACCTCGACTCGCAGCGACTAAGTCGCGACCTGCCGATCGTCGCCGCCACCGAAGGAGTCCACTACGCCCCCAGCACCGCCTGGACATTCGATGGCCAGAAGTGGGCGAAGCCGAACAAATTCATGCTGGAAGCAGTGGATGGCAACGATCCATTCGCCGCCGGCCGCACGCTGGGGCCCTACACTGCGCGAGTGGAACTGGCCGGCGGAACGCTGCTGCTAATCAGCGACCAGCCGCTCGAAGCCGCGCCGCTGGAACTGAAGCCAGGCGTCACGTCGCTCGAAGTCATTCAGCAAGCCCGCGCTGCTGGATTGCATGTCGTAGCCGCGTCGCCCACCGCTTGGGAGTATCCCCTGTGGGTGGCCAGTGGCGAACTCGACGGGGTGTGTCTGCTTACGCGGCAAAGCGAGCTGAAACGCGTCGTCGGCAAAGATCCGAATGGCCGCCCGTGGGATAAGAGTCTCTATCCCGGCAAGACGGGTCTCGTGCGGTGGAGCGAGGACATCTACTTCCACACGGTGAACTGTGGCATCGAGCTGTCGCCGCTCGCGGGAAGCGGCTCTGGTGCGAACGAAAGCCCGCTGGGCACCAACTGCACCTACGCCTATCTGACGAACGCTTTCACTCCCACTGCGTGGTGGGATGCAGTCGATCGCGGTGCGGTCGTCGTGACCAATGGCCCGCTGCTTCGGCCGAGTGTGAGCGGCGAGCCGCCGGGCACCAAGTTCCGGCTCGACAATGGCGAAACCTTGGACTTCCAGATCGCGCTGAACATGGCCAGCCGCCAGACGGTCGAGTACCTGGAGATTCTCAAGAACGGCGAGGTCGACGTCGAGGTCCGCCTGTCGGATTGGGCGTCGAAAGGGGGCAAGCTGCCGCCGGTTTCGTTCGACACCAGCGGCTGGTTTGCAGTGCGAGCCAAGACCAACAATGCCGACATCCGCCAGTTCGCCCTCACCGCTCCGTACTACGTCGAGTCGCCCGCCGGCCCGCGGATCAGCCGGGCGTCGGTGGAGTTCTTCCTGGCGTGGCTCGACCAGCTAGAGCCGCGCATCGGCCAGTCGTTATCCTGTACCGCCGAGCAACTGGCCACCGCCCGCGAGTTTTATCGCGACTTGCTCGGCAAGGCCAGCGCCCAGTAGCTTCTATCTCGCCCCATCGGAACGCCTCGTTGTGGTTGAGAACCCTAGTTCCAGCAGCTAAAATCAAGCCTTCTGGCGGCCATGGGAATGGTCGCGGGCATGGTGTGGTTCGATTGGGGTGAGGGTGCGACAGGCATGGCAAGCGATGAATCCAAACGGGATGACGCCGAACGGGACGACGCGAACACGTTCACGCTGCGTTCGATCGTCACCGGGCCCATCGCCGAAATGAGCCTGCTGCGGCAGTCGCTGTTGTTCGCCGAACTGTCGTACATCTCCTACATGTCGCGCGGCGAGGCGGGCGTGTTCGCCAACGAGATGGGTCTCGACGACGTGCGATACTACGATCGCGACGGCGCCCAAGCCTACGTGTTCGGCAGCGAACACGATGCGATCGTGGTGTGCCGCGGGACCGAGCCTCACGAGTGGAACGACATCCAGGCCGACCTCGACGCGGTTTCGGCCGTGGCCGAGACCGTGGGCCATGTACATCGCGGGTTCAAACGCGAAGTGGACGACCTCTGGCCCCGGTTGGAACAGGCTCTGTTGAGCAACGAACGGCCGCTATGGTTCGCCGGGCACTCGCTGGGCGGGGCGATGGCCGCCATTTGTGCGGGACGCTGCAAGCTGTCGCATATTCCCTCGAATCCTTCGGGCTTGTTTACTTATGGCGCGCCGCGAGTGGGCGACCATCGCTACGTGAACTACGTCCGCATGGACTACTACCGCTGGGTGAACAACAACGACATCGTGCCGCGCGTGCCGCCTCGTTGGATGGGTTATCGCCACGCAGGCAAAGAAATCTACCTCGACAATCGCGGTCAGGTTCGCAACCTGCACGGTTGGTGGCGTTTTCGCGACCGCGTGCGAGGCTTTGTGAAAGGCCTCACGCGTTTTCGCATCGACCACTTCTCCGACCACAACCTGGTCGGTTACATCGAAGGCATCTGGCGAGCCATCGAGCAGGAGGAGCCTGTGCACGATCGCGAGAACCTGGCCGAACTCCGCCAGCAACGCCGCGCCAGTTCGGTCCCGTACCCGCACTTCGTGGATCACAAGCAGGCCAAGGACCACACGGCCAAGGCGCCAAAGCAGGGATAGGTGACAGATGGCAAATGGCGAACGCGCGCTCGTGTCGTTCGCCATTTGCCACCTGCCACACGTCACACACAGCTAGAAACCAAGACTCATGAAAGCAACTCAACTTTATGTCTGATTCGACTGCCAAGAACTATCCCCGCGTCGCCAAACTCCGAACCGCCGAAGACTTTCAAGCTCATCTTACCTCTCTGGGCGTCGAGATGCCGTTCGATGCCGAGTTGGAGTCGGGCGCTGATTCGCCACTCGGTGCGTCGCTCGAAGTAGCGGGGCGCACGATCGGCAACCGGTTCTGTATCTTGCCGATGGAAGGCTGGGACGGCGAACTCGACGGCTCGCCTTCCGATCTCACGCGGCGGCGATGGCGCAACTTTGGCCTCAGCGGTGCAAAGCTCATCTGGGGCGGCGAAGCGGTGGCCGTGCAGCACGAAGGTCGCGCCAATCCCAACCAGGTGTGGATGAACGACGACAGCGCTCAGGGCATCGCCGACCTGCGTACGCTGCTGGTCGACACCCACGCCGAGCAGTGCGGTTCGACCGACGACCTGTTGGTCGGGCTGCAACTCACGCACTCGGGACGCTTCGCCCGACCGAACGACAAGAAGCGGCTCGAGCCCCAGGTGCTGTACCGCCACCCGGTGCTCGACAAGAAGTTCGGCATGGAGAACACGCTACACGTGATGACCGACGAGGAGATCGAGACGCTCATCGAGCGGTTCGTCGAAGTCGGCGTGATCGCCGCGGACATGGGCTACGACTTCGTCGACCTGAAGCATTGCCACGGCTACCTGGGACACGAGTTCCTCAGCGCGTTCGACCGCCCCGGCCCGTTTGGAGGCAGTTTCGAGAATCGCACGCGATTCCTGCGCGAACTGGTCACGCGACTCCGCGCCAAGCGGCCCGAGCTGATCATGTCGGTCCGCGTCAGCGCGGTCGACTGGCCCCCGTTTAAGCCGGGCGACGACGGCGCCGGCGTGCCGCAGTTCGAAGGCGATGGAAAGTACCATCACGCGTTCGGTGGCGACGGCACCGGGCTCGACGTCAATCTGGCCGAGCCGATTGCGTTTCTCAAACTGCTCGAAGAACTGGACGTGCCGCTGGTGTGCATCTCGGTCGGCAGCCCTTACTACAATCCCCACTACCAGCGTCCCGCGCTGTTCCCGCCGTCGGACGGTTACTCGCCGCCCGAGGATCCGCTGGTCGGCGTCGCGCGGCAGATTGCGATCACCGCCAAGCTCAAGGCCGCGAGCCCCAAATCGGTGGTGGTTGGCTCGGGCTACACCTACCTGCAGCAGTGGCTGCCCAACGTCGGCCAGGCGGCCGTGCGCGAAGGCAAGACCGACTTCGTGGGCCTGGGCCGCATGGTGCTCAGCTACCCCGACATGCCTGCCGACGTCCTGGCCGGCAAGCCCCTGGCGAACAAGAAAATCTGCCGCACCTTCAGCGACTGCACCACCGCGCCGAGAAACGGCCTGGTCTCTGGCTGCTACCCACTCGATCCCCACTACAAAGCGATGCCGGAGTACAAGCAGTTGGTGGAGATTAAGGGGGAAATCAAGAAGGGGTAGCTTCGTAGCGTTTATTTATCTTACGCAAAGGCGCAAAGAGGTTAAGAACACTAATCTGCACTAATCATCACTAAATCTGATTCGCGTGAATTAGTGTTCTGAATCCAAACTTGGCGTCTTTGCGCCTTTGCGTGAGAAATCAGCTGCGGCGGAACGTGGTAAACTTCGCCATGGATTCCAACTCACCAATCAGTGACCGCGACTTTTGGAGCATCGCCGCCCGCAAAGGAATTCCGCGTTTTCGGTGGTTCCGCAGATCGATTCGTGCGGAGGTGTTGGATCGTCAGTTTAACGGCAGCCACTTGGAGGACGATTGGCAGGCCTTGAAATCGCGGATGCTGCCGGGCGACCAGATTTGGCCATTCGAATTCCATGTTCGGCGGTACCTCGGCATGCGCAAAGGCTACTTGGTATTGCGCGAAGGCAAACCGCTCGGCGGGATTGTGACTATAGTCAGCTGAGTTCGCGCCTTCGCGTCTTTGCGTGAGGAACAAGCGACGGCAGAATGGTCTACCAAACTCCGGTTCCGGCGAGGCGTAGCTCACCGGCTATTGGGCTCGCAAGTTTGGGCTTTCGTCATTGGGTATTTCGTCATTCTACCCCGGTGGCCACGTCATACTCCGTCCGCCCAGAATGTGAAAGTGCAGGTGGTCGACCGATTGGCCGCCGTCGCGGCCGCAGTTGACGACGACGCGGTAGCCGTCGCCGAGGCCAAGCTCCTTGGCCAGATTGCGAATCACCATCCACATGTGACCTACCAGCGCCTCGTCGTCGTCGGCCAAGTCGTCGATCGAAGCGATCTCCTTTTTGGGGATCACCAACACGTGTGTGGGCGCTTGCGGGGCGACGTCGTGGAACGCCAGGCATTGGTCGTCCTCGTACACAATATTGGCGGGGATCTCTTTGTCGATGATCTTCTTGAAGATGGTGGACATGGCAGTAGGCCGAAGCGTTAGGGACTGGGGGCAGTGAACTGGTCGACGTCGATCGCCGCGCCGGGCACCAGGGCGGGGATGCCGCCGAGCACCGGGTACACGAGGCCCGAGGTCTCGCACAACAGCGCGGCCTCCGGCACGTCGGTCACCAGGTCGCCGTCGCGATCGACCACCTCGGAGGCTTCGACCGCCTGCTGCAGCCGCGCGAGCCGATCGTCGGCGAGCCATTCCAACTCCCCACCCGACACGGGGCAGCGAAGCAGCGGAAGGGGCAGGTCGTGTGTCATGCTAGCGGCGTTGGGGATTGCGGTGACAGCGTACCGAATAGGCTGATCGATTGGCCAAAAAATCGCAAGCCGCCTGCATGGTCGGTAACCTCAAAGGAGCCAACGATTTGCCAGATTCTCGGCCGTTTTGGTGGCATTCCGACCCAGGTGCGGCTAATGAGCGACTACCCACAGGACCGATACTCAGATTGATGCGTATCGCTCGCGCTCCGGCCGACGGAACAGCCACGCGCGGGCCAAGAGGTGCTTCTCCCTACAACTCGATATCCACGGAGGGAAATCGGGCCATGAGCTTTCGGAACAGAACAGTCGCTCTCACTTCGCTTTGTCTTGCCACGCTGGCTGCCACGGCTAGCGGCGAGACCTCCCAAAGGACCTACGTCGACGATGCCGGCGTTACCTGGCAGGAGACGAAGACGGTCACCCAGCAGATGGTGCCGACCACCGAGTACCAGACCCGCCAGGAGCAGGTCTACACGCCACAAACTTCCACGACCTATCAGGCGTACCAGCAGAACTACCTGACGCCGGTCACCGAGTACCGTTGGGTGTCGCGGCGACGGGGGATTTTGAATCCCTTCATACAGCCGTACTGGACCCATCAGCTCGAGCCGCACACGCGTTGGGAGAATCGTCCCACCACGGTGCAGGTGCCGGTCACCAGCACGCAGTGGGTTGCTGGCACGCGGACGGTTTCCTCGCCGGTCGTGACCTACAAAGCGGTTCCCCAGGAGACCACGCACAAAGTGGCACTCAACACGCCTGCGAGCACCACACTCGGCACGCAGCCCGCCACGGCCATCGCCAGCCGACCGACAACGATCGGCGGCACCCAGATGACTGGCGATCCGCCCCGTAGTCCGACCCGTTGGGTTTCGCCTACCACGCCGGGTCGCTACCGCTAGCGCAGTCAGACTAGCTAAGCCAGTCAATTCGGTGTTACTTCATCGGGGTGGCTGGGGACGAGTGCAACGAGCGCCCAGTGCTAAAGGTCCTGGGGGCTCGCAGAGCTCGTCCCCAGCCACCCCAGTTTTCGTTCTAAACTACTCGCTGGCAGTGCGTCGGCGTCGGCGACGATTCTTCGGCGTGGCCGAGGCGCTCCACTCTTTGGTGAGCGTCTCGAACACCTCGGGCGACTCGTAACGCACGATGCCTTTGGCTTCGGGCATGGGGCCAATCAGCCCGCGGAATACCGGCATGCCGCGCAGCGCCAGGTCGGTGCTGCAGTCGTCGATGCCGATCTGCGTATGCATCTTCAGCACCGATTCGGTGTGCGTGTAGTCTTTCGAGCGGATTTCACCATTGCTGCCGCGGGTGACGATGCGGATCGTAGGTTCCATGCGGGGGTGGCTCTTACGGGAGGGGGACGGGAGGGAGAGGTCGGATAAACCATCTATCGGCCATGAGTTGCTAGCAAGCTAAGCGACAGCGAACCTGCCTGCCGTGAGGCGAGTCATTCGGTAATCCGGTAGATTCATCGTGCCGCGCACGGCCGGCACATCCGGCGCGGTCGAAGTGGTTTGCTGCGGGAATTGCCGGTTTTACAGCCCACCGGCCGCGCTTGCCTCGACCTCGAGAGGCCGGTAAACTTGCTGATCTAGAGGGCTTCGCCAGTCCGCAAGCGGTATCCGGCGAGTCCCGCCCTGGAGGGTATGCGAATGGCTAGCAGACTGATTCGAAATCAGTTGCCCCGCAAGGGGTTGAGGGTTCGAGTCCCTTGCCCTCCGCTTTTGCACCGCATCGCACCGACTCGCACCGCGCTGCGTTAACTCTTGTCCGCTCTGGACTTGCGACGTTGGGTCTCGCTGCCCTCGCGCACCTACCTTGCCGTCAGTATCTTGCATGCCGTTGCACTCGGATGCATCCGTAAGCACCCTGCGCGCTGCGCCAGGCGCTGCGAAAGCATCTGTCCCTCTTCGCAAGCTAGCGGTCCATCTGTTCGGCAACCAAGTGCCCTGCGTGGATTGCCAATATACAAGTTCACGAAGTTGGTCGCTGCCCGCGCAGCCTGACTGATCGGGAGCCAAAGTTAGCCCAACAGACAGCCAACTGATGTACGAGAAGTGTCTCTATTGTTCACCGCTGTGAGAGCATAAAGAGCGAGGCACGCCATTTGCATCGGCGGACTAGATCGTTGATTCGCGGAATAGAAAGAATCACTCAACAGCAGTTAAGGATGCAGACATACCAGAATGTATCAACCGTTAGCGACAACAAATGGGCTGGTGGAATCCGATGGGATACTGGGAGCGATTGGCGGTACGCCACTGGTGCGCCTCAGTCGACTATACGAAGGCTGTCCATTTCGCCTCCACGCCAAGCTCGAGGCGCTCAATCCGGGTGGGAGCGCAAAAGACCGACCCGCTAAGCGAATGGTGGAGGATGCGTTGCAGCAGGGTGTGCTGCGTCCAGGTGGCGTCGTTATCGAATCGTCGTCCGGAAACTTGGGTGTCGGGCTTGCGCAAGTCTGTCGTTACCACAACCTGCGATTCATCTGCGTCGTGGATGAGAAAGCACAGCCGATGAATTTGGCAATCATCCGCGCTTTCGGAGGGGAAGTGCAGATCGTCAACAAACCACCAGACGGAGACTATTTGGCGGCTCGGATCCGACGGGTTTGCCAACTGTTGGAACAGACAGAAAATTCATACTGGCCCAATCAGTACGCTAACGCGTTGAACAGAGCGGCACACGCGGAAACTACCGCACGTGAAATCGATGACGCGCTTGCCGGTGAAGTCGACTGGCTTTTCGTCGCGACTAGCAGTACGGGCACATTGTCCGGCTGCCAGCATTATTTCTCTGAGCGTCATCGACGCACTCAAATCGTTGCGGTGGACGCGGTTGGAAGCGTACTTTTCGGTGGGGTACAAGGCGAACGGCTCTTTCCTGGGATGGGAGCAAGCCGGGAACCGCCACTTTCACGTAGTGTAAGCCCGTGCCGCGTAGTAAGGGTGTCCGAGGTTGACTGCGTGCGTGGATGCCGGCGCCTAGCAAAACATGAAGCGGTGCTTGCTGGAGCGTCAGGTGGGGGAGTGGTTGAAGCCGTAGCAAAGCTGGCGACGAATCTATACGGTGAGGTGGTCGTCGTTCTTCACGATTCAGGAATGCGGTATCTTGACACTGTTTATGACGACCACTGGGTGGAAGCAACTCTGGGCAGCCACGCTCTCGAGGAGTCAGAAGCTGCTGCATGGTCCTGTGGGACCCGGGAGGCAGTTGCCTGATGGTACTAATGACACATACAGAGCCGACGGAAGTAGTTGGGCAAGCGTCGACGGTTCACTGCTCCGATCGTGACTCCAAAACAACGCTCCCTATTGCAATCATTGGTTTGGGCCCGCGTGGACTGCACTGCCTCGAATTGCTGATCGGTTGGCTTCGATCTGGCGAGGCACCGCCCCTTAGCATTCATATCTACGATCCTGCTGAGTACCCCGGCGCAGGGGCGGTCTATGACCCTCGCGACCCAGAATACTTGCTTATGAACTACGCTGCGGGGCGGGTTGATGAAGCGTTGGGTAGTCCGCGATGGGGTGAG
The DNA here is from genome assembly GCF_965227375.1 of Aeoliella sp. NCBI lineage: Bacteria > Pseudomonadati > Planctomycetota > Planctomycetia > Pirellulales > Lacipirellulaceae > Aeoliella > Aeoliella sp. The sequence goes on from NZ_CBDDFX010000001.1 coordinate 424,712, forward strand.
CGAGGAATGGAGAGTTTCCGCAAGTGGGTTGCAACCAATGTTGGCGTCCAACTCGGGGCAGGCGACTATCCTGCGAGACACTTAGTTGGCAAGTACTTGTACAGTCGTTTTCTCACTGCCAAAAAACAGATCGATGACCTGGCAGCCTGCCACTGCCGTCGAGAGCCGGTTCAGAGAATTGTTCGTGCCGGAAATGGCTGGCTCGTCTCATCGAAGAGTGGAGAACAGTGGGTAGAAGTGTGCGTTGTGACCGTAGGGCACGGTTCCCGTTGGCGCTGCGAAGGATCGCAGGGGCAGTCAAAGGTGTTCCCAATCCAACGAAATCTCTCAACTCGACGCGTACCACCGAACAGCCGCGTGGGTGTCCGCGGGCAATCGTTGACATTCATCGACGCCTGCCTGGCGCTGACGGTTGGGCGAGGTGGGACGTATGAACTTACGGAGGATTACCACTACCGATATCAACCCGGGGGAAACGAGCCGCGCGTGATTGTTCCCTACTCACGCACCGGCAGATTGATGCTTCCGAAACCGAAGTTCGACTCCGAAGAGGTTATACCAACTACGGCTTCAATTCTCGAATGCGCCGTTGAGAACTTAAATAAGCTCCGGGACCTTACAAGCGAATCATTTCTCAGTCTTGTCTGCGAAACCTCCGATGCTCTATTGCGGTCGTATGCTGTGTCTAGTGGCCGAGAACGGATCGCTGATGGTACGACTCGACGATGGTACTCACGATGGTCCGCTCCCGTCACTCCAGCCCAGTGGCGATTGCGTCTTTCCGAGGCCTACCAAACAGCAGTCGGACGACGTCGACTCGACGCAGGATGGGCATTGGGCGAGGTTTGGCGAAGGCTTTATCCTGCGATTGTCGCGAAGATGAGCCATCATCATTGGACTCCTACGTTTCCTGATTTCAAAGTGATATCGGCGGAACTGGAACGAATCGCGTTCGGCCCGCCGGCGGAAAACATGGGCAAGCTGCTGGCGTTAGTCGACGCCGGGGTGCTATGCACTGAATTCTGGGGAAAAGCTAGCAAGGTTCGACGAAATAAGGGTTTAGCCATCGAAACTCAAGGGCGCTCGCAACCTGTAGATTGCTTAATCGACGCCGTGTTACCCAGTGGCAGCCAGACAGCCAGAAGTGAACTGTGCGATGAGATGCTCGCGGCGATCAATCCCCTTTATAGTAGGACTGAAGATAGCCTCGTTACAACTGAAGCGGGCCAGTTACTTAGCGGTGACCACCAACCGCTAGAAGGCCTGTATGTCCTCGGGCGAGCGACGGAAGGATTGATCATTGGCCACGACACCTTAAACCGGCAACTCCACCAGGAGCCGGATAACTGGATAGCAGAACTTAAGGCACGATACGCCTGGGATAGACTACCTTGAATAGCAACTTGCCCCACAATCACCTTGCCTGCGCGGATGATACCATTTCTCGTCTAAGGTCCGGGTGTTGCGGAGAAACCCCATTAACGGCGCGGCTCGCCCCTTGGATGGTCGAGGCGGCGGCCGATCCTCGCCTGTTTCAATGGGTAGAACGCTACGGGTCGCCGTTAAACCTGGTCTCACCGGTGCCGTTTCGAGAATCGGGGCAACGTCTGACCTCCACCGCAAATGGCTTAGGATTGCCGCTCGAAGTCTACTTTGCTCGCAAGGCGAATAAGTGCTTGTGCTTTGTTGAAGCGTGCCAAGAGTTAGATCTGGGAGTAGATACGGCGAGTGAAGTGGAACTTCGTCAGACACTTTCTAGTGGCATTAACCCTGGAAAAATGGTGTGTACAGCGGCGATTAAGCAACCAGATCTTCTTGGGGATTGCGTAAGGCATGGCGTTACCATCGTTGTCGATAATGACGACGAGGCGGAACTACTGACCGAGGTTGCACAAGCGGCTCGCACCACCGCTGCGATAGCGATACGCGTCGGAGGATTCTCACTTCGGAACGTGCCGTGGCCTTCGCGTTTTGGCTTCCCACTGAAGCAGGTCGAGAATAGGGTTTCACGCTTGCTCCATCGTGCAAACGGTGCACTACGTGTGGAAGGGTTGCATTTTCACCTGGAAGGCTATGGTGCCTATGATCGGGTCGATGCGCTAGCTCAGGTACTGCGCCTCGTCGACAGCTTGCGCGGCATCGAATGCCCGATCGAGCACGTCGATATTGGTGGTGGATTTCCAATGTCTTATTTGGAGTTCGAAGCGCAGTGGAGAGTTTTCTGGGAAACGCACCGCGCAGCGCTTGCCGGAGGTAATGAGCCACATACCTTCCGAGGGCACGGACTAGGGTTGGTGAGCGGCGAGGGACGGCTGCACGGGACACCAGCCTGCTACCCCTTCCATCAAACCCAGCGGCTCGACAACTGGCTCGCATCAATACTGAATGCGGACGCCGGCAACGGCCACACCATTGCTAGCGCCATCGCTCAGCGCGGCCTGACGCTCCGCTGCGAGCCGGGGCGAGCCTTGCTCGATGGTTGTGGCTGCACCATTGCTCAGGTGGTACACCGGAAGAAGGTGGGCGAGGAGTGGCTCATAGGACTCGCGATGAACGGCACTCAATGTCGAACAGGGAGTGAAGATTTTCTGGTCGATCCGCTGCTCATTCCGAAACCAGGCGAACGCCCCGGTGCAGATGAGGTGAACCGAGGTTACCTGCTGGGCGCTTACTGTACGGAAACCGACGCAATTCTCAAGCGACGACTTCGCTTTCCTCTCGGTGTTGCGCCGGGGGACTTGCTAATCTTCCCAAACACGGCCGGTTACTTCATGCACTTTTATGAGTGCCGTTCGCATCAGTTCCCCCTCGCACGGAACCTGGTATGGCAAGGGCCAGCCGCAGAACCCAAGTTGGATGCTATCGAAAGCGCAGGGTCCAACGAGATACGGTAGCGACCGTAATCATCTCCAGCGTCGACACCGGTTGGGAGACCGCTTCTCAGTAGCCTCACGGACTATGGCCTAAGCGTTTAAGAGCCGTCGCAATGTCTGATAGAATTCACTTGTGTCGATCGGTTTTGTGAGCACTTCGTCACAGCCCGACTTCCGGCATCGATCATGGTCGCTCGCGGTTGTCGCGGCGGTCAATGCCACCACTGGGCCGAAATAGCGGTGCTTCCTCAGCTCCAGGGCCGCCTCGTAGCCATCCATCCTTGGCATGAGCATATCCATGAGCACGAGAGCAGGAGTTTCTCCGTCGCTCACTGCACGCACAGCGTCCAATCCGTTCTCAACTAGAATGACCTCCGCAGAAGTCGGTTCGAGCAGCTTGCGAATTAAGAATTGGTTGGCACGGGTGTCTTCGGCGACCAGCAGCCTTCGTCCAGTCAGGTCTGGTGGCCCGTCATTCGAGACAACTTCGTTTGGCGCGAAGCCCGGGGGTGGACCGCCGGTAGCTGTTGCTGCAGGAAAGCTCAGTTCCAGTCGAAAGACGGTTCCTTCGGTAGAAGTCGACTCGAGGAGCAGGTCGCCTCCCATCAATTGGGCTAGCCGTTTGCTGATTGCGAGGCCCAGACCAATTCCTTCGCGTCTGGAGCCGCCTCCTTTCCCCCCTTGCACGAACGGTGTGAAGAGCGTGTCGCGGACGTCCTCAGGCACACCAGGCCCAGTATCGGCGACGCGGATCTCCAACTGGTTGGCAGTGTCGGAAGGTCTTGCCACGATGCTGACTACTCCCTGCGATGTAAACTTAATGGCGTTGCCGAGCAGATTGATGACAATCTGCCTCAGCCGCACCGGGTCGCTCCAAACAAGATCAGGAAGTGATTCATCGATATTGGATTCCAGTCGAAGTCCCTTCTCCGCTGCCCTCATGGACATCAGTTCGCAAGTAGACTTCAGCAGCGCGACCGGATCGAAGGACGCCGGCTCCACGTCAATACTGCCGGCTTCTACCTTGGCCATGTCGATTAAGTCGTTGAGCAACTCAGCGAGATGGTTGCCACTATCGGCCATCATCGAGAGCATGTGCGAGGCGTCTTTGTTGGTTGGATCGTCCTTCAGGATATCGGCGAAGCCGACGATGGCAGTCAGAGGTGTCCGCAGTTCGTGGCTTATGAGAGCTAAGAACTGCGTCTTAGCGCGGTCGGCACGCTCCGCTGCGGACCTCGCTTCCTCCGCCGCACGCCTAGCTGTCTCTTCCCTCTGGCGTGCTGAACTCGCTGCCTTCTCACTCGCGTCGAGCCTGCGGACTAACTTATGGCGTTCGATCGCATTGGCTGTGAGCCGCGAAAGCAGTGCGGGCGACACTTGGCTCTTGGAAAGAAACTCCTGTACTCCGCTCCTCATCGCGCCCTGAATTGGAAGCCCTCCCTCTAAGCTGCCTGTCAGTACAAGGATCGGCAGTTTAGGGACACGGTCGTTCCCCAAGAATCTCTGAATGAACTCAGGCGCCTCCATGTCCGGCAGTCGGTAGTCGAGCACGATTAAGTCAAAGGCGTAATCTCCATGAAGCAGCGATAAGCCTTCCTGCGCGGAGGCAGCCTCGGTGATATCGTGCCGGGTCTCTCGGTCTGAACGAAGCGCCTGCACAATCATCTCTCGATCTTCAGGACTGTCGTCAATAAGCAGAACACGACGCACGATCTCTAATCTCCTTGACAAACTGTAAGCGGTTACCAATTCAAGGCGTTAGGTTCAGACGATCCGATCAATCAAACTCAGTACGCGCCGGACAAACGTTTCGGTATCGAAGGGCTTCTCGCTGTAAGCAACCGCGCCAGCTTTACGGGCTGCTTCCCGGTCCGCGTTGGCGAAGGAGGTCGAGAACACGGCGACGGGAAGGTCAGCGTACCTTCCGTCTGATTTGATCCGGCGGACAAATTCTATGCCGGAACCGTCCGGCAGGTTCACATCGACGATTAGCCCCCGCAATCCCGTTGTAGTCAGCAACACGTCAGCCTCGGCAATACTTGACGCCCTGACCAATTGCACTCCCTCCCGTTGCGTAGCTACCGCCTGCGCAGACATCTCGAAGTCGAGATCGGAATCCTCTACGAAGCCCACTACGACTACCGAGTCCATTACATTTCCTTACCAAGCGAGAACCACACGGTCGAGCCGATGGAGGGTGTGGACTCCATCCATACTTCGCCTTCGTGTCGCTGCACAATCTTCTTCACGATAGCCAACCCGGCTCCCGATCCTGCTCCGAAATTGTCTGCATTAGGCAACCGGCGGAAGATATCGAACACCCTATCTACCTGTCCGGGATCGATGCCTACGCCATTGTCTCTCACATAGATGTAAGGCGAATGTCCTTGGCCAGCCGGACCTGTCTTGTGGCAAGTCTCCACTCCAATCACAACCTTCTTTGATTGCTTGTCGTTGTACTTGATGCCGTTGGCGATAAGATTAGAGAGCAACTCAGTAATACAATCAAAGTCACCAACAATTGACTCCTGTTCGGACACTGAGATTTCTAGGCTGCCGCTCTGAGCAAATTCGGGGTTCAGTTCCACCGCCCGCTCAACGGCCTCGCTGAGTTTGAACTCTGCTATTGACAAGTCTCCTCGACCCGCACGTGACAACCTTAGAAGTCCCTGTACAAGCTGATCGAGCTTGGCCGTTAGACGGCGCAGTGCATCGCATCGCCGAACAAGTTCTTCGTCCTGCGTGTCTCCAAGATGCTGAAGCAGCATGTGCACAGTTTGGTTGAGTCCTCTCAGCGGCTCGCGCAGGTCGTGTGAAGCCGCATACGCAAACGAATCCAGGTCCTCATTCAAACGTGACAGCTCACGATTCATCCGTTCGAGTTCCGAGGCTCGGCGTCCTAGAAGTTCAGCTAGGCCTGAGCGGAGATCTTCCGCCATAGCAAGATCGACTTGAGTCCAGTCTCTACTATGGCCACGAACCGTTTCTCGCCACGCCTCGAAGGACAAACGAGGCGATAACCTGATCCCGACCTCGGTCTCAACGGCTTTTGCATGAGGATCTCCCGCCCATTTCACCTCGTGTTCAAATTCCTTGCGCAGGAATACAAGAGAGCTGAGTTTGTCCGAGTCGATGGGAACTACTAACGCGCCGCAGTGAAGGGATGAATCCATCTTCGTCTCGGATCCAACCTCCGCAATGCTAGTCGTCGCCTTGATGCCGTCGGATTGAGTGTGCTGCAGTTCTTCCACAATGCTCTGGAGAACTTTGGGCGACGGAGTGGAGCCGTGTATGTCGACACCCCCGTTCCAACAAGCGGCCACACCGTCCGCGTCGACAAGGCCACACATTGTGGCTAGCTCGTCGCGAATGCCTTGCTCAAACTCCCGGGCTGCAGCAATACTCTGCAGAGATTTGGATAGGCTTGAACGTCGCGACGCGAGCTGCCAGTTGTGATCTGCTAACTCCATTGCCGTCAGGTAAGTCCCAGCCATGACACCCATAATCTCACAGGCTGCGAGCCGCTCGATTGACATGGGCAATGCTGAGTAATGGTGGCATGCGATCAGCCCCCACAGTTCGCCTTCTTGTAGAATGGAGATCGACATCGACGCCCGCACGCCCATGTTGCGCAGATACTCAACGTGTACGGGTGAGACGGATCGGTAACGACTAAAACTGAGGTCAAGGGAGCCCTTGGTTAGTGGGTTGATTTCGGGCACCAGTGGACAGGGCGTCGACTCAATGTCCGCTATCGACCTCACTGTATTAAGGCAGTAAAGGCGGCGAGCCTGCTGCGGTATGTCGGTGGCGGGATAGTGTAGTCCGAGAAAGGACTCGCGCTGTGCTTCGACTGACTCTCCAACTACTTCACCGTGACCATCTGGCTGGAAACGGTACACCATTGCACGATCAAACCCGCTGAACGAACGGACTTCTGTGGCGATGAGGCCATAGAGCGAGCTTAGGTCCTTCTCCGCTTGCAGACGTTGATTGGTAGAGTTCAAGACCAGCGGCAGATTGCCCAACGTGTCGCTGCTCTCAGATGCACCATCAAACTCAACGATCACAATTGGTCCGACCCGATGTAGCGACGCGGATACTAACTTAGTTGTGCTTGTAAGTTGCAACCTTGAAGTGTGAACCAGCGACTCGGGCCCCTCCACTACCTCCTGAACACCCATCAAGGAGTTGTCGCCAAAGAAGCGATCGAACGGGGCTCCCGTCGTGGGCCGAATCCCGGTGTGCAGTTCCGCATTTTGTGACCATTGGCATAACTCAAGGTTCGCGCTGTCAAAAGCGAGTAAGCAACCATGGTCCTGAATCGTTCCAGGAATATGAATCGGTTCCTTGTCGCAATCGATCAAGGGGTCGGTTGTGTCGATGTCGTCAGGCATGAGCACAGTCCTCCAGCAACTCTCGATGGAGGTCAAAAGTCTCGTTCGCTGAAGTAATCGCTTCGTCGATGAGTTGCTCCTGTGAGAGAACGGCATCGATCGTCGACACGGTACGCTTCCATATCTTCCGTGTGTTATGACCGTATCCACAAAAGTACTTCGCTCCAGATGTGGCTGTCAGTTCCAGGTCGACATTGAGTCGTTGTGCAATGACCATGGCGCCTAGAGATGATCCTTCCATCACATACAATACTCCGACCGCAGCAGCCCTCGAGTTGACATGCTCCAGTGTGGCTCCAGTGGTCGAGAAACAACTGTCGTGTGAAGCGGGGCCAGAATTAAAATGTCTCAAGTCCTCCCGGATCCACGCGGCATTGCGCCTTTCGTGTAACCAAGCGACAGACCCTCCCAGCCACCGATCGAGAGATTGGTCGGCGGCCTCGTTGAGGAACAACAATCGTTGAAGGAGGTTCGCGTATGCCTCCTTCGAAGATAGGACCATATCCCAGTCAGCCCGGGCTTCCAGCTCTGTGTGGGCGCGCGCGGTCGCATGTTTGAGGATGGCGTGTGGCGCGGTATTTTGACCTTCACCTTCAGTGGAATAGCTGACTGACTTACTCACAAATTCGTTTCTTGTTAGTTGGGGGTGGACACTTCTTCTGGCTAGGTCACCCGGCGGGACTATTTGGCCTCGCTCACCGCAGTGACAGTGAATTTTCTCCGAATGCCTCGCCCGCGTCAATTTTGCGGCTGGATCTTCCGCAGGAAGTTCCTGAGGAGCACTAGCACGGCATCAAAAACTTGGAAGGGCGTGGCTGCGAACCAAGAGGGGTTTCGCTAGAATGCATCCTGCGACGTGAGATTGGAATTGGCCTACCACAGGGTGGGAAACTGAATATGCAAGATTCTACAGTAGACATCAGCACAGGCAACTTAACACTCGACGCGATCCTTTGCGGTGGCTTGACTCGGAACAGGATTTACCTCATCGATGGCCCGCCGGGTGCGGGGAAGACTACGCTCGGTATTGGATTTCTGCTTCAAGGCATAAAGGAGGGGGAGCCCGGTCTGTACGTAACCCTCTCCGAAACGCGGTCGGAATTGGCGGGCATCGCTGATTCGCATGGGTGGTCTATCGACGGCCTCAACATCTACGAATTGGTCGATGCAACTGAGTCGCTCGACAACGAATCGAACTACACGATGTTCCAACCATCAGAGGTCGAACTAGGTGAAACGACCCGCGGAATGATAGAGGCGGTGCAGAGACTGAACCCACAGCGCGTTGTCATCGATTCCCTTTCCGAACTCCGACTTCTCGCTCAGAACCCGTTGAGATACCGCCGTCAGATTCTTGCCTTGAAGCAGTTCTTTGTTGCCCGCGACTGCACTGCTATCTTCTTGGACGACAAGACTTCGGCAGATGACGATTTGCAGCTGCAAAGTATCGCTCACGGGGTGGTGACGCTGGATCGCGTACCTTTGGAGTTTGGAGACGAGCGGAGGAGGCTCCGTGTCGTCAAGTATCGGGGCAGGAGGTTCATTGGTGGATGGCACGATTTTGTGATCGAGCGAGGGGGAGTGAAGGTCTTCCCGCGAATTGCTTCTGAAGTGGAAACGCCGATGGTGGAACCTCGCGAACGCTTGGCTAGCGGTAATCGCTCCATTGATGAGTTACTCGGAGATGGAATTGAGCCGGGGACGAGTACACTATTGCTGGGTCCTGCAGGCGTCGGGAAATCATCCTGTGCCACCTTATTTGCAGCTACCGCCTGTAAGCGTGGAGAACGGGCGGCGATTTTTGCGTTCGACGAAACAAAGCAGACCTTGCTAGCCCGCTCTCAGGGACTGGGAATGGACCTGGGGGCGTATGAAGCCTCAGGGCTGCTAGATATTGTCCAAGTTAATCCAGGCGATGTAACTCCGGGCCAATTCGCCGACATGGTAAGAAACGCAGTCCGTTCCGACGAACGACAGCAAGCCGCATCCGTTGTTGTAGTCGACAGCTTAAATGGCTATCTAAGCGCGATGCCAGAGGAGCGGTTTCTGCAAATCCAGATGCATGAGCTGCTTAACTACTTAAGCAGTCGCGGCGTGGCGACGTTTCTTGTAGTGGCGCAACAGGGAATGCTCGGCACCTCGATGCACTCTCCGGTAGACGCCAGCTACCTGGCTGATACGGTGGTCCTGTTCCGCTACTTTGAAGCTGCGGGGCAAATACGTCAAGCAATCTCAGTCGTCAAAAAACGAGACGGTCGGCACGAGCGAACGATTCGTGAATTCAAGATGACGGATGGGCAAATCATTGTTGGAGAACCTTTGGTAGATTTTCATGGCATCCTGGCTGGCTCCCCACAGTTTACGGGGGACATTGGCAAGCTGATTGCCGAACGGGGGGGCGATGCCAAGCCTTGAAAAAGCCAAAGGGCCAACGCGCGTGATCGCTTGGTTGCCCACCGCAAGAGACGGTGAAATTACCGCTGGAATCTTGGCGGAACACGATATCGACACGCATCTTTGTCGTGACATGCAAGGACTCTGTGATGAGGTAACGCGTGGAGTTGGAGTGATCCTCATCGCCGAAGAACATTTGCTGCAAAATGCGAACGGATCTCTCCGTTCGCTGCTGGATGAGCAATCTCCTTGGTCAGATATCCCTATCGTCGTGCTGACAGCACGGAACGAAGGTCGGGTTGCTGGACTGCGTGCATGGCAACAGTCAGCCAACGTGACACTCGCTCCCCGTCCCGTCAATATTGAGCACCTAGTTGCTGTTATTCACTCCCGGATTCGCGATCGCAAACGACAGTATGTCGTGAAGAAACTACTGACCTCCTTGGAGGAGCAGCGACGAGAGTTTCAACAACTCGCGAATTCGATGCCCCAGATTGTGTTTGTGACGGATCGCAAGGGAGGGGTCGAGTTTCTCAATGATCGCGCCCGAGAATACTCACAGGAGGATGCGCTAACCAGTTCTGAGCTTCCATTCAGTTTGGCAGTTCACTCGGGTGACAGGCAGGCTTTGGTTGACAAGTGGAAGAAGTCCCTTCATACAGGCAAGAGCTTCTACTGCGAATTTCGCGCACGCCGTGACGTAACTGGAAAGCACCGATGGCAGTTGGCACGAGCTGAACCCGCTATCGGGGCCGACGGGAGCATATACCGTTGGTACGGAACATGCACCGACATACACGATCGAAAGCTCGGAGAGCAAGCTCTCGACTCAGCCCTTCAAGCCGCGCAAGCCGCCAACGTCGCCAAGAGTGAATTCTTGGCTAATATGAGTCACGAGATCAGGACCCCCATGACGGCCATCTTGGGCTACACGGAGGTCCTACGCGAGTCTGAATTCGACGACGAAAGAAGGCAGTGGATCGAAGTCATCCAGCGAAATGGCGAATTCTTACTAGGCATCATCAATGACATATTGGATCTTTCCAAGATTGAGTCTGGCAAACTCGAACTCGTTACGCTTGCTGTAGATCTTCGCGTTTTCGCCACCGAAATCAAAGACTTGCTCAATGTAAGGGCTCAAGAGAAAGGCGTTGTCTTAACGGTCGAAGTTGCGGAATCAGCGCCTGCCGCGATCCATTGCGATGACAAGCGATTGCGCCAGATACTGGTAAATTTGGTTGGAAATGCGCTTAAATTCACAGACGAGGGTGAAGTTGCCCTGCATATTTCAAGCGCTGATGAAGTCGTGCGATTTGTCGTGAGCGACACCGGTATTGGCATGACCAATGACCAACTCCAACTACTGTTCAAGCCTTTCAACCAGGGCGATGCGTCCGTTGCGCGACGTTACGGGGGTTCTGGGCTCGGACTAGCGATAAGTCAGCGACTCGCAAAGATGCTCGGTGGTTGCATTACAGCGGAGAGCGTTCTGGGACAAGGAAGCTCGTTTACTCTCGAGATCTCCGCCCCTGCGATCAATTCTATAGAGAGCCCGCTCTCTGCGCCGGCCGTCATTGTAGAAGACGCGCGGACTGATATTCCCCAGAACTGTAACATTGTGGTAGTGGATGACCGGCGCGATGTCCGCTTCCTGACGGGACACATCTTGGGTAGGGCCGGCGCCAAAGTAGAATATGCTGAAAACGGCGAGGAGGCGATTCAGCTCATACACTTGAAGATGAGCGACGGTGTCGCGCCCGACATCGTGCTAATGGATATGCAGATGCCCGTGATGGATGGGTATCGCGCTACCAAAGAACTTAGGGCCAGTGGTTTTGGAGGTCCTATTGTCGCTCTCACAGCCGACGCGATGCACGGCGATATGGCCAAATGCCTCGATTCTGGTTGTAACGCTTATCTTAGCAAACCAATCGACACGCAGCAGTTACTGCAGGTCGTGTCTAAGCATGTCGGTCGTTCAGCTTAACTGCGAGACATTCGCTGGAATCCAACCACCCGAGTCTATCAAAAGGGTGGCTACGGTAGAGGCCAATTACGCAGCACTGTCTGTGAGTTCATTATCGGGTAAGAGATTGGCGCCATCATTCAATTGCCGAGAATGTGACGCTTGGCGGTCGAGTTCTCGCTTCTCTGGTAGTAACCCGCCTTCTGCTTCGGTGGCTGTATCGTCAGACTCGGTTGACGCCGGGGCCGTCGGGGCGGTCGCAGCATCTCCGCGAACTTTCGTCTCATTCGATGTTGTCCCCTTATCGGTTATTCGCACCGGAACGCCCTGCGGGAAGATCATCTCGCGCGACTCGTCAGGGAGGGTGAAACCATCGGATTGCAATCGTTGCTTCACCCGCCGAAGCACTGCCGACCTCGCCTTGAGAGGGCTGTGCTGTTCACCATTTATCCAGAAGTACACCTGCAGGTTCACCGTGGATGACGCCAGTTCCTCGACAAGCACTAGAGGCTCCGGATCGGCCAAGACCGCCTCGTGTGATTGGAGTGCCCGTAGAACACATTCTTGAGCTTCGGAGGACGAGTCACCATAGTCGATGCCTACTACAAAGGACAAACGCAAGTTCGGGTTTGCCGAAGCGTTTTCGATCACGCTCTTGTAAACGATTGCGTTGGGAATCTGCAAATGATTGCCATCGAGCGTCATCAGTTGCGTGCCTCTAGTCGTAACACCCTGAATATAACCCTGCTTGCCGTCGATCGTAACTAAATCGCCCACTTGGAACGGTCTCTGAACACTGATCAATACACTCGCCAGGAAGTTTTCAGCAATGTCTCGGAAAGCGATGCCGATGACGATACCGATTAATCCGGTACCGCCGAGCACTGTGGCGGCGAGCCGAGTGAGCCCCGACACCTGCAATGCAAGGTATGCGCCGACAAGCAGCACGGGCAAAGCGATCGCCTTCGAGAGAACTCCACGCAACAAACCGTTCGCAACGCGGTGCTTCACAGCATGGTCGGCGACCCGGCTAGTGCCCGCGGCAGCCCACCATGCCAAGACCATCATGGTCAGGCTTACGATCAGCGTCGGCACACCTTGAATCGCGTCGCGTGCTAGCTGGCGCATCTGTTGCCAAGCTGGTGAAAAGTCGAACATACTCGGCTCGACTACGCGTATCTGATTGACGACGGCAACGACGTCCTCCGTGTTACGCGCGAGCTGCCCCGCCCAGTCCCTGTGGTCTTCGGTGTCGGTTGCCCCTTCGAGGAATACGACACCTTCATTGACTCGAGCGGAGGCAGACTCGAACCAGTCGGTCGCCTGCAGAATACGCTCCAACCGGCGTGTGATTGCCTCATCGCTGGCGGTGGGTTCTACATCGACTTCCTGGGGAGCGATCGGCGGAGCGTCGTCCGAGGGAGTGGTTGCAGCCTCAGAGTTCTCCGCCGGTTGGGCGATCGCGTCCCCTGAGGAGAATGCCACAGACATCACCACAATACATGCGAAGTGGAGGGTATATTGGGGCGGTATGGCAGATTTGTAGTCCATGGCACTAATCAACTGGAGCTAGCCATTCGGTAAGACTTGTTCGCATCTTCGGGGCACCACTCAACGCGAGTCACACCTGGACAACGCCGCAAGACATTCGGGAGCATTAGCCTAGCAGTGATAGGCTCCGATGATTTGGCGATCACAACTACGCCCTGATTCACCTCTTCAATGTGAGGGGCAAGGTGCCCATAGCCCAGTTGTGCTAGTTGTTCTTTGATCGTGTTAAGCTCCATCGTTTTCTTCTTCCTACTTAAAGCGGTTTTACAGAGACGAGGCGTCGACGCAATGACTGGGGTCGCCGCGGGTTGCATCGGCTATTGGACAGGGCTATCGACATCCTGTGAGAAGACAAGCAATGAGTACGGTGGTATCGTGATCGCCGCCGAGTCAGCTTTTCCGTCGTAGGGTATCGACTCGGCGTCAAACGACGCAGTGTCCACCGGTGGGCTAGCATTCTCCTCATTTTCGGGTGCGTAGACCTTCGCATCGGTATTACAGCGGGTGTGCTTCAGGTGACCATGCATTGAAGTCGCCAATCACGCAAACACGATCGGCATTCGGTGTCCATACTCGGAAGGTAACGCCCCCATCTACAAGTACCGATCCCATCTGGGTAGTCGAAGTGTCAACGAGCCTTGTCATTTGGTTCGAACTCTCACTGGTTGCCTTGTTTGGAATAGGCGTTTGTCACCCGATCGCAACCCTGCATGGGCAATTCTCGTACCAAGCAGTTTGATCTAATTGGAAAACTCGCCCAGTCGATTCGACGACCATTCGTGGGCCTTTCCGCCTGCCCGCCTGTGCGTATGCTCACATCGGATACCCTTCCATTGGTTTGAGCAGGACCGAGCTGATCGCTTCGCAACCAATGGACGCGCCTATTGAGTCGAACGCTTACCACTTGAATGGGAACCAGGATATTCCAACACTCTCGCGAATTTACCGCCCCGCTACAGGCTTCTGTTGCAAGTGGCCCAAGAGTTGCTTAAGCCGGAGGCTCGGACACACTTCCATCCCACTCAGTAAGGAGATCAATATGTGCGTGACGTTGAGTCCGTCGGCAATCAACCCTGGTGAGCAGGAATGCACGCTCTCGCCGGAACAAGACGCACGTCGCCGTGCCATTCGCAACTGTTGGTCACGCGAAGAACGCGCGCGCCGCAAGCGGGCGGCGGCTTTCATGCTGCAGTACCTCAGCATGGCAACTTTGAGCGACTCCCGGGACGGGCTCCGCTGCGCCAGCTGAATTCGTACCAGAAACAAGGAAGGAGATGCAAAGTGTCGAAAGAGCGCCGGGACTGCGACACCAGTCGGTGGCGGCGGGACGCCAGTATCGCCCTGGGCGCGGGCATCGCAGTCGCTTCGGCAATCGCCGCTGGCTCGTTTGCGATTGGCAATCTCAGCGGCGGCGAGGCGAAATCACTTGTCGAGGCGACGATGCCAACAAGCCGGTTCCTTTGTTCATCGGTTATGGGCGCTTTGGCAACCATCCTGGCGCTGATGCTTACGCTTCTTAGCATCAGCATGAACGCTGAGAAAGAACTTCGCGAAACATTCTACAAGCGTATCCAGCAGATTGCCTTCTATGCGATGCTATCATTGATCGCCTCGGCGGTTTTCTTGGTGTTGCACTGTATCCCAGTGGCGAAGGCAGATGAGTTACCAGACTGGTGGATGCCTGCAGTCTACTACTCAATGCTCAGCATCGCTGCAGGGCTCGCTGGAGCCACGGCAGCGGTTGTAGTGATGCTCTACGCGGCCATTCGAGATCTCATCTGCATCTTTGGTTTGGAGCAAGACCATCATCTGCGTGTGGACGGAGACTGCAACGCCGATGAGGCATGAATCTAGGAATTCGCCGAGCACTGGTCGCTTGACGGAATGCAGATTTTATCAACTTGGCAGGCAAGAGTAGGAATTAGCCAACTGAGTCAAGGCAAAGTCAAATCGCTAGTTCGGACAAAAAGCTGACGGAAGACGTCTACACCATGCAGCTTTGAGCCGTTGGCATCGGCCCGCCGAAAGTTGCTTCGACGAGATAAGCGAACGGTGCAGCATCGCATGGCGACGATTCATCGCCGAGGATAACAATTATCCATGCACGCCGCGATTTGGCATGTGCAGCGATGCGACCCTTGAATCAAGTTCACGTGAACACACTGTGCACGATATCGCCACCAAGTACTGTAGCGAGTTCCTTGCGGCCGTGGTGCATGTAGTAGAGTTCGTGTTGGTTAATCCCCAGAGCGTGCAGGAGCGTTGCGTGAAAGTCGCTTGGACGAATCGGGCGTTCAATGGGCGTGTATCCAATGGGGTCAGTAGCTCCTATAACCTGTCCGCCTTGGACTCCGCCACCGGCGAGCCAATACGTGAACGCTGTAGGAGAATGATCGCGGCCTCCTTTCCCTCCTTCCATCGTTGGTGTTCGTCCGAATTCCCCTCCCCAGATGACGAGCGTATCATCGAGTAATCCGCGTTGTTTCAGGTCAGTAAGCAATGCTGCAATTGGAAGATCACAACCGGCTGCATTCTTGACATGGTTTGAATGGAGTTTACTGTGGGCATCCCAATCCGCATACCGAATCTGAATAAACCGTACTCCCGCCTCGGCCAATCGTCGAGCCAACAAGCAATGTTTGCCCATACTAGCTGTAGACTCATTGTCTAAGCCGTAGAGTTGCTGCGTGTAGGCCGATTCTTGACTGATGTCGAAGAGCTCCGGTGCAGCTGTCTGCATGCGGTACGCGAGTTCGTAAGACTTGATGCGTGCTTCCAGCTCGGGATGTCCCCCGACTGCCTCTGTGTGTTCCTGGTTGAGCGCGGCAAGCATATCAAGTTGCTGCCTTCGAGAAGTCGAGTCGTAAGCCGGGGGCATAGTAATATTGCGGATTCCCTGCTTGGCATCCACGACGGTGCCCTGATAGCTGGGAGGCAAGAAACCCGAACCCCAACCCGACGCTTGAGCCGGCTGTCGGGGGTGGGTGTTCAGGTGCATGGCGATAAACCAAGGAAGGTTATCGTTCTCGCTTCCCAGTCCATAAGTAACCCACGAACCAATGCTGGGGCGATCGCCCACGCCCGTGCCGGTGAGCATCACGCACTCACCCGGGCCGTGGACCGGATTGCGGTGGTGCATCGACCGAATCACACACAACTCATCGACGTGCGCGGCAGTATGAGAAAACAGTTCCGAAACCTCAGTGCCGCTTTGCCCATATTTCTTATACTTGAACGGCGAGCCCATCAGATTCTTCAAGCCGCCACCCCGTTTGAGCCTGGGCACATTCTTCGCAATGCTTTCGGGAACGTCGCCCCCATCGAGACTATTGAGTTCCGGTTTGGGATCAAACGTATCAATGTGACTAGGACCACCCGCCATGTAGAGCCAGATAACGCGTTTTGCTCGTGGAGCAAAGTCTGGGCCGTGCAATTCCACCGGTGAACCTGTGGAGGCATACAGCAGTCCGTCGTTGGCGAGTAGCCCAGTCAGGGCGACCGTACCAAGACTTAGGCTGCCGCGGAGGATATCTCGTCGAGACACGATGTAAGTGCCCCGGTTGTTCGCTTGGGAGGAGATGTGCGATGGTTGCATGGAATTCACTCCGTCAACTTCATCGGAACGCGGCAGCGCAAGGTTAGCGAGCGGTCCCATGATTGCGCGTTATGGGATATAGATAAACTCATTTAGATTCAGCATTCCGTGGCAGAATTGCACGAATCGATTGTTTGGTGTTTCATCTGGGTTAACGGAATCTGATTGCAGAAAGTCGATCAGGATGTCGAGCTCACGATCGGTCGGTGGCCGACCCAAAACAATCTCAAATACCCGGAGTGAGCGATGCCGTGGATCAGCGCCAACATCGCGACTGACGCGTTCCGCTAACGCTTCGGCATACCGGAATACCTCCGGGTTGTTCAGCAAGAACAAGGGTTGGAGTGGCACGGTGGAAGTCAATCGCTGTCCTGAACAAGTTAATGTAGTGGGTGCGTCAAAGAGTTGCTGGACGACCGGCAATTCGCCACGCTTTTGCTCCAAATAGATTGTGCGGCGAAGGGAAGTTTGGCACTCCTTCAGCGGTACGCTCGGGCCTCCAACAGTGGGATCTAAAAGCCCGGAAGCTGCCAGCATCGCGTCGCGAATCGTCTCGGCCTCCAAACGTCTCGGCTTCCATCGCCAATAGTACTTGTTTTCAGGATCCACCACTGCAGAATCCTCGACGAACTGCGACGAACGCTGGAAAGTATCAGACTCGACGATCAACCGTTGGATGTGCCCCGTGTTCCAACCGCTTTCAATCAACTCCACCGCCAGCCAGTCGAGTAATCGCGGATGGCTTGGCCGGTCACCCTGGGTCCCAAAGTCATCGGGAGTCGACACGAGTCCAGTGCCGAAGTGATATTGCCAAATGCGATTGACCCAGACCCGCGCGACCAATGGGTTATCGCGGCTGACCAGCCAATCGACCAGTGCGCTACGTGGTCGCTGGCGAATGCCAGCATCGTCTGAGGACTTTCCAAATATCGCCGGCCATCCAACATCTACCTCCTGGCCGGGAGCATCGATATCACCACGAATGAGAAGGACGGGCTTCATCCGCTCCAGCATAGACGGAGCGTACTCGAGAGGTGACGTTACATCGTGAAAAGGTACCGCAACAGAATTTGGGCTGGTGACGGGAGAGTAAAAACCCCAAGTGGTCTCGAACGTCTCAATCTCTTTTTTGAGTTCGCCATATCGCTTCTTCTGCTCGCCAGACATTCCGTTCTTCAGATCGCTGGTAATGGCAAAGACAGGCTGCCCAGCGATCCGCTTCTTGGCTTCGATGCGTGATCGAACCGCTCCGATGATTTCGTACTGCTCGTCCGCGTAGTCAATCGCTTTCTCGTACTCTGCTTGTGATGCGTCACCGCGAAGCAGTAGCCTTCCAGGTTGACCTTTAACAAAGAATCCACCGAATCGGTAGTAATCACGGGCAGTTATTGGATCGAACTTGTGGGTGTGACATTGTGCGCAATGAATCGTCAGCCCCAATATGGCTGATCCGGTTGCATTCGTGATATCAACCAGAATGTCATTTCGTTGAAGTGGTTTGTCGAGCTCATTATCGCTGTAGCGTCCCGATGCGAGAAATCCTGTCGCAATCAGGTTTTCATCTTCATACGGCTCGATTTCGTCGCCCGCAATCTGCTCGCGTAGAAAATCGTTGTGTCGTTTGTTCGTGTTGAAGCTGTTAATGACATAATCTCGGTAGCGCCAGGCGTCGCGCCGGGATTCGTTGTGCTGATGACCATCACTCTCCGCCCAACGGGCAAGATCTAGCCAATGACGCGCCCATCGTTCACCGTAGTGCGGTGAAGATAATAGCCGGTCGATGGCCTTGCGATAAGCGTCTTCAGAGTCGTCGGCCAGAAACGATTCGATCTCTTCAGGCGTTGGCGGCAGACCTGTGTAGGTTAAAGCGAGCCGCCGATACAGCGTACGACGATCGGCGCGTGGGGATGGTTCCAGTCCCTCTTCTTTGAGTTTAGCATCGATAAACGCATCAATTGGATTGCGTATCTGATCCGTATTCTGAACTCCTGGTACTGTTGGTCGTTGAATCTTCTGATACGCCCAGTGATTGCTTTGGAGCGGCTGCGATGGTAGCAGATTGTCGTCCCAATCCAGGCCTTGGTCTATCCATCGGCGGATCACCTCGATGTCGGCATCCGGGAGAGGATCAGTTCCTTGCGGCATTCGCAGGTCTTCATCATCAGTTACCAGTAAAGTGTATATCGGACTTTGTTCGCTCTCGCCTGGGACAGCTAGCGGTTTGCCTTGAAACATGCCCAGCAGTTCATCACGCATGTCTAGACGATAACCCGATTCGGCATCGTGCCCTTGATGACATGCAAAGCAGTGGTCTGACAGAATGGGATAAACGTCCCGTCGAAAATCGACTCTCCCGCTCGCATTTCGCGCAAGCGTGATGTCTTCAGGTTCAGGCGTCTGTTCCTTTTCGCCACCTGGCATCACATCGGCCCATCGTTCGCCGAGCACCAGTTCGTCAATCAGCACGAAATCGCTCAACTCTGTTTTCCTACCCGTAGCAAACCCCACCCATCGAACTAGATTGGACCCCCGGCCGTAGGCTGTTGCATCTGGAACATCTTGCATGCCATCTTCAGGATCGATCCAGAGTTCCAAATGGTCGTATGAACCCAACGGTCCCGGCTGAGTCTTCGAGAGTCTTGCAATAACGACATACGTATGGTTGCCTTTGACTTCGATCTCGCTAAAGGAGGTATTTTCACTTCCAATGCGGACCATGAAGACATTCTTGCCTTGCTCGCCATTATCGTCGGCAGGCAAGGCATTGATGCCGATGTTGGGCACGTTCGGATTGTGGCCGGCTCCATCACCTCCATCGATGTCGTCGAGCCAGAGGACGAAGAACTCGCCGTTACCATGCCGCCCTGGATTGTCGAGAGAGGTCGCGTCGTACCGCAACAAAAAGCGAACATAGAGTTCATCGCCGCTAAAGGGTGTACTGAGTTCCCTTCGTAGCGGATTATTGCGATTGCCGGTACCGTGCACGGCCACAGCCCTTCCAGTGCCGACTTGCTCACCATCAGCGGACGGGAAAGTCAAGTTCTCGTCGCAAAGATACTGTGAGATACCCGTTGGCGACTTCCATCCGACCTGCGCCCAACCCGACCCTCCCTGTAGGTCTTTGACGTTGCTCTCCGCGTACACAAAGGAGTCTTCGGCGACTACCTTGGCCAGCGTCGGTTTGATCGCAAGGGAGAGTGAACAAGCGACGGAAAGAACGGCAAAAATCGAGCTGCGCAGTGAACGAAAGTTGCCTCTGCAGCATTCATTGAGTGCAATCGCAGCGAAGGTCACCAGGCACAGCAAGGACGTACTCGGTTCGGGAACCTGCGTCTCATTGGTTTCCAAAGCGGCAGAAAGAGCTTCGCCAAAGCGGACTTTCCACAGGTGGTAGTCCGCAGCATCCACCCCGTTCAACCCATCACCGACATTGTTGATGACCGACTCGTCGGGTGCCCCGAGGTTGTTCCGCCAGACGACGTAGTCGGCGAGGTTCACGAACCCGTCGCCATTGAAATCGCCGTCCAAGCCGGGTGTTAGATCGGGCAGATCGCCGAACACGACAATGCCCATCATCGGCTCAGACTCTCCCGCGACTAAGAACTGAAAGGTCAGGTCTTCGACACTTCCCGCGCCGGAATCGTTGTAGAGTTGTCCCAGATTGAAGCCTTTCAGAGATGTGAAGGTCGTTGCTCCACTATCCATAAGTTCGGTAACGCGAAATTCATCGGAGATGGGGGAAGCCGCCCATAGACCTCCTTCAGCGTTCTGTTCGTCGAGGCTATTCCAGCCATCGGAGTCGATCAGTCCGCCGGCGGAAGTAATCGTGTATCCCTCAATGTCGACCGAAAGTGTCGATTCATTTTGGATCGCCGCCATGCCGTTCTCGTCGATGGTGAGCACCAGGTTGTTTTTCCGCACGTCGCCCACGTATTGCACCAGGCCAACGACGTTTTCGAACCCGGGTTGGGTATAGTTGAATTTGAGATCTCCTGAGGTTGTCTCGACGCCAAACTCAGTTGGCTCCGCGGGTGCGAAGAGAGCACCAAGCGCATGCAGGACCCCGTCGGCAAACGCGGTCGTTCCCTCATCTCTTAGCTGAGTAACCCGCGTTGCCGAAACCATCGAACTGGACCATCCAGTTCCAAGTCCGGCGAAACTCGCCTCATCGATTAGTCCTTGCTTTGAGGTCACCGAGTAGCCGTCAATTTCAATCGGCGTCGAGAGGGGATTGCTGATCGATACATCCCTCGCTTCTCGGTTCACCGTCAAAACAAGGCGATCAGAGGGTTGAGGATTCGCGTCGAAGTACGCCCGAGCGTCCCATTCGAGTATCGACACCTCGGATGCGGCCGAACCGAGTCCCGTCGGTTGATAGTACATGCTGAGTACGCCGTCGGTTTGCCAGCGATTCAAATCGTACATCGGACTCCAGGAGCCAAGGTCCTCTTGCGTAAGGTCGAATGTAACCCAGTCATCGCGGCTAGCAAGTTCACTGTAGGCGACTGTCACGCCACCTCCGCGTTGATGGTCGGCGTATACAACGAGAACGCGATTTTCATCATCAACCATGACCGTTGGACGGCGGAGCGAGAAATTGCGCAACTGCGACTCGTGAATTCTATTGTTTCCGTTTTCAGGGTTCCGCTCGCTCACCTGGTGAGTCTTCCACTGCGTTCCGTCGTATTCGACGAGCATGATCTGCCGCAGATGGTTCCCCTGGCTGGCTCCAGGGGCCCAGTAGGTGGTCATGTAGTAGTTGTCATCCGGCCCGATTGCAGAGTTGGTCGCGTTGATAAGACTACTGCCTTCGGGAATCTGTACTACGGGAACGGCGTTGTTTTCATCAATGTCGTGCACGTTGTTGCGCTGGTAGATGGTGCCATCGTCTCGGTACCAATCGACTCCCTGATTGTCCGAATACGCGTACATGACATTGTGGTTCGATTGGTAGTCGCCAAAGCCCGACGGAGAGTCACCACCGGTCCGCCACGTCCATGTAATGTGCATTCGCCCCTTCGAGTCCGTCATAAGGCCATTGGGATAGGCGTTGGTATCGGGCAGGCTGTCGCCGCTATAGTCGTCGTCGAACCAGGGTTGGGGGCCGGTGTCGCCTGAGTTGAGTGCCGTATGAACTCCATTCCATACGTCGTTCTGATTGTCCCAGCGGACAAGCTGCCACTCGCCGTCGCCAGAACTGCCACGGCGATAGTTGATCAGCAAGTCACCACTTCCAGGAATGTTGGTAAACTCAGGATAGGTTACTCCAGCACTCTGAAACGGCAACGCGTCGGTGATGCTCGCCGCATTTCCCACCGTTCCGCCGACCATCTCAAACGGATCGTCGTTCACCACGGAGGTTGTC
The DNA here is from genome assembly GCF_965227375.1 of Aeoliella sp. Classification (NCBI taxonomy): domain Bacteria; kingdom Pseudomonadati; phylum Planctomycetota; class Planctomycetia; order Pirellulales; family Lacipirellulaceae; genus Aeoliella; species Aeoliella sp. Next base: position 446,853 of record NZ_CBDDFX010000001.1, read on the forward strand.
GATCGTGAATAGAGAAGCGGATTGCCATGAACACCCCACGCCACATGCAAGAATCCATCGCCATCGATCGCGATGGAGCTGGTGTTGTGGGCGTCGTTGATATTGAACGATGTAAACTCCGTTTGCAATAGACTCCATGTATTCGTGGCGTCCGACAAGTTGCGTCTCCCGAAGATCAGCTTGCCATCGGCACCGTAGTAAGAAGTGAACTGATAATCTCCGGACGTAGTCACCGTTTGCCGCTTGAATGGCACCGCATTAATGTGCCCGTGTGCCCAACCAAGATCGTTGGTGCTCGGGTCGCCATCAGTTACGGAAATGAGTTGTAGGTAGTCTTGCGGGTCAGACGCACGAATCACCGAAGCGCAGGCGAGGAAACCTGCGATGACTATCGATATCTGAATGAAGTTCCGGTGGGGAAACGCTCTTCGCATGTTCTCTTTCGTGTTGTCTTAGTAGGGCATGCCCCATCGATACAGCAAGTCGTCGAGTTGCCAGACTTTCAGCAGATCGATTTGTCATGAGTGCACATCCGCGGCAAGCCCTTCCCCCGACCACAGTCGGCAGCCTCGTAGAGCTACCGACTGTGCACCGGGTTGGTTCCATTACTTACCGCTTACGTGAACGACCACTCGCGATCGCTAGCAATGCAGTTCCCAACGCTACAAGAGCCAGCGAGGCCGGTTCCGGTATGGCTGTGTACTTGACTTGCACATTGTCGATCAGTCCCGTGTAACCGCCATTTGTCGTGAAAGCGATCTGATTGAAACTTGTTTGAATAGGGATAGTTCCACCCGTAGCATGTTCCAAGGGATCGGGCTGGTAAGCGAGTACGCCGTCTAGCGACACGTTGATTGTTACGCCACCACTTGTTCGAGTGAGTGTCATTCCAAGTGCATGAGGAAGGGTGTCGTCAATCTTAAGTACATGGGTAGCATAACCGGGAGGATTCTGGCGATTCGTACCAAACGCGATATCTGTGTCGCCGCCGTCGGCCTGCACGTCTAGGCTGCCGCCGGATGAACCCGTGCGCAACAAGGCACGGTAGCCGCTGCTATCCGACAGTCCATCGTTGTCGTGATAAAGTCCAAAGCGAAAGCCGCCGGCATTGTCTGCGTACTGAGTGAGCCTCAAGTCGAAGCACAGTTCGATTGTATCGCCGACGTCCACCAGGGAGAGTTCAGAGAACTCGCCAATCACACCTTGCCGAGTCGCACTTTCAATGGACAGCGCGTCGCCTGTATTGATTCCACCCGTATCGTCAGCAATGGCAAGCGTAGCCAATCCTTGAGTTCCATTCTGTGCCGTCCAGTTGGATGGAACCGCTGGGCCGTCAAATGTCTCGGAGTAAATAGGCGTTGCATTGCCTGGTGCTGCCCATAGTGCTGCCACCACCAATGCGATCCAGGCAACGCAGCGCCCGTTATGATTGCTCGTCGCGAATGTGCGAGGCCTCAGCTGTGTTGGATTCAAAGTATGTCGACTCATTAGACTCTCCCGTGCGAAAAGAAGAAGAAAACCCAGTTGCCCACTCGTGTTCCGACTTCGTAGCTTCTAGCGTTTGCGTATTAGACTGATAATGGCTCCCAGTATTAGTAGCAGCGAGACGCTGCCCGGCTCTGGAACCTTCGACGGTCCAACCGAGATCGCCGCACCTGTCGAGATGCCGAAGTTGTCTTTCCATATCACGTAGTCACCGGCATCCACCCCATTCAACCCATCGCCGACATTGTTGATGACCGACTCGTCGGGAGCCCCGAGGTTGTTTCGCCACACAACGTAGTCGGCGAGGTTCACAAATCCGTCGCCATTGAAATCGCCCTCCAAGCCTTGTGTTAGATCGGGCAGGTCGCCGAACACGACAATGCCGGTCATCGGCTCCGTCTCTCCCGCCACCAGGAATTGAAAGGTCAAGTCGTTCACGCTTCCCGCGCCCGAATTGTCGTAGAGCTGTCCCAAGTTGAAGCCCTTTAGAGGCGAGAAGGTGGTTGCTGAATCATTCATAAGCTCGGTGATGCGAAACTCATCAGAGATTGGCGACGCCGCCCATAGACCTCCTTCAGCGTTCTGTTCGTCGAGGCTATTCCAGCCATCGGAGTCGAGCAGTCCACCGGCGGAGCTAATCGTATATCCCTCAATGTCAACTGAAAGTGTCGACTCATTCTGAATCGCCGCCATGCCGTTGTCGTCGATGGTGAGAACAAGGTTGTTCTCGCGCTTGTCGCCTACATAGTTCACAAATCCTGTCTGTTCGATATTGCCGGACAGGGTGTAGGAGAATTCGATGTCATCAGAGTCGACGCCGAACTCGGTCGGTGCAGGCGGGTCGAAAATAGTACCAATCGAAGCGAGCGTTCCGTTCGCAAAAGCGGTCGTCCCAGAGTTTCTCAACTGAGTGACTCGACTGGACGAAGTAGGCGATGTGCTCCACCCAGCTCCCAAGCCGGTAAAGTTGCTGTCATTGATCGAGCCTACGGCTGAGCCCACGGAGTACCCGTCAATGGCGATCGACGTTGAACTGGGATTGCTGATGGATACGTTCGTCGTGTCGCGATCAACGGTGAGGATCAGTCGTTGCTCGACCGCAAGCTGCGCGATCGTGCCATTGCCACCCGCGACTTTCTGAACGGCGTACCGCTGTCCCATACCGAGGCCGCCGACTACATTGCCCGTCACGTTAACCTCTGCAAACTCTCCGTCGACCGAAGCGGCGTTGACCAGTTGAACGACGTCACCTGACATGAAGCTTGCTCCGCTGCCAAAATTAACTTGCAACACGCCGCCCAATTGTGCCGAACCATCAATAGTCGCCCGCGCGGTGCCGAACGGCGATGCGGGAGTCACGCGGTAATCGAAGATTCCACCGGCTCCCATCGTGATCGAATCGGCTACGAGCGCACCACTGCCCAGAAAGCGAAGGCTTGCTCCCGAGTTGACGGACACTTCGCCATTGGCGCCGCCGCTACTGTCCGTCGACATTAAGCTGCTGGATTGAATCTCCAGGATAGATTCGTTGGAAAGCGATATCGCACCGGGACCAAGCATTCCTCCGCCAGTGATACCGGTGTTGTTGATGAAGTCTTGTACGAAGGCGGTGCCGCCACTGCTGATTTCGGCAGTCTCACCTACATTTCCTTCGGGAACGAAATCGCCCCCAGCGTCGGTCCAATTCGCCTTATCGTTCCAATCTCCAGCAGGATCTTCAGCTGTTGGGATCCACAGGTAGTTCTGCGCGATCGTTGCGTTGGCACACCCGATCAGCGCAATCGCAACGGCAATCGAATAGAGGAGTAAATAACGCATGTCGATGAGGCCTCATAGTGAATTGACAAGTCGGCATAGTCTGTGAAGTGTTGTCTTGCAGGATGGCCTTCAACCAAGATCCCGCACCTTCCAGCGCTTGCGTGCAGCGACTCCAATTCCAATCAACAGTCCCATCAACGCCCCTCCGCTCGGCTCCGGAATGGACCCCACTATCGCGCCCGGGTTTGTCTTCGGTGTATCCTTCCAGATTCTGTAGTCGGCGAAATCGACGAAGCCATCCCCCGACAGGTCGCCCTGAGTCCGCAGGCTGACGTTTGTGAACATAGCGCCGAGGATGACGTCGAAGTCATCGTCGTTCACGAATCCGTCGCCTGTGACATCGCCAGGTACAAAGTAGTTGACCGTGACGTTGTCGATGAATCCCTCGTAACCGCCGTTCGTCGTGAACATTATTTGATTGAAGGCAGTTTGCGCTTCGATCGGCGTGCCGGTGCCTTCGCCCATGACGTGCTCGACCGGGGCAGAGAAGTTTGGTGTTCCATCCTGAAGCACATTCATCTCCACGCCGTTCGCCGTGCGGTTAAGGATAAACGCCATTGAATGTGGGTTGTTGTCGTTGATGCCTGGTAGGTTGCTTTGATAACCCGGCGGGTTCTCGCGATTCGTGCCAAACCCAATATCAGTGTCGCCACCGTCCGCTTGGATATCGGTGCTAAGGTAGCTTGTTCCCGTACCAAGAAGTGCACGATACCCGCTGCTGAACCCACTACCGCCGTTGTCGTGATAGAGTCCGAAGCGGAAGCCGCCCGCATTGTTTGGAAAATCGGTGAGTCGAACGTCGAATCGCAGTTCGATGCTATCACCGACGTTCGCAAAGGCGAACTCGGGTATTTGGCCAATAACTCCCTGGCGCGTCGCACTGACAACAGATAGGGCGTTGCCGGCACCAATTCCCGCGGTATCGTCGACAATCCCGAGTGTTGCCGTACCCGCCGAACCGTTCTGTGCCGTCCAGTTGCCTGGAACTGCCCCGCCATCGAACGTTTCGTCGTAGCCAAATCCCGTGGTGGGTGTAATCCCGAAGGACAAGACAACGATAGTCGCCCAACCGCCTACGCGAAGTTCAAACGGCAATCGACTCAAAGGTGTTTTTCTCATCAAGAATTCCTCAATGCCAAGGTTTGTGCTCACACGCACAATAAGTGAGATAAGGTACCGCGTCACAAGCATGCAGCGACGCCGCAGAGCGGCTCGCTGCGTCTCCATCAAAGGAATGAAGGGAATAGGTCAGTTAATCGCCTCCTGCGTATCGTTCGACGAACGGCTTTCCACCGTCCCACGTGAGGTCAATTGACAAGTCGTCGACCGGCTGATCAATGGTGTAGCTCAGGTCTGCCGTATCGACACGCGAGTACTTCTTCGGTGCGTACCACTTCATGGTGTTCGGGGCGATCTCTTCCACGGCGATTACACTTACTTCATGCGTACTAACTTGGGCGCCGTCATCGTCTTCGAAGCAGCCGAGTACAAACCGCCCGGACTCGTCGGTCCGACCATTGGATGGTCGGCCGGAGGCCGGGTAGAAATTGACGAATGCACCAGCCAGTGGCTGACCATCGATGGTCAGCGTACCGGACACAGGAACTCGTTCGGGGCGACCGTCGCTGCAGCCGACCATCGCGAAGGCGCCAACCAACAACGAAGCGACACAGAGCCGCCCAGACCTTACGTGCCGAGGCGGCGTCGGTGAACGATCTTCTTTATCGATTCGATTCAATTTGAACACCTGTTAGTTGTATTCCCCGAAAACCTCGCCACCATTGCGCGTGGCCAGAGGTGCAAAAACTCTTAGGTGGTCGATGTTTTCGCCAATAAAGTCCACGTGTGCGTCACCAAACACGAACAGCGCACCAGCCGGGTGTTTGCTCTGAAATGCACCATTCATTGGCACGCGATTGGCCGCCGTGGTAACAATGCCTTTGCCCGTCGGAGTGTTGATGGGATTTGCTGCTGTTCGCAGTGTGCTGAAGCGATAGCCGAGATTCCACACGATGGCACCACCATCTTTCGTGTCTGACACAACGGCCTCGCCAACGAAGAGTGTGTTACTCAATCCGTCAGTGAACTGGCGATTCCCAAGTGTCTTCTTATAGTTAAATGCGCCGCTGCCCAGTTTCACTAGATAACTATTGTCTGGCGGCCCCTCCATGCTGGCCATGACTCCCGCGTAGTTGCCAGTCGCCGCGCACGTCACGCGACCTGAGAGATAGTGTGACTCTCCTACAATCAAGGTTCCCTCGGGCACTGCGCAAGGCGGGGCCTCGTCGGAAGGACACACGAAGACATTAGGCCTCGCAGCGATTGCATCGGAGTAGTTGGTGAGCCACGTCAAACTTCCACCACTCGCAGTCACCCACGGGCCGCCGACAAAGTCCTGCTTGCTAAAATCGTCGAAGAGGCTCTGTTCTTCGAGGTAGGGGAGAATGGTAACGAAGAAACTGGCGCCAACACGTTCGTCTGTAGGAACTCCTTGGCACGGTTGACCCGGCCAATTGTCGCAGCCGAGTCGTCCCGCCGGAAACTCGCCGTAAGTGGATGCGTGATTCTGCAGTGCCAGCCCGATCTGCTTAAGATTGTTCGTGCATTGTGATCGTCGGGCAGCTTCCCGTGCTGCCTGGACAGCCGGCAGGAGCAATCCGACTAAAATCCCAATGATGGCAATGACAACCAAGAGTTCCACCAATGTAAAAGCACGCTGGCGATTACATGGCTGAGTACTGTCAGAACAACGAATAGGCGTCGTACTCACTGCAACTATTCCTGTTTGCTAGAGACGGGGAGCATATCACTGGAAGACCATTCGCCGATGATGTTTAAAGACAACGAAGGTAAATCGAAGTCATCGGTTCTGCCTTGCGTAACCGGTGCGTGAATGACGGAGTAGCCGGTACCGCGTGTGATATCCAAGGTGGATATGTCAGCATTCAAGCGAAACACAGCCAGATCGCCCTCTTGAGCTCCGTTGGCGTACAAGGAGAGCAGGAAGTCAACAAGTGCCGCATTCTCGATCGTAACCGGCCCGCACGGCGTCGTTGGCATCATTACACGGCGCGAGATAAGGAATACATGGCCCGGATCGCCCTGCAAGCCGTAGTCGGATGGGCAAAGCAGATCGTGTTCTCCTTCCCAGAAGCAGGGACCTCGATACGACTCACCGTGAAGGTAACCCAACCCGTAAAGATCGACGGAGAAATCAGGCGAGTTGTCTTTCGAGGCGAGGGTCCACCTCAGGCGAGCTGAAGCGAGACCTTCAAGTTCGTCGACCGAAGGCAATGAAAATGCAAGCACGTTCACGAGTCCCACCCCTTGGACAACGCTGCTTCCGATGCGTCGAGTTCCATCGTGATTCGGCCCCGACTGCACCACGTTATTGAAGGATCTGACCACGCCGCCTGACCAATGCTCTGAAAAAGAATGAGAGGCCGTGCCCGCCTTGGCAAACACGCGCTCTTCGCTGCGCGGTCCGCTGGTAGTGGTGATGTTCAACACCGGCAGTTCATCGTCAGACGTCAACTCTTCAATACTAGGCGGGTGAACAACGGCGTAGCCGGTTTCACGTGCAATGCCCACTGTAGACTCATCAGCGTTGAGACGAAAAACGGCAAAATCGCCTTCCTTGGCCCCGTCGTCGTAAAGCGACTGGATAAATCGAACAAGTTGGCGACTCTCAATCGAGATCCGGCCGCAGGGCGTTTCTGGCTTCATTACACCGCGATTGATAAGCATTACGCTCCTCTCTGCGGAGCCAGCCATTCCGTATGCGTGACGAGACGACTTGTCGACAGGACCCTCCCAGAATCCGATCTTTCGAAGGGACACCGGCTCAACGAATCCCAAGCCGTACAAGTCGACGTCAAAACAGGGATCGCGGTCCTTTCGCTTGTAGGTCCACTCGAGCTGAACCGACTCGATACGCTCCATTTGCTGTTTGGGTGGGAGCGGGAAGAGAAACACGCTGGCCAATGCGCCTTGCGAATGCCCGCTACTTCCGATACGGCGAGTCCCTTTCTTGGCATTCGCCTTCTGGACAACTGCGCCCTCTCTCTGGCTGCCGTGGGCGACGATCATCCCGCTGGACGAGTCGGCAGTGCTTGCCCGCCGCGTGGAAAACACCGCAGAAATCAATAGTTCAGATCCGAAAACTGCAACCACCGAGAGCATCATGGCCAAGCAAGACACAGCCAATATGCCCGTCAATCCGGGGAACCATCCGCGTAAGGCGGTAGATTGCCTTTGCGTTGCCTCCGCCTGCCCCTGTTTGTCGTTTATGTGGGCTTTCGCCAAATACCTAGGTGGCGGCTCGCGTTTGCCAGCCGAAAGCGACAGATGGCAGGGGCTCGGTGCATCAGAACTCTTAACGGGGCTGAGTAAATCCTCATCGAAGAGTTCGAGCGTTAGCGAGGCGTGCAACCGCAAAGCGTCGGCGTAGTAAGCCTGTGCTTCCTCGTCAATCGACAGCCAAACGGCAAGCCGTTCTGCATCTTCCACGCACAGCTCGCGTTCGAGCTGCGCGTTGATCAGATCATCGAGTTCTTTCCAGTTCGTTTCGGACACGCTATCGCCCCTCCGCGGCAAGAGTCCGCTCGATACACTGCTGCAATTGCCGGCGAATGCGTTGCAGTGACTTGTAGACGTTTTCTGCTGGACGAGAGATCTCGGCTGCCAGCTGCCTTGTCGTCACATTGCGGCGGTATCGCGATTCAATGAGTTTGCGATCGTTTTTATTGAGCTTGCCTAGACAACCTTGAAGGGCCGTTTGACGGAGGTCTTCCCCCTCGATGGCGGCCAGCTGCCTAGCCGCCATAGCCTCGAGAACCGCTCCATCTAAGACCATAAACTCTCTATGCTTTCTGCGGCGGTAGTTGAGTACTTCGAAATGGGCGATTTGACATGCCCATTTCGCAAAATCCGTACCAGCTTTGAACTGCTCCGATTTTTCTAGGATGACTACGCAAGCGGCTTGATAGACTTCCTCGGCGTCCTCGAGCTTTGGCAACAACGTCAATATGTAACCAAACACTCGACGCCGATTCTCCATGAACAGGTCGTGGAATTCGGTGTTTGTCCGATCTTCAGGCAAGTCCGTATACAATCCAGCCACACCGGAATCCAGCTGCAGAGAACAGATGATTTTAGAAAAGTCGTTCGTTGCTAAGGTAACGTTCGAGGCATTAATAATTGGAAACAATAATAGCCATATTTCAGAATTTTCCCGATTCGTAGCAGAAATCGAGAACGTGTGATACGAAATTCGAGTTGATACCCAGCTTTGCAGCAGTGCGAGGATTGCCAGGCGGATCGGTTCAGGAACATGAGGCCATCGACAACTTCAGCCAGTTGAGTGTCCATCTCGAACCTGTCTGCTGCGCTAGGTGCTACGCTCGGGTCAGCATGCTGTTTTCGTCGGTATTTCCAGCCGTCTCGGACTGATTCGAAATCAGTTGCCCCGCAAGGGGTTGAGGGTTCGAGTCCCTTGCCCTCCGCTTTATCACCGTGTCGCACCGATTCGCACCGCGCTGCGTTAACTCTTGTCCGCTCTGGACTTGCGACGATGGGCCTCGCTGCCGATGGGCTCCGAGCGAATCATTGGCGTCTTGTGCGCTGGCGATTTAGACTGGAGACTCCAGTGGATGGCGGAAACTGCTGGCAACACGGTCAAACGGCACCGCCATACTGGGTACGGCATTGAGGAAGATGAATTGCTTACGACTTGGCCTCTACGTGTTGCTGGCGTGCTGCACCTATGCGCTGCTGCCTGGTCGAGTGTGTGCCTACGTGGTGAACGGCCGGTGGGCGTTCACTGCCACCGATGGTTTGACCGCCCCGTATGGGAACCCCGTCACTTTGACCTGGAGCATTGTGCCCGACGGGACAACGATCAGCCATCGATCACAGCCAAGTGATTTAGTCTCGTTCCTGGACGACATCTTCGACGTCGAGCAAGGCGGAAGCGACTATCAAGCCCGACCTTGGTTTGATCTGCTGGACAGTTCCTTCCAACGCTGGAGCGAAGTGAGTGGCGTGGTGCTGGAGTATGAGCCGTTCGACGATGGCTTGACGGGCCATCCGCATGGAAACTGGTTGGGAGCCGTCGGAGTGCGGGGTGACATACGACTGGGGGGGACATCGCTGGATGGGCCGGCCAAGGCCTACGCCGAAACGGGATTCATTCCCAACGGGGATATCACGATCGACACCGACGATGCGGTCTTCTATGGCACCGCTGGGGCGGGCAACACGTATCTTAACCTGCGCAACACGTTGACCCACGAGATCGGTCACTCGCTCGGTCTTGGCCACACGGTTTCTCCCAGCTCGGGTTTCTTGATGGAGTCGGGCGCCAGTTCCATGTTCGATGGGCCGCAGTTCGACGACATACTGGGAGCGCACTATCTGTATGGCGATCGACTTGAAACGGCAGGTGGGAACAACACGCCGGAGACCGCGCACCCTTTGGGTAGCATTGCGCCCATGGCCCCGCAGGTCGTAGGTATCGACGCAACCGTGGGAGTCGGTATCGCGCCAGAGGCAATGGACTTCGTGAGTATCAGCGACTCCAGCGACGTCGATTACTTCTCTTTCACCACCGTCGGCCCGACGAAACTCGACTTGGTTCTTACGCCAGCGGGCCCCACGTACAACGAATTCATCTTCGGCGTTGGCATAGAGGACATCGATGCCTCGATGCTGGGCGATCTGAGCCTGGAGTTGTATGCCGAGAGCGGAGGCGAGTTCAATCTGCTGGCCACAGTCAACCAGGGCGGAATTGGAGATCCAGAGTCGATTGTCGAATTCGATCTCCCTGCAGGCGGGACCTACCTGGCGAGAGTCGCATCCGCCGACGACGCCGTGCAGTTCTACACGCTTTCGTTCGATGTCCAGGACGCCGAAACCTACGCTGGCGATTACAACGACGATGGCACCGTGAATCTGGCCGACTATGTGGTCTGGCGGAATCACTTCGGCGCGGCGGACGACTCGTCGCTATTGTTTCGAGGCGATGGCGTCCCGGGGATCGATGCGGGCGACTATCAAGTTTGGGTCGAAAACCTAGGCGTTTCATACGGGGAGAGCGGAACCGCGAGCCACACCATCCCAGAGCCAACTGCGGCCCTTATGGTCCTTCTGAGCCTGCTCTCTGGTGCCGTTCGTCGCCAAAGGGCATCCTCCCAGACTCCCGGCCAGGTGGCGGCATACCGCTCCCCGTCGACTGGGGCCCTCAAATGCTGCGAAAATGGTTGACCCCCGATGAGGCGGTTCCTATACTCGCCTAGTTGCAAGGTGGCATTTCTCATAATGCCGTGTGCCTTTCAGGCGGGCACCGATACCGTGCCTCGGTGAAACTGCCGAGGGTTGAGGCTTTCTTAACATTGATGTATCTCCGGGAGTTCTGCTCATGAAGGCACATAAGTCTCGTGGTGTGTCCAAAGCCACCGCCAAACGCAAAGTTGCTTACACCCTGGCTGCTGGGGCCGCCGCCCTGGCCGCCAACTCTGGCCAAGATGCCGAAGCAACTATCGAGTATTCGGGCATCCAAAACTTCACCAACTATCCGTCCAATGACCCTCCGTTTCCGGATCCCTACCGCTTCTACCTGGACTTGGACGGAGACTTCCTTTCCGACCTGGCACTGCAGAATGCTCTGTTCGGTGGCGTTCCCTACCAGGGCCTTTCCGTATTTGGCAACGGCCAAGTGGTCGGATTCAACGCCGGACCGTACAACTACGCTTACGTCAGCAACCTCACCGAAGGCGCGTTGATCGACGCCACGACCGTTGGTCCCACGTTCTTTGGTTCGATGGCCAGTCCGCTGAACGCTAACTCGCAGTTCGACACCGCCGACGATGGCTATATCGGGTTGAGTTTCGGCACGAGCCCCAATATCCGCTATGGTTGGATTCGAGTAGGCATCGACAATTCGTCGGCGAGCTTCACCATCAAGGATTGGGCGTATGAGTCCGAAGTTGGCGTCGGTATCCGCGCGGGACAGATTCCGGAGCCAGGCACGCTAGGCCTGCTGGCCGCCGGCGCAGCCGGCGTGGCCGCCATGCGTCGCCGCAAGAAGGTGGCGTAGTCGCCAAGCAGCCAAATCGACGGCCTGTTGTTACATTTGATGTTCACAAACGGCCGGTAGGCAATCGAACCTGCCGGTCGTTTGTCGTTACCAATTCTACGAGTTCTTACGGGACAACTTCGACACGTTGAACAGTCGACCATGTCGGAGCAAAGGCAACATGGCAAAATCCACCAGCCAAACGGCAAACGATAGATCCACTTCACGCCGTCGCTTGGCCTACGCGCTGGCGGCCGGTTCTGCAGCCACGGTCGCAACCGATGCAGACGCGGTAGTCGTGTATTCGGGCATTGAAGACTTTGTGATCGATCAAGGGAACCAATTGCCGCTCAAGATGAATGCGGACGACGTGCCCGACATCTATCTGAACAACTATATCGATCCTTACGAAGGGTTGGTGGGTAACTTTCAGGGCGCGTTCTTAGGATGGGCGCCCGGGAGATTGGTGGGGAAACGAGCCAACAATCTGGGTTACGTCCGCGCCTTGGAGACAGGGTTCATGGTCGACGGATCGAGCATCAATCCGAATGTTTTCGTTGGATCGATGGCTCACGAGGACAACCATCCCAACGCAGAGTTCAACAACGTTCAAAACGCCTACATCGGCTTCAGCTTCCCCAATATCCCGAGCTTTCCTCCACCCGCTATACCAGACCGCGAACTGCACTACGCCTGGGTCCGTGTGAGTGTCGACAATCTGGCGGGCACGTTTGTAGTGCACGACTGGGCGTACGAGTCCGAGCCGGACGTGGGCATCACTACCGGTGACAAGGGCGACGCTGGCGACTTCAACGACGATGGCGTGGTGAATATCGCCGACTACGTGGTATGGCGGAACAACCTGGGATCGAATCACATTCTCGGTGGGCACGGAGACGAAAACGGCGATAGCTTCGACGTGGTCGACGAAGATGACTACACGATCTGGAAGGCCAACTTCGGGCACGTAAGCTCCGAGGCCGCTGCGGCAACGTCACCCATTCCCGAGCCGGGAGCGCTGGGATTGCTGGCAGCCGGTTCGTTGGGCCTGGGCGTCCTGCGTCGCCGCAATCTAAGGTAGAGTTGATGCAGCCCACACGTCGTCGCTCAGAGAACTCGCCTGCCAGGGTGTTGTTGGTGGGATGGGATGCCGCCGACTGGCAAATGATCCATCCGCTGGTTCAGCAGGGGTTAATGCCCACGACCGCCGCACTGTTGCAGCGCGGTGCCTGGGGCAACCTGGCGACGACTCGCCCGATTCTCTCTCCCATGCTGTGGAACACCATCGCCACTGGGAAACGCCCGCTATATCACGGTATCCACGGATTCACCGAGCCCAACGCCGACGGAACCGGCGTGCAGCCGTCGAGCAGCACCAGCCGCAAGTGCAAGGCGATTTGGAACATCCTCACGCAGAGCGGATTGAAATCGAACATCGTTGGCTGGTATGCGTCGCACCCGGCCGAGCCGATCAACGGCGTCATGGTGTCGAACCAGTTCGAACAGTACAAGGTGGAAGAGGGCGTCGCTTCGCCACTTCCCGCTGGATGCGTCCACCCTGTGGAGATGGCCGACGAACTCGCCTCGCTACGAGTCCTGCCGTCCGAAATCGACCACACGGCAGTCCTGCCGTTCATCCCGCAAGCCGCCGAGCTCATCGAGAAGGAAGGTCAGCGGGTCGGCAAGCTGTGCCACATGCTCGCTCAAACGGCCACCATCCACGCGGTCGCCACCCACCTGATGACCAAATCCGAGTGGGATTTCACGGCCGTCTTCTACGAAGGGATCGATCGGTTTGGTCACGAGTTCATGGAGTTTCATCCTCCGAAGATGGACGAAGTGTCGCAAGAGGATTTTGACGTCTATCAGCACTGTATGGTTGGCATCTATCGTTTCCACGATATGCTGCTCGACACGCTGCTGACTCTGGCGGGCGACGACACCGCAGTGATTCTGATGTCCGACCACGGGTACTACAACGATCACCTGCGCCCCGATCCCCGCGAGGGCAAGTCGGGCCCTGTTGAATGGCATCGACCGTTTGGCATCCTGGCTGGTTGCGGACCGGGATTCCACGCGGGCAATCGCCTCTATGGTGCGACCATCCAGGACATCGCGCCCACGGTGCTGCACTTGTTGGGCCTGCCTGCTGCCTACGACATGCCTGGCCGGGTGCTGTCCGAAGTGCTCGAGGAAACCGAGACCATCCAGCGCATCGAGTCGTGGGAGGAGATTGATGGCGAGTGCGGCATGCACCCGCCCGATGCGCGCGTCGATCCGGCCGAATCACAAGCCGTGCTGCGACAATTGATTGCCTTGGGATACATCAATCCACCCGGCGACGACGCCGACAAGGCTATTCGTCAGACCATGGCGAGCAACCAAATCAGCCTGGCGGAGTCGCTGGTCGATTCGTTCAAGTACGCCGAAGCGATCGAGGTCATTGAGCAGCTCGAAGAAGAGCAGAAGAACAGCTCCGCCATGCAGCTGATGCTGACTTCTTGCTACATCGGAACGCAAAACAAAGAGCAAGCGCGCGAGATACTACAGTCGCTGTCTGAGAAGCTGCCAGAGCATCCCCGCGTGAACATGATTCTTGGTGTGCTCGAGCTGGCCGAAGGCAATCCAGAAAACGCTTTGAGCTACTTCCAACGCGCCATGGAGGTCGAACCTCGCTTGCCCCATGTGCACAACAAGCTTGGCGAAGTCTACATCTCGATGAAGCGGTACGACGAAGCCATCGCCGCGTTCGAAAAGGCGCTGGAGATTGATAGCGAGAGCCCGGTTGCCTTCGCCGGCCTGGCTCGGGCGCAACTAGAGGCTGGAAATCCTGAGCAAGCCTTAGAGCAAGCGCTGATTGCGGCAGAATTGGTTCACTTTTTCCCCCGCGTTCACTTCGTTATTGGCAAGGCGCTGCTGGCGTTGGGAGACCCAACAGGAGCTGTGGAGGCGCTCGAGTTGTGCGTCAAACAGGCGCCCAAAATGTCGGCGGCTCACAAATCCTTGGCGAGCGCCTATCGCGGCATGGGCCTCGCGGACAAAGCGATGGCAGCCGACTTGCGAAGCAAGGGAACTATTGTCTAACACCATTTGAGCCTTTATCCTTTCGATAGGTTTTAGTCGCCATTATTCATGCAAAACTGGCAGGACCCATGTTCGATCGCTGGAAACTTGGCGTGTTTACCTGTGTTGGCTTGGTGCTCATTACGCTTGCACTCACCTCGCTTGGTTGCGGAGACAATCGCCCCAAGATTACTCGACCCGACAATCCCACGTCGGTGCCGGACGAGAGCATGAGGTTGAGCACGGATTCGTCGCACGCACCTCCACCACAACCGACCAAGCGCGGAAACTAGATCGCAGGCGAGATTGCAGTTGCTGTGGGCGGCAGCGATGCAAACACCGCAGCAAGTTGCCAGTGGCAAGAAAGCGAGACCCCTCAGCCATGAACGATAACCAACCATTGGCATCCGCCCGACACCGTGGCTTTACCCTGGTAGAGCTGCTCGTGGTGATTGCCATCATCGGCATTCTCGTTGCCATGTTGTTGCCGGCAGTGCAAGCGGCACGTGAGTCGGCGCGGCGCACGACTTGCAAAAACTCCATGCGGCAACTCGGTATCGCTGCTCTCAACTACGAATCGACCAACAAACGACTTCCGCCCGGCTACCTTGCCACCGATACCAACTATTTCGATCCCAAAGCCGAGAAAGAGTCTTCCGGTAGCCCCGAGAAGTTCCATCAGATGACGGGCGTGTTCGTCTACTTGCTTCCCTACTTGGAAGCAACTGCGGTGGCCGATGAGTTTACCCAGCAGATGGACCTGGGAGTCAACAGCTACGACTACAGTTACGCCAGTGTGCAGAGCGATCCAGCATGGGCCGTCGCTCAAACACATTTGTCTGTTCTGCTGTGCCCATCGGTTCCGCTAGAGCAACCGCAAGTTGGGTACATGGATAAGGTGTACGCGCGCTACGTTGGCGGCAACCACAGGATGTTCTCCGATGGTTGGGTGAATGCGGTCGGCGACATGGGGCGCACTCACTACCTGGGCTGCACTGGCGTATGGGGATGGATGGGTCCGACGCTGCAGTTCGATATGGGTTTTGGAAATCAAAGTGTCAGCAAAGACCTGATCGGTGTGTTTAGCGTGCGATCCAAGACCCGCCTTGCTCAGGTATCCGACGGAACGTCGAACACCATCATGTTCGGCGAAGCACCCGGCACCATCGGCAGCAACATCCCAACGCCCGACGGGGGTGGCGTCGATGGAGTCGCTTACGCGCACATGTGGGCAGGTTGGGGGGTATTGCCCTCCTCTCATGGGATGGACGTTACTCGCGAAAACGATTTCACCGGAAACGGCGAATCCTATGAAACCATGTGGCTTTACTATGGGTCGACCCATCCGGGCATCGCGCAGTTCTGCTTCGTCGATGGCTCGGTGCACTCCCTCAGCAAGGACATCGACCTGGTGGCATTCGAGTCTCTCTCCACACGCGGAAACGGCGAACAGGTCAACGAGTCCGATCTATAGCCGCGCCCTGTCGAAGCCCGTCACGTCTCTTCCCCCGAAACCTCTTCCGCCTTGCTGCCGTTGGCTGCGTCGGCCAGTCGGCGGTACATCAGCGTGTAGAACATCTCCAGGTACCGCGTGGTTTCGGCGCGTTCCATGTTCGAGATGTACTTCCAGAAGCCGTAGATTCGGGCAAGCTTCATCAGGCGGTTGGCGTACAGTTTCCAGGTGTAGTGCTGCTCGATGCGGGTCAAGCCGCCGCGGGAGAGTTGCTCCCAATGTCCCGGGTTGTCGCGGCACTGGGCGAGGAAGTCGGCCATCTTTTGAGCGGCCGTGGCGCCTTGGTTGGGGTCGATGTGGAAGCCGGACACCCCGTCGACGATAGTCTCGAGCGGACCGCCATAACACGTGGCAAAAGTCGGCAGGCCGGAGCCCATCGCTTCGACGACGGTCAGGCCGAATGCTTCGAACAATGCCGGTTGCACGAACGCACCGCGGAAGTCGGCCGTGTAACGGTACAACTCGCCGACGATGTGCTTGTCGGTCTGCATCGGAATCCACCGCACGCGTTCGTCGAGTTGGTGCTCGTCCAACAGGCCGTGAATCCGCCGCAGTTGCTCCCCTTCCTCGTCGCCGCCGGGCTCGGCCTTGGGGTGGCCGCCGACGATCACCAGGTTGGCTTCTTTCTGCAGGGTGTCGCTTTCGGCGTACCACTGCACCAGGCCGGAGATGTTCTTGATGTAGTCCACTCGCGACATGGCGAGCAACATTGGTTTCTTTTTACCGGCCAACCGGCCGCGGGCCTCCTCGACGCTATCCCCGTGAACCAATTCGGCCACGATGTCGCGCATCTCGTCCGAGCGGTGCTCCGTTTGCGAGTACGGAAAGAACACCCGCGGATCGGCGCCTGGCGAGACGATGTTGAACTTCGGATCGAACACATCGATGCCATACACCACGCGGTACAAGTCGGGCATCGTGTACGCCTGGTAACTCTCGTACTGGCCCACGGTGTCGCTGGTGCCGGCGATCTCCTGGTAGGTGCTGGCGATGATGAAGTCGGCCGTGTTCATGGCGATCAAATCGGCTGTGTACTGGCAGGCGAAGTGGTGTTCGTCTTCGTGCTCCTTCCAATACAGATCGGAGTACAGGTACTTGCTCTTCTCCAACGCGTGCGCGATGTTGCACTGCGTCACGCCCATGCGGTGCGCCAGCATGCTGGCCACCAGATTGCCGTCGGAGTAATTGCCGATGATGAAGTCGGGCCGCTGCCCCAATTCGGCCACCATCTCGCGCGAGCACTCGCCGGCGAAGCGTTCCAGATAGGGCCAGATGTCGAACCGCGAGATGAAGTGCGGGATCACCTCGCCGGTCTCGTTGCGGAACGGCACCCGCAAGATGCGCGCGTTCCGCGTGCCGGCGATTGGCTCCAGCCGCTGCGTACAAGTAGTTCCCTCGGCGTCGGGAATCAATCGCGTGAGCACAACAATCTGCGGCTCGACCTCCAGGCCTTGGCGTTCGATGAAGTCGTACATTTCCTCTTCCAGCGCGCGCACCTGGTCGAGAATGTAGACGACCTGCCCACCAGTGTCGGGCCGGCCCAGCACGCCCGACTGGGCGAAGTAACCGTGCGGCGACAGGATGGCGATCGTGAACACCATCGGCAGTCGGCCCAGGAACCGCGCGATGCTCTCCGGGCCAGGCGCTTCGAGGATGTCGCTCAAAAAGCCCATCGTCTCTCTCGCGCGGTCGATCGTTTTACCCCAGCCGGCTTCGAACCCTAGCTTCGCCATCTCCGCTGCCACGTCGGCCCACTGCCCATCTTGCGGGCGCTTGGCCAGCACCTCATCGGCTTCCTGTAGTGCTTCTTGTAATGCGGCCAGGTCGGCGATGCTGCTGTTGAGCATCAGTTGCTGGCCTTGCACGCGGTGTAAACGAAGGAACTCGAACAGCCGCTGCCCGCCGTTGTCGAGTTCCTGAAACAAACGGTTGGAAAGGTGACGATTGAGGAACTCGACGCCCTGCCCGATGGAGCGCGCGTCGCGCAGGCGAGGGAAGCCTCGCTCGAACGGCTGTAAGTCGATCTCGAGCACCGCGTCGTAGTTCGCCTGCGGTTCGACAATCTGTTCCTTGCTCCTCAGGAACCGGCTGACCGAGATTTCGCGCACACTCAGGTGTTCGCAGTGCAGTTGCCAAAACGTCCGCCGCGATACGCGCCACCGCACGTCAAGGTACATCTCCGAGTCGCGAAAGAACGCCTCTTGTGCAGCGTGCAGCAACTGGTAGACCGGTGTGTTGCGAAGCGGGGCGCCGATTTCGCTGTCGCAAAATTCTTCCAGCACCGCCACGATATCGGATCGCAGGAGGAACGGTTTCCCCGCGTCGCGGTACTTCCGCAGCAGGAGGTAGACCGCATCGCGGTGTTGCCCAAGCGATTGTTCCAGCTCTGTGTTCTTCAAAACAGTCCGTCCGTGCGTCGAAGTCGTGCGGATGAGGAGCGAGTGCGCGTCGAAGCGGACGCTCTCGTCTACGTGAATCTAGCACGGTTGCACGGTGATTCAAACCCGCGACGCGCGTGGCAGTGGTGAACGCGTGTCCCGGCGTCTGGCATTGTCCACGACTCATCTACTCGTTCTCCGTTACGACAAGCCGCGAGAAACCAAAGCGGCGACCTTTATTGAAAGCGACCGGATTCAGTTCGTCGTCTCCTTCGGAGACACCTCCAGGTTTCAAGCTGTCGTCGTAAACCGGAATGCCAACGTACAAGACGCCAGGCGTTCCTTCGCGTGTTTGATAGAAGAACGTGGCCACGGCTTCAGGCTCGGGCTGCTCTTTGTCGCCGTCGAAGTGCAACAGCAGATCGCCATCGAGGGCTCGTCCTTCCGCTTGCAACTGAGCGATGGACGTAGGACTTGGTGCGTTCTTCCAACGCTGCTTCGGTAGCTCCCAGCAATCGAGTCCAATACCGCGGAGTACGAACACTGGTTCGCCGCTATCCGAAGGTAGTTCGTCGCCCATCAAGTCGTAGCCCGCATCGCCGGCCCACTGAGTGACTTGCTCGAGTACTTCGGGTGTGAACTGCTGATCGTGCCAGCGCTTCGGTAGTGAGGTCGCGCGACCCGTATCGAGATCGTAGAACACCTGCCCACGCAAGCGACGCGCGGATTGTAGAATCCAGTTGCCGGAACCGCTTGCGGTCTCGAGCGGAGTGTCGGCTGCAAGTGCTACTTCCTTTTTGGTCGACTCGGGTAAGGTAGGAATCTCGACCGACTGGAAAGCGGGGTCGTCGGTGTACTCGCTGGCGTGTTCGTTCCACCACTCGGCCCACTGCTTCGCCACGCGGTGGTAGAGCAGACGCTTGGCGCGTTTTTGGCCGGGGAGGTCGTCGTCGTTGAGGAAGATCGAGTACAGCTCTTGTTCGCCAAACTTCTGACCGGTTAGCGATTGGAGTGCACCGAACACCTCTCGCACCGGGCGTCCGAAACCGTACTCCGATCCGGAATTCCTTCGATCAAGATCATTCGCTTGCACGAACTCCAGCAGCGACTCGTCGGCGCCCCGAATCCTCAGCCCCATGTCGGATCCTGGCGATCGGAGCGTTTTGGGAATCGCCCGAATCAAGGCCGGCACCGCACGTTTGTCGTCAATCGCCCGCAAGAGAAACGCTGTACTGCGGAGCATCATGTCGTTGTCGGTGCGGTCGACCTCCGCGATCAAATCGGGAACCGCATCTTCGCCAAACGCCGCGATGGTACGCAGTTGGTTCGCCCACAGGTCGGTGAACTGTTCGCTGCCTTGGTTCATGTCGTCCAGCACGGTGATGAGCTGATTGACCGGCGTGTCGGGGCGGAGCGTCGCGGCGTCGGGCTGTGGCTGCTGGGGGCTCTTCGCCTGCTTGGCTCGCCGGGCTGCCTCCCGGATTTGCTGAGCCAGGCGATCGTCGTCGTCCATCATCCTTGGCGTCAACGTGTCGGACGATCCTTGCAGGATGTCGTGCTGAACCGTTTGTCCGTCTCCCACCTCGACGTAGGCTGATGCGTTGCCGCCCATCAGGTAGATGTAGTTGCGGCCGGGGGCCACGTGCAGGCGGTAGCTGCCGTCGTCGCCTACGAGTGTGGATGTGACCGCCGCCCCGACCTTCGGTCGAGCGGGGCCGTAGTGCGCGACCCTCAGCTTGGTTTGCGTGCCATCGATCGGCCGCTTGTTGGCGTCGAGCACCTTGCCTTCGACATAACCACCGCGCGTCATGCGGATGTCCTGCCCGATCAGTCGTTTGCCAGCGGCAGCATGGATGGCCTTGATGGCTAGCGGCATCCGCTCCGGCGCCACGGCCCAGATGTTGTAGTGGTCGCCGTTCAATCGGAGTTCGTACTCGCCTTCGGCGTCGGAAGTGGTGGTATGCCAACCTCCGGGGCCAATGCCCTGTGCCTGCACTTCAACTCCTGCCATCGGCTTACCGGTCACCAAGTCGAACACCCTGCCCCCGATGATCGCCGGCGGATTGAGTTGCAGTTTCACTTGCTGTGGGATGCGCGTGTACTCGCCATGTGTGCGGACGTAGTTCGGATGCGTCACGTAGTACCGGAAAGCCGAGGCCATGGTTCCCATTCCGGTCTTCGGATCGAACGTCCTGGTCTCCTCCACACTCCAGGGCGATAGGTCGTCGATGGAAAACCGACCTTGTTGGTCAGTCGTCGCGATGTGTAGTCCAGGCATTGGATGCTTGCGATACTGCGTGGTAACCTGGACTCCGACAACCGGCTGACCGGTGTTGTCGGTGATCACGCCGCTCAGCGAGACGGGTTCGGAGTGCAACTCGATCTCCATCGGCCCCTCATGGTCGTCACGAATGAGGCTGCTCTTCGGAGCAAACCCGGGTTTCTTAACGACCACGTATAGTTGCGTGTCCTTGTCCCGAGCCGGCAGCTTGTCGAAGGTGAAGATGCCTTTGGAGTCTGCTGTGGTCTCCAACTCCAGCGTTGGTTCGGCCGACCAGTCGGCGTAGCGATACAACTCCACCGCGGCACCGGGCTCGGTGGTAGCGGTGAGCGCCACAGGCGCCGACTCCGCTTCGGCCGTTGGCGTCTGCGCTGGGGCTCGTTCGGTAGTCGCCAAGCCCGTGACGACCGACACACCCAACACGCTCGCGAGCAGCAAGGCAGTTCTGTGCTGCTTGGGCTTTTGGCGCGTGACGTTCTCCTTAACTAACTCAACGCGCTTGCGAACTTGCGAGCGCCGCGCGAAGGCCAGGCCCAAGGACGTTTGTCGACCCGCCAGCTTCAGGGCCAATCGCGCAAGCACCCGACCGTACAGCTTGCTGTCGCCCAGAAACTCAGCCGCCCGAGCGTCGCACACTTCGTCGCAGGCGTCGGCGTGGGCCAGTCGCATGGGCCACACCAACGGATGGAACCACAACGCCGCCCGCACCAGCACCATCAATTGATTCCACACCAGGTCGTTGCCTACTGCGTGTGCCACCTCGTGCGCCAGCATCGCTCGCTGCTCCACGGGCTCGCCTTCGATGATCTGGTGGGTCGGCATCAAGATGCGCGGCCTCCAAACGCCGAAGCTAATGGCCGTGGACAGGTCGCTGGTCTGGCGGACCGCTATGGTCGTCGGGTAACCAAACCAGCTTGCCAGCTGGCGTAGTTCGGATTCGACCTCCGCGGGGACCGGCGCGGCCTTGCGATAGAGTTGGCGAAGCCGCCAGTTGCCGAGCAACCACGAGACCATCGAAACCGCTCCGCCCGCTATCCACAGCTTGGCCAACCAGAATGAAAGACCGAAGGTGGAAGTGGACGGCGTGGCAGGTGCTACAGCTAGTGTCGGATCCGCCACCGGCGTCGACGACTGCTTGACCATCGGTGCTTGCCAATCGATGGGATCGTCCAGCACCGCATCGGGCGCGGGGAGTGCTTCGACGGGTGCTTCATGGGTCGTTGCGATGATCGCTGGCTCGGTTGCTCCGTGGGGAGTCGTTGCGGTGGGAACCGTATCGGCGCTTGATGGCCAGAGCGGAAGCGACATGCGGTACGGCAGCAGCGTGACACTCGTTACCACGACCAATCCCACGACGACCGCACGCCAGTAGAACACCCGCAGGTAGGGGCTGCGTCGCCCCAACACACGATGTCCCATCCACGCCAGTGCCAGGAGCAGCGTGATCCGCACGAGCACCGCCGCCGCGCACGCGAACCATCCGCCCTCGGTCTCTGCGAGCCAGAACGTGTCGGACAACATGGTATCCCCTTCAAAGTTAGCGATCGTCGGCCAGGCGTTTGAGTTCCAGCAGTTCATCCTCGCTGAGCTTCTCGCTGCGGATGAGATGCAGGATCAGGTTCTTCGCAGAGCCTTCGCAGTAAGCGTCGGCGATCTCTCGAACGGTCGACCGAAACGCCGAGTGCCGACGGGTCGTCGCCTTGTAAAAGTAGGCCTTGCCCGACTTGCGGCGGGCAACATGCCCCTTCTCGAGCAGTATCGCCAGGTACGAACGGAGCGCGGGATTCTTGATCGGCTCTGGGTACAGAGCCTGAATCTCGGCCGGCTTCAGTTCGCCATGCTCCCACAGGATTCGCATGACGGCCAGTTCGCCCGGTGTGAATTTCGGCATGACTTGCTCCCGTGAATGTGCAGAATATACTGCACATTGGTGGAAGCGTCAAGCGAATTCTGGACGCGTGCCCGCCGGTGGTCAGCTAATGCTGCTTGGCGGTACTTCTTCACTGGCAGCGAATCGCGCCAATGCCACTGCACTGCGAGTGTCGAATCCACTTACGACAGCAGTGTTTTGAATGCCGAGTACATCATGAAGATCATCGCGACGCATACGAACAAATACACTGCCAGCCAGGGCGACACCCGGGCGGGGTTGCCTTGGCCGCAGTTCTGGCAGACCTTGTCGAACGAACCAATGGGCTCGTCGCATTCGCTGCAGTGGTTCGACTCATGGCGATGGCGACGCCACCACTGGTGGGCCGATTGAATCAGTTTTGACGGTAAGGTGGATTGAGTGGCCGCCATCGCATCGCCCCGCGAGAGATATGCTTGCTGGAAAAGTTACCAATTAAGCATAGCTCACAATCCACCCGCGGGAGTCGGCCGCCCGAAGAGCACCAATGGCGTCGGTGGTGCTCATGCGGTTGGCGGCGCGCTCCCTGCGGTGAACCACGTGCGAGGTGGCCGTTACGTTACTCTTCAACGAATTCGAACGAGTTTGCCGTAGCTTGCTTGCGAACCGACTCCACGATCGCATCGTCCAGTGCGTCGACACCCTCTTCGGCCAACTTGGCCCGCTCGGCAGCGACGTACTCGGCCCGCTCGGCGCCCAACGACTTGATCTTCTGCTGAATCTCCGCCCGTTGGTCGGCCAGCTTCTTTACGTGCGCCTGGAGTTCTTCGGTCGACATTTCGCGAAGCTCCTCGGGCAACTGGTTCTTCTCGATCTTCGCCAGGTCGACCTTCTTTTCCTCCACCGCATCCACCAAATCCCAGTTGGAATTGCGGTACAAACGGCCCGCCTTGCTGAGCGTGCGAAGACTCGAAACCGCCGGCGCCGCTTTCGCAGCGTTCGTGTCCTGAGCCTCTTGTCGAGCTGCAGCGACTTGACGTTCTTCTTCACCGCCATACGCGCAGTAGGTGCTGTTGAGCTTCTTGTTCAGTTCGGCAAGCTGCTCGTCCTGTGGGGCGACGATGTGGGGCTCCACGCGGTCGGAGTCGATGTTCATGTAGCTGCCATCCGCCAGCTTTGCGCCGTCGGCCCATTGCGTGTTCACGCCGGTGTCGTAGTCGCCACAGTGAATGGTGCTGACCGTGATGTTCTTGTTCGCGGCCGCGTGGCATGCGTCCTTGTAGTCGACCGAACCCTGCGTAAACGGCTCGTTGCCAGCGATAAAGATGCACCGCAGGTCGGCCTTCTCGTCGCTCCACTTTAGCTCTCGCACCGCTTGCTCGATCACCTGTCCGCAGTACTCGCTGCCACCATTGGTAGTCAGGGCGAACAGCTCCTCGGAGATCTTGTCGAGGTCCAAGGTCAGCGGAACCACCTGGCGGATGTGACCCTTGTCGGCCGGCACACTGTCGTTGCCGTACTCGTACAGCGCGACGTACACGTCGGCACGCTTTCCGTCGCGGCGTGCGGCCTCGAACTCGTTGACGATCCGCCACAACTTCGTTCGCGCTTGATTGATCAAGCCGCTCATGCTACCACTGGTGTCGAGCAACAAAGCCACCTCAATCCGCGGCTTCTTTTCCGCGGGCGGAGCTACCGCAATTTCGTGCGTCGCGGGCCGAACCGCGGCCTCCTCGCCAACGACCGTCGGCGAGACAACAAACGAAGCTAGCAAAATGGCACAAAGCGTAAGCGCGCGCATGGGTCGGCTCCTGTCCGGGGGAACAAAATGGTCTCACACAAATAGACGCAGCCCGCGCCCGGGGAGTTCCCACGGCCCAGAATCGTTTTGGTCCGTTTTGGTCCCACTGTCGATTCGTTGGCCCAAAACCCCGTGGACCTTTGCGCTACGCTTCCTCACAAACCTCGGTTTTCTCCGACTCTTTTCGCACCTCGGCCGGTTCTGCCCCACCAGGTTGTTCCCCGCATGTCCCACCCATTCGCTCCGCATGTTCCTTTCGGAGCACCCCGAACAAGTCGTCGCGAAAGTCCTGCAGCGCCGCGGCGAACTTGAGATCCTTCTCCGTCGGCGGCTCGGCCGCCCGCTCGGCCGGTGGACCATATCGCTCCGGGTGAAGCTGCTCGAGAAACGCGGCCGACTGCTGCCACGTCGGTTTGGTTGGCAATGACTTTGACGTGGTCTGCGCGCCGTTTGGAATCGCAGTTTCGGTGGCGACTGGCGTTTCTGTTTCTACTTTCATCGGCTCAGTGATTTCTGCTTGAACTTCCACCGGCTCAGGCGCGGATGGTCGCGGCGCCGCCAGCACCGGCGCGAGTTCGACCAGCGCCTCGTCGATCTTCTGCGCCACCTCTGCTTCGAACTCCGGAAACGCGACCATGGATAACGCCGCCTGCTTGACCTTCACCGCCACTTTGGCCAGCTGCTTCCGCGACACGGTCACCTTGTCGGCTTGCTTGGCTTTTCGACGCGCAGCCCGCTGCTTGTCCTGCCGTTCAATGAGCCAGGCCGCCGCCCGCCAGTGCTTGCTAGCCGCTTCGCGAATCGCCTGCAGCGGTTTGAGTTCTGCCCCCATCTGCGCCCGCCGAATCCGCTCGTCAAACGCCTCGTCGATTTCGCGTTCCCGCCGAATCGTCTTCCGATCGCACCCCACGTACCGAGCTGCATTCGACATGCTCATCCCGGTAGAAATCAGGGCGGCAATTTCACCTTTTTTCACATCGTCTAATACTCGTGGTCTCGCCATCTTCGGGCTCCTTGGGTATATATATGGGTGTACAGTTACGTCTACCTAGGTTCTACCAAACGAGTGTAAGAAAACCAGCCAGAAAGTAGCCATTCGCTCCGCGCTCCAAGCTCATAGACGATGCCGCAAATCGTAGGGTGGGTGGTTCCATCGGCGAGGAAAACGTGTCTCGGCCAAGGAACTCTCCCGCCGATGGGTTCACCCACCATTGCCCTGCGAACGGTGCGTAAATCTGCCGGTGGAACATCGCGTATAATGGCCAAGCACCGGACAAAGCAGAACCACTCACCCTTACGATTGTTCCAGCAAAGAACTGGAATTGACCTTAAACTGGCCGGCACTTAGCAAAGTGTGGTGATATCACTTTCAACGAGCTGTGCCGAGAATACAACGCAAGTTGAGCTATGGACCCTACTCGACAGTTCATCGTGATGATTGACTCAGATCAACACGCAAGCACGATTGTCGATCTAGTTGTCGCGGGCTTGACTGAGGCTGTCCGCGTCAAATCAAATTCGTTTGATTATAAAGGAAACTCGTGCGAACTTCTGGTCAACGACGAAGCGGACTCCGACTTGGTCTCGCAACCCGATGGATTTTTCCACTACAAGTATGAGTTGCAGGTCACTCCGTTGAAGAATAAGCCAATGGTCGATCAAATCGAAGTTGCCAGGGGCATGTGCGAGCTCATTGCCGATTCAATCAGCGATAAGTTTGTGCTTTGTGCGAATTTCGAGGATTCACTGCCGCAGTTCGGTCCCACAGCGTAGTGGGTTCACCCACCATTGCCCTGCAGACGCGGAAGAGAAAGTAGCCGTTCGCTCCGCGCTCCGAGCGCGCCCGTAGCTACGCTCGCCAGAGCGTGGACGCCCCACCAAGAACGCATGACATTTGGGGCGGCGAACGTTTGTGGCAACGCATCCACCGTCTGGCGACGGTGGCTACATAGAAAGTTGCTCGAGACCCGGGACTTCCGTCCCGGGCTATGTGTGGTCGCGACAGTGTGGCTGAACCCTACTCCTGCCCCGAGCGCAGTTTTGCCAGCACCGTGTAGTCTTCCAGCGTCGTGGTGTCGCCCACGGCTTCTTTGCCGGCGGCGATGTCGCGCAACAAGCGGCGCATGATTTTGCCGCTGCGGGTTTTCGGCAGCGAGCCGGTAAAGCGGATGTCGTCGGGTTGCGCTAGCGCGCCGATTTCCTTGCGGACGTGGTGCTTCAGCTCTTCCCGCAGTTCCTCGGTGGGGTCGATGTCTTTGAGCGTAATGAACACCGCCACCGCTTCACCCTTCAGGTCGTGCGGGCGGCCCACGGCGGCGGCTTCAGCCACGGCCGGGTGCGAGACCAGCGCGCTTTCGATTTCGATGGTGCTCAGCCGATGCCCAGACACGTTCAGAACGTCGTCGATGCGGCCCATGATCCAGTAGTAACCATCGTCGTCGCAACGGGCGTTGTCACCGGCCAGGTACTTGCCGGGCACGGCCGACCAGTACACGTCCTTGTATCTATCCATGTCGCCCCAAATGCCGCGGAGCATGCCAGGCCAGGGGTGCGTGACGGTGAGCCAGCCGCCGTGGTTGGGTTGCACCGCGTCGCCGTGGTCGTCGACAATCGCCGGAACCACGCCGGGCAGTGGTTTGGTGCAACTGCCAGGTTTGGTGGCGATGGCGCCGGGCAGCGGGCTCATCATGATGCCGCCGGTTTCGGTCTGCCACCACGTGTCGACGATCGGGCAGCGCTCGCCGCCGATCTTCTTGTGGTACCACATCCACGCTTCGGGATTGATGCCTTCGCCCACCGTGCCCAGGATTCGCAAGCTTGACAGGTCGTGCTTGTCGACCAGCTCGTCGCCCCACTTAATGAACGCGCGAATGGCCGTGGGCGCGGTGTAGAACACGGTGACCTTGTGACGCTCGACGATGTCCCAGAAGCGATCTCCTTCGGGGAAATTCGGCGCGCCTTCGTACATTAGCACTTGCGCGCCGGCCGACAGCGGACCGTAGACCACGTAGCTATGCCCGGTGATCCAGCCGCAGTCGGCCGTGCACCAGAAGATGTCGTCGTCGCGGTGATCGAACACCCACTCGAACGTCTTCTTCGCGTACAGGTTGTAACCGGCGGTGGTGTGCTTGATGCCTTTGGGTTTGCCAGTCGAGCCGCTGGTGTAGAGGATGAACAGCGGTGTCTCGCTGTCGAGCGGCTCGGCCGGGCAGTCGGCCGATGCGTTGTCCACGACGTCGTGCCACCACACGTCGCGACCTTCCTGCATATTCGGCGCGTCGCCGGCCCGCTTCAGCACCAAGCAGTGCTCGACCGTGGGACTCTTGGCCAACGCTTCGTCGACGGTCTCCTTGAGCGGCA
The DNA here is from genome assembly GCF_965227375.1 of Aeoliella sp. Taxonomy (NCBI): domain Bacteria; kingdom Pseudomonadati; phylum Planctomycetota; class Planctomycetia; order Pirellulales; family Lacipirellulaceae; genus Aeoliella; species Aeoliella sp. The sequence continues at coordinate 474,475 of NZ_CBDDFX010000001.1, forward strand.
GCACCTTGCCACGCCGCCAGCCGCCGTCGGCGGTGATCACGAGTTTCGCGCCGGCGTCGTTGTTGCGATCGGCGATGGCCTCGCCCGAGAACCCGGCGAAGATCACCGAGTGAATCGCCCCAATCCGCGCGCACGCCAGCATGGCGATGGCCAGCTCCGGCGTCATCGGCATGTACAAGCTCACCACGTCGCCCTGGCCGATGCCCAGCGATTTGAGCGCGTTGGCGCACTTCGAGACTTCGGTTTGCAGTTCGGCGTAGGTAAGCGTCCGCTGATCGCCAGGCTCGCCTTCCCAGATGATCGCGGTGCGATCGCCGCGGCCTTCGGCCACGTGCTTATCGACGCAGTTGTAACAGGCGTTGGTCTTGCCGCCGACGAACCACTCGGCCACCGGCTCGTTCCAGCGGAGCGCCTCGGTGAACGGCTCGAACCAATGCAGTTCCTCACTCGCGATCTCGGCCCAGAACTTGGGCGGGTCGGCAGCCGCACGGTCCCACAACTGCTGGTACTCTTCGAGCGACTTGATCCGCGCTTGGGCCGAAAACTCCGGCGCAGGCGGAAAGAGCCGCGATTCCTGCATCACCGTATCCAGCTCACCACCATGTTCATCCGCCATACTTAGGGTCTCCAGCCCGAGAGAAGTGTGTTCGAGGTAGAACCAAAGTTTCGCGAACCGGGGCTCGCGTGTCAAACCGCGAACCCGCATTCAGGACCCGCGGATTCGCAATGCGATGGGCTATTCGCTCTGGCTAAGGCGTTTCAGTTCCGCCCCGCCGAGCAATGCGTGCGTTTCGGACAGCCAGCTGCGAATTTGCTTGGCGAACGGCGAGGACTCTACCGCCTTGTCGAACTGCTCGTCGGAGATGCGGTCGAGGTTCGCCGCACTGAGGCCCTCGAACCAATGACCGCCGTTGCCCAGCAGGTTGTACCGCATCTGGCCGTACTCGGTCAGGTCGTACGCCAAGGCCAGGTTGCGAAGCCACAGCATCGTTTGCATATTCATATAACCGGGCGACGACTCCCAGTCGGGCAGGCCCTCGGCGAAGCGCCGGGCGACGTCCGCGCCCACCGCGTCGACCATGGCAGAATCGAGCCGCGCGACGATCGGCGCAATCGCGTCACCCGCCTGAGGCAACAGCTCCAGGCTCGACATCTGCAAGTCGAAATCGCTGGGCTTCGACGCGCCAAGGCTCAGCGTGTGCACTTCGGGGCGGGACAAACAGAACAGGCTGTTGAACACGATCGGGTGCAGCGGCTCGCAGAGTTGGGCGAGTTTCTCGCTGGGGCGGTAGAGCATGCCGCCTTTGTCATTCGGCGAGATGATGAACACGCCCATGTCGAGCTGATTCGCCAACTCGACCGCGGGCCAGTTGATCTGGTTGATGTAGTACCAGTGCAGATTGACGTAGTCGAAGCCGCCATCGCCGCGATGCTGGAGCGTCTCGAGGATCGTGTCGGTCGACGCGTGCGTCGAGAAGCCGATGTGCCGCGCCTTGCCTTCGGCCTGCAGTCGTCGGGCGCTCGCCAAACAACCGCCGGGCCGCACCGACTGCCACAGTAGTTCGTGGTTGTTGATGCCGTGGATGGCCAGCAGGTCGACGTACTCGAGGTTGAGCCGCTCGAGCGACTCGGCAAAGTGCTTTTCGAACACCGCCGGATCGGCTTCCGGGGCGATCTTCGTCTGCACGATCAGTTGCTCGCGCTCAAACGTCGGCAGCACCACGCCCAACTGCCGCTCGCTGGAGCCATAACCACGCGCGGTCTCGATATGGTTGATGCCCAGCTCCACCGCGCGGCGAATGGTGGCTTCCAGATTGCGCTGATTCTCGCGCTCCACGTCCGCCAGCGGCATGTCCGTCCACGACTGCTGGTAGCGCATGCCGCCGCAACTGAACACAGGCATCTGGAGGCCGGTGCGGCCGAAGGTTCGATAGATCATGCTGGCTAGGATACCCCATTCCGTCGAGGATCGCAGCGCGTGCTATTCGTCGCCCATGCAGGTGCCCACCAGTCGGGCGGCTTGGATCCAAGGGTGGTCGGGCGGGACCAGCTTCTTCTGGCCGGCGACTTCGGGAAGCGGTACGATCTCCGTGGCGTCGCCGCGGGCGGCTACCATCACCGCGTACTGGCGTTTGGCCAGCACTTCGGCGCACGCCGAGCCGAGGCGCGTGGCGAGCAGGCGGTCGGCGGCCGAGGGAGTTCCGCCGCGCTGTAGGTGGCCCAGAATGGTGAGCCGAGATTCCATGCCGGTGGATTGTTCGAGCTGCCCGGTGAGTCGCAGCGTGTGGTCGACGTGCTCTTCGTGGAACTTCTTCAGCGCATCGGAGGCGACCTTCTTTTCATCCTTGTCCTGGGCGTCCTTCTTCTGCTGCACCAGATCGTCGATCTGCTGTTGTTGCTCGACGGTCACAGCGCCTTCGGCCACGGCCACGATGCTGAAACGGTGTCCGCGCTTGGCGCGACGCTTGATGGCGTCGGCTACGATGTCGGCGCTGTAGGGAATCTCGGGGATGAGAATCGCGTCGGCGCCGCCGGCAATGCCGGCCCCGAGCGCCAGCCAACCTGCGCGGTGGCCCATCAGTTCGACCACGATCACACGATGGTGGCTGGTGGCCGTGCTGTGCAGGCGGTCGATCGCTTCGGTGGCGATCTGCAGCGCCGTGTCGAAACCGAACGACACGTCGGTCTTGGCGATGTCGTTGTCGATGGTCTTGGGCAGCGTCACGACGTTCAGGCCTGCCTCCATGAGCCGCATGGCGTTCTTCTGAGTTCCGCCGCCGCCGATGCACACCACCGCTTCCAGGCCGTGGCGGTGATAGGTCTCGACGATGGCCGGCGTCATGTCCTCGGTGCGGTCGCCCAGTGGCATCTTATGGGGCTTGTCGCGGCTGGTGCCCAGGATGGTGCCGCCGTCGGTCAGAATGCCCGACAGCTTCTCGCCGGTGATTCGCAGTGTGCGGTCCTGCACCAAGCCGCGGAACCCGTCACGAAAGCCGATCATCGACATGTCGTATCGATCGAGGGCGGCCTTGCCAAGCCCGCGAATCGCAGCATTCAGCCCAGGGCAGTCGCCCCCGCTGGTGAGTACGCCAATACACTGATCGCTTGCCATAGAGTTCCTAGTGCTTTGTCACATTCATGAGGACTTTGGGGTTGGCGACAGTCTCACCTGTACCCGCGGACAGGCTTAGCGTCGTCGCCAATCCCTAGAAACGAAGCGGTCAAAGCACTAGCTTTCCACCGCCGATTTTTTGGGACTTTCAACTCTATGTTACTGATTCGTCCAGGGGGTGGAACCGCCCCGGCGCCACCCCAATTCGGCGGGGTCGCCCCCTACGCCACCCGGCAAATTGCGTAAAAGCGGTCGAACGGTGCGAGAAAACGGACTCGCGTAGCCCGTCGCTGCTCTATCATGAGGCCTACGGAACTTACGCTACAACCCGCAACGGGCCTAGGGTCGTTGGATCGAAGGACGGAGAACCCGCAAAGGGGCAGCGGGTCGCCGCGTGTTGTCGAGCACTCGAACAGAGAAACAGGTGGATCAATGAAACAATGTTTCAGGCGGTGCTGCTGCGTAACTGCAGCGGCGTGTCTTGTGTCGATCGTCACCCAGTGCGCCTGGGCGGACGTCTTTCCCAACCCCAGCATCCCGCAGCACAGCCGCTCGGGTAGCCATCGGTCCAATGGCTTGAAGCGGGCGGTGTACTTGGTGGTGCACGACGAGAACATCCCCATCTCGCCATCGGCGTGGACCAGCAAAGTGAACTCCGTTCGCTCTCGCGAGGCCGGCACGCGCGACTTCTTCGCCGAGAACTCCGGCGGCAAGTTCGACATCTACTACGATCAGATTCTAGACATCGCGATCCCTTTCAATGCCGACGGCACGCGACCAGGCAGCAGCAGCAACCGCGGCCCGTTCAATACGCTGGTCGAGAACTACGCCGAGGCGACCTACGGCATTGATATGGACGACTACTACATGACCGCCTTCGACGTCACCAGTTCCTCGCCATGGCCCGATCAGGGGTGGGGTGGGCTTTCTGCTGGCGACAGGATTTATTTGCAGTCGACCAGTCAGGGGCTGATCAATCACGAGATTGGTCACCAGGTGGGCTTGGGCCACGCCACGGCGTTGGTCACGCGCAACAACTCCGACTTCCACGCGTACACATTCGACCGAGTGCAAGGCGAGTACCTGGATTACCCCAACGGATCGTCGCCCTTCGATGCGGTTCCGTTTGGCGTGGCCAACGATGAGTACGGGAACCCCTTCGACACGATGGGAAGCAGCAGCAGCCAGGGCGACTTCCACATTCGCGGAAAGGTCGAACTGGGCTGGATCCCCAGTTCGCAGGTCGAAACCGTCGACCAAGCCGGAACCTATCGCATCTACGCCCACGACGAACTGCAAGCGGTCACCAACGGCGGCGGCGACTACGGGGTGGCGGACGGGTACGATCCATCCGTCGACTACGGCCTGACCTACACTCGCCTTGGCCAGAAGTACAATGTGTCGAATAACACCTTCTCGTCCGACAGTCAGCGGATCGATATCGAGTACCGATCGGGTGCCGACGGGGCCTACTTCTACCTGCATGCCGATGGCACCGATGGTGGCAGCGGTGACGACGTGATTCTCATGGACCTCGATCCGCAGACCAGCCACACGGAACGATTGCTGGAAGTCGGGCGTTCTATCGAGGACACCACGCTCGGAATGTCGACCTTCATCGTCGACTCCGGTTCGATCGGGCAGTCGAATCCCGACTACGACTTCCTTGCGTTCAATCCCCCGGACCCGACGCTGCTGGCTGGCAGTTGGTGGAACATCTCGGCCGTTGATACCGGGGTTGATTCCATCGGCAGTTGGATCGAACTAGCATTTGAAGCGGTCAGTCCGCTCAACGGGATCGACGGCGACTTGAACCAGGACACGTTGGTCAACGAAACCGACCTCAACCTGTTCATCGCCGGGTGGCGGACCGATACCACCAACATGTCGAGCGTCGACAAGTACCTGCACGGCGACATGAACTTCAATGGCATCACCGACCTGGAAGACGCGTACCTGATGCGCGAGGCATTGATCGCCGCAGGCGCATCAGTGGGCACATTCGACGCGTTACAAATCCCCGAGCCAAGTTCGGTGTGGCTGGTCACCCTGGGCGCGGTGCTACTGGGCGGCGCCGGCTATCGCAGGAGGCGATAGACCCGAAACGCCGCTCTAGGCCCGGCGTTTACGCCGGGTTAGATCGCGAATCAATAGGAGACGCCGGACCCTAGTCAGAATCCGTGTTTCATCCGTGTCTATCCGTGGCTAAAAATGCCATCGGAATGGCGACGGCGACCTAGCGCCCGCCGACGAACTCGTCGGCCAACTTCTGGCACTCTTCGACGGTCATTTCGCCCGGCTTGATGAAGTAGCGATACTCCACTTCCAGCGGCTTGTCGGGCGTGACGTCGGTCACGAAGTACGAACCGAACCGCCCGTAGGGGCGTTCGCTGTAGCGGGCCGGCTTGGGGTTGTCGGGATGGTCGAGGTACAGCACGGTGTAACGCGAGCCGTCGATGACCATCGACATGGCGAGCCACGGGCGATTCGTGGTTTCGCCGTTCATGGGGTCGTCCTTCTGGCGGTGGTTCCAGTTGCGGGTCTCGCCCGGCTTGCCTTTGCCATCGGTGCGTACGTAGTACGTTTGCCCGCTGGTATCGTCGGCCACCTTCTGCGAGGCACGGAACTGCACGCCTGCGTGCTGGGGGTCGCCGTCCAGGTTGATCTTGTCGATGCCATTGGCACACTCGAGCTTCGACTCGAAGTCGATCTGCGTCATCCCGTCCTTTTGGGAGATGGTCTGCTTGCGGTGCTCGTTGGCGAAGTGCTCTCCACCTCGGCCATGCCAGGTGATTTCCGAGACGAACGAGCCTTTGTCGCCGTCGGCCTCCATTGAGTCGAAATCTTGGTGCTGCTCATAGGCACCTTGCGTGCAGTGCCAAGTGTCGCACTTCTTGCCATCGCCGTAGGTGATCTTGTTGAAGCCGAAGTAGATGCCGCGGTGATGCGGATAGAGCCCGCCCGGCCCCTTGGTAATGATCTGCGATCCGTCGGGGCTGTACACGTGCAGGTACGGCTTGTAGGTCTCCGCTCGCTTCTCGTCCGACGACTCGTCGAGCGGCGTGTACATGTATCGCACTAGCGGCGAACCGTTGTGGCTCAACTCGGCGTAGTGCTCGGCCTCGTTGTTATTCCACGAATAGGCCGCAGCCTCATCGGCTTGGGAGATGGGAGCAACTAGCACGGTGGACAGAGCCGCCAGTGCAAACGATCGGAAGTTGGGGAGAGTTTTCATGTCCCCAGCTTAGCTAGGCCTATGCCCCGTGACAACGTCTTGCAACAACTTCCCACGGCAGACCGCCAACGCTCAAGAAAACCGGATACCGGCATGCAAGAACACAGGATTCGAGGCCGCGTTTGGGCCTTGAACTACGGTCGGAATGGGGGGCTGCTAGCGACGGTTTACGCCATCGCCGCTTCGACGGCCGATTCGGTGCTCTCCAGCAGTCCCTCGGTGTCGTGCAGGTCGGGAACGTGCTCGAGCTTGAGGTCGAACACGCCGTGCGACACCTCGTCGGCAGGGCGATCGCCAAAGCTGATGCCGAGCGCCCTGGCGGCTTGCACCGCGGGGCCCATCGGATCGACCTGGCGAATCTTGCTCACTGCCTCGGCGATGGGCACGCTGGTCATCTCAGGCGGACGCGAGCAGATCATCTCGCCGAAGCGGCCTTCCACCACCAGCCGCACCGCGTGGGCGCCAAACTGCGTGGCCAACACCCGGTCGAAGGTGGTCGGAGCGCCGCCGCGCTGCAGGTGACCGAGTACGCACAGCCGCGCTTCGCGGTGCAATCGCTTCTCGATCTCCTGGGTGATTTGCTTGCCGATGCCGCCCAGCTTCAGTTGCTGGCCTTCCTGCTCTTCGCCTACCATCTCGCCATCCGGCAAGTGAGCTCCTTCGGCCACGACGACCAGCGTGAACTTCTTGCCCTGGCTCTCGCGGTGCAGGATCTTGTGGCACACATCCTCGTAGTTCCAGGGAATCTCCGGAATCAGGATCACGTCGCCGCCGCCTGCAATGCCGGAGTGCAAGGCAATCCAGCCCGCGTGGCGACCCATCACCTCGAGCACCATGATCCGTTCGTGACTGGCGGCCGTGGTGTGCAATCGGTCGAGCGCGTCGGTGGCGCACTCAATCGCGCTATCGAAGCCAAACGTGAACGCGGTGGCGGTCAGATCGTTGTCGATGGTCTTGGGCACGCCGACGACGGGAATGCCGTTCTCGTGGAACTGCTGCGCGATGGCCAGCGACCCGTCACCGCCCACGCAGATGAGTCCGTCGAGGTCCAGATGCCGGACTGTCTCTTTCACCCCGTCGATCAGGTGCTGCGAAATCTCGACGCGATCGTTCACGCCCTGAATGGCGGCAAAGCGGCCCTTGTTGGTGGAGCCCAGGATGGTTCCGCCCTGGTTCAAAATGCCCTTGGTGCTCTCGCCGGTCAGCGGCACGTATTGCACGGGCGCGTACAGCCCTTCGTATCCCTTCAGGAAGCCGAAGCAGTCATAGCCCAGTTGAACGCAGGACTTTACCGCCCCCCGAATCACCGCGTTCAAACCAGGGCAGTCGCCACCGCTGGTAAGTATCCCAATCCGCTTCGACATGTCTCAAGATCCCAATTCGAGGTGCAATTCGGGCCACCTCCCCCGGCGGCCTCCCAGAAATATAGGTCTTGCGACTTGAGAGAATTCCTCGGAAATCCGCGCAGGGGCCGAAGACGGGGAGTTACAGTCCGCACAATTGACTTACGCGGTAGAACCGTACTATGGCCGCCTAATGTAGCTCGACTCTCCGAGTCGACCCGTAACAAATCGACTCGGAGAGTCGAGCTACCATCAGCCAACGATCGAGCGGTAATACTCAATCGAACGCTTCAACCCTTCGGCCAGGTCGACTTGCGGTTCGTAGCCGAGGCACTCGCGCGCTTTGGAGATGTCGGCCATGCTGTTGCGGACGTCGCCGGCTCTTGGCGGGGCGAACTCGGGCTCCACGTTGGTGCCGAGCGCCGAGTTGATGGCCGCTACCAGGTCAAGCAGCGTCGACTGGCGGCCGCAGGCGATGTTGATCGACTCGCCAACCGCCTTCTCGGAGTCGGCCGCCAGTAGATTGGCGGCCACCACGTCGGACACAAACACAAAGTCGCGCGACTGTTGACCGTCGCCGAAGATCGTGGGGCGCTCACCCGCAAGCATCTTGCTCACGAAGATCGGTATCACCGCCGAGTATTCGCTGGCCGGATCTTGCCGCGGACCGTACACGTTGAAGTACCGCAGGCACACGGTCTCCAGGCCCATGCTCTTGGTGAACGACTGGCAGTAGTACTCGCTGGCAATTTTCGCCGCCGCGTAAGGCGACAGCGGGTCCAGCGGGTCGGTCTCCTGCTTCACGGGCTTGGGTCGATCGCCGTACGCCGCGCTCGAGGCGGCCAGCACCACGCGACGCACGCCGGCGCGCTGGGCACACGAGAGTACGTTCACCGTGGAGGTCGCGCACTCCTGGTGCGACGCCATCGGGTCGCGAACACTGGCTGGCACCGAAGCGAGCGCCGCCTCGTGGTACACCACTTCCACGCCTTCGACGAGTTGCAACATCAGCGCGGGATCGGCCGCGTTGCCTTGAACAAACTCGATGTCGCCGCGTAGATGTTCGAGGTTCTTTTCAAACCCGCTCGATAGATCGTCGACCACCCGCACCTTGTCGCCACGCTCCACCAGCGCGGTGGCGATGTGCGAACCAATAAACCCTGCGCCGCCGGTTACCAGATAGGTGGTCATGTTGTGAAGCGATCGGTAGAGGCAAGTAGTCGGAAGGAACTCGCAAGCCTACCCCACCCCAACGGCTTACACAACGGACGCCAAACGCGTTATTCTTCGCGAAGCGTCTTGAACAACTGACGATAGTCGGCGCGGTGTGCGGCCGCGGTGTCGACCGGGCTCGACATCTCGTCTTCGATCACCAAGATCTCCAGATCGTCGCCGTGCCACGACTTTATCTGGGCGTCGGCTTCGGCCACCTCTTGCGCTTCGTCGGCAATCGCGTTGATCTCGGCCAGCACCTGGTCGGTCTCGTCGTCGAGCTCCGTGCCATCGGGGGCGATGTCGTCCGCTTCGTGGTACTCGTGCGAGTCGACGTCCACGATGCCGAAAGTTGGAAGCGCCGTGGCGGTTTCTTCGACGGCCACGACATCCTCGCTGGCAGCCGGCGCGGCTTCCGCTCGCTCTTCATGCACACCGCTGGCCTGCATCACGTCGTGCAGCATCTGGCTCAGCTCGGCTTCGCAGGCGCTTGTGACCCGCGGGCGGCTGGGCGGGATGGTTTGTTCGAAGCTCTTGAACTCGTCGATCACCACTTCCTCTTCGAACTCATCCCCGCCGAACAAGTCGTCCATCGTCGAGGCAGGCGGGTTGTCGTTGGCCTCCAGCCGAACAGCAGTGGGTGTGGCCTCGATGATCGTCGTCGCCATTTCGACAGGGGCTTCGTCTGCTACTTCGACGGGGACTTCATCGACCAGCGGCTGCTCGATCGGCTGCTCTGCGAGTTCCTCTTGCGGCTGTTCGGCGACTTCCTCCTGCTCTAACTCCAGCTCCAGCTCGTCCTGCAGTTCGAGTTCCAGTTCGGCCTCTTCCTCCGGTTCGTGCAGCCGGGCGGGGGAAGGCGGCTCGAACGTCGCTTCGACGAACTCGCCGTCCGATTCTTCCGCGTGATCCTCCGACAGTGGGCCGAACTCCACGATCTCCGAGTCGTTCTCCGCTTCGGTGGCGGTCGTCTCCGGCACTTCGGGCAGGTTCCAGGGCGTTGGCAGTTGCTGCAGATCGGCCCACGCTCCTTCTACCAGGTCTTTGCCAACCTGCGTTTGGTTGTGCGCGGCCGCGAGCACCAACGCCCGATCGCAAACCTGGTTCACCAACCGCGCAATGCCATCGGTGGCGTGGTACACCGCATCGAGCGCGTCGGCTGTGAACACCTCGTCCGGATTCGCGCCCGCCGCGGCCAGGTGTCCACGCACGTACTGCGCGGTGTCGTGATGATTGAGAGGAGAGAGATAACACCGCGCGGCGATCCGCTGGTTGAACGCCTCGACTGCCGGCTCGCTAAACGTCTCTTCGAGCGGCGCGGAGCCGGCAAGCAGCAATCGCACGATCGGCACTCCGCGATGCGCGACGTTGCCCAGGATGCGCAGCTCTTCGAGCAGCTTAATCGGCAGCGACTGGGCTTCGTCCACCAACAGCAGCACGCCTGTGGTGGTGACGTCGCCGTTCTTCAAGTAGTCCATCAGTGCAAGCCGCAGGTCGCCTTCGTCCCGCTGTCGATACGGTTGACCAAGCTCGAACAGAATGGACTGCAGCAACGCCCGCCGGGTGCAGAGCTGGGCGCTGGTGAGAAACACCACCGGGCGGCTCTGGCCCAGGTCGTCGGCCAGGACGTTCAGCAGCATCGACTTGCCGGTGCCGGGCGAGCCGATCAGCAGCGCGGGACCTTCGCCGCGATCGAGGCAACGGCCCAGGATATCGCGAGCCTGCTGCGTTGCTCCTGCCGGGTAATAGCGTTCCACCCGGGCGTGGGTCGGGAACACGCGCTCGGTGGCGCGGGCGAGTTCGGCGATGGTGAGCATGACACGTCCTTGGACAATCGCGGTGGTAGTCGAGGCACATCCTCCGTGGCGTACCTCGTCGTTTCCATCGACCACGACGCGTGGGTAACTCCAGTCCTGCTAAAAGGTTAAACTCGGACGAGTGTAGCGATTGCGGTCGCTAGCAGTGTAGCTCGACTCTCCGAGTCGAAATGGAGAACTGCAGCCCGACTCTCCGAGTCGAAAACGGCTCTGCGTGGTACAATGAAGGCTCATATAGCCGGACCGCCACGCGGTCCGCGAATAAGTATGTGCTACTTCGTTGTTTCACGGACCGCGTGGCGGTCCGGCTATCGACTGGTTTGCTATCGATGACAGCATCGCCCTTTCGCATCAAGATTTGCGGGATCACGCGAGCTGAAGATGCGCAGACTGCGTTTGCGTCGGGAGCGGATGCCATTGGGGTGAACTTTTATCCCATGAGTCCGCGTTACCTGAAGGCGTCGTCTGTCCAGCTATTTCAATTGCATCGTTCCATATATCGCCCCTTCGTTACTGTGGGACTATTCGTCAATTCAACGGTCGCCGAGATTTGCGAACGCATGGACCTCGCCAAAATCGAGGCTATCCAACTCCATGGCGACGAACCGCCCGAGTTCCTCACGGAACTTCCCGGCCTACCTATTATCCGTGCCCGGCGGATGGACGATCGTGGAGTGGCCGCGATTGCCGAGGACATCGAAGCCTGCCGCTCTGCTGGGCGGGTTCCCGATGCGATGTTGGTGGATGCGTTCACCCCCGGGCGTTACGGCGGCACCGGCGAGACGGTTAGTTGGGCCGGGCTGGCCGATCATCCCAAGTGGCTCGGCGACGTGCCGCTGATCCTGGCCGGCGGGCTCACGCCCGACAACGTGGCTGAGGCCATCCGCATCGTCCGCCCGGCGGGCGTCGACGTCGCGAGCGGCGTTGAAAGCGCTCCAGGCGTCAAAGATGCCAAGAAGGTCCGCGACTTCGTGGCGGCCGCCAAAACGGCGTTCGACTCGCTCTAGTGTGCTTGTGAAAAGTCTCGTTTCAGCGGTGCGTGCCGCTTGCCGACTAGCGGGCTGGCAAACTACACTTACGAGTCTGAACCGAATTGAGTTTCACCCCCCATGTGGGTTATTCAATCATCCTAGGAGATTCGCTGTCGTGTCCCAAGTCGAAACCGAGAAGCTGCCCTACAAGGTCCTGGATTGTACGCCGGAAGAGTTTGAGCGTCTGGCCGCCTTCGGCCGCCAGGAAATTCGCTTGGCCGAGAACGAGATGCCGGGCCTGATGTCGCTGCGCGAGAAGTACGGCAAGGAAAAGCCACTTACGGGCGCCCGTATCGCCGGCTGCCTGCACATGACCATCCAGACCGCTGTGTTGATCGAGACGCTGGTCGAGCTCGGCGCCGAGGTCACCTGGAGCAGTTGCAACATCTACAGCACCCAGGACCACGCGGCCGTGGCCATCGCCAAGGCCGGCATCCCCGTGTTCGCCTGGAAGGGCGAGACCAACGAGGAGTTCGATTGGTGCATCGAGCAGACCTTGTTCGCGTTCCCCTCGGGCAAGCCGCTGAACATGATCCTCGACGACGGTGGCGACCTCACCGCCATGGTGCACGACAAGTTCCCCGAACTGCTCGGCGACATCAAAGGCCTGTCCGAAGAGACCACCGCGGGCATCCATCGTCTCGAAGTGCTCCTGAAGCAGGGCCGCCTGGCTGTGCCGGCGATCAACGTGAACGACTCGGCCACCAAGAGCAAGTTCGACAACCTGTATGGCTGTCGCGAGTCGCTGGCCGATGGCGTCAAGCGCGCCACCGACGTGATGCTGGCTGGTAAGGTTGCCGTGGTGTGCGGCTACGGCGACGTGGGCAAGGGCTGTGCCCACAGCCTCAAGTCGTACGGCTGCCGCGTGATCGTGACGGAGATCGACCCCATCAACGCCCTGCAGGCAGCGATGGAAGGTTTCGAAGTCACCACCATGGAAGACGCCTGCACCGAAGGCAACTTGTTTGTTACCACCACTGGTAATAAGGACATCATCCTCGGCGAGCACATGGTGAAGATGAAGGAGGACGCCATCCTCTGTAACATCGGCCACTTCGATACCGAGATCGACATCGCCTGGCTCGAAAGCCAGGTGAAGGCCGGCAAGGCCACCAGCGAGGTGATCAAGACCGAGAAGGAAGGCGCGGTTGATCGCTACACCTTCAAGGACAGCGGCCGCTCGATCATCACACTGGCCAAGGGCCGGTTGGTGAACCTTGGCTGTGCCACGGGCCACCCCAGCTTCGTGATGAGCAACTCGTTCACCAACCAGACACTCGCTCAAATGGAGCTGTGGAAGAACAGTGGCGAGTACGAAAACAAGGTCTACCGTCTGCCCAAGAAATTGGACGAAGAGGTCGCCCGCCTGCACCTCGAGAAGATCGGCGTGAAGCTCACGAAGCTCACCCAGGAGCAAGCCGATTACCTGGGCATTCCGGTCGAAGGCCCGTACAAGCCCGAGCACTACCGCTACTAAGCGATGAAGTAGTATGGCCACCTCGGCCGTACCCCATCGAGCAACTCACAACCGCCGGCCGTTTGGCCGGCGGTTTTTTTATGCGCACCGCGTGAGGTAAATCCCGTACAATCAAGCGCTCCATTGCCGCGCCCATTCTACGGAGCAAATCCATGCGTTACCTCGCCAGCTTGGTTCTAGGCCTAGTGCTCACCGCGACAACATTCGCACAGGAGCATCCGCCCGTCGCCATCCGTTGGTGGGGGCAGGGGATGGTCTCCATCGAGACGTACTGGAACCTCACCGTGGTGATCGATCCGTACAACGACAAGATTGGGTACGAGGTGCCGGAACTGACCGCCGACCTGGTGCTGGTGACCCACGAGCATGGGGATCACAACAACGTCGAGGCTATCCAGGCGGAGCCTGCGGTTCGGCGTGGCCTGGATGGAACGGGGAAGGTCCGCGAGATCAACATCTACCTCGACCGTTTCGCAAACTCGGACGGTACCGAAATTTGGGGCAACACCAAGGCAGACTCCGCCAAACAAACTGAACACTCGGTCTTCGTCCGCAGCATCTCCGCCTGGCACGATGACGCTCAGGGAGCCAAGCGCGGCGCGGTGGCCATGTTTCTGATCGAAGTCGACGGGGTCAGCATCCTGCACTGTGGCGACCTGGGCCAATCGAAGCTCACCGACGAGCAGGTCCAGACGCTCGGCAAGATCGACGTGATGCTCCTCCCTGTCGGCGGTGTGTACACGATCGATGGCAATTCCGCCTGGGACATCATCAAGCAAGTGAATCCCCGCATTGTCGTTCCAATTCACTACAAGACCGACAAGCTGAAGATTCCGCTCGAGCCGGTGGATAAATTCGTCGAGCACATGCCGGCTGGGTGGGAGCTCGACAAAGTGTCGCACAACACCCTGGCGGTCACCGCGCAGGCGGACGATGCGGAAGAGAAGCACCAGCTGGTGGTGCTCGATTACAAGCCGTGGCAACCCACTGGCGAGTTGAGTGAACTCATCGAAAAAATGGACGCCGCGTGCAAGGCGTCGCAAAAGGTGTTCGCGCCGCTTTCGGCCAATCAGATGAGTTGGCAGCCGCCCAACGGCACGCACACTCCCCGCTGGAACACCGAGCACATGATGGGCCGGCAGCTCGGATTCTTCTCACAAATCTACGCGGCGATCGATCCCGACTCGTTCGCGCACATCAATCTGAACCCGGCCCAGATGCCGGCCGACTACAAAGCGGCTCACCCCGATTGGGACGGCGCGGAGGAAGCTCGCCAAATGGAGCGGGCGAACGCCTATGTGCGCCGCTTCGCGTATTTGCTGGACGGGGTCGACCTCGATAAACCCGCGCCCGGCAGCCGCTGGACGCTCCGTCGGCTGTTGATGCAAATGGACCGCCATTTCGGCGAGCACACGTCGAACGTGGAAAAGAAGTTCGAGCTCGAAGGCTGGCCCGCGGAGTAGAAACGGAATTCAGCAACGCTCCGCATTGCGTGCGACCCACGACTATACTGGAGTCGAAATCTGAAGGTTGTATCGAGGGGGGAGTGTGAATGCCGAAAGTTAGTTGTCCACAATGCAACAAGGCGTATGACGTTCCCGAGCAAGCGCTTGGGCGGATGGCTACATGCAAGTGCGGCAAGAAGTTCCGTCTGGGCCAAGAATCGCCTGCTAAGTCCAAGACCAGATCGCCAAGCGTGCCTCAGGTGACTCAACCTGCCGAGACCGAAGAAGTTCCGCATGTCGTGCCCAAGGCGCCAGCGAGTACTCGACGCAAATTGAGTCGACGCGGGGGTTCAGAGCGCTGGCAGAGAAAGGTAGACATCGCGGTCCGTGTTCTCGCCCTTGTGATTCCCTTTGTTGTTAGCGGATTGGCCTATGTATGGCTTGCTGCGACTATGGATCCGGAAACCCTGGGTGGGCCAATACTATACAGTATTGCCATCTTTTTTCCCTTCTTCGCGTTTGGAGTTGTAATCGCCAAGCGCGGGGTCAGCTTTGGACCTGGAGCCACAGTGCAGCGGGTGATCGGACTTAAGCTGCTCGCCTTTGCTGTCGTTACCGCAGCGATAGGGCTGGTGCTGCTGGCGGTAGTGCCTCTTTCGATTTCGTGGGTCTTTTACATTTCTTCTAGCTTGGTGCTCACAGGCATCGTGCTGCTGCTATTTGGCCTGGCGCAAGTAATAACAGGCCGCGCCCCCATGCCCGAGGCAGCTTGAACCCGTGGGTTAGGCTGCCAAGGCCAACTGGAAGTTTGATTACTCGCTTCCCAATTCGAGGTGGATCACGATTATACTGGAGCCGTTAGTTCGGACTTCGTGTTGAGGGGACCCCATGGCGAAGTGGGCGTGTCCGGAGTGCTAGAGAATCTACAACGTGCCCGAGCAAACGCTCGGCCGTGTAGCCACGTGCAAGTGCGGCAAGAAGTTTCGCCTTGGGAAGAAGCCGGCGATGGCAGCCGCGGCGACCAGTGCGCAAGCCAAGTCCGCGCGGGCGCCTCGTCCTAAGCCGACGCCCCCAAGGTTGGCGAGCCGGCCAAGGTGAGCGATTCGTTTTGGGACGACGCGCTCAACGAACCTCTGCCCGCCGGGAACACTGGCGCGAGCATGCTTGGTCCGACCGCTCCGACTCCGTCGCCGGCCCCACACGTTTCGACAGCCCCGCCGAAGAAGAAAAAGAAGAAACAAAAGCAGTCGGCGGGATTCAGCTGGGGCGCTGATTGGGCCAAGGTTGGGGGCGGCCTGGCCACGTTCGTCATCGCTGGCGGAATAGCGGTGGTGTTGGTGATTACCACAGGCTATCTGTTTTACTGGCCAGCGATAATCGCCGTCATCGGCCTGTTCTCGGCGCTCGCGGGGCTGATAGGGCGATAGGGAATTTGGTATCATCGTAGGCCCGATTTCCCAGATCAGCCTACACTCTACCCCCCTCGAGCAAGATGCCCCAGATCAGTGCCTTTCGCGGCCTGCGATTTAACCTCGGCCAGGTCGGTTCGCTTTCCAACGTCGTGGCCCCGCCGTACGATGTGATCGACCCCGAACTTCAGCAGCAACTGTACGACGCCAACGAGCACAACGTAGTGCGGTTGATTCTGAACCGCGACGAGCCAGGCGACGACGATCATCAAAATCGCTATACCCGCGCCGCCCGACTGCTCAAGGATTGGCATCGCGACGGAGCCTTGGTCACCGAGTCGGACCCGGCGATCTACGTCTACCACCAGCACTACACCGCGAATGGGCAGGAGTACACGCGGCGGGGCTTCATGTGCCGCTGCCGGCTCGAGCGGTTCGGCGAGGGCAACATCTACCCCCACGAAGAGACCCACGGCGGCGCCAAGGCCGACCGCCTGAAACTGTGGAAGGCGTGCCGCGCGAACCTCAGCCAGATTTTCGGGCTGTACCCCGACAACTTCAATCAGGCGCAAGTGATCCTCGAAGGCGCGGTGGCAGGTCATGCGCCGCTGGAAGCAACGGACCACCTGGGCGTGGTGAACCAGCTGTGGCCCGTCACCGACATCGAGACGATCACCATGCTCGAAGCGGCCATGGCACAGCTTCCCATCTACATCGCCGACGGTCACCATCGCTACGAGACCGCGTGCAACTATCGCGACGAGGTAGCGGCCACTTGGCGCGAGCAGCACGGCGAAGACCTGCCCGACGATCATCCAGCGAATTTTGTGCTAATGATGTGCGTATCGATGTCGGATCCCGGCATGCAGGTGTTGCCGACGCATCGACTGTTCCGCGGCCTGCCGGCGATGACCGCCGCCGACCTGACCGAGAAGCTGGGAGATTGTTTCGAAACCGAAGCTGCTGGCAACGGACCTGATCGCGCCATCAGCTTGTGGGAGGAAATCGAACTGGAAGACGAGCAGGGCACCATGGCGTTCTACACCGCCGAGGACGACGCCTGGACCCTCGCCCGACTGACCAAGACCGGCGAGGCGAAATTGGCCGAGGTGGCCAGCGATCGCTCCGACGACTGGCGCGGGCTTGGGGTGAGCATCCTGCACCGCCTGGTGATGGACACGCTGCTCGACGCGCCCAACCTGCCGGCGCCGAAGTACGTCCGCGCGCTGGAGGAGGTGCCCACCGGCTTAAAGGAAGGCGACTCGGCGGGGCGCGACCTCACCGGCCAGCAGGGTAGCGGCGGCCGCTTCGAAATCGGCTGCCTGGTGATGCCAGCCACCGTGGAGCACATCCGCCAAATCAGCTCCAACGGCGAGCGTATGCCCGCCAAGAGCACGTATTTCTACCCCAAGGTGCTCAGCGGTCTGGTGATCAACCCCCTGGAATGAGCCGGTGGCCGGTATTCCAGCAGCGCTTGCCAGCGAGAAATATGAGCCGACGGCGCTAGCAGCGGGTGTTTCGGGCTGCCAGGTGCTGGAGTTTTGTCGCACCTGCGATGAACCACGCGCAACAACTCGCGGCAAAACGGACGTGGCGATTGACGTAACCTTCTTACACAAATAGGGTTACGCGTTTTGTCGCACCTCTAGATCGAAGGGGTTCTGTCGCAGGTAGTCGATATTCGCGGAACTGCGACATTCCGGACCAACCTTGACCCCCACTGGCGATTTGCAGTATTCACCGCCGCATGAAAGTCTCGTTCGCCCAATTTGCGCGCCCCGCGGCCAGCATCCTGGTGATGCTGTTGTTGGTGCTCTCGGCCGGCTGTCGCAACGATGCGTCGCAGCGGGA
This sequence comes from Aeoliella sp., assembly GCF_965227375.1. Lineage (NCBI taxonomy): Bacteria > Pseudomonadati > Planctomycetota > Planctomycetia > Pirellulales > Lacipirellulaceae > Aeoliella > Aeoliella sp. The sequence continues at coordinate 492,407 of NZ_CBDDFX010000001.1, forward strand.
TGCGTACATTCGCGAGCTGCGGCTGCACGAGGACCGGATTTACGAGCTGCAAAGCAACATGTCGGAGTACCAACAGTTGCTCCGCTGCCAGCGAATGGAGAACGCCCAGCTTCGCGAGAAACTCGAGAGCGGCGAGACGTTGGAGGCCGAACTGCTGGAGGACGACGTCGAGGACGTAGAGCGAAGCTTGCTGGATGGACCTCCAGACGCTGAGGAGCTGCCCAACGTCGATTTCGGCGTACCCGATGCTGGCGAGCCGGAGGGACCGCCCGAAGCGAGCGGCGACCTATCAATGCGCGCCGGCGAAGGCCAGACGCAACTGGCGTCGGCCACGGTGTTCGCCCCGCCGCCTCGACCGAGCACGCCTGCTGAGTCGTGCGCGATCTACGCCGAGCAAATGCCGATCGAACCATCGGCCACCAGTGGCGAGAACGGCATCGGGCTGATGGCCATTGTCGAACCGCTGACCGGCACCGGCGCGAACGGCTACTTCGCCGGCGAGGTGTCGCTGATGTTGATCGACCCCGTGGCAGGCGAAGAGAACTGGGAGCTCGCCCGCTGGGATTACACGCCGGAGGAAGTGGAAGCCGCGTGGCGCGATGTTTCGCGCCGAGTGCTCGACTTGCCGCTGGCGGTGCCGAGCTCCGCGCCGCGAGGGCGGCACTTGGAACTGTGGGTGCGACTGATCCCCACCGAGGGCGACCGCAAGATACTGTGCTCGACCACCATCACGCTGGCCGAAGAAATCGCCATGCTGGGCGTGCCGGTGAGCGGCGGCGAGAGCAGTACCGATCCCACCGCACTGGTTACCAGCGGCTGGCAAGCGGCCGACGACTTGAGTACGCCAGCAGCCCAGCCGAAGAAGAAGTCGCCATCCACGTGGCAAGCCGCCACCCGCTTGCCCCCGCCCGCGATCGCGCGAGCGGAGGCCAAGGATGGGCGGGGCAGTGGTACGTCCGATGTTGCCCGACGAGCCCCGGGATGGAGTCCGTTTCGGTAGGCGAGAATCACTTCGGCAGTTTTTCATGCCCCCTCTCCTAGCCTCTCCCCGCAAGTGGGAGAGGGATAGAAGACGAAGTGATTCTTTTACTCAACTCATTTTCTTAGCGACTCGGCGGCGCAGTAGTAGCAAGCCGAGTGCACCAACGCCAGCGATTGCGAAGCTGGCCGGTTCGGGGACGACAGCGAAGCTAACCCGCAGTACGGGCGTATCGGACGCCAGCAGCGAGCTATCGAAGTTGTAGCCCGCCGCGGTTTCGAGGCCGTTGAAAGCGGACAGATCGCTGAAGTTGAACTGAACGGGATCTCCCTCGTCGACTCGGTTAGCGTTGGTTCCGATGGCGAGGAAGGCTGCGTTCTCAGGGATTTCTTGTTCCGACCCCGCGTCCCAAATGCGTGAAGCGTCCTCTTCGATCTGGTCGAGGATCAAGTTGCCGGCGTTGTCAAAGATCTGGAATGCGGTGGGATTGGCGTTGCCCAGGAAGTGATCGTTACTGGGCACGACCATCGTGGCGAAGGTGAAGTACTGATTGGTGGGGTCGACTTCGACGACCGTCGACGACACTCCGCCTGGAAGGAACGGACCGCCCGGGGGTGGCAAGACGCTTCCGAGGTTTGCGTCGGGTTCTGCTGCTACAAAAGCCGGGAACCAGGTCGAACCCGAACCGCCTTCGGCAACCGATACGATGGGCGCGCTGGCGATATCAGCCTCTCCGAGCAAGAAAGCTACTTCGTTGTTGTTGAACGCGTCGAACGTGCCATTGCCGACGCCAAACCGCAATGGAGCCAGGGAAACACTGTTCTCTGGCGCCAAGTTTTCGACGGTGATACGCAAGGACACCGCCTCGGCAACAGGGGCCATCGCCAGCAACAGTGCGGCGGCGATGAGAGGGAGAAATCGGGACATTGAGAAACTCCATGGTTACTAATACACAGGTGATACAAAAGGAAGACCGGATGCGATCTACCAACGCCCAGCCGACCAACGGGTCGCTGGTGCGCAACTCAAGCTGTTCGGGTCACTTGCTTTCTCTGAGGATTCCGGGGCCATCGGCAGCAACACCTGCTGCCTGTCCCGTTAGTCGCGCAAGGAAAGCGGCGATTACAAGCGGCTGGAGAAATAGCCAGAAAAAGTGCGAATCAGCTATCGCTACGACGCATCGACTCGATGATTTGCGACTTCGCGCTGGGCGAGAGGCCCTCGCACGACTTGCCCAGCGCACGCCGGACTTCGTCGGGCATCTGCCTGGCTGCCTGCTGCAACTGGCGAAGCTGCCGGGCAACGCGTCGGCATGGCTTGCAGACGAGGAAGTGCATACGCACGGCCCACCGTTCACTGAACGTGAGATCGCGGTCGAGCGCCTCCGAAGCAAGCAGCGAGGCTTGCTGGCACTGGCACTTCAAGATGAGTTTCAGATCGGGAAATTTCATGGATTTGACTCGCGACTACCGAGCCACTTTCCTTGCAAACACTCTCGCAACAACAACCGCGCCCGATGCAACCGCACTGCCAGGTTTTGTCGCGTGATGCCCAACCGCTGGCAGGTCTCTTCGATGGGCTCCGCTTCCACCTCTCGCATCTGGAAAGCCACCGACATGGTTGCTGGCAACCCTTGGATGCAATGCTGGAGCGAAGTCCAGAACTCGCTACGTTCCGCTGGGCTATTCGGATCGATGGCGATCTCGCTCACCGCGCGTCGCCATATCCCGTGCTCGTCAAACATATCGGACGACGCTGCATCGCTATCGCCGCCAGTCGGCGTTTCACGTAAGCGACCAGCGCGGCGAAAGTGGTCGGCGATCTTGCGATGCAGGATGGCCACCAGCCACGTGCCTCGGGCGCTGCGGCCGTCGAAGTTGTCTCGACTCTTCCAAGCCGCCAGAAAGGCTTCCTGCACCACGTCCTCGGCTGCGGAGCGATCGGCGATGCGGGAGATCGCCACTCGAAACAGCATGTCGCCGTACCGCTCGACCCACGCATCAGGCGACTCGGTCGCCCGCATGTTATTTGCTGTCGTGGGTTCGTCCACGCTTGGTCTCCGCGTTGGAACAGGTACGTCTACGATTAGTCGTTCCTCGCGGCTCACGATTACAGTCAAAGCGAAGAGATTTGGCAAAAGCCGACGCCGACTCCCATTCTACACCAGCCGCGAGAGGGGCGCGCAAGAAAAAACGGGACGCTCTCACCGAAGTGGGAGCGTCCCGTGGAGTTTCCTGGCGCTCAGCGGAGCAAGCTGCTTACATCTTGGCCAGCTTGTCGATCAGGTCGACGGTGCGGCAGCTGTAGCCCCACTCGTTGTCGTACCAGCTGACAACCTTGATCATGTTGTCGCTGATCGCGGTAGTCCAAGGACCAGCGAAGATCGAGCTGTGCGGATCACCGATGATGTCGGTCGAGACAATCGGGTCCTCGGTGTAGCACAGGATGCCCTTTAGCGGGCCTTCGGCGGCAGCCTTCATCGCGGCGTTCACGTCCGCAGGCTTAGCGGCCTTCTCCAGGTTCACGGTCAGGTCGACCACCGAACCGGTCACTACCGGCACCCGCATGGCGTAACCAGTGAGCTTGCCGTTCAGGTCGGGAATCACCAAACCAACCGCCTTGGCCGCGCCAGTGCTGGTGGGGATGATGTTCATCGCGGCCGCGCGAGCACGGTAGGGATCCTTGTGCGGCAGGTCCTGCACGTTCTGGTCGTTCGTGTAGGCGTGGATCGTGCACATCAGGCCTTCCTTGATGCCGAACGATTCGTGCAGCACCTTGGCCACGGGCGCCAAGCAGTTGGTTGTGCAACTGGCATTCGAAATGCACTTGTGATCCGACGTGAGCTGATCGTCGTTCACGCCCATCACGCAGGTCAGGTCGGCACCGTCCTTCGCGGGCTGGCTCAGCACCACCTTCTTGGCGCCGGCCTTCAGGTGGGTATCGTAGCCCGGCTTGTCGGCGGTCGAACGGGCGGCAAACACGCCGGTCGACTCGACCACAACGTCCACGCCCAAGTCGCCCCACGGCGCCTCGGCCGGATTGCGGATAGCGGTGGCCTTTATCTTCTTTCCGTTGACGATCAGGTTCTCGTCGTCGTAGTCCACCGTGCCGGGGAAACGGCGGTGAGTGCTGTCGTACTTCAGCAAGGTGGCGAGCATCTGGTTGTCCGTCAGGTCGTTAATCGCGACCACTTCGAACTCGTCGCTGCGCTCTACCAGGCCGCGGAAGGTCAGACGACCGATCCGGCCAAAACCGTTGATTGCGACTTTGATAGCCATAAGTTGTTCTCCTACAAAATGAGGCGCCACGGTAGACGGCCGTGGCAGGGTTCGCCTGTTAATTGTTTCGTTCTAAGGCCGAACCAGAATTATAGTGCTCGGCCTAAGTGGTCAAAAGGGGCCGCAATCGCACCCTGCGGCTTCCGTCATGGGTAATTCGGAGTATCTTGTCGTAATGCAGATCCCCCATTGGCAGCTCCCCCCTGGCGTTTCGCACGGCACCTGGGAATACACCCAGCGCGATAGCATCGCTACGGACTACGACGACTACTTCGCCTTCAATTCCTTGTTCGAGTTCGACGAGGCGCTCCTGGCAGAAGAGTTCCAGCCACCCGGCCTGGTAGCCGACCTGGGGTGCGGCACCGCGCGAGCCCTGGTGCCCCTGGTGAAAAACGGGCATCGCGGGCTGGCCATCGACCTGTCGGAGCCAATGTTAAAAATTGTGGAAGATAAGGCCGCCGAGGAAGAGCTCGACATCCGCTGCGTCAAAGCCAACCTGGTGGAACTCAACGACAACGTGGTGCCCACCGCCTCGGTCGACTACGCGATGTGCATGTTCAGTACGCTCGGCATGATTCAGGGGCACGTAAACCGTGAGCGAGTGATGGTCAACACGCTGCGGATGCTCAAGCCCGGCGGCAAGCTGGTGGTGCACGTTCACAACTTCTGGTTCAACTTGTACGACCCTGGGGGACCGCGTTGGCTGGCGCGAAATCTGTTGGAAGGGACTTTCGGCCGCCGTGTCGAAGTGGGCGACAAGTTCTTCGCCTACCGCGGTGTGACCGATATGTACCTGCACGTGTTCCGCCCCCGCGAGCTGCGTCGGCTGTTCACCGAAGTGGGATTCAAAATCCATCGCTGGGTACCGCTGGAAGTCGCCCGCCGCCATGCACTCCAGCGTCCGTGGCTATTTCCGTCGCTGCGGGCCAACGGCTGGATCGTCGTGGGGCAGAAACCGGCAAGCGCGTAAGTTGATGAACAGGCGAATTCGGGGTAAGGTCGAAGTCGTCGGTGGCACATCGCACACCAATGGAAGCAGTTTTGAACAGGAGACAACAGAGAGAACAGAGTAGTTCGTTTTTCTACCCTCTGCTCCCTCTGTTGTCTCCTGTTAAAAAACGACCGCGGCTCAATTCTCCTCCACCAATCCAATCCGCAACACAACACTAACAGCATCTCAACTCACCTTTCCAAGTTAAAGATTATGTGCAAGCAACTCTGGTTACTCACGCTCGTCTGGTGTCTGCCCGCGCTGGCCCTCGCTCAGCGGGACCACACATTGGTCGACGACTACTACAACATTGGCAACATCCACCAACAGGTTTCAACCGAATCGGAAGAAGCACAACCGTGGTTCGATCGTGGACTAGCGATGTGCTTCGGCTTCAATCACGAAGAGGCCGTGCGGTGCTTCGACAAAGCGATTGCGGCCGATCCCGATTTGGCGATCGCCTACGCCGGCAAGGCGTACGCGCTGGGGCCAAATTTCAACAACATGGAAATCACCCGCGAGCAGATGCTCCAGGCGCACGCCTGCATCGAACAGGCGCTGGAGCGAATCGAGCACGCGGGGCCGCCGGAGGCAGCCATCATTCGCGCGATTGCCAAGCGCTCGGGGCCGGACATTCCCGAGGACTTTGAAGAGCGTGGCCCCTACAACCAAGCGTACGCCGACTCGATGGGAGAGGTGTATAAGAAGTACGGCGACAATCCCAACGTGGCTGAGATGTATGCCGAGTCGTTGATGAACCTGCAGCCATGGAAGCACTGGACGCCCGAGGGCACGCCAGGCGAGCATACCGAAGAGATCATCAAAGTGATCGAGCGGGCGTTCGAGACACACCCCGATCATCCCGGACTGTGCCACATGTACATCCACGTGATCGAGGCCTCGCCCACGCCAGAAAAAGCCCTTCCCGCGGCCGACCGACTCCGCGGCGCCGTGCCGGGCAGCGGCCACCTGACGCACATGCCGACGCACATCGACGTGCTGCTCGGTGAGTACGACCGGCTAATCAAAACCAACCTGGCGGCCATCGAAGTCGATAAGGAGTTTCTCGATCGCGAAGGAGCGATGAACTTCTACACGCTGTATCGCATTCACAACTATCACTTCGTCGTGTACGGCGCGATGTTCGACGGGCAGAGCAAGGTGGCCCTCGATGCAGCGCGGGCCATCAACCGCGAAGTGCCCGAGGACCTGCTCAAGGCGCAGGTCGACTTCCTCGACGCGTTCATGCCCACCGCACTGCATGTGATGGTGCGGTTCGGTCAGTGGGAGGAGATTCTCAACGAGCCCGAGCCGGCCGAGTACCTACCGATGACCAAAGCCATCCGTTTATACGCCCGCACGATCGCCTACGCAGCGACCGACCGGGTGGCGGAGGCTGAAGCGGAGCGCGAGAAGTTCATCGAGGCCGTTAAGCAAGTACCCGAGACCAGCTTCCTTTTTCAGAACGACTCTTTGAGCATCCTGAAAGTCGCCCGAGCAATGGTCGATGGCGAAGTCGCTTATCGTAAGGGGAATATCGACGAGGCCTTCGAGCGCCTTCGCACAGCGGTGGAGTTGGACGACGGCTTGAACTACGACGAGCCATGGGGATGGATGCAACCGGCCCGCCACGCCCTAGGAGCACTGCTCGCCGAGCAAGGCCGCTACGCCGAGTGCGAGGAGGTGTACCGCGAAGACCTCGAGCGGCATCCCAAAAACCCCTGGGCGCTACAGGGACTGACCGAGTCGCTGATGAAACAGGGCAAACTCGACGAAGCCCGCAAGTACAACGCGGAATTTGAAAAAGCCTGCGAGCGAGCCGACGTGGTCATTAATCGTTCGTGCTTCTGTCGACTGAAAGTCGCTGACGAGGTAAGTAGTATGCCGGAATAGGTCCCCACGCTGTGCGAATCAATCGATAGAACGCATAAATACCCAGAATTCCGCGCAGAATACTTGCACATCGCGGGTGTCGTCTGTAGTTTGAACTTTGGTGGGAGGGGTTTATGCATTCCGGTTTCGCGGCGTGCACGGTCCGTATGCTTCTTGCATCTCACCTCACGGACTTACCTTAGCACTTCAGTCTCCGGAGACGTTGCAATGAACCGTCTGATACTCCTGATTTTCGCTGCTGGCTGTGTTGTCCAATCCACCGTCACGGCCCAAGAGCTCTTTCGCGACGAAATGACCAGCGGCGCCGGTTGGGGCGTGAACGCAAGCAGCGGCGATTCCGCGGCCACTTTTGGCTACAACTACAGCGCCGACGACATACCCGAAGCACCCAACAGCCAGGGGGGAGACACTGCCACGACCGGCGTGAAGCTTGAGGCCAACATAACCGCTGGTGCGTTGGACGTGTTTACGCTGTACCCCATCGGTGAGAGTTTCTCTGGTTCCTACCAACTGCGGTTCGACGCGTGGATGAATTACGACGCGAACGAGCGGATCAACGGAGGATCGGCCGGCACCACGGAATTCCTCGGTGGTGGTATCGGATACGACAACGTCGCCGCCGACATTGGCATCGGCGCGCAGATCCTTGCAACCAACGATGGCGGATCGGGCAGCGACTGGCGGGCCTTCGGCGACGGATCTTTCCTGGATCCCTCGGAAATGATTGCCGGCAGCCGCAACGGCTTTGATAGTCACTATTCCGACTTCCTGCCGGGCGTGGCGCCGCCGGCCGGCCAAGCTCAAGCTGCGTTCCCCGCAGGCACGGCCGGCTCACCCGGCTTTCAGTGGATCACGTTCGAGGTGAACACTGCACATGGAAGGTCTGCTGTGTTCATTGAGAAACCCGGTGGAGATCGTCTCCACATCACAACCATCAACGCGTACGGCGCACGACCCTACACGTCCGACGGTAACATCGGCGTCGTCTATGCCGACTTCTTCTCGTCGGTTACCTCGCGTCCCGATCTGACCTTCGGCATCGTCGACAACGTTGTCGTGAATCAGATCCCCGAGCCAGGCACCGCTATGAGCCTGACGATCGTTTCGTGCTTGGCGCTGGCATGGCGACACCGTCGCAGTCGGGCGGCGAAGTAATACAGCGCACCTAGAGACTCAATCCGGCTTCGACTTGTCGTCCGAGCCTGATTGGGATTCGCTTGCGCGGTTTTGCAGATACTTGGATAGTCGCTCCAAGTCGTCGGTATTGATCAGATCGACCCCGTTGTCGAGCAGAGTGCCCCACAAGCGTTCGGAGTCGGGCGTGGCCCAGAAGCGAACGATACGTCCCGATTCGTGAGCCTCCCCGGTAACTTCGCGGAGCCTCCGAAGCTGGGCGGAGGTCAACTCGTCTTCGCCAAAGTGCTTGCCCCAATGGTCGCTGACCACCGGCATCGCCGCGGCCGAGGCGTTGGACTCCAGCTCCGACAGCCGACCATCGGCGCCGGCGAGCCGGACGCCATCGATCATAATGCCGCGCCGCGGCTCCGCGCCAGAAAGGACAATCGTGACCGCAGGCGGTGCGTCTTCGCCGGTGCGTCGGCCTACCATCGACTTGTACTCCAGCAGTTGCTTGCCGAGTACTTCGCGTGTCGCGCTGGCGCGCTCTTTGACGTCGATGAACAGGTAGAACGGGACCTTGGCTTGGTGCACGTAGCCGCCCTGCTGTTTGACTCGCTTGGCCAACGGCTCGAGGTAGAGGTTCTGCAGCGTGCGCTCGGGCCGCAGCTCGTGCCGGTCGTGCCCTACCAACAACTGGCCGTCGACCAGATAGATGTCGGCCTCGACGCTGTTGAAGCCATGGTCCAACGCATCCAGCAAAGGTCGCTGGTGGTAGTAGTCGTTATGAGCGTGCGCGTGGCGAAGTGGCGTTGGCTTACGCGTCTCATCCGCCGCCAGCGAGCTTGCTGATGCGAGCAGCACCACGATCAGCCACATAGCGTGCTTGGTCTCAACCACGTCCGAACCTCCCCAAAGTACAAGCATGCCCTACCCAACGTAGTGCAAATTGTACCAGAACCATCGAACCGGAACTTCCTGCGGCGCAGAACGACGGACGAGTGCTAAACGACCTCCCATCAGCGGGCGAGGGTTCAGAATTTTTTGGCGGCTTCTGAGCTTCCAAAGGAGTCTGGACCAATAAGATTGACCGGCGCAGAGGATTTATATAGGATGTTACGATTGGTGCGGGAAACGTCATGCAGACCTCACTTCTCGTTCTTCCACACAGGCGACAACCTGCCCCCGCGGTGATTCCATGAGAATCCGACGCCGTCCAGCAGCCAGCGAACTGCCTCGCGCCTGGTCGACGTACCGCCTGGCATTCACGCTGGTCGAGTTGTTGGTAGTAATTGCCATCATTGGCATTCTAGTCGCGATGCTCTTGCCGGCAGTGCAATCGGCTCGCGAAGCCGCCCGTCGCACATCGTGCACTAACAACCTGAAGCAACTTGGCTTAGCGGCGCTGAACTACGAGAGTACCAACCGACGCCTTCCCCCAGGCTACCTGGCAGGTACTCAACTTCCTCAACAGATGGGCGCCATCGGCCATACCATCTCGGGTCAGCAATACATCTACCAGCTCAACGGAGTGTTGACGTACCTGCTTCCCTACGTCGAGGCCACGGCCGTCTACGACCGTTTCACGACTAGCCTGAATATGGACCCCGACCAGTACGGCCCCACCCATTGGTACGAGGATCCCGATGCATCCGTTGCTGCCCAGGCCAACATTCCTGGATTCCTCTGCCCCTCGATGCTAGTGGAACAGCCGTCGTGGGGCGCGCTCTGGGCGAAGTGGGAGAAGTTCCAACCGTCGGGTGCACTGGATACTTATTTCATCCCTCCCCCTCCCGGTGCTCCTCCCGTCGGGCTCACTCACTATCAAGGCGTCCGAGGGTTGTGCGGCAAGCAGGGCAATTTCCTTCCTGGTGGAGGCGAACCGCTACTTCGGTTCATCGAGAAGGACGTATCCAACTCAATCGACGATGGTTGGATTGGCGTGTTCTTTGTGCGAAGCAAAACCAAACTGGGGCAAGTGACCGACGGCGCTTCCAATACCCTGATGTTCGGCGAAGCACCTGGCATGGTCACAAGCCGCTTCACCATAGGTAGCGAGGACTTTGGGGGACACGTCGTGGGCATCCCCTGGGCAAGCAACGCTACCTTGCCAACCTGGAGAGGCTTGGACGGAGGTCCGGACACCGATGTATACCTGAACCGGTTTGGCAGCCTTCATAAGGGAGACGTTGTCAACTTCTGCTATGTGGATGGTTCGGTGCATCAGCTGAAGAAAGATATCGGCATTGATGTGTTAGCCTTTCTTGCGAGCATGAAGGGTGGCGAGGTCATTGATAGCTCAGAACTCTAAATTGAAAGCCAACGGCACCCCAATGCATACTCGTTCAACTGGTATCCTTCGTATGGGACTCCACTGCTTGGTCGTCACCACGGCTTTCTGCGGTGTAACCGGTTGTGTCGAAGAGGCTCGGGAAGCCAAGATTCCAGACAATGCGCAGCCATTGCCCGAGGCGGGGCCGGTTCAATCGTTCGGGGATACGGATTCTACATCCTCACCAGACGTCGACGTAGCCAACTAGAGCGTTTTGTCACACCGCTTCGATGTGCAGCCCCCGGCGCCGGCGTTCTTTGCGCCGTAAGTCGTCAATCAAATCGGCAACCCTGCGCACGTCGTCAATGCCTGGCACGTTCATGGTCGGATCGGTGACGTCGCTACTCAAGAGGTGGATCGTACCGACGTTGAACATCCGCTCAATTGGGCCCTGACGGAACGTCACGTCGTCGATGTCGATCAGTTCGATGCGATCGATCCGCCGCCATAAGATGCCGGCTTCGTGGATGAAGCGTTGGTTGGTCAAATAGTAGTGCACGCCGAATCGGCGATAGGCGTACCGCCCGCCGAGCGCCGCCCAGCCAATCAACAAAGCCAGGAATAGCCAGCCGAAGTGGTTCGACAGGTACAGAACGCCTGCTACCAGGGCGAGGATGGTAATCACGCCAGCGGCGATCCACCAGCCAATCATCGCCTTGGGCGAGTAGCAGCCGTTCCACACGTCCTCTTCCAGGTGGTCGTCGTCCGTTTGCCGTGCAGCAGCCGCCTGCTGAAATTTGCTGCGGGGGTCGGTACCCGTGACCGGCACGGGAAACTCCGCATCGTTCTCCGCCTGTTCGGCTTGGGCGTCATCGCCCGCCAAACGGGCTCCACAATGCTGGCAGAAAGTGGCGTTAGGATCGGTTTCGCTAGCACAGCTCGGACAATTCATCGACGAACACTCGTTGTACGGGACCTATTGGTTTCGGCGAAGCGCCACGCAGGCAAGCCCTCAGTTTGCCCCAAAACCTACTTCGCTAGCAAGCTCCCAATCTTGGCAAACTTCTGAATACGAGGTCGCGGGATAGTTGTGGATGCCACAAGCCGACGTGTATACTCAACCTCCATGAAGTGCCCTTTTTGCCGCGTTGACAACGACCGCGTCATCGATTCGCGAGCCAGCCAGGATGGATCGGCCATCCGCCGCCGTCGCGAGTGCTTGGGCTGTGGCCGACGGTACACCACCTACGAGCGGCCCGAGGAAACGACCATCAAGGTCGTAAAGAAAGACGGTTCGCGGGCACCGTTCTCCCGGGACAAGATCCGCCGCGGCCTGGAGCGGGCCTGCTGGAAGCGGCCCATCACAAGCCGCCAGATCGACACGACGGTCGCCGCCATCGAGAACGACGTCTACGCTCAGTTCGACACCGAGGTCGAGTCACGCGAGCTAGGCATGCTGGTCATGCAGCACCTGCAACACCTGGACGAGGTGGCCTTCGTCCGCTTCGCGAGCGTCTACCGGCAATTCAACGACGTGCAGGACTTCTTCGAAGAACTCCGTCCCATGCTGGCCAAACGCCCCCCCATCACCCCGCGCTAGCCGCCCCGTCCACCGGAGTCGGGCCTTGGTTGAAAGCGGACGGGAATGTCGTAGAATTGGAGAATTACTTGGGGCGGTAGCTCAGTTGGGAGAGCGCTGCGTTCGCAATGCAGAGGTCGGGAGTTCGACTCTCCTCCGCTCCACTGATTTTCTGCTACTCGACTTGGCTGCGCCAAGATCTCGTGACACTTTGGCCATTTCTGCTACTCGACTTGGCTGCGCCAAGATCTCGTGACACTTTGGCCATTTCTGCTACTCGACTTGGCTGCGCCAAGATCTCGTGACACTTTGGCCATTTCTGCTACTCGACTTGGCTGCGCCAAGATCTCGTGACACTTTGGCCATTTCTGCTACTCGACTTGGCTGCGCCAAGATCTCGTGACGCTGTGCCATTTCTGCTACTCGACTTGGCTGCGCCAAGATCTCGTAGCTTATCTCTTAACCGCGTTCACCGGCGGCCAGCTCATTCACCGCCGATCGAATCGCCTCGCGTCCCGTTACCGGTGCCTGGCAGGCTTGGTTCTCGCACACGTAAAGTGCAACCTCGTCGCCCGCGTCGCGGCCTTGGAACAAGGCGTCGAGTGGTCCACTGGTCTTCGCTTCCTCCCTCACGGCAAAGACCGAGCGCGGCAGGAGTTGCTGCCATGCCTCCAACGCTAACTGCGATGCGCCGGTGCCGGTGAAGACGAGTTCTTGCGTGGGACCAACGTACAGGTCCAACGCCACAAGCATCTGCCCGGTGGCCATCGGAATCTGCTGCATCAACGGCGCGGCTGCCGCAAGGATCGCTTCGGCCGTGTCGAGGTACTCGCTTCGTCCAGTGAGATTGCCAAGCCGCAGCAAGGCCAAGGCGGCCATCGAGTTGCCGCCCGGCGTGGCGTTGTCGGTGAGGTCTTTGTTGCGGGTGAGCAGTTCTTCGTGGTCGTCGGCTGTGAAATAAAAGCCCGCTTCCCACTTCCCCTGTTCATCGGCACCGCCGAAATGCTTGAGTACTGTGTCCATCAGGTCGATCGCTGCTGTGATGTACGACTCGTCGAACGTTGCTTCGTACAGCGTGACCAGGGCGCTCGCCAGCGCGGTGTAGTCGTCCAGGTACGCGGCCAGCTTGGCGGTGCCGCCACGCCAGGTGTGCAGCAGCCGCCCTCGCTCATCGCGCATCTCGGCCAGGATGAAATCGGCCGCTTTCCTGGCGGCGGCAATGTAACGCGGCTCGCCGAGCACTGCTCCTGCCTTGGCGAAGGCGTCGATCGCCAGCGCGTTCCAGCTCACCAGCACCTTGTCATCAAGCCCGGGCCGGGTGCGCTTGCTGCGCTCGGCCAGTAGCTTCTGCCGACACTCGGCAAGCTCGGCTGCCAGCTCCTCCGTCTCGCGACCCAGCAGCTTGGCCTGCTGTTCGATGGTCTTGGGCAAATTCAAAATGCTCTGGCCCTCGAAGTTGCCACCATCGCGCACGTCGTACACGCGACAGAACACGTCGGCCGCGTCGCCCAGCACTTGTTGGACTTCCGTTGGAGTCCAGACGTAAAACTTACCTTCCACGCCCTCGCTATCGGCGTCCTCGGCGCTATAGAACCCACCCGCCGGGTCGGTCATGTCGCGTAGCAAGTAGTCGAGCGTCTCGGTAACCACCTGCCGGTACTGCTCGTCGCCGGTCGCCTGGTACGCTTCGAGGTACACCACGGCCAGTAGCGAGTTGTCGTACAGCATCTTCTCAAAGTGCGGCACCAGCCAGCGGGCGTCGACACTGTACCGCGCGAAGCCGCCGCCCAGGTGGTCGTACATGCCGCCTTGGAACATCTTGTTGAGCGACGCGGTCACCATGTGCAGCCACTGGTCGTTGCCGTTGCGCTGCCACCAGCGGAGCAACAACTGCAGCTCGAATGGGTGAGGAAACTTCGGCGCTTCGCCAAACCCACCGTGAATGGGATCGAACATCCGCTCCAGCGCGTGCGCAGCGGCGTTCAACAGACTCCTGTCGAGCGGCACCGAGATCCCTTCGGCCCCTTTGCGGGTGATCTGTTCGAGTTCGGCCGTGAGCTGCTCCGCTCCCTTGAGCGCTTGATCGCGTCGATTAGTCCAAGCATCGTCCACAGCCGCCAAAACCTGATCGAACCCAGGCATGCCGCGCGAGGCGGTCGGCGGCCAGTAGGTTCCGCCATAGAACGGTTTCAGCTCGGGCGTGAGGAACACGCTCATCGGCCAGCCACCATGCCCGGTCATCAACTGCACCGCGTTCATGTAGATCTGATCGAGGTCGGGCCGCTCCTCGCGATCGACTTTCACGCACACGAACTTTTCGTTCATCATCGCGGCGATGCGCGGATCCTCAAAGCTCTCGTGCTCCATCACATGACACCAGTGACATGCCGAGTAACCGATCGAAAGAAAAATCGGCTTCTCTTCAGCGCGCGACCGCTCCAAAGCATCCGGCCCCCAAGGATACCACTCGACGGGATTATCCTTGTGTTGGAGGAGGTAAGGAGAGGTTTCTTTGGAGAGTTTGTTCGGCATTTGAATCGTTATTCGGTGACGAATTTACGTGCTATTCTTCCTAGACGCCACATTCTTCAAGGAGATGCGATGTCGGCCTTGGCTTGTCCCCCCAACCGATCACGAGTACACGTGACGTCAAGTTGTCTGCCCAATCTAAAACTTCATGGGATCCGCCTTGCACTTGCTGCAACTTTGGAAAAAGCGGCGCAAGTGTGGCTTGAAGCCAATCGCGATTTCGCTCCTCGTCGATGTCTGTCGGACTTAGAGATACTTCAGTCTCTATTAGGCAACTAAGCAAAGTGGGATATGTTTCCGGAACATCCAGTTCTTCCCATCGGCGATCTAAATACCACAGTTCTTCTGGACCTTTAGGGCCAAACTCGACGACACCGACGCCTTCTCCTGATTGCATCCGCTGAGTTGCCTCTTTCAAAGCAATGAGCCTACCTTGACCCTTGAGATACTGACGCCGCAATTGGTCTCGCTTCCAAGCTCTATACATGAAATAAGGTGAAACAAGTAGACTACAAATTAATGCCAACGTCACCCACAATACTGCAATCAACATATACAGCGCGAAGACTATCCAAAACCACCAGGGCAGACTGTGTGGGTTTGCAGAGCTTGGCATTTGATTTGCCCCCTAATCGATCCACCCGCCCCCAAGGACGCGATCACGCTCGTAGCAAACAACCGCTTGTCCCGGAGCCACTGCGAACTGCGGCTCGTCGAACACCACGCTCAGGCGGCCATCGGTGCGTCGCGTAAACTCCGCCGATGCGGCAGACGCGTTGTAGCGGATTTGGGCTAAGCCGCGGATTGGCTCGTCGATGGCCACGTCTGTGAGCCAATTGCACTCAGCGGCAGTGAGCTCTCGGCGGCCGAGTTCCTCGCGGTCGCCTAGCACGACGCGGTTGGTGTCGGGTTCGATCCGCACGACGAACTTCCGCTCGCCGAGCGCCACGCCGAGGCCCTTGCGCTGGCCGACCGTGAATCCTTCGATGCCCTCGTGCTTGCCAACGACTTCACCCGAAGTGGTAACGAACTCACCCGGCGTGGAGGTTCCTTCGCGGCGGCGTTTGACGAATTCGTCGTAGCGGCCGCTGGTCACAAAGCAAATCTCCTGGCTGTCCTTCTTCTCGGCGACGTTCATGCCGACTTTGGCGGCCAACTCGCGGATCTGCGGCTTGCGGTAGTCGCCCACCGGAAGCATCATCCGCTCCAGGTACTGCCGCTCGATGCCAAACAGCACGTACGACTGATCCTTGGCGTCGTCGATGCCGCGGACCAGCGCCACTTCGCCCACGCGGCGGACCAAGCGAGCGTAGTGCCCCGTAGCGACGTATTCGGCGCCCACCGAGTCGGCGTAGTCGAACAGCTTGCCGAACTTGATCCAGTTGTTGCACTGCACGCACGGGTTGGGCGTGCGGCCACTGACGTACTCGGCGGTGAAGTAGTCCATGATCCGCCCGAACTCCTCGTTCAGATCGATAGCGTAGAATGGGATCGACAGCCGATCGGCCACGCGCCGCGCGTCCTCAGCATCGGCCGCGGTGCAGCATCCCTGCTTGTGGTCGAGCCGCACGATCGGAAGTTGCAAGCGAGCCGGGTCGTCCCCGACCCCGGACTGTCCGCCATGGGACTCAGCATCGCTCGCCGTGCTGCAAACCGCGGGGCTCTGCTCGCCGTGGCGCATGAACACACCGATCACCTGGTGGCCCGCCTCGGTGAGCAAATGGGCCGCCACGCTCGAATCGACTCCCCCGCTCATTGCCAGGACCACGCGTGCCATGCTTGCAGCATAGGCGCACGGCTGCCCGCGAACAACAGCCCGCCCTCGCGGGTCCTGACTCTTACCCCTATAATTCCGTAGCCGGAGTCGCAAGACTTCGGACCTCAGAACTCTTGCGAGTCCTGCTACCCCCAAGAAAGAAGCTCAAAGCCATGGAAAAGGAATTTGTCGACCGTGCGACCGGCATCCACGAGGCCCTGACTCAGCTCAGGGACTCTCTTTGACTACGCTCAAAAGAAGTCTCACATCGAGCAAATCGAACGGGAGCAGGGCGAGCCTGGCTTTTGGGACGATCAAGAGATGGCGCAGCAGAAGATCGGCGAGCTCAAGTCGCTGAATTCTGTGGTCGGACCACTGGACGAGGCCATCTCGGCGGCGGACGACCTGGCCGCGATGGTCGAGATGGCCGAAGAGGATGAGGAACTCGCCGCCGAAGTGCCTGGCGAGGTCGAGCGGATCGAGACAATGCTCGAGAAGCTCAAACTCAGCGCGCTGCTCTCCGGCGCGCACGACGCGGCCGGCGCGATCATCACCATCAACGCCCGCGACGGCGGCACCGACGCCAATGACTGGGCGGAGATGCTGCTGCGGATGTACATCCAGTGGGCGAATAAGAACGACTACAAGGTCGAACTGATCGATCGTCAAGACAACGAAGAGGCGGGCATTAACAACGCCACGATCGCGATTCGCGGCCCGATGGCCTACGGCTACCTGCGAGGCGAGACCGGCATTCATCGTTTGGTGCGGATCAGTCCGTTTAATTCCGAAGGCAAACGGCAGACCAGTTTTGCAGCGGTAGACGTGTCGCCCGAAATCAGCGACTCAGTGGAAGTTGAAATCAACGAAGGCGACGTTCGCACCGATACCTATCGGGCGAGCGGCGCCGGCGGTCAGCACGTTAACAAGACCGACTCCGCGGTACGGCTTACCCATGAGCCAACCGGCATCGTCGTGCAGTGCCAGAACGAACGTTCGCAGCACAAGAATCGCGCGACCGCCTGGAAGATGCTCCGTGCGCAGCTAGCCCGAGCAGAGGAAGAAAAACGCGAAGCCGCTGACGCGGCGAAGTACGGAGAGCAGGCCAAGACCGGTTTCGGCTCGCAGATCCGCAACTACTTCCTGCACCCCGACCAACGCGTGAAAGACGCTCGTACGAAGTTTCAGATGGGCAACTTCCACGCCGTGCTCGACGGCGACATCCAGGGGTTCTTGGAAAGCACGCTCCGCTGGCGAGCGGGGCAGCCAATCGAAGACGACGACGATGACGATTAGCGTGCTCCCTGCAGCCCTCGGCGGAAGCCGAGGGTTTCTCGGAATGGCATCCGCGTTCAAACTTCAGAACCCTCGACTTCCGTCGAAGGCTGACCGGGATTGGAAATAGCTGACCGCTACCATGCTTCCAGAGCCGCACACCACTCTCGAAAAGCTCGCTAAACACGAGCGCGGTATTCGTGTCGATTTCTACTGGCTCGGCGATCGGTTTGGCCACACGATCTCGGCGCTGCGCGACGGAGAGGCGACCATCGTGTGGCAAAGCGTCGACGACGATGAGCTTGGCCCGGTGTATCAGGAGCTGCACGTACAATCGACTGACGACGGCCGCACGATTGTCTTTCTAAGCGGCGCGAGCGCTGGCGCGCATTGGTCGGCGAGTGTGGAGTTTGCCACGGCGAAGTGCGAGCTCTTATTTGATGTAGCTGCACGGGTTGCCAAGGAGCCCGTTGAACGAGCAATCGAGTATCACTGCGAGTTTGAAGGTGCTGCCCCTATCGCTTGCGCCCACTTCATGGACGGCAGCGGGGTGTGCATCGATCAAAGTGCGCCGGGCAATCGCATCCCTCCCTCCGAATCGTTCGATAGCCTGCCTGCCACTTTGCGCTACAAGTACGCGACCTACTGGTTGCCGGTTGAGTAGCATGACTGCCGAAGAAAGCCTCGCACGTTACGGATTGGTACCGGCAAAGGCCGACTTGCCCTCCATTCGCACACTGCTGCAGCAGGAAATCGCCTGCGGGCGTGAAGGGCGTCCAAGCGAGGAAGACGTGGCGCTACTATGTTGCGTGCAATTGTTCAGCGCTGGAGAACTGCAGGATGTGCTGTTTGTCTGGAGCGCCAAGCAATCTTGCTTTGATCTGGGCAGTTTGATTGATGTTCAGTTGATGTGTGGAGCCGGTCTGGACGAAACGAAGGAGTATCTGACTGAGCAGGAATCTGAGCCTGCCAGAATAGCGCTCGATTACCTACGAGCGTGCGAAGAAGCAGGAGACTTTGATGGCTTTACGCCAGATAGTCAACTTGCCGCGTACCGTACTTACTTCTTGTAGGGCCCTAAAACAAAAAAGGACACCCAGCTACCGCACTGCGGCAGCGGGTGTCCCCAGAGTTCCCCCGTCTTGTTACTTTAGCGACGCGAACGCGGCAGCAGGGCTGAGCCGATCGCGGCGGCCACCAGCGCGATCGAACTTGGTTCGGGCACGCCTTCTGGCAGCACCACCTCATCGCTGATCACCAGATTGTCGACGAACATCTGCTGAGTCTCGTTGTTCTCGCCTTCGATTTGAACCTGGTTGACCTCGGTCTCGCTGGTGCGACGGAACAGGACATCCTGGGCAATGAGGACGCCGTCGAGCCAGATGTCGTAGCCTTTGGCGCCCAGCGTTTGAGCACCGCCGTACGAGATGGGCGAGTCGCTAAGGTTGGTAATCAGGTCGATGTGATGGACCTCGTCAAGCGAGTACATGCCGGTCAGCACAAGGTCCTCGACTCCGTCGCCATCATTCACGTTGTTGTCGTTGTCGAGGCCCCAACTTCCACGCACGTCGCCGTTCTCGAGTTGAATCTCGTAGATGATTTCGGAACTGGTGCTGATGCTACCACTTCCTTCGCCGAAGCGAAGCTTAAAGCGACCTTCCGGCCCGAGGTCGGGCTCATAGAAGTCGAACGAAGCGGTAAACACTTCGGAGCTGGAACCGGTGAACTCACCATAGACCGACGGGTGGTCGGAAACGGATCCGCCACTGCCGTCCAAATTGTTGTCCTCGTAGTCGAGATACTGGTTGCCCGCGCCGAAGATGGGCACGGTGTCCTCGCGAACCGTGATAGCGCCGCTGTCGATGTCGCTGAAGCCGGTCCACGGACCGGTGATGGGCAGTGGATCGCCGGCCGTGTAAGACTCGAAGTCGTCTTCAAACAGCACGGCGCCGTGGGCCGACACTGACGCCACGGAGGCGACGACAAGAGTGAAAAGTTGACTCAATCGCATTAGAACATCTCCCTGTTGCAAAATTAAGTAAGTAGAAATCAGTGCGAATGGGGCGCGCCCCCCTTAGTTGAGATGGTAATCGTGTTTCGTGGGTGTACCTCCTAAGACAACGTGCTTGCTAATTGGATAAGTCGAAACCCTGACGGATATCGCGGTGGGATTCTTGTCTGCGGCAACCTTGGAGATCTGGCCCGCGGCCATTCCTATGAGCAGGAGGCACTCGGAAACGAGAGCGAGAAGTGGGTTCGCGAACGGCGTTGGATCGCGGCTGGTAAGACTCGTACCGTGTCATTAGCTCAGGCTGCTAGAGGAGTGCGCGCGAATGATCGAACCGCGTGCATGGCTGCGGTCAAATTTGAGAATAAAGCTGATGATTCTGATAGTCAAGAAATATTGCGCTTATATTCTGTATTAAAACTCCAATTTTCTGGGCTAGAAAAAGGCCTTGAATCCCGACTCACCAAGGAACGGCGAATCGCGTACCCCCCATATGGGGTGCCGTCTGGCAGGCCGGCGCGGAAACCTAGAGATGCCGCGTACCCACGGGGCGTCTACCCAGCGGGCAGCTCCAGGAGGTGAGGTGCGGCGAAGAGAAAAATGGCGGCGGCTACTCCGCGAGAACGTCTATCTTTTCCGGCTGCATGAAATCCGAGTCCATCTTGGCGGGCAGTTGGAACAGGTCGCCTTGAGCGTTACAGAAGTAGAGATTGCTGGAGGATATCTTCGTCGGGTCGCCGTCGGCCCACAAAGCATAGAAATCGGGGTGCGCGTTCGAGACGAGTCGGCAATAGGTATGGTTGCCGCCATGCCCGGCGGTAAGCGATTTGACGCGCCGCCAGGTCGCTCCACGATCGTCGCTTTCCCACATCACCATGTCGCCTCCCGCGAAGCCCGGGTAAGGCCCCGGGTCGGTGGGGGCGATCAGCTTCCAGGGTGTCGAACGGATATCGATCGACCCCATGTCGTAGTTGTGATCGCTGGTGGTGATCTCGGAGAACTGCCACTGGCCGTCGTCGAACTGCGCCAGCGTCCAAGTTCGAGGATCGCCATCGGGTCCATGGCTGGGATGATTGCTCGTGAGATAGAGCAACACGGGCTGGTCGTTTTCGTCCAGCACCAAGTCTTTGAGGAACACAAGCCGCTGCTGGCTTTCGTAGTCTTTCACAAGGGCTGGGTTCTGCGAACTGAGCAACGGAACTTTGACGGGAGTACCATCGGCCGCTTGCCAGGACTCGCCGTTGTCGGTCGACTCGATATAGTACAAGTTGGTCCGCCCATTTAATCCCGTTTCATCGGGATGGTAGTTCATCATCGTGGCGATCTTGGTGGAACTCACGCCGGCCACTTGGTAATGCCCACGCTCGATGGTGGCCAAGCGTTGGCGCCGGCTCCAGGTGACGCCATCCTTGCTGGTCATGTAGAGACTAGTTCGAGCGGATCCTTCGCCATAGCGGGTAAAGAAGAATGCGAAATTCCCCGGCGCAGTATTGAAGATCTGCGCATAGGAGAAGTTGTCGACGAATCGTCTCCGCCCATCGTCCTTGTAGTGTGGATAGACCACGCGGAACTTGTCGATACTCCAAGGTTCAACGCTGCGATGAATGTAGCTCGACCTGAGCCGCCCGTGAGATGGTGAAAATATCCAAATGAAGCCCTGTTGGTCGATGGATATGGTGGGGCTGTCGTGCGCGTCGGACGTGTGTTTATCGAGTAGCACGGTTGGCTTTGGAACCATGCCTGTCTCATGGTCGTAGTAGGACACCATGTGCAGCAGGTGAATTTGGTTGTCTTTGGCTGCACCGCCAAAGCAGAAGAACGTCTTGTTGGCTTCGGGGCTGTAGACCGCGAATTCCTGATGCTTTGCCGGGTAGGTACCCAAGCCACCGCTGTATTTGAACTTGGCACCGCCATGAGGTTGGCGGATACAGTACCAAATCCCGCGGTATCCATCGGTCTTTTCGTTCAAGTTCAATGGCCGGACAACAGACATGCCCGACCCTTCGAGATCCTGAATATCCTGGGCATGCGCTCGTGTAACCATCGAAAGCAACAACGTTACTGACAGAAGTGCTGCGCGGCCTACGGATCGTCGGAGAGATGCCATGAACATGAACCCGCGGGAATGAGCCGAATATTACCTCGCGATGAGGCAACAAGAATGCAATCAGCCGGCGGCAGGTGAGAGGTCGGATACCTGCCGAAGTGTCATTGTAGCACGCGATTGCAGATCGCGCACAAACGGAACGCACTGAAAGGGCCTAAGTCGAGAATCCCTCGGTAGCCGGGTCCACTGGCACGTTGAAACGCAGGTGCTTGGGAACCAAATCGGGGCGAAGTGGCTCGACTCGTATCGAGTCGATCGAAAACGACGCGTCTCCCTCCGTGCTATCGTCGCCAACACTGAAGTGGATCACGTGAGCCCCGTGGGTGCTGGGATTGCGGTAGCCAAGCCGCGCGCGAATGAAGGTTTGCTCGTCATCCTGAATGATGGCGTCGTATTGCTTCGATTTGGGATAAAGCACGACCGCCATGCGATAGACAACGCCTGGCTTTAACTCCATCCCAGTGTCAACCAGGTTCTCAGGACCATAGTTGGAGCCGTTCTTGCCATCGAACACGAACCACCGCTTGGGGATGGTCTTGCGTCGCTGCCCCACCATTTCGTGATCTCCGGCCCAGCCAATGAACCAGGAAATATCGCTGGACGAGTTGGAACGAAAGTACTCGTTCCCGTAAAAAGCGATTCGATCGTGGAAACTGCCGCCAAAGTCTTCGTCCTGCCCATCGAAACGCCATATCCACGAGATAACATGGGGACGATTCGGATCCAACGCAGCAGTGGCGCCGTACTCGCGGGCGATGGCACGACTGTAGGAGTAACTGAAGTGCAGCCGCAGATAGGCGTTGCCGGCCGCCGTCAGAGGATCTTCCACCGTAGTTTCGCCGATGGGGTGTCCCGTGGCCACCCAGGGGGTAATCCAGCCCCCGCCCATTCTTGAATTATGGAAGGAGTCGGTCTGCTGCACTCCGCCTGGTAATTCAAACTCCTGATGGGGAAATACCGGCTCTGATTCCGGGTCCAAGTCACCCGCCACCGCCGGAGATCGGTCGTGGAAGTCTTCCCACAGCAACTGAAGCAGGTCCGTAAAGCGACCTTCGTCCGCCGCGAACATATCGATGTCCGCCTGACCGTTGTCGTTATGAATGCGAGCCGAAGCCCCCAACCCCAGGACCTGAGAACGCCCTGCGTTGAACGATGGTAGAATTTCGACCTTACCTTCAAACACCTCCACGTCCACTCCCTTGGGACCACAGTGCACGCCGAAACTCGTCCCGAGATCCACAATCGAAGCATTTGGCGCCAGGACCGTAAAGGCGTTCTTCTCCCCCTCGGCGCGGAGCGCTACGGTGCCAGAATGGACGCGCATGGACGAATCGGACAAAGGCTCAAAACTGGTCGGGCTTTCGATCAAGACAACCGTTTCGTCGCCGAACCTTAACTTCGCAACACCCGATGTGAGCGTCAATTGCTGTCCGGCTCGAAGCGTCCGACCATCCGACGACGCTGATAGGCCATCCCACGTACAATCGAGATCCGAAACGATGCTCGCCACAATGTCAGGGCGGGGCACATCGGAACCAGCCTGCGGCAGCGCCTTCCAGGCGATCGCTCCGAGCAGCAGCACCACCGCTGCGGCCGCCGCGAACTCCTGAAGTCGTCGATAGCGGGGCTTCGACTCAGCACGCGATACTTGGCACTGCGCTGCACGCTCAGTCGAGCTATCCGCGGTTAGCTGCTCGAGACTAGCCCTATCGAGCCCAGGCAGCGACTCCAAGGCGGTGACTCGAGTCGCCGAATCGCGGTCGAGACTGGCGTGAATATCGAGGAACTGTACATAGGCGATCCTCGTTTCGTCGCTATTGGTAAGTAGATCCGCTAGCTGACGCGACTCCTCATCCGACAAGCGGCCGTCGCACAAATCAGAGAACTGCTTGAATAGCTTACGTCGTTGGTGTGCATGCATGGATCTAGCCCCTTTGATCCGGTGCAAGTTTGCGTTCAACGCACTCAAATAACCATCGACGTATGCGTGCGAGTGCTTTGTAGACCGTTACGGACGGTTTTCCCAAAGACTCGGCGAGTGCCTTACTAGTAGTATGACTGGAGTACCGCAATTCCACAAGTTCGCGATCCTGGGGCTTAAGTCCCTTAATACAGTCCTTTAGCACGGCCCGACGGCGGACCAGGGCCTCTTGCTGTTCGTGGCGAGTATCAGCGATCAATTCAACCAATTCCTGTGTCCAGAATACGAGCTTCTCCCGGCCGCGAACCTTGCAGTAGTCGCGAACTTCCAACTGGGCTACGCGAGCCGCCCAGTAGTAGAAGTTGGTGCCCGGCTGAAAGTCTCCAAATTTTCTCCAGAGCACCACGCTAGTCCGCTGGAACACATCCTCCGCATCTGCCCTGTGAGGCAGCAGCGCAAGGATGAATCGGAACAATTCGTCGCGGTGCTCAGCGAAGAGCGCTACGAACTGCTCCGTCTTGTTGTTGCTGTCGCCCGCCGATCCGTTGCTAGTCACCGCTGATCCCCAGGTCACCGCTCATGAGAGTCGCACGTTGAGAAGGTCGAACTTACCTCGATGTGCAAGCACTGCCTACCGAGATTTAAACGGTCAGTACCAACGACTATTGGTATGAAAATCCGCCAATAACCCGCCATTGCGGTAACGCGCGTACGGTTGTCCGTGAAGTCTTAGGTGTTTTTTGCGGAATTATGTAGATTCGCGGTACCAATTTTCACCTCGTATGCCCGTTAGTAGTGCGAGGCAGTTCAGTGTGCGGTAACGACACACCTGGGGGCCTCCATCTGTGGATTGCTCGTTAATTGGCTCGTCAAAAACAAGCGGTTATTCAGTCCTTGCTGTTCGGGGCGCGAAAAGGGATTCAGGCAGCATTCTTTTCCAATGATTCGCTAGCCGGCAGCAGACTCGCTGCGCTAGTTGGGTTTTCACGACAACATGATTTTCTGCAGGAGTGGTTAAAACCATGAACCGAGTCGTACTTTTCATCGGCGCTCTATGCACCTGCATCCTGGCAGGCGAAGTACATGGCATACCAAGCGTTTACGACGGCTTCGACTACGCGAACGATGGATCCCCGCTGAGTGGCCAAGAGGGGGGGTACGGTTGGTCTGGCGCTTGGACCGAGGCCGGGGATGGGGCCGGGGACAACTTTACCCTTACCCAGGCAGAGACCAGCCTCGACCTGCCGATGCTGCCGTTCGATCCAGTGGGAGATAGTGTGATCGCGGCGGGCCCGGGATCGGGCTCCAACAACAACACCATCACTCGTTCGATGGCCGGCGGCTTCGACCTGGGCATCGATCAAACGTTCTACGCAAGCTACCTGATGGTGAAGTCCGGCAGCGAAAGCGGTTCCTCCGACAACATGGAAATGGACATGATGTCCGGAGGAAGTCGAACCCTTCGTCTCGGAAGCACTAGCTCCGACTTATTCTGGCTCGGTACCTCATCCAACCAAATCGGTCCAATTACGTTCGACGACACCTATTTCGTGGTTGTTAAGGTCGAGGCTGTGGAGAGCGGCGATGATGTGGCAAGCATGATCGTCTTCGACTCCACCGAATCGATCCCAGGGACAGATCCCGGTGCGTTTGATGCTACTTACAACTTCAGCAGTAGCGCGACGATCAACGGAGCCCAGCTTTGGATTGGAACCAACGCGTCAGGCATGTACGACGAGTTGCGTTTTGGCTCCACTTGGCAGGACGTGACTTCGGTCAATCCAAACTTCTTGTTAGGTGACTTCGATTTGATGGACGGTATCACACTTACCGACTATCAGACCCTGTCGGACAACATGTACACAGGCACCACCTACGAGCAGGGCGACATGAACTTCAGCGGTCTGGTCGATCTGGCTGACTTCGCACTGTTCCGCGAGGCCTACGTTGCACAAGGTGGGAGCCTAAGCGACCTCGGCATCGTCTCGGTCCCCGAACCCTCCACGGCGATGCTAGTTGGCTTGGCATCCGTTGCAGCGATTCTCTACACCAGACGGCTCCCGCTCAAGTAACTCTTCTTCGATACACACTTCCTTCGCAATACCTGAAGCAACATGAAAGATGATGCAATGATTCGCGCAAAGCTAGCAGGCGTCTTGCTTATCTACGCGTTCGTTTCCGCGCCACACGCCAATGCAATCCTCGTGGCCTACGAAGGCTTCGACTACTCGAACTCTTCGACACTGGTTCACAACCGTGCTGGTGGAACCGGTTGGGCCGGGGGCTGGGCGGACGGCGATATGGATTTCAACGGAAACCTGAGCGCCGATGACACGAGCCTCACTTCTCCGGCATTCCCTTTCACTCCGATTGGAGACAGGATTAGCGCCCCCGGCGTTGGCGAGGCAAACCGCTTGCTGGGTACGACGTTCGACTTCACGGAGGATGGCAACGAGTTCTTTGGCAGCTTACTAATGCGAAAAGTCGCCGACGGCGGAACCAGTGGCGACGCTGTAGAGTTCCGACTGATCAGCAATCTGACCACCACGGCCGCTCTTCGCTTGGGCATTGGTAGTGGCGAGACCGTTTTCTTCGATTCCGGAGCCGAAGCGACCACTGGCAGCGAAACCCTTAATGTAGGTGATACGCAGTTCTTCGTGTTCAAGGCGGTCTCTTCTGCAGACGGCGACGACCAGTTCTTCGCCAACGTTTACACGCCTGGAGACACCGTGCCCACCACGGAGCCTGAGACGTGGGATGTGATGCTCAGCGAAGCGGTCGATCACATCTACAACGGTGTCCGGCTGCACATCAACTCAAGTGTCGCTGGAGCGGAGTACGACGAAATACGCATCGGCGACACCTGGGACGACGTGACATCAAGCACGAGCTTCCTACTCGGCGACTTCAACCTGAGCGGTGACATCGATACCGGCGATCTCGACGCCTTGGTCGAAGGCCTATTCGTTGGAACCTCCTACCAAGAAGGCGATCTTGATCAGAACGGCATCGTCGACCTTCGCGACTACAACGCCTTCCGCGAAATCTACCTCAACGCGGGATTCACGCTCGAAGCCATTCAGGTTCCAGAGCCGGGCGCGCTAGCCTTGCTTGCTCTTGGAGTTGGACTGGCCGGCTTCATCAGGATCCGCAGCGGCCATTGATCGCGAACTAGATAAACAACGAACCTCATACCTCATCAGTCATATTCGTCATCAGGTGAAAATCATCATGAGTTTGTTTAATCGCACCTTCTGCTCCTACGCGACACTGGTGGCTCTCTTCGCTTTGGCCAACCAGTCGTTTGGACAAGTAGAATACGAATTTCAGCCAACCGAGGGTATTGCCGACTGGAACACGGATTCCAACTGGTTGGGTGATGGCACTTTTGTATTCGTTCCCGACATCGATGCCGTCGGGGGAGCCGGCGACACGGCTTACGTCGGCACGGACGCCACTGCCCAAATTTCGTCCCTCGCACCAAGGGTAGGGCAGCTCAACATCGACAGCTCCAGCGTGCTCATCGACCAAAATGGCTCGCTCGATACGGCTATCAGCTTGGGCAGCTCAGGCGCTGTAATCCTGGCTAGACCCGATAGCGTGTTGGAGATGAGAGACTCAGCTACGCTCAACGTCGGCACGGTGTTGTCCAGTGTCGGAGAGTTTCATGTGTACGGCCCAAGCGTCACCGCAACGGCCGCCGCTGGAATTCTCATGAACGGAGGAACGCTGGGCGCTCACATCACTAGCGCTTCGCATAGCACGATCACCACAGCAGGTTCAGCCGACTTGAGTGGCACGCTGCTGGTCGACGTATCTGGTGTCACCCCGACTCAAGGCATGACCTGGGATCTAGTTACCGCAACCGGCGGCATCGAGAAGATGTTCGAACAAGTGGTGGTAGAGAACACTCCAGCTCTTACCAACGGCCTTCAGTACCAGGCGGTGCAGTCGGGCAACACGGCACAGTTGCGAGTAGGAGCGACATTGGTCGCTACCGTCGACCGGCTGAGTGGCGATGTAACCATCAGCAACCCCGTTGGCACGGGATTCGAGATCGCCAGCTACGCCCTCCGCTCCGCAGGCGGAGCGCTCTCCCCTGCCGGTGCCATCAGCTTCAACGACAATGGAGTCTCTGGCACGGGATGGCTCGGTAGCCCAGCCACCAATCAGTTGATTGCCGAGGTCAAGCCGAGTAGCACCTACACCATGGGAATGGGCCAATCGGTCGGACTGGGAGCCGCCTACACTGTCGGCCTTCCGCCGGGCGGCGATGACCTGACCTTGGACTTCACCACCACCGGTGGCGAGGTTTTTTCGGGCATTGTGGAGTACACGGGGCCGGTAAATGACTTCGTACTGTTTGTCGATCCGACCGACGGGTCTGCGGCCCTCGGAAACCTCTCTCCTTTCATCACGGCCCCCGATGTGACTGGCTATGCTGTTCTGTCACCTGGTGACCAGCTAACGACAGGTACGTGGAACACACTTGAGAGCTCAGGCGAAGCGGGCAGCGGTTGGGATGCTTCGCCGGCTCTCATTTCAGCATTGACCGAGACCAACCTCGAAGGGTCGTTCTCGTTTGGTCTTGGAGTAATGGCCGACCTTGGCCAGATATTCACGCCAGCGGGCACCGAGGATCTGCAGTTCCTGTACACCGTGGCAGGGGACCCGACTGCACGGGTAGGAACCGTGATCTACGGCGACATTCCCACTGTCACGCCCATCCTGGCCGGCGACTACAACAACGACAACGTAGTGAATCTGGCCGACTACGTGGTTTGGCGAAACAACCTGGGTGGGTCGGGGCTGCCAAACGACGTGACTCCCGGCAGCGTTACCACCGAAGACTACAACATTTGGAAATCCAACTTCGGCCAGACCCTCAGCGGGGCCGCCAGTGTGGCGACGGTGCAGTCCGTACCGGAGCCCAGCACGGTTGCCCTCGTCGGTTTGTTGTCGCTGATTGGATGCACTTGGCGCCGTCGCAGCTGATCCTAGGCGACCTGCGTGGCGCGATTTCCTCAACAACTGCAAAGGCTTGCAAGAGAATGACGAAGAGCCAAAAACTGAAGCGACCGGCGTTTACCCTTGTCGAGTTGCTCGTGGTGATTGCCATTATCGGGATTCTCGTTGCCCTGTTGTTACCTGCAGTGCAAGCCGCCCGAGCTGCAGCACGCCGCACCGCCTGTGTGAACAACATGAAGCAGATCGGGCTCGCGCTGCACAACCACGAGTCGACGTTCGGCTACTTCCCCGCCGGCTGCACCGACGGTGACGCACCGGGCTACAACGATGCATTGCAGCCGGGCATGTTCGGTTACATCCTGCAGTTCCTCGAAGGCGACAACCTGTTCGACTCGATGGAGTTGGAGGTGCCATGGGCGACGCGGCAGCCGGCACGGTTCGTCGAAGTTCCCGTGTTTGTCTGTCCCGAGTGGTCATTCCCCAAGGTCTATGACAACCAGGACATTCAACATAAAGAGGGGGCAATAACCACTTATCAAGGCAATGGTGGTGTGTGGGGTACCCTGAACACGGCGACGGGGAACTTCGGGTCCGACCGGACCTGGGCGCCGTACGTCCATTATCACAAGGGGGATTCACACGGTCACATTCCCTACAACGGCATGTTCGAGTGGGGCGATGGCCGTAAGATTCGAGAAATAACGGATGGCCTATCGAATACTTATTCGATTCTCGAGTTTGTCCATATCGACCAAGTGGGAGGCACCTATGCCGAACCACCCGGAAATGTTCGACCCTGGATTTTCGGTGCTAATGCTTCACAGTCGGCCTACTGCATGAAGGTACTCGACTGGACCCCCAACTCGGAGGTTGATCGCACAGCCGATGGCGTGAAGTTCATGTACCTTCCCATGGGCAGTTTCCATTCGGGTGGCATCAATGTGCTTATGGGTGATGGCAGCGTTACGTTTGTCGCCGATGACATTGAGCCTATTGTCTATAAGTCGCGGGGAACTATCGATGGAAGTGAGGTCGTAAGTGAGCGATAACGTATGGAGTTCGGCTCTGGCCATTGCCACCGCATTCGCTACTCTTGGCCTGAGTGTTGGTTGCAATGAGTCAGCAACAATCGCCCCCTTCACGGGAACTGTGACCTACAACGGGAAGCCTCTGGAGTTCGGCAGCGTTACGTTTCAGCCAGCAGCTGGCGGGGCGATTGCTCGCGCCCAGATTCAGCCGGATGGCACCTTCGAACTGACGACTGACGGCAGAACCGGCGCACCGATCGGCATGAACAATGTCCGTGTGACCTGCTTTGCAAACCAGAAACCGGGGGCCGCACAAGCCGGCGATGGAGAAGCTTCGCTGGGCAAAGCGCTCATCCCTGAGCGTTACTCACGTTTCAGCAGCAGTGGACTAACAATTGAGGTCAAGGCGGGCGAGAACCCACCCTACGAGATCGAGCTGTCCGACTGACTGTCCCACCTTCCGACTGACACCTCCCGTACAATCGCACGATATTTATGCGCGCTCATTTCCATATCCGCCGTGCCAAGCCCTCGATCGGTGCTTACCTGCCGGTCCTGTGCCTCGCCGCTGTTGCCGTCGGCAACAGCGCGCAGGCGACCGACGCGCTGAACTTCGACGGTGGCAACAGCTCTAGCGTGGTGGATGCGTTTCCCGGCACATTGGGTGGCGGATGGTCGACGCCGTGGACCACTTCGCCCGGCGCTTCCGGAACTCCGCTGGTCACCAACACCAATCCCCTGACGCCCGGCGGCGGCGACTATCTGCATGTGGACCTCACCGGTGGGGATCGCAACGTGGTCCGTCAGTATGGCAACACGCCCGACTTCAACGTCGCTTCCAATCACACCATCTCCTGGGAGTGGAGATTGGACGAGCCGTTCGAGGTGAACAGCCAATTCGACAGGATCAACTTCTTTGCAAACGCTTCACCGGCCACGACCTCCACGACGAGCAGCAATAGCTGGATCATCGGCGTCGCGCCGGTCGGGATGGGGTTCGACACCTGGTACTTCTACGATCGCCAAGTAGATAACAGTTTTGGGCCTCAGAACGCGGTGAATACCGGGATGGCTTTGACCCACGGAGTCACCTATTCCTTTTCGGTGGACTTGAACCCCATCGCAGGCACGTACAGTGCTTCGATTTCCGATGGCGTCCATCAATTCAGTGCCGACGACCTGACCTTCCGAAGCCCGAGCTTCGCCAGCACCTATCTGCATTTCGGTGGAAAGGTCTCCAGTGGCAGCAACGACGCCCTGAGTTACTCGCTCGACTCGGTTGCCATCACCGGCGGATCGAACGATGTAGAAGTACCCGGCGCACCGGGGTTTCGCGGTATTTGGTATTCCAACCAGCCGCTATCCGGAGAGTTCGAAGAGTTCGAGTACAAGTACTCCGGCGGATTTGGCACCTATCCTCAGCAGATGAGACCGCAGGCCTACTACGCCGCGGAGGTCGACAAAACCTTCTTCTCATTCGGCGGTACCGACGAGTTCAACAGCGACTTGTTGCACATGGTCTCTTACTACGACCATCAGACGGGACAAGTCGTGCGGCCCAAGCAAATTCTGGCCAAGGGCACCACCGACGCGCACGACAATCCAACGATCATGCTCGACGATCAGGGCTACGTCTACGTCTTCTCCGCTTCGCATGGAACCGCACGCCCGGCGTACATCAATCGCAGCACCGAGCCCTACTCCATCGATTCGTTCGAGCAAGTACTGGCGCTGCCCAGGACCGACAACTTCTCGTACAGCCAGCCGCACTATGTGGAAGGTCAGGGCTTCCTGTTCCTTCACACCGAGTACACCAGTTCCGGGCGAACATTGAAGTTCAACACCAGCGCCGACGGAATCAACTGGGATCACGACTGGAGCACGCGACCCACGATTGCCCAAATCCAAGGAGGGCAGTACCAGGTAAGCGAAGTGAACGGTCAAACCGTGGGCACGGCGTTCAATCGGCACCCTGGCGGCGTGGTGAACGACCGCACGAACCTGTACTACATGGAAACGTCCGATTTCGGCCAAACCTGGCAAACCATCGACGGTACGAATCTCACGGTGCCGGTAACCACCGTGAACAACGCTGCCCTGGTGCACGACTATGCAGCCGAGGGCAAGCTGGTGTACCTGAAGGACATCGACTACGACCAGGATGGCAACCCCATCCTGCTGTACCAGACTTCCCACGACTGGCATCCAGGCCCGACCGGCGATCCGCGCACTTGGACCATCGCCCACCACGTGAATGGCGAGTGGGAGATCAAGGAAGCATTCACCAGCGACCACAACTACGATTTCGGTTCGCTCTACGTCGAAGAAGATGGCACTTGGAGAATCATCACTCCGTCCGCCGACGGTCCCCAGGCGTGGGGAACCGGCGGCGACATGGTCAATTGGGTCAGTCACGACCAAGGCGATACCTGGATCGCCAACTGGCAACTGACGCACGATAGCGAGTACAACCACACCTTCGCCCGAGCGCCGGTGAACGCCCATCCCGAGTTCTACGCCTTCTGGGCCGATGGCAATCCTCTGGAAGAGTCCGAATCGCGTTTCTACTACACCGATCGCGATGGCACTGGCGTGTGGCAACTTCCTTGGACAATGGAAGAGGACGCCGACTTTGCGACTCCAGAGCTTGCCTATACCCCACTGCTGCTGAGCGCACCAAAAACCATCGGCGACTTCAACGGCGATGGGGTGGTCAATCTGGCGGACTACCCCGTATGGCGCAACAGCCTTGGACAGTCGGGCGCGGACTTGGCGGCCGACGCGAATCTCGACGAGGTCGTCGACTCGCGCGACTACGACATCTGGAAGCGGTATTTTGGCCGCACGATCAATACCAGCACAAACAGCAGTTCGGCGGTGGTCGCCGAGCCACATTCAGCCATTTTGCTAACGGCGGCTGCGCTCGTTTTTGCGGGCTGCATGTTATGCCGTCGACGCGGCTGCTCGAAGAAACTTACTACCTGAACGTCAGGCGTTAGATAGGACGAGGAACGATACTATGTTGATTAACTGGGGCATCACCAGATCATTTTCGAATAGCTACGGCTTCACACGGCCGATGCTGTTGGCACTCTTGTGTGCGTTGGGCTGCTACTACGCCGACTTCGCCACAGGCGATGAGCCTGCGAAGGTCGCAGCGTCCACCAGTGGTCCCAAGACCACCGAAGCAGCGGTCAGCCAACATGGCGACGAGCCCGCCTATCCGGACTTCGTCACGGGTGTGCTTCCCACCACAGATGGGTTCCGCGGCATCTGGTACGCGAATCAGAAGTCGAACGACGAGTACAAGTACAAGTACTCCGGCGGCAAAGCCACCTACCCACACCAGCACCATCCCATCGCCATCTATCGCCCTGAAGTCGACAAGACCTTCTTTGTGTGGGGCGGCCGGTACAAAGATGAGAACACCCTGCTGCACATGATCAGCTACTTCGACCACAAGACCAAACTTGTGGCCAGGCCCCGGGTGCTGCTCGACAAGCATACGTCCGACGCTCACGATAACCCGACCATCAGCATCGATGACGATGGGCATATCTTCATCTTCTCGTCGGCGCACGGCACCGCGCGTCCCTCGTACATCCATCGCTCCGTCCGTCCCTACGACATTTCGGAGTTCGAACACCTGTTGACGACCAACTTCTCCTACACGCAACCTTGGCATGTCCCCGAGCATGGATTCCTGTTCATGCACACGCGATACCTGAAGGGGCAGCGGGTGCTGCACATCATGACCAGTCCGGATGGAAGGCAATGGAGCGATCCGCTCAAGTTGGCGCACATCGAGTCGGGACACTATCAAGTCACCCAGCCGTTTAACAACTCGATTGCTTCGGCCTTCAACTTGCACCCTCGAGGAAAGGGCCTCAACTGGCGGACCAATCTCTATTACATCCAGAGCGACGATGGCGGCAAGACCTGGCACAACGTCCAGGGTGAGAAACTCGAGCTGCCGCTCACCGAGTGGGACAGTTCGGCACTGGTGAAGGACTACCGCGCCGAAGGGCGCTTGTGCTACATGAAGTGCCTCCGCTTCACGCCCGAAGGCCATCCGGTCATCCTGCACTTGACCAGCAACGGTTACAAGTCCGGACCCGAGAACGATCCGCGCACCTTTACCACCGCGCGTTGGACGGGCGAGGAGTGGGACTTCCAGGAAGCCATGCCCGCCGACAACAACTACGACTTTGCCTCCTTGGACATCCAGCCCAACGGCGAGTGGATACTACTCGGCGACACGCAACCGGGGCCGCAGGCGTACAACACGGGCGGTGAGATTGCCTTGTGGAAGTCGACCGACCAGGGACAGAATTGGAAGCTGGTTCGTCAGTTGACGTCCAATTCCAAGTACAATCACCTCTATCCCCGCAAGCCTGTCGACGCGAACGACGACTTCTTCGCTTTCTGGGCCGATGGCCACGCCCGCCAGCCCTCCGAAAGCCGGCTCTACTTCACCGACCGGCAAGGTTCGGCCGTGTGGATGCTTCCTCCCGAGATTCCGGAAGGCAAGGAGATGGTCGAGCCAATCCGCATGCCCGAAAGCGGCACCGCCGATGCGTCTTAGCAGCGATGGCGACGCTACCCGCCCTGCTCAGACGTTTCGAGATCGTCGTCTGCATCGCAGCCTGGGGGAGCGGATCCGTCGTTGGGCAGTCGGAACACACTGGTGATAATCACACCCACGATTACCCCTAGGAGGTTGGTAATCAGCGCTGCCACGATGATGAACATTGCATGCTCGCTCTTGGTACAAGCCAGGACGATGCACACAAAGGTGACCAACAGCAGCAAGTGCGCCAGACGAAAGCGGAAGGGCCGCGTCGGTTCGTCGCTCGACACGGGAGGAGCGTAGGGACTGACCTCGCGAGTAGGAGGTGCCGAGCCATCCACCGCGCCACC
This sequence comes from Aeoliella sp., assembly GCF_965227375.1. Lineage (NCBI taxonomy): Bacteria > Pseudomonadati > Planctomycetota > Planctomycetia > Pirellulales > Lacipirellulaceae > Aeoliella > Aeoliella sp. The sequence goes on from NZ_CBDDFX010000001.1 coordinate 527,027, forward strand.
ACAGTTCCAGCAGACCTCGAAGGCCGAAGGAACTGCTTCGCTGCAATGCTGGCACTGCGTACTACTAATGGCACTGCTTCTCGAGTAACTTCCCAGCGCTGTTACTTTTCAGCGGTGGCCCAGTCGCGTCGTTGGCGGCTGCTCGGAATGTTCATCGCCTTGCGATACTTCGTCACCGTGCGTCGGGCGACGGTGATCCCTGCATCGGCCAGGGCGCTAACCAGGGCATCGTCGCTTAGCGGCTTGCTCTTGTCTTCGTTGTCCACGATTTCCTGCAGCTTCAACCGCACGCGATCCCAGGCCACTTCTTCACCATCGGCGCTGGTAGTGCCGCCGACGAAGAAACGCTTCAGCGGGAAGATGCCACGGGGTGTTTGAATCCACTTGTCGTCCACCGCGCGGCTGACCGTGGTGACGTGCACGCCCACCTTGTCGGCGATCTGCTGCATCTTCAGTGGCTCGATGAACTCGGGCCCTTCGTCGAGGAAGCGTGTTTGGTGGTCGACGATCGCCTGAGAGACGCGCGAGATGGTGCTGCGCCGCTGTTCGATGGCGTCGATCAACCACTGGGCCGCGTTGATCTTCTTCTTGATGTACTCTCGGGTCTCCGTGTCCTTTTGCTGCGCCGCTTGTTGCAGTAGCTTGCGATGATAAGGACTGATGGAGAGCGAGGGGATCTGGGTGTCTTCCAGTCGAACGGTGTACTTGCCGTCCTCGCCCCGTTCGACGAACACATCGGGCGTGACGCTGGGCACGCTGACGTCGCCGTAATCGGCGCCCGGCTTGGGCTTCAGCTTGCGAAGCTCGGCCCACAATTCGTTGATCAACTCAATCGAGAAGCCGGTCTTCTTCGAGATCAGCGGCAGCCGGTTGTTCTCGAGGTCTTCCAGATGGTTCTCGATCAGGGTCCGCAACTGCTCGTGATGCGGCATCGAGTCGGTGAGTTGCAGCAACAAGCACTCACGCAAGCTTCGCGCGCCCACACCGGGCGGGTCGAGCGACTGCACAACGCTCAGCGCCTGCTCGGCGATGGCCAACTGCTCTTCGCGATACTGCTGAGCGTTTCCGTTCAGGTCGCTGGCGGCCGGCGGGATGATTTCTTCCAGCGGTGTCTTCAAGTAGCCATTGCTATCGAGGCTGTAGACAACCCGCTCGGCCATCTGGCGGACCGCGGGCTCGATCTCGAACCAACTGAGCTGGTGATGCAGGTAGTCGGCAAGCGATTCCGGGCGGGCCGAGATATTGGCCATCGCATCGTGCTGCCGGTCGCCCTCCGATTCAATCTGATCGCGGGACGGTCGACTTCGCTCCTCGTAGTCGTCCGGCAGATTGTCCGCCATGTTCAACAGGCGTTCGAAGTCGTCCTCGTTGTTGTGCTCCTCGTCGACAACCAGTTCCTTTTCCGACTCGGTGGGAGCGTTCGGATTCTCTTCGTCCCGTTCTTCCCGCGAGTCGCTGTCGTTATCCGAGTCGCTTTCGCTCGACACTTCCGTCTGCTCGAGCGTAGGGTTGTCCTCCATCTCCTGCTCAATGCGTTCCTGCAAAGCCATAATCGGCAACTGCAAGATCTCCATCGACTGGATCATCCGCGGTGCGAGCACCTGCTTCTGAGCCAGTTGCATTTGTTGGCCGAGCGAAAGACGCATGAAACTAAACTGCCGACTTGTGAATGTAGGAATTGAAGCTTGGGGACCAAACCACTGGTGGGCGTCAGCGACGCACCACCATGGCATCTAGCATACCGCTGGTTGCCGCTAACGGTCAAACCAAACCTGCAACGTGCAGGTATGTTAATCTTAGCCTACCTTCCGCGCCGAAAGGTAGCGGGACATCCAAGTGTACGCTGTGTTCTTCGTACAGCGCGCGGCGGCAAAATGCCGCGCGGGGGGATTGGGCAGAAGAGGCCCCCAGTCGGTGGTTCCGGTTCTCCTATTCTAACGAGTTTCCGCACTATGTGGCGAGGGGGCCGGGAAAATTGTTGCCCCATGCGCAACCCGCATTTCCGGAACCCGCATTGCAACGAAGGGAACGAGTACCACGAACGAGGGAACACCGCTCAATACGGAAAGTACCGTTTGAGGCTGAGGAACCGCTTTTCCAGCAATTGCCAACTCAGCCAACCGATACACCAGGCAACCGTCGTTGCTAGCAGGTAGTAAACAGCTTGCCCCACCCAAGGGGAACTGAGTTGCTGAAACGTAACCAGTGGCGCGTCTCCTTCGCTGTAGGGGCCAATGACGAACTCAAGCATTCCCGAACGCACCACCGTGTGCGTCAGGTAGATCGCAAAACTGTACTTTCCGAACGATCGCAAGAAACGCGACTGCAGGACTCGTCGCACGGTAGGCAGTGCAACGGTGGCGACCAGCAAGGTTATCAGACTGCCAAACCCATTGGCCAACAGGGCCACGCAGGGCCGTCGAGTTCGGTGATGCGAGTTGGCTCACCTTTGGAATTCGTGCTCGTCGCCGGCAGGGCGGTCACGGCGCGGTGGGCGCGTCGTCCTCGCCGCCCAGCAGGTCGCCCAGTCCAGACAGGTTCAACCCGCCGGTGATTTCGCCCATCGCCTGCTGGTGCAACTCCTGAGCTTTCGCCTTGGCCGAGTTAAACGCGGTGGGCAGCAGATCTTCAAGCATCTCGCGTTCGCCCTTGGCCACCAGGTCCTCGTCCAACCGCACCGCCATCACTTCGCCGAGGCCGTTGACCTCGACCTCCACCAGTCCGCCACCCGCAGAGCCCGTGACGCGCTTGCCTTTGAGCTGCTCGTTCAACGCCTGCATCTTGGAGTTCATCTCCTGCGCCTGCTTCATGATGTTGCCGAGATTGGCAAGCTGTCCAAGTCCTTTGAGCATGGCTGACTCCGTGATTGGTTTGGTTGAGAATTGGCCCGAGTTATTCTAGCACACCATCCTGCGATGGCCTCCGTGGCCGTCGATTTTCACTGCGCACGACGGCGACTTGTGTGCTAGGAGCCCCTGGACATCTATTGCTTTTTGCCGCTGCGGGGCGGGGTGACTTTGAGCTTGCTGATGTCCGTATTGAATAGCTCCATCGCGCGGACCACGAAAGGTCGCTCGGCAACTTCACTTTGCAGTTGTCGTTGCGACACTGGGCGGACAGGCTTGGCTTGCGGTGTTTCGACCTTGATCGACTGATCGATCTCGAACTTCAGCGACACCACTGCGCCGAGTTGCTCGGCCAGCGAGCGTTCGAGCCTTTGCTGATTGGCCGGCTGCTGGCACATGTCGAGCGAAAATTGATCGCCGGGCGCGAAGCAAACGAGCACTTTGTCGCCGTCTTCGAGCTTCACTTCGTGCGCCTGCTCGACCTGCGAGGCGAGCAAGCCTTCGAGGTTCGCCGCGACGCTCTCCCACGCGGCCTTCACCGCTTCGCTGGTGAGCGTCACGGGAGCGCGCGGGGCAGTGGGCGCGGGAGGATCGACGCGATGCGCCGCCGCGTTGCCGTTGGTCGCCGCAGGCGCGGGGGGAGGAGTCGCTGGCGTTGGAGCTACCGGGGGAGTTGGCGTTGGCGGTGCGGGTGCAGGCGTTGGCGGTGCGGTCGACTGCGGTGGGGTTACTGGGGGCGGGCTAACGTTTTTTTTTACGCCAGTCGCGCCGGCCGACGCAGGTTCCGTGGCACGCAACTCGGCCACCGCGGCGGCCAGGTTGTCGAGGTCGTCCAGGTGTGCGAGCCGCACCACGGCCATTTCGGCCAACGTTCGCGTGTGCAAACTGCCCCGCATTCGCGAGACCGTTTGATCGAGCACCTGAATCATCGCCAGCACCGTATGGATACCGAGCTTCGAGCCCAACTCGCGGGTTTGCTCGTACTGGCTTGGCAGCACGTACCGCAACTGCGACGTGTCGCAGCCCACGACCATCGCCATGACGTCGCGAAAGTAGCCCAGCAGTTGATCGACGAGCTGCCCGACGTCGGCGCCGCCCACGATCGCCGAATCGAGATTGGCAATCGCCGCAGCCGCGTCGCGGTGGATGATCGACTCGACCAACTGCGCGATCCGCTCGCCTGGTGCGGTGCCAAGCAGCGTGTAGACCTCCTGAGCGGTGATCTTGCTGCCCGCCACGGCCAGCAGCTGTTCGAGCAGCGACTGGCTGTCGCGCATCGAACCGGCTGCGCGAATCGAAAGCACCGCCAGCGCCTCGTCGTCGATCTCGACGCCCTCTTTTTCAGCAATCTGCGACAGCCGCGAAGCGATCGATGAGGCTTCGATGCCCGCGAAGTCGAATCGTTGGCACCGCGACAGGATGGTGATCGGGATCTTGTCGGGCTCGGTCGTGGCGAAGATGAACTTCACGTGCTCGGGCGGCTCTTCCAACGTTTTCAACAGCGCGTTGAACGCGCTCTTGGAGAGCATGTGCACTTCGTCGACGATGTAGATCTTGTACCGGCAGCGACTCGCTCGCACATTAGCGTTCTGCCGCAGGTCGCGGATGTTGTCGACGCCCGTGTTGCTGGCGGCGTCGATTTCCATGGTGTCGACGTCGTCGCCCGAAGTGATCGCCTGGCAGATTTCGCACTTGTTGCAAGGCTCGGTCGTAGGACCGTTCACGCAGTTGAGCGCCTTGGCCAGCACGCGGGCGGCCGAAGTCTTGCCGACGCCGCGCGCGCCGGTGAACAAGTAAGCGTGGCCCACGCGGCCGCTGGAGATGGCTTGCTTGAGCGCTTTGGCGACGTGCTCCTGACCGATTAGCTCGTCGAATGTCTGCGGGCGATACCGCCGCGCGACCACCTGGTAGCCGACAGCCTGGCCCGCTTCCAGCCCGGGGGATTGTGCTTCGACTGGCGTATCGGGGTCGGCCATGACGTGCCCTGCGAGGCCACTGAAAGACAGTTTTGGATGAATGAAAGGCTCGCACCGCGAGGGGCAAACGACGGCGCCACGAGCTAGTGCGTTGTCAAACGCCTTGGCGAGACATCGCAGGCGACGACGAGCGAGAGACCCCCACACAAAGGAGCACAAGCTTATGGCTGCTGTGTTTCCACCCTGACCAGGTTCGCAAGGCCCCAGTCGCAGGGGCCTCTCGCTTGGCGCCGCCACCTACAAGTATGACGAGTCGGCCTTTTGCGTCAATCGCCCGGCTGGAACTGCTTGCGCAGCTCGGCAGTGGCGTGGAAGTCGGACAGGGCTTTTTCGACTTTCGCCTTTTCGTTCGACAGTTCGGAAAGCTCCGCCGCGAGCGTCGATGCGGCCTGCTCCGCAGCGCCAGCCACGGTGGCCAGCTCTTTACGTTTGGCCTCCAGATCGGCCATCTGGCGGCGGAGGGCTTCGAGTTCGGCGGCCACTTCGTCGACCTTGGCTTTCTCGGCCGCGTACTGCTCTTCGAGCTTGCCGAGTTCGCCAGTTTTGGCTTCCACGGTGCTCTGCTGCTCGGCGAACGAAGCTTCGAGCTTCACCTGCGCGGCCGCATAGGCTTCGATCTCGGCAGCAATTGAGGCAATCTGCTGCTCGGCCGCCGACTTGGCGTTTCGTTGGTTATCGAGTTCCTTCTGCAGACGATCGCGCTCAGCGGCCAGCGCATCGATCTTGGGCAGCTTCTTCTCTTCCTGCTCCAGCTTCTTTAGAGTCTCGCGATGCTCCTTGAGTTGTCCCGCGAGCGCGTCGAGCGTGGTCTTGGCCGCTTTGCGCGACTCGGCCAGCTTCGGTTTCTTGGCGGCGGTCTCTTCGCGCTTGGCGAGGATGCCTTCGAGGGCCGACTCCTGCTCGGCGATCTTGCCTTCGATCTCGGCGGCCGCCTTGGCGTCGGCCTCTTCACCTTCCTGATTACCCACGGCAGCCAGTTGTTGTTTGAGCTCTTCCAACTTTCCTTCCGCAGCATGCTGCTCGTCGACAACCAGATCGATCGCCTTATTCAGTTCGTCGATCTCTTTCTTCCGCAGATCGAATTGCGCTTGCTGCTCGGCGCGGGTCTTTTCCAGCTTCGCCAGTGCCTCGGTAGCCGCTTGCTTGGCGGCTTTGTGTTTCTCGACCACTTCGGTGGCGCCCGAAAGCGTCATGGTCGCCGCGGACAGTGCTTGCTCGGCTGGTTCGATCTTTGGCACAACCTCGGCCAATGCGTTGTTAGCCGCGTCGAGTCGCATGGCGAGCGTCGGCGGGTTGGCGTCCAGGCGGCCGGCTTCTTCGCCCGATTCGAGGTTCACCACGCGCACCGCGCCGGTCCAGTCGGCGTACACGGCCTTCGTCTCGTCGTGCGTGGCGGCCACGGCCAGCGTGATGTCATCGCCGCGGCCCAGGTTCTTCAGTTCCTTGCCGTCGGTGTTGTACAGTCGGGCGACACGATCGCGGCCCACGGTCACTACGCGTCCGTCTTTGGTAAACGCCACGTCCAACACGCCGGGCCCGGCTCGCCACTGCTTCGCTTGGTTGCCGCGCGGCTGCCAGGTGCGTATGTCGCCATCGTCGCTGGCGGTGACCAGCAGCTTCGAGTCGCCACGCCAGGAGACCGAAGTGATGGCCGCCTTGTGACCGTTGAGCGCCGCGACCGGGCGGCCGGTGGGAGCTTCCCACAGGTGGATGCCGCCGGAGCGATCGGCCGTGACGAGCAGCTTGCCATCGGGGCTGAACTCCAGGGCGGTAACCCAGTCGGTGTGTTTGGTGATGCTGTAAGCGACCGAACCATCGGCCGTGCGATGGACCTGCACTCGCTTGCGCGGGCCGCCCATGGCCACCATCGAGTGATCGGCCAGGATGTCGGCCGCCAGGATGGTGTCGAGTTCGTCGCCCACCTCGGTAATTCGCTCGCCGGTCTTGATGTCCCATAGATGCACCACGCCGAGCGACGCACCACGGCCGCCGGCCACCATCAGCAGGTCGCCGTTGCGACTGAAGCGCACCACTTCGGGCTGTCCCACGACGAACGGAGCGATTGCCAACAATTCGCGCGTCTCCGCGTGGTACAGCAGCACTTGCCGCTGCCCGGTGAGCGCCACGAGCGGCGCCCAAGGACTGGCCGCAATGTCGGCGACCGCGCCGGTCGTTTCGGTGCGGAGCACGGGTTCGCGGAAGAAGCCGCCGGGCATGGCGGGTTCGCCGCTGGGGCGGTTGTCGGCCGAAGGAACAAACGCCTCGACGGCCGGCTTGCTCGACTTCAATGCTTTCGAGCCGGAGTTCTCCAGCAGACCGCCATCGATCCACGCTTTCACCAGGTTGAGTTGCTCTTCGGGCAGCTTGTCCGAGCCCGGCGGCATGATCGGCGTTTCGATGTGAGCCATCAACTGATACAGCCGCGAGTCGCCCGCCGCGCCGGGCTCGACCACTTTGCCGCTGGCACCGCCGGTCATGGTGTCGCCGTACGATTCGAGCGACAGGTCGCCACTCTTGCCGCCCGAGTCATGACAAGCGAGGCAGTGCTCGCGAAAGATCGGCGCAACGTGATCGACGAACGTCACCTTCGCCGGCACTTCAGCGCGTGCGCTCGAAGCGGACACCAGCATCACCAGCAAGGCAATCGCGGAGTTCGGAATTCGGTTCTTCGTCAAGGATTCGATTCTCAGCACCATTCACCCCTAGTGGTTGAACAAGAACTCGCGACTATTCAGGACGGCCCAGAACACGTCTTCGAGTTCGGCCACCGGTTTCTCGCCGTCGCCCACGGCCGCCAGTAGTTTTTCACGCTCCGCATCGTTGGGCTTGCGGGCCAGGCAGCGGAGATAGATTTCGTCGATCACCTGTTCGGGCGTGCTGCCTTGGTCGAGCATCGTGCTCACCAGCTTTCCCTGCGAGATCTTGCTGTGCACGGTGCCACCGTTTAACAGGTGCAGCGCCTGCGACAGCGTCGGTTCGCTGCGGACTTCGCAAGCACACACCGAGTCGCGGCGGGCGCGGCCGAACGTGGTGAGGAAGTAGTTGCTCGAACGGCCATCGGCAATCTCCACCGCCCGCGAACCAATCGGCAAACCGGGCAGTTTCTCAGGCGACTGGGTCACCTGGCAAATGCAGTCGAGCAGCGTCTCGGCCGGCATTCGCCGCGTTTGGGCGCGGGCGAAGTTGGCCGTGTCGGTTTCGTTCGAAAGGTTCGCGACCGTCGAGCGCTGGTAGGCGTTCGAGTTACAGATGTCGCGCACCAACTGTCGCAGATCGTACTTGTAGTCGACCAGGTGCGTGCCAATCGCGTCCAACAGCGCGGGGTTCGACGCGGGGTTGCTCACGCGGAAGTCGTCCACTGGCTCCACCACGCCGACGCCCATGAAGTGCGCCCACACGCGGTTGGCGATGCTGGGAGCGAACCATTCGTTCTCGGGACTGGTTGCCCATTCAGCAACCACCTCGCGGCGGTCGCGGCCCTTGGTCTCCGGCTGGTCGCCGCCCAGGAACTTCGGTGGCACCGCCTGGCCGGTCACCGGGTGGTTTGACTCACCACCGCCCCGGTTGAACACGAGCCAGTCGCGATAGTCGCTGCCGCGTTTGCGGCCGATCTGCGTAAAGAACGCGGTGAAACCGTAATAGTCGTCCATTGTCCAACGGTCGAACGGATGGTTGTGGCACTGGGCACACTGCATGCGTATGCCGAGGAACGACTGAGCGACGTTTTCGGCAATCTTCTTGGTGTCTTGCTCCACGAGATAGAAGTTCACCGCCGGGTCGTCGAACGAACTGCCGCTCGAGCCGATCAGTTCCTTGAACATCTCGTTCAGCGGCACGCCGCTTTCCATCTGCTCCTTGAGCCACTCGGAGTACAAGAACATGGCCTTGTAGTCGACGCGGTTGTTTTCGGTCCGCACCAGCACCAACTCGGCCCACTTCATACCCCAGATCTGAGAGAACTCTTCGCGCTCCAGCAGTTCGTCGATTTTCTTCGCCCGCTTGTCCACGGCGGTGTCGGCCACGAACTGGTCGACCTCCTCGGGCGTGGGCAGCTTGCCGATCGTGTCGACGTACAACCGGCGAAGGAATTCCGCGTCGGTCGATTGCCCGCTAGGCTCCAGCCGCAGGTCGGCCAGCTTGCTATCGACCAACTCGTCGATGTAATTCACCGGCGGCAATGTCGACGGCTCGTACTCCAGCCCTTTGGGCAGCACAATCACCTGGCTACCTACGGTGTGGGTGTCGAAGCGGGCCATGACGAACGCCTCGCCCCGCATGCCGGCGGTCGACACAGCCGAGGGATCGAGCTTGGCCACCGAGTCGTTGTTCGAGCTGAACACGGCGAGGTTCGTCACGTCGCGCGTGCTGCCGTCGCTGTAGTTGGCCACGGCGACGAATCGCTGGGTGGTGCCGGCACCTTCGAGCACGACGCGTGGTGGGTAGAACTCGACACTGTCGACGGTCGGCGCGCCTTCCAGGTCGTTGGGCACTCCGCTTTCGATCCACTCGCGGAGCTTCTCGTAGTACACCGTGTCGTGCTCGAACAGCTTGCCCCCGGTGTGCGGCACGCCACCCACGGCCTTGACCAGCAGCAGGCTGTCGTCGGGCAGGGCGCGGTTGATCCGGCGGGTGGTCATCTCGCGAGTCAGCCGCTCGTAGTCGCCCTTGGGGTCGAAGCCGAACAGCGACAGCCGAAAGCCGTCCTTGCCGCGGGCCGAACCATGGCACGCACCCGAGTTGCAGCCCGCACGAACCAGCACGGGGATCACATCGTGGCGGTAACTGATGGGTTTGATCACCTCGACACCCGCGACCGATACGTCGCACTGCGAGGCCAGTTCGCCCAGCTTGGCGTGCAGCGTGCCGTGCCCGTTGACTGCCGGGCGGAGCGTGTTGCCGTCGAGCAGCGCGGCCTCCGAGTCGAGCGACCACTCCACTTGGTCGGTCACGTCTTCCGACACACCATCGGCGCGCTTGGCCACCGCCACGACCGACTGATAGTCGGCCGCGTGGTTAAGCGACGCGACGGGGGGAAAGACGCTTAGCTCGACGTAGCTCGCTTCCTCGGCAACAACGGCCGAGGTGGCGAACACGCTGAGCGCCAGAGCGGTGAGGCTATGTCGGTGGAGCATTGAAGCAAGTGCAGCTTGCATGCTGTTACCTTTTACAGTGCTTAAGGACTGTTATTTGGAAGCGGTTGCTTCGGTGGGTGGTGGGAGTGGTTTGTCGACGCGGAGCTCGCCGTAACCCACGGAGTGAATGACCGGCTCGCCATTCTCCATGACCGTCACGCGGCAGAACTGGCCTTTGTGCTGGCCGGGCCGGGCGTCGTCGGCCACTTTCAGTTCGAAGGCGATCTCCGTGGTCTCTTTGGTGATCATGATCGGCTCGGTCGTCACGCCCGGCGGCAGGTTGATCAGCTCGACCTTGGCTTCGCCTTCGAACGGGGTCCGCTGTTCGATGGTGATCGGGAAGTTGAGCGTTCCGCCCTGCACGACGTTGGGACGCGGTAGTTCCATCGCCACGTACGGCTCGGCCACGGTGAGCGTTGCCAGCGGCGTGACCGTGACCAGCTTGCCGTTGACTTCCGCTTCGCCACGCACCACGATCGGCCACTCGCCGGTGCGGGCGTTCTGGTTGGCGGTGATCGGGATGATGGCCTCGTTTTCCTTTTGCGTCACGCGTCGCGAGTTGTTGCTCGACACACCCGGCGGGTTGTACAGCATCCGCACCAGGATGGCCCCTTCGAAGCCCTCGGCCCGCTCGGCGACGATCTTCAGGTCCTTGTTGCCGCGCTGAACCAGCGGGCACTTCGGCTGCTCGATGCGAATGCTGAACGGGGCCTTCTCGGTGACCGCCACGACGGGCCGGGTGCCGTTGAAGTTCCACATGTCGACGTTGTTCTGGCCGCGGACCATCCAGTTCGTTTGTTTGAATGCGGCCACCACCGGCACATCGTCGTCGGTGCGTTTGGCCGTGAGCACCGAGAGCGATTGTCCCAGGGGAGCATCTTCGGCCGCCGACACCACGAACGGAACGCGGTCGAAGTCGCCACGCAGCTCGGGAATCTCGACCGACACGCCCGCCGGCAACTGCGACCAGTCGATGGCCATCGCTCCGCCAGTGTCTCGTCGGCCAACGCGGAGGACACCACCGTTGCGATTGCCCTGCGGCACGTCGAGCAGCTTGGCGATGTATCGCTCCTGCTCGTCGATGGTCAGTTCCACCGTGGGAACCGGTGCGAGCGCTTCGATCCAATAGATGTTCGCATCGTCTGCGCGGCGCAGTCGTTCTTCGACCTGGATGATGTAGTCGCCATCTTCGGGCGCCTGGAAGCGGATGTAGCTGTCGGGGTAGCCGCGGTCGTCGTCGTTGCCGGCGAGCGACTTGCCGTTGGCATCGAGCACTCGCATCACCATGTCGGCCGGCGAGCCAATCCGCCGGGCGTGCGCCCGAATGTGCAGCACCTGGCCCTTCTTGGCAGCGAAGCGAAAGTGATCGCGCTCGCCCGGCTCGTTGAGCCGACCATAAAACGCGCCGGGCGCTTCGCCAGCGGTGGCTTCCTGCGGCTTGTTGTTCGGTTCGACCTCGCCAGCGACCGGCATGTCGACTACTCGCAGCATGTGCGGCGAAGGCGCCCAGCCGCGCTGGTCGTTCGGCACGTAGGGCAGCGCGTCGGTCGGTACGTCGGGCAGTTGGACCTCTTGGCTCGCCGTGCCGGCCGCGTCGCCCAGCCACTCGATGTTCACCGTCTCGCCCACGCGCCCACCCGGCGGGTAGACGGCCAGCGGCCGCGGGAAGTTGCCCACGTGCAAGCGGTAGGTGCAGTTGCCGTCGCCACGATAGGCCGACTCGCGCAGCTCGAGCAGGTACTTGCCATCACTCGGAGCGACGAGCGACAAGCAGGCGTCCTGCTTCACCAGCGGCCAGTCGTCGCACTTGGCTAGCTCCGCCCCGTCGGGGCCGTAGAGCGTAATCACCGGATCGAAGAACGTGCGCCCCAGCCGCAGCCCGTCGACCTCCACCGCGATCACCTCTCCGGCTTTCACTTCGAACGTGAAGTAGTCGATGTCCTCGCGCTGGATAAGGCCATTCACCACGGTGCCGAACTCGATGGCCTGCGGGGCGTTGGGATCGGAGTTGGGCTCGGTCTCGTTGCTCTCCGGCAGCGCGCCGACGTGCAGTGTGCGGACGTTCGAGATGCCGGTCTTGGTGCGCAGCCGCAGCGGGTAGCGCCCCGGCTGCGTGGTTTCGGGCACGAACACCGTGGCCTTGGTTTGGTTGTCGTCGACTCGCTCGAGGGCTTTGACCTCGATGCCGGGCTCGTGCCACAGGATCTCCAAGGGGTCCATGCCCAGCCGCGGGCCGCGGAGCGAGATGACCGCCTCGGTGCCGCGCTGGGCACCTTGGGGCGCCAGTTGGTCGAGCCGCGGCGACGCGGCCGACGCGACCGTGGCGGTCGACAGTGTGACAACAAGCAGCAGTAGCCAACGCATGAGAGGCCTCGCCCGTGGTGGCTGGAGGGGGAGTGAGTTGTAGGATCAGCCGACGATCTCATGGCGGACCTGCCCGCCGTTGACGATCTCGATGGGCCGTGCGCCGGGTGCGATCAGTTCCTTCTCGGCCCGAATGCCAAGCTGGTGATACACCGTGGTGGCCAGGTCCTCGGGGCTGATGGGCACGTCGTCGGGCTCGGTGGCCGTGGCGCCGCTGGAGCCGACGATCGCTCCGCGGTGCACCCCACCGCCCGCCAGGGCGACGCTGAACACTTTGGGCCAGTGGTCGCGGCCGCCGTCCTGGTTGATCTTCGGCGTGCGGCCGAACTCGCTGGACACGAGCACCAGCGTCGAGTCCAACAGGCCACGTTCGTCGAGGTCCGACAGCAACGTCGCGTACGCCCGATCGAAGTCGGGCATCAACCGACGCATGTTGTTGGTGATCTGGTTGTGATGGTCCCAGCCGCCGTAGGTCAAAGTGACAAACCGTGCGCCGGCTTCCACCAGCCGCCGCGCCAGCAGCATCCGCGCGCCAGCCTGGTTGCGTCCGTAGCGATCGCGGAGCTTGCCATCTTCAGCTTCCAGGTTGAACGCTTCGCGGGCTTCGGCGGAGTTCACCATGTCGAACGCCCGCTCGTAGAAGGTGTTCATCGCGCCGACGTTGTCGGCAGCCACCCGATCGTTAAAGTCGCAGTTCACCAGGTCCAAGAGCTCACGCCGGCGGTTGTAACGCGCGTCGTCCACGCCGCCGGGTAGGTTGAGGTCGCGGACCTTGAAGCCGTTCCGCTCTGGCGCCGCGCCGAGACTGAATGGAGCGTACGAGGAGCTCAAGTATCCCGTGCCCGCCGAGGAATCGAACTGGTTGGGCACCGAGATGTAGGCTGGCAGGTTGTTGCGCGGACCGAGTTCGTGGCTCACCACGCTGCCCATGCTGGGGTACACCAGCGCCGGGCTGGGACGGTAGCCGGTCAGCATGTTGTGCACGCCGCGCTCGTGGGCCGCTTCGCCATGGGTGAGCGAGCGGACAACGGTCATCTTGTCGGCCACTTGGGCGGTCTGCGGCAACAGTTCACTGAACTGCTCGCCACGGATCTTGGTGTTGATCGCCCGCAGCTCGCCACGGTACTCAATCGGGGCGTTGGGCTTGGGGTCCCACGACTCCTGCGAGGCCATTCCACCTGGCATGAAGATGTGGATGACGCTTTTGGCCTTCTCGGGCAGCACGGTCGCGCCGGGCTCCGAGGCTTGCGCCGAGCGGAGGAACAAGTAGTCGCCGAGCGACAAACCCAGGCCGGCCAGCGAGCCGACTGCCAGGAAGTTACGACGGGAAAGGCCTTGAACGTGAGACATGCCAATGCTCCTTGGTTTGCAAGATGGCATCAAGTAGATCGCGGCGCGGGTGGCCACGGGCGGGTCGGCAGAGCGATGCGGCGAAGGTGGGCGTTGAGTGCCGCGGGCGGGGTGGGCGGGTGTGGTAAAAACCAGCAATCAGGCGGGAATCGCACTCCCCCCTGGTGGCACGCATCTTAGCGGCCCGAAGCCCCGTTGTCAAAAAAAGCAGCCGCCGATCCCTCCAAAAATCGGAAGAATCGGCGGCTGAATCCGTACTTCTTTGTCAGCTACTGGTCGCTGCGTCTCACACTGCTGGGCGATTGGGTCGATCGCTGCTGAGTGCGGTGCAAATGCCTGCAGGAATCCGCAGGCCTCGGCAGGGTTCGCTGGCCGCAGGACCAGACTGCCGAGGCCAAGTTCAGGCGTTACGCAGCGGCTATTGCCGCGTCGGGACTGCCTGGCGTGGGGGGCGTCTCCCACGCTTCTAACTCGTCGCGAAGCACCAGCACGTTGTCCGGAGCGTCGATGCCGACGCGAACCTTGTCGCCGCCAATCTTAACAATGGTCACTACGATCGAATCGCCAAGTCGAATCCTTTGCGACTCTTTGCGGGAAAGAACTAGCATGTTGGGGGGCACCTCCGTGTTTCAAATCGCCAAACAAGGATACTGAAATCTTGTATACCATGTGGCGGTTGGCGGGTCAATACAGGTTGTGCCAGACTGGTTCCTTTTTTCGCGTCGCACCTGCGCTGTACGAAGCGGCGGGAACTTACGTCGATCGGTGGCTGTCGTGTCCTTTTGGCGGTCAGACGGCGTTAACTTTGAAAGGATGGAACTTAAGCAGCAGTGGCGGCCGCGGCCATGGGGCGCACGGTACATGGCAACTGGGTTTTTGCGCACCGCTCGCCAACCGCATTGTAGAACCAGATCACACCCCGCTCCCACTCCCACACGGCGGTCACTTGTAATTGACGCGGGCCATGTAAGACGAACATCGCTGCACACGCTTGACCGTTACGCTGCAACGTGCGCTCGCTTAAGGGAAAGTGGTTGGGTTCTAGATCTTCCAGTTCGCACAAAATCTGGTTGACGTGGGTCCGGACATCTTGGGGGTCGTCCAGTCGCTCTTCTCGAGTCCGCATGCTGCTAATCGTTCCTTCCGAGTAACGCCTGCCGTCCCGCACTGACCGCTGGTCGATTGCGCCCTTCGAAGTCGAAGGGAGAGCAACCCCTGGCGGCCACACGACAGCCCTCGGCGATGGGTCGCCTCCAGCGACCACTCGCCAAGCACCATCAACGGCTGCTGGCAATAAAAAGTATCGGTCCAGCAGGCCGGGAGGCTTTGGTTGAGTTGGTAAAATAGATAGCCTTGGTTGTTTAAGTTGACCCATCACACGATGGGCACCACTCACTCGACATCCCACTATCGACCACTCGCACCGCGCTGCCGAACCCCCCCAAGCTAGCGGCGTCAAGCTTTCCACACGTTCGCCATCCTCTCGTCGTTTTGCCGCAGTGGAGTTTTGTCGCAGCGGGTTTTGCCCCCATATCGATTCCCTGCGACAAAACTCCTCGCCCCAACGCACCTGCTAACCCCTTACACCAGAGCCACTTACACCAACGGCCTCGGTCTTCGCCCCGAACGTTTTGTCGCACTAATGCGACAAACCCCAGCGGGTGCGACAAAACTCCGTACCTGCGACAAAACCCCAGCCGGAGATTCGCCACGCGACTTACTCACCTACTCACTTACCAACCTAATCTATACACCAGTTCACTCCCCCATTAGACCAAGTCACCGTGCGTTTACAACGGCAGTTTTTCGCCGCTCGACTCTCCGAGTCGAAAGCCCCGCGGATATCGCTCGGACGGCTCCAACTAGTGCATAACTACCAATCCCCTGCCCCACTTCCGGTACTACGGCCGCGGGTGGCCTCAGCAGGTGGGTCATTCCGTAAGGAGGCTCGCCGACTTAGGAATCTGTGTGGCCGGACCACGGGAACTGGCCATTCGGGGAGGAAGAAACTCGAAGCTCCTGAAGTGTGCCCGAAGTGTGTAAGGTTGCGTCACAATGTAGATCTCTCGGTCGCGGAGCTCACGTCGAAATGACACCAAGGGCTACAGCCACCGGTGGCCATAGTACCGAGCGGCAGCTTGGCTCCATTCGACCCGGAGAGTCGAGCGGCGGCACTCAAGTCGCTCATTTTGAGAAGTTCACCACAAACATAACTCGGTGAGCGTCGCCCGTGCTGCCGTCCACGGTCTCCTTACGTCCGAAGAGGTACTCCACTCCAGTGTAAAAGTTCTTAATCGGAGACGGTGTACCGGTAGAACTAGGCACTACGTCGAGGGGCCGCTGGTAGATGAGATTTACCACCGTGTAGTCGCCCCATCGATAGGCCTTGTCGACTTGCCCGGGTGCGGTGTCGAGCCGAACATGGCTGTATCCGACAGATGACAGCCAGGAGCGGTTCCACCGGTGTACGTAACCGACGTAATACGCTTGGGCAGGCAGCACTTCGAGGGTGCCGCCATTCAAGATCGCATCGTTGCCACCCGTCTTCTGACCAGTAGCCGTGGTGTGAAGGTCGTTAATATAATGGCCAATTCCTTCACCCACGGTAACGGAAAACCCGATGGCATCGCGGCACTCTGGATGTCGGTCGGTAAACAGTTGCGTTGCCCCACTTAACTGCAGGCCCCAGCCAAAGACGTTGTCGTCGATGCTCTTATCGCCATTCTTCAGCCCGAGGTCGCGAAACACCGAACCCAGTTGCACGTGCCATACTTCGTTGTAGGTTTCTTTCGCGTTCTTGCAATAAGTATGTCCGTCCCCGTACCTCAACGTCGTAATGAAATCGGGGACACGGGAGTAAGTGCTAAAAGTCGTCGGTATGGTTGCGCCGCTTACAAAGCGGATTTCGGGCGTGGGCATTTCGATACTCACGTTTCCTAGCAGACCGCGTTTGCCAGTATCGTAAGGGTCGATGTAGTAGCTGAGTCTGCCCTGACCTGATCCGCCGGTTGGGCTGAGCACCGTGGCCGTCGCGTTTGGTCCAACCAGGTCGAAGATCGGCACCGTGACGTCTTGGTCGGCAAATGCTGTCTCCGTAATACCGACAACCAGATTGTTGTATTGCAAGTAAACGCGTGTCGCTAAACCGAATGAATCGGTTTCGGAAGTCGATAGATCTTCGGCAATGAACGTTGCCTCGGCGCGGATTTTATCGAGATCATTGTCGTCGTCCTGCTGCAAGGTGACCTTGGCTGCGGACCCACTTCCTTGCAGCATCGCCCGCGACCCAAAGTCGTGGAAGGCCTCTCCTTGCACGGGAATCGCGGACGGCATAAAGGTTCCTGCCGAGAAATCGGCCAGCCGAGTCGAGTCGAAGATGGCGGCGGCACGCCCAACATAGCTGGTGCCGATGTTGGGAAAGCCCGGTATTGAAAGGCGCACTTTCTGACCATCAATGTCGTATACGTCCGTTTCCAAGCGTGGCCCAAATTCTGAGTCATCAAATGGAGCGGGGCCCTCACGCTGGAAGGTCGGTGATAGCCCCATCGCCGTTTGAGCCTGGAAAAGCGAGCAGATACACGCTAGTGCAAAGACATGTGCGAGGCCCTTCGATATCGAACAACCGTTCATGACGCCCCCATGAGTAGCATGCAGGTACAGGATAGTGAGGGGGGCTTGAGGATTAGTCGGCAAAATGCGTGCAACCGCTACAGCAGAAACGGCCATAATTGAAGTGCAGACGGATAGCAGTGCTACCGAATGCGTGTCTTTACCCGAGAGAATGAGTGACCATGCGAAACTACTATTCTCCGCACGCTCGCTATGGTGAGGGGCGTGGGAAGCTGATTGCCTCGTCTCGGTTTCGACGTCACATTGAAGTCGAGTCCGGCAGCCTTGGGGTGGATGCTTGTGCAAGTTGTAGACCCGTTTCCGCTTGGCGAACAAATTGTCCATTGTTTTGGTGGTGTGCGCCGCGGCGAGAACAGCTCCAGGCCGCATGCCGCGGGCCGTCGAAAGCCCATGCCGACGTTCACAAGACATTGACGAAGGATGCAAGATGCTGCAGTGTCCACAACAATATGATTAGAATTGGACCTGGACATTTGAGTTACAATGCTCCCACGTTACCTCAATCCTCGCACTTCCACGCCAAAGCGGATTTGCCATGTCATCTCCAATCAGCCTGGTGGCCGTGCCGCTAGTGGTTCATCTGGTCTGCTGCGCAGCAGTTGCCGCGGCTGAAACCGAGACCCCACAGTGGCAAGGAACGTGGGTTACCGATTTGGGCGTCATGGAGTTGACCGAATCCGAAGGTCGCTACTCTGGCACGTACGGTCGTAACGGGGCGGTGGAGGGCTCACTCGATGGCAACCTACTCACCGGTACGTACCGCGTCGGTAACGCCAGCGGGAAACTCGAGTGGACGCTCGCCGAAGATGGCGGTTCGTTTGCCGGCAAGTGGATCCGCGGTGGTCAGTCAGGCGCTTGGAGGGGCTGGCGTAAGGATCCTGCGGCGGAAGAACAGCCGACCGCAGACTTCGCTGGCATGTGGCTCACTTCCTTTGGGCCGCTGCAGCTCACTCAGCAAGACGAACACCTCACCGGTACCTACGGCGCTGAGGGTTGGGCCACCGTCGAGGGCACGGTCGTCGGGCGGCGCCTGCAGCTCAAATGGAAACGCCTCCAATGGTCCGGTACGGCCTGGCTCGAGCAATCGCCCGACGGCCAGCGGCTCTTCGGCGCGACGCAGGCGACACCGCCGGAAGTTTGGCTTGGCGTGCGAGTCGATGGATACCCCAAGCATGCGGACGCTCAACCGGGCAAGGTGGTGAGCGGGCGAGCTGACAATGGCATGCTGTATCACCTGCGCATGCCCGACGGGTGGAAGCCGGGAGAGGCCGTCGATGTGGTCGTGCTGCTGCATGGCAGTAATTGGACCACGCGGGGGATGGTGCCGGTCACTGCGGCCAACTGGCCGGAGATCGCCAAGCGCTTCGCCATCCTTGGCATCGAAGGCCAGAACTGGGCTAGTTGGAGCGACCCCGACAACCTGCGATTCAACTACACCTATGCGAATTGGATGGGCAAAAGCACTTACAAAGGCTACCCGTTCACCGATCGCGAGAGTCCTTACCTCGTGATGCAGGTGCTGGAAGAACTCCAGGAGGTCTACTCGCTGGAGCGTGTGCTAGTCGGCGGCCACAGCCAAGGCGGATTCCTGACCAGCTTGTTGCACATGCATTTCCCCGACCAACTCGCCGGCACGTTTCCTATGTCCGGCGGGCTGGTGATGCAGGCCGAGCCCAATGTGTTCGACGACGCGGAACTCCAACGTGCGCAGCGAGTCACGCCGATGGTCATCGTGCACGGCCGCCGCGACCCGGTGGTGCCTTTCGCCACGGGAGAGTACGTCTACCAGCGATTCACAACTTATGAATTCGACCGCACGATATTGCTAGCGCCCAACGCCGGACATCCATACGACTTCCTGCCCGTCGGCGACGCGGTCGACTACCTCGACGCGATGAGTACTACCGACCAGCAGCGACTGGTCAAGTACACCCAGCAGCAAGCCGAGGCCAAGAACTGGCGGGTGGTCGGCGCGCTGCTAGACCGCGCGCCGCAGGTGGGCGAGGCCGAAGCACAACTCAAGGAGGCCCGCACCGAGTACGAACAGGCGGCCCAAGCAAAGGCGGGCCCACTCTTGAAGACGATCCAGGCCAACGAGAATGGCCAGTGGGTCGACGAGTTTTACCCGTGGTCCGAGCAGTTTGCCCTCTCGGAGTCCGGCACCGACACGATGGCCGCCTTCGCAGCGCTACGGCAAGAGCACAACGCTGCCGCCGAACCGCTAAACGCCGAGGCGCTCGCTGCCTTGCGCAAGGGAGATCGAGAGACCGCCAAGGCAAAATACCAGGAGATCGTCGATAAGTACTACGCCTCGCAGTTTTACGCAATCGCCAAGGCGCGCAAGTGAGTACTGCACAGCTGGGAGGCTTTGGCCGTAGGACGTGGTGAAACCTAATCAAGGAAGAGATGGATGATGGGGAAAACGATGACTGCGCAAGAGCAACTGGCTCGCAGCGCAGCACGCAGGGTGGCCGAGGCCACCCTGCGAACCGATTGTCCTGCGCTATGCCATTGCCTTCCGTCGGTAGACTACCACTCCAGTCGTCCCCAAGAGAGACCAGACTAAGAGCGTAGTGGGCTCGGGGACTACCCCACCCCCGGTTTGCACATTGTCGATTGAGAAGCTTCCGACTACGCCGCCCTGCCGAGTTGAACGGAAATTCACAGTTGTAAACGGGGTGTCGCTCACGATACCGAAGAACCCTACGCCCGAACCACTGGTTACAAAGGGAGGATTCGTGAAGGCACTTTGACCTGGCACCTCCAGTGTGTACGAGTCGCTACCGTCGGTATCTTCCCAAAGGAATCCCAACGAGAGTATGGGCGAATCGAAGGTGAGGGTCACCAGGGGGCCAATGCCTCCGTTGCCTGCGGGACCACCCCACCCGGGTGTACCCGGATGCTGGACCCAAGTAAGGCTTTTTGTGCCGTTGATACTTGAGAGTGAACCTCCGGAAGCAATCCCGACGTAGTCTCCATTGTAACTTCCTGAAACAGAAAACCCATTAAACGCCTGCGACGGAATGGCACCGGCGCCGGGCGCGCCGGGGAACGGGGCGACTGGGGACGAATCGAATGTCTCCACGATCGTAGGTCCCGCTGCCGACTGCCAAGCCCCTTGGTTAGTGTAGGACTGTATCGCGGCGGTACTCTCCAAGGTGTAGCAGGCAAACACCGTCAGACACGCTGCGGCCGAAAAAAATCGTCTTGCAATAAACATTCTTCTACTCCCAATGTGGATTAGGCACTGTGGTTGGCTCGAAGCAAGAATGCACTCCGAGTTCCCAGGCATATCAATGACTGAATTAACGCGACAAGAAGGGCAAACGCCTGATGCTACGTATTAACACCTAAACGTCAGCCCCCAAGTTCAAACCACCTGGGGCGGGCGTAGAAGAAAGGAGCAAGGCGGCAACAGGATCTCTAGCCACCGACTCTGACACAACCAGCCAAGGCGAGGGTCGTCGAGTTGGAGAGCACTAGGACAATCCGCAACCAAATATCCGCCAGTTGATGACGGCGAACCATGGCTAGTCATGGTGGCGGTGTTTCCACTGTGAGGGGTCTGGCGCAGCGCAAGCTCTGGCAACTGCTTCGCCTGTTCGTTCGGAGAGTCCTCTTCCTCTGCGGAACACTGTTGTGTAGCGGCCAGAAGTTGCTCTACCGAGGGACCGCCAAACTTTGGCACGATCAGACTGGCATCCACCTGGCAACACATCGCCGAGATGGTGAAGTAGACGAATAACGCAGTCCACCGCGGTGTGGTCATCGTTCACCCCTCAGGTGAACCACCCGCTCAGGAAGGTCTAGCGCAGCCAATGCGCATACAACCCACGCTGAAGATTTCATCTTCTCCCCCCTCTTGATACTGGATAAACGACGAATGTGATGCAGTAGAAGAGACAGCCCCCCGCATCACACAACTCCGACGGTTGCCCCCCGCCAGTGTCAGTCACACCCTATCAAACAACCATCAAGCGTCAAGGAAAAAATGGATGTTTGACCCGCACGTAACCAGCACGCATTGTCAATTCGACAAAAGCAGATGGTGGTTAACCGAGGCGAGGCAACGCACGACAGCCTTCATCCGCTCCAGAAAGTCGAGCGACAGTCTCCGTTCAGAAAAGAATAAACCCGGCAGCCCCGGCCATCCATTTGCACTTCCGTAACACCAAGTGCCATCCTTTTGCAAACCATCACGCCAAGCTGCCGGATGTCTCACCAGTATTATTGCACGCCCGGCGACATCGGCTAGCGACAAAGCGGAGCTAGAGCGTTTTCAGAATTAGCGTGCCGGATTGGCGCCGTGGTGTTGGCTCGATGCGCGGAGGCCGAAGCAGGCGAATTGGTATCCGCCGATGCAGGCCGACAAAGCAGCGGGACGACACAACAAGCCAAGTCGGCACGCTAAAGCTGAAAGCGCTCTAACTGCAAATCACTCCACCACCAGCACCCGGAAGTCGGTTTCGCAGCGGCCGGAGCAAGTGGAGTCGATCAGGTGCATCTCCATTAGCCCGGGCTTGGCATCCTCGGCGGCTTCGATGGTGACCTTAAAGGCGTGGAGGTCGTGCTCCTCCAGCAGAGCGAACTTCTCCGACTTAGCGAAGGCCACGCCTTGCTCAAAGTCAGGCACCGTCATGGTGACACCGTCCCGCGAATAGGTTTTGACTTCGGAGTCGGTGCCGAGGGGCTTGCCGTCGCGCATTTCCGTCAGACCCAAGCCCCCGCCACGAGTGATGTCGACAGTGCACCACATCGAGAGTAGAAGTTCCTTGGTTTCCCCTGGCTGGACGATCACCAGCGGCAAGATCTTTGGCTCGCGCTGGTGCGCCGTGTGCTCCTCGGGTTCAGTGGCTGGTTGCGGGTCTTCTCCAAAGGCCAGTGAGAACAGACTCAAACAAGAGACCGTGATGGAGAGCAGCAGACAGAACGTAAGCAATCGAGCCATGGGAAGTTCCTTTCACAACTCAACGGACGAGCAACCACGACAGCTTATCAATGCCCGCTGCCGTGGGCAACTTCGCTGGAGGGAATTGGCAGCCTACTCGGCCAGTCTATCCACCACGAACCGCTCCACGTCGACATACGAAGCCGAATCCGTAGGCGTCGACGTCGTGCAGAACAGTCCCACCTTCGCGCCGATCCACTTGCCTTCCTTGGCCGTGAACTCGGCGCCGATGGGTGTCCACTTCGCCGCGCCGGTGCGGTAGCTGAAGCGGCACTTGGCCTCCGCGTCGACCGCGACCCGCAGTTCGATTTGGTCTGCTTCGATCGTGCGGGCGTCGCTGGTCGATTCGGCGGTGCCTCGCTCGGCGCCTTTGCAGGTCCGCTGGACGACTTGCACGCCGTCGGTGGTCCGCTCAACGCCTACATAGGCGTAGTGGTTGCCCATCACCAGCAGACCGGCGCGGCTGCCGGGTTCGAGGTGTTCGATATCCAGCGCGCACGAGGCCTCGAAGCTGCGGGCGGGGAACTTCTGCAGCAACAGGTTCGGCGTGTCCCACAGGTTGCGGTAGTCGTCCGGCTGCGGTACGGCGGCCAGGCGCAGGTGACCTTCTCGTGCGGCAAGCGAGTACCATTCGGGCCGCGGGTTGGCGTGCCATTGCCACTGCAGACCAAGCTGGCTACTCGAAAAGTCGTCGCTGGTCGCCGGGTTGGCAAGTTCCGCGCGAGCGGGCTTGGCGTGCACCATGACGGGCTGCCCGTTGCCATCGCCGTCGGGGTCCTCACCGATCACCGGCCAGTCGTCCACCCACTTCATCGGCTGCAAGTGCGTGATGCGGCCGTAGGCTCCAGTGTCCTG
Organism: Aeoliella sp.; assembly: GCF_965227375.1. Taxonomy (NCBI): domain Bacteria; kingdom Pseudomonadati; phylum Planctomycetota; class Planctomycetia; order Pirellulales; family Lacipirellulaceae; genus Aeoliella; species Aeoliella sp. Next base: position 550,128 of record NZ_CBDDFX010000001.1, read on the forward strand.
AAAGTGCATGAACCACGACTCTCCGTCCGGCGTGTCGATCCATGCTCCCTGGTGCGGGCCGTTGATTTCGGTGTTGCCTTGGTCCATCACGATCCGCGCCTCGTAGGGGCCGCGGACGTTCTTCGAACGCAGCACCGTCTGCCAGCCAGTCGGCACTCCGCCGGCGGGGGCAAAGATATAGTAGTAACCATTCCGCTTATGAAACTTGGGGCCTTCGATCGTGGGATGCTCGGCGTGGCCGTCGAACACAATCCAACCCTTGTCCTCGATCTTGGTGCCCTCGGAGTTCAGCTCCACCACCTGCAGCAAGCTCTTCACTCCGGCCCGCGAATGCGCGAATGCATGCACCATGTACACCCGACCGTCGTCGTCCCACAGCGGGCAGGGGTCGATGTTGCCGTACGCCTTCTTCACTAGGACTGGCTCGCTCCACTCGCCGCGTGGATCGGTGGTGCGGACCATGTAGATGCCACGGTCGGGGTCGCCCCAGTAGATGTAATACCACCCGTCGTGATAACGGATCGACGGCGCCCAAACGCCACCCCCATGTTGCGGGCGGTCGAACGCCGGGGCGTACAGCTTCGGCAGCGCGTGACCAACCAGCTTCCAGTTCACGAGGTCCTTGGAATGCAAGATTGGCAAACCCGGCACGCAATTGAACGACGACGAAGTGAGCCAGTAGTCACCGTCGACGGCCACCACATCGGGATCGCTATAGTCGGCATGCAGCACCGGGTTGGTATAGGTGCCATCGCCATTGTCGGGCACCCACGGTGCCTGCGGCTTGGGAGTGTCTTGAGCGGCTGCGGGCGCGAGAGAGCAAGCAGCAAACGTCGCGGCTAAGAGAAGTGATCGAAGAGCTTGCATGACGATAAGGACTGGATCTTATGAGGCGGTGAGAGTAATCCAAGTGACAGCAAGTGCGATTATAGATCACCTGAATCCCGGTAGCAGCGAAAGAAGTAGTGCTATAATGAGACATTCTTAGGAGCGGCAGAGCACTCGAACCCTTAAAGGTTCGGCTTACTGACCTTCGGCTTCGGTCGTCGTAGTGTAAAGCACCTACTCAATTTGTTAGCACTGCTAGCGAACCGATACGTTTCGTCGCAACATTCGGGTAGGAAGGTCTGCGGTAGGATTCTATGATCCGCGGTCACGTCGGGCAGTGGCCCGACACATCGACCTTTCTATCTACCGGCGGACCGATGAAGTTCTTAACCGTACTAGTCACCATATCGTTGATGGCGCCTAGCTTGGGCGCCGAGTTTCGGGGGCTACCAGCGAGCACGCTGTTGGGGCGTCCGAGATACTTCCCGACGAGCATCGAGGTGACCGCCATCTCCGGCGATGGCTCGACCATCGGCGGCACGATCATGGAAGCTGGCGACTTCGATTGTGCAGGGGGACCGTGCGGTGTGAGCGCATTCGTCTTGTCGCTTGACACGTCAGAGCTGCTCCAACTGGGTCGGTTGCCTTTCCTCTCAAACCAATACATCTATCCAACTGGCGTCGCGGCTTTCTCCAACGACGGATCGACATCACTCGTCTCGCATGACAGCGTGTTCTACATCGAATCAGCTCTTCATCACGGCGATGTCGTTACTCAGTTCCAACAGCCAATGTCTGGTGAGGGACCACTCCATGCGCGCGACATGTCGGCGGATGCTGAGGTCGTGGTGGGCACTGTTGGCGAGGAGCCGTTCATGTGGAATGCGGCCCAGGGTCTAGAGCCGATTCCGAACTTGCCGGACGTGCATTTGGATGCGGTCGCCATTTCGGCCGACGCGTCGACCATTCTCTTAGATTACTTGCCCGTGCCCCGCGGGCTGTCCTCCCCCGACGGACCGCACAACGCGCTTCGCTGGACCGCCGGCGGCGCTGTCGAGCTGACGCCACTCGCTGGGTTCGACGTTTCAATCGCCACGGCGCTGTCGCACGACGGAATGGTAGTGGTGGGCAGCTCTGATGCGATTCCTTCCTTTGAATCAAACCCTCTCGGGTCCCGAACACGCAGGGCCACTGCATGGATCGGCTCGGAGGCAATCGCCTTGGAAACAACATCGGGCAATTCATCGGCCCTGGATGTTTCGGCCGACGGAACATCGGTCGTTGGCAAGCTCGATCCGACCACCCCCCTTACCGATGCATTCTTCCGGCCCGAAGCCATGTTGTGGCGCAGCGGTCGAGGTTACCGAATTAAGGATCTCTTGGCCGACCAGTATGGACTCGGCAGCCAGCTGGAGGGCTGGCGCCTGTCATCGGCCACGACCATTTCCGACGACGGGCAGGTGATCGCCGGCGAGGGTATCGCTCCCGATGGGCAGCGGGCCGCGTGGGTGGCCGTGCTCACGGTGCCCGAGCCTTCGGCCGCGATGCTACTGGTGACCTGCGGCGCTGGGTTTTTGGTGGCGATGCGTAGGACTCGCGCGGAGTCCTAGTTCGGCACAAGGGCAATCGGGAGCGCCCCGGCCAATGGACGCCGGCGGCCAGATGTTTTAGGTTGCGAGCTTCGCCCCAGCCCCAAGCCCCTAGCCCCAGAGCCGATGTCCCTCCCTCCTAACTCTACGCTCGGCGTCTTCGGTGGCGGCCAGCTTGGTCAGATGTTCGCCGCTGCCGCCCGCGAGTTGGGGTATCGCGTGCACGTTTATTGTCCCGAGTCGGATTGCCCCGCGTCGCAGGTGGCCGACCAGCACACCGTGGCCGACTATCACGATTTTCAGGCGATTGCCAAGTTCGCCCAGTCGATCGACGCGGCGACGCTGGAGTTCGAAAACGTGCCGGTGGCCGCGGCCGAAGCGGCCGCTCACTTCATACCAGTGCGGCCAGCTGGCGACGCGCTCTACACGGTGCAGGATCGCAGTCGCGAGAAAGGCTTTCTCACGCTGGCCGGCATCGCGACGACTCCGTTCCGCAACGTGAGGTCCGACGAGGAGCTGAACTCCGCGGTCCAGGAACTCGGCACACCAGCGGTGCTCAAGACCACCAAGTTTGGCTACGACGGCAAAGGGCAAACCATCATCGAGTCGGCCGATGACGCCATGGCTGCATGGAGCTACCTGGGCCGGCACAAGTGCGTGCTCGAGCAGTTCATCGAGTTCGAGCGGGAGATCTCGGTGCTGGTCGCCCGCGACGTCGATGGCAACATGGCGACGTTCGGCCCGATGGAGAACGCCCACGCCAACCACATCCTCGACGTGAGCGTCTACCCCGCGAAGTCGCCCGCGAGCGCCGCCCAAGCGGCCGTGGAGGCCGCGCGGCAAGTGGCCGTGGAGATCGACCTGGTGGGACTCGCGTGCGTGGAGTTCTTTGAAACCCCCACCGGCGAGGTGATGGTCAACGAGATCGCCCCCCGCCCGCACAACTCGGGCCACCTGACGATCGAAGCGTGCGGCACGAGTCAGTTCGCACAGCAAGCCCGCACCGTGGCCGGAATGCCAGTGGCCGAAATGACGGCCACCCGCCCTGCGGCGATGGCCAACCTGCTGGGCGACTTGTGGAGCGGCGGCGAGCCCAACTGGGACGCGGTCAAGCAGTTTCCCGGCGTCGAGCTGCACCTGTACGGCAAGCACACCGCACGCGAAGGCCGCAAGATGGGCCACCTGACCGCGGTAGCCGACACGCCGGAGGAGGCCGAACGCCTGGTGCGGGAGGCGCGCGCGGCGTTGGTGCGGTGAGGGCAAGAATTTTGTGGCCAGGGTGAGTCGATCGTCTATACTCTTGGGGAGCCCGCTACGCCCCCTCCCCTGTCCTTTCCCCAAGGAACCGATCCATGAAAGCGCTACTGTCGTTTACTATTGCGCTCACTCTCCTTTGGAGTATGCCGACCATGGCCACCGCCGCCGAGACCGAAAAGGAAGACAAAGAGTGGCCCGCCGCGCTCGACTTCACTATGAAGACGCTCGACGGCAAGGAAGTGCACTTGGCCGAGAAGTACGAAGGCAAAGTGGTGCTGTTCGTGAACGTGGCCAGCAAGTGCGGCTTCACCAAACAGTACGCCGGCTTGCAGGAACTGCACGAGAAGTACGGCGAGGAGGGTCTGGCGATCGTGGGCGTGCCGTGCAATCAGTTCGGCGGCCAGGAACCTGGCACCGCCGAGGAAATCGCCACGTTCTGCGAGGCCAACTACGGCGTCGAGTTCGACATGCTCGAGAAAGTGAACGTCAAACGGGGGAAGGACGACCAGTGCGATCTGTACAAGTACCTGACCGACAAAGAGAAGCTGCCGGGCATTGGTAGCGACATCAAGTGGAACTTCGAAAAGTTCCTCGTCGGCCGCGACGGAGAAGTGATTGCCCACTATCGCTCGATGACCGGACCGAAATCGAAGAAGATGGTCAAAGCCGTGGAAGAAGCCCTGGCCGCCAAGCCGGAGGAATCCGCGGGCGAGAAGGAATAGGGCTCCGCATGCTAGCGTGAACCGCCGCCGCGCCGCGGGCGTAGATTACCCAGTGCTTACCGCATTACCCCCCGCTTGTGCCAGTTTCCCGGATTGACTTCGGCGGCACAACGGGGCGAGAATGTGCGGTACGTTCGAATCGCTCGCCACCCGCATGGAGGTACCCTGCCGTGACCCGCTTCGCTATCGCATTGCTCGTTTGTGGCGGGTGGTTTGCTGTGGCCTCGGCACAGGACGAAAAGCCCAAGGCGCCGAAGGTGCCCCAGGTGCTGCTTTCCGACCAGCACAAGAAGATGGTGAAAGTGGGCGTCGGGCAAGAATTCCCCGACTTCACGCTGCCGCAGGCCGACCAACCCGCCGGCGAGGCCCAGCCATTGGACAACCAGCTCGGCACCGACGCCACGGTGGTCGCCGTGTGGCACCACGACGGCGCCATGGCCAAGGCCTTGCTCCGCGATCTTAGCCTCGACATCGCCAAGCAGGTCGAAGCCAAGCCTGGCGAAAAGCCGCAGGTCGCTACGCTGGCCATCGCCACCGGCACGCCAGCTGCCGAAGCCATCGCCCAGAGCACCAGCGCCAAATACACCGGGCCCGTGCTGCTCGACGAGTCGGGCGAAGCGTTCGAACAACTCGGCACCCAGCGCCTGCCACGCGTGTACGTGCTCGACAGCAAAGGCCAGGTCGTCTGGCTCGACATCGAGTACTCTCTCTCTACCCGCCGCGAGATGAAGCAGGCGGTCGCCGCGCTGGTTAAGAAACCAGCCGAGTAGTTATCCTTCTGGCAAGAACACCAGCGGTAACATCAGCACTGCCAGCGCCACGAGTCCGACAATCAGCCAGATGCTGACCGCGATGCAGCTGGGCGTAAAGAGTAGTCGCTCAATCTTGCTGACTTCTTGCCCGTTAGCCATGCGTGACGCGGTCCGGTCGCGAAGAATCAAACCCAAACAGATGGCAACGACAACTCCTGCGCTAACTAACGCAACTACCAGCCGAAATACAAGCGATATTTCCGAGGAATCGCCGATGAATGAGTAGATCCCAGCGCCAATGCCCAGCACCGATACCGCAATGAGCTTTGGTCCTAGTGGTGCCTCTCGATCGAAAAGGTTCTTCATCGCGGCTCGCTGGTCGGAGTTTACTTCAGCTCTTTCTTCATCCGGTCGATAGTTGCCATTGCTTCCAGCGGTGTCATCGAGTTGAGGTCCAGCTCGCGGATTTCATTCACCAAGGGATGCTCGGCTGTTTCGAACAGCGTGAGCTGTAGCGAGCCATTCTTCGTCGTCTTTTGCTTGGCGTGTGGCTCCGGCAACTCGGCGTGCGGTTCGTCCATGCGGTGCGAGGCTTCCAGCTCCGCCAAAATCTCTTCGGCCCGAGCGCTCACGGCCTTCGGCACGCCAGCCAGTTGGGCGACGTGGATTCCGTAGCTGCGATCGGCCGAGCCCGGCACGATCTGGTGCAGGAACACAATCTTGCCGAAGTGCTCGCGGACCATCACGTTCAGGTTCGCCACGCCCGATAGCTGGTCGGCAAGCTGCGTCAGCTCGTGGTAGTGCGTCGCGAACAGCGTGCGGCTGCCGATCACGTCGTGCAGGTACTCCACGATGCTCCAAGCGAGCGAAAGCCCGTCGTAGGTGCTGGTGCCGCGGCCGATCTCGTCGAGCACCACCACACTGCGATGCGTGGCCGTGTTCAAAATCCGCGCGGCTTCGGTCATCTCGACCATAAACGTACTCTGCCCGCGGGCCAGTTCGTCGCTCGCGCCCACGCGTGCAAACAGCCGATCGGCCACACCGATGCGCGCTTTGCGAGCCGGGACAAAACTGCCGACCTGCGCCATCAGCACCAACAGCGCCGTCTGGCGGATGTAGGTGCTCTTACCAGCCATGTTGGGGCCGGTGATGAGGAGGATCGAGGGGCTAGGGGCGAGGGACGAGTCGGGGGACTGGGGGCTGGTGGCTGGGGGCTCGCTGCCGGCACAATTTGTGTCGTTCGGCACGAACGTGCCAGCCGGTTCGGTGGCTTCGACCACCGGGTGGCGGCCGGCTTCGATTTCCAGCACCGGCTCATCGGCCATTTCGGGGCGGACGTAGTCGCGTGCTCTGGCCACTTCGGCCAAGCTCGCCAGCGCGTCGAGATCCGCCAGGGCCGCAGCTGTCGCCAACAATCGCGGGCCGGCTTGGTGGGTTAGCTCCCTGAGCTCGGCGAACAACTCCAACTCCAGCGCCAGCACGCGTTCTTCGGCGCTCAACACCTTCTCTTCGTATTCCTTGAGCTCCGGCGTGATGTACCGCTCGGCGTTCTTCAGCGTCTGCTTGCGGATGTACTCCTCGGGCACCTTGTCGCGGTGGGCGTGCGTCACTTCCAGGTAGTAGCCGAACACCTTGTTGAAGCCAACCTTCATGCTGGGGATGCCAGACCGCTCGATCTCCGAAGCCTGGTAGTTGGCCATCCACTGCTTGCCGCCGCTCATCAGCTCGCGCAGTTCGTCGAGCTTCGCGTGCGCGCCGGCGCGGATGAACCCGCCATCCCGCGCGGCCAGCGGGCAGTCGTCGGCCAGCATCGCTTCGAGCTTGCTCCGCAGCTCGGGGCACAGATCGACGCGCGACTCGATGTCCGCCAGTAGCGCACTACTCCGCCCGGTGAGCTTTGCTTTCAGGGCCGGCAATGCCGCCAGCGTTCTTCCCACGCACGACAAGTCCCTCGGACCCGCGCGGCCGGTAGTCACCCGGGCGATGAGTCGCTGCAAATCATAAATGCTCTTGAGAGCCTCGCGAACCGCGGTGGTGAGCTTCGTCTCGGCGACCAGCTCCGCCACCGCGTCGAGTCGGGCGTTGATGGCCGTGGTGTCGACCAGCGGATGCGCGAGCCACTCGCCCAGTCGCCGCGCGCCCATCGGCGTGGTGGTGCGGTCGAGCACGTCCAAGAGCGTTCCATCGCGGCGACCGTCGCGCAACGTCTGCGTGATTTCGAGGCTCCGCCAGGTGGCTGCGTCGATCTCCAGCGACTGGCCTTCCCGCAAGGGAGTGAGCGCCGCAATGTGCGACAGGTCGGTCCTTTGTGTCTCGGTCAGGTATTCGAGAATCGCCCCGGCCGCGGCCAGCGCTTGCCGATCGCCAGCGTCTTCGGCATTGAACCCGAATCCTTCCAGCGAGTGCGTGCCGAAGTGCTTCGCCAGTAGCTCCATCGACTGCTTCTGCCCAAACGCCCACGGCGGCCGCGTGGTCACCACCCGCTCGCTGGTCCAGATCTTTGGCAGCTCTTCTCGCTGGTCTTCGCTCACCACCAGTTCGGTCGGCGCGATGCGGGCGAGTTGGTCGGCCGTTTCATTGGCCGCCAGCTGGGCGGCCATGAACACGCCGGTCGACAGGTCGACCCACGCCAGGCCCACGCGGGCTGCGTCCTTGTCCAGCACCAGCGCGGCCAGGTAGTTGCTCTGCGAAGGATCGAGTAGCGAATCGTCGGTCACCGTGCCTCGGCTCACCACGCGGGTGATGTCGCGTTTCACGATGCCCTTGGCCTGCTTGGGATCCTCCATCTGCTCGCAAATCGCCGCGCGGTACCCGGCCGCGATGATCTTCGCCAGGTACTGGTCGAGCTGATGGTGAGGGAAGCCGGCCATCGCCACGGGGTTTTCGCCCTTGTCGCGACTGGTGAGCGACAGCCCTAACACCCGGGCGGCCGTCTTGGCGTCGTCGTAGAACAGCTCGTAGAAGTCGCCCATGCGGAACAGCAACAGCGCATCGCCGGCCGTCTCCTTGGCCTGGTGGTACTGCTGCATCATGGGACTAAGCGCCATCGCTTCGGTGCTCCGCGGTGAAGGTCTTAAGGCCCTCTATGCTACCGAACCGCCGCAACGAAAGCAGGGGGCACTGCGGCCTGGAGAAAATGGGGATTCACCACAGAGATCACAGAGTTCGCGGAGAACAAAGGCGGCAACAAGCTCCGCGCCATTACGGCAGGTTCTGAAACCGCAAACCGTGAATGCCGGTCACAGAGTGGTTTAGCCACGGAACACAGGTTTTTCCCAGCGAAGCGAAGCCGCAACCAAAGATGTTCTGAACAGGAGCAAACAGAGAGAACAGAGCTACGAAGCCACACGTTCGTGGTCGCGCAGCGAGATGAGCCACGGATGAACACCGATGGGCACGGATTTGACGGAGAAGCATTGAACGAGAGCAGCTCCGAAGGAGCGAAATAGGATAGCCCAGGGCCAACGTAGCGAGGAACGAGCGAAGTGCCGCCCTGGGTTGGTTGATCATCACCCTCTGCAGTCGAGGAGCAGACTCTCCACCAGCCGGAGTGTGGCCGAGACCGCAAGTGAGCCGGGGATCGTTAAGGTGCAATGCTCGCATGGGCTACTTGGACCGGGTAGACTACCAGTTCGATTCTGAGTTTCTGGATAACCCGAGGATTCGACAAGGTATCTAAGGTGCTGGACAGTCTCGTTACAATTCCGTGGGCGGACCGCGAACACGCATACGGTCCAGCTACTGATGTCCCCGACCTGCTGCGTGCCCTGTTGGATCCCGATCCGAAGGTGCGCAGCGAAACACTTCACGCGCTGTATGGCAATGTATTTCACCAGGGCACACGTTTTCCGGCCGCGGTGGATGTGGTTCCTTTTTTGATCGAGCTGTGCGCAAGCGAAGAAGTTCCTGAACGGGCCGACCTGCTTCAATACTGGGGTCGTTTGATCATGGGGTACTTCAGTATTCAAGAGCGTCCCTGTTGGGGAGACGGGAAGCAAATTCATCACTACGGAGAGGTTCGCACTCCCGATGTCGAAGAGGCTACCGGAGAGTACGTTATCACACTCCATCGCGTCTACGAGGAGTCCCTCAAGGGACACGAGCTCGCTTGTGAGCTGCTCACCAACGATGATCAAGGCGTGAGATTGGGGGCCGCGTGGGTGCTGGCCTGCTTGCCAACGGAAGCGGATGCGTCGGTACCGGAGCTGACGAGGCAAATGGAGGTTGAACCGTCAGGATGGGTGCGAGCCGCGATAGCGTTTGCGCTCGGTGAACTAGATGCTGCGGAACAACTGAAGTTCGTGCTGGCCGAAGATCCATTCCCTGCCGCGCGCTGCATGGCCGCCTGCGAGCTCGCCCGCGTCGAGCCAGCCGACAGTCTGCTCGAACCGCTGCTAGAGTTTGTGACCGAGCCGATTGAAGGGTACGATGGCATCCCGGGTGCAGGTGGAAAATCCACGGGAGACGCTGCATTTTCCATTTCTCGTTTGCCGCCGGAAGTCCAGCATAAGGCCATTCCCACAATCTGCGATCGACTGGGTCACGCACGATCGTTCGACACGATGCCACTGGTCCATGCGCTACTCGTGGCTGCGTTTCCGCAGCAACGGGACAAGCTTACCAAGTTGGACACCCTACAAACCCAAGTCGTAACTCGTTTGGTGAACTGTGAAGAGCTGTGGTCTATCGGCAACGTAAAACGGAATCTGGAGATGCATGGCCTACCGCGTGACCGACGAGAGTGCGCCGAATTGGTAGATATGGAAATCACGGAAGACAGGGCACTAGAGACTCTCCGCAGAGCGTTGACGTACGCACACCTGGGTGGCGTTTTTCTCGCCAAGGCACGCAAAGGCATCCTCGAAGCCATCGAATTGGATGCCACGGCGATCGACCGAGCACCAGGGCCCGATGAATGCTGGCTGCTTTGTGCCAAGGCCTTCGCCGAAACCGATTCCGAACGCGCACTCGATTCCTATCAACGAGCGGTCGCCATCAATCCCATGCTCGCCCAACGAGTCGACCCGACTTGGCATCTGGCCGACTTGTTGGGGGAAGAAGACTCAAGCTAAGAGGGCGACAACGCCACGGTCTGGCTACTTCGGTCTGAGCCGCGGCCTATATTGGCCAACTCGCTGCCCGAATGCGGTCTCGGTCACGCTCCGGCTAGTGGATAGTGTGATCCTCGACCGCTCCAACGAGTTTGCCAAAGTACACCGACACCAATGCGGGGCTAAGAGTTGCGCGACCAACCGTTGTGGCTTCGTAGTGGCTCCATTCCGCAACTCGGCGGTATACTGGCGTGCATGAAACGCTTTACCATCACCCGACTGCTCGAGCTCTCCGCGCTACTGTGCGTCGCGGTCGCGTTGATCGCGCATGCGCCGGCGTGGGTAGACTCGTAGTGCTGGGGCGGGAGTAAGGTCATGCCACGCTACACGATCGCCGGGCTGTTGTTGCTCATGTTCTTTGTCGCGCTGGAGCTGACCGCCTGGCGCATCGAACCGCTGCTGGCGGCGATGCCGCTGATTCCGATCGCCGTGCTGCTGGTCGTGCTGCTGGTGGCGACGATCGGGCGATTGATCTCGGCGGTCTTCAGCGACCGCCCGACAAGGGGGCGCGATAGGATAGAGCATTGAAGGCTTGGTAGTTCTTCTAGCTCGTTAAGGTCTATTGGCAATTCACCCTCCCCGCGGCAAATGCAGCCGCGACCCTCCCAAAGGGAGGGTGAAATTGGCGATGGGGCTTCGCGCGCTCCCTGGCTGCCGCTGGGGCGGGTCTGGCGTTATACTCAGCGGTTTCGCTTCCCCAACCGATCCAGCAGTACGCAAGCATGTCCGACACGGCTCAAATCATCGACGGCAAGGCGATTGCCAAGCAGATTCGCGACGAACTGGCGGTCGAAGTGGTGGAGTTCATTCAGAACAACAGCGTCGTGCCCTGCCTGGCGGCCGTGTTGGTGGGCGACGACCCGGCCAGCGAGGTGTACGTTCGCGCGAAGCGCAAGGCGTGCGATCACGTCGGCATCGACAGCCAGTTGCACCGGCTGCCGGCCGACACCACGCAGGATGAGTTGCTCGAACTGGTGGCCAAGCTCAACAAGGACAACGCGGTGCATGGCATCCTGGTGCAGCTGCCGCTGCCGGCAGGGCTGGATGCCGATCAGGTTCTGCTGGCGGTCTCGCCGGCCAAAGATGTCGACGCGTTCCACCCCACGAACGTCGGCCGCCTGGTGCAAGGCAAGCCACGGTTCCTGCCCTGCACGCCGCATGGGGTGATGCAGCTGTTGAAGCGAACCGGCATCGACACCGCCGGCAAAGACGCGGTAGTCGTCGGGCGGAGCGACATCGTGGGCAAGCCGCTGGCCGTACTGCTGGCGGCGCGCGGCGCGGACGCCACCGTGACCGTGTGCCACAGCCGCACCAAGGACCTGGCCGCGCACACCCGTGCGGCCGACATTCTCATCGCAGCGATTGGCAAACCGGACTTCATCACCGGCGACATGATCAAGCCCGGCGCGGTGGTGATCGACGTCGGCGTGAATCGCACCGAAGGGGGCCTGGTGGGCGACGTGGAGTTCGACTCCGCTGCGCAGGTTGCCAGCCACATCACCCCCGTCCCCGGCGGCGTCGGCCCAATGACCATCGCCATGCTGCTGGTGAACACCCTCCGCGCAGCGCAAGCGCTGGAGCAGTAGCTGGATGTACCCTCTCCCGGTCCCTCACCCTGGGTGAGGGCCCGGGAGAGGGTACTTGATCACAACAGGCTTTGCGCAATGGTCCGTTGATTTTTGCCCTGGATGGTTGGCTTCCATCGGGCAAGTGATTCTACTAGCAGTTGTACGCCCTACGACTCGCTCACCAGCACGCTCCCCTCGGTGTTGGTCCCGCCATGATTAGCATTCTCGACTTCTTCACCATCGGCATCGGCCCTTCCAGCTCGCATAGCGTGGGACCGATGCGGGCTGCCAAGTCGTTTGTCGATCGCCTTATCGAACAGCAACTTCTGGACCGAGTCGATCGCATCGCGGTGACGCTGTACGGATCGCTCGCACTCACCGGCCGTGGACATGGCACCGACAAGGCGGTGCTGCTGGGCCTGATGGCCGAAACGCCCGACGGGGTGGACGTCGATACGATCGACGGCCGGGTCGCGGAAATCGAGACCAGTGAGCAACTCTCCCTGGCTGGATCGCACACAATCAAGTTTCGCCCAAAGACCGACCTGAAGTTCGACCGCAAGACCAAGTGCAAAGTGCATCCCAACCAGTTGCGGCTGGTGGCATGCGATGACCAAGGCGAGGTACTAGCCGAGGACGTGGTCTACTCGGTGGGCGGCGGCTTCGTACTCACCGCGGCCGATATCGAGGCCGCGCAGGCGGCCGAAGCTTCCGGCGAACTTCCTCCCGATTGCCGCCCCTACCCGTTTCGCACCGGCGAGCAGCTCCATACTCGCACCAAGGAAACTGGGCTTCCGATCAGCGGGGTGGTGCTGGCCAACGAGCTGGCCATGCGCAGCGAAGAGGAGTTTCGCAGCGGAGTGCTACGTCGCTGGCAGGTGATGCAGGATTGCGTGAAGAAAGGTTGCCAGAGCGAGGGCATCCTACCGGGCGGACTGAAAGTGCGCCGCCGCGCGCCAGCGCTCTGCGAGAAGCTCAAGGAGCGAGGGCAGTCGCCCGACCCGCTGGCGGCGCTCGACTGGGTCGACCTGTTTGCGTTGGCGGTCAACGAAGAAAACGCAGCCGGCGGCCGAGTGGTCACTGCACCGACCAACGGCGCTGCCGGCATCATTCCCGCGGTGCTGCACTACTACATGCGATTCTGTTACGGCGCGTGCGACGACACCGTGGTGCGATTCCTGTCGGTCGCCGGCGCGATTGCGCTGTTGTACAAGGAGAACGCTTCGATCTCCGGCGCGGAGGTCGGTTGCCAGGGCGAAGTGGGTGTGGCCGCGTCGATGGCGGCCGGCGCGCTGACCGAGGTGCTGGGCGGCAGCGTCGAGCAAGTGCTGCAAGCGGCCGAGATCGCCATGGAGCACCATCTGGGTCTGACCTGCGATCCAATCGGCGGCCTGGTGCAGGTGCCGTGCATCGAACGCAACGCGGTGGCCGCGGTCACTGCCATCAACTCCTCGCGATTAGCCCTGGCCGGCGACGGACAGCATAAGGTGTCGCTCGACAAGGTAATCGCCACGATGCGCCGCACCGGCGCGGACATGTCAGCCAAATACAAAGAAACCGCCCGCGGCGGCCTGGCGATCGAAGTGAACGTGATCGAGTGCTAGGGGGTTGGTTGGTCGAAGATCTGTTTAGCCACGGATGAACACGGATAGGCACGGATAGAATTGAGTGATTGCGAAGCGGGCAAACAGCTCCGAAGGAGCGAAACAAGTCAGTCTGGGGCAAGCGGCGCCACTTCTTTCTGGAGAAATGGCGAGGCAAATGCCGCCCCAGGATAGAGATTCGTTCTTCCAGCGGTCGAGGAGTATGCTACGCACTAGCCGGAGCATGACCGAGACCGCAACTGGCCCGCGGCTCGAATGTGGATTGTCCGTGTTTCATCGGTGTCAATCCGCGGCTGAGCACCGTCGGTTGATTTACAAACTGCCGGCCCGCCGCTAGGATAAGGCCGGTTTGGGAAGTCCCTGTCGGCTTGTCTTTTCTCCCGTTTCAACTTGAGGGGCGTCTGTCGTGGCTTGGCTTTTTGAACGCACTGTGGAAACGGCCGCCTGGATCGCTTTGCTGGTGACCTGGGTGTCGATCGCGATGGCGATCTACTACTTCTGCCGCTGGTGCGGCACGCTGCAGGCCGACGAAATCGGTTGGTACCTGCTGCGGGACGCGGCCAAGTCGGCCGGCGCGGCGGTCGGATTCGCACTCGCCTTGGGCGGGCTGGCGTGCGTCGACCGGTTCTTGTTCGACGCCGACGAGTAGCGGACGGCCGAACCGACACGCATTCTCGGCTGGCTGGTTTCCCGGCCAAGCGCTACAATAGCGGGTGACCATGGAAGCAACCCCTGTGGTCGCCGACCGGGCGGCGTCCGATACCGGGCCGCTCGCCGAGCTGACCGCCGAGCTTGAACGACTCGACGGCTTCGCTGAAGTGCAGGCCAGCCTCACCGCTGGCCACAGCGCCACTTTGGGCGGAGTCTGGGGCTCTTCGTGCGCGCTGGCCACCGCATCGCTGGTGCGGCAGTGCCCCGCGACGCTGGTCGTGATTGCTCCGCGGCCGGCGATGATCGACACGCTGGCCGACGACCTCGCGCTGTTCACCTCCACGCCGGTCACCTGCTTCCGCCCATCGGAGGCCTCCCCGTCGCGAACCGTGGTGATCGACGAGATCGAGTGCGAGCGACTCCGCACCATCAAGCAACTGGCCGAGCAGCCCGCCGATTTGCGAATCGTGGTCTCGTCGATTCAAGCACTCATGCAGCCGGTTGCCAGTCGCGACGTGCTGGCCGAGTCGACCCGCGAGCTCAAGACCGGCCAAGTACTCGACGTCGAAGAACTGCGCGAGTGGCTCACCGCCCGCGGATGCCATGGCACTTCGGCCGTAGAGCTGCCAGGCGAGTTCGCCGTGCGGGGCGGCATTGTCGACCTCTACCCACCCGACGCGCTGGCGCCGGTGCGGCTGGAGTTGTTCGGTGACGAGATCGACTCGATTCGCGAGTTCGACGTCGCCACGCAGCGAAGCCTGGCAAAGCGCGACAGCGTGGCCGTGACGATGCTCGATCCCAACTCACCCGGCCGGTCGCACTTCACGAGCTACATTCCCGAGGGAAGCTGGTTTGTGATCGTCGAGCCGAGCGACGTCGACGAGGAAGGGCGGTTCTTCCACGAGCGACAGGAGTCGCCCGACCTATTGCACAGCACCAAAACGACGCTGGCGGAGATCTACAAGTTCCCATCGGTCACGGCCGCGGGCATCCCGGCTGGCAGCTACGAGACCACGTGCCACTTGGGCTTCGAGTCGGTCGAGCGGTTCAGTGGCGACCTGCAAAAAGTGCGCGCGGAACTCGAAAGCGTTGCCGGCGACGAGCGGGTGATGCTGGTGTGCGAGACGCCGGCTGAGATCGAACGGCTGAACGAGCTGTTCGCCGAGTCGGCGCTGCTGAAAGAGGACCGGTTGGAGTTCGTCACTGGCCGCCTGCACGAAGGCTTTCGCATCGTGCCGCGCAAGACGGTTCTGCTCTCCAGCGCGGAGTTGTTCCACCGCCACGCCAGCGTCGCGCGTACGTCGCGGAGTTACCAGGGCAGGGCGATCGACAGCTTCCTGGAACTCAAGCAGGGCGACCTGGTGGTGCACGTCGCCCACGGCATTGGTCGTTACCGCGGCATCAAACTGCTGGAGAAAGAAGGCCGCGCCGAAGAGCACCTGGAGATCGAATACGACGGCGGCACACGCATTTACGTGCCGAGCTTCCGCATCGAGCTGGTACAGAAGTACGTCGGCGGCAAGAAGCTCCGGCCGCCGCTGGCAAAGATTGGCGGCAAGGCGTGGGTGCGACAAAAGAAGGCCGCCGAGCAGGCAGTGCACGACCTGGCCGCCGAGATGATCGAGCTGGCCGCCAAGCGCGACGCCCGGCCCGGCATTCGCTTCCCCGAGGACACGCCGTGGCAGAAGGAGTTCGACGCGGCGTTTCCCTACCAGGAGACCCCCGACCAGCTGATGGCGATCGCCGACATCAAGGCCGACATGCAAACCACGCGGCCGATGGACCGCTTGTTGTGCGGCGACGTCGGCTTCGGCAAGACCGAGATGGCCATCCGCGCCGCGTTCAAGGCCGTGGACGCGGGCTATCAAGTGGCGGTACTGGTCCCCACCACGGTGCTCGCCGAACAACACCGCCGGACGTTCGCCGAACGGATGTCGGAGTTTCCCTACGAGATCGCCGCGGTGTCGCGGTTCTGCACCGCTGGCGAGCAGAAGAAAATTATCGAGCGTACCAAGGAGGGTAAGGTTGACATCCTGATCGGCACGCACCGACTCGCCTCTGGCGATGTGCAGTTTGCCAACCTGGGACTGTTGATCATCGACGAAGAGCAGCGGTTCGGCGTGGCGATCAAAGAACGGCTAAAAGCGATGCGGGCGGTGGTCGACGTATTGACCATGACCGCCACGCCGATCCCGCGGACACTGCACTTGTCGCTCCTCGGCGTGCGGGCGATCTCGAACCTCGAAACGCCGCCCGCCGATCGCGTGGCGGTCGAGACCCGAGTCACGCGGTTCAACGATGAGCTGGTCCGCAGCGCGCTGTTGAGGGAATTGAACCGCGGCGGGCAAGCGTACTTCGTGCACAACCGCGTGCACGACATCAAGAACGTCGCCGAACGGCTCGGGCAAATCGTGCCCGAAGCCCGCATCTGCATCGGCCACGGGCAGATGCCCGAGGGCCAGTTGGAAGACGTGATGGTGAAGTTCGTGAACCACGAGTACGACATCCTGTTGGCGACCACCATCATCGAAAGCGGCCTCGACATCCCCAACGCCAACACGATGTTCATCGACGACGCCGACCGCTATGGCCTGGCCGACCTGCACCAACTGCGGGGCAGGGTGGGACGGTACAAGCACCGCGCGTACTGCTATCTGCTGGTCGACGAGAACCGCCACCTCTCGCCCGAGGCCGCCCGGCGGTTGCGGGCAATCGAGGAATTCAGCCAGATGGGCGCCGGCTTTGCCCTCTCAATGCGGGACCTCGAGATTCGCGGCGCCGGCAACCTGCTTGGCACGCAGCAGAGCGGCCACATCGCCACGGTGGGCTACGAGATGTACTGCGCGATGCTGGAGAAGGCGGTGCGGCAGTTCAAGAACCTGCCGCCGCCAGAATCGATCGACGTCAACATCGACCTGCCCGGCGCGGCGTACCTGCCGCCGCAGTACGTGGCCGACGCGAGAACCAAGATCGACCTTTACCGGCGGCTCGCGCGGCTCACGTCGATCGAGCAAGTGGACGAGTTCGCCGTCGAGCTCTCCGATCGCTTCGGCCCCGTGCCGGAGGTGGTGGAGAGCCTCTTGGAACGCAGCCGCTTGCGCATCTGGGCGCACGGCTGGGGCATTCACTCGCTACACCGCGACGGGCGATACGTGGTGCTAGCATACGGCAATCGAGCGAAGCTGCGGCGACTGGTGGAACGCGCCGGCGGCGATCTGCGCGTCGCCGATGCGGTAAGCGCGTATTTCTTGCTCTCCGATCCCGACGGTTCGCCCGAGGGGATGCTGGCAGAGATCAAATCGCTCTTGCGGCCTGCGGCGGCGGCTGCGTAAACTCCCGCCGCGTACGATTTCCCTTCCGTCCGGGTCGCTCGCGGCCGGACACTCTTTTCTTATTGCTGAATCAATACCGTGCTTCGATTCTCACTCATTACGCTCGTACTGACGACGGCCTCCGCGTGCTTGGCACAAGCGCCTCCCGACGGAGCGCCTCAGAAGCTCAAGGGCGCGGAAGTCATTGCCCGCATCGACAAACAAGTGGTCCTGGCCAGTGACATCTTGTGGGAAATTCGACTGTTGATCGAGAAAAACAACGTTCCGCCTGAGCAAGTCGATCAGGCGACCGAGTTCCTGATGCAGCAACAGTTGCGCGGTTACATCGACACGAAGCTGATGTTCGCCGACTTCCGCCGCAACGCTCCCGGCGCCGACATGAACGCCATCCGCGGTCAGCTCAATGATCCCTTCCTCAATGGCGGCAACTCCGGCAAGTCGCCCGGCAGCGTGCCCGGACTGATGGAAGCGTTGGAGGTCGAAGACTATCAGGCACTCGAAGAGAAATTGCTCCAACTGGGCACCTCGCTGGCCGACCGTAAGGAAGCTTTCATCGAGAAGGCGATCGCTCAGACCTGGGCGCAGGAACAAATCAACGTTGCGCGGCCAACCTACACGCAGATGTTCGACTACTACCACGCCCACCGCGAAGACTACGCCTACCCGACGCAGGCAAAGTGGGAAGAGTTGACCGTACAACTGCGCAACCACCCCAACGAACAAGCGGCCCGCGAAAAGCTGGCCCAAGCGGGCAACCTGCTGTGGCAGCGTGCCCAACAGCAGACGGACGCCAGCAAGCCAATCTTCAAAGACATCGCTGCGAAGTACTCCGAGGGGTACAACGCCAAGGAAGGCGGTCTGTACGATTGGACGACCAAGGGCGCCCTGGTCGACACGAAACTCGACACCGCCCTGTTTACGCTGCCAGTTGGTGCGCTGAGTCCCATTATCGAATCGAGTTCGGGACTTCACATTGTGCGCGTCATCGAACGCCGCGAAGCCGGCTACATGCAGTTTGCTGATCTTCAGGACGAAATTCGCAAGCAGATGATGAACGAGTCGTTCCAAGAGAAGATGCAAGAACACCTCGGCAAACTGCGCCGCGAAACCCGCATCTGGACCATCTACTCCGGCGACACCACCGCCCAGGCGTTCCTCGAATCGCCCCCACAGCAGTTGCAGCGTTAACCATAGTACCTCCACACTCCGTGTGGAACCTGGTCTCAGGTGTCACTGCTGGTTTATCGCGCGTCGCCCTTGCGTCGCGTGCCGAAAGCGGACGGGTAGCTTCTTTCGCCGCGCGTTCAAAGCACGCCAGCAGTGCCGTTCGGATGTGAACTCTGGGGAATCACCTAAAGCGGCAACTCGCACTGCGATGAACCAGCAGTGGCACTCCATCGCACCCGTGGCGTTAGAATAATGGCATGCTAAACGCCCCTCACCTCGCCCAACTCGACGCCGACGGATTTACCATCGTCCGCGGTGTGCTGGATGCTCCGCAGCTCGACTCATTGCGTGCGGCGCTCGTGGAGTTTGTCGAGACCGTGGGCACGGTGCGGGCGAAGTCGAGCAATGCGCGGCGGCTGCTAGAGTGTTGCGAAGCGGTGCGGCGACTGGCCGCCAGTCGGTCGGTGCGCGAACTGGTGGAGCCGGTGTTGGGCTCCGCGGCATTTGCAGTGCGAGGGCTGCTGTTCGACAAGGTTGAATCGGCCAACTGGCGCGTTGGGTGGCATCAGGATTTGATGATCCCGGTAGAGCAGCGTGTTGACGCGCCTGGCTACTCGGCGTGGAGCATCAAACAGGGCGTGGTGCACGTTCGCCCGCCGGAAGAGGTGCTCGCGGCGATGCTCACGCTCCGCGTGCACGTGGACGACTGCCCAGCCGACAACGGGCCACTAGAAGTGCTGCCGGGCACGCATCGGCTGGGCATCGTACCAGAATCGGACGTTCGCAGTACGGCCGACGAACATCAGGCGATCGCTTGCACCGCGGCGGCTGGCGACGTGCTCGTGATGCGACCGTTACTCTTGCACGCCTCGCGGCCAGCGGGCACTCCGCGCCATCGCCGCGTGGTGCACTTGGAGTTTGCCAGTGAAGCTTTGCCTGGCGGGGTGGAGTGGCGGCGCGAAAGCAACACTACTGCTTGAGCTTCCGGCCTTGGAAAGTGCGTGGCTGCAAGTCCTTGAGCGCTAGATCGATCTTCACCTCGTTATCCTTGCCAGCTTCGACCTGGATTGCCTTGCCTTGGATCGCCACTCGCTTGAACTTTGGAATACCAGCCGGCAGGTCCGCTGTGTTGGCCGGACCGTAGAGCGTGACCAAGTGCTCTCCAACCACGGCACCGTCTCCATCGCTGTACGTAGACAGTTTGAATCGCCCCTGTTCGTCGAGCCAGCCGATGGCGGGCTTTCCCGACTCGATCGCGCCATCCTTCGCTCGCGGTGCGAACATCACCTGACAGGCTGGCAGCGGTTTGCCATCGACGGTCACGACACCGTGGACTTGCGCCATTTCATAGGGACTGCGATTGCAGCCAGCGACTGCGGCGAGCACGAACACACACATTACTCGAACACCGCACAATGCAAGTGAGCTTCGAAGCATCGAGTGATCCTTGACTTACTTGGAGAGGGGGAGCACAGGAAAAGTCTGGCCTGACGCCTGCTTAGAGCGACTCGACAATGTAGCCGTCTTGGCGATTGCCAAGCAGAGCAAAGGTGCGAAGTTCGATATTCTCGGTCAGGAAGTGAACCGAGCCATCGACAAACGCGAAGAAGGCGCCACCGGTGTGAAAACTGATGGCACAGTCGTCTCGAGCACTGCCGCCAGGGAGTCGCTGCAACTGAAACTCATCCAGCGGATAGGTGGTCGCACCTCCCAGGTTACAGTTAATCAGGTCCTGCGTCTTGAATAAGGTCGTCCCATCCTCGCTCGAACTGCCGAGCCACATGGGGAAGTCCAGGTGGGTCACGGTGTAGGCCGATTCGCCTACGGCAATGGTGTTGGTCGTTCCATCCGGCACTTTTCGGATGCTGACGCTGGTGTACTTCGTTTTCAAGACGATGTCATCGTAGTCCAAAACACCGTCGCCATTCATGTCGATGTCGAAGCAGAACACGCCATCGCGAAGTCCCTCGCCGGTTCTCCAGAACATGCCGTTGTCGCAATAGCCACGCGAACCCTTGTAGTGGGCCGCGCCATAGCCAACCGTGCTCGAACTGCTCGCGGTGCTGGCGCCGTAGAATTCGGGCGAGGGCACGCGGTAGGGCAGCGACCCCTCCGCAACGCTGGGGCACAGGAATACGGAAAGCACGGCGTCGCCGCCTGCGATGGGGGTCATGTTCGCCACCTTGGCAGCGCCGAAAATGCCGGGCTGCCAGGGATCGCCATTGTAGGTTCCGCCGCCGCTGGTTTTGGGAATCTGATTGTTCTTCAGTTGATCGTGGATCGCTATCTGCTCGATGTACGGCAGCAATCGCGACGCCCACCCGAGCCCGTCTTCCTGCGCTTTTGGCTCGGCGCTGTACACGCCCCGCGGAAACTCTCCGTAGGTATCGTGATGCCCCAGCAACGCCAGCGCGATCTGTTTGAGATTGTTTTGGCATTGTGCACGACGTGCAGCCTCGCGGGCCGCTTGCACGGCGGGCAGTAGCAGGGCAACCAGGATGCCGATGATCGCGATGACGACCAACAGCTCGACAAGTGTGAATCCGTTTCGGTAGCGCGACACCATTGCGGTTTTATCCAGTAAACAATCTAGCAACGCCCGCCACGTACGTGTGGCGGTTCCGTTCAGAACGTTGAAGGCTACCAAAGCAATGGATAGAGGACAACGAGATACGCGAGATACTAACACGATATTCACGCAATCTTAATGACGCGGTGAGATACTCCCCCCTTTTGTGGCGACTCCGTTCGTTGAACATGCACCTTGAAAGGGAGCGAGTATCTGTGAATTCAGTACCCCGGCCAAATACTCTCCGTTTAGCAACACTGGCGATAGTGCTCTTGCTGGCATCCTCTGCCAGCGCGGAACTCTACATCAATGAGATTTTCTTTAACCCTGGCGGTTCGGGTGACGACCAGACCGACGAGTACATCGAGCTGCGGGGAACTCCGTCGATGTCGCTCGAAAATCACTACCTGCTGCTGTTGGAAAATGAAGATACTCCCCAGCACGACGGCGAGGCCGGCGTGATCGACATCATGTTCGATTTGGGAGCCTTTTCGATGGGCTCCAATGGCTTTCTGACGCTCCGCCAAAAGTACAGCCCTTATACAGTGGCCGCCGGAACAACCGACTTGGTAAACGATGGCCCCGACATCTCGTTCGGACCGTTCACAGGAATCCCCCCCGGCTACGGTCACGGTGCGAACAGCACCATTGGAGCTAGCGACGGGATAAGCTCGTCGTACCCGGTGCCGGAAGGCGCCATCGAAGGCAGCGGCTTTACGGCCATGCTGATTCGCAACGACGGCGGCGTAGCCCCAATGATTGGGGACGATTTGGACGTCGGCAACGACGGGCTCGACGTGCCCAACGGTCGAGAAAACTGGACGATTCTCGATGCCATCGGCATTCACGGCGAGACCGGCGAAACGGACAACGGTCGGCTCTACGCTATGGTGAACTTCGGCACCGACGCGTCGGACAATCCGATCATCCCCGAGGGAGCCACCTACACGGATGTTGGTTATGAGATCGAGTACATTGGTCGTTGGGGCAACTCGACAGGGCAAACGGCCGCCGACTGGCACATTTCGAATCTGACCGACGACACGGGCTCTGGATCTGCTGGAGTTCCAGATTGGCGGCAGTCGTTCCCCGGCGATCATCCGCCCACCGACGGCGACGACACGACCCCAGCTCCGCCACAGGTGACGTTGGAAAGCAACCAGAATGTGCCGTACGGTACGAAGCTGACCGACACGCTGGGAGCTCCCAACTTCATTGCGGGTGACTTCAACAAGGACGGCTATGTGAATCTGGCCGACTACACGGTGTGGAGAAACTCGCTGGGACAAACAGGACTGGAATCTGCCCACCCGCCTGCTGATCCGAACCACGACTTCGTCGTCGACAGTCTGGACTACGATATTTGGAACGCCAACTACGGCGCCCCGTTCAACTCGAGCGAAGAAGCCATGATGTCGGGGCTGGTTGGCGCCAGCACGATGGTGCCCGAACCATCTGCAGCGCTGCTCTGCTGTTGTGGCTTGCTGCTGGTGGGTGCCCGACAATCGTTGCGGCGTTGATGCGATAAACCCTATCGCGGATCAAAAGGCAGGGCTTTCATCGGGGGAAAGCCCTGCCGTTCGTTGTTGGTCGGCTCAAATCCGACGGATGCTTTTCCAGCAGGCGGCGGCCGTTGCCAAGCAAAGTACCACCAGCCCTCCAGAGGGCTCGGGCACTGTTACCACGGTGATTCCCTGCAGTCAACAATTGTCTCGGCCTCCGCGTATCCGGCCGCGATGAGGCCGCAACACACAGCGATAACACGCGACGCAGCCAGGTGAGGTTTCATGACCACTGTTGTCCCTTACGGATAGGGAGAAAGGAGCGACCGCGCCGGCAGTCCGACGCGGTCGCTTGGAGAACTGAGGTAGGCGCCCACCCGCTTAGCGGCGGCGGAGCATCGCCACGCCCAGGGAGCCACCCAGCAGGATCAGGAGGACGCTGCTTGGCTCGGGAACCGAGGGAACATAGCCCGGAGTGCCTATTGCACTTTGGCCAGCGTCGTTCACGTCGATGGTGGAAACGGCGAAGCTGGGATGGCTGAATGCGCCAATCACCAAGTCGTAGGAACGTCCACCAAACGATTCTGCATCCGGATAGGATCCTTGCGTAATGATCGGATCCGCTGCATCGAGGCCATTCATATCGGCATCATGGAAGAGAACCACGGTATCCCCACCTTGGCCCAGACCGGAACCATTGTACTGCCCAAGGGGAAACGACAGCTCGGGGTCCCACAACGTGAACAGGTTGAAAGCCTCGAGCACTCCACCATCGGAAAACACAACGGACTGCCCAGGCTGAATCACCACGGGATCGGAGGTGTTAAAAAAGAGTTGGTCGCCGGTAGTCCAGTCGGCCGACTCGTCTTCGAAGTACAGATTGCCGTCTACCGAGGAATCAAAAGTCATGTCGCCGAAGTTGGTCAGTTCGAACCAATCTTCCGACAGATTTTCACCAGGCTCGTTACCGGGCCAGATTTCGGTGATTTGGAGATCGAAGGCACCAAACGACGTGGTGCCAGAAAACAGTACTGCCACCACAGTGGCCAATCTAAACGCACGTACCTTCATTGGAACACTACCTCTCTCTTGCTGAACATCGTGGAACCAAAAGAGGCCTGCCGGCATAGGGCGGGCAGACCGACAACGCAGAACGAAATCCATTTACCAAAATGGATCGGGCGTCAGTCTAATGGGTTACACGTGGCTTCAGATGAAGGCCGCGTTAAGAAGGAAAGAAGGTACGATGAAAAACGCGCGAAGCACTACGCCGGCAAGCCTTCTTTGCCAACGCGATGGCAGAAGTCGCCGAACGCCTCGCCAGGCTGGCGAGTGTCGCGGAACTGGCGGAACACGGGAACCAGCGTCGAAATCACTTCGGCTTCGGGCACCAGGTCTTTGTAGATCCAGTTCAGTCGATCGCCCTGTCGGCGGCCGCCGAGAAAGATCGTGTACTTACCCTTGGCCTTGCCCACCAAGCCGATGTCGCTGTTGTAAGGCCGCGCGCAGCCGTTGGGGCAGCCGGTCATGCGAGTGGTGAACACTTCATCTTCCAGACCCAGTGCGGCGAGTTCCTTTTCCATCTGATCCATGATGGTTGGCAGCACTCGCTCGCTCTCGGTGATCGACAGCCCGCACATTGGCAGCGCAGGGCAGGCCATGCTCCAACGCCGCGAGGTTGAGATGTCTTCGGTCAAGATGACGTTGTGGTGCACCAGGGTGCCTTCGATGCGTTCGCGATCCTCTTCGGCGAGGTCGCAGAACAGTACGTTCTGGTGCGGCGTGAGTCGGATGGTCGGTGCCATGGTGGTGCAGATTTCGCGCAAGGCCGACATCAGTTGTATGTCGTCAGTATCCTTCACGCGGCCGTTTTCTACGAACAGCCCGTAGAAATACCGACCATCGCCCTGTTCGTGCCAACCGAGCGAGTCGTTGTATTCCTGCACTTCGACGTTGCGGGGCGGCTCGAGGTCGCTTCCCAGGTACTCTTCCACCTTGTTCTTGAACTTCTCGAGGCCCCAGCGGCGCACGGTGTATTTGAGTCGTGCTGTCTTGCGGTCGGAGCGATTGCCGAAGTCGCGCTGCACCTTAAGAATCGCCTTGGCAACGTCGATTACCGGGGTGTTGTCGTCGGAGACCGGCACGAAGGCCATTGGCAACGCCACGGCGGCGTAAGTCTTCGAGGCGCTGGGCGTCACACCCATTCCGCCGCCGACCAGCACGTCGTAACCCACGATGTCGAAGTTCTCGCACACGGCCAACAGTCCGACGTCCTGGGCGTAAACATCGCCCGAGTTGTCGCCCGGCAGGCCGACACCCAGTTTGAACTTCCGCGGCAGGTAGGCTTTGCCATATAGCGGCTCGGTGTCTACGGTCTTCTTCGAGCCGTTGCTGGCTGCAACGTTGGTCTTCTCGCCCGTCTCTTCGTCGGTCAGCCAGATCTCCGCGTAGGCGGTGGTGTTTGGCTTCAGCTCGGCGGCCAATTGGTCGGCCAGCACTTGCATCTTGTCGTACACCGGATCGTTCTTATACGGCGCAGGCGAGCACATCAAATTGCGCCGCACGTCGCCACAGGCGGCCAGCGTGGTGAGTTGCACGTCGTTGATGCGACGGATCGCCTGCTTCAAGTTGCCCTTCAGCACGCCGTGCAGTTGCAGACCTTGCCGGGTGGTGATGCGGAGGGTGCCGTCGCCCAGTTCGCCGCCAAGGTTCAGGTGCTCCAGCAGTTGACCGCTGGTGAGCTTGCCACCGGGAATGGCGGTGCGGACCATGAAGCTGTAGTACTTGCCACCGGGTACGCCGTCGGCCTTGGCCTGCGCGCGGAGGTCGCGATTGTCTTGCTCGTAGCTGCCGTGATGCTTGAGCAGCATGCCGTTGGTGCCGCTGAAGTTGGGCTCGCCGTTGACGAGTTCTTCGGCGATCGTGCCGCGCAGATAGTTACTCGCCAGCTTGATGCCCTCGGCCTTGCTGGGCTTCGCTTCTTCTTCTTTAGCAGATGGGGCTGCCGGCTTGGCCTTCTTCTTCAATTGATCGAGAGGGCTGGGCTTTGCTTTGGGGGTAGTTTGAGGCTGGTCGGAGGAAGCAGACATCGCGCACAATGGGGGCAGGGGGAAGCTGGATGGAACGGGCGAGTGGGATGCTGATGAAGCCGAGCGGATCGACAATGTTTACCAAGTTGATAAACATTCTCCACATTGCCCTGTCTATCTGGCAATCATAGCTGGCCGCGGGAAGATGGGAAACGGAGACTTGCCCCCATTTCAGCCGACTAATCATCGACCACTAGCACGATTGGCCCCAAATGACGCCTGAAGAGCCCACTCCACCTCGCCGCAATACTCTGGCCGTATGGCTGGCTACGGGCTTGGGCGTTGGACTGTTGGCCCCGGCGCCGGGCACGTTCGGCGCTTTATGGGGCTTACCGCTAACGTGGGCCTACTTCCAACTTCCGGGTGCGGTGTGGCCGTGGGTGGCAGCCACGGTGGTGTTGCTGGTAGGCGTACCGATCTGCGATCGGGCGGCACGCGACCTGAACATGAAGGACCCCGGCCCGGTGGTGTGGGACGAGTTCGCCAGCGTGCCGCTGGTGTTCGTGCTGACGCCGAACCTTGGTCTCTGGACGGCGGTACTAGGTTTTGGCCTGCACCGTTTGTTCGACATCACCAAACCGTGGCCCTGCAGCCGCCTGGAACGCCTACCCGGCGGGTGGGGCATCATGGCCGACGACGTGGCCGCCGCTCTGTACGCCGCGGTCACGCTGTACGCCCTGCAGTGGGCGTTCTGCACTTGGTGCAGTTAAGCGTCTGCGAGCTTGCGGTCCGGTCAGCCGATGGCGTTTCGCCGCGCCGATGCTGACAGAACAACTACGGCCGTTAACATCAGCAGCACAGCCGACGGTTCCGGGATCGGTTGCGTGGTGAGAAATCCACCGAACGCTCCTTCTGGCCCACCAAAGTCCCAAGTCGGCCCCTGATCATCGTACAAGAAGAACAGGTATTCCGTCTGCAAGTCATAACCTCGCGACAGGGCTTCGCTGGTAAGTACGTACTCTCCCAGATTGCTGTCGTATTCCACCCACTTGTTTCCATTGGCGTCGGCGAAGGGACTGCTAGCCATATTCAGCGGGTCGTTGGGGTCGTAATACGGCGCGGATGGGTCGTTGGTGTTGTCCTGCCGCAGCGTGAGGTCGAGCAGGGTGCGCCCAACGCGGTTATTGAAACGGGTGGGACGTTCGCTCTCGGGAACGCCGAGTTCGTTGGTTTCATGCACGGCAGAGTTGTAGGGGATGAGTCCGCCGGATTCGTCGTTGGCAAAGTGCCCGCCTTCAGTGTGAACGATCAACATCCAGTCTTCCGGGTTGGCGATCACTTCCTGCAATCGACCATTGTAGTAGCCGGTTCCTTGCAGATACTCGTCGGAGTCGCCGCCACTCTCCCACCGCCCTCCCCAACAAATGATCGAATCGCCGAACGCCGGATTACCGGAGGTCCCGGAAGTCTTGTTGATGTTATAGAAGTGAGCTTGGGTGGGTTCGTACTCGTTGCCGTCGACTACAATTTCGTAGTCCATCGTGTTGTTGGGATAGATGGTGAACTTAGCGTATCCCGAGACCTCGTCGTTTCCGTGAGGAACAAAGCCGGGCACTTGTGTGTTGGGCGAACCGCCAAGGGGAGCATAGAGCGTCACCGGTTCGGGCGGGGTGGGCGGTTCGGGAGGTGCGGATGGTAGCTTGGAGGCCAAGTGGTTGTAGACAGCGGCCGCTTCCGGTCCATCGAGCACTCCGTCGTAGATGATCAACTCCGACATGTTGCCGACGAAGTTGTAGCCTCCGGCAGCGGCGCTGCCGTTTTGCCATCCGAACAACAGCAAATCCTCGGCCGCCGGAACGAAGTACCCGCCGTCGCTGGGAACATTCAGATCGAAGCCATTGGCAAACGCCTGATGTCCGGGATCACCAGGATAGTAGTTGGTTTGAAAGACGGAGTAGCTTCCGTTCAAGTAGTCGATGTGATTACCGCCTTGAGTGCCGCCCCCGCCATACAGTTCGAAGCGACCATCGTCGATCTGGTGGTCCATCTGCGCCCCCTGACCGCCAGCACGGCCGAGTGAATACGCATACTGCCCCGAGCCATCGCCTAGAGAGCCGTCGCGACCTGGTTGATAGTAGCCGACCCAGAAGATCGTAGCGCCGTTAAGATCGCTGCCCAAGCTACCGCGAAGGTAGCGGTTGTCACCGGAGAAGTCATTGACTTCGATCGTGCCCAGCGGTCCCATACCAGTCGGGTTGAACCGGATGTTGGCCGGATCGTCGGTGCCTCCCACCGCGAGATTGATCGCCGGGTTGTTCTTAGCTTGCCAAGCCAGCACGTTGTCTGCACCGTCAAGCGTCAGAGAGCCAGGAGTGGCCTCGAAGTGCGCCACGAGATTGCCGGAGGTTACCGCGGGCAACATGGCAAGTGCGGGCGTCACGCCAAACGCGAAGGCCGCCACGATTGCTGCAATAAGGGAAGGCTTCATTAGACATCTCCGTTGAAATCGCCATACAAGGCCGTAAATGAACTTCGTTTGAATCGAAGAACGCTGTAAGTCTTATAGGTAAGCAAGGTTAAGTGCTGATGAAGGAGGTTTGGCAGGAGGCGGGTGCCGCTTTCGCTTGACACCGGGCAGGGCAAGTAAACCACAATTCAGGGAATTGCCGAGACCGGCTACGAAAAATCGGACAACCTCTGCGCACCTGCTAGTTGAGTGGAGCCTTTCCCGGGATTACCGTCAAGAACACTAGGCTTGCTTGTGTTTCCTCCACAGATCAGGCGTACGATGACCTCACGACTCTTGCTGCCCGCGTTCGTTCTGTCCGTGCTGTACTTCATGGCGAGTGCGGTGGCCGAGCTGCCGCAATCGGACGAGCCACCGGTGATTCCCGTGGGCCTCGACGCCTACCGCATGTGGGACCGGCTGCCGCAACACCGGATCGGCGCGCGAGCGTACATGCGAAGCACCTACGACCGCGAGGGCAACAACCGCAGCGCCGACGCCAGCCACTTCCTGTACCAGGAAACGGAAGACTTCAACACCACCTTGGACATCACCGGTCCAGGCGTGCTGTACTTCAAGCGCACCAACCACTGGCACGGCTCGCCGTGGCACTACGAGGTCGATGGCGAAGACACTGTTGTGACAGAGACCGCCACGGCGGATCCGGTGAACGCCAAGAGGAATCTCAAGGAGACCACGTTCATTCCTCACGAGTTGTTCCCGCAGCCATTGACCTGGGCCTGGTCGACTACCAAAGGGGCCGACCTGATGTGGGTGCCACTAGCGTTTGAAGAGACGTTCCGCATCGGTTACGGCCGCACGTACTACGGCACCGGCTACTACATCTACCACCGCTACGCGCCCGGCATTGCGAACCTCTCGCAGCCCATCGCGTCGTGGTCCAAGACGCCGCCCGATCCGGAGGTGTTAGAACTGATTGACCGCGCGGGCACCGACATTGCTCCGCGGGGCGAAGGGGTCGAGACCATCGAGCTCAAGGACATCACGCTCGAGCGCAACAAGTGGACCACGCTGGCGGAACTCGACTCGCCGGGCAACATCCGCGCGCTCAAGTTCACCGTACCCAAGGATCAGGCGATGGACTTTGGCAAAGCGCGGCTGCGGATCACATGGGACGACCGCTGGTACGCGTCGGTCGACGCCCCGGTCGACTTGTTCTTCGGCACCGGGCTGATCCACAACGACAACGATCGCGAGTACCTGGTGCGGGGCTTCCCGTTGTCGATTCGCTACGCCGACGATCAGGTGCACCTGGATTGCTACTGGCCGATGCCATTCTTCAAGTCGGCCAAATTGGAGATTCAACCGCTCGGCGAGCTGAACGAGTTAACGGTCGATTGCGAGATTCGCGTCACCGAACTCAAAGGCCCGGCGAATCACCAGACGTACTTCCACGCGACGTACACCGATCACCCGCATCCCAAATTGGGGCAGGACATGACGTTCCTCGACACCACCCAGGTGGAAGGAGGCGGCGACTGGTCCGGCAACTTCGTCGGCATGACTTGGACTTTCAGCCGCGACGGCAACCTCACCACGCTCGAAGGCGATCCGCGGTTGTTCTTCGACGACTCGCAGACGCCGCAAGGCTGGGGCACCGGCACCGAGGAGTGGGGCGGCGGCGGCGACTACTGGGGCGGGCGGAACATGACGCTGCCGTTTGCCGGACATCCGGTGGGCAAGAAGAAAGACAAGATCGAGTCGGAGCACGACCTGGTGAACTCCGCCTATCGGTTCCTGATCGCCGACCACTTCCCGTTTGGCAAGAACGCGAAGATCAACCTCGAACATGGCGCGGTGAACCTGCACGACCAGCACTACTCCGGCGTGGTGTACTGGTACGGGATCGATCAACCGACGCTGGTGATGAGCGACCACTTCTTCGCCTGCCGCGACAACGAAGTCCGCGAGCACGAGTACCAAAGCCCCACCGCCAGCGACCCCTACACGCTAGTGTCGCGTTACGAGTGGGGCCCCGACCATCGCAGCGCGCGAATGCACTTCCCCGCGCAGGAAGACGAAGTACGTACGATGAATGGTACGACAACCTTCAAGATGCGGCTCGACCCTAACAACCATGGTGCACTGCTCCGCCGCAAGTTCGACTACCTCTATCCCAACCAACAGGCCCGCGTGTCGGTCCGACCGGCTTCCGGACGCGAGTGGCAGGAAGTGGGCATCTGGCGGACCGCCGGTTCGAACACCTGCGTCTACAGCTATCCGCGCAAGGCTGGAGAGTTGGGCGCGGCCGAGCATCGCATCGTCACGTCAAACCGTCGCTGGCGCGAGGAAGAGTTCCTGCTGCCCGCGCACCTGACGCGCGGCCTGAAGCGAATCGAGATTCGCCTGGAACACCTGCCCGACAACCGCGAACTATTCCCCGGCCACCCGTTCCCCGCACCGTCGCTGTGGTCGGAGTCGCGGTATTGGATCTACTCGTACAAGCTGCCGTCGTTGAAATGACGAAGGATGGGCTCGCTCGCCTAGAATCATGACACGGTTGTCAACATTCTCTGCACCTCCGGCGCGCTGGTTGCAGTCGCTTCTCAGAGGCTACCGCTAGTTGTGGTGCATGGTGGTTTGCGTTATGTTTTCTCGTACGTTTCGATGAGGACTTTTCCGTACTTTTCTGGCTCGGCGAGCGAGAACCTCTCACTCCCCAGCAGGACGTCCCAGGCGCATGGCTGCACCTTCCAACACTGACTCTGACAAGAAGAAAAAGGCTGGCTGGTTCTGGCCTGTTCTGGTGGCCGTGGCGTTTGGTGTGTTAGGGGGATTGGGCGCGTTTACCTTTGGCTATGGCGAAGGCCACGCCTATCTGGGCAACAACCCCGAGAGTTGCGCCAACTGCCATGTGATGCAGGAGTTCTACGACTCGTGGCTCAAGTCGAGCCATCACGCGGTGGCCACCTGTAACGACTGCCATACGCCGCACGACAATCTCATCGCCAAATACGCCACCAAGGCGGACAACGGCTTCTTTCATTCGCTGGCGTTCACCACTGGCGATTTCAAGGATCCGATTCAGATTAAAGAACGCAACAGCCGCGTGGTTCAGGCTGCTTGCATCGACTGCCATCATGACCTGGTGAACCACATGCTGCCTACCGAAGCCGGAGGCGACATGGCAAGCTGCGTCCATTGTCACCGCAGCGTCGGCCATGCTCAATCGGTTGCGCCAAGACGATATGAAGGATATTGATATGCAACGAACAAACCAATCGAAGCCTCGCCGCAAGCGCCACGGTAAAGCGGGCCCGCTCGTCCTCACGTTCTTGGTGGCCGCAATCGCCACGGCCCTGGTAACCTGGGTGTTGATCCAGATGTTCACCCGCAAGCAGGAAGCCCGGGTGCCGTTCGTGCGGGTGGCGGAACTGAATGAGATCTCGGTCGACCCCGAGCCCTGGAAACTCAACTGGCCGCACCACTTCGATGGCTGGAAGTCCACCGCTGGCGACAAGTTCTATGGCGGCTCGAGCGCCATGCCGCAGTCGAAATTGGAGACCTTCCCCTGGCTCAAACGTTTGTACGCAGGCTACGCGTTCAGCATCGACTACCGCGAGGCTCGCGGCCACGCTTACATGCTGTACGACCAAGGTGTCACCGAACGCGTGACCAAGAAGCCGCAGGCCGGTGCGTGCCTGCACTGCCACGGCTCGACCACGGTGCTGTATCGCAAGGTGGGCCTGGAAGCGTTGGGCCAGGATGCCGACGACGAGGCCTTGGCAGCCGACTTCAACATGGAAGCGGTGCAGAAGGGCTTTGAAGAGGTGAGCACCAAGAGCTACGCGGAAGTGCTCGGCATGCTCAAGCAAATGCCAGACGGTACGCCCGACGAGAACGAGCCGGTGTTCCCGCAAGCACCAGTGGGTGGATTCGAAGGGGAGTTCGCCGGGCAGCCGGTGCCTGAGGACCATCCCGATATGGGCGAGGCGCACCCTGTGACGTGCATCGACTGCCATAATCCCGAAACGATGGCCATTCGCGTTACGCGTCCCGGCTTCATCAACGGTATCCGCGACTTGGCCGAGGGCGATGCCCCCGCACCACACCTGCCGAGCATCGAGAAATGGCGTAATGGTGACCGCAAAGAACCATACGATCCCAACCTGCACGCCAGCCGCCAGGAAATGCGGTCGTTCGTGTGCGGCCAGTGCCACGTGGAGTACTACTGCGCGAATAAGATGACGCTGACCTTCCCCTGGAAGAATGGCCTTAAGATGGAAGACTTGGAGAAGACCTGGGAAGAAACCACGTTCCCCGACGGCACCGAGTTCATCGACTATAAGCACGGCGAGACCGGCGCTACCATCTACAAAGTGCAGCATCCCGAGTTCGAACTCTGGAGCCAGGGCATCCACGCCCGCAGTGGCGTGAGCTGTGCCGACTGCCACATGCCGTATCAGCGAGTGGGGGCCACCAAACTGAGCAGCCACAACGTGCGTTCGCCGCTGGAAAACGTGAATGCCTCGTGCCAGAACTGCCACCACCAAAGCGAAAAAGAACTGGCAAGCCGCGTCGAAGGCATCCAGGAGCGAAACCAGGCGCTACTCGAGCGAGCGGGCGAAGCGATGACGCAGATGCTCGACGCCATTCTCGAAGCCAAGGCCGCCGGCGCTACCGACGAGGACCTGCAAGAGATCTTCGACCTGCAACGCAAGTCGATGTGGCGTCTCGACTACATCAGTAGCGAGAACTCCCGCGGCTTTCACGCTTCGCAGGAAGCGGCCCGCATCCTGGCCGAGTCGATCGACTACAGCCGCCAGGCCGAAGTGGCCGCGCTCCGCCTGCGAGCCCCCGAAGCCCCCAGCACCGAAGACATCGAAGTCGAAGACGTTGTGGGCGTCACACCGGACGACGGAGCCCCGCCTGCTGAAGACGACGGTGCCGCGGCGGACGAGGAGTCGGCTGAAGGCGAGCGCGAGGCATCGGAGTCCGACGAGGCGTAGTACCTCCACACCTTGTTCCCACGCGGAGCGTGGGAACGAGGGTCAATCAACCTGCCGCGAACAACAGCGCGATTCCGGCCACCGCCATCACTGCGCCACAGATGGCCCGTAGCGATACCGTTTCGCCGCGAACCACCACCAGCGGCATCACGAATAGCGAACTGGTGGCCAGCAAGGTTTGCGCGATGCCCGCGTCGGCGTTTTGCAGCGCGACCTGCTGCAGTGTGATGCCGATAAACGTGCCCATGAACGTCGCTAGCAGAATCCACCGCCAAATGCTCGCCTGACGTGCGCCGGCTGGCAGCAGCGCGCGGCCGCTGGCTGGGAGCCACACCAGCAAGATGGCCACACCGCCCAGCATGCGAATAAGTGCACTCTGCATGGGAGTAATGTCGGTGGTGGTCAACACGCCGCGCGAGATCACCGAACCAATCGCCTGGCACAACGCTGCGATCGTGGCGTACACCACGCCCAACTTCAGGTGCTCTCGATCGCGGGGCTCGCCAACTCCCTTGTCGACGATCACCCACGCCACGCCGAACAGCGTCAGCGTGATGCCCAAATAGGCGGTGAGCGGCAGTAACTCGGCCAGCACCACCATGGCGATCAGTGTCGTGAGTGGCGGGGCGAGCGTCTCGGCCATCAGCACCGTGCGGCGTTCGCCCAAGCGGTTGAGCGCCGCAAAGAAGGCCGTGTCGCCAATGCCGATTCCCACCACGCCACTGGTCGCGAGCCACAATAGCGCGGTGGTCTCGCCGGTGAGCCATAGCTTTCCCTGCACCGCCAGGGCGATCGCGAGCATCGCGCTGGCGAGTACTCCCTTGTATAGATTCAGCGCCAGCGGCGGGACGCGGCGGCCGATCTGAAAGTACAGCAGCGCGGTCACCGCCCACAACATGGCCGCACCCAGCCCCGCGAACTCTCCAAGATGGCTGGCGAACATGCGTGCGTGATCGATGGCGGGCGGAATCATCGTATTCTCGCGATGAGCCGGCCGATTCGCCAGGGTTGGCTCGACTCATTCATGGAGTGCCGATCAAAATTCGACCCACCGCCTCAGCCCACCAGTCCCATGCCTTCCAGCCAACTGTACTTGTCCCAATCGACCCAGCTCTCGACAAGCATGCTGCCTTCGTAGCGGTCGGTATGCACCCCGGTCCAAGTGGTGGTCTTGCCCGTCGCTTCGTAACACAGAAACGGACCCGTGTTTTTGGCGGTCATTCTCCACCGCGAGCAAACGTAGTCTCCCTCGGCAACCTGGTGCAGGACTTCCATCTTCACTTCGGTGAAGCCTTTGTGAAAATCGCTAACCAAGCCTTTCCAATCCTCGAGCGACAGGTCCGACACGCCCTCTTTGGCGTCGGGCTTCTGGTGGTTCACATATTTAACCGAGAGATAATCCGCCGCCTGATGCACCGCGTTATCGCCCCACAGTTCGAGAAGCTTCTTCGACGAGGCTTTGTTGTCTGCTGTCACGGTAATTCTCCCAGGCACGAGTGAACGGAATGCACTTCCCACCACGTGAAACTATACCGGCAAGAGAACGCCTGCAACCATCGGCAGAGGGGGTTCTGTCGAGAAAACACGAATTGCATGTTGGCCGCCGCCCGCACAACTGTAGACTGGTGGGCAACTAGATGCACGAACCACTGCTGGCAGCGAGGTCGCCATGAATCCTTACACCGCGCAACGAATCGCCGAGGCCGACACCTACGCGCCGCAAACCGGGCCGCTGGCAGCGACGAATCGCGGCTTTCACGAGAGCTACAATACGCTGCTGGGCGAAACGCTCGACCAACTTGGCCATTCGATCCCGGTAATCGTGATGCTGCACGACGATCTGCTGCTGGTTGCTGGAGACACTCAGCAGCAAGCGCGAGTCGTCCCGGAACACTACCATCGGCTCAAAGCCATCGCCCACTCTGGCTTTGGGCTGCAACTGTGGCTCATGGCGCATCGCTCGCGTGTGCTGGACGACAAGATGCGAGCACAACTCGTGGCAACCGCCACAGTACTGCGCAACTCGCTCACCGCGCTCGATAGCCTCCCGCCCGATGAACGGCCGACGCCCAAGACATTGCTCGAAGGCAACCTGGAGTATATCGATCGCGTGCTCACCGCCGGCGTGGCGGAGATCCCCGTGGCGCAGGAGTACGCCGAGTGGATCGCGCCGCACGTTCTCAACATGGCCCGCGCGGCGGTGCGACTCGAACTCGACTCGCTGCACGAGGTGGTCGGTCGTTGGCGAGGCGAACTGGGCGAGGAGGCATGGCAGCACATCTACGTGGTGCTATGCGGCAACCACCAGCCCCGCTACCGCCAGGCAGCGAACCAATACTTCGACCGGTTGTTGGGCGAACACCCCGGCATCGGCGCCGAGTCGGAGGACCGCATCGTGTTCGCCGAAAACGTCAGCGAACTGGATGGCGCGCTCGACCTCTTGGCGCGGCACATCATCGATCAACAAGCCTCGACCATGATCTTCGGCTACCGCTCGCGCCTACAAAAAGACATTCTCGCCGACGCGGCGACGGAGTACCTGGATCGGTTGCTGCCGGGGAGGGAGTGAAGGGGGCCGTCAGTCCCCGCCGTCCCCAAAGCCACCGTCCATCCCGAAGCTCGATCCGTCGCCGTGGTAGTCGCCCCACCGCCAGGGGATGAGCGGCGCCACGAACACCACCAGCCACACCCACGGTGCTTCGATGGGCGTGGGTAGCTCCACGCCCGCGTGGTCGAATCCCATCCACAACAGCAGCGTGTAGATGAGAACTTGAAACAGGTAGATGAATACGCGGGCCATGGCTCTGGTGGGAGTGGAGGCTTCGTCGGGCAGTTGCCGCGTGGAGGCTGGCATGCGGCTATTCTTCAAGTGTAGCTTACTGGGAAGAAAGAACCGCTGTATTCTCCGCCTGCCCTCGTCTGCCGCAGACAAGTGAGGTATGCTTGCTGAAACTCCCGCAGTATGGACTTTAAGGAGACCCCCATGGCAAAGAAGCCAGACTGGTTGTTCAAGCAAGCCGGCGCCGTGCCGTATCGGTGGAAGGGAGAGGAGCTCGAGGTAGTGCTGATTACCTCCCGGTCGTCGGGCAAGTGGATTGTGCCCAAGGGGGTGATCGATCCTGGCGAAACGCCGGAGAGCACTGCGGTGAAGGAAGCCTACGAGGAGGCCGGGGTGGTGGGCACCATCGCTGGAGAAGTCCTCGGCCATTTCGATCAGCCGAAGTGGGGTGGCGTCGCCCGGGTGGAGATCTTCCCCATGGAGGTCGACGAAGTGCTGGACGACTGGGACGAACAGTCGAGCCGCAACCGGTTCATCGGACCGCTCGACGAAGCGCGGGAAGTGGCCTCGGAGCGGATTGTCGAAATCCTTGACGGCCTCGAGCGATTCTTGGAAGCAGGCTAAACATCTGCGCGCTGCCCCTGAAGCATCAATCGTCGTCATCCTCTGCATCCGGCGAAATGGCCCACTCTGGGTACGGCACCTGACTGCCGCGTACCGCCCGCCACAGGATGCGGTTCAAAACATCTTCTGGCGCGCGATCGACTTCGCGGAAATTCAGCGAGGCCGAGACCACCGCGTCTTTGCGTAGCACCGGATCGTTGATGGCCGCCGGGTCGGGATTCATCTCATCGAGGGCCACTTGCGCCGCGGCCGAGGCGTAGGGCGTGGCGTTAGGTTCGTCGGTAAAGCAATCGAACATCGGCGTGGCGCTGGCATCGAACTGGTTCATCGGCGGCAGCCCCAGGATCTGCTCGATAGTTCGCAGCACGCTGGTGGTGTTGTACTGCGTGCTGACTAGCGCGCCGCGCTTGGCGTAAGGGCTCGCGCAGAAGCAGATGGTGCGGTAGCCGCTCACGTGGTCCCAACCGGCTTGCGGGTCGTCCTCGATGGCAAACACTGCCATGTCGTTCCAGAACCGCGAACGACTCAGCCCTTCGACAATCCTTCCGAACGCCAGGTCATTGTCGGCCATGCATGCGGCCGGCGTCGGACAGCGGGGCGAGGTGCCGCTGGTGTGGTCGTTCGGCAGGCAGATGATCACCAGTTGCGGGTACTCGCCCTTCTTCTCAAACTCCGCCAGCTCGCGCAGCACGAAGTCGGCGCGGTACTGGTCGGGCACCGACATTTCCCAACCGACGTACTTCAACGGAGAGATCGCCCGCAAACTCTCGACGCTAGGCCAGCAACCGAATACCACGTCGTCGGTGTTGTTCTTCCACGCGTTGTAACACGACATGAAGTCGGGCGTGCCGGCGTCCGGCTCGTCGCGCCAGCGCACGGAGGGACCCATGAACTCGCCATAGTTGCGGATGGACACACCGTGCTTGAGGGCCGAGTCCCACAGGAAGCCCGACGGGGCGTAGGCCAGGGCGTCGTCTTCGTCGATGCCCATCCCGTCGGGATAACTCCGCGGAAAGCCCGCGAAGCTCTTCTCCATGTAGTCGGTCGAAAACGCGGTGGTGCTCCACTGGTGGCCATCGGCGCTGAGGATCCCGCAGCAGTAGGTGTTATCGAGCAGCACAAACTCCTGGGCGAGCTTGTGGTGGTTCGGCGTGACGTTCGGCCCGAAGATACAGAGCGACGCGTCGCCGTTGCCGCGTTCCAGTGAACCAAGCACCTGATCGTAGGTGCGATTCTCTTTGATGATGTACACCACGTGCTTAATGAGACTCGGCTCGCCGATTCGCTCAGGCACCGCGCGAGGTGGCTGATCTTTGCGCGGCGGAAGCAGCGCCTCGGCGATGCGCGGCGCGCGGAGGTTTCGTGAGACGCGCTCCGAAAGCCCCGGTAGCTTGTCCTCGCCGGGAATATCGAATACCGAGAGCGAACCGAAATAATGGTGTGTGTTGAACCCCTGGGCGTCGGGCGTGGCGCCGCCATTGTAGGGTTTGGGCTGTTTGGGCAGTCCTTTGATGTTCGCCGCGATGATCCGCCCGCGCGCGTCGTCCACCACCAGCGCGCCAGGGTACCAGCCGACGGGAATCATGCCTTCGAGTTTCGTTTCCTCCATTTCGTCGGCCTCGAACTCGAACACTGCGATCGCATTCTGCGAACCGTTGGCCACGTACAATCGCTCGCCACTGGCGTCGAACGCGGCCGCGTTTGGACCCGCGCCCAACAGGTCGGCTGGTGTCGACTTGGCCCACACGCGGCGGGCAATCGTGTCGTTGCGGGTGTCGATCACGCTCAGGTAGTCACTCGCGGCATTGCAGCACACCAAGTAGGGATGCGCGGTGGAGGTCGCCAAACCGCTGGCGTGCAAACCGGTCACTAGTTCGCTTACCACTTCGCCCGACGCGAGGTCGATCACACTCACCGAGCCCTCGCTGGCGATGTGCCGCTGGGGATCGACTCGGACCACGGTGCCCCGCCCTGCTGGTCCGGTAAGGTCGCCCTCAGTGGGTCGGCGGCCGCCCCAGTTGCTCACGTAGGCTTTTTCGCCCACCAGCACGACGTCGTACGGCGCGACGCCCACCTCGAAGGTCCGCAGCACTTCGCCTGTCTCGGCGTCCAGTTCGAACAGCTGATTAGAAAGGTTGCCGCACACGTAGAGTCGAGTTCCGTCGCTACTCACCGCCAAGCCACTTGGTATCTCCGCCTTGCGGCGCGGCGCATTGGCCGGCGGTAAGCTCCAGGCTTGCGCCGGCGTGACTTTGTCGTCTTCGACGCGAAACACTTTGATCGACCCGTTCACGTCGCTCATGTAGATGCGATCGCCGATGGGCGAGAACACCAGCCCGGTGTAGCTGAGTTGCCCCCGCGTGTCGGTGGGCGGAGCGGCTTGCTTCGACTCTGGCTGCGAGCGATCCTCCGGCACCACGCCGGGCAGGGCCACGCGCTGGCGGATCGTCACTTCGTCGGGGTCGACCACCAGCAATTCGTTCGTCTTGCCCGCGGTCACCAGCAAGCGGCCATTGGGCGAGAGCGCGACCGCCTGCGGCCGCATGCCGGGCAGGTCCAACTGCCGCCCGTACGGAGTGAGCACCTGATTCACCGGCGTCACCACCCGTCCATCTGGCTTGTGACCGACGGTTTCGTCCGTATCCGGCGCCGCGGATGCTGAGACGCAAAACGAGGAAGCAACCACCAACGACCAACCGACTCGCCTGGCGAAATCCATGATTCTCAACCACCTCCGCTGGAGCACAAAGCAAGGACCTATTCGCAACCGAGAGTCTAGTGCACCGCGAGCCGGGAGGAAACTACTTCACCCGTTCTTCATACGCCGAAAATCGCGAGCGACCAGCGCCGCGTCGCGAGCGGCAGCAGAAGCATTAGCGCCAGCAGCACAGTCCGTGGTTCGGGCACTTGCTGCGACGAGTGCGCGGCCAGGCTGGCTGCGGTGGGGTTGAAGTTGGCCTTCCAGGTGTCGTAGTCGCCGGAATCGACCATGCCGGAGCCGTCGGTGGTGCTGCCGGGTGGTAGCACCGAGTCGTCGGCGCCCAGTTGGTTGCGCCATACGATGTAGTCGGCCAGGTTCACCACGCCATCGTCGTTGAAGTCGCCGGGCACGCCTGTTGGCGGCACCAGCAATAGGCCAGCGCCGGTGAGTTGCGTGGTCGTGTTGTCCGCGCCTGATCCAATGCCGCCCCAAGTGCCACCCGCGACGGGCGATCCGTCGATCAGTAGCGAGGCGACTGTGGTTGTGCCGGCGAAGTCGAGTTGCAGCGTCGCGCCGGCCGACAATAGCACGTTGGCTTCGTCGTCGACCATCAGGTCGTCCAGCACCAGCGTCCCTTGGGCAACGTCGATGTCGCCGGCGTATTGTGTCGCCGAAGTGAGCCGCAGTGCGCCCGGCCCGTCTTTGGTGAAGTTGCCACCTACGATCGGCACATCGACGGAGAGATCGACCAAGGCCGCACCGTTGCCGATGTGCAGCGTGCGGTCGACGCCGCCCAAGTTCAGCTGCGCTGCCGGACCGGCGAGGCCGCTCGCCTCGATCACGGCCGCAGCGCCGTCGAGAGGATTCAAAGCGATGTCGCCCAGCACGTCGACCGTCGCCGCCTCGCTAGCGATGCGAGCGAGCATCAGGGTGTCGAACGAAAGCGTACCGCCGATCGAAAATGTCTCGGTCGCGTCGACCAAAAGGGTGTGAACGCTCAAGCTCGCTCCGTCGGCGAGCGTAACCGGCGCGTAGAACTCGGCCGAGTAGGGAGTCGAATCCTCCGAAGGCACGTAGCCCACCGTGAGCGATCCGCCGGTGATATCGAGCGACTCGTGCACCTGCAGCTTGCGAATGGTGTGCGCGCCGGAGGCGAGCGTCACGGTAATGTCCGCGTTGGGACGGTCGAGGATCACCGTATCGTCGGCAGCTGGTAGTCGAACGGTCGGCAGCGTGGTTGGCGAAGCCGGCGCGAGCTGTCCTGGAGCCTGCACCGGCGCGGTGGGCGGAGTGCCGCTGTTCCAGTTGGCCAGATCGGTCCACTGGCCATTTTGGTCGTCCATCCACAGC
Organism: Aeoliella sp.; assembly: GCF_965227375.1. Lineage (NCBI taxonomy): Bacteria > Pseudomonadati > Planctomycetota > Planctomycetia > Pirellulales > Lacipirellulaceae > Aeoliella > Aeoliella sp. Next base: position 590,739 of record NZ_CBDDFX010000001.1, read on the forward strand.
GCAGGCACTAGGTGGTCTTTGAGGAACTCCATACCGCCTTGGGCCACGTTGAAATCTAGGTTGCTGTTGCCGTTGTTGAAGCTGTTGAGCCGGCCGGTGCTGGCGTACTGCCAGAACGCCCACGGGTGTTGGGTGCCGCCGTCGTCCCATGGACCATAAAAACCGTTGAAGGAATCCTTGGGGTGGGCTGTTTGCACTTCGCCGGAATTGGGCGAGCTTTGGTAGGCGTAGCGGGCGTCCCACAACACGGGAAACGAATCGACCACCTGCTGGCGAAGCGAAGGCGAAACACCTTGCAGCAGCACGGAGTAATTGCCGTTGATGTACATCACGGGGCGGACGCCCGTCTGCTGGTAAACTCGATCAGAGAAGTCGATGGAAAATTGCGCGATCTCGGTAGCGGTCCGTTCGTTCTGCCCGCTTTCCAAATCGAACACCGGCAGCAAGTAACCCGGCCGCATCCACGCGCCGGCCATCTCGAGAAAGTGATTCGCCTCGTCGGTTCCCGTGTTGGCGATGCCATTTGTATTCGGCGTCGACTCCACCACGTCCAACCGCGCGAAGTGGTACGGCCCCGCCAGCAACCCGGCGGTCGTCGCGCGGTTGATGTTGCGGGCGAAGTAGGGATCGTCGTACCGCTGCGAGAGAGTGAAGTCGTCGTTGTCGTTCGACGGGTACCCGCCCTGTCGTTTGTCCACGCCGGTGGTGCCGCCGCGACTCGATCGAATGAACACGAACCGGCGGTTCTCGACGTTGTAGATGTTGTTCCAGGTGGTCTGGCTGATGGTGCCCTGCCACCGCGACACATCGAGTCCCAGCACGCGATCCTGAGCGGCGGCCGAGCCCGCGCCCAACAGTCCCATCACCAGCACTAGCACTACTAGGCACCGCGCTGGTGCCTGTTTGCCCACGGAAGCTCTTTCCGCCATCGAACCCATTGGATTATGGTTGCCTCTCACTGAGTTGCCGAACTGCGGGGTGACCTTTGATTCTATCCTGGACGATCACGCCGGGACTATGCAAAGACGCGCACGGAACTCGTCGCTTTGCCACTTGCGGCAAGCCTCGCGAGCGGTACGTGGCAACTCGAATCCCCTCAAAATGTGCGTTCGAGGTGGTCGCACTCAGCACGTCTTGCCACTGCCGCACAATCGGTACAACCGTTCCGGCAAATTCGCGTTTCTTGCTACGCGAGAGCTTTACGGTCGCATCGGGCTCAATCAGCATGGGTCGTATGGACCGCAATGATTCTCTACCCGCGTTTCTCGAACAACTGCCGCACAACACCGTGGGGTGGTTGCTGGTTGTTGGCCTCTCGCTGGTGACCGCCGCGCAGTTCTTTACCATGGTGCCGGTCATGCTGGGCGTGGCCGTGCTGATGCTTGGTTCCACGCTCGCCGTGCGCGACCGGGTGCCGCCGCAGTTGCGGCTCTTGGCGATGAGCACGAATCTGATCGTCTACCTGCTGCTGTACGGGCTGTTCTTCGGCGCGCTGGTGCACCAGGCCACGCTGTGGGTGCCGATCGCCCCGCCTTGGTTCCGGCTCACCGACCTTGGCGCAAGTTTGTGGCTGGTAATTCTCAGCCTGCAAGTCGGCGTGCGGCAGATTCAAGCCGCGCAGTAGCCCGGGCCTCGCTGCCAGCACTCGCATCGGGCCGGTAGGTCGTGCGATTGACGTTCTCGCATTTCGGCAACTTGCGTAGAATACGGCTCCACAGGTTACGTAGGTATCCCACGTAGATTGGAGCTTTGCCACGGATGGTTCCCGTACGTCTTTTCCGTTTCTCAATTGGTACGTTGCTGGTCGCGATCACGTTGCTGGCGGTCGTAGCCGCCTACGCGGTCCGCCAGCGCGGCGATCGCACGCTCACCGAGACGGGCCGAGACCTCGACATCGCCATCATCGGCGATGGACTCTTTGAATTCTCTGAAGGCGATTCGGGGAAGGTCTACTCCCGCGATGGGCGACTGTCCGTCAACGCGGACGGCCAGTTGGTCCACAAGCAGTCGGGTCGGGTCTTACAGCCACCGATATCGATTCCCATGGACGCCCAGCAGGTACTGGTAACGCCGGACGGGGAATTCTGTTTTCAGGACACCGACATGGGCAACTGGTATCAAAGCGACCAGCTACAGTTGGTGATGTTCAATCTGAACGAAGACCAGTTGGTTCCGTGCGGCGACGGGTTCTTTCGCCCTGGTCCAAACAGCACGACTCCGATGAGTGTGACCCCGGGCGACCATGGCAGCGGTAGCATCCATGCGGGATGGCACGAACATCGCCGTAGCCCTTCTCTGCTGCTGTTCCTCTGCGTACCGGTGGCCGTGGCCTGTGGCCTCACCGCATCGTTGGTGTTTACACCCGGCCGCATGAAGTAGCGTTGCTACTCGGCGTCGAGCTTCACCCACTCGCTGTCGGCAACGTGCGATTGACGCTTCATCGACGCGCCGCCGATCATCAGCAGGCGGCCCTCGCCGGCCGGAAGCAACCGGTGGAAGAAACGCTTGTCGGCGTGCTTGGCCACTTCTTGCCACTCGTCGAGATCGTCCGACAGCGTGTACACGATGCCCGAGCTGCCGCTGACGTAAAGCTTGCCTTCGTGATTCCAGGCCGAAACGCCAAAGCCCTGCATGCCGTCGCCGGGTAGCTCGGGCAGGGTGCGCCACTCGCCGGATTCTAGATCGAGCGCGTCGACCTGTCGGCTGATGGCGCCGGCTTCGTCGATGCCGCCCATCACGACTAGCGTGTTGCCAACGTGCGAGGCAGCCAGCGCGCGGCGAACGAACGGCGGCTGCGGCAATTCCTGCCAGCCTTCTTCAGGGTGTTCGAGATTCAGCTTCAGCGCGGTCTCGCTCCACACCCCGTCGGGCGTGCCTTCGAGGCTCCAGCCACCCACCACGTACAGCACCCCGTCGATCACCACTGCGTCGTGCGAGCTGCGGGCGGTGGGCATCGATGGCAGGTCGCTCCACTCTTTGCTGGCTGGGTCGAACACGGCCACTTTGTCGACCGAGTGCATATCCTCGTCCTCGCCCTGAGCGTTGTGCGAAAACACGCCACCCACGCGATAGACGCGGCCTTCGTGGGGCACCAAAGCCAAACCTTGCACAGGATCCTGCATCGGCAGCTCCTGCCACTCGCCACCGGCCAGCGGCATGCGGACAAAGCGTCGCGAGTAGTGCTCCTTCGAGTGAGCGTGAGCCTTGCCGGTGTGACCGCTGTAAACGTACACGTAGTCGTCAGCCACGGCGGCGCCGAAACTAGTGACCGCTTCGGGTAGCGGCTTCAAGGCCGATGGCACGGGTGGCTCCTTGCTGGCGGTCTTTTCCTTCTCGTCCGACTCCTCTTCTTCGGTGGCTTTGGCCGAAGTGTCGACCGTGAGCGTCAGGTAATTCGACACGGTGGTGTACTTCTCGCCATCCACCTCGCCCTCTTTCTTGTCGGTCACACCAACGGTGAAACCGAGCTTGCCTTCCGCCAGGTTGTAGAACTTGGCAACACCGTCCTTGCCGGTCTTCTTGTCGGCGTTCTCGCCGTCGGGCGTGGCGACCATCACACTGGCGTCGGCCACTGGCTTGCCGTCACGGGTCACCGTGATCGCGATGCCCTTGTCGATGAGCGAAGGTCGTGCGTCGATCGCAAAACCCTTGGCCGCCTTGTCGGCTTCGAGCTTCGCCGCTTGCGTCACGTTGCCCGCGTAGTGCTTCACGTAGTAGATGAGCAGCGTGCCGTGATAGTTGCCGTAGTTACAGGTGGTGGTCAGCACGCCGGTCGAAACGGTATCGGGCTGACTCTTGCGGCCAACGTACTCCTTGGTTTCTACCGCTTCGAGCTCCAGTTGCTGGGGCTCGTCGCCTTTGGCCTTGAGCAGCACCTCGGCTTTGCCAACCACTTCGGGCATGCGGTAGTCCATCGCATGCGGCGATTCGTTGAAGAACAACAACGCCCGACCTTCCTCATCCGAGGAGAGCCAGGGGAAGTGCGCGTGCGAGGAAGAAGCAACAAGCATCAATCCGATAACGGCAACCGGGAGGATACGAGTGAGCATAGTCTGTTCTCTACAGGAAGATTGTAAACGGGCAGGAGGGGATTGGCAGGCGAGTAGCTTGCCGAAGTCAGTCGAGTACCGGAGGCGTCTCGCCCCCAGCGCGGGTCACTAGGGCATGCAACGTATCATAATCGATCGTGTCGGCGATGAAGTGCACCGATCCATCGACCAGCACAAATTGTGCTCCCCCATTGTGATCGCTTCCGAAAACACGGCGGCTCCGATTCTGAAACCACTCGGTTTGATTGTACGATACCAACTGGTAATCGCGGTAGTATTGCCAGTCGATGTGGCCCCAGGAAAGCGCCCAATAGCCCTCGGCCCACTGGTGATCGCCCCAGCGGACATCGCCCACCCGCTTGGCGCAGTTATCCCACTTGAACTTCTCGAAGCGGTAGTTGGTCTCACCCGCCAGCAGGGTATTCGAAGCCCCATCGGTGATGCGCCGCATCCCCAAACGATAGGAGCCGTCGGATCGAGGCATGACGAACGCACCGTCCATCTCGTCCAGTTTGTTGGCATCGTACTCGGTTCTGGTGCTAATCATGTAGCTGCCGGCTGCTAGCACTTCGTCGCAATCGATCGCCGGCTTGGGGCGAGGGAGGAACATCGAAGGGCACAAGTAAACCGGCAACGTGTTGGAAGTGATCTGCAGGTTCGGCTCGGCCACTACCGATTTGGTCTCGTCGTACAACTCGGCAGCCGCGGATTGCTCGAGGAACGGGAGCAGAATGACAAACGTGCTGCCCGCTTGCTCGAACGTGCTCCCCGTGTTGGGCGGGGGCAAGTGGCCATTGGTCGATTCGTACAGCGCGGTGGCCAACCCGATCTGCTTCAAGTTGTTCTGGCAACTCATCCGACGCGCGGCCTCGCGCGCCGCCTGCACGGCCGGCAACAAGATGGCCACCAGGATGCCGATGATGGCGATCACCACCAGCAGCTCCACCAGCGTAAATCCGTCGATCTTTCGTTTGGCGAGCACGACTATTTCCTTGATCTTAGTGACGGCTTGGCGAACCAATTTACCCAACTGCAGAACGCCAAGGTAAGTCCCACAATCCCGCACAGCTGCACGCCCGACGGCTCGGGCACGGCAACTGCGCCCACTGCCCCGGCGGGCGGTGTGCCCGCCCCCAGGTTGTTTCGCCATACGGAGAAATCGGCCAGGCCAACAAGTCCGTCGCCATTGCCATCGGCTCCGGAGAACGCTTCGACGCTAGCGCCGAAGCTCGACTTCCACTCGAGGTAATCCTGCTGGTCGACGAATCCGTTGCCATCGTAGTCGCCGGCAAGCGCAAGAATCGAATACTCGATGGTGAGTGTCGCCGCGTCGCGAAGGCCCAAGGAGACCGCGGGATGGTCCTTGGAATAGAAAGCGGGAAAGTCGCCATCGTCGCCGGTGTGGCCACTGCTCACTTCGTGCAGCGACGAGATCATCACACTCACCTGCCCCTCGGACAAACCTTGCTGGAAGTACTCCCGCACGCCCGGCACGTCGAGGTCGATGTCGAACTCGAAGGTCGGCATCCCGGTAAGCAACTGCCCCGCCGAGGCTCCCTCGACCGTACCGATGGCCCACGGCGCGGGGTTCCAAGCGGGGGTCGTCAGCTCAACCAGCTCGTACTCCCCGCCTTGCTCGACGAAGATGCCTTCGCCGCCGGGGCTATTGAACACGTTGCCCAGCGAACCATCGGGGCGCTCGCCGAGCGGATAGATGTTGTAAGCAAACGAACCGCTACTAGTCGCGGGGCTCGCTTCTTCAAACTCCGGCGTCTGCGCATCGTTCGGGCCGAAGCCGAACTTCGTGTAGCCGTTGCCGAAGCCTACTCCGTACAACTCGATCGGCCGGCCGGCGTCGTCCGTGCCGCCGGTGATCTGGTCGACGTAGTCACGCGTCGGGTCGTAGTAAACCTCGGCGCCGTTGTCGATCAACTGCGCCGTGAAGCGAATCGAGTCGATCTGGTACTGGCCAGGGGCGACTTGCGGAATCGCGACCTCCGGCAACGAGGTGTCGAACGCCAGCGCGAACACACCGCTGCGCGACTGCAGCGGCCCACCCGATTGTGTGCCCCCCACCCCAAGTGAGGCGAAGGTCGACATCGAGTCTTTGAACCCTTGGCTCGACTCGCCCTGGTGAATCCAGCGGTCGAGTTGCGGGGTGTCCCAATAGGCGCTGGTTGCCGCAGCGGTGGCCGAAGCCATCCCCAACTGCATTAACCAAGTAAGGCACCAAACCCGTCGTGACATCTTCAATTCTCCACGAATGATCCTGGGAGTGGTGAAACTACGACTGCAGCCGGGCGCGCCGTTGACGCACGAAACCCAGCGCTACGAGACCGACGCCCAACAAGGCGATGGTAGACGGTTCGGGAATCATGCGAACCTTGTCGATGTCGAATGTCACCACTTGGTCGACGTGGCCCAGAGCATCCGGCACCGAAACGCCCAACTGCACGCGACCGATGTCGCTGAACACGCTGTTGTAGAATTGAAAGGTTGGTGGACCTTCGAGAATCAAGAAGGGGTTGTGGAAGCGGCGAACGGAGAACCTAAGCTCCGTCCACTCCCCAGCGATGACGGGAACCGGCTTGATGATCACGGCCGCGGGATGGTTCGCCGGAGTAGCAAGCCGGGCGAAGAAGTTCAGCGCCAGCGGAGCGCCGGTGATCGGGTCGGTGGCGTCGTGCCGGACCATCATGGAGATATCGGAAATCTCATCGTTAATCCAATTGCCGAACAAATTGCCACCGCTGGCCTGCGTCGAAGGCTCTCCCTCCACAACTTCCTTACCCCGAAAGACGATCGCCGATCCCCCCACACCAGGCTCGTTGTTCACGAAGTTATAGGTGCCCGAGGCATAGCTGCTGCCATCCGGACCACCCGATGCCTGATGGGTGACGAGCGCCGACCCGCCGGTGCCAGGCGAGTTGAGCCAGTAGGAGTGATCGGTGGGGAAATCTTCGACGAAGCCGATCGAGGCTGCGGAAGCAACATTAACAGCGGCGACCGCGCTCAGTAAGAAACCAACGCCAGCAACAAAACAACGACTCATTACACTTCTCCAAAACTGAGCTCTGCTAAACGGGGAGGTCATCACAGCTTCAACGTCTTAAGCATCCAACCAAGGCGGGATCCGCGAGGCAGAGCTGATCTCTCACGGACAGGTGGACCAAGGGGTGCGGTCGCTGGCGAGCGAATCCGATTCACTTAGCTGGCTAGGTATTGCGACTGCGTCTCAATAGCAATAAGATAACGACCGCTCACCACATGTCAACTGGTCCTTAGATCCCAATGCACCCTATAAAACAAGGCACTTCCTGATGGAGCCGCCCAAAAAACTCATATTTCTGTGTGAAAAATCCTGTGCGGATTCGTCCACCTGCTCCAGAGCAGTCCAAATGCACCGCCGGGGGTTCACCCGTGGAGCCATCGATGTACTCGAAGTCCAGCTTGCCCAAACGCCCGACGACGGGCACTTGCGCCAGGTGCGGGCCTTGCTGCTCTACCACTTGGGGCGGCTGACCGAGGCGCTTCGCGACGTCGAGCAGGCGCAGCTGCTCGTGCCGCTGGATAGCGCCACGCAGTTCGTCTACGCCGAGTGCCTGGTGCACGAAGACCACCACGAGCTGGCCGGCGATGCCTACCTTGCGCTGGCCGAGCGGTGCGAACCCGGCGACGACTTCCTGCCGCTGGTGCAGCGCGGCTTGGGTCGGCTGGGACGTTGGGAGGACGTTGCCCGACTCTGCCGACAAGCACTCGACCACACCCCCGACGACGACTGGCAGCTGTACCTGCTCAGCCGGGCTTCGTTGCACTTGGGGCAACCGGCCGACGCCGTGGTCCCGCTATTGCGCCGAGCGGTGTACCTGGCACCGGCGGTGGAGCGTTACCGGGCCGCGCTGGCGGTGCAGCTGGTCGAGCAACGACGCTGCGACGAAGCCTACCACCAGCTGCGCCAACTGCCGGTGGCCGCGCTCGATGGCATCTGCTGCAAGGGCTGCTTGCGGCGACTACTCGAACTCGCCATGGCCTATGGCGATTCGCCAAGGGCCGCGGCGTTTGCGGCGCAGCTTGCTTCGTTCGTTCCGCAGTCGACCGCCGATGGAGGCTCCCATCATGACTGACGCACCCGAGGCGAACGACCCAGCGGAGCAAACCCCTCGGCAGATCGAGTCTGCCGAACTGCTCCACGGCGCGCGCGAAGTGATCATCGTCCACGCCGGCCAGAGCTATCGGCTCTTGGTGACCAAGAACGACAAACTCATCCTGCAGAAGTGACCTGCAAAAACCGCTACTGCGCCAGCACTTTGCCGGGCTCCACGTCCGCCTTGCCCGGCACCGCGAAGCGGCCGTAGTTCTTGCTGCAGCGGTTGTATTCCGTGGCGAATGCGTCGGCATCTTCTGGCGTGAACTGCCGATCGATGGTGCGTTTGAAGTCCTTGAACTCGTACACGTGCACCACGTAGTTTGCCACGGGCTCGGTGCGACCGTACTCGTCCGCTTCCGTGCCCTCCGCAGGCGCTTCGGCTGCCTCGGCCGGTGCTTCTGCAGGCGTGTCGGCCGGCTTCGAGCTTTCCACGGGCTCTTCGACCTTCTCCGCGACTTCTTCTACTGGCGGCTCGTCGTCGAAGATCTCCTTCTGCTTCTTGGTGCTGCGGGTCGACTTCTTGGCGGGAGCTTTCTTCTTGCTCGTCTCCGCCGGCTTTTCGTCCGCAGCCTCTTCCTTAGCCGCCTTGGCCTTGGTGGTCTTCGACTTCTTTGGCGCAGCCTTCTTGGTGTCGGTCTTCGCCTTGGCCGGAGTCTTCTTCGCGGGAGCTTTCTTGGCGGGGGCCTTCTTCGCTGGGGCTTTCTTCGCCCTGGACTTCGGCTTCTTCTCCACCACTTCCTCTTCCTCGGGCTCTTCGGCTACCTCAGCCTCGTCCTCTTCTTCGTACTCATCTTCCTCTTCGTACTCGTACTCGTACTCTTCGCCGTCTTCGTATTCGTCGTCGTCAACGAATTCGTAGTCGCCATCGTACAGGTCGTCGTCGTCTTCGGCTGGCATAGCAAGCAGCTTTTGGCTGAGGGCTGGAGGTGGGGACGAACAGATATTACCCTGTCCCCGCGAGAAACCAACAGTATCTGGCTATTCGCCCGCGCCGTCAACGTGGCACCCGGATGCCCGCTGCCATTTATCGACGTTTTAGCGGTGCGAGTTGTCGGCCGTGGTGCTTTTGACCACCTGGCTGCGGGCGATTTCCAGGGCTTTGCTCAGGGCGGTGTCCTGATCGGTGCCGCGGTAGGCGGCCGCGTGGGCTCCTTCCGGCAAGCCGTTGGCCCGTCGCACGACGATATCGGGTTGCACTCCGACCTGGCTGATGGGCTTTCCGTTAGGAGAGAAAAATTTGGCGGTTGTCAGGCGAATACCGGCCCCGCCGTAGCCAAGCGGAAAGATACCCTGCACCGAGCCTTTGCCGAAGCTCCGCTCGCCCACTACCGTGCCCCGGCGGTTGTCGCGGATGGCCGCGGCGAAGATCTCGCTCGCACTGGCGCTCTGATCGTCAATCAGCACCACCAGCGGAACCCGCCAGGTGCCAGCCCGGTGAGCCCGGTAGTCGAAGTCCTCGCCGGCACTGCGACCGCGAGTCGAGACGATTCGTCCCTGGGCCACGAACTTGTCGGCCAATTCCACGCTCGAGGTCAGCAATCCACCCGGGTTGCCACGCAGGTCGAGCACCAACGTCCGCATTCCCTTGGCGTGCAGATCCCACAGGGCCTGCTCCAGGTCGCGGCTGGTGGTCTTCTGAAACACCGGCACGCGAGCGTAAGCCACGCCGTACGACGCGTCGACAATCTCCACGTCCTCCAGGCTTGGCACATCCACGTGCTCGCGACGCACGTCCGCGTCGAACGCCGGACGACCGAGACCGTTGGTCTTGGCTGGCTCCACATGCACCCGGACGTAGCTGCCCTCTTCGCCGGTCAACATGCCTGCCGCTTCGTCGGTGGTCATCGCGGTGATGTTCTTGCCATCGATCATGGTGATCGTGTCGCCCGACTGAATGTTGGCACGCTCGGCCGGGCTGTTGGGAATCACGCTTACGATCTCCAAGCCGCCGCTGGCCGCGGCCTTTAGCTCGACACCCAGCCCGACGAAGTTGCCTTCGATCTGCGAGTAGATCTCACGCAGTTGATCGCCCGACAGGAACGCCGAGTAGTGATCCAAGCTGCCAGCGGCTGCCGCGGTGAACTCCATGGCGATCGCCGTGCGGCTCAAACCGAGTTGCTGCGAAGCAATCTGTGCAACTTGCTGCTCCACGGCGATGGCTGCTTCTCGCGTGGTAACTTGCCGATTGCGGAGCGGGCCGTAAATCGCCCGGCGTGCTTGCAGGATGGTAGCCGTGTCGGCGTTGACTCCGTTGTGACGCAGAAAGTTGGTCTTGGTGAGCGCCACGTCGACCGATTGCACACCGCGCTGCGCCAGCATGCTCCACGGCGGAGTATCCACGTAGTGCGATTCGATCTTGCCCATCAACTCGCCGTACAAGTCGTTGGCTTGCGTCACGTCGAGCGTCGTCACCGCGTCGAGGAAACTGTGATCGACGTAGCGACGCTCCACACCATAATGCAGTCGGGCGATGCCGAATCGCTCGGCCAGCTTGCGGTCTTCGGGGTGCTTCCGCACGGCTTCTTCATACAGCGCCAGGGCGTCGCCCCAACGGTGTTGTCCTTCCAACTCCTTACCTTGCGTAAGGAGCTTGGAAATCGCTTGAGGCATCGCCTCGCTGCTAATGGCGACCGAGTCGCCCTGAGCCCGAACCACACTCGTGGTTGTAAGGACTGTGAGGCCTACAACCAGAGCGGCGAAGAGTCGGGTGATCGCGCTAGGAAGCGTTTGACGCATACTGTTTCGTTCCGTCTATTAATCGCGAATGGCTGGGCAGCGATGGCCAAGGGGCCACAGCGAGTCCAACCGAGCGGGGCAGGTTGCCAGACCGGAGCTAGGGACATAACCCGGGGGCACAAGCGAATATAGGCCACGAAATGGGGGTGGTCAAAAAAACTGCCACCACAAAATTCACAGCTCTTTCATGCAGTGTGCCGCACGATCCGTACAAGCGCCTTATTGCTCTTGTCCGAACTGCAGATTAGTGGTCCCGTGCCACTTTGCCGGAGCCTGCCGACCTTATCGATTGTCCGGATTCCACCGAACCTGTCGACAAAACCGCTCTTGAAAAGGCGTCGTGCCAGAACGGCCAGAGACGTCACTATCCCCGGCCCTCGATGCCGACGGAGCTGAGAAGTTGCCGCTCCGTGGCTGTGCCTAATAGTACGCCCAACTGTCCACCAAGGTTCGCGCGTTCGCAACGCGGAGCCAAGTGTAGCTCCGGCTAACTGGGGCACTACAGCGTAACTCGTTACTCCGCAAGCACTTGGAGTTTTGGTCCACCCTAGGCCCAAAACACCCCCGAGTCGCTTCGCGCATCTCGTTACACCGCTTGCAGTTACAGTTTTGCCCCAATTGCCCCACAACCGGTTACTCATCCACTGGCCCAAAACTCCCACTACAAATCCGCCTAGCGTTTCCATAACTCCTTTCAAATCAACAAGTTACAAAACACTTCCTATCTAAGAGCCAAAGAGTTTTGGGCCCCGGTTAACCGCAGGTGGACCAAAACGATAGTAGCCGTTCGCTCCGCCGAACAAGCTCCAACATCACCACGACGCTCATTTCCGACGACCAGTAGATCCTCGGCTATGAGACGACCTACTCACCCTACCCGCTTACTCACCTACTCCACCCAACCAACCTATACACAAGTTCACTCACCCCCATTAGACCAAACCCCTGTAAGAATTCAACCACCATTGTAGCTCGACTCTCCGAGTCGAAACCGTACTACGGCCGCCTCGGCCGTAGAAACCCAACCCGCGACCGCTACGGCCGAGGCGGCCATAGTACGCAACGCAACAATCCCTTCAGGTCGACATTAGTGTCTTTCGCCTACTAGCAAACATTTACCAGCGGCCAAGATCCTGCTATAGTGACTGTCGTCGGCAGCGCCATCTGGGGCAGCGCACCGACTCCCATCAAACAACCACGGATGCGAATCTTACTACTTGCGCTTGCCACCGCACTCTCCATGGCGGTCCCCATTGAGCCTCTTCTCGCTCAAGCGTTCACGAACGACAACGATGGCCTACTCGACGTGGGCGAGGCGCCGGGGTTTCCGACCGATCCTGGCAGGTTCATCCAGACGTTGTTCTTAGATGACCTTGGCATCGAGGACCTTGATGGGACCAATCTGCTGATCAAAGTGCGCCGCCTTTACCTGGGGAGTAACTACATTGCTAGCATCGAGCAGGGAGACTTTTATGGAATGAACAAATTGCAGACTCTCCACTTAGGAAACAGCTTTATCACCAACATTAGTCAGGGTAGCTTTGATGGGCTGATGGAGTTGCGAGTCCTCGGCTTGCAACGCAACTCTATCGCCAGCATCGAGCTAGGGACCTTCGACGGGCTGACTAACCTGCGGACGCTCGACTTGGGCAATAATGCCATCAACAGCGTCCAGCTGGGAGGATTCGACGGACTGAACAACTTGGAGGATCTCGACCTAGCCAACAACGCAATTGTCAGCATCGAACAGGGAGTTTTTAGAGGACTCGCCAACCTGGAAGAATTTGACCTAAGCGGCAACACTCTTACCAACATCGAAAGGGGGGACTTCGATGGGCTAAACAGCCTGCAGGTCCTCCAATTACGGGACAACACAATCACCAGCATCCAGCAGGGGGATTTCCACGGACTTGCTCATCTGCAGCGTCTCTACTTGGATGGCAACGCCATCGCGAGCATCGAACAGGCGGGCTTTGACGGGCTGAGCAACTTGCAAACGCTCAATCTAGGCGACAACATAATCGACAGCATTGAGCCAGGGGACTTCGTTGGGCTAACGAACTTGCAGACACTACTCTTGCACAACAATGTTATTACCAGCATCGAACCCGAAGATTTCGATGGACTGAGTGGGCTACGGTCACTCTATTTGGACGGCAACGCCATCGCCAGTATCGAACCTGGAGACTTCGACGGGCTGAACAAACTGCAGACGCTATGCTTAAGGCGTAACGCCATCTCAGACATCGAGCAAGCGGACTTTGAGGGGCTAAACAACCTGCTGCACCTCTACCTGGACGGCAACACCATCGAGAGCATCGAACAGGGAGACTTCGACGGGCTGAACAAACTGCAGACGCTCAACCTAGGTAGCAATGGCATCAGCAGCATAGAACAGGGCGACTTCGTAGGGCTAAACGGCCTAGGGGAGCTCTACTTGGATCGAAATGCCATCACTGGCATTGAGAAGGGGGACTTCGTCAGACTGACTGATTTGCAGTTGCTCAGCTTATCGAGCAACCACATCGCAAACATAGAGTATAGGAGCTACGAAGGGCTGAGCAACTTGCAGGCGTTCAACTTGTGGGGCAACGACATCGCTAGTATTGAGCATGGTGGCTTCGAAGGGTTGAACAACTTGCAAACGCTCAATCTAGGCGACAACATAATCGACAGCATTGAGCCAGGGGACTTCGTTGGGCTAACTAACTTGCAGACACTACTCTTGCACAACAATGTTATTTCCAGCATCGAACCCGAAGATTTCGATGGTCTGAGTGGGCTACGGTCACTCGATTTGGACGGCAACGCCATCGCCAGTATCGAACCTGGAGATTTCGACGGGCTGAACAATCTGCGGTATCTCCACTTAGACAGCAACAAGATCGCAAGTATCGAACAAGGGGACTTCGACGGGCTATCCACGTTGCATAACCTCTACTTGGAGAACAACGTCATTACAAGCATCGAGCAGGGTGACTTTGACGGGCTGCCTGCTCTCAAGCTACTCTCCCTAGACGGCAACAAGATCGCCAGCATCGAGCAAGCGGACTTCGCTGGGCTGAGCAACTTGCAAGCGCTGAAATTAGGTGAAAACGCTATCGCCAGCATTGAGCATGGGGACTTCGACGGACTTACCAACTTGGGTAACCTCTACTTAAACGACAACGCCATCATCAGCATCGAGAGAGGGGACTTCGCTGGGCTGACCAAACTGTATTACCTCGACTTGAGCGGCAACACGATAGCCAGCATTGAGCAGGACGACTTTGCCGATCTGACCAACTTAGGCTACCTCTACTTGCAGGACAACGCCATTGCCAGCATCGAATCCGGAGCATTTGAAGGTTTTACCTTCTTGCATGATCTGGATCTTCGTTCCAATCAACTAACTAAACTGAATCTCACTGCGGCCACGTTTGAGACACTCTGGCTGGGTAGTTTTTCGTTGGACCGTGACCAGATAACATCGCTCGTGCTGGATGAGGCCAAACTGTCACGTCTTTCGTTTGATGTAATCGTCAGAGAAACGACGTCCATTATTGACGTATCCTTGATCGGACTTACGTTCACCGACGAGAACCCCAGCAACCTGGATGCACTACTCGGCATCCGCACACTCGACAACGTCTGGGTCGATCCCTTGCTTTACAATTTGTACGCCAATGAGTTTGATGCATTCGCGGCCAAGCCTGGCAACCGGGTGATCGTTGTGCCCGAGCCTTCAGCCGTGCTGCTGCTTTTGATCGGATGTATTCTGCTGGTTTATCGCCGATTGCCTACCGATGCAGGATTGCGGGAGGTTTCGGTCGTCTGATTGGCCGCCACATGGAAGCAGGCCAGCAGTGTTCGCGGGGTATGTCGCACCGGTACGCACTTCTCATCGTGGCACTGGCACTGCTGGCTCGGTTCTAACGGGCGGCAATTCCGTAGCAGTACTTGGTCTTCAAACTGGCGATAGGACTGCAACGGTCGATAAACCAGCAGTGGCACCCAGAAAAACGTCGGCGTGGGGCAGACTAGATTTCTCGGTCGGCGAGCCTCCCTTCGAAATGACACCAGTGCTACGGCCACCGGCGTGCGTAGCAACGTAGGGTGGGTGGTTCCATCGGCGAAGTCAACTTGTCTTGGCCAAGAACCTCTGTCGCCGATGGGTTCACCCACCATTCACCACGGCAGAACATGGTGGGTGAACCTGCCGGTGGATGATCGTAAATAGTGGCAAAGCACCCTGCCGGCAGAACCACCCACCCTACGGCTACTGGTCCGGCGTTAGAAATGACACCAGGAGCTACGGCCGGGGCGGCCATAGTACGGGCGAGTCCTCACTCGCCGAGAAACTCCTCCAAATCAATCCGGATGAAACTCAGCCAACGGGTGTTGAGGTCGTTTTCGGGCATGTAGCCGCGTTCGTAGATGATGTAGAGCGTTCCGTCGGGGCCGACGGCCGTGGCGGAGTAGGCGCTGCGGCCGGGGTCGATTTGTTTGGAGATGGGCCACGTGTGGCCGCGGTCTTTGCTGATGCGTAGCGTCAGGTTTTCGCGGGGGCGGCCGCCCCATTTGCGGATGGCTTGGGTCTTCGTGTGGCTGTTGGGATTGACGAATGCCAGCTGCCTTTGGTCGCTCCCGGCCGCGGCGGGGAGCCACGTCATACTGGCGTGGCAAATCGGGTCGTACAACTCGTCGACCAGTTCCGGCTCCGTCCACTGGGTCGCACCGTTGGGGCTGAAGCTCACCGCGCGGCGATACTCGGATGACTCGCTGCGGATGTTCAGCATCGCTCCGCCGTCGGGCGTGGCGACGATGATCGACTCGCTGGGATTCGGCGTGTAGTCGGTGTTGCGGACCACGATGTCGCCAGCTTGCCAAGTCTTTCCGTCGTCGTCACTGTAAACGGTGGTGACCACCGACGGCCGATGGGCGTGCGTGCCGGAGTTCGACAACCACACCGGCGCGACCAGCCGACCCGACGCGAGCTGCGCACCCGTGCCCGGGCCGGGCGCCAGGATGGTCCACTGGTAGCCGTCCTCGTCGCGCGTTTTGTCGAGCGCCGTCGTCACGTCGCGCGGCGGGCTGAAGGTCTTGCCGCCGTCGGTGCTTTGGCGGTGCCATAGCTTGGCGTAGTCGGTCTGGTAGAGAAAGTGCACCGTTTGCCGATCGGCGCGGGCCACGATGGCCGTGGCGTTGTCGACCACACTGCCCTGGCCCGAGACGAACACCTCGGGCGGTGTCCACGTGCGACCGCCATCGGTGCTGCGGCGCAGCAGCAAGTCCATGTCGGCCCAGTCACTGGTCTTCCGCCGCGCGCTGGTCCACACCAGGATGCTGCCATCACCGGTGACGACCATCGATGGAATGCGTATCGACGTGTACTCCTTGCCCGGCCCGACGCCCACTTCGTACAAGTCGACCGGCTCGGAAACGCCAAGTGGGAACGCCGCGCTGACCAGACCGGCCGCATCGCTCCAATGCAATTTCAACCGCACAAACGCCAGCTCGCGCCAGTAGGCGGGACTCCCTTCGGGGCCGCGCTCATAGATGATGCCGATCGTACCGTCGGGAAAGGTGACAATGTCCGAGTAGGAACTGGTGTAAGGATAAATGGTTTGCGGCTCGCTCCACGTACGGCCTTCGTCGAAGCTGACGTGCATCGACAGATTGCGGCGACCGTACGGATGCTGCTCCTCGCGAACCTGGCTCGATGGCAGCGTTACCAGCAGTGCGTCGCGACCGTCGTGCGTGTAGCGATGCGTGGCGGCGTGTACTTGAGGATTCACCAGCGTGCGATCGTCGCGTCGATCGTACCAGGTATCGCCCCCGTCGTCGCTATAGGCAATGATGCGGGCGATGCGATCGGGGCGGTGACGGTTGTTGCTGTCGCGCGAGTTGAGCATCAGCCGTCCGCCCGCCAGTTCGACGATCTGCGCCTCGTTGCCATGGCGAATCGACGACTTGCTGTGCTGCCACGATTGGCCGCGATCGTCCGTGTACAGGGCAAACGTTTCCTGAGCCGGTTTGCCGTCGCGCATCACGTTCAAACGAAACGGCACCACGATCCGCCCCGTGTGCGGGCCCTCGCTGATCTCGACGGCCGCCGACCCACAACCGATGCCGTACCGCTGGTGCCAATTGTGCTTCCACCGGCGGGACTTCTCCTTTTGGTTGGCGGCCGACTCCGGGCCAGGGTTCTCACCACCCGCGAAGCGGTCCCACTCGGGCTCGACAAACTGGTCGTGAATCGAGCGCAAGTCCGACCAAGTATGGCCGCTGTCGTCGCTATGCATCACGACGAAATCGCGGCGGTCGCGAACAAAGAACAACCAGATGCGGCCCTTGGAATCGACCAGCGGCGTAGCGTCGGAGTTGGCGTAAAAGTGCTCGGTGTAGAGTTCTCGAATGTCGCCCCAGGTGCGCCCTCCATCGGTGCTTCGCCGCATGACGATGTCGGTGTCGCCAATGTCGCCAAACGTGGAGCTGCGCCGCTCGACGAACGCCAACAGATCGCCGTTGGGAGCCATCACCAGCGCGGGAATGCGATAGTTCGGAACCGCTTTGTCATCCGTTCCCGGGGCAGCAGGAAACGCGGTGGTTTCGAACACTTCCTCTAACGTGACCAGCGGCTCCGCGCTCGCACGACCTGCGATGGGGATCAATGAAAGAACTAACAGGGCAAATTGCGAATATCGATGAAGAAATGTACTAATGTCGTCACCTGAAAGTTGAATTGGATGGGCGTACCGAACGTCCTATCCTACTAACTGAAGAAGTCACTTGCCACTTAAGCGGCGCACAGGCGATCAGTCGTCGGTGTGGAAGCCGTCCCAGTTGAGATAGCCGACGATCATCGGCGGTAGGAACACGCAGATAGCGGTCAAAGCAAACAAGACGGCAACGTCATAGACTCCCTTCAAGGCGGCGAGGGCGGAAATGGCGAGACACAGCACGAAGAAGGCTGCCATTCCCTGGACGGCGTTTCTCTCGCAATGAGAGAGTCCCTCCCCCATCCGGTACACGATGAACCAGACCATCGCATTGGCTGCTGCGATAAGTAGCCCGATAAAAGTGAATAGCGGTTGCTCGCTCATCTTAAACGCTATGTGAATCATAAACACGGTGCTGGCCAAGCCAACCAGACCGGCAAAGCCCATCACCAAGACCCCATAGACACTTACAAACTTCAACCCTGCTTCGGAGAAGTTACCTTCGGAGTCTTCCTGTTCTTCGGACGGGTCGACCATCGTCGGCGAAAACGGGAGATCGTCCTTGGTTCTCGGGGCCTCGACGATAGGTGGGGGAGTTGCAGTGGGAGCCTCGATGGGTGGCTCCAACTCGAGTTCACCGGAATCGTAGACGGGAACGAGTTCTGGAACCTGAATGCGCGTTCCGCATTTGCATTTGGCCGACTTGCCCGCCAGCGCTGGCTTGAGCAAATAGTCTTTTCCACAGCCGGGGCAAGTGACTTGGATGACGGTCATTGCAAACCTGTAGCGACGGTGGGCACCAGGAGTAAATAGGTGCCTCCTATCGTACTTCGCATCGAGCGCCGAAGAAACCTGTTTTCCCGGATCTGGCTACCAGCGAACTTTCGACTCGGAGAGTCGAGCTACCTTCAACCTTCGGCCGTTTCGCCGTCGCCAGTGTTGCTGGCGGGCGGGGCGGGCGAGGTCGATTTGCGCTCGCCGGTGCCCGGGACGATGCGGGGGCTGGGGTTCGATTGCTCGATGATGTCGCTGAGCTGCTCGCCGTCGATCACTTCGTGTTCGATCAGCGAGTTAGCAATCGCGTCGAGCGCCGAGCGGCGGGACTCCAGAATGCTACGGCAGCGGTCCAACTGCTCGTCGATGATGCGTTTGACTTCCTGGTCGATCTCGCGGGCGGTTTGCTCGCTGTAGTAACGCGTCGCTGGGCCTTCGCTTCCGGCCAGGAACATGCCACGCCCGCCTTCGCGGAATTTGATGCGGCCCAAGCGGCTCATGCCGTAGTCCATCACCATGGCGCGGGCCGACTCGGTGGCGCGCTCCAGGTCGCTGGTGGCGCCGTTGCCGACGTCGTCGAACACAAGCTCTTCGGCCAGCGTGCCGCCGAGGCAAACCTGAATGTCGCTCTCCAACTGCCCGCGGGTCATCATGAAGCGGTCCTTCTCGGGACGCTGCATCATGTAGCCCAGCGCGCCGAGACCGCGGGGAATGATCGAGACCTTGTGAACCGGATCGGTGTTCGGTAGCGAGTAAGCCACCAACGCGTGCCCCGCCTCGTGGTACGCCAGGCGGAGTTTTTCGTCTTCCTGGATGATGCGGCTGCGCTTCTCGAGGCCCACGCTCACGCGTTCGACCGCCTCGTTGAACTCTTCCATGCCAACGAGTTCTTTGCCGTTACGGGCCGCCAGCAGAGCGGCCTCGTTGACCATGTTGGCCAGATCGGCGCCCACGAAACCAGCGGTGATGCCGGCCAGGGCTTTGACGTCGACATCGGCGTCGACTTTGATTTTTTGCAGGTGCACCTCGAGGATCTCCTCGCGGCCACCAACGTCGGGACGGTCGACCAGCACGTGACGGTCGAAGCGGCCAGGACGCAATAGCGCGGGGTCGAGTGTCTCGGGGCGGTTGGTCGCGCCCATCACGATCACACCGCTATTGGTGCCAAAACCGTCCATCTCCACCAAGAGGGCGTTGAGTGTTTGCTCGCGTTCGTCGTGGCCACCGAGGTTGCCACTGCCGCGCGTTTTGCCCAAGGCGTCCAGCTCGTCGATGAAGATGATGCACGGCGCTCGGCCTTCGGCTTGTTGGAACATGTCCCGCACCCGAGCAGCGCCAACGCCGACGAACATCTCGACGAAGTCCGAACCGCTGATCGAAAAGAACGGCACACCCGCCTCGCCGGCCACGGCTTTGCCGAGCAGTGTCTTACCAGTACCGGGAGGGCCGACCAGCAGCACGCCCTTGGGGATGCGTCCGCCGAGTCGTTGGTAACGTTCAGGGTTCTTGAGGAAGTCGACCACTTCGCGAAGCTCGTCGACCGCTTCCTCGATGCCGGCGACGTCGTCGAAGGTAATGTCGATGTCTTCTTGAGCGTACAGCTTGCCGCGGCTGCGACCGAACGCCATGGGCGAACCGGCGCCGCCGAGACGACGGACCATGAACACGAACAGCAAGACCAACAGGGCCATGACCGCGAAGAATGGCAAGTATACGCTGAAGAACGGATTCTCCGGCGGCACCGCTTCCCAATCGCTGAACTTGTTGTCGCGCAGTACCTCGATCAGCCCGTCGTCGGCCACGCGGTAGGTGACGAAGTTAACCGTTTCGGCTTTCTTCTCTTCGTCGGTCAACGGCTTGGCGCCTGGGCCAGTGCGTTCCATCAATTGGCGCGTGACCTTGCCGCGGACTTTCTCGTCGCTGACCACCAGGTCGCGGAGCGCGGAGAGTTTGACCTTGGTGAGCTGCTCGCCGTCGCGCTTTTCGACTTCGATCCAACCGGGATGTTCGTCCGCCTTGTAGTCCTCTTCGACGTTCTGGCTGGCGACGATCAGCTCCTCCAGGTCGCTCCAGCTGATCTCCTGCTGGCTGCCGGTGGTGAGCATACCGACCAACAGCAACAGCGCGAGGCCCACCGCTACCAGGTACCAGACGAAGTTGCCACCTCCCTGGCCTGCAGGTTTGCGGTCGGAATTATTGGGGCCGGAAGGGTTTTCCATGGGTCTTCTTAATATCTCGCGGTCAGCGGCGAAATAGCCGGGGGGGAACTCGTATCAGCGGGCGCGCGGACCGAGCATAAGCTACTGTTAGCTAACGCAGCGAGTCCGCCCATGGTTCATGGTAGGGCGCTGGGGCCCTACCCGCAACGCATGCCAGGTTGCTCGCGCCAGCCACCCTTCCTAGAATGACCTGCGATTCCGTAACCGTCTATTTGCCAAGCGCTTAAAACAAACAATCCGGCACTGCACCAGCCCCGCCCATTGGCCACTTGCGGTGCAATCCGCACAACCGCCACCAACGGCTAACCCGCGACCACGAGCTGGACATTTCCACCCAGCCACTCGCCGCCCTGGAACCAAAGCTCATGGCCCCGCCACCTACTTCGACTACGGAACACCGCGAAGCCAAACGCGTGGCCGTGTTGGGGGCCACCGGCAGCGTAGGAGCGGGCGCGGTGGAAGTGATCGCTGCTAGCGGCCGGCTCGAAGCGATCGCCCTGTCGGCCCACCAGCGGTTCGATCGGCTGATCGAGCAAGCTAAGCTGCTCAAGCCGCGATGGGTGATTGCCACCGACGCCAAGGCGGCCAAGAAGAAGAGCTGGCGGAAACTGCCCACTGGCACCGAGCTGCTCACCGGCCCGGAGGCCCTGGAGCAAACTGTCCGCCACGAGGACGTCGACACCGTGCTAGCAGCCATTGTCGGCACCGCCGGGCTCGAGAGCACTTGGGCCGCAGTCGATGCGGGAAAGACGGTGGCCTTGGCAAATAAGGAAGCCTTGGTAGCCGCGGGCCCGCTGATTCAGCAACTCGCCCGCCAGCGCGGCGCCACGCTGCTGCCGGTCGATAGCGAACATAGTGCGATTTTCCAGGCGCTGAAAAGCGGCTCGCCCGACGAGGTGGAGCGGTTGGTGCTTACCGCCAGCGGGGGGCCTTTTCGCACCTGGGACCCCGAAGCGCTACGCCAAGTGACCGTCGATGAGGCCCTGGCTCATCCCACGTGGGATATGGGCCCCAAGATCACGATCGACTCGGCTACGTTGATGAACAAAGCCCTGGAGATCGTCGAGGCCCGCTGGCTATTCGACTTGCCCGCCGAGCGATTGGGGGTGATGATTCATCCTCAATCGGTAGTGCATTCGATGGTGGAGTTCGTGGACGGTTCGGTAATCGCCCAACTGAGCCCACCAGACATGCGGCTGCCGATCCAGTACGCTTTGGAGTATCCGCACCGCCGCGACGCGCTTGCCGAGCGGCTCGATTGGACGCAGCGGATGGTGCTGGAGTTCGAGCCGCCCGACTTCGACCGATTTCCGGCGCTCGAACTGGGATTCCGCACCGCTCGCGAAGGAGGCACCGCCGGCGTGGTGGTGAACGCTGCGAACGAGGCGGCCGTCAGCCAGTTTCTGGATGGCGAGCTACACTTTACCGAAATCGTACCGGCATGCGCCAGCGTGCTCGAGTCACATCATTTTAGTCCTTCGCCCACGCTCGACGAGCTGCACCAGCTCGACCAGTGGGCGCGGCGGGAAGTTGAGAATTGGGTATGTGCGTAGACTTCACCTCGGCGTCGTTGGTGCTGGGATCGATCGACTGGTCCGGCTACCTGACCGGAGCGCTCGCCATTCTGGCCGCGGCCGCAGGTTTGGGATTCATTATCTTTGTGCATGAGCTGGGCCACTTCCTGGTCGCCAAGGCATGCGGCGTGAAGTGCGACAAGTTCATGATCGGCTTCGACATCGGCGGCTACAAAATCGGCAAGCAAGTCGGCGAGACCTACTACGGCATCGGCATCCTGCCGCTTGGCGGCTACGTCCGCATGATGGGCCAGAACGACGATCCGCGAATGAGCGCCGAACAGATCCGCGAGTCGGAAGCCACCGCTGGCGACGAAGGCGTGGTCACCAAGGAGATCAAAGGCCCCGATGGCAAGATGCACCAGGTCGATGCCCGCAGCTACATCGCCAAGAGTGTGCCTCAGCGAATGGCCATCATCTCCGCCGGCGTGGTGATGAACGTGATCTTCGCGTTCGTCTTCGCGTTGATCGCATTCCGCATCGGCGTGCCGAGCATCCCCTGCGTGGTGGGCAACACCGATCCCGGCGCGCCTGCCTGGGTGGCGGGATGGCGTGCAAACGACGTGGTCGTGCGGATCGACGACATCGAGAGTCCCTGGTTCGAGCAACTGCAGAGCGAAGTCACCCTGAGCGGCAAGGGCGAGCCGGTTGAGTTCGAGATCAAGCGAGCCGATTCCGGCGAGTTGGAGACGTACTCGATTCAGCCTTCCCGCAAGCGAAGGAAGATCGCCCAGATTGGCATCGGTAATCCATGGTCGCTCGATCTGTTCGCCAAAGACCCCGCGCAGAAGTTCACACCTGCAGCGGAAGTTGGCGACAAGATCCCTGGCGGTAGCCAGATCGTCGCGGTGGATGGCCAGCCCGTCAAACTGTGGCGCGACTTCCAGGCCCATTTGGCTGGTTCGGCCAAGGAGCCGATTACCCTCACCCTGCAGCCCAAAGCCAAGAAGGGCGAAAAGACCAAACCCGAGCCGGTGGATGTGACCATCGAGCCAAACCGCGCCGAGTACGTCGGTCTGGTCATGAAGATGGGCCCCATCGTCGGCGTGCAAGACGGTTCGCCGGCTGCAGAAGCAGGACTGAAAACGGGCGACACCATCACGGCCATCAACGGCGAACCCATCGGCATGGTGGACGAAACCACGGTGGGCTGGGATCCGCGAACGCTTGCTGATCGCTTGGGCGAGATGGGCCGCAGTGGAGAGACGGTGGAACTAACGGTTCGCCGGGCGAGCGACGACAAGTCGCCGACGACAGAGACCATTCGCGTGCCGCTGCGCCATGCCCAGTGGTACGAGATGCCATTATCGAAAAAGAGTCCCATGTCGGCGCCAGCGCTCGGCATTGCCTACTACTTGCTGAACGAAGTCGTCGGCATCGTACCAGGTTCGCCAGCCGCAGAGGCCGACATTGAGATCGGCGATCAATTGGCAACCGTGGATCTGGTGATCGACGAGAAGTACGAGGAAGAATACAAAGGCTTCAAGGAGCCGTTCGAACTGAGCGACGAGGTGAAATCGTGGTCGTACATCCTGGTCAACGGAATCCAGGACACGCCGCCCGGCAGCAAGCTGAAACTCGAACTCCTGCGTGGCGAAGGCGAGCCCAAGAAGGTAACGACAACGGTCGCCATTGCGACCGACAGCGACACCTACATGCCGGAACGCGGCGTGCTGCTAATGCCGATCGAAAAAATGCGCATTGGCAAGACCTTTGGCGAACAAGCGTCGATGGCATGGACCGAGACCACTCGCTCGCTCACCAGCGTGTACCGGTTCCTCAACCGTATCATTCATGGCGACATCGATCCGAGGCTGCTCGGCGGGCCGATCACCATCGCCAAGGCCAGCTACTTTGGCGCGCTGCAGGGACCAGGGCGGTTGCTGATCTTCCTCACGCTCATCAGCGCCAACCTGGCGGTGGTGAATTTCCTGCCGATTCCGGTTCTCGATGGCGGGCACATGGTGTTCCTGGCCTGGGAAGGCATCACCCGCCGACCGCCAGCCGACTGGGTGGCCGGCGCGCTGAATCTGGCCGGACTGGCATTCATCGTCTGCCTGATGCTGTTCGTATTTGGCCTCGATCTGGGGTTTATTGACCGGAATCTGTAGGCCTCGGTGGACGGGGCCCAGCTGGCCACCCACAATCGGAAGTCCACACGCGGCACAGTCCGCCCAAACTGTGCGATTTCCTTGCACAGGCGGAGACAAACTCGTGCCGAGTCCCGCGACATCGGCTATACTGACACCACAGGGGCGTTCACGCTTGAGACTTCACCATCGCCGCGAGGCGCTGCGCTAGACATGCATCTCAACTCAATTCCCCATCGACGTACGTCCCGCGGTTTCACCCTGGTGGAGCTGCTGGTCTCGATCGCCATTATCGGCGTCCTGGTTTCCCTACTCTTGCCCGCGGTGCAACAGGCCCGCGAGTCGGCGCGGAAGATCAGCTGCACGAATAACGTGAAGCAACTGGCGCTGGCCGTGCATAACTACGCTGGCGCGAAGGGTAAGCTACCGGCTGCTGGACATTTCGGCCCGCGCGAAACGGCCGTGACTTGGAATGCAAGCGATTGGCGGGTCGACCTGCGATCGGGAACCAACCAGAACTGGGTCTACGACATCTTGCCGCAGATGGAACAGCAGGCGACATACGATGCGATCGATCCCAAGCGCCACGTCACCGAAGCACCAGACGAGGTGCTGGCAAATCCGCCCAAGACGCTACTCTGTCCAAGCGGCGACACGGCAGGCCGGGTGTACAACACGCCCCGCGGGTTTGGCAGGCGGTCGGTCGCCATCGGCAAAGCCAGCTACGCCGGCTACGCCAGCCCGTTTCACATCGACTCGGTCTACCAGTCGGGACCGCTGGCTATCTACGGCATCTCGCTGCGTCAGGTGATCGACGGTGCAAGCAATACGCTGCTGCTGTCGGAAGTTCGTTCGCGAGAGAACGCCGGCGATCAGCGGGGTGCTTGGTTGCTGCCGTGGTCGGGGGCAACGCTGATCTCGATGGACTTCCACCCCCAGTTCTATGGCAGCGTAGGTGAAGATGATTCGCCCAGCGGCTACATCAATGAGGCCAACAGCATGTCGTTAGGCTTTACCCAAGTGCCAAACGGACCACATCCCGATGTGCTGTATGGCTGCCCCGATCTGGCGGCAGCCCAGCTCGAAGGGATGCCTTGCAACACGGAGTACGAAGGTTACATTTCGGCTGCCCCTCGCAGTCAGCACCCTGGCGGAGTGAATGCGGGTTATGTCGACGGTCATGTATCGTTCCTTCGGGACGATGTCGATGAGTACACGATGCTGTATCTGATTGGTATTAATGACGGCGAGTTTTCGCGCCACGATAACTGATGTCCAAAGGTTGAGTCTCTTCGACAAGAGCCCCTTCACCCAGCAAGCCAGTTCCGAATGTCCGCCGAATCTAGTTCGCCGCCACTGCGACCCTCCGCGGGCTATGTGCTGGTGGCCGCGGGCCTGATCGCCGTGGTGCTGGGGCTGACGTGGAATCGCGTGCTGCCGAAGGAAGTTTACTGGTCGGAAGAGCAGGCCCGCGAATTCAACGAGGCCTACGATGCGGCCCACAGCCTGACGAGCCATCCCCCGCATGGCCCCGGCGAGTCGCACACTCACGACCACTCGCACGGCTCCGACGACCTCGAGGCAGCACGCCAGCGGTTGCTCGCAGCCGAGGAGCGATTGAATCGGGCAAAGACCATGCACACCTACACAGGGCGCATTGTCTCTATTATCGGCGCCGTGCTGGCAGCCGCCGGCCTGGCCCTGCTCCGCCGGGGCGATTCTGGCTCCTGATTTCCACCCTGGACTCGGCGTCGGTTTCTGCCGATGATGGGGGTCGGTTTTTCCGTCGCCTTGCGGTTTCCCCCAGGTCGGCCTGAGGTCTGCACCACGTGGATTCGCAGCCCCTGTCGCGCTCCACTCCTTCCCCCACTTTCCCTGCCGATGTCTTCCTACAGCCTTACGCACCTCAAACAGCTTGAAGCCGAGAGCATCCACATCATTCGCGAGGTGGCGGCCGAGTTCGACAATCCGGTCATGCTGTACTCGGTGGGCAAGGACTCGTCGGTCATGGTCCGCCTGGCCGAAAAGGCGTTCTACCCCGGCAAGCCACCGTTCCCGCTGATGCACGTCGACACGACGTGGAAGTTTCGCGAGATGATCGAGTTCCGCGAGAATCTCATCCGCGAGCAACTCGGCTGGGACCTGATCGTCCACATCAACGAGGAAGGTCGCAAGCTGGGCCTCGACCCGCTCACCCAAGGCGGCAAGCACACCACCGTGATGAAGACCGAGAGCCTCAAGCAAGCGCTCGACAAGCACGGCTTCGACGCGGCCTTCGGCGGCGCTCGCCGCGACGAAGAAAAGAGCCGCGCCAAGGAGCGGGTGTTCTCGTTCCGCGACAAGTTCCATCGTTGGGACCCCAAGAACCAGCGGCCCGAACTGTGGAACCTGTACAACACCAAGGTCAACCAGGGCGAGTCGATTCGCGTGTTCCCACTGTCGAACTGGACGGAACTCGACGTGTGGCAATACATCCACCTGGAGAACATCCCGATCGTACCGCTGTACTTCTCCGACAAGCGGCCCGTCGTGCGCCGCAAGGTGAAGGGCTCCGAGACACTGATCATGGTGGACGACGACCGGCTGCAACTCGAGCCCGGCGAGAAGCCCGAGATGAAGATGGTTCGCTTCCGCACGCTCGGCTGCTACCCCCTGACCGGCGCGGTGGAAAGCGAAGCCCAGACCCTGCCGCAGATCATCCAAGAAATGCTGCTGGCCACCACCTCCGAACGCCAAGGCCGCGCAGTGGACGACGACGAAGAAGGCGGCATGGAAGACAAGAAGAAGGAAGGATACTTTTGAGTTCGGAATGCGGATTTTGGAATGCGGAATCCGTGGCCCCGCAACAATTTGCCACGAGCACTACAACTAACCACGGAGTACACAGAGAACACGGAGAATTGACCTGCAGAAGGAACACTAATCTCCGCTAATCCGTGCTAATTGATATTGGCGAAGATTAGTGTTCCCTCCTTCTCAGCGACCTCCGCGCCCTCTGTGGTTTTTAGAAGCTATGAGTCATCAGTCCGACCTAATCGCCACTGACATCGACGCCTATCTCAAGCAGCATGAGAACAAAGAACTCTTGCGCTTCCTTACCTGTGGCTCTGTCGATGATGGCAAGAGCACACTGATTGGCATGCTGTTGTACGAGTCGAAGATGATCTACGAGGATACCCTCGCGGCCATCGAGAAGGACTCGGTCAAGCATGGCACCACCGGCGGGTTCGATCCGGCGCTGCTCACCGATGGCCTGAAGGCCGAGCGGGAGCAGGGCATTACGATCGACGTGGCGTATCGGTACTTCTCGACCGCCAAGCGAAAGTTCATCATCGCCGACTGCCCGGGCCACGAGCAGTACACGCGAAACATGGCCACTGGCGCGTCGACATGCGACTTGGCGATCATCCTGATCGACGCGCGCCATGGTGTGATGACGCAAACCAAGCGGCACTCGTTCATTGTCTCTCTGCTCGGCATCAAGCACGTGTTGGTGGCGGTGAACAAGATGGACCTGGTGGACTTCAGCCAGGAGCGGTTCGACGAGATCGTGCAGGAATACCGCGACTTCGCCACGCGACTCGAAATGCCCGACCAGCACTTCATCCCGATCAGCGCGCTGAAGGGCGACAACCTGCTGGAGCGGAGCCCGAACACGCCGTGGTACGACGGCTCGACGCTGATGCACCATTTGGAGAACGTGCACATCGCCAGCGACCGCAACCTGATCGACTTCCGCATGCCGGTGCAGTACGTCAATCGGCCGAACCTTGACTTCCGCGGCTTCTGCGGCACCATCGCCTCGGGCACGATCTCCAAAGGCGATACGGTGATGGCGCTGCCGTCGAAGAAGACCAGCAAGGTCAAGAGCATCGTCACCTACGATGGCGAACTGGAAGAAGCGTTCGCACCGCTTTCGGTAACGCTCACCACCGAGGACGAAATCGACATCAGCCGCGGCGACATGCTGGTGCGGCCCGACAATCAACCGACGATTACAGACAAGTTCGACGCCTCGATCGTGTGGATGGCCGAGCAGCCGCTGCTACCGGGCAAGGATTACCTGATCAAGCAGGCGTGCAGCGTCACGCCGGGGCGGATTAGCACGCTGCGGTACGAGATCGATGTGAACACGCTGCATCGCAGCCCGACGGCCGAGCTAAAGCTCAACCAGATCGCCCGCTGCCAAGTGCAACTCAGCCAGCCCGTCGCGCTGGACGACTACCGCCGGAACAAGGGCACCGGCGCGTTCATCATCGTCGATCGCGTGTCGAACATCACCGTCGGCGCAGGCATGATCCTCGATCGCAAGACGGCCGAGCAAAGCGACCACTGGGAAGACGAAGCCCGCGAGGGCCTCGAAGCCCGCACCAGCCCGGTAACGCCCGAGGAGCGCGAAGCTCGTTACGGGCAGAAGCCGGTAACGGTACTACTGACCGGTCTGCCAGCCGCCGGCAAGACGCCGATCGCCAACGCGGTGGAGCGAATGCTGTTCGACCGCGGCCGCGCGGTGGCAGTGATCGATGGACAGAACATGCGGCGCGGCTTGTCGCGCGACTTGGGCTTCTCGGTCGACGACCGCAGCGAGAACGTCCGCCGCGCGGCCGAAGTCGCTAAGACACTGAACAACGCCGGCCTGATCACCGTGGCCGCGTTCGTCGCCCCCCACGAAGCGGTCCGCCAGAAGGCGTCCGAAGTGGTGGGCCGCGAGCGGTTCGTCGTCGCCCACGTCGCCGCACCAGTCGAGTGGTGCCGCGAGCACGACGACCAAGGCGTGTACGCCAAAGCCGACAGTGGCGAAATCGCCGGCTTCCCCGGCGTATCGGCCGACTACGAAATACCCGCCGAGCCAGACCTGGTGCTCAGCACGCACGAGCTGTCGATTGACGAGTGTGCGCAAAAGGTGGTGGAGCTCTTGGAGTCTCGAGGGGCAATTTAGCACCCTGCGCTAAACCCACGGAGGGCAGTGATGGCAAGCAAGAAGGCCTGGTTTCGATTTGGCATCGGTACGCTGCTGTTCCTCACTGCTTGCGTGGCGGGGTATTTTACAGGCTATCGATACGGAGTAGAAGAAAAGCAACAGCAGATTCGACGCACGACGGTCGTAACAACAACTTACAATGTTGGAGATCTGCTTTCCTTCGACAAAGACGCGTCGGTCGCCTCAGCGGACTTCGATAGTCTGATTGATTTGATTGTTTCCACGGTGAATTCCGAGAAATGGGTCGAGAATGGTGGGCCGGTCAATGAAATCCGTCCGTTTCCCGGCCACAAGTCGTTGGTCATTACTTGCGATCTCGAAACGCATGACCAAACGGCTGACCTCCTCGAACAGTTGCGCCGCGGCGCGTACGAACTCGATACGGAAGATCTGATGGCAGCGGTGCGCGATGCTTCCGCTCGCAAACAAGCTACTCCTCACGCGGTGAAGCTCTATAGTGCTTTGAATCCCGATGTACATCGCATCGTCAGTGGTCACTACGACTCTGGTCTCGAAGTGCTCAAGAAGCGTCTGGGTAGGCCCGAAGCGACCTACACGCTCGACACCGAGGATTTTCCAACGTGGATCGCCGCTCAGAAAGTGGCCGTTTGGAAGAAAGGAGATGGCAAGCTCTATCTCGCTCTCCAGGACGTCATGCCCGAGGGCGAAGCGGTGGTGGTGGGATGGCACGAGGCTGGCATGGACACCATCCGCCCGCTGAACTACACGCCCGCAGTGGCCGAAGCGACTGGGAGGTAGTAGTAGCTGGTCCTACGTGAATGTTTCCACTAGCATGAACACTGCTGGTTGCTGGAATCGCGATGGGTGATCTAGCACTCTTCACCCAGAACCTCAGAGGCCGGCGATGAAAAGCAAGAAGTCGTGGTTTCGGTTTGGCATCGGAACGCTATTGTTCCTCACTGCCTGCTTGGCGGGGTATTTCGCAGGTTACCAGCTAGGCGCTGAGGCAAAGCTAGAGGCGATTCGGCAGCAAGAAGTCTGCTCGATCGTGTACGACGTATCCGATCTCGTTGTCATGGAGTCGGATGGCGAACTTGTAGCAACCGACTTCGACCCACTGCTGGACGCTATCTACGGCACAATCGCCAGTGACAGTTGGGTTGTGAACGGCGGCCCCGATGCGTACATCCAGCCGCATCCTTCAACCCAGTCGCTGGTAATCTCCCAGAAGCCTGCCGTACACAACCAGATCCGCGATTTGCTGGCACAACTGCAGCGAGCGGCGGAAAAGCGCGATCACGAAAAGGTCGTAGACGCCGACGAGTAGATTACACGGAAGCACAACTTAGTTACCCGAATCGGATTTTCCGGAGTGCTTCCGCTTGTACCGGCACTCCTGGCAACGGACTGCCGTGGCATACAGTGGACCTTTGGCAACCTCGTAGTACCACTTCTGATCTTTCGCGAGCCACACCTCTCGCTTCCCGCAGTCGATGCACTTGAACTCGATGTCTTCGTAGTACGTCGGAGCCGGACAGTAGGAGTTGTTGGGCACCTGTTGCCGAGGATTCGCGAACACCGCGCCGGGAGGGATTCCCGTGCCGTGGCTCGTCGTCTTGCGTTTTCGTTTGGCCATCTTCTGCAAGTTTGTTCGGCCACAGTAATACTCGGACCCGTCCGCCAGGCTGCCGATGAGCCAGTGCGACAAGCACCGCCAGCATCAGCACCGCCCAGGTGCTGGGCTCGGGTACGACGGTGCCCGGCTGGGCCGCCTGCGGCAGGGTCATGCCGAAGTGGCTCTTCCATAGATTGTAGTCTGCGACGTCGACTATGCCATCGGCCGATCCGGCGCTATGGAGCGCCTCTTCGCTCGCTGCGCCCAGATTGTTCCGCCACACGGTGTAGTCGGCCAGGTTCACCACGCCATCGGCATTGAAGTCGCCGTACAAGACCGGTTCGATTCGCAGCAGGCGGCCGCCGGAGAAGTTCTGGTCGTAGCCCATCACGTACAGTTCTCCGGCGTGACCTTCGCCGAGCCCGATCACACGAGGTGGCAGCACCTCGCTCGTGGAAGAGAAGTTGAACTCGTAGGTGATGCCGCTGGAGACGTCGCCGTAAAAAAGCCGCCCGAGATTGGGAATCGGCTCCGACGGATCGCGCGAACCTTGGTGATCGGCGAACACGTACATCCCCTCCAGGCCAAGGATGGCGTCGCCACGATAGACGTTGCCACCGATGACGTCCGCGCCGTCCTGGTGGTCGTATTCCAGCACGGGATCCAGCCAGCCGTTGAGGTCGGCCAGGTCGCCGTTTCCATTACCATCCTGATCCGCATCCGGAAGCAGACTGGGAAACCGGATGCTTCCTTCCTTGTAGTGCCAACCATAGTTCTGCCCACCGGAACCTTCCGCCAGGACATTCGGCGCAAGGTTGATCTCCTCCACGTCGTCCTGCCCCACCTCTGCGATGTAGAGATCGTTGGTCACCCCATCGATCGAGATGCGGTAAGGGTTGCGATTTCCATACGTGAAGATCTCCTCATACACGCCGCCGCCCTGGCCAAAGAAGGGATTCGTCGCAGGAATCGAAAACTGCCCATTGCTGCTGGTGACGCCCTGCAGTCCAAGCGGGTCGATCCGCAGCACCTTTCCGTACGGGGTGGTGAGTTGCTGCGCGTTCAGGCGCTCGAGCGATGAGTTGCTACCATCGCCGGACGAGATGTACAGCAACTCGTTGGCGTCGAACTCCAAGTCGTTGAGATTGTGGTTGTGGTTCGATTGCCTGGCGCGGATGAGGGCCCTCTTGTCGAAGCTGCCGATCGTGTTGGCCGTGGGATCGGCGACCGTGTACTCGTACAGCACGTCGTAGTGATGGGTCGAGCTGGAGCCGAACTGGGGAGTGTACGTGACCGGCCCCGTGGCGGTGGACTCCGGCTCAAGGGTGTAGAACTTGCCGTACCCTGGCGACTGGGAATCTCCAAAGCCGGGATGAAAAGCCATGGCAGTAAACCCGGTGTCGCGATCGAGCACCGACAGGTTGCTGAGCATTGAATGGTAGGGAGTCGCCAGCAGGGCGCCGCTGTTGTCGAGCACTCGCAAATCGCCCGACCGGAGGTCGACCAGGAACAACCTCCCACTACCATCTGGCGCCTTGGCCATGTCGCTGGCGAAGGGGATATCGGCCACGTGCTCCAGCCGTACGGTAATGTTGCTAGGGCTGACCGAAACGGATGGGAGCAAGTCGCGCTCCGCCCAGCAGCATTCGGTGCTGGTGATACACACGCACGCGAGCAAGGCCCAACGCGCGAGGTGCGTGGCGCTGCGAAGGCAATGGCAGAAACGGTCGCTCAAAGTAGCTTAAGGTGTTAGCGCGAGGTTGTGCTCGACACGCCGCTGGCCAGAGGGCACCTCAAATGTCAATTCACTGCTGCGATTGTATTTCTCAGGCACGTACTGCTCTGGCGCCCCGGCTTCGCCGTCGGGCAAGCTGGCCGGCGCACGGAAGCCCTGCACCTGGACGCGGTGGCGGCCCACAGGCACGCCACCTTTGCCGGTGGCTTCGTACTTCCCCTCGTTGATGGGACCTCCGGATACGCCGCCGGGGGTGCCATCGATCGGGTAGAAGTAGATCTTCCCCTGGGAGATCGGCTGTCCGTCGTAGCTCACGGTGCCGTACACCACGGCCTTGGGAATCTCGGAGCCGCGGCCACACCCCAGGACCGGAAGCATCAGCAGCAAGCTGGCTGCGAGGTTAAAGCTGTATCGCGCGTTTCCCATCTCGTTCAAACCAACTCGTAAAGACGTGTGCGTGGAAGTTCGGTGCGATCAATCACTGGTGGGCAATTCATCGCCGGCGCGCGTGGCAATGGCGAAGAGCACATTCTGGTCGGTGTCTTCGTTCAGGAACTCGACGTGGCCGTCGCAGTAGCCGAAATGGCATCCGCCAGGATGGAAACTGGAGAAGCCTGTGTCCCACCACACGTGCGCATGCCGGTTCCCTCCGTTGCCGTCAAACGGATCGCCGCCTGGGTCTCGTCCGCCCGGCAACGAACCGGGGCCATTTAATCCCTCGCTCATGTCTTGCACATTGCGGGTGCACCACCACCAGCCGAAGTCGACCAGATCCGACTGGTTGTTCACTCCTTTGCCGCCGGTGACTTCTCCGATGATCACCGTGTTGCTCAGACCGTCGGTGATGCGTTGGGGACCAATCTTGCTGAAGTTGTACAGCACTCCGTTGCCGCGCCCTGTCGCTTGATAGCCACGGCTGCCCCCGATGACCAGCGAATCGTGACTATCGGCTACTCCCGCGATGTTGGTAGGGCGGACATCATACGGCTCGCCATCGTGGCCAATGTTGCTGCAACAATCGACCCAGCCCGACTCGTTGCTGACGTCGCTAGGACAACGATAGATGGGGACGGGATTTCCCACGGCCGCCCAGGACCCGGCCTGTTCGGTGAATCGCGCCCAATTGTCGACCAGGTCGTGCACCTGCTGCTGCTCGATCTGGGGAAGGATGAACGCGGCCCAACCGAATCCGTTCACGTCGTGCCAGTTTTCGCCGTATCGGTCGCCGAGTTTCTCGGCGGCCTTCATCACACGCTCCCCACTCTCGCCTTCGAGGCGAACGATATTTTGCTCGCGAGAAGTTTCCGTGCCGGCGGGAAAGTGCTTGTGGGTGTCGACGTAGTTCTGCAAGCCGATGCCCGCCTGCTTGAAGCTATTCATGCACGCACTACGGCGAGCGGCCTCGCGCGCCGACTGCACCGCGGGCAGCAGCAGCGCCACAAGGATACCGATGATCGCAATGACCACCAGTAGTTCGACCAAGGTGAAAGCACTTGGCCGTTTACGGTTTGGGGAACGGTACAACATCCTCTGCCTCTTCTACCTTTTCTAGGGACACTTGCGCTAGTCTGTTCGTCAATCGGTGAGCCAATCACGATGCACGTGCGTCACGCTTCGACGAGTGCATCGCGAGGTGCTCGTGCGCCGCCTATCCGTTGGCGGATCCGTTGTTCCGAAGTACCACTGCGGCGCCGGCCATCAGCAGCCCGAGCAGCAGCGCTCCGCGAGGTTCCGGCACCGTGGCGGTTGCCACCGCGGATACAGCGCCAGACGACCCAAAGTTCTGCTTCCAGAGCGTGTAGTCTTCCGCTCCGACGGTGCCGTTGCCGGATCCGTTATCGTTCAACGCCGACTCACTTCCGCCCAGGTTGTTACGCCACACGGTGTAGTCTGCCAGGTTGACAACGCTGTCGCCATTGAAATCGCCCGGCAGTCCTGCGTCGTCGACGTAGGTGATTCCACCACCGGTGAAGGCGGCTTCGGTTCCGAACAAATGGAACTCGAAGGCCAGATCGCGTGCGTCGAGCGAAGTGTTGTAGGCATTGCCAAGCTGGATGGGGACACCCACGGGGATGACACTGCCTTCGAAGTTGGCTTCCGACAACTCGCTGCTGGAATCGCCAAGCTCGGCCCACGCATTGGCCCCACCGTAGTTGTTGCCGTCCAGACTGCTCCATCCGCCTGGGGCCAGCGAGTTCATGTCGCTCTCGATACTGTAGAAGTCGATCGTCACGGCCTCGTCGCCGTTGTTGACCAAGGTGATCAATCCGGTTGACGTATTGACCTCGATGTCGAGCAGGTACTGCTCGATCGCCAAACCGTCGCCGTAGTGGTCAGGGTTGCTCAGGTAACTCATCTGACCCTGAGTCAGCACTTCGTCGTAGATACGAACATCGCCCATCGTTCCATTGAAGAACCACAGGTCGCTCTCGTTTCGCGGCGTTTGGCCCAAGGCCATTCTTTGCCACGACTTCATGTTCAGGAACGGCAGATCGTCCTCCAGCAGAAGATTGCCGTCGAGATAGAGCTTCGAGTCGGTTCCGTCGCTGGTGAAAGCCATATGATGCCAGTTTCCATCGTCGACATTCCCTACCTCCATCAGGTTGTCCGTGCTGCCATCGTGATTGTTGACACGAATGACTGGACTGGCTTGGGTTTGATTCTCCAGGTGCATTCGGAAGTAGGAGTTTTCACCGGCGATACCCGCCATGCCGATCAGCGAGTCGTCGTCGGGCGTGGCTCCTGCGTCGCGTCGATACCAGAGACTGATCGTGCCGGCGCCGATCGTGTTGAAGTCGGACACGTGAGCGTCGAGGTTCACGTAGGGCGAGGAAGGATCGTTGCCGCCGCCGGGGAAGTAGAGTCCGTACGGCATGGTGATTCCGTCGGTGGCCCCAGTCAGGTTCATGTTCCAGTTGGAGCTATCGATGTTCGACAATGTACCCGCGTTGGCGGTTCCGCCTGCGGGGTTGGGGCTGCTGTCGGCAGCCGTGGAGCCGCTTGCGTCGTTCAAGTTCCACCAGGCGACCAGATCGGCCGAGGCGCTCGATGCTTGCAGCATCATCACGCACACGAGCAACGCACAGCCGCGAGGCAACCACCCCACCACTCGCTCGAACCGGCGTCGACTCAGTAGCAAGACACCGGCCACGGGAGCCAGCAACCACAAGCTGCCCGGTTCGGGCACGGCCAAGGGGAACGAGAGCGCCGGCGCGCCTGGATTGGCGTCGGCGTAGTACTGACTGAAGATCAAGAAGTCGAACTTGTCGGTGATGCCGTCCTCGTTGAAGTCGCCTGCCTGGTACATTTGGGCGGGCGACATGCCGCTGGTATCGGTCAGGTAGGTCGATGCGAACTCGTTAGCCAGGTCGTCGTAGTCGACATCGCCGTCGAAGTCGAGATCGCCCTCAGCAAAACGGTCGAGATTGTTCGCACCGGGGCTGAAGATCACGCTGATCGGCAGCACGGAGCCATCGCCCAGCATGACGTTGGCCCTGATGTCCTCCACAGGATTCTTGAGCCACGACGATCCCAGGCTGATTGTCTGCGAGTTGACGATGGTGGCTCCATCGTTCACCACACCGGCCTCCATCTCGCTCAGTTCGAAAGGCTCGGCTTCCAAAACTTCCCAGACGTCGTTGCCGTCGACGGTGTTGGAACCATTGTTGCTATCGGCGTCGTAGGTATCCGCAATGGATGTCCATTGCCCCGAATCGAGCGCGCCCTGGTCGGAGAAAATCTCGTAGCCAATGATGTTGAGCGACTCGCCCGAGTTATTCTGTAGTTCCATCTCGCCAGTGGTACGGTCGACAGTCATGTTGAGCGTGCTTGGCAGGGCGTCGATGAGGATCTGGGCCACGCGATTGCCACTGCTGCCAGTTCGCCCGCCCGCGGTGAAACGCATTCCCACGATTTCCGTGGGAATGAAGTTCTCAGAGGCCAACGGCAGATCGGGATTGCCGTCTACTGTGGCAGGTGCACCGTTCACCCACAAGCGATACGTATCGGACCCGATCGCATACTCAATGGCCAGGAAGTCCCAGGCAGTGCCGTCGGAATAGACCTGATTGGTGGGGGAAATATCCTGCCCGCCGGCTTCGAGGTTAATTCGGTTTCTGACGGTTCCGTCGGTATAGAACAGTGGCAAGGTGATGGAAGTGGTGGTGTCCGAGTGGGCGGGATTCGCGTCGACTAGCGAGAACCCAACCGAGGAGTTGTTGGGGCCGCCGTTGGCGCCGTTGGCTCCCAGCATATCATCGGCCGGCACGGCGAACATGGTTTCGAATCGGAGCACGTGACCCATATTGGCCGCAGTGGTCATGGGGCTGCTCAGGGTTGCAATGGCCGAACTGTTGGTGTCGGCGCGATCGACGCGAAGGTAGTTGTTTCCCTGGGCTGGCCCGGAAAACACACTTGTCAGGTCGTTGTAATCGGTTACCTGGATGTCGGAATCGACTGCTTCGTCGAGAGTACCCGGAGGAACCGACAACCCACCGCCTGTAACATTCCAGGTGCCAACCGTCGCAACTGGATCGTAGTCGCCGCTGAAGTCAAGGTATGCAGTGTGGCTGACGTTCGAGCCAAGTCCCTCGAAGTCATCGGCGAACAGCAATTGGCCGGTG
Organism: Aeoliella sp.; assembly: GCF_965227375.1. Taxonomy (NCBI): domain Bacteria; kingdom Pseudomonadati; phylum Planctomycetota; class Planctomycetia; order Pirellulales; family Lacipirellulaceae; genus Aeoliella; species Aeoliella sp. The sequence continues at coordinate 627,943 of NZ_CBDDFX010000001.1, forward strand.
GTGAGATTACGAATGGTGACCGCGTCGACCGCAATCGGCAACGCCAGAAGTACGACAAGCATACCAGCACACTTCATCTCAAATCCCTTGCATAGTGCTCTTTCGAGGCTGCCTTGATTCATCGCCGCGGTATTCACTGGATGGCTCCACAGTTAGGTAATGTCAGAGGTTCACGAAGCACGTCTTGCTTTGGTTCTTCAGGAGCGTCGAATTAAAAAAGCTTGGGGCCGCAAGCAAGCGGACCCCAAGCTGGAACAAGCTGCTACCCTCGCTTGTTCCTGTAGCAGAATCCGCCGATGGATAACGCGAGCAAAGCTACGGAAATACTGCCTGGTTCCGGGATCGCCAGTCCATTGCCGTAGTTCGCCGGGTCGCTGATGTAATCGATCTGACCGAGTGAAAGCACTTCGTCGTAAACGCGAACGTCGCCCATGACGCCGTTGTAGTACCACAAAGGCCGGTTGGCCCGCCGGGTGAAGCCCAAAGAAAGGAAGTCGGCCGAGGGCACGTTGAAAATGCCCTGCAATCCGGTAGCTCCCAGTACTCCATCGACGTACACCTTCGAGTTCGTGCCATCGCTCGTGTAAGTCACATGGTGCCACTTGCCATCGTCGTCGATGGGTGCATCAATCTCCACCGAATCGTCGTTTCCACCGCTGATGATCCGTTCGGTGGCGCGAATGACTGTTGCGCCCTGCGGTGTCTCTTCGAACTGAAGTCGGAAGTAGCTGTTGTCGGCATCGTTCGCCATGCCGAGAAAAGCACCGTCGCCAAGCCCGGCGTCGCGACGGAACCAGAGCGAGATGGTTCCCTGAGTCATCGTGGTGAAGTCCGGCACGTGGGAGTCCAGTTCCACATGCTGACTGGCGGGCGGGTCGCCCGTGCTTTGGTTGGATCCACCATCGAACTTCAGCCCGTGCGGCATGCTTAAGCTGTCGGTGTCCATGAGATCCATGTTCCAGTTCGTCGGTGGGGCGCCGAAGTTAACCAGCGTGCCATCGTTGGAACTGCCGCCCAGCGGCGATGGACTACTGTCCGCAGCCGTGGTGCCGCTTCCGTCGTTTAGGTTCCACCAGGCAACCAATCCCGCGTTTGCTTCCGACATGCCAACAGCGGCGACACACATCGCCAGCAAGCAGCACCATTTCTTCGTTTCAACCAACATTAGACCAGGCTCCCAAATCACAAGTAGAAAAGCAGTGGCAATTGAGTTCGTTCAGCAGGACAAGGCTTCCGAGCCACACAATAGGTCTCCTCAGACTCTCCCCTCCACACGGGCGCCTTCCCCAGGACGGCGGATCTCGACGGGCGCAACTTCTGCGATGGGATCCACTGCCTCCCCGCGTGCCTGAGCTGCGAGCATTCGGCCCATGACTCTTCCTTGTTCTTCGGGGCTCAGCGTGGGGCGCGGATACACGTACTTGGCAGTTTCCCCCGCCTTGAGGTAGTAGTCGCAGACAACAACCGAATCGTGGATGGCGTCGGGGCCAACCACCGATTGCACCACCGACGCTGCACCTTCGGCCAACGGGACGTTGCGACACAGGAACCCCGTTTCCTCCGGACGCGAAGCCATGAGCTGCATTGCCGCCGCTGCGGCATCCGCCTTGTCGGAAGGGAGAAAACGAAACTCCAAGTCCTCCAGCGAGCGCCCGTTATCTATGAGCGCTTGCCGAATTCCATCGAAGGTCTGGTGGTCACCAGCCATGGTGCGGCAACGCGAGAAGTAAACAAGACGAGTCCGTCCGCGACTAATCAAGTACTCCCCAGCCAACCTGCCAATCTCAAACATGTCCCGGCTTACCGATGGCAACTTCTCAACCGAAGCGTAAACCGTTCCGTAGTAGACCGTTGGCAGTCCACAAGCCGCCAGATGTCGCTGTGTCTCGAGTGATGACCTGATCAATACGAACCCATCAGGTTCGTTGGAATCGAGTGAATCGGCGATTAGACGATCTACATAGGCTGTCTCATCATCCGACGGCAGGTAGTTGATGCTCACCGAAGTGCCAGGTAGCTCTCCTTGGATTCCGAATAGCACTCCATCGTTCGCGGTTCCTTCCGTCTCCAAGTAGTGCTGGTGCACTAAGAGATGGACGCGGCGGAGTGGTGCCTCGGATTGCTGCGACTCGGCAACGTAGGCGCCACGGCGGTGCTGCCGGACGATTACGTTCCGCTTCTCCAGAAGTTGCAGCGCACGGTTGGTAACCGTGGTGCCCTTTCTCAACATCCGACAGGCGTCCTGGGTGGTCAGATACCGTTCGCCAGGCTCCAAGCCCCGGGCGCGAATATCCTCCTCCAATTGGTCCGCCAATTCGGCGATTTCCGACAGATTTGACCGATATCGAGTCATGAACCACGCCCGTTAGAACCGGGATTTTCCGAAAAGTCCCCACGTTTTGAGCCACAGCGGCCGAGTTTAATTCCTGTATTCCTGGAAGGCAAGGAATATTTCACTTAATTCTGGATGCTTACCGAAAGGCTGTAATCCTCGCGCAGAAAGTCTGAACTTCCACCAAGAAGGAACGCAGTTCGACGCTTAGCACCCAAATCAGAATCCCCCGCCAGGGGGCGATGCGTGCAACGCTTATTTCGCCGGCAAGCTCACAACGGGAACGCCCTGTTGAATCGCCCCTGGTGAGATTTCTACCGTGGTGCTCGGGCTTCCCGAGGACGGCGCTGCCACGGAGATGACGTAGATGCCCGGCACCATGAAGCCTGGCAGATTGGGAGCGTTCTTAGGTAGGTCGTCCGGCGAAACAACAGGCTGGACGAGCCCTTGGGCGTTAGAGGTGCCTTTGGCGATTGGCAGCTTGCCGGTGAGTTCGTCGATTGGTGTGAACTGCACCTCGGCGTTGGCGATCGGCTTGCCGTTCTGTTGAACGATGCACTTGTACTGCATGAACGCCAGGCGCGGGTTGAAGACTTCGCTTTCCAGACGCGCTACGATCTCCTCGGCAGTGACTTGCCCGTTGCCATCCTGATCGTAGCTGCCCATCGATTGCTCGACGGCTGCGATTTCTGCCAGTTCGTTCTTGTTGAGTGTCGCGGAGCCATCGCCGTCGAGGCGTGCGATCCATGCATCGGCCAGGGCGCCAACATCCACATCGGCCCGCTCGATTGGTGCGGGACGGGACGAACAGCCCGAGAGCGCCGGAACTCCTAGAGTCGCGATAGCACACAGGGCCGTGAATAAGTGGGGTTGGATTCCTAAGTGCCTCATGGTGCTTGTGTCGTCTCTCCGCTATCTCGAGTTCCTTGAGCCACGTACGAATCGATGTCGATGTCGTAATTCACCACGTGAACCGAGCCATCACAATAGCTCATGAGCAATACACCCGGGTGGGCGCTGCCGAAGCCTTCGTATTCTCCCAGCCCCGATGTGTCGGGTAGCGGTGGCGCGTCGTAGGCGACTCGACGAATCGAGTCGTTGTTGAACCCCGTATACATCGATTCGTTGTCGGACTTATCCGACCCATCCTGGTAGGAATCCGGGTTCAGGTACTTCTCGCCCACCAGGAACGTCTGCGAGGTTCCATCGGTTACCCTCCGCAGCGGGATGGGTGTGCGTTGAGTCACAATGCCGTTCAGGTAGCGAACGTCCTGCCAGGAATAGCCATCGACTTCAGGGACGGTGCGAGGGAACCGCGCCAGCATCGAGGTCAGCAGTTCGTCGTACCTGCCGATGTTCGCCGCGTAGTCGGTGCGGGCGACTTGCTCCTTGGGTGTGCCATTCTGAAGGGCCTTGGTCCTACTCTGTGCGAACAGTCCGGTGCGACGGGACGGACAGTTCATGAAGCTCAAATCGGTTTGCTCGCGAACGGCCGTGGCCTGCAATTGCCTCATGGATGCAAACGCTGCGCCGGGGCTATCGCTGCCCAATTCGCGAAGGGCACCTTGCTCGACGAAGTCGAGAATGTTGTACACCCAACTGCCCGGCTGGCCCTCGTCGTAGCCGAGATCCGGATCACCCACCCACCGCCAGCCCCAGCCACCTGCCGGAAACGCATTGTGCGTGTCGTGGTGTAGCTGCCAGCCAAGAGCAATCTGCTTGAGGTGGTTCTTGCACTGGGTTCGGCGAGCCGCTTCCCGCGCTGCTTGCACGGCGGGCAGCAGCAAGGCTACCAGAATGCCGATGATGGCGATCACCACCAGGAGTTCTACCAGCGTGAAACCGCGTTGTTTGTCGTTGCAGGTCATGGCATCCACAATCTTGGGCAGTTAAGAAGTGGCCGGATAGTGAAGTGGTTCGAGCTAACTCCGCGCCCGCATGCTTCCCGCTGCCACCAAGCCGGCGAGCATCAACAGGACCGCGGTGGCCGGCTCGGGTACGTTGGATTGCTGTGCGGATTGCGAAGCTCCGAGTGCGCTGCTCCCCTCGCCAAAGTGAGCCTTCCACGAATCGTAGTCCGCCGCGCCGATAGCTCCGGTGTTCGCCGGATCGCGGTTTGGTAGCTCGACGTTCGAACCCAGGTTGTTCCGCCACACGGTGTAGTCGGCCAGGTTGACGATTCCGTCTTGGTTGTAGTCCCCCACTGTTCCGGAGAAGAGCGAGAAGCCCGGATTCTGAAACAACTCGAGGATCTGCGATAGCTCCAAAGCTTCGCTGTACAACTGCACGTCGTCGATGGTGCCGTGCAAAGCGTGCCGGTAGGCCCCGGCCAACCGCCCAATCGTGAAGGGAGTGTCGGTGGAGTCGATTGCCGAAGGAACCCCGTCGACTGCTTCGGTGAACTCGGCCTCGAGCACACCATCGACGTACAGTCGCATGTAGTTGTCGGGCGAGAAGACGCCAACGATGTGCACCCACCCGTCGTTCGTTTCGGGATCTTTGTATTCAGAGAAAGGAGTGGGAGCGATCAATGTAGTATTCACTCCACCCGATCCAATCATGAACCGCAACTGATCGGCGTCGCCGGCCATATTGTGATTCAAGCCGAAGGAGTCGTCGGTCGGACCACCAACCATGTCTTTTCCAGCGATGTGCCGCGTGCTATTGACCCCGTTCAGGTAATTGTCGTCGAGGTTGACCCACGCCGACAACGTGATCGCGCCGGTCAGATCGTACTTCGTCCCAACGCCCGAGTTGGGTACTTCCACGACGTCGTCGTTCTGATCGCCCGGATTGGAGGTATTGGTATACGTGTGCCCGAAGTCGAGGGCTCCACCAGAGATACCTGGTCGCCACTCGTCGTCGTCGAATACGCTGTCGTTTCGAAAGGAGTTCGTGTTCGGGTTGTAAACCACGGCGCCTGTTAGGATGCCATGTTGCGGAGCCGAAGCGGAATCGTAGGCTACCATGGCAAGCGAGTTGGTCTCCCCTTCGTCGAGTTTGAAATAGGCTACCAACGAATTCGACGGCATCGCTGGAGCAGCGCCATCGAAACGTGTTGCCCAGTTCACGTCCCAGGTGAACTGGCCATTGCCGTCGGTGAGATAGTCGTCGGTCGATGGCGAATAGGTGGAGACGCGAATTTGGCCGTTGTCCTCGTCGAATTCAACCTGTCGGAAGTAGCCGCCCGCCAGCGGGTTTCCTCCCGTGATTCCATCTTCGATCTCGTTCGTGAAGTCCGTAATCATTTGCAGCACGGGCTTGTTGGCGTCGTTCAGTCGGAACCGATGCGTATCGTCTTTGGAATGCCCGTTAAGCACCATGAAGATCTGCGAGTTGCCGGCAATCAAATTTTCGAAGATCTGCAGTTGGCTGTTACGGCCCGGCCCTTCGGTGTTGTACGGATTCTTGGGTGGGCCCGAGCGATCACCTTCGAAGACGTGCGTTTGGACAATCGTCGGCATGCCGGGATGGGCATCAATCACACCCTGCGCCCAGGCGACCGCATCGAAACTCGGTGTGCCAGCGGTCGTGGTGATCGAGCCGCCGGGTACGTCGTACTCGAGGTTGAGCATCAGGTACTCGCGAGCACCAACGGCGCTGGAAGACTTGAACGTGTGCCACGAATTCAGGTGGTTGGAGCTGTAGGCCCCAAAGCCGATGTCGCCTTCGTTGCGATGCGTTCCACTGCCTGAGTTGACACTGAAATAGTCGCGGTAGTTGGTGTTGTTGAAGAAGGCTTGCGGATCACCCGTGTTGCCGCCCTCCTTCTCGTGGTTGCCATACGACACGGCCCAAGGGATACCGGTGCCACCGTCGGCATTGGTCGCAGTGCTCAGCGTGTTCATCGCGCCGAGTGCCAAGTCGTACTCGTCGGTGTCATCTCCATGTTCCACGATGTCGCCAATTTGGGACACGAAACGGATATTCTCCGCTTGGGCGTTGGTGCCGATCCAGTCGGTTATGTTGGTGAAGATGGGATAGTGGTCGGCGGTGGGCGAAGTGACCAGGTCGGTAACGCGCTGCATATCACCAATCACAGCCAGCTTGAACGTGTCCTCCGCACGCACCGGCGTTAGAACACTGCTGCCCAATAGCAACGCAGCGATCACGACCGTATGGCGCACCCTCGATGTCCGCTGGACCGAGCTTGTGGGACCATTTCCTGGCGATGGCTGGTGGATGAGAGGGCGGATCATGGTGAGTGGTTCTCCGAGGATCTTCTAAAGAGGAGTGCGTGTGAGGAGTGCCGGTTGACTGGTAGATACATTTCTGGGGTAAAAACCACCCTGGCCGTGCTGCCGCACGACCAGGGCTTTGCTGCCCTTGTAGTCGCTAGCTACAAGTGTGGCGGCGCACTGCCGCCAGGACGCCCACCATGCCAAGCATGGTCAAGACGGCCGTAGGTTCGGGTACGGTCGCGCCCGGATTGGCAAACAGGTAGGCAACCTCGTCGTCCGAGAGGGCCATGTCGTAGAACTGCACGTCGTCGATCGATCCGTAGAACGAATGCTCGTCCGAGTTGTTCAGGCGTCCGATCGTCAATGGTGTTGCTCCGGCGTCGGAGTTATCAATCGCTGCTGGAACACCATCCACCGCTTCGGTGTACTCTCCTTCAAGGCTGCCATCGACGTAGATTCTCATGTAATCGTCCGGTGAGAACACTCCCACTACGTGCACCCAACCGTTGTGGGTCGAGGCGCTCTGGTACGTCGTCAGGGTTTCGGCGGCGGCCAAGTTGACGTTTCCAGTCGACGGATCATCGATCAGGAACTCCAGCAGGTCTGCTGAACTTCCCATCCGGTGCTTAAGCGAAAAGACGTCTCCCGTGGGACCACCGGCCGTGTCGCGACCCGCAATGTGCCGCGTGCTCTTGCGGCCATTGGCGGAGTTGCTATCGAGATTAACCCAGGCGGAAATCGATATCGCGCCTGTGATCTCGTATTTGCTTCCCGCTCCGCTATTCGCCACTTCGACTACGTCGTCGATCTTGGGGCCGAAGGTGGTGCTGTTCGTGTAAAAATCGCCGAAGCTTAGCGCGGTACCCGACACACCGCCAACCCAATCGGGCGAGTCGAAAGTGCCGTTGCCGCTGGTGCTTCCGCCTGGTGTTGCGTCGCCGGTCAATGTGCCGGGAAGCGGGTTGGCGGCCGAGTCGGCGGCGGTGAGTCCGCTGCCATCGTCCAAGGCGTAGTGGCCCACTAGCCCGGCAGTTGCGATCGTCGGGATCGCAGCCAGGGCAACGGCGGCCATTGAGAGAAGAGCAAAGAGTCTCATTAGTCGAATCCTCCAGAGTTGTCACTCTGCACCACTTCACGCGGGTGCGTCACGTACATTCCGTGCTGGTTAAGGCCGAACGTCGACCTTCACTAGTTCCAAAGCGTCGTAGTTGATTTGGTAGTCGGACTTCGCGTCGGCAACGAGTCGAATGGCAAGCGGCTGACCGACGAACCGCGAGTTATCAGGGACCGTATAGTGCACTTCGACGCGCTTCCACTCGCCTGGCTTCAGCGAGGCAAGCTCCGCCGGATCCGTCTCGGCAATCACCGTCTCACCGGCTACCAACTGTGCGGAACCAATCGCCACCTTCGAGTCATCCAGTTGCTGGCCTTCGAGCCGCCGAACTCCCGCCCACGCCACCAGGCGATACTCCGTGGAGTCGGAGCACACTTCGTCGAGCACTTGAAACAACGTCTCCCCGCGGTTGGTGTATCCCACCTGTTTGCCATTGGGTAGTTCGTCGGTGAACTCTCCGTTGGGAGGCCGCAAGCAGCCATTCTGGCTATGCGCGCTGGAACGCTTCGTGACCCTCCAAGCCATGGGCTGGCCATGATTGAGATATTGCCCGTCGCTGTCCTTCTCGTTCAAAGGCGACAGTACAGGCTGTTCGAAACTTGGATTACGAATGGCGATCCGCTTAGGCGACCCCGGGATCGAATGCACGTATTGCGGTTCGACAATGGGGTCCCGCGCAACCGTGCCGGCCGAATCGACCGATAACACTTCGTCGCGACGCAGCAGGGTTGGTTCGCTCCACCCGGCCTCTGGTTCGGCTCTGGTGGTCACTGAAACCTGCCCATCGAACACGTCCGCTTGCACCGCACCCGACGGCGTGACCACCATGCCGAACTCGGTGCCCAAGTCGATCAGTTTCAAGTGTTCCGATTCGATCGAAAAGCCAATCGCTTCTTCCGGAACGCTGGCGGTCAACGTGCCGACGAACAGCGTGGCCTGCCCCGATGAATCAATCCGCAAGGAGGAGGGCGCCTGGAGAATGACCCTTGCGCCGTTCTCGAACAGGAACTCCGCGACACCTTGTTCCAGGTCCACCGCTTGACCAGTGCGTAGCCAATTGCCAACCTGCAGCGCCTGCTGCGTTTGGCCCCAGGTGCAATTCGATGTGTCCACCAATTGGGCCGCTCGTTCGCTGGCCACCATTCGAGAGGTGGACCGCTCCTCTTCGGCATTGTTCTCTGCCATCTCCTTGATGGCGATGGCCTGGTAGAGCGACGACGCCGCGATTAAGAGGATGCCAAACGTAGCCGCTACAGCAAGCATTCGGAGCGTCATGGTCTGGGTCGCCTCGGCAACACGGTCGAATGCCCGCTGCAGTTGACGCCCCCGACGGGACTTGCGCCGCCGCTCCACTTTCGGGACCACCGGTGCCTGATCCAACGGCGGGAGTTCGTCTAGCAGGTCTAACAGATTAGGAACCTCGCACGGCTCTTCGAGTTCCACTTCGGAGCTCAGCCCCCAACCAATGCTGCCGGACAAGTCGACGCGCTTGATGTAATACCACATCGCGTCGGGATCCTGCTGGATGATCGTCTGCAATCGAGCGAATTGCTCCTTGGAAATGCTCCCTTCCAGCAACAGGAGCATCAGATCGTCGAGCTCTCCAGCATCGAAGTCGTTCGGCATCAGACCCGCTCCTCTCGGGCGATGGCCCTTTCGATGCAATTGAGCAACGCTCGGTGAATGCGTTGCAACGTCTTGTAAACTGCATCTACCGACCGACCCGAGTGATGCGCAAGCTGTCTGGCGGCCATGCCGTCCACGTAGCGTGCCCTTACCAACTCGCGATCGTGATCGCGAAGCTTCTTCAGGCAGCCATCCAACACAGCGCGGCGCTCGTCCAACTCGTCCGCTCGGTCTTCCATGGTCTGGGCAATGCACTTGGCGACATCGCTATCGAAATGGGCACCCGTCCGACCACTCTTCTCGAGGAACTTGAGCACCTCGAAATGAGCGATGCGACACGCCCAAGCACGGAAATTTGTCCCCGGCTGAAAGTCGTCAAACTTCCGCCACAGCACCAAGCTCGTCTCCTGCATCACGTCATCCGCATCTGTCCGATTCGGAAGCTGCGCGAGAATATGCAGGTACACGTGGCGTTGGTGCTCCGCGCTGAGGCGCACGAATTGCTCGGTGCGATCGTTCTTGTCGGTCGGTTCGATCAACGTCACCTAGTCCCGGATGAAAGACCGCTGCGGCCTTCGCGCAGACAGCCAGCCCAGCTGCTTTAGTACTTGACTCAGATATCTAACCCTGGTTAGCCGCAAATCCTGGAAGGGGAAAACCGAAGAAATCTTCATTCTGCGGCATGCCGCAAACAGGGGCGACGAGTATCGGAAGAGAAGAGGCGAATATACGAACTCGCCGGAGCTGCGATACCGGCTATCCCGAATCGCAGTTCAGAAAAAGCAGCTTAGAGTGCTGCCTCAAAGCGTGATGTCGAAGGTGTTGTTCTGCTGCTCAACGACCTCGTACTCCAGCCCCGACGACTCGTGCTGCTGGTACTTCTCCGGCACGGCGACACCTTGCGCTTGGGCGGGAGTCATGCTCGTTTGGTCGGGCGCCACCGAGGTGTCGCTGTAGGTCGAATCGAGAGAAGCATCGACCGCAATTCGGTAGGACCCAGCGGGAAGCATTGCTGTGTACTGGCCATCGGACTGAGCCGTGACGCGCGTCGATCGACCTTCGCTCGGCACGAAGGTGATCATGGCGTTAGGCACGGCCGCGCCACGCACGGTTACCACACCGGTGACGGGATAGGTTGCCTCGCTGGACAAAGAGCATCCAGGCGCGGCAAGCAAGGCAGCGCCGAACAAGCTCACTACCGCGAGAAGTGAGCCAGCTTTGACTGATCGTCCGGCGATAACACGTTGCTGTTTGGCGGTGTTCATTCGGTACTCAGCGGTTCGTTGCCATTGCGAGTTGCCAAATCGTAGAAGAGATCAAGCGAGATGTTCTCTTGCAGCATGTGCACGCTGCCATCGGCGTAGGCAAACTGAGCGCCGCCGGGATGATCGCTGCCGAACTGCAGCGAGTTGAAGTTAATGCCGCGCGATCCTTCGCAGGGGAAGTAGCAATACTTTTCCTCATCGGCGTTGATTTCGACCTGCACCATCTTGCTGCTGATGTTGCAGAGGCGGTTTGAGCCCGTTTGGCGGTAGGATCCCTTGATCCATCCTCTCAAGTTGTAGGTTCGCTCACCGATGGCAATCGTGTTGCTGGTGCCGTCGGTGATTTTCCGAAACTCCACTGGGTCCTCTGGCACCAAAACTCCATCGGTGTAGAAAACTCCACATCCACTACTAGACACACGGTAGTCGCGGTTCCGCCCCCACGCTCCGATCACCCCCGAGTAGTTGGATGTCGCCCAGTATTCGGCCAGCGAACTGGTGATTTGATCGGTTTCCACTTCGTCGCTGGGGCATTCGAAGACGGGAATACGAGTCTGACCAAGCTGGATGTTCGGCACGTCGCGCGCACCTAACTCCACCTCCATGGCTTCGTACAACGACGACTGTTCCATGTAAGGAAAGACAAACGCATGCCACGAAAGGCTTTCGCTTCCATCACTTGGCGACCAGTCGTCGAAGTCGCCCGATCGGGGCAGGTACCCTTTGGCTGTCTCGTAGTTGTGGCACGCCAGGATCAAGTTCTTCAGATTGTTCTGGCACGACATTCTTCGCGCCGACTCGCGTGCCGCCTGCACGGCCGGCAACAGCAGAGCGACCAGAATGCCGATGATCGCAATAACGACCAGCAGTTCGACAAGTGTGAAACCGTTGTGCTTTGCGCGGCCTTCGCTGCGATGCTCACGTTGCTCAGTGTTGACCTGCGTAGGGTTAGCTCGCATGCATCATTCCTTTAGATCTGAAAAGAGGTATCGGATGTCGGCGCTTGGATCAAAATGTCGCGACTCCAGTCGGAATGTTAGCCACTGCTTTGAGAGGCTTCAATGCTTTCACCGGAAACCTTAGAACGCATGTGATAATGCTCATAAACGCCAATGGCTTCGCTAGCTCGTTGGTGAACAAGCACTAGCGCTTACTTGCCGCGAGATGGCGCGATACCGCAGTATTTCATGCCTCTAACGCACTTTATCCTACACTTCGACGCACCACGGCACCATGGAAAAATCGGGTTTCTAACGAGTCCACCGTATCTCATAGTTTGCCCGCCGAAAAACTCATTGCACCGCGCGCGGCGGGCCTCTAGCATCGCAGGTGTACTAGCGGGGTCCCGAAGCCGCGCGACGAACGTGTCGCTCGCGCCTTCCCCTCATCCATTGAACTCGTCATTGGCAGCACACCGCTCGACAATCTGGTCGATTATTGCTGGCTTATGACGAAGCACACCACCGCCTGGGAGATGATCTAATGAAGTGTAGCAACCGCGTGTGTCTTGCTGTGGTTCTGTCCGCGATGTGCTTCGCGTCCGTGGGTAACGCAGCTTTCATCGAAGTGGCCGAGGGAACCGATGATTCCTTGATTGGTGCGACTAGCTCCTTTGGGAGCACACCGAAAGCAAACGCCGTGGATGGCGATCTCTCAACTCCGTACGCCAGCAATACGTCCGGCACGTCGTTCTGGAGAATCAGCCTAGAGGGTGACCACCTTATCGACGAGGTCATCTTCTGGGGCCGAGACCATGGCACTGAGAGCGTGCGAAATCGAACAAACAACATCGTGGTTCAGGTTCGCGATGTCGGCAACACCGTGGTGTGGGAAAGCGACGTACTCCTTCCCTGGGATGGCGTGGATCCCCTCGACAAGATCGATCCGGGCTTTGGACCACACGTTGTTGATGTTCCGGACGGAATCGTCGGCGAGAACATCGTCATTCGTAAGATCCAGGCCGATGGCGACGGCATGGGTCTAGGCGAAGTGCAAGTGTGGGCCATGGCCGTGCCCGAACCGAGTTCCGTCGTCCTGATCGGCCTTGGTGCGTCGGTCGCAGTGATTCTTTCTCGCCGTTGGCGTTAGCCGAGCGGGCAGCCAAATCGCCCAAGTGCGGTTTGTGCTCAGCTAAGCAGCCACCCTCCGCCGCCTACTGGCCAACCAAGGTAGCATGCTGCCTCGGAAGGCGAGTTGGCGTCGGTGGGGTGGAACCTGCAGTTCCCCGCAACATATCAATCGAACATAAAAAATCGTGGCCCCAAAGCACCCCATCAGTTGTACTGGACTGTACTGCCCCCACCCCGCTGCGACCATCGCTTGAAGGAATGTCCCCCCCGGAACGCCGTTTGATAAACAGGAAACCCACATGAGCTGCCTTTCGAGAGTCTTCGTGGTTTGTTTACTCACCGCTTTTGGCGGTGTTTGCCAAGCCCAACTGGTGAATTTGGCGCTGAACAAACCCGTCACCGCTTCCACGCAACTCAACAGCAACTTTATCCCCGAGCGCGCGGTCGACGGAGATACAAGCTCCAGCACCTTCTACCACTCGGCAACAAACGATTTCGCACCCTTTTGGGAAGTCGACCTAGGGGCCGAGTATCCTATTGAAGACATTCTGCTGTACAACCGGGCAGACGGATCGGGCAACTTTGGGAACCGGCTGAACAACGTGTTCGTCCAGGTGAAGGACTCCTCGGACACCGAAGTCTGGTTGAGCACAATCTTCAATCCGTGGGACGGCGAGGGATTGGCGGCGGACATCAATAATCCCGGAGCCGGCCCGCACTCGTTCGATCCATCTGGCGCTGTTGGTCAATTCGTTCGCGTCTTTAAAGACCCCGCACACGATGGCAGTGAATGGCTTCCTTTGGCGGAGGTCGAAGTGATGGTCAGCGCGGCGAGTTTGACCTCTTTGGTGGTCGATCGCAACACGGGCTCGCTCACACTGTCGCACTCGGCCGGTGCTCCCAGCAATTTGCAGTTTCTGGGTTACTCTATCACTTCCGATCTCGGCGCGCTCGACAACAGCGGTTGGAAGTCGATCGCTGATAACTACGATGCCGACAGTGGCGACATGTCGGCCGATGGCGACGACACCTGGTTCGAGCTGGCTGGAAATCTGAACGAACTGGCGGAGTTTCAGTTTGAGGGAACCGCTAACGACGGAGTCACCCTCACGCCCGGCAATTCGATCGTACTGAGCGAAGGCACCACCGGCGCTGGAGCCGGCTGGTTATCTACCAACAACGAAGTCGACCTCCAAATGGAACTCATCCTGCCAGGCGGCGAGCGGTTCGACGTGCCGGTCGTCTACTCGGGCAACGGTGGCTCACCTCTATCACGCAGCGACTTCGACGCCAGCGGTGTGATCGACTCGCTCGATTACCTGACCCTGCGGTCAAGTTTTCCGACCGACCTGGCCAGCGGTGATAGCGCGGCGCTGCGTCATCGCATGGGCGACACCGACTTCGACGGCGATGTGGACATCAACGACGTGATGAACTTCCGAAGCGATTACGAGTCGGCTTTTGGGGCGGGTTCCTTCTCGGCCCTCGTCGCCTCGACTCAAGTTCCTGAACCAAACAGCGCGTGGTTTGCAGTAGGGATGATTGGCCTGGTAGGCCTTTATCGCATTCGCCGCGCCGTGCCGATGGCCGCCCTGCTGGTCGTCGCATCGATCGCCAGCAACGCAAACGCCGACACTCTTGGTTGGTGGCGAATGGGCGACGACGATAGCTTTCCGTTCCTCGACGACTTCGTCTTTCAAACAGACATCAACACCGGAACGTTTGGCAACCTGACACTACCAGTCACGTCGGTAGAACCGCAGTACTCCAACCTCGTACCCGGGGCTACCATCGTCGACGGCATGACCGGATCGAAGAGCCTCAATGATTGGTCGATCTACTCGCTGCAAAATGGGGAAACTCCCCAAAGCTTAAGCACCTCCGACCAGACGATCCCAGGCGCGTTCACTTACGAGACCTTTGTGCGTTTCGCAGACACTTCTGTCTCCAACGGCGACGATTTTGGACGCCATTGGAGCGGCGATAACGGCTTTCTCATGCAACTGGCGCCAAACACTTCGGGCAGTGCCTTGTTCGAGACGTTCAATGTCACGGTCCGTGCCGACAATGCCGGAGCGGCCGCCAACGTGAACCTCAACTCCACCACCAAGGCCGTGGACGGAGAGTGGTACCATGTCGCACTCGTGTTCGAAGGCAACTCGACCGACGGATCCGACGACGTCCACTTGTTCGTCAACGGCAAGCTCGAAGCATCGGGCAACGTGGATGACGCGGCTACGTTTGGCGGAGATACAGCCCCCGTGCTGGTTGGCGAAGTGGTCTCCGACAGTAGTCTGCACGTCGACGAGGTCCGCTACATGGACCAGGCTTTGGCGCTCGACGGAAGCGACTTTCTCCGCGTGGGAACGTTGCGAGCCTCCATCGATCCGAATACCGGATCGGTGCAGTTGATCAACGACTCCCTGCAATCGGTGGATCTCGCCAGTTACCAGATTGATAGTCCCGCGGGGCGCTTGCTCACAGACGATGTGAATTGGGAAAGCCTCAGCGACAGCAACATCGACTCCATCGGCGCCGGCGATGGCGAGAGTTGGGATGAAGGCGAAGCTTCGGACGCCAACTCCATCGGCGAAGTCTTCTGGCTTGGTAGCTCCATGATCGCTCCAGGGGGAATGATCGACTTGGGCACGCCCTACAGTACCGGCTCCATCGACCAGGACCTGGCGTTTCGCTACTACGATCTGGCCCTCGGGAAGACCGTTTCGGCCTATGTCGAATTCGCAGAACTTCTCGGCCTGCCTGGCGACTTCAACGGCGATGGCAGTGTAAATCTGGCCGACTACACCGTGTGGCGCAACAACCTGGGCGGCCCCGAATCCGCCCTCAATGGTAATGGCGACAACTCAGGCGGAAGCGCCGGAGTGGTCGACGCAGCCGACTACGCACTGTGGAAAAGCACCTTCGGCAATTCCTCAGGCAGCCTGGCGGGCGTCGCCACGGCGGCCGTTCCTGAACCAGCCACCTGGTGGATGGCGGTGTTGGGAGTCGCGGCTTGCCTCGGCTGGCGCGGGCGGAGTTTTTCGCTGCGGTTCGCTGCGACGAAAGCCGGTGCATTGACCATCGTCGCGATTATGGTTGCTTCGCCGGCTTTGGCGGTGGTCACTACCGAACGTTTCTACTCGATGGGCGACCACCCGAACGAAGACGGCGCGGATCAAGGTCTGGTTGGCAGTGCCTTCGGCGTTGGAATCGATGTATTGGATAGTTCTGGATCCAATATTGACCTGACTCAGTCGGGCGGAGTCGTGTACCACCAGATTACCGCCTCCGACGTAACTGAAGGCCATCCCGGACCTGTCGGCACGTTCGCCGTGGCATTCAACGGCACCAGCGACTTTCTCTTTAGCGACACGATCCTCGACAGCATGGGAAGTGGCAGCAGCCAGGGCATGCAAATGTGGGTGCGGCCAGAAACGGCGAACCTGGGCAGCACGCGTCAAGCAATCGGATACGACAGCAACAACGCCGGCGGGCCCACGGTTACGGCCGAGGGCAACTGGGGGCAAATCAACTCCGGCATTGGCAACAGCATCCCCGCGACCGAAACGGTCGTGGCCAACCAGTGGTATCACGTGGCTCAACACATCTACTTGCATTCCGACTCGTCGGCCCCCGACCTTGTAGAGGGGGCCGCCCGAACGTTCACGAGCGTCATTTTCGTGAACGGGCTTGCAGTTTCAGCGAACAACGACAACAGCGGCACCCCGGCGGGGGACTTTATGCTGGGGGCCTCCGGCGACGATTCCGCAGCCGCCGACTTCTTTAGTGGTGTCATCGATGAGGTCGAAATCTACTCGAGCGCCGCCGACGCGTTCGATCTGTACACCGACAACGACTACGTCGCGCAAGCGATCAGCGAGTTGCCGGGCGGCACGCTGCAAGCGGGCGACGCTAACCTCGATGGACTCGTGAACACCGACGATATCGACGTGCTGGTCCAGAACTGGCGGATGGAGAAACAAATCGAAGGAGCGCACAACACCATGTACGTGGGCGACTGGCAAACGCGCGGATGGGGCGACTTGAACCTCGACGGACGCGTCGACCTGCTCGACGCGTATGAGTTGCACATCGCTCTGCAGGCCAATGGATCGGTGGGGTTGAACCTCGCTTACTTCGCCAACCTGCAGGCGGTACCTGAGCCCAGTACCATGTGGCTGGGCGGCGGACTGCTGGCATGCCTGGCAGTGGTTCGTAGCGTGCGTCGTCAGAGGTAGCACGTGGACAGAACAGGACAGTTTGGGCTACCACACGACCAACGAGACGGATTCAACTGCTTTATGATTACTTCGATTTATACGCGGTCACTCACGCTTGCGTTGGCTACCGCCCTCGGCATTGCACCGGCCTGCATCGCTTCCGACAACCAATCGGCTTCCACTAAGGCTGCTACCGAACTGCAGATCGCGCTTCAGTCGCCAAATATGGTCGACGATGCTTCCCGCGCACTGCTGGAAGACTACTTCGATTCGATTCTGGCCTGGGGACAGATCGTTCAGACGAAGGTCATTCCCGTCCCCGGCCAGCCGGATAGTCTGTTTATCGGCCGACCGCGTAACGGCGAGAACGACGTCCGGGCCACGGCCTATTCGGCCATGGTGCTGGCGTTCCTGGCCGAGGCCAATCCACCGACGCCGCGGCTATCGCCCGAGCAGCGCGACACCATGCGCGAGCAGGCTACCGGTTTGCTGCGGTACTTGGTGCTGAGTCACCAGGCGAACGAAGGCACTTGCGCCGATGGCACCCAGTGGGGCAAGCAGTGGCAATCGGCCTTGTGGACACGCGCGGTGGGCTTTACCGCCTGGCAGCTTTGGCCGCACTTGAGCGACGAGTTGCGCGAAGCCTCGGAGAACGTGATCGAGTTCGAGGCCGACCGCTTCATCACCCAGGCGCCCAAGAGCAGCTTGCGGAACGACACCGGGGCGGAAGAAAACGCCTGGAACGGCTCGATCTGCGCCTTGGCGTGCTGCATGTTCCCCGAGCATCCGCAAGCCGACAAGTGGGACACGGCCGCCAAAAAGTACATGTACAACACCTTCTCGGTGGAAGCGGACGCCAAGGATCAAACCGTGGGCGACGACGGGAAACCTGTCGCCGAGTGGGTCACGACAGTCAACGCCCACCCCGACTTCACGGTCGAAAACCATCGCCTGGTGCACATTGGTTACCTCAAGAACTCGGCTTGCATGCTGCAAGAGAACGCGAGTCACTGGTTGCTAACCGGCGAGCCGGTTCCCGCCGCGTGCAATCACCACGTGGGCGAAGTGTTTCAGGTTCTGGCGAGTTGCATGAGCTGGCGCGGCTCGGCGATCTACTTTGCGGGCAACGACTGGCGGTTGTACGAAACGCAGTGCAGCGACGTGATCCTCTACAACATGCTCGCCCGCACTGTGGGCAATCGCGAAGCGGCGTACCTGGAGCGCGTGGCCCTCGACAGCATTGCTGAACGTCAACAAGTCGAAGATGGCTTCTACAACGGCCGCCGCGACCTGGAGTATGGTGGCCTTTGCGCCACCAGGCTCATCGGCTGCTATCTGACACACGCCACGGCCACCTCAGGGCTGGAAGTGGCCAGTGAGGACGAGTTCGAACAGTTTGCCTCTGGCGTTCGACATCTCACGGCGGCCAAGTCCGTCGTCCACAGGACTCCCAGCAAGTTCGCTTCCTTCAGTTGGGCACAGCAGCGCATGGCGTTGACCCTGCCCAAGAAGGATACGGTCGTTTGGCCCCATTACCATTCCAACCTGGGTGTGATCGACAACAGGGGAGCTTCCCAGCGGCACTCGAAGCTGCGGCACCTGGAGCTTGATCAGCAGGAGAACAGCTTCCGTGTGACCGGATCGTTAGATCGAGCGGACGACAAGGTGGTGCAAGACTTCTACTTCGCCTCGCCCGCGGCCGACTACACCGTGTACGTCGAGCGAATTCGCATCGCCGAGGGACATACCGTGAACCGCAGGTGGACTGGCTTGATCGGCGTGCAGCCTTCCCTCGGAGACGAAGCTGTCTCCATCCAGACGGCCGATGGTGAGTTCAAGCTGCTGAGCAAAGGTGGCGAGAAACAGAGTCATCGATTCGTGTCCGACTGGCTCAACGTCGGCGGGTCGATTGGTTATGTCGTCAAGCGTTCAACCACAACGCCCAACGAGATCCTGGTGCAAGACAAGATCGAATTCGACGCGCGACGCCCCCACCTACAGGAATGGGTGAGCCTGGTTGCCAACGACGAGCCGCTCGCCGGGCCGACGGAAGATTGGGCGTGCGTGGTGGCGCTGCCGAACAGCGACGCGGCACAAACGCGCAAGGCCAGAAACCAGGTGCGGTTCGAAGTCCACGGCGACACCGCGACCGTAACCGTCTTTGGCGATACCTACGCGGTGGACTTTGGCGATGGGTCGACGGAATAGGAGGATGTTGCCGTGAAGCAAGTCGTGATGACCGCGCCAGGGGAAATCGAGCTGCGCGAAGTGGACGCCCCCACTCCCGGGCCGAGCGAGGTGCTGCTGCGCATCGAACGTATCGGCGTCTGCGGGTCGGACGTCCACGTGTACCACGGCCGGCACCCCTACACCGGCTACCCCGTGGTCCAAGGCCACGAGTACGCAGCCACCGTCGAAGCGGTGGGCGACGAGGTGAGCGGCATCGCGCCTGGCTCGAAGGCCACCGCCATGCCGCAGCTTTGTTGCGGCCAGTGTGGCCCCTGTCGCCGCGGCGACTACCACATCTGCGACCAACTGCGCGTGCAAGGATTCCAGGCGCCCGGCTGTGCCCAGCAGTGGTTTGTGGTGCCCGCCCATAACGTGGTGAAGCTGCCCGATCACTTTACGTTCGAGCAGGGAGCCCTCGTGGAGCCGGTGGCCGTGGCGCACCATGCGGTGAACAAAGCGGCCGTTGGCGAAGGCAGCCGCGTGGTGGTGGCCGGCGCCGGGCCCATTGGAAACCTGACTGCACAAGTCGCTCAGGCGCAAGGGGCTCGCGTGCTGATCGTCGACCTCAGCGACCACCGTTTGGAAATCGCCCAAGCGTGTGGATTGGAGCATACCGCGAATCCCAAGAACGCCGACCTCCCGGCGGCCATTGCCGGTGCCTTTGGCAGCGACGGGTTCGACGTGGGGTTTGAGTGCGTCGGCGTGGAGCCGACTCTGTCGGCCCTGGTGGAGAACGCCTCGAAGGGCGGCACCATCGTCGTGGTTGGCGTGTTCGCCGAGAAGCCGCGCGTCGACGTGGGACTGGTGCAAGACCGGGAGCTCCGTTTACTCGGCTCGCTGATGTACAAGCGAGAAGACTACGAACAAGCCATCGACCTGATCGAGCGAAGTCAGATTTCGACCAAACCGCTCGAAACAACACACTTTACTTTAGACCAGTTTGCGGACGCCTATCGCTACATCGAGGAGCATGGAGAACGCAGCATGAAAGTATTCATTGATGTCAACTAAGCCTCATGTTGCGGGACCGGGAGGCAAGCCGCTTGATTCCGTCCGACCAACCACTGCGACCCAGACCATATGGCTGGAAGCGGAGCGATTCGAAGAGTTGGGCGGATGGAAGAACGACCCGCAGTTCCTCGAATCGGTAGGTTCTCCATACTTGCTCGCCGCCGGCGTGGGCCGGCCGGTTGCCGATGCGGTGACAAAGTTCTCCGTCAGCCGCGCCGGCGCGTATCGTTTGTGGGTTCGCTGCAAGGACTGGTTTCCGTCGCACAGCCCGGGACGATTTCAGGTGCTGGTCGATGGAGTCAGTGCTCCGGTGCTGTTTGGCGAAGCGGACAACGATCGCTGGCAGTGGATCGATGGCAGTACCTTCCAACTTTCCGCAGGCGATCACGAAATCCGATTGCATGACCTCACCGGATGGTGGGGCCGTTGCGATGCGATCGTGCTGACGTCCGACGACAAGTTTGCCCCCTCCGACGACGGCTTGCTCCTGGAGGAACAACGCGCGCAGTTCGGCGGTCACGCCAGCGTGCCGCAAGAGGTGGGCTACTACGACGTCGTGGTGGTCGGGGGTGGCATCGCCGGCTCGCTGGCCGCCATTGCCGCAGCCCGCGAAGGGGCCGAAGTGGCGCTCGTTCAAGATCGGCCGGTGCTGGGAGGAAATGGCTCCACCGAAATCCAAGTGCCGGTGATGGGCGACCTGACCTACGAACCGTGGGACCCCCGCGAAACCGGACTGTTGGAAGAGGTCGTTCCCAGCGGCGCCGGGCATGGTCCTTGGTCGAGCAGGCTCGAAGAGTTGATCCGAGCCGAGTCGCGTATCCGACTGTGGCTCAACACCCGGCTGACGCAAGTCGAAATGGAAAGCGCCGGCCAGATTGCCGCTATCGAAGCGATCGACACTGTGTCTGGCGAGCGGATGCGTCTGCGGGGCGGCGTGTTTGTCGACTGCACCGGCGACGCGTGGCTCGGCTACCAGGCTGGCGCGGACTTCCGCCATGGCCATGAATCGCGAAGTGAGTACAACGAGCCCGCAGCGCCGGAACAACCCGACGGGCGAACGCAGGGCAGTTCGCTCAACGCCGGGCGTTTTACGGCGCACGACAAACCGATCAGCTTCGTCTGCCCCGGTTGGGCCTACCGCTGGGAGTCGCCCGAAGACTTCGACCAACGATCGCAGGGCGCTGTTTGGAACAACGGCTTTCGAGTGGCCGAGTTCAACGACGTTTCGACCGGCAAGGGCCGCCACCCGCAAAACTTCAGCGCTCCGGTCCGGGAGTGGTACGTCGAGTTTGGCGGCAACCACGACACGATTGCCGATGCGGAATGGATCCGCGACGAGCTGTTCCGTATCAACGTGGGTGTCTGGGACTACATCAAGAACCACCATCCGGAATACCGCGACCTGAACAAGAACCGCGAACTGGTGTGGTTGAACTACGTTGTTGGCAAGCGCGAGTCGCGCCGACTGATGGGCGACTACGTCGTAACGCAGAACGACTTCATCAACAAGTCGACCTTCCCCGATACGGTCGCCTACGCGGGATGGGTGATGGACGTGCATCACCCAGGCGGGTTCTTCAGC
Source organism: Aeoliella sp. (assembly GCF_965227375.1). NCBI lineage: Bacteria > Pseudomonadati > Planctomycetota > Planctomycetia > Pirellulales > Lacipirellulaceae > Aeoliella > Aeoliella sp. Next base: position 649,572 of record NZ_CBDDFX010000001.1, read on the forward strand.
CCTGGACCGCAGGCACACCTGGAGCACCTGGGGCGGGCTCCCATTCCGTTCCGGTCGCTCTACTCCCGCAACGTCCACAACCTGATGATGGCGGGCAGGAACATCTCGGTCTCGCACCTGGGCCTGGCAAAGACGCGGGTGATGCGCACCTGCGGCCTGTTGGGTTGGGCAGCCGGTGTCGGTGCGGCCATGGCGTCGCTGCAAAACATCACGCCTGCGGAAGTTGGCCGCGAGCAGATCCAAGCCCTGCAACAACGCTTGCTCCGCGACGGTGGCTACCTGCCGGGCGTTGCGAACGAGGACCCTACCGACCTGGCCCGCAACGCGTCGGTTACCGCTTCGAGCACCGCCATCGTCACCGACCCAGAGTATCTGGTAACGCTGCCGCACTACTACTGGAAGTCGAAGCACCCGCTGAGCACCGGTCTGGCGACGCAGTTCCGCGCTCCGGAGGATCGTATCGAAAGCGTCTCGCTGTACTTGCGTTCCGAGCGAGACACTCCCGTCACGATGCCGCTGCGACTCTACTCGGCTCGTTGGGAAGGCGACTTGCAGTGCACCGATCAGGTGGCCGAGACCAGCGCAGAGCTTCCCGCCGGGTTCGAAGGATGGTTGGAGTTTCCCCTCAAGACCACCGTGCAATCTGGTTCTTGGTACGTGATGACGCTTCCCAAGACAGACGACGCGTTCTGGGATCTCTACACCTACCACCCGCCCGACACCTGGCGCGGCTACGAAACCCCGCCCGCTTGGAGTTGCGAATGGGGTTGCCACAAGTTCAGTTTGAACCCCGGCGGCGAACCGGCGGCGTCCAAGTTCGTTCAGCAGCATGGAATGCACATTCCTTTCGCCGCTGAGAACGTCCTCAACGGAATCAGCCGCGCAACCGACGGCGCCCCCAACTCCTGGGCGCCCGACCCCACGGCAAGCCTGCCCCAGTGGCTGGAGTTTGACTTCGGCCAAGAAGTCTCGTTCAATACGGTTTGCTTGTACTTCCAGATGCGGATGCTCGCGCCCAGTGAATACTCGCTGCAGGTCGACACTCCGAGCGGCTGGCAAACGGTTGTTCGCCGCGAAGGCAACGAGCATCGCCGGACGACAGAGCGATTCGAGCGAACGACCACTTCACGCCTGCGAGTCGTGCTGGAGAAACGGAGCCGCTTCTCGGAAGTGCCACTCACCCCGATTTGCGAAGTCCGCGTGTACGACGAAAAGGCTTCGCCCGAACAGGACCTGTCATGAACGATGCCGCGTCCGCCGTGGTGTGGAAGCAGGCGGTTCAGTTCGACGAGCCCGGAGGCTGGGTAGAAGACTGCCAGTTCATCGAGCAAATGGGCTACGCCTACCTGCTCGCGACCGGGCTGGGAACGCCGGTTGAGGATGCCACGACCACCGTCGAACTGTCCACGCCCGGCACGTACCGCCTGTGGGTGCGGTGTAAGGATTGGTATCCCTCGCACAGCCCGGGACAGTTTCGAGTAACCGTCGACGGTGTCCAGTCTCCAGTCGTGTTCGGGCGGGCCGATACCGATCAATGGCAATGGGTCGACGGCGGCGCATTCGAGTGCAATCAACCTACCGCGACGGTCCGATTGGTTGACCAGACCGGCTGGTGGTCGCGGTGCGACGCGGTCATTCTGTCGCTCGATCCCGACTTTCGTCCCAGCGACGAACTGCAAGAACTCCAACTGCAACGTCAACGTTATGGGGCGATCTCGACGAAAGTGGAAGCACTGGCTCGCTACGACACGGTGGTGTTCGGCGGTGGGCTCGCAGGAGTCTCGGCCGCCGTGGCCGCCGCGCGGCACGGCGCGAAAGTGGCACTGCTGCAGGATCGACCCGTGTTGGGCGGCAACACGTCGGAAGAAATCTGCGTTCCCGCCTTGGGCGACGAAACTCGCGAACCATTCGACCCGCGCGAAACCGGCATCATCGAAGAGTGCGACCCCGCGCTCACCGGCAAGTCGGGTTGGTCGACCAATCTCAAGTCGCTGGTGGACCGGCAGGAGAATCTCGACGTATACCTCGACACGAGGGCCACACGGGTCGATACGAAGGAGTCGTGCATTGAATCGGTCGAAGCGATGCACGTCCGCTCGGGACAGCGGTGGCGTTTCACCGCGCACACCTACATCGACTGCACTGGCGACGCCACGATCGGCCACGCCGCCGGCGCCAACTTCCGCCATGGCAAGGAGTCGCGCGACGAGCATCAGGAGAGCCTCGCTCCCGCGGAGCCGAGCAAGCGGACGATGGGCAACACGCTGCACGGCGGCCAAATCGTCACCGAGCCGCAGCCCACCGAGTTCACCACGCCCGCCTGGGCCTACCAATGGCGTTCGCCCGACGACTTCGAACAACGCTCGACCGCCGGCGTGTGGAGCACCGGCAAGCTGCCGGTCCACTTCGAAGACGAACAGCGCGGCGGCGGCCGGCGGCCCGACTCGGCGATGGGACCCGTCGGTTGCTGGTACGCCGAATTGGGCGGCATGTACGATACGATCGCCGATGCTGAGTTCATCCGCGACGAGTTGTTCCGCTTGGCCATTGGCTTGTGGGGGTACGTCAAGAATCACGATCCCGAGTTCCAGCAGACCAATGCCAAACGCCGCCTGGCGAAGCTGAACCACATTGCCGGCAAGCGCGAGTCGCGACGGCTCTTGGGCGACTACATCCTCACGCAGCACGACTACAGCGAGCACGTGGTGCATGAGGACACCGTTGCCTATGGCGGGTGGACCATCGACGACCATCACCCGCATGGCTACTTCGCCCCCGGCCCGTTGGCCTACCACGCTTACTTGCACAAAGTGAGCATCCCTTATCGTTGCCTCTACTCGCGCAACGTGTCGAACTTGATGATGGCGGGGCGCAACGTGTCGGCGACGCACGTGGGCTTCTCCGGCATCCGCGTGATGCGCACCTGCGCGACGATGGGCCAGGCCGCCGGAACAGCCGCAGCGATCGCGCGTCGCGGGCGCACCTGCCCGCGCGGAGTGTACGAAAGCCACCTCGCCGAACTGCAACAGGCGTTGCTGCGAGACGGAGCCTACCTGCTGGGCGCGACGAACCAGGACGAACACGACCTGGCGCGCACGGCCACCATCCGCGCCAGCAGTGTTGCCGAAGCCAACGACATCCCAGACGCCTGGCTCGCGAACCCCGTTTCGAAATGGGGCACGGTACATCGACTCGACACACGCCGCGCAGTGATGTTCCGCGCGGGCGAAAACCGAGTCGACTCGGTTGATTTGTGGCTGCGGAACAATTCGTCCGAGCCACGCCCCATCGACCTTGCGCTCTACCACGCGAACACCTTTGGCGACTTCGCCGACGCGGAACGGGTCGCCGAGTGCCAGGGCGTCGTGCCGGCCAGCCACCGCGGCTGGGTATCGGTTCCACTCTCCGCCGAGTTGCAACCGGGTGAGTACTACTACCTCACCCTGCCGGCCACCGCCAAGCTGGACTGGGAACTCTATCCCTATCACGCGCCAGAGACCCTGCGCGGTTACGATGGACCCAAGTGGGGAGCACTGTGGGGCTGCTACAGGTTTCGGCTGCACCCTGGTGGCGAACCGGCCGCGTCCGGCTTCGCCGCATCGGGCAAGCCCTACTCGTTCGCTCCCGAAAACGTGATCGATGGCTACAATCGAGCGGTATCCGGCGAGCCCCACTCCTGGGCGCCCGACCCGAAAGCCCCGCTGCCGCAATGGCTGGAACTGACGTTCCCCGCCGAAACCACCTTCAACACGGTCCACGTGACTTATCAACTCGCGTCCCTTGCGCCGCGCAGCTTCCGTATCGAAGCGATGATTGAGAACCGCTGGACCGAGCTGACGGCTGTCGAGCAAAACGATCAGCGACGACAAATCCTCCATTTCAATCCTTGCACCAGTGACCGGCTTCGGCTGACGATCGAACAAGGTCCATTGCGACCTCCGAGTCCTCTCGTTCCGGTTTGCGAAGTGCGAGTCTACAACGAACCTGTATAGTGCTTTGGTCCGTGCACGCGACCAACTAAGTCTATGATCCTCCTCGACTACTGCATCCTGATTGGCTTCATGGTTTGGCTGCTGGTGATCGGCGCCATCTTCAGCCGGCAAGTGAAGTCGTCGGCCGACATGTACTCGGCGGGAAGCGAGTCGCCGTGGTGGATCGCCGGCCTGTCGGGGTTTATGACCATCTTCTCTGCTGGCACGTTCGTCATGTGGGGTGGCATCGCGTTCAATTCCGGGTTGGTGGCGACCTCGCTGCTGATGGTCACCGGCCTGAGCGCCGTGGCGGTGGGGTTCAACGTGGCCGGAAGGTGGCGGACCATGGGCATCGCCACCCCGACCGAGTACCACCGCATCCGCTTCAACGAGCGGGTCGTCCAAGCGTACACTTGGCTTGGCTTCTTGTTCCGCGGCATCGGCTTGGCGGTCGGTTTCTACGCGCTGGCCAAGATGCTCTCGGCGTTGGTTCCCTTGCCAGAAGGAGCACCGTTTCGCGATCCGGCGACCGGCAACCTGTCGGAGGTTTGGAGCACGCTGATCTGGGGCGCCGTGGTCATCGCTTACACCATGGCCGGCGGCCTGTGGGCGGTGATGATGACCGACGTGATTCAATGCATCGTCCTTTGTTTGCTGGTGTTGATCACGGTGCCGCTCGCGCTGTCCAAGATCGGCGGCTTCGATGTGCTGTGGGAGCAAGCTCCGGAGAACTTCTTCTCCCCGGTCTCTTCCGAGTTCCCTTACGAGTACTTACTGTTGTGGTTCCTGCTTGGCTTCTTTCGTTACGCAGCCGATTGGGCGTTCGTCCAACGCTACACGTGTGTGCCGACGCCGCAGGACGCTCGCAAAACGGCTTACTTAATGGGCGGGCTGTATGTGATCAGCCCGTTCCTGTGGATGCTGCCAGCGATGGCCTATCGCTTGGTCGACCCCGAAGCCGACAAGGAGCAAGCTTACGTGTACATGTGCCAGGCGGTGCTTCCCGCGGGCATGCTCGGCATCATGATGGCCGCCATGTTCTCGGCCACGGCCAGCATGGTGAGTTCCATCCTCAATGTGTTTGCAGCGGTGTTTACTTGCGACGTCTATCGGCCGTGGGTGAACCCTCAAGCCAGCGAGTCGCAACTCGTCTGGGTGGGGCGATTGGCCACGCTGTTGTACGGTGCGTTGATCGTGGGCCTGGCTCTGTTGGTGCCACACTTGGGCGGAGCCAAAGCGGTGGTCATTCCTCTGGTCACGGTGATGATGGGCCCCATGTACCTGCCGGTGATCTGGGGTTTGTATTCCAAGTACATCAGTGCAAAAGCGGTATGGGCGACGCTCGGGACGTGTGCTGTGGTCTCCGGTACGATCAAACTGACTCTGATGCAGGACTCGCTGCCTTCGGTGCTGTCGGGCACTCCGGTGGCTACCGCACTGGAATGGATGGCGGACAACGTTCGCATGACCGATGCCCTGCTGGGGCTCGCCCTTCCGGTAGGTGTCTTATTGGTGATGGAACTCGTCGGTCGACGGCGCGGCGTCGATGCCGGTTATCAGCGGATGCAGCAAGCACTCGACTCGCACCAGCAGCGGCCGATTACGAAAGCCAAGTCGAAGCTGCCACTATTGATCATCGCCGCCACGCTCACCATGCTGGGCGTGGTGATGGGCATCATCGCCAGTTGGACTAGCGAAGATCGCACCACCGTGGTGGTGTTCGCCGCGTTGCTGCTCGCGGTAGCCGCCGGCGTGGGGTGGTACGCCCGAAAGCCGCCTAAACAGACCGACCAGCAGCTACCAACCTAACGCCGCCAACCACGCCTGCGCGATCACCATATGCCCGCGCCGGTTCGGGTGCACCGGTTCGGGGCCCAGTTCGTAGGGATCGACGTGCTCGAGTTGTTGTTGAAACGCTTGATGCATGTCAATCAGCGTGGCGCCATACTGGTGGGCCAGATTCCGAACGATTTCGATGTACGACGGCAGCAATCCCAGCACGCTCGACCGCCACGAGTCGGATGAGTCGTCGCGCGACATGAAGAACGGTGTCACCAACACCAGCTTGGCCTCCGTCTCCTCCGTCGCCCGCGCGAGCAGGCGGTTGTAGCGCTGTTGGTACTCCTCGGGACTCACCGCGCGCTCCGGGTCGCGTCGCTCCCACCTTATCGCGTCGTTAATTCCAACCTTCACCGAAATCCAGTCGGGCTGGTGAGCGATGACGTCGTCGCTCCAACGGTTCATCAAGTCGATCACCGTGTCGCCGCTCACTCCGCGATTGACGAGTTGCAACTGATGACCGGGGTACTTGGCGCTGATCAAATCGCGAACCAGCGACACGTAACCGTCTCCCAACGGTCGGTTCTCAAACATCCGACCGCAGTCGGTGATCGAGTCACCAACAAACAGCACTTTACTTCCTGGACGAATCTCGAGCGCCATTGATCGGCGACCTCCCACACGTGGTTATTCTTGTTTGATCTGGAAATTAGACGGCTGACTGTAGCCATGCTGCTGCCGGTACTTGGCCGGCGTCCACCCGGTTCGCTGTTTGAACACCGTGCTCAAATACTCCGCATGACGAAAACCCGACCGTTCGGCCACGTCGGCCAAACTCAGGTCCGACTGCAACAGCAGCTCTCTCGCCCGAGAGATCCGCTGCGCGATGATCATCTCGTGGATCGATCGATCGAATACGCTGCGAAAGTGATCCTGCAGAGCGGTTCGCGACACCAGCACGTGCCGCAGCACATCGTCGATGTTGATTCCGTTGCACGCGTTCTCTCGTATGTACCGCATGGCCTTCGCCACGATCGGGTCGGCGATCGCCGTGACGTCAGTGGATTGCCGAGTGACGATGCTCAACGGCGGGATCAGCACCTCCATCTGCCGCGGCTTGTCGCCCTTCATCAAGCACTCCAGCAGCGAAGCCGCTTCGTAGCCCATGCGATGGGCGTTGAGTAGCACGCTGGAAAGCGGCGGATTGGCCAGTTCGCATGCCACCGTGTCGTCTCCCACGCCCAGCACCGCCACTTCTTCCGGCACAGCCACGTCGGCCATCCGACAGGCGGCCAGGAACTGCACCGCGCGGAAGTCGTTGCCAACGAACACCCCAACGGGCTTCTCGAGCGACTCAATCCACTTGGCCACCTGCGTCAGTTCCAACTCCCAGGTGCCCTGCCGCACCGCCCTCAGGCTTTTGGCTCTTCCGCCAAACTGCTCGCACCGATGCCCTTCACTGGTCAGTACGTTCTGAAACTCCTGAAACCGCACGTCCGACCAGAACACGCCGCGATGACCAATGTAAGCAAACCGCGTGAAGCCCCGCTCCATCAGGTGCTCGGCGGCCATCTGGCCGATCGCCCCATGATCGTTAGAGATCATCGGAACACCCAAACCACGAAACTGCTCGTTGAGGTCCACCAGCGGAATGTCGGCCTCAATCACGCTCCGCACCACATCGGGCGACAGCGCCCGCGAGATCACTCCGTCCCCCTTCCACTTGCGTATCCAGGCGGGCACCGGATCGAGCGCCGAGCGTTCCGTAAAATAGACCGACCACGGCGCATTCTCGCGAATGTACTGAGCGATGCCACTCATCACGCCACGACCGAACGAAGTCGAGGTTTCCACGATCAAAGCGACATGTGGCGTCGCGTTTTCGTGGTCTTTGGATTTCTTCGAGGTAGCCGGCATGACCAGACGAATTCTTGGAAGAGGTACCCTGCCAGGTGGCGCCAAGATAGCACGAACCAACATTCGCAGTATAGCAGAACCAGTTGTCAAATTCTGCCTGCTAGGCGCGGCTATGTCGCAATGCGCTGCAACTGCTGCGCGAGTTCGGCTACCGACCGATGATCGACCACTCGCTGTGCGCCGGCGGACAGTCGTGCAAGATCGCAGAGGCGCGCCACGTCGACGGCGGCGATGGATTCGTCGAAGGCACTCTTCGCTGCTCCGGTATGTATCTGCTTGCATCCGGACGTGGCGACGAGATTCGCTACGTTGGCAGCCGTCACTCCGCCGCCGGGTAGGATCTCTATACGACTACTCGCTTGAGTGATCAACTGCCCAAGTGCGTCTGCGCCGTCGATGGCGTTCGCTGCGCCACCGGTGGTGAGCACTCGCTTCACTCCGAGTTCGATGAGTTCGTCGAGCGCAGCGGCCCGGTCGGGTACAAAGTCGAAGGCTCGGTGAAACACCGTATCGTGCTCGGCCGCCAGTTGGACGATCGCTTTCGTCCGCAGTGCGTCGATCTCGCCGCTGGCATTCAGGAAGCCGAACACAACGCCAATTGCCCCGGCCGTGATGGCAAGTTCCGCATCGCGCAACATGCAGCATGTCTCGTCGTCCGAATAGCTGAATCCGCCACTGCGGGGACGTATCATCGCAACCACGGGCAGGCCAATTTCGCCAACCGTTTGTTCTATGAGCGCGTAGGAAGGGGTCAGTCCACCTAGCTCGAGCGCGCTGCAAAGTTCCAGACGGTCGGCGCCAGCAGCGGCTGCCGCTTGCGCGTCGGCTAGCGATCCAACGCACACTTCAAGCAGTATGTTTCCCGGTGGTTGGTGGTTCACGTCGGTGTGCTCCCCACTGGCAGCCGGCGATACGTGGCCACGAGCAGCACGGCGGCCACAAAGCAGACGCTCGTCAAGATCACGCAGTAGAGAGTGTTGCCGAACAGGCCGTAGCCAACCGCGAACAGTGCCGCGTAGACACTAATGGAGCCCAGCACCATGCGTAGGATGCCGAGTGACAAGCTTTCACCTGGAGCGGGGCCGCTGATCGGCCGGCCGGCTGCCTCGGCGTCGCGGTAAACCTTGGCCCAACCCGGACCGGCTGGACGAATCAGTCGGCAGAAGTTCTCTAGCGTTTCGGGCGACTCCGGCGCTAGGCAGGTGGTCAGCATCCAAGCGAGGGTGGTGATCGCAACGCCGGCACAGAGTTGTAGCGAGTCCGACATCGAATCGGGCCAAACTTGGAAGTAGACCGCCACGGCAAACGACACAACCATAGCGACGATTTCTGCAATCGCGTTGATGCGCCACCAATACCATCGCAGGATGAAGATCAGTCCGGTTCCAGCGCCCACCTGCAGAAGAATATTGAATCCTTGCACGGCCGTGTTGAGCCACAGGGCCAGTACGCTCGCCAGCACCAACATGACAGCGGTCGACGCGCGGCCAATACGAACCAGTGTTCGGTCGCTGGCGTCTGGTTCAATGAATCGCAGGTAGAAGTCGTTCACCACATACGAAGAGCCCCAGTTGAGGTGGGTCGAGATGGTCGACATGTAGGCGGCCAGCAATGACGCCACGATCAAGCCTTGCCACCCGGCCGGGGCGAAGGTTAGCATCGCGGGGTACGCCAAGTCGTTGCCGAGCTTGTCCTCAGCAACGTCAGGAAACGCCATGCCCAAGTCGGCGACGGTCGGGTAAACCACCAGCGACGCCAAGGCGACAAGAATCCAAGGCCAGGGTCGCAGCGCGTAGTGCGCCGCGTTGAACAGCATAACCGCTCCCATGGCATGATTCTCGTTTTTGGCTGCGAGCATCCGCTGCGCCAGATAGCCACCGCCTCCTGGCTCTGCCCCAGGATACCACACGCTCCACCACTGCACTGCAAGCGGAATGATGAACACCATCAGCAGCGTTTCCCGGGCGCTGGCGTCCGACCAGTCCCACGCGGGCACGAGGTTTATCTTACTGGCGACGCGATCATGAGTGAGCAGGTTGGCCAGGCCCCCTACGTCGGGATGCGCCAGGGCGAAGTAGGCGGCGGCGATCGCGCCGCCCATCGCCACGACGAACAGCAGGCAGTCGGTCAGTACAACCGCACGAAACCCGCCCGTGGTGCTGAATAGAAGAGTCGCGGCGCCACCCCACAGTAGCACAGCCAATGGTGAGAATCCCAGCATGATCTGACCGATCTTGATGGCAGCCAACGACACGATGGCCATGACAATCACGTTGAACACTACGCCCAGGTAGATAGCGCGAAACGCACGCAGTGCCGCTGCTGGCGCGCCGCTATAGCGGAGCTCGTAGAACTCCAAGTCGGTCGTCACGCCGGATCGGCGCCAGAGTCGTGCGTACAGGAATACTGTGAGCATTCCCGTTAACAGAAAGGCCCACCAGCGCCAGTTGCCTGCAACGCCGTCCTCCCGGACAAACTCGGTAACGAGGCCTGGCGTGTCGGCCGCAAACGTGGTGGCGACGATCGAGATACCCAGCCACACGCCCGACAGGCTTCGGCCCGACAGGAAGAACTGGCTGGCGTCCTTGCCTGCGCGGTGAGCCACTGCCGCACCCACACCAACGGCGACCGCCATCACGGCAATAATTATTGCCCAATCAACAGGTGCAAGTTGCATAGGCCTCAGCGGTCAACGGTGATGCAAGTAGCCAGTAACATTCCAACAGCGGCCGACCAGCGCAGTCATTGAAGCGACACGTGAACCTCGCCGCTGAACATCGCCGCCGGATCGCCCCGCTCAACTAGCGTCTTATGTAGCGTCGCGATGGTGCGATTGACGACGCCTTCGTGCAGCACGCGCTCGCCGCTGGTTACACGTAGTGGTTGGTCCAAGTTGACCATATCGTCGTTCAAGCGAATCGACAGCGATTCGACATCTTCGCTTTGCAGGTCGATCGTCGACGCATCTCGCTCGGCAATCACCAGCGTTCCCGCCACGGGACTCTCAGTGGACAGCCAGTAAAAACGCATGTGAGTAACGCCGTCCTGTTTCCATACGACTTTCGTTGGTAGCGTGTCGCGCTGTTGCTTTCGCATCCAGTCGATGGAAGATGCATCCTCGCCGTCCATCCAATGTCCCTTCTTGGGATAGATGGTCACTTGGTGTAGGTAGCCCTCGGGATCCTTTTGCTGCAGCGTGCCGAGCTTCGCTTTCCATTCGGCCGCCGTCTCGTTCCGTTTGTAGGCGGCGTCGCGTCCCCCCATGTAGATGGCAAAGCCGATGTTGCGCAGCCCCAACGGCGATGTGCCGCCCGGATGGCCGGCCATCATCGACACGGCCGCCCAACGGTCGGCCATTCTTGGTGCCAGGCGGTAGGCGCCATCGCCACCGGCCGAGTAGCCCATGAGGTACACGCGATTGGGATCCACGTCTTCAAACACAATCAGGTTCTCAATCAGGCGACCGAACATGCGGTCGATGTGTTTCTGGTGCCAGAGGTTCCATGTGTTGGTGGGCGCGCGAGGAGCAACGTAAACACCCTCGGGCGGCTCATACAGTTTCTGTTGGTTCTTCCATTGCTGGTCGTTCACACGCGCCGGCGCTCCGCCACCACCATGCATCGAGATATACAAGCTCCTGCCCCCTTCCGGCTTGTCGCCGTAGGTGGTGTAGAAGAACGGCATCTTCAAGTCGCCCTCCTCCAGTACGCGGGCCTCCATCTCCGCGGCGCGTTCCTGCTTGATTCGCTCGACATGGTCGGACCACAGCAATTCGCTTGCCTCGTCGGCCTGCTGACGAGTCAAGGCGACGTTGCTAAACGCTTGCTCAGCGATGTCGCCGCGCTCCTTACCCGGCTTTGCTAGGTACGACTTGAGCCCAGCGATCGGATCGTCTGCTGCGCCTGCTTCCGGGTCTACCGGCGCCTGAGATAGGTCGATGGTAATCAACTGCTCGTCCGCTTCGAGCGTCACTTGTTGGGTCACTTTCTGTCCATCGTGTACGGCGGTCGCTGCGAACTGCTGGCCCTTGGCGAGCACCGCCGTGAGGTGGTCGTTACCATCGAAGCGTTCGTCGCGAGTCATGCCTTCAAAGCAAACGTCGCCCTCTGCGTCGACGAGTTTCAGATCGCAGCTCACGCGCTCACCCTTCTCACCCAGCACGCGGAAACGAGCGTATCCATGCCCTGCCGGCAGTTCGGTCTTGTCCGCGACGTACCGTTCAGTTACGTTCACCGCTTTAACGTAGTCGACGCCCCGCCGCCATACACATGGAAACTGCAGTGGTGTGCGTTTGAAGCTTGTTGCATAGATGGCGTGTCTGGGGTTGTCGCGCTCCGCGCGGGCTGCGCGGGCGATGAACCAGCCTTTGTCGAGGTCCATCCCGGCGGGCTCGGCCGCGCCGGTGAAATGCCAACCTTCGTCCCATACCTCGACCCACGAGTGGTTACCGCTTTGGTCGCTCCACAACGGAGTCCCCACAAATCGCGCCGGCACTCCCACCGCTCGGCAAGCGTCGATCAGCAGCACGCTCAGTCCCGTGCAGGAGGCCAAACCGCTTTCCATCGATTCAAACGGGCTCTGATCCGCCTTGGCCCGCTTGGTCGAGTAGCGAACTTCAAAAAGCTTGAATATCTCGTTGTTAAGTATGGCCGCCGCTTCGCCAGGCTTCTTGGCGTCCTTCACTAGCGGTTGTAACTTCTCGAAGAACTTCGCTCGCCACCGATCCCGGCGTTCGTTGATGCTCGCGTAAGGCAGCACGTTGTTCAAGAACAACGGCTCACTGACCTCCTCATGCCAGGGCGCTTCGCGCCACGCTCGATAGGCAAGGGTCACGTTCTCCAATAGATACTCCGACGACAACGACTGCAGATCCCGTTCTGGCATGTTGGCGATCAAGAACTCCATGCCCGCGCGTTGGTCGTCGGCCACCTTGTCGAGCGCCTGCTGCAGTTGCCCCGCATTGTCACCCGCCAGGGCGAGCTGCTCTTCGAGCGGACTAGCAACCAGCGCTTTGGTAGTCAGCAGAAAGAGAAAGAAGCAAACACAGCGAGCGGCGGCATGGTGCATGGGGGCTGACTCCGGACTGCAATGCGAATCACATCTGAGACGGTACGCCAAGCTATCGCTTGAGTGCAGTATTCTAAACTCACCCGCACCCCAGATTCAATCTTCGTCTGGCCGCGCACTCAACTGCGTGGCGGCTTCGTGACTGCGATGAGATTGTCAAAGACCACCCACCCGCCAGTACGGCTGGCGGGCCCTGATCGTTCAAGCCGAGTTGCGAACTCGGCACCAAGTGGAGGCGGCGGGAATCGAACCATCGCCTCAGACTTCACAAAGCGTTACGCTGCAAGAGGTTATAAATTCACCTCAAACCGTGTCTGCATTATGTCTGCACGGTGGGGTCGCCAGATGTCATTTGCTGGCGGGGCGTGACGCGATACTAGAGCGAATAGTGGAGATCTGGCCGCATCTCCCACCGCACACACAGCAAGCGCTTTACTCACTCTGCGTGGAGGTTGCCAAGGATGCCATCGCAACCGGCGATTAAGTGTCCAGTTCTTAGCATTTTGTCTGAATTCATACTTTCGGAAAACCAAAGCGATGAAGTTCCATAACATCGATAACGAAGCGGGGTGGCTGGCTTATAGCGATCTGCGGAAAGCTATCCTGGGAGAGCATCTGGCCGATAACGGGGCGGGCACGCCCGCGGAACTCCGCGGTGCCCTGGGCGAGCATTTCCGGCAACTGAACGCCAAAGGCCAAGCATTGGCCGAGAAGCTCTCGCGTGAGCGGCGGGCGGAGATGGACTACGACATGGATCGTTAGGGTCCTCAGGCCCCAGTTTGCCGTGGAGCAGTGCGGTACTTGGTCCGCGGCCGCGCTTCAGGTTTGCGTTTCAGTCCACCGGGCCAGTAGGCAGGCTACCACGCTCAAGGAGCTTCCAGCAGTTCAGCAACATACGCGGAAGGTGAAATGGACCTTTCCATAGGTTCCCTTTGAGTGGGACGCTTAGCCTTCCATCTCGATGGAGATAGCCGAACCACTCCCCGTACTTTGTGTCGGGAAAATGCTGGAAAGACCAATGCCAGCGCCTGCGGCTACCGGCCGTCTCTGTCCAGCAAACTGCTGTCTATTGGGTAGATCGCGATCATCCTCGACTACTGGCAGATCGGCAACGGATGTCCAAACTTCTCTTGTAGGATCGTATCGATAAGCGTCCGAATAATATTCAAAGTTCTCGAGGTCGGGAGAACCGTCTGAAAAGAAGTGTGGGTTAGAGCCGCTGAATAGGAAGAGGTTCTCTTGGCCATTACCAAAAGCCTGTACGGCGACGATTGCCTGGTGACGGGGCGGCCCTGGCCAAGTTGGGAGCGGATTCCATGTGGCTGTGCGACCGTTGGTAAGTAGTGCCAAGTCGAGCGACCAGAAGTACTTTTCATTCAGCCGATCACTCCCTGCCGAGCGGCCTGCTGCAACCACATAGACAGTTGAGCCGATTCTAGCAGCACTCAGGTTAGCGGCGGGTTTGGGCAAGGCTGGTAATTCATCGATCACCATCTTGCCTGAGTCGGGTGCTCTGCGGAGTCTATAGACGTCGGCTACTGCGTTGCCGTCGCTCTCTCCTCCAAGGATAAGTAGGCCGTCATCGGTAGTCAGCGAGGCGTTATACGCCAAGCGTACTGGTAGTCTGCCAGTTTCAGTCCACTCGGCAGTAGGCGAGTCGAGTGCGAATATGCGATCGTGGTAGACCTTCTGGCCCCCTTCCCAGGGAGGACCGTCGGGGAAGTTGGCTCCGCCTGCCACAACCAGTGCATCATCGACAACGCCGACGCTTGGTCCACCAAATCCGAACTCATCCGGTAGGGGTGCGAGTTGCGTCCACGTCAAATCAGCGTACACAGCGCCAGGCCAAATCAGCAGCAGCAAGCAGAAGTGGAAAGGTGCTCGCCACGGAGTCATCCCATTGCCTTCTCTGAGTGTCGACCTGTGTGCAGCCGATGATCGTGAACATGTGTCAGCCGAGCAAGCTCAACTCTGTGAGTCGCTGCTCTAGTTCATCTAGCTGTTGTGTTGTCAGGTTGTTCAGAGGCGAACGTGCCGGACCACAGTCAATGCCAATCATCTTCATCACTGATTTCGCAGCGGCCGAGAAACCGTACTCGCTGAGAACCTCGACCATCTGCTTCGATTGATCTTGGAGTACGGATGCAGCCTCCACGTTTCCTGCGTCATACTCGTCGATGATCATGTTGTAGAGTGGAGCAGCGAAGTTGTAAGTGCTTCCGACCGCTGAGGCAGCGCCTCGTGCTAGACCATCGACAAGACATTCGTCGCAACCAAACATGATGTTGAACGCCTCACCATCATAGAGCACGCAATCTTCGAACTGTGCAAAGTCGGCGTTTGTATACTTTATGCCAGCAAGGTTAGCGATTTGCATCGGTCCCTGGTGCAGCAGTTCGAGCATCGAAAGATGCACGCCGGTCAATGAGGGAATGTCATAGTAATAAAAGGGCAATCGCAACGCGGAAGCGGCAATGGGGGCGAGGAATTCCAACAATTGAGGGATCGACTGTGGTTTGAAGTAGCACGGAGCCATTGCCGCGATGGCGTCGACCGGTAGCTTGGAGGCGTGTTCGGCCAGTGTCTGCGCGTCGCGTTGGCAGTTGTGACCAACATGTATGTAGAGTTGCAGGTCCGATCCAGCCGCCACTTGCGCCCAGCGTTCGGTTAAGGCGAGACGTTCTTCAACTCTCAGTGAGTGGCACTCACCGGTTGTGCCGGCGATGAATACTCCACTCACACCCCTACTTAAGAAGTACTCCGCCTGGCGCTCGACAATCGAGAGATTCAGGTCGCCACTGGAGTGCATCGGCGTATGGACAGCGGCGATAATTCCACACCGCTTGATGTGCTCGACGTACTTTTTAGTTGGAGATTCAACGGAGGGATTCGGCTCACCTCGTGTTGAAAGCGGTGAGGAAGTAGCTGTCAATCGTTGGTTCATTGCGGACTTGTTCGTGAATGAATAGGGGTGGTCTGCGCGCCTTTTGAGCGGCATCGGGCGAATAACAAACATCAGTGATCGAAAAGCAGTGCCATCGGTGGTTGGAGGTGGCGTATCGTCTTGCATTTCGTCGAGCAATGCGGTGCATTGTTGCACTCTTGCGTTCGTTGGGGTCGCGACTTGCAGTACAGCAGGCACAGACCGATCAGCAGCAGCGTGGTGCCGCGGGGTTCGGGAACTGCCGTGAGGAGCCGAAAGTCAAGCCCGCTCGACCCCGTGGCGACGAGCGCGTGGTGCAGTATGAATGCGTCTGCCAAGTTGGTAATGCCGTCGAAGTTGAGATCACCATGGGTATACATTTGCAAGTGGTTCCCATGACCGGTCGTCAACCAGCCGTCAATGAATGCTGTTACATCATCGACCTCCGCCGCCATGCTACCGTCGCCAAAAACACTGCCGTCTTGATTGACGTCGCCGACGATGCCGTTTGGAGGCCCAGCATTGAATATCAAACTAAACAGGGCGTCACTTACCAACTGATGTCCGGCGGCATTGGGATGGACGCCGTCCAGCGTAAGCGAACTAATGGTTCCTCCATCGGCCACGAAGTCACCGTATATTTGCCAGACATCAACAAGCTTGGTGCTCTCGGAAACCGCGACATCGCGGACCACGTCCGCATAGAGCGATAGCCGATCGTTGGTGACCGCACTGTAATCGACGACTTGGTTTGGGGTCATCAGTACGACATCGATACTGTTCTGCTGCATCGTCTGCACTAGCTGTGTCAGGTTGTCAGTGTAGTTTCCGCGACCGGCAAACGGGTGATCGTTGCCGTTATCCAGAATTCCGTCTCCGCCAGACTGCTCGTTGAAATCCAATGGCACTCGGGATGCCGTTCCGGCGCCTGCGTCGTGGGCGGAATCGTTGATACCAAACTGAACGACGACTGTCTGTGGCGTCTTGGCCAATACGTCCCCGTTCAGACGCGACAACGCCTGGTCGGTGCGGTTGCCTCCGATCCCTTCGTTGTCGATTGCCTCCAGACCATAAGTGGAATCGGCCAAACGATCCCTGAGCATGTCCGCATAGACGTAGAGATGGCTATCGGTCTCATTAACTGACAGGACCGTGTTATGGGGTGGGTTGGTGATGTCAGATTGATTCATTCCATAGCTCGACAACCCCGCGGGACGGCCATTGCTTGCTGCACCGACGCTGCGCGGCGCGGTGGTTGAGTCTCCGAAGGCGACAATCGTTTCGGCTCCAACAGCCGCTGTGCTTGCCGCGATGTGAGCAAGAATTAGAATGACCGATCCGAAACGCATAGAAGTATCTCATCGACTAAAGAGTGCTTACCGAAACCAAATCCCAAAAAACCTACTCCACGCGACAAGGGGTCACTTGGGAAGTGCAAAGTCCAATGCCAGGGGGGAATCCGTTGACTGCACGGCAACGATCTCTTGGCTATTCTTATTATGTTTCACCGGCACGTACTGCACGTAGTCCGCCTCAGGGTCCATCAGGTCGACCGGCCCGGTCGAGCCATTCCTGGGACGGTACCCTAATACCTCCACCCGGTACTCTCCAACTGCGAGGCCCTGCCCGGCAGCGATTTCGAATTGGCCATCGTGGATCTGACCGCCGACGGTGGAAGACTTTGTTCCTAGAGTCGGGACGAATCGGATTTCGCCTACGGTGATCGGCTTGTTTGCGTACTGAACCGATCCCGACACGGAAGTTGTGTCCCTGTCGCCTTGGTTGCAACCGGTCGTCAGCAGGACCACGCACCCGAGCATCCAGGGTAGGCTATCACGGATTTTGGTCATCTTGTGCATCCTGGTTCTTTCTCTAACGTGTCGGAGGCCCAATGACCGGTATGTTAGGGGTAAAAGTCTCCGCATTGTCGCCGCGATTGCGACTAGTCATGGCTCCCAGTGCGCCCGGTTCGATCGACTCCTGCAAGAACTGCACTGAACCATCTCCCATCAGGAAGTGGCAACCACCAGGGTGGAAGCTCGAGGGACCGTTATTGTGATAGGTCCAGGTGCCATCGCCGGGAATGGTGTTGGGTCCATTGATTCCACCAGCGGTGTCGTTCGAGTTGAGAATGGGCCAACAGTGGGAGGAATTTGTCCCCTCTCCGGCGCCTGTCACTTCGCAAACGAATAGTGTATTGCTCAATCCATCGGTGAACTGACGAAACTTGAAGGACGAGAAGTTGGCGAATGCGCCGTCCGGCTTCTCGCTGCTGTGCTTCACACTGATTCCGCCGCACTTGTGGTCGGTCGAGTCGACAATGGCATCCATGTTCGTCTTCGCAGCATCCTGGAGCCCTTCGATGAAATTGGTGAAACTGACCAACTCACGTCCCTGCGGATCGCTGGGGCACAGATAGACATCGACGAAGGTTCGAATCGCGTCGAGCTGTTGGTGAGGGTTCTTCTTGAAGTCAATCAAGTCGTGCAGGCTGGAATCTTCCATGTAGGGCAGGATTTGCGCACCCCACGCCCACCGTGCTTCTGTGATCGAACCTCCGCCAACTCCCGACACGCAGGAATTCGCAGCTTGACCATACGGCAATTCTCGGTGGGTTCCCTCATAGTTGTGCAGGGCCAGCCCCACCTGTTTGAAGTGATTCTGACACTGGGTTCGCCGCGCGGCCTCGCGAGCGGCCTGCACCGCCGGCAAGAGCAGTGCGACCAGAATTCCAATGATGGCGATCACTACCAGTAGCTCGACCAGTGTAAAAGCAGCTGCAACCGCGCGGCTCCCAGCATATCGCGAGTAATTGCCAAGAGTCCCGTTCGATGCATCACAAGTTCGGATTTGCTGTCGCACATTGATGCCTGTCGTTGGCTTGGGATTAATGAACCGGTAGCGGCTTGCCAAGACCACTACAATGAGCCCCACCATCGCGATCACAGTGGTGGGCGGTTCGGGAACACCAATGCCCTCGAGTAGGCTAAAATCGAAACCAGCCGAACCGGCCGCGAGCAAACCTTGATGCAAGATAAACGCATCGGCCAGGTTGGTGATGCCGTCGTAGTTGAGATCGCCATTCTGTCGACTGACCCAGTCGCCGATCTGCACGCCGTTTGGAGCGGTCGTAAACAACCAGCCATCAATGAACGCAGTAACGTCGTCGGTGGTTGCGGGGCCGGTTCCGTCGCCGGACACGATTCCATCGAGATTAACATCACCGTTAGGAATGGAAGCGACGCCGGCGAGCGACGCCAGTCGATCCAACTCCATACTGATCCATTCATTATCTTCGGGCAGGCTAAAGGCACCCCAGTCTTGGCCAAAGGGTCCTGCGCCGCCGTTGGTCTGGCCGGTATTGTTGCCCCAGAAGAAGAGGCCCACGTCATCCAGTACTCCTGTAAAGTGATTCGAGGAGCTTGATAGAGCGCCCTCCGCATTGAGGGCCACAGAGGCGCCGATGCTCAGGGGGCTGCTGCTGGCATCGAAAGTCTGATTGGACTGGGTTGCAATGACAGCGACACCGTTGACGTACAGTGCTCCTTGCGAGGGAGATGAGCCGTTTTTCAAATCAACGATTCCACCTAGTTGCATGACGTGAGCCCAGCCATTGCTGTCGACCGTCCCTGCGACATCGACACCCGAGTCTCCGCCGCCGTCGAACTGCAATCCCCAATTGCCGGAATTCGTGATGTAGACTCCGTTCTCTGGTGTATCAATGACGAGATCCTGACGCTGGCCTGCAGTAAGCACCGTCTGGTTTGGTTTTGCCCAAAACTGGATGCCGTGCGAGTAAATGCCTTCGTAATTGTGAGGAAAACCAGACGGAAAGAACGTGGCATTGTCCCACATTTGCGTAGGAGCATTCATGCTGAATGGGGTGTAAAGCAGGTCGTCTGTTCCGTCGAACACAATCCCCAGATCTTCCGTTGCTGCGCCAGGCCGCCCTCCGCTCCCACCCACTTTTGTGTGCAACAGAAACCCACTCGGAATCAGATCCTGCAAGTCGCCAGCGCCGGGCGTGCCTGCACTGTCGAAGGTGGTGCCGAATCCGTTGCCGGCGCCTACCGTGCTACCGTCGCTGGCCCCCTCGCCGTCGTCGCCCAAGCGATACTCCCGGTCGAGAGTTGTGGCAGCGTGGGCCGTTGATAGCAAGAACATCGCGAAAGCCGTTATCGCGATGCGTTGCCAGCATAGGTTCCTACGGCGGCTGACAAGCATGGTGCCGCCCAAAGCCAGAGCGATGACTGCGGCTATCCCGCTACTCGGCTCCGGCACCGTGGCAGCAGAAACACTGCCACTTCCACTGCCCGCGGTGCCGAAGTTGGACTTCCAAAGCGAATAATCGCCCTCGTCCACGGTGCCATTGTTGTTTCCGTTGCCTAGCAGGACGGATTCGTCTCCACCCAGGTTGTTTCGCCATACCGTGTAGTCGGCGATGTTGACTATCTCATCTCCGTTAAAATCGCCAAGCAGCCCGGCGCTGGTCACGTAGTGGACTTCTCCTTGGTGAAGAACTCCGTCCGCATCGGTGTAGCTGAACGCCAAGTCGCCATCTACACCAACCCCAAAGATGGACGTATCGAACGACTGCCCAAGACTGATCGGCGCATCCTGGTCACCGAGTGAACTCATGCCGGTCAGGAACGCTTCCGAAAGGTAGCTGTCGCTTGATGTTTCGAATTGCTCCCAACCGATTCCATCATCGGGTACTCCATTGCCGTCCAGGTCGATGCTTTGCAGGCTGGTCCAGTTGCTATACTCGAGGGCGCCAGCGGCACTCGTGATCGAGTAGGCGTTAAAGGTAACGTTGCCGGTCGCTGGCGTGCCGTCGTTGACGATGGAGACCAAACCCGTTGATTTATTGACCAGTAGCTTCAACTCCGGTTCGGCGAAGGCGGTGTAAGCGCCAGTTGTGTCGATACGGAGGTATTCAGTGAGCACCGTCCCCGAAAGAATTGAGCTGCTTCCGTCGCCGAAGATCAATCGCTGACCGCCACTGGGATTGCCTGCTGGCAGGCCAGCAGCGTCGGTCAGTTGGGTGCCGTCCCGCCAGACGTGAAACACATCGTCCGCGGCGTCGAACGCAACTCGGTAGTTGTGGAAGTCGTCGGTGTTGTCGCTGGTATCCCCGTCAATGTTCGAGCCGTTGTTGCTAATCGAGAGGATCATTCCCTGGCTGGCAGCGTTTTCCATCCACATATAGGTGCTATGGTCGCCTGGGGTGGCTGGAGCTTCCATCTTGATTCTTGCTTCCCAGGTGTAGGAAGTATCCGCTCCAATCTCGTCGATCCACACGCTTGGGCTCGAGTCCTGCTTGACCCATACTCCCCCCCCGGCGGCCGACGTGTTGTATTCAAGCTGGTCGTCACCATTCACGAAGAAATCGGTTCCGTTGCCTACGGCACCGCCAAGCAACCCAGTGCCGTTCCACCCGTCGACGCCGCCAACAATGTCGGCCGGCGTATAGAGATGATTGAAACTGCTGGAAGGAAGGAATCCGTCCAGTGCCGCGCGTGCATCTCCTGCTTGGAGCACACCGAGCAGGCAGGTCGTCATCAAAGCGAGGAACACCTTGATACTTGTTCTTCCCAGACCGTGATATCGGAATGCAACCGCGAGCATGCCAGTCACCAAAGCGATGGCGAGGGAGTTCGGCTCGGGAACACGGCTTACCATGGCTTGAAACGCACCGGCCCCGTTGACAGAGTTGTACGCTGCGGCAAACAGGACGAAGTCAATCAAGTCGCTATCGAGATCGCCGTCCAAGTCGCCCCGCTGGTAGGCTTGAGCAATGGACAATCCCGAGAGATCTGCATTCTGGTTTGCGCGAAAATCAAGCCAATCGATGATGTCCAAGCTACCATCAGGCCCATCATTTATTGTAGCGCCAGCAATATCGCCACTGATGATCTCAGGGCCGGTAAACTCGACGTCGATATCCATGAGCGTTCCATCCCCCAATAGCAGCTGAACGGTCAGATCCGCCGTTCCAAAGGGGTTGGCGACCCAGGGTGTTCCCAATTCTATGGATTGTCCACTGGCGACTGTGCCGCCATCACCGAGGACTAACTCGGCTTCGCTTAGATCCGTCATGACGTCGCTGTCGGATAGAACATGCCAACGGTCATCCATGTCGACCGTACCATCCCCCGTACCACCGTTGGCTGGAGTAGCGTCAAAGTTGCCGGAAATGGTAGTCCAACCGGATTGGTCGAGAGCACCGTTCGAAGAAAGGATGGAATAGCCGAGTATTTGAAGAGAGTCGGCGCTGATGTTCTCGATAGAGATTGCCCCCGTAGCTCGATCAATCTCGAGGATTGGTTCCGTCGGGGGAGGGCCCTGCAACGTGATCGACAAGTTGTCCACCATGTGCACGCGATTGGCGAGAGCACCGATGATGGGTGCCGGAGGCTCGCCAAGCGAACTCTGATTCCAGAGAAAACTACTGAGCCCGGCAAACTCAGCCGGGAAACTGTGTAGCTCCTTGTCGTACGCGGAGGTCTGAAAGCTGAAGGTCGAACTCACGAAGCTATTGTCAGGTTTTAGACCGTAAAACGTGACCGTGCTACCAATATTACCCGTGGCGTGAGCCGGCAGAAAATCGATGACATCGATGCTATTGACAGCAAACACGTTTCCGTTGTCCGCAGTGAGTTCAAGGAAGGTTCCTGACGAGCCTGAGGCGATGACCGGATCGTCGGCGAAGTTGGCGCTTGCGTTGCCCCAGTTGCCGAGACCGAGGCCAGTCGCGTCGGCTACCGTGAGTGTCAGCCCATCGGAACTGTAAGAATACTGGCTTGGCTCGCCATGCGTGTTGTTCACCGTGTCGAAGCCATCGGTCTCGTGCAGTGTATCATTGAAGTCGAGCACTACCGTCTGACCCTCGACGGTCACGGCCATCCCGGTGAACAGCACCGCTGCCGCGATTCTCTTAATGACTGACATTTCGACTAATCCAATCATGGGATAAGTAATAGGGGTGTTTTGATGCACATCCAGGTAACAATGCGTTATCAGGCCACTGCAAGGCATGACAGCGCTACAGATTCCAGCCCCCTGCCGCTTTCGCAGCTCAACGACCAGACGGTTTGATATCGTCAAGGTGCTTGAGCAAGTAGTCGAGTGACGCGTCCCCATGCTTGCGCATCCAGAACAGCGCTGCCTCGAGGTCTTCGTTCATAATCGCCCTGGTAATCGACGCATGGTGCCGATAAGTCTGAGCTGCTTCTGAGAATGCCAGATACGGTGCCTTCGTGCGCATGGCCCGCGCGTTGAGGTCGAGATCGTCAACCATTTTGCTGAGCCAGGCGTTGTCCGCCACTTCCACCAAGACAGCATGAAATCGCGAATCGAGTTCCAGCCAGCGCTTAAGCTGCTCGCCGGTGAGCCTGCGGTCGGGGAGTTCCCGCATTTCGAGGATCAATTCACGCCACTGACGGCAGATGTTTTCGAGCGATCTCAGCTCATGAGGTGGCTTGCCGACTACTTCCTCCACCACGAAGCAATCGAGCTTGCTTCGCAACCGCAGCAGATCGATCATGTCCTTGCGATCGATTTCGCGGACATAAGCGCCGGCATTGGGGATGTGCTCCACCAATCCTTCGCTCGCCAGCCTGTGGATCGCCTCACGAACCGTAACCGTACTGACGCCGAGTTCCTTCCCGAGCGTACGATTGACGAGGCGATGGCCAGGGGGGAACTCCCCGCCGCAGACCTTGTCACGCAGCTTCGCATAGGCAAACTCCATCCGTGTTTGGCTCATGGGTTATCCACTTCAGCTAGAGGTAGAAACTGGTTAATCGGCTCGCAGCTAGCCGAACGTGCTGATCCCAACACGTGTCACTCCGTATTGTACTGCGAATCGTGCGAACGAGGCTCCCGACTACCAAGGCATCGATGCCCTCGCAGTCGGGCGCCCGTGAAAAATGGAACCTGCTAACGACAACGCCTACTCCAGACGAAACCGATCACGGCCAGTCCTGCCAATGCGAGCGAAGCAGGCTCGGGTACCGCGGTTGCCATCAAGTCGACGCCAATCTGCGATATTGCAACATTCCCAGAGTGCGCCGTGCTTTGCCCGTCGCCTACGTACAACCGATCACCAGTGTTGCCGCCTGGTGTCACGTCGGTGGCGATGATCGAACCGTTGTAGGCAATATCAAACAGGCTATCGCTCTCGTCGAAGAAGAAGCTGTAGGTATTGAAGCCAGTCGTGTTGTCGACCGATGTCTGGATCGCGTCACCGTTGTTCGACAGCCCCGTCGCACTGATGGCGAAAATTCCGCCCGCGGAGCCGTTGCCCATCCAGATTTGCAGTCCGTCCAGGCCGTTCTGCGGGGCGTCCACGTTGGCACTGACGGTGACCAAATAGCTACCCTCTCCGCCAAAGATGGGCGCCAGTTTCTGCATGCGTCCGCCAGGATTGTCTGGCGTCGAATACTCCAACACGCCTGCATTGTCAGAAAACGAATCACCGGTTGCGGCATTGTCAAACAGCAAGCCCCACCCATCCACATTACCCAGGATGTCGGTCGCGTCATACGTCACGAGGGCGGCGTTTGCAGTTGCTCCAATGGAGACAGCAAGCACCAACGTGAAGGCCGACAGCGCGCTTTTCATTAGCATCTCATTCTCCTCGGTGAAAATCAGGTAACGACTCAAAGTAACGGCGGCCAAGGGCCGGCCACGCGGCAACGGGCCAATCCCGATACCCTCGACTCCCGGCGCTGCCTCGTCCGCCGAAGAGGGACACGGAAAAAACCAGCCAACGCAACCGAATAAATCAGTTGCTTCCAATGGTTGCTCATGTTATAAACATGATAAATCATCACATCCCTGTCAATCCTTTCTTCGTGAAATTGCGGAATATTCTCCTAGCCGTTGCACTGGAGACCGCTGACAGCACCCTCGCATCTCGATGCCACCAAGCCCCCGCGCACCGCTGCACCGAAAGTGACTTCCCATGAAATCGCCACGAATTCTGTTGTTCGTTGTCTGCCTTATTGCTTCCGGCATTGGATTCGCCTCCCATGCGGAGCCCTTGAGAATCGTCGCGTTCGGAGACTCCACGACTGCACGCCGGAATACGGTGGAACAGGTGTATGCGGAGCGACTTCCTTCGCTACTTGCCGCAGCCGGCATGAAAGCGACCATCGTGAACGCTGGAGTTGGTGGCAGCCACACCGGTAGATTGAGCGACAACGCCCGCCATCGGCGGCAGCACGCGCTAGACCGCTTGGATCGCGCCGTCCGCAAACAACAGCCCAACGTTGTGATCGTCCAGTTTGGTATCAACGACTCGTGGGTCGATGCGGGTGAGCCGAATGCAGCCTCACGGATTCCTGCGGAGGACTACCGTCGCAACTTGATGCAGATCGTTACGCAGCTTAAGGAAGATGGAAGCCGGGTTATTTTGATGACACCCAATCCGCTCGGTAACAGGTTCGAACAGTGGAGACACACACGACTGGCTCAATACGCGGAGGCAGCTCGAGAGGTAGCGCTTAGCGAGAATGTGGAGCTAGTCGATGTGTGGAAAGGCTATGAGTCCTATGCCAAGCAGCCCGGCCAGCAGGTCGACGACTTGCTGCTAGATGGCATGCATCCGAACGATGCAGCACATGCGATGGTTGCTGAACTGCTGACGAATCAGCTTACAGGTACAACCACACCTACCGAGGACGCTGTCCATGCCGGCCCGGTCACCAACAACGCAGTGGCGGCTCCGCTTGACCGTCATTGGAGCCTCCCGCTGATCGATTTGAGTGACGACACCAAGCGGCAGGTAGTAGTCGACCGGGAGAAAGGGCAATACCTGGGCCACGTAACAACGGTGTTGCTCGATGACGGCAAGACAATGTTCGCTGTCTACCCAAAAGGGCATGGGCGGGGGCAGATCGTCATGAAACGCAGCGACGACGGAGGACTCACCTGGTCGGAGCGGTTACCCACGCCAAAGACCTGGGCAACTTCCAGAGAGGTGCCGACCATTCATCGAGTTGTCGACGAGACGGGAAAGAAGCGATTGATCCTATGGTCAGGCCTGTATCCAGTCAGGCTGGCGGTAAGTGAAGATGACGGCGCAACATGGTCGGAACTGACTTCGGCGGGCGATTGGGGCGGGATTGTCGTCATGGGATTCGTGAAGCCACTAAAGAGCAAGGGGCACTACCTTGCCATGTTCCATGATGATGGGCGGTTCTTCAAAGGAGGGGACGGTTCGTTCTGGGGCTCACCAGCAGGCAAACGCTCACCCCAGATGCGACTGTTCAAGACGTTCAGTGCAGACGGCGGCTTGACATGGTCCTTCCCGGAGGAGGTCTTCAGCAGCAGCAGCGTCCACCTTTGTGAGCCGGGCTGCATCCGTTCACCGAACGGCAAACAACTGGCCGTGCTGCTGCGAGAGAATCGCCGAAACAAGAACTCGCATATCATCTTCTCCAATGACGAAGGGAAAACGTGGACCGAACCTCGCCAGCTACCACGAGCATTGACCGGCGATCGACACGTCTGCCGCTACGCGCCCGATGGACGGCTTGTCGTCACGTTTCGCGACCGTACGCCTGTCAATGCGTTGAGCAAAGCGGAGGATTCAAATCAGCAAAGTGAAATAAGTCGCACTGAAGGGGATTGGGTCGCTTGGGTCGGAGAATACGACGACTTGGTGAAAGGAACCGAGGGGCAGTATCGCTTGCGTCTGATGGACAACAAGAAGGGCGGCGACACCGCTTACCCCGGACTAGAGCTGCTGCCCGACGGCACCTTCGTGGCGACCACGTACGGCCACTGGCAAGCGGACACGGCGCCATACATTGTCAGTGTTCGATTCAAGCTCAGAGAAATAGACGAGTTGTCAAAAGAAGCGAGCGAATAGTCGGAAAGCGGGCGATTTGAAGTAGCAGATACAGCATGGAGATCAGATACAGTACGGAGATGGCGTGGAGGGTGAGCCTGTCTGCACATTGTCTGCACTTGGCGCGGCCCAAAGCGATTTCTATCTGCCAATCACTGTCATGAAGTGCCGGCAACTGGCATTGAGCTGAGGGCGGCGGGTTTGAAACCCGCCGCCCTCATTAACGCAAGTCGTTTTGCATTAACGATTTAGGAGCCCAAAAAGTGGAGGCGGCGGGAATCGAATGCGAATGCTGAAATTCGCAACGGGAAACCAGCCAACGACTTAGGCGAACCACCCGAAACGCCGTCCACATCTGGGCCACGTACTGACGTCTCTGAGCGTCACTCGCTGGCATTGGACGGCAATTCCGAGTTCTCGCCCACGCTCGATTATATCGCTCAGCGTTGGCCGCAACTACCTCCTCACGTTCGCGAAGCAGTCATCACTTTGATGGACTGTGCTGCTTCTTCGGATGCTTCCGAGGGAGGTGCGCCATGAGTAGGTCAGCCCCAGCGGAATATTATCCTCAAGTGACTGAAGACCTCGCCGAACTAGTTGAGCAGGGCCTTCAATTCTCGACCGTCTACTGTGACCCGCCTTGGCCGTATGAGAATACGGCCGCTCGCGGTGCGGCAATCAATCACTACGGAGCGATGCCAATGGAGAAACTCCTGTCGCTCCCTGTCCCTTCACTGGTGAGGCCTAACGCTCACCTTCATCTCTGGACCACCAGCTCTTTCCTCCGTGAAGCGTTCGACCTCATCAAAGCGTGGGGCTTTGAATACAAGTCTGGACTTGTTTGGATCAAAGACCAAATCGGCACTGGCAACTACTGGAGGATGTCTCACGAGTACATGCTTCTCGGCGTCAAGGGCAACCTCTGTTTCCAGGAACGCCAGCACCCAAGTTGGCTTTGCACTGCACGACGTAAGCATAGCCGGAAGCCGGGGGTCTTCCGTCATCTAGTTGAGAAAGTCAGTCCGGGGCCCTACCTTGAGCTGTTCGGGCGTGAGCAGATCCCCGACGGTCAATGGACCGTATTCGGTGACCAAGTTCAGCCGAGCTATTGGTGACTCTCAGATACTCACTGAGCATCCCGGCTGCCAAGATGATGAATCCGCCGACCTACATTCGTTTCTAGCATCTATTCTCATGTCCCATTTCCGAGAGGAGTTTTCATGGCGAATTGCATTACCCACTAGGTCAGGCCCTCCTGCCTCTCTCCAGCGTCGTATCATCCCAAGCACCGGGTGAGGATGATACGTCCCCTGGACCGGCAAGGCCGCCTTGCTGACACAACCACTGGGTGATTCACACGGTTTCGCCATTTAACTCCCTCGGAGCACTGCAATCATGAACGAGAAAAAGCTTGCACTATTGGTCGACGGTGAAAACATCGCTCCCGAATTCGCTGAGGAAATTCTCCACAAAGCGGGCACGCTTGGCATCGTTTCCGTGCGTATCGTCTACGGAGAATTTCGAAGAACGACCACGCCGCCGTGGCAGTCGCCAGTGGTCAAAGCCCTTGGCTTCGACCTCTGTCGCGTAAAAAGGGCGTTCAGGTGCTCGAACTCGACCGACGAAGCAATCTGCCGTGCTGCCAAGCGTTTGGTGAGGAGAGGTACGGCTGAGGCGGTCTGCATCGTGAGCGCCGATGGCGACTTCGCTGCTCTGGCAGAAGAACTCATTGCGGAAGGCAATCCTTGCTTCGGAATAGGCCCAAACGATGCTTCCAAGAAGCTGAAGTCTTCCTGCTCTGAGTTCCTCTGCCTCGGCGACAGCTCGCCTGTTAGCGGTCCGATTCGGAAGCAGCAAATACGGGTGCTTCGCGTCGCCGTGACTGCTCATGCGAATAAGAACGGCTGGGCGAAGATTCAAGCAGTCGAGGACTACCTGCAAATCCACTCAACGCTCTACCGACAGCAACGTTGGGGATTCGCGAGCATCTCCGAAGTCTTCATGGCGACGAATCAATTCGAGCTTCAAGACTTTCCCGACAATCAGTATCGCGTGAGGCATATCGCCTGACGCCAATCATGCATTCCGCTTATCCATTCTACTGAAAGGACTCCATCATGTTAGAACGTCTAAACTCCGCTATCTCTACGCTACAGCAAGAAGAGACGACCCTGCTCGAGCGCAAATCCGAGCTAGACCAACGAGCCTCGGAGCTTGATGACGCTCTCAAACGCGTTCGCGGGGCACTCACTGCCCTCGGAGTTTCAAGCACTGGAAAGCTTAACGGCAAGAGGGGGACGACAAAGCCTTCGCCAGTTAAGACCGTCGTCAGGGAGGCCGTGGTTGCTGTTTTGCAAACTAGTGCCCTTCAAGCTAACGAGCTTCGAGCAGAAGTCGAACGTCGCCTCAGAGAACGAGGCTACTCCCGCATGGGCTTGTCGCTTCGTCTTAAAGAAGTCCTGAGCGCGGACGAGTTCGAGGAGACACCTGCTGGCTACCAGTTGGCTGCGTTACATACCACGCCAAGAACAGAAGCTGTGCCAGTCTTTCCCGAGCGAGTCGCTGAATCTGCATAACGCCCTTGCCTAAGATGTTCATTCCACAGCTCTTGGCAGACCATTTGTTCTTCTTTCGTTTTCAAAGCCATTGCCCCTGAGTTAC
Organism: Aeoliella sp.; assembly: GCF_965227375.1. Lineage (NCBI taxonomy): Bacteria > Pseudomonadati > Planctomycetota > Planctomycetia > Pirellulales > Lacipirellulaceae > Aeoliella > Aeoliella sp. Next base: position 678,748 of record NZ_CBDDFX010000001.1, read on the forward strand.
TCGCCACTCCTGTCGACCGGTCAGGTCGCATGCCAGCAGGGCCTGTCACTTGACCTGAGTAGATCCGGTTTCTCGCCAGTCTCGGAGATCACAACGGGAAAGTCCTCCGACGAAAGTGTTAGTTGTTCACCAGCACTTGGTGAGTAAACAAACTAACCCTTTCTCAAACGGAGGAACAAACAATGGCAAAGAAAAGCGCTCACGAAATCCGAATTGGTCGCATCAAGGCAGTGATTTGGGAGAATGAAACTTCGGCAGGTACTCGCCACAACGTCCAGATTCAGCGGATCTATCGACCAGAAGGGTCGGAAGAGTGGCAAACCTCTGACAGTTTCGGACGCGATGATTTGCTCATCGTAGCCAAGGTAGCCGATCAGGCGCATTCCTGGATCTACGAACAACGCCAGCCTTCTTAAACGAAGCGAGAGCCGGGCGGCCTTCGGGCCGCTCCGGCATCTTTTTATTCTACTTCCGATACTGTTAGATGAAATCGCAGCTTAGGAGTGTGCATCAAGACTTTCCTTCGAGGACAGCACCTTTAAGAATTTTTCCCCAAGAAGTATTCTCGCTACTCGATCAACTTTGCCAGTAGTAGATCTTATTATTTATTACTACTCCGGTGGCTTGGCTGTGTATCAGATTCCCAAGACGGTTGTTTCCGATTTCGCACCCATCAATAATAACGAAGCCGATTCGCGAATGTCTCCAGACCTAGACGAAACGGACTTGCCACCTATTGGGTGTGTTAAAAACAGTAGAACAACAGAGGCGTGAACGGATCGGCTGGATGGGACTATCTCTTGAAAATACGATGTCTGATCGAACTAATAATGCTGAGTTCACTTGGAGACTGCTCAACCGGTAGTATTTTCGAAGCAGATAGCTTCCGGAAGAGACGTCGGTTCTCTTTGGACAGAAGTTCATTTATAGAGTTCTGATCAGAAGTACTTACTACGTTCAGCCAATCTTGTTGTAGGAAGTCTGGACTTAACCTCACGTAGATATCGAACTGCGTCCATAAAGGCCGATTAAACGTCAGAAATCTTTTTGAGCCGTGAACTGTTGCATTGTAGCGCACTGTATCAGTGGCGGCAGTTACCGGTACTATCGCCGGATGGTCTGAAGATAGTATCTGCTTCTGTGGGATGATGATGTAATCCGACCAGCCGAGCGAAGCGAATACTCTATGGAAGTCACTCAAAAGCATCCTGTTTCGATGGCCAGACCAGTCCGTCCAGTCTAGCTTTAGCTCCAGAGACTCTAAATAGTCTCTGTCTTCGAAACTCGGATGACGAATAAACAAGAAGTCCTTGGCGACTTTACCTGCGGCTTCAAGAATGGCAACCGCGGCTTCTTCCGTGCGCAGATGTTCAAGAAAATCCATCATCGTGCAGAAATCGACGAGATCGTCGTCGAAGTCCGTCTTCGTCACATCTGCGAAGATTGCCGGATAGCCATTATCTATAGCTCCCGCAATCTTGCTAGGACTGATGTCGAAGCCGATTCCTTTCCCTCTCTTGAACTGATTTTCGCAGTGGGCGATTGACTCGCCCGTACCGCAACCTAGATCGATGAACGAGTACTCTCCTGACTTAAGTGACTTGAGGAGCTGCTGATGGTTGGGATGTTGTCGCTCATCGGTATAAGCTATATCTACACTCACTGTTCCTCCAGGATGTCAACGTCTCTGACAATATCGTCATAAAGCTCGATTATCAGGTCTTGGAAAGAAATTCAAACAACTATTCCAAGGAGGAAATGGCATTCGCCACCCCCAGGGTGCGAGTGCAATTTAGGTGCACATGCAGTTTCTCGACCTTGGGTATAAAAATGCTGAATCTGACTAATGCGCGTCTACATGGGCAATCGGGTATAACGCACAAGAGGAGTAGATAACTACTGAATTCGGTTTAGTCATTGTGCCAAAGCGAAGGATAGCATAGGCAGCTATATCTTATCGCCTTGGCTGAAAAGTCACGGACAACGACAGAGGAGGGAATAATGCTTACACAAGGGCATCTGAAAATCTTGGGCTAACTTACTTTCGCAATTTACTCCCCCAAACTTCTAGGGAACGAGTCCCGTAATCTACTGCTAGGTTATGCTGGTTGAACGGCCCACGCGCTTCAATAATGCGTCCAGACTGATCGACCTCGATTGTTGCGTGGCACCCATCGTAATTGCAGTGAAATAGGTAGCATGAACCTGCAATAGCTTTGTTTGCAAGCTGTGCAACACAGTGCTTCATGCGATTGCCCTCCTGATAAACATCACCAGCGGTTCGGAGGAAGGTAAGGTGAGAAGATTTCGGGAGGTCAATCGAGGGGAGGGTCGTCGCCGTGTCAAAATACTCCTCATGTTGGCTATGGAGCTCGACGAGTCGATCGCGAGCACCCGCTCGATGCCAAGCGATTGACTTACGGGTGAGCCCTCCTATGCGCCCGTAGTGAGGTTCTGGGTAGGCCATTAAGTATCGAGCCATCGCACCAATATTCTCGGCTCTGCGGGACGAAAGTTCGCAGCCCAACGCCATAGCAACCGATTGCATCGCTTGCGTCAGTTCTGCCCGCTTAGCATGCTTAAACACGCGAAGGTTTGGCGACTGCGGCGCTTCTACAAGCTCTGCATGGAGTGGGCGGAGGTCGTGGAGATAACAGGCGGCTTCTAGCAATGCAATTAGTTCGACCCGATCCACAACGGGACGCTCCAATTCCACTTCCGCCAAATGGGGCAGCAAATAAAGGGGAACACGCCCTGGCAACTGTACGAGTGTTCTGCTCAAACTGCGATACGATCGGCCTGACGGTGAAAGTACTGCTCGCCAGTTCTGAGCATGCTGCAACACAAGACCTTGGAGGTCGGCCCGACACCTATTGGTCACATCAATTACACCTTGTTTCCAAAGGGCTCGTGGTGCGATCGCAAGCACGGTAGCGGCAGCGGGATAAGTCAGCAAATCCTTCTCTAAATAGGGATGCTGATAAAGCCTGGTGTCCTTAAACAAGCTGCTGACCTCCATCGCCGTATGGAAAGCCGTTTTCTGTATGGCCAGGACGGTATGGCTCGCCTTGCGGAGAAGTCGCTTTGTTTGCTCGGCCACCGGGCCACGGAGCAACTTGGAAAGTTCTAGAACTGATTTCGAATCGGGACGGACTTCCGGCCCGAAGGCAGCCCAAGCAATGTTCCAGGCGACATCGCGAACACACACAAGGCTCGGCCCTAAATAGGGGAACCAATACTCCGGGGCCATCGCGTCGAAGCACCGATTACATTCGCCGCGGCAATCTGTAGTTTCTCCAGCTGCATCCGCACAGTTGCACCTTGGCTGGCAGTCGCAATCCGCCAAGCAGCCAAACCCGCAATGTGAAAAAAGTCGCCGCTGCCGGTATTCGTCGATTACTCGTCGAACGCTAAAGCCGGTTTCTTGCAACGCAACTTCAACCACAGGCAGCCCCCTTGCTTCAATCCGAAAGCTACCTGGGCGTGTCCGAAAACTCAGGTCGGTGAGGGAAACGGTGGAATCCATCATGGCTTGATCGTGGATACAGCGAATGTGTCATGTCATTTTTGATCGAATAATCCATTTGTAAAGTGCTTGGTGTCTTCTCGGACAGCCAATGGTACTTTGGGTACTCTTCTAATACCCATAGAACTGTCCGCCGCGCAGCGGGTACGCGTTTGGCATTGCTCCGCTTCACCGAAACTTCGGAAGTGATACAATGCTGGGAGTGGCTGCTCTCAACCGCGATACGGGTAATTCCAAGAAGATGAAAGAACTGTCGTATCTGATTCAAGTCTGGCTTAATTCCGCTGTCAAACCGGTCAATTCCTGTGAACTCTTACAAGCAGAGAATCGATAGTCGTATCCTAGGCCGCATGGCTCATGCCGACGTTTTCGAACTCGCAGAGACTTCTGTTGAACTTGTGGTTTTCTTTGGCGGTTCAGGGGTTGATGAGGAAGAGTACATCGAACGTAGCAAGACGCTTATACCCGTCTTTGACTCGGTGTTGATTAGCCTCGGTGAGAGTCCGATCACTTTTATGCATGTTAGTGCCCCGTATGACGTGCCATATAATCGCTTTGCAAGCGAGCCTGAAGCGTTGGCAGACTGGAATGCGCACGTCCTGACCGAGCTGTTAGATATTTGGAACGAAATACCGTTCTATGTGTGTTCTTTCTCGGGAGGAGCAGCGCTCGCGTTGAACGGCATTCACGAAGATCCACGATGCTTGGGGGCCGCCGCCTTCGGAGCTGACGCAATTCCAGCGAACTTCGAGTGTCCCGAGCACTGGGTGCAGCCGCTTCAACTTTACTGTGGTCCGCAAGACGCTGTATGCAACCATTTAGCCAATCAGGAACTCTATGCTAGGCTTGTGATGCGAGAACAGGCGTCGATTATACCTTTGCGGCATGGTGGCCATCGACTTGGAGACTACGCAACGGCGGAGTCCCTAGGCGATTTTCTACGCTCAACTTCTGCTTGTTGAGCCGCCCTATTTAGTGATACATAAAGGACGTTATGTATCACGAAACCTAGTCTTCAAGTGGACTCAGACGACGCTAAATCCAACCAACTGGCGACGGTATCTTTAGCCGTTAATCTTCCCGCGCCTCGATTGATCGAGACCGCTGGCCCGCGAGCAAAGAAGCGCTTCTTCGAGTTCTTCACCGCAACGATTCGGAACCAGAACACCAGACAAGCGTATGCACGCGCCCTCTCGGACTTCTTCGCTTGGTGTGACGATCACGACTTCGACCTGCTGGCAATTGAGCCAATCGTCGTTGCCGCTTACATCGAGTATCTAGGCACCATCTATTCGAGCCCAACCGTTAAGCAGCATCTGGCTGCGATTCGAATGTGCTTTGACTGGCTCGTTGTCGGTCAAATTCTGCCGACAAATCCAGCATCCGCCGTTCGCGGCCCGAAGCACGTTGTGAAACGCGGCAAGACGCCCGTCCTCAGTGCCGAAGAAGCACGGCAGCTGCTTGACTCGATTGATTGTTCAACGACTCTCGGTCTTCGAGACCGTGCCCTTATCGCTCTGATGATTTTCAGTTTTGCCCGTGTGTCTGCCGTCCTGCGAATGAATATCGAAGACTACTATCACCTCGGAAAACGCGGCTACATCAGACTTCACGAGAAAGGTGGCAAGTTCCATGAAGTGCCAGCCCATCACAAGGCCGAGGAATTTCTTGATGCCTATATCGCCGCCGCTGGTAACGAAGCTGATGCGACGGGTCCCCTCTTCCGTACGGCGGCTGGGCGATCCGGCGAAATTACCAGCAATCGGATGAGTCGCCAGGATGCCGCCAGAATGGTCAAACGGCGTGCGCGACAGGCTGGACTGAGCGAGCGGATTAGCTGCCATACCTTTCGGGCGACTGGGATTACCGCTTATTTGGAGAACGGTGGAACTATTGAGAATGCTCAGGCCATCGCTGCCCACGAATCGCCGCGAACCACAAAACTGTACGACCGCACCAGTGATGAACTCACGCTTGATGAGATCGAACGTATCCTAATCTGAGGAAAGCTGGATACCCTACCGCGGTAAACACACTTTGCACTCTTGGACTCCCGTGATTGACCGCTCCTAGTTCATTCCCAACGCCTTGAACGCTGCTGCCTTGGGGTCTCCGTAGAAGACTGGATCAACATGCTCCATGATATCCCCGCTTACTTCCAAGAACTGACGCTTATTCTCGATAGGCACAAGCGCTCGTTTGACGCCGTTGTCTCTCGCAAGCTGCAGGGGCTCGGTAAGCGAACGCACTTCCTTGATGTTTCCTTGAATGCTCATATCGCCGAGAATTAGTGTTGCCGCCGTTATAGGCGAATGCCGTAGCGCCGAGAATGCCGCTACGAAAAAGGCCACCCCTACTTCGGCCTCTACACCATTGTTGAGAAGGTCGATGGATTCGACATGGAAATCCGAGCCGTCTATCTCTCGTCCCATACCAAATTCTACTTTTTTCGATAGCAAATAGCTAAAAGCGCGGCTCATTGATTCTTTCGTCGTACCTCGCACACCACCAGCTACTTTTAGCTTGCCTGTCCCAGAAGTAATCGTGACTTCGAGCCGGTACAGTCCGACAGTTCCATCAGCTCCAATAGCCCCTGTGTATACCGAACCTGGTGCCAGTGGGTCGGCAGCAACCAAATCCTTGCCTCCTTGCTCGGGCACGCCGACGAACTTTTCTTCGCCAAGTTCTCGGTCGCTGTAGCTAAATGATGTTTGGTAGTACTCGAATGAGCCCATCTTCTTGAGTTGCTCTTTTACTCGACGACGCCCCTCAATGGCGAACTCGACTAATTCAGCCAGTTCCTCCTTCGAGATTTCGCCGTGCGGATAGATAATCTTCATTAACCCTGAAACGGTCTTTCGCACGGCCTTTTGATCGCGTGTATTCAGATGGCTGCCGAGATTGAAATGCTTATCAAGTGTCTCAGTGAAATTGTGCTTCCTTAGCGCACGTAATGCTTCAGCAAAATAATCAACCACAAAACCGTAGTGACCTGTAAATAGATCCGGTCGCATTTTGGGAACTTCCCAGCCGGGCAGATAAAAATGCAGTCGATCAATAAATGCCATGTCATCCCGAATTACATCCGGCATCGGTGCAAACAGGTGTCCTTGTTGGACCATTACGTCAATCGGCTGGTTTGTGTTGCCGAACATCGCGATACTCGCATCGCCAGTGTCAGATTCTTTTCCACGCTGAAAAGTGCCGGATTCGCAGTACGTTTTCATCGTCGTGATGACTTCTTTTGGCATCTTTTGCAGATCAGCGACTTCATCGAATGCAACAACATCCCATATGGTCACCATGCCCTTCTGCTTGCCGGACATGTGCCCGAACATGTTGGCTACGGTAGTGGGGCCTGTCAGTAGTGCTCCATACGGTGAAAGCTCCTGTACGGCGTAGCTCTTACCAGTTCCCCGAGGTCCAAGCTCAACTAGATTGAAATTACGTTCAGTAAGCGGGATCAGTCGAACCATAAACAGCATCTTTAGACGCTTGTCCATGACGTTGGGCTCATAGCCCATAGTGCGAATTACTACATCGATCCACTCGTCGGAGGTAAATCCAGCTCGGCCCCGTTGATACTCTTCCACATCGAATGAAGCGATTTGAATTGGCTGGAGCTTGTTGATCCAAAACGGATTCTTTCCACGAGATTCCTCGTCGTACTCAAATTTCATTTCGACTTGAGCCCACACTCCGCCCGTCAACAGACGGTCGTATTCTCTGACGTATTTCGGAGAGACGTGGACATATTTGTGATTGAAGTTGACAAGCTCTGCCCAGTACTCAGAATCAGCAAGTCGCACTTTCACTTTGTCAATGAACGTATGAGATGAGCCTTGGAGCTGCTCCACTTTGGACTGGGCCTTCATGAACTCGTCGGGCCGAATGTAATTCTCCGCAAGTGTTTCGTTTACGACTTTGAGGCCCATCTGAATGGCCATTTCGTCGGACGAAGCGCAGTATTTTCCCAGCAAGAACTCCAGTACAAACACTGGAACATTTGCCCCAACTTTGACTTTACGGACCAAGTCCTTGCGGACGACTTTACCGTCAAAGGCTTGGGTTAGCTTTTGATCAAGCGAGTCTTGGCTGATCGGCGTTTGTTCTTCAGTCATAGGTCTACCTATCTCATCAGATTCCTAGTTTCACAGGAATCTTATTCGACTTTACGAGTATTCGGTCTGTATCTGGATCGAGAACAACTATCTCGACGCTAGTAATATCTTCCCGGAGCAACTGTACACCGACTGTGCAATTTGTGCCGGGTCTAATACTCACACAATGAGTGAGCTGGTCGTGCGTAGCATCTAGAACCATTCCCACGTGCCCCACATGTTGGCCATCACTGAGCAGCACAGGTCGAACTGCAAAGTCATCCTGTGAGAACAGGGATGCCTCAGCATTGATACCAAAGGTAACAATGCGGTTGACGATCTGATCGGGTACCTTTGCTAGTGAGATGTTGATCTCTGCGTTTGATGCCTTAGTCTCGGTTGGCATACGCACGGTGAGAACCGGAATGAGCAATTCCTGCAAACTCAACCCACCGTGGTAGTAAGCCAAGTCGCCGCCCGCCCGAAAAACCGAGTTATTGGTCGGAAACACAAAATCGAGATCAGATTCATATCCAAACTGTGCTGCCGAGATACGAACTGTCGATGGTGGCGTCGCTCCACCGCGTCCGGCCCAGCATCGCCGATGCAGAGAAACTTGCTCGCCACCTGGCTTTTCGATTCTTTCCGACTCATCTCGCTCATGGATAAACAAGTGGCCATGATCCGCTGCCACCACGAACTTCGAGATCCCCATCACCGCGAGTCGCTTGATTGCCCGCGCCACATTGTTGATCGTAGTATCCATCACTTGTCGGGCAAGAGACGTATTTCCTCCCTCACCCATCGCGTCGATTTCGACACTACGAACTAACAACAGCGGCACCCCGCTGACTCGCTTTTCCAATTGAGAACTCGAATGACTGAGAACCTTATCCAACTCCAAATCAACGACGTCAGGAACCTGCCCCTTCCAGTACTTCCTTCGATCGGCCAATGAACCTGTAGTGGAGCCATGAATCTTACCGCCGAGGTCTTTCCCACTCTCGACGACGGAGAACGACTCCTCTGCTCCTGGCATCAGAGCTGCCATGCAAATAGGGGTGATTGTGGGGACAGCCGCCACAGCGGGCTCGATGCTCAATTGCTGCGCGGATTCGAGCAGCCCCTTTAGCTCAATTCCCATTTCGTAGCGAAGCGCATCGACGAGTATGAAGCAGACAGGTTCCGCCGGACTGGCAACGTGCTTGCTGTAGACATTCGTCTGATGAAGAATCCCCGGAATTGCCCAATCGGACCCTTTGAACGCGGCGACGAATCCGTCTGTCATTCGGTCCACTAGACTTTCATAGTCTTGGCGAACTCGATGCACCACTTTCTCCGAAGCAATCGAATCGGTCATTGCCGACAGAGTTGATTCCATGCGCCGATGGAGCAGATCGACGCGATACCATCCCTTCTCTGCCACGTAGCCTTCGACCCAACGCACTGGAGTCTTGGTCTCACTTGGCAGTTGCGTATCAACTTCCTGCACGGCCAATCCCAACTCCGCTGCCAACCCGTAGGCCTGCCATTGTTCCTGTCGTTGCAGTTGATGCAGCGCCCAGAAACTGTGTCTGCGTTGATCGACAATTCCTTGCGATTTGTTGAACTCGCCCGCGACAATCAACTGACCGACGTGATCCAGCAATACTTGCTCCTCGAATCGAAACGTATCGATCTTGCCGAGATGCTCAGGAAGTATTCCTTGAGAACTGAGATGCAGTTCTTGCTCAATCGCATCCGCAATTAGCACATAGGCTTCTGCGTGTTTCTTGCGAAGCGTGTTAGCAACCGACAAAACCAGTTCAAGTTGCTTCGCTGTTGGTTGCTCAACGAGATTGAGCGAGGAAGGTGCCTCGCCAACCAGATCGTTTCGAAACTCAGCCAGCAATACGTAGCGACTCGCTTTGCGGCGTGCTTCCTGAAGGTCGATGCCTTCATTGAACGTTAATCCCATGCGCGATTCGAGCAATTGGTACAGCTCAGTTGTCGCTCCCTTTTCGATGACCGCTTCGTCTTTTTCGGAACTCGCCAGCCATGCCGCCACTACGGACACGTTGTCGTGACGAGCCTCGTAAATGACTTCTAACAGTGATCCCGAAGACCCCCGCTCGCTATCGCCCGCCAAGACATTCACGATGTCTTCGTAGGTTATGCTCGGAGAACTCAGCAGTTTGTCGATCTGGCCATCGCCAAACTGCTGCTTCAGCACACGACGTGATTCACGCTTGAGTTGCGGTTCCCACCGCTCTCCACCGGCCTCCAGCTCCATTAGCACCGCTGTATCGTCGTCACGTTTCCTATGCGGCAGATAAACCAGCACGGGATTGGGAGAATCGACGGAGACTATTTGTTCCACTGCAAACTTAACTGCAAAGAATGAATCTTGAATCACACAAAGCGACGCTGAATGGCTTCCGATGGAAACCTCATCAAGTCGACATTCAGTGGGCAGTTCGCCGTCAACAAGTTCGCCTATGAAACCCGTGAACTCACTGCGGGTGTCGTACCACACCACAACCCGCCGCTTGGCGAGTTTATCGGAGAGGGTCTGAGTCAGGTGTTTGTGAAGGTCGTGCATTAGTTTCTCGTTCGACTTCGTCTATTTTGCATCGTACCGCGGAAATGGCATGTCGGGGCTCGTCAACTCTGACTCACTCAATTTCTCGAAGTCTACTTCTACCCCAAGTGGCTTGCCATCTAAGCTCCATGCGGAATTGTTCAATAGATCTACAATCCCCGCATGTTCTTCAATCCAATCTGACAATTCCGTTCCTTTGAATTGTCCGAGTATCCGATGTTGTTTCCGGTCTGCGCTTGTTTCTGTTACCAATACCTCTGAATACATCTCTCCGAAGATAGAGCGTGCTAATATCGCGTACCGGATTAAATCAGACAGCCTGGCGAGAAGCTGCGAATCATCATCTACGTCAAGAGCGATGATTGGCACATCGACGCATACCGCCAATTTCTCGCTTGAAAAACGAGTCCCAATGCATTCCATATCTCGGACTCTGAGGTTGTAAAACAGCATGTGAGACAGAGCTTCCTGCTTCGCTTGGTCGTCAGCGTTATCTGCGTCTCTAATCTTTGCAAGAGTCTCTTCTCCACGACTTTTCCACTCCTCGACTTGTTGCGGCGACAGGGCATGAAAAGCGAAGTTCAGTTGCGTGGAAAAATCCGCGCTGATAAGCGAAGAACAATCCAGACCAAATATTTCTACACCTGCCTCTATCGATACGACGGATTCCATCAATTGCAGAATCCGCTTCTGCAACTCATCAAACGTCCAGTCAACAGTTTCAATTCTTGGCGGTGTTTCCCGCTTAATGTTCTTAAAGACCACTCGGTCGCTTAGATAGGTAATACCACGAGACCCAGCGTGTGAGATGGCATTGCGCACTAGAGGATCGTATCCGGACAAGAATGTCTCGCCAGTGAACAGACTGTTGATTCGTTTTGTGAGGTATTCGGACTTTGTCCTTTCTCCATTGGTTAAGTCAGCATCACAAAGGGTTGTGAACTTCCCCTCAATAAACTGAAAACAGGCGACTAGCAATGTCATGTAGGGATCGAATAAATCTGCAACTTGGTTCCGGTAGATATTGACGAGATGAGTCGCCTCCTCCACGCTTCCTGGCTCGAACTCCGATACTCGCGACAACTCGCGAGCTATTCGCTCTAGATGGGGGCCTGTCTTTGTACGCAATGCAAACCAAGGCAGAAACAAGTCGTTGATAAAACGGCTTTCATCTAGCTGTCGTGCCTCGTGCATTGTGCATAGGAGGATCTGCACATTGTCGTAGCGTGTCTGCTTTAGACCGAGGCTGTTTAACTTCGTCAACAACTGTTGCTTCGACGGTTCATCAAGATCCGATAGATCTTGCCGGACAAAAAACAACTTCTCGACAGCTTCAACGTCGTATTCTGGAAGGATGTCGTTAGGCTGGAACTTCAAGTTGTTGCCCTCCGCCGTCTAGACCTAGTTGTTCCAGCTGGAGCTGGTGCTTTAAGCAAACTCTCTAGTGCCGCTTTCACTGCGGGACTGGTTCTCGCTTCAACAAGTTCTTCTACAATCGAGTCCCAGCCACTTTTCGGCTCTTCTTTGGGTTGGAAACGCTCTCGGTCGTCCTGTTGCCAGAAGACTTCCTCAAGGCCGTGAGCGATGGCGAGACTGGCGTCACTGGCGCACTTGGGGACGACTCGTTCAGGCCACAAATGCATGGCTAGGTGCGCCCAGTCGTACTCGCCTTGGACTAGTTTGTCCCAGACCTTCTTGCACTCTTTCTGCCACGACTTGTTGTGCGGCACAAGACGCCATAGGGGAGCAAAGTTGATAATCACGCCGTCGTCAGTGTTGGGATTCCAGAGTGGAGCGATTCGCTCAATCTCTTCGGCCATTGCAGCCAGTTCGGTCACAAACCTCTCTTGGTCTTCAATCTCCTTGCGTTGCGATCGAGTGGGCTCAGCTCCAGCTTCGCTCCGCACGCGATCCATTTTCTGACGCTCATGGTTCACCTTCGGCTTGACGTATTCGTTGAGAACCTGAAAAAACGTATCGCGGGTTAAGTCGTGGAAGTAAAGCCAGACCGAATAGGAAGTAGAAGGCGACGCCAATTGCCAGTAGATGGGCGCCTTTCGGCGGCCACGTGAATAACGTGCTTCATGCCACGAAAAGAAATCGCGTCGCAACCACTCTCTCGTACCCGTCTGCGAATCCCCAAGCAATTGATTTAAGTCGGGACAAATCTTCTGGAGTGGCTTGCCAACAACTGATTCAATCGAATGCTCAAGCTTCAACGCCACATCACACGGGTGACCTACGTCATCCACGAGAATTACAGATTTGCTATTTTTTCTGATCGTACGCAGTTCGGCGGGCTGCCATCCGAAAAGTACTTGCTGTTCTGATAGACGCCCTTCCATAAAACGTCCGAGTGCGAGACCGAACCCATAAGACACAACTTGACGCGCTATACCCTCGGCGAGATGAGACTCATTGTTATCGTCAATGCCGTCCCATAACCCAAGGTCTCTATACGGCGCCTCTGCGTGAAGAAACCCGATATCGGCCTCTGATAATTCGTAGGCTTGACATATAGTTGCATCAATCCGTTCACGGCAATCCGCTATCTCGTGCTTCCAAATATTGAATTGCTTGGACAATTCCAGTTGCAATTGCTCAATCGTGCAGATTTCCTTACTCTTGTCTTGATATTCTTTCAGCCAATGAGGTTCTTGAAAGGACGTGCTCGTTTCAACACCCGTCGCAACAAGTCGCTTAATCTTAAGTATCTTGTTTACGTCATCGGAGACTTCGACACCTTTGCTCGGAGCCGGTAGTTGTTTGACGTAACCTGCCTGTTTGTGCTGACCCGAATAGCAGCTAATTAAATATGACGCTAATCGAGAGTTGAGAATTGCAAGGGCCAAATCACTTTTGTCTGCTGACACCGGGAATACGCCCATTCCCTCAACACTAAATATGCAGCCACTTGGCATCACATGGGCGTTTAAGATGTCGGTCCTCTTAGGAAAGCTGATTCCTTCACGGAAGTAGTTGGATTGATTCTTTACTGTGCGAGAGGCGGAGCCATACCTTGCACTCTGCTCTGCCTTTATTTCTCGTCCTCGATCTCGCCAAAGAATTTTAAGGTCAATGTCTCGAAAATACGGCGCGAAGCCACCGCCGTTGGCCAAAGGTGCCCAACAATCTTGGCATGGCGCCTCATGCACAAGTCGGAAGTACCGCCAAGAGCCACCGATACCAAGTCCTTGACGCACTTCTGCGACGTCCGGCTCAAACGTGCTCGTGGACGTGAAAAGTTTTCTCATCGAATCAGATAGATTGTAGAACCCAAGCGAGGCATTGGGCATTTCAAGGAACGAAGTCGTTTGAAAAATACGTATACTGTGTTTTGAAGACGGTTCGTTAATGACACTGTGGAGCGCATTGCCTAAAGTTGTACGATCTACGTTTGTGAGATCGAAGAACCAATTGCTCGACTTCTTCCCACCAGTATCGTTCTGCGCGAAACACCACGTCTCGACCTGAGCGCCGTCCAGTACGGACCATCCAAGATCGACGTTTAAAAGCGAACACTGCTCGTCCAGAATTTGCGTTTCTCTATACTTAGCGTATGACGACTTAATGCAAACCGTCTTGTCAACAATAGCTCCCAGCGCGCCACCTGCTGCTAGTCTTGATCTCCCTGACGCATGCATAGCACATAGTATATTGAATGCATGGTGGGGATACTCTGCGCCTATGTAGTCAGCTACGGTCTCCGGACATTCACCAAACGGCGGATTCATCAGTACTACGTCAAATTGCAGGCGACAAATGTCAATGAACGCAAAACCGCGTGCTGCATCAATCGCGAATAATCGTCGCTGAAAACCGCCGCTTCGTTCCGCGTGTTCAGAGTACGCCTGTAATGCGTTATAGATTCGTTGTTCGGCTTCTCCCCAGAACGACTCATCGGTTATGCCGTACGTCAGATCGAGTTCCTTCTGCACAGTCTTCGGGGCATCATCAAAAAGCGATTGCTGCTGGAACTCTGGGCGTTCCAACCACTGCTTCTTCGCCTTGGCAACCTCTTCTGCGATTTCTTCTTCAATCTTCAGCAGCGAACCGGCTTCCCCCGCCAGTTTCATCGCCTCGAAGACCTTCCTGACTAGACTCGCCAGAAACTGTCCTTCGGCGTCTGCCGACAGGTGCTTAGTGATAAACTCCTCAAGAAATGCAGCTTCGCCCGGCATTGGCTCGGCACAGACAATGTTCGACCGGTCAACCGCAGGGCGATTATCCCGCGCAATCTGACATTCGTTGAACGCCCTTTGCCCGCGCATCCATAAGGCGAGAGCAGCGATCTGGGCCGCCCGCGGATCGATGTCAATCCCGTGCAAATTGCAAGCTAGGACCAAGCCGGGTAGCGCAGCGTGAAGCTGAGTGAGTTCGGCATAATCGTCGCGCAATTGCTTGCCGGTAATTTCCGATGCAGGACTCTCTTCGTCCTGCCAGGCCTCTTCGTAAATCGAGATCAATAGATCGAACGCATACAGCAGGAAGTGACCGCTACCGCAGGCCGGGTCGAGAATCTTGAGGTCTCTCGGATCTTTCTTCGCTCGGTGTGTAATGTAGACCGTTTTCTGCAGGAGTTCTTCCTGCCGAAGATCCTGCTCATTAGCAACATCTTCGGCAAGTGGCTCTTCGCCCGCCGCAAGAAAGACCTCGCTGGGGCGACGGACCAGATACTCGCACTCCTCGACCAGCCGCGTCTCACCCTTTCGCATTTCGTACCAAATGCGGCCGAGCGTGTTGTCCGTCAGGAATTCGACCACATAGCGGGGCGTGAAGAACTGGTTGCGAACGGCCAGCTCACGACTGTTGCGGGGAGCTGACGACTCCTCACGCATCTTTTTGCGTTCTTCTCCGCTGTTGAAATACTGGTACACCCAGCCAATTGTCTCATCTTCACTCCAGACGCCAGCCAATTCGGACTGACCAAGAATACCCAGCAGCTCCGTCAATGCAGTTCGACGAGGCCACAGCATGCTGGCCGTATCGCGACGGTCGAATAGCACTTTGACTTCAACACTCAGCTCATCGCACAGGCATTCCAGATATAGTCGATACCCGCCGTCCGTCAGCGCCGACAATCCCGGAGCTAGTCCACCGAATTCCTTGAATCCGCTCGATTGATCTCCCTTCGAGACACACTCTTGCAACATTCCCCGTGCCTCAAGCATCCGTAACGCAACGAAACGGTTGAGAAACGTAAACGCGGCTTCGCGGGTGTATTCATCGACCGCTTCCTGCGACGTCTTGCCAGACGCCTTAATGTGCTCGATGGCATCGACCAACTTGCGTCGAGCCAATCGCTGACGTGCATCAAGGTGCTTCCCTGGATCAGGAAGAATCTCGCCTCCCGGCAAGATATCAAACGTACCTTCTAACTGCTCGGCAAACTCGTCCTCCAAGAGGCGTCGGATCTGTTGAGTGGCACGTTGCAGTGTATTGCGTATTTCTTGATCCATTTAGGAAGTTCCGTTCGTTGCTACTGAATCAAGATGCGTTTGTTCTTGCCAATGAGATGGAGGCACTCTTCACGCAGGCTCCCCAAAGCCCCGTCAAGTTGCTCCTCGGTATCGATGCCCGATGCAAAATGACTACCAATCTTGACGCGTACAACTCGATCCCCTTCAAGGAGTCGATGCACTTCGGCAACCGCGTCCGCCAAGCGCTTGTCGCAGGCGTCGATGTCCGCTCGCAGTTGCGGTATCGGCGTGCTTGAAGGCACCTCTTCCACTGCACGACTCGTCAACGGTTCGCCAATCTTTACTTGGCGTTCTTCGTCGAGTTGTTCCCAACCAGGAGTCCCTTTTAGCTGATCCACAGCACTCGTGTAGCACTCTGCCCGGCTCTTTGCCGTCGCTTCAAATACGGCTTCATAAAGCTTGCAGAGCTTACTAGCCGCCTGATCCATTTTTGGAAGCTCACGATAGAACGTCTCGCGTTCCAGTAAATCCGCAAGCTCTTCAGCACAACTACGGTGCTCATCTGTAGTGGATTCCTCGTCGACCAAAAATGGCCAGTAGCGACGAAGGGCTGTTTGGGCTCGCGACAAAGACTGTAGTTGTGGCTCTCCAATTGACTTCGAGATATCCGCCGCGCGGGAAATCGCGTCCTTGAGCTTCGCATGGCCTCCGGCAAAACTGAGAATGGTTTCCTCTTCGTTAGCTGAAACGATTTGCTCCATCTGACTAATGGCAGTAGCGAACAATTCGCAGCCGGGAAGTTGATTACGTTCCAGCGTTGCCAGGACACCGCGCAGGTTGCGCTGACAAGCGATAGCCTTTTCGCGAATCGCTTTAGCCACTTCGTCCTGCGTAAGGCTCGCAATCTTCTCGCCAAAAGTATCTTCGTACGCTGACCCCGCTTTGACGATCTCAGCGAAATCGAGCACTTTCTTGGGGCGGAATGTGCAGGAACGAAACTTTGTGTTGTTCGTGAAAGCGTCGATAGCGCCGAGATCGACCACGGATTCAATCGTGACTCCTTGACTGGTGACCGTGATTTGTCCGCTACGAAGCAATGAGAGGGCGAAGAGCTTGACGACATCAATATCCCAGCCGAACGGCGCAGAGTTGAATTCACTCTCGATTGCTTTTCCTGCCGGATTGATGCCGTAGTCGCTCTTGTTGTTGATCCATGACAGCATTTCAGCGAGAGGCCCCGTATCGGTTTCCATCACGATAGAACCATTCTCGTTTCTTAGCAGCTTTAGCGATGTGAAGACAGCAGGCAGACCTCGCAGATCCTCGCTATCAAGCAGTGCCTGAATGTCCTTCTTGCCAACCCGTGCCGCTCCTTCCTCAAAACGTTCAAACACTTCCGGCAGAGCCTTGGCCATCGTGGACTCGGCTGCCCTGATGATCGACTGATCCGACTCATCGGGGCTGCGATCATTGCCTTGGAAGTAGATGACTGAGGTCAAGGCGGATTGCTCTAGCAATCGCCTTACCTCACCGCGATGAGTGTCGCGACGTCTCCCCTCTTCCGATAGCAATCGCGTTTCCGCAGCAGTTTGCGCTCCACGCTCTTTCTTACTAATCATTTCTTTGGAGCGAAACACCTCGGTTACTTCCTTTTCGATTCGCTCCCCGACGGGGATGATCCAAAAAATCGTTCCTCGCTCAACCTGACTTTGTTCTCTCAGCTCCGCTTTCAATCGCTCGTAGTCGTCTTTATCGTCTTCAGCCAAGCGTACTTGAAAGTCGATGTCTCCTTTGACTCTTTCGCGTCCATCAAGGAATAAACTGCCCTTAAAAGCACGGGTGCCGAGCAGAGTGTGAACGGGCTGTGGCTGCCAGAGCTTTTCGATAGTCTCGCGAAGTATCTGGTTACTGTCTGCGCGTTTCGGTTTCAGGGCCGCGCGCTGTGTTTCCCAGTCGTCCTCGGTAGGCGTTGGAATGCGATAGCCATCGTCCCCGAGTCGAATCTTGTGCGCGTCCAACAATGCTTGCAGTGCCTGATCTACGCTTGCCCGAGCTGAATCGCCACCCACACTGGGATAAAGCGTCGCGGCTATGTTTTCGGCGTTGCGGTGAATGCTCTTCACGAACTGCAAGAGACAGATAGATTTGGCCACTTTTTGAGCGAAAAGATGGTCGACTTCCGTGGCTAAGCGATCAATTTTCTCACGAATAGAACTATCGATGTTGTCGCGCACCAGGTCGTAAATGTGCTCGACCGTTACAAGCTGACCCACCTCATGCTCTCCGAGACCCACCTTGGGATGAGCCAATAGCTGTTGAGCCAGCTTGATCACGGTTCGATTCGCGCCACCCACGTGTCGACTAGCTCCACCTTGAGTGCGAAGTCCCGAAACAACGTGAATTACGAAATCGACTTGGTAGGGCAACATCGGATAAAGGTCGATGAAGTTTTCACGAGCAACTTGCGGCAACCGAATATCGGCGGAGAGATTCGTATTGGCGGTCAGACTTCCGCGATTTGCTTCGTAAACTTCCCCCAGCTGCTTTTCCGCGCCCGCTTTCTTGGCTAATACGCGCTTACTAGTGACTTCCGAAATGTCGCTCGGCTCCAAGTGGACTTGAAGTGGAAAGCGATCCATCAATCGTGCAAGCTCGACGCGCGAGTCATCGAGGCCGCCGACAAGCTCGTTTAGCTTTTCTTGGGATGTCGCTATTACCCAGAACTTACCCTGTCCCACTCGGCCTAGTGCTTGAACAATGCCTTGCAAATCAAGCATCTTGTTGACTGTACGAGCAACAAACTGTCCAACCTCATCGATTACGAAGACGATGTTTCGGTTCTCACCCCGGCGTGCAGTAAGCTCCTTACAACGGTCAGCCAAGTGATTCGGGCTAATGTCAGCTCGCTCTTTGGCTCCACGAATCCACGAGTCAGGCGACGAATACGTTTCCGGCTCCAACTCGTGCATCACCCTACTTGCTTCGTTCATCGCAAAGGCGATCAAGTTCTTGCTCTTATCCCAGTTTTTCTTCGGATAGAGACCCTTATACGTATCCTTGAACTCTTCTAGTCGCCCTTCGCCTTCAAGCGTTATTTCAAGCTCTGCAAGATCGAGGTCCGATGCGTATCCAAGATGCTCAAGAAGTTGTCGGTACATAATCTCCGTCAACATCTGGTTGCCGTGCATCACGCCGCGCTCGGTAGCAACGTCAAAAATGACCGCTTCGGTGGGAATCTTCTCCACAACGGTCTTTATCAGCACCGCAACTTTTGAATCACCGATGTGGTCAGCCAACAGCTCACTAGTCGTGTCTGAACCAAGTTGACGATTAGCCAAGGCAAGACCGAGGAGCTTGGCAAAGCTGGACTTACCGGAACCGAAGAAGCCGGAGACCCAGACTGCCATCCTGTCACTAGGTTTGTTCGGTGACGCACTATATGCCTCAAGGATTTCAATAAAGTTGCTTAGAATCGTCTTGGTAACGATGTACTCACCGATTTCACTGCGGATAACCTCTTCATCAGCTTGATCGACCTTAATCACTTCGCGAATATCGCGGTGAATGTCTCTAGCGAATATGTCTTTGATGTATTGAGCAGTCATCTATCGTGTTCCTATCACAGTATTTTCGCTCGGTAGTTGTGCTCTGCTTCGTGCACACCCATGAAACTGAGGCCAGCAGGCGGCACTATTTCTCCTGGGTAGAAGAGCACTCCTGGGATCTCCAGCTTAGCCTGAAAATGCTCGATCAAAGTAGACGTCCGATAACATGGATAGAGCGCTCCGGCTCTTGTGATCCAAAGGACGTCTCGCAGAGGATCGCTACTCTCTGGGACTTTGCTGAGCACCAATTGATCAAGCGGTGCATACTCGCTGAGCACCTGATGGATTGTTTGAGCCACCTGCTTGTGCCCGTTGCGACCAAGCATTGTTTCATTCTCAACGAGATCCTCCGGTGTTACACCCGCATTTGCCAGCGCTTCCATCATGCATTCCATCAGGGAGATCGTGATTATTCGCTTGCCTTTTTGCTCCAGACGCGTTTTCAGTAGCGACAGTTCCTGGCGCAAGGCGAATTCACCGGCTGGATCGTAGAGGAAAATGCAAAGAGGCATATCCTTGTATGCGCTGATATCGGGCCGTGGATCTTCCCTAGAAAGTAGCGGTTCCAACTCATCTCGCAATCGTGCCTTCCAGTCTCTCATCCGACGGCACTCCTTACGTAATCAACCGTGTTTTCACATGGAAGGGTCAATTCTAGAAAACTTCCTGCTCTCTCGAACCGCAGTTTGCCGTATTGGTGAAGACGCAAAAGTTCCTCCTCGACGTCATTGGGCTTCATTAGAAACAGTCGCCAGTCCTTCGCTTCGACAACTCTTCGAGTATTATGCTCGCGTTCCATTAGGACATGCAGGAGGTATAGGAAACTCCGTTCTGGGAGTCGATACGCTTCAAACTCCTTGTTCACTCGTCCGCGCATCAAATGAAATTCGACCGCAATCTTAAGCAACCCATTAGCAACACGTCGATAAGTGTTCTCTTTCCATGCTTCAATCGAACCAAGACGTTGCTTGACCAATCCTTGCAAGAAATCAACTACCGGCTGCGCGGAGATTACGACTACGCCTTCTTCGAGCTTGCCAAAGAGCCATTCTGTGAGAAAGACTCGCAATAGCGCGTCATGACGGCTCATGTGCCACAGTTGAACAGGCCTCCAATCGTCAATAGGCCATCCTTGCTGAACGAGTTCAATCAGGCGACGATCCGTGCCTCCGAATTCGTAACGACGACTCAAGACCTGAAGGAATTTCTTGAGCCAGCTCTGGGAAGAGGCGCCGATAGAATTCGTCTCTGCAATCTTGGCGAAGTTATCCGAGTCTGATTGCTTTAGGTCCCATGTCGAAAATGCCCGAAAGGTTTCATCGACAAATGGTCCACGGATTGCCAAGTTGGAACTGAGTTCTTGATTATTCGCTTTCATTTCGGAAACTCCTCTTCGCGAATGAAAGGAACGGCCAGCTTTCCCGTCTCGCTGCTACTATAGGCTGCAGCTAGAAGCTCAATTGCCTCCTCAACAGACTCACCGGCCATCTTGAGCGGTACTGATCGCAAATCATCAGCTCGGCGTAATTTGCTAGCCTTCTCGCATGTCGCGGCAGATACCAATCCAAGCTCTTGCAACGCGATCAGCGGTTCCGAGTTTGCATGTGAGTCGACTCGCGTCACTAGCTCTTTCCAAGGCTCAGGTTCTTCAAGCCAAGTTGCCCAGGCATCCTCAATTCGATCTTCGATTTCAACTGGAAGCCTCCATAATGTGAAGGACGCGGGAGGGTTGAATACTTCATCGGAACGGACGCCGGCCACTGCGAAGGCAGCCCGGCAGCGTGCGAACACGTGAGTCTTGGAAAAGCCTCGCGAAAGGGCTAGCTCACCGACGTCGCTCAGCAGCCCTTTGGTGTTCCACCATTTCCTGCGATCCATCTCGCCGAAGCGCGCAATGGCAATCCGCAGTTGGGCAGTTCTTACTGCGTCACTTGCCACGCTTTGCACTCCCTCTTTTCGATTTATTGCGAGTCGGGTTCCCTAAGAGCTTAAGCAGCGCTTGCACATCTTTCTGCTTGAACAGTCGGTAATTGTTTAGTGGATGCCGATACTCGGCAATCTTCCCCCCAGCCCCCCAACTTCTCAGGGTATTTGGCGATACGCCGAGCAAGCCTGCTGCCTCCTTCACGGTCATGAACTTTTCTTCGCGGTCTGCCATTCCTGCTCTCCAAACGGAAGATTGAATGCCCCAACATTACCAATCCCTACGAAGATTACAAGGCAGAGAAGAATATCAAAAAGCTATTGCTTTGCCTGCCTGCGGTTTCTTGGATTGTGTCACGGCGTAAAGGTCCGTTCGGGCCTCCGCTTCGCTCCTGCCCTCTCTGCTGCTTTCGCTGCTCGAAAGACTCCACCTTGACTTGCCGTACCTGCGGTCTTTTTGGCCGCCGGCAAGGCCGCTTAATTCAGCACATCACTGCTGTGCCGGGAGCAGTGCGAACGTAAGGAGTTAGAGCGATGAAGAAAGACGAAGTAAAGAAGCTAATCGAGCAAGGCGTACGTGAGCTAAACGATGCACTGGCAATGGGAGACAGCGAGCAGATGAAACAGTTCATGGCTGTGATGGCGAAGTTTCCCCGCTACAGCTTCAACAACTGCCTACTGATTGCGATGCAGAAACCAGACGCGCAGATGGTGCAAGGCTTTCACGCCTGGAAGAAGCTCGGACGCTGGGTAACAAAGGGCGAGAAGGGCATCGGCATCGTTGCGCCGATGGTCTATCGCAACAAGGAGGAGGAATCGTCCGAAGACGGCGAAGAACGAGCCCTGCGAGGGTTCAAGGTCGTGCACGTCTACGACATAAGCCAGACTGAAGGCAAGGAGATGCCAGAGTTTGCCAGCGTCACGGGGGATGCTGGGCACTACATCGAAGCCGTAGAGCGAGTAATACAAGCGAAAGGAATCGAGCTTGTTTATGAAGAGCTTGACTCCGGTGCTGATGGAGTATCTTGCAAGGGAAAGATCATCGTCGACCCTAAGGTGGAAGGTGCCGAGCGATTCGCAGTGCTTACGCATGAGCTTGCACACGAGATGCTTCATACGGACAAGTCGAAGCGATTGCAGACGACGAAGACTATCCGCGAGACGGAAGCGGAAGCAGTAGCTCACGTCGTATGTCGAGCCGTGGGGCTAGATTCTACCACGCATAGTGCCGACTACATCCGGCTTTATAGCGGTGACATGGACGTGCTGGCTGGATCGCTAGATGGCATTCAGAAAGCTGCTGCACAGATACTTGAGGCGTTGGAGTCCGCTGAAGTAGTTGAAGAAGAAGCTGCGGCGTGAGGTGAATAGCAGCATCGCTTCGGCTAAATGCTGGGGCGATGCTGATTTATTTGCAAGCAATCGCCTAAAAGTCGTCTTCAATCTCGACTTCCGTCTCGACCTCAGTTACCACCTGACTCTCAATAGGCGTGTAGAGATCGATCTCGGTGTCATCCGTTTCCAGCGATACAAGCAATGCGTACCTAGCCGAACGACTCCACCGCTCTAAGTGGGGACGCTCCCTCCACCAGCCGGTGACAGGATGTACCCCTATCACTCCGCACGCAGCAAGTTCGCTTGCCATTCCTGTCCAGGTATCCGAATGTATTGAGCCACGCGTTCTCAGGTTCTTACCAAGCTCCCAGCTGCGGTCCTCAGTAACGGAATCGGGGCGTTCTTCTCGATTTTCCCAGGCGTCCTTGCTTAGACGCTGCTCAAACTGCTCTACAGTCTCAACTGGTCGTTTCACGTCAAAACGCAGGCCGTGAGATTGATAACGATGTTTCTTTTGCCACCCGCGTCGACCAGGGCTCGGTTCAATGAAATAGGACAAAGTCACTCGCATCTTGATTGGTGCCTCTCCGAGACTCTCCAGGACCTCCTTCGGCCAAGGCAGCGCGTGCATTCGCATGTCCTTCGTTTTCATCGTCCCATCAACTCGGTCAAATGGCTGTAACGAATCTTGCACGATCATCGTGGCAGCGTTGGACACACTCCAGAGCGCTCGCTCAAGACTAGGCACGCCATACCCATAGCAACGAATGCGTTTGTGACGTTCTCGGTAGGGAAACTCTTCGAGCATCGCGTCTGTCCATTCTGCTGAATGAACAATTAGTGCCCGCACTGTCTCCGGCCAGAGGTGCGGGTACTTGGCATGCACCATTGCCGCAAACCGAGCTGCTTGCGCAGTCGCTCCGCTCGTTTCGCCACTTGTCGTCAGCAACGCCCCCGTAGGACTTACTCGTGTCGTTAGTAACGCCAGATCGTCAATGAAATCCGCATGCCCGCCGCCCGATTCGCGGGCGCTATTACCCCCTTCCATTACGATGTCCGGCTTCAATGGCCATTCCTTCTTTTCCCAGATCACAGAAGTCCGGCTGCAAGGACTTAGTAATCCTGCTTTTGCAATAGGCTCCCAACCGGCGTATTCCTCCGAACGAATATTGCAACGTTCCGTGTAGGCCCCGACTGTCACGACGTTCCAGGAATGGGATGGATCTTCAACACCTTCCAGGTAATTCCTTTCCGGATATTCGTGACGAGTTTCGGGAGGGGTGTTTCCGGCGGAAACAAACATCAGACGTTGGTTAGAATCCAACGCGCCGCTGCATAGCTGATCCACTGATGCGGACCAGGAAGTTGGCAAGCCTTCGTCACACTTTTCAGCGGTAACGGCAAGACAGATTGCACGATTGCGTGTCGGCGACTGCACTTCCGCACGCGCAACTGCCTCGCTTGTAATGGCTCCGTAGTGTTCTGGTTGGTTTGATCCCTCATCAGGGAGGATTTTTACCGATTCCAGGCGGTGGGAAAGCCTCAAGGGCTCATCGCTTTCAAGTACTTCCGTCAAGCAGCCATACAAGGCTAGACCAGCCATTTCCGTGCCGTGCCCTTTGCGATCAGCGGGCGTCCACATTGGGTCAACCGTAAGCAGATGCTCTTCGTCGAGTGCGATCGCAAGCAATGGATGACCACGATTCACGCCAGTATCAAGGAGGCATACCGCAGGGGCGTCCTCAGTAGGCAGCGTCATTCGTTCCAATGCGGATTGAATCCTTTCAGCTTGTTCCTTCGGAGTTAATTCAACAAACTCAGTCGGTACCTTCGCCGCGGCCCGCAGCTCCGCCAGCAAATCGAACAAATTGTGAAACTGTTCCCATTGCTCAGCACTCGCCTCGGCGAGAAGCACGATCCGCTCAGGAAACCGCACTAAACGTTGACTGACCGTAATTCCAATTCGTTGCGCCTCGGATTGAAATTTCTCAACGACGCTCGTAACCTCGCCATCGTTTCGCAGCCAGATCTCCCACCAAATGCTGTCCGCCTGACTAGGGAACGGTTTTGAGTCCGTCCAGAACGAACGCAGCGTTGCCCGCCGTACGAAACTTATACTCTCTACTAGCGCCTGATTTTTAGGAGCGCCGCTATCTGCCTCTTCGTCGATATAACGTTCGAAGATTCGTAGGAACATTGCCGCCTTGCTTGTCGGCATAAACACAACAGCAAACATCTTGCCGCCATCTTCACGAACGTTGACCAGCTCAATACCGCTTCGTTCGCGTTCGAGGCTTTCGATCTTGAGAGCAAATCCTGGGTCGCTCTCAAACTCCAATGTAATACCTTCGGGACGCTCGGATTCGTCGTCGTCCTCGATGTCGGGTGAAGAATCAGCGACTGCTGTGCGAATGCTACTGACAATCCCTGTGCCGTGGCTGTGACGGTCATCCCGTGGCGGCGTTTTGAACGGAGCGCTTCCACCCCCGCTCGTAGAGGTGTAAGTCTTGGTTTCTCCCGTGTTTCGGAGGACAAGATGGGGATGCTGAGTCATGCTTTCTTACACACGTTAAAGCCTGATAGTTCCGCCTCGGCTCCGTTCGGCAAAAGCCTGAACCAGTAACTGTGTTGTCACTTTGCTTTTGCCCGCTAGAAGACAGTCCTTTGCGGCGTCATCGCAGGCTCGGGCAACTTCGGCATGACTAAGCCCGACAGAGACGTCTTTCACTTTCGACCACGCGATTCGTCCAAGTCCAAATGCGCTAAGCCTGTTCTCGATAAGTGCTTTGACCTGCTCAGAGTTAGGGATGACATATTCTATCACATCGTCGAAGCGACGGAACAACGCATCGTCGAGCATCTCTACATAGTTCGTAGCGGCAACCACGAGGCTATCTGAGTCATCTTGTTCCAGGAACTGGAGGAATGAATTCAAGACACGGCGGATCTCCCCGACATCATTCTTTGCTCCGCGATTTGAACCAATTGCATCAAACTCGTCGAATAGATACACACCGCGAGTTACGTGCATGGCCTCAAAAATCACGTGAAGCTTAGCAGCGGTCTCTCCCATGAATTTGGTAATGAGGCCATGAAGCTGCACACTGAACAAAGGCAGCTTCAATTCACCCGCTATGGCGGAAGCCGTCATCGTCTTTCCGCAACCTGGTGGTCCGACAAGCAAGAGCTTTCGTCGTGCAGACAAACTGTGTTCGCGGAGGCGATTCTGGTGACGATACTCTCTTAGGACTCGTTTGAGTCTCGGCTCCACGTCCTCGCTCAAGACCATTTCACTGAGGAGGGTCTTCGGGTAAGAGACCGTCAGTAGCCCGGCTAGTTCACCTGATGGGCGAGCAATGGGAACTGGCCTTGTTAGCGTGCCAGACGCCTGCTGCTTCTTGATTTCGTCCACGAGATCACGCAGGTCCTTAGCAAGCCGCTCCTTCCCGGTGCGCGCAGCCTGGGATGCAATCTGCATTGCGACGGATACAAAATGCTCCCCGTCGCCCGCAGAAAAGCTCCTCACCAATGCTTTTACTTGCTCACCTGTTGCCATAAGTAGCGTCCTGATTACTCAAGAATTAGCGTGCTCTGTTGACGTCTTGGACGCTAACCCTTCCTGCTCTGTATCGTAATTGATCCATACCCGCCAGTCACTTAGGTCAAATCGGCATTCTGGCCCGATCAGTGAACAATTGCCGGCACAGTCCGCCAACTCTCTCTGTTTTGACGCTAGCGGCGCTCCTCACGGTCTAGAAATCCCTTATTGACGCTTTGCTGCGTGTCCAGCTTGGTCCCTGCTTAGGCCCAGCTTGGTCCCTGAACTGCTGAAATCCACTTGGGCGTTTCCCTTCGGGCCGGGCTCGCTCCAGGCTCCGCTAAACGCTCCGGTCTCATGCGGAGACTGCTCTGGCACCCTACACATCCCTAACGCGGTTTCTCGTTCTCGTACATGCAAGCTAGGCGGCTTGCTGCCCGTTCTCAGGTCCAACAAAGACCTTACGCACTGGCCGCATGCGCGGCACGATGTCCGTAGGTAATTGACAATACCCTGCCTGTCTACGTGCTCGATTCACTGCTTTGATGATCGCCAGCACCTGCCCCCGAACAGGTGCATACCCCTGGAACGGTAGCAACTCTATCTCGGCTTGGAGCCTCCGCGCATCGCGGTAGCCAGGGCGTTTGGCAATCGCAATTAGGTGAGCCTTGATAGCGCGGTAGGTAGGCTTGTCCAATCGGACGAACACCCTCCATCGCTTCTCTACCTCGCTAAAGCTGTAACGCACGGAGTATCCCCTCACCTTCAGTGCTGTGCGACGGATGTCACGGATACTCTGCTGATGGTCATTGAAGAATTGGTGACGTCCATGGGTAGCGATCAGTACGAAGTACCGTTCATACCGCAGGTAGTGCATACCTGCTTGTTCACCGAGTCGCCTGCGAGCACGCTCCCACTTGGATCGATCAAGACCATAGAGAGCTATCAGCTTGCAGTCGACCTGCTCGGGGAGCTTACGGTCCGGGACTTTGCCTGTCACGTAGAAGTAGTGCCCACTCGCCACGTAGCGAACTAGTTGCGCTAAGAACCCATCAAGCGTTGCTGCTTCGCACCTATAGGCCGTACTTTTCTTCATGGGCACCTCCCAACTGACACATTTTTAGAAGTTGGAGGAGTTTGTTTGCGGCACAACTCTCCTCAAAAAGCCAAACACTTCAAGAAACCGTGTAGCTGTGATGCAAGGCATCGCTCTACTTGAGTTCCGAGTGACCTACCAAAAAATACTTCCTGTATTTTTGGCTTAATGGGCAATCATCGCTACAAGCGTCTGCATTTGCCTGTTCCTTCCAGAGGCCACTTCCAGGAATTATAGGCAGCTCCAGCTGCCACATTCTTTATTACAGGTGCACGCGTAGCGTGCTCGACTGCTATTTGCTGGAAACAGCTCTGGAAATCGCTGTTTCGCTTGTCGCAATTTGCGCCAAGCGATGCACAAAACCTCGGTCGGTGAACTCAACCCCAACAGGGGACGTTCACCGTCATCACGTCGCCACAGGCCAGAGGTCTCTCGACCTCTCGCGGGTGGCCACGTCGAAGCTCCTCTCGAAGGCATCGGCTCTGCTTGAGCAAGTTGCCGCAAGCAGAGCCTCCGCACGTTGTCAGCGCGGGGTGTAGCCCGCGTCAGCCCTTTCGTTCATGGCAAGGTGCTTTGGTTACCAGCCAAAACGCCATACGGGTCGCGACTGCCTTGCCGCGCAGGTGCAGGGGAATCTCCCCTCACCTGTCTGGACCTTCGCCCAAAACACCGCTCCAGCTCTCGCCGGAGTCCTACTAAGGCCACACTCCCAGTCCCCAGGTCAGTCAGCACGAATGCCATCTGGCGGATACCACTCCGCTCTACCTAGGGACCTTCCCCGATTAGTGATAGGTGTCGAATCGACAGTCAGGTCGCTAGACGGTTCTCCCGTCAGGCCATAAGGGTCTGCTAGTGACTCTCGTCACCGGCAGCGTTTGCACCTACTCCATGGAGCAGATGATTTCTCCGGGTCGAACGTGGAAGCACCCGGTTACCCGTCCCTTACAACTTTTTGCAGTTTGGCTGCTGGTCCTCGCAAAAGTGCTTGGACCCCCTCTCTGACGCTTGGGCCGAAGTATGTGGCCAAGCGTCGGGCTTTCCGTTAGCCCGTCGATTCTTACTGGGAAGCCCTCTCGGGCCTTTGAATGGGTTAAGCTATTTCCGCTCCGGCTTTAGATCACCGGATGCCCGAACGCCGCATGACGTTCGGTCTGGCACCTTGCGATGCTCAGAGGTCCCCCACCCAGACACGTTGAACGAAGCTGGTCTCTAAAGAGAGACCGCAGTCAGCAAGTTCTAGACCTTACCGACCTGGCTCCAAGCCCCGTGTGCGGGATTTGGTACATTCCTTATACCTCACCCTGTGGTCAGCATTGGGGCGCTGACCTACCAAGATCATTTCTGATCCCGGCTTTCACCTATCACGACTCCTGTGCAGTTGAGAAATAACAAAGTACTGCACCGAAGCATGTCTCGGTCGCCCCGGTTCCCGGTCATCCATTGGGTCGAACATTGGGATTGAACTTAGGCATCTTGCCCAAGGGTTACTCCAATGAGCCCCCATCGAGACGGACAAGCAACTCTCGCTGCAATCCGCCTCTACGCAGAAGACGAAGGTGAATCGGTGGTAAGCCAATTCCCTCTTAGCCTGATTGGTAAGATCAGATTTACCGAGTTCGTCTTTCCCACGTCGACAACGTCATCAACATTTTCCGTCAATCACGATGCTGCGAACTCTACAAATGCTCGCATGCGCAAGACCGTAGCACTTCAGACTATCGTTAGTCACGCATGACTTGATAACCGCAGAGAATCGCAACAATACTGAGCGTACATGCCACGCTTGCTTGACACTCAACGCATTTCGGTGTTGCCTACAAAGCGAACATGAGTCACTCGCAGCACGGAGGTTCTCCATGGCCAAGAACACCAAAGATTCAGTCAAATCCAACAATTACGTGACCACCATTCGTGAAGGAGCGATTGCAGCCAACATCTTCCGAGGTGTCACGCCAGATGGGCACGCTTATCTCTACTTCTCGCTAAGCCGTAGTTGGAAGTCTGCCAATGGCAACCGCGAAGGATATTCAGATCGGTTCTATGAGCGAAACTGCGAGTCCCTACAGAATGTCGTCACTCAGGCAGCAACATGGATTCAGCAGAATCCGAACGCTGCTGACGCTATTCCCGATACGGCAAGAGCATCTGCGGCAGCATAAGCTCCATACCTCTCGCCCTTGTGCTGGAGGAAGTAGCCAACGTATTCAATTCTGCTGCTGACATTGAGGAGTGAACACTATGGGACCCCAAGCGGCGTCCTCCGCTCATGTGGAGGACGCTCTGGCAGGTAGTCTACCTCTGCCATCGCGCCCTGGAGCTAGTGAGACGCGACGGCAGAGATAGACTCCAGCCGTCGCCCTCGTCGGAAGCCGCTACCCCATACTGTCCCTAGGGGGTAGGGAGCGCCTGAATTGAATAAACTTTGGAACTACGTGAACCTCTGGCTTAGATAGCCTGTCTTTGGCTCTGTCGGAGAGAATAGTTCCGTGTTTGGCCGATCTCAAGGCGTTCTGTACCCATGTAAAGACTTGATGACATTTCCGTAACCGACCGAAATGCCGCGCTACCGGTGTGCCCAGTGGCAGCCCGCGAGCATTCGGCTTCCTGTGGTTACGGAGAAGCATCATGGCTCGACGTTCGACTCGGATTTCGCCATCTTTCCATTCTGATAAGCCCTACCGTGGAACGCCTAAGTACCGATATCGCGTCATGTGTAAGTGTAGAGGGCAGAAGCCGGAGCCTCTTTGGCTCACTTCTAACAAGGCGTATGCCTCTGAGCTTGTAATAAAGATCAATCTTAGTTCCTCTCAGCCAATCGCTTGGCTTGAAGAATGGGCTAATAACCGTTGGTCCAGGCCTGCCAAGGAGCGTTCGGAAAGCCCAGCGGTTCCAGTTCTCCGTACTGGCCAGATCGTAATTGCAACCTTGTGGCCATTTAAGACTCGCAACGGTAAATGGAAAGCGTACGTGCATGAAGTGTCTGCAGCTGGCCCCATCACAAACAGCGACAAGATTCCCTCCTCTGCGAAAGAAGGCGATCTAGTTCGTGTCCGAGTTGGAGCGGCGAGCCACGACCTGTCGCATCTGCAGTTTCACTGGCTCGATTAAGAGTCATACTTGAGTGAAGCTGCAAGGAGTTGGAGGAGTCAAGGATCAGGCGTGTATGTCCCATTACCTGCCAGTAATGCTAATGCTTTTGTCAGGCAATCGAATCGTCCGCTGAAAATGCTCCTTGAGAATCATCTGCCGGTAGTGTTCATACGCGGGACCGCCTAGCGTCTTGAGCCTTGAGAAACCCTCCTTCTTCGTCCGGTCGGTTGAGATCAGCGCTTCTGCTAAGAACTCTTGTTGTTTTATGGACGAGAGCCCCTTCCAGAACTCCTCGAACGGAGCGTTCTCCTCTTTGATCTTCTGATGCTCGCTATGCTGCTTTCTCCGTCTTTGCTCCTCTCGCTTTCGATTTGCCACGGCCATCTCGCGCCGCTTTCGCTCTCGAACTGCTTCCGTCTGGAACCCCTTGGGCATTACGTATGGCTCTGCACTTCGAATACCTGCCACCAGAAAACCGGCTCCCCTCTCCTCACCTTTTTCGTTGTGCCAGTCGAATAGCTCGATCATGGTTTGGATTCGCTCTGCTGGAAACTTCTCAGTCAACTCATTGGCCATTGCTGGACCAATTCCTCGCTTGGTTAACTTGAAGCTCAACTCATTGGGAGATCTTTCAATCTGGTTTTTAGTAGGCTTCTTGCGTTTGCGTTTCTGAAACTCAACTTCCCACTTGCCGCGTGAAATCTTGGAGAAACGTTTCTCCTCAGGTGCGGGACGCAAGTCCCACAAGTGTTCCAGCTCCCTAATGCCTTTCATCAAGGCCCGTTTGGCCTGCGCTGTATTGTAGTTCGGACTTACCCGCACTTTGTTAAATGCCAATTCATTGAGATCCAGCACTAAGCGATCTGAGTGGTAAAAACGTTTGTCCAAGAAGCGGTAGAGACGTTTGGCCACTGGATCTTTGAGTCGCAAATACAGATCCCAATCGAGCTTCTTGAGGTAACCTGCCGAGAAGCTACCAAAGACGACCTCGTTCCACACGAGCCATGAATCGGCGGAAGCCTCTCGCTTGTCGACTTCATCGCGTTCATAGATGTAGAGATTGTCAAAGATTCCAAAATCTCGGTTTACCCAACTTCGGCGTGCTTTATCGTAGAAGGCCCTGTCTGAGTAAACCGTCAGGCCCTTCCAACGCCGCAGTGAAGTTGCAAGTCTCCGGTAGTAGCGAGTTTCATCTGGCCAGCGTAGGAGCTTCAACAACTCGTAACGACTAAAATGCACCTCCCTTTGCGTGAAATTTCCTAAGCTAGAAAGCTGCACGCAGGCAAGTAGCACGTCATCGTCTTTCGCCGTGGGGAGTCCAAATCGATCTGAACCAGAGATCGTCAGTTTTCGTGGAAGCCGTTTTCGCTTCTCGTCGTCCCATACCGTGTCCTCAAAAACTACGGTTTTGGTGCCGTCTAGGTATCGGTTGCAAATCGCAGCGAGCGGGAACTCAGCCAGATTGAGTTCGTCCCGACCCTCTTCGAAGGTCTCTAGGCGGTGAAGCCGCTTCTGCGTTTCGCTTGATTCCAAATCCCCTATTCCCACACCAAGCAACAACCACGGTTGTTGTAGTTTGTACTTTATCTACAAGAGTTACCTGAAACTTTTCCCAAGTGAATTCAACGTGTTAGCCCGTTAAAAGGTGTCTCATTTCACGGCAATACCAACCCAACTGGTGTTTCGCTTCACGGTAAAGCATGTTTCGTTTCACGGTAGAACGGTGTCTCGTTTCACGGTGAAACGTGTTTCATTTCACGGTGCCTTTCGGCGATCTTCTGCGGGTGGTGAAAAGCTGGAGCGTGCCCAGCTTTCGCGCTGTTGCGTAGTGAGGAAAGTGGCTACTCGAAGAGGATCTGCATTTGGGCAAAAGAAATCGTTGACGTAACGATGTGGCGGGGGCTAGAGTGAATGTCACCACAACATTCTCAAGCACCGCGTGATTCGTTCGCCGGTCTCTGCAAAAAAGCCGACTCTGCAAAGTCGGTTTTTTTGTGCCTAAATTTTACCTCCCCCACTCTACCTCAGACACACGAAGCCCTCGGCGCTTTAAGCGCTTTGAACCTAAGTTACATTCGCAGTACCGCCCAAATCTGACAACTGAGTTTTTGTACTCCGCAGCAAGCAAGCTGGCCAGTCAGCATGCTTGCAAGCAAACATGCTGACATTCTGGTAGGTCCGCCAGCCAGATTGCCGTGTTTCTGAATCTCGATGCGATTCATCAATTTTTCGTAATAGCCTTGTTGCTGGCTCGTCAGCTTGCAAGCTTGTCTGCAAGCAAGCTTGCCAGACCTAAGGCTAGCCAGCTGGATGAGAAGCTGGTTGGCATGTTTGCTGCGTTGTAGGTTAGCAAGTTGCGCAGCAAGTCAGCCATCATGCTTATGTGTAAGCGGCCTGGCTGGCATACTGGCTGGCAGTCCCGCAATCTGAGCAGCCCGCAAGCCTGTCAGTAAGTTTGTAAGCATGTAAGCAAGCTTGCAGGTCAGCAACGCACCTGACTTGCGTGAAATATTTCTTGCCAGCTTTGCTAATCCTCATTTAATCTCGCGGGTAATGATTATTGCACTCGTAAATTCTAAAGGCGGGGTAGGGAAGTCTACACTTGCTGGTAACTTAGCTGCCTGGCTTCTGGAGCAGGGGCACAGCGTCATCCTTGCTGACTGCGATCCTCAAAAGTCATCTTCTGAGTGGATCTCGGAAGCGAAGCCCGACATTCAAACGTTCACTTTCGCCACCTCCGATGAGATCCTAGACAATCTGCCCATACTAAGTGAGCAGGCCGATTTCGTTGTTTGCGACGGTCCAGGGAGTCAAACGGAGACGAGTAGGGCGCTGTTGATGTGGGCCGATATGGCGATCATACCGTGCAAAGCGAGTATGTTTGAAGCTCGTGCCTTGGCACTCAACACCGCGTTTGTGCGGCAAGCTCAGGCTATTAGAAGCGGTCAGCCGGACGCAATGGCCGTACTGACCATGGTCGGTCGGGACTACCGTTTGACTAAAGACATGCGAGATGCAGCCGATGCTCTCGACCTCCAGCTCGCACAAACTCCCATTACCCTCAGACAGGCTTACGCTGATGCTCCGGGACAATCGACTGTGGTTTGGAAGATGGGAGCCTCAGCTCGAGACGCCGCAATAGAAATCGATCAGCTCTTTCGTGAGCTACTTCCAGAAGCGTGCACCGAGAATGTCGTGCCGATGCGCCGGGGTAGGGGAAAGAAGCGAGCTAATGCATAGGAAGTAAAACCATGGCTGAAAGAAGACCTTTGACTGCCGGACTAGCTGTCGTTCCCCCAGGAGCCGCGAATGCAGATGCGGTAAAGTCGTTCATCACTCAAGAGCGAAAGCCAGAGCCAGCACCAGAAGCCAAACCAGCTCCAGCGGAGGAAGCGAAACTTCCGCCAAAGCAAAAGTCAGTTGATGTGGCTCCTCCCTCAGAAGATGCCAAGAGCGGCAAACGGCGGAAGTCGAAACGCTCGCCAGTACCAGTCGGCCTCATTCCTGTCACTGTGCGATTGAAGCCAGAGATAGCGGCTGCCCTCAAGCGGGCATCCCTGGAGCGTCAGCTCGCTGGGGAAGAGATATACACTCAGCAAGACTTGGTTGAACTAGCTCTTGAACCTTGGCTGGAAGGGGAAGGGCATCTCTAGGCATACTCGGCTGCACACCGCCAGAGAAGCGGACTTGCAAAGAGTCATCCTGTCGCAACTTACAGCGACGCATGCACCTCCACGATTCACCTTACTTCCACTGCGCCTTTAGAGACTCGCTGCCGCTTTCACGCCTCAAGGGCCGCTTCGCTATCCACCTTGACCCGCTTCGCACAAGCTCGACAGATTTACCCGCTCAGGGTTCTTGGTTCCCGAATATTGAAAAGCCCGTCTTCCGGGATACCTGCGGCACCTTCGCTCGCCAATCTACCGCCACCGCTGGTGAAAGTCTTTCAGACTTCTTTGTTGGCTCGCTGCTAAGAGCAGCAAAAATTCCCCTGAGAGAACGACTCAGTCGCTTTTGCTCCTTTGCCTGATTATCGTTAGCGGCTAGGCGGCAGAAACCGAATGCGGCTTTCACCGCAGCTATCGGTTCTCATGCCACGTTGCCTCTTGTGACTTTCCCAGTGAAACAACGCATTTCACTAGGAACACTCACCCCCTCCACTTTCCAATTGCTACGCGTTCCCACGGGGAGACGCTACGCCCACCGTCGAATGCGAGTCTTCTTTAGTGCAGCAAGAACACGCTGGGGCGTGTCCTCGCTGTGCTCGTCTGTGGGACTCGCACCCTTCGGGCACGGCTTCGGGCTTGCTGGGGCAAGCCGCTTCGCCAGGGTCGCTAGGACGCGACCCCCCACGCTTCGCCGCTAGGGCGGCTCGCGGGTCCCCCCGTCGGGGACGCTGGGGCGTCCCCGCCTGCGGTCCTCGCTGACTTGGTACGCTGGTGGACAGGGGGAAGCACGAATAGACCTCGGTAAACCTAGACCAAAAATGTCGTGTAGCAGATCGCTGTTCAGTTCCCGTCAGGTAAAGGCTTGTTCGCACCAGAGCCAATTTGTACTGCCACCTCAATTTTGGTAAAATATGCATCAGGTTTGGGTCACGGCGATCCGGCCACAACGAATCCGAGCGTCGCCGCTGTCGAGACGTAACCAGTTTTTACTACTCGTCCCTGGTTAGTGAGTCAGCTGGCGAAACGGGGTTGTGGAATTCGCCGTAATCGAGCCCCGTCTTTACGGGTTAGCTACCTGATTGGACGGTACAAAGACGAGTACACGATATTGACGCTCTCATAGCTTTGTCTATGAGATGCAACGAAAGATGCGGCTTCAGGTCGCCAACTATCGCTAAGGGCGCTTAACAACCGCCGAAATTTGCAGGACTGAGTTTCGTCTCAACCCTCGTAAGGTTCGCGTCGTACGTGAACTAATGCTCGAACACTTTATTGTGGGTTTTCCGCATTAGAGTATTCTCCCAACTACCACTTCACAGCTGTCCAAATTGGTCGGTCCGCTAGAAGTGTATCTCGGTGGGTTTCTCCACGGTCTTCAGCATAGCTCGTCGCGACTGCGTGCAGTCTGCATGTCGTGACCATCACGTTGCTTGGCTTCGCGTTCCTCGTTGAGTTTATGAACGTTCGCGCTACATCTCAGCGTTATGTCATTGGACTGCAATCCTACTAGCCAGTAATCAGCCAGGGCGACGACAGGAGGACGAAGTAGCTTTGTCTGGGATTGGCTAGCCGTACTTACAAAAACCATCACGATCCGCGATTTGCAGCAGCTACACGCTAGCGGCTTCACGTTCTCCTCTGAACGTTGGCCGCTACAGACGATCGTTCCGCCATGAAGCGGGACGACTCCGCTTAAAGCAAGCCGCAAGAATAAAGGAACCACTCCTATGGCGCGATTGACATACACACCAGAAGCTCAAGCCTACTACGACGCCTATAAGCTAATGATGCAAGATCCTGATAGATTTAGTCGAACCGCTGAAGACAAAATTAGGTCACTAGTTTTTGCCATTACCGATAGTACGTGCCCGCTCTATTGCCATATTGAACGAGGTATTTTGCCTTCAGTGAGCGACGTTGCGGAGCTGTTTGGCGACGGCGCCAGTGTTATCCGCGATGCCATCTTTCGACTTAGTGGAACACTAGGACTTCTGGCGGCGAGTGGCTCGCCTATCAAGCTTCGGCCTGCCATACCGAAGGAAGAAGAGTTTCGATCGATTAACGACATGCGAAAACGCCTGGAGGTTGAGGCACTCATCCAAGTGCATTGCATAGCAGACCCTAGGGATAAACGGCGTGCAGTTGAAATCTTGTCACATGCAAATCTCCACATCGGCAGTGTGCTGGAATTGACGGCCAGCTATGACGAGAAAGAGATTTGCGAAAGAGTAGCTGTCGATCCAGTCTTCGGCGAATGGGCAGACGACTTTTGGAGATATGACCGTCGCTTTCATCTTGCAGCTGCTGCCGCAACCGACATGAAGCTGCACTGCGACATGCTGCACATCTTATTGGAGCGTATACGCTTGAGTGGCTCTAACCGTGCCACGATTATTAGACGAATTCCAAGCTCGTTCGAGCAACATAGAAGCATTATCGAAGCCGTGAAAGCGAAAGAGTCTACTTCTTCTGCGGCGAAGATATTGGAAGCAGTCACAGAGCACTTTGATAGTTCCAATGAAGACTTTGGGTATGAAAAAAGAGAGAGTAAGTTCGCATAGAACCTAGAGGAAGAGGAGAGGAGCCAAGCATCGTGCTCAAGTGATCAAGGGCAACCTGCTTGTATAGCGGCAGGTGCCACGTTCGTTGAGCTCTCTAATTGGAAAGATAAAAAGGCATCTGCCTGCGTTGGCTAGCGATAGGTATATCGCCCGCTACTTGCAGGACAGATGCCCCCGTCTCGCACGTCACACTGAGGAAGCACCAACTTCCAGCAGCATGCACTTGATCTCCACAGCAGGGTAACGAATCCTGCTGCTTCAACCCGCCAAGACTAATAACGGCACTAGGCACAAAGCCCGGGGAAAACACTATTAGGAACTTACTCGCATCGAATTGAGAATGGACGTTTACGAAACATTTCCCTACCACGCGATGTGGTTAATGGCAAATTGCGATACTTTCGAATTTTCGAAGCATCCATAACTCGCTGGTTTTTCTTGTGCAAAGTATTTTCCTCTCACAAAATGAAAACCGAGCATGCGGGGAGACTTGGTAACAG
This sequence comes from Aeoliella sp., assembly GCF_965227375.1. Taxonomy (NCBI): domain Bacteria; kingdom Pseudomonadati; phylum Planctomycetota; class Planctomycetia; order Pirellulales; family Lacipirellulaceae; genus Aeoliella; species Aeoliella sp. Next base: position 715,691 of record NZ_CBDDFX010000001.1, read on the forward strand.
CACCAACTGGTACCAATGATTTGTCGCACGCTAGCCAACAGGAGTAACGACCCTGCGAGGCGAAGAGGCAGAACGGAAACAAGCAGCTAACGCACGAAGCTTTTTCGCCTACACGCCGAACCGAAACGCCCTGCTGGCAGGTCCTCGTGACCGACAGTTAGGGCGTTTTTTTATGTCTCTTCGAAATTCCTATTCAAAGAAAGGAGGATCGACACTCAACCATCAAGCCAAAAGCAAAGCCCCGCTCTTTTATAAGAATCGCCGGAGCTTTCATTGAGTTTGGTGCTCGGCAAAGCGAGCGAGCAGTGTAGTAAAGGCATGCTGACTCGCGATCTCTGCTAGTGCCAGTCCGTCCGTTTCAGTGCGTGCAAACTCGGCACGGTGTTCCAGCATTCTGGATTCGGCCTTTAACTACACCCTGGCAGTCAGAAGTCGAATGTGCCTAGTGCAGCAATCGAACTACCCAATTGTCTCTCAACAGCGAGTTGCGAACATGAATAACTCACATGCAAACTACAACGAATTACCAGTCGAATGTATAGGCGAAGGAAGTTCGCGAGAGCTAATAGTGAACGCGCCTTTGCCGCTTCCAAAGGGGCGTCGCAGGTCAACTTCGGGTGAACGCTCTGCTAGTCCTTTTCGGAAACAGCTCGTAATCATTGCAATAGACGACACAAGGTCTATGGCACGATGCGGCAAAGCAGCAGCCGCGACCCAGGGAGTCCACGACATGTGTCATCTCATGCGGATGAAGAGCCCAGAGGTCGATATCTTCGACATCGCGATTTTCTGCTACGGCGATTACAACTTTGCCGAAGACCGTCATTTATTACGTCCGCTATCTGACATCAATGAAGATGAGATTGAGTTTCACGGAACGTCAGGACGAACGAATTTCAACATCCCTTTACGATTCTGCCACGAGCTGCTTCAGCAGTACGACCAGCAGTATCTCACTCTACAAGAAGAGCCGCAAAAGGTCCCGCCACCGTTGATTCTCTTCGTCAGCGATGGCTGCCATATGAACGGTCGCAACCCGGTGTTTCTTGCAAAGAAGATTAACTCCACTGCGCTCTCTATTGGTGTGCCTCCTATTCTCGTCACCATTGGACTTGAGCTAGGGGGGGACAAGCCAGATGAAGAACTGTTGAAAGCAATGGCCTCACGAGGCCGCCACAATCAACCTCTCTATTTCGATGTCACCGACCTGCTCCAATTTGAAGAGTTGCTAGCAACTTTGGGCAGTTCTGCCGCATGCACGCCGGACGATGTGTCCACAGTTGTTGATGATCAGAAAAGATTGCCTCCTCCAGGAGGTGTTAAATGAATGTTCCTGTCAGTGGTGTACGTTACGAATTACTAGCTATGGTCAACAAGCGTCTCGCCAAACTTCAGCGTTACCTTGAGACCGTTGGCATGGTGCATGACCCAGTCGGAAAAGTAGATGTTGATGATATAAGCTTGTCCATTGCAACCCACGAGGGTGGCAAATACATGAATCAAGACGCAGCGGCGCTCCTGATTCCCAAGCGATCCTCCAATCCCATTCGCTGGGCGGCTGCAATTGCCGATGGTGTAAGTTCCTCGTTGTACTCTGATGTCGCAAGTCGCTTGGCGTGCATTGCAGCACTGACCGCTTTTGCTCAGTTGAATCGTCATTCTTTAGGGAAATGTGAACCCATCGCTCGGGCTCAAAGTGAGTTATTGGCAATTGGGCAACAATTGTTGTCGGAGCCCGAGAAGTACCGACCGCCACGGATGCCTCGCTGTGGTTGGCAGCGAGTCTTGCGAGACGGTTGCTTACTTCAAACCACGCTGATGGTGGTGTGGCAGCAAGAACATCGTCTACACATCAATGGAGTGGGGGACGGCGGCTATCTACTAAGATTCGATGCGAATTCGCCCCCAGTCTCTCACTTGCCAGGTGCCGAGAAGAGAGTGATTTGCTTGGGACCGTACGCTTCCCTAGAGCGAGCCGATTTTCGCCTCGATTACTCTACCTGGTATACGGTGGACGTTTTCACCGATGGAGTTACTCCTGTATCAAACGCGCTCTCGGAGTATACCGATCGCAGTTCCTCGGCCGAAGCTTTCTTAACAAGACTTGATCGTGATTATGAGGCCCTAATCAATGACAACCTGACGCTATTTACCGCTAGCAAGGCGGTGCCATGAATATTCCAAGCATTACGCCTGGTCAGTCTAGAGCACTGCTCAACAAGCAGTGGAATCTTGGCGAGCAGACCGTCCGCTTCGCTAGTAAATTCCACATGGGGTCTGAAGCTTTTGTTTGTCCTCTACTCGATGATAGGGAACAAGAAATCGCTGTCTTGCGGTTCCTGTCAGAACGCGCGGTAATCCCTGAGCGCATCGAGCGCACTAGTTGGCTGATTGGCCAGCAGCTCCATCATGCAAGTTCTGTATTCCTTACCGCTCCATATGCTTGGGCGACTACTCGTGAGTTTGGTAGCCCAGAAGGGATTGAGCTTGAGTTTGCTGCGACGCTTCATCACGTCGCCCCAGGCAGAAGCTGGCGAGCAATTAAGACGGCAAGCGTCTACGCTGGTGAACCATTGCCTTCTCAAACTCAACGCTGTGCTATCGCCAAACGGTTCGTCGCCGTCCTTGCCACTCTGGAGTCAATTGGGCCTAACGGTTTCGTTCATGGAGATCTCTCAGATGGAAATCTATACATCGATTTAGCTACAGGGTATTGCTGTCTCATAGACTTCGACGCTTTTGTTTATACGAGTTCCACGACCCTCAAGGCACCTCGCTTATGCGTGGGACAGGGGGGAGTAAAGGGCACCCCCGGCTACATGCCCATCGACTTGCAAGAGACCTCGCGCCCAGAAGCGTTTCCTTATTCCGACCGATTTGCGCGTGACATGTTGTTGATCGAACTCTTGAGCTATCAGGAGGGTGATCCATTTGACGAATCGCCCCTGCACTGGGAAGACAGGGAGCTCACGCAAGCCAATGTAGCTCCTGTTGCACAGTCGCTAGGTCTAACGCACCTGTCAGATACAGCAGTCTTTTCAGCAGCCGAGCACGAGCGTCCTAGCAGTAAAGACCTCGCCATCACTTTGCATTGCGAGATGCCGAAGTTGCACTTGAATGGCAGGGGATCGGAGCAAGCCAAATCGCTTTGGGAGAAATGCTACCAGATGCTCTTCCTTAAACACTCCTAAGTAGTTGAATCTAAGTCACTGAAGCCATCCTCACTCAAGAAAGGATAACCTCATGAATGCGCCGCTCGATCGTCCTCCCCAACTCCTGACCGAGCCTGATACTGCCACGGCAGGCAATCAAGCAGATGCTGAGGATCGATCTCTAACCGTTCGTGACTTGCCAAGTGAGGCAGGGACGCTGTGGAGAGCTTACTGGAACGCTGACGCCGACAACACGATCAAGTTCTGCCTCCCAATTTGTTTTCTTTCTGCATGGTCTATTTTCTTGAAGTACATCATGACTCTGGTAGCGCAATGAATGATGCAGCTCTCAATGCTAAGCCCATTTATCCGTTTCAGCCAAACCCAAATGAGCGAGCCAAGCATTATGCCGTGCAAGGCTCAAGGGCATCCACGAGTAGTCGCAAGGCAAGACCTGGCAGAGCCGTAGACCGTGCTTTTAGTGCTCGACCAACATCGAGTAGAGAGCCGGAGCATTCTACGGATGAAGTGTGTGAGGCCACCTTTCTCGACACATTTCTACTTAAGGACACGTTAATGGATTTGATGAGCTACCTCTGCATCGCACTGATGTTTATATGCGGCGGGCTTTGGGGGTGGTGGGCTGGTGTTGTCGCATTAGTCGTCTCTGGCATTATCAGTGGGATTCTTGTTGAGCTGTATGCAGAATATTTTCTCAGCAGGGAGCCAAACAAGAATGAGTAGAGAGTTAAGCAGTGCAGACCTCAGATTACTTGACGCCGCGGTTCGTCGCGTCGCTCAGTTTACATGTGAGTTTGCAAAGCAGTTTTGGGGTGTCTCAGTGATTGCTGCTAGACGCCGCCTTCAGAAGCTCGAAAGGGTCGGCTTGGTGGAAGGACGCAATGTGCTGGTAAGTCAGCCGCCTCCCGTAAGCAAGCCCCTTTGCATCTGGAAACCAGGAATTGCCACTCCTCATAGCGGACAGGTTTCGTACCTAGCTCGGCAAAGATGGAAGACGCAACCTGTAGTCGTGAACCGGATCTACAACGCAACGGACCTTGGGCGGGGATTGCTAGGTTGCAGCCCCATCAAATCACCGAAGGACATCCAGGCCACTCATGATCTGGGGCTTGCGGATCTCTACCTTCACTACCTTCGCCGTTGGCCAAAGCTCACCGCTAAGTGTTGGCTCAATGAATCAGAATACGCACATTTGCGAGGCCGTTGTGTCAAAGTCGAAGATGCCATGCTGCGACGCGGAGATAGGACGCTACTGATGATTGACTATGCGGGTGCCTATCGCCCTGACCGAGTTGAAGCACTCCTGATGCATGCCCAGCTCCATCATGTCCCTATCGCCATTTACTAAACAAATGCATTCAATACCCATTCTTTCCCAGCCTGACTTACTGCATCACCGTTCCAACGAGATGGTTCGCTTTCTACTCCGCAACCATGTTGGTACCAATGAGACGATTCGTCGTGTGGTCGTTCCAGAAGTGCAAAAACCTACCGCTCAGAAGCTCATCGTTCGACTCATCAAGCGAGGTTTACTAAAGCGCTGGCCTCTGCATGCAAGCAAGAGCTACTTGCGACTTGGCTCAGCTGCAATTGCCCGCTGGCAGTACCCACAGTCGTACTCACGTAGACTCGGCCCACAAGTGTTGCCCTACCAGTTGGGCTGCTTGTCTCTAATGGCGAACAGCCAACCTTCAATTCAGCGACTGTTGCCAGAAGAACTCGCTCAGGCATTCCCGGACTTCCCCAACACTCGCGACCTTCATCAATGGGCCTACTACCTCGATTCAAGTGGCCCAGCATCAAAGCTGGTCACGGTTCGAGTTGAGTATCGAGTAGGAGGCGAAGCCGTTATCAACAAAGTAGCTGAGCAACTCCATCGATATCGCCAACACCCATGCGTTAATCGCTTACTCGACGAACAACGATTTATAGTCCATGTGGTCACTGCTACCGCCGAACAGGAGATGGCATTGTGGGATGCCGCCGATCGACTCAGGTTTCCTGCAATTCTCCGTACTGCACACGATAAGAGTCTCACCCTGTTTCTGTGAAAGGAGTACGATGAGTAAGGAAGATCTATACCGGGTTGCAGCCGATGGAAATCCGACGCGAATTGACAAGCTTCCTACGCAGCGTCTGAGTTTCGAGTTTCCAATCACCACGAAGTTGACAACTCCACCCAAGCTGCGGAGTTTCTTCACAGGCTTATTTTGCGTTTCCATCCTAGCCTTTCTCCTCCCACTAGCTTTGCATTTCGATGCTCTCATCGCAGGCATTATCGTTGCCTATTTCATTCTGGGCTATCTAGTCCGCACCTATCGGCGCATCGGCACCAAAGTCGCAGCTCGAACGGGAACGGTTTTCCTTCTCACCTACTTCTCTTTGCTGATGAGCTACAAGTCAGAAGCTCAAGTTCACCTATTACTGTTTCCTGCCACCTTAGCCTATTCCATTTATGTCGCTCTACTCTTTCGAAAGCACTGGATCTACAGGGCATCATGCGGAATCCTTCCTAAGGAACTTGTCCGAAATTTTCGTGTTACAGCTACGCTCCCAGCTGGGGTATCTTCTAAGCCAACCGTACCAGCATTCCTTGCTGCTCTTAGGAGCTGGATTTCCTATGATCCCCATGACTCGCAGGCCTTAGGAGTCATGAAGTCTCCGGCAGGCGATGCTCAGAGTCGTGTCGCAGCATCATCTGCGCTAGCAGTTTTATGGGCAGGGGTTCTTGTATCTCCCGAAACCATAGTATTTCTCAGCCGTGGTGGTGAACCGCTACTCGTATTGCTGCCCTTCCTACTAGTAATGCCTGTAGCGATACCATTGCTACTCATGGCAGCCGTCTCAGAGGGGATCTTGGGTAAAGCACATGCTTTACTCGATTGCCAATTCGAGCCAAAGCATTGGACTCCGTTTATCGAGCAACTGCATGGCTCAAGTAACCCCACGGAAGCCAAGAGCGTCTTCCTGGGGCGTGTGCATGGCGATGGGTCTCCTATTCTCTATCCGGCAGATTGCTTGCTAAGAGGTGGGTGGATACAAGGCTCTCCTGGCTCTGGAAAGACACTATCTGTGATGCAGCTTCAGGAGCAGTTAATCGCGCTGGGATATTCGGTGGTGACTCTCGACTTAAAAGCGACCAGCGACGAACTCCTTTGGTCGGCTCATGCCGCGGTAGAGCGAGTGCAATTGCGGCAGGGGAGGCACGTCCCAATTTATCCGTTCACTCCGGTGCACGGTGAAGCAAGTTACTTGTTTGACCTCTACTCACAGCCTTTTTGGGGTGCTCGCTCTCCGGAGGAAAAAGCGAGCATTATGCTCGGCTTTTTTGGGCTGAATGGGGCTCAAGTATACGGTGAATCGTGGTACAGAGATGCTGCGTGGACCGTCAAGCAGCATCTTACGGGTAAGTATCCGTCTCTATTCAGCTTCCATGAGGCTGCTGAGAAATTGGCTGAGGAGTTGCAGTTCGCCCAAGAGCCTTGGGAACTTTCTCGACAAGTAAAACAAGATGGCGAGCATCCTCGCCTCATGCTCCGTCGTCTCGGCATGGTCGATGCACTCAATGCTCGTTCTACAAACTCACAAGAAGTTCTCGATAGAGCAATTCAACTTCATCGCCTATTCCAGGTACCTACGGTACTTCACTGCCGCCTGCCAGCGGTCACTGATCCGGTAGGCAACCCCGAAATTGGCCGAGTCATCCTTTCATCCTTATTTGCTGCCGCCGCTCATACAACTGATCGTTCAGTGAAGTGTGTAGTCTTCATTGATGAGTTCCAACGCTTAACTAGCCGACAGCTAGACCTCATTTTGCAGCAAGCGAGATCCCAAGGCATCGGCATAGTGCTCACCAATCAAAGCTCCGCTGATTTAGTCGCTGTTGACCCACACATGGCAGACACGCTCGCAGGCAATTTGGCTCTGTCGGCCTGGATCAAGGCAACAGACAGCTTGGGGGTCGAGCAGGTGCGAAAGCATGGTGGCCAGTATATCGACTTTCTGTACTCGAAATCCGTCTCTAACAACAGCAACGGACAACAAACGAATTTCACCACCACCGAGCACATACTTGATCGCGTCTCCACAGGCTTGATTGACCGCGTAAACTCTTCTCGCGATCAATACTTCTTGAGACTGACCGATGATGCTGGGTACACCGCCTACGGTGGACAGATGTTCGTTGCTCAAATGGGCTTTCACACGGCGACCGCTCAAGACTACATCGATCGGACGTTGGCTCCATGGCCGAGCGCTGTGCCAGGAATGCTGGTCAACGGCGCTCATCGACCATCCTCAGGGCCTCCTAGTTCATCGCTATTGGGCCCAAAGAAAAAGACGTCCCCACCACGGGTGCCTACCCCGCTAACCTAGCTTCAAACATTCCACCGCTTTCTTTAACCCCTGGGAGAAATCAATCCACCGCTCCCGTCGCAGAGATGAGTGCGTCAGCTCAGTCGGTTGCCCTTGGGCGACTTCGGCTTGTTTTCGGTTTTTTGATTTTAATGAAGCGACTCTTCGCTGAGGACCAGTGTGGTCTTGAGCGAGGGGGAAGCAGTCACGGCTAATACGGGCCGCGACTGCTCGAAACCTACCGTAGCCCGACCCCCTGAAAGGCTGCGGATACAACAGGAGTTAGTGACATGATTAAGTTAGCACTAACAAAACGCGACATTGATGTCAAAAAAAGCATGGTTCAACAACTGATAAAAGAAGGCATCGATATTCAGCTGTTTGAGGTTTGGCAACCGTACACCGATGCTTGGTGTAGGGCCAACCTTGAACGGATTAATGGTGATTCATCCGAATGGTGCCTCTCATGGTACTTACAGTATCCGGCGGATTACTTCTTAGCGGCAATTGTATTCGCTAAGGATTTCGATGACGTCTTTGCCTGCACGAACTGTAACGGCGAAGAACCTGGCCGAGTCGAGCGCGTTATCTGGCTGCGAACTGAGGCTCGATCAGGTTCAGTCGGAGACGTGATCGTTCCATCCGACGGAACAGCCCCGCAATTTATTACAGTTGGGGGATTTCGAGATGTCTAAGATGCTTTGACAGTTAAGTAACCACAACCCGTCCTGGGCCTCGCAAGAGGCTCAGGACACTTTTACCCAGTTACTTCCGTGAAAGGAGGGCAGCATGCCGAAAGTGCCAGTTCATGAGATCCGATTTGGACTTATCAAGGCTTCTATCTGGCAAAATCAGACTAAGAGCGGTGGACGATTCAACATTACCGTCAGTCGTCTCTATAAGAATGGCGATCGCTGGGTAGAGTCCTCCCATTTTGGCCGAGATGACCTCTTGCTCGTCTCCAAGGCTACAGATTTAGCCCACACCTGGATCTACAAACAGCAGAACTCGGAGAAAGGAGGCAGCCATGAATAATCAGGAACTGATTTCTGAGAGACAAACTGTCCGACTCATCGCCGCTGAAGAGCTTGCGAAGATGCTCGATGTTTCTACGCGTACTATTTGGCGTCTACTAAGCACGGGCAAGCTGGTGCAGCCGCTACGAATTGGAGGAAGTGTGAGATGGCGTCTCGACGACGTGGAAGAATGGATTAACAATGGATGTCCCGTGGTAACCAAGTGAGAAAGGGTTCCGATGGCCAGCATATACAAGAAGAAGCGTGACAAGGATAAGAAGAACGCCGCATGGTACGTGAACTACACGGACCATTCTGGAAAACGGCGAACTGTGAAGGGATTTACGGATCGCCGCTCCACTGAGCAGATGGCAGCAAAGCTTGAGCATGACGTCATGCTTCGAAAGCGGGGTTTGATCGACCCCGCAAAGGAACGCGAGCGAGATGTTCAAGAAAGCAAGCTGGAAACTCATATCAAGGCGTTTGAAAAAAGCCTGAGTGAGAACACTCCCAAGCATATCAAACTGACCATGGGACGCATTCGCCGCGTCGTGAATGGCTGCACGTTTGAAACGATCTCCGATCTTGACCCGGAGCAGATTGAGGCGTTTCTCAAACAGCTCTGTAAGGAGAAAGACCTTGGAAGGCGAACTTATAACCATTACGTGCAGGCGGTTGACGGCTTCTGTAATTGGATGCTGCTCACGAAGCGAATCTCTAGTAACCCCTTGCTGGGGCTGGAGCGTTTGAATGCGGAAGTAGACATTCGACATAAACGCAGGGCACTCTCGGCGGACGAGGTCGCTCTGCTGATCAAGTCGGCCAGAGAGAGCGGGGAAGATATTCAGTGTTTTGATGGAGAAACGCGAGCACGCTTGTACATACTGGCGTACTTCACTGGTCTACGAAGACTTGAGCTAGCGAGCCTCACACCGAAGAGCTTTCGCCTCGACTCATCTGAGCCCACCCTAACGGTAGATGCTGCTTGCTCGAAGCATCGGCGTGAGGATGTTCTACCCTTGCATCCGGAATTGGTTTCTATGCTACAAAGTTGGTTGCCCACCTTAGCAGTCGATGAACCACTCTTTCCCAAACTTGGGAAACGGCGAACATGGCGAATGGTCAAGCTTGATCTGGAGAGGGTAGGGATTCCCTACAAGAACGCTGATGGTGTTGCTGACTTCCATTCTGCCGGAAGACACACCTACATCACCGAACTACTCAGGAACGGTGTCTCACTGGTCGAGGCCAGGGAACTCGCTCGGCACAGCGACGTGCGGATGACCATGAGGTACACCCACATCGGACTGAAGGACCAGGCGAAGGCCCTGACCAAGCTGAAGGGGCTGGCTGCTGAGCAGTCGAAGGTCTTGACCGACCCGCAATCAGAGCCCGCAAAAAAGTGTCCACGTTCTGGCCACGCGCCAGGGGACTCTGGCTGTCAAAATGTGGCAACTGGTGGCACTGGGGAGAGTTCGACCCCAAACGACGAAACCCCTGCCAGTGACAGGGGTTATCGCGAAAATTCGTCGTCTGACAGCGAATGTCAAAAGTGGAGGCGGCGGGAATCGAACCCGCGTCCCGTAATATCTCCACGCAAGCTTCTACGTGTGTGTCCTCAGAGTTTTGGTTTCGCTCGTCGGGCGCCTCCGAGGCAAGGCTACCGGCGAACTAGCCGAGAACTTATTTAACCGCGGCCGTGCTCAGCAGTGAACCGCGGCGGTCCGGAGGGGGTTATACGTTCCGTCAGCCGCTTCCGGCGAGCAACTGGGGAACGGGCAGCCTAGTTCTAGGCAGCCAAAGCGTAGTTACCTTCGGCAATTGAAGGTTGTGATCGGCTTTTAACGTGGGCCACCGATCAACCACGACACGCCACTTACGCTTCGCCTATCCGGTCGAACCCTGTTCGCCCCCAGAGTAGTAGAAGCACCCGCGAAACCGCGGACTCTCTATTGTATTCGACCTCTATCGACCAGTGAAGGTTCGAAAATTGCCCGAATTTCGCTGCGCGAACGCGTAGCCCCATCCATTCACGGATCGCGTGGCAATCCGGCTAATTCCCACTTCCACTAGCCGGACCGCCACGCGGTCCGCGAAACTCTCACCACGATTCGGTTCTGCCCCAACTCGAGTTTTGCCCCAACATTCCATCCGTTGGCCCAAAACCCCTGGAGTTCACCCCCTACGACTCATCGCGAACCTCAGTGTTTCCCGACTCTTTTCGCACCTCGGCCGGCTCTGCCCCACCAGGTTGTTCCCCGCATGTCCCACCCGTTCGCTCCGCATGTTCCTTTCGGAGCACCCCGAACAAGTCGTCGCGAAAGTCCTGTAGCGCCGCGGCGAACTTGAGCTCCTTCCCCGTCGGCGGCTCCGTCGGCCGCTCGGACGGTGGACCATATCGCTCAGGGAGAAGCTGCTCGAGAAACGCGGCCGACTGCTGCCACGTCGGATTACTCGGTGGCAGCCACGCAGGTGGGGTCGTCGTGCCGTTCGGCTTCGCGGCTTCCTTGGCAACTTGCGGCTCTGTTTCGGCTTTCACCGGCTCGGCCACTTCTGCTTGAACTTCCACCGGCTCAGGCGCGGGTGGACGCGGCGCCGCCAGCACCGGCGCGAGTTCGACTAGCGCCTCGTCGATCTTCTGCGCCACCTCCGCTTCGAATTCAGGAAACGCGACCATGGATAACGCTGCCTGTTTGACCTTCACCGCCACCTTGGCAAGCTGTTTGCGAGACACGGTCACCTTGTCGGCTTGTTTGGCTTTTCGACGCGCAGCTCGCTGCTTGTCCTGCCGCTCAATGAGCCAGGCGGCCGCCCGCCAGTGCTTGCTAGCCGCTTCGCGAATCGCCTGCAGCGGTTTGAGTTCTGCCCCCATCTGCGCCCGGCGAATCCGCTCGTCAAACGCCTCGTCGACTTCACGTTCCCGCCGAATCGTCTTTCGATCGCACCCCACGTATCGGGCGGCATTCGACATGCTCATCCCAGTCGAAATCAGGGCGGCAATTTCACCTTTTTTCACCTCGTCTAGTACTCGTGGTCTCGCCATTTTCGGGCTCCTTAGATAGATATATGGGTGTACAGTTACGTCTACCTAAGTTGTAGCAAACGGGTGTAAGAAAACCACCAACCGCGGAAAAGAAAACAGCCATTCGCTCCACGCTCCAAGCGCCCGTAGCTACGCTCGCCAGAGCGTGGACGCCCCACCAAGAGCACATGACACTTGGGGCTGCAAACGTGCGTGGCAACGCGTCCACCGTCTGGCGACGGTAGCTACGAAACTGCATCTACGTAGAGAGCTCCAGACGTAGGCCGTAACAAGCTAAGCGCAGTTACGGCAATTCTCGAGAGACGTTTGAACAGAAGGCAACAGAGTGAGCAGAGAAGAAAAAAGCACTGCCGCCGATTTGGGTGCCACTGCTGGTTTATCGCCGTTCGCCGTTCCAAAGCATCATGGCACAAGGGCTCGGACGCGGGACCCACCGCCACGTTGCAACGAGCCAGCAGTGTCTTTCACGCAACGCAGACGTCCACAAAGCACTGCTGGCTCCATTCGATCGGGCGACGAAGAACCCTGTGCCGCTCGCGTGCGAGAGGTACCACAAGGGCAACGCTCGATAAACCAGCAGTGGCACCCGGCGCTCCGATCTTGTGGTGCCAAGGACCGCGTGGGGTGCCCTGGAGACGAGCTCCGCGAGCACCCAGCATGGGCGTTTGAACAGAAGGCAACAGAGTGAGCAGAGAAAAACCACACGCCCGGTTCTGGGTACCACTAGTGGCACCTAGCGGACCGCCCGAGCCGAAGCCTCTTGAGAACTTCCTGACTGGACCATATGGACCATGGGCACACCACCAGACACAAAGACGGTCCCTATCCGAAGAAGGTCTGGGGCCCGATGAATAGCCGCAAGATCGACATTGCCGCACAATGGCGCCGTTCGATACGTATAAAATTGAAATGGATTCCTGGCGCAAACTACTCTACACTTTCAGCAATGGGCGAGACCATTCACTACAATAAGGCTCCAATTACGGAGGCGATTATCGACCTTCGTGTCGAGCCACGCACCGAGATAAGTCTCGACAGGCTGCAAAACTTGGCCTCCGATCTCCGAAACGACTATCCAAAGTCTGGAGCGGTATATGAGGCGACTGGACGAATGCACGTGGAACCGGGTGTCACGGCCGCTGCATCTGCTCAGCAAACCCAAACTGGTGTCCGGTGTCTGTCAGAGGACGGACGGCACATCTGCCAGTTGCTCCGCACAGGCGTTGCCCATAGCTGGCTGGCTCCTTACGAATCCTGGGGACAATTTCGTGACCGCGCCCAGTCGGTATGGTGCAACTATCGGGAGGCAATGGACATCTCTTCGGTGTCTCGCGTTGCTGTCAGATACATCAACCGAATCGACGTTCCGCAAGAAAATGTCGATCTTAAGCAGTATTTCCGTACCTCGCCCGAGATTTCGCCCGATCTGCCACAAACAATGGCAGGTTTTTTCATGCAAGTGCAGCTTCCCCTGGACGACATTCAGGCCACAGCCGTCATTAACCAGACGATTGTCCCCCCGCCCGACATGGGTGTAGTATCTATTATACTTGATGTAGATGTTTTCCGATCGGTCGCCGTTCCCCAGGATGAATCCGAAATTTGGAGTTACTTCGAGACTCTCCACATCTACAAGAATAAAGTGTTTGAAGCGAGCATCACCAATAAGACAAGAGAGCTTTTCCAATAATGTCCGTTGTCCTAGAACCACCAGTTAGTCCAGCTGCAGAAGTACAGGTGATCTACGCGCTGGACAATTCGCCCCCCGCCTCAGGCGCGGACGGTTTGGCTTTGATCGAACAGTACCGTGGCGCTTTCGCCCGCTGGCTGGATCGTCCTAGCAATGCACCCACTCTTCAATTAGACGATGACGGAATCAGGCACGTTCCGCTGAAGAAAGTTGGTACGATAAGAGTGCGGTTTAAGCGGTCGACGCCGATGAAACCGCGGACTATCGATTCGGAGCTTGACGAGACCGAATGAGTGATTCTTGGTGGTCGTCGATCGAAGGGGAGCAGCTGGCGCAAGGCGACCTGCTTGCGGACTGTAGCGTACCTATCGTCGTAGATCCCACGCCATCTGCAGGCGAGGATGAGGCAAAAGAAGTCGAAGTAGTCTCGCAGCGGCTTATAATTGTCACGCAAAGTTGCGACTTGGAGAATGGCAAGGTTCAGTTTGTTGCCCTCTGCCCTATCCATACCTTGGATGAGTTTGCCGAAGCAAATGCACACTACAAGTCACCTAAAAATTGGGAGGGAGTGCGCAAAGGACAAAAGGCATCTCTGCATATGCTGGCGTCGCCGGAGGCTCCGGAAGACAACACAAAATCGCTTGTTGTTGATTTCGGACATATCCTGAGCCTCCCGATCGAATACTTGACTGCTCACGCTGCTACTCTTGGTGGACGATCGCGATTGCAGCCGCCGTTTTTAGAGCACTTCTCTCAAGCGTTCGCGAGGTTCTTCATGCGGGTAGGACTTCCGTCTAGCATCGCTCCGTTCAAGTGACGTCGCCTTTCCTTCAACGGAGGACGCGGAGGCGCCTCGACTCTGCGTCAATGGCGACGCGTATAGTTCCCTTCATGCTCCCGTAGCGAGTGTAGGGCTACTCCACCCGGTGCAATCCGCCGAAGTTGATGTGGCCCCAGTTGCCGGTGGCGTTGTCGACGATCTTGAGGTACACGCGGCGGCCTTGGGCGCTTTGGGTGTCGATCAGCATCGGTTCCATCACGTTGGTGCTCGCGGGGCTGGAGAAACGTAGCAGTTCTTTGTCGGTGTCGGCGTCGACGACCGCTACGTACAGGTTCTCCTTGTCGGTGCCGCCGGACACGTAGGCGTAGTATTGGTCGTCGGTCATGGTGAACTCGGGCGAACGCACCACGCCTTGGCGGTTGTCGTCCAGTCGGCGGCGGGGGAGTTCGGCGGTGCCGACGAAGTGGAACTGCGGCGAGTTGAAGTAGATCCGTCGGGTGACGATGAGCGGGGTGTGGATGACGCCCGACTCGACCTTCCAGCCTTCGCGGTGCGACGCGTCGTCGAGCGCAAAGACCGGTTCGCCGACTTGTGGCGGTTCGCGCCAGCCGAGTTTGGCGATTCGCAGGCCGTCGAGCGTGGTGTTGAGGGCGACGATGTAGTCCTGTCCCTCGTGCTGGATGATCTCCGGCGCGGCGACGGCCATGCTCCCCACGTGGTACAGTTCGTCTTCGTTCACGCCGAACATCAGCGGGTCCTTCGAGCGGTAGATCCGCGAGATGTTGTTCCGCCCGTACATCTGCGTGCGGAACAGGTAGTAGTAGCCGTCGTGGTACACCACGTGGGGGCACTCGGCGGAGAACTTGCCGATGCCGGCGATGCCGCCTAGGGCCACCGCGGTGGGCTCGCTCCAGTTATCGAAGTCACGCGTGGTGCGGACAAAGTCGGTGCCCTGGTCGTTGGGGTAAGCGGTGTAGTAGCCGTGCCACAGCCCGTCGATCTTCAGCAGCATCACATCGCGGGTGCCGCAGCCCGGGCCTTCGGAGAATACGGCGGTGCCGCCGTGCGGCTGGATGACGCGCTCGAAGTGCTTGCCATCCTTGCTGGTCGCGTGGCAGATGTTGTTCCAGTCGCCGTAGCACATGTGGTAAGTGTCGCCCTCCTTCACCACGTGCGGCGCCTGCAACCCACCCTGCTCTTCGCCTAAGTCGGGGATCGACTCCATCAGGATTCCCATCGGCTTCCAATCAGGGTCGGTCAGGTTCTTTCCTTCCCAGCGATACAATAGCCGCGTCTGCCCGCCACACTTGGTGCCACGAATACACGAGAGCGCCTGCCAGGTTCCGTCGGCCGCTTGCCACACGGCGAAGTCCACCGGCTGCTGTCGCGGACTGGTGTAATCACCCAGGTCGGGGTTGCCGGCGATCTGGGTCCAAGGTCCATCGATGAACGGCGCGACCAGCTTGTCGTCGGCGAATGCAACATGACTGGACAACGAAACGACAACCAACAAACACAAGCTGACAGCGCGGGCAGAGAGAGACATCACAAGCTCCAAGTCGGGCGGGAATATGGCGACCAAAGAGGGCGGCCACCGGCGGGATACCCAACATGCTAGTCGGCTGGCTACGGGTATTCAACCAACGGAACGACCGCTTGGCGGATGAATTTCGCGGTCGACGCGAAGTACCGTTTTTACACGCCATGTTGACTGGTAAAAAACCAGCAGCGTGATTCCGGGAATTCGACTCGGAGAGTCGAGCTACAATGATCCGTGCTGGCAGGCGGTCGGTTATACTCGCGGTGCGAAGCCGTTCGGATCTGTCCATTGATGAAAGGACCAGCGCATGCTGAGTGCTCGACTTGCCATTACATTGGTCACCGCGATTGGTTGCTGGAACATCGCCCAGGCGGACGAGCAGTGGCCGAATGTCATTCTGATCATGG
Organism: Aeoliella sp.; assembly: GCF_965227375.1. Taxonomy (NCBI): domain Bacteria; kingdom Pseudomonadati; phylum Planctomycetota; class Planctomycetia; order Pirellulales; family Lacipirellulaceae; genus Aeoliella; species Aeoliella sp. The sequence continues at coordinate 731,694 of NZ_CBDDFX010000001.1, forward strand.
CGGACGACATTGGCTCGGAGTGCTTTGGGTGCTACGGAAGCGCGCAGTACCAGACGCCGCATATCGATCGCATGGCCGAACGTGGCATGCGCTTCACGCATTGCTACGCCCAGCCGCTTTGTACGCCCACGCGCGTGAAGCTGATGACCGGCCTGTCGAACGTGCGCAACTACTCGGCGTTCTCCATCCTGCCCCGCTCCGCCCGCACCATCGGGCAGTACTTTCGCGACGCCGGGTATCGTACCGTGGTGGCTGGCAAGTGGCAGCTCTTGGGTTCGGAGGATTATCCTCCCCGGTTCCGTGGCAAAGGCTCATTGCCGGCCGATGCGGGTTTCGAAAATTATTGCCTCTGGCAAGTCGAACGGCGAGGCGAGCGTTATCAGGCGCCGCTGCTAACAATCGATGGTAAGGACAAGCAGTTCGACAAGAAGAAGTATGGACCCGATGTATGCACCGACTATCTGGTCGAGTACATCGAGGAGCATCGCGACGAGCCGTTCTTCGCCTACTACCCGATGATCCTGGTCCACTCGCCATTCGTGCGTACTCCCGACAGCAAGGCACGACGCCAGGGCCGCCAGCGAAACTTCGAGGACATGGTTGCCTACATGGACCAGTTGGTGGGGCGAATCGTCCAGGCCACCGAGCAGCAGGGCATCGCGGACCGGACACTCATCTTGTTCCTGGGCGACAATGGCACTGGCCGGGGCATCAAGTCGCAACTCGACGGCAAGACCATTCGGGGAGGCAAAGGCCAAACCACCGACGCGGGGATGCGCGTCCCGCTGGTGGCCCTCTGGCCCGGCAAGATCAATGGCGGCGCGGTGAACGAGAACCTGGTCGACATGTCCGACTTTCTTCCCTCGCTGCTCGAAGCAACCGGCCAGCAGCCAGCGGATGGACTGGATGGGGTGAGTTTCTATCCGCAGCTGGTCGGCGAGCAGTACACTCCGCGGGAGTGGGTGCACTGTTACTACAACCCACGTCCCGAAAAGACGCAGCCAAAGCAGTTGGTGCGCGACAAGCGATGGAAGCTCTACGCCGACGGCCGATTTTTCGATGTAATGAGCGACCCGCTCGAACAGCAGCCCATCGCCGACGACGAGATGACCGACGAGATGACTGCCGCCAAACAGAAGCTATCGGCCGCCCTTGCAACGTTTCCCTCCGCCGGGCAGTCGTTGCTCGAGTTCGAGGATTGAGTGCCAGAAAATTCGACTCGGAGAGTCGAGCTACAATCGTTTCCGCGGAACTTCTTCAAGTGCTACGGCGTCGAACAGTCGTTGCGTCTGCAGAACCTGCTCGAAGAGAACCAACATGTGGCGGCGAGTGTTTCACCTGCTCTCGGCTTTCTCGCTAGTGATGCTGGTGGTATCGGCCGGACTCTGGGCGCGCAGCAGTACGCATCACGAGCAGTTGCGGACAAGCTACTCGCGCTGGGCGGCCGACGACGATTTGCAGCACTATGGCGCGGTGGCCCATTGGAACTACGGGTCGATCGAACTGATCTACGCGCGACTCAGCTTGCCGCCGAGCTACTTTGAAGATCACGGCCAGGAGACACTCGATCGCGCCCTGGTGTGGTATCCCCCCGGCATGAAGTGGGATTTCTCGGGCGACGACGTAACGATGCTGTTCGGCTCGGTGCCGCACGGCTACAAGGCCGACTACTGGCAAAGCGCCGAGCAACGCCGCTGGACCCTCGGCACCCGGCTGTGGCTGCCGACCATCCTGTTTGCAGTGCTGCCCTCGGCGTGGTTCATCGACCGCCAGCGACGCAAAGAAAAGCCGTGGCAATTCAGTCTACGGGCGCTGTCGGTGTTGACGACGGTGGCATGTATCTTGCTCGCGGCGGTGATTTGGCTGAGGGCGTGAATCCTGTTGCAGCGCCAGGTTCTTCGACTCGGAGAGTCGAGCTACAATGGGCACCAACTTCCACCGCAACCCCCGGGGAGACCCTCGTGATGAATGCCAAGGACCTCGAGACGTTTAGCCATGTGCCGTTTCTGTTCTGGGTGAAAGACACCGCGGGCACCTATGCGTGGGGCAATCAAGCCATCTATCAATTGGTGGGAGAGGACGTTGTCGGTAAGACCGACTACGAACTGGTCTGGAAGGAAAACGCGGACGCGCTTCGGGCGGAGGACAAGAGAGCCCTCGATTCCGGATCGCCCATCTACTTGCGGGAGCGCGTTGATCAGTCGATCCGCGGAGGGGCCACTTTGAGTGTCTGCAAGTGGCCCGACGAGTTCGAGGGAAAACCGTGCTGCTTTGGGATCTCGTTTGCGATCGAGTGAAGATGCCCAACTCCCGAGAACGTCGTCCACTCGAATTAACGAGCTTGCAGGCTGTGGAGCAGGAGCTTGCGCGGCTAAGTGGTGCGCCGTACGAGCGCGTGGGAAACTGGACCTTGGGGCAAGCGTGCCGGCATCTGGCGCTCGACATTCGCTCGAGCATCGACGGCTACCCGAACTACACCTATCTATTCGCACCGCTGCGGCCCTTCGTCCGGTGGCTGCTGCTACCGAAGCTGCTGCGGTTCGAATCGCCTTCGGGCATCCGAGCGCCAGCGGCGTACGTTCCTGCCGACGATGTCGACGACCAGCAGGGGCTCAAGGAGTACCGCGAGCAGATCGCCCGCTTTCTTAGCCACGAGGGCAAGTATCAGACGCATCCAGGGTTCGGCTTCAACACTCGTGAGAATCTGGAGCGAATCTACTCGGCCCATGCGGCCCACCACCTGAGTTTCCTCCTGCCGGCAACCGGCGAGGGTTCGGGTTAGGGTGCCACTGCTGGTTTATCGGGCTGTGCGTCTTCTCGCGTGCTGAATGCGAGCATCCCAGGCCATTCTCCGCCCGATGGAAGTGGGCCAGCAGTGCAGTGTTGGTTGCATGAGAAGAGGGTCATGAAGTGATGAACACTGCTGGCGCGGGCAATATGGCGGGAGCGTAGCAAAGCCGTTTCCCACGACTCGTGCTGCAATTGGCGGCTGCAGGCGATAAACCAGCAGTGGCACCCCATCGGCAAACCCTCGAAAGGCGCTCGAAACGCTTGAATTGCTGGACAACCCACGGAAAGTGGTGGTAGGATAGTTGGGCAGGGAAGCCACGCCTTCGCTCCCCTTGTGGGATGCCGGGGGAAGCCTTCTGGTGGTCACTATTCTAATTAACGGAACCTGCTTTCTAACGAGAGACTCTGTCGGCTGTGAGAGTCTCTGTTGCACCTATTTATAACAATTACGAGGCTCGCGATGAAATTCCTACCCGCTACCGCTCTCTCGATCGCCGCGCTGGGCATGCTGGTTGCCGGCTTGTCGGCCGACGGACAAACGCAGACCCAGCCGCCGCCGCAGGCTCCCCCGTACGCAGGATCGGAGCCCGCCCAGACTAACACTTACGTTGGCGGTGGATGGGGCGGATATGGCGGTGGATACCATTCGTCGACCGCCGCTGGCGACGCGCTGCAGGGCATGGCCTCGGCGATTTCGGCTCAGGGCTCAAAGAACCTGAACGACAGCCTGGCCCTGCGGAATGTCGAGGAAGCGCGTAGCGCCAACATCGACAACCGCGCCAAGCACGTCGAAGAGTACCGCTGGCGAAAAGACTCGGCCGTCGCCCGCCAGCAACAGCAGCTGGCCGAGATGCACGCCGAGAGCATGAAGCGGCTGGAAAAGAAGCGACTCCAGCCGCTGACCGTCGACCAGTACAATCCCACGACCGGCGTCGTGCATTGGCCCATGCTGTGCGCCGACCCCGCCTACAAGGAACATCGAGAGAAGATCGACCAGTTGCTGGCCACCCGCGCCCACTACGGCGAGTTGAACATGGAACAATTCATGCAACTGGAGAACGAGATCAAGGAATTTCGGTATGCGATCACCGCCGACCGCAAGAAGTATCCCAAGCCACCCGTCGATCAGGCGTTGCGATTCCTGCTTTCGATGCACAAGGATCTGAACGCCCAGTTTGGCTAGGCCTTGCGGCAGCTTTGATTTCAAGTCTCTCACTTATACCGCTTCCATTCCGGCAAGAAAGCAATACGAACAATGGTATCCGTACGACACTCGTTCACGACCATCGCTTGTGGAATCGCGCTGTTGGCGTCGCTTCCACTGGCGCACGCCCAGTCCACCACAGCCGCCCCGGCTATCGACAAGGACGCTGCAGCGGTCGACCAACTGGTCACCGACAAAGCCGATCCACAAGCCGCCCACGACCTGGTGAGCAAATCGCTCGACTCGGAATCCGACGCCGTGCGTTGGCGCGCCGCCCGCGCGGCGGGGCACTTGGGTCTCGATAGCCCCGAGATCTTGGCCAAGCTGCAACAGGGCGTCGCGGACGACGACTGGATTATGCAACTGCACGCAATCGCCGCCTTGGCGAAAACTGGCGACAAGTCCGACGCCACGATCGCCGCGCTGCTCAAGGCCGTAGGCTCCGAGAACCACCGCGTCGCCAGCGCTGCGGTCAGCGCGCTGGGCGAGTTGAAGGTCGAGCCGCAACAGTTGGCCACCGTCCTGGATAGCGAACTGGCCGAAGACAACAACGGCGCCGTGGCCGTGCATGCGGTGAAGGCCATCGTCGAGGCCGGCGCGAAGGCCGTGCCGCTGCTGAAAGAGTTGCTCGACCAGCCGAACTCCGGTTACTGGGCCTGCGTCGCCATCGCTGAGATCGGCCCCGACGCCGCCGACGTGGTGCCGCAGCTCACGCAGTTCATCAACACCAACAAGTACGCCGAAGAGATCCCGCAAGCGCTCATGGCCGTGGCGGCCATCGGCCCGCAAGCCAAGTCGGCCGAAAAGGCCGTGACTGGCGCGATGGAAAAATGGAGCGACGACCAGTCGGTGCAACTGGCTGGCTTGTACGCGTTGGGCGCGATCGGCGCTACCGACGCTCGCGAGACCCTGGAAGTAAGCGCCGCAAGCGACGATGCGTTCACCGCCATGGTCGCTTCGTGGTCGCTCGCCAAAACCAGCCCAGGCGACGCCGCTTTGATGAAAGCCGCCATCCGTCAGTTGGTGGCCGGACTGAAAAGCGACAACGCCAACATGTCGCGCGCCGCCGCCCACGGATTGGCGACGCTCGACATTCCCGAAGGCATGGCCGCGCCGATCTTGATCGCCGCAGCGAAAGACCCCGAGGCCCGAGAACACATGGTCTCCGCGCTCGCCGGCCTGGGCGACAAAGCGTTGCCGCATGCGTCCAAGGCGCTGGCGAAGCCCGACACGCGCGATTTGGCCCTCGACGTGCTCGATCGCATGGGCGCGAAAGCCGCCGGCGCCACCGACGCCCTGGTCGGCGCAATGAAGGAAGCCGACGCGGCCACGAAGGTGAGGATCAACCACGTGCTCGGTCGCATTGGTCCCGCGGCGGCGAAGGCCACCGACAACCTGGTCGCAGAACTGAAGTCCGACAACAAAGAGGTGCGACAAAGCGCCCTCTACGCTCTGCGTGAAGTCGGCGCTGGCGCGGAAGCCGTGAAAGCGGCCTTGATGGGCCACCTGAAGTCGAAGTCCGACGCCAAAACGCCCGAGGAGAAATTCGAGCGACTCGCCGCGGCGTGGACACTCGCCCGACTGGCGAACAAGGATCAGGAAGTGGTCGCCGTGGTGGTGCCGGTGCTCAGCGAGGGCCTCGACAGCAATTCGGGCGTCGATCGCCTCGAGTCCATCACCGCCGTGGTCGATCTGGGCGACGCCGGTAAGTCGCTCCACGAGAAGGTCGCCAAACTGGCCAAGTCGGACCCCGACGCCGGCGTACGCAACCTGGCGATCATCGTCGCCTCGGAAAACTCCGGCGAGTAAAAGTACAGTAGCCGCCGGTGGCCGAGTGGAAACAGCCTGCGTGTCATTCCGAGAGGAGGCTCGCCGACTGAGGAATCTACTTTGCCACCAGCATCGCACGGCAGTGGTCCGATTGCGCGCTAGCTAGTTTGCTTTTACGGCTCCCACTCCAGGGCCTCTCGCAGTGCAATGGCCGCGGGAACATCGCCCGACAAGACCCGGTGTTTCGGATCAAAGAAACGCTCCAAGTCGGAGATTTGGCCAGGGCCGATGTAGCAGACTCTTGGCCACTCGATCAGGAAGCTGGCAAGATTCCTGGAGACCAGTTGCGGATCGCCTTCATGATTTAAGTGGACCACGTAAGGATCTCCCGCATCGTCTATTGGATCGAGTGCCAGGAAGTCGGCGTTGTTGAATCGAAAGAACGGCACGCACCGATCCCAGACCGCCTGCACTTCAGGGAAGTCTGCCAAACCCGATGTCGCGGCGTACTGCCTCGCATCGGCCTGGAATTCGTTCAGCTTCGAAGCCGAAAAGATGGGGTCGGGCAAGTAGGGTAATTCACCGCCACGAACCCACGATGGGCAACCCTCTGGCGCTGCATCGCCAAGGTCGATGGCGAAGTGAAAACCAATTCCACTCGAAGCTGTCAGGAAGAACTCTTCCAGCGGCGGAGGTAACTCGCAAGAAAGCGAAGATTTTAAGTCGCCAAGAGATTCCGCCGCGAGTGGAGGATCCACAGCAAGTTTCGTCTCAAACTCTTCGGCATCATCTGCATCGAGTATGCCTGCTTCTAGGCGTGCATGGACCAACGACTGCATGTGCACCATGAATCGCCTCATGTTGTCGAGCCACGTTTCGAGATCTGGCATCGACGCCTGAGGCAACTCCCGCGCTCGCTTGGGATCGTAGTCCATCTGAATCCTCCAAAGTATCTTTGACTTTCTTGGCCGAAAGCGGCGCACTATTCGGCAGTTGCGTTCGGCCCTTCGTACGCCACCTCTCCGTCCACGATGGTAACCATCACCTTCGCATCGCGGATCGACTCTGGCGGGCACTTCGTCAGGTCGGTCGACAGCACGACGATGTCGGCCAGCTTGCCCGCGCGGAGGGAGCCGAGGTCTTGTTCGGCGAACATCGAGTAGGCCGAACCCATCGTGTAGCCGCGCAAGGCTTCTTCGACCGTGATCTTCTGCTCGGGAATCCAACCGCCCGGGTGTTTGTCGTCGAGCGTCGCGCGGGTGACGCACGCGTAGACGCCTTCGATCACCGACGCTGGCGCGACCGACCAATCGCTGCCCAAGGCCAAATGCGCCCCGGTGTCGAGCAAGTCGCGAAACGCGTAAGTCGTCTCCGACCGCTGGTGCCCGATCACCGCTTCGGCCCAGCGTCCGTCGTCGATCGCGTGGTACGGCTGCATGCTCGGCACCACGCCCAACTCGGCGAAGCGCGGAAGGTCGTCGGGATGAATGTGCTGGGCATGCTCGATGCGGAAACGGCGGTCGCGCGGGCCGTTCTCTTTGGCGACGCGCTCGTACACGTCGAGTTGGATGCGAATCGCCCGATCACCGATCGCATGCACCATCACGTTGAGCCCCGCCTTGTCGGCGGCCGAAGTCCACTCGTACAGGTCGTCGGCCGTGGTAACCAACAGTCCGCGATCGTCCGGCGCGTCGGTAAACGGCTCGAGCATGGCCGCGGTGTGCGAGCCGAGCGAACCGTCGACGAACCCCTTCAACCCGCCGGCGGCCAGCCACTCGTCGCCGCGGCCGTTCCGCTCGATATCGTCCAACAGCTGCCGCCACTGCCCCAGCGGCGTGGCCGCGTGCACACGCACGCGCAGCCCGCGGCCCGCGTGCACCTCACGCAACACACGCAACTGCCCAAGGCTGCCCATGTGGCCGACACTGGTCACACCGTTGGCCAGCAGATAGTCGCTCGCCGCGTCCAGCGCCGACTCCAACTGCGACCGCGTCGCCGCCGGCACGGCTGGGCCGACCAGCCCCATCGCGTTATCGCGCAGCAGCCCGGTGATCCGCCCATTCGCGTCGCGCTCGATCGATCCACCCTCCGGCGCTTCGACCGAGTCGTCAACGCCTGCGAGTTGGAGCGCCGCCGAGTTGGCCAGCGCCATGTGACCATCGAGCCGATCGATCCACACGGGATTGTCAGGCGTCACCTTGTCGATCCAGTCGCGCGTCGGCAACTCACCACCCCACACGGTGTGGTCCCACTCGCCGCCGAGGATCCACTCGCCCGGTTGCAGCCGACGGGCGTAGCGGGCCAGGCGATCGACGAACTCCTCCCGCGACCGCGCACCGCGCAACTGCACGCGATTGAGTTGCAATCCGCCATCGAGCAGATGAACGTGCGAGTCGATGAACCCCGGCACCACCATACCACCTTGGGCGTCGACCACCCGCGTGCTGGCATCCCCGAGCGCTTCGACTTCGTCGCGCGAGCCCACCTTCAAGATCCGCGAGCCTCGCACCGCAACCGCCTCCGCCCACGGCTTCTGCTCATCGGCGGTCCACACCCTGCCCCCCACAACGACCAACGTCGCGGGCTCTTCGGCCAGCGCACCACGATGAAATACTCCCACCAGCACAGCGGCCAGCGCCGCGCGAACGATCGGTTGCTTGAACATGAATCAACTGCCACTAGAGAAAGTACAACGCCTGACACTACCCATTGTAGCACGACTCTCCGAGTCGTTGACTGGCTCTACGACTCCGAACACGGGGAGAGAATCGCAGGGGTGATCGCTCTGCCGGCAGCGTGCGTTGCAGCTCGGCACGAAGTTCCACCGATGCACTTCACCCATCGATCGCGGCGGTGTGGTGGGTGAACCCATCGGCGACAAAGTTCTTTGGCGAACGTGGATTGTCACCGCCGATGGAACCACCCACCCTACGTTCTTTGTGGATGCAGTTCTTGATAGTTGAATGGTAGGTTCACCCCGTCGCCGGCAATATTTCTCGGCCGGTACAAGTTGTCACTTCCGATGGAGTCGCACGCGCGCGTGGCGTGGCGTTTGCGCCAACGTTAAGATAGCAGACCAATTCATCGATGCGTACTTGGCAAATTGCACACAGGGAAAAGCACCATGTTGCGGATTTTTGGGACGAGACGGATGGCGGTGATCGCGGCGTGTATCACCGCGGCGATGACTCCAGTCGTGGCCGCGGATACTTCCGAGGAGGTGATTGAGGCGACGCTGAATGGACTGCAGATTACGCTCGACGCCAAGACGGGCGGTGTGGTTGGTTTGTCCGCTGGTGGAACGGAGATGCTGAACGCGGTCGGTGGTGGGGGCATCGTGGACATTGCCTATCCAATCGAGCAGTTTCATGCACTTCGCCTGGCTCCGCGATTCGGGCAGGATGCCAAGATCACGCAGTCGGACAAGGCGGTGACCATCGAGTGGTCGCACCTGCCGGCCAGTAGAGATCTACCCGTGCCGGGTGAGGTGAAAGTCGTCGTCACTCTGGCGGCAGCCGACGATGGCAAATCGGTGGCGATGAAGTGTCGTGTTGACAACAACACCACGCAGCCCATCCGACAGATACTCTTTCCGGACCTCAACGGATTGCTGCCCTTCGGCGGCGAGCAACAAACCCAGCTTCGTCTGGGGGGAGGGGTGGTCAATCCCTTCACGAGCTTGAAGCGAAATCCGGCCGCTGCGCCGTTCTATGCCGAAGATCCCGTTCTGAGCGGCCGCTTCTTCAACTATCGCAACGCTTACCATCCTCATCTGATGCGGTGGATGGACTTTGGAGACCTGAAGAATGGCTTCAGTCTATGGCAGCGAGCTTGGGGTTGGGACCCGCTGTGGGGCGTGTGGGTGCGGCGGGATGAAACCGATGGCAAAGTGCGGTTGGCCTGCGTGCACAACGTGAACGTTGCAACCAACGACAGCTGGGAAAGCGGCGAATACCTGATCACCCCACATAGCCATGGATGGGCTGAAGGGATCGAGCCCTTTCGGAAATGGGTGCAGCAGAATCTCACCCGTCCGGTCGCCATCCCCAATCACGTTCGCGACGGGCTGGGCTTCCGCTCGATCTTTATGACGCGGGGGATGCCACCGAATACGGCCGAGGATGTGGTCTACAAAATCGAGGACATGGTCCAAGTCGCCACGGAGGCCAAAGCCCACGGGCTGGACGAAATGTCGCCCTGGTTCTGGTGCCCGTACTTTCAACTGCCGTTCCAAACACTGCCGCTGTTGGGAACGGACGAATCGTTCGCCGCGGCGATTCACGATTGTCGCAAAGTAGGAGTGAATGTGTCGCCATTCATCTCATGCTTCATCCTCTCCAGCCCGTCGGCGGAGCGTTACGGATTGAAGGTCATCAAAAGGACGTCGTTCTCAGGGTGGACCTACCATCACGAAATGATCCCCATGTTCAATCCCGGTTACACCGATGCTCACGAGACCATTCAGGTGAATCAGGATGATGTGCGTTGGCAGGACGACGTATTCGAAAACTGGTCGAAGATGAATGATCTGGGCGTGCCCTCGCTGGTGTGGGACGTGTATGGCTACGGCCATCAACCGGCGAAGATCACGCCAAGTGTCTACGACCTGACGCAGCGCATCCGAGAGGCAGCCGTTCAGAAGGATCCGCAAGCGGTGTTTGCCGCCGAGTCGTGTTCGAACCTCGAACTCGAAGCAGCCCAAATCGATTACACCTGGAACTGGATGACCTGGGACGATCGCCGGGCCTTTAGCAGCGCGTTCCCGGCGCCGCGATTGAACATCAACATCAATCAGGATCCCTCCGCCGTGTGGCGGGGGTTTATGGACAACTACTACTTGAACGTGATGCCCAATCGGCCGGGCGACATCAACGGATCGGCCAAGATTGCCGATTACCCAGAGGTGAGCCAAGCCTTGAAGCAATGCGCGAAACTGCGCAAGCAGTTCCTGCCCTACTTTGTCGAAGGGACCATGATCGGCGAGTGCGTGCTGGCCGAGCCGAGCCCGCACGCGTATGTGACCGCCTACGTGCTGCCCAAGAAGATGTTGCTGATCGCCTACAGCTTGGGGCACGAAGAGACGCTTTCGCTGAAGGCCGACCTCCAGCCATGGCTGTCGTCGACTTCGGGGGAGTATGAGGTGAAGCAGTACGACCTGGAAGGCAATCTCGAGCAAACCTTGAAGACCTCCTCCGACTGGCGGACAACAACGGATTCGCCTGGTCAGGGGAAAATACTAATCTTTGAGTTCATTGCTCCTTGAACCCGGGGTGGATGACTCTGGAGGTCGCATCACATCTGTGTACCACTGGCTTCCTACGCTCTACATTTTTCTTGTTGGTGTTTCGACTCGGAGAGTCGAGCTACAAACTTCTTTGCGCCAAAACGACGCGTTGATGATCTCCGGTTGAATGGTCCGGCCACAACGGGCGAACTAGAATGAGAGGCTTCGTGCCCCCTCCACACCAAAGGCGTCGCCGTGAGCCACCGATCGATTCTCGCTGCCTTCTTCGTGCTATTGCTGGGCATCGCGCCATGCTGTGCGGACGACATGCCAGGGCCGTTTAATCTGTTGCGGCTGCCGGCGGAGTTCGACAACGAGCGGATCACCATCCGCGACAACATGCCGCCGGGCGAAGAGACCACCGTGGCGGAGCTCGATGGCGAGGGCTGCTTGCGGCATTTCTGGATCACCAACAAAGGGGCCAAGGAGAGTTCGCTGGAGACACTCGCGCTGGTGCTGCGAGTGTACTGCGACGGCGAAACCACGCCAAGCGTCGAAACGCCGCTCGCACCGTTCTTCGGCATCCACCACGGCCATCGGGCGGAGGAAGTGAACTCGCCCTACCTGCAAGTCACCGATCGCGGCGGCTACAACAGCTACTTTCCGATGCCGTACAAGAAGGGCATCCGCATGACGATCGAAAACCAATCGCCCCGCGCGATTGGCATTTGGTTTCAAGCCGACTTCCATGAGTATCCCGCCGGTAGCTTGAACGAAGACCTTCGCTTTCGCGCCGCGTACCGTCGCGTGAATCGCGCCGAATCGTATGGCCTGCCGTACCACGTGGGCCACGTCCGCGGCAGCGGCGTGGTGGTTGGCCTGTCGCTCGGCATGCGGGTGTTCGATCGGCAAGACCGCTGGTACCACTGCGGCGGCGACTTGCATCTGATCGACGGCGGCACCTCCAACGCCAGGGTGCTCAGCGGCATCGGCGGCGAGGATTTCTTTGGCAATGCGTGGGGGCAGTCGACCGCGCTGAACGGCTCGATTGGTACGCCCTACTACGAGGAAGAGGAGTCGACCGCCGCGGCGACCGAACGCCCCACGGGCGGCGCCGATCAAGAATCGGACGAACCGTACCTGCAATTCGCCGCCTACCGGTTCTTCGACAAGGATCCGATCGCGTTTCGTCACTCGACGAGCATCGACTTCGGCTCGCTGGAAAACGACATGTCGTCGGTGCTGTACTGGTACCAGCGCGGCGCGCCCGAGCGATTCGTCCGCACGTCGAGCTACGAAGATCGCTTGCCGAACGCACGAGTCGAAGCGGGCAAGTACGACGTCGATCCGCCCGGCGGTCTGGTGTGGGACGTGGCGGGACCGTTTTCAGCCGCCAGCGACGAGCAGTTTCACCGCGCCGAGTTCCCCGAACAGCGGATCGATTACAATGACACCGCGCCCGCTGAGTTTGGTTTGTACGCCACGAAGGCGAACCGCCGGAACAACGGGCCGCTGGAAGCTCGCTGGACGCGCGGCGTGCGGTCGCGCGATGGCTTCGTGGATCTGACTCCCTACTTCCGTCCGCGAGTCACTCGCAACGCTGGCCTTCCCGTCGCGACCAGCGCGTACGCCGCAACGACAATCGATTCGGACAGCGACACCTCGCGCGAGGTGCTGGTGGGCCACGACGACGCGCTGCGGTTGTGGGTAAACGGCCAACTCGTCCACAACCATCCCGGCCAGTACGGATTCCAGACGCGAACTGTCTCGCTGCCGCTAAAGCAGGGGAAAAACAGCGTACTGGTCAAAGCGGCCAATCAGGCGAATACCAATTTCCGCGCATGGGTGTTCATGCTGAGCCCCGCCGGACAATAGCACACCTCCCAAACTTGAACTACAGTAGAGTTTTGGCGCCGGTTGTTTTCAGCGGCGCATGGCGACTTGGGAGTGTACAACCTTGATGAAGAGTTTGCGTATTCTGGTGTTGGGGGTCCTGTTTCTACCGTGGACCCTACCGGCGACCGCAGGAGATTGGATCAGGGATTTACAGGAGCGCGCCGTTGAGACGGGGCACTGCGAGGCTGCGCATTGGGGACCCGATGCGTCGAAGTACAGCAGCTGGACCACCCACTCGAATCGGCTGGTTCCCGTTTACACCTTCGGCACCGATGGGGCAGGGCAGGGCATCGACCTGGAAAGCTACACCGGGCCCGACAGCGTCTACCGCGATGGTCGCCGTTTGGAGCAGCTGTACCACGGCAACATGGACGACTCGGTGAACCCCGATGCCGAGTATCTCGACCAGACCAATATCCATGATCTGCAACTTGCCGCACTCAACGCTGGCAAGAAGCACATTATCATGGTGGTGTTCGACGGCATGGACTGGCAAACCACTCAGCTGGCGTCGATCGCCAAGCTGGGTCGTGTCGCCTACACCAAAGGGCGCGGCGTCGGCATGCACTTTCAGCAGTACGACGCCAACGGCACGTCGCAGTACGGTTGGATGGTCACCAGCCCCCAACGCAGCAAGGCGCAAATCGACGTAAACAAGCAGACCGTCAAACCTAGCGGCGGCCTGCCCGGCGGATACAGCCATTTGGTTGCCGGTCCGTTTCCCTGGTCGGAGCCGACCGATCCGCGGTACGTGATCGCTGCGTCCGACGGAGGCATCATGCGCCACGCCTACACCGATTCGGCCTCGTCGGCCACCAGCATGGCCTGCGGCATCAAGACCTACAACGGCTCCATTGGCGTCGGACCCACCGGCGAGCCGCGAGCGGCCATCGCGCATCGCGCCCAGGCCGAAGGCTATCGAGTAGGCGCGGTTACCAGTGTTCCGATCAGCCACGCCACGCCCGGCGCCTGCTACGCGAACAACGTCACTCGCAACGACTACCAGGACATCGCCCGCGACCTGCTGGGCCTCGCTTCGGTCAGCCATCCGCAGCCGCTACCCGGCCTCGACGTCCTGCTCGGCGGCGGGCACGGCGTGGAACGCGACAGCGACAGTTCCCAAGGCGAGAACTTTGTGCCGGGCAACAAATACCTGACCGACCGCGAGCTGAAGCAGATCGACGTTCGGCACGGTGGCAAGTACGTTACCGCCGTCCGCACGCCGGGCGTCGATGGTGCGAAGCGACTGGCCGACGCCGCTGGGCAAGCAGCGCGGAACCAGCAGCGGTTGTTCGGCTTCTATGGCATCGGCGGAAACCAAGGCAACGCCAGTGGCAACCTGCCATTCGCGTCGGCCGATGGCAATTACGATCCCGCGCGTCACCGTGGCGGCGAGGACATCGTGTACAGTCAGGCCGACCTCGAGGAGAATCCGACGCTCGCCGAGATGACCTCCGCGGCGCTCACCGTGCTATCGGCCGACAACCAGCCCTTCTGGATGTTGGTCGAAGCGGGCGACATCGACTGGGCCAACCACGCGAACAACCTCGACGCCTCGGCCGGCGCGGTTCACAGCGGCGACGCGGCGGTGAAGGTCATCACCGACTGGGTCGAAGAGCACAGCAACTGGCACGAAACTGTACTGATCGTCACCGCCGACCACGGCCACCTCCTGGTGATCGAGCACCCGGAGATGCTGGCCCCCCCGCGCGGCGTCTCCGCCCGGCGGTAGCGGATCGAACGAAATCATCGCGCCTCGCGCGGTTAACTTCCACTCCGCACGTTCTTCCAGCCCACCCGCGCCAGCGCTCCCTGACCGGCGGCCACCCAAATCAGCAACAGCGTCGCGAGGATAGACAGCGTCGTGATCCATCGCTGGGACACTCCTTCCGCCGTAGCGATCGATTGTTGCGCGGCCGACAGTCGATCGCCAAAGTCCCCCATGCGCTCGTCCAGCGAGGTCAGCGTCGCGACGACTCGGGCCAGGATCTTGGCGATCTGCCCGTCGTGGTCTTCCTCGTCGCTGGCAACGCGCTGGCGGAGCGCGGCGACTTGCTCGCCCGCTTCGGCAAGTTGGCTTCGCACCGTGACGATTTCCTCCAGCACGCCATCGATGCCAGTCGGGTCGACGTCGAGCCCCGTGGCCGCGAGCAACTCGGCCATCGTGCGCACCGATTCGACCGAGGACTCGATCGCCGCGGCCCACTCGTCCGCCTGATCAACCCCGGCGGCGAGCCCCGCGGTCCGCTGCTCGAGTTGAAGCTCCGTGGCGAGGCGGTCGCGGATTCCCTCAGCCGTGCGATCCTTGAGGCCGGTGGTTATCTCTCCGGCCGTGATGTTCATCGCGGCCACACGCTGCTCGACCTGCTCCACACGATCTTGCACTCCGGCAAGGGAATCGTCCATCGCCGCATACAGTCGCTGCGTCACGCGCTGCGCCCGTCCGGCCATCGACCAGGTCGTTACCAACGCGACGAGGCACGCCACAACGCCAACCGCACCGGCGATAAGCGCCAAGTAGCTAAGCAACTTCTTCATGGTCCTTCCGTTGGCTCACTGACTGATCCTTCCTCCGGCGTCACGATCAGGAACGTGCGAAGGCGGAAGCGGGGCATGCAGCGATTATAGCGGGTCGCACAGACTATCTCACGCCAAGGCGCAGAGACGCAAAGAGGCTAGTATTTCAAGTTCCTTCGCGTCTTTGCGCCTTTGCGTGATTGTTCGCTATTGTTCGCTATTGTTCAATCGTCGTTGAAGTCGTGATCGATCTCGCAGTTTGGCAATCGTCGCTCAAGCTCCGCTGCGCCTTCGGCAGTTAGATTCGTCTCCCACAGGATAAGTGTGTCGAGCTGCGTGAGTTGGGCGAGACCGTCGATCGCAGAATCATCGAGGTTCGTCCTACTAAGAAGCAGGTGACGAAGATGCTCGCAATCTGCGAGCGGTTCAATCGACTTTTTCGTCAGTTGCGTATCGGAGAAGTCGACAACTGTGATCGTCGGCAGGCGGTTGAACCAAATGCAAGACTGCTGCAAGAACTGTCCAACTTCGTCATTCGTGCCGTTTCCAGGCCGTTTACCGATCCATGCGGAATCGGGAAAGTCGTACTCCTGGTGCCCCATCAGCATTTTCTGCCAGTAACTGCGACGCCGATCGGGGTACATCGGGACCGGAAGCTCGGGAAACAAGTCGACGTCGTCGTAGCTGACCTGCCATCCCAGCCGCTCCAACTCCCGCACGGGCCGCTCCACACTCTCCACCGCCGCCACGCGCCAGCCCAATAGCAGGCAAAACACCGTGATCGCGATCAGGAACGTGCGGAGGCGGAAACGAAACATGCTGGGATTATAGCGGGTCGGACTGCTTGTCTCACGCAAAGGCGCGGAGACGCAAAGGGATTCTAGGAGCAAACCTCTTCGCGTCTTTGCGCCTTTGCGTGAGTCGATCCAGTTATCGGTTGTAGAAGAATTCGCCGCAAGAAGGGAGGCGCAACGGGAGCATAGCGTTGATTTTTAACCGCACGACGCGGGTTCTTCTTGAAGACGCCACCCGGCGTGTGCTACGTTGTCGGCGCGGGCCAAAGTCCCATCCTGCCACTGGAGTAGCGTTGCCATGATCCAAGAGGTTTACCCCTACCTGCGCGTCCGCAATGCGGCGGCCGCCATCGATTTTTATCAGCAAGCGTTCGGAGCCACCGAGAAGTTTCGAATTGCCGAGCCGAGCGGACGTATCGGGCATGCCGAGCTCGTGTTCGGTTCGCAGGTGATCATGCTCTCAGACGAGTATCCCGAGTACGGCATCCAAGGCCCCGAGGCGTTTGGAGGCTCCGGCAGTTCGGTCCACCTGCATGTCGACGATGTCGACGCAGTGACCAAAGCCGCCGTAGACGCTGGCGCGAAACTCACCATGGAACCTACCGATCAGTTCTACGGCGAACGTTCATCGCGTGTGGTCGACCCGTTCGGGCACGAGTGGCTACTTGGCTCGCACATCGAAGATGTTCCGCCGGAGGAGATGCAGCGGCGGTTTGATGAAATGTGTGGCGGCGGGTAGTGCTCTCGTACGAATCGGCTCGCTACACAGGTCGCCGTCGGTCGCAAATCACATCGCACTTTGGCGTTCGCGTCGATCAGATCGTTGGCAGGCGGCGAATCCAGGCATCCGAGTTTTCGAGGGCCAGTTGCAGCGCGTCGCTTGGCTTTGGATCCTGCGACCTGCGGAGGTTTGAGTTACCCGGGGTACCGGCCGATTCCGACGATGGTTGACCGAGCAGCGAGAGCAATTGTTTGCGATGGTGGTGGGCGTCGGTTGAGTCGGCTTCCAACTTCGTGGAGTTCGGCTTCGCAAGTTCTGCCTTCGACGGATACGAGGCGAACGCGGCTTGCATGGTTGCAGCCGTGTGGTCTGGAGTGCCGCCCGAGGCGTTGGCCGCTGTGGACTGCACTGCGGCCACGGGGGCCGCAGGAATGTACGAAATGCCGAAGTACAGTTTCCAGAGATTGTAGTCGGCGGAGTCGACCAGGCCGTTGCCATTGCCGTCAGCGCCGGTAAACGGGGTTACCGTAGCGCCCAAGCTGTTCCGCCAGACAGTGTAGTCGGCCAGATTGACATGGCCATCGAGATTGAAGTCAGGCGTGTGGAAGGCGAAGTCGTTGGGCGACAGTAAGGTCGAAGTCACGCCAGCAAATTCAATCGTGCTGCCCGGCAAAATGTCCACTAGAGTATTGAATCCAACCTGCGTCATGTTGTCGACGACATCGAGAAAGCTATCGAGGCCCGGACCGTAGCCACTTAGCACAACTACATCCGCCAGCGCCGGACCGGCGGAGAATCCACCGATCAAGTCGGCGCCGGACGCGCCAGCGTAGAAGTGCAGGTCGTTGTCACCCTCGCCAAGCAAGACGTCGTTGCCAAGGCCGCCGAGCAGAATGTCGTTCCCATTGCCACCACGCAGGGTGTCGGGCCCATCGCCTCCGATCAACAGGTCGTTGCCCTCACCTCCTCCGAGATCAAGATCGATCAAACTCGCGAGCCCTGCACTCCCGTTGATGACGTCGTCGCCCCCTTGCCCGTTGACGTCCAACTCTTCGGTGGTGCCAATATCGAGTTGGAACGCAGCAAGGTTGCTTCTGCGGAACACGACACGATTGCCGTTGGGACCAATGGAGAAGCGATCGCCGAAAGCGTTGGAACCGTTGACTTGCACCGTGTCGGTGTCTGCGCCACCTTCGATGAAGTCGCTGCCATGGCCGTCATTCCAGACAAACAGGTCGTCGTCATTCTCGCCAAGCTGAATATCGTTGCCATGTCCCCCGATCAAGGTGTCGTTGCCTGCACCGCCGCGGAGGACGTCGGGGCCATCGCCTCCTATCAAGAGGTCGTTCCCTTCACCGCCGTCGAGATCCAGCTCGATCAGACCGGCCAATCCCACGCTGCCGGTGATCAGATCGGAGCCGCCTTGCCCGTTGACATCAAGGTCTTCGGTCGTGCCGATGTCGAGTTGAAACAAGGCCAGGTTGTTGCGTTGAAAGAGGACGCGGTTGCCGTTGGGATTGATTGAAAAGCTGTCTCCGGCGGTGTTGGAACCATTGACTTGCACCGTGTCATTGTCGTCGCCACCTTCCATCAAGTCGCTGCCATCGCCGTTGTTCCAAATCATCAGGTCATGGCCACTCTCGCCGAGATGAACGTCATTGGCACGGCCACCGATCAAGGTATCGTTGCCTGCACCGCCGCGGAGGACGTCGGGGCCATCGCCTCCGATCAACAGGTCGTTTCCTTCACCGCCATCGAGATCAAGCTCGATCAAACCCAACAGCCCCACGCTGCCGGCGATCACATCGGAGCCGCCTTGCCCGTTGACATCGAGGTCTTCGGTCGTGCCAATGTCGAGTTGAAACAATGCCAGGTTATTGCGCTGGAACTTTACTCGGTTGCCATTGGGGTCGATCGAGAAATCGTCGCCGGCGCCGTTGGCTCCATTGACTTGCACCGTGTCGCTCTCTCCGCCGCCTTCCATCAAGTCGCTGCCGTCTCCGTCATTCCAAATCAACAGATCGTCGTCGGCTTCACCGAGTTTGATGTCGTTGCCTTTGCCGCCGATTAGGGTGTCGTTGCCTGCACCGCCGCGAAGGACGTCGACTCCATCGCCCCCGATCAACAGATCGTTTCCTTCGCCGCCATCGAGATCCAACTCAATCAATCCGGAGAGCCCCACGCTTCCGGCGATCACGTCGGAGCCGCCTTGCCCGTTCACATCGAGGTCTTCGGTCGTGCCGATATCGAGTTGGAACAAGCCGAGATTGTTGCGTTGAAAGAGCACGCGGTTGCCATTGGGATCGATCGAAAAGTCGTCTCCGGCAGTGTTGGAACCGTTGACTTGCACCGTGTCGTTGTCGTCGCCACCTTCGATCAAGTCGCTGCCATCGCCGTTATTCCAGACAAACAGATCGTCGTCGGCTTCACCGAGTTTAATGTCGTTGCCCTGGCCCCCGATCAAGGTGTCGTTGCCAGCACCGCCACGGAGGACGTCGACTCCATCGCCGCCGATCAGCAGATCGTTCCCTTCGCCGCCGTCGAGATCCAGTTCAATCAAACCAGCAAGTCCCACACTGCCGGCGATCACATCGGAGCCGCCTTGCCCGTTGACATCGAGGTCTTCGACGCCGCCGATATCGAGTTGGAACAAGCCGAGGTTGTTGCGTTGGAAGCGAACCCGGTCTCCATTGGGGTCGATCGAGAAATCGTCGCCGGCACCGTTGGCTCCATTGACTTGCACGATGTCGTTTTCGCTGCCGCCTTCTAAGGTGTCGCTGCCATCGCCGTTGTTCCAGATCATCAAATCGACGTCGCTCTGTCCTTGCACGTTGTCGTTGCCACGGTCGCCAAGGATCGTGT
Organism: Aeoliella sp.; assembly: GCF_965227375.1. NCBI lineage: Bacteria > Pseudomonadati > Planctomycetota > Planctomycetia > Pirellulales > Lacipirellulaceae > Aeoliella > Aeoliella sp. Next base: position 751,472 of record NZ_CBDDFX010000001.1, read on the forward strand.
CGTTGCCCGAGCCGCCAAAGAGTCGGTCTTCACCGTCGCGTCCGCGGATGAAGTCGTTGTCCGCTCCACCCAGGATGGTGTCATCCCCCGCACCCCCGATCAGCGTGTCGTTGCCATTCCCGCCTAAAATAGTGGCCTCGGGAAGGGCGCCTTGGGCTTCGTTCAGCACGATGCTGTCGTTTCCATCCAGGCCCGATATCAGCATGACCGTGGTGTTCGACACCGTGGGCACGCCCCCGGAGATGGCCACTGCGCCATCGTTGACGAGGATTTGACCATTCGCAGCGCGACTCACTTCGATGTTGTTGTCCAGCGCGTCGCCGACCACCTGGAGCAGCCCGCCAGCGGACGAAAACGTAGCAGTGACCGCCAGCAGGGTGCGTGACTCCAGTTTCTCTACGCCGAGCGAAGTGCCGTGATGGTAGACAGGACGACGATCTCGGGGACGCAACGTCATGAGAGGCTCACTCCAGTTGTGCTGTGGCAGTGCAGATTATCGCAGCGCGACTTGCGACCCCCAAATCCCCCAGGGAGAAAAGAAAAAGACCTCCCCACATGCGGCCGCACGCCATGGATTCTAGGTGGCCAGTGCAGACAGTGCAAGGATTTGCCAGCGGCACAAAAAAACCCGCGACTTTCGTCGCGGGCTGTGGTTGCATCATGGACCAATGGTCATTGGTCATTCGAAATTGGGCATGGCCTAACCCATGCTTTCGATCACCTTGTCGATGATGCGGTACTCGGCCGCTTCTTCGGCGCTCATGAACTTGTCGCGGTCGGTGTCCTTCTCCAATTGCTCCAGGCTCTGGCCGGTGTGGTTGGCCAGGATCGTGTTGAGCTTCTTCTTGGTCTTCAGGTACTCCTCGGCGTGGATCATGATGTCCTCGGCGGTGCCTTCCATGCCGGCCAGCGGCTGGTGGATCATGATGCGGCTGTTGGGCAGCGCGTGGCGTTTGCCTTCGGCGCCGGCGGCCAGCAACACTGCGCCCATCGACGCACACTGGCCGATGCAGTAGGTGGCCACGTCGCAATTGATGAACTGCATGGTGTCGTACATCGCCAGGCCCGCGGTCACGCTACCGCCGGGCGAGTTGATGTACAGGTGGATGTCGGCTTTGGCATCGTCGGACTGTAGGAACAACAGTTGGGCGACGATGTTGTTCGACACTTCGTCGTTGATGGCCGAGCCAAGAATGATAATGCGATCGGCGAGCAGGCGACTGTAAATGTCCATCGCCCGCTCTTCGCGGCCGCTCTTCTCGATGACGTAAGGAATAAGGGGCATGACTGGGCTTCCGTGATGTGGATTGCAAATTGAAAAATGTAAATTTCAAATCGCAAAATGAATGTTCGAGATCAAACTGCAATTTGCAATTTGCAATGATCAATCATCGTCGTCGTCTTCGCCCTCGGGCGTGGGCGGTTTGACCATGATCTCGTCGACCAGGCCGAAGTCCATGGCTTCCTGGGCCGAGAAGTAGCGGTCGCGGTCGCGCTCCTTCACCACTTCTTCCACCGAGCGGCCCGTGTGTTCGGCCATGATGCCGTCCAGCAGGTCTCGAGTCTTGATGATTTCGCGGGCTTGGATTTCGATGTCCGACACCTGTCCGCCGACACCGCCGTGGGGCTGGTGGACCATGACCTTCGAGTGCTTCAGGGCGTAACGCTTGCCCTTCTCGCCGCCGGCCAAGAGCACCGCGCCGCCGCTGGCAGCCAGGCCGACGCAGTAGGTGGCCACCGGGCAGGTGATCATCTGCATGGTGTCGTAGATCGCCAGCGTGGCAGTGACACTACCGCCGGGCGAGTTGATGTAGAAGTGAATGTCTTTGCGGCGGTTTTCGCTCTGCAGGTACAAGAGCTTCATCACCAGTTCGTTGGCGTTGCCGTCGTAGATCTCGCCTTGCAGGAAGATCACGCGGTTCTCCAACAGCAGATCGCCGAGCGTCATCTGCCGCTGCCGCTGATAGTCGCGGTAGGAGAGTTGCGGCTCGCGGGCGTGGGCCTCGAGCGCGCTGGATGGAAGTCCAAAAGGCAGGTTCATCGCCAGTCCTTTATGCGAGTTTATGTTGTATAGCAGGTTTGTCAGGTGGGAGGACCGACCACGGGCCGCCGTGGGCAACAAGCCCTTGAGTTCAACAAGGAAGTGTACGCGCACGCACCCGCGAAGTCATCTCCAACTTACCCCAAACTCCACAATTGGGGATAGGGCAGAACGGGGGGAAGTGCGACCAACGCAGCCCGTAATGGTAGCCGAATTCGCGAGAATTCGGACGTCCTACCAAGGCACCGAATTCTTGCGAATCCGGCTACGCGAAACTTCGACCCTGGCTGCGAAGCCTACTGGTCGGCTTCCTCGGCCACTTTCTCCTTCTCGGTGGCTTCGGGAATCTCGCCTGGGCCGCCGGCTGCCATGTGGATGGCCTCGACTTCGTTCTTTTCCGGCTCGTACGGTTCGTCCTTGAACTTGGCCTCGTTCTGCACCAGCTCGAGCACCTTCCGCTCGACGATTTGGTTCCGCAGCACGTCCATCAGGCCGCGTTTTTCGAGCTGCGCCCGCACGCGACGCGGCGACTCGCCGCTCTGCATGGCCATGAGGAAGATCTCTTGCTCGTAATCGCCATCCACCGCATCGATGTTCTCTTCTTCGGCGATTCGCTCGAGGATGAAGTGTTCCTTGAGTGCCGTGGCGGTCGTTGCGCTCGTGTTCTGGCGAAGTTGGTTCTCGCGGGCGCGAATCTCCCCCTCGCCGAAGCCGCTGCGGCGGAGCTCCATCGTCGCCCGTTCCAGTTCGCGGGCGCTCTGTCGCTTGAGCAATCCTGGCGGCAGCTCCCAGTCGGCCGATTCGACCAACAGCGAGGTAATCTGCTCGCGGGAGTTTTGCTGCTGGCGGTATTCGAGCTGACGCTCGAGGTTCTGGCGAATCGCGTCGCGCAGGGCGTCTTCGTTTTCGAAGTTGCCCAATTCCTGCAGGAAGTCTTCGTCCAGCTCAGGCAGCTTCAGTACTTTGACTTCCAGCACCTCGAACTCCACGTCGAGCGTCTTGCCAGCCAGCTCCTCGTTGGGAGCATCTTCGCTCAACGTGACCTGAGCGGACCGCTTGTCGCCCGACTTGGCGCCGTCCATCAGTTTGTCGAAGCCTTCGAGGTCGCAGTCGGTGAAGCTGAGGGTCGGACGGATGCGGGCGACCAGCTCGTCCTCTTCTTCTACCACTTTACCTTCGAACTTGGTCTTCACGTCAAGCGTTACATAATCGCCCGGCTTGGCGGCTTCCTTGGTGGGCACCAGTTGGGCGTAGCGAGTGAGCATGTTCTCGAGTTGATCGGCCACGTCTTCTTCGGTGAAGTCGCGAGTGGGCCGTGTGATCGACAGGCCTTTCCACTTCGGCATGTCGAACTCGGGACGCACTTCGATGTCGAACTCGAAGGTCATCGGGCCGGTCTCGGGCACTTCGACTGCTTCGAGATCGATCTCCGGCTCGCTGATCGCGGCGAAGTGCTTGTCCTCGCCAATCTTCTCCAGGCAGTCCATCAACAGGTTGCCCTTCACTTGATCGGTCACTTCTTTCTTGAAGCGGCCTTCCACCAGCTTTCGCGGAGCGCGGCCCACGCGGAAGCCGGGCACGCTGGCGGTGGGCACCAGTTCGCTGAAGGCATCGTCGAAGTAGCGATCGATGTCGGCGCGCGAAACGGTCACCGTGACATGACGCTCGCAAGCCGATGGCGAGTTGACGTTCACAATCAGATCGAGCGACGCGGTCTCTTCGGCGACGGCTTCTTCGTTGGGGACGTTGGATTCGTCGGACATAAGGATGTCACCTTTCTCCTGGCTGGGCGACGCGAGGGCGCCGTGGTTTGCGTTGGTGCGCTGGCCTCGAACCCGCCCTGTGTGTTATTCCGCGTGCGTAAACTGCAACGGCCCGCACCCCTCGATGAAAGGTAGCGCGGGCCGCACGTTGGGGGAAATCGCCCCTCGCGGCACGCGCGAGGGATCAGGTTCTTCGTCAAACGAGTCTTTTCGAATAGCGATTCCGACAAACGCCCGGAATATCCGGGACGCTGGACGATCGCTAGCCGAAAAGTCCGGCTTGACCAGAAACAAGAGCGGCTGATCGGATTCGAACCGACGACAATCACGTTGGCAACGTGATGCTCTACCAACTGAGCTACAGCCGCACCGTTTTCGGCCAGCAGGCGGGCCACCAATGGGGGAGAGGGGGCATCGCCGCTGCCGAACCTCAGATTATATGCCTTGGCCAGGGGCTTTCAAGGGCAGGATGCCCCCGCTTTCGGCACCTGGGACGCTGCCACGGCTGTCTAGGCCACCCGCGGCCGGTGGCCCCACCAGGCCACCGCAGCGACCAGGCACGCCATCAAGCCGATCGAGAGGCCCGATGGCTCAGGAACCGCTACTGTGGCAGGGACATAGAATAGGGCGAAGTCGACCTGCGAGTGGATGAAATCTCGCGCAACCGTGTCGGAAGCGGACGCCGATGCCAGCACGGTCAGATGATAATCGCCTGCGGCGAGCGGCTCGTTGGTGACAATCACCTCCGGGCCAGAGGACTCGTAGAGAGGGATGTCGTTCCTGGTGAGCGAAAATTGCCCCATCGAACCCGCTTCGGTCTGGGCCGTGAATCTCAGAAACTGGAGCATACTGGGCGCTTCGAGTTGGAACTCGTACTCGTACTGTCCCATTGCCGATGAGGAGGGCACGAACACGGAGGTCGCTTGAACGAACAACTGCCCAGTTTCACCCGCAACGGTGGGCGGCAGAAAAATATCGGACGTCCGTACCTGGGCCTCGAGTCCGGTAACACCGACCGATAGGTCCAAAGTTTCCGTCACCGGCTGGGAAGAAGATGCCGACGGCCCGCTGCCACCGGGCAGCACCTGCGAGACTTCGACGAAACCGAACTGGCTGGGAAAACTCGACGCAAATGCGGCCGTGGTGGAGAGCGTTGCGCCTGCAAGCAGGTGCAGAAAGACCTTAGAGAGAGTTGTCACTAGTCACCCCTTTTGTTGTCGTTCCCCTGGAAATTGGCCGGACCCGCCCGTGCGTCACGCCCCGAGGAAAGTGAGGCGCTCGCTCCGCAGCCATGGTTCCCGTCGACTCGAAGACAGATCCGCCGAACGCCCCTGTGGTTCCTAGCTTCGTTGCCAACCAAAAGCCATGATTTCGGCCAGCGCCTCGGCAATCTGGTCGCTATGGCGAGCGAGTTGTAGTTCGCAGCTCGCCAGTAGCAGCGCCGCGAGCACCAGCATCGCGATGCCCGGCGGGTGAGGGCGGACCGCGGCTGTGCGGAGGTTGGCGCGGAGCTGCCGGGCCAGGCGGTTCCAGCCTTCGAGGCTCTGGCGGGGGCCACTCGACGCCAGCGTGGTGTTTCGCAGCAGGGGAAAGCCATCGATGTACAACTGCACGCCCAGCTTCGGCAGCACCAAACAGTCGCCGGCCCAGCGAAACGCCGCGTCGACCGTGCCCGCCGCTTCGGAGAGCAACGGCCGCAGTTCATCGGGCGTCATGTTGTACACCACCAACCGCGGCCGCGTGATCATGGCGGCTAGCACCACCCACAGCAGATAGAACGCCAGCAGCACCAACCACACGTAGTTGAGAAACTGTACGGTCGCCAACTGTGGCCGAAACAACTCGATCGGCCCGACAAACACCAAGCCCAACAACCCGATACCCAGCGCGGCGATTTCGGAGGCGCCGCTGGTGACCAAAGGGCGACGGCTGCAATTCACCAAGCCCAGCGCTGCCAGGTAGGCGGCCAACGGAACAATGGCGATCGTGTAACGTACGGGGTCCAAGGCAGTTCGGGCTTGAGGTGAAAGGGCAGGGGGGCACCACGCTCGCGCTCAGTCGTCCGAGCGATCGCGGGCGGCTTGGATCTCTCGCTCGAGCTTCGCTTCCAGCGACTCAGTCTCGTGGCGAGCCCGGCGGACGCGCAGGGCGGCGGCGAATCCGTCGACCAGCGCCAGCAACAGCATCCACCCACAAAGCAGAACGAGCAACAAGAGATACAGTGTAAACCACAACGGCTCCTGAGGCACCAGTGGCTGCAGAATCAACAGGGCCCCCAACACACCAATGGTGCCGCTCGCCCGCATTCGCCGTAGATACTGAGCCTTGGCCGCCCTGCGGCCCCGCTCGTCGAGTTCCGCATCCGCCTCGGCCGCTCGCCAGGTCCGCCGATGCGCATCGAGCAACAACCCCGAAAGGGCCAACAGCACCAGGGCGATGATTGGAAGGAAGCCCATATCAGCTTACTGCCCGTTCGGCTCCACGGTCTTCAGCCACTCCAGCACCACCCAGCCCACCTTGGCGAGCGACTCGCCCGAGCAATGTTCGGGCAGGTCCTGCTCGGTGTGCCAGTAGCTGCCGGGTGCGCCGAACGGGGCGTCGGGGTAGTCGGCGTCGATGATGTCGCAGGTGGGGATGCGGGCGATCTTGTTCAGCGGAACGTGGTCGTCCTTAATGAAGCCTTCTCGGCCACGTTTGGTGCGCGGCACGAACTCCTTGACGCCCAGCCGGGTGGCTGTGTTCCAGATGTCGAGCACCAGTGAGCGCGTGTTGGCCCACGACATGCTGTTCTTCTCTTGCAGCAACTCGAGGTTCGCATCGCCCACCATGTCCAACAGCACGCCCCACTGATAGCGATACTCGGGCGGATTGCGGCGGTACTCGCGGGCGAAGTGCGTGCTGCCTTCGAAGTACTCGCCCCGCTGGCCGTAGTAATCTTCATACACCAGCTCTTCGGCGTCGAACAACACCATGTCGACGCCAACTTTCAAGTTGGCGTCCTTCAAGTGATGAGCCAGCTCCATCAACACCGCCACGCCGCTGGCGCCGTCGTTCGCGCCGACGAACGTTCCATTCTTGCGCGCTTGAGGATTCGGATCGCGATCGGGCAGCGGCCGCGTGTCGTAGTGCGCACAAAGCAGCACTCGATCTTTGGCTTCAGGCTTCCACTCGACGATGAGGTTCGCGCCGGTGATACGACGGTTGGTCAACGGATGCCTGAAGACGAAATCCTGCTTGGAGACCCGCGCGCCATGCTTTTCGAAGTACTTCGTAAGCATCGCCTGCTGCTTGATCATGCCCGCACTATTCGTGGGACGCGGCCCCAGCTTGCAGAGCTGCTCGAGATAGCCCATCGCACGCGCGGCGCTCAGCGGGTTTTCCGGCGCGGGACTGGTGGGAGTAATCGACGCGGGCTGCTTGACCGCCACCGGTTTTACGGAAGGCTCCTGCGGCGTTTGGCCCGAACTGCAGCCAGCATGCGCGGCCACCACCGCGCAGACAACGAGCCGCGAAAACCAAGGAAGAGCAGCAGCTGGCAAAGACGTGTACTTCATCGCCCCATTCTAGGGGCCAGGGCAGTCAAAAGCTATGGAAGTTAGCTCTAGGGCTCGGCTTGCACAGTGCTGTCGGTGTCTGGCGCCGCACCCGAGCTTGCTTCGGCGGGGCCCAGCAACTTGGCGAGTGCTTTGTCCAGCTCGTCGCCCATCGCGCTCATGTGCACTACGTTGCCCTGCTGATCGACCAGAATGGCGCGGGGGATGGCGTTGATGGCGTACTTGCTGGCCATCGGATGGTCCCACCACGTGGCGTCGTCGCCCAGTTCGTGGTGAAACATCGTCTCCCAGGGAATCTTGCGGGTTTCGAGAAATCGCTCCACCGACGTCTGATCCGAATCGAGGCAGATGCCCAGCACTTCGAATCCTTTGTCGTGGTACACGCGATAGGCGTCCAGTACGTTGGGCAACTCTTCGATGCAAGGCGGGCACTGCGTGGCCCAATAGTCCACCAGCACCACCTTGCCACGGTACGACTCCCAATCGATCTCGCGGCCGTCGAGCAAGGTGCCTTCGACTTCCAGCTTGTTGCCTGGCAGGTCCAGCCGGCGCACGACTCCCTCCAGCCGATCGAGCCGCAGGGTTACGCCTTCGTTGTCGCTCTTGGCCAACCGCGGCAGGGCCTCGCGAATCACCTTCACCACCGGCGTGGAGTCGGGCGTTTGCGCCACGGTGTCGGCCAGCATCAACAGCACGGCCACGTCCGCTCCTTTCGCATCGTCGCGATTCACACCCTCTTGCACTTCGGCAATCAACTGGGTGCGGTCCTCTGGCTGCATCCGCGGCCAGCGTTCCAGGCGTTGGCCAAACTTGGTGAGCTTGGCGAAGTCCCGAATCTCGGTGGCCGGATCGTTGGACGCTTCTTCAAGAAACTTCGTGAGCTTGTCGCTGGCCCCATCGGCGTTCAACACCTGCAGCGAACGCAAGTAGTCGAACGTGCGATACCGCGCCACCTCGAGCCGCTGCTCGATCGTGGCATCGGGCGAGCGGAACACCTGCTCGGCTGCTTCATCGAGCGCCCAAAACATCCGCTGCGCGTCGGGCACGGTCTTGGGGTTCATCTTCTGCTTGCCGGTCCGCAGGAACTGCATCAACTGGTCGACGTCGCCATCGGGCACCTGGTAGGGATCGGCGGCAGCCTTCTCCTGGGCCTCGTCCGCGGTGACAACACCGGGCGCAACCGCGCTGCCAACCAGCAGCGCGGCACTGGCCAACTGCAACAAGCCTGACCTTGTAGCAAACATGGAACTCACCTTGTGAGTGTAACGATCAACGACAACCCGCCTGTAGTGTGTCGCACCACGGAGTCGCGTCGCGATCAACTCGGTAGGAGCATCGTCTGGCATTCCGGTTTGCCAAGACTTGCCAAATGGTGGGGAGAGCCGCCATGCCCTGGGATTCGTCACAACGAACCACTCAACGCGCCAAGCGCTATCGAATGGCTACCCACTAAGTATTCGGATTCAAACCCGTAACGCAAGGGAAAAAACGCTGCGACCACGCCTTGGAATTGGCCAAATGTGGGAAAGCGTAGGTCGGCGGAATCTGGAGACCAAGGGCGCGAATGCTGGCAGTGAGTACGCAGCCCGCCAGCACTCAATCCACGCCGTGGAAGTCCGAGATCAGCTTCCACGCTTCTTGCGGCGTCTCGGCGAACGAGATCAGGTCGAGGTGCTCATCGGCGATCACGCCTTCGTCGGCCAGCGTCTGAAAGTTGATAACCGACTCCCAATACTTGCGACCATACAGAATGATGGGGATCGCTTGCATGCGACCGGTTTGGCGCAGGCACAGGGTGTTGAACAGTTCGTCGAGCGTTCCATAACCACCGGGGAAAACCACCAACGCCGCTGCGCGGAGGATGAAGTGGAACTTCCGCATGGCGAAATAGTGAAACTGGAAGCACAGTTCCGGCGTGATGTAGGGGTTCGGCTCCTGCTCGTGCGGCAGCTCGATGTTGAGGCCCACGTTTTTGGCGCCCACCTCGAATGCGCCACGATTGGCGGCCTCCATAATGCCGGGCCCGCCGCCGGTGGTAACCACGAATTCGCACTTGCCGTTCATCTGGCAGCTGCTCGAAACCAGCTTGGCAAACTCCCGCGCGTGGTCGTAGTAAAAGCTCTTCGCCATCTGCGCTTCGGCACGCGCCAGGGAGCGTTGCAGGCGTTCGTCGTCGGGTGCTTCGGCCAGATCGACCTTGGCAGCCGCCACGCGCTCTTCGGCTTCCTCCTTGGGCACAATCTGCGTGCCGCCGAACACCACCACGGTCGATTCGATCTCGTGGTCCCGCAGCAGTTGCTCGGTCTTCTGCAACTCCAACTGCATTCGCACGGGGCGTTGCTCGGAACGCTTCAGGAAACCGACATCGTATTCAGCCAACTTGTAGCTGGGCGAGTTGAGGATCGCTTGCCGATTGCGCTCGACAACCTCCTCGAGGTCTTCGCGATGAGCATCCAGTGTGAATTCGTCGGGGGCGGGTTTGGACATTTTTTGCGGGGTGCGAGGTTGGATGGGGCGGAAAGCCGAGCAGCTACATCTCGTCGGCAGGTTCTTCCTATCTAACCTAGCGTATGCGATTCGCCCAGATCGGGCACTGTCACTTTCCACCCGCGATCTTTTGCTAGCGTTTTGGCCAGCGCGTCGGCCGCATCGGGCTCGCCGTGCGTCAAAAACACCTGTTTGGGTGGCTCTTTGATCGCAGAGAGCCACCGCAACAGGCCGCTACGATCGGCGTGACCGCTAAGACCGGGCACTTTCTCCACCGCCGCGTTCACGGGGACATCCATGCCGTGCATGCGGATTGTGGGGGCTCCTTCCTCCAGCGCCCGACCGCGCGTGCCCACGGCCATGTAGCCGCCCAACACGATGGTGCTTCGCTTATCGGGCAGGCGGCGCTTCAGGTGATGCAGAATCCGCCCAGCGGTCATCATGCCGCTGGACGAAATGATCACGGCTGGCCCTTCCACATGGTTCAGCGCCTTCGACTCGTCGACCGAACGACACAAGTGCACCGCCGGCCCACCAAGCACGGGCCGGTCGCCGCACAATTCGCCTTCGGACAGGTCGTGGTCCACGGAAAACTCGCGGTAGATGTCCGTGGCGTTGCAGGCCATGGGACTGTCGAGGTAGATCGGCAAGTCGGGAATCTTGCCTTCGCACTTCAGCACCTGCATCAAGTAGATGAGCTGCTGCGCTCGACCTACAGCGAACGAGGCCATGAGTATCACGCCGCCTCGTTTCACCGCGCGATTGAACACGTCGGCCAAGCCGTCGGAGAGGTCCTTATCGGGATGATCGCGGTTGCCGTAGGTGCTCTCGCACACCAGGATGTCGCATTCCGGCGGCGGCGCGGGGTCGTGATACAGCGGACCGTCGTAGCGACCGACGTCGCCCGAGAACAAGATCCGCAGCGCCGGATCGCGATCGCGAACCTCCACCTCAATCATGTTCGAACCGAGCAAGTGCCCTGCGTCGTGGAACCTGGCGTAGATCGGCCCGGTGATTTGATGCCACTTCTCACGCTCGACTTCGCGCAGCAGCTTCACTGCCGAAAGCACGTCGCGCCCTTCGTACAGCGGCAACGCCGGTTTGTGTTTCGAGAAGCCTTTCTTGTTGGCATACTTGGCGTCGTTCTCCTGGATCTTCGCCGAGTCGAGCATGATCAACTCTGCCAACTCCGCCGTAGCCGGCGTGCAGAACACTCGGTGGTTGTATCCCTCGCGAACGATCTTCGGCAGGTAACCCGTGTGATCGAGATGCGCGTGCGTGAGCATCACCGCGTCAAGCGACTTCACATCGAACGGCGTCGGCTCCCAATTCATCTGCCGCAGCTTCTTGAGCCCCTGAAACATCCCACAGTCCACCAGTACCTGAGAGCCATCGGCCTCCAACAGGTACTTCGAACCAGTAACCGTACGAGCCGCGCCGTGAAACGTGAGTTGAACCATGGAGAAGAAGTCGGGGGTCAGAATTCAGGGGTCAGAGAAGGTACGATGCGCCGAAAGGGCGAGTGTCGGGGGCTAATCAAGTTTGCCGAAGGGGAACCACATCGTAGCCCAAGGTAAGCGCCGGCGCCGGTTCTTGTAAAGTAATGGCGAGCCAAGCGCCCCCTAAGGAAACGGAGTAAGCGATCCGGCGGTCGAGAAGGTGATACTCCATCGGAGGGAGTGATGACGAACCCGCAATCGGGCCGACATCTAGGAATGGGAAATGGAAACAACATGTAGATTTGCTCACGCCGAAGTGCACCAATGGTACCACACGAAGACCGAGTCGAACGCCAAGACCAGTTCGACGTCGTTCCAATCGTCGCTTGCAACCCGCGATTCGCGCAGGTGCTCTTGGGCTGGTAAATCCAGAAAGGCGATCCGCTGGAGATGCAAGGCGACTTGCTGCCAACGATGCCACTTTGCGGGGAGCGCCCGGCGGGGTAAATCCGACTTCTCGCAAGCGGCTAAGAACGCTTCGAGGTCGGGGCAGCGTCGCGAGGCAGCAGAGACCGCTAGGCTCAGAGACTGCTCTGACTCCGGGACCTCGAATTCATCTTGGTCGCAGGTGATCCGTCGCATGAGAGGTTTCACCTCCATTGAAGGGCTGTGCAGCACGCCGCGGCTGGTTGCGGTCTCGGTCAGCCGCCGACGGATGGTGAACTGCATCCTCGACCGCAGCGGAGGATTGCATCCAAGTCACCCCGCCGTAAACGGCGGGGCTAAGTGTTGGTAACGGTAGTGTCCTCCAAGACTACGTTCGAGAGCTTACTGCCTACTCAATTCGCTCCACGTCCGCCCAGCTGCCGCTTTTGATCGACTGGTCGACCGCTTCGAGCACCGCGACCACTTGCGCGCCGTCGCGGAAGTCGGGCCTGCAGGGGCGGTCCAGCGCGATGTCCTCGAGCAAGTCATAAACCGCATGAACGAAACCGTGTTCGTAGCCCAGGATGTGTCCTGGGGGCCACCAGTTACCGACGTAGGGGTGGCAACCTTCGGTGGCCATGATCCTGCGGAAGCCCTGCACGTGCTCGCGGCAGCTCGTCTTGTAGAACTCCAACCAATTCATGTCCTCGAAGCACCAGGCCAAGGTGCCTTTGCTGCCGTTGATCTCGAAGCGGTTGAAGTTCTTTCGCCCCGGCGCGAGCCGCGTGGCTTCGAACGATCCAAACGCACCATTAGCGAACTTGGCAAGCCACATGCTAGCGTCGTCGACGGTCACCTCTTCGGTGCCTTCGCCGGCGGTGGCGGTGATTCCGCTGCTGGTCCCTTCGCCAGGACGCTCGGTGATGAACGTCTTCTGCTGGCCTACGACGCTCGCCAGATCGCCCACCAGAAAGTGCGCCAGGTCAATCGAGTGCGCACCGAGGTCGCCATGCGCGCCGCTGCCGGCGGACTCCTTCCGCAGCCGCCAGTTCATGGGGAACTCGGGATCGACCAACCAATCCTGCAGGTAGGTGAATCGGGCGTGGCGAACCTCGCCGATTTCGTCCGAGTCGATCATCTTTTTCGCCAGCGACACCGCAGGCACCCGGCGATAATTGAAGTTCACCATGTGCTTGACGCCGGCCGTGCGGACTTCGTGCAACATGCGGCGGGCTTCGTCCAGCGTGGGGGCCAGCGGCTTTTCGCAGAACACGTGCTTGCCAGCCTGCGCGGCGCCAATGGCCATCGCGGCGTGCGTGCTGCCAGGCGTGCCGATGTCGACCAGGTCGATGTCGTCCCGCTGAACCAGCTCCTGCCACAAGATTTCGAAGCTCTCCCAACCCCACCGCTTGGCGAACTCGGCCACCGCCTTCTCGTCGCGGCCACAGACGGCTTTCATTACCGGCTTGGCCGTGGTGTCGAAGAACTTGTCGACCGTCATGTAGGCGTTGGAGTGCGCCTTGCCCATGAATTTGTAGCCAATCAGTCCGACATTGATATCCGCTGCCATAAAAGGGGAACTCCAAGCTGTCGTGGGACAAGTTGCCGCCCGGTATTGCCGCGAGCGGTGGTAAAGTCATAATGCGAAGCCGTCGAGGTGCTTCGTCAACGTTGGATCGTTGAAGCAATAAGGATACCGGTACCGCTACACCGCTCGCAACCATGGCCCGTCTGAAGACCGTTCCGTTCGAACCTCCGGCGATCCCGTTGCCCGATCGCGTCGTCGCGCTCTTGGACGACGCAGACGAGCGGATCGACAACTTCCAGTTCGAGCACCGGGATACGCCGGTCGCCGCGTTCGTGCCGAGCGACTTTGTACTCGCGTATCAGTCGCTGGCCGCAATTGCATCACTGAACCTTGCGCCCGGCCGCCGATTCATGGAGTGGGGCTCCGGAGTGGGCGTGGTGACCTGTCTGGCGGCGATGCTCGGCTACGACGCGATTGGCATCGAAATCGAAGACGATCTTGTCGACGTGTCTCGCGAACTGGCCTCCGACCACGCAGTGGACGCCGAGTTCGTCGCAGGCAGCTTCGTGCCGCTCGACGAGGTGGACCTGTTCGACCTGACCGGCGACTTCAACTGGGTGCGAACCGACGCCGTGAGCGCCTACGACGAGCTGGACCTCGAGCCCGACGACTTTGACGTGGTGTACTGCTACCCCTGGCCCGGCGAAGAAGCCCTGAGCGAAGAACTATTCGCCCACTGCTGCGCAACCGGCTCGCTGCTGCTAAGCTACCATGGTCGCGACGGAATGCGCCTGCGACGAAGGATGTGATGCAGTGGGCGGTGGGCGACCAGTGGCCCGCAGTGCTACGATACTCGTACGTGCTTGCCTACTCGCCACTGACCATCACCCACCATGCCCTACCGCTCCCTGCGACAATGCACCGACGATCTTCAGCGCCACGGGCACTTGGTGCGCATCGACGCGCCGATCGACGCGAACCTCGAAGCGGCGGCCATTCATCGTCGGGTGTTCGCGGCCGGCGGGCCGGCTTTGCTCTTCACGAACGTGGTGGGCTGCAAGTTTCCCATGGTGAGCAACCTGTTCGGCACGTGGGAGCGCTGCCAGTTCCTGTTCCGCGACACGTACGCGGCCGTTGAACGGCTGGTGCAGCTCAAGATCGACCCGACCGCCGCGCTCCGTTCGCCGCTGAAGTACGCGAGCGCACCGCTCTCGGCAATGACCATGCTGCCGAAGCTCGTGGGCGATGGGCCGGTCATGGCACACGAGACGACCATTAGCAAGCTGCCGCAACTGGTCAGTTGGCCGCGCGACGGAGGGCCGTTCGTCACGTTGCCGCAGGTTTACACCGAAGACGTCCGCCAGCCCGGGCTCAAGAGGTCGAACCTGGGAATGTACCGCATTCAGCTCGCCGGGCGCGACTACAAGCCGGACGAAGAAATCGGGCTGCATTACCAGATCCATCGCTCGATTGGAGTGCACCAACGCGTGGCGATGGAAGCCGGCGAGCCGTTTCGCGTGAACATCTTTGTCGGTGGGCCGCCAGCGATGAGCCTTTCGGCCGTGATGCCGCTGCCCGAGGGGATGAGCGAGTTGACGTTCGCCGGCGCACTGTGTGGTCAGCGGATCCGCATGGTTCGCCGGCCCGACGGACTGCCTGTGCACGCCGACACCGACTTTGCAATCTGCGGCACCGTGGTCCCCGGCGGGCTCAAGCCCGAAGGTCCGTTCGGCGATCACTTGGGGTACTACTCGCTAGAGCATCCGTTTCCGGTGCTGAAGGTCGAGCACGTGTTTCATCGCAAGGACGCCATCTGGCCGTTCACGGTCGTGGGCCGCCCGCCGCAGGAAGACACGATGTTCGGCCGGCTGATTCACGAGCTGACCGGCCCGATCATTCCTACGGTGCTGCCCGGCATCAAGGCGGTGCACGCGGTCGACGAATCCGGCGTGCATCCGCTGCTGTTGGCGATCGGCAGCGAACGATACATGCCGTTCCGCGAAGCGGACCGCCCGCAGGAGTTGCTCACCCAAGCCTGCGCGATCCTCGGGCAGGGGCAGCTCTCGCTGGCCAAGTTCTTGTGGATCGCGGCCGAGCAGGATGACCCCACGCTCGACCTGCACGACATAGAGACGTTCTTCACGCACATGCTCGCCCGCGCCGATTGGAAGCGCGACTTGCATTTCCACACCGAGACGACCATCGACACCCTCGACTACTCCGGCAGCGACCTGAACGCCGGCTCGAAGCTGGTCGTCGCCGCTGTCGGCCCGCCACGGTTCGACCTCGTGACCGAAGTGCCCGGCGACCTGCGCTTGCCGGATGGATTCAGCAATCCGCGCATCGTGCTGCCAGGCGTGCTTGCGGTGACGGGACCCAAACTCCCCGCTCCGACATTCGAACCCGCGACTTCGCCATTCGATACCCAAGCCGAAGTGCGTAGGTTCTGCGAGAGCTACTCCGAGAGCGACGTGATCAATCGCTTCCGCATGGTGTTGGTGGTCGACGATGCAGACTTCGTGGCCGAGTCGCTGGGCAACTTCCTGTGGGCCGTGTTCACCAGGACCAACCCCGCGGCCGACATCGACGGAGTTGCGGCGTTCACGCACAACAAGCACTGGGGCTGCCGCGGAGCTTTAGTGCTCGACGCGCGGGTGAAACCGCACCACGCACCGGTGCTGGAAGAGGACCCCGAAGTCACCAAGCGAATTGAGGAACTTGCCGTGAGTGGTGGACCATTGCATGGTCTCTGGTAGCTTGGTCTGCTAGTTCAGTCCGCAGCCGGAGTCAAAGAACGCAACACTTCGCTCACGGGATGGTTCGAGAATAACTTCCTCCTTAACTTCCCTCTCCCCCTTGCGGGGAGAGGCTAGGAGAGGGGGTTAACAAAATATGCGGAAGTTATTCTCGAACCATCCCTCGGACTTTGCAGAGAGTATCGCGGACCGCGCGGCGGTTCGGCTATTACATTTGATATTTGTCTATGCTTGCTAACTCCCTCAATCTGACCGACGCCCAGTGGTGGGTGGTGATGGTGTTCATCGCGTTCCTGGGCGGCTGCGTAGGTAGCTTTCTGAACGTGGTGATGTACCGCCTGCCGCGCGGCGAGAGCATCGTATGGCCCGGCTCGCACTGCCCCAAGTGCCAGCACGCCATCCGCCCGTACCACAACCTACCCGTAGTGGGTTGGCTGATGCTCCGCGGAAAATGCTACGACTGCAAGGAGCCCATCTCGCCCAAATACCCCCTGGTCGAAGCCGCCACTGCCACCGCGTTCGTCCTGGTGGCGCTCGCGCTGGGGATGCGTTAGACTGGGCGCTCGCGCTTACCACTTTACTTTCAAACCTGATCCCAACTTCCTCCCATGATTAAAGCAGCCATTATTGGTACTGGTTTTATTGGTCCCGCGCACGTCGAGGCGATTCGTCGGCTTGGCTTTGTCGACGTGATTGCCGTCTCGGAGCGCAATCAGGAACTCGCCGAAGCCAAGGCGGCCGAGCTCTCCATCCCCAAGGCCTATGGCGACTACAACGAGCTGCTGGCCGATCCGCAAATTCAGGTGGTGCACAACTGCACGCCGAACCATCTGCACTTCGAGGTGAATAAGGCGATCATCGAAGCCTCGAAGCACGTGGTGAGCGAGAAGCCGCTGGCGATGAACAGCACCGAGTCGCGTGAGTTGGTGCGATTGGCCGACGAGGCGGGCGTGGTGAACGCGATTAACTTCAACTACCGCTTCATGCCGTTGGTGCAGCAGGCCAAACAGATGGTCGCCAAGGGCGACATCGGCCCGGTGCACACCATCCATGGCAGCTACCTGCAAGATTGGCTTTTGAAAGAGACCGACTGGAATTGGCGGCTCGTGCCCGAGCTGTCAGGCGACTCGCGGGCGATCGCCGACATCGGCAGCCACTGGTGCGACATCGTGCAGTTCGTCTCCGGCATGAAGATCAAGAGCGTGATGGCCGACCTGGTGACCATTCACCAGGAGCGCAAGAAGCCGACGGTCGAAATGGAAACCTACTCGGGCCGCGAACTGCAGCCGGGCGAGTACGAAGTGATGCCGATCGGCACCGAGGACTACGCCAGCGTGCTACTGGAGTTCGACAGCGGAGCCCATGGCGTAATGACTGTCAGTCAGTGCGCGGCCGGGCAGAAGAACCGCTTGAGTTTCGAGATCGACGGCGCCGACGCGGCGCTCAGTTGGGACCAGCAGCGGCCGAACGAACTATGGATCGGCCACCGCGACACGCCCAACGAGGTGATGCTGAAAGACGCCAGCCTGATGCACGACGAGGCCAAAGAGTACGCCCACTTCCCCGGCGGCCACAACGAAGCCTGGCCCGACGGCCCGAAGAACCTGTTCCGCAACGTCTACGGCCACCTCAATGGCACCCGCCCCGGCGGCGACTTCGCCACGTTCATCGACGGCCACAACGAAATCGCCATCTGCGAAGCAATGGTCAAGAGCAATCAAGAACGGAAGTGGGTGGACGTAGAGTATTGAACGACCGTGAGCCGACGGCGCTAGCCGCGGCTGAATAGGTGAATGGCACGGCTCACGATCCATTGGCTTGCCCTTCGCCATTCTTGTAGGCTGTGGGTGGGTGGCAATGTTGCCGGGGCGTGCCGCTCGAATTGCCGACCCCGAAGAATAGACGGAATTCACGATGCCCGTCCGCTACCAAATCACCCGTCTTACCAATCTCGCACCCGTGGAGTGCCCCTGTGGCCAGTCGCGGCGGGGGTTTGTCGACGATTCTGACCAGTTGGCGTCGATGCATTTGGTCGACATCTCGGCCGACTCCCAGACGCACTACCACAAGCAGACCACCGAGG
The DNA here is from genome assembly GCF_965227375.1 of Aeoliella sp. Taxonomy (NCBI): domain Bacteria; kingdom Pseudomonadati; phylum Planctomycetota; class Planctomycetia; order Pirellulales; family Lacipirellulaceae; genus Aeoliella; species Aeoliella sp. Next base: position 769,549 of record NZ_CBDDFX010000001.1, read on the forward strand.
TGTACTACGTCCTCGAAGGCTCAGGCCAGATGGAACTCGACGGCGAACGCTTCGATATCTCCACAGGCGACTCGGTGCTCATCAAGCCGGGCTGCCGGCACCGGGCGATCCCGGCCGAGGGCGGGGTCTTGCGCGTTTTGAATTGCGCGACTCCAGCGTTCGATCCCGGGGATGAGTTTCTGGATTAGGCCGGGTCAAATAGGTGGAACTGGCGTTCCCTCTCCCAGTCCCTCACCCGCGACGGGGAGAGGGAACTCTATTGCTAGCACTCATTGCTGTGGGCTGCGTGCTGCGGTTCTGCTAACGTCCCCGTCGGACCGACGAGGCGTAGCTCGTCGGCTATTGGCATCGCGACAATTCAGCCATGAGCTCGCAAGAAATGCTTACCGTTCTCATTCCGTGCAAAGACGAACGTCACAACATCCTCGACTGCATCGACTCGGTGCGCGACATCGCCGACGAGATCCTGGTGGCCGATAGTGGGTCCACCGACGGAACGCTCGAGCTGGTGAAAGACCTGCCTGGCGTGCGGGTGATCGAGCGCGAGTACGTGAACAGCGCCGACTTCAAGAACTGGGCCATCCCTCAAGCCACGCACGAGTGGGTGCTGGTGCTCGATGCCGACGAGCGGGTGACTTCCGACGTGGCGATGAGCGCCCGCAAAGTGATTGCCGAGCCGAACGACTGCGAGGCCTTCGCCGTGCGGCGTGACACTTACATGCTGGGGCATCGCCTTCGCTACTCGGGCGCGCAGAGCGCCACTTGCACGCGACTGTTCCGCAGCCATTTGCGTTACCAGCCGCGCCGCGTGCATGCCGACATTGAAGTGGCAGCCGAGAAGGTCGGTACGCTCGACGGCAAACTCGAACACCACACGTGCCAGTGCTTGAACCGCTTCCTGCAGACACAGAACCGCTATTCCACCTGGGCAGCGCTCGACGCGCTCGACTCCGGAAAGCGGGCCGGATTCTGGAGCCTCGCGTTGCGACCTCCGCTGAAGTTCCTGCAATTCTACTTTCTGCGTCTGGGCTTCTTGGACCGCACGCCCGGGCTTCTGTGGTGTGGCGTCGTGGCCTACTACAACCTGATGAAGTACGCCAAGCTGTGGGAGCTTTCGCACAGCCGCACCAAACAGGCCCAGCACATCGAATCAGCCGACGACAACCTGCCCGAGCCCGTGCAATCGCGGCAAGCAGCTTAGCGGAATCTCGCCTATGAGCGCGCGACGCACCAAATGGCATCATCACCTGCTGGGCACCGTGGACGAGCGTCGGCGGTGGCGCGACATCGTGCTGCGGCGGCTGGGACTCGCCCGCTCGAATGTGCCGATGGAACTAGTCCGCCGCCGCGACTGGCAACAGCCCAACGTGGTCCGCGCCCTGGCGGCCGACATCCTGCTGTCGCAAGGCACGCTGAGCTTTGTACAGGTGGGAGCCTTCGACGGAACCAGCGAAGACGACCTGACCCGCCTGCTGCCGATGGGCCAAGTGCACGGAGTGCTGGTCGAACCTCAGCCCGAGCCCTTTGCGGAACTCGAATCTCGGTTCGCCGACGAACATCGTCTGCACCTGGTGAACGCGGCGATTGCCGCCGAGCGCGGCGAACGCGAGATGTTCCGCCCGCGCTGGGGAGCTTCGCGGCTGGCCTCGTTCGACCGCGAGAACCTGCTACGTCACGGCGTGGCCGCCGCGGACATCGAGTGCCATCGCGTGCCCTGCCTGCCGCTCGACCTGTTGCTACGCGAAACGGGCTTGTCGCAGCTCGACGTGCTGCAGATCGACGCCGAGGGGCACGATCTGGCGGTGCTCGCCACGCTAGACCTCGACCGCTGGAAACCAAGCATCGTCCGCCTGGAATACCTGCACACAGAGCCACGCGAACTCGACCGCTGCATCGCCCAGCTGGCGGAGCAGGGCTACCAGTTCCTGGTGCAAAATCGTGATCTGGTGGCTGTTCAAGCAAATTCGACCTCTCGGCAAGCCGCATGAAGTGCCTTGTTTTGGGACAAGACCACTCCTTCGCGAGTCATCGGAGCCCGTTTTTTCGGGTATTTCTGAGAGTTTTCCACGGGGCCGCTCCTACAGGATTCCGTGCAAGAAAAATCGGCAAAACTATTGTGTAAAACAGATAGTCTGGTAAAGTAGGACACGTAAGCGAAAGTGCGACCCAAGTGACGCCGGTTTCTGCTGCCCAAGCGGTTGTCACAATAAGGGTGGTTTTTCGGGGGATTGTCTCTTTGGCAGGCGCCTCAATACTTGCATTACAACAACCGTACGCGATAGAGATTTACACCGGGGAGTGACTAATGAATCGGATCACAGCATGTAGCACCCTTGTTAGCGGTGCTTTCAAATCATTTCGAGTGGCAGCCTCTTCTTTCTCTGCTTTGGCGCTCCTGTTTGCCGCGCCATCTTTCGCAGGAACCATTGACTATGCTGGCCCCATGGTTGGCCCCGGGGGCGAAACGGGCTGGATGTCCGATTCAGTCTGGTTCCTAGGAGTTTCGGAATCGAACTCCGATACCGTCCAGCGATTTGGAGCTCCAACCGGTGTTGGTAACGACGCAATCGATTTCACCCCGGTAGACTTTGTGGCTGATATTCAGTCGGCAGATGCATCCACGTCGGAGATTGTGGATAGCGTATTGAGCTTCAGTGTTGTAGCCAAGCCAAACAACTCAATCGACGACCTGTCATTCGCCGAACGTGGGTTTACGCAACTGGTTGGCCTGGGTGGTGCTTCGGCCTACAGTAGTGTCACCGCCCACTTTATCATTGATATTGTCGAGGTGGACGGACAACCCGTAGGTGGGACGCAATTCAATATTGATAAGGACATGGTCTTTACTCCCTCCGATGGCGACTATGAGCTCGGCGTCGATGGGACCACGGCCTACAATACAATTTGGCGTGGCGACGTGATGGTTGATGTCAGGCAGCACCTGATCGACCAAGGCATCGACTTCAGCATTGGTGCAACCAAGCTTAACGTGTTGCTCGAAAACACTTTGACTGCGGCTGCCAACGATGGTGGCAGTGCGTTGATCAACAAGCAGGACTTCGATGGTGTGACTATCACCGTGAACGTCCCCGAGCCCACCTCCCTGGTGCTGGCTGGCATGGTTCTGGTCGGAATTGCCGGTGTGCGGCGGTTTGCCGTTCGCTAGTTGCCAATTTCCTGGACTTCGGTCCAGCATTTACGCTAAAAAACTCACCCTCAGGCCGAGCCTCTCCCCAGGCTCGGCCTGCCTTTTTTGGGCCTCCCAAAAGTGCCGCGGGTTGAATAACACCCGGCATTTGACGTATTCTAGGGAGTTTCGCCGACCGATCTGCGGACGAGGGAACGTCGCTAACGCCCCGGCTTCCTTGGCCGTCGGCCGCCCGCCCTCCAACTTACTCCGTTGATGTCCGACCTAGCGCAACGCATGGCGAGCCTCTCGCCAGCCCAGCGAAAACTCCTCGAGCAACGGCTCGCTGGCAAGAAACCCACCGCCGAGCCGATCGCCATCGTCGGTATGTCCTGCCGCTTCGCTGGCGCGCAGAGCTTGGCCGATTACTGGCTTGTGATCGACCAGGGCACCGAAGCGGTTAGCGAAGTGCCCCCCGACCGGTGGGACCTCGAAGAACTCTACGACCCCACCGGTACCCAGTCGGGCAAGATGTTCACCAAGTGGGGCGGCTTCGTCGATGGGATCGACCAATTCGACCCACAGTTCTTCGGCATCGCTCCCCGTGAAGCGGCGCGAATGGATCCCCAGCAGCGGATGCTGCTCGAAGTGGCCTGGGAAGCTATGGAAAACGGCGGCATCGCTGCCGACTCGCTAGCCGGCAGCAAGACCGGCGTGTACGTCGGCATCGGTGGTGCCGACTACTCTAAAGTTCCCTCTCAATTCGCCGACTATTACCACCACATCGACGCCCACGTTGGCACCGGCAACGCGTTGTCGATTGCCGCCAATCGCATCTCCTACATCTTCGATTTCCACGGACCGAGTGCAGCGGTCGACACCGCGTGCTCCAGCGCGTCGCTGGCAATTCACCTGGCAGTCGAAAGTCTCCGCCGCAAGGAGTGCAATGCGGCGTTGGCCGGCGGGGTGAACGCCATCATCACGCCCGAGACAACCATCGCGTTTTCAAAAGCGCGGATGCTCTCGCCCGAAGGCAAATGCCGACCGTTCGACGCGGGGGCCAATGGCTACGTCCGCGGCGAGGGTTGCGGGCTGGTGCTGCTCAAACGACTGGCCGACGCACAGCGTGATGGCGATCAGGTGCTGGCCGTGATTCGCGCCACCTCGGTGAATCAGGATGGCCGCACCTCAGGCATCAGTGCTCCGAATGGCCAATCGCAGCAGGAGTGCATCCGCGCGGCGCACGCCCAGGCGGGCATCACGCCGGAGGACATCTCCTACATCGAGGCCCACGGCACCGGCACCCCGCTCGGCGATCCGATCGAAATGCAGGCGCTCAGCGAGATATTCAAGAACCAAGGCAACTCGGATCGGCCGGTACACGTCACCAGCGTCAAAGCGAACATCGGCCACACCGAGACCGTCTCGGGCGCTGCAGGCTTGATCAAGACGGTACTGTTGATGCAGCACGAGCGTATCGCGCCGCAACTCTACCTCGAGTCGATCAATCCGCACATCTCGTTGGATGGCTCGCGAATCGTCGTCCCCACCGAGCACACCCCCTGGCCCGAGACCATGGGGCGACGCTTGGCGGGCATCAGTTCGTTCGGTTTCGGCGGCACCAACACGCACATCGTGATCGAGGCGCCTTCGGCCTTTGAGACAACCAACGAAGCCGACGCCGCGAAGCCCGTCGAGCGCATCGACAACGGTACCGCAACGTCGCCACTCGAACCATCGACGCGCACGCGCCATGTGCTGAAACTATCGGGGCGTAACGCGGCGAATCTCGAGCAGCAAGCGGCGAATCTCGCCGAGTACATGAGCGACCATCCCGACGCGAAACTGGGTGAGCTGTGTTACTCGGCCAACACGGGGCGGTCCGACTTCAACTTCCGCGCGGCCGTCGCTTGTGACTCTCGCGAGTCGCTCGACAAAGCGCTCGCCACGCTGGCCGCCGGCAAGGCGAGTCCCACCGTGAAGCGTGGCCAGGTGAAAGGCATCGCTCGACCGAAGGTCGCCATGCTGTTTACCGGCCAAGGATCGCAGTACCCGCAGATGGGGCTCGAACTGTACCAGACCGAGCCGGTGTTTCGCGAGGCCATCGATCAGTGCGACGAGATACTTCGCACCGGCCTGAGCGAATCGCTGCTCACGGTGTTGTTCCCCGACAACGAGGCCGACGCGGAGCTGGTGAACCAGACCATCTTCACGCAGCCCGCCTTGTTCGCCATCGAGTACGCCGTGGCGCGGCTGTGGCAATCGTGGGGCGTCGAGCCAAGCATCTTACTGGGCCACAGCGTGGGCGAGTACGTCGCGGCCACCGTGGCTGGTTGCATGACTCTGAACGAGGGTCTCGGCCTAATCAGCGAACGCGCGCGACTGATGCAGCAAATCTCGAAGCCGGGCAAGATGGCTGTGGTGTTCGCACCGGAAGCCGATGTGGCCAAGCGGCTCGCCGGCAAAGAGGACAAGGTCACCGTCGCGGCGGTGAACGGCCCCGAGAATACCGTGATCTCTGGCGACGCGGAGACCGTGGACGAGCTGGTCGACCAGTTCGAGTCGTCCGGCGTCGGCCTGCAGCGGCTGGTGGTGTCACACGCGTTCCACTCACCGCTGATGGACGAGATGCTCGACGCGTTCGAAGAGTTCGCCGCCGGCATCGACTTCCAACGGCCAAAGATCGCACTGGTCTCGAATCTCACCGGCGAGGTCCTGACCGAAGCGCCGACCGCCCGATACTGGCGCGACCATGTTCGCAATGCGGTGCGGTTCGTCGACGGAGTGCAGCGTGTTGGCGAGTCGAAGGCCAGCATCCTGCTCGAAGTGGGTCCCGCGGCCAGCTTGTTGGGCATGGCCAAACGCTGCCTGCCAAACATGGAAGCCGCTTCGGTGGCCTCGCTGCGCAAGGGGCAAACGGCCGACCAGACGATGGCCGCCGCGGTGAGCGAACTCTACACGGCCGGCGCCCGAATCGACTGGCGTGCGCGCGACAAGCGGCTCGCTACCAAGCGACTGCTGCTGCCGAACTACCCCTTCCATCACGAGCGATTCTGGTTCGATCTCGACACCAGCGCCAGCGGCGGCGCAGCGCGCCGACGTGCCGGTGGAGGCCATCCGCTGTTGGGCGGTCGCGTGCCGAGCGTGTGGACCAATTCGGTCTACGAAACGGTGGTCGACGCCAACACGCCCAGCTACCTGACCGATCACCAGGTGCAAGGCTCGGTCGTGGTGCCCGGAGCAGCATTCATCGAACAAGGGCTCGCTGCGGCGAAGCTCACGTTCGACGAAGGCACCCATGGCATCCGCGACGTTTCGATTCAGGCGGCCATGTTCCTGCCGACCGAAGGCGCGCGGCTGGTGCAAGTAACCGTCGAGCCCGAGTCGGGTGGTCGCGCGGAGATGGAGAGCTACAGCGCACCGGCCGACGCCGATCCACCAGAGTGGAACCTCCACGCTACGTGCACGCTGCTGCACGACTCGCAACTGCCCGCGACCGATTCGCTGCCCGTGATCGATTTGGAAGGCGTGCGAGCGCGCGTGTTCGATCCCAAAACGCGCGAGGAGTACTACGAAATCCTGGCCGCCCGCGGCCTGGCCTACGGCCCGCAGTTTCAGGTGCTCGGCGACGTGGCGCGGACTGACTGCGAAGCCATTTCGTCCATCGAGCCGCACGAGGCGGTGATCGCCGAACTGGCCAAGTACCGTTTGCATCCGGTGCTGGGCGACGCTTGTCTGCAGACGTTGGCCTCGACGGTGCCGCTGGAAGAAAACGGCGACTACAGCCCTTACACCTACATGCCGGTTGGCATCGGGCAGGTCCGTGTGGTGCGGCCGATCGAGTCGCTCGACAAGCCGTTGTTCTGCTATGCGATCCGCCGCTCGGAGGACGATCGACCGAGCCCCGATAGCGTGACCAGCGACGTCTATCTGGTGGACGCCGAAGGCAACGTACTGGTCGAGATGCTGGCCGCCAAGGTACAGCGTATCGGTCGCGGCGCGGCCGGCGATGATACCCACGAACCGGCCGACTGGCTTTACCACATGAAGTGGAAGGACGCCCCGCTCGACGCCACGACGGAGCCGGCCGCCGGCACCTGGCTGGTGTTTGGTGATTCGCAGGGCGTGGCCGATGAGCTGTGTGAAGAGCTCGCCGCGGGCGAACGCCGAGTTGTCGTGGTTCGGCCCAGCGGCAAATACACGTTCGACGAAGCAATACACAGGGCCACGATCGACCCGGCGGACGAATCGCAGTACGCCGAACTGATTGCCCAAGTCGGTGGCAAGCAGAATCCGATCGCAGGTGTGGTGCATCTGTGGTCGCTCGACATCGCCACGCCAGCGATTGGCGACGCTAGCGACACTTGGAGCGAGTCGACGCGACTGGGCGTAGGCAGCGCGCTGTACGCGATCAAACAACTCGCGCGGTGCGGACAAACCAAGATGCCGCGTCTGTGGCTCGCCACCACTGGAGCGCAATCCGTAGCGGCTGATGATTCGACTTCGGTCGCCGAAGCGCCGCTGGTGGGACTAGCACGCGTGGCAGCGGTGGAACACACCGAGCTAAGTCCCGCGGTGGTCGACCTGGATGCCGACAAACCACAAGCGGCCGATCTGCTCGCCGAACTTGGCGGCGATTCGACCGATAGCCAGATCGCTTACCGCGCCGGTAAGCGAATGGTCGCCCGATTGGTGGAAGACGACGCCAGCCGCCAGGCGGTCGCCGCGGAAGAAGCGGCTGCGGGCGCAGTGCCCAGCGGTTCGGCGTTCCAGTTGCGAATCTCGAACCCTGGTTCGTTCGACGCCCTGAAGTACGTTGCCATCGATCGCAAGACGCCAGGGCCGGGCGAGGTGGAATTCGAGGTGCACGCCACGGGCCTCAACTTTAGCGATGTGCTCAAAGCCCTGGGACTGTATCCGGGCATCAAGGACGAGATCGTACCGCTTGGCATCGAGGCTTCCGGCGTGGTCACCGCGGTGGGCGAAGGGGTCGATCGCTTCAAGGTGGGCGACGAGGTGATGGGCGTCGCGCCGTACGCGTTTGCATCGCACGCCACGACGCGCGACTACACGTTGGTCCACAAGCCAAAAAACATCAGCCACGACGAAGCATCGACCGTGCCGATCGTGTTCCTCACCGCCTTCTACGGATTGATCCGCCTGGCGGACATCCAACCGGGCGAGCGGGTATTGATCCACGCCGGCGCGGGTGGCGTTGGATTGGCGGCCATTCAGATCTGCCAGGAGATCGGCGCCGAGGTGTTCGCCACGGCCGGCAGCGACGAGAAGCGCGAGTTCATCCGATCGCTGGGCGTCAAGCACATTTACAATTCGCGAACGTTGGACTTCGCCGAGGAGATCCTCAACGACACCGATCGCGAAGGCGTCGATGTGGTGCTCAACTCGCTGCCGGGCGAAGCGATCACCAAGAGCCTGTCGATTCTGCGGGCGTACGGTCGGTTCCTCGAGATCGGCAAGATCGACATCTACCAAAACCGCAAGATTGGCTTGTTGCCGTTCCAGGACAACCTGTCGTATCACGCGATCGACCTTGACCGGATGCTGCGCGAGCGGCCAGCCTACATTCGCGGGCTGTATCACGAGATGATGCCGTACTTCGAAGCCGGGAAATACCAGCCCGAGCTGTTTACGCGGTTCGAACTGGATGCAACGATCGACGCCTTCCGCTACATGTCGCAGCGGAAGAACATCGGCAAGGTGGTGGTGGCCATCGCCGATTCGCTGTCGGCAACCGACGAGCCGGCAACCCCAGAGAAGCAAACTGTGCGCGGCGACGGTTCGTACCTGATCACCGGCGGGCTGGGGGGACTCGGTTTGCAGGTGGCCGATTGGCTCGCGGGGCAGGGGGCAGGCGGTCTGGTACTGATGTCGCGCCGGGCTCCGAACGAAACTCAGCAAGCAGCCATCGCCGCGCTCGAGGCCAATGGCGCCCAAGTGTTCGCCCTGCAAGCCGACGTCGGCGACTACGCGGCGCTAGAGAAAGGCCTCAATTCGCTACCCGCGAAGATGCCGCCGCTTCGTGGTGTGATTCACGCGGCCGGCGTGTTGGCCGACGGGGTGTTGGCCGACATGTCGCTGGAGCAACTCAACCGCGCGATGCTGCCCAAAACAGTCGGCGCGTGGAACTTACACTCGGTCACGGCCGAGATGCCGCTCGACCTGTTCGTGTTGTTCTCATCGGTAGCCGCGGTGATCGGCTCTCCCGGCCAGGCCAATTACGCGGCGGGTAACGCCACGCTCGACGCGCTGGCGCACTACCGTCGCGGCCAGGGCTTGCCGGCCACCAGCATCAACTGGGGACCGTGGGCCGGCAGCGGTATGGCGGCTGACACGTTTGCCGATACCGATCGCGAGTCGGGCATCCAATCGCGCGGCATGGATCTCTTGCCCGCCGACGCCGGGCTGAAGTTGATGGGGCAACTGGTCGACGCCGGCACGACGCAAACCACCGTGATGGACGTTTACTGGGACTCGCTGCTGCGACTGCTGGGCACACGCCGGCTGAGCGTGTTGGACGACCGCGCCGAAGAACATGGCGACGGCGAAGGTGGCGGCTCGGCAGTCGATCATGAGTTCCGCGATCAGCTGCTCACGGCGGAACCGAAGGCGCGCGTGCCGCTGGTGCGCGACTATATTCAGGCCGAGCTAGCCAGGATTATGAGCTTCGATCCCGATCAACTGGACGTCGATCAACCGCTTACCGCATTTGGCCTCGACTCGTTGATGGCGCTGGAGCTCAAAAACAATCTGGAAGCTCGCTTAGCGTTCACGCTGCCAATGGCCAAGTTGTTGGAAGGCCCGAGCATAGCTTCGCTGGCGACCGACACCGTGGGACTGATCACCGGCGAAGAAGCACCTGCAGCCGAGGCCGCGGTAGCCGAAGGTTGGAGCCCGCTGGTCAAGCTGCGCGAAGGCACGCTCGATGAACCGTTGGTGCTGCTGCCCGCGCTGGGTGGCGACGTGGGCTGCTACCAACAACTGGTGCAGCATCTGTCGAGCGAGCGACCTGTCGTGGCGTTCCGCCCGCGAGGCATGGACGACACCAACCCGCCGCACAACGACATGCATCAAATGGCCGCTGACTACGCAGCGGCGCTGCGTGAGATGCAACCCACAGGCCCGTACTACCTGGCGGGCTGGTCGGCCGGCGGTGTGAGTGCGTTCGCGATGGCCGAAGAGCTGTTGCGTGGCGGCAACGAGGTGAAGCTGCTGGCTTTGTTCGACACGCCGATTCCCACCATCTATCGCGGCATCGATGTCGACGACGACGTCGTTTTCCTGTGCGACCTGGTACGATTCACCAATCGGTTTGCTGGCACGAACATCAAAGTGTCGGTCGACAAGCTGGCCGAACTGCCTAAAGAGAAACGATTCGCCGCGGCGCTCGAGCAAGCACGCGAGCAAGGCATGTTCCCTCCCAGTGTAAGCGACGAGTACGTCCACCGATTGATCGAAGTCGGCAGTGGGCTAATCCGCGCCAGCCAAGGTTACAAGCCGGAGCCGATCGACGTCGAGATGCACCTGTTCCAACCTGCGGTTGGCGGTGGACTGGAAGACATCAGCGACCAGCAACTGCCTGAGGACAACGGCTGGAACAGCTTGGTGGGGCAGCGCATCGACCGCACCAACATCCCCGGCGACCACTTCACCATGATGACCGGCGAAGGCGCCGAGCAGCTCGCGTCGATTCTCGACAAGCTGATGCTGTCTTGAGCGATACCCAACCAAAGAAGGCCGCCGGCTGCAGAGGCAACCGGCGGCCAGGCGGGGTAGCTCGCTCATGGGCAAAGCGAGCTGGCGGGGTGTATTGCCGGGGCCGCCAGTGGACGACCCCACATGGTTTACTCCTCCTCTTCAGGCTGCTCTAGTTCGAACACCAGCTTGGCAGGTGGAACCTTCGCGGCGATCTGGGCGAACGCGTCCAGCATTTGCGACTCCATCTCGGCAACGGTCGAGCCACCAGGCACGTTGATGAACACGCCATCGCCGGCGAACGCAATCGCTCGCATGATGTCGCGATCCGCTCCAGCACCTACAGCCAGCGTGTGGACCGTGATACCGCGTTGGATGGCTTCGGTCGCCTCGTAGAAGGCGTACTGCTTGTTCTTGTTGCTGGTGGTGTAGTCGGCGTTGCCGTCGCCGTCGTAGTCGGTCCAGTCGGCCCAGTTGAAGTTGCTGGGCAGACTCCAGTTGCCTGGGCTCTTGTTGGCTTGCCCGTCGGTCATCAGGATCACCGTTGGACGAGCACCGTAGCGGACGTAGCCTTCGTCGCTGGGATCACCCGCCGCGCCCACCAGCATCTCGCGAGCTTTGAGCATTCCGTCGCCCATGCCAGTGTAGACGTCGTAGTGGCCGGCTTGATGGCGTCGCTGGATCTGATCGATCACCCCGTAGTCTGACGTGATGGGGTTGGATGACGTATCGAGACTCACTTCACCGTCGTAGTGACCGGTCTCCCACACTGCATAGGTGCCGTAGCTCACCAGGCCGATCTCGTCGCCAAAGTCCAAGTCGCCCAAGAAGTCGAGGAACAGCGAAGCGCCGTTCTTCACCGCATGGTACGGGTAGTGCGGCGTACGCCACAGGTCTTCCGACTTGTTCCACTTCATCTGATTGTTCTGCAGCATGTAGTCGCACAGCGTGCGATACCCGTACTTCTTGTTATACGGGCCGCTCAAGTTCTTCACGTAGTTGATGTAGCCCTTCCACAGGTTGGCGCTGGTGTACTCGCTCGGCATGTTCTTGGGACTGCCACCGCCGTAGCGGCCAGCTTGCGGGTAGGGGTACTTCAGTTGCCCAGGCCAATCTGGGTGGTTACTGGGGTACTTCTCGCCGAGTTTCAGCAGCGAGAAGATGTAGTCGGTGTTCGTGCTGGAGATGTACGTACCCTCGGCGCTATCGATCTCACCAAACGCTAACTGGAACTTCGCGCGTACGGGCGTGACATTGGGCCACACGACATTCGACTCGTACAACGCGTTGAAGATGTTGTCGAGTCCGGTCTCGATCTCTGCCTGGCTAAAGGTGCCGATGGAGCGCAGTTCCGAGTCGTCGCTCATCGAACCCGAGAAGTCGAGCACCAACACCATGTCGCGAGCTTCGACGAACGCGGTGGCAGTGGCCTGCAGTGCCACCTTGTCGCGGCCCACGGCCCAACCAAACGCCATTGGCAACTGGGCATCGGGGGCGTTGCTATCGGGATTGGTGCGCCGAGCGACGACCTGCACCACGTTCACAGGCGTTCCGCCCCACTCGATGGGCCAGCTGCCGCTGTCCGGATCATATCGGCGCTTGCCGAACTTCACGTCCGATGCCGGGTCAATGTACACTCCGTTGGCCTCGGCGACGGTAGCCGCCATTTGGCGGGCTGATTCGGCGGCGATGCTGTTCGGGTCGATGTTCACCGACGTGCCGTTTTGCCCAGCTTCGTGAACCGCAGCGGCGATCTCCTGCGAGGCGGCCAGCGCAGCGGCGTCCACCGCGTTTTGCATCTCGGTTTCGGTCAATACGATACGCCCCGTGTCGACCGTCAATGCCATGAAGGCAAACAGAACTACCAACAGGAAGCCCGTGAGCACCACAATGATGCCACGGCGAGAGCCTCGGGGGGAACGGATTGGCGGACGAGAGCCGGGTTGTCGGAGTGATGATGGACGCATGGCGGACTCGGGGTATAGAACGTGACGGATAGGGAGGGAACGTGCGGAGTGAGGAGTGAACGTGGCGGGTTAGTCGGATAGTGTCGCGCGACCATTGCGAAACACTACCACCGAACTGAGCGTGTAGTCGCTGTCGCCGCTGACCGGCGTGTAACTTACTGCGGAGTAGTCGACCGATACATGCACTTCGAATAACTTCAAGTCGTTGGCTGGGTCGTCAATGTTGAAGTCGGCCGATGGGTTCTCGTGGTCCTTCACTTCCACGGTGACCCCGTCTTTCTCCAAGCCGTTGGATGCCAGGAAGCTCTTGATGTCTTCAGCGAGTTTTTCGTTGCCGGTCATGCCGACGTCGGGCATGCCGTCTCGGTCCATCGAAGCAAACCGGGCTCCTTCGCGTGCAGCGGTCGCGAGCAGGTTCTGCGCTTCAAATGCCCTGTTCAACGTCACCATGGCAAACATCACGCCGACCAGAATGGGAGCCACCACGGCGAACTCGACGGCGACTGCGCCCCGTCGATGGATCAGCGACTTTGCACCTGAGCGACTTGTGAGATTCTTAGTGGAGTGGAACATGGTTGCGGCACATCGTTTGAACAGAGAAGGGAAGTGAATCATTCGTGGCGGATAAACGCCTGGCCCTCGAGGATCACGTCGCTCATGAACGGCATCGGAACCAACGCGACATCGTTATAGGCAACTCGGGCGCGCACCAGGAACAGTTGTCGAGGCTCGGCCCCCGACACTTCCATATCCGGCAGCGCTTCGATTTCTTGTCCGCTGTCGGGAGTAGAAGATCCCTGGTCGTACACGTCGGCGTTCTTCACCATGATCTCAGCCAGTTCGGGATCGATGGCGCCGTCGAGAATGTCTTTGACGTACTGCTCCACGTCGGCCGTGGTACGCCCTTCGGTCGAACCCATCCGCGCACCGGCACGCGTCGCGCTGCGCAGCACGTTGTTCACCATCAAGGCGTGGCCGAACTCAACCAACGAGAGCACGAACAACAGGAAGACTGGTAGGACAAACGCGGTCTCGACAATCGTCGTACCGCGGCGCCGGCGGCGATCGACTGCATTGCGGCTGCAGAGTTGCATGGCACACGGGGATCCCAGCCCTGCCGCGTCGCAATGGACGAATGGCATTGCTAAGAAAACTGGAGGAGGAATTGGAAAAGGATCGCTGGAAAAGGGTGGACGGCTCCATGTAATGGCTGCTGCAATGGCAGACGGCCTACGTACGAAACTCGCCTACAGAAACCCTAGGTCACAGAACGGCTTTGCGCGACGGCATCCCGCAAGAATTCCGGTTAGGAGGCCTGTTCGTCATCTCAGGGATTAGCCCGAATGCCAGGCGTCCACATGGCCCATCGAAAGAGGAGCGAAGTGTCTCTGTGCGGCGCAAACCGAAAGATGCCATGGGTTTAGTAGATTTTGCGGGGTGCACCCAGGCGACCCTGCGGCTAGCGTTTCGAGACACACCCGAAACTCACCCCATTTTGCACTAAATTCCCAGCCAAAAAACTTTGCCGAAATTGTCAGGCGGAGGCTTCCAAACCCTCAGAACGAGTACTATTCTATCCGGGAGGCAGGGCTCCGAAGAGCCCTCGAATACCGAGAAAAAAGGCGTGTTTCCAGGGCAAGGTGTCGCCCTGGCTTAAGTGTGTTGGGGGGGAATCGTCCGGCATGGTGCCGGACTGGAGGATCCTTCCCCAACTTTCCCACTCTTCCAAGGGTTGATCTCGCGCTGGTTAGAAAACCGAACGCGATGAGGCAGGACGGGAACAGCGGGAGTTTAAACTTTTACATCCGTGGGATGGGAGGAACTTGTATGTTGCGTTACATGGTGATGGTCACAGCTGCGCTGCTGTGGACCGTCTCGTCGGCACAGGCCGACTGCGGCTGCGGAGCGCCAGTAAGCTCCGATTGCGGTTGCGGCTCTGCAACCGTGGCGGACGATTGTGGTTGTGGTCCGACGATGGTGACCAAGACCATTTATGTCCCCACTTACGAAACCGTGATGAAGACGGTTACGTGCACCGAATACACCAAGGAAGAGCGAACTCGCACTTACACGGTGTACAAGCGCGTTCCTCGCACCGAGGAGAAGACTCAAACCTACACCGTGCAAGTCCCGGAGACTCGCACCAAGACGGTTGAGTACACGGTGATGAAGCCCGTGCAGGAAACCCGTACCGCGGAATACACCGTGATGGTTCCCTACACCGAAGAGAAGACCGTGGAGTACACGGTGATGGTGCCGGTTAAGGAAGAGAAGACCCAGACCTACACCGTGCAGGTTCCTTACACCGAAGAAGTTGAGCAAACTTACACCGTTCAGGTCCCTGTCTACGAAGACAAGGAAGTGAACTACACGGTAATGGTGCCGACCTATGAGGAGAAGACTCAGACCTACACCGTGCAGGTTCCTTACACTGAAGAGGTCGAGCAGACCTACACAGTGCAAGTTCCTTACACCGAGGAAGTCACTGGCACGCGCACCGTTACCAAGCGCGTTCCCGTTCAGTCGACTCGTACCGTTACCGTGAACACCGGCCACTGGGAAACCCAGATGGTTGAGGTTCCTTGCGGTTGTGGTTGTGGTTCGGGTTGTGGCGACTGCGGTTGTGCTCCTTGCACCCGCACCGTCTGCAAGCGTTGCTGGGTTCCCGGTTGCGAGACCCGCGAAGTTCCTTGCACCACCTATGAGTGCGTGACCGAAGAGGTGCCTTACACTTGTACCGTGACCAAGTGCCGCACTGAAGAGCGAACCCGCACTTGCACCGTGACCAAGTGCCGCCCTGAAGAGCGGACTCGCACTTACAAGGTTTGCAAGATGGTGCCCGAGACTCGCACCAAGACCGTGAAGGTCTGCAAGATGACCACCGAGGAGCGGACCCGCACCTGCACGGTACACAAGTGCCGTCCCGAAGAGCGGACTCGCACCTACACGGTCACCAAGTGCGTGCCTGAGACTCGCACCAAGACCGTCACCGTCAACAAGTGCCGCCCCGAAACTCGCACCCGCGAGTACACGGTAACCAAGTGCGTTCCCGAGACGATGACCAAGGAAGTGAACTACACGGTTTGCGTGCCTGAAGAGCGCACCCGCACCTACACGGTCACCCACTACGATTGCGTGCCCGAGGAGAAGACCGCAACCTACACGGTTTGCGTTCCCGTCCAGGTCACCAAGGAAGTGCCCGTGAAGGTCTGCAAGATGGTTGCCCAAGAGGTGACTGTGCCTTGCAGCACTGGCTGTGGCTGTGCTAGCAGCTGCGGTTGCGAAAGCTACAGCTGCCGTCGCTTCGGTGGCTGCCGCCTGTTCCATCGTGGCGGTTGCTGCAACTGAGCGTTTGCTAGCTGCAATCGACTGAAGTAATCAAAGCGGGTCGGCTTCCCTGGGAAGTCGGCCCGCTTTTCTTGTTTAGCATGGTCTGCTAGCACTCGCCGCCGGCGTGCGACTCAACTTGCTGGGGCTCGCGGGGTCTGCTAGAAACCACGAGTTTTCCAGCTCCCGGACCGCCGAATCGTCATCCATGTACAACCACTCCGTCAGCGCGCTGCTTGGCCTCACTTTGGCCCTGGCCCAGGTGGGTGTCGCTGCCGCACAGTCGATTCCCAGGCGACTTCCCCCTCCCACGGACACGCAGGAGTACACCGCCGCGGCAACGCCCTACCCTTCCACGTCGATCGCAACCTACCCTGCGGTGAATGCCCCCGAGGAGGTTCCTCTCGGACTCGGTGCACCGGCATTGGCGGAACCCACCTTGGCGGAACCGATTCCTGTTGGCGACGTGGACGAAACATCCAGCGCCCAGGAGATGGATCTGAACGTGGCGGTGGAGGACGAGCCCCGTTGGTACTACCCCTCGTATTGGATTCAGCTTCCCGGCTGGGACACCGCGGTGGAGCTTGGCATCAACGGATCGAGTGGCACCAGCGAAAGCTTGAGCGTCCGCACTGGCGGCTACATCAAACGCGAAAGCAAAGCTCGCAAATTCAACTTCGAGCTGTACCACAACCGCACCAAGGCCGGCGGTGTGGAAACGCAGAACAACGCGCAGACGAAACTTCGCCACGAGTGGCTGATGCCCGACTCGCCCTGGACTGTCTACGCCCAGACGCAGTTGTACTACGACCAGTTCCAGGCGTTTGATTTGAGCCTGAACCTCAACGGCGGTCTAGGCTATCGTTTCGTCGACGAAGATTGGCTGGAGCTTACCGGCCGCTTCGGTGCTGGTTCGGTGCGGGAGTTTGGCAGCCCCGATGACGAGTGGGTGCCGGAAGCGCAGTTCGGGCTGGACTACGAGCAGAAGCTGTCGGAGACGCAGAAGCTGACCGCCAGTGTCGACTACTATCCGGAATGGGAAGATTTCGGCCAGTATCGGATGCTTTCGGAACTGGCCTGGGAAGTCGAGCTGGCCGTGCCCTCGAATGTCAGCTTGAAGGTTGCCGCCAACAACCGCCACGACAGCGACCCGCACGGAGCCGATCCCAACAACTTCAACTACTCGGTGCTGCTGCTCTGGAAGCTATAACCGCCGCCCGACCGCCCTTACCTTCGTTAGCAGAAACCCGCCGAGTTAGGTAGAATGGCCACAACGTCCCCCGCCAACTCCAAGACTCCTCGCCCTGTGCCCGGCGCTACTCCCTCACCGCCCGATGTCCCGTCCGCTCACCTGACTGATCTGCAGCAGGTTCTGGAGCGCGACATCCCGATGTGCGCCCAGATGGCGATGCAGGTAACCGATTGCTCGGACCGTCGGCTGTCGGTCTCCATGCCGCTGGAGCTGAACCACAACCACCAGCAAACCGCCTTCGCCGGTAGCCTCAACGCTCTGTGCACCATCGTCGGCTGGGGCACCATGTACCTGCTGCTGCGTCGGCTGGAGACCACGGGCAACATCGTTATTCGCCGCAGCAGCATCAAGTACCACCGCCCAGTGGCCACCACTCACGTCACCGCTCGCTGCCAACCAGTCGACCCGCTGGCCCAGCAGCACTTCGCCGAAATGTACGCGGAAAAGGGCCAGGCGAAGCTCGATCTGGCGGTCGAAATCGCCGGCGAGGGCCGATCGGCCGTCACGTTCACTGGTTCGTATGTGGTCACACGCGAAGACTGCCAAATTGGCGTCTTCGCCATCATCTAGACCGCATCTAAAGGACACTTGAAACTGCCATTATGGCGTCTTCGATATTCGGCTAAGTCTTTTGGGTCGACGCAAGATATTGCAAACAAACGACTTGCGAAAACAACAGCGCGTTTGGCATTCTAGTTGCTTTCTCTATGAGCGTGGTCGTCGGAACTGCCGAGACCACCGAATTTGCGAGTTTCTGGTGCAGCCAGATTCCTATGTTCAGTGTTTAGAGGAGGTAATTACCATGAAAGCCACTCAATCCAACAACCGTCTGCAGAACATCTTCCCTGCGGCTCTAGCCGAGGTCGATTCGCTGGTCGACCAGTTCTTCGGCCCCACCGCAACGCGCGGCGCCGCTTGGCGTGCGCCGGTCGCTGTGTGGGAGGGCAAAGAGCACCTGCACATGGAGGTCGACGCACCGGGTGTGACGCTCGAAGACGTCGACATCACGTTCGACAAAGGCCGGCTGTCGCTCACCCTCGAGCGCAAAGCGCCCGAGTACGAAGGCACGCTGTGGCACAGCGAACGCGGCTACGGCAAAGTAACCCGCAGCCTATCGCTACCCGAGACGGTCGACCCCGACACCATCGAGGCGACGCTCAGCGACGGCGTACTGCGAGTCTCCATCGGCAAGCGGCCTGAGCTGCAGCCCAAACGCATTGAAGTGAAGTCCGCGTAATCGCGGATTGGTGGATGTTGTTCCCATCCGACGCGGCCGTACCCTTCGGGGTGCGGTCGCGTTTTTTTATTGGACGCCGCGCTCGATGATCGAACCAACCTGACCGCCCAGCCAGCACGCGCCGATGCCTAGAATGCAGTTGGCCAGCACATTCGCTCCGGCCGCCAACGGTCGGCCAAGTTCGATAAGTCGCAACGTGTCGTAACCAAACGTGGAGAAGGTCGTCAACGCGCCGAGAAAGCCAATGGTCACAGCCACGTGGCTGTTCACCGGCAGCCACTTGCCTTCCACCAGCGCCTCGTGCATCAACAGGCCTATCAGGAAGCAGCCAAACACGTTGACGATCAGCACGCCATAGGGAAATCTGTCGCCAAGCACGTGCACAGCCAGCACCGCCACGGCGTACCGCAGCAGCGCACCAACCGCGCCTCCGCCGGCAATGGCAAGCAGTCGTATCAGGTGTGTATCCACGGAAAACCAATCGGGTTCGGGTTGCAGGGTTTGTGCCGGCGAGCGCGCGGCATTGTTTCTCTAATTCGTGCAGCTTGACGGATGGCGCTCAATCATATTACCCAGACCACCGAATTTAAGTCCACAGACGGACTGGTCGAATTCCTGCTAGCGGTACGGCTACAGGCGTTCGGCTGGAGGGCAGGAGAGTTTTACTACGGCGCAGGAGGCGCCGCGCCATGGTCGGCAACCACACACCAACTCGCAGAATTCCCATCCGATGGATGCTCACGGCATTTGTCCTGGTGGTGGTATGGGCAACGCTCAACACTTGGCGGCCGAACTCGCCGCGGACCGCTGCAGGCCCACCGCAAGTCGCCCGACCTTCGCACCAGCTTGCCTTCGCAGGCGCACTGACGGTCGCCGGGCCTCCGAAGTGCCGGTGGCTACAACTGCCACCGCAACCGCTGGTCGAGCAAGCGGCGAAGTCCCAACCGGCTGGCTCTCCGCAAATCGTGCTTGTCGACGACCCACTGGTGCGACAGATGCTGCAAGACCCCACGTTCGTGCGTGTGATCGAGAGTGAGAGCGAGCCCTTAGTAGATCGCGAATGGCCCGCCGAGCCGCGCTACTCGCTGGACTCGCTCGACCCAGCACTACGCCCGTGGTTCAGCAAGCTGCAACAGGTCGATGGTGGTCACCCCGCGTGGCTGTTGTTTGCACCGTCCCACGCGCAAAGCTGGCGCGCCGGATCGCGATCGTTGCTGGAGCAATGGCGGCAGGGCAATCGGTCGGCGTTGCACTCTGCTGCTTCGCCGCGATACGCGTCGCCACCTTCGCTGCTGAACGGTCCGATGCTCACCAGCCCGCACGATCGCCTGGCGATGATTCCGCAGTCGCAAACCACGCGCGACCTCGCCGCGCATCAACGTGGTTGGGACGAGCGAGTGTTGCTGGCGATGCGACCGTTGCTGGAGTCGGGTTACGAGAACGCCGAGCCCCAGGCGTTGGTCCCCGAGCCGACGTCGCTGGTAGCGATGCTGCGGCAACTGGCCGTTGAGCCGGAGTGCCGCGAGTGGGCGCTGGAGTCGCTGCGATGGATCGACGCCCTGGCAACTGGTGAATTGCCGGGCTTTGTGACCGAGGGCGACGTGCTCGAACGCTTGGCCTGGTTGTCGCAGCAGGCGGAGCGGATGGCGGAGCAAACCGACGACCCTGCAATGGCGACGCGACTACGTCGGGCACGGTACGCGATGTGGCGGCGTATCGCCATTTGGCATGTGGCCAGCGAACTGACGAGGCCGCCGGTCGGTCGTATCGCGCTGGCTGGCACCGCTCCACCCCGCAGCGGACACGCAGCGCAGGTGTCGCTCTACACGCCGGTGCAGCTCGATCAGTTGCTCAACGAGGTCGAGCAGTACGAAAGCTCACCGTCGGCGGACAGCAGCCGCTTGCTCGCGGTGCGGATGGCGCAACTCTCGCAGTCGGGCAGCGCCGGCCGGCAGCAACTCGCCGAGACGCTGTCGGATCAGTATCGCAACGCCAACGCGCGGGTCGCCATTAGCAAGGACCTGGTGAATCGCTTCCTGACGCCAGAGGAGCCGCGGGTCGAACCAGTTCGCGATCGCATTATGGGGACTCCGGTCAGCGGGCAAGCGACGACGCAGTCGGAAACCTCGGTGACCCTGCTGCCCGATCCTAACGCCTGGAGGTTGGGACTGGAGGTGAGGGGCCACGCCAACTCGCAAACCATCGCGTTCGAGCGAACCGTGCGGGTGCGAACCGTGGGCACTACCAACTTCGCGGCGCGACAACAGGTGGTGATCAATCCGCAGGGCATGCACCTGGGCCGGGTGGTGGCCGATGCAAACAGCGCCAGCCGCTTCATCAACGCGCGTAGCGACTACGACATCTTGCCTTTGGTCGGTGGAGTAATTCGCTCCAAGGCGCGGGATGCGTTCTCCGATCGTCGCGGCCGGGCTCAGAAGGAAGTCTCCCAGAAGGCGAGCCAACGGGTCGAGCAGCAAATGAGCACCACCGTGCAGACGGCCGCCGATCGTGCCATGGAGCAATGGAAGAATCGCGTGATCAACCCGCTGGCCACCGGTGGCGTGACGATCGAGCCGGTCGAGATGAGAACTACCGACAAGCGATTGATCGCGCGGGCGCGAGTTGTGCATGGCCAGGCGCTCACGTCGCACTCGCCGCGTCCGCGCGCTCCGTCCGATAGCCTCGCCAGCGTTCAACTGCACCAATCGGGACTCACCAACCTGGTGGCGGCGCTCAATCTGGCGGGCGAGCGGCTTACGGCCGAGCAGTTTGCCCAGCGGGTGAGGAAGTTTGCTCCCAACATGTCGACTGACAAGATGGACGACGACGCTCGCGAAACGATTATCGAATTCGCCGACGAGACGCCGGTGACGTTCGAATTGGCCGATGGCAAACTGCACATCGCATGGCAAGTGAACGAGTTGGTGGTTCGCGGCCGATCGAACCGCGACTTCACCGTGCACCTGTACTACGTGCCGGTGGCGGACGGTTTGGTCGCGCGATTCGAACACCAAGCGGGGCCGTACCTGGAAGGGAGCATGCGGAACTCGCAGCGAATGCGTCTGCAAACGATCTTCGGCAAGGTGTTTCCCGACGACGGATTCGTCGCTGTGGGCACGAAGTACGCCGACGACCCAAGGCTGTCGGGTTTGATGATCACGCAACTGGTCATCGACGATGGCTGGCTAGGCGTGGCGCTCGGCCCGGCCACTGAGAATCGCTCGGCGCAACTCGACCGCTACGCCCCGTTGTGGCGATAATCCCCAAAGACTATGGCGTTGCCAACGGCTCGCCGACCTCGGGCCAACCTTCGTCGGTCCACGTCATCGGTCGGACCTGCAAGATTCGCTGGGCGCGGAGGTTCTGAATGTCGTAGGTGTGGTGCACGAACCATTGTCCCTCATCGGTGATGAGCACCCCATTGTGGCCCGGCCCACGCCAACGATCGGTGCTCTCCAGCACCAACGTTCCGCCCCCTTCCAGCATCGGTTTACCCTCGGCGTCCTGGTAAGGACCGGCGGCATTCTTGCTGCGGCCCACGCGCACGTTGTACGTACTGCGGGCGCCGTCGCAGCAGCTGTCCCACGACACGAATAAGTAGTAGTAGCCATCGCGGTAAACAACGAACGGTGCTTCGATGGCGTGCGACTCGACATCGGGACGAGCGGCAACCGGCTGGATCTCGGCATCCGGTTTGGGCTTGCCCGTTGCGGGATCGACCTCCACGACCTTGAGCCCCGTCCAGTACGAACCCCAAAACAACAGCCAACGCCCTTGCTGGTCGACAAACAGCGCTGGATCAATGGCGTTGAAATCCGTAGTCTCGGGCGACGACTCGATCACCTTGCCGCGATCCTGCCACTCATAGTCGGGACTCTCCGGATCGATCGCCTTATTCACCGCCAGCCCAATCACCGAACGCTGGCTGCCCATGGTAGAAACACTGTAGTACAGATAGTACAGCCCGTCGTGATAACTAAGGTCGGGCGCCCACAGGTTGCGAGCGCCTGGCACTTCGCGACGTGCCCATTCAGGCACGGACTGATCGAACACGCGACCGACGCGGCGCCACTGCTTCAGGTCGGTGCTCTTCAGGAGCTGCACACCACGCCCAGTGGCCGCCGCCCAGTACACGGTTTGTCCCGCGTCGTCGGTTGTGGCCACCACCGTCGGATCCGGCGCATGCTGAAGCAATGGATTGCTGCGCCGCTGAGCCTCGGCGACGTCAACGATCGAAAGCAGGAAGACCAACGACAGAACACAACAGGAAAAGCGCGTCACGGCAAGAACTCTCGAAGCGGAAGGTGGGTAGGGCGTGGCGGGGAACCTCCTTTATACCACACCGGCCCCCCGACCTGGGCGCGAGCGTGGTGCGACAATCTGCCGCAGTTGGGTTGTGGTGGACTCGCATGGCGAAAGAGTCCAAAATGAGCGGCTTTGTATCTCCACCGCCTTCGCCGCCATGTCCTGGTTGTATCGCCAACGCCGACGTATCGCGACGCTGCTGCTCATCGTGTTTACCGCGGCAGCCACGGGTGTGCCGCTGCCGGTGCCGCGACTCGCCAGCAGGTTGCAGGAACGCTATCCGTGTGAAAACTGCGGCTGCGGCTGTAACTCAGCCACGGTTTGCTGGACCAACTGCTGCTGCCACACGATGGCCGAGCGGCTGGCGTGGGCTCGGCGTGAAGGAGTCCGCCCGCCACAACAAGCGTTGCAGCTCGCAAACGCCCAAGGGCTCGACGTGCGTCCTTGGCTGGAGTCGGCACCACCACAGACGACCACGTGCTGCACAACGCCTGCGCCCGCCAAATCAAAGTCGTGCTGTTGTTGCAAACGACCACCCGCCGAGCGGGCAACCGACGAGAACTCTACTCTACCTCGCACCCCGGTTTGGCAAACGGCCTCATGCCAGGGTGTGCTGAAGTTGTGGCTGTCGATCACCGTTACGCCGCACACTATTGAGCCTTGCGAGTCGCCCGGGCTGCTTTGCGAATCTCTCGCGACTCCGTGCGAGCAACTCTCTATTCGTTTGGCATCCGCTCCTCCTACTCCACCTCCGCAGCCTACGGCGTGAGTTCCTACCCTCCGTCCGTATTCTCATAACTGCGCCCGCTGCGGTAGCGCTGTGCCTCGATGGTTGCAGCGCAGCTGTTTCACGGCACGGACACTAGCAGCATGCATCCTCGACGCGGCTTAACGCTGGTCGAGCTGTTGGTCGTGTTGGCGATTGTCGGCGTGCTGGTAGCCTTGTTGCTGCCAGCCGTGCAGTCGGCACGCGTGGCAGCTCGCCGTACTCAGTGTACGAACAATCTGAAGCAGATCGGGTTGGCGTTTCACCTGTTCTTGGACACCAACCAAGGCAGGTTCCCGCGCAGCACCCACTCGGCGTTCGCGCATCGCGAACTGTCCTGGGGAATGCAGATTGCGCCGCATCTCGATCCGACCATCGAGCCCGCCATGGGTCCGGTGCCGGATGCGCTGATGCAGGGCGTCTATCGATGTCCTGACGACATCCGCGACAACAAGCGGATGTGGAGTTACGGCAAGAACGTGTGGTTTGAACTCAACAGCGCGGAGACGGGCGAAGTGGAGGGCGCTGCGCGCGGCCCAACCTATGCGCGATTGCGGAGCGTTCCCAGCACCAGTCGTACCGTGCTGGTGGGTGAGCTCGAGTCGGGCTCGACCACCGACCACATCATGGCGCATTTCTGGAGACTGGGCGGAGCAACCGAGGTTGCCACCAACCGCCACCATAACACTAGCAACTATTTGTGGGTGGACGGGCATGTATCGTCCCACCCGTTCCACGAGACTTTCGACTGGACGCAGCGCGTCGATCGCTGGGACCCCGGCACTGCCGGTGAACCCTGAGCGATTGGTGAGCGATTCCAGACAACCCGAAGGACCCAAAGTATATGAAGGCCATACGATTCTGCATTCTCACATTCACTCTATTGTCATGCGCTGTTGTAGCGTCGGCTCAGTTGCCTCCGCTTCCGCCGATGACCAACGGCGATGGCAACCCTGCCAACAACGGCATGAAGCACATCATGCTTTCCTTCGATGGAACCGATCTCACCGCACACGTCGACGAGCCACCCGCCTCGCCGGTGACAATGATGTCGGGCCACGGCTTCGATTTCGACGCCGCGTTCGACGTGCTTGAAGATCGTTACTTCAACAGCCAGCATGGGTGGCTGCAGGGGGTTCCCATTGTGCCGCCGCAAGATAGCGATGTGTGGATCCGGCGAACCAGCGCCACGATGCCAGATGGCGCTACGCTCGGGGTGTTCGAAGGCGGGATGGGTATGGAGATGAATGCTTGGACCATGAACGAAATCCACACCGAGGCTGGGACACCCTGGAAGTGGGACCGGATGATGCAACACGACGTGTACGTGGCCGACCTACCGGGCGAGTACAGCATGAGCTTCGAAGTCTACCTCGGCGACTCAACCACCGGCGAACCGCTGGACGGTTACGGTTCCGCGACCGCCACGCTGTATTTCACTACTCCGGTGCCCGAACCCGATGCCGCGGTGCTCTGTATCGCTGCAGGAGCGATGGGTTTCTGGTATCGAAAGTTTCGCGGTTAGTCGGGTTCTTGATCGTGGGGCCGCGCAGCTCGAACCTGCGCGGCCTCCTTTGACCTTGAACACGCAACCTCCAAAAGGGAGACTCTCATGTTTCGCATTTTGCTACTTGGCTGGCTGCTTTTTCCGGCAGTTCGGCTCGAGGCTGCCTATGTCCAACCAATGATGGGCGGCGGACAAGTGAGCCAGGGCGAGGCCGGTATGAAGCACGCCGACATCTCGTTCGAAGCCGGCGTGCTAAGCGTGCACGTCGACGAAACCGTTGCCACGCCGGTGCTGCGGGCGCTCGACGAACCTGCCGAGTTCGACCCCGCTGGCACGTGGGGCATGATCAACCAGCACGCCTACAACTTCCAATACGGCTGGAACCCCGGCGTCTTCGACGTTTTTCCGCCCGATGGAACATGGGTCTGGATCGAGCAACTCGACGCGTCGCCCGAGCTGCAAGTCTACCAGCGCCCGCCGGCTTCGCCCGTCGGGCAGCCGATCTTCGGCACCGACGGCAGCTCGCCGCGTTGGCGGTGGAGTTTGAGCATGACGCACAACCTGTACGCGGTGCAGTCGCCCCAGCAATCAGAGTACTTTGCCGAGTACCGTGTCTACATCGGCGACGATACGACCGGCGAGCCCGACGATCGGTTCACGCCGGCCGAGGTTACGTTTCGATTCCAGGCAATCGCGAATCTACCGGGCGACTACGACAACAGTGGCGTCGTCGACGCCGAGGACTACGCTTTGTGGCGAAACGAGTTCAGCAACAGTGTTACTCCTGGCACCGGCGCCGATGGCAACGGCGACGGCCTCGTGAACCTAGCCGATTACACCGTGTGGCGGAATCAACTGGGAGCGTCGACCATCGATTCGGCCCACGGAACGATTTCCACCGCGGCGGTTCCAGAGCCGGCCGCGGTGGTGACTTCGCTCCTGGCGTTGGTGTTGGGAGCACGGTTCCGGCGAGGCGTAGCTCGCCGGCTATTTCTGCCTTCGCTCAGTATGTTACTGGGCGGTCGGCCAGTTTAACGCGGATTAGCCACTGCATATTCTCAAAACGCTTCGACCAATCGGCCGGTGCGATACGGTCGCCATTGCGTTCGTCGGTTGAGCCGACGCCGCGCGGATTGCCGTCCTGGTAGCCCATGTACAAGCCTCTGAACTTGGTGCCGTGCGTGTCGATACTCACGTAGAACTTGCCCTTCACGCGAGTGGGAAGTGTGGGGATCGATATCCACCGCTTCTGCTGCGTACTCACACTATAGGGGAACGTCGTTCGGCTAAGAATCTTGCGGTTCTCGTCCAGGATGTAGACGTCGCCGCTCACTGCTTCGGCGTCGTGCTCTCGTCCGAACTGCGAAGCGTAGCACTGCACCTGCCATACATAGCCCTCCACGTTTTGGGGAGTTTCAAACTCCACGGTGTAGAGCGCGCCCTGGATATTCATGTGGTCATCGGTCGGGCCGTCGTCTTGCTTGAGCGTCAAGCTGCGCGCGTCGCCGACAATCTCCTTGTCGAGCTGGGCCTCTTGCTCCTCGGCCATCTCCGTACGAGCAGCGTCGTCGAGCAGCGATCTGGCCTCGCCCTCGATTTGGTTGGTGACATACGCGCGGATCATCCAGTCGCCATCCAACTCGGTCTGCTCGCCGGTAGGATCCGAGGCGGTGAGCGAGGCAGAGTGGCTGGGAGACGAGTCGGTGTCGATGCCAACGTACACACCCTTGGTGCGGGTGGGATTAAAGAACACCGCCACCTGGAAAGGTCCCTCAACCTCTACTGGATCGATGGGAATGCGGACCCACTTTTCGTTGCCACGTTCGAATAGCGAATAGGGCTTCTTGATCACTTGACGCTTGGTGAAGTCGTCGCTCGCGATCACGACTTCGAATTCTTCATTCGGCGCCTGGCGTGTTCCGTATCGCGAGCCGTGCAGCCGTATGCCATTGACGTACCACTTCTGATCGTCGGGACACTCGAACCGCACGGCGTGCATGCCGCCGGTTATGCTACGCTTGCCCTCCTGAGTGCCGTCGTCGTACTTCAGCAGTTCCGTCTTCTGCGCCGTCGCGGGTGTGGCCAACACGGCCGTCAGTAGCGCGGCCGCCAAGCAGAGAATGAGCCTGGTCATCGTAGGGTCTCCTTCGGTAGATAGATGCAACTACGGAGACAGAACGCCTCCCCTATGGTCTCTCATCTGGTTCTCTGAGCGCGGCCCAATCGCACCAGGGGTGCTGCAGCGCGCCGTGCGCCGCCGTCCAGTGTTCGATCTCCTCGGCCGTCAAAGCGATTGCCGGGGGCGAACTGGGAACGGTCTGCTGTGCGGCTTGTAGCTCGAGAATCGTGTTGTTGAGCGATTCAATCTGATGTTGGGTGGCGGACTGCATCCTCATCATCACCACCGCTTGGTAAACAACTACGCCTACCAACACGGCGAGCAAGGCAGTTTGCACTCGCCGCAGCAGCAGCCTTGGCCCCAACGCAATCTGCCGGCACGCGCGGTGGTTTGACTCGAAGTCGCCGAACCGCTGCTGCGCATCCTGGCGAGCTTCGTCCGGCGTCATGCCGGCGCGGATGTTCTCCTCGGTTCGCATGTCGAGATGGAACTCGAGTTCTTCGCGAATCTCGGCGTCGACTTCCGCGGTCGACTGCGTCCAGGCGGCCGGCAGGAACTCGACAAGCGTGTGAGCGAGGTCCATTTTCAGGCCTCCGGCACGGGATTCATGACAACGGTGATCGCCTCGACGAAGCGGTTCCATCGCTTCTTTTCCGCGGTGAGCTGCTTGCGTCCTGCCGACGTGAGCTGGTAGTACTTCGCCCGGCGGTTCGACTCGCTGAGTCCCCACTCGTGCTCGATCCAGCCGCGCCGCTGCATGCGATGCAGCGCCGGGTAGAGCGAACCTTCTTCGACCACCAGCGCTTCGCCACTGGCCTGCTGAATCTGCCGGGCAATGGCGTAGCCGTGCAGCTTGCCGACCGTGAGGGTCTTGAGGATGAGCATGTCGAGCGTGCCCTGCAGCAGCTCGGCCTTCTTGTTTTGATTCTTGGCGGGCATTGGATCAGTTCTCCAGGGCCTTCCCCTTGTCGTTCTAGGGAAGTGTACGCGAGACTCCCCTAGAATGTCAAGGGGAAAGAAGGAAAAGTGTAAGCACAAAAAACGACCCCCTGAAAGCAAGGTGCCTCCAGGGGGTCGGAATGTTTGCTGGATTGGAGTCGAGCGGTTAGCTCTTCTCTTCCTCTTCGGCCTCAGCGGACTCTTCGGTCGACTCGGCCGCTTCCTCGGTGGAAGCTTCCTCATCGGCTGGGGCTTCGGCGGCGGCCTCTTCTTCCTTCTCGTCTTCGGTGTCGTCGAACGTCGGGCGTTCGGCCTTCTTCACGACGCGATCGTTCTTGCCAACGAACTCCAGAATCGCACGCGGACCGGCGTCGCCCAGGCGGGGTTGGGCCAGCTTCACGATGCGGGTGTAGCCGCCGTCGCGATCTTCGAAGCGGGGAGCAATGTCGTCGATCAGAATCTCGACGGCTTCCTTGTTGCCCAACAGCTGAATCAAACGACGACGAACCGCCACAGCGGGCGCCACGGCCGCATTCCATTCGTTGTACTTATCGCTCTTGCGCCAGGACTTCCAACCATCGCTGCGATAATCGGAACCGCTCTCCAAGGCGGCTGCGGCCTCCAACGGAGCCTGCGCCTTCTTGGCAAGCGTGATGCACCGCTCGATGAACGGGCGAACCTCTTTGGCCTTGGCCACGGTGGTGATGATGCGTCCCTGGACGCGCGGCGGAGCCGGCGCGGTGGACGACAGGTCTTTGTCGAACAGCGGATGCTCAGGGTCGCGCTCGGTGAGGATCAACTCACTGGCGAGACTGCGGAGCAGTGCCCGTTGATGCTTCGGATTGCGGCCCAACTTGCGGCCACGGCGGCGATGTCGCATGACTCTGGTCTTTGCAAATAAAGGTGAGCGATGGGGAGCTTAGACTCCGGCGGTATGCGGAACACGCATGCCCAAGTGCAGGCCGAGCTCGGTGAGCTTTTCGCGAACCTCCGTGAGCGTCGTCTCGCCGAAGTTGCGAACCTCCAACAGGGCGTCCTCGCTGCGGGTCACCAACTCGCGAACAGTCAGGATGTTTTCGCTTTCCAGGCAGTTGCTCGCCCGCACCGAGAGCTTCAATTCAGCAATCGGCAGGTTGAGCTTGGCTTCCAAGCCGGGATCGACGCCTTCGACCGAGGTGGTGCGAGCGGGCGTGCGGATTTGCGGGCCGAGGCTCGAGTACTGGACGAACGGGTTGAGGTGCTTGCGAAGGATCTTCGCGGCCTCGACCACGGCCATCTCGGGGCCCAGCGATCCGTCGGTGGTGATCTCGAGTGTCAGCTTGTCGTAGTTCGTCTTCTGACCAACACGGGTCTCTTCCACCTGGTAACGAACTCGCAACACGGGGCTGAAAATGGCATCGATCGGAATGATGCCGATTTCCTGCACGTTGTCGCTGTGCTCGCTGGAGGGGACGTAGCCACGACCATTCTCCACCACCATCTCCATGACGAACGGAACGTCGTCGGTCAGGGTGGCCAGCACGTGGTCCTTGTTCACGATCTCCACGGTGTCGTCGGTCTGGATGTCGCCGGCTTTGATCTCGCCAGCGCTGTTTCGCTCGACACGCAGTACCTTGGTCGACTCGCTGTGGTTCTTCACCACCAACGATTTGACGTTCAGCACAATGTCGGTCACGTCTTCCAGCACACCCGGTACGGTGGTGAACTCGTGCTGAGCGTTGTGAATCTTGATTTGCGTAACCGCACTGCCTTCCAGGCTGGATAGCAGGATACGTCGCAGGCCGTTGCCCACGGTGGTGCCGAAGCCACGCTCGAACGGCTCGGCAATAAATTTGCCGTAGGTGCCGGTCAGGGACTCCTGATCGCATTCCACTACGCTCGGAAGTTCCAAGCCACGCCAACGAATATGCATCGAATGCCTCCCTCAGAGGAATTGAATGAAGTACTTGCGACACCTTCTGGCTATCGAGGGCCCACGGTGTCAGCGACCTTCCGATGGACTACCTCGAGCAGAGCTCGACGATCAACTGGGTTTGCACCGGCAACGATACGTCGTCGACGCTGGGAATGCGTCCCACAATCCCTTCAGGCACGCCCTCGGGATCGACCGACAAATAGTCGGGCACGTCACGGCCGGTTCCTTCGCCTAACGCCTGACGCACGCAACCCAGGCTCTTGGCCTTGTTCTTGGCGCGAATCACGTCGCCCGGCCGAACCTGGTAACTGGGAATGGTCACGGTGCGGCCATTGACCGTAATGTGACCGTGATGCACCATCTGGCGCGCCTGAGCGCGGCTGAGGCCGAAGCCGAGCCGATGCACCACGTTGTCGAGCCGGCGCTCGAGCAGCGTGAGCAGGTTATCGCCCGTGTTGCCCTTGAGGCGTTCCGCCTCGGCAAAATAGCGGCGGAACTGACGCTCCAAGACGCCATAGTAGTGCTTGACCTTCTGCTTTTCGCGAAGATGAATCGCGTAGTCGGTCGGCTTGCCACGACGCCCCTGCTGCATGCCCGGCGGCGAGTCACGACGCTCGAAGGCGCACTTCGCCGTGTCGCAGCGAGTGCCTTTGAGGAAGAGCTTCATGCCGTCGCGGCGGCAGAGTCGGCAAACGGGTCCGGTGTACCTGGCCATACTTAGTTAGCTGTTGAAACTGGGATTTTGGGAGTTGTGTTATTTCAGGCCGCTGGCCGAATCAGTATCAGTATTTCGTCGAACGGATCTTTTTGAATTGCGATCTGGTGGTGGGTCGGACCTCTTTGGTAACTGCTAAGATCGCAATTCAAAAAGTCCGGCTCGACCAGATATCACACGCGACGCTTCTTGCGGGGGCGGCAACCGTTATGCGGAAGCGGGGTCACGTCTTCGATGCTCTTAACCTTCAGGCCGGCGGCTTCGAGGGCGGTGATGGCGCTCTCGCGTCCGCTGCCGGGGCCGCGAACCTTCACGTCCACGTCACGCATGCCGAACTTCTTGGCCTTCTCGGCGGCCTGCTGCGCGGCACATTGACCGGCGAACGGCGTGCTCTTGCGGCTGCCTTTGAAGCCGCTGGTGCCGGCGCTGGCCCAGCAAAGCGTATCGCCTTTGGTATCGGTAATGGTGACCGTGGTGTTGTTGAACGTGGCCACCACGTGGGCGATGCCCACGGCTACGTTGCGTTTGACGCGCTTCTTCGACTTGGTACTTTGCTTGGCCATCCGCCAATAATCTCCGTCGCGATTGATTGCTTACGCAGAATGTTTCAGTGCAATAAACTCTGGGCGATTAACGCAGGTCTTTCACGCCCTTCTTGCCGGCCACCGTCTTCTTGGGGCCCTTGCGAGTGCGAGCGTTGGTTTTGGTTCGTTGGCCACGCACCGGCAGGCCCCGGCGGTGACGAATGCCGCGGTAGCAGCCGATGTCACGCAGGCGCGAGATATTCTGGCTGGTTTGCCGACGCAACTGACCTTCGGCCACATAATCCTTGTCCAACAGCGCCGCGATGCGAGCCACTTCGTCTTCGGTCAACTCCGAAGCACGCTGGTGCGGGTCGAGTCCCGCCTTGTGGCACAATTCGCGGGCGGTGTGGTTGCCCACGCCATACAAGTAGGTCAACGAAATCGCCGTGGGGCGATTAGCCGGAATGTCGACACCCAACAAACGTGGCATGCTTTAAGTCCTGGTTGGCTCTGAAGTTTACGCGGTCTTGATTCTCAAACTGGCAATGGGGAGTCACAGCTCCACCTTAGTAACCAATGTCCAAACCCGAATGACCAATGGTGTTGGAACGCATTGGTCATTGGACATTCTTCATTGGTCATTTACCCCTGCCGTTGCTTGTGGCGGGGGTTGTCGCACACCACTCGCACCACGCCGCGGCGGCGGACGATTTTGCACTTGTCGCACATACGTTTTACGCTGGCTCGAACTTTCATCGTGCCGTTCCTCCGAATCCGGGGGGCAATTAAGCGGTGGTCGCCGACGACGAAACCGAGCGGGGCTGCGGCACGAAGAACATGCGCGGCCCGGGCGTCGAGGTTCCGGCGAGGGGAAACGCTTGAATATATGGCGACTCGCTGAGACCTGCAAGGGTCGCGCGGCACGTTTTTTGCCCTACGGAGATAGCAATTCTGGAACTTCGTGCGATTCGGGCAAGCTAGGACGGCTGAGCAGACCACAACGCCCACCTCAACGACACCCGACTCACCGCCCGGGATCGCCCGCAGGCCCTGGTTTTTGGCGTTTTTCGCGGAAGAACTGCCGCAGGATGTCGCCGCACTCCTGGGCTAGGACCCCACTGACCACTTCTGCCGCGTGATTCAGCCGCGAGTCGCCCAACAGTGTGTATAACGTGTCGACGGCCCCCGCCTTGGGGTCGGCCGCCCCGTATACCACCCGTGGAATCCGCGAGTTGACGATCGCTCCGGCGCACATTGGGCAGGGTTCCAGGGTGACGTACAGCGTGCAATCGGCCAGCCGCCAGCTCCCTAGGGCGGCGGCGGCCTGGGTGACCGCGATCATTTCGGCGTGGGCTGTGGGGTCGTGCAGCATCTCCCGCTGGTTGTACGCCGCGGCGATGATCGTCCCCTGGTGCACCACCACCGCACCGACCGGCACCTCGCCCGCGGCCGCGGCCAGCTCGGCCTGGCGCAACGCCTCGCGCATGAAATGCTCGTGGAGGGCGATTTCTTCGGGTTGTTCCTCAGTGGTCATCTTCGTTCCTGGCGGGCCGTTGATCATACTGGATGGCGAGCACCAGCTCGGCAACCATTCTAAGCCGGAAATCCCCACACCGTCAGTCAACCACCATGGCCGCACCACCCGAAGGCGACGAGCCGATCCACCCTCCCTGGTATCGCTGGCGGTGGGCGATGCTGGCGGCCTATTGGCTGGTGATGCTGGCGGCCACGCACCGGCCAGCCAAACCAACCCCCGGCGCGCCCCCTGCCACGCATATCGACAAGCCGGCGCATGCGGTTGGTTTCGCCATCCTGGCGTGGATGCTCGCTTGGTGCTGGTGTGCAGGGTTGCCGCTGACCTTCCGTCGTGCGGCCATCATTCTGGGCGTGTTGCTGGCTTACAGCGTGTTGGACGAACTCACCCAACCGTGGTTCGCCAGGACCTGCGACCCGCTCGACCTGTTGGCCGATTTGGTGGGAGCGGCGA
Source organism: Aeoliella sp. (assembly GCF_965227375.1). Lineage (NCBI taxonomy): Bacteria > Pseudomonadati > Planctomycetota > Planctomycetia > Pirellulales > Lacipirellulaceae > Aeoliella > Aeoliella sp. The sequence goes on from NZ_CBDDFX010000001.1 coordinate 802,949, forward strand.
TTGGCTTGGGAGCCTTCGCTCTGATGTCTCGAAGGCGCGAGCGTGCTCAAACGTAGTTCGGCGTCGGCGCGCGATACTCGTCCAGATTGATCGACTGGAACCACTCGATGGTGGTCTTCAGTCCTTCGCGCAGCGCAACCTTCGGCTCCCAGCCCAGGTGTTGCGTGGCCAGCGCGATGTCGGGTTGCCGCTGCGTGGGATCGTCGGCCGGCAGGGGCCGCTCGACCATTTTCGACTTCGAGCCAGTCAGCTCGATCACCACCTCGGCCAACTCGCGAATAGTGAACTCGCCCGGATTGCCGATGTTCACGGGCCCGACGAAATCGTCGGAGCCGTTCATCATGCGAATGATGCCTTCGACCAGGTCGTCGCGGTAGCAGAATGAACGTGTTTGCGATCCATCGCCGAAGATGGTGATGTCCTCGCCATTGATCGCCTGACGGATGAAATTCGACACCACGCGGCCGTCGTAGGGATGCATCCGCGGGCCGTAGGTGTTGAAGATGCGAACCAGGCGGACATTCACATGGTTCATGCGATGGTAGTCCATGAACAGCGTCTCGGCCGCGCGCTTGCCCTCGTCGTAACACGAGCGAAGCCCCACGGGATTGACCGAGCCGCGATAACTCTCCGGCTGGGGATGCACTTCAGGATCGCCGTACACTTCGCTGGTCGACGCCTGCAGCACTTTGGCGCGACACCGCTTGGCCATGCCCAGCACGTTGATCGCGCCCATCACCGAAGTCTTCATCGTCTTGATGGGATTGTACTGGTAGTGGCCCGGCGCGGCGGGGCAGGCGAGGTTGTAGATCTCGTCGACTTCCAGAAACAGCGGGTGCGTGACGTCGTGCCGGATGAGTTCGAAGTTCGGCTCGTCGAGCAGGTGGGCGACGTTCGACTTCTGACTGGTGAAGAAGTTATCGAGGCAGATCACGTCGTGCCCCTCGGCAACCAGCCGCTCGCACAAGTGAGACCCCAAGAACCCGGCCCCACCGGTTACTAGAATGCGTTGTATCTGAGACATCTTGTCAGAAACTCCCTCGATGGTCGAAATCGCTTGCAAGAGTACCGATGATAGTCATCGGGCGGGAGGTTGGCTATCGCTGCAGGTTTCCACGCCAGTCTATGCTCTCGGCTCAATCCGCCGACGCCGCCCGAGATCCACCAGGTCCAGCAATCCCATTCGTGACTTCCAACGCGGTGTTGGTGCACATTAGAGCCAAATTCCAAGAGCTTTTTTGGAGTTGAAGAAGGCGTCGTGCTGTCCCCCGAGTGGCAAAGGTGCATCGAATACATGCGCCGGTGGTATTTCGCGGTATTTGGGCATCCATCCGCAATGCTGTTACAGGTGCCCGATTCGCGAGACCGAAGTAGGAACATGGTGAGCTATGTAATCGTTGCCGCGATGCTATCACTTCCCTCCGCTTCGTCAATTCCAGTCGGTGCACTGCTGCCCGGCGCCCGCCCCGACGAGCCCGCTCGATGCGAAGTAATTACCTGGCTGTGGTCGTTCTCTGTGTGCTGGCCCTTGGGTTGGCAAAGGACGTGCACGCTCAGCACCTGACGTCACGCCGGCCCGATCAATATCCTTCGCCCACGGTGAAAGTCCCCGCAGCGGGTCACCAGTTCGACGCCGACTACTCCTGGCAGGACAACACGCTCACCGGCGACTGGCGTGGACTACGCAGCGAGTTGGCGCAACAGGGTGTGGTGTTTGGTGGTCGTTACGTGCCGGTGTTGATGGACAACCACACGGGCGGGTTCGACACCGGCTTCTTTGGCGGTGGGCCGCTCGGCATCACGACCACCATCGACACCGAGCGCCTGGCGGGAATCGAAGGTGGCACGCTGTTCTTCGACTGGGAATTCTACTCGTGGTACAACGGGCGCTTCACCACGAACAATCAGTTTGATCCCACCGGCTCCTACGTCGGCGTGAACACCAATCTGCTCGACGGCGACACCAAGGACCTGAATCAGGTGGCTCAGTTGTACTACCAACAGTCGATGTGGGACGACGCCGTGGAAATGTCCTTCGGTAAGATGGACGCCAACGTTCCATTCGCTGCAGTGCAGGCGGCAGGTGCGTTCCAGAACAGCATCGCAATGTTCACTTCGACGCTGAACCCGTTCCTGCCAACCTATCAGAACGAAGCGACCGCCCTGGTGGTTTCGCTGCAGATGAGTGATGCCGTGGTGGGGAAGTTCGGCTGGTTCGACGGAACAACGGCCGCCTATGATCCGGGCACGGGCAACAGCGGACCCGCCACCGGCCCGCGAGGTCCATCGACCTTTTTCAACAACGACGGCAATTGGTTTTTGATCACCGAGTGGGATCTGTCGTGGCAGTTGGACGCGTGCCGACCGGGCTCGGCAGGCGTGGGGGCATGGGTTCAAACCGGTCTCACAGACACCGCTGGCGCCGACACCGTCGGCGTGAGCGACGTGCCCGGCTGGTACACCCAATGGCAGCAGACCGTCTGGTCGCCAAGCGCCGACGTGGCCGCTGATGGCGGTGGACTTATCTACTACGGCCAATTCGGCTGGAGCGACCCAAACAAGAACCCCGTGCACTGGTCGCTGATGACAGGGTTCTCGGCCACGGGAGTGTTTCCGCATGCACCCGCCGACGCAGCGGGAATCATGTTTGCCTATACCGATTTCACTTCCAATCCGAGCATCTATCAATCGACGCTGCGAAACGGCTTGGCCGGTCCGGCAGGGGGGCATGAGTTGTCGCTCGAGTCGTTCTATATCTGGTACTGGACGCCCTGGTCCTATCTACAGCCGGGAGTCATGTGGATCGACTCTCCCGGCGGGGGCGAACCGGCAGCGCTGGACGACGACTTCATGACGTATCTGTTGATCGGGTTTGAACTCTAGCTACACGTCCGACCGCGAGCGAATTGCTGGACTTCCCGTCCAAGTGGAGTTAACATCGCATCACCGACGCGACCGCGCTACTTTTCACGGCATCGAACCTCCGCCCTGACTTCGCATCTGCTTGTGGGGAGCAACCGCCATGCAGAAAACAAATGGCCCTCTGTCTCGACGTCAACTTCTTCAAGCAGGCGCTGGTCTGCCGTTGGTCATGGCCGCACCCGGCGTGGCCACCGCTGCAAGTGGAAGCGAATTAGACTCGGTTCCGGTCTCGCTGCCATCTCAAGCCAAGCCAGACCACGTACTCAACATTGAGGAGAAGTCGATCGCGCCGCTCGGAACACCAACGAAGGCCACGCTGGTGAACGGCGTATTGCCCGGCACCGAGCTTCGATACCGGGAAGGCGACATGCTGCGCGTGTTGGTCAACAACCGCCTGGCCGTCCCCACCAGCGTGCACTGGCATGGCATATTGGTGCCCAACTACATGGATGGCGTTCCGGGAGTTACACAACTGCCAATTGCTGCGGGTGCCTCGGTGCTCTACGAGTACCCCATTCGCCAGTCGGGAACGTATTGGTATCACTCGCACTACGGATTTCAAGAGCAAACCGGTCTGAGTGGAGCCCTGATCGTCGACGCCACCAACGAGCTCTACTCTTATGACCACGACGTGGTTGTGATGATGTCCGACTGGCTTGACGAAGCGCCCGAAGGAATCGTTCCTCAGATTCGCGGCCAGCAACCGGCGACCGCCGCCATCAAGCCTCCCCCAGGCGAGTACAAGTTTCCGGCCGACAAGGCGTTCAACGTCGACATCAACTACCCCGGCTATTTGATCAACGGCCATTCGAACGAGCGCCCCTGGTCGCTGAAGGTTCGAGCCGGTGACCGCGTTCGGTTGCGACTCATCAATTCGTCAACCGCTACGTTCTTCCGCGTTTCGATCGACGGGCACGACCTGCAGCTGATCTCTGCGGACGGTCAGTACGTCGAACCGATCGATGTCGACGATCTTGTCGTCGCAACGGCCGAACGATACGACGTGCTCGTTACAATCAAAAAGCCGGGCAGCTTTACCCTGCACGCCGCGGCGCTCGGCACCAGCAAGCAGGCCGTCGGTGTTATTCACACGGCCGACGCCGTCCCAAGGGCAAACCTGAATCGCGCAGAGTTCTCCGGCAAGAGCGGCGGAATGGCCGATTACGCTGCACTCAAGGCACTCCATCCGATCAAGTTGGCCGATGGTCCCGTAAAGCAGTTCGAAATCGATCTGGGAGGCGAGATGATGAAGTACCTCTGGTCGATGCAGGGCGAGTACTATCCCGAGATCTACTCGCCCGACGGCAAGGCTACACCGCTGGGCATCCAATATGGCGATCGGGTGCGGGTTCGCCTGACGAACTCCACCATGATGTTTCACCCCATGCACCTTCACGGACACTTCTTCCGACTGTTGCGGCAACCAGGCGCGTGGGACGACCCGTGGGCTCCGGTGAAAGATTCCGTTGGCGTCGGCCCCAAGCAGCAGATCGACTTCGAGTTCAGTGCCGACAACCCAGGCAGTTGGTTCTTCCACTGCCACAACCTCTACCACCTCGCCTGCGGTATGGCCCGAGTGGTTCAGTACGAAGTATGACCGATCGGACGGGCCGCGGTTCTGAAACCAGCCATGATCGCACTGGCAATCTTGGGATGGGCAGCGGTGAGCACTGCGATGCGAAAGGTGACGTAGAGCAGCTTGATTTTGCCGTGTCGTCTTCAAGTCGGCTGCGTCTCAGTACTGAAGCCGCTCTACCAAATCCTGCGTGAAGAAGTGGTTCTCGTTGCGAGCATCGAACCGCGCGCCGAGGGCGTTCACCTCGCCATCTAACCAGCCGATCAATTTGGCCAGGTCGTAGCTACCCGAGGGGTTGTAGGCGGGAAAGGTCTGCGGCAGATTCAGTTTCTTTTTGCGTCTGCTGCCAGCAAAGCAATCTAGCGTCCGCTTGGCGGAGACATAAAACAGGAATCGAGCGCTAAGATAGAAGGTATCGAGCGCCCACGGCAAATGCCGCTCGAACATCCGCAGCGCCGGCTCTCGCCGTCCGCGGTGGAGCAAGTAGGCCATATGCAACGCAACATGCACGAGGAACTTCGAATTGTCGCGAATCAGCCGGTAGCCCTTCCGTTGGTACTCGTCGGCTTCCTCATAGCGCTGGAGTTGTGCCAGCGACCGCAATACAAACGCGTACGTGCGATGCGGTACTTCCTGGCAACTCCGCTGCCCGATCAAACTTGGACCGGCGGCCTTGACGACCTTCTCCGGCTCGTCAACCAGATCGAAGTACTCGATTTCGCCGTCGGCCTCGCAGGCAATGCAGTCGGCCATCCCGTCGCGCGGCACCGAGCGAAAGCTCTCGTACGACTCGCGAGCCAACTGCCGGTCGCCAATGCCCGTCGCGAATCCCATGCGCGTGTAATGGACCGGGCGCATGTTGTAGCCACAGCGATCATAAAGATCGGCCATTTGATCGCGTAGTTCCTCCACTTGGCCGCGAGTGAGTTGCGGGAATTCATCGGCAGCGTGCAGGATGTACTTAAACGACCACAGCAGAGAATGCTCTTGATGCTGGTATCGATCCGGCTCTTTTTCGAATTGAGCCAGGCACCAGGCGAACGCAGGCATCGCCTTTTCCGTATGCCCCGAAAACGCGGCCGAGTTGATCAAACTCATCCGAGTGCGAAACATGATGTTCAAGTCGCGCACCACGTCCGCCAGCCTCACGGCTTCTTCAAGCAGCCGCACCTGAACTTCGCCATGTGGCAGATCCCAGGCTTCGTCCACCAAATCATCGATGCGCTCGAGGTTCGCGTCACTCATTGCTGCCGCCAGGTGTTGCTGCCAGGTCGGGTGTTCTCTGAAGCGCCTCGCATGAGCAGCTGGATTCTACCGTGCCGTCTTCAAGTCGGCTGCGTCTCAGTACTGAAGCCGCTCTACCAAATCCTGCGTAAAAAAGTGGTTGCCGTTGCGAGCATCGAACCGCGCGCCGAGGGTACTCAGCTCTTCGTCGAACCACTGAACCAGTTCGGCAGTGTCGTAACTGCCCGTGGAGTTGTGGACCGGAAAGGCTTGCGGCAGGTTCAGTTTCTTTTTGCCTTCGCTTTCAGCAACGCGATTGAGCGTTCGCTTGGAAGAAAGATAAAACAGATATCGCGAGCGCAGGTGAAACGACTCCAATGCCCACGATAGATGTTGCTCCAACATGCGCAGCGCCGACGATTCGTCCCCCCGGTGAAGCAGATAGGCCATGTGCAAAGCAACATGCCCCAAGAACACCGGGTTGCTGCGAATCATGCGGTAGCCTTTGCGCTGATACTCGTCGGCCTGATCGTAACGGCCCAGTAGAGCGAGCGGCCGTAGTACGTAGCTGTAGGTGCGGTGCGGAACTTCGGCGCAAACCTGCTTGCCTTTCAAGCTTGGCTCGGCCGCTTTCAGGGCCTTCTCCGACTCGCCGAGGAACTCGAAGTACTCGACGTCGCTGTCGGCTTCGCAAGCCATGCAATCCGCCATCGGGTCTCGCGGAAGCGCATGATAGCTGGCGTACGACTCTTTCGCCGTTTCGGTGTCGCCGATGCGTGTGGCAAATACCAACCGCGTGTAGTGCACCGGACGCATGTTGAAACCGCACTTACGATAGAGCGAAGCCATCTGCTCGCGCAGCTCCTCCACTTGCTCGCGGGTCAGTTGGGGCAGTTCATCGGCGTTGTGCAAAATGTTCTTGAAGTACCAGAGCAATGTGTCTTGATGATACTCAAATCGATCGGGTTCTTTCTCGAACTGCGCCAAGCACCACGCGAAGGCGGGCAGCGCCTTTTCGCAGTGACCTGCAAACACGCCCGCGTCGACGAGTTCCATTCTCGTCTCGAACATGGCGTCCAAATCACGTACGACATCGGCCAGTTTCACGGCTTCCTCGATCAGTCGAACCTTGACGACACCATGCGGCAGGTCCCAGGCTTCGTCCATCAATTCGCCGATACGCTCGAAGTTCTCGTCACTCATCGCTGTGGTCCGTTGTTAGCGCCCAGTCGATTAAACCTAGAAGTCCTTCATTCAGCAGCTTGATCTCGCTTTGCTTCAGGGGGAAATGGCCCATCAGAAGCGACTGAACGTAGACCATCTCGATGGAACGCTGCTGTCCTCGTTCGTCGGCCAAACCGCAAATCCTTCGAATGAGCGGATTGCAGTAGTTCAGGTACAGTCGAGCGTAGACCGAAGGTAGATCGCTGGTGAACGAACCCAGCACATCGGTCCACACTCCTTCGCTAACGTCCTGGGCCTGCTCGATCGAGCGGACGAAGCTGGAGTTGTCGTCCGCCACATACAAAGCTGGCAGTTCCGCGGGATGAAACTTCGCGATCTCTACAGCACACTTGAACCGCTGCAGTGTGCAATCGGCCATCCGCTCGAATTCGATCGTCTCTTCTCGTTCTTGCCGAGTGAGTTCCTCGAAACGCTCCGACAGATGATCCGCATCGAACACTTCCACGTTGATGTCTGGCCGGATCGTGCCAAGTCGCTGCAGAATGTCGACTTCGTACACGTACCCGGCGTTGATTACCGCCAAAGATTCGGAAGCGGCCACCTGGGCTATCTGTCGAAACTGGTCGCGACTAGGTACGTACCGTACGATAGGGCTTCTTTGGCGGAACTCTCCCAAAGTCATCGTGCCGAGCGTGGTTTCGAACGGGAACCAGTCCGCGAACAGTTCCAGGCACTCGTCGTCGTCCACGGCCAGGGCTTTTGCCGCCAAATGGTGGACCGCTATTAATTGCTGGAACCGATTCGGCTGAGTGCGAGCCATCTCGACCAGATACCGGCGGAGACAACCTCCGAGTTCTTCCCGCGTTTCCTCTAACACGCGGTCCTTGTAGAACGACTCGCGTGAAGCCGTGGGACGAAGCCCGCGAGCGTTAATCACGCACTGTACGAAGAACGCCCACTCCGGGAGCAAATCGTCCGCTTCGGTCGACAACAGCATGTCTTTCAGGTACACGCGATGACGCTGCCGCGCGCCTGCGTGAACCGCTTGCGCGAGCACATAGGCGACTCCTTCGACACCGCCCGTGGGGGACTCGAGCGGGATGACGTCGAGGAATTCGCGCTCGAATGCGCCCCGACCGTAGTCGAGCAATCGCTCGCGCCCGGTGGGGTCCGCCGGCGACTCGGTCCAGGGAGCATCGGTGTTCACGTGGTGAGTCTGCCCGCCGCTGGTGAGCACGATGGGAGGCTGCAAGAATCCACCAAAGTCGCGCGCCAAAGCGAGAATACGCTCTGACTCAAAGAGCTCTTCGAATCCATCTGCTGGCTGCAGGAAGACCTGGGTGCCGACGGGGATTTCTTGGCTCAGCGGTCGCACCGAGTACGTACCGTCCGTAGCGCCCCGCCACTCCACGGCCTGGTGGCCACCGTCCCGCGCCGAACGCGTGAGAACCGAAATCTGATCGGTCACCATGAAGCAGGAAAGAAGTCCGATACCGAACTGCCCGATGAAATCGTCCGGCCGGCGCGCGATCTCTCCGCGTTTCGACGATTGTCCAATCGTCGCTAGGAACCGGTGTACTTCGTCCTGAGTCAGCCCGATGCCGTTATCCTGAAAAAGCAGTGTCGGCGGCCCGCTGCGCGACTCAACGACCTCGATTTCAATCGCCCCGTCGTACTCGGGATCGAGTTGCTGGCGTGCGCGAATGGCATCCACCGAGTTCTGAAGCAATTCGCGCACGAAGACTTCAGGCCCGCTGTACAGGTGCTGAGACAATAAGTCGATCAGTCCGCGCAAATCGACCTGAAATCGGTTCTGTTCTCGCTCTGACAAAACTCTCCCCCCTGAGCAACATTCATCGGGTGTACGGAGGTGCGTGCCCTCCTGCAAGTGGAAAGGGTATTGCCTGAGAATAACGCCGCGACGAGCGTTTGAACATACTGGGAGAGGTGGAGACTCGCCTACTTCGAGTATCGTGTGAATGTTCCAGTGGAAACAGCAAGCAGCACGCCGCAGGCCAGGATTGCAAAGGCCCCAGGCTCGGGCACAGCCGAGCTAGCGCTCGCAATGCTCGCGTCAGCGGTGCGGCCAAAGTTCGCTTTCCAGAGTTCGTAGTCCTGCTGATCGACGAATCCGTCGGGCATGCCACTAGCGCCGGCTTCGTCGGCCGCCAGGAAGTTCCCGTAGCTGCCCAACGAGTTGCGCCACACGACGTAGTCGGCCAGGTTCACCTGGTTGTCGCCGTTGAAGTCGCCGGGAAGGCCGACTGAGAGCGACAGGGTGTTGGCGGTGCGTTTGAGTTTCCAGGCGAGGCCGTCGCCCAAGTCGGGCATTTCGTGGAGCTGCACGCCGCCGGAGATCTCTCCCGTGGCCGACACCAGTGCGAACTGATCGCCGGCGGAGAAGGCGGAGAGCGACGCAGCCTCCAGCCGCATGCTGCCGCCAAGGTGGACGTCGCCCACTACCTCCAGTTCGCCAAAGGGACTTTTTCCGTCCCCGTCCAAATCGGCGTGCAACGTGCCACCGTTGAAATGGAAATCGCCCAGCACCAGCGCTTTGGAATCCGGCGCGATGGAAATGTTGCCACTGGTGTTGGTGACGTCACCGTGAATGCGCATCAGGCTGTTGTTCACCACCGACAGCGTGCCACTGAGGTTGAGAAGGTCGCTGTACAGGTCGCTGGTGCCGCCGATCGCGGCAAGGTGAGCATGATTGATGAAAGCAGGTTGGCCGTTATCGCCCTGCATGGTTCGCAGTATACCCGACTGGAGCGTGACGTATCCCGATTGCGCGTTACTGATGCTGCTTACTTCGAGCGCACCGTGTTCGATTTCGATGAGCCCGACATTCCCCAGGTCCGAGGTAAACCTCATGTCGTCGAGTGGCCCAACGTCGATGGTGCCGCGGATCTCTATGTTGTTCTGCAAGGTTGTCACGACACCGCTGCCACTCAAACGCCCATGGAGTTCCAGATCGCCTGCGCGAAGAAAGGCGTCGTCCAGCACAACTCGAGCACCGGACCAGAAGCGGACGTATGCCTGAGGCGCATTGAAGATCGCTCGATCCGACAGATTCAGATCGAGCAGTCCGCCCCTGGAGAGATCCAATTGGTTAGTGATCTCCAACATGCTTCCATCGCCAGTCACGTTCACTTCGGCGTAGCCCGCTGGACCGTAGAGACCATGAACTGCTGCCGCCGAAAGCACCCCGCCAGCCGAGATGTCGATGAAGCCAAGCCCCGGCGTCGCCAGATCGACACTACCGGTGACCGTCCACTTCGAACCAACTCCACTGACCTCCACACGCCCAGTTGCCGATGGTTGGCCATCACCAATTCGCAAGCTGGTCGAACTAAGCGTGCTGCCGCCGTCAACTTGAACCAGTCCGTACGCCGTATTGCCCACCACGACGTCAACGTCGTCCACCAGTGGATCGGGCGTGACGTCGCCGACAACGGTGACGACCGCTACGGCGGGTTGTGCGTTGAGGATCAACGACGACAAGGCAACCGCGGCGAGCAGTCGCGCGTGAATGTTAGCCAAACCTTGCTTTGCCATCCGTCCCCCCAGAGGAGATAGTCGAGTTCAGAGCGTTGCAGTCACGATTCTGGCTGGCGTCGGAGAGGGTGTCAAACACTTTCGGCACCCGTGCAGCCCAAACGTACGATTCTAGCTGCTTGGTGGGGGAACGAACCAACTGGGCCGCGTCGCCGTTCTGTCGTGCGCGCCGGGGGATGTGTTATCATCAGGCACTGGCCTCACGCAGCGCGGGAGCTAGCCAGGGGGGAATCTCTTCTACAACCTGATTGCCGAGATCGATGATGCGCCCTAACAAGTCGTTCGGTTTTGCTATGGCATCGATTCTGTTCCTGGTGTCCGGGGCAACGGGCCTGGGGTACGAGATCATTTGGTTCAAACAGTTGTCTCACGTGTGGGGCAATTCGGCCATGGCCATGGGAATGGTGGTCGCGTCGTTCCTGTGCGGGCTGGGAATCGGCGCTTACTGGATTGGGCGGTTCGCCGACCGGGTGAAGAGGCCGCTGCTGTGGTACGCCGCCTGCGAAGCAGGTATCGGTCTGTTTGCGCTGGCGATACCGTGGTTGCTCGATTTATTGCCCGCGTTCACGGCGTTGTTCTACGAACAGCTTCATGGATACCCGGTGCTTTACGCAGCGGTGCAGTTTCTCGCCACGCTATTGGCGATTGGCCCGGCGGCGGTGCTCATGGGTGGCACGCTGCCGCTGTTCGTGCGCGAGTTCACCGGGCACGATGCCGCGCGCGATCGCGTTACCGGGTGGTTCTATGGAATCAACACGGCCGGCGCGGCGATGGGCTGCTACGCGGTGGGTTTTCACCTGCTGCCGGCGATTGGCCTGCATTGGACCAATCTGCTGTTCGCCGCGACCAACGGAGTGATTGCCCTCCTCGCCGCCGGGCTGAGCTTCGGCACCCGAGACGCGGCGACGGAGTCGCCAACGAATGCCAAAAAGGCCTCGAAGAAACCACAACTGGACGAAGACCTTGCGGCCAGCTTTCCCCGCCTGCTGTACGTCGCGGCTGGGCTTACTGGGTGTGCGTCGCTCGTCCTGCAGATGGTCTGGGCCCGCAAGCTTTCGCTGATGCTCGGCAGTTCGACCTACGCTTTCTCGGCCACGTTGCTCGTGTTCCTGATCGGCATCGGGCTGGGAAGCCTGATGTATCACCTGTGGATCAAGGGCGCCGCGGGTGGGGCGGAGAAGATGTTGGTGATCGTGCTGATACTGGTCGTATCGGCCACGGCGGGCAAACTGCTGATACCACAACTAACGCTGCTCGTCGGGCTGCTCGGCCCGTTGCGGTCGGACCTGTTAGGCAACGCGGCAGTTTGCATCTTCGCGAGCGCCGTGCTTCAACTGCTACCGACACTGATGATGGGCGTGCTGTTTCCGCTATTCGTGCAGCTAACGTGCAGCAGCGGCGAGCACATCGGGGCCGCCGTGGGAACGGTTTACATGTGCAATACGATTGGTTCGATTGCCGGCGCGCTGCTCACCACCAGTTGGCTGATTCCTGCGTTTGGCAGCGATCAGACGTTCGCCATCGCGCTGTCGCTTTACATTTGCATCCTGCCACTACTCTACATGCGTCGCAGCGCGCGGGCGTTTGGCGGACTGGTGGCCACCTGCGTGGTGTGCGCCGGCGCCGTGATGCTCTCGAGCAAGCAGGCCGATCCGCGAGTGACCGACTATGGAATGTACATGTACGGGTATCAACCGTTGTCGATTCTGCAGAAGGAGGAAAGCGACCGCTCGGTGCTGTACTTCGAAGAAGGCCGCGTGTGCAACGTGATGGTAACTCGCGACCAGGCGAATCAGCGTTCGCTGCGCGTGCACGGCAAAGTGGATGCTTCCAGCGAGGGCGATATGGACATGCAGTCGGGCCTGGCGTTCTTCCCGCGTATTCTGCATCCCCACGCGGAGGACGTGTTGGTCATTGGGTTTGGCAGCGGAGTGACCAGTGGATGCAGCTTGTTGTTTCCCGATACGAATGTGACCTGTTGCGAGATCGAGCCCGCGGTGCTCGGCGCATCGAGGTTCTTTCACGACGTGAATCATGCGCCGGAAGATTCGCCCCACTTCCACGTGATCGTCGACGATGGCCGGTTCCACCTGCAAGCCACCAAACAGCAGTACGACTTGATCCTCTCCGAGCCGTCCAACCCGTGGATCGCCGGCGTGTCGAATCTGTTTACCAAGCAGTTCTATCAAGCGGCCAAGGCGCGGCTCAAGCCGGGCGGCATTCTTGTGCAATGGGCCCAAACCTACTCGCTCACCGCCAGCGAGTACGCGATGATCGTGCGGACCGTGCGGGAAGAGTTCCCTCACAACGCCGTGATCCGTATTTCGTCCGCCGATACGCTGATCCTGGCGTCCATGGAGCCTTTCGACCTGAGCCAAGAGAACCTGGCGGCCGCTCAGGAGCTAGTCGACAACAATCCCGACATCAAGGCCGATTTGGAGGAGTACCTCACCTCCAGCGACGTGAAGTCGCTTCTGCTCAATCACCTGCTGTTGGATGAACAGGGCATGCAGCGGCTCGAGGAGTCGCAGGGCACATCGCGTGAGATCACGGATCAAAACATGATCCTGGAGTTTCTAGCGCCGCTGCGTTTGTACGAGCCGGAACTGGATGCCAAGGAGCATCCCGACGAAGCGATTCTCGCGGCGGTCGATCCGCAGTGGATTGGCGATTTGTTCGGCGAAATGAACTGCGGCGCGGAGCAGTTGGAAGCGATTCGCTCGGCCGTGCGGATACTGGAACTCAACGGCCGCGCGGATCAGACGGAGACGCTCATCGACTTGGGTTTGTCGGTGGATGCGGACGATCCGTTCTTCGTTGGTCGCAGGCTGCTCACGGCTCGCATGAACGACCTGGAGACCGCCCGGAGCGAGTACCGCCATATCGCCGAGATCTCACCCGCCGAGGCAACGCGGACGGGGGTTGCTCTATGGCGAGCCGGGCGGAGCACCGAAGCGGTGCTGTTGTTTACCGAGCTAGTCAAACTACATCCCAACTCGGCCACCAGTTGGACCAATCTGGCAAGCAACTATCGGACGCTCGGCTTGCACGAGCAAGCGCAGGCGGCGCTCGATCGGGCCATGGAGATCGATCCGGTGGAACTGTTCGCCACGCAACTGCAGGACACCATCGACAGCACGCACCGGCCAACTCGGGACGGGCCCAAAACCACTCCGGCTCCCGTGCGTAGCGATAGCTCCACTCGACCCGATTCACCCTGAGGCCGATGCTCCCTGACGCCACTTCTTACAAAAGGGCGTCAGGGCGCGCTAGGCGGACGATAGGTCTTTCGGCCGGCCGCGGATGCTCCAGTACCGCGCCGCGAACGATCCGACGAGGATCAAGCCCAGAATCACCGTGGAGGGCTCCGGCACCAGGACGAACAGATCGCCGTCCGGAAGGTTGAAGTACCCGAGATTCTCTCCATAGGTATCGGCGAAGTCAGACCCCAGCACACTGAAGTCGGACGCGTAGGGATTCGAACCATCGAGGATGAGCACCGGATTCGAATTCTGCGACGTCAACGGTGGGATACCGGGTTCGTCAAACAGTTGGATCTGCAATTGGAATGGATCAACCGCTTGAAATACCGTCTGGCCCATCGTGGGGCTGCCGGTATCCTGAGACCCGGTGCCGTTGGAGAAGGACCAATCGAGCGAGTGCAGCGATTCTGGATCAACCGCCGCCAGGTCCACCATGCCAAAGGGTGTTAAGCCCAACAGTTCGGCATGCTCTTGGGTCAGGAAGGTGTATTCGCTCAAACTCTCATAGGTAAAGTCCAGTTGCTGAATGCCGGTCAGGCCTGTTGTGGCGTTGAGCGAGAATACGTTTTGGATGGCGCCGGTATTGGTGTCGGCCAGCATCACGGCCTTCTTTTCCGCCTTTTTCTTCTTGGGAGGCGCCAGCGGCCAGAAGGCCTTCGCTTTCTTGCCGGCTCCAAACTGAGCGCCCATGACCCCATTGATCCAAGCGGCGTTCAGAATGCTCTCGCCCGCCAAGGACGCGTTTCCCTTGACCTTGTTCTTGGCAACATAGACACGCTGCTTCAATTTGCATTTCTTGCCACGCGAATCGGTAACTTCGACCGTCACGTCGTCGAAGCACCACAAATCGTAGGCCCCGTTCATCGGTTGAATGCTGGGCGTGCCGCCCTTGGCCGGGGTAAACACACCCGCTTTGTCGACCGCTCCCAACCCTAAAGCGGCAGCTGTGGCTTGATCGAGCACCGTGCCACTCAGTTCGTTGCCCGTGTCGTAGAAGAACTTGGTCGCACCGTTCTTCTTGCCGTCGGGACTCGTGGCGGTGCCGTTAAATTCCGCCGCCCGCGTGGTTGAAGCGCCTGTGAAGAGCAGGCAGATGGTCGCCAGTAAGAATCTGCCAATTGAAATGGAATAGAGTGGGCGACGCGAAAGCTGTTGGTTCATTAGACTACCCTCCCCCAAGAAGGTGTTGCGAAAGATCCAAGCTCATGCGAATCACAACTTCAGAAAAGGTCCGACGAATCGGTTATCCGTAACGTACTGAACTTCCAAGAAGAGTCAATCATCTAACTTCTTGATCCAAGGGACTTTCCCAACCTTATTCCTACCCCCCATCGGTGGTGGACTCATTCCAAATTCCAAACACGCTTGGGTTTACGTAGTCGAAGAATTGCTACTGCTAGCCTGTGGTTTCATGTAACCTTGAAGCTCATGCAGCGACTCAACCGCTCTAGCCAGTTTGCACTTGGTAAAGGAGGTAAGGGGGGATGATTGAAGATGAAGGGGCCCACATGAGTCGCTGGAAGGCGCTCACTCGATTTCGCTTGCGGTTCTTGCTGCTGCTGGTGCCGATATGCGCTGCGGTCGCCTGGTGGATGCGTCCGCCGCCGCCACCGGCCGATCACTGGATCACGGATGTCGAGGGCGCGCCGATTGCCGGGGCGCGGTTGCACTTCTTCCAGATGGATGAACGTAGCGAGGCGTTGCCCACGGTCAGCTACGCCCGCATCACGACCGACAACGAAGGTGGTTTCGCCCTGCGCCTGCCGGAGGAACCATCGGGCATCGCGATTCGGATCACTCAGGCCGACTATGGCACCGCGCTAGTTCGATTGTCGCAGTTCGACATCGAGCGCGGCGGAAATAGTCATCTGCGGCTGCCGCTGGTGTCCCCCAATTCGGAATTGCTGGACCGCGCGGTGCATGGCAAAGTCGTCAACACCGATGGCGAGCCGGTCGCCGGCGCGGAGATCTACTGTCCTTCGGTGCGTACGCCCGGCGATGGTCTCGTCAGCCCCGTATTTCCAAACCACAGCGCCATGTCGGGTGTGGATGGAACCTTTCGGCTATACCTGCCGAATCGCCCGTTATCGATGTTCAGCGACGAAGTGGCCCGAGTGCCTCATGGAGACGAGCGTGGCCAACTCATTCCGCTCAACAGCGAGTACTTCCTCGAGGTTACACCGCCCAGTGGATCGGCGTACTTTCCGATCTCCTTGTCGGTCGACAATGTGAAGCCCGCCACTATCGAGCTGTCGCAAACCACGCGAGAGCATCAGTTCGAATTCGAATCGCTCGAGGGAGGACTGATTGTCGACCCCGAGTTGCGGCAATGGATCACGGTTCAATACCACCAACAGGGCGAGCAGCGCGCCCACGTGCCAGTCGCTCGCGAGGTGATTCGAGACGGCGGATCGCTTGTGGCGGGAGAGTACTCGGCAGAATTTCGCGACTCGACAGGGAAGACCATTCGCTGGGAAAACCTCCAGGTCACCGACGACAGTCCGGAGATACTGCGATTCAAGATCCCGCCACCAGTGGTCTTTCGTGGTCGCGTGGTGGATGGAACAACCGGCGAGCCGGTAGCCGGCGCGTTTGTGGGTGGGCGGAGCGGCACAAGACGGCAGAATCTCGCGCTGATCACACCACAGCAGTGGACCGCGCTGGAGGCGGAGTCCGACGAGGTGGACCTCAACGGCCAAGCGTTCGCGCCGTTTGCGGAGCACTATACCTTCGATGCTGTGGTTCGTACTGACGAGGACGGGCGGTTTGAACTCAGCCAACCTCCGGACAGCGAGTTCTACGCCATGCTGGCCTTCGCCCGCGATCAGTTGCCGTACTACGTGCGGGTGCATCCGTTGCGCGAGCAATTGGAGCAGGGACCCGAAGCCGACGCGGGAACCATCCCACTGTTTCCGGCGGCACGGCTAACGGTCCACCCCAAGTTCGACCTGACGACTGGGCAGCACGTGTCGTTGTCGCCGCATTGGCTATTTGAAGAAGGCGACCAGCCAGCCTGGTATTCCGATTTACAGAAGGCTCACCACGAATATGGCGACCGGCAATTCGACTACGTGCATTGGATGAAGCTGAATGAAAAGCAGCCGATCCTGGTACCCGCCGACGTACGTTTTCGCATCGAGTTCCGCACGCCTTACGACGACGAGTGGAATCCCGACAACCGGTCGGAAGTCTTTCAAATCGCCACAGGAGACGAAGCCGATTTCGGCGAGCTAACGTTCTCACCGGGCGTGAAGATCGAAGTACGGGTGACGGGTCCTGACGGAAAACCTGTGGAAGGCGCGCCGGTGCGACGATTGATCGTGCGGACCAACGAACGGGCGTGGTCCATCCCGCACAACAGCGATGCCGACGGCCTGGTACATTTCTACGTGCCGCCGAAGTCGGCTGGCAAACTGGCCGTGCTGTATCATCCACCGCAGGGCAAGCGATTCGAAGCACCCGTGCAATTCGACGCCGAAAAGTACGATCCCAACAAACCACTGGAGATCGAGTTGACCAAGAAGCAAGTCGAAGCCGTGAAGGGCGCTTGGCGCGAGTAAAGCGCCGCGAATCGAATCGCCACAAAACCGCAGGTGTAAAAAAGTAGCTGTTGAATCCGCGCAGTGGTGTGATCTAATAAATCTTGCGGATCGATGTAGCTACCGTCACCAGACGGTGGATGCGTGGCCGCCAACGCTTGCTGCTCCAGTCGCCATACGTTTTTGATGGGTCATCCACGCTCTGGGCGAGCGTAGCTACGCGCTCGGAGCGCGGAGCGAACGGCGACTACCGTTTTGCCCCAACGAAAAACATGCGGGGAACAACGTGGTGGGTTTTGTCGCACCCCCCGAGTGAATTGGCCTAAAAAACAAGGGGTTTTCCAACCTGGAGGTGACCAATACGCAGCGGGTTTTGGGCCAACGGATCGTGTTCTGGGGCAAAACTGGTCCGGGCTCGAGGACGAGCCGGCTCGCTATAATGGTCACTAGTCGAACAAGGTGGCTCGACCAATCGGAACACTGGAGAAGCGTGATGAAACAATTGGTGTCTGTATCGTGCATTGCTTTGCTGTGCGTTTGCTGCGCCACGGTCCTGGCGGACGAGAAGAGCAAGCCTCGCGCGAAGCCGCCCGGTGAGTGGCCGCGGGATGTGCGGGAGGTGTTCTTCGACGACGCCGCACAGCAGTTGGTGGGCGGCCGACCCGACTACGGCGAAGTGGCCGCCGCCCGGGTGGCAGCGGCCAGTGGCGGTTCGACAAGTTCAGGCGGCGATAGCGGCGGCAGCGGCGACTACGCTTGGAGCAAACTGGTCGACGCCGATACGCTGGAAACGGAGATCAAGCGCCAGCTCACGCCGATGCAGCCACTCGTAGCCACGCCGGCCGCGTTCAAAGGGGGCGGCTACCGCGATTGCCGCAACCGCTTCACCTGGCTCGCCACGCTGTTCACCGTGGCGGGCGACTACGACGGAAGGGTCCGCTGGCAGGACACGGCCACCGCGCTTGGCCAGTTGTACGGCCGCGCCGGCGCGAACTGCAAAGTGGGCACCGACCAGTCGTTCCGCGAGTCGCAACTTCGCGTGCAAGACCTGGCCGACCTGGTGCGCGGCGGCCGGCCCGATGCGCCGGAGGCCAAACCGGACGTCGGTTGGGATCAAATCGCCGACCGCTCGCCGCTAATGCGGCGGATGGAGTCCTGCCTGGGCGAAGGCATCTCGCCCAAGGCATCCGACCGCCGGGCGCTGTCAAACAACTCGGAGGACCTGCGGCACGAGGCCCAACTCATGGCGCTCATGGCCGAAGTGATCATGCAACCGGGCTTCGACTACGCGGATGATGAATCGTATCGCAACCACTCGACCCAACTACGGGATGCCTCGGTGGCCCTGACTCAGGCGATCGACCTGGAGAACTTCGAAGCCGCCCGCGAGGCAATTGGCAATATGCAGAAGGCTTGTAGTAACTGTCACGATGAATGGAGGTAAGCGTTAGCCGAGAACTATCTAGTAGGCGGTGCTTTCGAGAATGATGTCCCGGTAGGGAGAGTCCGACTTACGATCATTCGGTGTCATCAAAGCGCGAAGGACCTTGTAGTCGACACTCTCGCGCAGGAACTGGGCCCTGCCGCTGGCGAAGACGACATTCACACCTCCTGGATGGTTGCTGGAAGGACGAGCATCCCCTTCTAGCTGGATCCCGTAGGCCCTCGTGTAGTTGCTGCTCGCGCGCAGAGGAGTGGCGTCGGAGCCAATGCACTTTTCCGGGCCAGGGCAGGGAGCATTGCCGCTGTTGATGTACCTTCCTGATCTGTCGGATGGATACCATCGGAAAGTAGGGTTCCAGAGTCGATCGTACTGATCGGATACGTAGTCCGCATCGATCGGGTTGTCGACCCCACCATTCGCTTTGAACCCACTCCACCCGGCGTAGTCAAAACGAGTGGCGTCAAGGTTCTCAGACAGGCTCAGCGTGTTGTCTCGCCCATCGAACCAATGACCCTCCAGCATGGCGAGTTTGCCATTAATCGCTTGATTCAGAAAGGGACCATTGGCAGTGGACTGAGAAGAGATCGGGCCTGCCATCCCGGCGTTGCACACCATGCTGGTAGCAGCATCGGCGCGCTGCTTCGAGTCCTCGCTGGGGCAGAGGAACAACGCGATGTACGCATCAGGGCGACCACCCGCGGTGTAGGCGTCGCTAAGTTGCGGGAGTTCAAGATCGTCCAGCAAAGCGACCGACCAGGTCCGAAACAGCTCGCCGCTGCCCTGACTCGTCAGACGGTCGATGTCAAGCGGCTCGATAGCCCCCGGCCACTTCCGCATGCGTTCGTCGAAGGCCAACGTCGCCAGCCCCAACTGACGCATATTGTTCAGGCATTGAGTCTTTCGGCCCGACTCCCTGGCGGCCGAGACTGCTGGCAGCAACAGGGCAACCAGCACGCCAATGATGGCAATGACGACCAACAACTCTACTAACGTAAATGCACGAATCGGCCTGGAAACGCGATACATGGCTTCACCCCTTTCTCTGTTCCGAGAGGCAAGAACCGCCACGGGTTCTCACGATGCTCCAGAGTTCGCCGCGCTCCAGCTAGTTATTTCGCAGCGTGCAGACCGAGGTGGAATTGACAGATAATCGGACCTTTTTTCGCCGCATCCAGGGCGGGAATCGGCCTCAAGTGTCTACCCACAAACACTTTGCGCTATTCGAGAGAATTTCGAGTCGTTGGTGAACCTTTCCCGCGAACCGGCTGTCTAACTGCTCGTACCGGCGAAAACGGTGTCCCAATCGGGGCGTTTTTACCGATACTAACAGGGCACGGCAGGGTTAAGGTTTCGGGTAACATCCGGAAATCTATTGACCCGGCCCGCCCACCGTGGGATGTTTTAGGTTAGGGAGTGCCTTGGGTCAGCAGCCCGGGGCTCGTTCCGCAACCTCTCGGGAGCCAAAGCTTCCGGCTCCCATTTTTTGTTCCCATTGTTCTCTAGCAGCGCAAAACCGCGCAGCGAGGGTGAGATGCTTACGATTATCGCCGACAACACGATGAATTCTGGATCGATCGCCGATCGCCAGGACGCCAACGTCGTGACCACGTCGATGATTTGTCGTGGGCTCGAACGCCTGGCCGCGCGTCTCGTGCGCGTAGTGGTACCGGTAGTGGCAGTCGTGCATGCCTATTGCACCCCCTGCCCAGCCGCGAGTTGCCCCAGCTTTACAAGTTTAAAGCGCTGGCAGCTCGGCCTAGGAGGCAAACAGCTACGGCTGATGCCCCAAGGCCATGGCTCACCGGTGGGCTCCGGCAGATTCATAGCCGGCTGAGCCGCCTGAGAGGTCGATCGACAGGACCTCGAAGCGGAAATCAGAACCAAGCCCAAGCGAGCCGGTCCCGGTGCCTACTCGGCTATTGATGCTGCGTTTGCATGCATCCGTTCCGATTCGGCCCTTCCGGCAGTTGCCCCACTTGTTGCTGTCCAACTCGTCGTTGGATGGCTTTCATAGGAAGAGAACGATGACCGCTACTGAACTTTTGAACTTGACTGACGCGACCTTGCACGAGTTGGTTGCTGCCGCGCTCGATGGTGATCGAGCTGCGCAGGGCG
Source organism: Aeoliella sp. (assembly GCF_965227375.1). NCBI lineage: Bacteria > Pseudomonadati > Planctomycetota > Planctomycetia > Pirellulales > Lacipirellulaceae > Aeoliella > Aeoliella sp. The sequence goes on from NZ_CBDDFX010000001.1 coordinate 823,772, forward strand.
AACTGGTGGAGCGCTACGAAGGCATGGTCATGAGCATCGCTTTGAAGCGACTGGGCAACTACGCCGAGGCGCAGGAGCTGTGCCAGGAGGTCTTCGTCAAGGCGATCGACCGACTGCACCAGCTGCAGGAGCCGGCTGCGTTCGGTGGTTGGTTGCGTGCGATTACCGTTCGTATGGCCATCAACCGACAGGTCCGACGTCCGCCTACCATCTCGGCTGAGCCGCAGACTCTGGCTGCGACCTGCAGCGATACCTACACCCCGTTGGACAACGCGGTGCGGGTGGAGCAGGTTGCTCAGGTCCGCGATGGCTTGGAGCGACTGGGCGCGATGGACCGCGACACCTTGACCGCGTTCTACCTGCGTGGTGAGTCGCTCATCGAGATGAGCGAAGCAACCGGTGCGCCGGTTGGTACCATCAAGCGACGTCTGCACGTCGCTCGTAAGCGTCTGGCTGCGGAACTCGAAACGCTGCAAGCGGTTTGAGGTAAGCAGCGAGATCGCGATAACTTGAAGTCCGCGAGTAGCCCCGACCAAGCGTGGTCGGGGCTGCTCTTTTTATTGAGTGTTTTGAGTCGAGTGGTCTCGCGCGGCGATCGCCAGGGCCACCCAACCGACGATCATCAGGATGCCGCCGAAGGGAGCGATGGCGCCGAAGGTGCCGCGCAGGTCGTCGGGTACGAGGGCCACTGCGTAGACGGAGCCGCAGAACAGCACCGCGCCGAGCAGCATGCCCCAGTAGGCAAGCTTTAGCGCTTTGCAGGCCTGTTGGCGGTCGGCCACCAGGGCGGCCGCAACCAGGAACAGCGCCGTGTACATGTGGTAACGAGCGGCGGTTTCGAAATCGGCGAGCCGCTTGGCCAGGTTGTCGCCCTCGAAGCCGCGACCTTCCAAGTAGTGCGGCACGCCATGGGCGCCAAACGCCCCCAGGACGACAGCAAGCGCCCCGATGATAGCGGCGACGAACAACCAGCGACGGGCATGTGGACTCATGCCGTTAGTTTACTCTTTTGCGAGCCGCTGATTCAACAGGCGAGAGCGTTTTCCGCTCTAGCGACGACGCACCGCCATCAGCGCCACGCAGCCCAGAACTCCCAGCAGCATGGTGCTTGGCTCGGGAATGTTCACCCCACCAACCTGGAAGCTGAGGTTCTGGCCTTTGAGCGCCTCGTGAAGAATAAAGGCGTCGTGCAGATTGGTGATGCCGTCGAAGTTCATGTCGCCCAGCATGTAAGCCAGCTTGCCTGGGGTGTCGTTAGTGGAGCGCCACCCGTCGATGAACGCGTCGATGTCGTCCTGGCCCACCGAGCCATTCTGGTTCACGTCGCCGACAAGACCGTTCCAGGGGATGAAGTCGACGGTGATGTCGGTGACGACGGATTGAAACTGACCACTGACCGAAACGGTTGCCGTACCTTGGCCATCGAGATCAATGGCAGGCGAATCGAACTCCACCGGCAGGTTGACCGTTAGCGAGTACTGCGTGGTGTTCGCCAGGGTGTCGATGGCGCCCTGTGTGACTGTCACGGTTCCTGGGTCGCTGGAAGTGCTGGTCCCTTCGATCTGGTTGCCTGGGTCAGACAAGTCCAGGTCGATGATCGTATCGCTTCCGATTAGCGGACTAACCACAACATGGATGTTGCCCTGGTTGATGGTGATGATTCCATCGCTGGCGGGGAACTGCCCTAGAGTTCCGGGGGTGGCAGGAATGGAGAGGGTTGTGGGAGGATTGTCGGTCGAAGGCACACCTTGAAAACCGGTTCCATCCGCGTCGATGGTAACCAAGCCAAACCCCAAACTAAAATCAAGATTCAGCGCCTGGTCCACCACGATCTCACCCCCGGTGAACTCGAAATCGGTGATGCGGAGATTGCCCCCTTCGAAGTCTGCGCTGAACAGTACGTCAGCCGTTCCGCTGAGGGGCGAACTGTCCGAGTCCGAGTCGGAGTCACCCGACGCTGAGATACCTACGTTAAAGGTAAGAGCCGAAGGTGAAACAACGTCGAGTGTCGTGTCGATCGTAAACGGATCTAATGCAAATGCAGGAGCAGACAGAAGAGCACAACAACCTAGCAATGCCGCTAGCCGGAAGGATGAACGCACCATGTGCCGCCTCAACGCTGTTGGGAGAAAAGAAGTTCCTGAATGCCCCCGAAGTCCCCAGCCGTGACTGGAGCGGAGCTACCGAACTTCCATTATGCACCGCCAACAGCCCCGGGCAACGCATTAGCACCCGAATTCTGGAACTCCGGCTCCAGAAATCAGGATTTCAGCTTGAGGGCGACTCTTTGGCTCTACCGCTACCGTTCCGGCAGTTTCTCGAAGTCGTAGTCGTGGCCGCGGTCGCGGACGACTTCGGCCTTGATGATCTTGTCCGGCGTTGGCAACGGCGGCTGGGCTTGGGGATTGCGGCGTTGGATTTTGCCCAGCACTTCGATGCCTTCGACCACGCGGCCGAACGCCGTGTGCCTGCCGTCGAGGCTGGTGGTGGGAATGAAGCACAGGAAGAATTGCGAGCCGCCAGTGTCGCGACCGGCGTGGGCCATGCTCAGCGTGCCACGGAAATGCTTGCGGGCGTCGGGCTCGAAGCATTCGCACTTGATGTTGTAGCCGGGGCCACCACTGCCGCTGCCGGTGGGGTCGCCGCCTTGGGCCATAAATTGCGGCAGGACGCGGTGGAACACCACTCCGTCGTAGAAGCCGTCCTTCACCAGGTTGATCATGTTGGCCGTGGCGATGGGCGCCTGATCCTCGAACAACTCGACCACGATGTCGCCTTCGGAGGTGGTAAACTTCACGCGCGGCAAATCGTTCTTGGTGGCTTCCGCTTCGCGAATCTGCTGCTCCGCTTCCCAGGCGGATTTCAGATCGCCGAGTTCGTTTTCGAACTGCTTGGACTTCATATAGAACAAAGCCTCAGGCTCGTTCTTGGGTTGGATCTGGTCGAAGACGCCTTGCTCATTGGCGGCCGCGAAGTACTTCTCGGCAGTGTCGAAATCGTTAGCGCACACGGCCGAGAACGCGCCCCAGATCAGCAGCTTCTTTTCGGGGTGCTCGCCATCGACCAGCACTTTGATGATGGGCAAGGCCTGTTCGTACTGGTCGCCGCCGAAGTAGTCGCCGCCGGTGGCTTTGGGGGGCTCTTCGCCGATCGCAAAGTGCTTGGCCATGCCGAGGAGCAGCTCGGTGACTTCGGCGTTTTCGTTGGGCGCCACTTTGTAGAGTTCGAGCGCCGCGGCGGTCCAGGCGGCCATTCGCTCGCGTGCCTTGTTAACGACTGCTGGCAACTCGGCGTTAATTTCCTCCTGGCGTTGTTCGTCGGACGACTGAAATTCGCCCCGCAGGTCTTCGATCTCCTTGAACACTTCCTTGTAGCTGGCCGCCGCCTTGTCGTAGGCCGCTTGTGCCTCTTCGACGGTTTTCGGCGGGGCGGCTGGCTCTTGCGATGCGACCGGCCGCACGCACACCATGCAAATGACGAACAACAACAGCAAGAAAGGCGAGCGATGACGCATGTTGGTTCCCTCCACGGGGGCGACGGGGTAGGTTAGCATCTAACCAGCAAGCCTTTTAAGATACCACACCAGCCCACCCCGCCCCAACCGCCCCCGATTGCTATGAGCCGGCGCCACAAGTCGAACGATTCTGCCGGCGAAGGGCGCGAAACCGAGATTCGCATCATTGGCGGCCAGTACCGCGGCAGCCGCCTGGCGTACCACGGCGACCCCGTGACTCGGCCGATGAAGCACCGCGTGCGCGAGGCCATTTTCAACCTCATCGGCCTTGAGGCAGAAGGCCGCCACGCGCTCGACCTGTTTGCTGGCACCGGCGCGCTGGGGCTCGAAGCGCTGAGCCGCGGAGCCGCTTCCGCCTTGTTCATCGAGCGGCACATTCCCACCGCCCGCGTGGTGCGGGAGAACATCGCCCATCTGGACGTGGACGACGAATGCACGGTGCTCGAGGCGAGTGCCTTCGTGTGGGCCAAGCGGGATCTACCGACCGGCAAGAACACGCCGGATGCGTCGCGGCCGTGGCTGGTGTTCGTGAGTCCGCCGTACGCGTTCTTCGTCGATCGCCAGCAGGAGATGCTCGACTTGGTGACCTCCGTGCTGCAACACGCCCCGCCCGCGAGTACCATGGTGGTGGAAGCCGACGAGCGATTCGACTTCTCGCTGCTGCCCGGCCCCGTGAGAGAGCATCGCCGCGACGATGGCTGGGACATTCGCACCTACCTGCCGGCCGTGGTGGGCGTGTGGCGAAAAGAGTAAGCGGTGCGCGGCCTATAGTTCTCGCAATTCAAACAACAGGTGACAGCATGATGTGGCTTCGAAGTCTCTACGTGTGCGTGGTAGCGGTGTTGGCTTTCAGTTCTCCTGCAGTCGCGCAGCAGGAGATTCCGTTGTGGCCGGAAGGGCATGCGGCGAACCAGGGCACCGGCGATGCGGTCACCGAACCCCGGCCCGACCGCCTGGTGGTGCACTACCATCCGACGATGGAGATGTACTTGCCGGAAGAATTCACTGGCGGCCCGGCCGTGCTGGTTTGTCCTGGCGGAGGTTACGGAGTGCTGGCTATCGATCACGAGGGCCGACAGGTCGCCAAGTGGCTCAACGATCGCGGCATTGCGGCATTCGTGTTGAAGTATCGCTGCGGCGCCAAGAACCCCCACCCCGCACCGCTCAGCGACGCACTGCGCGGCATGCGCTTAATTCGGTCGATGGCCGAAGAACACAAAATCAATCCCTACCAGGTGGGCGTGATGGGCTTCTCGGCGGGCGGGCACCTGGCTTCCAGCACTTCGACGATGTGGGACATGGGCAATCCGGAGTCGGACGACCCGATCGAGAAACTTTCGAGCCGTCCCGACTTTTCAATTTTGGTGTACCCCGTGGTTTCGTTGAATCCGGACATCGCCCACATGGGATCGCGCCGCAACCTACTGGGCGACAAGGCCGAACAGTCACTGGTCGACCAGATGTCGACCGACCAGCGCGTGACGAAGCAAACGCCGACCACATTCCTCGCCCACGCCAGCGACGACCGCGGAGTCGTGCCCGCCAACTCGATCCGCTACTTCGAAGCCCTGGTAAAACACCGCGTGCCAGCCGAACTACACCTCTACGAACACGGCGGCCATGGCTTCGGGATGAATACGCTGGAGTCGAAGCAGAACCAGTGGCTGGATGATCTCGACGTGTGGCTGGGGCGACAGGTTAGTGGGTCGGACGAATAGTCGGTGGGATTATTAGCCACGGATGCACACGGATGGGCACGGATGCTTTAAATGAAGCCTTGAACAAGAGCAACTCCGAAGGCGAGTAGGACAAGTTCGATGTGGAAGGTTGCTGATGGTCTCTTCCTAGGCACAATAGAGGACGCCGAAGACGTCACGTCGCTTCGGTCACTTGGTGTTTCTTATGTTGTGAATTGTGCCAAGGAACTGCCTTCGTCCCACGAGAACGAGCTAATCTACTTGCGATTGAATCTGAAAGATCCAGACAGCGGGTTAATGGAGTGCTTGGATGCAGCCTGCGAGTTTATCGATAATGGACGGAGGTCTGGCGGCGTCCTCGTCTTCTGCCAAGGGGCAATCAGCCGCAGCCCGTCAGTAGTACTTGGTTACCTTTGCCACGGTGGAAGTAAGCTAGAAGAGGCCGTTCGCGAATTGGCAACTGTTTGCCAAACTCGTCCCAACGGTGTTTTTCTTGACCAGGTGGCAATGCACTTCGAGAACCGCTCGCTCAGCGACAAGGAACTGCAGAATCTCATCAGACAACTGTCGCATGAGATGTAGGTGTGTCAGGCTGAAGCGCAAGAGCAGCTGCCAACCTGTCGCATGGCGACGGCCGGGGCGGCCATCGTACCTTTTTTGTTGCCGTGAGTGGTTTTCTTACAAACGCGTGGGACAATGGTGGTGTGGGCGGATTGCGTCCGCTCCTCGCTGGGAACTGGCGGTGGTCCGAACTCTTGCGAGTCCGGCTATGCTGCGCGGGCCATCGTGGCAAACTGGGGGAGGTGAGTTTTGTCGCAGTTGGGGGTTTTGTCGCACCTGCGGTGAACTGAGCGCAACAACTCGCCTTCGCTGTGCGGGATCGAATGACGCAAGTGGCTATTACAAAAGAGGTTACGGAGAACGCCGAGCACACCAACATCAGGAGTTTTGTCGCAGGTAATCGATAGTTACGACAACTGCGACAAAACTCGCGCCGCATGGCTGGGCGGATTGCGGTCTCGGTCCTGCTCCGACTAGTAGCGAGCGTGCTCCTCGACCGCCGGGCGCTGGCCTCCTTACCCAGGGTAGCGTCCAAGCTCGTGGTACTCGCTTGGACGCAACCCTGGGCTGAAAGTCGAATCCCTTTCGGGGAAGTATTGGTACAACGTGTTTTCCGTTTCGCGATGATTTGCGTGTATTGGCGGGCGAACCTCCAGCGCTACACATAACGCGTGATTTGGTATCCTCCGTTCCCTCAGTTATCTCCTGTTCAAAAACACTGGTCCCCATGCCTCGTACTCGACTTGCCCCATCGCCCACTGGAGCCTTACATCTGGGCAACGCGCGGACGTTTCTGGTGAACTGGGCGCTCGCGCGGCAGCAGGGGTGGCAGGTGTTGATGCGGATTGAGGATCTCGATGGGCCGCGGGTTAAGCAGCAGGCGTCGCTCGAAGCGATCGAGCTGCTCGAGTGGTTGGACGTCGATTGGGATGCGGGGCCGGTGTATCAAACGAGTGACCTCGAGCCGTATCGGCAGGCGCTGTGGCAGCTGGCCGCGCGCGGATTGGCGTACCCGTGCAACTGCACGCGCCGTGAGATCGAAGCGGCTAGTCGCTCGGCGCCGCACGCCGACGAGCATGAGCTGCGCTACCCAGGCACCTGCCGCCCCGCAGAGCCGACTCCCGTTGCGGCGAGCGATGTGGAACTCGACGAGTGCGGGTGGCGGTTCCGCGTGCCTGTGGGTGAGCAGTCGTTTGTCGACGAGTTTCTCGGCCAGCAACAGATCGACGTGCAGCAGACCGTGGGCGACTTTCAGATTTGGACCAAAGGAGGTTTGCCCAGCTACCAATTGGCCGTGGTAGTGGACGACGCGCGGCAGGCAATGGATCGCATCGTCCGCGGCAACGACCTGGTGACCTCCACGCCGCGTCAACAGCTGTTGGCCGCCGCACTCGAGCTGGACTACGCCCCCCGGTTCTGGCACTTGCCACTGGTGCGCGGCGAGGACGGCCGACGCCTGGCCAAACGCCACGGCGACACCCGGCTGGTGCACTATCGCGAGCAAGGTGTCGCCGCCGAGCGCGTGGTGGGACTGTTGGCCGAGTGGTGCGGTCTGGGACCGCGACGAGAAATGACAGCGGAAGAATTTGCCAAGTCGTTCCGGCTCGATGCACTGCCCGGCGACGACGTGGTATTCGCTGAGCAAGACGACCAGTGGCTACTGGATGCTAGATGACTGCGAGCGAGAGGATTCCAATCATGACCGCTAACAACACGACTCCCGCGCAGCCTCCGGACGACTGCGCAGCGTCGCCGTGCGTTGGCTCGCTGGAGAGGTCCAGATGTTGCCACTCGACGAGGGTTTGCCAAGCGTCGTCGCCTTTGGCGTAGAGCGACATGGCCTGCACCACTTCGTCGCGCGAGACGAGCCGAGTGGACTGGTAGTGCCGGTCGGTGTCGCCGTCCTGGTACTCCAGTTCGAACTGGTCGCCTTCGACGCGGCATTGCATGTAGGTGAGCGGCTGGCGGGTGAGAATCGCAAAGGTGTTCTGCTCAGAGTCGAGCGACTGCACCACGCGCTCGATGTCGGCCGACGAAGGATTGTTGGTCGCGCCGCCTAGTTCGCTTTCGAGTTGCACTGCGTATGTCCTTTACTTCTTTGGTAACACCAACGTCCGCCCCACCACTTTGCCTGCCATGATCTGCTGCACTCGATCAGATACCTCCGAAAGCGTGATCTCCGTGAGGCACTCCTCCGGCAGGTCGACCTTCCAGTCGGTGGAAAGGTGCTTCCACATCTCCAGCCGCATCGCGCGAGGGCACTTGGCCGAGTCGATGCCGGCCAGCGTTACGCCGCGCAAAATGAACGGGTGCACCGTGAGCGGCAAGTCGGCGCCGGCCACCAGGCCGCACGCGGTCACGCAACCTCGGTGCAGCGTGGAACGCAGGATGGTCGCCAGCGGCACCCCGCCCACGGTGTCGACCGCTGCGGCCCACTTCGACTTGAGCAGCGGCCGATCGGAAGAGTCGTTCACCGCGTCCCGCCCAACGACCTCTGCAGCGCCCAGCTGCCTGAGCAGCGCGGCCTGTTCGGACTTGCCGCTGACGGCCGTTACTTCGTATCCCAACTTAGCGAGGATCGCCACGCTCCACATTCCAACTCCACCGGTCGCGCCGGTCACCACCACAGGGCCTTTGTCCGGCAGGATGTTCCGCTCGACGATGGCCGAGACCGACTGCGCGGCGGTGAAACCGGCGGTGCCGATCGCCATGGCGCGACGAGCGTCGAGGCCCTCGGGCATGGCCACGACCCAGTCCGCTGGCACGCGAACGTATTGCGAATATCCGCCCCACTGCTCGGCCCCCAGGCCGTATCCGGTCACCAGCACCGAGTCGCCCACGTTCCAGTCGTCGCTATCGGAAGCGGCCACCGTGCCGGCGCAATCGATGCCCGGCACGTGGGGCAGCGATCGCACCACCCCCGGATGGCCCTGGCAGGCTAGGGCATCCTTGTAATTAAAGGAGGCATATTCCACCTCGATCACCACCTCGCCCGCCGGCAAGTCGGCCAGCGTGAGGTCGGAAACCTTGGCCGACACTTCACCATCGGGCGACTTGTCGACCACGAGTGCCACAAAGGGTTCGGCTACTGTAGGCATGATTGGCTCACGCGAGTGCGATAGGAAGTTGGTCGATCTTGGCCGCCAGAATGAAGTCGTTTTCGCTGAGCCCCCCGATGGCGTGGGTCCACAGTTCAACGGCCACGTTGCGGTACCCTTCGATGTGCAAGTCGGGATGGTGGCCATCGGCCTCGGCGACTTCGGCACACTTGTTGAAAAAGTCCATACCCGCCATGAAGTTTTTCACGCGCCACTGCTTGCGGATGCGCTGTCCACCTTGGACCAATTCCCAACCGTCAAGCTGGGCAAGCTGGGCCGTTGCTTCCTCCAAAGTGCAAGGATCGACCCCACCTTCGCAAGGCAGGCACTTCTTGGCAGTCAGTTGGGCGACAGATTGAGTTTGCACGGCAAAGTCCTTACTGCAAAGGGTTTACGATCTCGAGCGACCATGGCATGGGCGATTCTTCAAGTCCCGCCTTATGCATTATCCCCGTCGCAGTCGCAGCGACAACAGGCGGCTGTGGCCATGGAGAGCAGCGTCTTTTAGTGGTTTCCTGGGAATAATGTCGGGGGTTTTCTGGGATTTACGTATTACTTTGCGTGCCACCCGCTTGGCACTCCCGATGTGGATAACCCAATTTCCTCGCATTCACAAGTCTATCGCTGTGCTGGGTTTATGGGTGATATACCCTAACTCCGAAGGCTACCTCAGGGGAAAGCTTTAGCTGTTTGCAATTGCCGATAAGAGCTGTAACCTCGAAGCGTGTGATACTGTTCGCCTGCTCACTCGTACATTTGTGGGATGGCCAACCACTCGTCACTAAAGTCACTGGGCCAGGGGGCAAGAAATGCATACGGTTGTCGAACCAACTAGGGTCAGACTATCGTCGAACCACGCAAGGAACATGAAGTCGAAGAAACCACAGAAGCTACGGATCGCGCTCTGTGTCAGGCGTCCGCTTGATCTAGAAGCCTACTCCCTGTTGATTGAAACGGTGGCGCACGCCAAAGTCGTGGCACGCTCCACCGACGGTCAGTTGCTTGCCAAACAGGCGGCAGCGGCCGGCGCGAATGTAGTGCTTGTAGAAACTGGATTGGCCAAAGAGTGTGCCGACACGTCACTCGCCGACCTGCTAGGCAACGGGCAAGCCACGCAGGTGGCGCTCGTGGAAGATGGCGCAACAGCGACTGATACCCTGTCGCACCTTCCTGTCGTATCCCAGAAGCAAGAGTTGGTGGCTTTCTTAGGGGGAGAGCCATCAACTGCTTCTGTCGACACGGATGGAGAAGTCGATATCGAGACGCTGGGTATTACGCGGCGCGAGCGGGAGGTCTGGCAGCTCATCGCCCAAGGTCTGGCGGTGCGCGAGGCGGCCGAAAGCCTGGGCCTGGCCGAAAGCACGATCGACAGCCACAAGTCGCGCCTGATGCGCAAGCTGGGCATCCACAAGTCGCTCGACTTGGTGCGATTGGCCGTGCGGCTGGGAATCGTGGAAGCCTAGAGCGCTACGAGTATCTGTAGTGCGTTCCAAACTCCGCCAGGACACTTGTCTGGCCGCCGGCGGGCGTTTCGGGTATGGTTGAGCAGATCGGGCTGCCCCTGGTAGGGTGGCCACTGCTGTTCCGCCGCTGCCCCCCACGCCCCACGCCTGTCATGCCCAAGTACGTCGTGCGCTACGGTTCGATGCGTTACTTGGGTGTGTTCTCCAGCAAGGGCTCCGACTACCGCCGCGGCACCGATGTCATCGCCCGCACCAACCGTGGCATGGAGTCGGGCGAAGTGCTGTGCGAGGCCACCGAACAGGCCGTCGCGCAGCTTACCGACCCACAGCGGGGCAGCATTGTCCGCGAACAGTCGGAAGAAGACCGCCGCGAGATCTTCCGCCTGCTCGGTCAGCAACGCGAAGAGTTTGAAGTCTGCGGTAAGCGGATCGCGGAACTCGGCCTCGACATGCGACTGGTGGATGTCGAACACCTGTACGGCGGCGAACGCGTGATCGTGTACTACTTGGCCGACGAGCGCGTGGACTTCCGCCAGTTGGTGAAAGTGCTAGCAACCGAGTTCCAGACGCGGATCGAGATGCGTCAGATCGGCGTTCGCGACGAAGCCAAGCTGCTGGCCGACTATGGCGATTGCGGCAAGCCCGTCTGCTGCAACACGCACCTGTCGGAGATGCCTCCGGTGTCGATGAAGATGGCCAAGCTGCAGAAGGCCACGCTCGACCCCAGTAAGATTTCCGGCCGTTGCGGGCGGCTGAAGTGCTGTTTGCGGTACGAATACGACACCTACCAGGAGCTGCGGCGGGAGCTGCCTCCGGTCGGGGCGGCCATTATCACCGAGAATGGCCGGGCCAAGGTCCTGGGGCACGAGATCCTGGCCGGCCAATTGCTGGTGGAAACCGAAGACATGCGGCGGGTGATTATCGACGCTGCAGAGGTGTTAACCGTACTCGGAAAGGGAAAATCTGCCGCAGAAAAGGCTCCCCCGTCTCGCACGAATGGCGATTCTGAGGAACAATAGAGATAGACGTGCCTCGGTCGCCTCAGATTTCACTTCTACGACACTGCCCCCTCTGCCATGAGTAAGTCGATGCTCAATCCCAGCCACCCGATCGTCGAGTTGCTGGAACGGGATAAACGCTACAAGTTCGATGCGTACCAGTTTGTGTTCGATGCGCTGGGATACGCGCAGAATCGTTTGGAGTATGGCAAGCCGTACGCTCCGGAAGAGTTTGAAGACATCGAAGACTTGGATGACCAACTGGAGCATCACGTCTCGGGGCAGGAACTTTGCGAGGCGATCCGCCTTTATGCCCTCGAGCAGTATGGACTGGTGGCTCAATGCGTTTTGTCGGAGTGGGGTGTTCATAGCACGTCCGACTTCGGCGAGATCGTCTTCAATCTGATCGACATCAAGCAGATGAAGAAGACCGATCACGATCGCCGCGAAGACTTCAACAATGTCTACGATTTCGACAAAGCGTTTCGCGTTGGCTTCGAGAGCACGATGCGAGATTCTAGCAAGGAACGCGGGGAGTGAGTCGCCGAAAGAAGCGTTCGAAGCAGAGCGCCCCCGAAGTCGAACCCAAGCCCGCTGCGCCGTCGGACCTGCCCGAGCGCTGGCCCCCTCCCAAACCACGGTTCTGGATGCTGGCGCTGTCCGCCACGTGCGTGCTGGCATGGTTGGCCGTATTGGCCTATATCGGGCTGACTTACGGCAACTAGCCTCCAGCCCCGCCTGCGGGCTATAATAACTGAGTGCTTTGGCAACAAGGCACTAGTGGCCTGCCGCGTGCGATTCGCTCCCGCTAGCTCTGCGAAACAGAAAGAGTCTTCCTATGTGTGTTCGTTTTCTCGCTCCCCTTGCGCTCTTGCTCGCGGTCTCCACGCTGAGCTTTGCCCAGGAGACTGCCACCAAGCCGGCGCCCACGGCCCAGCACCTCGCGGCACGGGGTGTGGAGTATCTTCGCGCGGCGCAGGCCGATGATGGTTCGTTCAGCAGCCACGCTGGCCCTGGCATCACGGCGATTGCTACCGCAGGTCTACTGCGTAGCGGCTTGACCACCAGCGATCCAGCCGTGAGCAAAGGCCTGGAGTACCTGCTCGGCTTCACGCAGGACGACGGCGGTGTCTATGGCGAAGGTTCGCGTTACAAGAACTACGAGACGAGTCTGGCGATTCTCTGCCTGACCGAAGCCAACAAGGACGGCAAGTACGACGACGTGATCGAGAAGGCCCAGGCTTTCCTCAAAGGCATCCAGTGGGATGAAGAAGAGGACCATGGCCCCGACAGTTACTACTACGGTGGCGGCGGCTACGGCAGTCACTCGCGGCCCGACCTGTCTAATACCAGCTTCCTGATCGACGCCCTCGTGGCGGCTGGCAACGGCCCCGATGATCCAGCGATCCAGAAGGCCTTGGTGTTCGTGTCGCGGACGCAGAACCTCGAGTCGAAGTACAACGCGACACCGTTCGCCGCGAAGGTGGGCGACGGTGGGTTCTACTACACGCCCGCCGCCGGCGGCACCAGCCAGGCGGGCAAGACCGAAAACGGTGGCCTCCGCAGTTACGGCTCGATGACCTACGCGGGACTGAAGAGCATGATCTACGCGGGCGTCGACAAGGACGATCCTCGCGTCAAGGCCGCCTACAACTGGATCAAGCAGCACTTCACGCTCGAAGAGAATCCCGGCATGGGCGCTGCGGGACAGTTCTATTACTACCACACGTTCGCCAAGGCTCTGCATGCCATGGAGGTCGACGAGGTGACTGACTCCGATGGCAAGTCGCACGACTGGCAGCAGGAACTGGTCGCTACGCTGGCCGACCTGCAGCAGGACGATGGCAGCTGGCTCAATACCGGAAGCGAGCGGTGGCTGGAAGCCGATCCCAATCTGGTGACCGGTTACGCGCTGCTGGCCTTGTCGTACTGCAAGTAGCCGCTCAGGTACCGAACGACTTCTCGAGCACTTCCGGCGCGAACTTGCCATAGCGGCGGTTCGCGCCGGTATCGAGATTCACCAGTTCGACCACAGCCGGGCTGAACAGGTGCTTGTCGATCTTGTAGAAGTCGTGATCGTAGGCGGCAAACAACTCTTTGAACGGCCGTCCATGATCGGCCGAGGCACTCGACGGAGCCTTTGGGCCTAGTTGGTCGATGCTCTCTTGGTCGCCACGCACGTAGAGCACCACGTGGCCGCCGTACAGAATCGCATCGTTCGTGCGACCGATGCCCGACAGCACGTCGCCGGCCACTGGTGGCAGCGGGGCGAGGCCCCAACCACTCTCGACGCGCGCCAGGTCGAACCCCAATTCGTGCAGCTTGTGCAGCGCGGTTTCGACACTCCGCGCCACGACCTGCACGTTACCCGCCTGGCTGTTGGTGGGTGCAACCAACAGCGTTAGCGCGCTGGTCTCGACACCGCACTTCGCTGCGAGGTCGGCACACACGGCTTCAGGCGGCACGGTGTCGGTCTCGAGCAACCCCACGGCAACGTCCGCTGTTTCGCGGCAACCGATATGTTCGAACAGTTCTTCCCGACCAGCCGCCGCGCGCATCGGGCCGGAGCCCATGGCAAAGTAGCCGTCGCCTTTGACTTCCCAGCCGGCGTACTGCGAGGCCATGCACGCGGCCACGGGATTGTCGGTCCGTACCAAGACCGCAGGGCCACCGGTCAGCGGGCTGGTGGCAAACGTCACCTCGCCCAGCGCAGCCATCGACACTTGGGCCATACGCCGCCCGGCTTCCAGTCCGCCAGGAACGGTGATGCCCAAGTCGATGATCCTGGCACTAGCGACCTGGGACGTTTCGACTCGCAGTTCGGCCGCCTGGTCGACGATCGATTCGCAATGCGCGTGCGCGCGACGATTGAGCAGCAATGACCCGGCGATGACGATCCTCCCCTGCGAAACTAGTAGCGAAAGGCAGCAGTGTTTTACCGCCGCCTGGACTGTCCGCAAGCAAGTATGGCAGACCGCAGGCTATTTGAACAACTGCCCAAACGGCGATCGTCCGATCTGCGAGTCGTCGCCCCCCTGCCCCAGCAGCGTCGCCAGGATGTCGCCGGGGCCTTGCAGTTCGCTGGCCACTTTTGATTGGAACGCGGCAAACTCGTTATCGAGCTTCGCCAGCTGGGCGTCGACTTCCTGCTGCCCTCGGGCGAGCAGGCGTTGCCGCTCGGCTGCGACGACGTCCTTGGCCGCCTGGCTGATTGAGGAGGCCAGTTGTTCGCCGAGCGTGGATTGCAGGTCGAACTCCGGACGGTTCAACGTGCCGCGGATGTCGACCGTCGTGCTCGCCTGGTCGATCCGCCCAATGCTGGCAGTCAGCGCGGCTTCGAGCCGCTCGCCTAGCGAACCAGCGGCCACGGTAGGCTCAATCTTGAGAGCCCCTTGGGTGACTTCGAGCTTGCCCTCCAGCTGGTCGTCGACCAGATGCAGTGTGAGCACTACATCGGCGCGAGTCGGGGCGACCGCCAGTTGCAGCTTGCCTTCGCGACCGAGCGAAGCCTCCGGCAACAGCAGGTCGCGAGCGGTGCATTCGAAATGATCGCGGGGCGTGAGCTGCGAGCGATCGAACTTCGCTTGGATCGACAGGGGCAACCCGCCCTTGGTCGTCAGTTCCAGCGTGGTCGGCTTGTTGTGCAGCGACGGCTGGTTCGTCCAGTCGCGCACCACGCCTACCAACTCCACAGGCTGTCCGCCCAAGCGAGCCGATCCGTCCAGGCGCACTGCCTTGACGAGCATGTTGGGCAGTTGCTGACAGCCGGCGAACTGAATGTTCTCGCCGCGGTCGGCTGGCGGTTGCACAATCATCTCGCTGCGAGCGGGCACGAACTGGCGAGCCCAACGTACCCAGGCGATGACCTCGGTGGCCGGCCCGGTAATCTTCTCGCCCAGCAGGTAAGTGCTCAGCTCCTTGGCATCGAGTTGGCCCAACTGCAGCTTTTCGCGGATCAACTGCTCATCGTTGCGCCGCGCTTCGGCAATGCGCGCCCGATCGGCCTTCAACTGGTCGGGCAGCGTGGTGAGTTCACTCTGCAGATGCTTAAGCGAACGCTCCAACTCGTCGGCCCGCTGCGGCACCTGCGTGAGAAACTCCGCGTGACGCAGCGGGTTCTTTCTGGCGCTGCGAACGTCCTGCTCCAGTTGCTTGGCCTGCGCCTTGATGGCCTTGGCCTGCGCCTGCAAGTCCTTGTATTTCTGTGGCCACCGTTGGGCGAGTTCCTCCGCCAGGCGGACCGACTCCAACTGCTGGTGCACGTCGGTGGAGAAACGATTCTCCAGGTCGGTCAGCCACGCTTCGGCATATTGCGAGGCCATGGGAGCCACCCAACCGGGCTCGGAAGGTTCGTCGGTGGCCAAAACCGCCTCGGGCAACTCGCCCGACGTTTCGCGCACGGTGCCGAAGTCGAGGCCGCTGATCACACCGTACTCGGCGATCAGCTTCTTGCGCAACAGGGCCGCGCTGTCGAAGTCGATCTCGATACGATCGGCCTCTACCAGGTTCTTCATGGGCGAACGAGGATTCGTCACCGCCACGTCGCGAATGGCAACGCGGGTTTCGAGCAGAGAAGCTTTCACCCGTCCCACGTCCACCTTGGCGCCGACCGCTGCTTCGCCGCCCGAGACCATCGCCCACTGCAGCAAGTAGCCACTGCCAATCTCGGTGCCTACCAGAAGCAGGACCACGATCACCAGACGGGGAACAATGTAGCTGAATCGTAAGAATCGCATCGAAACTACCCCTGTAGACGTGCGGCAAACTGTGCGCCGGCAAGTGCGCGACCGAGCCGATAGCGAACGATCCATCGACCCAATGGCGGACCAAACTTCGTGAATGCCTGCTGCGCGCCGTAGTAGCAGGGATAGCTGATGTAGAGTGCCAGCAGCAGCGAGCCGATCGTCACGGTGTTATGGAACCCGATGAATGGTCCCAACGGCTGGTCGTACAACCACGCGTAAAAGTCCTGCAACGCTGGCTGATGAAGCAACTTGTAACCAATCTTGTGGGTCAGGCCGTCGCACAGTGGCGAAACGGCAGAGAACATGGCCACCGCCAACAGACCCGCCGGCTTGTTCACCCGCAACGCACAGAGCAGCATCCCCAGCACCAGGGCGATGAGGTTGCCCTTGGGCACCATGCCGAGCATCATGCCCAGGGTGAAGCCCCAAGCCACCTGGCGGGGCGACTCGTTGGCGAGCACGGCGCCAAATAGTTGCCGAACGGGGTAGAGCAATAACGAGAACATGCCGACCTGCTAGCACGGTTGAATGAGCGTAGGGACCCCATACAAGGATGGTCCTCCTCCGTCTCAGTCGGCGGTCGGGTCAGAGCGACTTTAACGATTGTGCGGAGCGTGCGGACGGCCACACGCAGCGCGCTACAGCGGCTCTTCGGTGGAAGGTGCACTGCCGCTGCCGCGGCGCTGTTCGCCCAACTGCAGCAGTTCCCGCGTGATGTTCGCAGCATCGGGGCTATCGGGATTCAGCTCGTGCATGATTCTGAGGGTCTTGGCCGCCCGATTGATGGCCTCCTCGTCTCCCAACTGATACTGCTTTTGCTGCAACAGTGCTAGCGCCAGCGCGAAGGAGTAGTTCTGCGGCGACAACCGCAGCGCTTCGGTCAACTCGCTCTCGGCGTCATCCAGCTTGTCGACCAGGTAGAGCTGCATGCCAAGCCGATAGCGAATGTCGCCGCTTTCGGGCAGAAGCTCGATGTCGCGCCGTAGCAGCTCAATTTCCTCCTTGCGCAGCTGCAAGACTTCTTGTTCGTTGCCTGGCTGCATGGAAAGGTGCCGTGCTAGCTCCGCGCGCGTTCCCGATCGATACGGCTCGAGCCGTACTGCGGTACGAAGCTCATCAATGGCCTCGGGCTCGTCGCCCGACCACTCGGCAATGGCAGCCAGGCGCAGGTGCGTCTCGGCCCGCTCGTCCGCCAGCCGTAACTGGGTCTTGTACTCCGCCAGGGCCGGCGCGAAATCGGCAGGCAGCCCCTCCTGCCGAACGTACTGGCGCGGCAACTCGAGCACTCGAAGCACCGCGGCAATGCGAACCGTACGCACCGGATCCGCAAGGGCAGGGAATATCCTCTTCTGCACATCCCTCTCCCGCAGGTTAAGCTGCCGGTTGAACACGGCCGCTTCTCGAACCAAGGGGTCCTGCGATTTCATCGCCTTGTCCAAGGCGTTGTTGGTCTCCTGCGAAGGAAACTGCCCCAACAACTCGCAGAGCGTCGCCTGCACGATGCCCGGAGTGTTCTTCCGCTGCAGCGCCTCGACGATCAACACTTGCGCCTCGGGGTCCCCTTTTCGACCACCCGCAATGGCGGGCGCCCAATGGGGATCGTCGGGGCGATTCGGCCCATACCACTCCACCACTTTGGCGGCTGCCCACTCCGGAGTCTCCTCCGCCTTGTCGTGGCAACGATTGCAAACGTTCGGCGTACCGATCGACACGGTGAGGTCGGGACGCGGCACACGGATACTGTGATCGCGACGCGGGTCGACCACCATGTAACTGGTCTCTGGCATGTGACACTCCACGCACGACGCAGCCGGCGTGTCCATCTTGTGATGGTGGTGCAACGGCGTATCGTACTTGGCCGGCACGTGGCACTGGCCACACAGCGCGTTGCCTTCGAACTTCAGCTCCAGCGAATGGGGATTGTGACAATCCGAGCAGCGGACGCCTTCGCGATGCATGCGGCTCTGCAGGAAGGAACCGTACACGTACACTTCGTCCTCGATCTGCCCGTCGGCATGATACAGCCCTTCGCGCAGCAGCGACGTGTTGTAGTAGTTGGCAAACTTCTTGCCAGGGCGAAAGTCGGGGTGCACTTCCGACCGCCGCGAGTGGCAAGGCGCGCAAGTTTCGATCTGCGGCGTCGGGTCAAGCGACTTGATCTTCGCCAGCCCATAGCCGTGCCGACGGTCCCAAAACAGCGAATTGCTCTCGGCCAGTTCGACGTGCAAACTCGCCGGGCCGTGGCACGCTTCGCAGCTAACGTCGATCTCGGAGAAAGTCGTGTGGTACGTGTTGGTTGCGAGGTCGTAGTTCTTCTTCAAGTCCGTCGAGTGGCACTCGGCGCACGTGGTGTTCCAGTTCTGGGCGATGTTGGTCCAGTGCGTGGGGTCGTCCGGCAGAATTCGCTCGTCGAGCACATCGGGCGGTGGAACGTAGAACCAGCGATTCTCGACCGTGTCCCAGCTCACCCGTAATACCTGCACACGACCGTCCGGAAACTCGACCATGTACTGCTGCAGCGGATCGATGCCGAACGTGTACTTGATCTGGTAGTCGTGGTACTCGCCGTCGGGCCCTTCGGTGTTGACCCAGAATTCGTCGCCACGGCGAAAGAACTTGGTGGTCACGCCCAGCCGCTCGAACTGCGTGTCGTTGAAGTCACCCAGCACCGACTCGTCGGTCGCCAACTCCATGGCGCGATCGTGGTCCGACCCCAGAAACTCGTTATGTTCGGTTTGGTGGCACTCGGTACATGAAGAGCGGCCAACGTACTTGGCCGTCGCCAACGCATCGGGCGGTTTGGCGGAGAACCAATCAATCGCCGCGTAGCCGCTCACGGCGACCAACGAAAGCAGCGCCACGAGCCAGAACCACAGCTTGCCCCGGCGACCGGCGTTTGGAATCGGCTTCGACATCGACAATCTACTCGTCTTTGGCATCCGCCGCTTTCTCTTCGGGCAACTTAGCAGGCGTGCCGCGAAGTTCGAAGTCGTCCCAGTCGGCGCAGTCGTCGAAGCTGCCCACGCCCACGCGACCAGCGGGCAGCGTCTTGTCTTCGGCGGTCATGATTGGCTTTTCGAAGTTGTCGAAGAACACTTCAATCCGCCCCGTGTCGGTGCGGCGGGTGATCTTCACGCGGTGCCAGTCATCGGACCAGTTCGTCCCCTCGGTGGTGGTGAGAGAAATCGCCTTACGATCGGCGCCGTTGACCAGGAAGATCTGATTGCAGTGCGGATCGGTCTTCTTGCCAATGTGAACGTAATAGAAGTGGGCCGCGTCGACAAAACCAAAGATAAGACAAGCATCGCGGTGCCCGTAATCCTCCACCGTGCTCCGCACCGAGGCGGTCATGTCGAAGTCGCCGACCGATTTCTCTTTCAAGAGCGCGACATGGAAGGGACTTCGATGCGGTGGCTTGTACTCGCTCTTGCGGGCGTACTGACTCAGCACGCTCCGCCCATCCACTTCGGTAAACTGCCACGACTTGGGATCGAGCATCTGCCACTGCTTGTGGTTCTCGGGCTTCTCGAAGTTGTCCTCCACCACCAGCTCAAACTCGGGCTCGTCTTCCGCTGCCGCGTGCATCGCTGGCAGGCACAGGACAACAACGGCGGGAATCAACAGGTGGAACAAGCAGGCGGGTTTCATGGTGACTATTCTGGTTTGGACGATGGATTTCGTGTACGTCAAATCTCCAGTGTACACGCTCGCGACCTGAAGGGTGAACCGCCGGGAGCGATTTGCATGGCCCGCACCCCACGTGCAATCTATGATAGAGAGTATGCAGACCATCCTAGTCACCGGTGGAGCGGGATTTATCGGCAGTTGCCTCGTCCGGCAATGGGTCGCCCAGGGCGACCTGCGCCTGGTGAATCTCGACCTGCTCACCTACGCCGGCAGCCGCACGTCGCTAGCAACTGTGGCTGATAGCCCGCTGCACACGTTCGTCGAGGGCGACATCCGCGACCGCGAGCTGGTCGCCCGACTGCTGGCCGAACACCGCCCCACAGCGATGGTGCATCTGGCCGCCGAGTCGCACGTCGACCGCTCGATCGATGGCCCACAGCGGTTTGTCGAGACCAACGTCGTCGGCACGTTCACCCTGCTGGACGAAACTCGGAAGTACTGGCGTGAGCTTCCCGCCGACCAGCGCGAGCGGTTTCGCTTTGTGCACGTTTCGACCGACGAAGTGTACGGCGCGCTGGGCGACTCCGGCACGTTCGACGAACTTTCTCCCTACCAGCCGAACTCGCCCTACGCTGCCACGAAAGCCTCGTCCGACCACTTGGTGCGTGCGTATCATCGTACGTACGGCCTGCCGACCATCACCACCAATAGCTCGAACAACTACGGGCCTTATCAATATCCCGAGAAGCTCGTGCCGCTGGTGGCGCTCAACGCGCTCGATGGTCGCCCGATTCCCGTGTATGGCAGCGGCAACCAGGTTCGCGACTGGCTCCACGTAGCCGATCACGCCCAAGCGCTGCGCAAAGTGCTCGACCAAGGCACACCCGGCGAAACGTACTGCATCGGTGGCGACTGCGAGCACTCCAACTTGGAAGTCGTTCATGCGATCTGCGATGCGGTAGACCAACTCAACGGAACTGCTGGACCTAACTCCTGTCGCAAGCTGATCGAGTTCGTTGCCGATCGACCGGGGCACGATTGGAGATACGCGCTCGATAGTTCGAAGGTGCATGAACAACTCGGCTGGAAACCGACGACTGAATTCGCTGTTGGCATTCGCAAAACGGTCCGCTGGTACGCGGAGAATCGCGCATGGGTCGACGAAATCACCGGCGGAAACGATCGCCGAGGGCGGTTGGGGCTCGACTGTTAGCCTAACTCTTGGTGCCAATTGGCCGCATGGGTGTCACAACCGGCGCCACCCGAACGACGACGAGCCAAATTTTCTAAGGCAACGCCATTTTGCCCAAAATAACTTTGCATCGCGCGGCCGCGTTTTGATAAACCCATGTCTGTTGTGAATCGAGTTGATCACAACAACTGCGATGCATCGCTTGGTTCGGTACTCGTAGTACAAGGAGAGATCTTCCGATCGCGCTTTACCTCTTCTTTCGACTTCTATTATTTTGTGTGAGGTGTGGAAACGAATGACTGGCCACTTGCCGTAGGCAATGCCGAAACTGAACGCCGCGAGCAGTCAGCCCACGTGAGGCCAGCCTCGCCCAGCCCATCGGGGCACCAAGTTCTTCGAGTGTTGTCAACGCCCGTGCAGATGGTTGTTTCGAGTCCGCAAAGTCCACTTCCCTAATCCCCGAACAACAGAAAGGAAAGATTCCGATCGAAACCGAAACTGAAACCAACCCCTAAAGCCCGCTTCGCACCTCTGGCGAAGCGGGCTTTCAAGTTTCCCGGCGTTTGCCCACCCACCAACCCCGCTGTTCGCCAAAATCGCGGTTCTCCGCGAGCCGCTAGCCGCCTTGTCCCACCCCCGCGAAATGTCTAAATTACACGACTGGCCGCCCGAACCTCCCAGCCCGCTTGGAGTGTCGAATAGGTGACCAGCGAGAACGCCAGTTCTCCTCCTGGCGGAGTAGCTCAGTCGGTTAGAGCAGCGGAATCATAATCCGCGTGTCGGGGGTTCGAGTCCCTCCTCCGCTACTTGCGTCAGGCTCTGTCAGATCATGACAAACGACGCCTAACCCTTGCTCTGGCAAGGGTTTTTGTTTGCGCTCCTCGGAAGCGTCTTCTTGCCGATCGGAGTCGGCAACTGCAGCCAGTGGCACTCAATGCCGCGAGCGCTACACGCCTGTTCGGCAGGCACTTGCTACCAGCACGGCGAGCGCCGCTCCGGCGAGGACGTCCACGATGTAGTGCTGGTGGGTCAGCAATGTCGAGAGGCTGATCGCCAGCGCCCACAACCATAAGAGCGCACTCGCATGGAAACTCAAATACTTGGAATAGAAGCTGGCACACAGGAAGGCCATCCCCACGTGCAGGCAGGGGAGGTTGTTGTACGAGAGGTTCACCCAGTCTGCAAAACGGAACACCTGACCTACAGGGCCGTCGACAACTGGCGTCTCGCGGACTTCTTCACTCGGGAGCAGTAGGAATCCAACACCCGAACATACAAAGAGGACCGCCGAAGCTACGGCAAAAGACCTGAGCCTCTCAGGCGTCTGCAGGACGAAGGGAGCCAGCCACAGCATCAGGAATAGCGATAGATAGACAAAGGTTGCCTCGGGAACAAAGGGTATCTGCAAGTCCACACGACAATGAAGTTGCACGCGGTAGGTATGAAGCGAAGTTACCCAGCAGGCTCCGCCGTAGACAACGATCCATAGCCCCGTCAACAATGTTCCGTAGCACACAAATGCTATCCAGCATTCCCTGGTTGGCCACTGCAAGGATGTTTGGACGCTTTTCACCGTTTTCATTCATCCATTCGCCAGACAAGCCGGTATAATGCCGACCTGAGTTGAATCGATTCTCCGGATACGGAACCATGTCTCAGGTGGCCATCGAAAACCCGGTGATTTTCCATGCGACGCTGCCCACTCCGTCGCAGTTTCCAGTTCAGCCGGCCACGTGGTACCTATTCTGCCGTTCGAGCGAGCTGAGAGACAAGCCGGTATCGAAAACCATACTCGGCCATCGAATGGTGGCCTTTCGTGACTCGCACGGCAACGTGTCGATACTGGAC
The DNA here is from genome assembly GCF_965227375.1 of Aeoliella sp. Taxonomy (NCBI): domain Bacteria; kingdom Pseudomonadati; phylum Planctomycetota; class Planctomycetia; order Pirellulales; family Lacipirellulaceae; genus Aeoliella; species Aeoliella sp. The sequence continues at coordinate 846,515 of NZ_CBDDFX010000001.1, forward strand.
GCCCATTGCGCGCATTTGGGAGCCGATCTAGGGCGCGGTCGAGTTCGTGGCGACTGTCTGCAATGTCCCTTCCACCACTGGAGCTATTCCCAGCAGGGCAAATGCGTGTCGATTCCCCAGGCCACGTCGATTCCGGACTCGGCCAAGTTGCGCGTGTACCCAGCCGTCGAGCGCCACGGCTACGTGTTTTTCTTCCTTGGTTCCGAACCACTGTTTCCCTTGCCGTTCTTTTCTGACTGTGATCCCGACGAGTTCGTTGCCAGCCAGACGTTTACCTTCCCGATGGACGCCCCGTGGTTCATGCTGGTGGGCAATGGGTTCGATGGTCAGCACTTTCAGTCGGTGCATGATCGCAAACTGACAGGCCCGCCCGTGGTCGATTGCCCTGACCGCTACGCGCGGCGGATGCGTTTCGACGCCGAGGTGGTAGGCCACAGCATCTTCGATCGGTTGCTGAAACGGTTCGTCGGCAAGTTCGTCCGCGTATCGATTACCTCTTGGGGAGGGCCGTTCGTCCTGGTGGAAGGGAAGTTCGGTCGCGCGCATAGCCGCTTGCTGGTGGCCAGTCGGCCCGTCGATCCTTCGAACACACTTTCGCACGTCATGGTGTTTGCCAAGAAGTCCAGCAGCCGACTCTTCGACCACCTCAGCCTGCGGACTCGGCGGCGATTCACGCAGGCGTTCCTGCAGTACGACATCGATAAACTCCGCGGTGTGCGATATCAGCCCGCCGGATTGACGCCGCAGGACGCCGAACTGATCGAGTACTTTCGCTGGGTCGCCGATTTGCCTCGTAGCGACTATGAGGAGTTGGCCCCATGAAGCAATACCCCATTCCATGGCGACTGAACCTGTTGATCGTTGCGCTACAGTCATTGGCGGCGCTGGCGGTGTTCTGGGGAGCAGCGCACACCAGTCAGTGGTGGCAACTGGGGATGCTGGCGATGGCGTTTGCCATCGTCGGAAACTCGATCTACGCGATGATGCATGAAGCCGAGCACGGCATCCTGCACCCGAATCGCTGGTACAACGACGCCGTGGGGGTCTACCTGGCCCTGTTCTTCCCTGCTCCTTACCACTTGCTTCGCCAGGGGCACCTGGGGCACCATCTTCGCAATCGTTCCGACGACGAAGCATTCGACTTCTACTTCGAGGGGGAGAACTTCTTCTGGAAATGGTTGCAGCTGTACGGAATCCTGACGGGCTTCTTCTGGCTGACGATTGTTCTGACCAACCTGCTGGTATTGCTGTGCCCTTTCTTGATCCGACGACGCACCGTCGAGTTCGACCGCCCTTCGGCCGCTTTGGTGGACAGCCTGAACCCCAAGTACTGGCGCTGGATTCGGCTCGAAGCTTTAGCGGTCGTCGCTTTTCACCTGTTTATTGTCTGGGCCTTGCAGATTCCATGGGTGTCGTACGCGGTGGTGTACGTTGGCTTTGGGTTCACCTGGTCCGCCATGCAATACGTGCATCATTTTGGCACCGAGCGGGACGTGGTACACGGCGCGAGAAACCTGTGGCTGGGCTGGCCGATTGATGCGGTGTGGCTGCATCACAATTGGCATCAAGTGCATCACGAACATCCCACCGTTCCGTGGAAGTACCTGCCAGAGTTCGGCGGCGAGCGGCGATTCCTGATTCCGCAATACCTTCGCATGTGGCGTGGGCCACGATACACCGAACAACGCGTGGAGAATCGCTATGCCGGTCGAATCATCCGCTAGTCGCCCCCAGGCGATCGATCCCGCGCTCGACCTGTCGATCCGCGCTCGGCTGGCCATGGTTTTGATCGGCTACATTCCGTTGCTGCACGTCGTTCTGACGGTCGTGGCTACCGTGCTCGTGGCCAGTCGCAGCTCTGCCTGGTTGGCAACGGTCACGGCCCTCACTGCCATCTATCTCTTGCCGCCGCTGATCGTACGCATCGCGACCCCGCGAAGCTCGTTGACCGATCACCACTACTGCGTTGGCTCTGCAGGGTTCTTGCGCTGGTGGTTCTCGGCACAATGTCAGGTTGTTTTCAATCGAGTGCATCTGCTCGAAGAGCTGCTCCGCTTGGTGCCGGGCCTCTATTCGTTGTGGATGCGACTGTGGGGCGCTCAAGTGGGTTCGCTTGTCTACTGGTCGCCCAACGTGATTGTCTACGATCGTAGTTTCCTGGATATTGGAGATCGGGTTGTCATCGGTGCCGACACCAAAATCTGCCCTCACTATCTCGCTCGCTCGGCATCAGGCGAAATGGAGTTGGTGTTGGCCGTGGTTTCGATCGGGCACGACGCGCTCGTCGGCGGCATGTCGCTTCTGCCCGCTGGAGTTCGAGTCGATCCCTGCGAGCAGACCCCCGGCTATCGACCGCTGGCGCCTTTTGGTCACTTTCGCGATGGAAAACACCACCGTACTCAGCGTTTCACAAGGGGTAGAACGGACAATGAATAAGCATGCAGTCTATTTATTCTCGATGTTGCTGTACCTCGCGTTCGGAAATTCCGCCCTTGCCGACGAGGCGTCCGATCGGGAAGAACTCCGCGGACTGGTTGGCGAGTACGAAAAGGCCATTGCCGACGCCAATCCGTCCGTCCTGGGACCCTATTTGTCAGAGGATTTCACCGGGGTCATGGTGACCGGTGAAGAGGTCGACGGCATGCAATCTCTGCAAGCCTATTGGGACAAGATTCAAGGTTTGATGGGCGATGGAGGCAAGTACACCGTCGAGGTAGAAGTTGCTGAACCTGCGACCATTGACGGGGACCTTGCCTACGCCTTTGGTACCACGAAGGATCAAGTCGTTACGGGATCGGGAAAGCAATACGATTTCACTGGCTACTGGACAGCCGTCTGTCGAAGAGAGGGAGGCAGCTGGAAGATCCTCCGCATTCATGGATCCATGGATGCGGTGACTAACGTCTTTGTAAAATCGGCCATCTCGGGAGCCTCGACGTTATCGGGAATCATAGGTGGTGTCCTCGGCGTCCTTGTCGCCACGATTGTCTGCGTACTGTTTGCGCGGCGACGGTCGTCCGCCACCTCGGCGAACTGACGGATTACCCATCCTCATGAAGATTCAACTGCTATCCCCTGCCGGCGATATCCATCGCAATACGACGGGCATTTTTAAGCGCTCGTTGCGCTACGCCCCGTTGACGCTCACCACCCTCGCTGCGCTGGTGCCGGAGGACGTGGGGGCGGAAGTGACCATTCAGGATGAGGGTGTCCAGCCGCTGGACCTGGATTTTTCCGCCGACCTGGTGGGGATCTCTGCCATTACCGGCACTTCGCTGCGCGCTTATGAGATTGCCGACCAACTGCGATCACGGGGGCATACTGTCGCACTTGGTGGAGTTCATCCGACGCTGATGCCGCGCGAAGCCGCCGAGCATGCAGACACGGTCGTCACGGGCTACGCCGAGACCAGCTGGCCACAGTTGATCCGCGATTTTAGCGAAGGGCGACTGGATCGCCATTATGCCTTGCCAGTCGATCGACACTTGCGTGGCCTTCCGCTCCCCAGGCGAGACATGCTCAAGAAACGGAGCTACGCCACGGTAAACAGTATCGAAGCCACCCGAGGCTGTCCGCATCAATGCGAGTTCTGCGTGGTGCCCACCGCATGGCACGGCGTGTACGCCCGGCGGCCGGTCGAGGAGGTCATCGCCGAGCTACGGACCTTTGAGGGCCGCCACGCGGTGTTCATCGACCTGAGTCCCGTGGAGGACGTGGCCTACGCGAAGTCGCTGTACCGAGCGATGATTCCGCTGAAGATTCGCTGGGTAGGACTCGCCACAACACGACTAGCCGAGGACGAACAGCTACTGAAGCTGGCTGCCCAGAGCGGCTGCCGCGGTGTGCTCATTGGTTTCGAGTCGGTCGATCAACAGACGCTTAATGGCACGCGCAAGCACTTCCACCATGCCGATCGCTACGCTGAATACGTTAAGCGATTGCACGACCACGGTATCGGCATTCAGGGTTGTTTCGTCTTCGGCTTCGACGACGAAGACTCGAGCGTGTTTGAGCGGACCGTTGAGTTCGTCGACAAGGCAAAGATCGACTTACCGCGTTATGCCGTGGTGACCCCGTTCCCGGGTACGCCACTCTACCGTCGACTGGAGGAACAAGGGCGGCTGCTGCACCGTCGCTGGTCGCTGTACGACGTCGAGCATGTAGTATTTGAGCCGAATCGCATGACTCCGGAGCGTTTGCAGGAAGGGCTGCAGTGGAGTTGGGAGCAAAGCTACAGCTGGTCGTCCATCGCTCATCGGCTCACGGGAGCGCCCTGGTCGATTCTACCTTTATGGCTCTCCACAAATCTGGGCTATCGATTCTTCGCCCGGCACCTGCCCGACAAAGCTCAGCGAGTGTACCGAGAGTCGACGAAACCTGCAAACACACCCTCGGAACTGATTCAGCTCTAGGCCGATCGACTCAATATCATGCATGTGACGCTCATCTATCCGTCCGTTGGTCGCAAGCAGGGCAAGCCTTACGTTCGCGCATGGCAGATGCAACCACTGTCGATGGCCGTGTTGGCGAGCTTGATGCCACCCGAAGTGGAATTAGCGTTCTTCGACGACCGGATGGAGGACATCGACTACGACACCCCGACCGACCTGGTTGTGGTAAGCGTCGAGACCTTCACGGCGTTGAGAGCCTACCGCATTGCTGCCTCGTTTCGTGCACGGGGAGTGCCTGTGGTGATGGGCGGTTACCACGCGACGCTGCTACCCGAGGAGGTTTCGCAGCACGCTGATGCCATCGTGGTGGGCGACGCCGAACCGGTCTGGCAGCAGGTAATTGACGATGCCGGGCGTGGAGAGCTGCAGTCGCGGTACGACGGACGGGGCAGGAGAGAACTGCGCGACGTGATGCCCGATCGTTCGATCTTTGGCAATCGCCGATACCAGAATATCACGTTGGTGGAGTACGCCCGCGGCTGTAACTTTCGCTGCGACTTTTGCTCGATCACGGCCTTTCACCGAGCCTCGCAAAGTCACCGTCCGGCGCGAGACGTTGCCCGTGAAATGGAAGAGTCGGGTAGTCGCCGGTTCTTTATCGTAGACGACAACATCGTGAGCGAGCCAAACAAGGCCCGCTTGTTGTGCCGCGAGATCACTCCGTTGAGCATCAACTGGGTGGGTCAGGCGAGCATCCATATTGCCGAAGACGACGAACTGCTGGAGCAGATGGCCAGAAGTGGCTGCCGCGGTGTGCTGATTGGTATGGAGTCGATCAATCAGGACAACCTGTCGGCCATGGGCAAGGAGTGGAACACCGCGCGGATGAGCTATGCCGACAGCCTGAGGCAGTTTCGCAAGCACGGGCTGGCGGTCTATGGTACGTTCGTCTTTGGCTACGGCCAAGACGACTGGAGGGTTATCAAGGACAGCGTCGCATTCGCCCGCGAACACAAGTTGTTTCTGGCCGCCTTCAATCACCTGGTTCCATTTCCGGGGACGCCGCTTTATCGACGATTGCAAGAACAGGGAAGGCTGCTGTCCGATCCGTGGTGGCTGGACCCCGAAGGTCGCGTCGGCGACGTGGTGTTTCGACCTGCGAAGCTCTCCCCCGCCGAGTTGCAGGAGGGTTGCCTGTGGGCCCGGCGGCAATTCTACGGCTGGCGTTCCATGTTCGACCGAATTCGGGACCCGCTGGCTAACGCGCGCAGTGCAACCATGCTAGGCGTTTATCTAGGCCTGAACCTGGGATCGCATTTCGACATCGACCTGCGACAGGGCCTGCAGCTGGGAGTCGGAAACGAGAGCACGATAGCCAAACATGAGCCGATACGAATTCAACCTGGCCTCGCCCGAGGATGACGCGGCTCTGCGATTGCTATTGGAGTCGACCCCCATGTCAGGTGACATCCAACTTGCCTTCGCGCGGCAGCCGAGCTACTTTGCTGCCACGGCCATCGATGGGCACTACGTACAAGTGGTCACCGCGCGAGACAAACGCGCCGGGCGCATCGTCGGCATGGGCTCCCGCTCCGTATTCCAGGCCTACGTCGATGGGACACCGACCGACGTGGGCTACCTTAGTGGACTGAGACTGCTGCCAGAGTACCGCAGTCGGGCGGGGCTTGTGGCGCGTGGCTTTCGTATGTTTCGCGAACTCCACGCCGATCGCCGGGTCGCCTACTATTTGACCACCATCGCTGCCGACAACCACGCGGCACTCTCGGTGCTTACCTCACAACGTGCTGGCCTGCCAATATACCATCCATGGGGACAGTACCACACACTCACATTCGCTGCGAGAACCGGCACGGCGCCAACGACAACTAGTGGCGTCTCCCTTCGCTTCGCAACATCCGACGACGCGGACGCGATTGCCAAGTTCCTCCAAGAGCAGGGGCCGCGTCGGCAGTTCTTTCCTGTTCTCGGCGAGCAGGAGTTCGCTGGGCATCCACCGCGGCTAAAAGGTCTAGACTCCAAGTCGATCCTACTCGCTTGGACCGACCGGCAGCTGGTCGGCACGCTTGGCATCTGGAATCAATCTGCATTCAAACAGGCGCTCGTCACCGCCTACTCGCGACGGCTGTCGCTTGTTCGGCCGCTGTACAACGCGATGGCGGGGCTGCGTGGGAAGCCGGGCCTACCCCCCGCCGGCCAGCCGATGAACGTGCGTTACGCGGCCGTGCCAGTCGTTCGGCCAGACTATTCCTCGGTGGCCAGCGATCTGGTCCGCAGGGCGGCTGCGAGCCTGCGACAATCGCAGGCCGATCTGCTCTTGCTGGGATTGCACGAGCGCGATCCACTACTGCCACAACTGCGCCTGCTATCGGGACGCGAGTACGTTACACTGATGTATCTTGTGTATTGGCCTGATGAAACGCCAGACATCGACCAACTCGCAACCCGCGTGCCTTACCTCGAACTGGGCTGCCTGTAGAGACACCCTCCATGCGACTTCGCAGTTCCTTCATCCAGCCAAGCTTGATCGCACCCCACGAACGGGACCGCATGTTTGATCTCATGCAAGCATGTTATGAAAACCTCCACCGGGCACAGTTCGATCGCGATCTGGACAAGAAGTGGCTTGTCATCCAAGTACACGATCCGGCGACCGATACGCTTGTGGGGTTCTCCACGCAGGTAGTGCTTCACACCGAGGTCGAAGGCGAACCAATTCGCGCGCTCTACTCCGGCGACACCGTCATGGCGCCTTCGTACTGGGGAGACAAGTCGCTTGCCAATGCGTGGGGCCAACTGGCTTTGCAGTTAATCGACGAGGCGGACCCCGATCCGCTCTACTGGTTCCTTACCTCCAAGGGCTTTCGTACCTATCGCTACTTGCCCTTGTTCTTTCGGCAGTATTATCCCAGGCTTGGGACCGAGGGCTCCGGACATTACCACCAAGTTGTAGATTCCCTCGGGAAGCTCGTCGCCCGCGACGCCTATGATTGCCAACAGCGTATCGTTCGCACCGATTCTAGCAGGTACTTTGCACGTCCGCGTGCAGTCGATCCGGGACTTCGAGTGCGCTACGACCCGCACGTCCAGTACTTCGTCGAACAGAACCCCGGCTATGCGCGAGGCGACGAACTATGCTGCGTTGCGCCGCTCACGCGTGGCAATTTCACTAGCCTGGCGTACCGAGTGATCAACGCCAGTACCGCCAGCCAGCCGGTTCACTAGCATGCATTCGCCCCTGTTTTTGAACTCCTGCTGGATGATGTGGTGCAGCAGAGAAGCTCGAGCGTATAGACGCGACTCCCGCAGAGTACAACACGCGCAGGAGCGACTACTTCGGCAGATTGTCACGCGCAACCAGGCAACTTGGTACGGTACCAAGCACCACTTCCCACGAATCGGCGGCGTCGAGCAGTTTCGCCGGCTCGTCCCACTCACGACCTACGACGATTATCAAAAGCCTATCGAACGGATCGCGGCGGGCGAAGCCGGCGTGCTGACAGACGAGCGGGTCGAGCTTCTCGAGCCCACCAGCGGCAGCACGTCGGCCGAAAAGCTCATTCCGTACACCGCCGGCTTGCGGCGGGAGTTCCAACGGGCCATTCGCGTTTGGATCAGCGATTTGTTTACTCATCGCCCAGCGGTCCGTCCGGGGTACGCTTACTGGTCTATCTCGCCGCTGGCCAACGAAAAACGACATACAAGCGGCGGTGTTCCGATCGGCTTCGACGACGATGCCAGCTATCTCGGCAACGTCGAGAAATATCTTCTGTCGAAGACCATGGCTGTGCCGCCGGAGGTTGCCGGTTGCAGCAACCTCTCTACAGCTCTCTACGCCACGCTGTTCTTTCTGCTGCGATGCCCACAACTATCGCTCATCTCCGTGTGGAGTCCCACGTTTCTCAGCGGGATGCTGCACCTGTTGCAAACTCAATGCGAGCAACTTTGCGACGACCTGTCGCGAGGAAAAATCTCCGCAGATGTACCAAGCTGCCTGGCCAAGGAGTTCGCTCCCGACCCCGCCCGTGCGGACCACCTGCGAGCGATCCTGCAGGGCTCCAATCGGAACGCTCATTGGGCGCGAGAAGTTTGGCCGAATCTGGCACTGGTGAGTTGTTGGACCGATGGCCCTTCATCAACCTATGCGACCCAATTGCAGAACCAGCTGCCCGGAATCGAGATTCAGCCTAAAGGGTTGCTCTCCACCGAAGCCTTTACGAGCCTTCCTTTGCTTTCCCACCCCGGTGCGAGTTTGGCCTTCCGATCACACTTCTTTGAGTTCCAGAGCGTCGACCCTCATGGGGACCCCCTCGAAGACTTGACCCACTTGGCTCACGAACTGAAGCCAGGTGCACAGTATCGGGTGGTCGTCACCACTTCCGGGGGCTTGTATCGCTACCAGACGATGGATCAGGTCGAGGTGGTCGGATTCAACAACCAAGCACCGCTACTTCGCTTCGTCGGCAAGTGCGATCGCACCTCCGATCTGGTTGGCGAAAAACTTCACGCCGCGTTCGTTCAGTCGGTGCTGGACAAGGCCTTCGTCGCATTCGAAATCACACCTCAGTTCGCAGAGTTGGCCGCTCAAGGGAGTGAGAAGCCGTTCTATCTACTCAGGATCGTGGATAGCAAGTTGCACAATGATAACCAGCTATGCGAGCGGTTGCGAGCGAAGGTCGAACTCGGCCTGCGTTCGAACCGACAGTACGCTTACGCGGTCGACGCTGCCCAGCTCGGCCCCCTGCAGATCGAAACGCGTAGTCCCGCACAGGAAAAGGAGGGACCACACTCGGTATCGCTTGGCGGCAATGCCAAGCTACATCATGGGAGGTTCAAGGCAAGTACGCTTACTCTTATGACGAACAACGCATCTCCTGTAGCAAATGAGAGATAGCCGCAACTGCTGGGGAGGTCGACCATCATCGCAGGTGCGACTATTGGCGGCGACTAGCGACCAACTCGCTGCCGGCGACAGAGCAGCCCTACGGTCGATGCGGCTACTACAAGCGAACAAGTGGTGGGTTCTGGAATCGCTGTGGAGTAGTACGTCGAAGGCAAGGAACTGCCAAAGTTCTGCTTCCACAACATGTAGTCGGCGGCGTCGACTTTTCCACTACCATCGCCATCGGCGGAGAGTTCCGTGTCCGAGCCCAAGGTGTTCCGCCAAAGGGTGTAGTCGGCCAGGTTCACGGTGCCGTCATCGTTGTAGTCGCCGACAAGGATGGGAACGGTGATAGTCACCTCGTCGCCATCGGTCAAAAACTCTGCGTGAAGGCTATAGTCCGTGCCCCCAAGCGAGGCTGTCACCAAATACTCCCCTTTGAATACCCTTGCGATAGCTTCTCCAAGACCATCAGTGACGCCATCGGTCTCGGTCCACCACTCCCCAAACACCAGATCCAGATAGGCCTGACCGTTGGGTTTGATCGACCAGTCCGATCGATAGAGTGCCGCGTCCGGCCGCCAATGGGCGCCCTCCCAGAAACCCCAGTGAATCACGTCGCTCACACCGCTGTGCGCGAACATGGCTGTGAGAAAGTCGCGCGTGTAGTCAGCTTGGAGTTGCTCGTCGGTCGTTTCGAAGTCGAACTCGGTGACTTGCATTTCGAGCCCAAGCTCGTTGAAACGGTCGAGAATTTCCCACAGCTGTTCGGGCCCTGTTAGTTCACCGGCTCTATAATGACCTTGGAAACCTATGCCGTCGAGCGGCGCTCCTTGGTCCAGCAGATACTCAATCGTGTTGTAGTATTGATTCTGGTTGGAGGTGTTGGTCCCCCCGCCCGACGATAGGATGCCGTAGTCGTTGATATAGAGGTCGGTTGCATCCGTAGCGGCCTCGGCCTGCTGCAACCACGTAACCATCGCCTGGTTTCCTTCGCTGAGCTGATTCATCAAGTCGTTGTTAGTCCGCGTTTCGTTGATCACGTCCCACGCGACGACTTTTCCATTGGTAGCCGCACCGACCTCGGCAATGTGCTCGGCGATGCGGATTCGCACCTCGTTCTGTTCCGTTGGGGTCAGCGTGTTGCCACTGTCGAGCATGGCCTTAATGTCGCTAGGTAGATTGTTGTAGCCCGGCCAGACCATGACGTGGCCCCGACCTGCGATCCCCTGACTGGCGAGCCAGTCCAGTGCGTTGAGGGCACCCTGCTGAGTCCACTGACCTCCCCATTCCCCTTCCCAAGGCTGCCACTTGAGATTGTTCTCCAGCGTCGCCACATTGAACAACTCGGCCACTTTGTCCTTGTACTGATCGTATTGCGGAGCGTTGTCTCTCAGGCGATAGGCTTGAACGGCGGACCCGAAACCAAACTCATGTTGCTGCTGGTGGATCGTCACATTCGCGCCTGGCACTGGATTACCCGCGAGATCGACCACCTTCACTGTGGCATCTGCCTTGCGAATCGCGTCGATTTGGGTAGCGGCTTGAGTTCTCCACTCCGCATCGAGTTCTTGCCCTGGATAGGCTGGTGGCGTTTCGCCGGAGACCGCGATACGATCGAAGCTGATGTCGAAGGGCTGACTCGAACCGTACTGGCCCAGCACTTGCCACCTATCGATGTCCGTGAGGTCAAGATTCTGATAGTCCCCGATGCCCGACGGGGGATTATCGAGAGTGGTGGTGGAAAAAAGCCTCGAAGGAACACCAGGAGTAAGGCCTGAAACGTTGAAAGTCCACTTACCGCTACGTTGGGTTGAACCACCGCTGCCGACCTGATCGATCAGCTCGATATCAAACTGGCTGACGCCATTGCCAGCTTCGACCACCATGTCGATGACAAGTCGCTCACTCCCATAGGGGCTCAAGTCGAGGCCGCCTCCTGGGGCGACGATCCCCGCGCCTCCCCAACCGGTTGTGTTGTCCGTCAAACGAACGGATGCAGGGCCAATCGTTTGTTGGAAGGTATTACTATCAAACGTCCAGTCGAATCCGGTGCCGTTGAAGTCCGAGAGCGTGAATTCCGCCTTTGCTGTGCCAATAGGAAGCGCGAGCAAGAGCACGAGTATTCCAGGCTGACAAAGAAGGCCGAAAGTGCGCAAGAGAGTACTGTGAGAAGGGTCTCGATTCGGTTCCATTTTCGGCTTCCCAGATTGGTTGACCGCACTTCAAAAGGGCCGTTGACGCTGGCTCCTGAAGACAAGTTGCGCGGAAAGCATAGAATCACCGCTGCTCGCAGAATGCTACACGTATTTGCCAGCCCTGTCAAAAATTGCGGGTTTTGGAAAAAGCGGCAAAAAAGCGTTGACATTCCGGAATCGCCTGCATAAGTTGTGGTTAGCCATCGAGGGAATGCTACATCAATTCGTTGGCAGGACTTATCAGTTGCCTTCCCCAATCTCGCATTGGGGCTTTTTTTCCCCTCAAATTGACAGCGCTGTCAATTAGATAGCAAAGGGCTGAGGGCAAGGTAGTGGCGGCTACTATTGAACAAATTGCGAAGCGCGCCGGCGTTTCAGCTTCCACCGTCGCCCGTGTTCTGCGTGGCGATGTGAAGGGGGTGCAGAAGCGCAGTGCTATGAAGTCGGCCGAGATCCTCCGGATTTCGGATGAGTTAGGTTACAGCCCCGACTGGCGAGCACGTGCACTATCCCGCAAGCGAACCCACTCGATCGGGCTACTCTACTCGAATCCCCAGTGGATCTTCGAGGATCCGATGAACGATATCGCCGTGTCGTTCACCAGCGCCCTGCAAGAGCAAAACTACGACCTAAGGTTGATCCCTGTAACCGACTCGAGCGACTGGCGGGAGTTGGTTTATGGCAATGCGGTGGACGGTCTCGCCTTTTTGCTGGAGGTACCCGAGCAAGCCAAAGAAGTGGTGCTAAGCGATCGGCTTCCGGTTGTCCTGCTGGGCGGCAAGATGGACGACCGCGTACACGTGGTGCCCGATGACGTATCAGGTGGTTACATGGCGGCCCGACACCTGCTCGGGTTAGGACACAAGAAGATCGTCTTCTACATTGCGGATACCATTCGCCCGCACGTCAGTGTCGACGAACGGCGCCAAGGATACGAACAGGCCATGGCCAAGGCTGGGTTGGCCGACCAGATCGCCGTGTGGCATTGCGACACGGATGAAGCCATGGGGCGGTTGCTGGGCCCCGACGCTCCAACCGCGATGATCGGCTATTGCCATGTGGAAGCCCTACGCATTTCCCATGCGGCCTGGTCACATGGTCTGGCGATACCTACCGATCTGAGTCTCGTCGCGTTCAACGATATGCGGATGGTGGAGTGCATGACACCTCCATTGACAACCGTTGGCTTTGACACGGCGGAACTCGGCCGCATAGGAGCCAACTTGCTGGTCTCGCAGATTGGAACCAGCAAGGAAGAAAAACCGAGTAGCGTTATGCTGCGGCAGAAGCTCGTTGTTCGCGGCACCACAGCGCCACTTTCAGTCAGGCCATCTGCTGGCAATACCTTTGGCGGAGAAGTTGGGCACCCAAAGGATTTGAATAAGTAAGCGAGGAGGCCGTGTTGTTGTAAGTGTTACACCCTTGGCGAATTGGAGAGCACTAATGCGAATTCTATGTATGTGTTTGGCGGCACTGAGCGTGCTCCTGTGGTCGGCGGCTCCTGGCAACGCGCAGGTGTTGGTTGCCGAGTTCTCGGAAGAAACGATTCCGACAAATCCGATGAACGGTTATGGATCGTTTACGTTTGATGACTTTAGCGTGGCTGGCGCCATAACCGACGGCCCGGACAGCCTGATTTTTGACGTGCAGACGGACGATGACGGAAATAATGGATTTTTCGGCGGCATTGGTGTGGATTACGGCATCAATACCGAAGTCGCTCCGGAGGTATTTCTGCTTTTGCCACTTGATTTCGACCCAGCCGTTTCGTGGTGGGAGATGCGCGTTCGCCTGCTCGAGAATAACGCGGCCAGCACTGTGAATACCGTGTACCGCGATGTCGACACCATCGACGGCGCGAATGCTGAAGAGTTCCAATTCAACTTCGACCTCACCAGTATCCCCTCCGATGGCGAGTTTCACATCATTTCAGTCGATGCGACCAACTTCGGATTCTTCCAAACTTCCGCCGGCACTCCCGATGGTGTTAACAACCCTGGCTTGAACCAGATCCAGATTCAGAGCGTCTACGGGAGTTCCGACCGCCTGAACATCGAGGTTGATTGGGTGCGAATCTACACGGTTCCTGAACCATCAGGGCTTGTGCTACTGGGCCTTGGCGGCGTGGCTGCATGCCTCCTTCGTCGGCGCCGCTAAGTCGGTAGCAGGGCAGCAAAGTCCTGAAGGCGTCCCGATATGATTCGGGGCACACACTTCTCGCCCGCACGGGGGCGAGAAGACGGAAGTCCTTTGCCCGGTCGGCGGCAAGATAGCCGACCGGGCAGATTGTGGCAGATGGATGTTTCAGCCAAGGGGTGATCCCGAGATGCCCGAGGCGAGGAGACAGGACGTCGGGAAGAAGGCACAGCGAGCAAAGTACTTTTCGGCCAGTAGCTCATCGCACATTGCATCTCATTGACATATTTGGAGTTCTCGATGACAGGCTTACTCTCTTCCGGTCGTTCGTTCATGGCGTTGAGTCTAACGCTCGCGCTCGGGTACGCGACCGCTTCCGCCGATAGCGTCGTACCGTTGACCTACAACGGATTCATTATCAACAACACGGTCAACGGATTCGGTTCGTTTACCTACAACGGCGCCGACGACGCGCAGGTAAGCTCGCTGGGCCCCTATGCCGCGTTTGTCTACGACTCTGCCTCCGCCAGCGGAGGCGACACCATGAACGGCAGCGGATCGGGCTGGAATGTGGCCGTCAATTCCGAGTCGCCCTTCGATCAACTCTCCGGCCACATGCTCGATATCGACTCGTCGGACTACGCAGTATTCGACCGGGCAGGCTTTGGTATCAACTTCGACCCCAATGCGTACAAACTCGAAGTTGTCTATAAGCCGTTGCCAACCAACGAAGCACCCGTATTCAACGTGCAGTTCGATACGCACGATGGTTTTATCGAAGAAACCAGGGACGTCCCTGGCGTGTTCGTGCCGGGCGTAGGGAAGCGCTCGGGCGAGCAGCAGCAGTGGGGGTTCGGCTATGGCGAGGAAATGAACATCCAGCAACTGTACGACGCTGGGGCAAAGGACGCGGATGGGTTTGTTACGATCTCCACTCCTCTGACAGATGGCATGGGTGGCACGGGTCCCGACTGGACCTTCACCGGACCCACGTTCCTGTTCAATAGCGGTGATCAGAACTTCCAAACCCTCAATACGATCCAGGGCGAAGGCGATGTCGACTTTGGAACCTTCGAAGACCTGACCCCTAACGGTGTAGGGCAAATGCACCTTCAAAGCGCCTTTATCGACGACCCGGAAGACCCTAATCTTGGTCGACTACACATCGAAGTAAAGCGGATCAGCGTCGTACCGATCAATCCGGACCCCTCGTTGGTGGCGCGACTCGATGCACGAAGCGGCATCGGCCGACGCTTTGGCACCCCGTTCGCCACGACGACGAACCCAGACGGCTCCGGCGCCATCGAAAACCCGTTCCTGCACGAAGGCAATCTGGTTTCGGTGCTCGAAACCGACCAGTTGCAGCGATTTGATCAAAGCGGATTCACGAACCTCATCATCCAAACAGACGATGATGACGAAACCGGTGGATTTGGTATCTGGCAGGAACCCGGATATCAAACGTTCGACGGCACGGAAGCGACACTCGAAATCCGCGCCAGGCTTGTTCCCTTGAATCCCAATGCTCAAGAGGCAAACACGCGGGCCAACGGGTTCTCTATCGTTCTGAACGACATCGATGGCGACGACTCCGAAGAAGGAGTGGGTGGCGAAGAGTACCGCTTCGACATCGACACGTCGACGTGGAACGAAACGGATTTCGTCGACCTATCGATTCCATTGACGGACTTTGACGAGTCGATCACGCCCACAGAGTTCGAATTCGCCGGCGACGGACTGCTCACTGATTTCAACCTTTACCACTTAGGTATCGTGACCGCACAGGATGGCGGGCTCGTGGGAGTAGAAATCGAGTACATCGAGATCCGAGTGCCTGGCGGACTGCCTGGGGATTTCAATGGCGACGGTAGCGTCACCCTCGCCGATTACACGGCTTGGCGAAATCAACTGGGCGCGGACGAGAGCGTGCTGAATGGCACCGGCGATGGGTCGGGAGTCGTCGACCAAGGCGACTATCAATTGTGGAAAGACAACTTTGGCTCCGGGGCCGGCGCCGCCGCACTGTCGTCCAGCGGAGGTGTGCCTGAACCAGGCGGTTTGTCGATACTGGCGATCGTGATCGCGACCCTGGGCGGATTTCGCACTTGGAAGTACGCGTTTGCATATACCAACCACTCTTAGCCCTGGCCCTCCTATTGCCAGGGGAACTTACATAAGGAAACGGGAGGACGGGATTCATGAACTTCCGCACGACCAAGAACGGTGCCTTCACGCTTGTCGAGTTGCTGGTTGTCATCGCAATCATCGGCATACTAGTTGCCTTGCTGTTGCCTTCGGTGCAAGCGGCTCGAGAGGCCGCCAGGCGCGCGAATTGCGTATCAAACATGAAGAACGTTGCGCTGGCAGCCCTCAACTACCACGACACGCACGGACATTTCCCTGTCGATGAAGACTACTATCAAGGTAGCATGCGTCGCGTGAACCTTTCGGACAGGAGTGAGGGCGGCTGGTTCAACGTTACCGAGGCGTACAATGTGCTTCCACCGGATCCCGCGACAGGCATTCGTGGCACGGATGGTGGAGGCTGGATTGTTCGGGTACTGCCTCATCTGGAAGAGCAAGCTTTGTTCGACATTGTCGAACCATTCTTGGCAGGTAGGTGGACCTCCCTTCGCACCGGACTCAATAGCACCGATCCGGTACTTCGCGAGGCGCTCGCTAGCCAACCGAAGGTGTTGAACTGCCCCAGCGATGCAAACACTGGCCCCAGACAGGATCAGTATCCCTTTAGTGGTGGAGCCGGATCGAACATCGTTGGCGGACCAGTGCTGGTAGCGACAACCTCTTACAAGGGCAACGCGGGCGACGGACACTTCGAATTCGAGCCCGACGAACCCGCGGGCTTCTGGAGCTACGATCCGCCGTTCGCTTGTTACAACGCACCAACTGCATGGGAATCTTCTGGCGGACTAGCTACTACAAAGGCGGCGTGAAGCTCAAGCAGATTCCCGATGGCACCAGCAACACCTTCATGGTGGGCGAAGCATCGCCCATTGATAATAACAGCGCCGCATGGTCGAGCGACGGCGACTGGGCGATTACCGGCATCGAACTAAACTGGGACTTCGAAAATTCCGGCTACTGCACCGGCACTAACGGCACCGGCGGATCGAGTTGCTGGCCCCGGATTCGCGGTTTTCGCAGTTTTCATCCCAATGGGGTGAACTTCGCCAAGTGCGATGGTTCGGTGAGTTTTGTATCCGACGACATCGACCACCCAACCTACCGCGCCCTGTCGACTCGCGAAGGCGGCGAAGTGACTTCCGAGTAACCCACTTAGGCGTACAGCCGATGTCGCGACTGTACGCCTGAAGTCGGCCTCCCCGTTCCTGCATGCTGATTCCTGGATGAACGTATGATGATTTCATCGACCAACTATGGGTGCTTGCTGGCGCTCGTTGCGATTACTGCCATCGGCTGCGGCGGCAGCCCCTACGACGCTGACGTGTCGGGGCAAGTAACACTAGACGGTCAGCCAATCGGACCTGGTGTGGTGACGTTCGCCCCCGTGGAGGGAATGTCGAACCCGGCCGTCGGGGCGATCGACGACGACGGCAACTACCTGCTGATGACCAAACATGAGAGAGGACTTAACGTCGGCACCTACAAAGTGGCCATTAAGGTCTACGAGCCAGAGGAACCGGTGCCGGCTGGGCAGCGGTCGACGCAAACCCCCGAACCGCTGGTGCCCAAAAAGTACCTTCGCACAGAAACGTCGGGCATTACAAAGGACGTAGCCAACGGCACACAGACCATCGACCTGGCATTGACATCCAGCTAACGTCCTTACATACCGACCAAGCGAATGCGCGATACATCGAAGCACGACCCGATTCTTTCGCTACGTGCGTCTCAGCACAGCACTAGGAGCCACACCCAAATGCTCACTCCTAGATATCGCTTCCACACATCTACATGGTGGCTCGGTGTGCTGGTAACGTTCTTTTGCGCGGTGGGCATTGATTCATCTGCTCAGCAGTGGCGCACGGAAGCAAATCAACGCATCGAGCAGCACCGCAAGGCGAATCTCAACGTCGAAGTTGTGGACACGTTGGGCAACAAGATTGAAGGCGCCCAGGTGCAGGTGCTGATGCAAGCTCACGATTTTGGCTTCGGCACAGCTGTACCCGCGGCGCGAATCGTCGAACAGTCCGCGAATGGAGACATGTTTCGAGAGAAGCTGCTGGAGAACTTCAATCAAGTCGTCTTCGAAAACGACATGAAGTGGCCCGCCTGGGACGGGCTTTGGGGGAACAACTTCAACTGGCAGCAAACACAGCAGGCGCTCGACTGGTTGGATCAGAACAACCTTCCGGCGCGGGGTCATTATCTGTCGTGGGCCACCTGGAGCGGCAACGACGCCTGGGGCAGTTCGCAGAACACCACCACCCTGCCAACGCGTTTGGAAAACCATATTACGGATGTCGCAACAACCGTTGGCGACCGGGTCTTTGAATGGGACGTGATCAACCACCCAGTGGGATGGCTGAACGACACGTACGAGAACCGAATCGCATCGGGATTGGACTTCTACGCAGAAATTGTGAATCACGCACGTTCGGTTGCGCCCGAGGGCATGCCGATGTGGATCAACGAGGACGACGTCATCGCTGGCAACTCCCGCGCTGCCGACTACGAACGGATTATCGACGACCTCATTGCGAACAACGCATCGCCCGATGGAATTGGCTTCCAGGGACACTTTATCGAAGAGTGGGGCCGTGTGTCGGCCACCCCGGCGGCCGTGCTATTCGATCGCATCGATCGCTTTGCCGACAAAGGACTTCGATTGCGGGTTACGGAATTCGATGTGGATGTTGACGGCAACGAAGCGTATCAAGGCACGCTGGTCAACGACTATCTGACTGTTATGTTTAGCCACCCTACGGTCGAAGCCATCACGCTCTGGGGCTTCTGGGGAGGCTCCCATTGGCGGGGCGAGAACGGCGCCCTGTATCGAAACGACTGGTCAGAAAAGCCCTCGCTCGAAGCCTATCAGAGTCTGGTGCTCAACCAATGGTGGACCACCGAGAACGGCGTTTCCAACGACCAAGGCTCATATGGCCTGCGGGGGTTCAAAGGTCGCTACAACGTAGTCGTTACCGTTGACGACGAGGTGTACGAGCTCAACGATGTCCTGCTGACCGACAATCTAAGCGTGCAAGTACAGGTTGCAGCCGCCGGTTTACCGGGCGATTTTAATGGTGATGGAAAGGTCGGCCTTAGCGACTTCACCATTTGGCGAAATAACCTTGGGTCGACGTTCGATCTAGGTGGCAACGGCGACGAGTCGGGCGGCAGCGCAGGCGTTGTCGACATTGCCGACTATGACCTTTGGATGCACAACTTTGGAGTATCGTCGCCGAGCAACCTGACGGATGTTGGAGCAGGATCCATCCCCGAACCCTGCACACTATCCGTCGCTACGCTCTTCTGCGGGGTCGTCGCCGCCACAGCAGCCCGGCACCGCAGAAGAGTAGTTTTCATACCCCGAAGTCAAAACTAAGACACCGACCAACAGGATTAATCCCCCAGACTTTGCTATCCACGTATTGATCGGCTCCTTAGCGTCAAGTGCTAGGTTGTTACAGTTCGACACCAACCAGGATCCGATCAACCCAATGGTCACACGAAAGGCCATCTCCATCGAATGTCGACCTCTGCCAGAAAACTATCGCTGCTCGAGAAGGTCGGCTATGGATTAGGAGACTGCGGCGCGAACTTTGTTTTTCAAACGCAACTCATCTTTCTGATGAGTTTCTACACCGATGTGTTTGGCATCTCCGCGTCGGTGGTAGGTTGGATGTTTCTCGTGTCCCGTCTGTGGGACGCCGTGAACGATCCCATGATCGGCGCCCTGGCCGATCGCACCAATACGCGCTGGGGCAAGTTTCGCCCTTGGGTGCTCTTTACCGCGATTCCGTTCGCGTTCTGCTTCGTGTTGGTCTACACCACACCCGATTTGGGCGATAAGGGCAAGATCGTTTGGGCGTACGTTACCTATAACCTGTTGATGATGGTCTACACCGCCAACAACATTCCCTATTCGGCGCTTACCGGCGTGATCTCTTCCGATAGCGTCGAACGAACCAACCTCACCGCCTGGCGGTTCCTGCTGGCGATGACTGCCTCGTTCGTGGTCCAGACCTTCACGCCCGACTTGGTGGACTACTTTGGGCAGGGAAATTCGGCTCTGGGGTATCAGTTAACGATTACGCTGTGGGCTGTTGTCGCCACGGTGTTCTTTGTCATCACGTTTGCTACCACAAAGGAGCGAGTCCATCCTCCCGCAAGCCAGAAGTCGTCTGTCGGTCGTGACCTGCGAGATCTGCTGAACAACGCATCCTGGATTGCGCTAGCAGTGATGACGCTGTTCTATTTTGTCTATCTGTCCATGCGCGGCAGTATCGGCAAGTACTACTTCGACTACTACGTCGATCAGCAGAGCATTGAGCTTTTCGGGGGAAGCATCTCGTCCTTTGGCGTATTCAACGGAGCAGGGCAACTCGCCTCGATGGCTGGCATCCTCCTGTCGAAACCCCTTTCGATGCGGTTTGGCAAACGCGACTTGTTCCGAAGCGTCCTGCTGATCTGCGCTGCCATCACAGCCGTTTTTTACTGGTTGCCTCCATCCAATGTGACCACCATCATTGGCCTGCAATGCTTGCTGCAGTTCATCTTCGGTGTGACGATACCTCTCACTTGGTCCATGATGGCTGACGTGGCAGACTTGTCGGAGTGGATTAACTACCGCCGTGCCACGGCGATGACTTTTGCCGCCACCGTGTTCGCCCTGAAGCTTGGTCTAAGTCTTGGCGGTGCGCTCGCGGGATGGATGTTGGACGCGTTTGGTTACGTGCCAAACTCCACACAGTCGGAACAGGCGATCCATGGCATTCGCTTGATGATGAGTTTCTTCCCCGCGGTCGCCTTCCTGCTGGCGGCAGCAGCCCTGCTCTTCTACAAGATTGATCGACACACCGAATCGACGCTGTGCGACCAACTCGAGGAAAGGCGAAGGGCAGAAGACCCCTCCGGACAGCCCAACACTCAAACGGAGAGCACGTCATGAACTATCGAAGACTCATCGCCGCGATGGGTATATTCATATTAGGGCTGCACGCCACGGCCGAGACGCCCCAGGCAAGCCTCAAGGACGCTTACGCTCCTGAGTTTCGCGTGGGAGTGGCAATCAGCACGCCCGCGATTCAGGACAATCAACAAGACGCGCTCGATCTAATCGCAAAGCAATTTAATTCTGCCACGTCGGAGAACTTGTTTAAGTGGGAATCGATTCATCCCGAACCCAATCGCTACGACTTTGAGGCTGCCGACCGATTCGTAGATTTCGGGGAAGAACATGGCATGTTTCTCGTGGGACACACCCTCATCTGGCACAACCAGACGCCCGGCTGGGTTTTTGAGGACGAGAATGGAAAGCCGCTCTCACGCGAGAAACTGCTGGAGCGGATGCGCGAACATATTCACACCGTCGTGGGTCGGTACGCTGGCCGAGTTCATTCCTGGGATGTTGTCAACGAAGCGGTGAACGACGACGGCACCATGCGCGACACGCCGTGGCGGAAGATTCTCGGCGACGATTATCTGGTCCATGCCTTCCGATTTGCCAAGGAGGCCGACCCCAAGTGCGAAGTCTACTACAACGACTACAACCTGCATCTAGCCGACAAACGCGATGGCGTCGTCCGCGTGCTGGATTCGATGGGCCAGTCTGGCACGACCGTAGACGGCATAGGAATGCAGGGACATTGGGGTTTGGATTTTCCCGCGGACCATGAAATCGAAGACTCGGTGGCGGCGTTCTCCAAGTCGGCGGGCAAGGTGATGATTACAGAACTGGACATCAACGTGCTACCGAGGCCAGGTCAGCAGACCGGCGCCGATGTGACAGATAGGGCCGAGCTCACCTCCGCCATGAATCCCTACACAGGCGGACTGCCGCAGGATGTACAACAACGGCTCGCCGACCGGTACGCCCACTTGTTCGGCTTGTTTGCTCAACAAAGCGACGTCATCGATCGAGTTACCTTATGGGGACTCGATGACGGGCAGACCTGGCACAACAACTGGCCCATTCGAGGGCGCACCGCTCATTCCCTGCTATTCGACCGTTCGCTGAAACCCAAACCGGCTTTCGACGCTGTCTTGCAAACCGCTGAGAAATCCAACCGTTAGATCTCACAAACTTTACTGCTCGCGTACAAGAATCATAATGTCTGTAGTGTCACCTCCTGCCGATTACCAACGATCAGACCTTCCAATCGATCAGCGCGTTGCTGATCTGCTGGGACGCATGAGTGTGGAGGAGAAAGCGGCGCAGATGATCTGCGTTTGGAACAAAAAGAACGACTTCCTGTTGGATGAGTATGGCGTTCTTGACCCGGAATTGGCCGAAGCGCATTTTGGTCATGGGCATGGCCTGGGACAGGTTGGCCGTCCGGGCGATTCGAACGGAGGCATTCCCCCTCGTGAGTTTGCCGAGCGAACCAACGCCATTCAGAAGTTCTTTATCAAACGAGGTCGGCTCGGCATTCCTGTGCTGTTTCACGACGAGTGCCTGCATGGACTCGTCGCTCGCGACGCAACTAGCTTTGCCCAACCAATTGGCCTGGCAGCGACTTTCAATACGGAGTTGGTAGAACGGATTTATGCGATGACCGCCAAGGAGGCGCGCGCGTGCGGCGTGCACCAAGCCCTTGCGCCAGTCCTGGACGTGGCTCGCGACCCTCGGTGGGGACGAGTCGAGGAGACATTCGGCGAAGACCCCTACCTGGTTGGGGAATTGGGTGTCGCAGCTGTGCGTGGTTTCCAGGGCGATCGCGAAGTTTCGAATAACGACCGCGTGATTTGTACTCTGAAGCACTTTGCCGCCCATGGCCAGCCCGAGTCGGGCACAAACTGTGCTCCGGCGAGCATCTCGGAGCGCCACCTTCGCGAGATCTTTCTGTATCCCTTTGAACGAGCCATCCGCGAGGGCGGAGCGATGAGCGTGATGGCGTCGTACAACGAAATCGACGGCGTTCCCTCCCACGCCAGCCGCTGGCTGCTCCGCCACGTATTGCGTGGCGAATGGCAATTCGATGGCACCGTCGTTTCCGACTACTACGCCATCCGCGAACTTTGGGACCGACCGGAACTGTACGGGCACCATGTTGCCGAAGACAGTCCATCGGCAGCGGCGCTTGCCGTGCGAGCAGGCGTGAATATCGAACTTCCGGAGCCCGACTGCTATCAGCACATCGTTGCTCTGGTACGGCAGGGCGTTGTTCGCGAGAAGGAGATTGACGAACTCGTAGCGCCGCTGCTCGCGCATAAGTTCCGCTTGGGCTTGTTCGAATCGCCTTACACAGAGCCCGACCAAGCCGAACAGATTGTCGGCTGTGACGATCATCGCGACGTTGCCATCGAGGCTGCCCGACAAGTGATCACGTTGCTCAAGAACGAGTCTGCCACACTTCCACTGCAGGCCGAATCACTAGGCACGATTGCTGTGATCGGGCCCAACGCTCATCGCACGATGCTGGGGGGCTACAGTGGCAAGCCCAAGCAGTTCATTACGGTCCTCGATGGCCTGCGCACCGCCCTAAAGGGGAAGTGTGAAGTCCTCTATGCCGAAGGATGCCAGATCACCCAGGGCGGAAGTTGGGAAGAAGACGCCGTTACCCCCAACGACCCCGAAGCCGATCGAGAGCTGATCGCCCAGGCGGTGGAGATCGCCAACAAAGCCGATCTGGTAGTACTCGCCATCGGCGGAAACGAACAAACCTCGCGCGAGGCATGGTTCTCCAATCACTTGGGAGATCGTACAAATCTGTCGATGGTTGGACTCCAGAACGAACTGCTCGACGCCATCCATGCGACGGGCACGCCGATTGTCTCTCTGTTGTTCAACGGTCGACCACTGGCCGTGCCGGAAGTCGTCGAGAAGTCCCACGCGTTGCTCGAATGCTGGTACTTG
This sequence comes from Aeoliella sp., assembly GCF_965227375.1. NCBI lineage: Bacteria > Pseudomonadati > Planctomycetota > Planctomycetia > Pirellulales > Lacipirellulaceae > Aeoliella > Aeoliella sp. The sequence goes on from NZ_CBDDFX010000001.1 coordinate 870,140, forward strand.
GGACAGGAGTCGGGCACCGCGGTGGCCGATGTACTTCTCGGCAAGTGCAACCCTGCAGGCAAGTTACCGATTTCGATTCCGCGCTCGGTGGGCCACGTCCCCGCCTACTACAACTACCGCCCCTCGGCACGCCGTGGCTACTTGTTCGACGATGTCAGTCCGCTATTTCCGTTTGGCTACGGACTGAGCTACACCACCTTCCAGATTGACGAACCGGCATTAGAGTCCGAACAGATTCGTCAGGGTGAAACGACTTCCGTGTGCGTCAAGATAAGCAACGTTGGCGATCGCCGTGGTACAGAGGTCGTGCAACTCTACATTCGCGACCGAGTCAGCTCGGTGACCCGCCCGGTACTGGAACTAAAAGGGTTTGTCCGAGTGGATCTTGAACCAGGAGAGGTGCGCGAAGTATCGCTTCCGATCGGGCCAGAGAGCCTCGCGTTCTGGAACATCGACAAGCAGTTCATCGTCGAGCCAGGAGAGTTTGAGATCCTGGTTGGCTCCAACTGCGAGGACCTTCAATCTGCCGTCCTCACGGTGGTCGATGAGTGAACCCGACGACAACCGAGACCGATAGGGAGCTAGTATGAAAGTCAGAACTCTGACATGGTTGGCTCTATTCCTGGCGGTTGGTATTCTTGCAGGTTCACCGAATTCGGCAGCTCAACAGCTTCTCAATGCTCCTGCGTTGCAGCCCAACCGCGTCGAAGGCAATTTGGTTCTACTAAACGACAACGGGGCGTGGTCCTGGTATCAGGACGAGCGGGCCATCATCGATCCGTCTAGCGGTTCCCTGCTGGTCAGCTCAGTGGCGGCATCGCCGTTGAACGTGGATGGGCCGCGCGATGGCAATGTCGATCTGACAACTTTCGACCTATCCACCGGTCGACGATCGCGCGTTGTGTTGGGAGCCATCCAAGAAGACGACCACAACCTGGCGGCATTGCTCAAACGCCCCGATGGCCGCTACCTGGCAGTGTACGCGAATCACAACACGGATCGGGTCACACGATATCGCATATCGACGCATCCAGAGGACGCAACCACCTGGGGGCCGGAACGCACATTCGACTGGCGAGAGACGCCTGGAAACGACTTCAACGTAACCTATTCCAATCTGTTCTACCTTCCCACCGAGAAGCGTGTTTACAACTTCGCGCGAGTCAATGACCGCAGCCCCAACATGATGCTTTCAACGGACCAAGGCGAGAGCTGGATGTACGGGGGGCAACTGACCAGAAGTGAAGACGTCGGCTATGTGAACGGCTACTTCAAATACGCGTCCAACGGCGTCGACCGCATTCATCTTATCGCCACAGAGGCCCACCCTCGCGATTACAACAATGGTATCTACCATGCCTACATCGAAGGAGGAAAGCTGTATGGATCCGATGGAGCGCTGATCGACGCAGACATCTTCGACAACCAGCACATTCCTGCCACGAACTCGCTCTCGCCGGTGTTTCTTCCCGACCAGGAGGATGGAACGCAACAACGCCACCGCGCGTGGACCACGGATCTGGCATTGGACTCAGAGGGACAGCCCTTCGCACTGTTCACAACGCGCGCTGGCGACGCGGTCCCGAGCCCCGACGGAATCGGCGACGACCGCCGGCTGTACTATGCTCGATACAATGGCGAGAAGTGGCACTGCCATGAAGTGGCCAAGATGGGCCGACGACTCTTCCGCTCGGAGCAAGACTACACCGGCCTCGGTGCACTCGTGCCAGGCGATCCGAATACAGTCTTTGTTTCGTCAACCATCAACCCAGCGACGCAGGCAGAGACTCCATTCCACGAAATCTATCGAGGACAAACCGACGATGCCGGCCGCAATTGGCGATGGACCGCCATCACGGCAGGGTCGACGGTCGACAACCTCCGGCCTATCGTCCCTCAGGGTGATCTGGACCACCCCACCGTTCTGTGGTTCCGCGGCCTCATGTATAAGTCACAAGCTTACGACGCAGCCATTGTAGGTGTTATCGACTCCAAGGATGGCTCTATCGGACCCATTCACTACGTCGCTGCCAACGACGAGAACACAAAGACCTCCAATGGGCAGCTTGTGACCGAAGTGTCGGGACTTGCCGACGGTCACTACGATCTCTTCGCCTTCTTCTGGGGAAGCGTCGATGGAACCGCACAACTCCGCACTAGCCTAACGCCTGATGTGCTCCTTACTGCATCACAGCAGAACTCCCAGGCGGCGGAGTCCTCTCAATTCGCTCCAGGGCAAGACGTTGCGGTCCGCAGAGGAAAGGACACTTTGTACCGAACCTATCTGGGACGCGTAGCCGTTGAGAAAGGCGCGGCCGTGCAGGTCTTCGTCGAAGATCCCGCGACGCACGACAACCATCGGACCTCGTACGATGGCCTTGGCTACGCCCGCGTTGAAACGCTTGAGCGGCCATCCGCGGTGCGACCTGTGGAGCGTATGGACCGCAACTCGCAATTGGCGCATGAGCAGCTCTTACGGAAAGTACAAAGCGGGCGCGTCGACGTCTACTTCATTGGCGATTCCATCACGCGGCGATGGGGAGCGACGGACTACCCCGAGTTGCTGAAAAACTGGAAAGAGAACTTCCACGGCTGGAACGCCGGCAATTTTGCTTGGGGCGCCGACCAAACGCAGCACATGTTGTGGAGGTTGCTTCACGGGGAACTCGACGGTGTGAATCCCAAAGTGATCGTCATCCTTGCGGGAACGAACAACGTTGGGAACGCGCCAAAGGAGGATTCACTCGCAACAGAAGTCACAGACGGAATCTGGGAGATCGTTCGCGTGTGCCGAGAGAAGGCACCTGAAGCGACGATCATTCTGACTGGCATCCTTCCACGAAACGACAATCCTCGAAATCCATTGGCGGCGATGCCGGTGATCAACAGGATCAACGAGAATCTAGAAGAACTGGCCGATGGCAAACAAGTGCGGTATCTCAACATCAACCACAAACTGGCGGATTCGCAGGGACAGCTCCACAACGGCGTGACCATGGACAACCTGCATCTGAACCGCAACGGCTATCAACTTTGGGCCGACGCATTGAAGCCGCTGCTCACCGAGTTGCTCGGACCACCATCCGACGTCGACCTCGCCCCACCTCCGACGGGCGACCCGAGTGCGGCGAATTGAGCCCACTTGCCTTGAGGACCACGATGGTCCATCCGTCGATTTGGTGTTTTCGCATGACCATTCATCTGATGCCGGATCGGCGACGACTTCATGCTCACCAAGTGCGTTTGCTCCCACGTGTGTTGCCCCGAAATATTTCTCTCTATCTATGCGTATGATCGAGGAAATTGAGACGTTGGATATATCGCTGAAATGCCAGCCGCCAGTCGTTCCGCGCTTCGGATTTTGGCCGTCGCATTGACGCTCCCTGTTTCAGTTAGGAGAATAGACCTCGTTACTGCCCCCGCAGTGATTCACCGTTGCTCGATCCTGCCAATCGACAACGTTATCGTTTTGGGTACGGGCAACTATCGAGGTTCCATTGAACGGACAGCAGTTAAGAGACGCCTTGCACCATGGCGGACCAGTCTTTGGTACGCTAATCGTATCCCCTTCGCCAATCTGGCCGAAGGCGCTGGCGGGTGCGAACCTCGACTTTGTTTTCATCGACACCGAGCACATTCCTTTGGATCGCGAAACGGTGTCGTTCATGTGTCAGTTGTATGGAGGCATGGACCTCGCACCCATCGTCCGCATCCCGGAACCGAGTGCCACGCTGGCCGCGACAATGCTGGATGGTGGAGCGAAGGGGATTATCGCGCCGTACGTCGAGTCGGTGGATGAAGTTCGCAGCCTTGCTGGTGCAGTAAAGTTCCGCCCGCTCAAAGGGCAAAGGTTGGAGCAAGCCCTCGACGGAGCGGAACTCGAGCCCCCACTGCAAGCTTTTTTGGATGAATACAATTCGTCGAACGTGCTCATTGTGAACATCGAGAGCACTCCCGCCATTGAGAATCTCGACGAAATCCTCAGCGTTCCCGGCTTGGACGCGGTGTTGATTGGGCCACACGATCTCTCGTGCAGTTTGGGCATACCGGAGCAATACGGACACGAAAAGTTCGCCTCCGCGATTCAGCGGATCATCAGCAAAGCGAGATCTCGTCAAATAGGTGTTGGTATCCACTTCTGGGAAGATGTGCAAAGCGAGACCAACTGGCTACAGGCGGGAATGAACCTGTTGATTCATAGCGGCGATATCACCCTGTTCAGCAAGCATCTTCAATTGGAACTGGATGCCATTCGCAAAGGAATCGGCCAAGCACCGACAGAGAACAACAACCATGCATTGCGAAAACCCGGCCAAGTGGTTGTCTAGTCATTTGTCTGCCACAGGCTTTCTGATCGCCGCATGCGTAGCGGCTTGCGCGGTAGCAGCGACCGATGCTGACAAAACGGCTGCACCGCAGGCACTGTTCAATGGCGAAGATCTCGAGAGATGGGTCGTCGATGGCGACAAGACCACCAAAGACGCTGAACAGACGCTTCCAGTATGGACCGCTCGCGATGGAATGATTCATTGCGCCGGTGGAGGCTTCGGCTTCCTTCGCTTCGATCAGAAGTTTACAGACTTCACCTTGAGCCTCGAGTATCGCTTGCAGCCCGGTACGAATTCGGGTGTGGGCATCCGAACGGTGGAGTACAAGGATGGCAAGAAGCCAACGCGCCCCTCGCGTGCTGCTTATGAAATTCAATTGGTCGACGACGGTGTCGATGAACCCACAAGCCACTCCACTGGCGCTATCTATTTGCACTCCGCCGCGAGCGCGGCTCCGGCCAAGCCGGCAGGCGAATGGAATAAACTCGTGATTACGTGCATCGGACCACGGATTCGCGTCAAGTTGAATGGCGAGGTCATCCAGGACTACGATCAAAGGAAATCGTCCAAGACCAAGAAGAAGCCTCTCAAAGGTTACATCTCGCTGCAGAATCACGGCGGCGAAGTGGACTATCGGAACATCTTACTCAAGGACGAGTCTCATAGCGACTGATTCGTCCGCACTGTGCGCGAAATCGACCGTGCCTCTTGTGTACCCTGCATGGCACCCCATGTAGACTGGCACGGAGCGAACACTCCAACGACAGCTTATATTCGTGTGAATCCCGCTGCGGCCTAAGTAGGTGCGATTATGAATTGGCATTCTGAAAGAGTCTTCGGGCTTGTTCTGCTGCTGGTCGTTGCTCTCGTGTCCCGTTCCACAGCTTCCGATATTCCTTGGAAACGGCACACCATCGACGATTCGTCGCAAGGTGCCGACGGAGTGCGACTGGCCGATGTCAACAACGACGGCCACCAAGATGTATGCACGGGTTGGGAGGAAGGAGGCCTCATACGGGTCTATCTGAACCCCGGTCCTGAAAATTGTCGCAGCCGTTGGCCCTCCATCACCGTGGGCGAAGTCGCCGCACCCGAGGACGCGGTGTTTTGCGATCTCGACAACGACGGGGCAGTCGATGTGGTTAGTTGCTGCGAGCAGAAGAATCGCAGCGTGTATTTCCATTGGGCGCCAAAATCGAAGTCGGACTACTTAACATCTACCGCTTGGAAAACCGAAGCGGTGCCCAGCGTTCAAGGCGCGCAAATGTGGATGTACTGCGTGCCAGCAGACCTGGACGGGCAGGGCGGTACCGATCTTGTGGTCGGATCGAAGATGCGGGACGGATCGATTGGCTGGTTGCAGTCGCCAGAGAATCCGCGCGACACTTCCGCGTGGACCTACCACCGTTTGGCCGACGCGGGCTGGATCATGTCGCTGGAATTACTCGACATGGACGGCGATGGCGATAACGACATCCTGTCGTCCGATCGAACGGGCGGGCGAAGTGGAGTCGGCTGGCTGGAAAACCCGGGGCCTGTAGCCACAGCTTCCGGCGCCGAATGGAAGTCTCACCATGTCGGCGGTCGCGGCCGAACGGTCATGTTCCTAGAGGTCGCCGATCTGAACCGAGACGGGCTCGACGATATCGTCTGCACCACCAGGAGCGGGCGTATTCTGTATTTTGAGCGGGCTTCGCCGAACGGAGACCAATGGAAACGCCATCGTATTGCCAATCCTTTCGGAGTGAAACTCGGCAAGGCGGTGGCGGTTGCCGACGTCAACCTGGATGGACGATTGGACCTGGTGCATACCGCCAACCTGGGCGGATCTCCCGGCGTGCCTGCCTGTACCTGGATGGAACTAGGTGACCTCGAACAGCCGCAGATCGAAGCTACCTATCACGACCTGGGTGGACCCAGGGGTTACAAGTACGATTTGATCGAGATGATCGACCTCGACCATGACGGCGATCTCGATCTGCTGACCTGCGAAGAACGTCACAATCTGGGAGTGATTTGGTATGAGAATCCAACTCGATAGCCCGCTGTCCGCTCAACGATCGGCGCTCTTCCTGGTCGTCTTGGTATGCATGTGCAGCGAAGTCGTTGGCGAGACCGCTCCGACTCGCGATGTGGTATTTGCCAGCCCCGACGCGCACGACTTGAAGCTCAATCTGTTCCTGCCAGACGAACCCGAAAAAGCGCCGCTAGTGGTATTCATTCATGGTGGCGGCTGGCGTGCCGGCAGCTACGAGCGCTGTCCCGTGAAGTGGTTAACAGTACACGGCTTTGCCGTAGCCAGCATTGGTTATCGCCTTACAGACAAGGCAATCTTTCCTGCCCAAGTACACGACTGCAAGGCCGCCGTACGTTGGCTGCGCGCCCACGAAGGCGACTACAACTTCGATGCCTCGCATATTACCGCGATGGGGACGTCTGCGGGTGGACATCTCGCACTGATGCTTGGTGTAACTGCCGGTGATAAACAACTGGAAGGCGAGGTCGGCGACAACACTGATGTAAGTTCCGAGGTGCAAGCGGTGGTCGACTTCTTCGGCCCGAGCGACTTCTTGTTGCGAACTCGAACCCAACCGAGCAAGACCGAATCGGCAAGCGGTTCCGTGTATAAGCTGCTGGGAGGCAAGGCGAGCGACAAACAGGAACTGGCGCGACGCGCCAGTCCCGCGCACCACGTCGGAAAAGGCGACCCGCCACTGTTGGTTCTCCACGGTGAGAACGACCGAGTCGTGCTGATCGATCAGGCCCAAGCGATGGTCGACGCTTACAAACAGTACGATCTCGACGTGGAGTTCATCAAAATCCCGAACGCTGGCCACGGAGGCAACGTTTTCTTCAATGCGCAGCAGCGACAGAGCGTCGTCGAGTTTCTCGACAAGCACTCGAAAGACACTCAGTAGAATTCGCAGGGCGTAGCTGGCCCACGGGGGTGGTCGCGAAACTCTAGTCCGCGGCAGTCGGATCGAAGGCGCGCAGTGGAATCAACTCTACCGGACCGAGCAGGCCAGAGGGCGTGAGTGGCCAATCGCTGGCGTCAAAGCGTTTGTAGTTTTGAGTGACCACATTGGCGTCGTGGAAGATTCGCCATTCGAGGCCGCGCCGATCCATGTCACGAAGGCGATTCGCCGAGAGGTTCGTCACCTCTACCGCCAACGTGTTGCGACCGGGATGGAGGTGCTCGCCGATGCGAGTTTGGAACGGAATGCTGTACAAAGTGGCAACCTCGGTTCCATTGACGATGACGCGCGCGCTCTCACAAACCTCGCCTAAATCGAGAACCCAATCGTCGGCGTCGACGTCCGGCAGATCAAACTCGATTTCGTATCGCCCTGTGCCAGCGAACGCGTCGCGCTTCGCATCCTGACCGTCTGCCCACGAGGTCAATTCGCTCAGACGATTGCCATCCGGCAAATCGGGGCCTCCTTGAGTGAACGTGAGCTGCCACTCGCCGGTGATAGGTTGTGGCTCTGCGCCTGCGGGATGAAAAATGGGAAACTTGCTTCCCGCAAGGTCCTTCGTCGTGAAGGTACGTACAAACTTCGACTCGCCGGGCAGTAGCTGCAAATAGACCTGCCCTTGCTTGGTGCTAGCCACACCGGTTTGTGCTGACTGGGGATCGAGGATTGCCGCCGACTTAAATGGTTTGCCCAGTGCCACCCAGCCATTGACAGGCTTGCTGCTCATGTTGGCGACAAAGTAGTTTATCCCTTCCCCATGATCTCGCCGGATGAAATCGAGTCCCAGGTCGACCATCGACTCGCGCGCGGCCCCCGCCGCGTCGAGGGCTTCTCTGAGCCCTTCCTGCTTGACCGCCTCGCCAGGGAATTCGGAGACCAAGTTCTGCAATTGCTCGCGCCGTTCGCCCACTTGATAGTAGCCGGGCACGTCGGCTGGAATCTTATCGAGGAAAATCACGCTCTTGCCTTCCTTGGCCAACTCCACCAGAGCCTGCATGGTTTCGACCGGCATGCGTTTCATCTTCGGCACCAGCACCACTTGGTAGGGCTCGACCTTCCCAGACGTGAGTTGACGATCCGAAACAAAGTCGAACCCGTAGCCATTGGTGCGGAGCCACTCCGCCAGTTTGCCGCACTCGCTGTTATTCAGCCAGCCGGCACCGTGAACTGTCAGCTTTTGCTGCATGCCGCGTCTGGTGTGCCAAATATCATGGATGGGCCAGTAGAGCGCCACGTCGTTGTCGGGTGTTCCCGATTGGAGCATCGACTGGCAACGTGTGATGTACGCATTCAGCGCGGGCGTGTCCCGCCAGATGCTATTCTGGGGACTGTATTGAATCGACGCATAGAACAGCCAACCTGGCCAGGCGGCATCTCGAGGGCTGTAGATTGTCCCGTGAAACAGAACGTGGTTGATGCCGTTCAGAAACAGCTCGTCGATCTCAGGCTTGATCTGCGAAAGGGAGGTGCGGAAGTGATTACGGAGCCAAGTGCAACTCTCCGATGCCACCAATGGTTTTCCCATCACGTGCGCCGCCGAGGATGCGAATCGGTTGACCATTGGCTGTGGCGTATCAGGCCGCACGTTATCCGCTTCGCGGCGGATGCCTGGTATCCGGAACTTGCTCGCGCCGAACGTTTCGGTCTCGGGGATGCCAGCGATGCCGTAAGCGTCGAGCAAATTCGCCGGCGCTCCGTGAGCTTGAATGCGTGTCGTCCTGCCCTTTGATTCGGCCCAGTCCTGCAACAGTTGCAAGTACTCCAGGTGCAGTTCGGAGAGTGTCTGGCGATAGTCGCTCTTGATTCTGGCGACCTTGTCCGGGTCGCTGGTGTCCTGGCCCATCAGAACCAATGCATGCTCGCTCAAGTCGTAGCCACGACGCTTCTTGAACTGCTCCAGGAAGTCGGAACACCAGTTTCCCGTGAACTCAAACGAATCGTGATAGAGCGCCCGCGGGAGCAGCACCTCCGTCTGGCTGAGAGCTTGATCGTAACGCCCCAGATAAGCGGAGAGAGATTGCGTTGAGTAGGGATTCACGGCCAATCCCGCCGCACCCGGCGCCGCTCTTTTGACGCGAAATCCTGATGGTCGGCTGACGAGTTCTCCGTCGACCAGTCTCACCGCCGCGTCACAATCCGCTTCGGTGACCCCAGGTCCGCCAAAGGGCCAGCCGGTACCGGGCGTCATGTCGACCCACATGTCCAAACGCTCGGCCTCGCGCATGGTGTGGTTCAACATTTCGAGCCACTCGAGCGAAAGGTACTCGATAGTGTCTGCTTCTCGACCTTTTACTCCGTAGATAGGCACGATGGTCACACCACCCATGCCCGCCTCGTCCATCGCTTCCAGATTCGCGGTCAGGTTCTCCTGGTCGACCGCGTTACCCATCCACCACCAGATGCAACCTGGGCGGCTGAAGCGCACGGGCTCCGGCCAATCGAGTTCACCCGCGGTGCAAACGCCGCCGAACACGGCGTGACCTACGGAGAGTGCGAAGAGACAGCAGAACCTGAAGCAGATTCCGACTCGATTCAATTCGGCCGTTCGCATACACATACCTGCCTGTCACTCATGTGGGGACTAAGGCTGCACAAGATGCCCAGCGGAGGTAAACCGCCGGGCATCGCTCGTTTTTGCACAGTAACCTGAGCTATTTGACCTTCAGCCGCAGCACCTCGACGGAAGTGGGAGGCAATTCGAACGTCATGGTGCTGTCGGCGGGGATCGTCCGCTGCTCGGGCTTCACCATTTCCTTTGTGCGTGAATTGGTTGCCTCCGCCGGGCCGGCCAGCGTGGTCAGCGTGGCGTCGGAACCCAATGCGGAGTAACCTTCAAGCTCGACGGTTGCTTTGACCGCTGTTGTGCCTGGGTTGACCAGCTTGACGAACAACTCGCCGGTGGATTGATCTAGCGTAGGCGACACTCGCACCTCCGGCGCCAGCGGACGGTAATCGTGAACGAGCTTGTCGTCGATGTAGCAGCGGATTCGGCCCGGCTCAAGCACGACTCGCAGGTCGTACCAACGATCGGTTTCAATGCGTCCCCGAGCGGAGACCAATCGGTTGGTCGATGCTCCGTCGACGCGGCGTTCGATGCCGTGCTGGGTGTTGCCCCAACCGCCAACGTTCCACCAGTAGTAGCTGTCTTCATTTCCGTAGCCAAACACCAGCAGGAAGCCCTCGTTGCCGCCGGTCTTGCGGGCGCGAACCTCGTACACGGTCTTTTCACCCTCGGCACTGTCCGGAGCCACGCTTACCGCAGCCTCTCTGTTTCGGTCGAGCTGGGCATAGTTGCCGTCCTCGGTGTTGCGGAAGTCGCCTGCCAGGACCTTCCAATCGTCAAGTTTCAGCGGCTGCCCATTCAGCGAGGCCGATTCGACTTCGATACCAGTGCGCCAAGTGCCAATGCCTACCTGTCCCGCGTAGTTTTCCTGGGGCAAGGCGCGGCCTGTCATCTCGACGGTGTTTTCCAGGTACGCATCGCCCTTGGATGTGCTGAAAAACTGCTGCACGTAGTAGTTCGGTGTCTTCACCAGCGACTTGTTGTCGAACCAGATCAAGTCGGCCTTGGTCCACTGCGTCGAGCCGTACTTGGCGAACAGCGGCGCATAACAGGTCATGTCGACAATGTCGGCATTGCGTTCCACGCCCGTCAGGTAGGCCGCCTCGGCCACCGCGTTGTACTGCGTGTTGCCCTCCGAAGCATACTCACCCACAAACACCTTGGGTTTGCTGCGGTCGAAGTTGTCGAAGCGGTGGACGTTGCTCAGGTACCATTCAGGCGGCATGTAGTAGTGTTCGTCCGAGCTATAGACGTTCGTGGTGGTCATCAGGTCGTACAAGGGAATCTCGGGCCCCAGTCCCGAAGTGCCAATGATCTTGATGTCGGGATAGCGCTCGCGAATGGCCTCGACGAAGTAGGGAAATCGCTCGCGGCACTCGGGTGTGTCGTGCTCTTCGTTGCCAAGGCAAACGTACTTGAGGTTAAAAGGCTCCGGATGCCCCATCTTGGCACGCAGCCCACCCCACTTGCTGTCGACCGGTCCGTTGGCGAACTCGATCAGGTCGAGTGCGTCGTCGATCCACACGTGCAGTTGCTCCATCGGCACCACTTCGAATGGATCGCGGAAGCCACAACAGACACCTACCGGAATAACAGGCAGGGGCTCGGCGCCGATGTCTTCGCACAACTGCATGTACTCGAAGTAACCCAGCCCGTAAGTCTGATGATAGCCCCACAGGTTCCAGTTGGGCTTGCGCTCGGCCACGTCGCCGACGCTATCCTTCCAACGGTACGCATTTTCAAGTCCATGTCCGTGAGCGATGCAGCCACCGGGAAATCGCAAAAAACCGGGTTTCAGGTCCGCCAGCGCCTGCGCTAAATCTTTGCGCATTCCGTGACCTTTGAAGGTGTCCTGAGGGATCAGCGATACCATGTCGAGCATCAGCTTGCCACCGCCGGTGGTGGTGAGGACCAGCTTGGCCTCGTCGGCACTAGCGTTGGGCGAGAGCGTCAACTCGTACTTTTCCCACTCGCCGGAGGTGCGTGGCACCTGCCCCGAAGCCAGCACGTCGCCCTCAGACGTCTGCAACTCGACTTTCAAGGGAACTTCCTGGTCGTCGGTTCGTTTGGCGTAAACCGAGAAGTCGTACTTGGCTCCCTCCTCGAGGACGATTCCGCCGAAGCCGGAGTTCTCGATTCCCGCCGCTCCACTACCATCGAGCGTGAGCGTGAGAAACTTCGTGTTGTTGTCGTTCAGCGGTGTTTCGCTCTCCACCTTGAGCTGAACCTCACCGCCGTCGCGCTCGACCTTCTTCCACGCGTAAAGTGGATGTAAACGCTCACTGTTCGCAGCCCAACCTCCCACAGAGTAGTACTCGAACGAACGATTCTGCACCAATTCGGCATACAACCCACCATCGGCAGCGTAGTTAATGTCCTCGAAGAATAGCCCATACAGCACGGGGCTGATCTCCGCCGTGGGACGATCGACTCGGACGTTTACCTTCACTTCTGCGCTGCGTGATGTCGCGGGAGTGAGCAACACCAAAAGTAACGGAAGGTACAAAACGCGATTAATGCTGGCCGTAAGACGTGACATGGTATCGAACTCAGTTGGAGGAAAGCATCAGGAGTTAACAACAAATGGGCTCTTCTGCATTAGCCTTGGAAGTACAAGTACGCTGCCAGGATGAGCACCAGAACCAATCCGGAGAGGGCGACGTCGGCGCCGCCCCAGCTTTCGCGTGTAGTGCGTTTCTCTTCCTCGGACACGACGCCGTAGGTGAGCCCTTGGAAACGTTGATAGTCGGGCTCACGAGTCAGATAGCTCACCACGATCATGGCAACTGCACTTACCACGGTGATGAGCAAGCTGAAGTACTGGAAGTAGATCTTGTTGACGACCCAGAAGAATGAGCCCTCGGCGTAAGCAAAGTTCTCATATATCTTTGGCGGCGTATCGACTCCCAGGCGGAATATCCCCATTGCGAAGCCGACTAACAGCGCGGCCAAGCACCCTTGGGCATTGAGTCGCTTCCACGCAATGCCGAGAAAGAACACCACAAAGATGGGCGGCGCCAGGTAACCCTGCACGCTCTGCAGGTAGTCGTACAGTCCCTTGGAACCTTGGATAACCGGAATCCACGCCATGCCGATCAGCACCATGGCGACGGTAGCCCAACGACCAACTTGCACTAGGCGTTTCTCGCTGGCTTCTGGGGCGAATTTCTTGTAGAGGTCGATGGTGAACAGCGTGCTACACGCGTTGAATACGCCCGCCAGCGAACTCATTAGGGCGGAGAGGAGCCCGGCGACTACCAGGCCTCGCACACCGGCAGGTAGTACGTTCTTGACCATCAGAGGGAAGGCCTTGCCCGACTCTTTGATCGCTCCATCTTCGTGAAGCATCTCGGAAAAGTCCATTCCCTCGACGGCGCCGCTCTGCGATTTCATGATCAGCCCAAAGCAGATCATGCCGGGAACGATAAAGATGAACACGGGCAGCAACTTCAGCAGTGCGGCGAAGATACTTCCACGGCGGGCCTGGGTCTCGTTTTCTGCGCCGAGGGCGCGCTGCACGATGTACTGGTCGGTACACCAGTACCAAAGGCCGATAATCGGGGCACAAAACAGCATGCCGAGCCATGGATAGTTGCCGTTGAAGTACCAGGCCTGGCGCACCAAGTCGCCGTTCTCATTGACTTCTTCCACAGGCGCCCACTCCATAGGTAACGCCTGGCCATCGGCACCGATGGCCGTAAGTGGCTTCCATAAATTGAACATTTCGGAGCCGATGGTCTCCCGCAATCCGCTCCAGCCACCAACGTACTTCAAGCCGTAGTAGGTCACTAGCGCTGAGCCGACGATCAGAATGATGGTCTGCAACGTTTCGGTGTAGGCCACTGCGCGGAAACCGCCGAGCACCGTATACAACCCCGTGACGACGAGCACCAGGATCGAGCCGATCCAGAAGCTGTTGAGCCCGGCAAAAGAAAGCTCCGGCAACAGGACGCTAAATACGATGCCGCCCGCGAAGATGCCCACAGCGATCTTGGTCACCACGTAGGCCACTAGTGAGATGACGCTCAATGTGTACCGCGAGGCGGGCGAAAAGCGACGCTCGAGGAACTGTGGCATCGTAAACACCTGACTGCGTGCGTAAAACGGCACTAGCACCCAGGCAAGAACCAGCAGGCACCAAGCGTGCAGTTCGTAGTGAGCCATTGCGACACCATCGGTCGCACCCGAACCCGCCAGGCCGACAAGATGCTCCGAGCCGATATTCGAGGCGAAGATCGATGCGCCCACGATGAACCAACCCAGACTGTGCCCAGCCAGGAAGTAATCGTCCGAGGTGTCCTTACTCTGGCGAATGACCCACCAAGCCAGTCCGGCCAAGAGTGCGAAGTATCCGCCGACAACAAGCCAATCGACAGTTTCCATCTGTAGTTGCGTCCGATTAGAAGGGTGAAGTAGTAAACAGGAAAAGGGAACGTTGCGGGAACTAATCCTTGCGCAGGTCTCCCAGCAACAATTGGTTCTTCAGTTCGCGAAGCCTCGTATCCGAGTTGATCACTACCAACTCGATGCCGGTCATCTCGGCAAAGTCTTCGTAGTGCTGTGCCGTGAGCGCTTGACTGAATACGGGATGGTGCGATCCGCCCGCGTAAATCCACGCGGCAGCCGCCGTTTTGAGGTTCGGCTTGGGCTCCCACAACGCCCGCGCTACCGGCAGCTTGCTCATCGGATCCGGCGGAGTCACGACGTCGACTTCGTTCAAGACCATGCGGAAGCGGTTACCCAAGTCCACCACAGTGGCGTTCACTGCCGGCCCGGCTGGGGTATCGAACACCAACCGCACCGGGTCTTCTTTGCCGCCGATGCCTAAAGGGTGGATTTCGCATTTCGGTCGATCTGCCGCGATAGTCGGGCAGACTTCCAGCATGTGGGCGCCGAGCACCTGCGATCCGTCGGGCGAGAGGTGATAGGTGTAGTCTTCCATGAACGACGTACCGCCTGATAGTCCGGCGGCCATGACTTTCGACGCCCGCACCAAGGCAGCTGCCTTCCAGTCGCCTTCGGCGCCGAACCCGTAACCGTCGGCCATCAGCCGTTGCGAGGCAATGCCCGGCAGTTGCTTAAGGCCGTGCAGGTTTTCGAATGTGTCGGTGTAGCCGACGAAGCCTTCGGACTCGAGAAAACCGCGGAGCCCCAACTCGATGCGGGCGGCATCGCGAAGCGACGGCCGATGCGGGCCGTTGGGCTTTAGCGAGTTGGCCATCGCGTACGTTTCGTCGTACTCGCTGCAGAGTCGGTCGACATCGGCTTCGGTTGCATGGCTGACGAACGCGGCGACGTCTCCCAGTCCGTAGCCGTTGACCGAGTAGCCGAACGTGATCTGGGCGGCGACCTTATCGCCCTCGGTCACGGCCACCTCGCGCATGTTGTCGCCAATGCGGGCGATGCGCGCCGACCGCAGATCGTGTCGCGCTGCCGCGGCGCGGGTCCAGGTGCCGACCTCGCCTCGCACTTGAGCGTCGTCCCAATGACCAACCACCACCTTGCGCGCAACACGCAACCGGCTACACATAAAGCCGAACTCGCGGCCACCGTGGGCCGATTGGTTCAGATTCATGAAATCCATATCAATCGTCTGCCACGGCAGTTCGCGATTGAACTGCGTGTGCAGGTGCAGCAGCGGCTTGTTCAGATTCGACAGGCCGGCGATCCACATCTTGGCGGGTGAGAACGTGTGCATCCACGCGATCAGCCCCACGCAGTTCGGCGCGGCGTTGGCCTCGTCGATCAGTTGGCAAACCTCCTCGGGCCGCGTGACCACCGGTTTGAACACCACTCGAACAGGAATCTCCGCATCCCCATCCAGGGCGGCGGCGACTTGCTGGGAGTGCTCCGCCACCTTGGCCAGCGCCTCATCGCCATACAAGTGCTGGCTGCCGGTTATGAACCAGGCTTCGAGGGTTTCGAGTTTGGGAAGAATGTTCGGCATGGAAGGAACTGCCCCCGGAAATCAATGGTCGCCGCCTTGGCCGTAGTAGGCGCCGGCACCGTGCTTGCGGAAGTAGTGTTTGTCGAGCAGGTATTGATCGACAGCCGCTGCAGCGGGATTCACCGCGAGCGTCTTGAGGGCCATTTCCGCCACGGCCTCAATCGCCACCGCATTCTCCACGCTCTTCGCAGCGCTTTTGCCCCAAGCAAAGGGAGCGTGATTGGCCACCAGCACGCCAGGGACGGCGCTGGGGTCGATCTGGGCAAACGTCTCCACGATTACGTGGCCGGTGTTTTCCTCGTACGCCTCCTCGATCTCCTGCTGGGTGAGTGGCCGCGTGACGGGAAGCTCGCCATAGAAATGATCGGCGTGGGTCGTTCCGAAACAAGGAATCGATCGCCGGGCTTGCGCCCACGCGGTGGCGCTGACGCTGTGCGTATGCGTGATTCCGCCAATTTGATCGAAGCTCTGGTAAAGCAAGCGGTGCGTCGGAGTGTCGCTCGAAGGGTTCAAGTCGCCCTCGACCACCTCGCCGGTCGCAATGCTGACGATCACGATATGCTCGGGGCGCAACTCCGTGTACGCCACGCCGCTCGGCTTGATGGCCATCAGTTCGCGATCTTCGCTCAGGCCACTAACGTTGCCCCAGGTGAGGATTACCAATCCGTGCGACACGAGGTCGAGGTTGGCTTGGCAGACCGCTTGTTTCAGTTCTTCGAGCATCGAGAGATTCGTGAGTTGTCTTGGGAATTGCGTAGGTCGCCCTGCTTCGCACACGTCGTCCGACGGAAAACTCCAACGGCGCTGTGGGAAAAGGCTTGTCTTGTACAGATAGCTATCGCTATCCAAGGTGCGGAATCGAGGGCAGACGAATCCTCACTCGTCGCGCCTGGGCAATTGGCCGAACGAGCGTTGACCAGTGCCGCGGATCGAGATGGGGTTCAACGAGGCTCTACCGAAGGGACCGAGAGCCGACTCTCGCCTGAATCTCACTTCGACTCCTTCGAGTCGAGCGGTTCCCTGCGAGCCTCGGTAACACGATCACTCTCCGCGGGCGATTCCAATTCTAACCTAACGGGCCCCAGAAGTCCCGACGGCATCAGGCGATGCTTGCCCTCGTCGAATTTGCGGATGTTAGTTCTGGTTCGCCGACTTTCTGGCGGGAGTTTTGCATCGCCGATCAAACGGTTCGGCCACTGGTTGACCACCTCAATGCGGAGATGGTTCTCCTGTTTGCGTAAAGCGGACGCAAGCTCCACCCGAAACGGCGTGGTCCAAACAACACCCAGATCGTGGCCGTTCAGGTAAACACGGGCCATGTCTTCTACTTCGCCCAGATCCAGCAACAGACGTTGTTGGGGACCGAGCGACTCGGGCAGGTCGAACTTTTTCTCGTAAACAGCCGTGCCGGAGTAGTAGCAAATACGATCGTCGTCGGACTTTGTCCAGTCGATCAGCGATGGGAAGACGACTTCTTCTGGGCCGCCCCACTCGGGGTCGAACAAAACATTCCAGGGCCCCTCCAACGGCACCGTGTCGACCTGTCGCCAATGCACAGCAGGCTCCACGCCGGGCGTAGGTTCGTCGCGGAAGATCACGAACACCGATCCATTGGCCGGAAGGTCTAATTCAAGAGTTGTTTGATCGTCCTGGGAGCGAACTTCTGAGGCTGCCTTTATAACGCCGGTCACGGGGTCCCACAATTCGACGCTACTGCTGCGCGTTCGGAAATGGCACTCAGTGCGACAAGGCTCCTCTAGTCGGTTGGCAACAAAGTAGATGTCGGCATCCGAGGTGCGACGGTGAATGTAGTCGAGCTGAGCTCCATCCAAGTTGGAATAGGCAAAGTCGGGCGGCGTAGTATCTTGGAGCAACTCTTGGGTTTCGATGGGTTTGACGGCTCCGGTAGACCACAGCCGATCGGCTAGTTGGGCAAACTCAGTCTCCTGCTTGGGGTCGGCCAACAAACCAATGGCCGAGGTGGGCTTCTCGCCAACTACCGTGGCTCCGGACTCAACCAGTCGCTCGATATGCCGTAGCGCTTCTAGCCCGTAATGGCCCGACGGCGGCAGCACCAGCACTGCGTAGCTGGTGCCATTGGGTAGCACGATCTGGCCATTTTCCACGCGCGTGCGGGTGGCCAGCACTTCAAGGTTCGCCACATCGTAGTCGTAGCCCTCGGGAACGGAGGCTGGGTTATCGCGCTTCAGGCGCACAAAGCTCGGTACGTTCTCGCCATAGAAGTACAGCACGTCGGACACCGGCAAGCCTTGCTGCAGGAGGAACTGGCAGCGATTCAGGTAGCCCAGAAAGCCATCGGCCTGATCCCACCAGGTAACCTGCGGATTTAGATGCGTTCCGGCAAAGTACGCATTGCCCGGCGTGCCGGCCTCGGGTGGCGAACAATCGAAGGTGTGCCACATCACCAGGTTGAGCCCTTCGCAGGCGACGCGGTCGAACACCGGCTTCAAGTCGCGAGGATCGCGTTGCCAGTGAGGCCCAATAGTGGTGAACGCTTCGGCCATGACCAGCCGTCGACCGTAGATGTGCGCTGCCGAGGAAGGTTGCTTGACGAACAGCCGCGAGGTGTCCGCGGTGCGATGCGTTTGAGAGCGCGCCCAAAACTCGCCCATGGGGATATCGCTTCTACCCAGGCAGAGTAACGCGTCTACCGGTGCCGCGTGAGGTCCACCCGACTCAGGGTGGATGCCCAGCCCGCGCTGGTGGGCGTATTCAGCAAAGGCAGTGTATTTGCCGTCGGCAATCAAATCGGCGATGGTACGGCGAAAGTCACTCAGAAAACGGTTCGACGTTTCGGCATCATCCACTACGTATCCGGCTAGCGCCGGAAGGAACGACTGAAGCTCGTAGCCACGACGTTTCTGGAACTCGTCGCGCATGGCGGCGGTCCAGTTCACTGGGCCGAGCTCCCAGCTATCGGTATGCAGGTACCGCAACGACTTTCCGATGTGCGGTTCCGCCGCTTCGAGGATGGGGTTCAACACATCATTGCAGTACTGATGGAAGGC
The DNA here is from genome assembly GCF_965227375.1 of Aeoliella sp. Taxonomy (NCBI): domain Bacteria; kingdom Pseudomonadati; phylum Planctomycetota; class Planctomycetia; order Pirellulales; family Lacipirellulaceae; genus Aeoliella; species Aeoliella sp. Next base: position 888,982 of record NZ_CBDDFX010000001.1, read on the forward strand.
TTCACGATCCATGTAGTCGATCGCCAACCCTTTCCAGTTGTCGCTGGAAGTCGACACGTGCGCGCCAGAGGGCGTGTAGCCGAAACGCAGAACCAACCACCGACCGTCCGGCGCCTTCCAGTTAAGCACGCCATCGGGGGTTACAAGTTCGGTCAGGTCGCGTATCGACTCGCGGTCGATGGCCACACCGCGCCCACGCGGGCCGACTTCTAGCAGGTGCGTGGCGTCGACCGCCGTGAAGCCGCCGGGGTAATCGTGGTAGGCCTTCTGTCGAAAGTTGTCGATCCGCGCCAGTCGCTGCCTCCGCCCGGCGGGAAGGGGCACCGCCAGCACGGCGATGTCCTGGTAGTAGTCGTATCGCGAGTCCGGCTCGGGCAGCTCAAGCTCGACATCCTTGCCACCGGTTACAAACTGTCGCGACCAGGTGACCTCCTTGGCAGCATGTTCGGGTGTGACCGTCGGTCCTCCCAGGTTCCAACCACTTTGGATGTTGAAACCAAGCTCCAGGTCGAGCCGCTCGGCTTCGCGGAGCGCGTGGACGAACAACTCTCGCCACTCGGGCGAAGCGAAGTCGGGGCCGTGTGGGGGTTTCGATTGCTCTCCCTGGCTGGCGTGGGCGGCGTCGATGATGTTGGCCCCGCCCATCCCCTTGGCCTTCATCTGTTCCAAGTCGCGCGTGATGGCCTCCTTCGTGACATTGGCATTCAGCCACCACCACCAGCAATGTACGCGCGCCATGCGCGGTGGATTCTGCCAACCACTTTCGAGGTCCATACTCGCTTCAAGCGAGGCCGACAACTCCGGATGAACAACTTCGGGCGGGTCGGCATGGGCAGGACATGCGGCGATGCACACTGCCAACGACAGCGCGGAAAGCCAGAGAGTTGCGGACCTGCAAGGCATGTTTCGATGAGTTTCGTTAACGTCTCTGTTCTCTGGCCTCGGCACCGGGAGAGCCATAGCCACGAACCAAGCACGTGATCCCAAGTGTCAGGGCGACTAGCCACAAAGTACTCGGTTCGGGCACTGCGGCGGAAGTGTGAACCGCGCCCGAAACCATGGTGAGCCCAAAATTCTGCTTCCAGACATCGTAATCTTGAACGCCGATCGCGCCGAAAAGTCCCGAATCGCGATTGCTGATCCAGTTGCCGCCCAGGTTGTTCCGCCAGACGGTGTAGTCGGCCAGGTTAACCGCTCCATCCCCATTATAATCTCCAGCGAGACCGACACTCAGCAAACCGTTTTCCAGCAGTTGGGTAGTGTTCCAGGCCAACCCCGTGGATAGCAGCGGAAGAACGAAGTCGTCAAACGCCCCACCGGCCGACGCGAAATCCAGCAGATCAAAGCCGTCTCCCAAACTGGGCGCCGGCGCTTCATCGTCCAGTGTGACTTCCAATGTTCCTCCGGCCTGCATGTTCCCCGTGACCATCAGCAGGTCGCTGCCATTCGGTGTGGCGATGTCTAGCTGGAGCGTCGCCAAGGAATCGAACTCGGCGTCTCCCTCGACTAGCAGTGTTTCTCCCTGGTATTGAAGCACGCCGGTCTCGACGATGGTGAAGTTGTCGAGTAGTCCGAGTTCTCCCTCGTTGCGTACGTCGGTGTAGAAACCAACCACGCTTCCATCGTTGCCAGTCATGCCGTTGCGAGTGGTGAGAACAACGCGATTCGTTCCGTTGTAGTACCCCAGTTCGTAGTCGTCGGTACCCACTCGTTTGATGAATAGTTGATCGAAACTGGGAGAGCCTCCACTCTGCAGATTGAGTTCGTTCTCGCCGAGGAACCCCCGCGAAAAGAGTCCTCCACCCGCTCGCGCGTAGATATTCACGTAGTTCTCGCGAACGCCGGTTGTGGGGGAGGTGCCTCCCACGTACAGCCCGATGTCTTGGGAAGCGTTGGTGTGGTCGAGGTCGACTTGCACCTCCTGGCCAACGTCAAGCGCGAGTCCGTTGCGAATGTACGCCGATTGTTCCACAGTCGAGCCCCACTCGAATGTGGTGACGTACTGCAAGCGTCCTTGATCGATTTGCCAACTGGCGAAGTTGGACCCGCCACCATTCGTGTCCAGAATGATGGTCGAGGTGTAGCCGGAAAGGCCGCTTTCGAAGTCGTCGATCACCGTGGAGGATGTTCCACCCGTCGTACTTAGGCCCACACCGCCCACGCGGACAACGCCCCCAATCGCTTGCAGGTTCCCGGTAATGGTGCCCTGCCCGGAAAGCATCGCGGAGCCCGAAACGCTGACGGCGCCTTGCACTTGCGCGGCCGCGCCGAGCGCGACTGTCGAACCGCTTGAGGCTTGCACGTTGCCTGCGACTTGCCCGTCGACCGTGAGGTTCTGACCGACCAGGGCAAGATTACCAGAAATGGTGCCCGAGGCATCCAGTGCCGCGCCTGCTGCAACGCGGATGTTTGGCGAGACGAGCGAGGTGTCGCCTTGCAGGTAGAGCGTGCCGCTGTCGACGATCGTATCGCCAGAGTAGGTGTTGGCTCCGTTGTTGAGATGGACGTCGCCGCCACCGATGAGTCGCAAGTCGCCTGTTCCAGCGATGGGCTGACCAGATAGTGAGTAGCTGCTGCCGGACGTATTCCGAAACACTGTGGAGGACGGAGCAACAGCTTCGGTGATTTGCAAGTTCAAGCTGGTGCCGCCGTCGTCGAAGGTCACGCGATAGCCAGCTTGGAAAGTTGCGTCGCCGAAGTCGTCGCCCTCGCTATCCCAGTCTGAAGTGGCGTCGTTGTTCCACTCGGCCGCGTCGGTGCCTGCCCACACTACGTGTTGCGCAAGGCGATCGAACTCGTAGACGTGCAGCGCCGAGCCGGTCGGAGTGCCGATGTTGCCGCCGTTCTCTTGCACGAAGATGGAAAGAATGCCATCCTGCACCAGTCGCGTGGTGTCGAGGCGTGGTTCGCCGACGAAGTCGGCGGAGTCGGTATAGACGATCTCCCAGTCTTGCCAGCGCGTGGCCTTCGAGGCAGCCGCGATAATCAAGTCGCCGTTGGTGTAGTAGTCGGCCGTGACGCCCTGCCCGTCTCCCTCGCCCGGGGATAGATACACTGCGTACAGGTTGCCGGCTTCGTCGTAACCCATGTCGGGCCTGGAGCCAACGGCTCGTTCGGTGGGTAATTCGTTGCGGACCCACTCGCCGACAGTCTCTCCCTCTTTAAGGGAGAAGTTGGTAATGGTCGCACCGCCGTTGGAAGTGTCGCTGCGGTCGTGGCTGAATCCAATGCCGCCGATGCCGGGGTTTCCGGTCGAGCCGTACGCCACCGGCGTGCCCTGCGATTCGCCGTTGAGGAACCACTCGACCGTCCAATTCTCGTCGCGAGTGTCGAGCACGATCTTCATGTCGACGGGGGCGGTCGGATCGACCACGTCGCCGTTCCACGCTTGCGCGCCAGTGGTGCCGGTGCCGAGGAAGCCTTCCTGATCGTTGCCAGTGCTGTCGCGACTGAGCATCCAGGCGTAGCCGGGTGCGTTGGAATGTCGCACCTCGAACGAGGTTTGCGACCAGTCGCCGCTCGACGGATCGGATGGCAGAAAACCGAATCCAACCCAGTTCGACTCGTTGTTCACAATGGTGGCTTCGGCGGTGTAAACCTTGCCGGCTTCGGGCGTGAAGTCGAGATGGGCCGCCTGGCCGTTAGCTTCGCCGGCAACCGTGGTGCCAGCGATGCCGCTGTCGAGGAAAGTGTCGCCCGCCTCCCACGTTGCACCGTTCCGCGCGCGGTCGGGCGAAGCGCCGTTGAGCGCGAGGCCTTGGCCGTCGAAGTAATCGGCCAGCAAGGTCTTGCCGGGGTCGCGAAAGTAGTGGTAGTAGGCAGAGACGCTGGTCGTGAACCCTCCAGTGGGCGGTTGGCCGTCGGCGCGATGCCACATCACCGTGTGAACAGCGCCGTCGGCGTCAACGGTTTGGGTCTGCTGGTTCATCAGCGTGTTGGTGCGATCCATTGGCACCACGGTGATGCCGGGCGAGTCGAGGTCCATCGGACTGCCGGGCGTGCCAACGGTGACACCGGCATTGTTCTTCCAAGTGTCGCCACCATCATCGCTGTAGGCGTACATGATGTCATGGTTGGTGCCACCCGCCGACTCCCGCCAAGTCCAGGTAATGTGCATCCGTCCGCTGGCGTCGACGTCGACTCCGTTCAGGTAAGCATTGCGGTTGTTGGAGCTACCCACCGAATCGACGTAGGTGCCTGCGTCGCCATCAATAAAGTTGCGGAGCGGTCCCCACGTGCTCGATGTGGGATCGTAGGTGGCAACGTGCAAATCGCCATTGCCACTGCCACCGGAGCGATAGATGAAATGCGTCGTACCAGTTGCCGTATCGTCGACAAAACGCGGGTAGGTGACTGCCGTGAGATTCGCGTCGCTGACGTTCAGCGCATTCTGCTCGGAGTTGAACAGTGATGCGTTCCAAGTGCCGCTGGTTGCCGCGCCTGCGGCCGAGTTGGTGTACCGGAGTGTGTGGCCATGGTGGTCGTACGCAAGATGGACGGTTCCATTGTCGGCGACGCCCATCGCAATCACGTTGTGATTGTCCCATGCGTTTCCGTCGCCACGATCAAAAGTGATTCCCAGGTCGTCAATCACTTCCCAGTTGGTGCCGGATAGATGACGCCGCGCAACGTAAACGTACTCGTCGTCCGGACCGTTGTGATACCACGTGGCGTACTGGTAGTCGCCACGGGTCAGCAATGCCTCGGACTGGTGCCCCAGACCATTGATGGCCGGACCGTAAGTGGATCCGATTGGCATGAGCAGTGCTTCGGAATCGAGCACCATGTCACTGGCGAGCGTTAGTTGCGCCTCCACGGGACTGCCGCACAGACCACCAACCAGAAGAATCGTCGCGAGTACGATCTTCGATCCCAAGAATCTTCCACGATGCTTCATCACGATGTCTGTTGCCTGCCTCTTCTCACGCCGCTTCGCGTAGTCCACGATGCTGCGTGCTAAAACTTCTCGACAAACGGGCCCTTCTGTCGGCTGCCATCCCACGAAAGCTCAATTTTGAGGTCGTCCGTGGGCCCGTCGATGGTAGCTGTGATGCCCGACTTCAACTCGTTGGCGTACTTTCGCGGTGCGTGCCAGCGGAGTTCGCGCTCGCTGATTTGCTCCACTGCCATCACAGCCACGGGGAAGGTCCCCACGGGGGCGCCATCGCCCTTCTCGTAACAGGTCAGCGTAAACCGACCTTGGTCATCCAGCGGACCAATGGACTGCCGATGCCCCTCGGGCGATACCATCACCTGGCCCACCGTCAGCGGCTTTCCGTCGATGGTCACGGTGCCCGAAACGGGCACCAAGCCGCGGTTGTCGCCGCATCCAGCAAGAACAGCCAGGCTCAACAGCCACACAAGCGGGTAGAGGTGGTAGCACCGCATTCGGAAAAACCTCTGTCGTATAGGTCGAGTTACGTAGGTAAGTGGTAGGGTTTTCAACGCGGGCCGCCGCCACCCGTGTTGCCCTCGCCCAGCACGACGTCGGCTTCTGGCATGCGCGTCGACAGTCTGCGGTACGTCTCGCGCTCAATGTCGTCTGTCAGATACGTAACGCTGCCATCTCCAAAGGAGAAGTTCGCGCCACCGGGATGCATGCTGTTGAAACCTCCATGACTCTCTTGCGAAGTAACCTTCAGCTGCACGAACTCGGGAAGCGTGTTTAGTGCATAGAAGGTGCTCCGCATCGAGGAAGTGCCTCGATTGCCATTGCTCCAGATGTTGCTGTGCTCCTGCAAGTGACCGAGTATAGTCTCGCCAAAGAACATGGTGTTGGACAACCCGTCTTGGATCTGCCTTAGCTTGATCTGCTTGGCGTAGAAGAATACGCCGGTGTTGTTGTACTTCATGCTGAACGGCTTGCCCCGCGCATCGGCGCGGTCGTTCTTATAGAACTCGTCTCCGATTGCCGGAGGGCCAACGTCGCCACAAACGGCCGCGAAGCTGCCGGTCGCCACCTGGACATTGGCGGGCACGTTGTGTTGATACTGTGCGTACGGCAAACGCTCGCCATCGCTAGGACAGACCATCGAGTCCGGCGTCGCGGCAAGCGCCTGTTGGATGTTGGGGGCGTTCCAATTCCAGGTACCGGGATACCAGATGTCGTTGTTGTCCAGGTCGAACAGATCAAACAACGCTTGCTCTTCCATGAACGGCAGAAGCTGTACAAAGACGCTTGCCCCTTCTAGATGATTGGTATCGTTGCTACTTAGCGGGCAGGCCGGATCGGTGTCGCAACCCATGCGTGCGGCCGGGAGCTTGCCGTGCGTGCTCTCGTAGTTGAGAGCAGCGAGCGACAGTTGCTTCAAACGGTTCGTGCACTGCATCCGCCGGGCCGCTTCGCGGGCGGCTTGAACTGCGGGCAACAGTAGTGCCACAAGAATGCCGATGATGGCGATCACCACCAGCAGTTCGACCAGGGTAAATGCGTTCCGTTTGGAAGCCATCTCAAATACGCCTTTATTGAGAGCGAGTAGTGAATTGTAGAGCCGCTCTCGGTACGGAGGAAAAGTTCGCCGCAGCCGAGAGCGGCTTGTGCCGTAATCCGCGGAGCAGCCTACTGCTCCGCATGTTGCCTAGGCACGTCGTCGCCGCACGGCGACGAGGCCTAGTGCTGCGAGGCCTGCCAGCACAAACGAAGCGGGCTCCGGAACGATACGAAGGTTATCCAAACCCGAGGCCGTGTTTCCGTCGCCTCGGAGATCCGCGTAAAAACCGACGTTATTGAAAATGTCGGTCGACGCCGGAGTTTCCGTCCGCAACACATTGCGAGCCGCGCCATCGTAGTAGCCGATCTCAATGTTGTCGTTGTCGAGTCGGGCGATAAACAGCGTATCGGCGTTGACACCGAAAGCCTGCACCTGGCCGACTTCACTGCCACCGACAAAGCCACGGCTGTTCAGTTGGGTCGACGAACGGAACGAAAGGAATAAGAAATCGGCCGAGCTGCGCGTGTCTCCACTGCTGCCATCCCCCAGATCGGTTGGGGTTGCACCAATAGCCAGGCCCAGATCGTTGGCGCCATTGACCGTTGCGGGACCGTCCACCTGCAGTTCCTCGTTGACTCCCAGGGAGACACCATCGTTGCGGAAGAACAGTACTTGTTCAGCGCCATCAGCGCCGGTTGACAGCACCGACAGGTTTCCACCAGCATCCGAAAACGACACATTGGTTGTTGGTCCTTGGTCGAGGATTTTGAAGAAATCGTACTCCGACACACCAGCCGTGTCGAAATTGTCGATCTCTCCCACTGGTCCTGCCTGTGCGGCGTTGCCAGCCACAAGGGCCGTCAGGATTGCCACAAGGCACGATGCGAATCTAAAGCAGTTCATTAATCAAACCTCCAGTACAGAAAAGCCAAAAAGGCCACAAGCAAAACAGTTCTCAAACAAACGCACTGCGTCAAACCGTGGAATGCTGCCCTATTCCACGGCGACGCAGTGCAAAAAACCCACCGGCCACAAGGCCGGCAATCAAAACAAATGAAGTTGGTTCCGGCACGTTGGCCGACGCCGACGCAATATTGCTCAGTGCGGCGGCAGTCATGCCGAAGTTGTCTTTCCACAAGGTGTAGTCGGCCTCGTCCACCACTCCATTGCCGCTCGCAGTGCCAGCGGGCAGGACGGTCTCGTCGGCACCCAGGTTGTTTCGCCACACGGTGTAGTCGGCGATGTTGACAATGCCGTCTCCGTTGAAGTCGCCACCCAATCCGGCCGAGAAGGTCAGAATCAGGTCGGTCATCGAGTCGTCGTAGGAGGCCGAGAACCCGCTTGGCAGTCCGTCGCCGAAGTCGAGGCTGCCGAGCGCCGTGGCGATCCCGCCTGCGGCCGAAAGGATGGTGTACTGCGTACCGTCTGCTGGTTGGAGGCCCTCTTCCAGCAATACGGCGATCTCCCCAGTGAGGGTCGCCATGCCACTGATGTCGAGGCTGTCGAAACCGGTTGCCATGATGTCAACCTCCAGAACACCCGAGGAGCTGAGGTCAAAGTCGCCATTGACGTCCAAGGTGGCGGTACCACCAAGCTCGAGAATTCGAAGGTTGTCCACACTACCCAATACTCCGGCCGCGCGAACGTCGGTGTAGAAACCAATCACGTCTGCTTCGTTGGCGGTAGCGGGAGTTCGTGTCGTGATGACGTTGCGGCCGGTAGCATCGTAGAAACCAGCCTCAAAAGTGTTTTCGCCGGTACGAGCGACAAACAGCGATGTGTATTCGGGAGCACCCCCGCCCACCAAGCCGTACTCTGTGGTTCCGTCGAATCCTCGCGAGTACAACTGCCCGTCGTTGCGAGCATAGACCGAAACGTAGTCCTGTCGCGTTCCAGCCACTGGAGTGGTTCCACCCACGTAGAGGCCGATGTCTTGGGAATCGCCACTGTGGGCAACGTCCACAATGAGCTCTTCACCCACCGCGAGGCTTAGCCCGCTACGAACGAGTGCGGATTGCTCGATGGACTGATAGGTGGTCGTGTTGTACTCAGCGGCTCCGCCGGTGATTTGCCATGCGGCCGTATTCGCACCGCCGCCGGTATCCGTATCAAGGATGACCGTGTTGGTGTAACTGCTCAAGTCGCCGCTGAAATCGTCGATGATGGTCGTGGCGGTGGGTTTGCCCAGCACCAGGGTGCCATTGATGGTGACATCGCCGGTGGATGCAGAGACCGTTTCCAACGTTGCCCCACTGGCGACGGTGGTCGCACCGCGGTAGTCGTTAGCCGTGTTGTGCAGCTTGACCGTACCGGCGTTCACGTTCACGGGGCCGTAGCCCGTGATGCCGCCACTGCCGGTGAACGTGTAGGTGCTGACGGAGTTGAACAGCGTGCTGCCAGGCGAGACCGTTGTCTCCAAAACAACGTCCTTGCTGGTGCCGCCGCTGCCGAACGTCACGTTGTCCAGGTCTCGGAACCTCGAGTCGCCACCGGTCCAGTTGGTACTGGTGTTGACGTCCCACGTGCTGTTGCCAGCGGTGCCGTTCCACGTGCGTGCAGCAGCCGCTCCTGCGAAGCTGACCGTTACGTTGTTGCCGCTAACGGTGACCGATCCGGTCTGACGAGGATTCAGGGCGTTGCCGTTCTGGTCGGTGAAGCTTACGTCGAAGTTACCACCCGTCGCCGAACCGGTGCGGGAGTTGGCGGTGATGATGGTATAGGGACCAGACGCCAGGCTGCCACTAACGGGGGTGACCCGCAGGTTGTGCTGCCCACCGCCCGATGCGTTAAGCGTCAGCGCACCATCAACATCCAGCAGGTCGTTCACGCCGCTGCCGGTAGTGGTGACATTTGCCAGATCGAAGTTCATCCCGCCATTCGGATTCGCCTGAGTGGAACTGATGCTGAGAGTGCCATCGACCGTGAGCGTGCCCACGTTATTGGTACCGGGCTCCACAACAGAGTCTTCGAACATGCCGAGAGTACCGGCGCCGGTATCAATGGTGCCGGTGCCGGCCAGAGTTTGTCCGATCTCGTCACCGTTGAACTCGATTCCATCCGGATCCTGAGTTACCTGCAGGTTGTAGGTGGTGAACGCGCTGGTATCGAAGACGGCGCCGCTGTGCACCTCGATTCGGGACGTGTACAACTCACCCGCGTTGGCGGTCTGCGAGTCGATGACTGCCAGAGTTCCCTCTTCAATCACCGTCGTGGCACGGTGGAAGTTGAACTGGTCGGCAATGGTGTTCTGGCCACCTGTGCTGATGTTGAGCGTACCGGGGCCTCGCTTGATAACGTGCACGTTATCGCCGGCATTGGTATCGGGAGTGCCGTTCATGTCGGCGTCGAGAAAGTCGCCGTTGGCGTCAGTAGCGTAATCAGTAATCGCACCGGTGATGGCGATCGTGCTGCCAGCGGCCGTGTCGAACACGTAGTAGCGGTCGTTGGGCGCGACATCGTCAAAGGCCGAGATGGTTCCACCAAGCGTAAGCGTGCCAGAAGTCGACTCGATCTTGTAGTGACTTCCTTCACCGGGCGTGTCGGCGAAGATGTTGCCGGCCCAGGAGCTTGTGCCGCCGGTAGAGAGGTGAGCGGGAGTACCTTCATTCGCCCGCTCGTCGAGCTTCAGCACCTCGTTGCCGATGGCCTTGCCTTGGAAGGTGAGTTGGGCGGCGCCGCCGATGCGCGTTTCGGAAGCGGCTGTGCCATCTGAAGCACCGAGGGTACCACTTCCTGATAGCGTCAGGACGGTGTCGGTCCCTTCGATGGTGGTTGTGCCGGTATGAGTGTTGGCCCCGGTGAAGGTAACTTTGGCACCCAGGGTGACGATCACCGAGCCGGTGCCGGAGATGACGCCATCGACCGTGCCTCCAACGTAGCCACCGCCAGTTGCTCCGTTCTCCACGAAGAAGCCGTTATCGCCGCCAAACAGCAGATTGGAAGTCGTGGCCACGAGGTCCACATTCGCACCGGCGGGAATCGCACTCGGGTGCGTGACCGACACACGGCCATCGTTGACGGTCAGCGCTCCATTGAAGGAGTTCCCAGCGTCGAGAATCAACTCGCCAGCGCCAGACTTGGTGAGTCCAGCGGAACCGGCCACGTCCACGCTTAGCCAGTGCCGACCAACCGTCGACACGTCCGCGTCGCCGATCATCGTCAGCGTGTTTCCGCCATTGATGATGTAGTCGGCGACACCGTTGCTGAATACGATGTTGTTGAGCGACACCGGGCTGTCCAGCGTGACCGTTGCCGGTGAATTTGCCGCCGTGAGCACAGCACCGAAGGTAGCCTTGGAAGTCGGCACTGTGTTTTCCGACCAGTTGGCGGAGTCGTTGAAGTTGCCGCCTCCGTCGACCTTCCACACATTGTCGGGAGCGCCGAGTACCTGCTCGGTGAGCAAGAAGTTGTCGAAGGTGTGACCAGTTGTCAGTGTGTTATTAAAGGTGAGACCAACCGAACCGATGAGGGCGATGCTGTCGGTGATGGTTCGGGGAGTCCCCAGACCACTATCGCCGTCGAGGACCGACGCTCCGTTGATGAACAACTCGACCGTATAGCTGGAACCATCGGCGGCCGTGATCAACTGCATCTCCGCGTCGTAGGTCGTGTTGGCGACGATGTCGAGCGTGTCGTCCGCGTTGAATCCGTTTGCTGCACCCGCACCGCCGAAATACTCGACGTCGCCCACATTCAGCGCGCCGTCGATATCCCGCAAGAGCGCCCAGGAGCGGCCACCCGGCCCATCGGTAAAGCGGTCATCGTTGCCACCATCGGCACCCGGAAGACCAATAAACGTGGCGGCGTCGCCGGAGGCGAAACCGAAGCCACCCCAATCACCGCCCACCGCATTAACGCCAATGTCGACGGACAGGTTGTATTGAGCGTTCGGCTGCAGCGAGACATCCAACAACGCAGAACCCGAAAGGCTGCCATCGGTTGTGCCATCGTCCAGAAACGCACTATTGGCGATCCAGTTAGTCGAGAGGCCGTTGCTAATGTCGACCGCTGCTCCGTTGAGCAATCCGCCATTTCCGCTGAAGTCGTCCGAATACAGAGTGGTTTGCGCGTGCGCGGTTGCGGTTGCCAGGATGCCAATTAAAAGCCACGTTGGTTTCATGGAAGTTCGTCCGTTGATCATGTCCCGCCTCGACAGATGCGGTGCGTGTTTCTGGGAAAAGCGTCGCACAAGTTCTTGCGATTCGCTCATTCAATCGTTGCTTACTCGTCTCGCGCTTCAGACTGGCGTCCAAACGCGTACCATTCCACTCGTAGAGCCATGGGGTTGGGGAGGTCCCGCCACTCGGCTGGCTCGGCAAAGATACCGTTCCATACGTCGATCTCTACGACGTTCGTTCCGGCAACCAGTCCATCCGTCACGTTGACGTACCGGAACTGGCTGTGGTCAAACTCCTGCAAGGATTCGTTGTCGATCCACGACTCCACCGTTACCGGGATACCGTTGATGCGCACGGCCTTGATGCCGTTGTCGGCCAGGAAGCGGCCGAAGAGCTGGATGGTGCGCAGGTCGTAGCCGTCCAGCTCGAACTCTGTCTTGAAGGTGTAGAGCGAATTCTTTTCGGCCGTCTGCCAACCCGGCATCGAGACCCATTGCGAGTTCGCTTTGTCGTTTGGCAGGTACCGCTCGTCGGGAACACACACCACCGCATAGCGGGGCTCGAAATTGCCTTCGCCGGGCCCGTCGACCACCATCCAGTTGGGGTCCTCATCACCTTCGTCGAATCCCACACCAGTGTTCAACAGGTTGATGGGTCGGTAGAGGTGCAGTTTGCTGAGGCTGGCGGTCTCAAACATCGAGTCGCTCGCCTGCTGCAACGCATTGCCTCGCCCCTGTCGGTCGACTGCATAGCCTTTGCCTTCGCCGACCAACAGGCCTCGACGATCTTTATCGGCCATTTTGGGATGGACTCGCACCAACCCTTGGATCACTTCCGTCTGGACGCCCTTCTCTTTCGAGGCAGAGACCGTGAACGTGGTGCCCAGGTCGACCACCTCCATGCTGTCGGTCAGCACGCTGAACCCTTTGGCCCACTCAGCAACATGCACGGCCACGTCGCCGTATTCGAGTTCCACCTTATCGCGGGCGACGAACTTCAAGGCGCAGGGGGCTCGCATGGCGATCTCGGCGCCGCAACCGACGCTAATACGCGCTTCGCCTTCAATCAGTTCCGCCGTTTGGCCTTCGCGAAACACCTGGCCAATGGCGGGGCTGCCCTCTTGCCAGCGTGCGTTGTCCTGCGACGAAAGCGTTGCCACGGGCGCGGGGGGACGCTGCAGTGGTGCATCCACCGTGGCAGCCGGACCAGTTGGCTGTGTCGGCGCCGGTTGCTGATTTGGCAAGGAGAGCAGCAGAGCAACGCTGGCCGCGATGGCAGCAAACCACAACCACGGATGCTTTACGATTCGTTTCGATTGGCCAACCGGTGCGGGACACGAAGTCTCTACGCTGCGCGGCACGGGTTGAGAACTGCCGGTGCGGAAGTTGTAGCGGAGATCGACGTCCAACCGCGACACGTGGGCAAACAACTGGCGGACTTCTTCATCCTGGTCCAGCAACTGTTCCAGTTGCTGCACCTGAGCGTCGTCCGCTGTGCCGGAAAGCACCGCGTCGATCAGCTTGACCAGTTGTTCGTCGATCGCCATACCTAGAACCCTTCCTATCGCCCTATAGCCATCTGCATCTTAATGCACTTCAGCAGACTCTTCCTTAGCCGAGTCAGCACCATTGCAACGGCTGCCTCGGTCTTGTTCTCCTGCTCTGCCAACTGCTTCACGGAGGCGCCGTCGGAGTATCGCAGCCGGAGCAACTCTTGCTGCTCTGGCGACAGCTTGTTCAAGCAGCCACTCAAGGCTTCGGTACGTTCGTCGGCCTCGCGGTCGCTCTCTGCTAGGAAACTGTCCGCCACTTTCTCCATGACCGATTCGCTGAAGAACACGCGGGCGCGGTGCTGCGAGCGCTGGAAGTTCTTGATGTTGAAGTAGGCAATCTTGAGCGCCCAACTCGTGAACTCGGTGCCTGGTTGGTACTCGCCGAACTTTTCCCAGAGCAACACAGTGGTTTGCTGATAGATATCCTCGGCGTCGCTCATGTTGTGCAACATGGCGTAGATGTAGCCAAACACTCGACTGCGGCTGGCAGCCAGCAAGTCGGAGAAGGCAGCTATTTGGTGCTCGTCGCGAGAATGCATGGTGGGCCTGGGCAGTGGCTACACGCACAAATGTACTGAGTAGTGGCAAGGCAGCGCGATCAGTCTCGGCGCGAACCCTAACTGTCGAATCCGATTTCAGAGCGAACGCCCTAGTATCTCTAGGAAAAGCCGCCTTACGGGATAGTACATGTACGGCGGGAGGGGAACCTAACGGTGGTTGTCCCACCTTTTTCCATCATAAGATGGAAATAGCCAGTTCAGCTCCGCCGGATTTCCGCAACTGCGGGTATCACTCGCTGCCGAACGATGGGCCAAGAATTCGGACACCGACGCAAATGGCCGTCTACCGAAGTTGGTGTGCGGCCTTCTGCAGCGCATCGGGTAAAAGGTTGTGGTTTGCGCCGGCGACTGGAATGACCAGCAGCGCAGTCGATTGAGAGTTGGTGAGATCCAACTCGAGTCCAGCGATCAGCTCTGATCCAGGATAGACGGTGCTCACGGGCTCTCCGTCGTCGCCTCGGCGAACGACTGCATAGTGCTTGTCGCTGGCGACCGTGAACCACACGGGAAACTGGTTGATGCGCGGATAGTCCAACGGCATGCGCATGACCTCACGGTGCCGCGGCGGGTCGAAACAGAGTCTTCCCTTCCATGGACCGCTGGACTGGACGGACAACACCAGCCCATCGCCCTGAGCGGCAGCGCCCACCGAAACGTCGCCCCTCCATGGCTGAACCGTGGCGCCCTGCTGCTTCCATAGCGCCCACATCATGGCCGTGCGGGCGTAGTTACCGTCGCCATGCCAGCCTTCGACGATGCCACTGGGCTGTTGGATGGCGAGCATCCGCTCGATGTTGGCGTCCACCCATTCGGGTAGACCGGCGACATCGGGCTCGCGATTCATGAGGTTGATTGCCCCCTCGACGCTATCGGCGATGCCGTCGGCGCTCTTCCCCTGCCAGGCGAAGCTCCAGTAATGCGGCTTCAGGCACCCCAGTGCCTTGCGTGTAGCCTCACGGTAGGACTGCGTGCCATCCAGCAGATAGACAGTGTACACGCCGTTGAAGTTGTATCCCCAACTATCGTGAATCCTCGCGTTCACGACCTCGCCCGTCTTCATATTGACCGAGTCGTACATCAGCCCGTGTTCGTTGATACCATGAGCCAGCAGATCGTCGAGCAACCGATGCAGCGGAGCTTGGTAAGAGGCCTTCTTCTCGGGTCGATCAAAATGGCAGGCGCAGTAGACTTCGGTCAGGCCGGAAATCAGCTCGCAATTGTGGTCGCGGAGCTGAATGACCTCCACGTCACGCGTCGGATGGCGGTCGCCCAGCAGATAGTAGTCCGCGATTCGGCACGCACCATCTAGGTAGCGCTGATCGTCAGTCAGGTAGTACAGGCGGCTCATCACCTGCATCATTTCGCCATTGACTTCAATGCTGTCGGAGGGAACGACACCGTGGGGCGTGGACTGCGTGCCGTGCTCGAGGATCGAGTCGACAATCGCCACCATCCGCTCGGTCCAGGGCGTGGACCCCAGCAACTCGGTGATCGGCATCAAACCGTCCTTGACGTATTCCGAGCCGTCGAACACCACGCGATCCATGTCGATCTCGTCGTGCGCAAAGCCTTGCTTCGAGAAGCTATAGGCATCCGGTAGCGCTCCAACTCGGCTGGTGAGTTGCTGCTCGGTCCGCAGCATGTCGAGCATCCGCGAGCGGTAGATCGGCTGGTCGGTGAAGGCCGCCACCAACACCATGAAGGCGTAGTTGTCCGCGGCGGAGTTGCGCCCGTTCCAGATGTCCTTGCCCTGCCGAAGGTTCTGCGGAATGAGTCCGGTCTTCTCGTCGGCTTGAGCGAGCCAACCGTGCAAGTACCGGTGACAGCGAATCCACGCAGCGGAGGCCTGCCGGCCGTGAATCCGCGCACGCTGGAGCGGGGTCAGATCCTCCGCGGAGAGATCCTTGGCAAGCTGCTGGAGGTCAGGCAACGCCTCCGGCGAAGCGGCACCGGCAGTGCGGCAGAACCAAGCGACACCAGCAAGTAGTATCACAACGATGGAAACCCGGCCTGACATCGGAAGTCCTCTCAGCTAATTCGTGAATACGACAGTCCGCATCTGCTCCATTCTCCAGGGTTCTAACTACGCTTGTCGAGGGACGCGGTCGGCCCAACGGCGACGAGGTGGTCCTAAATAACCGGTTTTGCGAATCGCACACTTGGGAAATCGGTACAGCCACGCCCCGGCTACGCCTACCTTTCTCCTCGCGAGGTCGGGCCGCATAATTAGTGCATGTCGATTCTGAATGTGGCCGCCTATAAGTTTGTCGAACTCACGGACCTGCCGTCCCGCCGGGCGGAGCTGCGCCGTCGGTGCCATGAACTGGACCTACGGGGCACCATCCTGCTGGCCGAAGAAGGGATCAACCTGTTCGTCGCCGGCCAGCCGCCGACCGTGGCGGCGCTGATGGAGCACCTGCAGGCCGATTCGGCGATCGGGGCGCTGGACATCAAAGAAAGCCACAGCGACTACCAACCGTTCACCCGGATGCTGGTGAAGATCAAGCAGGAGATCATCGCTTTCGGCGTCGAAGGCGTGGAACCCGCCCGCTACACTTCCAAACGTATCGCGCCCCGCGAGCTGAAACAGTGGCTCGACGAAGGCCGTCCGGTGACGCTGCTCGACACGCGCAACGATTACGAAGTCGATCTCGGCACCTTCGAGGGAGCCGAGCATTTGGACATCGGCCACTTCCGCGATTTCCCCAAGGCAGTCGAGTCGCTGCCCGAGGAGATTCGCGAGCAACCCGTCGTAACGTTCTGCACCGGGGGAATTCGTTGCGAGAAGGCCGCTCCGATGCTCGAGCAGGTTGGCTTCCGTGACGTTTATCAACTCGACGGTGGCATCCTCAAGTACTTCGAGGACGTCGGTGGCGCGCACTATCGTGGCGATTGCTTTGTGTTCGACCAGCGGGTGGCGGTCGACGCGGCGCTGCGCGAGACCGACGCCGCCCAGTGCTACGCGTGCCAAGCGATCCTGTCGCCCGAAGATCAGCAGTCTCCGCTCTACGTGAAAGGCGAGTCGTGCCCGCGCTGCTATCGCACCAGTGACGAAGCGATGCAGCAATCGATTGCGCGGCGGCACGCGACGATTCGCAAAGTCGCCACTCCGCTGCCCGGCGCGGAGGCCTACGATCGCCGTTTGCCGCTGCACGTGGCGGGCGGATGGGACGGCTTGCCGATCGTCGACTTCCTGCACCGTGCGGTCCCCTCGATGCCGGCTGAGTACTGGCAGGAGGAGCTAACACTGGGGCGCATCCTGCTCAACGATCACCCTGTCGATAGCTCGCGCACGGTAACCGCAGGCGAGAAGTACGAGCACCTGCTGCCCGGCGTTGTCGAGCCGAAAGTGCGTGCCGATATTCGCATTCTCTACGAGGACGCCGACCTGGTAGTGGTCGACAAACCCGCGCCGCTGCCGATCCACCCCGGTGGCCGTTTCGAGAAGAACACGCTGTCGAACTTGCTCGCGAAGGCTTACGCGCCTGAGCGACTTCGCCACGCCCACCGTCTCGACGCCAATACCACCGGGCTGGTGGTTTTCGCGCGAACCCGGCGAGTCGCAAAGCTGGTGCAACCGCAGTTCGAGCGGGGGGAAGTTGAGAAGCAGTACCTCGCACTGGTAATCGGGCATCCGGAGGACGACAAGTTCGATTGCAACGCGGCCATCGCGCGGGATGCTTCGGCCGCGGGGGTTCGCCTGCCGGACACCGCTGGCGCCGAGGCGTCTACCGAGTTCGAGGTACGGCATCGGATGGCAGACGGCACGACACTGCTGTTGGTGCGACCGATCACGGGGCGGACCAACCAGATACGTGTCCACTTGTGGCAGCTAGGTTTGCCGATCGTCGGCGACCCGTCCTACCTGCCAGAGGGCGAAACAGCCGCCCGGCAAACCCTGTCAGTCGACGAACCGCCAATGTGCCTGCACGCGTGGCGGCTGAGTTTGGTGCACCCTTCGTCGCGCGAAAGAGTGGTCTTCGAAGCACCTCAGCCAGCGTGGGCTCAGTCGGGAGCGCCGGACTAGTTATGGATCCACCGATGATCACCAGTCGGCAGAATCCGCGCATCAAGGCCGTGGCCGCGCTCAAAAATCGCGCGAACCGCGAACGCGAGGGTAGGGCGGTGGTGTATGGAGTACGCGAATCGCAGAGGGCGCTGGATGCCGGCGGGAAAGTCGTGGAGTGCCTGTGGTGCCGCGACTACTTCCGCTCGCCCGAGGCGGAAACCGTGGTGGAGCAGTTGGCTTCCGCCGGCGCGGAGTTGTTCGAGGTGGCCCGCGAGGCGTTCGACAAACTGGCCTACGGCGATCGTCAGGACGGAGTGGTCTCGGTGTTCGAGACGCCGCGACGCACGCTCGCCGAGTTGCAACTGCCCGAAACGCCACTGGTCGCAGTGCTCGAAGGAGTCGAGAAGCCGGGCAACCTTGGCGCTGTACTGCGTTCGGCCGACGGGGCGGGCATCGATGCGGTGCTGGTGGTCGATCCGGTGATCGATCTGTTCAACCCCAACGCAATTCGCGCAAGCGTGTCGGCCGTGTTCCAGGCCAACGTAGTAGCGGCCACCGCCAGCGAGGTGCTCACCTGGCTTCGCGAGAACAGCCTTGCGATTTGGGCCACTCGGCCCGACGCCAGCGGGATGTACTGGGACGTCGACTTCCGGCAGCCCGGGGCCATTGTCCTGGGAGGGGAGGCGGAGGGTCTGACCGACGCTTGGCAGTCGCCCGACGTCACGCCGGTTGCCCTGCCGATGCACGGCGTGGCCGACAGCTTGAATGTCTCGGCCACGGCGGCAGTTCTGTTCTACGAAGCGCGGCGGCAGCGCAACGGTTCCTAAAGCGCCGAGCTACTGGACACTTTTGCGCGCTTTTTCGAGTGTGTCGTCGATGCGACGTACGTTGGCCCAGTCGTCTTTGTAGTCGACTGCTACGAACTCATCGCGCTGTGGAGCGCCGTACTCGTCCATCAGCGGTGTTCCCTCCCACTCGTACTCGGTGAGCAACTTCGTCACCGCTTCGCGCACCGCTGGCGACAGGTTGTGAGCGTAACCCAACGCGACCGGCGGGAATCGTTCTGACTGGTACAGCACGCGAACCTGACTTGCGTCGATCAGCCCATCCGTCACATAGCGCTCGAACAAATCGCTGGCCACAGGCGCCGCATCGGTCTTGCCGCTGGCCACTTCCTGGGCCGAGGTGTCGTGCGCCATGGAGAAGCCATACTGGTAGTCGCGCTCTGGCAGCATATCGTGCTCGTCCATCAGGAATACGAACGCTGCCTTGAAGCCTGAGTTGGAGTTAGGTCGGACGAAAGTGATCTTCTTCCCCTTCAGATCCTCGACCTTCTTGATGGGACTGTCGGCCCCGACGAGCAAATCCATCGTGTAGCCGAACGAGTCGCCGTGGCCAAAGGTGCTGACCGGTACGAACCCCGCCGCATTCACGGCAACCGGCACCGCACCGGTGTTGAAGGCCGACACGTGCAACTCTCCGTTGGCCATCGCTTCGATCTGCTCTTGCGGTTCGACGAAGTGCTTGTACTCGGTTGGCACACCGGTAGCCTCGGTCAATGCATCGAGAAAAGGCTTCCAAGCGGTGGGTGCGTTGCCGGCGTCGTCGGAGCCGACGTAGGAGAACACGATCACCTCCGGCGTCACACACTTATCGTCGGCGGGCGAGTCGGCCACCATGTCGCCATCCGCGTCGCTCCAGCCGGCCATTTTCTCCGCCGTTGCTGGCTTGCCAAGCAATCGGACTAGTTCACTGCTTTCGAGATTCTGTTGCGCGGCACTTGGCAAGGTCTGCACGGCCCACCAGATACACAACAACACCAGCGCGATCGGTATCACCACCTTCAGCACGCGAGCGGGAGAAACTGCGGTCGATTGGTCGTCGGCAGGCGTTTGAACATCGGTCATTTGGTATTCCCCACTAGTCAACATAGTCGTGCGGCGCACTCGCGCCACTCAGCATACCAGGGGCCGTGGGGCGCGCAAAGCAAGCGTCCCTAGCGCGCAGCAAAAACCGGCCGAGGAAGGGGAAACCTCGACCGGTTCAGTGCGTTACTGCTCAGTTGTGCCTACAAAGGCCAAACCGGGTGCTAGCCCAACCGCCAGCGGACGGCCACCACGGCGACTCCCAAACCGGTCAGCAGCAGATAGGCGCCGGTGGGCTCGGGGATGGCTTGACCGGAGATCGTCAACACGCCGTTCATGGCAATGATGTTCTCGAAATCACCCTGCTGAGGAACACCTCTCGTATTGTTGGAGGTAGTGGTGAACGAGAAGCTGATCTCCGAGCCTGGTGCGAACTGCAATCCGCCTGGCAGATTGAACTGCGACCACTCGGTGGTTGAAGCGGAGATCAATAGGGTTGGATTCCCTTGCGAACCGGTGTCGGTGAGCACGACCAAGGAATCGTCGAACTTCAGCGAAAGCGAACTCGTCGTCACGCCGCCCGACTTCTGAAACCAATCGAAGCCGAAATTGTAGTCATCCATGCCCACGGAATTGTCGCCTGTGGCGAACGATACCGGGCTGGGCGATGCGATGGACGAGCCGAGGTCAAAGATCAAGAGATCGCCATAGATATTGTCGGACTCCATATACTGCTCGACAAGCGTTTCGTCGAGTTTGAATGATCCGCCAACTAGTTTGTGAGCTTCTACTGGATCCTCGTTGCCGCCTTCGGCACTCGACACGGTGTTCATGTCGTGCAGGATACCTTGCTTGCCTTCAAACGACGCCCCGCCGGCATACAAGACATCGAGACTATCCAAGTTCAAAGTAATGGTCGCGGCCTGCGTCGCACCATTTGTGGCGACGGCCAAGCACGCAACCGCCACACACATAGCAATTCGGTTCATAGCTGTACATCTCATCGATTGAATCCCCTTGTTTAAAATCACTTCGGATGGCCGCGCGGCGATCCGATCAAACGCTTCACTCTCGACCGCCGGATCCGTTGCTCCGTAAAACGGTCTCAAAAACTTGTTACCAACTGGAACGCTTGTTACGGCGTTGGTGGATACCTCCGGGCGCGCTCTTGGTGCGCTTGCTCCGTTTGGCGGAGCTGCGACTCGAGCGGTTGCTGGGCTTCTTGTGGCCGCGCGAACGCATCGGCGCAATACTGCGCGCGTGCCGATCGCTGGCTTCCTGGTCTTCCAGCACTATTGGTTGTTGTCTTTCGCTCATCGTTACTCCCCTCGATTGGTTGGCGGCCACAAACCTTGTACTGCTTGCACAGCCGCTCTCGGGTTGTTGGCTGGCCGTAGCCAACCCTGTCCTGCACACTGCTGGCAGCATCTAACCACCGGGCAGCTTGCACTCCTTTGCCTGTGGGTTGGTTGTTGCCGACTCCCGCGCTAGCTTCTCGGTCGCCAATCGCGCTTCGCGAAACATGTTTTCCAGTCCCACGTCTTCCCCCAACCCAGGCAGATAGACCCATACGCCAAGTTGGCGCGCCGCGAACTCGGCCAGTGGGTTGTGGGGATCGCCGTTGATCACCAGCAGCGGAACATGGTTCTGCGCCAGATCGTGCGCCAACTGTTCGAAGTCGCTCCGCGAAGACTCGTTGTCCGCAACGCTTTGGAGATCAACCACAGCAAGATGAAACTTCAGACGGAACGCAAGACGCATCGCCTGCATCGAGCAGTCGCACACGTCGACACTCCAACCCTCTTCGCCAGCCGACGATTCGAGCAGAGTGGCATGCGCAGAATCTACCGTTACCACCAAGCAGCGGCCTATCGCTGCCGGTCCGGCGCGAGTTACGGGTGCCACCGTCGACGAAGCCGACGACGGCA
Organism: Aeoliella sp.; assembly: GCF_965227375.1. Taxonomy (NCBI): domain Bacteria; kingdom Pseudomonadati; phylum Planctomycetota; class Planctomycetia; order Pirellulales; family Lacipirellulaceae; genus Aeoliella; species Aeoliella sp. Next base: position 910,444 of record NZ_CBDDFX010000001.1, read on the forward strand.
CGGCAACATTCAGTTCAGGCGCGTTCATCAATCACTTGTTTCTGCGAGATTCAAAGTTGTTCGCCGACTTCCCTTGCCAATGCACGCAGGCGCGAGACTGCTCGGCGTCAGTCTCTTGGCACTCTGGTTGCGCTGCGCTTGAACCCATGCGGGACAAACCAGCGCACGCGTGGCTATCCATGGCCACGCACCTTCTTCACTGTTGAACATCTAGCACTACGCCTGCGCGAGAGCCCTCACTCCACACGCTTGCGCAAGTCGGCGCGCAACGAGTTGCGGTAGCTTCAGCAAACTGCGAAGACACCGGCAGCCGGGTAGCTGCGCAATGCTTGCAGCCCAATCGGCACATCTATCCGCGCTGGAGCGTCCCTCAACGCGCAGCGTGAACTAATGCCGTGGGTGCGTTGGCTACCAGGCAACCTTCTTGCGACGACGACGGTGCATGCCGTTAAACGATTGCGGTGCTTTGCCTCGACGACGGCTCTGCGGGGCGCGACGCTTGCTGTGTCCGTTACCCCGAATCTGCTGAAATTTCTCCGTGCCGTACTTCGATTCAGCGCTCTCGTAAACTTGCTCAATGCTCATTGCCAATGCTCCTTGTTTCCTGATATCCAGGAGACCTGCGCTACGCGCCGGGGCGCAGCGACACGAAATACACCTCTCTCCGCCAGGGCGCCTTCGCGCGGAGGGATCCAATTCCCTCCACACCCGGCCGGCATACCAGGCGGACTACGACCTCTGTTGGGATAGTCCACAACCAGATCGCGTCCCTCACTAAAGCGACGGGCGTGCCAAGGTTGCGGCGGGTCGCCAAGAGTCGGCGCAACTAGATGGTGCAAAAGAACTTAGGAGCTCAAGATTTTTCTGCTGACAAGAAGCAGAGCAGGGAGAAGCTCACTCGAATGGTGAGAGTGCAGCTGCGCGTACGTCGTAAGTCTTTAGGAGAAAAACACTTACGGACCATTTCACCGACATGATGAATGGTCACCAAAGCAAGGAGTGCCTTGGGCCGCGCGGTGAGAAGTGGCCGTACATGGCCCGAAACGGCGATTAACGGCTAAAAAACACTAGAAATCACGGGTAGATCGCCACCGCGGCACCAATCAGGTGCTGACACACCGAGAGCGAAGCATCCACCATCCGGGGATTCAAATCGCCGCCCGTCAGACTAGTTCTTAGAGGGGCTATCGCCGTCCTGCGGCTCCTGGTCGATCTGGGCCAGCAGGCGAGTCATCGTGTTGGCGTGAATGCCAAGCAGCTTGGCGGCCCGACCTTTGTGCCCACGGGTCGCCTGCAGGGCCTGACGCACCGCGATACGACGCAGTTTCGACAGATTGGTGAAAGGCAACGCCGGCGTGGCCGACTCGGGGGTGCGCGTGGTGGGAAGCGATGGTTCGCAATCCAACACGTACGCCTGCTCGATCACGTGGCCCAATTGGCGAATGTTGCCAGGCCAAGGGTACTCGCAGAATTCGCGGAGCCTGTCGCTCGAGGGCTTCCAGGCGTCGCGTTTGTACTTGGCCGCGTACTTGGCCGAAAAGTACTCGATGAACCGTGGGATGTCATCCACGCGGTGCCGCAGAGGAGGAACTTCCAGCTCCACCATGTTCAATCGATAGTAGAGATCTTCGCGGAACCGCCCGGCTACCACCTCGGCTTCCAGGTTGCGATTCGTTGCGGCGATGATCTGCACGTTGATGGGCACTGGCTTGGCGGCGCCAACGGGAGTGACTTCGCCTTCTTGCAGTACACGAAGCAGTTTAGGCTGCAATTCAGCGGGCATTTCGCCCACTTCGTCAAGAAAGACGATGCCACCTTCGCCTGCGCGGAAGACACCCAAACTGGCGCCGGCTGCTCCGGTAAACGCCCCTTTTTCGTGACCGAACAGTTGACTCTCGGCCAGGGTGGGAGTGAGCGCCGCGCAGTTGACGGGCACGAACATCCGATCGCGCCTTGGGCCCAACTCATGCAGCAAGCGAGCCCAGACTTCTTTGCCGGTGCCGGTCTCGCCGGTGATTAGAACGGGGCATTGCACTTCAGCCGCCTTTTCGGCGTGGCTTGCAATGCGAGTAACCCTCGGATTAGATCCCAGAATCCAACTTCTAGGGTGTTCGGGCGGCCGTGAAAGCAGTCGCTCGATCGAGGGAGTGATAACCTCAGGTGCCATTTCTCAGAAGCTCCGCAGGCCTAAGCAACGCATTTTGCGTGCTCTGGATCTCTGTTCCAAAAGTTGCCTTACCTGCATTGGCTAGGTGAAAATAGTCCGACTGTTCCAGCTTCGAGTCTTTCGAAGCGAATCGGACGCCATTCGCGTCACTAGCGGTTCCAATGTTGAATAGTAGTTACGAAAACAATAAGAGTGCAGACCCGTCACGCATCTTACACGTCGGGCTCCTACCCCCAGCGTGCAGTATAGTCACGGTGTGCGAATGTCTCAATCAAGTTGAGTTGAATGCCGAGAAAAAACCGTGCGATTACCGCGTTTTGCGCTTGAATAGCGCCTGGCGTTGATTTAAGGGATTTGCGGGCTGGGAGTCCCCGCCCGGGATGCCGCCACGTAGCGCAAGTCCCTTATTGACAGGGACTTGTGATTTCGGCAGTGCTATGCGGCTTGCCGGCCACCCTGGGAATCCATCCCCTTGGGGGAGATCGCCACCACGGTTATCCCCAAGCGGTTGGCCGCGGTTCGGAAGGCTGAATCCTCGAGCAGGATGGTTTTCCGGGCTTCCACCGCCAGAACGCGTCCGCCGGCCTCGGCCATGGTTTCCAGCGTTCCTTGGCCCACCGTGGGGACGTCGAAACGCATGTCCTGCTGGGGTTTGGCGGTTTTGACCACCGTGAACCCGCCCTGCCGGCAAAGTTCACCCGCCCGGGCGATGCAGCTGTCGGTTCCCTCGACGGCCTCGACCGCCAGCACTGCCTGCCCTTTGATGCAGACACTCTGGCCCACGTCGAGCTGGCCCATCTGCTTGGCCAGGTGCCAGCCAAATTCCACGTCGGCGTACTCGGCTGTGGTCAATTCGCTACCGGCCACCACGCCTTCGTCGATCAACAGTTCGGGAGCGTAGTCGGTGGCTGGCAGGAACTCGATGCCACCTTTGGCGAACGTATCGACCACCGCCAACAACAGCGTGTCGTCCTTGCGATCGGAAGTGCGCGCGACGAAGTGAGGATAGAAAGCTTTGAACGTGGTCCAGTCGGGCAGCAGGTTCCAGAAGGTCATGGGCTGAAACAGATTCACCTTGTGAATCTTGCCGGCCATCGTGGCCCGCCGCACTCCGTGCGAAGCAAACCACTTCGACGCGCGACCAAGCTTCGCCAGGCCAACCCAATCGAACTCGTCGCACACTCGCGCCAAGTTTCCGTCGGCGTACCCTTTCACGCCCAGGCAACACACGCGATACCCGTCGCGCTTCAAGGCTTCGGCCACAACCACGGGAAACCTTCCCCAGGCGGCCAGCAGGCCGACGGTGTTATCGTCGGTCGCGTTGTTGGCGGGTGTTGTTGGCATTGTCGGATCGAAGTTGCCTTAAGCAGCCGGGTCCATGGCGTGGCCGCCAGAGCTGTCTTGCTGGCGCGCGGTGGATTCCAGGTCTTGCACCGTCTTGCGAATCTGTTTGAATTGCTTGCGCATCTCGGGCAGCTTGGCCAGCGAGGCGAGCAAGATCTTCTGATCGCGTTCGGGTGTGGCTGGTGCGCCGAAGGCCACCACGCCGGCGGCAATGTCGTTCGATACGCCTGCCATGGCGCCGATGCGTGCTCCTTCGCCAATGTGTACGTGATCGCGAACACCGACCTGGCCGGCCATTACCACGTAGTCGCCTGTGGAGGTGCTGCCGGCGATGCCCACTTGGGCGCACAGCAAGTTGTGTTTGCCGATCTGACAGTTGTGGGCGATCTGCACCAGGTTGTCGATCTTGGTGCCTTCGCCGATGCGAGTGGAACTGTACGTGCCGCGATCGATGGTCGAGTTGGCGCCCACTTCCACGTGCGGTCCGATCACCACGTTGCCGAGTTGGGCCGCCAGTTCGTGACGCCCCTGGGCCTGGCGGTAGCCGAAGCCATACGCGCCGATGACCGCGCCGGAATGAATGATCGCGTGATCGCCTACGATGGTATCTTCGTACAACGTGACGCCCGGGAAGATGATGACACCTTCGCCGATCTGGCAGCCAGCCATGATGTTCACGCCGGCGTGAATCGTGGTGCCAGAGCCAATGGTCACATCGTCGGCCACGGTCGAGCGAGGGCCGATGGTGACGTCGTCCGCCAGTCGGGCGCTAGCGCTCACAATGGCCGAAGCATCGACTCCCGGCGCAACGGATTGCCGTTGGGGCCGGTACAGTTTGACGATGGTGGTGAAGGCGGTGTGCACGTCGTCGACTTCAATGGTCGGCTTGCCATCGCATGCCATGCCGGTGGGCACGAGCACGGCGCCGGCAGGCGACTGGAGCGCCTGGGCGACACGTTCGGGCTGGTCGACCAGGGTGATTTCGCGCGGCGCAACTTCGTCCAGTGGGGCAGCTCCGACAATGGTAACCGTGGCGTCGCCGGTAGTGCGGCCGGCGACCAGATGGGCCAAGTCGGCCAGGGTGCGAGGTCGTAGCTCATTCATCGTTGGGAATCCTTTCCCCGCTGGTGGAATCAAAAGCGATAAGCCCAACGACGCGAAGTGGCGGTCGGCGGCGATCGCTACCTGCTGCCGCTGGTTGGGCCGCGATGGTATCCGGTCCCCCCCGGCCGGGCAACAGCAACCAGCAGCGGTGCTAGCACTTGCCGCGCACAAGTTCACTCAGCGTTTGCGATTAACGAGCGGGCTTCTTCAAAGAAACGCTGCAACTGTAGAAATTCGGCCATGTCGCCCCCGACGTCGGGATGCCGTTCTTTCACCAGTTCGCGGTAGGCCTTGAGCAGTTCGGCCTCGGTGCAAGGCAGCGTCAACCCAAACACCGCCAAACAAGGCGGCACCCGGCGGCGACGACGGGCTTCGTCGGCCACCCAGGCCGGTACATAGCGAACGTAGTTGGAAACAACCACCAGCGCTCCACGGAGCCGCCGGTAATACGCCCGAATGTCGAGCACCATCAGCGCCCAACCAAACGCCGGCCCCCCGATGACCAACGCCACGAAACCCAATAGCACCAACACGTCGAAACTGTCGGTCCATTGCTGCTGGACTGCCAGGATCTGCGTCATAGCCCCCTCGAATCGCAGAATTGGTTTGGGAACAGCGCCTGTCACGGATTTACGGGTATTCTACTCGACTACGCAGCTCACTGCACACGGGCCGCAAAGCAGCGGGAACCTTATTCTTCTCGCTGCTCGGCCTCGTCGGTCGAGGGCTCAGTGTCCGCGGGTTGCTCGGCTCCCTCCGTCGCTTCGGGCGGATTTGCTTCGACTTCGGGCTCGGCGGGTGGTTGGCGAAATGCGTCGACCATTTCTTCTTCGTTCTGGCCCTCCAGCGAGGGCAATCGGAACATGTCCTTCGAGGTCGTTATGTCGACGGCCACGTCGAAGAAGTTGAACTGCCAAGTGAATTCGGTGAATTCCTGATCCGGATATAGATGCTTTTGGATTTTCTCGTTGGCAATCTCGATCCGCAGAAAGACGAAGGTCTCTTTGTGAATCCACATCACCTGGGGACCTTCGTCGGTACGCAGTTGGACGCGATAGCAGTCGATGGCGTCCTGCGATGGCGTCTTGATTTTCTTGGGTGGGAGCAACACTAACGCCCTGGGATCCTCCAGCGGCCAAGGGGCTTTCTCTCCGTCGGGCAGCAATAACGCTAGCTGGGGAAAAATGTCGGGGATCGGTCCGGGGAACAACGCTTCGCGGAGGATAGGGTCTGGGGCCACGGTCTGAAGGTTTGCCACTTCAGGGGCATCTACACGCAGCCGTTGCGGTGCGAGATTCGTGACGACGGCTTCCAGTCGCGATCCATCCGAGGCAACGATCGCCCCTTGTGGAGGAGCGTCGATGATCGTTCGCATGTGAGTAATGAGAAACCGATTGGGACGCTGCAGTCTCACCGATAAGGTAGTCGGTGGCGTTTGACGCATCACTCCGTCGGTTGGACGGATGAAGTGCTCGGCGTATTCGGCGTTGTCCATGTACGAATCGGCCTCGCGGTACACGGCGACCACTTTCTGCATGATCTCAACGGCCGTCATACCGTCTTGCCGCTCGGGCTCGCTGGCCTCGGCCGAATTCTCGCTCGGCTGCTGCGACTTTTCACCGCAGCCGGCGCAGAACGCCCCGAGCAATACAAGCGTGCTGCAGGCGATTGACGATCTCAGATTCCACATTGCCGCGACAGCTCCCAGGGTTTGCGAACAACCGTAATTCACCCTACCACACGCCCTGGCGGTGGGCCATCGCCGCTTGACCCCCTTGCGCGGCGGCCGATACCATTTTGTACTCGGTTGTGCCGATGTTTCCCTTTGTCCCGTGTGCGTTTCGAGTTGCTATGTCCATTCAAGCTCATGTCCAACTGGGCGAACTTCCCCCACTGGAAATCTCGTTGCGCGACGAAGCCTGGCTGGGCGGTGGCGACTCGGCGGAATCCACACGCCTGACGGCCAGCGACGTCGTGGCAGCGACCACCGCGGCGCTTGAGTCGCCGGTCGGCTTTCCGCCGCTCGCGCAAGCCACCGTGCCGGGCGACCACGTGGCCATCGCCATCGGCGCTGGTGTGCGGCAAGCGGACGACGTGGTCCGCGGCGTGCTGGCGGCGCTCGAAGCAACCGGCGGACAGCGGTCCTTGGTGCAAGTAGTGACCGGCAGCGTCGAGGAAGCCAACAAACTGCGCAACGAACTTCGCGATCTGACCGACGACGGATTGGTAGTCGTCGGGCACGTGTCGGGCGACGACGATTCGCTGTGCTATCTGGCGGCCGTGGAAGACGAGCCGCTGATGATCAGTCGACAGTTGTTCGAAGCCGACCTGGTGATCCCAGTGGGCTGCGGAAGGTTGTCCCACGCTCGCGACGCACGCGGCGTGTACGAGTCGATCTATCCGCGGTTCGCCGACGTGCTCACCCAGCGGCGCTACGCGCAGGCCGACGCGCTCGACTCGCCCACCGCCGGAATGATCCGCCGCCGCGAAACCGACCAAGCCGGCTGGCTGCTCGGTTCGGCGTTGGTGGTACAAGTGATTCCCGCGCGTGGAGGCGGAGTAGCTCAGGTCGTGGCCGGCGCGCCGGACGACGTCGCCCGCGTGGTCGACGAAGTTGGCGGCCGCGAGTGGGCATTGGCCGTTGAGCAGCCCGCTCAGTTGGTGGTGGCCACGCTTGCGGGTGGGCCCGAGGAACAAACGTGGGAGAACGTCGCCCGCGCGCTGCACACGGCCGGCACAGTGGCCGACATGGATCAAAGCGCGGTGGCCATCTGCACGCAGCTCGACACACCGCCGGGTGGGTCGCTGCAAGAGCTGATCGCCACCGGCGGCAACCTCGACCGCGCCGCCCAACTGCACGACGCCCAGACCGACGATGCGCAGGCCGCGTGGGAAATCTACAAAGCGCTATGCCGCGGCCCGGTGTACTTCATGAGCCAGCTGGAGCCCGACGTGGTAGAAGACCTGGGCATGACCCACATCGCCTCGACTGACGAACTGGCCCGGCTCGCCCAACGCAGCGCAAGTTGCATCGTACTGAACGAAGTGCAACACACCGTGCCGAAGTGGGCCGAGTAAGAAAGGACCACCCGTGACCCTGCCAACAGGAAGCTACTTCACCGACTGGCCGGGCAGCGTGCTCGAAGTCACCGGCGACGATCGCATCGCGTTCCTGCACAACATGTGCACGGCCGACGTCAAGCAAATGGCGGTCGGCGAGTCGCGCGAGGCCTTCTTCACCAACGTCAAAGGGCACGTGCTGTGCCACGCGGTGCTGCACAGCGCCGAGGACCGCGTGACGGCTGTCGTACTGGCCGACGATGCCGCGCCGCTCGCCGCGCAGCTCGATCGTTACGTCATTCGCGAAGACGTCACGCTGCGAGCGAACGAAGGACGGCCGGCGCTAGTCGTCGGCTCCGAGAACGAGCCTGGTTGGATTCCCTTTCCGCTGCTCCCCGAACCCGCATGGGTCGCACCAGCTAACGCCGGTATGGCGGACCGCGAACTTGCGGAGGCTTCCCGTGCCGATCTTGATGGTGTGCGCGTGGCTGCCGGTTGGCCACTGGGCGGAGTCGACTTCGGCGAGGGCACGTTGCCGCAGGAGCTGAGCCGCGACGCCCGGGCGATTAGCTTCACTAAGGGTTGTTACCTGGGGCAGGAGACCATCGCGCGGCTCGACGCGCTGGGGCACGTGAACAAGCAAATGGTGCGCGTGCGGGCAATCGACGGCGCCGCGCTCGCCGCGGGCACTGCGTTAACCGTTGGCGACAAGCAAGTCGGCACGGTGACCACCGCCGCCGAGCTCGACGATGGTTACGCCGGACTAGCAATGGTCCGCCGCGAGGCCAACGCGGCGGGAACCAAACTCACCACCGATGCTGGTGAGGTGGTCGTCGAGTCGCTTGCCGACTGATCACCGCGCGTGCGGCGAGTTGGCCACTTCCAGCGGCGCGGCAACGATCTCACGCAGCCACTCAGTCGCCCGCGTGTGAAGGTCGCGCTCTTCGGGCACTTGGCCGATTACCTGCGCGTTGTGCTCGATGGAGGTTAGCAGGGCTTGGAGTTGCTGTCGGGCTTGCTGAAGCAAGACCGCTTTGGCGGATGGGTCGAGCACTCGGCTCACCAGTTGCACTTCTCCGCCAGGGCGCTCGCGGTGCATGGCGATGAGCTTGCCCTTGTCGGCCTTAAGTAGCTCGCCAGCCACGTAGCCGCGGCGAAGCTGGCCACTGGAATTGAAGTGGTACACCGGATCCTGGTCGAGGTACACGCTGGCCGCGCCGCTGGTGCGGAAACCGACAAACACTTCGGCGCACTCTGGCGACGTGAACATGATCCGCTCGACAAACGCTACCGCGTCGCGCAGTAAATCCTCTCGGGCTTCCTTTTGCCGGGCCATCGTGAGTGCGGCTCGTTACGATTCGGCGGGAGGGTGTTGATCGCGACGACGATCGCGATACCGGCGGCTCGCCCGCCGCAAAAAGGCCTGATCGTCCTGCGAAAGGTGCTCGAACCCTTCCAGGTGCAGCCGCGCCAGGATGTCGTCGACGCGGGCGTCTTCGTAGTCTTCCTGGGCTTTGCGTTTGCGTTCGTACCGCTCACGAAGTTGATCGTAGTGCTGTTCGACCAGCACCATGTGGCTGGCGTCATCGCGCCAGATGTCTTCGCCCAGTTCTTCTTCCAGACCCAACCAATCGTCGTCGATTGTCTCGCCGTCGAGTTCCTCCAGCAGGTACCAGTCGCGCTGCGCTGCAACGGCCAGGTAGAGGAAAGCAAAGATGGGGATCACCCACACGTAGCTCTCCACTTGCACGATCGACGCCAGGTACAAACCGCAGAACAAGAAGCCCACGGACGTCGCCTGCGCCAAACGACCGGTGGCCAGTAGCGCGGTCCGCCGACCCACCATGGGCCACAGTAGCGACCGCAACACGATGGCCACGTCGAACGGGTAAGCGGGCAGCAGGTTCACCAGGAACAGAATCCAGTTGAGCCACAACACCACCTTCACGGTAGTGATTCCAAGCGGCACGTTGAGAGTGAACTGGTTGAAGGCCGAAATCGGGTGCAGCAGCGCCAGCACTTCGTCGGTTCCTTGAAGCACCAGCGGGCAGACCGCGGCCACCACCAACATCAGGTGCACCGCCGGACCGGCGATCGCCACCAGCACTTGCGGCTCGGGCTCGTCGGCCAGATCGACTTCGTAACTGCCGCCAGCTGGGCCGACCACCACGCTGGACACTTCACCGCCCAGCCGCATGGCCACCAGCACGTGCGCCAACTGATGCAAAGTGACACTCGCCAACCAGACGACGATCATCACCAGTCCAATAACCGGCTTGTCGGCTGTCAGGGCGAGCACTCCGGCGAGTCCCAGCAGCAGCAATAGATGGACCTCGACCGCTGTACCATTCCAGCGACCCAATCCGACGCTCCAGGAAAACCCACTCTGCCTCAACATTTTTGAATCTGCGAACCCCCGGCCTGTGCGACACACCACCTGATAATTCCGAACCATCCAGTATGTTACCACTGGTGCCCCCTAACGGCAAACATCTGCGAAAACGCAGGCGAAAACACCCCTGCGGCGAGCCCCACTTGGGTGGGTACTCGAGGCCCTGCGCGGCGACTGCCAGCCGGGCGCGCGGCAGCTAGCAATGGGGCATTCTTCTGGGTTGCCCCAGGTCCTCGCTTTCCCGCCCCAATCACGCATGGCTCTCCAGCCACGTCTGATGGTCGGATTCGCAATTTGGACAGTACATCGACGCGTGTGCCTCGCCGGTGGCGTCGCCCCAATGCTTGGCGTTCGGAAACTGATCAGCGGCGTGGCTCGCTGCGGTGTGGATGAAGAGAAAGTTGCTCGGAGCGTCGTATGGTTGCAGCGCAACATGGTGCATCCCGCAGAACTCTCGACCATCCACCCGGTATTTCTCAGGCAGCTCTCCGCACTTGGGGCAGTACGCATCTGTGTGCGCAGCCGACTCCAAGTTGGAACTGCAAGGACAGGAGGAAATCACTCTGCCTTGGTCGGCAAACGCCGGTTCCAGATCGGCACTAAACGCATGGGGGCGATGGTTACACCGTGGGCAACCGCGCGATTCGCTATCGAGCCAGCGGTATTCATGACCGCAATCGGCCTTGCAGTTTGCCACAACGCGGACCTGCACAATCTTCAGCGAGGAACGAGAGCACTGAGGACAAGGAAGTCGGTCCACAGGGCCCGGTTTTAGCAGGTACTCGTCGTTGCCAGCGTACTGCTCGTCCAACTCGCGCACCACCGACTTGAGAAAAGGCTTGTGCAGTTCAGCTGCCGCGACTTTTCCAAGTTGAATCAAGACCACCTGTTCGTCAGGCAGCGCGCGGGCAATGTCGTGCATTTGCCCCGTTCGACGCTCGAACAGCGGGAACCACCATTGGTGAAAGTGACACCCGACTCGCGCCTTTCGCGAACAAAAACCGCAGTCGCAGCTGGCGCGTAGGAGTTTCATGATAAATGGCTATAGAAACGAAGACTGATCCGAATCGGTCCACCGGTGCCAGTATCCCGGGTGCGAAAGACCAAAGCGGAGTATAACCCGAGGCGCGTGCCAATCCAAACGTTGCTGGCCAAGGCGAGTGCCATGCAGTAACCTGAATGGTCGTCTCCCTTCATCTGCGACAAGTTCCAACGACGGATTGCGAACCATGGCGATCGCCAGCAAGTCGTTCTCGCTCCGCACACTGCTGTGGGTCACTCTGGTGGTTTGCATGGGCATCGCAACCTGGAACATGTCGCGTAAGTTACATCGTGCCGAAGCTGAACTGCGTACTCTACGAGATGAGGTGGGACGCCTTACGATTGAAGATCGTACCATGTTCCACGCGATTGCCATTGATACGGGAGAAGAGCACACCTGGCGGTGGCGATGCTTCTTTCCCAAAGGCTATCGTTACTCGGTGCATGCAGCCAGCAAAGAGATCCCCACCAAGGGCATCCCACAATCAGCGGGCTTAGGTTCCTATTCGAATGAGACGGTTGAGGAAGACATCGAAGTGGTGGTGACCGCCCGGCTTCGCAAAGCGGAAGACGGTGCATGGCGTTTGACGGTGACCAGTCGATCGGGCGACGGCAAGTCGCGCAAGATCCCTGATCTTGCAATCAACATCCCGGCCGAAGACATGGCGTGGCGAGAGACGCACTCGTCGGTTTTATCCGGCACGATGGGCAAATCAACCACCGTGACTCAAGAGGCAACCGAACCTATCATCCTGCGAACCTACCGACCCTTCTACCAGGACCAAACGAAACTCGGAACAGGATACATCCTCTGGTTCCAGGCCCACACGCCAGGCAAGCCGATGCAATAGCGTGAGTACCTGCGTGGCGATCAGTACCCAAGCGCAACGCCATCCTTGCGCGACTCCGTCGCTCCGTAGTACACACCGCGCTGGGCGTCGTACCAGATGGCCTGGTAGCCGCCGAAGTCGGCTTTGTCGGTTGACAGCTCGTGTCCGCGGCGGGCGAGTTCGCTGCGCGTCGAGTCGTCGATGCCGCTTTCGGCGAACACGGTGCCGCCCTGCTCGTCGGCCGACTGGCCGGTGGGTGTGGACGAGCCCGTGTGGCGCACCCGCGGGGCGTCGCCCGCTTCTTGCAGGCCCATCTTGAAGTCGAGCAGGTTAATGAGCACCTGCACGTGCCCCTGCGGTTGCATGTCGCCGCCCATCACGCCGAAGCTCATCACCGGCTGTCCCTCCTTGGTCACGAAGGCGGGGATGATCGTATGGAAAGGCCGCTTGCCCGGTGCGTAGCTATTCGCGTGGCCCGGCTCGAGGTTGAACAACTCGCCGCGGTCCTGAAAGCAAAACCCAAGCCCCGGCGCGCAGGGCCCCGCACCGAAGCCGCGGTAGTTGCTCTGGATCAGCGACACCATGTTGCGATCCTCGTCGGCCGTGGTCAGAAAGATCGTGTCGCCATCGCGGAGCACCGGATCGCCCGCCTCGACGTTGGTGGCCGCGCGCTGAGGGTCGATAAGCCCGGCGCGCCGCGTTCCGTACTCATCGGAGATCAGCTCTTTCACTGGCGCCGGGTTGAACGCCGGATCGGCGTAGAAACGCGCGCGGTCTTCGAACGCCAGCTTCTTGGCTTCCAGAAAGTAGTGCAGGTGGTCCGGACTGCCGAAGCCGGCCTTCGCCAGGTCGAATCGCTTGAGCATCTGCAGCATCTGCAGCGCCGCGATGCCCTGACCGTTTGGCGGCAGCTCCCACACTTCGTACCCGCGATACTCGACGCTCACCGGCTCGACCCAATCGCTGTGGTGATTGGCCAGGTCGTCGTAGCGCAGATAACCGCCATGGTCGCGCATGAATTGATCGATCACCCGCGCGATGTCGCCACGGTAGAACTCATCCGCGCCGCCTGCGGCGATCTTCTCCAGCGTCGCCGCGAGCGAGGGATTGCGAAACGTCTCTCCATGCTCCGGCGGCTGGCCATCGACCAGAAACACGTCGGCCCAGCCGGGCTGATCGCGTCGCGCCTCGACTCCGCCGGCCCACGCTTTCGAGATCACCTCGGTGACCGCGAATCCATCGCGTGCGTGGGAGATGGCCGGGGCGAGTACCTGTTCGATCGGCAGCTTGCCAAACCGCTTGTGCAGCGTGAACCAACCGTCGACGCAGCCCGGCACCGTGATGGGCAGCATGCCATGCTGCGGGATGGTGTCGTGCCCCAACCGCTCGAACTCCGCCAGCGTTAGCGCCTGCGGGCTGCGTCCGCTGGCGTTCAGTCCGTACAGCTGCTGGGTCTCGTTATCCCACACGATGGCAAACAGGTCGCCGCCCAACCCGCAGGAGGTCGGTTCGGTCACGCACTGCACCGCGTTGGCCGCGATAGCTGCATCGACCGCGTTGCCACCTGCTCGCAAGATCTCGATCGCCGCCATACTGGCCAGCGGCTGACTGGTGGCCGCCATGCCGCGCGCGCCGACCGCCGGCGAGCGAGTAACAAACGCGCGACCCTCGGGCCGATCGACCGCCGAACTTGTTTGCATGGCCAGTAGTACCCCGAATCCGATCGCAACGATGTATGGCTTCATGGTCAGCATGGTGGTTAGAGCGTGGGTGCAACATGTGGGTGGATTATAGCCGAGATGGCAGACCGGAGGGCGGATGCTCTAGTTCTCTCTAGCCAAACTCGTGTCATTTCGAAGGGAGTCGGGCGACCCAGAAATCTGGTTTTCGTTGAGCTCAGGTTGTGTGTCTGGGGGAGCTTCGAATTCCATGCCCCCAAACTGGCCAAGTCTCGTGACTCGGCAACATATTCCTCAGTGGCCGGGACTCGACCGCTGCTCAACCGTCGGGTTCCGATGTGTGGTCGACGCGGAGTAACGAGCTTGCTCAGCGACGAGTGGGGTCGCAGCGAACACATCGTTAACACTCGGCAAACCACCCAGTGGCACACAGCGCGTGTTCCTCGACGCGTGGCAATTGGAAGTAAACCAGTAGTTTCACCTGCGACCCCCCTCACAGGAGGATTGCCGAACAAAACAGCAGTTCCTAAAGTTGCGACACGGGGAAGCAATTCTGATCCTGGGAGTCTAGTTTGTCCGTAGGGGATCAAAACGCCTTGGCGTCGTCGCTGCAGCAGGCCAATGACGCCGCGTATCATCTTTTTGTCGACAGCGTAAGAGACTACGCCATCTACCTGCTCGACACGTCCGGTCGTATCGTCAGCTGGAACGCCGCAGCCCAGCGGATGAAAGGCTACACCGCTGACGACGTGTTGGGCAAATCGTACGACATGATGTTCGCGCCCGAAGCTGTCGCCCTGGGCGAACCACGTCGGGACTTGGAAGCAGCTCTCGCGCAGGGGACATTCGAAGACGAAGGTCTGCGGAAGCGAAAGGACGGCACCACTTTTCGGGGGATCTACACGATCACTCCACTGTACGAAGCCAGCAGCCACGTCGGGTTCGCGGTCATCGTGCGCGACGTGACGAAGCAAAGGCAACAAGAACTGTTGCTGCGACGGAGCGAACAGCGATATCGATCGCTCGTTGATGCGACCACGTTGATTGTATGGGCAGCCGCAGCTGATGGCAGCGTTTTTGAGGACATGACAGGCTGGCATGAATTCTCCGGGATGATGGAACAGGAAACCGCCGGCTGGGGTTGGCTCGAAGCAGTGCATCCCGACGATCGTCCAGGTGCGGCCGATCGATGGAGCAACGCTATCGAATTACAACAACCCTACCACTCGGAGTATCGGATGCGGCGGGAGGATGGCCAGTGGCGCTACATTGTCGCACGAGCCGTCCCGATCAAAAACGAGCATGGCAAGGTTGTCGAATGGGTTGGTGTTTGTGAAGACATCACCGAAGCGAAACAAGCCGAAGCGGCAATCCTGGCCAGTGAACGGCGTTATCGGGCGCTGGTGGAAAACAGCTGGGATGGGGTGATACTTGTCAACGAACGGTGCGAATTCATCGACATCACTCCTGCAGGAGAACGGATCCTTGGCTATACGAAAAATGAACTGCAAGGAAGCTCCGGCTTTGCTATCGTGTTTGCGGGTGAACTTGATGAGTCGAGAGAGTTGTTCGACGTAATCCTACACAGCCCAGGCAAACTGTTTCGCACTCAACGAAAACTACAGCGTCGGGATGGCGCTATTTGTTGCCTGGAACTCACGACAGTAAACCTGCTCGACGAGCCTTCCATTGGTGCCATTGTTGTAAACTTCCGAGACATCACCGAGCAGCAGCAACTGGAACAACAGTACCTGCAAGCCCAGAAGATGGAAGCCGTAGGACAACTCGCCGCAGGGGTAGCTCACGACTTCAATAACATCCTCACGGTGATCAAGAGCTACTGTTACATGCTGCTTAAGCATCGCACGTTGGACGAGCAAACCCGGAGTTTCTTGACCGAGATCGAGAGTGCTGGGGGACGAGCCGAAACACTGACACGCCAATTGCTCTCCTTCAGTCGGCGACATGTTACGGAGGAACGGGTACTGGACCTCAATGCTATCGTGTCCGACACCGAGTCGATGATCCGGCGATTGATTGGCGAGCAGGTGCGACTGGAGATTGTCCTCGCTCCGGAAGTGGGGACCATAAAGGCCGACAAGGGTCAGATTGAACAAGTGCTGGTTAACCTCGTGGTCAATGCACGGGACGCCATGCCAAGTGGAGGAGTCCTGCGAATTGCGACAGCCAACGTGGATCTCGACGAATCGTACTGTCAACAGCATGCGGATGTGGCGCCCGGGACCTACACCAATTTGGTCGTGACCGACACCGGCGCTGGCATGGACGAAGCGACCCAAGCCCGCATTTTCGAGCCGTTCTTCACGACCAAGGAGGTTGGCAAGGGTACGGGATTGGGGCTCGCGACCATTTACAACATCGTCGCGCAAAGCCAGGGTCACATTGAGGTGCGCAGCACCCGTGGCGTCGGCACATCTTTCCTGATCTATCTGCCTCAAGCCGATTCGGAACCAACCGTACTGACAGGCGACGAGCCGATGACGGATGCGGGGCAAGGGAGTGAAACGATTCTGCTGGTGGAGGACGAGGAGAGCGTGCGCTTGTTGATCCGTCGCATCTTGGAGCAAGGTGGTTACACGGTGATGGAGGCAAGCAACGGGCGCGAAGCCCTCAAGATCATGGAAGAGTATCGGGACGCCATCGACCTGGTTGTGTCCGACGTGGTGATGCCCCACCTGGGCGGCCGACAATTGGCAGAACGCATCGCGGCGGTGCGGCCCGACTGTAAGATCCTGTTCGCTTCGGGGTACACCGATGACGAAATGATACGCCAGGGAATTCAAAGTCATAGTTTTGAGTTCATTCGCAAGCCGCTCACCCCCGATGCACTGCTGGCGAAGGTTCGCGAAATGTTAGACGCGAACCACACCTCTGTGTGATTCTACGCCCGGTACAATAATTCACTCACCGGCTCTCCACGACGCAATCGCCAAGAGCACGTCCTCGGCCGATGGAAACCGATCCTCGGGTTTCTTTGCCAACATCCGCTGGCAGATAGTCGCCAGGCCGGCGGGGACGTTCTCCCGAACTGTTTCCAAAGGCGCCGGCTGTTCGACTTGATGTTTCAGCAGGCGCTCAGAAATCGAACCGTCGGCGAAGGGTGCCCGACCGACAAGCACGAAATGCAGGACGCATCCCAAACTGTAGACTGCTGTTCGAGGATCGGCACGTGCTCCATGAAATACTAGTTCTGGCGCTAGATAGTCTGCCACTTCGGTTGCATTCGCGGAGACAGCGTGCGAATCCGCGGCCGCAAAGGTGGTAAGTCCTAGGGTGATCCGACCATGCTGGATTCGAATGTTGCTGGGAGATAGCCAGTCACAACGCGTCGATCCCTCCTGTAGCCGCGCGACTTCATGAGCAATCGACTCGATGACGTTCACCGCTTCCTCAATGGATAGCACTCCATCGCTGCGAATACGATCGGCGAGCGTTTGCCCTTGTTGCTGATCCTCCTCTTCCATCTCGCGTGGCTCGAGATCATTGTCGTCGGGCAGCCCTACCACGTTACCTTTGATGATTTCCCGACCACACCAGGGGCAAACGCCAGCTAGCAGCTTTGCATGTGCAGTTTTGCAGCGAGGGTCCATCATTCACCTTCCGTCTTGCCGTTGGCGGCCTCTCGGGGCGGTCCCAGTTTTGTCCGTTGTTCCCCAACTATCGATCCATTGGCCCAAAACCCCAACCGTTTTGGTCACCCCCCAAGTGGTGAAACCACTTGTTTTCTAGGCCAAACCATGCGAGGGGTGCGACAAAACCCGCCGCGTTGTTCCCCGCATGTTTTCCGTTGGGGCAAAACCCCGCTTGTAACCGTTCGCTCCGCCGCTCCGAGCGGACGCCCCCAGTCAGACCGCCACGCGGTCCGCGACACCGATGCCAACACGCCCTAGTAGTACTTCACGCGCCGCACTCCATTGTCTCACGGCCCGTGTAAAAATGTGAAAGAAAGCGACAAGAAATGCAGGTCGGGCGTCTCGATCGACTCCAGGGGGAGCTAGCCCAGAGCGTCCGAATTCTTGCGAATCCGGCTACGGAAAATTTACTGGTTTCACCCGAATCTGCCGCGATGTGTCCGCTGCCGCGAATCGCGGTTATACTCGAAGCAACCACTCCGGGCGCCGACGCTTCCGGCTCGCCGATAGTCTCGCCACATCAGACGGTACCACTTCGTGTCATCGCTCCATCGCCGCCTCCGCATCGAATCGCTCGAAGACCGCCGCGTGTTGGCCGCGGTCGTGGTGACCAACAATCTCGACACCATCAACGGCGACACCTCGAGCCTCGCCGCCCTCGAAGCCACGCCCGGCGAGGACGGAATCAGCATCCGCGAAGCAATCACCGCGGCCAACAACACCCCCGGCGCGGATGAGATCACCTTCGACTTCGGCCACGATGGGCCGGAGGTGATTCTGCTCACCGAGGGGGAGCTTTCGATTACCGAAGCCCTTACGATCATAGGCAACGGTCCCGAACTGCTGAAGTTTGATGCGCAACACAAATCGCGAGTGTTCCACAGTTGGCATCCCGAGCATCGAATGACCGACTATGATCTCGTGCTACAAGGCATGGACATCGTCAATGGACAAACCGTGCTTGACACCCGGAGAGGCGGAGCGGTTCTTTCCACGAATCTGCGTTTGACCCTTATCGACTGCTGGGTTCGCAACAGTTCGACACACGGCAACTCCGCCTGGGGCGGCGGAGTGCATGTTTACGGAACGCTGAAATTGGATCGCACCATCATCAGCGGCAACTATACCTTGGGTACATCAAGCAACGGTGGCGGGGCTATGGCTAGCGGCCCCGTGACGATGATTGATAGTATCATCACGAACAATCACACAGAAGGACTAAACGCCAATGGGGGAGGACTTCGGGCAAATGGCGAAACTCGTATAGTGCGAAGCACCGTAAGCAATAACTGGACCCAAGCGGAGAAGGGTTATGGGGGCGGCGTCCTATCGGCTGGCGATATTCTCCTCACGCAAAGCGCCATCATAGAAAATGAAACCCGAGGCAGCGATTCGACCGGGGGAGGGTTGTTCACCTACTATGATCTCGAAATGACCAACAGCACCATCAGTGGCAATACGACTTTGGGAACCACTGCCTATGGTGCGGGAGCACGTGTGAGCCGGGAAGTCACCGTTACCTCGTCGATCATCGCTGATAACTATCAAGCTGGCACGCATGTGAGAACCGCTGGCCTTTTTCAAGTAAATTACTTGAACGACTTTGGTGCTCACTTCCACGGTTCTATAGTGGCAAACAACATAGCCAGGACTAGTTCCGCGGACCTGATGCTCGATCCAGAAGGGCCAAAGGACTTCGAGTACACATTGCTTGGCAACTTCTTTGGTTCCGGCGTATCACCAGGGATGGGAGTAGGCAACCTCCTGGGAATCGATCCCCTGTTGGGTTCCCTGGGCTATCATGGTGGCCCTACACCAACCCACGCCCTGCTGCCTGGTAGCCCCGCCATCGATGCGGGCGATCCGACGATCGCTTACGACCCGATGCAGTACGACCAGCGCGGCGAAGGGTTCGCGCGCGTCGTCGACGGTGGCGGCGGACTGCGCATCGACATCGGCGCGTACGAGTCGCAAGGCGTGCCCGACTATCCGGTGGGCGACTACAACCACGATGGTGTGGCGAGTCTCGCCGACTACGTCATGTGGCGGAACAACCTTGGCAGCACCACGGCGCTCGATGCCGATGGCAGCGGCAACGACGTGGTCGACGCGGCCGACTATGCGGTGTGGCGCGAGAACTTTGGCAACACCGTGATTCCAGTCACGCCGGTCGAACCACCAGCCGCGGCGGTGACTGATGCGGTATTCGCTGCGTACGCGTCGCCGCAAACTCTCGCGGATGCTCCCACACCAACGCCACGCACCTCTGGCACCACCGAAGGTGCTGCGGACGACGGATTGCTACTCCTACCGCAGGCGGAGCAGGACGAGCCGGCGCCAAGAAGCCGCTGGTCGCGACCGAGCGAAACATCGGCTCCAGACGAGCAAACGCCAAGTTCTGGCGAGTTGCAACTCGATTGGGGACTCTGAAATCCGGAATCAGCCCCCAGTGAAGTGGGGGCCGCCACTCGCTGAGCCCGGATATTCCCCAAAACTCCGCCCTCCAGGTGCTTGGAGCATTTTCTCCCAGCAATTACAATTATTTTCTTGCGCGCCGCACTGCTAACTCGCGTCTCTCCGCGCGAGTGGCGCTCGAGGGGGATTGGGAAGGGGAACACCATTGATGCCGCACCGTCGTCCAGCGCGAACTAGTCGAATGCACCCACGCCAATCCACCGCCGATCGTACGCTGGCGGTCGAGCCGCTCGAAGCCCGTCATCTGCTGGCGACCATCCCGGTCACCACGCTGCTGGATATCGAAGACACTATGGACGGCGAGACCTCGCTGCGCGAGGCGATCACGTTGGCCAACCTGACCGGCGCGCCCGACACCATTCGGTTCGTCGAGTCGACCTGGAATGGCACGATCAATCTGCAGAGCGAACTGCCCACCATTACCAAGGCCTTGTCGATCGAAGGTCCCGGCGCAAGCTTGCTGACTATCAACGCAGGTGGCGGTGCAACTCAGGACCCGGGCGATGGTTTCCGCGCGCTCAGGATCGACGATGGTGTCGAGGGCAACAGCCTGGTGGTCGACATCAGCGGACTGACGATCACCGGTGGCGATCCGACGAGCGATTCGCTGGGCGGTTTGGGCGGCGCGATCTATAGCTGCGAGACGCTCACCATTACCGACAGCGTGATCACCGGCAACACGGCGGTCAGTGGCGGAGGCATTTACAACAACGACCAACTGGCGGTGATCCATAGTTCGATCACCGGCAACACGGCCACCAGCCTTGGCGGCGGTATCTACAACACGCAGTCGGCCAGTCTGATCCGCAGCACCGTGGCCGGGAACTCGGCCGTCGATGGCGGCGGTGTGTACAACAAGGAAATGCTGTCGGTGGTGCAAAGCACCCTGTCGGGCAACATGGCCGGCAGCAAAGGGGGCGGCATCTACAACCATGTCACCTCGAACCTGATTCAAAGCACCGTGTCGGGTAACACCGCGGGCTACGCAGGCGGCGGTGTCTACAGCCTGCAGACGCTCACCATCACCAATGGCACGGTCACCCTGAACACGGCCCCGTACGGCGGCGGCGCGTACGCTCAGAACCCGGTCACGCTCAAAGGCACCATCCTATCGGGCAACGTCGCCTCGGTGGGCGGCGACGACCTCTCAGGCAGTTTAGCCGCGTCGAGCGAGTTCAACCTCATCGGGCCCGACCCGAAACTCGATCCCCTCGCCGACAACGGCGGCCCGACGTTCACCCACCTGCCGCAGTCCGATAGCCCCGCGATCGACGGGGGCAATCCCGCCACGCAGCCCAACGCTAACTCGTTCGATCAGCGCGGCACGGGCTTCCCGCGCGTGGTGGATTCCACCGGTGGATCGAATCTACAAATCGACATCGGCGCGGTGGAGTTCCAACCGCTCCCCGCCCTGCCAGGCGACTACAACGAAGACGGCACCGTGAATCTGGCCGACTACGTCGTGTGGCGAAACCAGTTGGGCGCGGCCGTCACCGCGTACCAGGCTGCCGACGGCAACGGCAACGCCGTAGTGGACCAAGACGACTACGCGGTGTGGAAGGCAAACTTCGGCGCGTCGATTCAACCAGCGGCCGTCGCGTCCGTGAGCTCAACCAGCGCCGCGGCCACCGACGCCGCCTTCGCGATGTACCTCTCGCCCGCAGCGCCCGAGGCTGTGGATAGCGGCTCCGCCGCGACTTCTCACTCTACCGACACCACGCAGGCTGTCGATTCTGGGCCGCTCGAATCCGATCGCCGCAGCAACGCTGCGACCGGAGAGTCGTCACGTGAAGTGGCGTCCGACGACGATTCGGGCGCCGACGATTCGCTTTCCGAGCAGCAAATAGTGGGCGGGCTCGACGCACTGGGGTTATAATGCGGCCCACCGGCATGTGTCGGGTTAGTTCACCAGAACGGGGGCAGTCGCATGGACGAAGTGCACGCTGAAGAGTATGCCGAGGAAACCTCCGCAGAGCCCGTCGCCGCGCGTTGGCCCGGTATGTGGGTGCTGCTGAGCGGTCTGGCCTCGAGTGGATTAACGCTCGGCCTCTTGGCGATGATCTCCAGCCGCTGGCCCGACGTTCAGATCATGGGATGGTACTGGCTGTTCATTGTGCCCATCGGGGCCATCCTGGTGGGCATTGCCGCGGGAAGCGGCTACGGCATTGCTTCGTGGCTGACGAATGCCAAGATCGGCAAGCAGTTGCTGCTGATCGTCATCCTGCTGCAGGCATGCAGCTACGCGCTCGCCCAATACGAAGAGTACAAGAGTGCGCGACCACAGCTGGCCGCGATGGGGATGGACATGTCGTTCGCGGAGTACTTCGACGCCACGACGCGGAGCATCACTTTTCGGCCGCGTGACGGTAAGCCGGGCGCGGAGATGGGCATCTGGGGGTACGCATTTCGCATCCTGGAAGTGGTGGGTTTCGCGCTCGGCGGGCTGGTGGTTCCTGCGGCGATGATGGTCAAGCCGTACTGCGACGATTGCCGATCGTACATGAAGACCACCAAGCAGGGCGTGCTGCCGGCCGGCATGGCGCCGCGGAAGATTCGCTCGCGCGATCACGAGGGCCAGGCGGAGTACCAGCGCGAGGTGGCCGAAACCCTGGCCGAGGGGCGCGAGTTGATCGAACGGCTCGGGCAATGGGTAGCCGCCGGCGACAGCGCGGCCATCGCCCAGTGCCTGGAGCAGCACCGCGGCGAGGCCAAGCAGATCGAGAAGCAGACCGCCCGCACCCGCGTGGTGCTGGAGCATTGCCCACGCTGCGACCGGGGGCATCTGGTGGCCACCCTGGTCGCGGGGCATGCGAAGGAGGAAACCGAGTTGTCGAAGCAAAAGTGGCCCGCTTCGGCGGAAACGGTGCTGGCCCTGCTGGGGAAACCGGCTGGGTAAAGCGGGGCGCGAAAAGGGCCACTTTTCGCGGCATTTATGGCCCTCTGGCCCCTTGTCGGCCGCACGCGGAAGTGGTATTCTTCGGGACTTCGCCTATTCCGCGCTCCCAAAGAGGGAGTGCCCGATGATATTCCGCGTAGTGTGAGTGTCCCGCGATGAAAACGTATATGGCCAAACCGGCCGAAGTCGAGCAGAAGTGGCTGCTGGTGGACGCCACCGACAAGGTGGTGGGCCGCCTGGCGAGCGACATCGCCGTGCGCCTGATGGGCAAGCACCGCCCGACCTACACGCCCCACATCGACACCGGCGATTTCGTCGTCGTGGTGAACTGCGAGAAGGTGAAGTTCACCGGCAAGAAGTGGGAGCAAAAAAAATACACCTGGTACACCGGCTACCCCCGCCAGCGGTCGATCACCGCAGGCGATCAGCTCGATCGGCATCCCGAACGGGTGCTCCGCGAAGCGGTCCGCCGGATGCTGCCCAAGAACAAGCTCGCCCGCCAGATGCTGGACAAGCTGAAGATCTACGAGGGTGACCAACACCCTCACCAGGCCCAGAACCCTGAAAAGGTCGAACTGGCCGGTTAGCATCGCGTAGCGATCCCATCCCTGACCCCCGAATCCTGACCCCTGACTCCTACCCATGGCAGAAACCAAAGTCATCGACGCACTGGGCACTGGCCGCCGCAAGACCTCGGTCGCCCGCGTTCGCATTCGCCCCGGTTCGGGCAAGATCACAATCAACAAGCGCGAGCTGGACGAGTACTTCACCGTTCCGCAGGACCGCAACGCGGTCCTCTCGCCGCTGGAGCACTGCGAACTGCGTGATAGCGTCGACGTGGTGATCCGCGTCCATGGCGGTGGCAACACCGGCCAAGCCGGCGCCTGTATGCAGGGCATCGGTCGGGCGTTGGTGAAGTACGACAGCGACCTGCACGAGAAGCTCCGCGAAGGCGAGTACCTCACACGCGACTCGCGTATGAAGGAACGTAAGAAGCCCGGTCTGCACGGCGCCCGCCGCGGCACGCAGTTCTCGAAGCGTTAATCGCTCGCAGAATTTGGAACAACAAAACGACCGAGCCACCTGGGTGGTTCGGTCGTTTTTTTATGGCCGGACTCGGACCCGCGAAGTTGCTTGGCCGAAGGCCAAGAATTCTGTTCGATTGCCCCCTCACTGGTCAAGCAGGACAAGTTGATCGTTCGGGAATCGAGCCCACTGCGACTTGTCGTGCACGGATGCTCCCTCGAGCCCTTTGAGCAGGGAGAAACCGAATCGCAGTTCGGTGAAATCGTCCAGCAGGTAGACGTCCACGGTGGCGCCGCTGCCTCCCACGTGGATGGTCGCTCTATCACGGTATTGGTCGGCTAGTCGCTCGGCAACCTCGGCTGACGACAGACCTTTCTCAAAGCCCTCGAGATGCAATTTCCATGCACGTTGCGACTGTTCGACCAACTCGGGGGTCTGCGACTTGGCGGCCACGGGACTGTTGGGCGAGCTTGGAGCAAACTCTTCTACCAACTCAGCAAGGTCCTTCGCGGGATTTGCAGAACTCGATTGGTCGCACTGCTGGACCTCGCCTTCGAGGTCCCGTTCTGCCTTGAGCTGCTGATAGCGTCTCAGCGACTTCAGTTCGTCATTGCCCTGTTGGTGGTAGCGAACCAGATCTTCGAACGAACGTTCGCCGAGCAGATTCGGCTCCAGCTCGACATCGACGCCCAACTCGGCAAAACGATCCACCCAGTACGCGGACTTGGTGCTGAGCACCACGTGGTGCATCACGGATAGCCCGGTGTCTCTTCGTGTACGGGTGACGTGCAGGAACTGCTTTCTTTCTTCGTCGCTCATCGTGGAAAGCAGATGGTAGAGCGCTGCGATATGGCCTCGCTTGGCCAACAGCTGCCCCAGTGTGCTGTCGTAAACGACGACATGCAGCTTCGCGTTGGGATATTCGGCTCGAATCACTTCGATAACCCGATCGTCACGCATCAAGCCATCGGCATAGATCTCCAAGGACGCGGCCTTCGTATCCTGCAGTACCTTATCGCTCGGCGCGGTTGCAGGAGCGTCTTCCTGCACCGGCACCGGCGAGTCAGGCGCTGCGGCGCCTTCCTCACTTGGAGCCTGGCCCAAGCAGAGAGTGCCGAGGGCGATCACTATTAATAGCGCGGCAGCGAACGTTTTGTGCATAGGAAGCTCCTGTGGGACGAATGAAGCCACGATCAAGTGTATCTAGCTACATCGTACTTCGTGTGAAGACAGCATTCTATTCGCTTGCGAGCCGGTCCCACTGGCAAGTGGAACCTCAAAGCGCACGCGCTCATGGCGATGAAGTCGTCGAAGCCTTCTGAGCCACTTGTCGCCTAAACAGACCTAGGACAATACATAGCGTGGCCATTGCAGAACAAGTGTCTGGTTCGGGAATGGCGTCGATGCTCCGAATCCGTCCCCTCCAACTGTAGGTCCTGGGCGAATTATACATCACGAAAGACTGTTTCATTTCAAAGAAGATGAGATCAAACTGTGTCGGGTCAAATTGTATAGCTGAACGGTCACCTTGAAGTGCTTTGCCCTGCGTGTCTATTGCACGCAATACAAGCATCAGCTCGGAATCGATATCAATCACTGTAGGAACAATCACCATGCCTCGAGGAACCGGACTTTCGCCAACTACGAGTCTCATCGACCGAATTCCGACACTAGATAGTTTAAGTTCATCCCCAAAATACTGCGTAGCGCCGACATGTAGCAGGGAGTCATTCCGACTAGACCATAAGAATTGCGTTGGTCTCTGAGAGAAGAGAGGACTGCCGTCGACGGCAAAACTAATATCAACACTCGTCGTGCTATAGACTCCCCAATTGCTGTCTTCCGGCTGTAGGTCTTCAGAATAGCTGGAGACGTCTGGCGGCCAACTTATCACCCCGGAGAAGTCGGTCGCAAGAGCGGCTGGCCAAATGTCTCCACTGTTGGTCGTGCCTTCGATGGGTTCAAACGTACCAGTAAATCTGAATGCACTCCCAATCGCCGACGACATCGACGCAATCAATATTGCAGTTAACATCGCTGCCCTATGACAGCGAATCGACCAGTTCAGGCTTAAGTGGTATGTACTCATAGCAATGCATGATCTTGCACAAACTGCAGAACTCGTCAATTTCAGTTGTACAATCTTCAATGGCAACACGTAACTTCGGTCGATGCAAGTGACCAACTGAGGTGATTCTTTGCAGGCTAGAGTCACTCACTCCCGCGCCACCCGCCCCCGCACGCAGATGTCCCCATCCAGTCTCTCCACCTCCACCTCCGATAGCCCTAGCGAGTCGGCCATGTCGCTGATGCCGAAGCCGCCTACCGGGCTGGGGGCGCCGGAGCCGCCGGTGATTTTCGGGGCGATGTACGCGTGCACTTCGTCGACTGCGTGGGCGTCGAACAGCGCGCCGAGCACCACCGAGCCCCCTTCGAACAGCAGGTTGGTCATCTTCCGTTCGCCTAAGAGC
Source organism: Aeoliella sp. (assembly GCF_965227375.1). Taxonomy (NCBI): domain Bacteria; kingdom Pseudomonadati; phylum Planctomycetota; class Planctomycetia; order Pirellulales; family Lacipirellulaceae; genus Aeoliella; species Aeoliella sp. The sequence continues at coordinate 936,582 of NZ_CBDDFX010000001.1, forward strand.
TCGAGCAACTGGTTGATTTGCGAGAGGTGATCGCCCTCGTCCAACAGCAGCAATTCGCCGCCGGCGTCGGTCAGCCAGTTGTATTCACCGCGGTCGACGCGCTGCGTGCGAACCACAATCAGCGGCGCTTCGCTGGCGGTTTGCACGAGTTGGCTGTCTCGATCGAGGTGGCCCAGCACGATTCGCGTCGCCACCCGCGGGCCAGCGGGGCGGGCGGTGAGCAATGGGTCGTCGACTCGCGCGGTCCGCGAACCCACCACAATGGCGTCCATCCGCCCGCGAAGTTCGTGCACTCGCTGGCGAGCCTCCGGGCCGGTGATCCACTGGCTCGAACCGGTGTGGGTGGCGATTTTGCCGTCGAGCGACATGGCCCACTTGGCGATGACCCACGGCCGGCCGGTCGTGACCAGCTTTAGGTAAGGCGCAAGCAGGCGCCGGGCGTCGGCTTCCAGGACGCCAACTTCGCATTCGATGCCGGCGGTGCGAAGCTGGCTGAAGCCACCTCCGTCGACCTCGCCGAACGGATCGCCGGCGGCCGCCACCACTCGCGCGATGCCTGCGTCGATTACCGCTTGGGTACAAGGCGGAGTCTTGCCGGTGTGGCAGCACGGTTCGAGGGTGACGTACATCGTCGCGCCGCGCGCGCGGTCGCCGGCATTGCCCAGCGCATGCACCTCGGCATGCGGGCCGCCAAACTCCTGGTGCCATCCTTCGCCAACGATCTGCCCGTCGGCGACCACCACGGCCCCTACCATGGGATTGGGTTCCACGCGCCCCTGGCCTTGCTTGGCCAGCTCGAGCGCCCGCGCCATGTATTGCGAATCGGAAGAGGTCATTGCATGCGTTGACAAGTTGGAGAATCGTCTAGTTCGAGGTGAACGCCGCGTCGGGCGAGTTCGTCGAGTAGCGAGTCGATGCCGCTTAGGTATTTGTGCAGCGCGAGCTTACCGTGCGTGTGCGACTCGAGCATGTACGCGTCGCGGAAGTCGCTGTAGTACACCAATTGAAAGTCGTCCCACGGCACCAACCGATCCGCCCGCCATGGCGAGATGAAGTGCACGCCGAAGTCGTCGTAGCGAACCATCGAGTAGTAGAACTCCACGTGCAGGACCGTGGCCACGAACACTGCCGAGATGATCAACCATAACCGGCCCCACCAGGGAAACAGCGGTTCGAAGATGGCGACGAGCGTGAGCGCCGCCGCGCCCAACCAACCAACTATCGCGATGGCGCGGATGCCCGGCCCGTACTCGACGACCGACTGGCCGCGATCGACGTTGGCGCGGCCTTGTATACTGCGAGCGATCCACCATGCCCAAAGGAGCGAGACCAGCCACACGGCGGCCGACATGATGGGATCGTTAAATGGCATCTCAGTCAGGTGTCCAGAGTTTGCTCTTGCCGGCCGATTCGGTTTCGCTGCCAGGGGTCCAAATGCCCGACTCGCCTTGTGGCGCCGCAGGCATCTGGGCGGCAGCGCCGGCCGGAATGTCGCTCGGGATCGCTCCCATGCCCGGACCCGCGCCCATGCCGGCGTCGGGCGGGATCGCGCCGATCATGTACAGCAGTTGGTACATCTGCTGGGCGATCTCCGGTTCCTCCATGTGCTCGTCGCGCAAGTGAGTGAGCAGGCGGTTCGCGCCCTCGGAGTTGTTATCCGCGATGTGCAGTTGCAGCTCCAGCATGTCCCAATGCCCGCACGACTGACCCTCCGACTTGGCCCAAGCGCGGGCTTCGTCGAGCACGGCCACCGCCTTGTCGGAATCCTCTTCCACGGTGAAGAGCTGTTCGTACAACTTCGGCCGCGGCAGGGAGGGATCGAAGTCGTCGCGCTTCAAGGCCTCGCGAAGCACGTACCCCAACGCGTCGGTGGCGTTCACCAGCACGCACCGCTTGTACAGCATGGTGAGCTTGTCGCTCGGCAGCGCCGACAGGTCGATGCGACTGATGCGGACCACCGGCGCGGTGTCGGCGTCCACCTCGTCGGCTGCAATCGTGTCGTGCTGCGGTAGCTGAAGCTTGTTGCGCAGCTCGACGAACGTCTCGCCGAAGCCCACGTTGTTCGAACCTTGCTCGAGCAGCAGCACCGCGGCCAGCAGCGGCAGCGCCAGCTCTTCGACACCCACTGCTTCAAGCGGTGTCTTGCCGCCCAGCGCCGCGCGGGGCGTGTTGGGCCAGCGTTCGAGCAGGGCTACTTGCCGCTCTTCGCGCAACAGCTCGCGGCGTTTCTTGGCCGAAGCGTTGGGCGGCAAGTGCCACCGCCAACTCAAGGCCGCGTCGCCGCCATGCTGGGCGTCGCCTAGGTCTTCTTCTTCGAGTTGCTCGCCCAGCGCGTCGCCCAGCTGCGCGCGAAGCGTTTCGAGGGTGGTGTCGAACTGGGCGTCGCGGTCGGTGGTGAGTTCCAGTCGCTCGGCGCGATCGGTCTGCCGGCCGAAGTGCGACACGAAACCCAGCACGTGCGGCACGTCGTCACGCGTCAAGTTTTCGGCTTCTTCCGGCACTTCGCGGTCGAGCAGCATGTAATAACCGCGCGGCTTGGGGCCTTCGAAGCCTTCCAGCTCCTCGGGCGAGAGCTGCATGTTCTGCACCAGCTTGCTGTCGGCGATCCGCTCCACCAGCGCGTCTTCGTCCTTCAGTTCGAATACGATTCGCACTGCGTGAGCCGCTTCGTCGCGCAGTTCGGGGTCGACCAACTGCCCCAGCGCTTCGGCCTCCACCGCGTCGTCGGTGGGAATATCCTGCCGCGCGTAGAGTCGCATGCCGGCGGCGAAGTTCTTGGGATCGGCCAGGTAGCCGGACAACAGCGCGCGGTTGTAGAAGAACAGCGGCTCGTCCAGATGGTCGGGCAGCAACTCGTCGAGCTGCGCCGCGGCCGCGCGCCACTTGCCGGCGGCCGCCATCCGTTGGACGACTTCCATCTCGGCCTTCACTGGATGACCGGCCGGCAGCCCGCGCAAGGCCATACGGTCGCGCAACAACAGTGGCAAACCACTCATCTGATTCATTCGCACTAGCAGCTCCAGCGCGCGATGGTCGTTACCACCGGCGATGGCTTCGTACAGCCACAGGTGCGCGCGGGCGGCCACGACGTCGCCGCTCATCAGCAGGGCATGGCCTACCGCGCCGATCGCTTCGAGCACGCGCTGCGGCAGGTTGGTCTCCACGCGCTCCAGGGCCGACTGCAGCGCTTCGACCGCCGCGGTCGTCTCGCCACGGTCGGCCAGCAGCATCGCGTGGTGGGCGTGGGCCGCGGGGCTATCGGGTTCGCACTTCAGGAACTCCTGGATGGTCGCATCGGCTTCGTCATACTCCTCGAGCGACATCTGCAGCATCGCCTTGAGGTCCAGCAGCGACGCGCGGCCGGGCCGCTTGGCGAGCGTCTGCTCGACGTGCCGCAGCGCCGCGCGGGGCTGATCGCCCTCGATCATGCGGTGAATCTTCTCGATCTCGTGGATCAGGTCGGAGCAACAGAACTTCAGCTTCTTGCCGCTGCCACAGGGGCACAGTGTGTAAGGATCCATCGGCGATTACAGTCGGTTGGGGGTGTCGATCCGGGCCGCTCGAATTCGTCATTGTAACGCAGTTTGAGGCCCCTGGGCCACCCATGCAAATTCCCGCTGCGCGGCGCAAAACCACGCTAATGATCGATCGACGCATGCGTTCATTCGTCGCCGCCGGTGCTCGGACTCGAACTGTTCGACCGCCGAGAGCTGCCTCCGCTGGCTGGTCGCCGCCGGCCAGATCCAGGGTCTGAGCGCCAGCCGGTAGAGCTAGCAGGTGCTTGTCGATCAAGCTTCCAGCGTGATGCATGTCGCTATGTACCGAAAGAGGATTACGAAGCCTACGCGGCCAGTCACGGAATTACCTATGAGCAGGCCAGACAGCAAATGCCCATCCAGCGGCCCAAGCTGCTTGACGAGCAGTTGAAGTGAGCAACCTGGCGTTGTTCCAACCACGGTAGCTACCGCCGTAGCGACGCCCGCTACACATAGAACCTCCTCGTCTGTGCCGCACGACTTGACGCATAACCGAATTGTTATATATTCTACCCATGGCAAAGATCTCCCCAACGACCGACGTGTTTTCGGCCATTGCCGACGAAACGCGGCGGTCGATGTTGCTACGCCTGCTGAGAGAGGGCGAGACAAACGTTACCGACCTGAAGGAGCCGCTGTCGATCAGTCAGCCAGCGGTCTCCAGGCATCTACGAATCTTGCGGGAAGCGGAGTTAATTCGCTCTCGCAAAGTTGGGCGGCAGGTGTTCTACGAAGTGGTTCCCCAACGTCTGCAGGAAGTGCACGACTGGGTAGCTCACTTCGAAAAACACTGGGATGAAAAACTCGACGCCCTGGGCGATTATCTGGACCGACGACAATCCAAAAAACGCGGATAAAGGACACTTACTATGGTGGCCCGAAAGTCGATTACGATTCGCAAGGAACGGTTCTATCCTCACCCACCCGAAGATGTGTGGGCCGCGATCAGCGACGCACACGCATTGGCCGAGTGGCTCGAACCGAACAACCACAAACCCATCGTCGGGCACAAGTTCGAGTTCCGCTGCGACCCAGGTTCATGCGGGGCTGGCATCACCAGTTGCGAGGTACTGGAAGCCGACCCACCGCGGAGGCTCGTTTGGAGCTGGGTACACCATCCCAAGCCACCAGCCCCGCCGTGCGAACCGATGCGAATCGCCTGGACGCTGAAGCCAACAGACGGAGGCACTTTGCTGATACTCGAACACACAGGAGCGGAGCACCTCACATGGCTCACCCGCAACATGATGCGGATGGGATGGGGCTACATGATGAAGCGTCTAATCCCTCGCATTCTCGGCCGAGTCGAACAGGGGCACTTCACGCCAGGCGCCATTCCGCTGTCGAAGCGATGCTACTCGTGCAAAAGCGTGCCAGAGGAATTTGTCCGCTAGCCCCATCCCGTTCCATGCAGGCCTTCCCATGACCGATCCTACTTCTCCTAGATTCCGGTGGGGCAAGGTTCTGCTGGCGGTGGTTGTGGCCGAAGCCGTTCCGATTCTCATCCTCGTTGGCATCGTGACCGTCTATGCGATGGTTCGCAGTGAAGATGCGCTTTCGCCAGAGGAGTTTGCCCCGCTAGCCGGCAATTGGGTCGGCCCTATTGGCGGTTTCCTCTGCACCATGCTGATGGCGTGCTGGGCAGCCGCGGCAGCGGAGCACTGGAAACTACCACACGGAGTCGCCGTTGGTGTGGGAGCGGCCTTACTCGACGTTGGACTGGCGGTTGGCATGGCCGGGTCCGCGGCCATTACCTTACTGATGATCGGTTCGATTGCAGGGCGAGTCGCGGCAGGCGTAATAGGAGGAGTGATCGCCAGTCGTACATGGCGATGAACTCTCCACATGACTTCTGCAAACCGCCCGACTGAAGACCACAAGCGGCCTTGGCTGAAGTCGTCGAGCGCGTGAAAGCGACGGCACGTCCATCGCCAGACGGCCGACGCACCACGAATCTCCTCCATGGGCCTCGCAAGCCTTGCAGACGGCCGGCGTCGCGCCGACAATGAAGCTGGCTGCTTCGTGCGGGCGTGTCGTGTCTGCGGTGGCGTATTCCTATCCACTTTGTTGATAGGCCTTTAGTGGTGTAGCGATCCGATGTCCGAGAAAGACCCGCTTAAGATCATTGGCCAACCGCCGCCGACCGAGGCGGAGCGACAGCAAGTCATGGCATTTGCCGAGGCGACTGGTCGGCCAGCAAAGTTCTGCCGGGCTGCACTCATCGAAGCTAAGGGCGACGAAACAGAGGCGAAGCGGCTGATCGACGACGCAGCGTTTGTCCGAATGCACACCGACTTCGACTTCGCCGCGATGCGCAATCTGGCCAAGGACCCTGCGGCGATCATCGAATACGTTGCGCGGCAGCAGATGACCCACGCCGGCAAGAGCGAGGCCGAAATCGCGCAGGCCACCGCGCAGCAACAACAAGAGGCGGCCGCGTACAGCAAGCAAGAGGAGGCGTTTAGAAAGCGCGAACGGCAACGGCAGAAGAAAGTCCGCGGTCAGACTGTCGACGACCCCGTGTTCGGCCAGCTTACGCACGACGAGTACTGTTGGACCGGCACGATCGACCTCCCGCCGTTCGGTGAAGGATTGGAACTGAACGTCGAGCCACCCGATCAAGCCGACGAGTTGGTCTATCCGACCCGGCGTCAGCAGGAGACCTTCGAGCGGTTCAGGGCCAAGGCGGAGGCTCGATATCGTCAGGCGGAGCGTGCCCACTTCGAGTTGTTCCGCGCGGTCCGCCCGCAGTTGATTGACGAGCAGCTGCAGATGGCCCAGGTTATGCCAGAATGGAATGAGGATCCAGTGCCCGACCCGCAAAAACCGGCCGATATCTGGGCCCAGGTCGACGGCGATCCGACCCTGATCGTCGGCCCAGACAACGACAGTGATCCGATCGCCATCACGCTAGGTTACGAAGTGGCGTGGGACCCCGAACACGGCAGCTACCTGCGATTCGAACGCGGCCGCGTGGTACAGGCGGGCAGCCTGTAGTGCATGCGAGGTAATATCGCGTTCAACGCTCTAGTCCGTATCCCAATACTCGTCGGTTGCATCGCGGTCGCGTTGGATACTTGCCACCCAGCCTTGTGACGACGAATCGTCCGGAGCGTGTATCCATCCCGCGTTCCAACCAGGGAATTGGCGTAGCAGTAGCCGCGTGATCTCCAGGGTATCGTCTGCACAAGAGATTCCGCAGACCTCCAGGCCGTGAACATCATGCAAGGCGTCTATCGACGAGTAGTTTGATACGCTGTCAAAGCCTGCTGCAGCGAGCAATTCGGCAACGTCGCGGGCCAACTGCAACAGCTCGGGTGAGAACGCCGACGCATCAGCATCGACACCTATCAGAGATTTCACGGCAGGCGCAGAGTTTGACTTGGTGGACTTGTCGGCAGGTGCGGGCCTCTTGTACCAGGCGCCGTTCTTGAGCTGCGTAGCACCACGTCTAGCCGTTCTGAAAGTGGTAGCTACACGCTTACGCAGCACCGCATCGGCAACGTGAAAGTGAAGGTGCGGCCTGCTAGACCACCCCGTATTGCCGGAGTAGCCAATGACCTGCCCCTTGGCGACTGCGTCGCCTGCTACAACACAGTTGCCTCGGTGCATCAGGTGCACGTAAGATCCGATGCTATCATCGGGATGAAGTATATGGATGGCGTTAGCCTTGGGCTTAAAAGAAGGATGGGTACCACCTTCGCAGAAATGATTGATGACGCGATACACAACTCCGCTGCGAGACGCACAGACTGCGGTGCCCTCGGGCATCCCAAAATCCAACGAGAAGTGGCTCTCGTCCGTATGTGAATACGATCCTCCGTAACCCTGGATAACACGAAAACGCTTTCCGGGAAGAAAGGGAAGCTCGTAAATGAAGTCGCCGTCAAACACGTTACGATTTGCGGTAAAGGGCTACTTAACTCGTTGTATTGTCATTGTATCCGTGCGCAGCCAACAACATTCGTTACGAATCCAACCGCAGGTCGCCCGCGGCCTGAGATACCTCCACTGAGAACTACTGGCGTCGGGCATGCCACAGCGACGGCACATCAACGCGCGGAGCGCGAAGCACTAAGGTGATCATCACGGCCTCGAGGTTGGCAAGCACCACCAGGAACATGGCGACTCGGAATGGCCACGCGGCCCAATCGGCGATCAGGCAGATGACGCCCGCGCCGACAACCAGCCACGCCCCTTTCGCCGCCCAGGTGTGGTAGCTCGGCAGGTTGCCGAACTTGAACAGGGCTACCAGCCAACTCAACGCATAGGCGCCGATGGCCGCGGCGATCCAGCCCGCCTCGCGGTGCATCGCCTCGTGGTTCAGGATCACCAAGGCAACCAGCAGCGACGTATAGAACGAAGCGTCCGCCACGGTATCGAGTCGCGCGCCGAATGCGGACTCCTGGTGCAGCGTCCTGGCCAGAAATCCGTCGAGCCATTCGGTGAAGACGAGCGCCGTGACGACCACAGCCACCCAAACGGGCTGGTCGTATAGCGCCAGCAGAACGAGCGCTGGCGACCCGATCACTCGCAGCCCGGTGACGAGATTCGGCGCGCTAAGTCGGCTCGCCTGCTCGTTCGAAGACTCGGTGGAGACCATGTTGACACCTCCTAGGCCCATTATACTCCACGGTATCGGCAATCCAGAAACTGCAGGATGGCTTGGTGCGTTATCTCCTATTCAGAATTGGTTATACTCCAAGCAGAATTCCTCGACCTAGGAGTTGCTGCGCATGTGCAACACACGCCGATTACCAGTTGTCGTTGTCGGTTTCCTGCTCTTTGCTGTCGGTCGTGCAACTGCTCAGCCCTTGGGCTTCACGACAGAGAGCCTTGAGAGCCTGGTCATCAACGCCGACCGCGTTTTGGTGGCGAAGATCGTCGAGGTCCGGGACGATCCGATCCCCGGCGGTTCGAAGAGGCCCCGCATCACGATTGAAATCGAGGAAACGCTCAAATACCCTCTCTTCGAAGAACGGCACGATAAGTTGGGGTTGTTTGTCGAACACCCGACGACGGGATTCAAGGAGTTTGAGGAGCGTTCGAGTCGTTTGCTGGTTGCCCACCGCGATGATGAGCCATTTTCGCCAAGGCTGATCGAGCTGGCGCCAGGCAAGACCGAGGTGTTTTTGTCGGACTTCACGCTGCTGCACGAGCCCGAGGCGGTCGTCGAGGCTGCCAGAGAGATCATCCGCCGCGCGCCGACGAATGTGCGCCAACTGCACACGTTCCGTCTCGTGATCCCACAAGAGACGCTTGCAGAAACCAAGAATGGGCCCTACCTGCAACTGACGGTGCCCGTTGATGAACAACTGCAGGAGCGCGCGATCGGTTTCCTGGATTCCAAGACCTATACTAAGCGATCAGAAGCCGCCAGGATTCTGCGGTACTTCAAGTCCGACGCCAACATCGACCGCCTTCGCACGCTGCTTGACGACCCGGGGTACGGATGGATGGCGGACAATAAAGGGAATCGCTCGAAGTACTACGGCGTCCGCAATGCAGCGTATGAAACCCTGAAGGCGTGGGGAGTCGAAGTCGAGCGGCCGGTGATGGTCGAGCCAGACAGCCAACAGGAGGAGTGAACTCGTCGCACTCGCTGGTCTGTCTTGGAGATTTCCCAGCATTGCATCGTCAGCCTTGCTAGCTTGATTGGGCTGGGCCGGCAGCATAAGCATTGATACCCTGATCGAGAGCTCGGCAAGATCCACCTCCTCAACATGGAAGTACGTATGGCAGAGACAAAGAAGCGGACTGCGGCGGTTGTCCCATTCGCTCTCGGTTTGGGACTGATAGTCCTTGTTGCGCTGGGCGCGATGGTGTTCTTCGCCTCCGCCTCGGTGTCGGGGACCGCCACCCTGCCCAACGGGACCATTGCCACGATTAATGGCCCTTTTTCGTGCTCGAACAACACCGCAGCGACGGTAATCGATGCCGGCGGACACGTCTTTGAATTCACTCCCACTACGGTTTTGGTAGACAAGACTCCTGTGGCATCTCTGGATTCCAGCGTGCAGAAAGTCGAGATCGACGCTTCGTATTGGACGGCATCCCTGCGAATAAATGGCGAACAAGTACCGTCAGTTCGTTGAGTAGGCCAGGAATGGCCTCTTCTATTCCGCGTTCTCGATGCCCCCTTCGATTAGCAATCGCCTAGCCCACGGCCGCTTTCGCTTGTTTGAACTTCTCCACCGCGCTGCGTAGGTCGTCTTCGCTGTGGGCGGCCGAGACTTGTACGCGGATTCTGGCTTTGCCCATTGGCACCACAGGGTAGTAGAAGCCGATGACGTAGATGCCTAGCTCCAGGAGCTTGTCGGCCATCCCGGTGGCCAGGTTGGCGTCGCCCAGCATGATGGGGACGATGGGGTGCTCGCCCGGCAGGATGTCGAACCCGGCGGCGGTCATTTCGCTGCGGAACAGTTGCGTATTGTTCATCAGCTTATCGCGGAGCTCGGTCGAGCGGCCGGCGATCTCGAGCGCCTTGATCGATCCGCCCACAATCGGTGGGGCGATGGTGTTCGAGAACAGGTAAGGCCGCGAGCGCTGCCGCAATAGTTCGATCACTTCCTTGCGGCCGCTGGTGTAACCGCCGCTCGCGCCGCCCAGGGCTTTGCCGAACGTGCCGGTGGTGATGTCGATGCGACCGACGACGCCACAATGTTCGTGCGTCCCGCGGCCGGTGGGGCCCCAGAATCCCGTGGCGTGGCAATCGTCGAAGTGCACCAAGGCGTTGTGGTCGTCGGCCAGTTGGCAGATCTCGTCGAGCTTCGCGACACTGCCATCCATGCTGAACACGCCGTCGGTGGTGATCAGCTTGGTCCGCGCGCCAGCGGCGTCGGCCTCCAGCAGTTTGTCCTTGAGGTCGTCCATGTTGCACGTCTTGTAGCGAAAGCGTTTGGCCTTACACAGTCGCACGCCGTCGATAATCGAAGCGTGGTTCAGCTCGTCGCTGATCACTGCGTCGTCTTCGGTGAGCAGCGTTTCGAACAACCCGCCATTGGCGTCAAAGCAACTGGAGTAGAGGATCGTATCTTCCGTGCCCAGGAAGTCGGAGACCACAGTTTCAAGCTCTTTGTGGCAGGTTTGCGTGCCGCAGATGAACCGCACGCTCGACAGCCCGTAGCCCCAGCGATCGAGCGCTTCGTGCGCGGCCTGGATGATCTCGGGATGATCGGCGAGGCCCAGGTAGTTGTTGGCGCACATGTTCAGGACCTCGTGGCCCGCGACCGCAATGTGCGCCTGCTGCGGCGACTCGATCAGGCGTTCGTTCTTGTACAGCCCGGCCGAGCGAATCTCGTCCACCTGCCCGGCGATGCGCTGGAGGTCTTGGTTCATGGGTGCTCCGAGTCTTAGCCCCGGCATTCATGCCGGGTGGGGTTGAGAGTTTGTTCTTGTATCGTGTCATTTCGAAGGGAGGCTCGCCGACCGAGAAATCTGGTCTGCCATTCTCCGGGACTATTGCGTTTGGGGAGTTCGGTCGGCCAAGCTCCTAAATGGGCAAGTTGGTCACGGTTGGCGTACTAGATTCCTCAGTCGGCGAGCCTCCTTTCGGAATGACACAACGGATACCTATCTCCCCCCGGCATAAATGCCGGGGCTAAACCAGCTAAAAGGTCCAATCCAAAATGATCTTGCCCGAGCTGCCCGAGCGCATGGTGTCGAAGCCTTGTTGGAATTCGCTGTATGGCATGCGGTGAGTGATCACGGGCGAGATGTCCAGGCCGCTTTGGATCATCACGGTCATCTTGTACCAGGTTTCGTACATCTCGCGGCCGTAGATGCCTTTGATGGTGAGCATGTTGAACACCACCTCGTTCCAGTCGATGGCCATCTCGCCTTCGGGGATGCCGAGCATGGCGATCTTTCCGCCGTGGCACATATTGGCAATCATGTCGCGGAACGCGCTGGGGTTGCCCGACATTTCGAGGCCGACGTCGAAGCCTTCGGTCATGCCAAGCTGTTGCTGCACGTCGGCGAGTTTGGTCGTACGAACATCCACCGCGCGGGTGACGCCAACCTTCTCGGCAAGTTCCAGGCGATAGGGATTTACGTCGGTGACAACCACGTGCCGCGAGCCGGCGTGGCGCACGACGGCGGCGGCCATGATGCCGATCGGCCCGGCGCCAGTGATCAGGACGTCTTCGCCGAGCACTGGGAACGACAGCGCGGTGTGCACTGCGTTGCCCAGCGGGTCGAAGATCGAAGCGACGTCGGGATCGACGCCCGGCGCGTGGTGCCAGACGTTGGTCATCGGCAGCGAGATGTACTCGGCGAATGCGCCGGGACGATTGACTCCAACACCCTTGGTCGATTTGCAGAGGTGACGTCGTCCCGCCATGCAGTTGCGACACCGCCCGCACACCACGTGTCCCTCGCCACTGACAATGTCGCCAGGGTGAAAGTCGTTGACATTCGAGCCGACTTCCACGACCTCGCCCACGAACTCATGCCCGACGACCATCGGCACGGGGATTGTCTTCTGCGCCCAGGCGTCCCAGTTGTAGATGTGGACGTCGGTTCCGCAGATGCCGGTCTTGTGAACACGAATCAGCACATCGTTGATGCCAATTGTCGGTTCGGGAACGTCGAGCAACCACAAGCCGACTTCGGCGTGCTGTTTAACCAGAGCTTTCAAGGCAGGGACCCAGCGGGCGGGAGTGGGAGGGCGAAGGGCAGATAGCCCTTACGCTAAACCGGCAAAGAAAAACACACCAGGGACCCTGGCCCAAGAAGGGCATCAGATCCCCGGTGTGTGTCAGGGGGCCCGCGATAACTGAGGCACACTATTATGCCTAGGAATTAGTATATGTCTGCCGGGAAAGTAATGTAACGCGAAAAAAAAGAACAAAAACATCGCGACATTGCGCTGGGAAGATACACCGGTGCGCAAAGGGAATGTGCTCGTGCGAATAGGTATTCCAACCGGTTGCCAGGCGGTCCAAAAACGGTTGTTGAGCCGCGCCCAGAATGCGTTCTAATGAAGTGCACTTTTGTTCACTTCCCCCGAACCGATTACCGGCAGCTGCGTGGGTATCTCTATCAATAAACGGGTACTCGAGACCGAATGTGATACCGAAATCTGGTAAAAATAATGTCGCAGGTGGCGCGATTCTGGGCGCAACGGGGTGCGACATTACTCATCGACATCAACTCACAAGTCTTTCCTGCATAACGACTTGCGAACAAAATGGCGCACGCGGAAATAATGTCGCAGCGAATCGTTTTGTCGCACTTCTGCGACATTACTATAGGGTGAGTCACTGGCCGCCAAAGCAGCACCGACCTCATGAACTTTCGGTTAACCACCATCTTGTACCTCTTCGCCCTGGTGGCCGCTGGGCTCGGTGCGTTGGGTGGGGTCGGGTTGTTTGTGCTGGTCGGCGTGCTGTGGTTTTGGACCGTGGCGCTGTCCAAGCCGCACCACGGATATCACCTATATGTGGCCGCCTTGACGCTGGCGGTCCTGGTCGTGCTGTTGATGCCGGCCATGGAAATGGGCCGCAGTGGTGCTCGACAGATGCGCTGCCGGAACAACCTGAGGCAGCTAGCCCTGTCGATTCATAACTTCCACGATACCAATAAGCGGTTCCCGCCCGCCGCGGGTCCGCATGGCCAGACCGACCATATTCATAGCTGGCGAATGCGCATCGTTCCCTTTGTGGAAAGTACGTTGTTCTACGACCAGTACGACTTCGACAAACCTTGGGACGGCCCGAAGAATCGCCAAGTCGTGGGTACGCTTCCCATTGAACTCTACGAGTGCCCCGAGCACGTCCATCCAACCGAGACGAACTACTTCGCGGTAACGGGCGCAGAGACTGCCTGGGGCAATGGGGAGCAACGCTCCTTTGCCGACGTCACCGACGGGTTGTCGAACACCATCCTGCTAGTCGAAGCCTCGGGACGCGAAACGCATTGGGCAGAACCGAAAGACCTGTCGTTCGACGAAGCAGTGGAGTTGTTAACCACTCCGCTGCGCATCGACGGTGGCGACGGGCATCGCGTCGAGAATGGATACTTCTACAAACACAGCTACGTGCGCAACGTGGCGATGTGCGACGGCGCCGTGCACTCGCTGCGAGTGCCCGTTCCGCGCGAAGCAGCCGTAGCGCTTCTTACTGCCGCCGGCGGCGAGGAGATCGACCCGGAGTGGCTCGAGCAACAATCGAGCGCCGAACTGGACTACGGCCGAGTGTGGGGCTTTTCGTTGTTCGTGGTCCTCGCCCTCCTGCCTGGCGTGCCGAAGTTGCGGCCATTGGTTTGGCCATCATCTGAACCTGAACCCGCGGCCAACGACGAATGAACTTCCGCCTTACCACCATGCTCTACTTGTTCGCCCTGGTCGCCGCCGGGCTCGCCGCGTTCGGCGCGGTGGGTTGCATGGTGGCCGTGGTGGGCGTGCTCATGTTTTGGTCGGGGTGGTTCCATTTCTCACGGGCAGGGACCGTGGGGGTTGTACTTCTGATGGCGCTGGTATTGCTGCTGCTACCGGCCGAGTCACGTGTAGGCGAAGCATCCCCCAGCAATTCCTGCTTATTCAACATCAAGCACTTGGCGCTGACTATTCATAACTACCACGACGTGCTTGGCAAACTCCCTCCCGCCAACGGTAAGGCGGGCAAGTGGAAGGCCCCCCAGAGCTGGCGGGTGAACATCCTTCCCTTTATGGAAGGCCAGACCATCAGCAATCACTACAACTTCGACGAACCGTGGAATGGCCCGACCAATGCCAAACAGATCATGCCGATTCGGTTTCCTGCTTGCGAGTGCCCTGTGCATGCTGCTCCCACCCACACGGATTACTTCGCTATTACCGGCCCAAACACGGTGTGGGGCAACGGCCAACCTTGTTCGTTCGACGACGTTGCCGACGACCCGGCCAACACAATCCTATTGATCGAGTTGGCCAATCGCGGTGTTCACTGGTCGGAGCCGAAGGACCTCACGTTCGACGAAGCGGTCCAACTGCTGACGACACCGCTCCCCAACGATGCTAGCGATGGTCATCGTATCGATCGAGGCTACTTCAACAGTCCCGTCTATGTCCGCCACGTAGGTATGTGCGACGGTAGTTGCCGGCAACTCGTGATGCCACTCGATCGCGAAGTTGCCGTGGCGCTGCTTACCGCTAGCGGCGGCGAGCAAGTCGACGTGCGACAGTTTGAAGTGCAACCGATTCCGCAGCTCGCCCACGGCCATCCCATTGCCATCGGCGCCTTCGTTCTGCTCGCCCTCCTGCCCGGCGTGCCGAAGTTGCGACCATTGGTTTGGCCATCATCTGAACCTGAACCCGCGGCCAACGACGAATGACCTTCCGCCTTACTACATTGATGTACCTGTTCGCCCTGGTGGCGGCGTCGCTCGCCGCGTTTGGGCCGGTGGGCATCTTGGTGGCGTGCGGGGTGCTGGCGTTTTGGGCGGGCTGTTTCTATCTGCCGGGGCCCATCGCCCGTCCGATGTGGATCATGGGGTTTGTACTGCTGGCGCTCACCTGGATGATGCTCCCGGCCGTACAGACCGCGCGCGAAGCAGCGCGTTGCAGCAGCTGCGCGAACAACATGAAGCAACTGATGCTCGCCATTGAGAATTACGAATCGACCAACCAGCAGCTTCCCGCGGCGGCGAATCCCATGGGCAAGAACGGTGACCCGGCAAGTTGGCGATTGCTGATCCTGCCTTACATGTCGGCTGAAGGAATCTACCAAGTCTACAACTTAAACGAGCCGTGGAATGGTCCCAAGAACTCCAAGCAGGTGGTGCCTATTGTGCTGGAGGTTTGCGAGTGCCCTTCCCATCACGCGCCGAGCGAAACAACGTACTTCGCCGTGACTGGACCACAGACCGCCTGGGGCAATGGCCCACCGCGCAAACTCACTGACACGACCGACGGGCTGTCGTACACCATCATGCTGGTTGAGTCCGCCGGGCGGGGAGTCTATTGGTCGGAGCCGAAAGACCTCTTGTTCGACGAGGCGGTCGAGTTGCTCACCACCCCGCTACCGGCCGACCAAAGCGATGGGCACCGCATCGACAACGGGTACTTTCACAAGCCGAGTTTCGTCCGCAATGTGGCCATGGGCGACGGAAGCTGCCACCGACTTCCTGTGCCCATCTCACGCGAAGCGGCCATCGCACTGCTTACGGCCAACGGCGGCGAGAAGATCGATCCAGCGTGGCTCGGGCAACACCCTGCCGAGTTGGACTACGACCGCGTGTGGGGTTTTTCGGTCTTTGCCGTCCTGGCGATCCTGCCCGGCGTGCCGCAACTCCGCCCGTGGGTATGGCCCAACATTCCCGACTCCGCCGAACCCGAAACTCCACCCCGCGACGAATGACTTTCCGCCTCACCAACCTGTTCTACGTGTTCGCCCAACCGCTAACGCGTCTAGCTAACCGACAGCCCGCGGTCAGTGGCGGCTTGTTCGCGGCCGTATACGGCGAGCGTCGCTTCGAACGTTTCCTTGGGCACTTTCCACACCGGGTCGGCGTCGGTGTGCGAGTTGCAGTGGGCCACGATCACGCGGTACAGGAACTTGAACAAGTTGCGCGGCGTGCGGAGCGAGCGGAAGGCGTCGATCAAACGTTGGTCCGACACGCCCTCGTCGAACATGCTCCGCAGTTGCGGCGTGGCGCCGTCAACTGCGCAGGCTTCCAGGCGCGAGTTGGCCAGGTCGTACAGGGCCTCGCCGGTCCAGTCGAGCGAGGGAATCATGTTTTGCTTGTCGATGCGCGCCCGCTGGTGGAATTCGCGCGTCTCGCGGTTCAGGTGCTCTACCAGTTCGTTGGCCAACAACAGCTTGAGCCCCACGCCGGGCTGTTTGAGGAACTTGTTGTCGAGCATCGACCACACGAAGTCGCGCATCAGTTCCACCGAACCGTTCACCAGGTGTGGCTCGTCCACTCGGTCGACCAGCACCAGGATGCCGTTGAAGCCGAGGGAACTCAGCACGCCTTGAAACTTCGAGAGCAACTCGTACCGGTCGTCGGTCCGTCGGCGGTTAGGCAGCGGCTGGCCGTGCAGGTCGCGGTCGGTCATCCGCATGAACAGCCGGCGGAGCGACGAAGTATCGTGCTTCAGCACGCGAACGTTCTTGGCAACGCCGCGGGCTTCGAAATGACAACGCCACCAACGGATCAGCCACGGAACCCAACCCAGGACCACCAGGATGGCGGCCACCCAGCCCCACACGGCACTGAACTCCTTGTGCCACATCAGGTACCCGACCAACGCGGCCATGGCGGCCGACACGCCCCAACCCAACAGCGGCGTGGCGAAGGTGGACAACCCGCCGTACCACAGTTTGCGGCGGAGTTTGTTCGTGCGGTCGGCGAACGACTCGCTGAGCGAATCGTCGTAACAAGCCGACAGCAACAACAGATCGCGCTTCTGATACTTGTCGAGCTTCGAACGCAGGTCGTTGCTGATCTGGTTGGCCGCCGCGTTGCCCGGCCCCTGCGTGCCGAGCACCAGGTTCACCAGGTTGGTGGTGCCGAGCGACAGGATGGCGTCCATGTGGTCCCACAGCTTCCACTCCTCGAGCACCTTGGCCGAGTCGCGCTGTTTGCGGGCCGGAAGTCGGTCGGCGAAGCGGTCGAGGAACGGATTGAAGTCGTCGTACTCGATTACCCAGATTTTGGCGTCCGGGTGTTCGCGGTTATGCTCGGCCAGCTTGCCCATGATCTGCAGCCGCATGGCCGTCTTGCCCGCGCCCTTCTCGCCAAACACGATCGAAGTGGCCGGGTCGGCCGGATCGCCGAACACTTTGTCCCATACGGGGTGGAATGTGCTGGTGCGGCAGCGATTCTTGAACACCGGGTCGGTTTGCGCATCTTCCTCCGCAAAGGGATTGGTGGAAACGCCGTGGTGCTGGAGAAACTTCTCGGTTCGCATGGTGCTGGTGTCGGGGCAGAGGTGGTGGGCGCGTGTGCTGAAAGGTTTGGATTTGCCGCGTACAATTATAGGTGACCGAAGGCTGCGCCGCTGGAGGTTCCCTCGTCCGTTTTTCCCCAGAATCGTTATATTCCCCATGAGTATCGAGCTGAAAACCGACCCCAAGTACGGCTACTACCCCTGGTGGCCCGAGAACGGCGACGACTGGGTCCACCCCGAAGACGTCGAGCTGGCCCGCCGCATGGTGCCCAGCCCGCGAGTCTGGCGGCGCGACGGGCAGCAGGGCGAGTTCGTGGTGCTCACCTACGGCGAGCAGGTGCTCCGCGTCCGCCGAACGTTGTGGAAAGACCTGCCATACGAGGGGTTCGACATCGGCAACCTGGTCGAGGTGCGAACGCGCGGCATGCAGAACGACCACCGCACCGGCACCATCACCGAGATGCTCTGGGACGACCACACAGGCACGCTCCGCTACCAAGTGCACGAACCGAACGAAGAGGTCGAAAACGGACGTACCTACACCGCGGACGACCTGAAGCACGTGGAACAAACCGACGCACGACCAGAGGTACGGATCGAGCCACCGGAAGAGGATGGGGAGGAATACGAGCTAAAGTGAACTGCGATGAAGTGGTTCACTTGTACGCGCAATAGCCGACGAGCTACGCCTCGTCGGAAGCACCTACACAATCGACTCAGTGAGTCGGTGCTCCATCCTCCAGCCCCAACCGCTTCATCTTCTTGTAAAGCGTCGTGCGATTGATACCCAGCGTGTCGGCCGTGGCGTTGCGGTTCCAGCCGTTCGACTCGAGCACTTGCAGAATGATCTGTCGCTCGGGACCTTCGAGGGCTTCCTTCAAGGTCTGACCGGCGGTGAAGGTGGCACTGCCGCCCGTCGATAGACCGGTGCGAACCTCAAGCGGCAAGTCGGCGACTTCGATCACCGGACCTTTGCCCAGCAGGACAGCTCGCTCCACCACGTTTTGAAGTTCGCGGACATTGCCGGGCCAGTTGTACGAGCGGAGGCAGCCAAGCGCATCGTCACTGAATCCGTCGACCTCGCGGTTGACGTCTTCCAGCGTCTCGTGCAGGAAGCGTTCGGCCAACAGCGGCACGTCGCTCACCCGCTCGCGAAGCGAGGGCAGCTCGATGTTGATCACGTTGATGCGGTAGTACAGGTCCTGGCGGAAGCTGCCATCGGCCACGTTCTTCGCCAGGTCCTCGTTGGTCGCCAGGATCACCCGGACGTCCACGTTGTGTGTCTTGGTGCCGCCGACCGCCTCGAACGACAGTTCCTGCAGCACTCGCAGCAGCTTGACCTGCATGGCGGGGCTGGCGGTGCCGATTTCGTCGAGGAAGATCGTGCCGCCGTCGGCTTGCAGGAACTTGCCGGTCTTGTCGCCAGTCGCGCCGGTGAACGCACCCGCCACATGGCCGAACAACTCGCTTTCCAGCAGGTTCTCAGGCAACGCTCCGCAGGCGACTTCGACGAACGGCCCCTTCGAGCGGCTGCTGCGGCGATGGATCGCGCGGGCGATCATGCTCTTACCAGTGCCGCTCTCGCCGGTCACCAGCACCGTGGCGCGAGTATCGGCGATGCTTTCGATCATCTCGTACACACGCAGCATCCGCGGGTCCTGACCCACGATGTTGCCCATGCCGTAGTGCTTGTCGAGTTCGGCCTTGAGCTGCGAGTTCTCGTTCAGCACCTTGCGTTGCGACAGCGCCCGCTCCAGGGCCATGAGCAGCTCTTCGTCGATGAGCGGCTTGGTGAGGAAGTCGAACGCGCCGGCGCGGATGGCCTCGACGGCCATGTCGCCAGTTCCGTAACCCGTCATCAGCAGCACCTGCATGGCAGGCCACTGTCGGAGCGACTGGCGGAGGAAGTCGAACCCATCCTCATCGCCCAACCGCACGTCGACCAGCGCGAGGTCGTAAGTCGCGCTCTCGCAGGCTTTGACCGCTTCGGTGGCGGTGCGGGCGGTGTCGAGTTCGAAACCTTGCTCTCGCAGCCAATCGGCCATCGATTCGAGAACCTGGTAGTCGTCGTCAACAAGTAGGAGCTTTGCGCTGGACATGATGGGCGAGGCAAGTGAGGCGTCTTTGATGTACCGTGGGTGCCTACGCAACGGGTGTTGCGATGCACCACAAGTATCTAGGTCACCTGTTGCCAAGGGTCAACAAAACCTCGTGGTCATCATGCCGACGACGGAATATGGCAACCTACAACCGGCACGAACGGACCAGCCGGAGCAAGCGTTGCGGTAGGCAGGATCGGCAGTTTTGCGGAAAGGGTGTACCGCGGCAGATAAGAGGTCGGAGGTCAGCATGCGATTCTGCCGTAGCCGATGAGCTACGTCTCATCGATCCGACGAGGCGTAGAAGCGTCGGCTAGTTACCCTTCTCCACCCCAGCAGTCCCAATCCCGCTGCGCAGAATAGCACCATAGAACTCGGCTCCGGAACGCTTGCAGCTTGCAGACTCGTGGAGGTCGAAAGTCCTTCCCAGGTGGCCCCCAGGTTATTCCGCCAAATGGTGTAGTCCGCCAGATTCACCGTGCCATCGAGATTGCCATCGGCCCAGGAGTCGGTGAGTCCGAAGTCCTGCTTCCATATCAGGTAGTCAGCAGAGTCGACCACGCCAGAGCCGTCGTAATCGCCCGGCAGTTGCTCGAATGGATCGCTGAACAGCTCGCTGGTGAGGAAGGTCTCGTCAGTCAGCGTTTCCAGAAAGGCGACCAACGCGGCTTTTTCCTGGTCCGTCATGTTCAGTCGCAAGGGCTCTCCGTTGACCCGCAAGCCTCTGTCCAGGTCGGGGTTATCCTGAATTCCACTGTTGTAGAACTCAATCACCTCTTCCAGCGAGCTGAACCGCCCGTCGTGCATAAAGCGTTCTCTTACGGCCACGTTGCGGAGCGACATCACCTTGAAGCTCCCATCACCCACTCCGTCGTCGATGTCGTCGTTGGGATCCGAGTTATCGAGGTCGAGCCCCGTGTTGTGCGGCCGGTCGGCCACCTGCGCATGGGTGGAATGGCAGGTAGCACACCTGCCGGCGCCGTGCAGAAAGAGGTCGGCTCCCTGGCGTTCCAGTGGCGTGAAGACCGAGTCGAAGTCGGGGTTGGCAGGCGTGCCGGCTTGGACCGCCTGGTCGTATTTGGACTGGTACGATTTCATCGAGCGAATAAACTGAGCGAGCGACTTGGAGATGCGTTCGTTGGTGATTTCGGGAGTTCCGAATGCCTCTTCGAATAGCTTCGGATAGAAGTCGGTGGCCGCCAGTTCCTCGCGAAGTTGGTCGAGATCGGTGCCCATTTCCAGTTCGTCCTGGATCGGCATCAGCACCTGCTCCTCCAAGGTCTCCGCCCGCTCGTCCCAGAAGAATCTGCCACGCTCGTAGTAGGCGGCATTGGCCAGCGCAGTGGAATGGCGCGGCGTTAAACCACCTTCGAATCCTTCGCTGAACTGGGCCGAGTCGCCAAACCCAGTGGACTGCTGATGGCACGAAGCGCAACTCGTTCCGTTGTTGTGCGACAGCCGGCCGTCGTAGAACAACACCCGACCAAGCATTGCGCCGGCGTTGGTGATTGGGTTGTCGGCCGGGGTGTTATCGGTAGCGGCTATCGGGCCGTTGGCGAAGTAGTTCGGCAGGTTGTTGATCGCGTACTCCACGTAGTCCTGCGACGCGGAACGAACGGCAGGAACTCCCGGTGAAGCGGCCAGCGAGGTGCTCGCCAGGCAAACAGCGAACCCAAACAGGAAGGGGAAGGCCCCTTCGTTGCAACTGCGCATGATGCTCTTTCCGCTCTGTTCCGAGCCTGATCGACGGGGTGACGTGCAGCCGGCGACGACACCAAAAGTGAGCCGTGACAAGGCAACTAACCAAGTTGTTCCGCCGCTGCGCTGGATGCTATTCCCATGCGTGCACCGAGGGCGGAGTTTGGGGGCCGCTTCGTAGATACGGCCGCTAAGTCATCTAACCCACCAGCGGAGGGAGGGTTTCGGTGCTTTGTTGGCGCGCCGTAAAAACTTACCCCGCTCGCGGATGCGCTCGCTCGTACGCTGCTCGCAGTGTGCTGGTCGAAACGTGCGTGTAGATCTGTGTGGTCACCAGGCTTTTGTGACCCAAGAGTTCCTGGACGCTGCGGATGTCGGCACCGCGGTCCAGCAGGTGCGTGGCAAAGCTGTGCCGCAGCGTGTGGGGCGAGGTGCGACCGTCGAGCGATGCGGTCGCGATGTACTTCTCCAGCATGCGGCCCACGCTGCGCGTCGTAAGACGCGTGCCGAAGCGGTTGGTGAACACTGGCGCGGCGCGGCCGGATTCTTCTTTGGGCGACAGCTCTCGCACGGCCAGCCAGTCGCGCAGCGCGGCGGCGGCGTAGCTGCCAATCGGGGCCAATCTTTCCTTGCGGCCTTTGCCGCGGACGTGCACGATGCCTTGCTCGAGGTCCAGGTCGCCGTCGTTCATGCCGACTAGCTCGCTGACGCGCAGGCCAGCCGAGTAGAGCGTCTCGAGAATCGCCCGATCGCGCGTGCCCTGCTTGCCTTTCTTGGGCGGGGCGGCGAGCAGGCGGCCGATTTCGTCGGTGGTGAGGAAGTGCGGTAGCTTGCGGCTCTTGCGCGGGTTCCGCAGCGCGGCGGCCGGGTTGGCTTTCGCCCAGCCCTCTCGCTGACCGAAGCGATAGAAGCTCCGCACCGACGCCAATCGCCTCGCGATCGACGTCTTTGCAAAACCCGCCTCGGCCAGCGCCGCCACGTAGCCGCGCAATTCGACGGTGGTGATCGAAGCAGGGTCCGGCGCCTCGCCTGATTCGTCCGCCAAATACTCAGCCAATGAGATAAGATCTTCGCGATAAGCCTTCAGCGTGTGCGGGCTGGAGTTTCGTTCCGCATCCAGGTGCCGAAGGAATTGAGCAATCTCGCGATGCATTTACTCGTCGATATCGCTCGATTGGGGAATGGTGAACCGCGCCCGATCGCGGGAGGTGGCTTCGTTGCGAATCTTCTTGCCCAACACGGCGGCGTCGTACCAACTGAAGCTCAGTTCGGGGTTCGCCGCGTGGCGGCCGAGCATTCGCAAGGCTTCGGCCTGTTGCGAGTCGTCGAATAGGAAGATGTAGCGCTCTTTGCCTTTGACCAGTGCAAGCACATTGATGTCGTCGTTCACAGCCAGGGCCTCCGTGCAGGCGGGTTCGTGCGGGGGGGGGAAATAGCGGGCGGCAGCGGAGCAAGCGGTGCAATCACACACCGCAGCTCAAAGGGCATTGCCTGCAGGAGTCGAATCCGCGACCCGGTCTGCAAGTCTTACCTAAACGCTGCTACAGCACCCTATCGGCTATTTGACCAATGTCGCACCACTCGCGTTTCGGTGGCTCCACCACGTGCCGAGAGCATCTCGTTGATGTGCAAGTGGCAACAGAAACGAATGAAGTCCTCACTACGCTCGAGGTATGCACGCCATCCGCCAAAGCGAGCGTCGTCACGAAAATCGGCATAGGCCGCAAGCGCCGCAGTGAATTCGGGATCGCTGCCTAAGAAAATCCGAGTATGTGTGATCACTGGACCCGAGTTCTCGATGCAAGGCGGACGCACCGGCGAAGGGCCGGGCGGCATGAAACCGCGCGGATCGGGCCAATCGGGCGGCAATTGCGCTGCAAAATTATTTTCCATGCCCGGAGCGATTGCGCTAGAGGTAGGGATTACGTCAGCCGCTGGCGGTGCTTGCGCGGCGTCGACCGGCACTTTGTAGGTCGACTGCTGGCGCGGCCGCCACACGGTTTCGTCGCCACCAGCTTCGGCAGCCGGCGCGTCGGTAGCTTCCGGCGCGATCGGATCTTGCGGATCGTCCGCTTCGATGTCGAATCCATCGGGCGAAGGAGGCACTGGCTCGTTGGTGGTGGAAGGAACCTTGTCGGCGCTTGGTTGCACCGTGGCCGGCGGCGGCGAGTTGAAACGCTCGTAAACGTCTACACCTCCCGGGGCAGCGTTGGACTGCGGTTCCAGGCGGATTGGCGGCTTCGGCAGCGGCGGCACTGGCAATTGTTCTTGCGGCGGCGTCAGCGCTGGTGGGAACATCGGTTGGGCGTCTACCGGCGGCATGTAGGCCGGCTCGCCCTGATCGTTGCAGTCGGGCGATTGCGTCTTCATCTGCTCGCGCGCCAGTGCCATTTCGGCTTCGAACACTACGTCCTGCGGGATGTATTCCTCGTCGGGCGTGCCCCAGGGCAAGCCGTAACCGGCCGGAATCTCGTGGAAGCCAGGGTTCGCCGCATACCACTCCACGCGCATGCCGCACCTGGGCGGATAGTACGGCGTGTAGTCGGTCACGGCGCCGACCACCACCGCGTCGACGTTCAAGATGTTCGCCAGGCGTCGCACTTCGCGAGGATCGGAGATATCGAGATCGTTCCGCAGGATCGCTTCTTCCACCACGCCGAGTGGAACCACTTCGAACCCGGGAACCGCCTGCAACTCGGCAAAGTAAGCCAGCGCAAACTGGCGGCCATCGACCGTCGGTTCGTCGCTCAGATTGAAGAACGGCAACACTGCCACGCGGCTGAGCTGCGGAAAAGGGTTGTGCACCACCGGCATGCTCGACACTTCGGGCAGCACGATACTGCAACCCGTGGTGAGGCTGGCAAGCAGAATTAGCGAGCAGAGTCGCGTGATGAGGCGCATCGACAAGTCGCTTTGTGGCCGGCAGCCCCCCTGCTAGCAACACAAGCACCCGGCGCGCACGCCAGTGCCTGTGACGTACATCGGCACAATCGTCGCAACCGCTTTAACCCAAAAGCTGGTTTGGCTGAATCCGCATTGGACGGAGCGGCTCATCGCTGCTGGCTTGGAGCGGTCGACGAGAGAGCCGCAAACCAATAGCAAATCTCCTCAGAGGTCTCATGTTGTGTCACGGCGAACGCCATTACAAACCAGATCGGATTCTGCACCGTTCGATGAAGTCGAGTGGTTTTTAAAGACTTGATGATGTTCTTGGCACGTTTTGGTTCTCTTTTCAGCCAGAACGCACAGGCGTCACCAGCTACTGGCAAATGATGAGTGCAATTTCAAAGCTGGGACAGCTACAATGCATAGCACCGTCCTCGCTGTTTAAACACGCGAGCGCAGACGCACGTTGACAGGGCGTATTTGATGTGCGTGACTTATATGCGAAGTCGTTGAGCAGACCCCATCATGAATTACTCCGGAATCACGCGGCGGTCAGCTTGGGTGCTCACATTATCGCTCTGTGTCACCATGGGTTGCTCTACAGCCCCTGACACGAATTCGATGAACAGTAGCCAAATGATGTTGGCTTCTACAAAGGCAAAGTCGGGGGGAGAGGATGTCGAAGCCGCTTTCCTGATGTTGGCAGCGCAGCTGCGCTACCAAATTGACAAGCAGGTTTACCCGCCGGTGGGCAAGGGTGGCAATAGCCCCGGAGTACTCATCGCCGCATTGGGTGCTACGCTGGGGCAAGCGGTTTCGCCCGCGATTGAAAACGACCCCGCTGCGCAGGCCACACTTATCAGAATGCTCGGTGAGTGGTCGCCCAAGTTTCCCGTCGGCTACGATCCTGGTTGGGAACATCGGCAACCACTTAGCGAAAGCGCGAGAGACGAAGTTGTCCAGAAGGCGCGGGAAGCGATGCTGACTCCGCTAAAAGAGCAGGCAGCATTGCTGGCGAACGAGGAGTATCAACAACTTCTGAAGGAGGCTGGAGAGGCGAAGGCAGATGTGCGAAGGCATGCAGATGCCGCGCGAGCCAGCGCCGATTCGGATGAGGTGCGTGTCGAGTTCGAGGCGAAGTTTCACGCTGCATTCGCCCGGAAGAAAGCAGCCGAGGTGCGGATGTACGAGATTGAGTGGGAGCTCATTCCCGCCAGACGCTGGCATACGGTGGTGAATTGGAAGGCAGAAGATTTTTTTAACGATCCCAAGGTAATTGCACTGTGCCACGCTATCGAGCAAAACGATCTCGCCGAAATGGAGCGATTGGTCGAGGCCGGTGCGAACGTGAATGCGCAAGGAAAGGACGGAATGTCGCTCCTCCTATGGGCGCTGCCCGATGACAAACTGGAGCGTTTCGAAATTCTACTTGAGGCGGGCGCCGACCCGAATGTACTCACGCAGTCTGACTTTGGAACGAATGGGAAAGCCCTGGAGCCACTTGCTCGCGCCGGGATCGCGGTGTTTGGCGTTCGCTGCCAAGCAGGTTGCAGTGTTACCCACTTCGCCTGCTCAATGGCCAACACCTCCTACTTGCGTGCCGTGCTTGCCCACGGAGGAAGTGCAAAACTGTTAGCTAAGCACGAGCATTACAGCGAGTCTCCGCTCGGAATCGTGCTGGATGACACGGTCCCCTACAGGCGTGAACGCGTGGAGATGCTGCTTGCCGCCGGCGCCAATCCAAACTTTCGGGGTGAGTACGGAAGGTATCCGGTCGAGGAGGCCATTCAGCTACGCGACTACCGCCTGGTATTGATGCTACTGGAGGCTGGGGCCAACAGCCGTCTGCCCAAACGACGTCGGGCAAAGCTGTCCTATGTTCCCAGGGTGGAACACCTGTTGCTGGATCATGAGATGTACCTGCCGTTTCGGGATGCTCAACAGAACTCCGACTACGAAGCGGTGGTCGAGTGGTTAGAAGATCACGGAGCCAATTTCGCTGCCGCACGGGCAGATCTCGACAGGGAGGGAAAACCTTGGGGCAAACAGCTGAAGCCATATCTTGAGCAAGGGATGTCTCCTAGTACAGCCCGAAAGCAAGCTAGCGAAGACCGCTAGCCGCGCGTACGCCGGCGTCTGGGATAGGGCGGCACAATCGTCGCAACCGCTTTAACCGAAAAGCTGACCGCTCTGGCCGGCGCGGGTCGCTAGCGTGACCTACGCTTACGGAACATCACGGCGCGCAGATGCTGTGACCCCTTTTCCCACGTCGCCAGTTTGCCAGGCGACCCTACTCCGCTTGTCCAATTTTGTTGGAGGTTCCATGGCTGCGTCGTCCATCACGCGACTCTTGTTCACGCTGTCCCTCGCCTTGATGCTTGTCGTTGCTAGCGACAGTTTCGCTCGCGGACGCGGCGGCGGTGGACGAGCGGCTGGCGGTGCCCGAGCTGGTGGAAAGGTCGCCACGCCGAGCAGTCGCAACTTCAGCGGCCCCGCAAGCGGCAATATCAAGGCCGCAAGCCCAAAGACGGGCGGACACAATTTCGGCAATGCCAACATCGGCCAGATTAACCAGAATCCACGCAACTTCGGCCAGGCGGGCAATCCACGCAGTGCTCAGCCGCGGGCCAACTCGCCGCAGCAAGTGCAGCAATTCCTCGGCGGACAGCAGGGCAACTTGAACCAGCCGAACAGCCGCGCCGACCAATTGCAGGGCAAGGCGCAGAACTTCGATCGGTCGAACGTGCAGTCGCACGCCGATCAGGCTAGTGGCAACTTCCAATCGGCCGTGAACAACTGGCAGTCGGGCCCCGAACCGTTCAGCCCGGCCTGGTACGCCGACCATCCGAACGCCTGGCAGGCGACACACCCCTACGCGGGCGCAGCGGCCGTGGCCACGACCGCCGGCGTGCTGGCCTGGACCACTGCCTATCCGGCAACGTATGCGGCTAGCAATCCGACGACGGTGATCAACAACACGTACGTTCACGACAACTCCTACATCGACGAAGATCCAATCGACGAAGAGCCGATCGATGATGACGAACCCATCGATGAAGAACCCATTGACGAGACGGAACCGGCGCCGGCCGGCGAAGGCCAATGGATGTCGCTCGGCACGTTCAACCTCGCGCCGGGTCCCAACGCGCCCCCTTCGCGCGTCATGCAACTGTCGATCAGCAAGCAAGGCGAGGTGCGCGGTGTGTATGTCGATCAACTTTCCGGCGCCACGCACAACCTGAAGGGCCGGTTCGCCCGGCAGCAACAGCTGCTCACCTGGCACGTTGAATCGAACCCAGGCGTGCAGTACGAGACGACGCTGAACGACCTGACCTCCGGCCACGGCAAGGTCCTCGTCATGAAAGCCAGCGGCGCCTACGAATGGTCGCTCACTCGCCACAAGTAACGCCCGTCGGTAGTGAACAATTTGCAACACCCCGCTGCGGCGCCGGTCTGCGAGTGATTCGTCCTCCTGGCCGGCGCCGCTGTTGTTGGTTTTGTGGAACTATGGAGAACGGTAGTCTAGTACTATGAGCAATTCGCATGTGCCATCTGAGTCGCGTACGCGAAGTGCGTTCGATAGCACAATTCGCAGCTACCTATGGCAATTTGGGCGCTACCGCGCCGCCTCCTTGGCAGTGCCGTTTGCTTTGGTATTGACGCAGGTCGTGACCTACCCGTTACTCTTTTTTGCTGGCGTCAGTGTACATGGTTCGCCCGACACGCTGGCGTATCACCTCGTCACACTGTGCGCTAGCGTCTTCTTCTTTCTGCCGCTGTTGACCATCTTCGGGTTAGTTCTGGGCATCAGTTCGTTGCGGTTCCACGGAGCCCATGTGCTGCCGATTATCGGGTTGTTAGTAAACTTTCTGTACCTGACCGCCTTTCTCGGGCTGTGTTACCTTGTGTTTGTGGTTGGTATCACAGCGTAGTGGGTACTTGAGAGCTTGGAGCGGTTGGGTGGCACTGCTGGTTCATCGCCGTTTGCCTCTTGTAACGGAGTGACCAGGGTTGCGGTGATGAGCTGGACCGCCACGTTAAAGCAAGCCAGCAGTGTTTGTCGTGGTGTTGCACTGCTCTCAGATTGCTATTATCGCACCAGCACTGCTGGCTCGGTTCAAGCGGGCGGTGAGAGGACAGCGTTGGCTCGCCTTCAATAGGTGGCGAGTAGGCAACGACCGATAAACCAGCAGTGGCACCCGAACGGGCATCGTTTCTTCTCTGTTCTCTCCGTTGCCTCCCGTTCAAAAAACTGGTTGCTGGGGGCTCGCGGAGCTCGTCCCCAGGCACCCTGTTTACGACCTCGAAAACTCGTACATTCTCTCCCCGCGGGACTCCTTTTCTTACACTCCCCGTGGTACAAACGGGTGGCAACAAATACTGTACGCGCGTTTATGTATCCCGTAGCCGACCCGCCTATGCGTCGTCGGAGCGATCGACCGCGATGGGAGTTTTGGGCCAACGCAAAACATGCGGGGAACAACGCGGTGGACCAAAACTCCTCGCCGTGCAAAAAGGATCGACAAAAATAGAGGTTTGCGATGTAGCGTAGGGGCAATGCATTTGGGGTTTTGGGCCAATGGATCGAATGTTGGGGCAAAACGAACTGGGGCAAAACCAAAGCGAGTCCAAAACCGAAGCCTAGTTAGCACGTTCGCGGTCCGTGAAGTGGCAGAGTTGCATCGTTACACGAGCAATCTATGCTGAGGGCTTCGTCCCAGGGGTTCTTCCGAGGAAGTTTCGAGCATGAGCGATCGCGACTCGTCATCGTCGCTATTCAACGAGCAGCAGCTCGACGAGGTGTGCGACCGGTTTGAACAGGCGGCGAAAGCAGGTCAGCAGCCGTCGATCGCGCAGTACCTGGAGCACGTGCCAGAAGCGCTCCGTCCTGCGCTGGCGCGGGAGTTGTGGGCGATTGAGTGCCATTACGACAGCAGCGTCGAGTCGGACGAGGTCGAACAGGCGTTTCGGGAGAAGTATCCCGAGCTCACGTCGCTGATGGAAAACATGACGCTGCTGGCGCCCACCGCGGGGAACGATCCGAATCGCACGATCGAGGCTCCGCAATCGGCCACCGGTAGCCAAGCACTGCACATCCGCTGCCCTCATTGCAGCAACCCGGTGGAGCTCTTGGCGGATGTGGCGGTAGACGATGTTGCCTGCAACAGCTGTGGCAGTCACTTCAGCCTGGTGGACGACTCAGGCACCTACTCCTCGGCTGGTCCGTCGCTGAAGACTTTGGGGCGGTTCGAACTGCTCGCGCGGTTGGGCGTGGGTGGGTTCGGCACCGTGTGGAAGGCGCACGACACGGAACTCGATCGCGTTGTGGCGGTGAAGATTCCCCGCAAGGGTAACCTCAGCACGATGGAGGTCGAGCACTTCCTCCGCGAAGCCCGGGCGGCGGCCCAGTTGCGTCATCCGAATATCGTGCCGGTGTTCGAGGTGGGGCGCGAAGAGAACACGGTGTTCATCGTCAGTGAGTACGTGCTGGGCGAGTCGCTGGCCGATTGGATGAAGTCGCACCGCCGCTCGGCTGACGAGATTGCCGAAGTGTGCATTCCCGTGACCGAAGCGCTGACCGAAGCGCACGCAGCGGGCGTGGTGCATCGCGACTTGAAGCCGTCGAACATCATGATCGACGCGACCGGCAAGCCGCGGCTGATGGACTTCGGCCTGGCCAAACGCGAGATCGGCGAAGTGACGATGACCATCGACGGTTTTGTCGTCGGCACGCCGGCCTACATGTCGCCCGAGCAGGCTCGCGGCGAAGGGCACTGGACGGATCGGCGGACCGACATTTACTCGCTGGGCGTCATGCTGTTTCACATGCTCACCAACGAACTGCCGTTCCGCGGAAGCCCCGCTATGCAGATTCAGGCGCGGCTCACCACCGACCCGCCGCAGCCGCGTTCGCTCGATCCCAGCGTGCCGCGCGACCTGGCCACGGTGTGCCTGAAGTGCATGGAGGTCGACCCCAACCGGCGGTATCAGACGGCCAAGGAAGTGGGCGAAGAGCTGCGGCGGTGGCTCGACGGCAAGCCGGTACTCGCCCGACCCATCCCAGCAGCCGCGCGAGCGTGGCGTTGGGTGAAGCGTCACCCGGCCCTGGCAACGGTGCTGCTGCTGGCGACCGTGCTGGCGATCGGCGGCCCCACGGCCGCGGTGATGATCGAATCACAGCGGCGTGAGATCGCCCGCCGACTCGACGAGCGCAACACGCTGGTCAAAGAGCGCGAAGCGGACCGGCTCGACTTGCAGCAGCAAGTTGCGTCGCTCGAAGAGCGGCTTGGGCAGCTCAAGGGCAACCTTCCAGAGGGTGCGAAGGTCGAAGCGTGGCGTGTCGACCTGGTGGAGTCGCTACTCGATGCGCGGTACGAGCCGTACGCCGAGCAGCTCAAACAGATGGATGATCAAGGCGCGGCGGCCGATTTGCACCGCGCGCTGGCCGACTTGTTGGTGAGCGCCGATCGCAAGTCCCAAGCGGCCGAACACTACCGCGCGGCGATGGACGCCCACGGCGCGAGCGATTCACCAGGCGAGCAGATCGAAGTTGGACTTACCCTGGCACATCTGCTGGAGTCGACTGGCGACGAGACTGGAGCTCTCGCGGTGCTGAACGAAGTGGAAGAGCTACTAGACGTGACGCCCACCGTCTCGAGCATCGATCAGGCAATGCTGCGGGCGTCGCTGGAGCCGAGCGACACCGAGCGCCGCGACTCCGTGCTGAAGGCCAGCGAGTCGCGACTGAAGCTCGAAGCCGATTGGCCAACCGAAGTGGAGTCGCTGGATGAACTGCGGGATCAACTGTTGCCACGCAACGCGTCGCCGTGACTTGGTGGTGCAAGATGTTGCCCGCGAATCTACACGAATGAACGCGAACAGAAAGGAGTATTGAATCGGACGCTACCCTGGGTGAATATGGGATCCCAGCGGCGGTCGAGCTTACGGCACGATTTCCTCGCCGTTGCGCGAGGCCATGGCGTACAGCGTTGGCAGCGTGGTGTCGTCGGCCAGCCATTGCACGGAGCCGTCGGCCAGCAGGAATTGCACACCGCCGGAATGTTCGCTGGCGAATTCCAGGTCGTTGTGCATCATCGAAGGATCGCCGCCTTCGGGAATGCTTCGGTCTTCTATGTTGTAGCCAAACTCGTCGTGGTCGGCGTTGAGTGGATAAACGATGTTTTTGCTCGACCTCATGCAGACTCGCGTGTAGTTGGGCGCCGAACCGACCCATTCGCCACCGACCAGCCAGTCGCGAAAGATGTATGTTCGCTCGCCGACCAGCAGCGTGTGAGCGGTGCCGTCGGTGATGTGGGCCATGCGGACGCGGCTATCGGGGAACAGCAGTCCGTTGCGCCGCACGGCGCCGCAGCGATTGTCCGTCTCCAGCAGCCACGCGTCGCTGGCATTCACTTCGCCCGCCACGCCGGCGTAGTGAGCCAGCTTGAACTGCCCTTCGGGGCGGGGAGCGCTGGGGCAGAGGAACATTGGTTGTTCGTAAGTACCTGGAAATCGGCTTTGCACACCACCATACGAGTTGTCGGATGGATCTTCGATCACACCAATTTCGTCGTACAGAGCTTGCTGCTCCATGTAGGGAAGCAGCAGCGCTCGCCAGGGTGCGCTGGGCTGATTGCGCCTGGCGTGCATCATCATGCCCGGCGGCAGCACGCTGCGGGCGTTGTGATACTCGTGCATCGCCAGGCCGATTTGCTTCAAGTTGTTCTTGCAGCTCGAGCGACGGGCCGCCTCGCGGGCCATTTGCACCGCAGGCAAGAGCAGCGCAATCAACACCGAGATGATCGCGATGACCACCAGCAATTCAACAAGCGTGAATGCAATGCGATTGCGGGTCATGATTTGCGCCAGCGGACTACCGCCAGACACGCAAGGAAAAGGAGCGAGAGAGTACCAGGTTCGGGAACGGAGACGCCCAACAACACCTGTCGGGCGTAAACTGCTGCGGAGCCGTCCAACAGAGCAATCATGTCGTCGATGTCGTCGAAGTCCATGTCGCCGTCAAAGTCGGTATCGCCTGTGATGTCGGCCGAGACACCAATGATCCCCCCGCCGTCGAGCGGAGTCAACTCATAGGCCTCCCGATCGCGAAGTGCCAGCACAAACAGATCGACATCCTCCTGATCGAAATCGAAATCGCCGTCCATGTCGCCCACCGAATGACCTTCGATCGAAGCGTAGTAGGAACCAACACCATACTCGACTTTCGCCCAGATTCCCGTCGGCAGACCAATCGCGTCCAGGCGGCGGAAGCTGTCGTTTTGACCAACTCCCGTTTCGGCGTAAACCACTTGTTCAATGCGTGTCCCCACCCCGAAACCGTCGAACTCAGTGAGGTTGACCTGCAGCACGCCGCCAAAGGAGGCCGTGCCGCCGATGAACAGTTGCTCGTACTCGCCCGGGTTGTCCGACGGCAAGTCGAGCGCCAAGCGGGAGCCGGGCGATTGCGAGTAGTTTTGCGAAATCATGATTTGACCACCGCGTCCGCCAGCGGGCTCTTGGACCTCCAGCAGTCCGCCCGGCAGCAGTTGGAAGTCGCCCGAAACCTGACCGGTGCCCGCCAGCAAGCCGGCGACGCGGGCGCCGGCGACGCCGGTTTCGATGTGGCCGTTGTCGAGCAACACCGTACCCTTGTTGCCAACCAGCAACTCGCCTGTGAACAGCGATCCTTGATTAACCAGTTCGAGTTGTCCTTCGTTATCGATCGCCGTCCGCGTGGAAACACTCAGATGCCCGACGCCGTTGGTGCCGCCGTTGACTTCGAGAATCATGGGCAGCAGTCCGCCTTGGATCGCAATCTCATGCGCAGCGGCCGGCGCGAAGCCGTCGATGGGGTCGCCGATCACGCGCACCCGCTGCGAAGCTATGGGGCTGTTGTTCATCAGCACCAATTGGTCGGTCGAGTTGGGGATTTCTCCCAAACTCCAATTATCGTCGACGTGCCATTGGCTCACGCCGGGCCCAGTCGGCTGAAAGTCGTTGCCAAAGCGCGGGCTGACGAACTCCGCTCGGACCAATTGATCCAACTGCTCGAACTGCACCGCGACTTCGTCGGGCGGAGCGATGGTGGGGAAGAAGTAGGAGCGGAACTGCTGCTCGATGGTTTGCGCCTGGAGGAAGTTGATCGATTCGCCAATCGCGGGTTGGTATCCGGCATCGAACCTAAGCTCTACCCGCCCGTCGAGCATGGCGTTGCCGAGCACGTTGTGCAGGTCGTAGTCGACGCCGGGAATTCCCGCGCCTTCGATTCTCACCAACAGGTTGTCGTTGGGACCTTGATTGAGATTGGAGTAAGTGAAGGTGGTCGGCTGGCCATAGGCTATCGCAGCAAGCACCAACCACGCACACAGCACCAGCACCGCGCAAATCGGTCGCGGTATGCGGTGTTGGGCCGGCAAAATTGGGGTGGCGATGCTCATTTCACTCGTAATTACCAAGGCGCAAGGCGAGCCCCTAGCGAGGGGGCGTCCCCCGTTGATCGTAACCCTACTCCCAGGCTAATCAAGAAATCGGGCGCTCGCCCGCCACGATTTCTGTACTTTCTTGCAGATTGTGTTTACACTCGGCGCGGGGGGCACGATTCGGAACTTCTGTCTTGCGGTTGGTGGGGGGCGGCGACCCCCCTCTCTGGTGCTATGCGTATTCTACCCGTCTGTCGGGCAATTTTTGTGCTCACCTTGCTGCTCGCCGGCAGTGCGGAGGCTGCGCCAGCGCGGTTTTGGATCTCCACCGACGGCCAAGACCCAGGCACGCCGGGCGTGGCGGAGTTTGTTGCGGCTTCGGGCACCCCTCGGCGACTGCATATCTGGGCCCAGCCTCGCACCACCAGTGCGGGCGACTGGCACGCGTCGACCAATCCGTTCTTGGAGTTTCAGAACGTCTCGCTGAATGTCGTCTCGCAAGAGACCACGTACAGCATCGACCCTTCGAACATCGATGTTTACAACCCCGTGCTCACCTCCGGCAATCCACGCTTCGGCGACGTACACGACTCGAGCACGGGAATGACCGAGTCGCCCGGCACGAGTCCCGGGCTGTACGACTATCCTCCGGCGCCCTTCAGTCAAGGTTTGCTTGGTTTGCAAGGCTACTCGATCCCCGCCACGCTAGGCGACGGCTTCGGCGTCTCCTGCGATGCAGCCGATCCGTACTGTGGCACCACCAGCAGCGGCAGCCCCGCATGGTTGTTCGCGTCGTTTACGCTCACACCCAGCACCGACACGGGGTCTATCCAGTTCGCGCTGCAAGTTGGAACGAACGGAATGAACCACGTGGGCGAGGATTCCAGCGCGATGGAAGTGGAGTTTGGTGTCGACACAATCGGCGCCGCGCCGTCGCCCTATGATCCATCGTTGCTGAGTGATCGCGACTGGACATTTCCTGTCGACGATCGCGACGCGGTGTTAACGCTGGCCGGCCCTGGCGACTACAACGCCGATGGCGCGGTCGACTCGTTGGACTATGCCGTGTGGGAATCGCAGTTCGGCGCCAACACGTACGACGCCGATGGCAATGGCGACGGCCTGGTGAACCTTGCCGACTACGTGGTGTGGCGAAACAACTACGCACCGACCAAGGGCGCCATCGTGTACCCGCTGCACGTGCCGGAGCCGGCGACTTGGAGCTTACTGGGCTTGTTGCTCGTCACGCTTGCTCGGCTCGCTCGAGCCACGCGGTCCAGTACCGGCGGATGAGCCCTGTCTTGCGCTCCACGGTGCGGGGCGAGAGTTCCAGCTGTTGGGCGATCTCCTGCGTGGAGCAACCTGCCAGTTTCAGTTCGGCAATCTGCCGCATCGCCTCGTCGGGCAGTTCGGCCATCAACAGATTGCATTGCTCGCTCAGTTCCACCAGCGACGCCGGCGTGATCTGCTCGTCCACGAATTCCAGCGGCGCGTTCTGGCTGTCGTCGCTCGCGCCCGTTTCCGCCTGGCGTCCTCCGCCTCGCTTGGCGGCGGTTTGGCGTTTGTGCAGGTTGATCGCCTTGCGAGCGGTGATCTTCGCCAAGAGCGGCCACAGTCCGTTGCGATCGGTCAGGTCGGGGAACTGCCCTTCGCGAACTCGTACGAAGAAGCTGCCCAGCGCGCTGACCGCCACGTCTTCCTCGTCCTCCACCGCCCGCGGCATGTTGCCCAGCTTAGCTTTGGCCAGCGCTTGCAGCCGCTTGAAGTACCGCGCCCACAGTTGTTGTTGCGCGGCTGTTTCCTGGCCGACACGCAGATCGGCAATCCACTGGGTAACCGAGACTTCGCTTGCATCGTGCATAGATGGAACTCGCAGGGAGGGCATGGCTGGTGGTCTCCATTATGTGGTGGAACTTCGCTTCAGGTCTAGCAATGGAGGCCACCGCGCGGGGGGGCACGCGGTGGCTCCATCTCCCCTCCGGCAGCCGTTGGGCTGCTTTCAGTTAGCTCGCCATTGCTCTGCGTCGCAGGGCCACTCCCAACAGGGCCACGGTCGAGAGCAGCACCACGGTGCTCGGCTCTGGCACCGAAGCCGTGGCGGAGAGCATCGGCATGGGCATTGGGCAGACGTGGCCGAAGTTGCTTTTCCACAGGCCGTAGTCGGCGGAGTCGACCACGCCGTTCAGGTAGCCGTTCATCGAGATGGTCGTCTCGTCGAGCGACCCCAGGTTGTTCCGCCACACCACGTAGTCGGCGATGTTCACCACCCCGTCGGCGTTGAAGTCGCCAGGGCAAGGACCCACGGGGATTTCTTGCTCCTGGCCAATTGCCTCGATCGCGTTCACGTCCAGCACCCCGTAACCGTCTTCCTGGCCTTCGAGCTTGAACTGCAATTCGGACAGGGCGTAGCCCTTGTCCCAAAGGTGGCCACCATGCTCCAGGAAGCTCACCCCGCTCATGCTATCCAGCACAAACAGCTCACTGCCGGTGGCGTAGTATCCATCCGGGTCCACGTCGTCGACGATTTGGCGGATGCTGAAGATGATCGTGTCGCGGGGTTGCTCGTCGAAGATCGGTTCTCGAAGTTGATCGAACGGGTTCTCGCTGTGGGGTGGTTGCGGCTCCAGATCGAACACATCAATTTCGCCCGAGGTGTCGTAAACCATCAACGCGTCGATGTCGATCGCATTGCGTCCTTCCTGATTGTCGTGGGGCAGGATGGCGTGTCCCGGGATGGCCCCCAACAGCGACTCCACGGCCCCCACGATCATCGCGTGCGACACGTACGGAGTGCCCGACGCATTCCAAACCGAAGTGCCCGTCTGAAAGTCGAGCTCCAACGAGTATTTGTCGGCGTCGCCGAAGAACACTTGCCCCTCCTCCTCGCCCTTGGGTGGTTCCGGCCCCCATACTTCCACGGCGTCTATGTCGCCAGCGATCTTGTCGATCGGCGGCGGCATGCGATTGATCTCCGATCGCTTAGCCCACAAGTCGTGGATCGACGCTCCAACGTGAGCGCCAGAGAGTTCCACACTCAGTTCACCCGCGCCGCCGATCTGTTGTCCGTTGGCCAACGTCACTGGGCCGACGCTGGGCATTTTGAACAGATTAATCGGCCCGGGAGGGCCGTTGGGGAACATCACGATTTCGTCGTCGTGAGAATAGATCAAATGGGCGTCGTCGCGGATCAGTTCGCGAAACAACCCGTCGCGATGATTCGCCATGGCGTCGAGTTGCAGATCGAACTCGTTCTGCTGTTGGGTGAACGAGTAGTCCAGACCGTCCATCACGCCGCCGATGCCGTCCCAGTTGATGATCTGTTGGGGATCGTCGGTGGGGCCAACGACAGAGAAGTCGCGGTCGTTCGAATACTCCTTGCCGTAAACCTCGTGAGGCCGCATGACGTTCGGCCCGGTAAGCGGCTTGCCAAACACCGAAACCGGCGTGTACGGCACCGCGGCCTTGGCCGCCGACAACGACAACATGAACAGCAGCATCCCGCAGGTCAGTACGCGTGGCATCGGTTTATCTCCCTTGGTTGAGCCCATCGCCCGGCAAGAACGCGGTAAAAAGTGGGCGAAATCTTGCTTGCACCAGGGAGATCAATAAGCGGCCACGCAGCCCGCCAGATTTCTCGTCGTTTTTCCTCCTGCAGGGGGAGATGCGAGGAACTAGTCGACCGGCCGGGTTTCGATCGTGAGCCGCTGGCCGCTAGCAAGGTCGGCATGGCGGATGAAGTAGCCTTCGACCGTCTGCCGGCCGTGGCGGATGTGCTCGATGCGCGTACCGGAGCCGCGCCGTACGATCTCGACCGATGTGTCACCCAGGCGGAGCCTTACCGTGTCGAACAGTGGAACCGTCACAAGGTACTCGGCATCAGCCGGCGAGTAAGGGTAGAGGCCCATGGCGTTGAACACGTACCAAGCCGACATCTCGCCGGTGTCGTCCATGCCGCACAGAGTGTTGCCACCTTCCATGCCGTAGAAGCGGTCCAGGATGGTGTTGAGCAGCGCCTGCGACTTCTCCGGCTTGCCGACCCAGTAGTAAAGATAAGGATACCCATGGTCGGGTTGGTTCCCGTGGCAGTACTGTCCGATGAAGCTGCTCACGTTGCGGGCGATGTGGCGGGGATTCCATGGCAACGAGAACAACTGATCGACCTGCTGTTCGAAGGCCGCGGGGCTTTCGTACAACGCGACGAGCCCCTCGGTGTCGTGCGGTGCGAAAAACGACGACTGCCAAGCGTTCGCTTCGCGGTACATGTACTCGTAGTACGGCTGCTCGGCGTCGAACGGCTCGACCCACTCACCACCGCGTAGTCGGCCCCGCATCAGCCCGATGGACGAATCGAACAGGTTCTTGTAGTTCTTCGATCGCTTGATCATCGTCTCGAAGGTAGCCTCGTCGCCCAACTCGCGGGCCAGCAAGGCCACTGCGTAGTCGTCGTAGGCGTACTCCAGCGTCTTGGTCACGCCAGCCTTGGCCCGCGTCTCGACGTGCGGGTTTCGTGCGCGTCGCGTAGAGATGTAGCCGTTGCGGATGTACTCGGTCAGATAAGGCCTCGCCCGGCGGTTCTCCTCGGTGGCGCTATTTAGCATCAATTCGTACGCCTGCTGAACGTCGAACCCACGCACCCCGCGCAGGTACGCCCCCGTAACAAACGGCGACGCGTGGTCGCCGTGGAAGAACGTAGGCATGAAGCCGCGGTGCTCCCCCCGATCGATCATCGACTGAATCACATCGGAGGTCACCTCCGGCGACAGCATACCCAGCAGCACCAGTTTATTGCGGTAGGTGTCCCACAGCGAGGGAAGCGTGTAGTACCGAAAACCCTTGCTCGCGACGTTGCCCCGCTCGTCGGTGAACTGACCGTTCACGTCGCTCCGCAGAGCGGGCCACAGGAAGCACCGGTACAGGCACGAGTAAAACAGTTCGACCTGCCGCTCGCTGCCGCCGGTGACGCGAATCTTCGACAGCAGCTTCTCCCACGTGTCCGAAGCTTCGCGCCGCGTCTGTGCGAAGCTCTTCGTGGCGAGTTCCGCCTCCAGATTCTCCTTGGCGTTCTCGATGCTAACGAAAGACAAGCCGATGCGAATCTCCAGCGGCTCGCGCGACGGCTCGAACGACAGCACCACCACGGGGCGCTCGCTGCCTTGGATTGTCTCGACGCCGGTGATCTTGTGATTCACTGTCGCGTAGAAGTAGACCCGCTGGCCTGTGTCTTGAAAGCCTCGAAAGGCCGAGTCGCCGTCCTGCTCGAGCTGCCAGTCGCGGACCCGCTCGTTCGACCGGGTCAGGTCGGCGACCAATCGCTTGTCCGCGCCGCGGGGGTACGTGTAGCGATGCAGTCCACACCTCAGCGTGGTGGTCAGCTCGGCGTGGATGTCGTACCGCGCGAGCTTCACCTGGTAGTAACCAGGGCTGGCCGACTCGTCGTCGTGCGAAAACTCGGACGCAAAGTCGTCGGGGTCCACCTCGCCCGAGACCGGAAGCAGCGGCAAGTGGCACAGGTTCCAATGCCCTTTGTTGGTGTGCGTGAAGGCGAGGATCTTCTGATCTTCGTACTCGTAACCGGCGCCGCTGCCGAATTCGGTCACGGGGCTAAGCTGCACCATCGCGTTCGGCAAACTAGCGCCGGGAAACGTCAAACCAGCCCATACTCGCCACGGCGGATCGTAGCCGATGTCCGCGGCGTTGGTGAGCGGAGCGGTGCCGAGAAACGGGTTCACCTGGTCGACCAAACGCTCAGCGGCCGTGGCAAGAGAGACGCCGAGCGAGAGAGGAACAACAAAAAGTATCGAGTGGAGCGGCTTCAAGTAGTTCCTCAATCTCAAGTAAGACCAGCGGGATCAATGGAGTCGAACGCGTGCCCCCTATCCTACTCTCCCGGCACGCCCAAACCCACTGTGGTATAAAGGTCTGGCATGCGGTCCACAGCAATGCATCCTAGCTGCGAGGCAATCTCATGAGTTCGCGACGAGTATTCAGGTTAGCGATGGCTTGCTGTGTAGCCACTTTGCTCTCAGCAATTTGGCCGGCCACTGCCACTCCGCCCAACATCGTATTGATCCTGACGGACGATCTCGGTTGGGGCGACTTGGCATGCCACGGCAATCCGGTGATCGAGACGCCCAGCATCGACCAGCTGCTCGACCATGGCGCCGAGCTGACGAGGTTCTACGTCTCGCCCGTCTGCTCGCCGACGAGGGCGAGCCTGATGACGGGGCGGTACAACTACCGCACCCGCGTGATCGACACCTACCGCGGGCATTCGATGATGGACACCGATGAGGTAACCGTGGCCGAGTTGCTTCGCGACGCAGGCTACGCGACCGGCATCTTTGGCAAGTGGCATTTGGGCGACAACTACCCACTGCGGCCGCAGGATCAAGGCTTCGACCGCACGGTCGTGTTCCACGGCGGCGGACTCTGCCAACCTAGCGACCCGCCTGAGAACCGTGGCGTTTACACCAACCCAACTCTCTGGCGGAACGGCCAGCAGTTCGTCGCCGATGGCTACTGCACCGATGTGTTTTTCAACGAAGCACTCGCGTTCATCCGTGAGAGCATCAGAGTGCAGCAACCCTTCTTCGCCTACGTCTCTACCAACGCGCCGCATGGCCCCTATCACGATGTGCCGGAGCAGCTCTACAAGAAGTACAAGTCGAAAGACCTTTCGCAAGTGGTCCAAGGCAACGAGAAGATGATCGACCGCACCTCCCGCACGTTTGCGATGATTGAGAACATCGACGAGAACGTGGGCAAGCTTCGTGCGCAGCTCAAAGAACTGGGAGTCGCAGAAGACACCATCGTGATCTTCATGAGCGACAACGGGCCACAAGACGCTCGCTACGTCGGCAACCGCCGCGGCGTGAAAGGGCAGGTGCTCGAAGGCGGTGTGATTAGTCCCTTCATCGTCGAATGGCCCGGGCATGTTCGCCCGGGGCATCGCGACGATCGGCTGGCCGCGCACATCGACATGCTGCCCACGCTGCTCGAAATCGCCGGCGGCAGTCCTCCGGAAGACCTGAAACTAGACGGCAGGAGCCTCGTTCCACTGCTGACGCAACAGAATGCAGAGTGGCCCGATCGGAGTGTGGTGATTCAAAGCCATCGCGGTGCGCAGCCTGTGGCGGGACACAACATGACGGTCATCGAGCAGCAATGGAAACTGGTGCGCGCGAGTGGCTTCGGACGCTTCCAGCCGAGCGACGATGCTCCATTCCAACTGTATGACGTCGCCAGCGATCCGCGAGAGTCGAACGACCTAAGCAAGCAGCAGCCCGAAGTCTTTCAGCGACTGAGGCAACACTATGGGTCGTGGTTCGACGACGTCTCGACCACCCGAGCGGACAACTACGCTCCGCCACGCATGGTTATTGGCAGCGACCAACAGACGGTGACGACGCTCACTCGGCAAGACTGGCAGTCGGTTGGCAGCGGCTGGGGCAACCAGGGGGAATGGTTGTTGCGGGCCGAGGCACCTGGCGTTGTGGACGTGGAGGCCATTTACTTGAAGCCAGTCGAGGGCGAGGCAACGCTTACACTCGGCTCCACCGAACTGAAACAACGTGTGGATACCACCACAACCGCAGTTGTGTTTCGCGACGTCGCGATTCCAGTCGGCGATTTCTCCCTTCGATTCGAACTCGCCCAAGGCGACGAGTTCCTTGCGCCATATCACTTGCGTGTGACGAAAAAATAGGCCGCAAGCCTACGGCAAGAAGAAACCAAACGAGAGTTGCAACCGGTTGGCGTCGCCTCGGGCGCCGCTGGCGTCCTCGCGTACGCCGTATAGGTATTCGATGCCGTAGAACACTCGTTCGTAAGGATTCGATATCAGATTCACCGCCAGGTACGTTGTGCTGCGGAGGTTGTCGGGATCCTGCCCCGGAATGTCCTCCATGTGCAATCTGCTAAACGTGAGGTTCGACGTTAGCGAGTCGTTCCACTGTTGGTGGACGCCGACCATCCAGCCGAAGGACCCCACAACTTCCGCCGAATTGGGCCCCGTCGCCACGACGTCCGGCGAACCGCGGTAGCTGCCGATGCCATCGCCGAAGGTGATCTGGTAGTACGCCTTGGTATCTTCCAGCACAAACACCGCGCCAGTGAAATTGAACCCCCAACCGCGCTCGTTGATCACCGGTTCGCCGATGGGCTGAAACCCGAGCGTCCGCAGTACGTAGGCGCCACGCAGTTCGCCCCAGTCGCGTTGGTATCGGATGCGGGTGATGAAGTCGGGAAACTCGGTGCGCCCCTGCCCCATCAACATACTGACGGCTTCGACGTTGATCTCGGGATCCTCCAGCGCCATGGCGAAAGAGAGATCGTCGCACCACAACGGCTGATCCCAGCGGACCAACCCTTGCCGACGATTGACATTGGACACACCGCCTTCACGGTCGAGCGTTTGTGGCACGGCCGAGGGATCGGTAAAAGTGGTCCAGGTTTGGCCAGCAGTAAAACGACCGAGTCGACCATAGGCGTGCCGGAGTCGAAACGTTGGGTTGTTTGGTTCGCCACCAAAGAAGTCACCCTCGACAAACGCCCGCACGGTCTCTCCCTCGGTTCGCCAACGCGTATCGAAACTCAACCTCGATTGGCGAGCGTGGAAGCGGGCGTTTTGCCGGTTGGGACCACTGGTGGGGATGGTCGTGGTGTCGAATACGTCCGTGGAGCCGATGGCGTCGAAGTCCTTGATCAGGTCGGCCTTGATATAGCCGCCGATTTTCAGTGCCACGTCGTCGCCGAACACCACAATGCCACCGGTGAACTCGGGAAAGTTGGTGAAGTTGTTGTCGAGCCGAGCGTCCACGCCCTCTTCGTTACCGTCGAGTTCGAACGACGGACCTACGGTCTCGGCGAGTGAGAGGTCAAGAAAGTCGCTTTCCTCTTCCATCTCGGTCACCGGGTCGAACTCGTCGTCAGCAACACTGCCGGCAACCGAGTCGGGGCCAACGCCCGTATCACTGAACTGGACAGGCGTGACGCTATCATCCGCTTTGCGTGCTGGCAGATCGCTCGAGACATTTTCAGGCGGCGGCAAACGCCGGGGGCGTGGCAGCTCCTCTGCTTTGGACAAGGCGCAGCAGCACATCAGCGCACACAGTACGCGACTAGTCAGTGCTAGCTGGAGCCGGGACATAGATACTGGAAAAGGAGCAAGAAAAGCTGCATCAACAAGCGGCGCAAAGACGTTCCGCCTTCATCAATATTCGACGATCGGGATGAGCCAACTTTAGCGATTTGGCAACTTGGCGCAATCGTGCTGCCGTGGTCTGCCTGCGGGTGCGCACTAACCTCGGGGGCGAGATTCGGGTGGTCCTGCTCGCGTAGGCATCACCGAATCGCCCGAGAACACTCAACTCCGTTGCGGCGAGCTCCCCGAGGTCACAGCGACCATGCAGGTTGGTTTGATTGTTCCCAATCGGACCGCTGGGTGCACTTCTGCCCCTCCCATTTTTTCTGCCCCCAACTGTGGGGAAGAAGTTGGTGTCGGGTAGGGAATGGTGGTATGATTCCCATAAGTTACCCTCTCGCGAAGTAGCAGGAAGCAAGCGAGCATACACGGCGAACAACCTCGCGCTTACCTTTATCTTCTCAATCGGAGCAATTGCCATGCGATACTTCCTGCTGACCGCGTTGGCGGTCGGTGTGGCTGGTTCTTGGACCTCGTGCGTAGTAGCTCAAGACACAGCAACTGACCCGCCTCAGGCCGAAGCTGCTGATGATGGGACGGCCGATATTCGCAAGTCCATCGACTCGTATGTCGAAGCTTTCAACGCCGGCGACGCCAAAGCGCTAGCCGACCACTGGACCGAGCAAGGCGAGCTGGAGAACGAAGCCGGCCAGATGATCAAAGGTCGCGAAGCACTGGTCAAGGCATTCACGAGCTACTTCGAGTCGCGCGATGTGAAACTGGAGTTGGTGGAGTTCGACGTTGAGTTGGTCTCGCCCAACGTCGCCAGCGAAACTGGTATCGCCCGCGTAGTCACGGCCAATGCAGAACCCAAGGAACTCGAGTACCAAGTGGTGCATGTGAAGACCCCAGCGGGTTGGAAGATGGATCGAGTGGCCGAGCAACCAGCCGCGGCCGCCCCGCCAACGCACTACGAACAGTTGCAGGAACTGGAGTGGATGGTTGGTTCGTGGAGCAACACCAACGAAGGAAACTCCGTGGCGGTGAGCTGCCGTTGGACCACGAACCAGAACTTTCTGGTGCGGACATTCCGCGTGTCGACAGGCGATGATGCTGCCTTCGAGGGCACGCAGGTGATTGGCTGGGACCCGCACACCGGCACGATTCGTTCCTGGTTGTTCGACTCCGACGGTGGCTTTGGTGTGGGTCGGTGGACCGCGAGCGAGGGTCGTTGGACCGTGGCGACGCTAAACATCCTGCCCGACGGCCGGCGTGGATCTTCGACGAACGTCTACGAGCTCATCGACGAGAACACCATGCGTTTCAGTTCAGTCGGCCGACAAGTGGATGGCGAGTTGCTACCCAGCATCGAACCGACCACGATCGTCCGCTCCGCGTCCGAATAAGCCGACTCCTCTAACTCGCCGAGGCTGAGATGAAACGTTCATTAACCTATTTGGTTGTCGCCGCAATCGCGATCACACTCACCGTATCCGATGCCTACTCGAGAGGTCGCGGAGGTGGAGGCCGTGGAGGGGGAGGTGGTGGCGGCCGCGCGCCGTCGATGTCGCGTGGCGGTGGCGGTGCTGCCCGCACTCCATCGATGAGCCGCGCCGCGCCACGACCACAGGCGCGCCCTTCAGCAAGCCGACCCAACTACAGCCGGCCCAGTCCGAGTCGACCTAGTGCCAGTCGGCCCAACTACAGCCGGCCCGATGTCAGCCGACCAAGTACCCGCCCGAACACCAGTCGGCCTAACACCGGCCGACCCGACATCTCGCGGCCCAATACGGGTGGAACGACTCGGCCGAATGTAAATCGCCCGAGCACGCGCCCGAACGTGGATCGTCCCAACGTTGGCGGAGGAAATCGTCCGTCCACTCGTCCCTCGAATCGTCCTTCCCGGGGCGACCTGAACGACTTCCTGGACCTACCCGGTCGGCCCACGACG
This sequence comes from Aeoliella sp., assembly GCF_965227375.1. Lineage (NCBI taxonomy): Bacteria > Pseudomonadati > Planctomycetota > Planctomycetia > Pirellulales > Lacipirellulaceae > Aeoliella > Aeoliella sp. Next base: position 981,186 of record NZ_CBDDFX010000001.1, read on the forward strand.
CGACCTGGTAATTCGAATCGACCGACCACGCGTCCAGGCACGGGCGTTCGTCCTGGTGACCGCCCCAACTTCGAGCGACCCGACTTCGGCAATCGTCCGAACGTTGGTGACCGCCCCGGCCCCGGCAATCGCCCTGGCGATGGCGACCGCCCCGGTCGTCCAGATCGCCCCGACATAGGCAATCGTCCTGGCGGTGGAGACCGACCCGGACTTGGTGACCGACCTAACATTGGTGACCGACCCGGTGATCGACCTGGACCGGGTAACCGCCCTGGCAATCGACCGGGCGACCGACCTGACATCGGCGACCGTCCTGGAGATCGTCCTCGGCCTGGGGATCGACCGAATCGGCCGCCAAATTACGACCACGTTCGCGATCGTTGGCACAATCACCCGCGTCCACCGTTCAATCGGAATTGGTGGGGCAGGTACCCGTCCACCTTGCCGGGCTGGGGCTGGCACGCGGGATGGAATCGGTATCCCAACAATTGGTGCTGGCGGCACGCCGCGTGGCCTGCATTGGGCACTTGGTTCGTTTGGAACTGGAACCAGCCGGTGGTGTACGACTACGGCACCAACGTCGTGTACCGCGATAACTACGTGTACGTCGACAACCAGCAGGTCTGCACTACGCAGCAGTACTACGATCAGGCGGTAGCGATCGCCGAAAGCGTGCCAGCCGATCCGCCGGCCGACGTGGAGTGGATGCCGCTAGGCGTGTTCGCCATTGCCGAGCAAGGCGGTGTCGACAACGGTATGCTCATCCAGTTGGCCGTTACCAAGGAAGGCGTGATTGCCGGCACGTTTTACAACGACGCCACCAGCGATGGCCGGCCGCTGGAAGGGATGGTCGACCGCGAATCGCAACGCGCAGCGTGGACCTTCGCCGATGGCAAGAATACCGGCATCGTGATGGAAACGCCCATCTACAACCTGACGCAAGACGAAACCACCGCTCTGGTGCACTATGGCGAAGCGGAAACGCAAACCTGGGTGTTGGTCCGCTTGCCACAGGAGGACGGCGAGAACTAGGCGTCCACAACCGATTCACCAAAACTCACGGCATCGCGAGTCGCGATGCCGTGAGTGAATCGAATTCGTAAATCCGCTCCGGTGGAAGCAAACGCTTGGCCCGGTCGCGATGACCTTCGTCGCGGAGCTTGCGGATCTTGTTGACCGTCGGCGTGAGGTCGCGTAGTTCCACAACCCACTCCTGCACGTACTCGGCGATCACGTGGCGGCTCAGCCCGACCTGGATCGACCGGTGCTCGAGCTTCTTGCCATTCAGCGAGCGCTCGGGGTCCCACTGCACGTGGACTTTTGCCTCGTCGAACGCCGAACGCCAGGCATCCGGAGTGCCGTGCACTTGGGGATGGAACGAAGTGAGCACCGCCTGGCCAAGGGCCATTTCCCAGCCAGCGCGCTTCATCCGCACCGCCAGAATGCGCTCCTGCTGTGGCTTCCGCGCCCAGTTGCTCCGCTCCATCAGCCACAACAACGATGGTTTGATCCAGGTCATCCTGCCCAACGAAAACGGCGGGACAAACCGGCCAGCGGCGACCGCCGCATCGGCGATCTGCGGACTAAAGGCTTGATAGACGACAATCGTGTCTTGATCGTAGTCGGCACGGATTTGGTGGTAAGCGGTCATCTTGTTGGCCTGTTGTTTCTTCGGTTGGTTGCCAACAGGGACGTAGGGCGGTTCGCTTGGGTTCGGTCCGTTAGCCGCTAATGGGCGGATACGCTCAGCGGAGTTGGTGTGTGCACACCAGCGGCACCGTATTGGCGTGCGATTCTGACTCAAACCCCGGAGAATAGCCCCTTCTGGGTTTGTCCCAGTGGGTAAAAAGATGGGCACGTCCTTTGCAAAGCAAGCGGTGTGCTTCGTTCAGTCGGCAGTAAGAGCGGAGCAAGTTGGACGAACTCCTCACCAGCATTCACAGGCAAACGACTTTTCCATGTTCGCCATCGTCGAAGCAACTTTCCTGGCGCCCGATGTCAAGCGGTTCCGCATCGAGGCACCCCGAGTAGCTCGTAACCGCCAAGCCGGCCAGTTTGTCATCGTGCGGGTAGAAGCCGAGCACGGCGAGCGAATTCCGCTGACCATCGCCGATTCGGACCCCACCGCGGGCACGATCACCATCATCGTGCAGGGTGTCGGCAAGACGACCAAGATGCTCAACCGCCTCGAGGCCGGCGACAGCATCCCCGACGTGGTCGGGCCGCTGGGCGAGCCATCCGACATCCAGAACTTTGGCACCGTGGTCGTCGTCGGGGGCGGAGTCGGCACGGCCATCGCCTATCCCACGGCCGTGGCCATGAAACAGGCCGGCAACCGCGTGATTGGCATCGTCGGTGCGCGGACCAAGGAGCTGTTGATCCTGGAAGAGGAGATGGCGGCCACCACCGACCAGCTGCACTTGATGACCGACGATGGCAGCTACGGCGAGCAGGGTTTTGTCACTCAGAAACTGCAACAACTCATCGACGATGGTGGCATCGACCACGTGCTCGCGATCGGGCCGATACCGATGATGGCCGCGATCGCCGAAGTCACACGGCCGCACGGCATCAAGACCATCGTCAGCTTAAATCCGATCATGGTCGACGGCACCGGCATGTGCGGCGGCTGTCGCGTCACGGTCGGCGGCGAGAGTAAGTTCGCCTGCGTGGATGGACCTGAGTTCGATGCCCACGACGTCGACTTCAAGATCCTCACGCAGCGCAACAAGATGTACCGGCAGCGGGAACAGCGGTCGCTCGATGAGTTCGAGATGACCACCCAACCGGAGCTCGGTCCCTGCCACTTGCAGGAAGAGCATCCCGAGGTGGGACCGCGGGTGGGCGGTGTTTAGCATTCCAAGCAAGGCGGATTAGTACGGGCGAACATCATGGCTGACCGACTTCCCCCCAAAGAACGAACCAAAATCCCTCGGCAGGAAATGCCCGAGCAGGATCCCCAGGAGCGAGCCTGCAATTTCCAGGAGGTGAACCAAGGCTTCGAGTTCGCGGTGGCCGAGAAGGAAGCGCAGCGTTGCCTAACGTGCACCGATCCCAAGTGCATGCATGGTTGCCCGGTGGGAGTGCAGGTCCGCGAGTTCGTCGACCTGGTGCTCGAAGGCGAGTACCTGCAAGCCGCGGCCAAAATCCGCGAAGACAACGTCCTGCCGGCGGTCACCGGACGGGTTTGCCCGCAGGAAAACCAGTGCGAAGGAGCCTGCATCCTCTCGAAGCGGTTCAGTTCGCTGGCGATCGGCCATCTGGAACGTTTCGTGGCTGACTACGAACGCTCGACCGGATTGGTAGGCCTGCCGGAACGCGCCGAGCTCACAGGGAAGAAGGTGGCCATCGTCGGCAGCGGCCCCGCGGGGCTGAGCTGCGCAGGCGACCTGTCGCTCAAGGGCCACGACGTCACCGTGCTCGAAGCGCTGCACGAGATCGGCGGCGTACTGGTGTACGGCATCCCCGAGTTCCGCCTGCCCAAGGACATTGTGCGGGGCGAGGTGGACAACATGCGGAAGATGGGCGTCAAGTTCGAGACCAACGTGGTGGTCGGCAAGACGGTCACCATGGACCAATTGTTCGACGAGGAAGGCTACGACGCGGTGTTCATCGCCACCGGCGCAGGACTGCCCAAGTTCATGAACCTGCCGGGCGAACACCTGGGCGGCGTTTACTCGGCCAACGAGTTCCTGACGCGCGTCAACTTGATGAAAGCCTATGACGACCAGCAGTCCGACTCGCCAATCTACGAATGCCGCGATCGCAACGTAGCGGTGATGGGCGGCGGCAACACGGCCATGGATGCGGTCCGCAGCGCGCTGCGGCTGGGGGCCAAGAACGCGTACATCGTCTATCGCCGCGGCCAGGAAGAAATGCCCGCCCGCGCCGAAGAAGTGCATCACGCCATGGACGAAGGCGTGCAGTTCATGAATCTGCACAACCCCGTAGAGTTCCTCGGCAACGACGAAGGCTACTTGACCGGCGTGAAGCTCATCAAGATGGAGCTGGGCGAACCAGACGACTCGGGCCGCCGGCGGCCAGTGCCGATGGAAGGCTCGGAGTTCGTCATGCCGATCGACGTGGCGGTGATCGCCATCGGCACCGGAGCCAACCCGCTGGTGCAAGCTTCGACGCCCGGACTCGAAACCAACAAGTGGGGATACATCGTGGCCGACGAGGCCACGCTGCGAACCACCCGCCGCGGCGTGTTCGCTGGCGGCGACATTGTCAGCGGCGCCGCGACCGTGATTTTGGCCATGGGAGCAGGCCGAACCGCCGCCCGATCGATCCACGAATACCTGACCACCGGAGAGTGGTAGTGAGCGATCGGGCACACCATGTGTTACCTTCCGGGCGAGCATTCTCGGCGTTGCGAGCCTAGCCAGCAGAACCGAACCAAGAATCGCCGTAACTTGTTGTTTCAGAAAGGTCTTGAACTTTACGCACTTGCAGCAATTGCGTCTCCGATTTGTGCCAATCGGAGTTGGGAGTTGGGATTCCGGGCACGGGTTTTGCTCCGCTCGTTTTAGTTGGCGGAGGCCTACGTTCGCACATCCCACACCATCAGGCAGGAGAGACCGACATGGCCAGCAAGGAGAAACCAGTCAATGTGTTTGCGGAGCTGATCAGCGCGCTGCGTGCAGCGGCCGATCAGAACATCGCCGCCCAGAGCCAGGTATTGGAGAGTTGGAGTCGGTACTTGCCCCGGGTGCAGCAAGGGGGCCCAGCGTGGCTGGCTCCCCTGCGTCAGTTGCATCAGGGTTGGGCCGATGCGGTCGTCACCCTGGCACGCAGTCAACAGGAGATGATCGACCAACAGTTCGACACGGCGATTAAATCGTTCGAGTCGGTTTGGACCAAACCCAAGGCAGCCGATGCAAGCCCAGCCCCAGCGGCTGTCGCCCAGCCGGTTGCCCAACCAGTGGTCGAACCTCCTCCATCCGTCAATGGAAGTAAGGCATCACCAACCCAGAGTGTTGAAGGCGACATGAACATTGCCCAACGAGTGGCTGTAGTTACCGGAGCGGCTGGCGGCATCGGCGCCGCAGTGGCCAAAGACCTCGCCCAGCGCGGCGCGCGTGCTGTAGTGATGGTGGACTTGAACGATGCGGTTAACGAAACCGCCAAAGCCATCAACAAGGAAGTGGGCCGCGATGTGGCCGACGCCGTGGTGGGCGACACCAGCGACCCGGACTTCCGCGCTCGGGTGTTCGACGATGCGGCCTCGCGTCACGGCATGGTTCGCATTTGCGTTCCGGCCGCCGGCATTACGCGCGACGCCCTCTCGGTTCGCGTGGACAAGGAATCCGGCAAGGCGTCGGTTTATCCGATCGAGGACTTCCGCAAAGTGACCGAAGTGAACCTGATCGCCCCGATTTACTGGGCGATGGAGATGCTCGCCCGCATTGCGGAGGATCGTCGCCGTCGCGGACTGAAGCGGTGGGAGCCCACCGAGGAGATGGAAGGCGCCGTGGTGTTCCTGGGGTCGGTTTCGTCCCAGGGCAACAAGGGGCAGATCTCCTACGCGGTAGCGAAGGCCGGCTTGGAAGGCGGCGCCGCCACGCTGATGAAGGAAGCCATCTTCCACGGCGTGCGTTGTGCCATCATCCATCCGGGCTTCACCGACACGCCGATGGCGCGAGCGTTGGGCGACGACTTCCTGAACAAGTACGTCCTGCCGTTCACGCAACTTCGCCGACTGATTCGTCCCGAAGAGATCGCCGACGCGGTCTGCTTCATGGTGTCGAACTCGGCGGTCAGCGGCGAACTGTGGGCCGACGCCGGTTGGCACCCGCCAGCCTAAAGGAGGTTTTTTGAGAGTAGGGGAGTTTAGTCCTGTTCTTCCAGTCGACGTAAGCGTTCATCCATTTGATGAAGCTGGTCGCGTAGCGACGGATCGTCGCTGGAAGACGGGGCGGGGCGGTCCTCGCCCGACATCGGTGCAATGGTGTCCAGCCACGTTTGCAACCAATGGATCGGCTTGCTGAGGGTGGCTGAGCTGGGATTGTGTTTGTGCAAGTATTCGAGGTAGGTAAGCGAATGTCGGAAGTAGTCGCGCAGAAAGCCCGACATGGCGTCGTTCGAACGCAGGATGAAGTGGAGCATGTCCGTAGGAAACAGCTCCATTTTGTCGGGATGTCGTTCGGCGATAATCTGCGTGAGCACCGACCGCGTGAGTTCTTCGCCGGTTTGGCTGTCGCGAATTTCGACAGTCTGACCGTCCTGAATCATCTCCTCGATCTCTTGCAGCGACACGTACTTGCTCAGCTGTCGCGCGTAGTAGCGGCGGTTAGGGTACCGTTTGATTTGAACGCGAGAGTCGGACATCGCAATGATCGCCTTCGATCGGTTGGAGGTGGATCGTTGTGGCGGTGGGTTACCCAATTGTAACACCAGATGAAGAAGGAATCAGTAAGGCGGTGCAAAAGATTGGCAGTGTCCAAGCGACTTAGGCGCGCCGAACGGAAGCATGTATCGAATTGGTGCGTGAGCAACGGTTGCCATGCCCGGGTTGAACATGAAATAGCGTGAAAGGAGGTAGTTCGATGACTACCACGATGCCAGCCAACGTATTCGACGACGTTTTCAAGAACTTTCGGAAAGCGGCGGAATCGAACCTGAAGATGCAGCAGGAGATGTTCCGCCAATGGGGCGCCCTATGGCCCGGCTTCCCCACCCCGCAGGCGGCTTGGGTGGAGAAAGTCCGCGACTTCCAGCACCAATGGGTGACCACCATTTCGGACCTCGCCCGCAAGCACCGCGATACGCTCGACAAGCAGTATCAAGCGGCGCTGGAATCGATGGAAGAGGCTCTGCGAGTGGCCGAGTCGAGCAATCCCGAAGAGTTCCGCGTGCGGACCGAACAGTTGTTCCGCAAGACCTTCGATTGCGTACGCGAAATCTCGGAAACTCAAATGAACGAGTTCCAGGAGGCCGTGAACAGATGGAGTGAGTTGACGACCAAGATCGGTAAGTAATCCGATTTGCGGGGGGTGCACAGGTGAGCCCATCCGCCTCCGCTTGGGTGTGCAAAACGTCTGGCACCTCCCGTGTCAATTCCCGCCAAGTGAAGTAACCGTGTACCACGGTGCCGGCCAGGGGCTGCATCGTGATAACTATACTCATTGCAAGAAGGAGTTGTGTCCTGTGAGTGCAACGAAGTTTGTTACTGTCGATGGAAACGAAGCAGCAGCCCATGTTGCCCACTTGACCAACGAAGTGATTGCGATCTATCCAATCACACCCGCTTCCCCGATGGGAGAGCTTTCCGACGCCTGGTCGGCGCGCGGCCGCGAGAACATCTTCGGCACCGTGCCCGACGTCATCGAGATGCAAAGCGAAGGGGGGGCAGCAGCCGCAGTGCATGGTGCCCTGCAGGCCGGGGCACTCTCGACCACCTTCACGGCCTCGCAGGGTCTGTTGTTGATGATCCCCACCATGTACAAGGTGGCCGGCGAACTCACTCCCACCGTGTTCCACATCGCCGCCCGATCGCTGGCAACGCATGCCTTGTCGATCTTCGGCGATCATGCCGACGTGATGTCGGTGCGGCAGACTGGCTGGGCCCTGTTGGCTTCCAACTCCGTACAGGAAGCGCACGACATGGCCATGATTGCCCAGGTGGCCACGCTCAAGTCGCGCGTTCCCTTTCTGCACTTCTTCGACGGATTTCGCACTTCGCACGAAGTGAACAAGATCGCCCAGTTGCCGATCGAAGTGGTCCGCGAAATGACTGACCAGGACCTGGTCCAGGCGCATCGCGACCGGGCGATGAACCCCGACGCGCCCATCCTTCGCGGCTCGGCTCAGAACCCGGACGTCTACTTTCAGGCCCGCGAAGCCATCAACCCGTACTACACGGCCGTGCCGGGAATCGTCCGCGAGGCAATGCAGAAGTTCGCCGAGCTTACCGGCCGAACGTACAACCTGTTCGACTACGTCGGCGCGGAGGACGCCGGGCGGGTGATCGTGATGATGGGCTCGGGCGTGGGCGCCACGGAAGAGGCCGTGCATAAGCTCACTTCACAAGGCGAAAAGGTCGGCGTGCTGAAGGTCCGCCTGTACCGCCCGTTCGATGTACCGTCATTCCTCGAAGCGCTTCCCCAGTCGGCCAAATCGATCGCGGTGCTCGACCGCACCAAAGAGCCGGGCGCGATTGGCGAGCCGCTGTACCAGGACGTTGTAACCGCACTGGCCGAAGGCGGCCGGCTGCAGGATGTGCCCACGCTGATTGGCGGTCGGTACGGACTGTCGTCCAAGGAGTACACACCCGCCATGGCGGCCAGCGTGTTCGAGGAGTTGAACGTCGCCGAACCAAAGAAGCACTTCACCGTCGGCATCATCGACGACGTGACCAACCTTAGCCTGAAGTGGGACCCCGAGTTCTCCACCGAGCCGGACGACGTGATGCGGGCCGTGTTCTATGGGCTGGGCAGCGACGGCACCGTCGGCGCGAGCAAGAACTCCGTAAAAATCATCGGCGAGAACACCGACCAGTTTGCCCAGGGCTACTTCGTGTACGATTCGAAGAAGTCGGGCTCGGTCACTGTGTCGCACCTGCGGTTCGGCCCCCGCCCGATCGACTCAACCTATCTGATCGATCGCGCGAACTTCGTCGCTTGTCATCAGTTCAACTTCCTGTCGCGAATGGACGTGCTGAAGGTGGCCGAGCCAGGAGCGACGTTCCTGCTCAACAGCCCCTACGGTCCCGACGAAGTGTGGGACAAGCTGCCCAAGGAAGCCCAGCAGCAGATCATCGACAAGAACTTAAAGTTCTTTGTGGTCGACGCCTACAAGGTGGCTCGCGAAGCGGAAATGGGTTCGCGGATCAACACGATCATGCAAACCTGCTTCTTCTCGTTGGCCAAGTTGCTGCCTGGCAACGAAGCGATCGAGCACATCAAGACGGCCATCAAAAAGACCTACGGCACGCGCGGCCAGTCGGTCATCGATCGCAACTACGCCGCCGTGGACGGGGCGCTCAGCGCCTTGTGCGAAGTGGCCGTGCCCAGCCAGGCCACCAGCACATCGCACCGCGAGGCGTTGGTTGCCAGTGGCGGCTCGGACTTTGTCCAGCGGGTGACTTCGATGCTGATCGCCGGCTTGGGCGACCTGTTGCCGGTGAGTGCTATGCCGATCGATGGCACGTTCCCCACCGATACCGCGCGGTTCGAGAAACGCAGCATCGCCCAGGAAATTCCGATCTGGGATCCGGACATCTGCATCCAATGCGGTTTGTGCGCGCTAGTTTGCCCGCACGCGGCCATTCGCACGAAAGCCTATCCTGCAAGCTCCTGCAACGGCGAAGCGCCGCCCGACTTCATGTCGCGGCCGTGGAAAGGCAAGGAACTGCCCGACCATCTGGTCACCATCCAAGTCGCGCCCGACGACTGCACCGGCTGCGGTGTGTGTGTCGACGTCTGCCCGGCCAAGAGCAAGGAAGTGGTCAAGCACAAGGCGATCAACATGGAGGACAAGGACCCGCATCTGGAGCGCGAGCGGGCCAACTTCGATTATTTCCTCAGCCTGCCGGAAGTCGATCGCACGGCGGCGAAGATCGATACGGTCAAAGGTTCGCAGTTGCTGCAACCGCTGTTCGAGTTCTCCGGCGCCTGCAGTGGCTGCGGCGAGACACCGTACCTCAAGCTGATGACCCAACTGTTTGGCGATCGCGTGCTGATCGGCAACGCCACCGGATGCTCGAGTATCTACGGCGGCAACCTGCCGACCACGCCATACAGTCAAACGTCGGCTGGTCGGGGGCCCACCTGGAACAACTCGTTGTTCGAGGACACTGCCGAGTTCGGCCTGGGCTTGCGACTAGCGGTCGATCAGAAACGCGACTATGCCGAGCACCTGCTGAAGAAGTTTGCTTCCACAATAGGCGACGACCTAGTTGGCGACATCGTCCACGCCCAGTGTGCGGACGAGGCAGCCATCGCCACGCAGCGCGAGAGAGTGGACCAGTTGCGTTCGCGGCTGGCGAACTCGTCGGACGCCGACGCCAAGAAGCTGGCGGCGATTGCCGACGTGCTGGTGAAACGCAGTGTCTGGATCGTCGGCGGCGACGGCTGGGCCTATGACATCGGCTTTGGCGGTCTCGACCACGTGCTGACCACCGGCCGCGACGTGAACATCCTGGTGCTCGACACCGGCGTCTACTCCAACACCGGCGGTCAGATGTCGAAGGCCACCCCGCGTGCAGCCGTGGCGAAATTCGCCGCCGGCGGCAAACCGGCTCGCAAGAAGGACCTGGGCATGCTGGCCGTATCGTATGGCAACGTGTATGTCGCCCAGATCGCGATGGGGTCGAATCCCAATCAAACGCTCAAGGCCTTCCGCGAGGCGGAATCGTACCCGGGCGTGTCGCTCATCCTGGCGTACAGCCACTGCATCGCGCATGGCATCAACATGGAAACCTCCATGACGCATCAAAAAGACGTGGTGCAAACCGGTTTCTGGCCGCTGTTCCGCTACGACCCGCGGGAAGCCCACGCCGGGGCCCAACCATTCCATCTCGACAGCCGCAAGCCGTCCAAGCCGTTCAAGGACCTGGCGATGTCCGAGGCGCGGTTTGCCATGCTGGCCCGTACGAATCCCGATCACGCAGAGTTTCTGTTCAATCTGGCTCAGCGAGACATCGACGATCGTTGGCACTACTACGAGCAGATGGCCGGAGTGGAGCGTGAGGTAATGGACGAACTCATTGAAGTGGAGGTGGAAACATAGCCATGCTAGTCGATCTGCAAACCAAGTACCTTGGACTGACTTTGAAAAATCCTTTGGGAGTGGCCGCTTGTGCGCCGCTGACCGGCGATCTGGACATGCTCTGGCGTTTGGAATCCGCCGGCGCTTCGTGCGTGGTGCTCCCTTCGTTGTTCGAGGAGCAAATCGTGCACGAAGAGCTGGAGATCGCGCAACTGTACGATTACCAGACCGAGTCGTTCGCCGAGTCGCTCACCCACTTCCCCGAGTATCCGGACTATCACACGGGACCTGACGAGTACCTGCAACACCTCGAGTCGGCCAAGCAGGCGCTCTCGATTCCCGTGATTGGCAGCCTCAACGGTTCGTCTAACGGCGGCTGGGTTCGCTACGCTCGGGCGATCGAGGAAGCGGGCGCGGATGCGTTGGAACTCAACATCTACTTCATTCCGACCGATGCTTCGATGACAGCCGAGCATGTCGAGAGTCGGTATGTAGAGCTGGTGACCGAGGTCCGCAAGTCGGTGTCAATTCCGGTGGCGGTGAAGATCGGTCCCAACTTTACGAGTCTGCCGAACTTCGCCCGCAAGCTGGTGCAAGCCGGCGCCAGCGGCATCGTTCTGTTCAACCGCTACTTGGAGGCCGATATCGATCTGGACACGCTGGAGATCAAGCCCGACTTGATCCTTAGCAATCGGCATGAAGCGCGTGTGCCGTTGCGGTGGATTTCGATCATCCGCGACCAGATCAGTGTATCGCTGGCAGCCACCAGCGGCGTGCATCGCATGCAGAGCGTGGTGAAGCTGCTGTTGGCCGGAGCGGACGTCACCATGATGGCCAGCGTCTTGTTGATGAAGGGGCCGGAACACTTAACCACGATTCTCAAAGAAGTGGAAGCGTGGTTGGAGGAGAAAGAGTACCTGTCCGTTGAGCAAATGAAGGGGAGCATGAGCCGAGCAAACTGCCCTGACCCCAGCGCCCTGGAACGAGCCAACTACATGAAGGCCTTGCGCAACTACACACCGGAGGAGTACCTCCCGCACTAAGTTCCTGCTAAGCCGATGAGGAGTGGAAGGTGTCCGATCACGGCGACTCCTCCAACACGTTCGATCCGTTCTTTCGTCCCTTGATGGACTATTGGGCGGCGTATACTCGGCAACTGAACGAGGCGGCGGAGCTCGTTTCGCAAAGCGAAGGCACGGCCGACGAGGATAAGTCGCAGGACCGCGAATGGCTCGACGCGGCCAGCGAGAGCATCGATGCCTATCTGCGCAGCCCGTTGTTCTTGGGCCTGCTGAGAAACCATCTTAGTACGCTGATCGAACTGAAGCGGCAAAGCAACGCGCTGGGGCAAGTGTCCAATGCTTCCGGCGCGCAGGCGGAATCTGGCGGCGCGGACGAGATCGTCCGCCGGCTCGGAGAGTTGGAAGCGGTGCTGAACAGAAGCTTGGGTCGCATCGAGCAGCGACTCGAGGCGGTGGAGCAGAAGCTCGACAACCTAGAGGGGCCATCATGAAGCCCACCTTTCTCGACGCTCTGCTCGGCATGCAAGGTGACACCGAGCGACAATCGCTGCAGATGTGGGAGCATCTGCTGCAGTTCCCACGCGTTGTCCGCCCCATGCCACGCAGCGCCGCGACGTCGCATGAGGTGGTTTACGAAAACAACGTATTCCGCCTGCTGCATTACGAGGCCAAGTCGCCACGGCGCTATGCCGAGCCGGTGCTGGTCTGCTTTGCGCTGGTGAATCGTCCCTACGTGCTCGACCTGCCAAACGGCCGCAGCGTGATCGAGCGATTGCTGGAACGCGGACTCGATGTGTGGTTGATCGATTGGGTCGCCCCCACCGACGCCGACCACTCGCGGCGACTTGCGGACTACGTGTGCGACGCGATGCGCGAGGCGGTCGACCTGACGTTGCAGCGGACCGCGACCCCACAGCTTAACCTGCTGGGCTACTGCATGGGCGGCACGATGGCCACGCTCTACACTGCGCTGTACCAAGAGCAGGTTCGCAACCTGATCCTGATGGCCCCGCCCATCGATTTTCAGTCGGATGACGGACTCTTGAACCGCTGGGCGCAGGAGGAGTACTTCGATGTCGACAGCTTTGTCGATGTCTATGGCAACTGTCCCGGTTGGTTCCTCCAGTCCTGCTTCCAACTAATGAAGCCGGTGCAAAACTACATCGAGAAGTACCTGAACCTCCAGAATCGGATGGAGTCGGATGCCAGCCTCGAAAATTTCCTGGCCATGGAACGCTGGGCTAACGACAGCATCCCCATCGCCGGCGAGACGTTCCGCGACTTCGTCAAACTGCTGTACCAGCAAAACCAGCTGGTTGAAGGTAAACTTGAACTCCACGGCACGCCGGTGCGGCTCGATTCGATCCACTGCCCGGTGCTGCTGCTCACGGCCGACCGCGATCATTTGGTATCGCCCCGGTCGAGCAAGGCACTCCAGCAGCATGTAAGCTCCGAGGAATTCGAGTCGCTGTCCATCGATGCGGGGCACATCGGACTGGCGGTGAGTACCCGCTCGCACCAGGAGCTGTGGCCGCAGGCGTCGGAGTGGATTGCCGCGCATTCGACGGAGGTGACTTGACGACCGCGGACACTACCGCCATACCCATGTTGGCGTCATCGTGAACTCGAAACATCCAACCACACGACTGATATGCAAGACATCGTTCGACAACTCGAGGAAAAACGTGCTGCTGCCAAGATGGGCGGCGGACAGAAACGCATCGACCGCCAGCACGCCAAAAGCAAGCTGACCGCTCGCGAACGGATCGAATTGCTGCTGGATCCCGGCACGTTCGAAGAATGGGACATGTTTGTCGAACATCGCTGCGTCGACTTCGGCATGGACGCCGAGAGTATTCCCGGCGATGGCGTTGTCACTGGCTACGGCACCGTGAGCGGCCGCGTGGTGTTCGTGTTCAGCCAGGACTTTACCGTGTTTGGTGGCTCGCTGTCGGAGGCCCACGCCGAGAAAATCTGCAAGATCATGGACCACGCCATGAAGGTCGGCGCGCCAGTCGTCGGTCTGAATGATTCGGGCGGCGCCCGCATTCAGGAGGGCGTGGCCTCGCTGGGCGGGTACGCGGAGGTGTTCCAGCGGAACGTCATGGCGTCGGGCGTGGTGCCGCAGATCTCGCTGATCATGGGCCCTTGCGCCGGCGGAGCGGTCTACTCGCCGGCGATGACCGACTTCATCTTCATGGTCAAAGACAGCTCGTACATGTACGTCACCGGACCGGAAGTCGTAAAGACCGTAACGCACGAAGAAGTAACGCACGAAGAACTCGGCGGAGCGATCACGCACTCCACCAAGTCGGGCGTAGCGGATCGCGCGTTTGAGGACGACGTCGAGGCGCTCGCCATGCTGCGGCGGTTCATTAACTACTTGCCGGCCAACAACCGCGTGCCGCCGCCGCATCGTCCGTCGCCCGATCCGGCGAGTCGCGCCGAGCCGTCGCTCGACACGCTGGTGCCCGACAGTGCGACAACGCCGTACGACATGAAGGAACTGATCCTGAAGATCGTGGACGACACCGACTTCTTCGAGCTGCAGCCCGAGCATGCGAAGAACATCGTGGTTGGCTTCGCTCGCATGGAAGGTTATCCGGTGGGCATCGTCGCCAATCAACCACTGGTGCTTGCGGGCTGCTTGGACATTCGCTCGTCGATCAAGGCCGCCCGGTTCGTGCGGTTCTGCGATTGTTTCAACATCCCGATCCTCACGCTGGTCGACGTACCCGGCTTCATGCCTGGCACCGCGCAGGAGTACGGTGGCATCATTAAACACGGCGCCAAATTGCTGTACGCCTATGCCGAAGCGACCGTACCGAAGATCACACTGATCACCCGCAAAGCGTACGGCGGAGCGTACGACGTGATGGCCTCGAAGCACCTGCGGGGCGACGTGAATCTGGCGTGGCCCAGCGCTGAAATCGCAGTGATGGGCCCCAAGGGCGCGGTGGAGATCATCTTCCGAGAGGAGCGCGGCGACAAGGAACGAATCGAAGAGCTAACCGAAGAATACCGTACGAAGTTCGCCAACCCGTTCATCGCGGGCCGGCGTGGATACATCGACGACGTGATTACGCCTCGGCTGACCCGCGAACGGATTTGCCGCTCGCTGGCGATGCTGCGAGACAAACGCCTTGAAAATCCCTGGCGAAAGCATGGGAACATTCCCCTGTAGACGATACAGTCGTAGACAATGTTTAAGAAAATCCTGATAGCCAACCGCGGCGAGATCGCTTGCCGCGTGATCAAATCGGCCCAACGTATGGGCATCCGGACGGTCGCCGTCTATTCCCAAGCGGACCGCAACGCCCTGCATGTGGAACTCGCCGACGAGGCGGTGCTCATCGGACCTGCGCCGGTGGCGGAGAGCTACCTGGTGATCGACCGCATCGTCCAGGCCTGCAAAGACACCGGCGCCGAGGCGGTGCATCCCGGTTATGGTTTTCTGTCGGAGAACGCCACGTTTGCCACGGCGCTCGAAGAGGCCGGCATTGCGTTCATCGGTCCCAAGCCGCATGCGATTACCAGCATGGGCGATAAGATCACCTCCAAAAACCTTGCCATGGAGGCCGGCGTCAACACCATTCCGGGCTTCACTGGTGTGGTCCGCGACGCCGAGCACGCGGTGGACGTGGCCGGCGAGATTGGCTATCCCGTGATGCTCAAAGCGAGTGCCGGCGGTGGCGGCAAAGGCATGCGCATCGCCCGCGACGACCAGCAGTGCCGCGAAGGCTTCGAGCGAGCATCGGGCGAAGCGCAAACCGCGTTTGGCGACAATCGGCTGTTTATCGAGAAGTTCATCGAAGAGCCCCGCCACATCGAAATCCAAGTGCTGGCCGACGCGCACGGCAACGCCATCTATCTGGGCGAGCGGGAATGCTCGCTGCAGCGGCGGCACCAGAAAGTGATCGAAGAAGCCCCGTCGCCATTCCTCGATCCCGAAACACGCCAGGCGATGGGCAGCCAGGCCGTGGCGCTCGCCCGCGCGGTCGACTACCAGTCTGCTGGCACGGTCGAGTTCATCGTCGACAACGATCGCAACTTCTACTTCCTGGAGATGAACACCCGCTTGCAGGTCGAGCACCCGGTGACCGAGTTGGTGACCGGCGTCGACCTGGTAGAGTTGATGATCCGTATCGCCGCGGGTGAGAAGCTTCCACTTGGTCAGGATGACGTGAAGTTCGACGGCTGGGCCATCGAAGCTCGCGTGTACGCCGAGGACCCGTTCCGCAACTTCCTGCCGTCGATCGGCCGCCTGGTTCGGTACAGTCCGCCTACCGAATCGAATGCCGTGCGGGTCGATACCGGCGTGTACGAGGGGGGCGAGGTTTCCATGCACTACGATCCGATGATCGCCAAGGTGACCTCGCAAGGTCCGACGCGCGACTCGGCCATTTCGCATCTCCGCGAGGCACTCAACGAGTTCTGCATCCGTGGGGTGGCCCACAACATCAGCTTCCTCGCTGCGTTGGTAGACCACAAGCGATTCCGCGAGGGGCGGTTGAGCACAAATTTCATCGCGCAAGAATACCCTGATGGCTTTGATGCGACGCACGTGGTTCACGACGATCCGGCGCTATTGATTACCACCGCGGCGACGATTCACCGCCGCTACATGGACCGCGCCGCGAAGATCAGCGGCCAGATGCCCGGTTACGAGCGGGAGATTCACGACGATTGGGTAGTGGTGCTCGGCGGTGAGCAACACCCGGTGACCGTGAGGCCGCTGGAAGAAGGGGGTGGGCACGAGGTGTACTATGGCAATGCCCACTACCGCGTGCTGAGCGACTGGCAGTTCGGGCAGCCGATCTTCCGCGGCACCATCAACGGCAACTACATCTGCATGCAAGTAGAGCGGCGGAATATGATCTACCGGCTGTTCCACTGGGGTTCGCAAGTCGACGTCATGGTGCTCACCGCCAGGGCGGCGGAGTTGTTGTCGAGGATGGCTCCCAAGACGCCGCCCGATTTGACCAAGTATCTGCTGTCGCCAATGCCGGGGCTGTTGTCCAAGCTGCTCGTCGAGCCAGGCGTCGAGGTGAAAAATGGGCAGGACATGGCGGTGGTCGAGGCGATGAAGATGGAGAACGTGCTTCGCGCCGAGCGGGATGGCATCATCAAGACCACGATGGCCACGGTGGGCGATACGCTGTCGGTCGATCAGCCGATTCTGGAATTCGAGTAAGCCCACGATTTGCGAGGCATCATGGCGAGCGTTGAATACAGCATGGATGAGCGCGCGGTCGCTACGATTACGCTCAATCGAGACGAGAAACGAAACGCCCTGACCAGCGAGATGGGCACCCGACTGCTGGCCAGCTTCGAGCAAGCCGAGCAACAATCCGCCCGAGCGGTGATCCTGCGGGCGAACCCGGGCGTGTCGGTGTGGTGTGCGGGGCACGACCTGGCGGAGCTCGAACCCGACAACCTGCTGGAAGACAACACCACGCTGAAGGTCTGCCGGCACATGCAGTCGATGCCGGTGCCGGTCGTGGCGATGGTCGAAGGCAGCGTGTACGCCGCCGGAATGTTGCTGTTGGTTTACAGCGACATGGTGGTGGCCAGCAAGAACGCGGAGGTAGCCATCACGTCGAAGAAGCTCGGCATTCCACTCCCCGCCGAGCTGTACGCGTACTGGCTGCGTGTGATGGGACTGCACAAGGCCAAAGAGATGCTGTTCACCGCGGGCACGCTTTCGGCCCAGGATGCGTACGTCGCAGGCCTCTACAACCACGTGGTCGACGCGGCGGAACTGGAAGCGACAACCGAGAAGCTGGTGGAAAGAATGCTCGAGTGCTCGCCCGCGGGGATTTCCAACGCGAAGTGGCAACTCAACGCCCTCGCCGCGCAGACAGGCCTGGACGGCGAGCAGCAGGCCGAGTTCCAGCAGCGCAACGAGCAGCTACTCGCCAGTCCCGAAGTACGGGAGCGGATCACCAAGGTGCTCGACTCGCTACGCGCGGAGAGTTAACGAGGTTCAGTTGCCGTAGAGCCGAGCGATGAAGTAGCCCGCCACGACCGCGGTGCCGATCACACCGGCCACGTTGGGACCCATGGCATGCATCAACAGGAAGTTCTGCGGATCGGCCCGCTGCCCTTCGACCTGGGCCACGCGAGCCGCCATCGGCACGGCCGAAACACCTGCAGCGCCAATCAGCGGGTTGATGGGCTTGGACGAGAACAGGTTCATCAACTTGGCGATCAGCACTCCGCTGGCGGTGGAGATGGCGAACGCCACGATGCCCATCGCCAAGATCGACAGGGTCCGGCCCTGCAGGAAGGTGTCACCACTCATGGTGATGCCAACGCAGGTGCCAAGAAAGATGGTGACGATGTTAATCAACTCGTTCTGCGCCGCTTTCGAGAGTCGTTCGACGACACCGCTCTCGCGTAGGATGTTGCCGAGCATCAGCATGCTGATCAGGGCCGAAGCGGAAGGCACGATCAAGATGCAGATGATTAACGTGGCAAAGGCGAATATTAGTCGCTCGAGCTTCGTCACTTTTCGCAGCGACTGCATGCGTATTTTGCGTTCCTTCTCGGTAGTCAAGAAACGCATGATCGGCGGCTGGATCAGCGGCACCAACGCCATGTAAGAGTAGGCGGCCACGGCAATGGGGCCCACCAATTCGGGGGCGAGTTTGCTGGCGATGAAAATGGAGGTTGGTCCATCGGCTCCACCGATGATGCCAATCGACGCTGCTTCGTCGGGCGTGAAGTCTAACGCGCAGGCGCCGAGAAAGGTGATGAGCACACCCGCCTGCGCAGCAGCGCCCAGCAGCAGTGTTCGTGGATTGGCGATCACGGGACCGAAGTCGGTAAGCGCTCCAACGCCCAGAAAGATGAGCGGCGGATAGATCTCCAGATCGATACCCTGGCTGAGGTAATAGAACAACCCGCCCGCTTCGTCAGCAGTGGGCTCTTTGAGCAGGCCAGTCATCGGCAGATTGGCGAGCAAGGCGCCGAAGGCGATGGGCAGCAGCAGCATCGGCTCGAACTCTTTGGCAACTGCCAAAAAAACGAGCACACCGCACACCACCCACATGATGATCATCTTGTAGGTGACCGAGTCAAACGCCGTGAAGTCCAGAAACGCGTCAATGATCGTCATTTTGGTTTCAATTCATCTCGAGAAGCACATGGCCTTCGGTTACCGTGTCGCCTTCTTTCACTAGGATCTTCGAGACCTTGCCAGCCGAAGGAGCGGTGATGCGGTTCTCGACCTTCATCGCATCGAGCAGCATCAGCACCTGGCCTTGTTCGACCGAGTCGCCTTCCTTCACCTGGATCGTCTTCACCATGCCAGCCATCGGACTGATGATCACGCCTGGCGCTGCGGCGGCCGTTGGCCGAGCAGGCGCTGCGGCCGCTGGCGGGGCGATGGGCGACGAGGCGGCTGCGGGACGCGGAATGGCCGGCGCCGGAGCCGAGTCGTCGCTCAATAGTTCGACGGAAACGTCGTACGACTTGTCTCCTATCGTGATTCGAAGTTTCTTCATCGAAAGTCCTGTGGTTTAAGTGCGTGAGATGCGTGTATTTGCGAGCGACCCTGCAACGCCCAGGCCATGTCTTCGGGCGTGAGACCGCGTACGTGGACGATGCGGTGAGGCTGGGTGTACACAGCCGCCACGGCCGCAGCAATGACCAACAACTCTTCTTCCGGCAATCCATCTTCAGGAATGGGCGCGGGTGGTGCTTTGGCCTTGTTCTCTTTCAACGCAGCCAGAATTCGGCTGACGAGGGTGCTCATCAGCGCCAGGCTCGTGAGCGCAGCGAGCACTACCAGCAGTCCTACGACGACGAACTGCAGGAGTTCGCCCATCGAAGGCTCTTCGGAGAAAACGGCGACAGGTAGCCAGTAGCTATTGATCATAGCGGTATCAGACCGTGCTTCTTGGGCGGACGGGTTTCGCGCTTCCTGAGGGTGTTTCGCAAGGCCAGCGAAACAACCCCACGCGTTTGCGCGGGCGAGATCACGTCGGTGATCATGCCGTGCGACGCGGCCATGTAGGGCGAAGCAAAACGATCGCGGTATTCTTCGACGAACTTGGCCCGCGTGGCGGCGCGGTCGTCGGCAGCGTCCAGTTCGCGGCGATACAGCACGTTCACCGCTCCGTCGGCGCCCATCACGGCGATTTCGGCCGTCGGCCAGGCGAACACCATGTCGGCGCCTAGGTCGCTGCTGCACATCGCCAGGTAGGAACCGCCGTAAGCCTTGCGCGTGATCACGGTGATTTTCGGCACAGTGGCCGCCGAGTAGGCGAACAGCATCTTGGCCCCGTGGCGAATGATGCCGCCCTGCTCTTGGGCAACGCCGGGCAGGAAGCCGGGCACGTCGACCAGCGTTACCAGCGGAATGTTAAACGCGTTGCAGAACCGAATGAACCGCGCGCCTTTGTCCGAGGCGTCGATGTCGAGCGTGCCCGCCTTGACCATCGGCTGGTTGGCGATCAGGCCTACCACGGTGCCATCGATGCGCGCAAATCCAACGATCAGGTTCTGGGCGAAGTCTTTGTGAATTTCGAGGAACTGTCCGGGATCCACCAGTCGCTGGATCACCTCGTACATATCCATCGAGTCCTTCGGGTCCGCCGGGACGATTTCGTTCATCGTTGGATCGTCGTCCAGCAGGATGTTCTCGGGCGTGTAGTGCGGAGGGTTTTCCAGGTTGTTGGGCGGCAAGTACGACAGCAGGTCGCGGACCAGTTCCATGGCGTGCTGATCGTTGTCGGCCACAAAGTGGACGTTGCCGCTCAGCGTGGCGTTGGCCGCCGCGCTGCCGATCTCCTCCATGGTGGCTTCGACGCCCGTAGCGCCTTTGATGACGCCGGGGCCGCATATGAACATGTTCGCGTTCTCGCGCGTCATGATCAGAAAGTCCATCAGCGCGGGCGAGTAGGCCGCTCCGCCGGCGCAGTTGCCCGCGATCACTCCGATTTGCGGAACCGCGCCCGATAGTTGCACGTTTCGATAGAACACTTGCCCATAGCCGGAGAGTGACTCCACCGCTTCCTGGATGCGGGCGCCGCCGGAGTCGTTGATGCCAACGACCGGCATTCCGCCCTCGAGGGCGTAGTCCATCAGGTCGCAGATCTTTTTGGCGTGGCGTTGCCCCAGCGCGCCGCCACCAACGGTGGCGTCGTGGCTATACCCCGCGATTGGCCGGCCATCGACCCAGCCGACGCCGGTCACCACACCGTCGCAAGGCAACGACTTTTTCTCCATGCCAAAGTCGTGGCACGCGTGGTC
Organism: Aeoliella sp.; assembly: GCF_965227375.1. Lineage (NCBI taxonomy): Bacteria > Pseudomonadati > Planctomycetota > Planctomycetia > Pirellulales > Lacipirellulaceae > Aeoliella > Aeoliella sp. The sequence continues at coordinate 1,002,176 of NZ_CBDDFX010000001.1, forward strand.
GACATGCATGCCCCACTCTTGGAATGTGTCGGTATCGTAGAAGATCGACAGCCTTTCCCGCGCGGTCAGCAAGCCCTTGGCGTGCCGCTTGTCGATTCGCTCTTGTCCACCACCTTCGCTGGCCGTCTTGCGGCGCTGTTGCAGGTTGTCGAGTAACTGTTTTTCGATGGCCATGGTCTCTTCCTCAGCGCGAGTGCGCCAGTAGCGCCGCTAGCGCGTAATTGATAGTGCGTGGTGGAAAAACGTTTGGCTATCCCACGCTAAGTCTTGCCAACTTTCAGCCCACAGGCTTCCAAAATGCTCCGTGCCGCGGCCTCTGGCGCCAGGACACCATCGAGTACTTTGTTTTCGAGGTCTTCACGAATCTTGGCAACCGCCGGACTGTCGTGCACAGCATTGCGGAGTTGCTCATCCACAATGCTCCACATCCAGCGAGCACTCTGTCGACGACGGCGCTGCTCCACCAAACCCAGCTTCTTGGCCTTCTCGTGCCGCTGCTCGATGGCGTTCCATACCTCGTCGATGCTCTTGTGCTCCAGCGCACTGCAAGTCAGCACGGCGGGAGATTCGTCGGGTTGCGACGACAAGGCATGCAAGATGCGTTCCAATTGTCGGGCGGCGACCTCCGCCGGCTGGCGATTGGCGCCATCGGCCTTGTTGACCGCGATCACGTCCACCAACTCCAGCAAGCCGCGCTTGATGCCTTGTAGCTCGTCTCCACTGCCCGGCATCATCAGCGCCAGGAAGCAGTCGGTCATCTCCGCCACCATGGTTTCCGATTGCCCAACGCCAACGGTTTCGACCAGCACGACATCGAAGCCAGCCGCCTCGCAAATCAGCATCGTTTCGCGCGTCTTGCGGGCGACGCCGCCCAGTGTGCCAGCCGACGGCGAAGGTCGAATGAACGCATTCGGTTCAGCCGACAGGTGGGACATTCTGGTTTTGTCGCCCAGGATGCTGCCACCGCTCACACCGCTTGACGGGTCGACCGCCAACACGGCCACCTTGCGGCCCAGGCGCACCAAGTGCATTCCCAAGGCTTCGATAAACGTACTCTTGCCAACGCCTGGCGGACCGGTGATGCCTACGCGGATCGACTGGCCGGTGTGCGGTAGGATCCGGGTCATCAACTGCTCGGCAAGCAGTTGATGTTCCGAGCGGATGGACTCCACCAACGTCAGCGCCCGCGGCAACACCGCAATGTCCCGCGCAACCACGCCTGCGTAGTAATCCTCCAGGGTCAGCGCTTGGCGACGTGGTGACGATCCCATAACTCAGTACATTCGATGGCGTTTAGGCAACCTCTTACGACAGGCTGAACTCCAGCCTCTCGGCCAGGTCCTTCAGTAGCTGCGCCGCCGCTTCGCCGATCACGGTGCCGGGACCAAACACGGCCACCGCTCCCGCTTTTCGCAAAGCGTCGTAGTCCTCGGGGGGAATCACACCGCCGACAACAATCATGATGTCGTCGCGGCCCAGCTTCGCCAGTTCGTCGCGCAGCTCGGGCACCAGCGTCAGGTGCCCTGCCGCCAATGAACTGACGCCCACAATGTGCACGTCGTTCTCCACCGCGTGGCGAGCGGTCTCCGCCGCGGTGCGGAATAGCGGGCCGATGTCCACGTCGAAACCAAGATCGGCAAACGCACTGGCGATCACCTTCTGGCCGCGGTCGTGACCGTCCTGACCCATCTTGGCGATCAGAATGCGGGGCCGGCGACCATCTTGCTTCTCGAAGGCCTGGACCAGTTCGCGTACTTCGTTGGCGTGTGCTTTGTCACCCACTTCGTTACCATAAACTCCACGTACCGATTGCACCGGTGCTTCGTACCGGCCGTAAACGTCTTCCAGTGCGCTGGATATTTCGCCCACGGTGGCCATCGACCGCGCCGCGTCGACTGCCAATTCTAGCAGATTGCCGCTGCCGTCTTTGGCTGCATTCCGCAAAGCATTGAGCGTTGCTTCGACCTTCGCCTGGTCGCGCTCTTCCCGCAGCTTCTTGATGCTGGCGATTTGCTGCTGGCGGACCGACGTGTTGTCGACGTGCAGCACCTTCAGCAATTCCTCGTCCTTCGGGCGGTACTTGTTCACGCCGATCACGGTTTGCTGCCCCGAGTCGATGCGCGCCTGGGTCCGCACGGCGGCTTCTTCGATGCGCATCTTGGGGATGCCCGCCTGGATGGCCTTGGTCATGCCGCCCAGTTCTTCGACCTCCAGGATGTGCTGCCAGGCTCGGTCGGCCAGATCTCGTGTGAGCCGCTCCACGTAGTAGCTACCGCCCCAGGGGTCGACCACGTCGCACGTGTCGGTCTCCTGTTGCAGAAACAACTGCGTGTTGCGGGCGATGCGGGCCGAGAAGTCGCTCGGCAGCGCGAGCGCTTCGTCCAGCGCGTTGGTGTGTAGCGACTGCGTGTGGCCGTGCGTGGCCGCCATCGCTTCCACGCATGTGCGAATCACGTTGTTGTAAACATCCTGAGCGGTGAGACTCCAGCCGCTGGTTTGGCTGTGCGTCCGCAAGCTCATGCTCTTGGCGTTCTTGGGGTCGAACTGCTTAATGAGCTTCGCCCAGATCATGCGACCCGCCCGCATCTTGGCGACTTCCATGAAGTAATTCATGCCGATCGCCCAGAAGAACGACAGTCGTGGTGCAAACGCATCGACCTCCAGGCCGGCCTTCTGTCCCGTGCGAACGTACTCGAGCCCGTCGGCCAGCGTGTAAGCCAGCTCCAGGTCGGCGGTCGCGCCGGCTTCCTGCATGTGGTAGCCGCTGATGCTGATGCTGTTGAACTTCGGCATCTTCTCGCTGGTGTAGCGGAAGATGTCGGCGATGATGCGGATCGACGACTCGGGAGGATAGATATACGTGTTACGAACCATGAACTCCTTGAGGATGTCGTTCTGGATCGTGCCGGCTAGTTGCTCCGGCTTCACGCCCTGCTCTTCCGCGGCCACGATGTACAGCGCCATGATCGGCAGCACCGCGCCATTCATGGTCATCGACACGCTCATGCGGTCGAGCGGAATGCCATCGAACAGCGTCCGCATATCGTAAATGCTGTCGATCGCCACACCGGCCATACCGACGTCGCCCGACACGCGGGGGTGATCGGAGTCGTAACCACGGTGTGTCGACAGGTCGAACGCGATGCTCAGGCCCATCTGACCCGCGGCCAGGTTGCGGCGATAGAACGCGTTGGAGTCCTTCGCAGTCGAGAACCCCGCGTACTGGCGGATAGTCCAGGGCCGCATCGTATACATCGTGGAGTAAGGTCCACGCAAAAACGGCGGCATACCCGGCATCGTGTTCAGGTGCTCGAGACCCTCCAGGTCTTTGGCCGAATACAACGGCTGCACCGGGATCTGCTCGGGAGTTTGCCACGTCAGGTCGGCCGCTTCGGCGCCGGCGGCGTGGTGCCACCTGTCGTACGTGCCCGGCGTGGCCGGTTTTTCCGTGAACGGAACCTCGGCAAAGTTAGGGACCTGACTACTCATTGCAATACTCCTTCCTCGCGAAGCAAGTCCCGCAGTGTGCTGAGAACATCGCACTTGATGAAGATAAATCGATCGACGCCAGCGGCGCGCCAAGCGCTTTCGTTCTCGCCCGGGTTGCCGGCCAGCACCACGGTGCGAGCACCAGCCGCTTTAAGCTTGGCAGCTGTGTCAGGCACCAATTCGGGGTACAGTTTGTCGGACGAACAGATAACCGCCACCTTGGCTCCCGACTCAGTCAATGCCGCCGCGGCGGCATCGGCATCCGCGAAGCCGTTGTTGGTGAGCGCCTCGAAGCCGCCGGCCTCGAAGAAGTTCTTCGAAAACGTCGCCCGCGCGGTGTGATGGGCAATCGGTCCCATGTTCGCCAGCAGTACCTTGGGACGCGAGCCCTTTTCCTCTAGCCACTTGTCGCTGGCGTCGCGGAGCGCCTCGAACGGTTCGGCGAAGGGATGCGGCGCGATCGGCGTGAGGGTGGTTTCGGTTTCGCCGAAGCCCAGCCCGCTGGCCAGTTGACCAACGGATGCTCCGGCTGCCGCCGCCTCGACAGCCGCAGCCATCTTTTCACCGCCCTTCAAATCGCCGACCGCCTCGGCCGCACAGCGAGCTGTGGCCAATCGCTGCGCCGCTTGCGCTCGCAATGCGGCGCGGTCGGGTGCTTCGCGAGTGACTGGTTCTTCGGTCAGGTTGGGGAACTCGCTGATGCCGGTGATGCCTTCCTTACGGCTGGCGATCGCTTTGGCACGCGGGGCAAACGCCGACTCGATCTGTTCGGCAACCCAACCACTTTGAACTACCGCGAGCATGCCACCTTGTCGCTCGATCTCCTGCAGCTGATTCCAGGCTTGCTTAGCCAGTTCGTTGGACAGCCAATCCATGTACCAGCTTCCGCCTGCAGGATCGACCACGCGGTGCAGATGCGACTCGTCTTGCAACACATGCAGCGTGTTGCGGGCGATCCGCCGACTGGTGGCATCGGGCAAGCCGGTCGCCACGTCGTACGGTTCGGAGGTGATCACCTCGGCGCCGCCGAGGCTTCCGGCGAACACGGCCACCGTATTCCGCAACAGGTTGACGTAGGGGTCGCGGGCGGTGAGCACTCGCTTGCTCACGCGGGTATGCAGCCGCATTGCTCCGGCTTCGGGGTCACCGCCGCTGGCTTCGACCACACGCGCCCACAGGCTTCGTGCCGCTCGCAGCTTGGCGATGCTAAGGAAATGATGTGTCCCCACGCTCATGCTGAACAGCATCTGACGGGCAGCTGCCGAGATGTCCATGCCGGCGGCCGTCATCGCACGCAGGTACTCGATACCGGTTGCCATGCTGAACGCGATGTCCTGCACGGCCGTCGCGCCGGCGTGATGGTAGGCCGCCGTGCCTACGCGCACCGCCGTGACGTTGGGATAGTTGGTGCTCGTCCACTTCGCCAAGTCGGCCATCAAGCCGAGTGCGGCTTCAGGCGAGGACGGCAGTTGACCGTCTCGCGCCAGCACGGCCAGCGGATCGGCGTTGAACGCTCCGCGGGCTTCCTCTGGCAACACACCGCGGAGTCGCCACAGTGCTGCCAACTGAGCCGCAGCTGGCAGGAACGCAGCCCCGGCTTCCAAGGCAACGCCCACCAGTGGCAGTTGCACCTTGGCAAGCACCGCGTCGAGGTCGTTCACATGGTAAGCGGTTACTCCGTCGCGTGCTGCGAGTTCTTCGGCCACGGTGGCATCGGCGTCGTGGCCACTTCGCGCGGCGCAGTCGAGCCGCAGCAGGATCGACGTGACTCCGCCTTCCAAGTCGGCCAGAATTGCCTGATTGGTGGTCGCCAAGTCGGGATGCGTGTACTCCTGACGCAAATCCCAACCTGTCTCGGCAACGCCCAACGGCTTCGAGCCGCGTAGGTAGAACGGAAGACCGGGGAAGCCGGTCGGGTCTCCTTCGGACGACCAATCGCGCGAAGTGTACACAGGCTGGAGATCGACTCCTTCGAAGGTTCGCGTAATCAGCTTCTTCTCGAAGGGAGCACCCTTGAGGTCTTTTTCCACCACCTCGCGCCACGCTTCGTACGCAACGGGGGGAAAATCCTTCTTGATATTCAGTTCGGTGTCGAGCATGATTCCACCGTTATCCTCTATTGGCTACGAAGCAGGTTCGCACAGTTCGGTCAGCACGCCGTGCGTGCTTTTGGGATGCGCGAAAGCGATCTTCATGTTGTGGGCGCCAAGGCGTGGCGTTTCGTCAATCATCCGCAGGCCGGACTCTTTAAGATCGGCGATTCGCGCCTCAATATCATCGACGGTAAATGCCAAGTGGTGAAGCCCCTCGCCGCGGCTCTCCAAGAATTTGGCAATCGGGCTGGCGGGGTCGGTCGGCTCGAGCAACTCGAGGCGAACGTCGCCTACCTTGAAGAAGCCAACCTTTACCTTTTGTGTCGGAACTTCCTCGTAGCACTCGAACTCCGCGCCTAAAGCGCCTTCGTAGAACGGGCGCTGCTCGTCGATCGAACGTACCGCAATCCCAACATGATTCAGAGACTTTACTGGTTCCACTGTTTACTCCTATTTAGTTATTGGTGCTGCAGGATTGCTGAGTCGCGGATAAATGGTCGCTGATTTGACTCAGCCAGAACCTGGCTGCCGCGTGGGGCATTTCCATCAAGCACCTTGCTAGGTCGAAATTGGAAAGTCGTGTGGCAAACCCTCGCCAATGCGGCAGGGCAAACCATCGTTGTGGCCACTCGGCGATGAACTGCTGTAGGAAGTTCTGCAACAACACACTGTCGAGACGCTCGGCATCGATGTGCAGGTCGTGTAGCACGCCGTCTAAAGTATGCAGCGTCTTACGGAACAACAACAGGTCGGGCCCCAGTCGCAAACTCGCCTCCTGATAGGCTCGATCTAGCATCCCTACCATCCAGTTGAGCCCGGGCAAGACTCCCCGACCGATTTGACGTATCGACTCTTCCGCAACCGCTTGCAGCTTCTCCCGGTCGCCAACACTCGTCGCCACCCGCTCAAGCGCTTCGACCACCGTCGCCGGATCAAGCATCACGCCGGCCAGCACCACTTGCACTAGGGCGACTCGTTGCTCCTCGGTCAACCGGCCCACCAGGCTCCAATCGAGTATTCCGAGTCGCCCTTGGTCAGTTTGCATCAAGTTGCCAGCGTGGGGGTCGCAGTGAAACAGCATTTCGCTGTCACGCGAGAACATCGGCTTCGCAATTAACATCTCCACAGCTACCGCTGCGATCGAGCGACGAGCATCGACGTCGTCGAGCGCATGATCGGTCACCTTCTCACCCGGCAACCACTCCATGGCGGTCACGCGCGGAGTGCAGTGCTTGTACAGAGCGGGGATATGCACCCGCGGCTCGTCGCTATACAACCGGCTGGCCGCCCGCAAGTTCTGCTGCTCCTGGTCCAGGCGGACTTCCCATTGCAGTTTGTCGCGCACCTGGTCGAAGGTCTCCTGGTAGTCGAGCGCAGGGATGCCGAGTTCCTCACACCGCTGGTCCAGGTGCGCACCAACTTGGGCGGCAAGGTCTAGCTCCTCGGCGAGCCGCTGCTCAATGCCGGGCTTCAGCAGTTTGAATACGCCGCGCTCGGCGCTTCTGCCACCCGCCTGGTTGTAACCAACCACCACGGCCACGCTGGCCTCGGCGATGGCGGGTTCCACCAGCTCGACGCCAAGTCGCTCGAGCGGACCAAGCTCGCTGCGTAGCACGGCGACAATCGTCGAGTGGTCGACCGAAGGTGGCAGCGATTCGAGTTGTTGCAGTTGCGTCCGCAGTTCGGGAGCGAGCATCGGATCGCGAGCCAAGACCTGCCCCAGTTTATGCAACACGGGACAGCTCTTCGCCAGCACTGCCAGCCGCTGAGAGATATCAACGGTCGCTGGCAGTGCCGCCTGCTCAGCCAGGATGGTGTTCTGGCGATCCTCGGCAAGGCCCTCTAAGAACACCACCAGGGCATCCGCTACCGGCCGAGCGAATTTTACATATTCGTCGGGCAGTACGGATGCTAGGGCATCCTCGTCGATGATCAAACTCCATTGCACCATCGTTAAACTCGATGACGTTCAATACGCAAGATCGAATTCTCATTCGGATCGATTGGCTAGCCACGCTTCGATGTGGGGCCAAGTATTCTTCTCGGCGCCACGCCCTGCCATGATTCCAATATGCCCACCACGGACACGGAACACTTCTTTGTCCTCGCTGCCAACCTTGTCCATGATTCCCTCCGACTGGCACGGCGGAGTGATGTGGTCGGACTCGGCGATGACATTCAGCAGACTCGCTCGCAGCTGGCTGAGGTCCACCTGCTCCCCACGAATCTTCAGGGTGCCTTCGATCAACCGGTTCTCCTTGTAGAACTCGCTGATCAACTGCTGATAGGCCGCACCCGACATGGGGATGATGTCGCGAACCCAAGTGTTCATCGCATGCCACGCCTCGGTGGCCGAGGGGTTATCGATGTTGTCCCACAGCATCACGTAGCTGCCGATGTAGTTTTCCACCGGCTTGAGCATCTTAGCGCCACTGTCGATCATCTCCCCAGGCACGTTGCCGAGCTTCTGCACGATCGTGTCGGGGTTGAATCGTTCGCTCTTGGTCCAACGTGTGAAGGCTCCTTCAGTGCGCTCAGAGAAATCGAGCGGCGCGGTCAGGAGTATCAGGTTCTTCAAGCCATCGTCGGGTCGCAGTGAAGAGTATAGCGTGGAGATCAGTGCACCCAGGCACCAACCGAGCATGCTGAACTCGTCGCAGCCGGATTGCGATTTGAGCTTGCGCACGACGCGTGGCAGGTACTCCAGCGCGTAGTCGTCGAACTTCAAGTTCTTGTCCTCGGGACCGGGAGCACCCCAATCCAGCAAGTACAGCTCGTACCCTTTCTCCAGCATATACTCCACGAAGCTATGCCCAGGGCGCAGGTCGAGTACGTGCGGCCGGTTCATGATGGCGAACACCATCAACAGCGGCACTCTTTTGCGTTGCGACTCCGGTACGGTGGGGATGTAGTGGTAAAGCTTCGCCTTGTTGAGTGTCCAGACCAGTTCCCTGGGAGTTTGCGCGATCTTGGCGTCGGTGGTCAGGAAGCGATTGAACTTTTGCGCGCGCTCCATCTGTTCGTGCCACAGGTTGCAGACGTCGAAGAACGTCGGCGCAGCGGTACCAGCCGCCGGGTCGTCGGTGGTCGTGTTCATGACGTATCCTCTTCGTTGGGTTAGTTGCCAGAGTTGCGACAAGCGGACAGCACTTCGTCCAGTTTGGCGTCCATGTCGTCCAGTCGCATCTCGATGTTCGTGATCCGTTCGGCCAGTCGCGTGACATCGTCGCGAGACGGTAAATTCAGACTCGCGAGCGTGTTGGTCATGGCGTCGTCGAGCACCTTGCGGAAGGGGCCCGAGCTGGTAAGCCAGGCGTCGAGCATGGCCCCACTGGCATCCGCGTAGGCATCGGTGTTGACCACATCGACCATCACCTTGGCCCACGCATCCATGCCGGCGTTGCGCACGTCCTTAAACATGCCAGTGGGATCAAACGGATTAAAAGCTTCGTTGTTGGAACTCATGGTCGGTCTCTTTCGACAGAATTCACGATTACATGTAGGCGCCGCCGTTGACGTTAATCTGCTGCCCGGTGATGTAGTCGCCGTCGGCCACCAGGAACAGGGCGGCCTTGGCGATTTCCTCCGGGTGAGCGTAGCGCCCCATTGGTATTTTAGCTTTGATTTGTGCTTGAATCACATCGGGAACGGCTGCAAACATATCGGTTTCGGTGTAACCCGGAGCGATGCAGTTCACCGTGATTCCGCAGCGGACCAACTCTGCAGCAGCCGTGCGGGTAAAGGCAATAATGCCGCCCTTACTAGCGCTATAATTCGCCTGTCCCATGGCGGGCACCTGGCCGTTCATGGAGCTGACGTTGACGATCCGTCCATAACTTTGATTGGTCATAATCGGTATGGCTGCCGACGTGCAGAAGAAACAACCGTTAAGGTTGGTTGATACCACTTCTACCCACTGCTCATCGGTCATTCGCGGCAGCAAACTGTCGCGAGTGATGCCTGCGTTGTTGACCAGTATGTCCAGATGTCCGAATTGGTCGGCAACTTTCTGCACCATGCCGCGAGCTTCCTGCGAGTTGCCAATGTTGGCTTGCACCAGCATGCACTCGCCGCCCATGGCTGCGATTTCGTCTGCCACTTCCTGGGCCTTTTGCTCGTTGCTCGAGTAATTGATGGCAACCTTGGCGCCTTCGCGAGCAAGCTCCAACGCAATCGCCCGCCCAATGCCACGCGAAGCGCCGGTCACCAGCGCTGTTCTTCCGTCGACCCTACCCATGGCCAATCTCCTATACGAAACCGTTCTGATTAGTGGTGTGGTTTATGCATCTCTTGCCGCAGACGCGGTCCACACTGCACGGCGTCTGCGGCTGCGAGTGACTACTAAGCGTGCTCGAAGATGGCTGCGATTCCCTGGCCACCGCCGATGCACATCGACACCAAGGCACGCTTGCCGCCGGTGCGATTCAACTCGTACAACGCCTTGATGGCCAAGATGGCGCCGGTGGCTCCGATGGGATGTCCCAGCGAAATGCCACTGCCATTCGGGTTGGTCCGATCCATCGGCAGGTCCAACTCGCGGACCACGGCCAGCGCTTGCGCCGCGAAGGCTTCGTTGATCTCGAATACGTCGATGTCGTCGTAGCCGAAGCCGGTCTTCTCCAACAGCTTGCGGACAGCCGGCACCGGGCCGATGCCCATGTACTTCGGATCGACCCCGGCGTACGCGTAGTCGATCAGCCGTCCAATCGGCTTCAGGCCGTGAGTGTCGGCGTACTCCTTGTCGGTGAGCACCACCGCTGCTGCGGCGTCGTTAATACTCGAGGCATTGCCCGGAGTGACGGATCCTTCGGGATCGAACACCGTGGGCAGTCGCCCCAGTTTCTCGACCGTCACTCCGTGACGCACGGTTTCGTCTACCTCGAATGGCACCGTCTCGCGCTTCGCCTTGATCATTACGGGCGTGATCTGGGCCTTGAAGTAACCATGGTCGATCGCCTCGCCTGCGCGGCGATGGCTCTCCACCGCCAAGGCGTCCTGATCCTCGCGCGAGATGCCGTACTTCTTGGCAACGTTCTCGGCGGTTACGCCCATGTGGCAGTTGTCGAACGGATCGGACAACGCGCCGACCATGGCGTCCACCATGGTGGTGTCGTTCATCCGTGCACCAAACCGCATGGCCGGTGAGAAGTAGGGCGAGCGGCTCATGTTTTCCGCTCCGCCAGCGACGGTCACTTCAGCGTCGCCCAGCATGATGGTCTGTGCGGCGGTGATGATTGCCTGCAGACCGCTGCCGCACAGGCGGTTGAGGGTCAAAGCAGGTGCTTCGTAAGGCACTCCGCCGTTGACTGCCGCCACCCGAGCTAGGTAGTGGTCGTGGACGTCGGTGTGAATGATGTTGCCGAACACAACATGACCAACATCGAGCGGATCGATGCCGGATCGCTTAACGGCTTCCTTCACACAAACCGCACCAAGTTCTGAAGGAGGTGTGTCTTTGAGGCTGCCACCATAACCGCCAATAGCGGTGCGTACCCCGCTGAGAACGACGATCTCGCGTCCCATTTTAATTCCTCCTGATATAGAGTTCGCCAGGAATGTAAGACTAGAAAGAGCAATGGCGGTAACGCTAAGCATTTCACGTGCCAGAAAGTGGATGAATAAAGTTGCCTTAAGTGCACACTTCAGGGACTGCTGGCGGCCGCCCAATGTGCGGTTCCGCACAAACGACTACGCGGTGCCGTTCAGAACAGCACACCTGTGCCTCGAAGCGCACACCAATTGGCTGCGTGGGAGTGAAGAACATGCACCCTCTAGAGTCGCCGCTGCTTGCCAATCCCTGGCTGCTTGGTAGTTTGGAGCAAGCGGGACGACCGATTGCGAGCTAGCAGCAGGCGGTCGGTACGCGGTTCGCAATACTCCCCACACTCGTCAACTGAGCACACCTGCGCAATTCGCGGATGTGGATACCTCGAAACAGGAAGTGATATGGGACTTCACCAGAACATGACCGACGAGCCGGTCAGCCGGCTCGAACTTCGCCAGCCACCGCTATGTGGTCCAACCGATAGCATTCGCGCTGCGGTGGAGCGGATGCGAGAGAAGCATCTGGGATGCGTGATTGTCGTCGACGACGATCAAAAACCGCTTGGACTGTTTGCCGAGAGCATGCTCACCCAGTTGCTGGCCGACGATCCCACACAGGTGGACGATCCGGTCAGCAAGCACATGGCCAATCCATGGCCGTGCGTTCGCGATACCGACACGATTGCCCTGGTACTCGAGGCGATGCAAATGAAGAACGTCCGGTTCATCGGGGTGTTGGACGAGGATGGCAAAGTCATTGGTCTCACCGGGCAGAAAGGCTTGATGGAGTACGTGTCTGAACATTTCCCACAGCAGATCATGGTGCAGCGTGTGGGAAGCCCGCCCCCGGCCGAGAGAGAAGGAGCCTAAGCATGTCGCCCAGACACCACTCCGACGAGTTTCAGGATCCGCTGGAAAACTACGATCCCAAACAATACGACGACCCGCTGGAAGAAGCGCTCGCCACGCAACCCGTTTCCGCCATCCAGGCGACTCCGTATTCAGGTATTGCGCCCGATGCGCCGATACACGAAGCCATCAACCAACTGGCGGGGCTTCAGATCGCTTGCTTGCTGGTTGAAGAAGACCAGAAACTGGTAGGCGTGTTCTCCGATCGCGACGCGCTGGACAAGGTGGCGCTCGAATACGACACCATGAAGGACCGCCCGGTGCGCGACGTGATGACCACGAACCCCGTGTTTGTGTACGATTCCGATTCGTCGTCGGCCGTGCTAACCGTGATGGCGGTGCATGGCTTTCGCCACGTGCCGGTGGTCAACTCGTCCGATGGCAAGATCATCGGCATTGTCAGCCCGCACCGTGTGACAGGATTCCTGCAGTCGTACTTCGACAACAAGGATTGAAGCTACTTGCCTGGCTGAAAGCGGCTCTCGATGCAATCGAGAATGTTCTCCAGGTGCGGCTCCGCGACGCGGTAATAGACGCGTCGACCTTCGCGCTCGCTGGTGAAGAACCCGCATCGCTGCATCAAGCGAAGGTGCTCCGAGGCCACGTTCTCCAACACACCGCAATCCTCCGCCAACTCGCCCACCGTGTAGCGATCGTGAAGCAGCAGTTGCACCATGCGGATGCGCACCGGGTGCGCGAGTGTCTTCAGGCAGTCTGCGGCTTGACCGAGCTCCTCGAGGTCGAGGTTCTTCAGCCGTCGCCGCTTAGTGGTGCCGGCAGTGGATTTCGAAGTGGCCATAGTTTCTCTCCGGCACGCAATGTATCGACTCCTCTCGACATGTCAATGTCGATTGCACGGCCGCGCGTCTCGCGTGCGCCCCGCGACGCGGTCGACCGCTCTACCGCTGCACGCCTGATGCCCGCGTGGTTGGATAGGGTCTAACAGGTGCGGATGGCGCGGTGGGCGTGGCACGTGCCGTTTCCGCCGCGATCGCCGAAAGTCGCTGCTGCTCTGCCTGCTGAAGCACTGGCCACATGCGTTTCGCGAGTTCCTGCGGCGGAACGAATCCCTCGACTCGACCAATCAGCTTGTTCTGCGGAGAGATGATCAACGTGGTGGGATAGGCTCTCACTCCAAGCTTCTGTGCCACCTCCGGTGTACGCGAAGCGTTGAACGTCACCGGCTCGGCGTACGCCGCCACGCCGGCTGCGACCTGCGGGTGGGAGAGCGTCTCCTGCAGCATCTTCTTGCAGTACAAGCAATTGTCCGAGGTAACGTATAAGAACATCGGGCGACCACTCGCCTGCGAGGCCCTCCACGCCTGATCGAGGTTGGCATGGTGGAACAGCGAAGGAGTTGTTTGGACGCGAGCATTGCTTGGTGCAAACGGAGCGGCCGGCCGAGGTTCGGCCGCCGGTTGTTGAGCTCCCGTTACGCAACAAACGGACGCGAGAATTGCCGTCAGGAAGAATCGTAGCATCGAAGATCCTCTCAACGAAGTGACTGGGGGAATACAGGAGCTAGCAATCGCCGCAGCGACCGGTCGCTACTCTATATATCGTCACCTTGCGAGATGTGGATTAATCGAAATCGACAAGCGGGCCTACGCTTCGACGTTACCTTCGTGGTCGAATCGGGCGAGTAGAATGCCGACGATATCGTCTGGCGTAGCAGGTCGAGGGTTGTTTCGCAGCCGCTCGGGATTGAATTTCCTGGCATGCTCTGCCGCTTTGTAGTCCGCCGGCAGTGCAAGCTCCGCCACGCTCGCGGCTCCTCCGACCGAGCGAATCAGCAATACCAGCTCTCGGGCGATGGCTTCGACCGTGCTGCACTGAAATACGGACGACAGCTCTTTTAAGCAATGTTCAGCGTCACCTGCCTGCGCAGAAGCTTGCTGATAGTTGAACAGCAGCGAGGCTGGCAAAGTGGCCGCTGCCGCCATTCCGTGGGGTACGCGGTACCGTGCGGTGATCATGTAGGAGAGTGCATGACAAATGGTCGTGGTGCTGCGGTTGATGGCCTGCCCCGCCAAGTGCGAAGCCAGGCAAAGCGCCGCCTGGGCGTCCGCGTCGCCCTGCATCACGGCTGGATGCAGATTAGGCACCACCAAACGAAGGGACTCCGATGCAAACAAACGCGACTTGTCGTCGCCGCGCCGAGACCATAGCGATTCGATCGCCTGGCACAATACATCCAACCCCGCAGCCGCCGCCACCTTCCGAGGCACCGAGGCAATCAAAGTAGGATCAACGATAGACAAGGTCGGGCGCAGACTAGCGTGACTTATGGAGTGTTTTTCTCCGTCCACGAAGAGCACCGCGAAGTGCGTGGCTTCGCTGCCTGAGCCAGCGGTGGTGGGCACGGCGATGATGGGAATGGAATTCGCCTCGTAATCTCCGCCGGCCATCGACGCCATTGACCTGTCGTTTGAAGCGCGAAGCGCGATCAGCTTGGCCGCATCCAGCGTCGCACCACCGCCGACCGCGACCACACAATCGATCTTTCCCTCGCGGCATTGCTGCCCATAGCGGTCTACATCCTCCGGGGCGAGCGGTGTGCCGACATCGAGCACTGTACAAGGATCGCTGTCCGACAGAGCAATGGTCAGTTCGTCATCGATATTCGTCGCCGCTGTAGCTGCCGGATCTCGCACCAACAACGGGCGACGCGCACAGAGTCGATCCAGCTGAGCGCGCAGACAACGGCACGCCCCTTCGCCGAACTCTGTTTGTGTGAGCGAAAGTTTCTGTAGAAGTTCGCTGGCAACTGGCACGACTGGTGGGCTCATCGGTACTGCGTATGGAAGTTATCGCGATCGGTTTCACCTCAAGGATAGGCGTTCTTTCGAGATCGCACCACTACACCTCCGCGCACGCCCTGAGAAACTTGCTGCGGCAGCGGGCGATCTAAACCAAGCAGATAAAGTGAAGAAGTGGATCGATGCCAGAGCCAAGCTGGAGAGTTGCAGAAGCGAAAGAGGTCGTGGATTGGCAAGGAGTCCGACGAATTGGCCAGCACGAGAGAGAACGGTGACCAATCTGGTTAGTAGATTCGGTGATACTTGCCGTTTGTTTAGTAGTCCGGGAGGGACTCGAACCCCCGACCAAGGGATTATGAGTCCCCTGCTCTAACCGACTGAGCTACCGGACCAGGTTGTTGCCTTCGCGAGGCTGGTAGAGTTCCTATTATACGTATCCCGGCGGGGAGTCGCGAGGGCTTGGGAATCTGTTGCTAAAGAGACTCGCTGCTCGTCGCAGGTTCGGGGGGGACCAGGGCGATGAGCTTGTCGCCGGCTTTGGGTTCGTATTTGCTGTCGGCCGCGATCACTCTCAGGCTTTCTTCCAGTGGCACGACGAACATCAGGATCGATTGCTCGCCGTATTTTTCGCGGAAGTGCTCGATCGTAAAATCCTTGCTGAGCGTGGTCTTCTTCATAATGAAGCCCTTGTTGTATCGCTCGCGGATTTTGTCTTCGGTCAGTTCGTCGTCGAACAGAATACGCCCGCGCAAGTGGGTGGGGACACGCTGATGGCGTTGGCTGGACTCCTGGTGCGGCGCACATTGGTAAACGTTTGCACTGCCAAACTGCTCGGCGAATTCGCTGGCGGCCAAAGTGTTCACTTCGTCGTTGGGCGTCATCGCTAAGAGCCGTCCGAAGTCGCCCAGGTCGGTTTCCTCGTGAACGAAATCGCTGCCGATGCTCGCGTAGCAGACCGGCAGGCCGTCCATCCGGGCCAGGGAAATGTTCTCTGGGTTGGTGTCGACCAACAGGGTGCTGATGCCTTCGTTGTGCAGCGCGCGGGCGACCTCGCGCACTAGCGGCGATGCGCCTGCGAACAGCACGCCTTGCGGGTTTTCGCGCGACAAACCCAAGTACCGCGCCACGGGGCCGAGAGAAAGACCGTAAATCGTCACCGTGCCAACCACTACCAGGAACGTGACTAACACAAATTTCTCTCCCTCCGCAGCCATCTCAGGTCGGGCCTGGCTGATGCCGATGGTGAACAGCGTGGCGACGGCCGCGGCGACGATACCACGCGGATGGATCCACGAGAGGAACAGCCGCTCCTTGCGCGTGAGTTCACTGCCCCAAGTGGACAAGAACACGGCAGCCGGGCGGACCACCAGCACCAACACCAACACCAGGGCGATGCCTCCCCAGCCGATGTCGCGCAGTTGATCCATCGTGGGATGGATGCGGGAAGCCAGCACAATGAATAATACCGACAGCAGCAATACTCGCAGGTTCTCTTTGAACTCGATGACGTGCTTAATCGTCACGTTGTGCTGATTGGCCAGGTACATGCCCAGTACGGTCACCGTGACCAGCCCCGACTCCGGCTGCAGGTAGTTGGAGAACGAGAACAGCAGCAGGACGATCGCCAGGACAACGGGGTTCTGCAGATAGTCGGGCACCAGGTACCGCCGCATCATCTCGCGGACCAGCCAACCGGAAAGGAGACCCAGCCCCAAACCGATGGCGATGGTCAATCCCAGGGCGACCATGGTGCCATGGGCCACGCCGTCAGGCATGGGATGGGCGACCACCTCGTAAACCAACGCGGCTAGCACAGCGCCGATGGGGTCGTTGATGATGCCTTCCCACTTCACCAGCGAGCCGAGTTTGCGCTCGGGTCGCACCTGGCGCAACAGAGGCAGGATGACCGTGGGACCGCTGACCGTAAGCAGCGCGCCCAACAGAATCGACATGGGCCACGAGAAATTAACCAAGTAGTGAGCCGCAAACGCCGTGAGTACCGCGGTGGTCAGCAGCCCGATGGAAACCAACTGTAGCACGACGTTGGATGTGTCGCGGATCTCCCGGAAGCGTAGATTCAGTCCGCCTTCGAACAGGATGACGCCTACCGACAGGGATACCACCGGGAACAGGATCTCACTGTCGATGTACTTCTCGGGGCTGCCAACCAGGTATCCCCAACCAAAGCCCAGGAATAACAGCAACACGATCGCTGGGATCTTCAGTCGCCAGGCAAGCCATTGCGCGGCGATGCCGAGCCCCAGTACGGCGGCCATGTAGAGCGAGGTATCGAGGTCAAAGGGTAGCTGCATGCGGGGAGGGTGGGGTTCTGACAGGGGATGGTAGAGCCCCCATCTTAGAGCTAGCTATCCGGTTGGGGGAGTGGAGATAGGAGACAATGGGGAGTGCTATCGTTCGTTTTTTCCGCACTTGCCGATACTAGCCCGATTCTGTGGGGTTTGTTCTCTCGTGACCAAGATCGCTCGAGCACTTCTTGGCAGCGGCTGGCAATGATTCGTACGAGTTGTGCGAATATCTAGAGCTTAGTCAAACGAGTCTTTTCGGCTTGACGAAATGCTAAAAGACAAGCCGCGCGTCCACTGAATTCACCAAGGAGAGAGATGATGAAACGGCTACTTTGGCTGGCACCGTTGGGCGTGATGATCGCCTGCCCTGTGCTGGCTCAACCAGGCGGCGGGGCCCCCGAAGGACGTGGGCCACGAAATGCCGAGCGAATGCAACAAATGCTCGATCGCTTTGACGAAGATGGCGATGGCCGTTTGAGTCGCGAAGAGCGAGAGGCGGCATGGAAGGCTCGCGCCGAGGCACGCGGCAATCGAGACGGCGATGCACCGCGCGGCCCACGCGCAGCTCGCGATGGCGACCGACCTCGCGGACCACGCGCAGAGCGTGATGGTGATCGACCACGCGGCCCACGGGCAGAGCGTGACGGTGATCGTCCACGCGGCCCACGTGCAGAGCGTGATGGCGATCGTCCACGCGGTCCTCGTGCAGAGCGTGATGGTGATCGTCCACGCGGTCCCAGAGACGCGGATGCAAAGCCTGGTGACCGTCCCGAGCGCAACGCCCGCGGGTCTCGCGAAGGACGTGGCGGCCGCGGCTTTGGTGGCCCGGCCCGAGATGGCCAGGCTCGCCGCGGTGGTCCTGGGGATCGAGGTCGCGGACGTGGCGACGCGCCTGAGGCGCGCGGTCGTCGCGGAGGCCCACCACGGGATGGCGAAGCGCGACGCGGCGGACCGGGCGAAGGCCGTGGTCCTGGTCGCGGTGGTCCTCCCGGAGTCGGGCGTGGTGATCGAGCCGGTGGACCTGGCGGCCCACCCAGCGCCGACGCCATGTTTGATCGCTTGGATCGTGACGACGATGGCTCGTTGAGCAAAGAAGAGTTCGCCGTGGTGCAACGCATCATGCGTCGCATGGGCCCCAGCTTTGGCCGAGGTCCTGGCGCCGCTGGTCCGCGTGGTTTCGGCGGCCCGCCACGCGATGGCGATCGTCCCGCTGGTCCTCGAGCGGACCGCGATGACGACGACCGACCAAGTCGCGGCGAAGCACGTCGCGGCGGCCGTGGATTCGGGCCCCCCGGTGCGCGGGGCCGCGGTTTCGGCCGTCCCGAATCCGACGATGACGACGATTGACGATCATTCGATGTCGAGTGTTCCGTTCTCATTGCCCCGAGCTGGGTTGCGACCCGGCTCGGGGCGATTCTATTTCGGGCCGCCGCTGGGAGGCCGTTTTTGCCGTTTGTGACGGTCGATTCGGCTAGCAGCGTCTATCGGTGGGGAAGTTTGCCCAGAGCGCAGCGAGCAAATATAATGGCGAGTGGAACACCCACGAGCCAGAGGCCGGTCTCGGTCTTGTCACCTTCGTCCATTGCCCGTCCCCGCACCGAGTATCGCCCACCATGCACCGCCTCGTCGCACTGCTGCTTACCGCCACGTCCATGCTGTTAGTGGTCGAATCCACGTTCGGCCAAGCTCCGACGCGCGAGCCACGCGTTTTCGCTCGTGGTGTGCTGACAACCATCGAGCCAGAGCTGCAGCCGGAAGAGACCTTCAGTCACCAGCCGATGATCGAGATCTCGTCGAACAAGGCGCTCGATTGGCAACCCGCGACGGTGCCAAAAACTCGCACGCTCTTCAGCAAAGCGGAGAACGTCACCTTCACAAACGAAGTGTGGGGACTCGACTTCACGTTTAAGCCGCTGCGAATGATCACCGTCGACGTCCCGGGGCGCGATGGTCGTGTCGAGCGTAAACTGTTGTGGTACATGGTGTACAACGTTGCCAACCGCGGCGAGCGAATTCGCCCGGTGAAAGACGAGCTCGGCGATTTTACTGCCGAGCCAGCCGATCCAAAACCGGTGCAGTTCCTGCCCCACTTCGTGCTGGAAGGTCAGGACCTCAACCGCAATGGCCAGAAGATCTACAAGGCGTATCTCGACCGCGTGATTCCGTCGGTCGTCGAGACCATCCGTCAACGCGAAGTGCCAGGGCGCGAGCTGCTGGACAACGCGGAGATCGCCGCCAAGCCGATTGAGGTGAGCACCGAAGAGCAGGACAACAGCGTCTGGGGCGTTGCCATCTGGGAGCAGGTAGACCCCGAGATGGACTTTCTGTCGATCTTCGTCGGCGGTTTGACCAACGCCCACATTTGGGCCGACACGCCGGGCGAGTTCCGCCCTGGCGACCCGGCGGGCAAAGGCCGCCATATCGCCGCTAAAACGCTGCAGCTCAACTTCTGGCGGCCCGGCGACGAGTTTCTCGAGAGCGAGCGGGAAATCCGCTACGGTGTAGCCCCTGGAAAGGCGTCGCTATACGGCGTCGAGGAGGGGGTTGCTCATCAGTGGACCTTCCGGTAGGATTTCCAGGCTCGGAGGGGTGCCCCAGCGGCTGCCCTCTGATAGTCCCCTACAACTACCGAAGCTGGCGTGCGGAGTACCGCGCCGCTGGCGTCTTACTCCGCAGTGGAGGTCCCAAGCGATGGCACATAAAAAAGGTCAAGGCTCGAGCCGCAACGGACGCGATTCCAACGCTCAACGCCGCGGCGTGAAGCGGTTCGGCGGCCAGGAAGTCACCGCCGGCAGCATTATCGTCCGACAGCTCGGCAACAAGTTCCATCCCGGCACCGGCGTGGGACAGGGTAAGGACTTCACACTGTTCGCCCTGATCGATGGTCAGGTGAAGTTCGACCAGGAAGGTCGCCGCGTGAATGTGGTGTCGGCCAACTAGACGCCACCGACTCGCTGAAACCGAATACACTGCAAGGGACGCCCAGTGCGTCCCTTGTTTTTTGCCTCTGCGGAAAGCTCACCATGTTCGTCGATCGCGTGGAAGTCGAACTACAAGCCGGCAAAGGTGGCGACGGCTGCGTCAGCTTCCGGCGAGAGAAGTTCGTCCCGCGCGGCGGACCCGACGGCGGCGATGGCGGCAACGGCGGCAGCATTGTCGTGGTGGCCGAAGCGGGAGTCGACAGCCTGGCGGCGCTCGCGCATCGCAAACACTGGCGCGCCCGCAGCGGCGTGCCCGGCGGTGGCAGCAATCGGCACGGAGCAAACGCCGAAGACCTGGTGATCCGCGTGCCACCCGGCACCTTGGTTCGCGATTCGAAGCACGATCTGGTGCTGCGCGACCTGCAGCAGGAGGGCGACTCGGTAGTCGCCGCCCGCGGCGGCACTGGCGGCAAAGGCAACGCCCGATTCAAGAGTTCCACCAACCAGGCGCCGCGGGAGTTCACTCCCGGCGACGAGGGAGAGCACCGCCATGTGGTGTTCGAGCTGAAGCTGATTGCCGACGTCGGCTTGTTGGGCAAGCCGAACGCGGGCAAGAGCACGCTCTTGAGTCGCGTGTCGAGGGCGCGTCCCGAGATCGCCAACTACCCGTTCACTACAAAGAAGCCCAACTTGGGCATCGTGCAGGTCGACCTGGATACCGAGTTCGTGATGGCCGACATTCCGGGCCTGATCGAGGGCGCCCACAGCGGCGCAGGGCTGGGGCTCGAGTTCCTGCGACACGTCGAACGAACCCGCGTGCTGGTGCATTTGGTAGAACCGATGCCGATGGATCAAAGCGATCCGCTGGCCAACTACCACGCCATCCGCGGCGAACTCGAGGAGTACTCGCAGGACCTGGCGCAGCGGCCGGAGATCGTCGCCGTCTCCAAATCGGAACTACCGGGCGCGGCGGAAGTGGCCGAGCAGCTGGCCGCCGACACCGGTCAGGAGGTGTTTCTGTTCTCTTCGGTGACCGGCGACGGGCTCAACCGACTGCTGCGACGCACCTACCAATTATTGACGCAGTCGCGCGAAGAGGACTCGTAGGCCCCGTGACTAGTCGTGCGAGTACTCTTCGAGTAGTTCGCGATAAACGGCCGCCATTCCGCGAGCCATGGTGACATCCGAAAAGTGGTCTCGATGGCGAACTTTTGCGCAGGCGGCCAGTTCTGCGAGGTCGACTTCTCCGGTACAGCACTCGCAGATGGCGTCAGCCAATTGGCTCACGCTACCCGGTTCGACCAGGATGCCACTTGTGCGATGCTCAATGGCCGTACTCGAACCTTCCACGTTCGAGGCGATGACCGGCACGCCGGCCGCCATGGCTTCCAGCACCACCATTGGCAGCCCCTCGCCAAACAAACTCGGCAGCACCATTGCGTCGAGCTTCGCCAGTTCGCCCGACACGTCGCTGGTAAAGCCGGTGAACTCCACGCGGTCGGCGAGCGATAGCTTTTCCACCAGATCGCGAATCTGTTGCTCGTACTCAGGCGTTTCAAAACCACCGATGGCTCGCAGCTTTACGTCGTGGCCGTTGGAGACGGCCGCGGCGAGTGCTTCGAGCAGAACCTCGGTTCCCTTGCGCGGGCGGAACAGCGCTACCATGCCGAGCACCAGAGCACCGTCGCCCTGCGAAGCGGCGTGGCTCGCGTCGCTGGCCGGCACACCATTGGGTATGCACACCAATCTCGACTGCAGCACACCGCGCTCGAGCATGTAGGGCTGAAGCGACGGAGCGACCACGATCACTCGCGACGCGGTTCGCAAACAGAACCGCTCGACCATGCCATTGATGCGAACCTGCCAGGCTCTCTTCGAATCGAGCGACACGGGACTATGCACGTGGTACACCCACGGCAGGCCAAGCGATCGCGCGGTGATGGCCGTGACCAGCGCCGATCGGGGCGTGTGGGCGTGGAGGATCTGGTAGCCGTGCCGGCGGACCAGTTGCTTCAATTGGCCCACGGCTCGGTAGTCGATCCGCGAACGCATGGGCACCGTTTCCAGTCGCACTGTCGATCGGCGGTACTGGCCGAACCTGTCGGCTTTCACCGCCGCGAAGTCGACCTCGAACCCTTCGTCCGGCAGCCGCATAGCGAGCAAGTCCTGCACCCGCTCGGCGCCGGAATAGTGCTCGCCGTTGATCACGTGCAGCACGCGGGCGGTGACCAGCGGGCGGATCGGTAGCAGGACCGGCGAAAGTTCGTCGGTGGGCGACGCATTCGCTTCAGGCGGGAACAACTGGATGGTTGGGGGTGGTCCGGACATGGTGCGAGACTGATAGGAGGAGCGGGCGAAGGCTATTTACAAGCCTACGCCGCCGGTGCGGCGAGCCCTGCTGTGGTCGTCGACTCGTATCGCAAAGCACTCCAAGTGAGCCGGTTTTTCGGTACAATCGATGCGACCCGTCACCACAGCCGCTTTTGCCCATGCACCAGCACGTCCTCATCACCACCACCACCGGCGACCACTCCGTAGCCGAACGAATAGCGGCCGACCTGGTCGACCGCCGCCTGGTGGCCTGTGCGCAGATTGGCGGGCCGATTCGCAGCGTCTATCGCTGGCAAGGCAAGGTGGAGTTCACCGAGGAGATCGTGCTGCAGTTGAAGACTACTGCTGAACAGGTCGCAGCGGTCAAACAATCGATCGCCGACCTGCATCCGTACGACGTGCCGGAGATCATCGTCACGCCGATCGTCGACGGCAGCGCAGAGTACCTGAAGTGGATCGACGAGCAGACACGGCCCGCGTAGCGATCGGCCGCACGACTACTGCTGCGAGATGATCGTACTGACCGTTGCGAATCCCTGTCCCCACAGCACTTCTAGCGGCACCGCTGCGTAGAGGCCGCGGGTGAAGACTTGCTCGACCACTTCGTCGGCCATCTGGATGGGGTTCTTCGGCACCAGCACGATGTCGGAATCGTTCAGCCAGATCTCGTCGGCCGGCACGGGACGGCGGGCGTACAGTGCGCCGCGGAGGTCGACCATCGTGGCCATCAGTCGCCAGTCGTCGGCGCGGCGGAACACTACCACTTGCCGTAGATTCGCGCCCACCCGCCAGCCGCCCGCCTGCGCGATAGCCTGCATGGTGGTGGTGGGGCCGGTGAGTTCGAACTGCCCCGGCGTTTGCACCTGGCCCAGCACGTAGACGAACCGCTGCGCCCGCTGGGTGAGGTCGGGGGTGATGCGCACGCCTGGGATGGTGGCTGCGTAGCGCGCGTCGACTTCCATCTTGGCTTCGGTGAGCGAAAGTCCCTGCACATACACGCTGTCGATACCCGGCAGATTGATGCGGCCCGATGGCGTGACGGTCACCTGCAACTGCCGACCGCCCAGGTTGCCGCCGCGCGCGTCGACCGTCTCCATCAGGTCTTCCAAGCGGGTGTCGATGCGAATCGCGGTCACCGTGATCGCCGGCACGCGGTAGTACTTCTTGTACAGCTCTTCGAGATCGTCGCGGAGCGTCGGAATCGAACGCCCCGCCGCGTGCACTTGCCCCAACAGCGGCAGCGTGATCGTGCCGTCGGGCTGCACGATCACCTGGCGGCTCAAGTCGTCGGTGGCGGTCGTCGTGTCGTCGGTTCCGTCCGAGGGAGCACCTCCGCCGGCGGTCAGCGACTCGACGCGGATCGTGTCGCCCACCTCCAGCTTGTACGGCTGGTCGAGCACTTCCCGCGTTCGCAGGTAGTAGATCGCCATCTGGTCGCCCACGCGCAGCCGGTACTCCGGCACGTGCGGTAGCCGGGCGTGGCCGACGTATTCGCCTTGGGCGTACGTCTGCCAATTGCCACAACTGCGCGAGTCCCAACCCACCTCCGCGCAGCTTCCGCCCGTGGCGCTGTCGACCGACCAAATCGAATGCGGCGCGGCAGGCCCCAACGCCTGGCACAGCGTGATCTCGCCCTGTACGCAGGGCTCGGTTGCTGTGCAGATCGGTTGATCGTCGTCCGATTCGACCTGGGGCGTTTCGGAATTCGCAGTGTGAATGCCCAGCACGACCGCTATGCAGGCAGCTGTGGCAAGGATCCAGCGATAGTTGTTGGGGCGTGTCATACCGATTTTCGGAGGGGGAACTTACCACCACATGGGGTGTGTGGGCGACTGCGATGTGGGGCGTGCCGCCGTGGCGGGTGGAGCTGCGGTGGGTGGAGTTTGGTGGGTGGGCTGCACGGGGCGCGAGGCCACCGCGGCCGCGCTGTCTCCCGCGCCGCGGCGGGCGAATTCGTCGGGCGACACCCAAGTGATGCCGCGCTCGGCCGACAACTGGCCGTGGGCGATTTCTAATTGAGCAATCTGCTCGGCGCGGGCGCGGTGCGATTCGGCCTGCTGCGGCCGATCGAGTTTCGCCATGACGTACGACAGGTTGCGGTGCGTCACGCTCGAGTCGGCCAACTGACTTGCCCGCTCGAGCATGCCAACTGCCTGCTCGTAGCGCCCTGCCCGAGCGAGCAGCACGCCGGCTTCGTTGGCCGCCAAGTGATTTCCCGCGTGCGCGCCCACCGCGCTGCGATACATGGTCAGGCTCTTACGCACCGCTTGAGGTTGCTGATCGCGTTGGGAAAGCTGGCTGTAGATCTTGCCGAGCCCGAACAGCATCATCGATCCCGCCTGCTCGCCTTCGACCGCCAGGGCCAGTTTTTGCTGAGCGTACAAGTGGTACATGGCCACCGCCTCGTGCGGCAGCGTCCACTCCGCCTGCTCGTGCAGCATAGGTGTTTGATGGCCGGCGGCGATCTTCTGGGGTGTGGTCGTGGTGGTGTCGCGGAGCAGAAACTCGTCGGCCTCTTCAATCGCCCGCAAGCCAGCGGCCAGTGCGCGGGTGTGACGGCTGGTCATCTGCGAGGCGTCCTTGGCCTGAGCCAACTCGAGCAACAACTGCTCGAACCGCGCCCGCGCGGCGTGCAGCGCTCCGTGGCGCGCCAGCGTGTAGGTCTGTTGCACGCGCGGTCGGAATTGCTTGCTCAGTTCGTTTTCCGCGGGAAAGTATGCCAGCAGGTCGTCCACCGAAGTCTCGGCGACGATCTGGGCGTCTTCGTCAAACTCCGCCGCTTCGAATCCACGACTCGGAGTCACCGCGACCACTGCCGCCGGGCGGGGCTCCGTCAGCTTGATGGTGGTGGGCGGTGCGTCCGCTTGTAGAAGCTGCTGCTCGGCAGGTTCCGGCTGTGGTTCGACCACCACAGGGAGCGGCTCGAAACTCTCACCTTGATCGCCGGCGAGGTCTTCCGGCGGGATCGGAGGGAGCAGTTCCAGCAGCGGAGCGGCCTCCACCGCAGGCGTCGCTGGCTCCACTGGCGGAGGAAGCCGGTGCGGGCGCGACGGTGCGATGACCGTATGGCGGACGCTCGTGGTGGGAATTGGCTGGAGCTGCTCGGCCGCGCGTGGATGCTCAGCGGCTGGCGGCTTCTCCGGCCGTTGCGAGGCCTGCTCGTCCGCACTGGGAAGGCATTGAATGCCAAGGGCCACGCACGCGGTGACGAGCAGAACTGCCGCGGCGGGACCGATCGGGTTGTGCCTTGGACGCGATGTGGGCATGGGGAGTTCTGTCTCGGGGGCGACCATCTGGCAGCGCGTATTGGCGGGCGGACACACGATGTGCCGCTCCGTACTGCTAGAAGTCGACCCGCCCGCAGCATGCAAACCAGCAAAAGCCGTCTAATCGGTCCCCCGAGCGCCATGCCTCGCCCGCACTGCCGGTACAACCCCAACCCATCAGCGAGAAGTCGCGAATCGCCACCCGCGCAGCTTGCCCAGCCCGCAAGGTGACTGCTATCAGGCAAACAGCCGTCGCTGGCGATCGGGCACCAGCGGCACCGCGTCGAAACCTGCTTCGCGCAGGTGTTGGTCGAATCCCGGCGGACCGTGCGTTGTGTAGATCCGTCGGGGCTCGACCCGGCGGGCCACTTCGAGCAGCTCGTCGAAGTCGGCATGGTCCGAGAGTGGCAGCGCCACGTCGACTCCCAAGCGATGCTGCGTCGAGGGATGAATCGCCCAGCCGGTCACGCCGATCGAAACCACCGAGCCAAGGCCCGCCAGGCGGAAGCCTTTCATCGAGCGGGGCAACGTCACTACCACGTGCTCGGCCGGAGGGTGACCGCTGTACGTGGCGTAGTTGCCCAAGCTTGCGCCCTGCGTTTCGTACACCTGGCTGATCGCAGCGATATCGCGGTGCTGTAACACGGCCAATCCATGCCGGGCGAGAATGGCCGTGACTTCTTGCGACTTGCCCAAGGCGTAGGCGTGCACCACTGGCGTTTTTCCCTCGGCAAATGCCGTGTGGATTACTTCGAGCAACTGCTCGATCACCACCTCGCGGGGCGGCATGCGGTAGCGGGGCGAGCCAAACGTGGTTTCCATGACGAGTACGTCGGCCGTGGGCAACTCGGCGGCTTCGGCTGTGAGCGACTCGCCGAGCTTGAAGTCGCCGGTGTACAGCAACCGCTCCTGTCCGTCGTCGGCCAGCAGCATGGCCGAACCTAAGCAGTGTCCGGCCGGATAGGTGGTGAGTTCGACACTGCCCAATTCCAGCGGCTTGCGGTACGGCATCTCGCGCACCGCCAGCTTCGGGCCTAAGCGGTGGCGATACAGGGCCGCGGTGGCCGGCGTCGCGTACGCCCATTCGTGGCGTGCCATGTGGTCGGCGTGGGCGTGCGAAACGAAACCTCGCTGCTGGCGCCGCCGAACGTCCACACCCAGCCCGGCCCGCGTGATTTTCAGCCCATTGTCGTAGTGAAACATCGATCGCCCGCCATGCCCTGATTCGGTGTGGCATGCTATCCTACCACAGCGTCCCCGTGTTTGCTCCCGTTTGGAATACTGCCGTTATGGGCCTGGTCGAAGTCATCATTCTCGCCATAGTGCAGGGTCTCACCGAGTTCCTGCCGGTCAGCTCGTCGGGGCATTTGGTGGTGGCCAACGCGCTATTGACGCAGCTCGGCTACCCGCCGGCCAAGGACCTGGTGGAGGTGAACATCGTTCTGCATCTGGGCACGCTGCTGGCCGTGCTAGTGCATTACCGACGCGAGATCATTCGCATGCTCACCCGCGATCGCCAGGTGGCAGCGTACGTGGTGGTTGGCACCATCCCAGCGGCCATCGTCGGCGTGTTCTTGAAGAAGGTGCTCGACGACCACGTGACCGCGGGCGTGCTCGAGAACGTGCTGGTGGCCGGCTGCATGTTCCCGGTGACCGCCGTGCTGTTGGTATTCGCCATGCGGCGCAAGCCGGGCGACGACGACTACACGCAGCTTGGCTTCGGCAAGTCGATGCTCATCGGCATCGCGCAGGCGTTTGCACTCCTGCCGGGCATTTCGCGAAGCGGCTCGACGATCGCTGCGGGCATTGCGTGCGGACTGAAACGCGAAGAGGCCGCCACGTTCGCTTTCCTGCTCGCCATTCCGGCCATCGCCGGAGCGGGCGTGTTGGAAGGGCTCGACGTGCTGGATGCCGGCAGTAGCACCCCGATGGGCGTGCTGGCGGTGGGATTTGTGATCTCGTTCCTGGTCGGTTGGGCGGCGCTGGTGCTGCTGATTCGCTTCGTGCGTCAAGGCACGCTGAGCGTGTTCGCCTGGTACCTGGTGCCGCTGGGCATCGTTGTGGTGGCGTGGCAGTTGTGGCAGATGTTCGGCGCCGCGAGTACTACCGCAGCGCTTGGCGGCTAGCTCACGCGTTCTGCGTTTCGCCCACCAGTTCTTCCAGCCGCGCGATTTGCTGCTCGCTTTGGGCGATCAAGTCGCGGAGGATCATGATCTTGGTGTCGAGCTGGCCATTCACGTCGCGGCTCATTTGCTCGAGCTGCACCTTCTGCTTTTCGATCACTGCCATCGAGTCGTGCTTCGCACCATCCCATTCTGTCTTTGGGCGCGGTTGGGCGTCGATCGGGCGGCTGTCGTACGCCTTGCGACGGCGGCCAAGCTGCCGATAGGTCCGACGCAGCAGGATGGACGTGAGCAGCGCGATGCCCAACAGGAACATCAATACGGGAACGAACTGATCGCCAAACATTGCCTAAGTCCTTTCGTGCAAGTTCAATCCTTGCTCTGGGCCGCATACGCGGTCGCAGCCGCTGCGTATACGTCGGCCAGCTTCGCACCGCTCTGCTCCGCTGCCTGGCGGCAGCTCTCATATTCGGCGGAGAATCGCTCCGCGCCGTCCGGCAGTTGGGCCACCATGCCCTGGATCGTGCCCAGCGGGGTCTCTAGTTCTATCTGTCGGCGGGGGAGGATGCGTCGCTCTACCAATTGCCGCCGCAGGCCTAATGTGGTGGTTTCGCGGAATACGATCGACTCCAGCACATCGGCCTTGTCTTGCGGGCATTGCACTGCCAGCAGAACGCCGGGACGGTTTTTCTTCATTTGCAGTGGCGTGAGCGATACGTCCACCGCGCCCGCCTGCCAAAGTGCATCGACACAGTGGCCAATCTGCTCGCCGGGCGTGTCGTCGAGGTTGGTCTCCAACAGCACGATCTTGTCGGTCTCCACGCCGGTAGCCGCGCCGGCGGTCTCACCGACCAGCAGCCTCAGCACGTTGGCGTGATCAAAATCCTTCTGCCCTGCCCCCAGCCCGATGGTCTCGATGGTCATCGCCGGCACGGGGCCGAACTCGCTGGTGAGCGTGGTGACGATCGCCGCGCCGGTCGGTGTGGTCAGCTCGCCCTCGGGAGCAAAGTCGGCCAACGGAACACCCGCGAGCAACTCCGCGGTGGCCGGCGCGGGGATCGCGCAGCGGCCGTGGGCGATCTCGATGAACCCCGTGCCGGTGGGAATCGGCGAGGCCACCACGCGGTCGACACCCAGCAGGTCCCAACCAATCGCCGCGCCGACGATGTCGGCAATCGAGTCGACCGCGCCCACTTCGTGAAAATGCACCTTCTCGATGGTGCTGCCGTGCACTTTGGCTTCGGCCTTGGCGAGTCGCAGGAAGATGTCGCCGGCGAGCTGCTTTTGCCGATCGGTGAGCGTGCTGCGGTCGATCATCTCGGTGATGTGGTGCAGATGGCGATGGGCGTGCTCGGGTTCGTGCTCCACGACGATCTGCGTGGCGCGGAAGCCCTTCTTCTTCACTTCGCTGGCCACCAAGCGGCAACTCGGCAGCCCCAAGCTGTCGATGCCTGCTTGCAGCGTGGCCAGATCGACGCCGGCGTCGACCAGGGCTCCGAGGGTCATGTCGCCGCTGATTCCGCTGGCGCAGTCGAGGTAGGCAATTCGCATGTTGTGTCTGCTAGCAGAGGGAATGGGATTCGTCTGGCGGTCGATTGTACCCGCACGAGGGCTTTCGCGTCGACGTTGACTCGTCGTCGCAGTTTACCTAATGTTGTCGCGCCCAAGATTGTCGCTCCATGTCGGAGCGACGTGCCACGGGCCGTTCGGAGTTGTTCGTCGATGACCGCCCTCGCCACTTCGCCCCGCCCCGCCCGCTACTTGCCGCCGCGGATCCCCGATCGGCTGAAGTTGCTGTACGTCACCACTTTGCACCGCAGCAGCACCTGGTTGTCCGAAGCGTTCGCCACCGACAACGCCACGCGGGTGATCCTGAAGGAAACGGTCGGCGTCACCGCAGGCCTGGCGCTGCTCCGGGACGAAGCGTTCGACGCGGTCGTTGTGTTTCACGAGCCCGGCGTGCTCGACGCGCTCGACTTCGTCGAGGCGCTTCGCACCGGCGGGCACGAGGAGCCGATCATCGTGCTGGGCGTCGAGCCGCCGCAGTCGTTCGAGGTGCTGGCCTACGAAGTCGGCGCCGACGCGTACTGCTCGATGAAGCAAACCACCACGCGATGCCTGCTGTGGGAATTCGCCCGGGCGATCCGGCGGTACGAACTGGTGCGGGAAAACCGGCGGATGGTCGAAGCCGAGCGGCAACGCCTGGCCGCTGAACACGCCGAAGCCGAGCGGCTGCTTCAGGAACAACGCACGTTACTCACCGAGCTGGAAGCGGTCGACTCCGGCGAGATGGACCACTCGGAGGGCATCGCCGGTTCGCTGGCCGAGACGACATCCAGCGCGCCGCGGACCGCGCTCCCGGCTGCACTGGTTAGCCACTACCGCGATCTGCTGCAGACCTATGTGGTGATGGGTTCTGGCAACCTGAGCGACGAAATGGAGCGCCTGACCGAGGTGCTGATCGACGCCGGCGTGTCGGCTCACCAAGTGATCGCGCTGCACGTCGAGGTGCTCGAAGGCATGATCCACGGGCTCGGCCGCCGCAGCGCGCGGCACGTGATGAACCGCGCGGACCTGCTGGTGCTGGAAGTCACCATGCACCTGGCCGAGGGCTACCAGCAACGCTACGAGTCCCGCCGCGCATCCGAGCAACAGATGCTGCTGCCGGGCTTCGACGAGGCAGATGTTTACGCTCCGCCGCGCGACGAATCGCCTTAGAAGTCGATGCTTCTTCGCGGTGCGGGTGTGCTGCCGGAGGGTTTTTCGAGTTCGCGGTGGTCGTCCTTCGGTGCGGGCTCTTCCTCGGCGCCTTCGCGTTCGCCGGCGTCTTTCTCCTGTTTCTCGCGAACCGTTTCGCCCCGCTTGTAGTGCTCCAGTTCGTCTTCGAGCTGGGCGTGGTCCTCGGAGTCGTCCAGTTCGATGGCCTTCTGCGACCACTCTTTGGCTTTCTCGAAGTCGCCCGTCTCGGCGTACGAAGCGGCCAAGGTACTGAGGATGTGGGCGGCCTGGTATTCGGTTAGTTCGCAAGCCTTGGTGGCCAGCTCGATCGCCCGTTTGCCGTCGCGCACGTCGTCGTTAGGGCTGGTGGCGAGCGTCCAGGCGAGGTTGTTCAACACGCCCGAATCGTCCGGCGTGATTTCCAGCGCTTTTTCGTAGTCGGCCACCGCTTCGATGTGCTGGCCGATGTTCAGGTACGAGTCTCCCCGGTAGCGGTACAGGATCGCGTCGTCCGACTTCTTCTCGATCGCGCGATCGAGCGCGGCGATCGCGCGACGGGGCATTTCCAGTTGCAGTGCATACAGCGCGATCTGCAGGTCGAGTTCCACTCGCGGGGCGGCCGCGGCCAGTTCCTCGAGCTGTCCCAACGCCTGCTTCATCTGGCCCATTTCTTCATAGGCCCGAGCCTTCAGCAGGATGGCCGGTGCGAAACCGGGACGCATTTCGAGCACCTTCTCGGCGTCGGCCAAACCGGCCTCGGGCTGGTCGTCTCGCAGGTAGAAGTCGGCTCGCAGCAGGTAGCCCAGTTCGTTCGACTCGGCGCGGTCGATGGCCTTGGTGGCCTCGTCGATGGCCTGTTCCATGTTGCCGAGCTTGCCGTACATCTCGCCCCGCTGCAGGTAGGGCATCGGCGCGTCGGGATTGATCTCGCCGGCGCGGTCAAACGCCCGGAAGGCCGCTTCGGTTTTGCCTTGCTCACGCAGCACCAGGCCCCGCAGCTCGTGCGAAGTGTAGTCGTCGTTGTTAATTTCAATTGCCTTGTCCACGTCGGCCAGCGATTCGTCGAGCTTTCGCGTGGCGAAGTAGTGCCGGGCTCGCAGCAGGCGATAGGCGATGTTCTCGGGATCCGCTTCGATGGCACCACCAAAGTCGGCCAATCGATCGTCCAGCTCTTTCTGTAACGTCGCGCGACGGGCGTAGGCTTCGGCCCTCAACTTGGCCTCGGCGTCTTCGGCGTCGATCACGTTGGTGTAGGCCGCCGTGGCCGCTTTCGCGTCGCCACCCGGCATTTGGTGTAGTCGACCGATCAGCACCCAGGCGGTGATTTCCGTGGGGTCGAGCTTCACCGCATTCGACAGATCCGACAGCGCGATCATCCGCAATTGTCCCCACCGCGGATCCTGCTGCGCGGCGCCAGCATGCGACTGGTCCAACAGCACCGCGGCCAGCCCCTGTCCGCGCTCCATCAACGTCGACGCCAGCATCTGTTTGGCGAATGCTTCGTTCTCTTCGTCGAGTCCCTTCTTCATGGCCGAGGCCAGCAGCTGGATCACGTCGTTAATCTGCTTGCCATCTTCGGCGGTGAGCTTGAGCTGCGTGGCCTTGTCCAAATCGGCCTGCCCGGGGCTCGGCTCGGGCTCTTCGTCATCTTCCTCTTCCTTCGGCTCTTCGCTCTCCTCCGAGTCCTTGTCTTCTTTCATCTCCTCCGACGGTTTGGCCTCTTCGGCGGGCTTGTCGTCTTCGGCCGCTGGTTCTTCTACGGCGGGCGGGTCGACCACGGGCGGTTCGGGCATCTCGACCTTGGGGGCGTCCTCGGCGGTCGATTCGGGACCGTCGGCCGCGGTCGCCGGCACGAAGCTCACGAGCGAGAACACCAGCAGCAAATGCAGAATTCGAAGGCGAGACATCACCGGATACTCCAGTTCTGGGGCTCGAGTTTTAGGCTCGGAGGGAGGGCACGAATCGGGGAAGGACTATTCATTATGGCCACTCGTGTGGGTGCTGGCTATCCGCATTCGCGGCCACACTGACAAGCGGTGAGGCAAACCGATATACTGCGACTTTTTGCTCGCCGCCCCGTGCGGACCCGCCACCCACCCGAGAGGATTCCCCGCTATGGAGGCAGGCATCGTAGGCCTTCCGAACGTCGGTAAAAGCACGCTGTTCAACGCGCTCACGGCTGCCGGCATTGCTAGCGAGAACTATCCGTTCTGCACCATCGAACCGAACGTCGGCGCGGTGCCGGTGCCCGATGCGCGGCTGGCCACGATTCAGAAGTACATCCAGACACAGAAAGTCATCCCCGCGGTGCTGCAGTTGGTGGACATTGCCGGCATTGTGCGCGGAGCGAGCGAGGGCGAGGGTCTGGGCAACAAGTTCCTTTCGCACATCCGCAACGTCGACGCCATCGTGCACGTCGTGCGATGCTTCGAGGACGACGACATCACGCACGTCGATGGCTCGGTCGACCCCATCCGCGACATCGAGACCATCGACACCGAGCTGATGCTGGCCGATCTGGAGTCGGTCGACAACTCGCTCGACAAAGCCCGCCGCACCGCCCGATCGGGCGACAAAGACGCCAAGCGGCGCGTCGAGCTGCTCGAGATGTGCAAAACCGTACTGGCCGACGGCAAACCGGTCCGTTCGCTGAACCCCGAAGATCCCGCGCTCCGCAAGGAGGAAGATCCCGCGCTCCGCAAGGAGATCGCCGGGCTGCAACTTTTGACCAGCAAACGCGTGCTGTACGTGGCGAATATCGAAGAGGACGACCTCGAGGGCACCGGACCGCACGTCCAGCGAGTGCGGGAGCGGGCGGCCGAGGAAGGGGGCGAGGTGGTTCCGGTTTGCGCGCGGTTGGAAGCCGAACTGGCCGAGCTGGACGAAGCGGACCGGCAGGAGATGCTCGAAAGCGTGGGCCTCGAGGAGCCCGCGCTCGCCGTGCTTGCCCGGGCGGCATACAAGCTGCTGGGCCTGCAAAGCTACTTCACCGCCGGCGAGAAGGAGATCCGCGCCTGGACGATTCCCATCGGCGCCACTGCACCACAATCGGCGGGCGTGATTCACACCGACTTCGAGCGAGGGTTCATCCGCGCCGAAGTGTACGCGGTCGACGAACTGGTGCAGTACGAAAGCGAAAAGGCCATCCGCGATGCCGGCAAGCTCCGCGTCGAAGGCAAAGAATACGTCATGCAGGACGGCGACGTGTGCCACTTCCTGTTCAACGTCTAGTGCGATTCGCCTCAGTCTTCCGGCTCGCCGACATCCACTTGCGACCAGTCGACATCGGTGCCGTGCTCTTCGATCAACTGAATGAGCGTGAGCGCCCGCGGCAGGTCGTGGTTGGCGACCAGCACTTCCACTTCGCCCATCGCCTCGGGGATCATCGTGGCCGAATTGGCATTGCCGGTCACCGCTTTGATGCCAGCCCGCTCCAGCGCGGCGACAATGGGGGCGGCCTCCATCACGGAGTGGGCGGAAGTAACACGGGATAGATCGTCGGACTCGGACACGGCCTGTCGCTCCTGAACTTGAGAGAAGAACAACACTCGCAGCTACTTCTATCGTACCTGCAACTCCCGCCGACACCAAGTTCCGTGCGGTGCTGAAGTGCGGATTTGGCTCGTAGCGAAGGGGTGGTGGGGATCGATCCGATTTAGCCACGGATGAACACGGATGAAAGGCGGATAGGGGTCTAACGCCAAGTTCTAGAACTACTCCGAAGGAGCGAAACTTGGCAGCCCAGCGTGGGCCCTGCGTTTCTTCGCGAACAAACGGCGAGCCAATCGCCGTCCCGAATATTGAGGGCCAACCCCGAAGCGGTCGAGGAGCAACCTTCCCACTCGCCGGAGCGAGACAGTGACCGCCATCAGCCCGCGGATGGAATTCGGAGTTTCCGTGTTTCATCAGTGTTAATCCGTGGCTGAGCCCTCCGCCTGCAATTCGGACTAGCGCCGAAGTACTGGATCCTTGGCACAACCGCCCCGCTGGCCAACTCTCTATCAACCTGCGATGCTGAACTAACCCCCGATGCACCACCCGCGGAGTAGTCCCAGCATGAAACTCGTCGGACCCGACCACGCGACGACAGGCGAGCCGCGGCGCGACGCGGCGGCCGAGTGGCTGTTGGGCCGGATCAACTACGAGCGCACGCAGGTCGTCCCCTACGGCGAGCGGCAGCTCAAGCTCGACCGCATGCGGCAGTTCGTCACCGCGCTCGGTAGTCCCGACACCGCGGCTCCCATCGTTCACATCGCTGGCACCAAGGGCAAAGGTTCCACCGCGGCCATGGTGGCCGCCATGCTCACCGCGGCCGGCTACCGCACGGGAGTGTTCAGCTCGCCGCACCTCGAGCGACTCGAGGAGCGGTTCGCCATCGATGGCATCGCGGCCACTGGCGAGCAACTGGCCGAGCTGGTCGACACGGTCCGCCCCGTGGTCGACGAGTTCGATCGCCGCGCCGCCGAAGCGGGGGAGGACGGGCTGACGTTCTTCGACATCACCACGGCCATCGCCTTGGTGCACTTCGCCCAGCAACAGTGCGCTGCCATGGTGTTGGAAGTAGGCCTCGGCGGGCGACTCGACTCGACCAATGTCTGCTTGCCGGCGGTGAGCGTGATCACCAGCATCAGCTTCGACCACACCAAACAACTTGGCAACACGCTGGCCAGCATCGCCGGCGAGAAGGCCGGCATCATCAAGCCAGGCGTACCGGTCGTCTCGGGCGTGGTACCCACCGAGCCGCGCAACGTGATCGCCCGGGTGGCCTTGAACCACGGCTGCCGACTGATCGAGTTGGGCCAGGAGTTTGAGTATCGTTACCATCCTTCCAAAAAGGGCGACTCGCTCGACTATCTGGTCGCCGGCGAACCTCCGCTCCACAACGTCGGGCTCGCGCTCACCGGCGAGCACCAGGCGGCCAACGCGGCGGTGTCGCTGGCGGTGATCGACGAGCTCGTGCACCAAGGCTGGCAAGTGCCGGAGACTGCCCGCCGCGATGCGCTCCGCACAGTCCGCGTGCCCGGCCGCGTGGAACTGGTGCCCGGCGAGCCGGTCACCGTAATCGACACCGCGCACAATGCTGCGAGCGCCGCCGCCCTGTCCGCCACGCTCGCCGCGCGGTGCGAGGTGCCACGCACGCTGGTGGTCTCGTGCAGCAAGGACAAGGACTTCGCCGCGATCGCCGAGTCGCTGGTTCCCGTGTTCGAGCGGGTGATCATCACCGAGTACCAAACCAACCCCCGCGTGGTGCCGGCCGAGGAGCTTGCCGAAGTGTTCCGCACCGTTTCGCCCAACGTGGCCATCGAAGTGGTTACGAATCCGCTGGCAGCTTGGAGTCGTGCGAAGGAGATCACTCCCACCGCTGGGCTCATCTGCATCACGGGTTCGTTCTTCTTAGCCGCGGAGTTGCGACCTGCGGTGCTGGGGGAAAGCCATTCGTAGCTGGATTCGCAAGAATTCAGAGCACAATCATTACGTCTGAATTCTTGCGAATCCAGCTACGATCAAGTCTATGAGATCACGTTCTCACCTCCGTTCTCGCGTTGGTGAATCACCACCGGCCAGCCAGGGAATTGGTTCTCTGTGTTGCCATCGGTAGCGTCGATGAGGAATCGGAACGACTCGCACTTGTAGGTCTTGGCCGCCGTGTCGATCGTCACCAGACCGAAGCCGCTTCCTTTCTGATGGGCCTGCTCGTAGCGGTTGCGCTTGCGGCCTACTTCGGGATTACCGACCGCGTACACGTACGCCATGTTGCCAAACGCGTCGACGTACTCGCCGGTGTTCGCCAAGCCGTGCTGAGGGCGGTTCTCGTGTGGCATGTCCACGTCGTCGGGCCGCCACCAGCGGGGGTAGCCGACCGCAATGGCTGGCGTGCAGAACGACCACGGACTGTCGCGCTGCTCGTCGACTCCGTACTGCACCATGGTCGTCAGGTGCTGGTCGCCATTGATGTGCAGTGGCATGCCGGGCCGCATCAATTCGATCGCGCGGTTGCGGGCCGAGTGGGGCCAGCCGCCGCAGTCGAGGTCGCCATGCAAGAATCCGCCGAAGCTGCCATGGTGCGTCGCCACGCCGGCAAACACGGTCTGGCTGAGCACGACTTTGAGCTTGTGCCCGTCCCAGCTGTTGGCCCACTGGTCGAGGAACTCCTCCTGCCGCTCGCCCAAGAGCACCAGCTCTGGCCCGTCGAGTTGCTTGGGATCGATCGTGGCGCTGGTGATGTGATCGGCGCGGCCCGGGCCGGTGTCGACCCGCGTCGGCGCGCTCTTCCACTGGCGGTCGGCCAGGATGGCGAAGCTCACGTCGCCGTACACCAAACGGGTGTAGTACACGCTGATGTCCTGCTGGCAGGGTTTTGGATCGCAGGGATCCGGGTGGTGGCTCGCGCAGGTGCGATGCACCACGTTCACCATCCGCGCTGGCTGGGCGTAGCCGCCGGTGTCGCTGGCGCTCCCTTGGCCCATCGGCGCGCCGCCTTCGCCCCAGATGTTGCCTTGGAACACGTCGTGGTCGTCGGGAATCACCACGGTCGGCCGGTCGCGCATCACTTCGCCGAACGCCCAACCGAACTGGTAGTACTTCCGCAGGTAGTTCAAGATCGCCCGATCGGCCGGCCGGCGGACGATGCCGTAGCCGCCGTGGTTTTCGTACAGCTGATCGCCCGAGAAATACAGCATGTCGGGGTCGAGCTTCGCCAGGTTCTCCGCCACCGGAGCGTAAGGAAACGCGTAGTCGTTCTGGCACGTCAGCGCGCCGAGTCGCAGCGGCCGACCGGAGGGATTTGCGCGAATCGTGCCGGTGCGGGTGAGAATCGTTTGTGAGTTATCGGTATGCTTCTCGCGATACGACAGCTTGTACGGCGTGTCCTGCGATGCGTCCCAGTTAGCTACCTTGAACGTGGCGGTCCAAGCGTCGGTATCGAGATTGGTCGTATAGTCGACCCACTCGCCCTGCTGCTCGCACGACAGCTCTACCGTGTGATTGTCCTTCTCGCCCAAAGGTCCCGTGAGCGCAGTGAACTTCAGGATGAACCCTTCGTTGCTGCACGAATCGTCCAGCGTATACATCGACCACAACAGCGGCCCGAACTGGTGCTCAGGTGAGACGGTGAATGCGTCTCCAATGGCTCCCCAGTCCTCGAAGCGATAGAGCGAACCTTGCTTCGGCCCGGTCGAGCCGTCGAAGTTCGACACCACCGCCACGTTGCCCAAGAGTTTATTGGCTGCCACGGTGCGCTCGACGCTGCCGACTTGGTTGTCGTCAGGGTCCAAAGCGGTAAGCGTGAGTTTGTACGAACTGCCGGCGGGTGCGCCCAAGAGGTTGAGCTTCAGATCCGAGGTGTCGGTGCCTTTGGCCAGCTTGCTCTTCGACTGACCAATCACTAGCTCGTCGCCCACCACGCCGCACGCGATGCCATTCTTCGCGAACGCGTTGCTCTTGTACTCGTTGATATCGCTACGGATGCCAACGCGAAACCCCGCGCCCGATGGTCTGGTTCCCGCATCGAGTTCTTTCACGCGGACCGTCATCAGGAGCTTGCCACTGGGGTTGGTGAACTGATGCGTCAACAAATGCACGTTGCGATCGCCGCCGCGGTGGGTGCACTCGATGCCACCTTGCTTGACGCGCCAGTCCTCCATCGGATTGGCCCAGTAGGCCGCACCCAGCCACACGCGATCGTGCGTCTTACCCCAGGTGCAATGTCCGCTGGCCGGCGCGGCTTGATCCTCCGCCCTTGTCACGCCCGCGGAGCCCACACTGGAGGTGGCCGCCACGGAGCCGAGTACCTTAAGCGCCGAACGTCTGGAAAACGAAGTCATCGATTAGTCCTCAAAGGTGGATCCTCGCCCGCGGGTTGCGAGCCTTGGTGCTAGTACATCGATTTTATCACCAGCCAGCGGATTTTTCGGCACACGTTCCCGTGGGCCCAAAACTGTGGTTTTGCCCCAACACTCGATCCATTGGCCCAAAACCCCAAACGTTTTGGTCCACATCGTTTTCAAAAACTCCTTGCTTTATCGAGTAAACCAATCGGGGGGTGCGACAAAACCCCACGCGTTGTTCCCCGCATGTTCTTCGGTGGGGCAAAACGATAGTCGCGATTCGCTCCGCGAATCAGCGCACGTAGCTACGCTCGCCCAGAGCGTGGACGCCCCACCAAGAACGCATGCAGGGCGTCGTCGGTCAGGCCTCCACCGTCTGGCAACGGTCGCTACGAAGCGGTTGTTTCATGGCTCTATTCTGGGGCACTCCCATTGTCGCATATGGGTGTAAGATTCCAATATTGGTTGCCATTAAGAATTAGGGCGGGGTATAATTTGGGTATGAGCATTTCACTCGACCAACTGCTGAGCTTACCTGCAGCCGAAAAGCTGGCCATCGTCGAAGCACTGTGGGACAACCTGAGCGAATCGGGGGAACCGCTCGTGCTAAGTCCTGAACAATCTGCTGAAATCGGGCGACGTGCAACGGAGATGACCGCTGATCCCACGATCGGCATTTCTCGTGAGGAGATGTGGAAGCGGGTCGACGCTCACAATGGATGAACGACTCCGCTTGCATCCCTTGGTCGCCGACGATTTGCAGGCTGCCACCGTTTGGTACGACAACATTTCTGTCGAACTTGGCAATCGTTTCCGAAACGCCATCAATGCCGTGCTAGACGACATCGTTCGCCGTCCATCACTCTATGGGACCGCGATGGATCGCTATCGCTTCGCACGCGTAAGACGCTTCCCATACGTCGTTCTGTTTGAAGAGCACACGGATGGCTGGATTCATGTCTATGGTGTGCTGCATGGATCTTCCGATCCGCAAAAGTGGCTCAGCCGCAAGGCTCCAGAGTAGGAGATCTTCCCCAAAAAACTCCTCTTGCCAATTACGACATTTGTCGTAATACTGCCCGTCGTCAGTCAATCAGGAGGACCGTGTGATGGCGAAGAAGCGTGGGAAGGTGCCTCGGCTGCCCGAGGGGGAGATCGAGATTCTCGAGATGCTATGGCGCGAGTCGGCGGTCACCATTCAGCAGGCACAGACAGCACTGGGCCAGCCGATTGGTTACACCACCGTGCAGACACGGCTCAACCGGTTGGTTGAAAAAGGCCTGGCGAAGAAGTCCAAGACGCGGCCCGCGCACTACTCCGCCGCCGTGACGCCTGAAGAGGTTCGCGAGCGCGACCTCGAAACGCTCGTCGAACGCGTCAGCAGCGGGCGGGTTGTACCGCTGGTGGCGCATCTCATCAATCGGCGGGACATCTCGCCTGAGGAGATCGCCGAACTGAAAACGCTGATCGAACAGGCGGAGCGCAAAACGAAAGGAGGCAAACGATGAACGGCTCCTTCGAAACCATCACCATGGCCCTGCTGCGAACCACGCTGGTCACCAGCGTCGCGGCAACCGCGGCCGTGTCGCTGTTGTGGATGCTGCGAATCCGCAGCGCGAAAACGCACCGCCTGGTGTGGCTGCTGGTGATCGCGCAGGGGTGGCTGTTGTGGCCGTACACCTGGCGGATGGAGGTAGAACCGGTCGAGGCGATCGTCGTCATCGACGAGTCGCCCGCAGAGATCGCGACTTCGCCTCCCCTGTTCCAAGCGAAAGCGCTGCCTGGTTCCAGGCCGTATCCGACCATCGACTGGGCGGTGATTGGCCTGAGTTCGGCCTTCGCCCTGTGGGTGACTGGCGCAGTGGTGTTGGTGCTCGTCGGCCTGGCGCGTTACGCGCGGCTGTTTGTAAGTGGCCGGCCGGGTGAGATGGTCACCAACGCCGAGT
Organism: Aeoliella sp.; assembly: GCF_965227375.1. Taxonomy (NCBI): domain Bacteria; kingdom Pseudomonadati; phylum Planctomycetota; class Planctomycetia; order Pirellulales; family Lacipirellulaceae; genus Aeoliella; species Aeoliella sp. Next base: position 1,042,407 of record NZ_CBDDFX010000001.1, read on the forward strand.
GGCTTTCGGAGTGGAACGAGGTCCGCCGCGAGAGCAAAGCCAAATCGCGCACCGAGCTGCGCACCACGCGGAACACGGGCCCCTTGGTGTGCTGGATTCCGTGGGTGCTATTAGTGCTGGTGCCAAAGTCGCTGTGGGTGAACCTGGCTCGCGGCGAGCGGCTAGCCATCTTGCGGCATGAGCTGGCTCACTGCGAGCGGGGCGACTTGTGGAAGAACCTCGTCGTGCGGCTGTTGGCCTTGCCACAGTGGTTCAACCCGCTGGTGTGGATGGCGGTGCGGCGGTTCGAGGAAGCCGGCGAGTGGGCCTGCGACGAACAGGTCGCTAAAAGCTCCGGCGGCAACGCCACCGACCACTCGGCAACCGAGTATGCCCGCGTGTTGCTGAGCGTGGCCGACTACACAACTCACATTCCCTGTGGCGCCGCCGGCATGGCCAGCGGCGTGCTATCCAGACGCGTTAAACGACTGCTTCATGTACCAAACAAGGAGGTTCGGGAGATGAGAGGTTTTATTCTTCCAGTGCTGTTCGTTGTAGTGGGACTGTTTCAAGCGGTGCGTATCGAGCGGGTGCAGGCCGACGAGCCGGTTGCGCCGCCGGCCGTTACTCCTACACCGTCTGAAGCGACGCACGAGACGATCAGAAATGAGTGGACAAAACAACCGCTGCCGCCGTACGTGATCGAGCCGCCAGACATTCTGTTGATCGATGCGACAAAGCTGGTCCCCAAGATGCCGCACAAGATCGAACCGTTCGATGGCCTGTTGATCCGCGCCGAGGGCGTCGACGAGAACCACCCCATCCAGAACGCCTACTTTGTGGACCCCGACGGCGACATCGACCTGGGACCAAACTATGGCAAGGTTCACATGGCCGGGATCGGGCTCGACAAGGCGGATGAAGTGGTCCGTGAGCACCTTGCGGAGAAGCACCCCAAGGCAAAAATGTCGGTGTCGCTCGCAACCGCTGGCGGAGCCCAGCAGGTTATCGGCGAGCACCTTGTCGGTCCCGATGGCCGCGTGAACCTGGGCAGTTATGGATCGGTGTATGTCACCGGCATGACGCTGCCCGAGGCGAAGCGAGCCTTGGAGAAGCACCTATCGAAGCATCTCGAGGACCCCGAGGTGATCGTAGATGTCTTCTCCTACAACAGTAAGAAGTACTACATCATTACCAAGGGCGAAGGGTTCGGCGACAACATCGTCACCGCGCCGATCACCGGCAACGACACGGTGCTCGACGCTATCGCGGCGATTGGAGGTTTGCGCAATTCTTCGACTGCGAAGATCTTCATTGCGCGGCCAGCACCCCAAGGCGGTGCAGAACAGATCTTGCCTGTCGAATACGACGCGATCACGAGAGGCAAGAGTAGTGCAACCAACTATCAACTCCTTCCCGGCGATCGGCTATTCATTGAGTACCCAGAACCATCGAAGCCCGCCGCCCCAGAGGAAGCAAGCCCACAGCCGGATCCCACGGATCGGTACTCGCAGCCCGCTCCGCCGGAGGAAGTGAAGGAGAAGCCTGTTTCCGTAGAAGAGGCAGACCTTCCGAGCTACTACGCCTATGAACGGCCAGCGGCGAAGACAGAAACGGATGGCGCCGACACTTCCATTCACAAGGCATACATTCTCGTTTGGAGAACTCCCACGCGCCGCATCCAGCTAGCCAGCGCCCTTACGGGGCCTACCACCGTGATGGATGTTCTGTCGCCATATCGCGAGCTTGAAGTCGACACCAAAGTCTGGATCGAGCGGTCTCGTGAGAATGTTGAAGAGAAAGTCGTCAAATCAGTCGACTGGAATGCCATCGCTGGCGGGAACAACGAAACCAACTACCCCATCAGGCCGGGCGATCGGGTGTGCATCGAGTTTGCGGTGGATCCGGGCAGGACACCCATAGGATTTCCGGAGCCGCAGGAAGAAGTGGAGGAGAAGGCAATTCCCAAGCTGCGGCGAACTCCTGGGGGGCTTTTCAAGCCCCTGAAGAATGCGAACTCGGCCCCACCCGAGGTGGCTCCTACCCCCCAACTGCGGCCTCGACCCACGGCCGAAGGCGACCAGCGGATCACCAAGGCGCGCATCCGCCTGGTGACCGATCCGAAGCAGAACCTTCGCAGTGTCGAGGGGCTCGATAAAGGCATCTCAATTACCGGCGAGTCGCAGCTACTGGAAGGCCTGCTGAGCGTGCTCGCCAAGAACGGTTTGTCCGAGGTGCTTGAGTCGCCAAGGATCCAGGCGGTCAACGGGCAGGTGGCGACGTTCCGCGTGGATAGCGATCAGACGGATCCCCCTCGCAGGATCGAATTGGAACTATTGAACTGGCATAGTGGCAAGCAAGTCGTATTTGAAGCACGTGCGAGCGTGAGACTTGGCGAACACAAGCGAGAGATCGACACCGCATTCGCCCTGACCAAAGGCCAGGCGTTCTTGATGCGTATCGCCAAAGGCGAAAAGGCCTCGGACTCCGAAGATCTGTACCTGCTGGTCTGCCGCGAATAGCTGAAGTAGGTCTACACCGGCCGCGACCGCGAGCGCCATTGCCTCGCGGTCTGGCCGAGTGTGTGGTTACGGACGCACGGCTTCGGCCGTGTGTTGCAGCAGGCTCAGGTACTTGAAGAAGGAATAAATCAGGGTGCCGAAGAAGCCAAGGATCATCACCAACGAGAGAATCGGAGTGATAAACGCCGCAGGGATGGCTCCAATGAGCAATGCGATCGACACCAAGATCGCAATGATGATCGTTCGAGCATCCTCAGCAAGCGACGGCTGGCGAATCCACGTGGCTACCGCCTTGAGGTAGAGGATGAATAGGATGGGTGTCGCCAGGCCCAGCAAGGCGCTGACAATTAACATCTCCTGTGGAATCGCCCCTACCAGGGTCAAGACAGTTAGTGCAATCGAGCCTAAGTCGCAAATCACGGCGCCGATCAACAACCCTCGACCGCCTGTGTTCTTGGGGCCGCCCAAGCATACAACTCGGCCAACAGTAGATAGCAAGTTGCCGATTAGCTGGACTCCCAAGCCGATGACTGCCAACTCGGCGACGAAGTTGCCGCCGAGTGAAGACGTCACGCTGGCGAGAAAAGCCACCACGGTACCCCAAAAGACAAGCTTGATTCCGTTGGCCAGCGTGCTGCGTTGGCCTCGAGTGCTACCGCTGGCTTTGGATGGCGCGGCGGCGGGCTTGGCCGTGGTGGTTGGCGACTGAAAAGGGTTGCTGATCTCTTCGTTCAGAAAGTCGTCGAGTTCGTCGCCAATGTCGCTGCCCAGTCCACCTCCGCTGCCCAGGCCGCCTGGCGCGGCAAGGTCGCCGCCCAGGTCCGGCAGTTCGCTTCCCAGGTCGGGGAAGCCACTCCCCAAGTCAGGTAAATCTGGTAGGTCTGGTTCGGCCTCTTTTTTTGCCTTAGCCGACACCTTGGGCTTGGCGGCCCGCTGGCCGTGAGACGAGGAGGATTTGGCGGCTTTCGGATCGGGGATCACGAACGAGCGACCACACTTCGAACACTTACCGCGTTTGCCAATGGCAGATTCGGGCGCAACGAGACGCTCTCCACACGGGCACTTGAGCTTCAGGGCCATGCGAGGTGCTTTCTGAATTGCTGCAATCTGGCGGCGACCACCTTGCTAACGCTCAAGCTGCAGCGAGTAAAGAGGACCGGAACACGAGGTCTATACTACCACACCAACACTCCATTCGCACACTTTTCAGCAGTATTGGTGGTTTGCCACGAAATAGTGGAGGAGCGACTCATCTATCCCCAGGATCGCGGACCAGGTAGATCAACTCGCCCGCCTCGCCCGGCGCGCCCGCGGAAATCGAGCCGGTGGATGGGCTTTCCGTCGGGCTCGCACAGCCACCCCCCGCCAAGCGGCCCCACCGCGGGGGAGCCCTCCGCGGCTAACGCTGCTCGTTGTCGGTCAAAATCGTCGCACGGCCTCGGCCGTAAACTGCAGTACATTCAGGTACTTGGAGAACGCGATTGCCCCCATCACGATCAGCACCAGCAAAACGGGAATGAGAAATAGCGGAGAGATCATCGCTATGAAGGGAACGCCGATGATCGTCACGAACGTGCAGGCGAGGAACACGAGCACGGCCTTCGCGTCTTGCGCCAAATCGGGTTGGTCGATGGAATCGGCAACTGCCCTGATGAACAACAGGAATAGGATGAAGGTGCTCAGGCCCAACAAAGGCGACAGTAGATTTCCGTAAGGACCGACCACTCCGGCAATCACAGACACCGTAAGTGCGAGGTTCCCCAAGTCGCAAATCACAGCAGCGATAAGCAGCCACCTGCCAGCGATATCCTTCGGACCTCCCAGGCAGACTACTCGACCCACCGTCGAGAGTAGCGCACTCAAAACCAATAGGCCCAAGCCAGCGATCGCTACGAACGGGTGTAACAGTGCGCCGATTGCCGCCGTGGTCCAGGCAATGATGATCAGGGCAGTTCCCCAGAACACCAGTTTGATGCCGTTGGCCAGGGTGTTCATTTTATCGGGGGCGGTGACACTAGCGCTCTTTGCAGGCGGGGCGGTTGCACTGGCTGCAGGCGACTGAAATGGATTCGTGACCTCTTCGTTCAGGAAGTCGTCGAGTTCGCTGCCCATGTCGGCGCTAAGTCCGCCGCCGCTATCGAGGCCTCCCAGGTCGGGCAGTTCGCTGACCGGGTCGGCGATGCCACTATCCAGCTCAGGCAAATCGTCGAGGCCCGGTTCGGCGGACTTGGCATGGGCGGTCACCTTTGGCTCAGCCGCTGCCTGAGCCTTGGCAGCGGACTGTCTGTGGGGCGTAGCCGCTTTGGCGGTCTTCGCACGCGGGGCCTTGGGATCGGGAATCACGAACGAGCGGCCGCACTTCGAGCACTTGCCTCGCTTGCCAATGGCGGATTCGGGCGCAACGAGCCGCTCGCCACACGGGCACTTCAACTTGAGGGCCATGTGAGTAGCTTTCTGAAAAGCTGCAACTTGGCGGCACCCACCTTGCACGCACGCGAGCCGTCAAGCTACATCGAGTAAAGAGAACCGGAACACGCCACTTATACTAGCAGACTGCCGATGTGTTCGCGTGTTTTTCCGGCACATTGGTGGTTATCCACCAATAATCTGCGAGCCTGGCATTGGCTCACTCCCCAGGATCGCGGACCAGGTAGATCAACTCGCCCGCCTCGCCCGGCGCGGCGCCTTCGCTAGGAAGAAACAGGGTGACGAGAATCGCCGGTTCCTGGTCGTCGAACTTAACTCGCTCGGCGTGAGGGTTGGCGAACGAGCGCGAGCCGCCGTGCGTGCGGAAGTCGAGCCGGCGAATCGGCTGTCCATCGCGCTCGCATAGCCATACCCGCCATGCGGCCCAGTCGCGGGGGCGGAGCTGGATTTCCTGTAGCGAGTGCTCCCCGCCCGACCACTGCAGCAGGTCGCGACTGCCAAAGTTACCGTGGGCGTCCAGTTTGCTGAACCTTTGGTTGAGCGCGTCGTCTGGCGTGGCGGTCCACTGTTCGAAGTCGACGAGCTGACCTCGCGCCAGGCGGTCGACTTGGGCCTCACGATAATAGTGCATTCGCAGGTCGATCACGTCGCGACCTTCCTCTCGGCCGATGCGATCGACCATCGGCGTGCCTTCGGCCGTGGGGGCGAGCGAGCGCTCGAGGTCGATCGAGCGACTTGGCTTGCCGCTGCGAAGTGCCGTGAGGTCGGCGTACTCGGCCAGCCGGATCCAGCAACTGTTGGGGGCGTCCTTCTCGCTCGCCAGCAAGAACCGCCCATCGGCCAGGGGGTATAGCTGCCCCTGCGAGGCGTGGCTGTCGAGCAGCCGGACACACCGCCAGTGGAGGCCATCGTCCGATTCGCCGAGCGCCAGGCGGAACACCCCCTCGTCCATGTAGTGGTACACGCCCAGCAGGTTTCCGCTCTGGTCCTGGCAAGGGTTGAGGCAATCGAGCGACCGACCTTTATCGTCCTTGGCCTGGTAGCGATGGGCCAGCGAGTGCTCGACGTCGGTCAGGGCGTCGATCAGGCGCTCCGTATTGGCGGCATGGCTTTGTCCTGCTAGCAGCAGCCAAGCAACCATGCCCGCGTATAACTTGCGATATCGATCACGCATCTCTCAATTCCCCCGATCGCGCTGTTCGGCCATCCATTGGTCGAGTTCGCTGCGAAGCCGCTTGAGCTCGCCCGCGTATTGCGGATTGTCGACCAGGTTGTTTAGTTCCTTGGGGTCCGCTTGGTGGTCGTACAGCTCTTCGGGCGGACGTTGCTGGTAGCGTTGAACTACTTGGGCGGCGTGCTCGTCGGTCTTGGCCTTTTCCACCCAAGTGGGCCAGTACTTGCTCCTGGCTGGCTGCTGGGTGACGTGCGAGGTGAACACGTGGTCGTGTTCCAGGTTGCGGATGTACTTGAATTGGCGGTCGCGGACCGCCCGCGAAGCGAAGTCGTTCATCTTGCCGTCGCCCGAGTGGGTGGCGAAGATCCGCTGGCGGTGGGTATCGGTCTCGCCTCGCATGACCGGCAGGAGCGAACTTCCATCGAGCCCGTAACCGGCCGAACCGCCGGCGGTTTCGACTAAGGTCGGCAGAATATCGACCCACGACACCATGGCTTCGCTCCGCGAGCCGGGCTCAATCTGGTCGGGCCACACGGCAATCATCGGCGTGCGGATGCCCTCGTCGTACAAGTTCCACTTGGCAAACGGCCACTGCGCGCCATGGTCGCTGGTGTGCAGGAACAGCGTGTTGCGGCCGAGCTTCTCGTAGGCCGCGTCGTAGACCTGGCCAAGTTCGCGGTCCATGGTTTTGACCGCCTGATAGTAGCGCGCCCGGGCTGCACGGGTCTCGGGAGTTTCGACATGGTGCCCGGGAATCCGAATCGTCTGCGGATCGATCTCCTCGGGCTCGGGCCAGGGGACGTGCGGCCAGTTGGTGCCCACGAACAAACAGAGCGGCTTGTCGCTTTCACGCTCTTCGAGCCACTTCAAGGCTTCGGCCACGCACTGGTCTTCGTGGTATTTGTAGAACTTGGCCAGGTCGAACCCATACTCGGGCGTTTGGGCATAGTGGCCCACCTTGCCGAAGGCGACCACCTCGTAGCCCAGCTCCTGCAGGTAGGCGGGCAGCTTTTTGAGCTTCTTGCGGGGTCGCGAGTGGTTTTGCTCCGCCCCATTCCGAGCCGGCATCAGCCCGGTGAGCAGGGCCGCACGGCTGGGAGCGCAGGAGGGGGAGACTACGAAGGCATTGTTGAAAGTCATGCCCTCCCCGGCAATTCGCTCCATGTTGGGCGTCGCCAAGTCCTCGGAGCCGTACAGCGACGAGTCGACCAGCGTGTGGTCGTCGGACAAGAAGACCACGATGTTCGCAGGCCCTTCGGCGGCCCGAATATGGCCCTGGGCGAGCCAAAGCGCCGAGATTGCCAGCAGGTATCGAGCGAGCAGGTTCATCGACTTATCTTTCCATTGCGCGGCGAAAACAGGTGTCCCCGTCAAGTTTACACTGAATCGCGGGCTGAATGGCCGATCGACTGACCACCGGTGAGCGGGCTCGGGGAACCGCGTCGAGATGGTGGCCATGGGCGGGCGTTGATGCGACTGGGGCAAACCTTGCTGGCAATTCCGACCACGCCCATCCAGTGGACCCGAGATTCCCTTGAAAAACCCACGTAGCGGCGGTTGACGGTTTTCTCCACTAGGGGTAAATTCGCTGATTCCCCCTCACTTCGAGGGAGACGACTGTAGTTGTTTGAAATCTTGGGCAATGAACCCTTCGACCGGTGGCCATTTTCCGACCACCAGCAGGGGTAACGAGTTGAGGAGCGAGCACCGTGGCTGCCACGCAGGAGATCATTCGGATTCGGATGGAGGCATACGATCATTCGGTGCTCGACCAGAGTGCGGCGGAAATCGTTGATACCGCCAAGCGGACCAACTCCATTGTTCATGGGCCGATTCCACTGCCGACCCGGATCGAGCGGTACACCGTGCTGCGTGGTCCCCACGTCGACAAGAAATCGCGTCAACAGTTCGAAATCCGCACTCACAAGCGGTTAATCGATATTGTCCAGGCTACGGCCAAAACCATCGAGGCACTCAATAAACTGAGCCTGCCCGCTGGTGTGGACATCAAGATCAAGGCCACCACAGGCTGAGATAAACAGACTTTCGGCTTCGCCAGGTGGCTGAGCCGAAGCACGAGAACCCCCCAAGAGTCAACAACGCATGCTCGGAAGTGGAATTGGGTAAGCCGGGGTTGGGCCCCGGTGTCTGACAGGTCGAAAGGCCTCCAGCACAGCGGGCGAGCCGCGTGTCTCCCGATTCACAAGCCAACATGACCAATTAGAAGGCGCCCCACGCTGCGACCAAGTGGCAGGGCGAGAACGAGATGTCTCAACCAGCACCCGCTGTGGGCATTCTCGGTCGCAAGATCGGGATGACACAGGTTTATGACGAATCGGGCCAAGTCGTACCGGTAACGGTAGTTCAGGCGGGCCCCTGCGACGTGCTTCAGGTTCGTACCGCCGAAAAGGACGGCTACGAAGCGGTGCAGATTGGCTTTCTCGACAAGCCGCGGCGGCTGGCAAGCCGTAGCGAGCGAGGTCATGTGGCGAAACTCGATAGCAAGCGTTCCAAGGCTCGCAGTGCCGCCGGAGTGGAACTGGCCGCCAAGGCCGACTGCGAACCGAAGCGATTCATCCGCGAAATCCGCGGCGCCGCGGGCGATCTGGCCCCCGGCTCTCAAGTCACCGTCGAAGCGTTTGCCGATGTGCCGGCCGTCGACATCGTGGCCACCAGCAAGGGCCGCGGCTTCAGTGGCGCCATGAAGCGTCACAACTTCTCCGGTCAACGTGCCACGCACGGCGTGAAGAAGTGTCACCGCCATCTGGGTGGCACCGGCTGCAGTGCCTACCCCAGTCGCCTGTTCAAAGGCGTTCGCATGCCGGGGCAATACGGCAACGCACGCACCACTATCCGCAACCAGAAGATCGTGCGGGTGGATGCTGAAAACAACCTGATTTTGGTCCGCGGCGGCATTCCCGGCCCCCGCAACGGACTGGTCGTCGTCAAGAAAACGAACAAGGTTTAGACAAGCAGGACGTAGGTTCTAAAGCACTCACGGCTCAAGACTTACGACTACAAAAATGCCAAAGCTCACCGTACACGATCGCAAAGGCAACAAGGTCGGCACCTACAATGTCGAGGCCTCCGACTTTGCTGCTTCGATCAATAAGCAACTGCTGCACGACGCCGTGGTGATGTACCAGGCCAACAAGCGTCAGGGCAGCCACAAAACCAAGTCCCGCGCCGAGGTGGCCGCCAGCACCAAGAAGCTGTACCGCCAAAAGGGCACGGGCAACGCCCGCGCTGGTCACCGCCGCAGTGGTGTGCGTCGTGGTGGTGGTCACATTTTCGCCATCAAGCCGCGCGACTACTCGTACAGCCTGCCCCGCAAGGCCCTGCAGTTGGCCACGCGGATGGCAATCGCCTCGAAGATCGAGGACGACGAGCTGGTGGTGATCGACGAGCTGTCGTTCGAGCAGCCCAAGACTCGCGACATGGTCTCGGTGCTCAAGCACCTGGGCGTGCAGGACGATTCGCTGCTGGTAGCCACCGACGGCTACGACGTGAACGTGTACAAGAGTGGCCGCAACATCGATCGCGTTTCGGTTTCGCCCGCCGCGGAATTGAACGCTTTGAACGTGCTGTCGGCCCGCCGGCTGCTGGTCACCAAAGCGGCGCTCGACGCCCTGCGGGACAAGGCTGCTGGTAAGAAACAAGAGACGAGTGAGTCGGCCGAATAGGCGGATTGAGTCGAAGAGTTAGTCAAGCAAAGGTTGGTTGTTATGCCACGCCATATTCCCCAAAAGACGACCCTGGAGCTCGAGCCGCATCAGGTGTTGCTCAAGCCGCTGGTGACCGAAAAGGGCACCGATCAGTCGGTGAAGTACAACGCCTACGCCTTCGAGGTCAACAAGCTGGCCACCAAGACCGATGTTCGCCGAGCGGTTGAGAAGCTGTTCGACGTAAAGGTCGTGAAGGTCCACATCCAGAACCGCAAAGGCAAGCCGCGCCGCACTCGAATGCACTACGGCTACACCGGCGACTGGAAGAAGGCCATCGTCACCCTGAACAAAGAACACACCATCGAGTTTTTCTAAGCCGTTAGCTGTCACTCGTTCAGCAAACAGCCAATAGCTAACAGCCAAGAGCAATCAAATGGGCATTCGCAAATACAAACCGACCACACCGGGCCGCCGCGGCGCTTCGGTCAGCGACTTCAAGGACCTGACGCCTGGTGCGAAGGTTGAGAAGAGCTTGCTGCGTCCGATCACCAAGACCGGTGGCCGCAACAACCAGGGCGTCACCACGGTGCGATTCCGCGGTGGCGGCCACAAGCGTCGCTACCGGTTGATCGACTTCCGTCGCAACAAGGACGGCATTCCGGCCAAGGTCGACTCGATTCAGTACGACCCCAACCGCACCGCCCGCATTGCTCTGCTGCACTACGCCGATGGCGAGAAGCGGTACATCATCGCCCCCGCCGGCCTCAAAGCTGGCGACAAAGTGATGAGTGGCCCGGAGTGCGAACCGAAGGTCGGCAACTGCCTGCCTTTGAGCAAGATTCCGCTGGGCACCGTGATTCACAACGTCGAACTCCGCGCTGGCCGCGGTGGCGAGCTGTGCCGCAGTGCCGGCACCAGCGCCACGCTGATGGCCCGCGAAGCCGATTGGGCTCAGATCTCGCTGCCGAGTGGCGAAATCCGCCGTATTCCGTCCGCCTGCCGGGCGACGATTGGATCGACCAGCAACGGCGACCACAGCGCCATCGTGCTGGGCAAGGCCGGCCGCAAGCGTTGGCTCGGTCGCCGCCCACACGTCCGTGGCACCGCGATGAACCCGATCGATCACCCGCACGGTGGTGGTGAAGGTCGCACCAAGGGTGGCCGTCACCCGGTAAGCCCGACTGGCAAGAGCGCCAAGGGCGGCATGACCCGCCAGCGTCGCAAGCCGTCGAATGCCGCGATCGTGCGTCGTCGCAAGAGCAAGCGTTACGGCGTGCAGAAGTTGGTAAAGAAGTAACAAACTGGCTGTTGGCTGTTAGCTGTAAGCTATCGGCCAAGACCGTCAAGCAGCCTATAGCCCATAGCCTAGAGCCAACAGCTTTTAAACATGTCGCGTTCACTGAAAAAAGGCCCCTACGTCGACCCGAAGTTGTACATGAAGGTCGACAAGCAGAACGAGTCGGGCCGCAAGGAGCCGATCACCACGTGGGCCCGCGCCTGCACCATCATCCCCGAATTCGTGGGACACACGTTCATGGTGCACAACGGCAAGATCCACATGAAGGTGTTCGTGACCGAGGACATGGTTGGCCACAAGTTGGGCGAGTTCGCCCCCACCCGAAACTTCCGCGGCCACAGCGCCAAGGGCAAGAAGTAAAGGAAGCTATAGGCTGTAAGCTCTAGGCTCGAAGCCAGAGACCAAAAGCCTAAAGCCTACAGCTAATAGCCGAGAGCTTCACATGGCATACCAAGCAATACACAAACACGCTCGCATCAGCGCCACGAAAGTGCGGCCGCTGGCGAATTTGATTCGTGGACAAGAAGTGGACGAGGCCTTGGCCATTCTCAAGTACCAGCCCCATCGTGGTGCTCGGATGCTGGAGAAGGTGCTCAAGAGCGCTCGGGCGAATGCCGAAGATCGCGGCGCCCCGAACCTGGGCGGCCTGCGTGTGGTGGAAGCCCGCGTCGACGGCGGCCCGATGTTCAAGCGTCTCCGCCCCCGCGCCCGCGGCATGGCCCACGTGATCAAGAAGAAGTTCAGCCACATAATCGTGTCCGTGGAATAGTCTTACCGGCGAGTCCCTGACTCCCGACCCCTGACCCCCGACCCCCAATACATCATGGGCCAAAAAGTCAATCCAATTGGTTTCCGCACCGGCATCATGCTCGACTGGAAGAGCCGCTGGTACGCCTCGAAGAAGGACTTCGCGGAGCTGTTGTTGGAAGACAAGAAGATTCGCGACTACGTGACCAAGAAGTACAAGTTCGCCGGCATTCCCAAAGTGGAGATCGAGCGAACTCGCGACGAGGTGAAGGTCGTGCTGCACGCGGCCCGGCCTGGCGTGATCATCGGTCGCAAGGGCCAGCAGGTCGAGCAGTTGCAGGACGAGCTGCAGAACTTGGTCGGTCGCCGGATCAACATCAAGATCGAAGAAATCTCCCGCCCCGAACTGCAGGCGCACCTCGTTGCTGAGGACATCGCCGAGCAGTTGGCGAAGCGGGCGAGCTTCCGTCGCACGATCAAGCGGGCGATGGAGCAAACCATGGAAGCGGGTGCCAAAGGCATCAAGATCGAGTTGGCAGGACGCCTGGGCGGTGCCGAAATGGCCCGTCGCGAAAAGCAGATCACCGGTTCGATTCCGCTGAGCACGCTCCGCGCAAAGATCGATTACGGTTTTGTGGAAGCCAAGACTGCCCAAGGGCACATTGGCGTCCAAGTTTGGATTAACCAAGGCATGTTTGAGGACGACACCGATGGCGCTGATGCCCAAGAGGGTCAAACATCGAAAAAGCCAAAGAGGTCGTATAAAAGGTAACGCGACCCGCGGTAACACCGTGGTGTTCGGCGACTTTGGCCTACAGGCAATGGAAGGTGGCTGGGTAAGCGCGCAGACGATCGAAGCCGGTCGTATTGCCGCCCAACAGTACATCCGTGGTGAAGGTCGGCTTTATATCCGCATCTTCCCCCACAAGTCGATTACGTCGATTCCCCTGGAAACACGTATGGGTAAGGGTAAAGGCGAGCCCGATTACTGGGCCGCCACCGTAAAGCCCGGCACCGTGCTGTTCGAGGTATCCGGCGTGAGCGAGCAACAAGCAAAAATGACGTTCGCCCGTCTGGCTCACAAGATGCCAGTCCGCGTTCGAATGATTAAACGAGAAGCCTAAAGCTAACCGCCGGTAGCAAGATCATGACCGACGCCAAAGAACTACGCGAGATGAGCGACGAGCAACTCGAGCTCACCTTGAAGGATGCCGCCGAGCACCTGTTCCGCCTGCGTATTCAGTCGCAGACCGAACGGCTCGACGCCCCGACCGAACTGCGGATCAACCGCCGGTTGATCGCCCGGGTGAAGACCATTCAGACCGAGCGAGCCAAGGCGGCTGAGAAAGAAGCCGCGGCGGCAAAGTAACCCCACACTGGGTGAGACCGGGGTCGAGGACGACCCGGCTCGCTGAACACCAAGTCCCCACACAGTTTCCTAACCATGCCCAAGAAGCAAGTTATCGGCGTCGTTACCAGCGACCGCATGAGCAAGTCGCGCCGCGTGGAAGTCTCGCGGATGGAACGGCACCCGAAGTACGGCAAGTTCATCAAGCGTCGCACGGTGTGCCACGTGCACGACGAGAACAACGAGTCGGGCCAGGGCGACACGGTGGAGATCATTGAGTGCCCGCCGAAGTCGAAGACCAAGCGTTGGAACCTGGTGCGGGTCGTGTCGAAGAGTAAGGAAGTCGACTTGGCGGCACTGCGTGCAGCCCAGAAGGCTGAGCACGAAGCAGAAGAGAACAAGTAGCACAGACCGTCCTATTTTTCCCGACGGCGCGATCGAGCGAGTGAACCATGATCCAGATGCAAACCAGGCTGAATGTTGCCGACAACACCGGCGCGAAGGAAGTGATGTGCGTCAAAGTGCTGGGCGGAAGCCGTCGGCGTTTTGCCGGTCTGGGCGACATCATTGTTTGCAGCGTCAAGAGCGTGATCCCCGGTAGCGACGTCAAGAAGAAGTCGGTGGTGCGGGCCGTGATCGTGCGGGTGAAGAGCCCCACGCGTCGCGCCGACGGCAGCTACGTGCGGTTCGACTCGAACGCCGTGGTGCTGGTCGACAAGGACGGCAACCCCCGTGGCACACGTATCTTTGGTGCGGTGGCTCGCGAACTGCGAGATCGCCGGTTCATGAAGATCGTGAGCCTCGCCAACGAAGTAGTTTAAGCGACAACCAACTAACAACTGACAATCCCATGTTGATCAAAGCAGGTGACAGCGTCGTCGTAATCGCCGGTAACGACCGGATGGACGATGTACGCACGGTGATCAAGGTCGACCGCTCGAGCGGCAAGGCTCTGGTCGAGGGCGTGAACTTCGTTTGGAAGCACGTTCGTCGCAGCCAGAAATATCCCCAGGGTGGCCGGCTGAAGAAGGAGATGCCGATCGACATCTCGAATGTGATGTACTACTGCACGAGCTGCAGCAAAGGCGTCCGCCTCGGTGCCCGCTTCCTGGACGATGGCAGCAAAGAGCGTTTCTGCAAGAAGTGCGGCTCGTCGGCCGGACAGATCGCACCCCCGCGAGCCAGTCACGCAAAGAAGTAAGACAAGTTTATTTTGCCAGGGTCGAGGACGACCCGGCTCACGCACAAACAGCCAATTAACGACCTATGGCCACTGCAACTTTACCTCGCTTGGCGGAGACCTATCAAAAGGAAATCCGCCCGGCGCTTGCCGAGTCGCTGGATCGCAAGAATCCGCACTCCCTTCCGAAGATCGAGAAGATCGTCGTCAGCATGGGCGTCGGCAGCGCGATCAGCGACAAGAAGAACCTGGAAGACGCCGTGAGCGCGCTGACCGAGATCACCGGCCAAAAGCCGCTGATCTGCAAGGCTCGCAAGAGCGTGGCGAACTTTAAGCTTCGCCAGGGCATGCCGATTGGTGCGAAGGTCACCCTGCGTGGCGCACGGATGTACGAGTTCCTCGACCGGCTAATTTCGCTGGTGCTGCCTCGGGTGCGTGACTTTCGCGGCCTGAGCGACACCGCGTTTGATGGCAACGGCAACTACAGCCTGGGCTTGAGCGAAATCCTGGTGTTCCCGGAACTCAACCCCGACAAGTACACCCGCAGCCAAGGTATGAACATCGCGATTTGCTTCTCCGGTCACTCGGACGATGACTCGCGTGAGTTGCTCAAGGCGTTTGGCTTCCCGTTCAAGCGACCCGACCTGGAACAATAGACCTGTATCCTTACCAAGAGATTTCCTCTTAAGGACCTAAGTTTCGTGGCAAGTAAATCCAAAATCGCCAAAGCCAATCGCGAGCCGAAGTTCAGCACGCGTCGCGAGAACCGTTGCCAGATTTGTGGCCGTCCTCGTGCTGTGTATCGCAAGTTTGGAATCTGCCGGATCTGCTTCCGGAACCTGGCCGACAAGGGCCAGATTCCTGGCGTCCGCAAAGCAAGTTGGTAATTTGGCCCATGGCCGATAGCCGCGATGGCTGTTGGTCTGAATGAAAGCATAGCTGAGAGCTGACAGCCGATAGCTGAAAGCCTTTAACCCTGGAGCCCGTGGCGCGATGATGACCGATCCGATCGCCGATATGCTCACCCGCATTCGTAATGCTGTTCGCATCGAACGGCCTACGGTGACGCTACCGGTGTCGAAAGTGAAGTGTGGCCTGGCCGAAGTGCTGAAGCGCGAAGGTTACATCTGGGACTGGCACGAAGAAGACTCTGAAGAGAGCCCCCAGAAGCAGCTGCACATCGACCTGAAATATGGCCCCAACGGCGAGCGTGTGATCCGGCACATCAAGCGGATCAGCAAGCCTGGCTGCCGAGTGTACGCCCGTGCGACGTCGCTCAAGCCGGTGCTCAACGGGTTGGGTATCTCGGTGATCAGCACCAGCCGCGGTGTGATCAGCGACCGAGAAGCCCGCCAACGCAAACTGGGCGGCGAAGTACTGTGTGAACTTTGGTAAGAATACTGTCGGCTGCGAGCTGTAGGCTGTAAGCCAGCAGCTTCTAAGCCAATAGCTTAGAGCTTTTAATCATGTCCAGAATTGGCAAGAAACCGGTTGCGATTCCCAGTGGGGTGAAGGTCGACGTGTCGAACGGCACGGTGACCATCGAGGGGAAGCTCGGCAAACTCACCTACGACCACCGTCCTGAGATTCAGATCGAGGTCAACGGCGACGAAGTCGTCTGCTCGCGCCAGAGCGACATCCGCGAGGTCCGCGCCTACCACGGCCTCACCCGCTCGATCATCGCCAACATGATCGAAGGCGTGACCAACGGGTACGAGAAGAAGCTCGAGATTCACGGGGTCGGTTACCTCGGTGCGATCGCCGGCGACACGCTGCAGCTTCGCGTCGGCTTCGCCAACGAGATTCACAAGAAGATTCCCAAGGAACTGGAAGTCACCTGCCCCGACCAGACGCACGTCGTGGTCAAAGGCACCGACAAGCAGAAGGTGGGGCAGTTCGCCGCCGAAGTTCGCGCCGTACGGAAGCCGGAACCCTACAAGGGCAAGGGCATTCGCTACGAAGGTGAGCAGGTCCGCCGCAAGGCTGGTAAGGCTGGCGCCAAGTAAAATTAGGTGAGCATGCCTTCGGGCGGTTTGAAACAAGAGACAAGCGATCCCTATCCAGGTTTGATCCATGGAACACAGTAAAGCCATTTACAAGCAGCGCAATCGCCGGCGGTTTCGCGTTCGCAAGCGCCTTCGTGGCAGTGCCGAGCG
This sequence comes from Aeoliella sp., assembly GCF_965227375.1. Classification (NCBI taxonomy): domain Bacteria; kingdom Pseudomonadati; phylum Planctomycetota; class Planctomycetia; order Pirellulales; family Lacipirellulaceae; genus Aeoliella; species Aeoliella sp. The sequence continues at coordinate 1,058,902 of NZ_CBDDFX010000001.1, forward strand.
TCCGCGGCTGAGCGTTACTCGCAGCCACAAGCACATGTCGGCTCAATTGATCGACGACTTGGCGGGCAAGACGCTGGCCAGCGCTTCGACGATGGACAAGGAGCTGTCGGGAGCACTGAAGTACGGTGGCAACACCGACGCGGCCACCGCGGTGGGCAAGGCCATCGCCGAGCGGGCCAAAGCGGCTGGCATCGAGTCGGTGTGCTTCGATCGTGGTTCCTACAAGTACCACGGCCGAGTGGCCGCCTTGGCCGACGCGGCTCGCGAAGCCGGACTGCAATTTTAGTGATTTTGTGGTGGGCAACCCGCCACTAGTGAACCAAGTGATATTGGAAACTTCGGTGAGTAGGTGAGTAAGTGAGTAGGTTGGCGACTGGATACCTACTCACTTACTAACTTACTCACCTACTTACTCCCAACCGTGGAGCAATTTAGCGTGGCTAAAGTACAAGAAGAACGCCAACGCGGCGAATTGAATGAACACGTGGTGAAGATCAAGCGTTGTGCCGCCGTGGTGAAAGGTGGTCGCCGCTTCAGCTTCGCTGCGATGGTGGTAGTTGGCGACGGCCAAGGCAAAGTTGGCTGGGGCTACGGCAAAGCCAACGAAGTGCCCCCCTGCGTCGAGAAAGCCCGCAAGGAAGGCATGCGAAACATGACCGCCGTGCCGATGGACGGCGACACGATCCCACACCAGGTGATCGGCAAGTTCGGCGCCGCCCAGGTGGTGCTGGTGCCTGCTTCGCCTGGTACTGGTGTGATCGCCGGCGCGGCCGTGCGAGCGGTGTGCGAAGCGGCCGGCATCCACGATATCCTGACTAAGAGCTTTGGCTCCAACAACTCCGTTTCGCTAGTGAAGGCCACCATCGCCGGCCTCAAGCAGCTGCGTCCGCGGATGGAAGTTGAGCGACTCCGAGGAGTGACCCTATCATGATTTTGGACGACGTCCATCGCGGCATACAGAAGTACCGCAAACGCAAGCGATTGGGCCGCGGCCCGGGTTCGGGACAAGGCAAGACCGCTGGCCGGGGCCACAAGGGGCAAGGTTCGCGTGCGGGTAACTCGCGCAAGCCGACTTTCCAGGGTGGAGCCATGCCGCTGGTGCGGCGTGTGCCCAAGCGTGGCTTCAACAACCGCTGGGGCCTGAAGGTCATGGTGGTGAACCTGGGCGAGATCGACAAAGCGTTCGACGCCGGGGCCGAAGTGACGCTGGAAGCCATGGCCGCCAAGAACCTGGCCAAGGGCCGCTTCGACATCCTCAAGGTGCTCGGCGACGGCGAACTGACCAAGAAGGTGAAGATCAGCGCCCACCGCTTCAGCAAGTCGGCGCTGGAGAAGATCGAGAAAGCTGGCGCCGAGGCCGTGACGCTGCCGGGCAAGACCCCGGTGGCCGAGAAGCAAGCCCAGGCCAAGAGCAACAAGAAGTAAAATACGACCCCGAGTGAGCCGGAAACAATAGCGCCCGGAGTGCCACCAAGGCCCTCCGGGCGCTGCCGCTTTCGGCTCACGGTTTCCAGGTGGTCTTGCAGTTAGTTGTTTATTCGTCGATAGTTACGGCTTCGGCCTGCCAACTCAGCGGCCACCCAAAGCACCACCATCCACCGCTACCCCACCCAGGCAGAACCGCCATGTGGAAGAAACTACGTGTCGTTTGGACGATTCCCGAACTCCGCAGCAAGATTCTGTTCACCATCGGAATGCTGGCGGTCTATCGGCTTGGCTTCCAGATCCGATTGCCGTTCATTGATCCCGCTAAGGTGGCCCAAGGCACCGAAGGCGGATTGGGACAGTTGATGGCCACGGTGTCGACCTTCTCCGGCGCCGGCCTCGACCAGATTACGATCTTCGGCCTGGGCATCATGCCGTATATTTCGGCCTCGATTATCTTTCAGCTACTTGGCAGCGTGATCCCCTCGCTCGAACGGTTGCAGAAGGAAGGCGAGACCGGGCGAAAGAAGATTAACGAGTACACGCGTTACGCTACGGTGGCGTTATGCGTTTTCCAAAGTTGGTTCTTCCTGCGTTCGTTCGTCGTAGGCCAGGAGTATGTTGATAAGTCATTCCTGATGACGGATGCCAACGGCAACATGTACTTGCCATTCAGTTGGCAGATTGTGGCCGTGATGACCATGACCTGCGGCACCGTGTTCCTGATGTGGATCGGCGAACAAATCGACGAGTACGGCATCGGCAACGGTATCAGCCTGATCATCATGGCGGGCATCCTCGCCAACATGCCGATGGCTGGCTATCGGTTGCTGCAAGACTTCAAACCCCAGTTGGGCTCCACCAACGGCATCGGCCCTGAGAAACTACTGCTCATGGCTGCCATGTTTGTGGCGGTGGTAGTGGGCGTGGTGTTTATCACGCTGGGCCAACGGCGCATCCCGATGCAAAGCGCCAAGCACATCCGTGGCCGCCGAGCCATGGGTGGTCAAAAGTCGTACCTGCCGCTCAAGGTGAACCAGGCCGGCGTGATGCCAATTATCTTCGCCTCGAGTTTGTTGCTCTTCCCGAAGATCATCATCCAGCAGTTCAATTCGATGGTGGCAACCTGGGAAGAGACCAACTGGTTTAGACAGGCCGTTCTGTGGCTCAACGAAGCCCTGGAAATGGACAAGTTCTTCTACAACTTGTGTTACCTGATCCTGATTTACTTCTTCTGCTACTTCTGGACGGCCATTACGTTCAATCCCAAGGACATGGCCGACAACCTGAAGAACTTTGGCTCGTTCATTCCAGGCTACCGTCCTGGTAAACGCACGGCCGACTACCTGGAGAAGGTGATGGTTCGCATCACGTACGTGGGTGCGGGCTTCCTGGCCGTGATCGCGATTATTCCGACGGTGATCTCCGCGGCATTGAAGGTCGACTACACGATCGCCATGTTCTATGGAGGCACCAGCCTGCTGATTGCCGTGAGCGTGGCGTTCGACCTAGTGCAGAAGATCGACAGCCACCTGGTGATGCGGAACTACAAAGGTCTGCTCGAGGGTAATTGACCCAGAGGTCCACTTTGCGGGCGCGCTGGGCGTCGGCTGTCACACCATCGGTCGACCGGCACTCGAGGCCAATTCGCCCACCACTGGAGGACAAGTCAACCATGCGGATTGTCTTCCTGGGTCCCCCTGGCGCTGGTAAAGGTACGCAGTCGCAGCGACTGGCCGAAGAACTCGGTATCGCCCACCTGTCGACCGGCGAAATGCTCCGTGGCGAGCGTGCCCGGCGCACCGACCTCGGCCTGTTGGTGGCCGATTATCTGGATAACGGGCAGCTAGTGCCCGATCAGGTGGTACTGGAGATTGTGGCGGACCGCACCTTGAAGGACGACTGCCAGCCGGGCTGCATTTTCGACGGGTTTCCTCGTACTTTAGCACAAGCCGAGGCACTCGACCGGTTGCTCGCCGAGCGGCACACGCCACTGGACATCGTCGTCGAGTTGGTGATCGAGCAGGGCGAGTTGCTTAAGCGACTGATGAAACGTGGCCGCGGTGATGATAACATGGCGACTATCCAACAGCGCCTGCAGAGTTACGAAAACCAGACGGCGCCGTTGGTGAAGTACTATTCGGAGCGCAAGCTGCTTCAATCGATCGATGCCTACGGCTCGATGGATAGCGTCTACGAGTCGATTCAAGCGGCCGTGAAAGCGGTTGGTGAATAGACACGACAAGTAAGCTTGTCGAGGAGCACTAAAACTCGGTTGGCTTTTGCCGACCTCCACCCCCCATCAACCGGTGATTCATCTCAAGAGCGAACGCGAAATTGCCAAGATGCGACGGTCGGGTCTGGCCGTCTGGCAAGCCCACCAGATCGCCCGGCGGATGGTGAAGCCCGGCGTAACGACCGCCGAAATCGACGCCGAGATCGAAGCCTACTTCGACAAGCTGGGTGGCGAACCGCTGTTCAAGAACTACCCGCACCACAATCGCGGCAAGCCCAGCTTCCCGGCGGTCACTTGCATGAGCCTCAACGAAGAGGTGGTGCATGGCATTCCCAATAAGCGGCCGCTCAAGGAAGGCGACATCCTGAGCCTCGACACCGGCGTGCGAATCAATGGCTGGTGCGGCGACGCGGCCGTGACCTACGCAGTGGGCGAGATCGATCCCGACGTACAACGTCTGTTGGACGTGACCGAAGGAACGCTCGGGCTGGCCTTCGAGTTGATGCACTCCAAGAGCAAGTGGAGCCAGATCGCCCGCGAGATGGCCGAGTATGTCTCGGACCATGGCTTCTCGACGGTCGAGTGCTTCGTGGGGCATGGCATCGGTCGCAAGATGCACGAAGACCCGCAGGTGCCAAACTTCCTGGGCCGCGCGCTCCGCGGCAGTGGCGACTTCCGCATCGAGCCCGGTCTGGTGATCGCCGTGGAGCCGATGGTCAACATGGGCACCAAGCGCGTGAAGATGCTCAAAGATCACTGGACGCAGGTCACCGCCGACGGCAAGCCGAGCGCTCACTTCGAACACACCATTGCGGTGACCGACGATGGTCCGACGCAACTGACGATTGCTCCGCAGCCGTCGGAAGAGAAGCTGCTGGTGGTGTGACGACTATTACCCACCCTGCGATCGCAAGTGGGCGATAATCTCAGCGGTGGTCATCTTCGAAGGATCCGCCACTGGTTGGTCGGCTGCCGGTTCCTCGGCGGCGCTGGTCGGCGCCTTGCCTTTGGTGCCACCTTGCTGACGCAGGATCTCGATCGGCGAGAGGCCCTCGGTGCTGGGCTTGGGTGCTTCTGCCGGCGGCTCCGGCTTGTTGCCTTTGCTTCCACCCTGCCGCCGAAGAATCTCGATCGGCGAAAGGTCTTCAGTACTTTCCTCCGCTGGCGGGTCTGGCTGTTCGGTCTTCTTGCCCAGGGATCCGCCCTGCCGACGCAGGATCTCAATGGGCGAGAGACCTTCGGTGCCCTCCTTGTCTGCCTCGGCCGGCTTGACGCTCTTCGCGCCGCCTTGTTGCCGCAAGATCTCGATCGGCGAAAGACCTTCGGTCTGGGGCTCGGGTTTGCTCTCAGGCTTGGCCGCCTTGCCGGCGCCCTGCTGGCGGAGGATCTCGATGGGCGAGAGGCCCTCGGTCTTTGGCTCGGCGGGCGCGGCCGGTTTGGCTTTGCCTGCGCCGGCCTGGCGTAGTTGCTCCAGCGGCGATAGTCCGGCCGGCTTGGCCTTGGGCGGGGCGGCGGCTTTCTTGTCCTTGGCCGCGCCTTGCTGGCGCAATTGCTCTAGTGGCGACAGACCCTTGGCCGCCGGTTTTTTGGCTGCTGGTTTCTTGGCGGCCGGCTTCTTCTCTTCCAGCCCGGCGGGTTTGTCGACCACCTTGAGGTCCGCCAGATCGATGTCGTACCAGCCGATGTTGTGATGGTAGTCGAGCCACTCGACCAGCGCTCGCCCGCTCATATTCACGGTCTTCACCTGCCCCACCAACCCGGCGAACCGCGCCAGTTCGGGTCGGTCGCTCGCCACCGAAACGTACTTGTCGGTGAAGTCGGATTTCTGCTGCTCGACCATCTCTGCCAGCATTTTGCGTCTCCTTCGCTCGCAAGCGTTACGGGAATCAGTATTTTCGTCGCAAGAAGCCCTTCACCGCAAGTGTGGCAAGCCGCCGGGCTGGCCACTAAAATGGATGGCTGCTTCCTGGCCATCGCGCGGCCCTCGGCCGCCTTTCCTTTTTGCGTGGAGAACACTGAATATGCGTAAGTTGTCGTTGATTGTTGGCGGTTTGTTACTCGCGGCGTTCGTGCTGCCAGCGGTGGCCGAGGAGTACCTGAATGGAATCGCCTGGGACGAACCGCCCAAGGTCACGCCAGGCGAGAAGGACAGCGATCCCCCGTCCGACGCGGTGGTGCTGTTCGACGGCACGAACCTTGACGCCTGGAACAACGGCGACAAGTGGAAAGTCGAAGACGGCGTGGCCACGGTCCGCGGCGGCGGCATCAGTACCAAGCAGGAGTTCGGCGACTGCCAGCTGCACATTGAGTGGTCCTCGCCCGATCCTCCCACGGGTCGTGGCCAGGGTTGCGGTAACAGCGGCGTGTTCCTGATGGGCATCTACGAGGTGCAGGTGCTCGACTCCTATTCAAGCGATACCTACCACGACGGTCAGGCCGGCGCTGTCTACAAGCAGAAGCCGCCAGCGGTGAACGTCATGCGCAAGCCGGGCGAGTGGAACTCGTTCGACATCTTCTGGACCTGCCCCCGCTTCGACGAGTCGGGCGAACTGGTCTCGCCGGCTTACATCACGGTGATGCACAACGGAGTGCTGATCCACAACCACCTGGAGGTAAAGGGCAACACCTTCTACCACCGCCCACCAAGCTACACCGCCCACGGCCCCAAGGGACCTATCTCCCTGCAGGACCATGGCAATCCGGTGCGCTTCCGCAACATCTGGGTTCGCGAGTTCAAACCAGCCCACGGCGTGCAAGCGCGCGACCCGTTCATCCGCGATGGCGACAAGGAAACGCCCATCAAGAGCGCCAGCAACACGCCGAAGGTATCGGGTTTGGTGACCTTGGATGGCAAGCCACTGTCGGGCGGCGAGGTGGAATTTAGTGCTGATGACAAGAGTGCTTCGCACCGCGTGAAGCTCAACGAAGATGGCCGCTTCACACTCCAACCCAAGCAGATGGCGACTGCCACGTACACTGTCACGATCAAAGGGAAAAACGACAAAGAAGCCAGCGTCCCCGCCAAGTTCCAATCGACCGCGACAAGTGGATTACAACTACAGGTTCAGCCGGGCGACAACGAGATGCAAATCGAGCTGGCCTCCGAGTGATACCAGGTCGCACGCGCCATGACTCCCCGCGTCGAAATTCACTACTGCACGCAATGCCGCTGGCTGCTCCGCGCGGCGTGGATGGCGCAGGAGCTGCTCTCCACGTTTCAGGAAGAAATCGGCGAAGTGGCCCTCGTGCCTGGTACCGGGGGCGTGTTCGAGATCTACGCCGAAGGCCAGCGTCTGTGGTCGCGGGCCGACGATGGCGGCTTCCCCGATATCAAAGTGCTCAAGGGACTGGTTCGCGACGCCATCGCGCCGGACAAAACGCTCGGGCACTCGGAGCCCAAGGCGGAGTAGTGGTCGGCCGGGACGACCGACCTACTTGCTGGCGCGCCAGCGCATCCAACCCAAGCCGACGGCCACTACGGCCAGCACACAGGTGGCGGGTTCGGGCACCGGTTGTGGCTGAAAGGTGCCGGAACTAAACGACACGCCGACGTCGACGCACCACACGGAGATGGCGTGGTACCCGTCGATGGTCGTGCCGGCTGGCAGGTCGACGGTGAACGCGGGTTGCGTTCCGTCGTACGCGGTGCCTACCAGATCGTCTCCCACCGGCAGGCCATTCAAAAAGCTGTCGGTCGAGTCGGTTTCGCCCAGGTAGAACAGAACGAAGATTCCGCCACCGTCGTAGGTGAAATTGTCGAACTGCAGCGTGTCCTCATCCAGCACCGTGACGGTGCCCGACACGTCGTGGAAGCCGGGTGCGAAAGTCGCCTGCCACAGACGCCCAACGTGGGCGGTCGCGCTCGACGCCGACAAGGACCTGCTCTACTTCTCCGGAACGTCCACTATCGGATCGGAGATTAACACACTCGCTGCCGATGGAAGCGGCATCGCGACGCCCATCGTCACGTTCCCGGGATCCATCTCCGACATCGAGCTGGGACCGCGCCACGCGGTACCCGAACCGTCGGCAATGTGGCTACTGGCAATCGCAATGGCGGTGGCCATTGGGCGTCGAGTCGGGGTTGGCAAATCACGAGCTTGAAACGGGACTCGAGGGGGCGAATAGGTAGTCGGTTTGCTCTGGTATTGAGGTGCGATTTCGGTCATAAAGTTACCCCCGCCGAATTTTCACCCGCGACTCCAGATTGATGGCCCAAATTGGCAAACCCTCCGCAGGACTGCATTTCACGCACGCAATCCGTGCTATCTGCGACGACATGACGCAGCGGGTGCCGATGCTATCGCACATCGACATGGACCGCGTGGCGGTCGGGTTCTGCCAGGCCCGTAAACGCGTGCCGCACGGGCTGCAAGCATCGCTCACACCGCTGCGATTCGAGAACGGGGCGCGGGACAGTGTGGTGCGAGGCCGCCGGTACACCTGCCAGGCGATTTTCGATCCCAGTGGCCGAGAGTATCTGTACCTGCTGAACTTCTACCTGCCGCGGTTTTTGGATCACTCGTTGGGCGAGAAGCTCACGACCATCGTGCACGAGTTGTGGCACATTAGCGAGCAGTTCGACGGCGACCTCCGCCGGCACGAGGGGCGCTGCTACGTGCACGGCCCGTCGCAGCGGGAGTTCGACCGCACCGCTTCGAAGCTGGCCGCCCAGTGGCTGGCGAGCGAACCACCGGCCGAGCTGTACGCGTTCCTGCGATACAACTTTCGCCAGCTGGTGAAACGCTACGGCCAGGTGTATGGCGAACGCTACCCCGCGCCCAAGCTGGTGGCAGCGAAGGAAGCGTGCTAGCATCGCGGCCCTGGTTCGCTGTTGACCACTGGCGGCGAGGTTCCTAAGGTACGCAGCGAATTGTTCTCTCTTCGCGGTACTTTTCGGTTCGGGAAACGATCGGTTGGCTGATTTGCACAAAGCCTCGATGTTGATATTGCTGTTGGTTGCGGCCAGCGGTCTCGGTTGCCAGTCGATTGGCGGCGCGGGGGATCTGACGAGCGACTCGCTGCTCAAGGCGGCCGCCGCTTCGCCCAATGCGGTGACGCTCGACATCTACTGGGCGCGGACCACATTGGACGACAGCGCGTTCTCCGAGCGGCTATGGCAATCGGTGCAGGAAGATCGCATTCCGGTAGAACTTCGCTGCCGCTTGGCGGACGAAGGTCTGAGGGCCGGCGTGGTCGATGGAACGCCGAGCGAAGAGATCGTAGAACTGCTGAATCCCACCGGCGCGGACCTCGACACCGCGGACGAGCAGTCGAACATGCTGTCCGCCCAACCCGCGCAAGTCACCCGGCGTTTGAAACAGCTCCAACCCGGCAAGCGGCTGGAGCTTCAAGCCAGCGAAGTGGTACCCAAATTCACGCTGCTGCGCGGCGGTGAGTCGGGCCTGGTCGGCAGGGCATTCCCTGCCGCTCAAGGAATCTACGGCGTGGAAGTCAGCGAGCTTGCCGCCGGTCGGGTGAAGTTGCGGCTACTACCCGAACTACACCATGGCCAGCCCAAGATGAAGTTCGTAAACCCTGCGCCCGGCATGATGTTCCAGCGGCTGCAGCGCGACGTGGAGGTTTTCGCCGAGCTGGAAACCGAGGTCGATCTGTCGCCCGGCGAGATGCTGGTGGTCACGAGTCTACCGGGTAGCAAGCACCGGCTGGGGTCGCTGCTGCACCATACGCTGGAAGACGAAGCCGTGGAGCAGAAGTACCTGCTAGTGCGGGTATCGCAATTACCGCAATCCGAGGTACTAGCCTCGGACGACGACGACGCCTGGCCTTGGAAATAGCCGGTCCGGGCGTGTGCGGTTTGGCCCATGGGCGCGCGCCCTGGCACGTCTGTGGACCCTCCCCCGTGTCTGATCCGCGCGCTACAATACATGCTCAGCAGGCCCAACGTCTAACCTACCTCCACAGAGGAGCCAAATCATGCCACTTGTACCAATGCGATTGTTGCTGGACCACGCCGCCGAGAACGACTACGGCCTGGCCGCCTTTAATGTGAACAACATGGAACAGATTCAGGCCATCATGGAAGCGGCCGAAGAGACCAACTCGCCGGTGATCGTGCAGGCTTCGCGCGGCGCGCGGAAGTACTCGCAGGATAATTACCTGAAGCACTTGATGCTGGCCGCCGCCGAGTTGTATCCGAACATCCCCATCGTGATGCACCAGGACCACGGCAACAGCCCCGACACGTGCCAAAGCGCGATCGATAACGGCTTTACCAGCGTGATGATGGACGGCAGCTTGAAGGAAGACGGCAGTACGCCCGCCGACTTCGACTACAACGTAAGCGTCACCAAGACCGTGACCGAAGCCGCTCACAAGCAAGGTGTGAGCGTCGAAGGCGAGCTCGGCTGCTTGGGCTCGCTCGAGACCGGTGGCGGTGAGCAGGAAGACGGCCACGGAGCGACCGAGGCTCTGTCGCACGATCAACTGCTAACCGATCCGGAAGAAGCCGAACGATTCGTCGCCGAGACCGGTGTCGACGCTCTGGCGGTGGCCATCGGCACCAGCCACGGTGCTTACAAGTTCACCAAGAAGCCCACCGGCGAAGTGCTGGCCATGGATCGCATCGAAGAGATCCACCGGCGTCTGCCCAACTGCCACCTGGTGATGCACGGTTCGAGCAGCGTTCCGCAGGAACTGCAGGACATCATCAACAAGTACGGCGGCGCCATGAAGCAGACCTACGGAGTGCCTGTTGAAGAAATCCAAAAGGGCATCAAGCATGGTGTGCGTAAGGTGAACGTCGACACCGACAACCGCATGGCCATCACCGGCGCCATCCGCAAGGTGTTCGCCGAGACGCCCGAGAAGTTCGACCCGCGCGACTACCTGAAGCCGGCCCGCGAAGCGATGAAGCAAGTCTGCATCGCCCGCATGACTGCCTTCGGCCAGGCAGGCCACGCGGACAAGATCAAGCCGGTTTCGATCGACAAGTTCGCAAGCTTCTACGCTGCGGTCTAATCGAACCGCCTGACAAGAAAACTCGACAGCCGGCGCCCACTGGGTGCCGGCTGTTTTTTTGTTTTTGGACACCAATGTGGTAGAATGCGGGTATGAGCACTGCCGAAGCCCAATCCGAAGCGCCCGCCAAGTTGGTAACAGCCGACGAGTTGCTGCGCGATTATCGTGGCCAGCGGTGCGAATTGATCGAGGGGGAAGTACTACTCATGAGTCCAACGGGATTTGGCCACGGAGCCTTGGAGCTCTTCATTGCTCAACTGTTGTCAACTTTTGTGAAACAGAATTCACTGGGACAAGTCGTTACCGGGGAAGTCGGTTTTATCGTCGGGCGCGATCCCGATACGGTGCTCGCTCCCGATGTGGCGTTCGTTAGCAAGGATCGCATCGCAGCAGTTGGAGTCACCGACAAGTACTTCCCCGAAGCCCCCGCGCTGGCGATTGAGATAGTCTCACCCAGCGACACGGCAGAGGACGTCGACTCCAAGGCCCGTCGCTGGCTGGCCGCCGGCACGCGTGCCGTGTGGGTGGTCTATCCCAAAGGCCGGACGGTTGCCGTATATCGCTCGCTCGACAACATTCGCGTGCTGACCGAAGAGCACACGCTGGAGGGCGAAGACGTCGTGCCGGGCTTTTCAGTGGCGGTCACAGAGCTATTCGGCGAGCTAGGTTGATCCTCTCTCTCAACAACGGAGTGAACCATGCGTCAGGTGCTGTTTGTAGTTCTCGTCTGCGCCCCCGCTTTGGCACTGGCCGACAATGCGCCGAAGTCCGACACCACGATGCTCGCCGATGCCCCCTGGCTGGTCACGCACCTCAATGCCCAGGCCATCGACCAATCTGGCAACGAGCGGGAAGCACAAACACTGGTGCTGCTCGACGTTCGCGCGGACAAAAAACAACGCACGGTCAAACCGCCGGGAGCCATCACCATTGACGCCGCCGAGTGGAAGAAGGCATTCAAAGACGGCACGGATGCCGAGGAGTGGACCGAGCGAATTGGCGGTGTCCTAAAGAACAAAGACGCCACGGTAGTGGTGCTGGACGAGAAGTTCACTCCCACGGCCGCTCGCATTTGGTGGATTCTCAAATACTGGGGCGTGAATGACGTGCGGGTGCTCGACGGTGGTTTTGCTGACTACAAGCAAGCTGGTGGAATAATCGTCGCCGGCGAGCGGGGGCCTTCCGACCACGCGAGCGACTTTACGGCCAAGCCACACCCCGAGCGGCTCGTAACGTTCGACCAGATGCAGGAGATCATCGGCAATGGCGGAGAGTCATGCCTGGTGGATACTCGCAGCGAAGGCGAAAACACTGCGGGTTACATCCCGTCGGCCACGCTTCTCGATTGGCAAGAGCTGGTCGATCCCGAGACCGGCAAGCTACGTTCGAAGGACGAGCTGAAAAAACTTCTCGCCCGCGTGGAATTCGATCCCACCACACGCACGGTCACTTACTGCCGCAGCGGCGGTCGGGCGTCGGTCATGGCGTTTGCCATGGAACTGGTTAGCGGCAAGCCGGTTGCCAACTACTACGGCAGTTGGAGCGACTGGACTCGCCGCGGCGGCGAGCAAGCGGTCGACGAAGTCAGCGTCGGCAGGTAACTCACTATCGCATTCTCCAGCCGGGACGTACGACCTTGATTCGGCGGAACATCCCCCTCACTGACTCGCCCGATAAGTGGCTGTTGCTCTCGCAAGTAGAGCACGCGCGGGTGAGCGCCGACCTGGCCGAAGTGTGGGGTGGCTCGCTGGCGAGCGTGGTATGTGCGCCCGATAGCTCGAACCTGCACCTGCTGGAAGTGCGACAAGAGATGCTTTCGGCCATCCTGCATCACGACGACGGTTGGGCGTCGTGGGAGGCCAGCCCTCCACTCGACCCGGAACATGGCCGGCCTTGGTCGTTCATGGAGATTCATCGCTCGCAGGCGTTGCCGCTGTGGCGAGACTCGGTGCTCCGCGCTCACTCCATCGGTCCGCTGGCGGGCTGGGCGGTCGGAGGGCATTTTGCTCATTTGCTGCGCGAGTCGCACGAAGCCCACTGCGAGCTGAGCGAGGCGTGGCTCGCAGAGGTCGAAGCTTGGCGGAGCGATTGGCTGGCCGAGTGGCGATCGCTTAACCGCCCGGTACACACGACGGAACTGGCCGAGGAGTGCCTTCAGTGGCTGCGGCTGTTCGACTGGTTCAGCCTCTGGCTCTGCTGCTACTGCCCCGCCGGCCAAGCCGATAAGCCTTGCGAGGCGATGACGCTGGCCGAAGGCAACCTGGCGTGCACGCCTGTCACGGTAACACCAGACGGCGCGCCGGATGAGCCGGGCTCCTGGCGAGTGAAAGTCGCTCCGTGGTGCTTTACGGTCGACAAGCTCCAACTCGACGCGCTCGGCTATACGGTGCCGGCGCAGCGATGGAGCACTACCGGGGAAATGGCCAAGAGCCGCTCGCCAATGCGGCTACGTTGGACGCTGGTACCGGCGTGACGCAAATTGCGTCGCGTCTACCAAAGCTCCCGCCCCTGATAGAACACTTCGGGCCGCTCATCATCCGTTTTGAACTCTGGCAAGCTCATGAGTTGCCGCATGATCGACCGTACGCGCTCGTCCGAGTACGCGTCGTGATGGCGGATTTCGATTCGACCGGATTTGATTGTCGCGGCCAGCGCATTGCCGGCCGAGTCGTCTCGATAGCAGAGCCCCGGTTGGGTGGCATCCTGGTGCTGGATGTCGGCTGGGAATAGATAGGCGGCCGCTTCGTTGATCACAAGTTTGACCAGCCGATTGTCTTCGGCGACAACCGAAGCGATTAAGTCTCCGCCGTAGAGTTTCATCCCCTACCCAAACAGCTCGCTGATCACCTGACCGCCGTTGGCGATTTTCATCGGGCGGCCGTTGTTGGAGGTGAACGTGGTTTGCAGCGAGATGCCCATCGCCTGGCAGACGGTGGCCATCAGGTCTTCGGACGAGTAGGGTTGCGACTCGACTTGCGTGCCGTCCGCGCTGGTCTCGCCTACGGCCAGGCCGCCCCTGATGGGGCCGCCGCCTACCACGGCGCTCCAGGCCCTGGCGTAGTGGTCGCGGCCGCTGTTGCCGTTGATGCGGGGGGTGCGGCCGAATTCGCCCATCCAGATCACCACGGTGCTGTCGAGCAAGCCGCGCTGGTAGAGGTCTTCCATCAGTGCGCCCATCGCCTTGTCCATTTCCGGCAGCTTGGTATCGAGCGAAGTGAAGCAGTTCTGGTGCAGGTCCCAGCCGCCCATGTTCACTTCCACGAACGGCACGCCTGACTCGACCAATCGGCGGGCGAGCATGCAGCCGCGGCCGAAACCGCTGTTGCCGTACATGTCCTTCATCTCTTGCGGCTCACTCTGGACGTTGAACGCCTTCATCTGGTCGCTGGTCAAGAGCGAATTGGTCTTGGCCAACACCTTGGCGTGGTCCTCGGCCGCCATGCCGCGACGCTCGTTGATGAACTGCGTTTCGATGGTCTCGAGCAGCGCAAACCGCTGCGCCAAGCGTTGCTCCTGCATCCGCATGTCGAGGTTGCGGATGCGGCCGTTCGAGTCGACCTGGAACGGTGCGTAAGCCATACCCAGGAAGCCCGGGCCTTCGCTCGCTCCGCCAACCGAGACGAACAGCGGGATCTCGAGGTTCGGCACCAAGTGTTCGGTCTCGTGCGCCACGACCGCCCCGTAGCTGGGGTGCAGGATATTGGGGTTCGGCACATAGCCGGTGTGCATGTAGTAGCGGCCCCGTTCGTGGTCGGCCTCGCGCGTGCTCATCGAGCGAATCACCGACAGCTTGTCCATGTGCTTGGCAATCGTCGGCAGCTTGTCGCTGATCTGTGCGTTGCCCGCGGTGCCCATCGCCCGCGAAGGACCACCGGTCGGCGCACCGCTCTTGATGTCCCAGATGTCGATCGTTGGCGGGCCGCCGCCCATCCACAGCAGGATCGCGCTCTTGTGATTCTTCCGCAGCGTCTCGGAAGCCGCCTTCACGCTACTGGTGAGCGTCATCGCCGGCAGCGTCAGCGCGCTCGCACCCGCCAAGTGACTCATAAAGTGACGGCGGTTCATTCCAGCAGGCGTGCGGTAAGGAATCATGGTGAGCTCCGGAGGCGTTATCTCCCTTCCCCTTTGGGGGAGGGCCGGGGTGGGGGGTCTAAGTGTCATTCTGAAGGAGTCTAAGCGACTGAAGAATCTAGTTTGCCGCACTGTGACATTGGTTTGACCTGGGAGCTTGGATTACCGAACTCCCCAAGTACCCAGAGCATGCTCGCCACGCAACGTAGATTTCTCAGTCGCTTAGACTCCTTCGAAATGACACAAGGGCTTATAGCTAACAGCCGACAGCTAATAGCTTTTCTAATGAATCAAAATAAACTCGTTACTATTCAACAGCGCCCACCAGATGTCGCGGAGGGCTTCGGGGGTGTTGCCACCGCGGGCGGCGAGCAGTTTGTTGCAGATCACCACTTCGTCCCGCTTCGGGTTGCGGGCCAGGGCGGCCTGGTACAGGTAGGTGATCCGCTGCGGGTTCGACAGCTCGCCGCTGGTGGCCACCGTGTGCAGGAAGCTGCCGGGCGAGCACTCGGTGGCCTTTTTCACGAGGCCTCCGTTCATCATCATCAACGCCTGTGGGATCGAGCCGTTGAACGTGGTGGCTTCGCTATTGTCGTCGGTGCCAAACGCGGTGTTGAACTGGGCGAGCCACTGCGTCTTCATCCGCTCCCGCTCGTCGAACGCCAGCGTCTCGTCAGCCTCCGTGGCGGTGAGCAGCGACTCGTACAATTGCTCCGCCTGCATCTGCCGCAGATAGAAATGACTGAACATCGGCCGCGCGCCGAGATTCGGATCGTCGCTTTGATTGTCGCGCGTCATGCGGCTCGACAGGCTGTACGGTTCGCTCAGCACGATCCACCGCATCAGCTCCTTCATGTCGAAGCTCGAACTGCGAAACTCGTCTGCCAGATAGGCGAGCAGCTCGGGGTGCGTCGGCGGGTTATGCGGGCCCATGTCGTACACCGGTTTGGTGAATCCGTAGCCCAGGAAGTGGCTCCACATGCGATTCACCGCGGCCACGGGGAACTCGTCGGAATTCGAAATCAACTCGGCCAACTCTTGCCGGCGGTTGATGTCCTCCAAGTAGCCGCTGTCGCCGAAGTCTTCTCCCTTGTCGACGTACTTCTCGGCGAGCGACTCGCCATTGACGAACACGGGATAGGCGACTTTGAGCTTGCCGTTGCGAAGTTCGTAGTACAGCTCGGCCTTCGTGGGGTCGCCCCCTTCGCCGGCGAAGTCGCGATCCAGCACCTTGGCGTAGCGGCGGTTGTTCGTGCCCGGCCGTTGCTCGCGCATCACGCGGGTTTGGCGGAAAAAGGCATTCAGTTCCCAGAACTGATTTTGCTTGTACTCGTTGAACGGATGGTTGTGGCACTGCGTGCAGCCGACCGCCATGCCGAGGAAGATCTCGGCGGTCTTGGCCGTGGCTTGCACTCCGTTCTCGGCCATCTTGTCGGCCAGGAAGTTGGCCGCGCCGTTGTAATCGGAGTCGCCTGGCTGGCAGCTCCCGTTGGCGGTCACCAGTTCTACGGCCAGCTGATCGTACGACTTATTTTTTTGAAACGCCCGACGCAGGTACTGCTGCATGCCGCTCCGCACAGCCAGCGAGTCGCGATCCACACCGCCGGTGCGGCCGATCAGCGTGTTGGTCCAAAGCGTGGTCCAGTTCCGTGCGTACTCTTCCAGGAACTCGTCGCCCAACAACTTGTCGACCAGCAACTCGCGCTTGTTCTCATCGCGATCCGCCATGTAGTCGTGCAGCTCGTCGACCGTCGGCACGCGGCCCACCAGGTCGAGATACACACGCCGGCACCATTCGCCGTCGGTGGCGGGCTTCGAAGGCGAGACGCCTGCAGCCGCCCAACCGTCGCGCATGTGGCGATTGATCTCAGCCACTTGCTTCAGACCAAAGTCGCTCACCGCCGCATCGCCGCCCGCGCCGCGGGAAGTGCCGGCCGCGCTCGCCAGCGGAACGAGCCACATCGCCAAGGCGACAAATAGTGCAGGGGACAGATAGCGATAGGCCTTCATGCTTCCTCGCTGGATGAGTTGCATCGTGATTGGGGGGATGCCCGCCAACATTCTAACCGCGCTGGGCGGTGGCAAGTATCGTTTTGCGGGCAATAGCGGTGGCAAAGGTCCACATTTATTCGGCACAACCCGGTTGGTTAGTCAACTAGCGTGGCTTGCTGAGCTGCGGGCTTCCACCGGGTGGTCTCGATATGAGTCGGCCTGGCGTTGCGGCAACCACAAGCCGCAAAAAAATTCTTCGTGGAAAGTTGGATCGTCTATTCCCAGAGGCGGGTTGGAGGAGGGCGGAGTGTTGCAGAATTGAACACGTGTTCGATTCTAATACACTCAAAACGCAACAGGCGGGCTGAAGCGGAGTGTTCCGGTCGCTTCAGCCCGCCCACAATGTTGGATCCTTCGAAGGATGCGAATGCTCATTGGGGGGAGGGAGCAGTTCGCTAAGTGCTTGAGAAATCGAAGGTTCCAACTAAGTCGCTGCGTTGCCTCTTCGTCTTACCGACCCCTAGCTCTTCTCTGTTCCGGCCCCGCGACGCTTGGTCGCTAGTGCCTTAGGTGTCGAAGACGATTTCTGTATATGCGAACCGCGTGCCAAAAGGCGGTGGTGCTCAAATAAGTGTGCTCCCCTGAGTGGGGGGATACCGCCTGTGGACCCAGCCGCCACCGGCCCGATATATCCCCTGCGTCCGCTCTTGCCGGCGCTTCTTGTGCTAGTTGTCAAGAGCAATTTAGGGTTGAAGGGGCCATTTAACTCCAATACTCGAAGCGCAAGTGCAATGCAGTAAAGTGTTTATGTAAAACTCAAAAATTTCAATTTTAATGCTAGCATTGGAGTTTTTGTCGTTGACTGCCACAACTTTGGTCGATAGGATTTAAGCAAATGACCCGCTAGCCGAACTGTCACCCAATGGTGTGCGTTCCCTTCTGGGATAGGCTTCGCGGGTTTTTTTGTGCGCTCACGGGAAGCTGGATACAGTCCATTCCCGACTTCGAATTAGGTCCCGGTAGTATTCTTCCCCCTTTTTTTCTGGGTGAAACGAGCGCGAAATCGCCCCACACGCCATGTCGGCCAACTGTAGAAGGTTGTGCTTGTGGGACTCTTCGCTTTTTACCTTTTTGACCATCCCGTCGTCGTACTGCCTATTTAAGTCCTCCTTCAGGCACTTTGCCATCATCTTGCGGAAGTTGCTGCTGCCAGTTTTGTCGATCACGATTGTCGCATCATGCACTTTACTGGCGTGCAGCGAGAAAGCAGTCATCTCGGCATTATGAAGAAAAGGACGGTTGAAACCAGCAATTTTGGCCTTGTCGATTGATATGCCAAAGTAGTTGAAATCGAACTCCAGCATTTCTCTGAAGAAGCCAACTCGCTGATCGTGGTTGGTTTTGCTGAACTTGAATCCTTCCGAACACGCAGAGTGCTCTTTAGTTCTTCGATTTTGCTATGGCATAGAGTTGTCTGGCTGCGATCGGCAAAGATTACAGCACAGACTGTGAAGAAGGGGGACGACCCTCGCCCGAGCTTCATTCCCAAGCAGCCGGATTCGTCAACATAGGCCCACATGCAATCGTTGGCTCGCCAAGTAGGAGATTATACGCCCTCACAGATTCTCTCTAGTAAATCACGTGCTGTCCACACCTCAGTAGCCAGCCCGTGAGCCATCGCCGGAGTCTGCCCCTTCAGGCTGCGATGCTTCCTGCAATAGTTGTAATGGGCGAAGAACAGCCCCAGCGCCCGCTTGTGGTTCGTCCACTTCTTTGAGAAGCAGTAGGTCAGCCGGGCCATCCGCTTGCAGAACGTGCGGATAGAACCGTTCATCCGCTCCACATGCGAAGTGCATATCTGCTCTTGCTGGTAGAGATCACCATGCACGGCGGTTTTCGACGCGCCCAGTATACGGGCGGGAGAATAGCGGCGGGTGTTCATATCAATCGTGCTGCCGTATATCTTCACCAGCACGCCATGATCGACGCGGTGGCCCAAGATGTTGCGGATGGTGCTGGGATAGCTCTTGAAGCCGTCCGACGAAATGTGGAAGTGTCCGTTAGTGGCGCGGTCGAGTTTCGTAACGAACTGGCGGCAATGCTCCTCAGTCCGGCGGCCCATGTGCCAGGTGACTAGCAGTTTGGTCGAGCGGTCCAGAGCGGTGAAGCAGTAAGAGTCACCGCAGCCGCCAACGTAGTTGAGTTGCTTGGCGGTGGCTTTCTTGCAGAACACGTACTGCCAGATTTCGTCAACCTGAACGTCGCCCACGAACTGGTCGCGGATGTTCTCAGCCATGTAGGCTTCGCACCGCTCGCCCACGTAGACCAACAGGTCCAGGATAGTAGGGACGGACACTTTGGTCATGCGGGACGTAGCACGGACGCTAACGCCCTCACACAGCATTTCGACGACCATAGCGGCGGTGTCCAGGTCGATCCGCATTCCGCCCAGCGTGGCGGTTTTCTCGGTCCAGCTCTTGCCGCAGTCTTTGCAGCGGTAGCGGGTGGCCCCGGTTTTGGTTGTTCCGTTTTTGCGGCGTCTCTCATGTTGGCATACGGCAGAAATCATCGCGAATCCGCTCCCATTTGCTGGGGCTTTCGCGTATGATTCAGGTGTCTAGGCTGGAATCAGGCGAAAGCCTTTTTCAGTCGGCCCCGGTTGGATTGCCGTCCTTCCGGGGCTCTTTTGTGTCTGATTAAATGTTAAACAATAAATACCCGCCGTGCAATAGGCTTGACGGAATTTTTTGTAAAACAAATAATGGTGGCATGAAGAAAGCCACACCACCAAAGCGGGGAGCGCCAGAGAAGCCCCCAGAACAGCGCAAGAGCGTCCTGCTGGGCGTGAGAATGACGGAAGCCGAGCGAGCCGAGATTGACGCGGCAGCGGACGGCAAGGCGTCTACGTGGGCCAGAGACGTGCTACTGAGGGCTGCGCGCAGGCGCAACCGCTGAGCGGAGAGAGGGGGTTACGATCCCACCCGTGTATAGCCGGACCCCTCCGGCAGCTTATAAGACTGCTGCGCCACCAAGACGCGGGCCGCTCTCCATGTCAGAGAGCGGCCCGCGGGGCGTGGATGTTATTCGTCGTCATTTCCATTGGTTGAAACAAGCAGTTCTGACAGACGCTGCCGCCAATAATCGGGATAAGTGCGAATCTCATCCATGAAGCGGCAGGCCATGGGGTTTACAGGACTTCCCTGCTCCCAACCTTGAACCGTTTTCTTGTTTACTCCGAGAAACTGTGCAAAGAGTGACTGGCTCATTTTCAAGAGCTGTCGAGTTTCCTTGACTAGCTTCGGATCATAGGGGGTTGGCTCTAGCTTCAAGTGTACCTTTCTTGTCGTGTAAACCTTGCAAATGTCGTCCCCGCGACGCAAGGATTCGTTGAAGTCCGCGAGGCGCTCGATTACCTCGCGTTCAATGTCTCGTTCCGTTTTTGTTTGGCCGTTGCTCGCCATAAAGGTCCATCCTTTGATTATTTGAAATGTCGTTTGCTCAGAATGATCCTCTCTTCTTGGATTAGGCTTTTGATCGCACTTCTAGCCTTGACTCCAAATGGCCGTTCGTGCTTTTTCGCGTACGCCATCACCAGCAATACATGCCAGCAGTCTGGGAAGTACACGTACAAAACACGAAGCGCTCCACGCTTGCCGCAATCCCAGTTGGGAGGCGAGAACCTCAGTTTCCGAAGTCCTCCCGTGCCGGGTATCACGTCGCCAGCAAGCGGATCGGCCATAATCTCTGCTTGAAGGCACCCAAGATCATCCTCAACATTCAAGTCCAAGCGACTCCAGTCGGCTTGGAAGCCTCGTAACTCTGTAAAATTCAGCAAACTCTCTGGACTGAAAACATGCGCCGGGTAACGAAGCGTCCCCAGGTCGACTCGGCCCTGGGGGTGCCGTGCTTCTTCGTCTGGCATCTGTACTTCCTTTTACGGGGTCTACCGAAACCTCCTGTTTGCACAGGCCCCCCTGCACCAAAGTGTACTATATGCCAGGACACTTTGTCGGTCAACAGGGTTCGCAGACTTTAACCCCTCTTCAGCGGGAGCACACTTATTTGAGCACCACCCAAAAGGCGGTGGTGCTCCGAAATGCGGGTGCCCGAATGCTCGGCGGTGTACCGTGAACCCCCCGGCCATGGCGAACGACTGCTCGCGGTACGTCGCCATCGTCCCGGTAGAGGGTGACTTTCGCTTTGTCCCAACTTGCTCGCCCGAGTCGACCGCGCGGGCGATGTGGGTACAGACCAAGCCAATCGTCGTGGCGAATAATCCCTTTGCTAATTCTCGAAGCGACCTCTAAGCTGCGACCTGCAATCCGCCCAGTTCCGCCCCCGGGGAAGGCATGAACACCAAACCGATATTCTGCTCCCTGTTGCTCGTGGCGACCACCGCGGCCCAGGCGGAGGGTCCGCCTGAAAAGTACGTGCTGGACTACCCGCAGGTGAAACAGTTCTGTCCGCCGGTTCGGTCGACGTTCCACGAAGTGCAGAATAGCCAAGGCATGGTCAACGGGCGGCGTTTTCGGTACCAGCCGAACGGTGGTTACGGCTTGAAGGTGGTCCACAAGGTGGGCGACAAGAATCTCATCCATGTCGGTGCCGACCTTGGCTGGCGGCGGGTCGGCGAGCCCGTGTTCGCCGTGGCCGACGGGGTGGTCCGGGTGTCTCGCGGGCCACGACTGGAGGAGTCGGAGGACACGGAGAAGGACGCCGATGAAAAACGACCTTCGCGTCGTCCATCTTCAGCAGCTCAGTTGGAATGGGGTAACCTGATTGTCGTCGAACACCGCAACGACCAAGACGAGTACGCTACCACCATCTACGGCCACCTCGATACAAAGCGACTGGTTCAACCAGGCGACATCGTCACGGCGGGCCAACAGATAGGCACCATCGGGCGGCGGCACGTGCAGGTCAACGGCAACTACGATCCGCACTTGCATTTCGGTGTAAGGAAGGGGCGGATTGCGGAAGTCGGCGCCGTGCTGCTGCCAACCAGCCGCGATACCAAGGAAGGGATTGTCCTGAAAGCGCTGGGCGAAGAGGAAATCGAACTGCAGCTGCCCCCGACCATGCATACCCCGACGCGGTTACGCGTCGGTGGCAAGGACTACGCGATTCGGGATCGTAACGGAACACCGGTTGCCCCAGCCAGCCTGCTGTGGCACGTTCGGCCTCCGAGTTTTCCGATCATCGGCTACGCCCTTTCGACCGACGACTGGCGCGACCCGGTGCAGTTCCTCCGCGAGCAGCAGGCGGATACTAACCCCGCCCCGTTCCAACCGGCTGTGGGACGGTGACTCAACTGCGAGCCAGGCGAAAGACAAGCGATGAAGCGTATGCCGGTCACCGCTACGCGGCTGCGTCGTACGCTTTAAGTTACTCCCCCACCACCCTCCAGCACGAATCGTGCTTCTCCATCCCAATGTGCGGGTAGTAACTCGCCGCCTGGGGGGCGGAGAGCAAAATTAGTGTCGTTGCCAAACCGGCGCGCTGATGAGTCTCTTGCACCAGTCGGCGGCCAATGCCGCGCTGCTGATGCGCCTGGTCGACTGCCAAGTCGGAAAGGTAGGTGCAGTAGCTATAGTCGGTGATGGCCCGGGAGACGCCGACTAGTATGCCTTCGGCGTTGCGGGCGGTGACGATCAAGTCGGCGTGCTCGAGCATCTTCGCCACGCGCGCGGCGTCGTCCACCGGGCGGCGCTCGGCCAGCGTCGACCGGTGCAAGACGTCGATGAACTCGTCGACGGTCAGCTCGGACTCCACCGCGTAGGTAATCTCCATGCTGAGTTCGCGCTGTTGCAAGGGGAAGGATGCTTGGTCGACACAACGTGGCGTCGGCCGGAACGGCCGACCTACTTGGGGACTGCGTGCTCTCTGAGTTCCGCCAGCGTGGCGAATTCCAGGGACGAGATGTGGCAGGCTTCGAGGACCACCGGCGGGGCCATGCCGGCGTCGTAGGCTTCTTTCCACCGCGCCGCGCACAGGCACCAGCGGTCGCCAGGTACGAGGCCGGGGAAGTCGTACTGCGGGATGGGCGTCGACAGGTCGTTGCCGCGGCTCTTGCTGAACGCCAGGAACTCGGCGGTCATCTCGGCGCACACCACGTGCACGCCGGAGTCGCCGCCGCCGGTGTGGCAGTAGCCATCGCGGTAGAAGCCAGTCATCGGGTCGGTGCAGCAGGGGAGTAGCGGCTCTCCAAGCACGTTCTTAGCAGTGGTTCCAGGCATGGGGGGCGACTCTTCTTGCGGAGGGAAACAGGGGCGCTCGCTCCCTCCAAGCATACCAGAATCGCTTGCCGTGGTCGCTACTTCTGCCGCGTGGGGCGCTGGGCTTGCTGCGCGCGGGGCAGGAGCGTGAGTTGATCGACGAGCACCCGATCCTGATCGGCCAGTCGCTCGAGTTGCCCGCTTTCGATCATCAGCGACAACGCCAGCCGGTGCAGTTGCTCGTCGCCCTCGGGCGGGGCGATCTGGTAGCAGTGCCATTCGACCTGGACGTCTTCAATGGTTCCCGTGGCCACGATCTCCATCACTCGGCAGCCGTTGCGATTGACCCACTGCGACTCGCTCTTCAGACCGGCCGAATGCTGCGACAACGACCGCATCACGTCGCGGCGAAACTCGCCCAGCGCCGCCTGCGCGTCGAGAGGCTTGGCCTCGAGCCGCACCAGGTTGCCGTGCGCCACGAGCCCCTCGGGAGTCACTCGGCGGAGTGTCATGCTATCGCCGAGACTGCCGGTGACGTACCAGCGGTGGTCGGTCGAAGTGGTGAAGCCCAAATGGTCGCTGGCGAGTTGCACCATTTCGATCGCACCCGCGCCGGCTGCTTGCGCCTTGGCGATCCGGTCGGCGGTGAGCTGCGGGTCGTCGGCCAGGTCGCGCTTCATCCGCACCTTGGTGACCATCGTGCAGCCAGGCGTGGCGGGACCAATGGCGCGGGTCTCGCGCACGGCGAGGTTCAGGTGCGAGATTCCTTCAGTCGCGCGGCGGTAAAGGTAGATGCCGTCGAGTTCCAGTTCGACGCTCGAACCGTCCACCACACCATGCACCGTGCCAGCCACCTGACAGCGGGCGTAGTGCTCGTTGGCTTCGACCAGCACGCTGGTCACTTCGCACACGCCCACCGAATCGACTCCCAGCAGCGCCTCCATGGTCGGCACATCGTGATCCCAAGTGTCGCCGATCTCGACCTGGCGACCTGGCAGTAGACCACCGGTGGCCAGCGAGTCGGCCACGGTCTGCAGCAGCTCAAGTTCTTCGCGGTCTAGCGGACCTTCCACGCCGGTGAGCAACTTGCCATTGGCGAGCACCAACCGCCGCGAGTCTCGCAGCGCCAGCGGACGTTCGCGGCCTGCGATGGTCGCTGTGCCTTCGACCGTGCGGTAATACCGAACGCTGCGGGTCTCCCCGCCCGGCAGACGTGCCTCGTCGTATTCCAATTTGGCGTTGGCTGTAATTTGGGGGGTGTTTTCGACGCTTTCCTCTTGGGTGGAGGGAAGTTGGAGCTGTCCGCCCAACTCCAGCTCAACCGAAACAGCCTCCACCGCGCCAGTCGGTGCGGCGGCGACGAGGCGGATCGCCTGTTCGCAACGTGCCTGCTGGGCTGCTACCGAAATGGCAGCGATCACTAAACAGCTGAGAAAGCGTTGTTGAACCATCCTGCGACATCCCTGGGCAGTGGGAGATTGAACATTGGAAACCTGTCGGGTTCATCGACGAATAAGCGGAAGAAAGTTCAATTTCCTGACCCCAGTCGAGCGGTTGTAAAGATGGGACGACTACGGGGCCTGTGGAACAAACACGAAATGACTATGTTTTTCGCCCAAGAAATCGCTGCAAAGGTATATTTTAGAAGACCTTACGACTTTTCTGCGGCAAACCCGAGGAACCACCGGGGAAGAAAAACCGTTAATGGCGCGAACTTTCTCTCGACCCAATTCCGTCTTAATGCGTACAACAGGTACCGGCTGAACTTCGCTAGCAAGCCTTGACCGCTACGGATTAGCGGAATACGCGAGCAAGTTTGGCCAAGATTGTCACGGCCCCGCCGAAGTACATCTGTGCCACGGGTGGCCAATTTTTCCCAGAACCTTTTCCACGACCCAACCCTATACAAGGAACCTGAGACCCGGATCGGAACTACGTACAACGGCTAGAGAAGTAGGTACTAGCTGCGAGTGATCGCATGGAGAGTACGGACCGAGGAGGCGACAGCAGAAAGGGGTGACATATGCATCGCCACTATGAATCCGACGCCATTCGACGCCTGCGCGACCAGCAGGTGAAGTACGCTCCGCGCGCCAAGCGCTTGCAGCAAGTCGAGGCGGCCGAACAGCTCATTGCCGACGTAGACGCCGAAAAGACGTACACGTACGAATTCGTCTGCTACCGGGTGACCGGTTACCGGCCCGACACCGGCGCCGAAGACGCCAACGCGAAAATCAGCGGCGAAGCGCTGATGCGCGACCTGCGCCTGTTGGTCGAGGACCTATCGGACTCCATCGACCTGGAAGCCGACGCAGCCGGCGAGCAGGTGCTGACCGTCGAGCAACTCGCGCGGCAGTTTAACGTCTCGACCAAGACCATCTCGCGGTGGCGCGAACTCGGTTTGGTGAGCCGCCGATTTGTATTCGACGGCCGCAAGCGAGTTGGCTTCCTGCGAAGCAGCGTCGATCGGTTTGTGAAGACCAACGGCAAGCGCGTCTCGCGCGGTGCCCGCTTCAGCCAGCTGACCGACGAGCAGCGCAACGACATCATCAGCAGCGCCCGCCATCTGGCGAGCGGTGGTGCGTGCCAAAGCGAGATCTCGCGACGGCTCGCGGAACGCTCCGGGCGGAGCATCGAGACGATTCGCTCGACCATCCGCCAGTTCGACAAAGAGCATCCGCAACTGGCCATCTTCCCAGATGCCAAAGCCCCGCTGACCGCAGCGCAGAAGAAGCGCCTGTTCCAGCAGTACCGCCGCGGCATGCCGATCGACAAGCTCACCAAGCAGTACGGCCGCACCAAGACCACCATCTATCGGGTGATCAACGAGGTGCGGGCCGAAGAAGTGGCCGACTTGCCGCTCGACTTCATCCCCAACCCGCGGTTCAGCCGCAAAGGCGCCGACGCGGCCTGCCTGGGCGAAATGCCCGAGGCCGAGAAGGCCACTCGTAAGGCGAAAGTCCCCAGCGGTCTGCCGCCGTACCTGGCGAGCCTGTACGAGATGCCGCTGCTGACGCGCGAGCAGGAAGCGCACTTGTTCCGCAAGTACAACTACTTGAAGTTCAAGGCCTCCAGGCTCCGCGATTCGCTCGACCCAACAAACCCCAAGGCCACCACGCTCGACGAGATCGAGGAATTGTACGACCAGATCGTCAGCACCAAGAACGAAATCGCGCGGGCCAACCTGCGACTGGTGGTGTCGATCGCTAAGCGGCACGTTACGCCCGACCAGAACTTCTTCGAGCTGGTGAGCGACGGCAACATGTCGCTGCTGCGGGCGGTGGAGAAGTTCGATTTCTCACGCGGCAACAAGTTCAGCACGTACGCCACGTGGGCGATCATGAAGAACTTCGCGCGGACCATTCCGGGCGAGTTTAAGCACCGCGACCGCTTCCGCACGAGCCACGACGAGTTGTTCGCGGCCACCGAGGAGTCGCGTGCGAATCCGATGATCGAGGAGTCAGCTCAAAACCACCGCGAGCGACAGATCGAGAAGATCCTTCGCAAGCTGGACGAGCGCGAGCAGAAGATCATCATCGGACGCTTCGGACTGGATCATAGTCAGGAACCGCAAACACTGAAGGAAGTAGGCGCGGAACTCGGCGTGACCAAGGAACGCATTCGCCAGATCGAAATGCGGGCGCTCAGCAAGCTCCGCCAGGCGGCCAAAGAAGAGAAGATCGCGCTGGATATCTAATCCTCACGATCCAACAACACGCACCTCCGTAGCCCCGAGCAAACTTTGCTCGGGGCTATTTCTATGGGTGGGAACGAATTTGAAATACGTCTAACCCGCTCACCCGAATGCATTACAATGACGGGTGCCAATTGACTCCTCCTGAATTTATGTTGCCATGCGAGTTCTGCTTCCGATCTTCATTGTGTTGCTCGCCGCCGCTCGTCCCAGTGCGGCGTGTTTGTGGGACTACGACACGCTGGCCATGGAACGGCAAAGATTCCCCGAAGCGCACGAATTGATTGCCGGGTACTTCGTCCGCCATTCCGATGCCTACTACCGCTGGCGAATCGAGGATCGTACCGCGAAAGTCGAAGCGGACAGGACACCCGGCGACTACGACGACATCGCCGTGGCGCAGGAGAAGCTCGGGCAGCACGACGCGGCCATGGAGACCATCCGCGAGAAGATAAAGCGCTGGCCGGACGAAGGAGAGTACGAGTCGCAAGCCAACCTGGGAACGTTCCTGATCCACGCCGGGCGGTACGAGGAGGGCTTGGAGCACATCAATGCGGCCATCGAGATCAATCCCGACGCCCACTTTGGTCGCGAAATCTATCAGAAGCTGCTGGTGGAGTACGTGATCGCGGCGAGAGAAGGCCGCCCCAGCTCTCTTCCACTTTCGGAAGACGAGTATTCGGGCGACGGATTCTTCCGCTTCGTCCTGGATCAACAACAACTCTCGAATGCTGATAGCGACGACAAGGCAAGCGAATCGCAACGTGCTGTGCACGGCGTGCTAGGAATGATGCGGTTTGGCAACCACGATTCACCTGTCTTGCTCGAAGCACTTGGTGACTTGCTAGGGCAAGGACACTACCCCCTCAGTGACGCCAAGATGCTCGCCGCGCGCGCCTACTTGCGAGCCTCGTACGAAGTGGACGATCCGTCAGTCGCTGAAGCCTATCGATTGAAGGCGGAGCACGCGATGCAATTGCAAAGCGAGCGGTCCCTCGAAGAGATCGAGGCGAGCCTCAAAGAAGAGATCGCAGATGGCAAAGCGCTTGCCGAGCAGATCGCGACGGACGAGGCGCAATGGGCCGCAGCTGGCCTGGATCTCGATGAGCAGTTCGCCGCGAAGTACTACGACACACCCCAACTCGACCCGGATCGTGCCAACTGGCGGCCGTGGACGATCGATGAGCGAATCCTGGCAGCCGCCGTGACCTTCCTGGGAGGACTATTGCTCGTGATCGCGACGATCGTCTACCTGGTGGTCCGCTGGAGGCGTCGAAGTGCTCGGGCGTGAGGCCACTTTTCCCGACGAGGCGGAGCTCGTCGGCTATTGGGCTACTCTTTGCGGACGTTTACTCTCCGTCCCGCACCTTCACGCCTAGCTCATTGAACACGAACGCCAAGACGTCCACCTCCTGTTCGATGCGTTCGTCGAGTGGGGTGCCGGCGCCGTGGCCGGAGTCGCTGCTGGTGCGCAGGAGCGTCGGTGCGCCACTGGAGCTGGCGGCTTGCAGCCTGGCGGCCATTTTGCGGGACTGCATGGGGTCGACGCGGGGGTCGTTTGCGCCGGTGAGGAACAGCACGGGTGGGTAGGCGGTGCCGTCTTTCACGTTGTGCAGCGGCGAGTAGGCCAACAGCGCCTCGAAGTGCTCGGGGTTCTCGACGGTGCCGAACTCGGTGATGTTGAACGCCCCGTTGGGCGACAGCTCGACGCGCAGCATGTCGTAGATGCCAACGTGCGACACCACGCACTTCATCAGGTCGGGATATTGCGTCATCACCGCGCCCATCAGCAGGCCGCCGTTGCTGCCACCCTCGATCGCCAGGTGCTCGCTGCTGGTGTAACCGCGGTCGATCACCTTGCCCAGCACAGCGGCGAAGTCGTTGAACACGTTCTGCTTGTTGGTGAGGTTGCCCTCGAGGTGCCACTCTTCGCCGTACTCGCCACCGCCGCGGATGTTAGCCACGCCGACCACGAAACCGTGGTCGAGCAAAATGCGATTCAGCGAATTGGCCCGCGGCGTGAGGCTCACTCCGTAACCGCCATACCCCGTGATGATGCATGGATTCTTGCCGTCGAGCTTGGTGCCCTTCGGGAAGATCAAGTTCACCGGCACCTTGGTGCCGTCCTTGCTGGTGGCGAATTCGCGCCGCACCTCGGCGTCGTCGAACGATACTGGCAGCTCGTAGCGGAAATCGGTCACCGCGGTGACTCCGCTCTCCGGGAAGTACTGGTAGGTGGCGTTGGCCGTGGTGTAGGAGCCCGATGAGAACAGCACCGAACCATCAGGACCCCAGCTCAGCCCACCACTCGACGCGATGGGCGGTTGGGCGGGGCCCGACAGTGGCTTGCCGGCCAGGTCGAACACGCGAATCTCGCTTGGGCCGCCCAGTTGGTAGACCACGAAGATGCGGTCGTCGCCCGCCAGCAGTGAGCCGCCGCCCCAGAAGGTGCTGACCAGCGTGTCTTTGCCTTCGGGCAGCACCACCTTGGGTTCGGCAGAGCCCAGCTCGCTCACCGGAATGTGCAGCAGCTTGCCGCGCGGCGCGCCGGCGCGGGAAACCATGTAGATGTCGTTGTGCTTGCCGAACTCGGCTTGGATGATGCGGTCGCCGAACTCGCTGAACTGCCGCCACTGGCCGTCGGTGTCGCGGAGGTAGTGGGCGAATTCGCCGCCGTCGCCGTACTGGATGGTGGCGATCACTCGACCGGTCGCCTTGTCGACCTCGACGCGCGTCTCGGCGATGCGGGGCGAGTCCTTGCCCAGTTCGTAGCGATCTTCCTCGGTCGGCGTGCCCAGCGTGTGGAAATAGACCTGCTGGTAAAAGTTCATGTCTTCTTCCGCCCGCTCGCCCTCGCGGGGATGGCGTGTGTAGTAGAAGCCGCTATCGTCAGGCGCCCAGGAGAGGTCGCCGCCGGCGGTGCCGGTGTTGACGCGCGGGACTTCGTCGGCCAGTTGCTTGCCGGTGGCAGTCTCGTACACACGCACGTCGCCCACCTCGTGCCCGCCGATCGACAGGCACACGGCCACGAGCTTGCCATCGTGCGACGGCCGATACCATTCGATGGTCGTCGCACCGGACCCGTCGAGCTGGTTGGGATCGACCAGCACCCGCACGTCGTCTTCATGCATCGGCGAATCGGCGACTATCAGGAACGATTGCTGCAGCGGCGGCTGATTCTTCATCGCAAACCAGTTGCCCCCGGCGTACGACACTCCGCCATACCGCGCGGTCTTCGCGGTCATGATGGCGGTCACCTGCTTGCGCAGCTCGTCAGTGCCAGGCAGGGCGTCGAGGATCGATCGCGCGTAGGTGTTCTGGGCGTCGCTCCACGCGCGAACCTCGTCGTTGTCCCAGTCTTCCAACCAGCGGTACTCGTCCACGACCTTGGTGCCATGGTAGGTGTCGGTGACCGGTCGTTGGGCAGTGTCTGGCGGGGCTGCCAGCGAGGTGGATGTCATGGCGATGGAGAGGGCAAGGCAGCTTAGTACCGCGTGAAGTTGCATGGCTGGAGCCTGGTGAGAGTCGGTGAGAGTAGTCTGTATCTTGGAAGTGTAGGCCGCACCGGACCAGCGTGCCACTATGGCCGATGGGGCTCCAAGAAAATACCTGAAACTACCGGTTCAGAGATCGGCGGTCACCTCGCCGACATTCATCGTGCCCATGGCTTGATAGACCACCAGTTGGATGTCTTCCGCCACGGCGTGCACCGAACCGTCGCACATCAAGAACTGGGCGATGCCGGAATGGGGAGCCGAGACGTCGCGGTCGTCGCTATCCGCGGCGTTGGGTGTGTGCCCGGTTTGGAACAGCACCATGTGCCCATGATCATCGGTGGGATCGTCGATGTCCCGTACCGCGCCCACCCAAGTGGTTTCGTACTCAAAGTGGTTGCCGTGCGAACCGGCGGTGCGAAACGGTCCGTTCTGCCGCTCGCCAATCATCAATGTGCTGGAGAGCCCGTCGGTGATTTCGCGCAACTTAGTCTTGCTGTTGCGGTAGAACGGCCCCCAACTCCGCGCGAACGGGCCGAGGGGATTCAATTGGCCACGCTGTTGCGCCTGATCGTCATCCAGGTCGGGCGTGCCGAAGTTGGCGACGTAGCAGGCCATGGCGTAGGTCTCGTCTCCCATCTGGACGAAGCCCGTTGGCGAGACATCGTCGGTCGGGCAGAGCAGCGTTTCGATGTGCCGGGTGCGGGCTGCCTGGTTCACCAAGTCGAACACGGGCTTATCGAAGTCGAGTTGGTCCCGCAGCGACTGCAACTCCATGAACGGCAGCAGCCACGCTCCCCACGAATAGCCGCGCTGGTTGCCATCCGCAGCGGCGACGAAGTCGTATCCCGGTGGCAGGTGTCGATAGGACGATTCGTAGTTGTGCATCGCCACTCCGATCTGGCGGAGGTTGTTCTTGCACGACGCCTTGCGAGCCGACTCGCGAGCGGCCTGCACGGCGGGCAGCAACAAGGCGACAAGGGTGCCAATGATGGCGATCACCACCAATAGTTCAACAAGCGTAAATGCGGATCGACGGTGTGGGTGTTTCAAAGGGGTCATGGCGCGTCGGAGTGGGAATCTTGGTGGGTGTGGGGGTGGCTGTGACCACCGGTGGGATATTCGGCATGCTGATGGCCGTGCTCGATCTCGGCCCCGTGGACGTGGTAGTGCTGATGCTGCGACTGGTCCAATCGCACGTCGGGCCCGGCCGCTCGAGGCGAACATCCGATCAGTGGTAGCACCAGCAGCCAAATTGCAATTCGCATGGCAGTTGTGTCCCTCATTGCGGGGTGCCGAGACGTCTAGAACTTACCCGCATCGGAGTAGCCATGCCAGCTTCTCGCGGCGCACAATTCCCCCGAATCGCCCCAGGGTTGCAATTGTCAACATTGACCCGACCCTGCCAGCCTGATAACCTACGGTATTCAGTCGAAATTCCCCTGCAAGAAGCGTATGTCCCGCGTCCGGCAAATCATCGCGTCAGTTCTCGTGCTTTCTTACGGCCTGGTGGCCGTGGGCGGGCATGGGCTGCATGCGTTGTTGCCTTGTGGCGATCCCGACTGCGTCGCCGAGGCGACCTCGCACGACTGCTCTTGCGGGCTGTGCCACAGCGAGCCGGAGACCACTGGCAGCGAGCCGGCCAACAGTCCCGCGTTCGGCAAGCCGGAGTCGGGCCACAACACTCACACCTGCGTGGTATGTGCCCTACTGGCAAAGGTGAAGCTGGGTGGTCCTGACGGGCCGATGGTGCTGGAACTTTGCGACCACAGCACGGCTGAAAAATGTCTCCATTCGTCGCGGGTTCCTGCGACTTTTCTGCTAATTCACGCTCCTCGTGGGCCGCCGGTGTCGGACATCCTGGTCTGATTGTCTTTGGCCTCTGCTGCCGATGCCTTGGCAGCGGGGATTCCGCACCATTTCTGAAGGGCTTTTGCGCATCGCGACGAGCGTATCGTCGCGAACCGTAGAGCGAGTTTTATGCGTACTCACCGAGCGTTTACACTGGTCGAGTTGTTGGTGGTGATCGCCATCATCGGCGTGTTGGTTTCCATGTTGTTGCCGGCGGTGCAAGCCGCCCGCGCGGCTGCCCGGCGCACCCAGTGCTCCAATAACATGCGGCAGATCGGGTTGGGAATCCACCAGTTTGCGGACGTTCACAAAGGTCGTTTTCCTGGCTTGTGGCACGAAGCGGACAAATCCGAATCGTGGATTTTTACGCTCGCGCCGTACATGGAGAACGTCGACAAAGTACGTTTGTGCCCCGAGGATTTGAAGCGTATCGAGCGCCGTAGCGGTGCCGATACCAGTTACGTGATGAACGGTTACCTGCGTCGGCCAACCAAAGCTGAAAAGCTGGTTCACCCCGAAGAGGCAGCCGACATGATCTCCGACCTGTACGACCTGCCCGAGACGCATGCCACGATCATGATGTTCGAGGCGGCCGATACAACCGCGGTGGAGTTTCAGTTCGATCACGTACACTCGCCGGAATGGTTCTCCGAAGAGAATCCGACACCCGAAGATCGGCTAAAGGCTATCGAGTACGAGGTCGCCACCGAGCGACACTCGCACACGGCGGCCAACTATCTTTACGCCGATGGCCACGTCGAGGCGATCCCCGCCTCGCAAATTGCCGAGTGGGCCGAAGAAGAACACAACTTCGCCCGCCCGCCTCAGTAACGCTCCGCTAGATAGCGGATTCACCGATGCCTGCGCGGATCGCCCGCGCATCGGTCTGCATGGACGCCGCATGTCCGACTTGCGCCCAGCGTGCGCGCGTCGTTATTCATCATTGATTCATCCTCGAGTTGAAACGAGCCACGATAATGAAACGCTACACGATTCTTGTTGCATTGCTCTCACTACCTCTGGCCCTGCCCGCCATGGCCCAAGAAGAGCATGGTCACTTTGATATCTTTGTTGGTCGTCCCGCGACCGGCAGCCAGACCCTAATCGGCGGCGCCGAGGTGCCCGATGAACTGAACCTCACCACGCGTGTGTTCGAAGGCGATATGGAGCCCGATGAAATCGCCGGCAACAACTTCTTTACCACCACGGAACCGGGAATGTTCAACGCGGGTAGCGGTATGCCGGGACTGCTGGGAGCGACAAATCCGGCCGGAGCGCTGCCATTGGATGAAGGCGAGTCGCCCACAGTGCTGAACACTCCAGCTACGCTCGCCGGCGTGACTTCCGACTTGTTCTATTGGGACGGGACCGGCGAAGTGATGTTTGGCGATAGTTCGGCCGACCTGGTAATCACACAGACTGGTGGCATCGCCGGTATGGATGGTTCGATCGACGACCACCCGTTCCTGGACATCGACGACCCGCTTTCGGACGACCTGCCCGCCGGCGGTATCTATCTTGCACCGCTCTCCGTGCAGCTTGATGGTTTGGCACCCTCTGATACAGCCTGGGTGCTGCTGGTAGCCGGCGAAGAGTTTGAGGATGTCGTCGAGTTGGCCGAAGAGTACGTCTCCAGCCAATTCGTGCCCGAGCCGTCGTCGGTCGTTTTGGTACTGCTAACTGCCGTGGGTGGCTTGTTGGCCTATCGTCGTTAGCCTTCAATCGCACCGTGGCCGCTGCGAACTGAGTGTCGCGGCGGTCACGGATTACCTTGCTTCAATCGTTTTACAGTTATGTGCAATCCAAACTCGCTTAGACTCCTTGGTGCGTTGACGCTCGCGGTCGGTCTCGCGTCGACAGCGTCGGCGCAGCATGCCGACATCATGGTGCAGCACCAAGACGGCAAGCTGGTTACGGGCCTCGCTGAGCTCCAAGGCAACACTTTCACGATTCCTACAAGAGTGTTCGTAGGCAACTTGCTCTCGAACTATCGGGCGCTCGACCCAGGGTTCTTTTCGCTCGACGAAGACAATCCGTTGCTCACTGTTGGTGCGCTACCCTCCGGAACCAACCTGAACTTCGACTTCCTGCCGATGACAGTCGAACAAACCGTGTCGAACTTGTTCTACTGGGACGGGCTGGACGACGACATGAATGGGCTCGATGAGCAGGACGTCGATTTCGTACGCCCCGACAACGAAGTGTACAAGGTGATCAACAACGGAACCTTCACGGCCGACGCCAGCGACCAACTGATCGCCGGCGGGCTGATCGAGACCACCGCGTTCGATGGTTCCATCCACAAACACCCGGCCTACCGGCTAGAGACGCTCGACGCCACGACCCCCGATGCCGGCGTCTACCTGCTCTCGATGCAGCTACGGATGGATGGTCTGGAAACGAGCGATCCGATCTTTCTGGCGATGCGAACTGCCACGCTGGGTAGCGACGCGCTAATCGCCGCGCAGACTTGGATCACCGACAATATCGACATGCTCACTTCGCCGCCGATGCTCGCCGGCGACTACAACGGCGACGGGCTGGTGAATCTGGCCGACTACACCGTGTGGCGGAACACACTCGGATCGACCACCGACCTGTCGGCCAACGGCGACAACACCGGAGCTAGCGAGGGTGTGATCGACGCGGCTGACTACGCGGTGTGGAAAACAAACTACGGCCAGTCGCTCGCGCCGGCAGCGATGGTCGCAGCGGGAGCGGTTCCCGAGCCGGCGACAGTGGCCCTGCTGTTGGTTGGCTTGGCCGCAGCATCGATTCAGTTTCGCTACCGAATGGCGCAATGACGCGTGACCAAAAACAGTTAGCGATTTGGCTTCTGGGAATTGCCGCTGCCCTGGGCAGCGTCAAGCCAAACCTGCATGCGCTGTTAGGTTGTCATTGCCAACTCTGCTCGCTTGAGGAACTGTCGGACTGGGCCACTTCGACCCTCGGCTGGGACGCTCCGGCAACGAATAGTCGCGCGATCGCGTCGGTCTCTTCACGGCCGGCTAGTGGACAAGTCCCATGCTCGGAGTGCTTCGCTTGCCGCGTGCTGGCGAACGTTGGCTACTGGCCGGACGATCGCGGCGTTGCGATATCACTTGCCGCAGGCGAGCGGGGAATTCGCCTACCGCAACTTCTCCAAACACCGCTCCAAGTCTGCGAAGACTGTCTGCCACGCGGCCCTCCAACGTGGCCTTCTTGTCACGGTCGCTGCGAAGCCTGATTGCCCAGAGGGGGCAAGTCGGGCGGCGGTGACTGCGCATCGACGATGGAGTCCCTTTGTTTTTGCGCCGGCAGAACGTTTCTGGCTGGTGATCGCTCCCGGTATGCGCTGTTGTGGCTACTGGGAGCGCTCGATTTACTTCGACTTAGATAATCAATTTGGAGATAGATATAGTGACTACCAAGAAGTTTGGCATTGCATGCTTAGTTGCTGGTTGGATGGTTGTGGCACAAACCGCCTCGGCGGAGTTCCTCAACTACTACGTGGCCCTCGATACTCGTAGCGAGATCACCTATGGAACCTACTTGGGACTTCCGAATCCCAATCAGGACCGACTCACGTTTCTTTATGCACATCCTAATGAGGAAACGCCCGAGTCGAACCACTTCCATGGGATTGGCACCTACTATTACGAAGGTCCCGTAGAAAGCGCCACGCCAACAACCACCAACGGCAACAATCGCCTTCCCGAAACCTATACGGGGCAAGCTCCACTCACCCTGCAGCCTGGCAGCGGCGCGTACGCTGGCAAGTTGGTGAGCGGTGAGAACGGCGAGCACTACAGCGATCTGACGTTCGCCAGCGTTCACGATCTTTCGGGCTTTGCACCCGATGCACCGGAGACCTACATGTACAACAGCAGCGCCATGGGCTACCAAGGCTCGCTGGATGGTGTGCAGTTGGGACTCGAAGTGGTGTCGATCACGCCTGGGTTGCACCTGGGAAGCGCTGGACTAGGAGCCGCCGAAACGCTGGAGGTGGGCGACGTGAACTCGCTGCCATACGAGCCGGTGTTCTGGACCGAAGCGGATGCCGCGCCTGGAAACTACTCGGCTGAGTTGCGGCTGGTCGATCTGGCGGGCAACCTGGCATCGTCGGGTACGTTCCACATGGACTTCGCGGTTGTTCCTGAACCGTCGACGACCGTTTTGCTGGGACTCTCGCTAGCAGCCGCACTGTCGTGGCAGTGGCGTCGTGTCGTGAGGTAACGCGTGCCCTACGGGCGTGCAATCGCCCTGTGTAGGTTTGTTAAGCCCCTCTGCGGATGCTTATCCGTGGAGGGGCTGTTTTTTCCTTGACGTGGCCAAGAGCATCATGGACCATGAATAACTCTACTTTCGCCGCGACTATCCGCATCTGCGGCGCGGTGTGCGTTGGAACAACTGGTTTATTGTCAAATCTCTGCGCGGAGATGTTCATGCCTAGGGCAAATCGCAATATTCGCTTTCGTTGGCCAGCTGGATTCACGCTCGTGGAACTGCTGGTCGTCATCGCGATCATCGGGATATTGATCGCCCTGTTACTGCCGGCCGTGCAGGCGGCTCGCGAAGCGGCGCGGCTTACCCAGTGCAAGAACAATCTGAGACAAATCAGCCTGGCGACGATCCAGTTTCACGACGCAAGTACGGCGTTTCCACCAGCGAGACTACGAGCACTCAGCTACGAGGATGGCAACACCTGCGAGACGACACAACCCTCATGGCTAGCGCGGATACTCCCCTTCCTAGAGCAGCAGGCAATCGAATGGCAAGTGTACGATTCGTTTGAGAATCACTCGGACGATCTTCGCGAGTTTGCACCCAGCGTGTTTGTTTGTCCCACTCGGCGGTCGGCCAGCGACGCGGTGATTCCCTCGAGCATAGTCGAGCAAGAATTCTTCTACGGCTGTGGATGCAGCTATACTGAGACCGTGCAGCTGACCGGCGGTGCCGTGGGCGACTATGCAGCCAATCATGGCGACTACACCGGCGGCTCTGCTGGCGACGAGGCCTACTGGCGCGGTGGCAACGGCACCGGAGTGATCATCTCCAGCCGTCCACTCTGTCGCGAAGGCCGCCCGGCCGGTTGGCTCGACAAGGTGCGTATCAAGGACGTGGTCGATGGCACCTCGCACACCGCCCTGGTTGGCGAGATGCACGTACCGGCCGATCGCTTGGCGCAAGTGCCAGAGAACGGGCCGATGTACAACGGCAAAGATCTGCCAGCGTTCGCCCGCATCGGCGGCCCTGGTGTACCGCTGTCTCGCGGCGCCGAAGACGACACGGTGCCAGTGATCGGCTTTGGCAGTTGGCACCAAGGCGTCTGTCCATTCGCCATGGTGGATGGTTCAGTGCAACTGGTCGACAATTTCGTCGATGTGGTTGTGCTGCAGAACATGTGTAGTCGCGGCGAAGCGATTCCGCGGCGTAGCAGTGCGGATTCCACTGGGGGCGTGCGATGATTCGCTCGCCGAGGTGGTGGTTCGCATGCTGGCAACAGTTGCTGATAGGCGGCGT
This sequence comes from Aeoliella sp., assembly GCF_965227375.1. Taxonomy (NCBI): domain Bacteria; kingdom Pseudomonadati; phylum Planctomycetota; class Planctomycetia; order Pirellulales; family Lacipirellulaceae; genus Aeoliella; species Aeoliella sp. The sequence continues at coordinate 1,096,363 of NZ_CBDDFX010000001.1, forward strand.
TGCTTGCGCAGTGGTTGGATGCGGCGATTCTCGCCCTGCAACTCATCCATCTGGTGGTGTGGTTCAGTTCGACGATGGCACTCCCGTCCGATACGGCGTCGTGAATCTGGTACCGGAGTCTTCTGGACCCTCGGCGCGCGGGAAGATCAACTCATTCGGCGAGTTCCAACTCGGCACCTTTGAGGCAACGGACGGCGCTCTGGCCGGTAAGTATCGAGTATTGATCGTTCAGCACTTGCCATCAGCCGAGAAAATACAGCAGGCGCCCTCAGACCATGAACATGGGCAGGACAGCGTGGTTCCGCTCGCCTATTCTCAGGTAGACAGCACTCCGCTGATTGCCGAAATTGCCCCAGACGACAAAAACCGTCTAGAACTGACGATCGAGCGATCAGGCCAATCGCAGTGAATTCCGCCCGATCTGGCCAAAAAAGGCCGTTTGGGGCACAATAAGGAGTTTGGTCGGGCGAAGAACCGTCCTGTCGATCGACCCTACTGTCCCCAACGAGCGAAATGGCCGAGAAAACGCCCAACATCAACGCGACCTCCGTCGACGGAGTGCCGGAAGTCGATTTGCGCGACGCTCGGTTGGCCGCCTTCCTGGCGTGGCTGGTGCCCGGGCTGGGTCACTTGTACCAGCGGCGGACCGGCAAGGGGCTGCTGTTCATGATCACCATCCTGGGTACGTTCGCCTATGGCATGTACCTGGGCGGCGGGCGCGTGGTGTACGCTTCGAGCACCAAACCACCTATTCCGATGGGGGTCAACAGGCAGGCACTCGCCAAGGCTCTCGAGAACGCTGGGCGGTGGCATTACTACTGCCAGCTACCAGTGGGAATCGCCGCCCTGCCGGCCTACGTGCAGACCTGGCGGGTGGAGAGTGGCCAACCGCCGATCGATTTGTTTGGCGACAACTTCGAGCGCCCGCCTTACACGCCTGACCAAGTGAAGTACTTCAATGGCATTGGGAGAAATGAGGAACTCGACCCGGAACTGAAGTCCAAGTACTTCCAATCCAAAGACCACGCAGGCAATGTTGTTTATCACGCGACTGAGCAGCAGCAGTGGAACCACGATCGGAACTACATGTTCGAGTTGGGAACGGTGTTTACCATGATCGCCGGGCTGATGAACGTGCTGGCGATTTGCGATGCGCGGTGGGGGCCTCTGGTAGCTTTGCCTCCGCCTGACGAAAAGTCGAAAGACAAGAAGCCCGACAAACCTCCATCCAGCGACTGAGGCTCCGCGCGAAGATGATGCCAATCCTCATGAACCTGTTGCCACTGGCCGCGATGACCGGACGCCTGTGGTACGCGCTGCCGCTGGTGGTGAGCGTGAGCCTGGTTTACGCGGCCACGCGCCACGAAGAAGTGCCGCAGATCCTCAACCACGCCTGGCGGTTCGCCATGTGGATCTTCGTGTTCATGGGCATCGGTGCGCTAGTGATGCAAATCACCACCTGGTCGCTGCGTTAGCGACGCAGCTGCGTACTATGGCCGCCTCGGCCGTAGCACTGATGCATGGCCTTCGCCACTGGTGTCATTCCGACCCCAACGCCATTCGCTGTGGCTACGGCCGGGGCGGCCATAGTACTGCTGGTCGTTCGACTCAGTCGTAGCAGTGCGCCAGCGCGCCGATCACGGGGGCTGCGTCGCCGCAGGCGGAGAACTCGAAGCGGTCGAGGTTGCGGAAACCGTCCAGGGCGTGGGCGCGGTAGGCGGCTTCGGCGTTCAGGCGGTAACGCTCGCGCACATCCGGCGCCAGGTCGCACACGCCGCCGCCGATTACCACCAGGTCGTAGTCGCCCAGATAGTTGATGTCGAGTAGGGCAATGCCCAGTGCCCGGGCCTGGTCGTCGAACAGTTGCAGCGCCAAGGCGTCGCCAGCGGTGGCCATCTCGCGGAGACGTTTGGCCTTGTCGCGCACGGTGCCTTCCTGCTGTTGGAATGGGTGATCGCTCCATTCGTCGAGCGTCAAACGGTACCTGAGTTGGTGCGTCAGCCCGGTAAGCGACACGGCCGACTCGACCGTGGAGCACGAGTTGCCCACCTGCAACTTGCGATCGTGGTCGTAGCGGAACGCGAACTCGGGCAGCAACAGGTGCCCCGCGTGCCCCGCGCGGCCTTCGAGTCCACGCACCACGTGGCCGTCGCGCACTTCGCCGCCGCCGAGCCCCGTGCCGACGATCACCATGAACAGCGAACGGAGCTTGTCGTCGGTATCGATCTCGCTCTGCACCGCGTCGTACTGCACGTGGCCGCTGCGCACCGAGTACTCGCCCAGCGCGGCGGCTTGGCCGTCGCCAATGTAGCGGACCGGGATGTTGATGCTCCGGGCGTGGAAGCCTTCCTCGAGCGCCTGACGGATGTTGAAGCGGTCCCAGTATTCCGATTTGAGATTGGGCGTCTTGAGCAGCACCCCGTCGAGCGTCGCAGGGCCGGGTGTGGCGATCGTGGCGACTTCGATCTGGTCGCTGTTGCCACCCAGGCTCTCGACGCCTCCCAGCACGGCCTCGATCACCGCTTCCACCAGCGGAGCAGGACCGAGGGCCGAGTTGGTCTCGAACTGTTCCGAAACCAGCAGTATCCGTTGTTCGGCGTCGCCAATTGCCACGGTGCTGGTGGTGCCGCCGACATCGATGCCAATGAAGTAACGCGCCATAGTGTCGCCCAAGAGGTAATGAGAGAGTGATCGTGGTATAAGTGTTTTAGGCCGTAGAGCTGCCAAGTTCTAGTGTTAGAATTCGACCCCAGGAAACTCCCATGCTTACGCGATCATTGGCGCTTGTTGTTTGTCTCGTCTGTTGTCCCGTGTTGCTTGCCGGCGACCTGGAGCCCTCGCCCGGCGAGCAAGTGGCCGCCCGGCTGATGGTGACCGTCGAGGGCGATACGCCGCGCGAGGTGGAAGTGCCATTCCTGTTGTACGTGCCCGAGGACTACGAGGCCGGCGATAAGGCTTGGCCACTGGTACTGTTCCTGCACGGAGCGGGCGAGCGCGGCGATGGCAGCGACGAGCAGTTGAAAAAGGTAGCCGTGCATGGCCCTCCCAAACAAGCGGCCGCCGGACGGCAGTTTCCATTCATTGTTGTTTCGCCGCAATGCAGTTACGACGAACCCAACATCCCGCGCGGCTGGCAAGCCGATCAGCTGCTCGCGTTGTTGGATAAGCTCGAGACGGAGTTGAAGATCGACACCGACCGCGTGTATCTCACCGGCTTGAGCATGGGCGGCTTCGGCTCGTGGCGTTTAGCCGCCGCGGCGCCGACACGATTCGCAGCCGTGGCGCCAATCTGTGGTGGTGGCAATACCAACGATGTGGCTGCGCTGGTGGAAGTACCGGTGTGGGCGTTCCACGGTGCAAAGGATCCCGTGGTGAAGCTCGAAAGCTCCATCAAGTGCGTCGACGCAATCCGCGAAGCGGGCGGGCATCCTCGTTTGACTGTCTACCCCGAAGCATCGCACGACTCGTGGACCCAAACGTACGACAACCCGATGTTCTACGAGTGGCTGCTTGGCGAACGACGGCAGAAATGACGAAATACCCAAACACCCAAATACCCAATGACAATCCGGAAACCGTCATTGGGTATTTGGGTACTTCGTCATTCGTCCATCTCATCTAATCGGTCCGGTGCGTGGCGACTGTTCTGGCAACTTGTTACGCGTTGGGCCTTGGCGAAGCTCGATCGGTGCGACGTCGACGCCTCTGCTTTCGCCAGTGGTGCGATTGTACTCGAGTCTGCGGCCGCCGCCGAATCCCTCCCGGCCCTGGTGATCCCAGGAGCGAATCATTGCGTTTTGTCGTCCGTCGCCTTCGAGGACGAATAGGTCCTTCGCCTGGCTATAGCTGGCCATCACGGCTTCGGCCTGGAAGATACCGCTTTTCTCCGACCGCCCTTCGATCTCGACGTTGGTCATGGCCCGCACTTCGAGCATGCCGAGATTGTTCTTCTCCACGGGTCGAGTGAGCGGGTCTTCGTTCACTTCCAGCGTTTCGCACGCCAGCGTGACCGTGTCGGATGGCAATCGGCCTGGCGCGTAGAGCGGCAGTTCCTCCTTCCAGGTGTTCACGGGACCGTAGACGCCTCGCACCCGGCCATGGAACCGCACGACGCGCTGGTTCACGTTGCCCGAGACACCATCGGAGAAGTCGAGCCGCGAGTATCGCAGGTGTGGCTCGTCGTCCTTTTGCTGTTCTGGGTGGGCGCGTTGCGAGGGAGCGCCGGCCAGATCGGCGAAGCCGAGCGAGCCCGTCGACAGCCGCACCGATCGCAGCGTACCAGGGCCGCGGCCTTGAAGGTTGCCTGACAGGTGCTCGTAGGCGATTTGCTCGATCTGGAAGTTCTCATGCGAGATTTGTCCGCGCTCGTCGCGACCAGTGTAGTCGCCTACCACGTTGCCTTCGAGTGAAACGCGGGCCAGTTCGATCTTGCTCTTGGTCGCGTCGCGCTCGAAGCTCACCGGCTTGGTGAGCATCGCGACGATGCGATCGGATTGCACCCAACCTTGCTGGCTCTCGGCCAGCACGCGGCCCTCGGCCACGATTCGTTGCCCCGCAGCGTCGAGGCCCGTCTGCCAGGTGAGCGTCACAGTGCTGGTGGTTCCGGCTGGCTGGCCGAACATCTCGCCGTCGACATTCATGGTGGCCATGCCAGGGCCGTTGCTCCAGAATCGCCCAGTCGCCTGATCGGCGTCCAAACGCTCGGCAGTGAGGGTAATGCCGCGGGCGTTGATGGTCGCCGTGCCGGGTCCGCCGAGTTGTGGATCGCGCCGCCCGGTAACGGTGATCTTCGCATCGGTGTCGACATCGCGAACGGTCATTCGCTGCCCGCGCACCTCCAACGGCTGCTCACCCGGCTTGGCCTGCAACTCGCGGAACACGACCGAGCCGTCGCACGCCACGTTAGTCGGCTCGGCGGACTTGTCGGCCAGAGACAGGTCGAGATGGATTTGGTTGGCGGACAGATCGTACTGCTGTGTAGGTTCGTTGCTGTCGGCGCGGTCGAGATTCAACCGATCGGAAGCTTCTCGCAACTCGCCCTCGGCGGCGGGCCGACCTGGCCGGAAGTGGCCTTCCAGTTGATGCGTTCGGCCGGTGAGCTTGGGCGAAGCAAACACCACGTCGCCGGCCGCCAGCAACCGCTCGGGCATCACGGCCAATTTCTTCTTGTCCTTGCTCACTTCGAAGGCTGGCCCGTCGGGGCCGTCGGCAGGTACTTCGCGCAGTTCGACTTCCATGCGCGCGGACGTGATCTTACCCAATCGATGTGCATCGACCACTGGCTGGCCCAGCAGCATCAGCACCGGTTGGCCGTTGCGACGTGTGAGATGCACCGATGGCAAGTATTTTGGTCCGTTCGCACCGGGGCTGGGCACCGCCTGCCACGAGATGTCGACCACGCGGTCGGGTCGTTTGTCGTCGGGCACGGCTCGCAACCATCCTTGGCCGAATATCTCCAATTTACCGATTGACTGAGGAGAGTCCTCCTCCGGCATTTGATAGCTGATGGACTGTCCTCGCCACTCGCTCAGTCCATACTGCAGCTTCGCTTCGCGAGTATCGTCCAGCGTGATCTTCCGCGAGTACAAGTTCATCCGTACTCGATTGGCTTCCAGGTGGGCTTGTTCGACCGGCGAGTCGATGCGCACCGGGCTGCCAATGGCGGTAATCAGGATCGGTTGCATCGATTTCACTGCTTGTCGCTGACGACGGGCCAAGTCGGGATCGTCGTTAATAACCGGCACACCATCCGTGTCCATTTCCGAGAACTGAATGGACAACGAATTACAGTCCAGCTGATCGAAGGGGCCGTTGAGTCGTTGGCGGGTGACGCGGACCTTCTTCTCCAAGTTGGCGACGTACTCTAACGCATCGATAAATAGTGCCCCTTGGCACTTCACCTCCACCAGGTTTGACTCGGCCAGCGGTGTCGTCGCGGAGGTAAGTCGAATGGGTTGCGGGCTGGGGTTAACCACGCGCGAGGCAACTTTGTCTTCGGGCTCATCGCTGCCAAAAAAGTCCGTCTCCCCGGCGTCCAACACCATCTCGACTTGCTCCATGATCGTCAGAGACTTGACACCGTTAATGGCGATGCCCTGCTTCTTATGGGGGTCGCGGTTCAGTTCGATTGTCAACTTGCGCCCGCTGCCCCGGTGGGGCCCCAGCCGGGCCTCGACGGCTGCGTCGGTACGGATCTTCGTTTCGTCCGCGATGATCAGGTCCCGCGTCACAATGTACAGATCGTCCTCGGGCCCCGGCTCCTGCATGGCGCTGCGAATCGTCACTTTTCCTGGAATCCTGCCGCCGACGATTCGCCCCATTTTGCCGCGCGCTGGATTGAAGTCCTCGTCAAACTTCAAATAGGCTCCGCCGGGCGCTTCGAGGATCACGGTATCGCGGGGCGCAGGGCTGCCAAACTCCCAGTCGGCCGGCAGCAGCAGGGCTGCAAACTCGTCCAGATCGACACTGCCATCGTCGTGGCGGCGGTAGTCCTTGAGCACCAGCATCAACCGGTCGCGTAGCAACACCCGCGGCAGGGGATCAGACAGCGTCCAATGCCCCTCGGGAAAGTACGACGTCAGAACGTCGCGATAGCGATCGAACGCGTGATAGCTCTGCTCTTTGTCCACCTTGGTGATGCCGCTGCTGGTCTTCTTGGGCGGCGGTGGCTCGATGACCTTCGCCACGGTTAACACGTACCCCTGGTACACCACAATCAACGTGGCCAAGGCAACAGCGCTGCGAAGAAGGCGAGGGATCATAAGAACGGAGACATGCAGCAAAAAATAGGAAACGGGTACATCGTCGGACCGCGCAACTACGGCACCACGCCTAACAACTCGCTATCGGTGTAGTTCACTTCAATACAGTTCTCCTCGGTCTTGGCACCCGAGGGCATGTCGTCGTAGCGACTTCGAGCTTTCGGCTGCTCCACCGCTTTCACTGTCAGTCCTTCATCGCTCTTTCGCGGTGGAGGCGAGGAGATCCGGATCCTCCCTCCACAGCCCATCCAGAATGAAGTACAAGCGGCGTCGGACGAACGGGGCACGGGGAAGCTGGCTTTCTCGTCGACCACATCAGCCTCGGCGACGCGCTGTTTCATCGCCTCGATTTTGTGCACATCGTAGTAGTACACCAGTGGACCTTTCAGGTCGGTCTTGTCTCGCGCCAGCTCGGTCTTTCCCCAATGGTCCTCGCCATAGGCTGGCTCCTGTCCAGCAAATTCGATTTCGGTCCGCTCGAATGAGCCGATAGTGGAGAATTCGATCTCTTCGGGCAACTGCTCGTCGGCATCCAACTCGTACAGTTTGGCTTCGACTTCGAATTGGTAGGCTTGTCCCCACGCTGCCGACGCCGCGATCGACGGAAGGGCTGCGGTGATAACCGCAAGTCGCAGAATGATCATGCTACTTCTCCTTGGCTCTTCGGATCGGAGGTCGAGTTGGGGAATACGCGAATCGTTGGCCGCTGGTCGTCCGACTCGTCTTGCTTGCCGGTGCTGCTCATCACGTCGGTCACGTCGATCATGCCCACTGGGCAGCCTTCCCGGTCGACGACCGGCAGTTCGCTGATTTTTCGCTCGGCCAGGATCTCGATGGCCAGCTCCGTGCGGGCGCCGAGTTGAACGCGGGCGCAGCTCTTGGTCATCACTTCGCGGATAGGACGATCGAGCGCCTGCTCTTCGCGACATTCGACCAACCGCGCGAGATCGCTATCGGTGAAGATGCCCGACAACTCGCCGGCCTCCGAGACCAGCATCACCGCACCGCTCCGCCGGCCCGGGCGGCTGCAATTGACGATCACCTCGCGAACGGTTTTGGTGTCCTCGGCCACGCGACACTCCTCGAGCGGGCGCATGTGGTCATCGACCTTGCTCAGCTTGAAACCGAGACTGCCGCCGGGATGGAACCGCGCGAAGTCCTCGGCCGCAAAACCCGCCAGCTTGCTGAGCACCAGCGCCAGCGCGTCGCCCAGGGCGAGCATGGCCGTGGTGCTGGTGCTGGGCGCGAGGCCCAGTGAGCAGGCTTCCTCCAAGTCGCCTAGTTCGAGTACGCAGGTCGCCGCGCGGCCTACTTTCGACTCGCCGCTGGCGGTAATCGCGATCACCGGCACGCGCATTTCGCGCAGCGAGGGAAGCAACTGCACCACCTCGCCGGTTTCGCCGCTTTGGGTGAGCATTAGTACGACGTCATCCTGGCCAACGCGCCCCAGGTCGCCATGGAACGCTTCGGCGGGATGCATGAAGTGGCTGCGCGTGCCAGTCGAAGCGAGCGTGGCCGCAATCTTCTGCCCCACCAAACCGGCCTTGCCCATACCGGTGACAATCACACTGCCGCTGGAGTTGCGGACCAGTTCGATGGCGTGGGTAAATGCGTGGTTGATGGTGGTGGAGAGCTTCCACACCGCCACCGCTTCCATCCGCAACACCTCGCGCGCTGCGCGTAGTTGGGTATGAGTATCTAGAACGTCGTTTGTCGGATTCGAATGTCGGGCGGCTTGCATGCCAGTGACTCCGCTATGAGTTGACCCTTGGTCGCGCACACATTCAGCACGACCGACCAGTCCGCACTTTGAGGCGGCGTAGTGTAGCGAGAGTCGCGCATCGTGCCAACGCGAAGTCGAAAGAAGTTGCACGATTCAACGCGGGACAAGCAAGCTGCCAGGCAGTTCGTGTTTTCTCAGTAGACTGCAAGCTGGTAGCTGACAGTCCAACCACGCTTGAACTTGGGCAGAGCGCATAAAAAAGCTCCCAGAAAAGCTACGTCCCAGGGGGGCAAAGGACGGCGAACTCTTCCGGGAGCGATTGGACGCAATTTCGCCTGCGCTCGGGGCGGACACCGAGAAAGCGTGTGGGGGGAGAATGCTTTCGGTTGGTGTCAGATGTTTTATGTTAGCAGCGTAGCAGGTTTGCGACTACGCCTATTCACTTGTTTGGTCTATTCGGATTTCCGGGACACGTAACGACTCTAGCAACTACATCGCTTGGGTCGATGTGAGGTTTACCGACTTTGGCGTTTAACCGCAACATCGAACCGCCAGTCAGGGGGTGGCTGCCGATCAAGCGGCAGCCGCTTCACGCGACTGATGGTGCGGAGATTACAGACCGCCGCGGTGTGGGTCAAGGCGAATTTGTCGCCGGCTGAAAATTTATTTGTCACTCGGCTTTTGCAGTACCAATTGCATCGCGATGTGTCCATTAGTACACTTATCGAAGGTCGCCCCAATCCGTGACAGCAAGAGGTCTTCCGATTCGCTAAGCCAATGTGGCTAATGCTGCAGTGACCGAAGCAATCGCAAGGCGAGATCGTACATTCCACATCTTTTGGACTAATCAAATCAAGCGCTCTGCATGGATCCACGATTGCCCATCAAAGGACGCGGCGCACAGTCGCAACCAGCCAATCCCTACGTGCGCGTCGAATGCCAGCCGCACTGGGACGACCTGGAGGGCGATGAAGAACTGCTGGCGCAACTCGCGCGGCCGGCCACGGTTTACCTGCCGGACGAGTCGCAATCGATCGTCTCGGAGAACAACAGCCCCGACATCCCGTTTCGCTACAGCATCAATCCCTATCGCGGCTGCGCGCATGGCTGCAGTTACTGCTACGCCCGACCGACGCACGAGTACTTTGGATTGAGCGCCGGCTTGGATTTCGAGACCAAGGTGATGGTCAAGCACCGCGCACCGCAGTTGCTGCGCAAGTGGCTGGCACGGCCCAGTTGGCAGCCAACCTGGATTGCCATGTCGGGCGTGACCGACTGCTATCAGTCGGTCGAGCGGGAGTACCACCTGGCGAGGGGGTGCCTGGAAGTGGCTGTGGAATGCCGGCAACCGATGGGCATTGTGACCAAGAACGCCCTGGTGACTCGCGACATCGATCTGCTTACGGAGCTTGTGCCTTTCCGAGCCGCGCAAGTGGCGGTTTCCATCACCACACTGGACACTTCGCTGGCGCGGACCATGGAGCCCCGCACCAGCACGCCCGAAGCACGCTTAGCGGCGATTCGGAAACTCACAGCCGCGGGCATCCCCACCCAGGTGATGGTCGCTCCGGTGATCCCGGGTCTGAACGATAGCGAAATCCCGTCCATCCTGCAGGCCGCCCGCGAAGCGGGCGCGACCACGGCCAGTTATGTCTTGCTGCGACTGCCCACCACGGTGGTCGACGTGTTCTTTGGCTGGCTGGAGAAGTTCTATCCCGACCGAGAAGAGAAGGTGGCCAGCTTGGTGCGGACCACTCGCGAAGGAAAGCTCTACCGCAGCGACTTTGCCACCCGACAACGTGGCCAAGGCGAAATGGCGCGGCAGATCGAACAGACATTCCGAGTGTTCGCGAAAAAGCTCGGCTTTGCTAGCAAGACCGAGCCTCTCGATGCTTCGCACTTCCGCCCGCCGAAAGATGCTAGCGGGCAGATGCGGTTGTTTGATTGAAAGGGGGCGTCCGACGAATACTCCTCCAGGGTAGCGGCGTAGCCGCAACCGTTCGCTGGGAGACGTAATGCCTGCGGCATAGGCGATGTAGAAGGACCTATCCCGCACTCAGCCCAGTGTTGCGGCTACTCCGCTACGCTGGGAGTGACAGAAGCGACACGCCCACGGCGCGCCCGCAAAGTTTACCAGCCTTCGCTCATCGGGCGCTCGGTTGCGAGGTGGTTGTAAACGTTGCAAAGATCTCCTCCGCGATGATTGCACGTGCAAGACAGTCAATTCGTAGCCTTTTACCGCTGTGCGCGGCTAAAACGAAAAACTTTGGCGTGCCTGCATGGCGATTGGCACGCCAGGTGCATTAAGGGTTTCCCGTCGAAGCAACACTTCGGCCGATTGGGGAACGATGTCGAGCGCATCGAGGAATCGCCGGCCCACAGCGGGCCAACCTCACCGCCGGCAGGAACCCCTGATCACCCGGCACTCGCCTTGGTCGACTGACGACTAGCCGAGTGCTACCGAGTCTCGCAGGTGGGCAATCCTGAACTCCTCCTCCACTACAACTTTTTAAGTTGCGCGAATCGGTGCCACGGACTTTTCGGTTTTCTATTCACCTCGACTTCTAGTCACCCAGAAAAAAGGCACACCGTTATGAACACTCCTCGTCGCATTCGTACTGTCGTAGTTGAGGTTCCCGTCGACAACGATTGGCTCACGTCCGATCGCCTGGCCACTAGCCGTAGCTCGCGCCTGAAGCCGAGCAACCTGCTGCCGTGGTCCGATCCGTACATCGCCAGTCTGGTGCACAAGCTGCAGGACGAAGTCCGCGAAGAAACTCGCGTCGACGTCCACTCGGAGGCCGAGATGCCTTGGAACGAACCGTTCGAGTACGAAACGGAAGACACCCCGAGCTTCTCGATCGACACCGACGCGCTGCTGAATCGCTGAGCGGGTGGAGTTTTTACCACAGAGCGCACAGAGCGCACGGAGTCGCGACCAAGGTTGCCTCGAACAAGCGATAGCAAGCTGCAGCGAAAGTAGGACGCAGCCATCGGGCTATCCACGCATCGCCAAGATGATGAGCAGTGCGATCAGCAGGCCAACCACCTGGTAGATGATGATCGGCACGAGGTTCGACTTGCCGGTCTTGCCGTTGTACCCGGCGCCGCACGCCAGGCATTTGACGTGCGAAAACATCTTCGCCCCCACCACCCCGCCCCACCAAGTGAACTTGACCGACTTGGCCGAGGTGGAAGCGCAACTGGGGCACGGAGCGTAGGTGCCACCGCCCCCGGCGGGCGCTGCGCCAGCGGAGACGGCGCGGGGTGATTCGAAGGGATTGTTGTCATCGCTCATGATTGAATCCCGTGGGTTCGTATCGCGTTGGCACTCCAGTCCCATCCTCAAACTGGATACGCAAACCAGTCTACACAATGGACCTGCGGCAATGCGCTGGGTTTTCTGCGGCATTTCGCCACTCGTAGCGGGCAGGCCCTATGGGTTGCTGATAGAATGGACTCCACAACCTACTGGAAGTGCAGGTCGGTTGGGGGGTCTTTTCTTTTCATGCGAGGGGTCTAATGCGCAACTCACCAGTGCTTTGTCGGCTGAAGTTCTTTGCGAGCGGTCTGGCGGTCATCTGTGGCTTGGCGTTTCTTCCGTGTCAGCGGTCTGTTGCTTTTCAACTCGTGGTGCTCGACTTCGACACGTTCACCGATGGCACCTCGGACGATGGCAAGGATCACGTGTACACGCCTGCGGAGCGTGACGCCATCGTGACGATCCTGAACGAGAAGTTTGCTCCGTATCCGGTTGCGTTCACGGACGTGGAACCAACGACCGGTTTGTTCTCCAAGGTGTACTTCAACTCTGGTTTGGCTGGGGCGGGCGATGTGGATTTTCAGAATAAGAAGAAAATCGACGACGCTTCGATTCACATTCCCAAGCTGCTCGAAACGGCCACGCTCACCGCGCCGTTCGATTCGACCACCGAGATCATTCCCGCCAGCGTGAACATCGCTGCGCACGAAACGCTGCACCTGCTCGGCACGCGCCACCACGATTCGTACTTGCCGATCGGCACAGGCGTGCCGTCGACATTTGTGGGCAGCGGCTACGTGCCCGTTTTTCCTGGCCCGGCGGCGGCCATGCTCTCCAGCAAAGAGTTCAATTCGCTCACCACCTCCATCGGTTTCAGCGCGGCCAAACTGCTCGACCCCGACTTGTTCATCGGTCCTCGTTCGGCGGTAAAACTGCTGCACGAAGAGTTCCTTGATCTCGACGTCGACTCGGCCGATGCGAACCTCGCCACGGATCCGCAGCCGCTGGAACTGAAGACCATCCCGATTCCCAACCCGCTGCCCGGCGATCCGGTGTTTGGCGACGCGGAGTTTTTTGCCGACGTGGTGATCGTGGAAGAGGCTTCCATCGAGGTGGCCGATGGTACGACCGAGGGAGTCGAGTCGGACTACTACGAGTTCTACGCCGAGGCGGGCGACATCATGCACATCGAGGTGATGTCGGACATCCTCGACTTCCGCTTGTCGCCCACGTTCGACGCGATGGTGGCGTTATTGGATCCGGCCGCGGCCCTGGCTCCGGTGCCATGGTTTACCGGCTCGGCGGTGTCGTTCGACGAACGCGAAACGGATAGCGACGCGTTCCTGTGGGACGTCACCATCCCCGCACCCGGTACGTACGTGATCGAAGTAACGCACGACTTCGTGCCCAGCTTGAGCGACGGCCGCAAGTACGGCGAGTACGAGATGCTCGTCTACCGCTTGCGCGCCCACCGCGTGCCCGAGCCGGGCACAGCAGGGCTGTTGGTTTTGTTCAGTTGCTTGGTCATGGGAAGGGTCTATCGCAAGTTTTAACCGCCCAACTGGCTTGGTAGCCGTTATAATCTGGGGCGACAACGATACGCCGGGTCGCACTACCGAATGCCCAGTGGGATTTGCGTGGGGTGCGTACACGGTCGACGTTCCTCCCAACTCATGAGCGGTTGCCATGCGTTCGATGTTACGGTTCCGGCTGCGGACGCTGCTGGTTTGCGTCGCCGTGATTGCGGTGCTGATCCCCGTGTCGCAGTACAGCTGGCGGCGGTACGTCACGTACCGCGACGCCCGCGACTACGCCGCACTGCAAGCGACCAAGGAGGACTTTGTCGAGCAGCAACGGAAAATGCAGGCGGAGCAAGAGAGTGTTTCGTTTGGCATTGACGATAGCCGCCCCATCCCTGATGGCTTCGTGGTGTTGGTTCGCAAAGGGGACGTGTTCGGCTGTTTTGTGCCACTGGAGCAGGGCGTCAAAGGGGAGTCGCTGAAGTACAAGTGGTACTACCGCACCGACGGCTCCGGCGTGCTGGATCCAAGTTCGTCTGCAGTCGAGACGGGGGAGTCGTTCGTTGGTCCCTATCAAACCGGTGGCGAGTCGCTGAAAGTTGCCTTCGGTCCCTTTTCAATGGGTTGGTCAGGCCACGAGCAAGGCTGGGGATATCTGTACTACGACCCGCAATCACTCGATGAAGATCGAACGACTCCCACCGTGGCCATTTGCGCCACGGACCAACGAGTGGTCGATTATCTTGACGCCCGCGACAGTCGATGGATCTACAAACACCACCCCGACGACGCCGGAGTGGCTGGCAATGTGGACCTGGAGTCAGACGAGGCGCAGGATCGCGGGGCGGAATAGGCCGTGGCCGCCACGAACTCATGCCTAGCTCACCGGACAGCTCACATCATCAATAGCCCCACCTCTGGATGCGTGGCAAGCAGCTCGCCGAATCCGTGAAACAGCGCGTGGATTGCCAGGTCGGTAAGGCTGGGTTGAAGGGCCATGGTGGCTCCTGGTTCTATTGGCGTTCTATGAAATGACAGTTACTCGCGTGATCGACTTCGCTACGGAGCGGTTAGGATGTCGACTATCGCACATTGGAGTACTCTTCCCACCAAACCACCGTTTGCGTATCGGGGTCGACGTAAACGGAGTAGTCGTCTGCACCGCATTCGATTCTCCCATGAATCAATGGTGTGTTGCACCACTGCTGAAGCCCCGACTTTCGTTCACGAAGACGTTCAGACCACTCATCGCCCCGAGCATTGAGCTCGATTTGCTGGTCGAGAAACTCGATGTAGGAGTAGTCGAATAGCGATTCTTCCACCGAGGGAGCGTCTGCTGCGGCCTGGCGCGCGGCAGTTGGCATGTCGTCACAACCGCCGACAGCTCTGATGAACACCTCACGCATGCTGCTATGACTCGTCGTCCTTGTCACCATCCTTGAGGAACTCTTCGCGGAACTCCTCCACGTCGCCCTGCTTAATCACCCGGGTGTCGACGGTATAGGTGCTCGGCATTCCAGCCGGGGCGCGTTGTTCCTCGTTGCTGCGGCATAGGTCGACCAACTGCCGCACGGCGGCGTGGCCGTATTGGTAAGGATCCTGGGCGATCGTGGCGTAGATCCTGCCACTAGCCACTCCATCAAGCGTGGCCTCCTCGGCGTCGAACGCGACGATCTTCATTTTGTCCGCCAAGCCTACCTTGTCGACGGCGAACAGCATCTCGCCGCCGTGAAATGCGTTGAGGCCCACCACGCAGTCGATGTCGTCGTGCGCTTCGAGAAACTCGACGAGTTGCTCGCGGCAACGATCGCGGTCGCCATCGTCGATCAGCCACTCGACCACTTCGTGGTTCGGCGCCTGGTCGTCCTGGGCAGCCGACTCGGCAAACCGCTCTTCCATGCCGGCCTTGCGGCCGATCATGTTGTCCTTTGTCAAATTCGCCAGGCAGACCACCACCTTACCACCCTCGGGCAGAGCTTCCTCGACCTGCTGGGCGCACTTCTTGCCGGCCGCGAGGTTGCTGGCGCCTACGTAGCACGTTCGCTCGGAAAGCGGCGCGTCGGAGTCGACCGTCACGACGATCGTGTCGTCGGACAGCGTGTTGATGAACCGAGTTTGCTTTTCGGCGTCCAACGGGCTGATGGCGATGCCGTCGACGCCATCGGCTTTGAGAGACATGAGCATCACGTTCTGTTTCTCGAAGTTGTCGTCGCCTTCGGGCATTAGCAGTTCGATGTCGGCCTTCACGTCATCGGCCGCCCTGCGAGCGCCTTCGACCATCAACTGCCAATAGGGCCCGTCGCCGCCGGTGAGCACCACCAACTTGGGTCGCGCGATGGTGCGTGGTTCTTCGTACACTTTGGCGCGATACCAAAAAATAGCGATGGCCGCGATGGCCAGAATCACCAGCAACGTGGATCGATTGTTGCCTTGCATGAGATTCGCCTTGGGAAGAGTGGCGCGGCAGTTGTTCCGCACACCGCCAGCGAGGCACCCGCCGCGATTGCCCCGTCAGGTGGTTGGTTCGACCATAGGGTGAACCAACTGCGGATTCTACCATACCGCCAGGGACTTGAAAGCAAAGCCACAACAATTGGGGAGGTGGACGCAACCATTGCCCGACGGCGAAGGGCAAAAAAAGAAGCCGCCCCTTTCGCGTAATTTGGCCAACGGTAGGGAGGGGGGGAACTCGCGATTGGCCACGCATTGAAAGGGGCGACTATGCTAAACGTCTTTCGACGCTTCTGGGGTCGCTATTCTTGGGCCTGAGACAGCCTCTTCTCAGCCACACTTAATTATACGAAGCTAGGGGGCAGAGAGTTAGTGTTTTGCGAGCGATTTTCTCGCGTCTTTTACTGCAGTTTGCCGAAAGGTTCCGGCCATGGAATCGTCAAAAATAGAGCGGGCGCTGTTGAGCGTCAGCGATAAAACTGGTCTGGTCGACTTCGCCAAAGGCCTCGCGGCCGCAGGGGTCGAACTCTATAGCACCGGCGGGACCCGTCGGGAGTTAGAAAACGCGGGCCTAGCGGTTCGCGACGTCGCCGAATACACCGGCTCGCCCG
Organism: Aeoliella sp.; assembly: GCF_965227375.1. Lineage (NCBI taxonomy): Bacteria > Pseudomonadati > Planctomycetota > Planctomycetia > Pirellulales > Lacipirellulaceae > Aeoliella > Aeoliella sp. Next base: position 1,112,691 of record NZ_CBDDFX010000001.1, read on the forward strand.
AAATGATGGATGGCCGGGTGAAAACACTTCACCCCAAGGTCCACGGTGGAATTCTATGCCGGCACGACCATTCCGGCGACCAGAAATCTTTGGCCGATCACCAGATCGCCCGGTTCGAACTGGTGGTGGTTAATCTCTATCCATTCAGCCAAACTGTCGCCAAACCGGACACCACGTTTGCCGAGGCGATTGAGCAGATCGACATTGGCGGGCCGAGCATGGTGCGTTCGGCGGCCAAGAACCACAAATACGTCACGGTTGCTTCCAGCCCCGCGCAGTACCCGGCAATTCTCGAGGCCATCCAAAGCCAGGGATGCACCTCGCTGGAGCAGCGTACCCAGTTGGCCGCGGCGGCGTTTGCCCACACGGCCGACTACGACGCGGCGATTGCCGGGTACTTTGCGGGGCAGCTGGAAGAGTCGGGCGACTTCACCTCGTCGCTGCGGCTGACGCTGCACCGCGCGCTGCCGCTGCGGTATGGCGAGAACCCCCACCAGTGCGCCGCGCTGTACAAGGCGGCCGACGCCGGCCCGCACAGCGTGGTCAACGCCGAGCAGCTCAATGGCAAGGAACTGTCGTACAACAACCTGCTCGATCTGGACGCCGCACTGGGCGTGGCCCGCTCGCTGCCTCAGCCAGGCGTTGCGGTTTTGAAGCACAACAACCCGTGCGGTGCGGCCAGCGGCGCGACACTTGGCAGTGCGATGGAAAAAGCGTGGGCGGGCGACCCGGTGAGCGCGTTCGGGTCGATCCTCGGCTTCAACGTGCCGGTCGACGCGGCGGCCGCCGAGTGCCTAGCCGAGCCCGGCAAGTTCGTCGAGGCGATCGTCGCGCCGGACTACACGCCGGAGGCCTTGGAGATTCTCACCACCAAGCCGAAGTGGAAGGCTAACGTGCGGCTGATGAAAATTGGCAAGATCGAGCCCGGCGCGGCTTCCCTGCAACTGCGAGCCATCGACGGTGGTTACCTGGCGCAGACCGCCGACGACCTGCCGGACGACGAGACCGAGTGGAAAGTGGCGACGGACACCATGCCCACCGACCAGCAGATGGCCGACCTGCGCTTCGCCTGGGCGGTGTGCCGCCACGTGAAGAGCAACGCGATTGTGCTGGCCAAGGACGAAATGCTACTGGGCGCCGGCGCGGGACAGATGAGCCGCGTCGACTCGGTGGAGATCTCCATCACCAAGGCGGGCGATCGCGTGGCTGGCAGCGTGCTGGCCAGCGACGCGTTCTTCCCGTTCGACGACTCGATCCACCGCGCCGCCGAGGCGGGCATCACGGCCGTAATCCAGCCAGGCGGCTCGCGTAACGATCAACAAGTGATCGACGCCTGCAACAAGCATGGTTTGCCGATGGTGTTCACCGGCTGCCGACACTTCCGGCACTAATAGTTCATTGCTCTAAAGGGGGAGCCTCTGTCGATGGATGAACAGAATCCGTTTGCGTCGCCGCTGGCAGCCAACGACTTACGCGTCCCAGATGCCCCCGACATGTCGCCGCTCGCTGGACGTGGCACACGGCTGGGGGCGGCGCTTATTGATGTTGTCATCTTAGCACCGCTTGGATTCGCAATCGGGGCCGCTGAGGCAATAGTCCTTATATCGGCGGGAGTCGATCCAGCGGCGCTTCAGTCACCGGGTTTGCTGCTCAACTTGGTTTCACAGGTCCTTGGTTTTGGGTTGTTTCTGGCCGTCAACGGCTATCTGCTGGCGACCAATGGACAGACGGTCGGTAAAAAGCTGTTGGGAATCAAGATCGTTCGCACCGATGGGAGTCGCGCGGACTTTAGCCGTTTGACAGTCCGGCGATACCTGCCAATGTCGTTGTTGTTGTTGATTCCAGTATTCGGCATTGTTGTCGCGGGACTGGTCGACCCGCTAATGATCTTCCGCGGGTCGCGGAAGTGTCTGCACGACGAAATCGCCGACACAGTCGTTGTGGTGGACGAATGAACCAAGCCAATTCGCTCGCTCTCTGGGGAGGAACGTGTACAAAAGGCCGCTGGGGCAAGCCGAAAAAAGTCCCCAAATAAGGCCGCTGACGCATCCGGAGCCGCTGATTACAATAGAAGGTCCGAGAGGCACTGCCCGCTATCTCGCCGGAACCGAAACCCCCGCCCTCAACTACCTCCCCGATGGCCGATATCTCGCTATACGTACTGGACGGCGCCGATCGAGGACGGCGGTACGAGAGCCTTGCAACGCCGATTACCATCGGGCGCGAAGAAGGCAACGCGGTACAGCTGAACGACGAACGGATCAGCCGCTTCCACATCAAGATCCAGGAGGATCAGGACATGCTGGTCCTGACCGATCTGGACAGCACCAATGGCACCCGCGTCAACGGCGAGCAGGTGCAACTTCGCATCCTCCGCTTCGGCGACATCATTTCGCTAGGCCGCAGCGTGCTTCGCTACGGCACTCGCGAGCAGATCGCGCAGCGGCTGAAGGAACTTCGCGACGACGGCGACGTGCCGACCGAAGACCTGGACAACAGCCCGCTGGCCAAGCAACTGGAAGTGGGCGGCGACCCGGACGCCGACTGGAGCGGCACGCATTCGCGCAGCACGCTCCACATTCCCAAGCCACCCGACCTGCCCGAAGGCCTCGGCCCCGGTCAGGCGGCGCAGCTTTCCGAGCTGCTGGAGTTCCTGCACCTCCGCACCCGCGCGCTGGTCGAAGGCGTCGACATTCCCGAAGAGAGCAGCGTGGTGAAAATCGACATTGTCCGCTGGCAGGAATTGCTCGACATGCAGGGCCTGCTGGCCGAATATCTCCGCAGTATCGGCGAACCGGGAAGTGAATGATCAAGGCGGAAGTTCCGATGGCCAATCGGGCTTCGCGTCAGTTCACTCCAAATGTCCCGGTTTTCAGCGTCAATGGAAATCTGACCACGGCGCGATAGAATGACCGCTGCTCTCAATTGGTCATTGGTCCTTCGTAACTGGTCATTAGTCTGCCATGGATGCGCCTCCGTTTGTTCACCTGCACTGCCATAGTCATTACAGCCTGCTGGATGGAGCCAGCCCGATCAAGAAGCTGGTGAATCGCGCCAAAGATCTGGGCATGAACGGCCTGGCGCTCACCGACCATGGCAACCTGTACGGCGCGCTGGAGTTCTATCGCACCTGCAAAGACGCCGAGATCAACCCCATCATCGGCTACGAGGCCTACATCGCGCCTGGCAGCCGGTTCGACAAGGGCGGCGCATCGAGCAGCAAGGAGGCCAGCTACCACCTGACGCTGCTGGCGCAGAATCGCACGGGGTTCAAGAACCTGGTGAAGATGGCCAGCAGCGCCTTCCTCGAAGGCTTCTACCACAAGCCCCGCATCGACAAGGAGCTGCTCGCGGCGCACAGCGAGGGCATCGTCTGCCTCAGCGGGTGCGTCTCCGGCGAGCTGAGCCGCAACCTGCTCTCGGGCAACTCGGCCGACGACGCGCTGAAGCGCGGTACCGAGGTCGCCGAGTGGTTCCAGAAGGTGTTCGGCCCGCGGTACTACCTGGAGATTCAGGACAACGGGGTCGACATCCAAAAGATGGCGATGGAGCTGACCATCCACCTGGCGAATCAGATCGGCGTGCCGCTGGTGGCCACCAGCGACGCTCACTACGTGAATCGCGAAGACGCCGAAGCGCAGGACGTGCTGCTGTGCATCAACACCGGCAAGTTCCGCACCGACGCGGGGCGGATGAAGATGGAGGGCGACGAGTTCTTCCTTCGCAGCCCCGAGGAGATGTTCGCCGCCTTGCCCCAGCACGCCGAAGCGTTGGGCCGCAGCCAGACGATCGCCAACTCGGTCGACATCGACCTGGAACTCGGCAAGCGGTTCTTCCCCACCTTCACCGCTCCCGGCAACACGGATCCCGACATCAAGGCTAGCGAAGCCTACCTGCGCGAGCTGGTGATCGATGGCCTGAAAGAACGCTACGCCGATGCGCCGCATCGCTGGCAAAACGACGATCCGGCGACAGGCGAATTGTCGGACGAAGTGATGGCCCGCATCGACCGCGAGTTGAGCGTGATCAACAAGCTCGGTTTCCCGGATTACTTCCTGATCGTGTGGGACTTCGTCCGCTTCGCGGTCGAGAGCAACATCCCCTGCACGGCACGTGGATCGGGCGTCGGGTCGATTGTTTGTTTCGCGCTGAAGATGAGCCACGTCTGCCCGCTGGAGTACGACCTGCTGTTCGAGCGGTTCCTCGACGAAAGCCGCCTGGAAGCCCCTGATATCGATATCGACTTCTGCAAGCAGCGCCGCGGCGAGGTGATCCAGTACGTCAAGGACAAGTACGGCGAGGCCAACGTCGCCCAAATCGGCACGTTCGGCACGCTGGCCGCGCGGGCGGCCATCAAGGACGTCGGCCGCACGATGTCGATGCCCATTTTCCGCGTCGACCAGATCACCGCGATGATTCCCGACCAGCTCGGCATCAGCTTGGACAAGGCGCTCGAAACTTCCGACGACCTGAAGACCGCCTACGAAGGCGACGCCGAAGTTCGCGAGCTATTGGACCTGGCGCGGAAGATCGAAGGCCTCGCGCGGAACGTCGGCACGCACGCCGCCGCGGTGGTGATCGCCAAGGAGCCAGTCAGCGAGTACGTGCCGCTGCAGCATGTGAAAGGCAAAACGGAAGTCATCACCCAGTGGGCGATGGGCGACGTGGAAGCGGCCGGGCTCTTGAAGATGGACTTCCTGGGCCTGCGGAACCTGACGATCCTCGCCCGCAGTATCGACCTGATCGAAGAGTCGACCAGTGAGCGGATCGATCCCTACAAGTTCCCTCTCGACGACAAGGAGTCGTACGCGCTGCTCTGTCGTGGCGAGACGAAGGGTATCTTCCAGCTCGAGTCGGGCGGTATTCGCGACCTGTTGCAGCGGATGCGGCCCGACAACTTCCGCGACATCATCGCCACGGCCGCGCTCTACCGCCCCGGTCCGCTCGAAGGCGGCATGGTCGACCAGTACATCGAGGTGAAGCACGGTCGCCGCCCCGCCGAGTATCCGCACCCCGTGATGGAGGAGGTGCTGGAAGAGACGCACGGCGTGATGGTCTACCAAGAACAGGTGATGCGGATCCTCAACCGCCTGGGTGGCATCGGCCTCAGTGAATCGTACAAGTGCATCAAGGCGATCAGCAAAAAGAAGCTGCCGATCATCGCCAAGTTCCGCGAAGAGTTCCTCAACGGCGCGCAAGAAAAGGGCCTCGACAAGAAGAAGGCCGAAGAGCTGTTCGGCATGATCGAGAAGTTCGCGGGTTACGGCTTCAACAAGTCGCACTCCACGGCCTACGCCCTGATCGCCTACATGACCGCCTACCTCAAGGCGCATTACCCGGTGCAGTTCATGGCGGCGCTGCTGTCGGGCGACATTCCGGGGCGGAACTTCAAAAGCAAGGACTCGTTGGTCGAGCACCTCGAGGACTGCAAGCGGATGAACATCGAAGTCGTTCCGCCCGACGTGAACACGTCGTTCGACGACTTTGCCGTGCGCGAAGGTAAGATCCTGTTCGGCCTGTCGGCCATCAAGAGTTGCGGCGGCGGAGCGGCCGAGGCGATCGTGGCCGCCCGCGAGAAAGACGGGCCGTTCCGCAGCTTGTTCGACTTCTGCGAGCGGGTCGATCCCCAGTCGTGTAACAAGGCGACCGTCGAAACGCTGATCAAAGCCGGTGCGTTCGACTCGATGGGCGCCGAACGCGCCCGATTGATGGCCGGCGTCGAGCGGGCGATGCAGTCGGGGGCTTCGGTGCTGGCCGACCGTAAGAGCGGTCAGAAGGGCCTATTCGACGAAGTTGACGAGCCCGAAGAAGCCGACGCCAGCGTCGACCTACCCGACGCCAAGGCGTGGGAAGAGAAGGAGATGCTGGTCTACGAGAAGGAAGTGCTCGGCTTTTATCTCTCGAGCCATCCGCTGGCCGAGTTCGAGCAGGCGCTCCGCACCTATACCACGCACAGCAGCAAGACGGTCAGCAGCCTGGAGCATCGCACCGAGGTGGTGCTGGGCGGCATGCTGGCGGCCATCAAGATGAGCCACACCAAGAACCCCAAGCCCGGCATGCCGAGCAAGTACGCGATGTGGGACCTCGAGGACCTCGACGGCATCGTCCGCTGCATCATGTGGCCCGAGCAGTTCGCGCAGTTCGGCGACCACGTGGTGTCCGACGCCATCGTGGGCGTCACCGCGGTGGTCGACCGCCGGCCCGGCGCGGAGGAAGTGAACCTGATCATCAACGAACTGATGCCCATCGAGCAACTGGCCGAGCGCTTCACCAGCGGCCTCTCGGTCCGCGTGGACGAAAAACGCCACGGAATCGAAACGCTCGGCACCCTGAACGAAATCATCCGCGGCTACCCCGGCCCCAAGGCGTTGCGCCTGCAACTGGTGCTGGAAGACGGAACCGTGGCCAGCCTCGAAAGCGGCAAGAAAGTCGACATCAACCCCGAACTCCGCCGCCGCGTGGACGAACTCCTAGGCCCCGGCAACGCCCAACCAATCGGCTCGCCACCGAAGGCGACCGCGCCGCAGAATGGGAATGGGCGGGGGCGGAAGCAGTTTGCTCGGTAGGATAGTGTTCGGCGGTTGACATAGACGGACTCATTGACACGCGAGGTTCGTCGCCACGGATTTTTTACGCATACTGGCTGGTCTTTGTGGGAAGATTGACTACGCGCGCCTTTGAACATAGGGGATAGTCTGCGATGGTAGACCTCGTCTTCGAAACCAAGTACGAGCTTGGCATGAAGTTGCGAGGCTCGATTAGCGTCCCACTTGAAGCTGCGAAGACAATCGCAACGGATCGTGCTTCGAAAACTGGATTTGTTGGTGATCGTGAATTGCTGGAGTGGATGAATTCGGTAACCAATGCTGACGACCGTGTCATTGTTCCTGCGGACAAACGGGACAGAATGGACTATGTCGTGGCGGATTTGATCGATTGCCAAGGTGATGTGGCGGTCTCTTGCCGATTGTGCAAGTCGTGCGTCGTGCTGCCGGATATCACGATCGAGGAGAAGGACTTCAGCACCGAGACCAGCAGCATGCGAATGGGGTTTGCAGGGAACTTGTATTCGTGTCCTAACAATCACGGCTTGCTATTCGTCGTGACAAAGATATTCTGAGCCTCGTTTGGTGAATGGGATTGTCGCATCCACAGTGGTCGAGTGCTAGATGCAGGGTACGTCCGGCCAAGTCAATCCGGTATCTTGGTTAACTCCGTCCTACTCTCAGTTGGCGCGTGGAAGAGGGCGTGTTGGTAGCCGAGTATAGGAACATCTACGACGAGGGCATGTCAATTCGCAGCGTGTGCAATAACACTTCCATTGCCGACTCGTCGAAATCGGCTAGTTTGGTATGCCCCAAAACTACGTTCGCATAGCCGCCCGGCACGCTCAGTAGATATTCAATGTTCTTGCCGGCAGCAACACCCCTATCCAGAATTGTATGCTTGGTGCCCCTTACACTTTCAAAAGCTACGTCTTCCGATGTGAGCGTCATTTTCAGAGGGGGAGGGGCGGACCAGTGCGCGAATTCCATGCGGCGGGATTCTAAATCGACCTTATCAACTGCGGTGATGATCGCAAAGACTTCGCCGCATGTTAGTTCGAGTTGCGAAGGACTGTGCGTTGCCTTCCAACCTGTCGGCAACTCGAATGAAATGGTCACCTCTTTGTTGCCAACGTCCGAAGAATCTAGCAGTTCATCGAGCAAATGTGGTGGCGAGTGCATAAACCCGAGAATCCAGTACGCAGGATTTGTGGCATCGCCAGTGGTAACCAGCCAATGCTCCAGCAGGTCCCGATCACCTGTCAAAACGTGTTCTGCATCTAGCTCATCGAGCCCTTCGATACGCTCCAGAATCGCGTCCATCAGAGGCGAGGGATCCACATCGTCCCAATCTTCTGGCGGCAACTTAACCAAGATTGATAGGAAATGCTGCAGATACTGTAATTGAGTTGGCAATGAAGAAATCGATGCCATCGGTTTCGTGCTCGATATGCGTTTCCACCACCAACGTCAGAATCGCAGCCCAGAGTATACAGATTATCGATTGCGTACGCTAATCGCGGCCTGTCCAAAAGCAAGTTATGTCACACCAGAAGCAACAACGTCAGCCACTGCGAAATAGCGGCTTGTCCGCGGATCGCCCCGAAGTCAAAAGCGCATTCAGGGCAGCGGTGAAGTCGTGCGCTTGCCCGGCGTGCGGCCTAGAGTTCACCGACGCCGCCGACGACTGGGGAAATGCGTGGCGCGAGGGCTACGTCGACTGTATTCGCGAAGGTGGGTCCGACATTCGAGACGGGCCGTACAAGCTCAAGTGCGAGATGTGCTCCCGTCGATCGATGTACAACGTCTTCGCGAGCGCGGTTAGCTTGGTGCCGGTAGTTCAGTAGGGCGTGTGATTCCATTTGATGGCGAGAAGCTACCTGTCTCGCTCGGAAACAACTACTTCTGTCCGTGACAACTCATGCCCATCTTCATCTTGTACGGCTATCTGATAGCGGGCGGGACGAAGCAACAATACTGGCCGCGGTTGCCCCTTGCGCAAAACAACTTGGTCAGCGGGAACTGCTCGCTGTTCTTCACCATCGTAAAACGCTTGTACAAGCAAGTTCTCCGTCGAGGCAACTAGATTCTCAGGAATTTCAAGCACGACACGTGTCTCGTCAGCGAACATCCAACTAGGGCGACCTTGTTCGCCGACTATCGGTGGATGATAGACTTGGATGTCGACAGCATCAGAAAAATGGCCACCAACATAGCATTGACCTTCAGCGGTGGAGAAAACAAGTGAGCTACTCTGAGTTTCTGGGAAACGGCGTAGCTGTGTTGTCTGGTCGATCGTCAATGGATCGAGACCTGTCTCCACCTTTAGGCGGGCTGCCAGCCACAGTATTTCAGCGTCCCCCGCTTTTTTTCCTGCCTCCATCACGTGGTCGTGCCCCACATGCAAAACTAGCTTGGCCGCTGCATCTACTTTGAAAATCTTATCCATCAGATTGTCGCATTGCTGTTTCTCGCGATTGTTTATCTGCGCGACAGGGTCGGTAGGGTGCCCACTAGTAGTGTTTCCTAGATTGATTGCTTCGTACGACACGGGAGTATATCCCATTTCGAGAACATCGCGTATGAGCTGCCCAAATGCAGGTTCAACTGAATAAAAACCCGTTGAAAGCACGGGATAAGTTCGATGTTTGAGCTGCTGAGCGTCTTCACTTAACGTCTCAAACGCGTAGTATCTGAAGCCCTGGGTTCGCAACTTCTCCGCTAGCCGAGCGATGAACCGTCGGTGCTCCGGAGAATCATGAGCCTCGTTGATGATTACTATACGCTTTCCTTGTGCCTGCTCAGCAATAGCATCAATGCCCCGCCTTGGTCGAAACTCAGGGGGCGGGCTTACAACATTATTTTTCCGCGCAGTGCTGCGGAGTTGGTGCGTCTTTTGCCACTCCCCGACAACCGAGTAAAGAGTAGCGAGCATGTCGGATGCCAAAGTTTTCTCTATCGAACTGTTCTCGATGCTGCGAATGGCGGCCAGTGGCTTACCTTGGGAAGCTAGTGTAAGGGCATATTGAACAGCCTCCATGCCGTCGTTCTTCTGCGGCTTCGTTTCTTGAGCCAGCAACCGCGAACTTGGTACCAACAACGTCAACAAGACGGTCAATTGAATTCGTAGAACTCGTTGACTTTTCATGCGATTGCGTCCGAGGAACTTTACACACTGAGTCGAAAATTATCTCAAAAAGAACAGAAGCAGGGAATACCTCTATTAGAATCGTAAGTGAGACAGCCACTATCTATGGTCGACCTAATTTCTAGTGCTAGCTAAGTGCTCCTGGTCGCTTGCCGGTCGACTGGCCAGAGGAGGTGTGGCTGGCCTACGAAGATTGGGTGTTGCGATCACGGCCCTAGAAACACCACTCATGCAAGACAATGAGTTCCCCGGTCTCCGGATTCTCGGCAATCAAGAACAAGTCAACGCCTTCGATGCGCCCGTTGCCATAGCCGGGGGTGGCGTACCAATTGCAGTCGGCTTCGACGCAGTGTTTCCACTGCTGGGGAATATTTGCGAAGAAATTGGAGGCCTCGGGGTGGTTGGTAGTCGTCGCTTCCAGGGTGTATGCATCGAACAGCCGCTGGCGGAGCGGTGAGCCGGGCTGGATGCGCCACATCGACGCATGGTCGATGAACTCCCCCAGACCAATTGGCACGACGTCGTCTCGGAGCGATTGGTCGTCGCCAATCAACGCGACGAGCGAACGCGGCCACTGGTCGAAACTGCGGTAGGGGGCCAACTCCAAGCGCCCTTCGTGCTTGTTGGTACAGCATCGCTACGCCGCCACACAGAAGTGCAGCCACGCACATGGCGATCAGCAGGCTCTTGAGCGAAAAGTGGAAACGCTTGGCCATCGAATTCCGTATTTGCTAACGATAGATGCGGATCGAGTTGACTGTTCGCGGCTTCTTGTTGAAGAGCACTTCGTCGCCGGGTCGCAAATCTTCTACCTTCTGCCCTTCCCCTACCGGCGCGAGGCACGTCATTTCGCTTCGCCAGACGAATCCGACCCCATTGTCGAGTTCAATGATGAACATGGTTGGCGACGCTTGTTCCATGTGACGGACGTCCCTGATAATTGCATTGGCCATGGTGATGTATGATAACGGATGCCGGGCACGTTCAGGGAGATACTTGGCGGGTCCACCTCAAACAACTTGGCCTAGTAGTACGTACGCATGACTGACGAAGAATTCCGCGAATGGAACGCCAAGCAACGAGGCGTCATCGCTACTTATCTAGAGAAACAGGGAATTCGGGCGCCAAACATTGGAGAGTGGCCTGCGTTTGAGATGGCTCCCCACTTTGGCATCTGGTGCATTGAGTCGCAGAAGCAAGCGGGGAAGATTGGTTGGTGGGCATTTGCAGGCGACTGCCCGACCGACTATGTTTCGGAACGTGGCGAATGCCACCCGCGATCTGCGTTGCGCGAGCTTGTCTACAACTGGGAAGGCTACGCTGCCCATATGGTGGAAGGTTGCCAACCTCCTGATACGACTTTTGAAACGGCCGGACATGATCTACGCGAGCTTGGCGACCTCCTCGAACGTCGAGTTGGTGTCTTGAAAGACTGGCTAGCAACAGATGAATTGTGGGAGGATCGTTAAAGGTGTCACGCCGACTCGTGGTAGGGTAGGATTTACCCCAACAGATCCATGTTTCTTGGAGCGACTTCGCCATGACTGAAATCGAACGACGCCAAGCAGCCGCTCTGGCCGCCATCCGAACTGCCTTCGGCACCGCAGAGGATCAGTACGGAGCGACGCTCTTCGTCAGTCATCACCTGACTGAAATCGACGACGCCTATTGGCAGGAGCATCTGCAGTCGTCGTCCCCCGAGCCGGTCAGGGTGCTCGACCTCTTGGTGTTTCAATCGCATTGGAGCGAAGACGACGACGAAGGATTGGACACGTTCGACTTCACGCTCCCCGGTGATGTGACCAATTACGTCATCAGCGTCAGCTTCAACGAAGACGGGAAGGTCGAAGAGATTGTGATGGAGAGTTAGGCTGGGAACTGGGCTCGGCGGTTTTCATCCCGCGTGTTTGCCAGAAATCGGCGGTGTAAACAAATCGCGGTTGAAGTCGCGCGCCTGCGTGATCTAATGGGTGTGCGGCGGTCTGTAGATACCGTCGCCAGACGGCGGATGTCTTGCCGGTAGCCGCGGGTAATGCGGTGATGATACAGGCCCCCACCCTAGCCCTCCCCCAAACGATTTGGCGGGAGGATAGTGATTGGTTGGGGAGCGTTCCCCGCGCCATATCGCCCGGGGGAGGGAATGCAGGCGCTCGTTCGCCGGAGCGCCGACTATCGGTTTTGCCCCAGTGTGGAACATGCGGGGAACAACGCGGAGGGTTTTGTCGCACCGCGCGAATAGTTGGATCGAGAAAACAAGGGATTTTTGAAAAGAGGTGGCCCAAAACGGTTTGGGGTTTTGGGCCAATGGATCGAATGTTGGGACAAAACGGACAAACAAAACGATGAGATTGACGAATCACGTTGACAACCGCGCATGAAAAAACCGCTGCCTTGTGGACAAGGCAGCGGTTGGTGTGGGTTGCAAGCTCGCGGCGGTTTAGTCGCGAGGACGCACAGCGCCGGTCAGGCCGCTGTAGTCGAAGCGGTCTTCTTCGTGCCACAGAGGATGGCCCTGGCGAACGCGCTCGGCGAGGATCTCCAGTTTCTCCGCCGATCCTGCGGGAGCGGCAGTGGGCTGAAACGTGTCGTCGACGCGGGGCACGAAGTCTTCGTCGTGACCGTACTTCAGGATGGCGTCGAACACATTGTCTAGTTTGTTGTCAGGCATGATAAAATCTCACAATTCCGATACAGGAGCCAGCTATGGGGGCGGGATGGTGGAGCCGGCTTTTAGGTTAACCCGTCGCAGCCGCCAAGGTGAACTCACACCGCTGCGTGGGATGAAGAACTGGTTAACTTTGAACGCACGATTATTACTGGCGAAATCTGGAAGTCAAGTTTTTACAAGGGTCCAAAAACCAACTTTTCCCGCCTTTTTTCGCTCAAGCTGGTAAAGCGTAGCGAATGGCGAAAAATGGAGACTTTGCCGCGAAAAGGCAACCCAGGAAGTGTGGATTGCCGCCGCAGTTGAACCACATTCGCAAGGGCGAACGGAGGGCCGTACGCCCCGGGAAATAAGCACATTTTAACAACCCGAGATTACACCTAAAAGCAAAAGGTTCCGAAAATCGATGCCTTGGACTCAACATACCCTGCAGTTTGCCGCGAAACGTCGCGGCTTCCATCTGGTGACCCACGAAATCGTAGCGCAGATACCGGAAATCGGCGAGCTGCGCATGGGGCTGCTCAACCTGTTTCTCCAGCACACATCCGCAAGTTTGACGATCAACGAGAACGCTGATCCGGACGTGCAGGTCGACTTAGAAGCCTCGATGAACGCGATTGCGCCGGAGTCGTTTCCGTACATCCACACCTGCGAAGGCCCGGACGATATGCCGGCTCATGTGAAAAGTTCGCTGCTGGGAGCGTCGCTCACCGTGCCGGTGCGAGATGGACGCTTGGCGCTGGGCACCTGGCAGGGGATCTACCTGGTGGAACACCGCAACCATGCTAGCACCCGCAGGGTGGTCGCGACGCTGTGGGGAGAGTGATGGTTATGGGCTAGGGGCTGGGGGCTTGGGATCGTTGGCGGTTTGCTCGACATCTTCTTTGCCCAACCCGAACCAGCGGCCCACGGTGCTGGCGGCCTGGCCGACGAGTTTGCCGTTGAGCAGATCCTCGGTCACGGTGCTGCGGTCGGTGGAAAAGTTCTCCCACACCGCTGTGATGTATGGCTGGCTCACGTCGGCCAGCGTGGTGTAGTAGCCACGAGTATGGATATCGGTAAGGGCGTTGCGGTAATGGTCGACCACGATGCGATCCAACAACGAGCCGGCGATCGTCACGCCCGACAGCGCGCCTTGGGCGACTTTTTCGGCGCGGTTCAACGCGTGCAGGGTCATCGCACCGGACACTTCGAGCAGCGTGACGTCTTCGCCCTGGGCGACCTCGTTCATGTCGCGCCACAAGCGATCGATCTCGGCAGCAGGCAGGACCTTGGTGGGGTCGATCTTGCGAACCGACGCGGTGGTGTCGTTGATCGCCTGGCTGATGCCGTCGACCGACAGTGGCGGCGTGTCGAACACTTCGGCGCCGACCGACGACGACTCGCGGATGGCGGCGAGCAAGTCGCTGGCGTGGTCGATGGTCGAGTTCTCGTCGATCACGCCTTCGCGTTTGAGTTCGACCGCCAACTCCTTGAGGTAAGTTTGCGAACCATAAGCAACATCGCTGACCACCGCGAGCAACAGGGCAGGGGAGAGGTGCAGCGTAGCGAGGCTGGCCATTTCGACAAAGCCGCCGACGGTCTTCTTGGCCACGTAGCCTTCGATTTTGGGAGCTTCGTCTTCGCCACCTTCGTGCTTCACTCCGCCGATGTCGCTGGTGAGAAAGTCGAGCCCTTGCTGCACCACGATCTCGTAGCTCTTGGAACTGCGAAACGCTTGCGGCACCAGCAGGTTGGCTCCCTCGCGAACCACACCACCAGCCACGCCTGCGGTGCTGCGGAGGGCACGTTCGGGCAGGCTCAGCGAGTAGAGCAAGTAGTCGTGGACGCTACGTTCGGTCGGTTCGGGCGTCGGTTCTGGAGTTGGGGGCATGGTGGTCCTTTCTCGCGGTTCGGCCTTGGTCGAGGTATTCATCATAGCGAATTTAGCGGTTGGGAAATTGCCCCACGGGCGGGGAAAGGTTGCTCCGTCGCCCGGCGGCGAGCGAAGTCTTGCGAGTTGTTCGCCTCGAGTGCGCCGCTATTGGCCTGGGAAGGTATAATTCCTACCAGGGCATCCAGATTGCCAGCGGCTTCCTCCCACCAAGCGGGTAGCAACCATGCCGGACGAAATCGAAAAACCTGTTGCTTCGGCGGCGCTGGACGCCACGATTCAACGGAACGCCGAGATAGTGAAGCGGGGGCGCAAGCGGCGGGCGTTCCTGGAGCGGCTGGGGCTGTCGCTGCCGGTGACACCGGCCGACGTGAAGCAGGCGTACTTCGAAAAAGCCAAAGAGGCGCATCCCGATCACGGAGGCGACTCCAAGGACTTCATGGCCTTGCAGGAAGCATTCGACGAAGCGTTGACGTTCGCCCAGCGCAACGGGAAGCGGCTGCCTTGGATCGGGGTGCAGATGCCATTGTACATCGCCCAACGCGAAATCTTACGATTGGTAGCGTCGTGGGGTGGCGAAGTCGAAGTGCAGCAGATGAATTGGTTGGAGGAAACCATCGGCGAGGACTTCACCGCCATCGCCGATCGGTTGGTGGAAATCAACCTCACCGGGTGCGAGGTAGGCGACGCCGAGTTGCTAGCCCTGGCGGATCAGGCCGATGGCTTGAAGTACCTGGAAGTGTTGCGACTGGCGAACACCAACGTTGGCGATGCGGGCGTGCTGAAGGTGACCGCGGTGAGCAACCTGCGATACCTCGACGTGCGCGGCACAGCGGTCAGCGGCTCGCTCCGCAGGCAACTCGCCCGACTGCCGCAGATGAATCGCGTGGAAGGCGCAGGGGGTTGGTTCGACTGGCTGCCTTGGCGGTAGCGCTCGATTGGCCGCTATCGCACAATCGAGTCTTTTCGCGGGGCGGCGCCTTGCTTCTGGGCGCTGCTCTCTTCCGGCTCGGGCCAGTAAGGAGTGAGCGGAAGCACACCGGCTCGCCCCGCCCAGGCGCTCCATGCACCGCTCAGTTCGGTGACCTTGCCGGGCTCTTCTTCGGCCAGGTCGTTCAGCTCGCTGCGATCCTTGGCAAGGTTGTACAGCTGCCAGCGACCCTTGGCCCCACGCGCCACCAGCTTCCAGTCGCCATCGCGGACCGCGCGGTTGCCCTCGTGCTCCCAAAAGATGGGCGTCTTGCGATCAAGCTTCTCGCCAGCAAACGCAGGGACCAAACTGGTGCCCTCGACCGGCAGGATATCGACGTCGCCCTCGTGAAACTTCTTGGGATACTCGGCCTGCCCCACTTCAACCAGCGTGGCCATGATGTCGACCAAGTGGCCGGGCTGCGGTTCCAGCTCGCCTTGCCGCTTGATGCCGCGCGGCCAGTGGGCGATCAGTGGGGTGGCGATGCCGCCCTCGTGGACGTAATGCTTGAACAATCGGAAGGGGGTGTTCGAGGCGTTGGCCCACTCGCGGCCGACCTCCATGTACGTGTTGGCGGGGCCCGGCACCACGCCGCGGCCCCATTGCACCGGCTGGCCGTCGCGCGTGTACTCGGGCACGATCGCCAACTGCAGCGCGTCGTCGGCCTTGGGCTCGATGGGTTCCATCTTCTCGCGCAGTTTGCGGGCCTTGTTGCTCCGCCCTTCTTCCTGGCAGGCGCCGTTGTCCTGCAGGTAGAGGATCAAGGTGTTGTCGAATTGCCCGGTGTTGCGCAGCGTTCGGACCACGCGGCCGATGCCTTGGTCCATCGAATCGATCATCGCGGCATACACTTCCATGCGACTGGCCTGCCACTCCTTACGTTCTTCGTCCGACCAATCGCGCACGTTGGGCGCCAAAGCAACATCGTCGGCCAGCAAGCCCAGCTCCTTGATGCGGGCGAGCCGCGTTTCGCGCAGCTTGTCCCAACCTTCGTCGTACTTGCCATCGTACTTGGCAATGTCCACCGGCTTGGCGTGCAGCGGCCAGTGGGCTGCGGTGTAAGCCAGGTACATGAAGAACGGCTTCTCCCGCTTGTGGTCGCGGATCATCTGCGAAGCGTTTTCGCTCAACGCATCGGTGTAGTAGAAGTCCTTGGGACTCTCAGGCGCGATCAACTGGTTGTCGCGCACCAAGGTGCCGGGGTCGTAGAAGCTGCCTGCGCCGGCGATGGTGCCGTAGAAGCGATCGAAGCCGCGCGACAGCGGCCAATTGTGGCGAGGTACTTTGTCTTCGTCGACTTGTGCCTGGTTGGGCGGTGGAGTGACGTGCCACTTGCCCACCATGTAGGTATTGTACCCGGCGGTCTTCAATACCTCGGCGAGCGTCACGCAGCGGCGATTCAAGTCGCCCGCGTAGGCGTCGGGGCCCTGGAAGGTGGTCATCCACCCCATGCCCGCCTGGTGCGGGTAGAGGCCGGTGAGCAAACTCGCTCGCGTGGGGCAGCAACGGCCCGTGTTGTAGAACTGCGTAAACCGCACCCCGCCGTCGGCCAGTTGGTCGAGATTCGGCGTGTTGATTTCGCTGCCGTAGCAGCCAATGTCGGAGTAGCCCATATCGTCCGACATGATGACGATGATGTTGGGGCGCTGCTCCTGGGCCAGCAGCGAGGTCGGCTGGACAAGCAGCCCGAGGGCTGCTCCCAGCAGCAGTGCTGCGGCCCTATGCCTCCGGCGCAATGCGGTCATGATGGTCCCCGTGGAGTATCTCTCTTGGTGTTCCGTAAACGCGATAAGATGAGGCGGATGGCCGATCGAGGGTATTTAGGCCGACCACCGTGGCCGACCACCGTGGCCGATTGTACCACGGCCAGCGGCGGCGACGCACCACCCCTGGTGTGTGGCCTCTGTTCGTCGGGCAGGCGGGGGCTTCGCGGCAGACCCTCCAGGAGTTGTACGCTCTCGGCAGCCCAGGGTTCCGAGAAACTGCCCACCAAGTGCGGAATTTCCAGGCGAAAGCTACCCTGCATATCTCCTTTTACCCGCAATCCAAGCGAGTTTGCCTGTGGTAGGGGTTAGGTACCCGCTGCGTGCAAGAGTCGGTGAATTGATCCGGTCGCGGATGAGGTTATCCACTAGGACATTCGTCGCAAACGGGGTAATATCATAGACTTCGGACGCAGCTGGGTGGCGTGCTGCGCGCATTCCCTGCGAGCGTTCCTGTTTTCCAACTTTGACGAATCGTCGATGTTTGCACTACTTGGTAACTGGGTGAACCGCTACTGGTTGGCGATCCTCATATTCTGGGGAGCGCTAGCTATCGGTTTGAAGGTGGTAGCACCTAGCTGGGACCAAGTGGCCCTGGATGGCGACTTCGACTATCTGCCCAGCGAGGCGACCAGCCGTCGCGGCATCACCCTGCTGCAGAATGCGTTTCCCGACGAGAAGGCCAAGAGCCAGATCGTTTTGGTGTTCGCCCGCCCCGACAAGCCGCTCACTAAACCCGACCGTCAGTTTGCCATCGATGTGGCGGGGCACTTGGCTCGCCTGGGCCAAGAGACGTTCAACGTGCTCGACGACATTCGCAGTCGGCTCGACAAGAACGGCGTCTCTCCAGACAAGGTCCGACTAAATGCCGTTCTCGTCGCTCCGCCTGCCACGGACGAGGCGGAAAGCGATGTGGTGGCCGCACCGACGGATCGGCGGGCCCCCAACCTGGGACTCACCCAGGAGCAAGCCGACGAACTCATCCAAGCGGTGTGCAAAGCGCACGACTTGCCGGTGCCCGATCCGGAGAAGACTCCCATTCGCGCGGTGGGCGATCTGGTCGACTACGTCACCGAAGACTTCCCTTGGGCAGACAACGAGAAGCGGGTGTGGACGGAGCTGACTCCCGTGGTGGGACAGATGCTCAAGAACAGTCGACGAGGACGCCCCGCAGCCGGCGATGCCGCGCGCGACGGAAAGAACCTAGAAGGCCACGCGGTGATGGTCGTCGGGCGTCTGACGACCGACATGATGGCGACCGAGAACGTGTGGATCTTGATGGCGGTGAATCGCCTGGTGGATGAGGCCCTCACCTCGCCCAATCGACCCGAGGGGCTCGAGATTGGCCTCAGCGGTTCGGGAATGATCGGCGGCGACATGCAGCTGTCGATCGGCGAGAGCTTAAAGAGCACCGAACTGACCACCATTGTGCTGGTGCTGCTGTGCCTGCTGATGATCTACCGCTCGCCGCTGTTGGTGCTGATTCCGATGGCCACCATCGGTGTGAGCCTGAGCGTAGCGAGCGACGTTGTAGCGCTGATGGCGCAGTACTTCGGTCCCGGCGACGTGACGTTCGCTGGGATGACCAGCGACTTCAAGATCTTCACCACCACCAAAATCTTCGTGGTCGTGATTCTGTTCGGCGCGGGCACCGATTTCTGCTTGTTCCTCATTGCTCGGTTCAAAGAGGAACTCGGCCTGGGAGTCGATCTGTCCAAAGCCTCCGGCACGGCCCTGATGAACGTGGGCGACGCGCTGGCGGCCAGCGCGTTTACGACCATCCTGGGACTGGCCACGATGTTCTTCGCCACCTACGGCAAGTTCATCTACTCCGGTCCGGTGATCGCGATTTGCCTGTTCATCGCCCTGTTGGCATGCATTACGTTTGCCCCTGCGCTGCTGAGGGCGTTCGGCAAAGTGGTGTTCTGGCCGTTTGGCATCAAGAACCTGACTCCACCGGAGTTGTCGAACCTATCGTTCGACGACCAGATGAAGCAGATCTCGCCCGTTTGGGACTGGGTCGCGCGCCAGGTGCTGCGTCGCCCAGGATTGATCCTGTGGGCGGCCTTCGGCATCGCGGCGCCGTTCATGCTCAATGGCCTGAGCGTGCAGGTCACGCACGACTTCATGAACGAACTGGCGCAGGACCGCTCCAGCAAGCAAGGCACCGAGCTCATCCGCGAATACTTCCCCCCTGGCGAATCGGCGCCAATGAGTATCGTGGCTCAACTGCCCGACGGCACCCCGAACGACCTGAACGACAGTAGCAACTACTCGATCGCGTTCCTCAACACGTTCATCTACAACATGCCGGGCGTGACCGACGTGCGCAGCTTGTACAAGCCAGGCGGCGGCGATCCCACCAACGTCGACAACCTGGCCAAGCTCACCGTGTCCGGTAGCCCGCTGGCCAAGAGCACGTTCGTCTCCGAGACCGGCAAATACAACGGCAAAGTAACGCAGCTGCACCTGGTGCTCGACAAAGATCCCTTCTCGCGGGAAGCCCGCGCGATTGTCGACGAGATCGAAGAGCGGCTCGCCAAGGTTAGCGCTGGCGAGGATTTCCCTGAACAGAAGCCCGAATGGTTCGCCGGCACGCAGGACGACTGGCAGAAAGTCCGTAGCGGATTGCCGGATTGGAAAGGCGCACGCTTCGAATACATCGGCACCACGCCGGGCATGCGCGACCTGGAGCAGGTGACCAGGGCCGACGAAACCACCATCAAGATTCTGGTAGTGGTGGCGGTGCTGGCCGTGATCATGGTGATCCTTCGCCGACCGCTGGTGTGCTTGTATCTGATCGTCACCGTGCTGCTGTCGTACTTTGCCACGATCGGCATGACCGACTACTTCTTCCGCTGGTACTACGGCGAAACGTTCGACGGCCTCGACTGGAAGGTACCAATCTTCCTGTTCGTGATCCTGATTGCCGTGGGGCAGGACTACAACATCTACCTCACCACCCGCGTGTTCGAGGAGCAAGCCAAGCTGGGCCAGCGTCGCGGGTTGCGGCGGGCCATGGTGCAGACCGGTGGCATCATCACCAGTTGCGGCATCATCATGGCCGGCACGTTCATCGCCATGGCCTCCGGCACGCTGCGGGGCATGATCGAGATTGGCTTCGCACTAGCCCTGGGTGTGCTGCTCGACACTTTCTTCGTCCGCACGGTCGTCGTACCCTGCTTTTTCGCCCTGATGGCGGGCAAGGGAGATGAGCCGGGGGAGCTGCAGGAAGCAAGCAACGCGGATAAGTCGCACACCGACGGCACACCGCATCTCGGTGGCAGTTCGCCACATCACTCGGCCAGCACAGCAGTTACGGAAACTGCTAGCTAGCGCTAGTACGCATATCTGGTGTTGGTTGTACGGTTATCGGGTTACCGCTAGCGGAATTATGAATTTTCGGCTTTTTCCTTGCGCCATAATTGACGAATTGTGAGCCAGCCGACAGACTACTCTGTGGAGCGAATGAACCTTCGCTCCCTCAAGAGCCATCCAGCTGTTCGCACACCCGCACTGATCCAACATCACAAGATTTAGCGAATGGCAACGCCGGAGGAACCCGATTGGGTTCCTCCGGTTTTTTTATGGCGTGTTGCTGTGTTGCTACTTCTTGCTCGCGGCCGCTACCTGCGTGTAAGTGGTGTACCCACCACTCAAGTTACGAACATCGTAACCTTCGAGCATCAGAATCCGCGTTGCCATGTAACCGCGCTGGCCAACCTTGCAGTAGGCAACCACCGGCTTGTCTTTAGGAATCGAGTTTAACTCGTTCCGCAATACGTCGAGCGGTACGTTCGTGCTGCCGGGAATCGCGCCAGCGGCGAACTCTTCAGGCGTGCGAACATCGAGCAACGTGACGTCCTGGAGTTTGTCCGCGACGAGCTGGGTGGAGTGCGCTACCGGGTGGTCGCCGCGCACCACGCCCGATGCGATGAAGCCCGCCATGTTGATCGGGTCTTTGGCCGAACCGTACTGCGGCGCGTAGGCCAGCTCCGACTCTTCCAAGTCCATCACGGACATGCCCGCTTGCAATGCTATGGCCAACACGTCCACTCGCTTGTCGATGCCCCGCTTGCCGACTACTTGCCCGCCGAGCAGTTTGCCACTGGTGGGGTCGAACAGAATCTTCATCGCCATGCTGGTTGCGCCTGGATAATAACCAGCGTGGTCGCCAGGGTGCAGGTAGACCTTCTCGTAGTCGAGGCCCAGCCGCTGGCACACTTTTTCACTTAGGCCAGTCATCGCCGCGCCTTGGTCCCAGAGGCCAACGATGGCGGTGCCTTGGGTGCCGCGATACTGCGAGGCGCGCCCGAAGATGTGATCGGCGGCAATGCGGCCCTGGCGATTGGCAGGCCCGGCCAGCGGAATCTGCACCGGGGTTCCGCTTACCACGTCGGTCACCTCGATGGCGTCGCCCACCGCGTAGATGTCCGCGTCACTGGTTTGCTGGTGGCGATTCACCTGGATGCCGCCGCGCTCGGCTACGTCCAGTTCGGCTTTCACCGCCAGTGTGTTTTCGGGACGCACTCCGATGGACAGCACCACAAAGTCCGCCATGATTGTCGCGCCGCTGTTCATCACCACTTCCAGCCCCTCGCCCACCTGGCGGAACTCGGTGGCCGAGTCGCCCAGGTGCAGTTTCACACCGCGGTCGCGGAGCAACTGCTCGAGCGGGGCCACCATCTCAGCGTCCCAAGGCGGCAGGATCTGAGGACTCAGCTCCACCAGCGAGGTTTCCAAGCCGCGGTGCACGAGGTTCTCGGCCATTTCGATGCCGATGAAACCGCCGCCGATAATCACCGCTCGCTCAGCGCCCTCGGTGGCGGCCGCCAGCTGGTCGGCGTCTTCCAGGTTGCGAAGCGTGTAGATGCCCGGCAAATCGATGCCGGGAATCGGCGGTTTGAATGGCGCAGCGCCCGGCGCGAGAATCAGCTTGTCGTAGCTTTCGGTGTACTCTTCGCCGGTGTCGAGTCGCTTGATAAGAACTTGCTTCTTGGCTCGATCGATCGACTCCACCGACTCGCGGACCCGGACGTCCAGCCGGTAGCGATTCCGAAGTCGTTCAATCGGGCTTACCAGCAGCTTGTTACGCGACTCGATGGTGCCGCCGATGTAGTAGGGCATGCCGCAGTTGGCGAACGACGGATGGCTGCCGCGCTCGATCATGACGATCTCGGCCTCTTTCGATAGCCTTCGCGCCCGAGCCGCCGCGCTCGCACCGCCCGCCACGCCGCCGACAATGAGAATCATCATGGGGGTATCCCGAAGTTGGATGAGGGTTGAGTTACACGGCCGGCTTGGCCGCGGTGGAATCGCAGGTCGCGTCGCTGCACACTTGGTTCCACGGCATCCGCGCGAGCAGCATGCCCATGCCGCAAGTGTCGGTCAGGCCGGCAAACACCAATCCGGCGCCCACGAAAGCCGAAAGAGCCAGGAACGCCGGATGCACGAAGTACAGCCCAATACCCAGCAGCACCAGCGAACCGGCGGCGATGCGGACCTGCCGCTCGAGCGACATGACCTTCTTGCCGCGCACGACCGGCACGCCAGCTTGCTCGCAAGCCGTGGTGCCACCCTCGACGTTTACCACGTTCTCCAATCCCGCCGCGGACAACTGGTCGCAAGCCTTCGAGCCGCGACCGCCTTTCTGGCAAATGATGTACAGCGTCTGTCCCTCGGCCGGCTGTGGCACCGCGTCGGCCGAAAGTCGATCGAGCGGCACGTTCACGGCGCCGCGGACGTGGGTATCTTGAAACTCGGCCGGTGTTCGGACGTCGACGAGTTTGAAGTTCCCGGCGGAGACGACGTCTTTGAATTCGCTAGGGCTGATAGTTCGAGCAGCCATAATTGGCACCTCCTGGAAAGGTTAAAATATCGCGATATGACGATATTTTTGTGAAAAAAGGCATCTAACAGTTCACTTGGTTCCGAAGCGCTCTTCGATGCATTGCATGATCGCTTCCAGATGAGGCTCGCTCACGCGGTAGTATCGCCGCCGACCATCTTTCTCGCTAGTCAGCAGCCCACACCGCTGCATCAGCCGCAAGTGCTCCGATGCCATGTGGCTGGGCAGGTCGCACGCTGTGGCCAGCTCGCCCACCGTGTAATCGCCCTGCAGCAACATCTGCACCATCCGCAATCGGTGCGGGTGCGCCAGCGTCCGCAGGCACTCGGCGGCTTGGCCGAGGGCTTCGAGGTTCGTCAGTCGCATTCGCTTGGTGGATGCCATAGGTTTGCCTTTACTTGAATATATCGTCATATCTCGATATGTCAATCAATCAAATCGGTAACTTTTGAGGTACTCGCTCCACACGCGACATTTCTCGGCAGATTGCCCCTGCCCAGGAGGGCCGACTATATTGGCCCAGTTGGGGAAGGCTCGCCTTCGTAAATCGGACATCTCGCTCTCTAAGCAATCAATGACAGTCACACCTGCGCTGCTGCCAATCGATAAAGCCACGCTTCCTTTGTTCGCCGGCATCGACGTCGGCGGCACCAACATCAAGATCGGCCTGGTCGACGACACGGGTCAGCCGGTGGCGTTCAACAAGATTTCCACCCAGCAGGAGGACGGCGCCGAGAAGGCTGCAGAGCGGGTGGCAGAAACACTCGGCGACATGCTCGCCAAGCTGGGACTCGAGCCCAACACGGTCGCCCGCGCAGGACTCGCTACGCCCGGCCCAATGAACTTGGCGACGGGACAACTACTGAAGCCCGGCAACTTGCCGGGTTGGCACTTTGCGATGGTGCGCGACTTGTTCAGCAAAGCAACCGGACTGCCCGTGACGTTCGCCAACGACGCCAACGCGGCCGCCTTCGGCGAATTTTGGAGCGGCGCCGGGGCGGAAGTGCAGAACATGGTGCTCGTGACGCTCGGCACCGGCGTCGGCGGGGGCATCATTATCGATGGCCGACTTCTGGTCGGCGCCCACGGCGCTGGCGGCGAGGTGGGCCACATCGTGATCGACTGCCGCGACGACGCCCCGCCGAACAGCCTGAAACTGCGCGGCACCCTCGAAGGTTACTGCGGGGCATACGGGGTAGAAGCCCGCGCGCGAGCGGCGCTGGAGACCACCGGCGCCAAGTCGTCGCTCAGCGAACTGGACGACGAGTCGCTCACGCCGCTGGCCATCGCCAAAGCCGCCGAGGCGGGCGACCATTTGGCGATGAGCATCGTGATGGAAACCGCCAAGCTGCTGGCCATTGGGCTGGCGTCGATCATTCACACGGTGGATCCCGAAAGCGTGGTGATCGGCGGCGCGATGACCTTCGGCGGCGAAGGCCATCCGCTGGGCGAGCGATTCCTCGATGAGGTCCGCCGGCAAACGTCGGTACGCATTTTCGAGAGCCTCCGCTCGGAAGTACACATGGACTTCGCCCGCCTGGGCGGCGACGCGGGCTTCATCGGCGCCGCCGGCCTGGCGCGGGAAGAACACCGGGGGTGAATGACGAATGACGTATGCAATGACCGATGACGATTGCTCGTAGCCGGATTCGCAAGAATTCGGAGTATCACCAACGCGTCCGAATTCTTGCGAATCCGGCTACCGAGAGCATTGGACTTTTCTTTGGGTCTTTGGGATTTGTGGGATAAAGCCCCACGCTACGGTGTCTCTTCTATAGTTGGCCACCACCGGGAGACGCGGATGCAGGATTCAGCAGATGCCTCAGCCGGCGACGCGCCGTCGCGATCGCGGTGGCTGGGCGAGCTGCTGGACTGCCACGGATCGGCATTGGCCTTGTACGCCGCGCAGTGGACCAGCGCCGCCGATGACTGCCTGCAAGAGGCCCTGGTGAAACTGGCGGCCGAGGATCCGCCGCCTGAGCGGCCGGTCGCGTGGCTGTACACAGTGGTCCGCCGGCTGGCGGTGAACCACTCACGGAGCGAGCGACGCCGGCACCAGCGCGAGCAATCCGCCTGGCAACAGCGACTCGAAGCACGCCCCGCCCAAGGCGACCAACGCGAGCTGCTCGACGCAGTGGCGTCGCTGCCAGCGGAGTTGCGAGAGCTGGTGGTACTGAAAACCTGGGGCGGGCTGACGTTCGAAGAAATGGCTGAAGTGCTGCGAGTTCCCTCCAGCACGTTGCATCGTAAGTATCGCGAAGCACTCGATCGGTTACGCATGCTGTGGGAGGTCCCATGTCCGGGAACGACGAGATCCGAATGACGAACGACGACATCGAAGGCGCCTTGGCAGGTCTCGCGCCCACCGCGCCGCAGATCGACCGCGACGCAACGACGCATCAGCGCATGCACCGCGAATTGGTTGAGTTGGTCGACGCGGTGGCATCGTTGCCAGCGGAGCTGCGAGATTTGGTGGTGCTGAAGACCTGGGGCGGTTTGACATTCGACGAAATGGCCGAAGTGCTGCGAGTTCCCTCCAGCACGTTGCATCGTAAGTATCGCGAAGCGCTCGATCGATTACGCAAGCTGTGGGAGGTCCCATGTCCGGGAACGACGAAATCCGAATGACGAACGACGACATCGAACGCGCCTTGGCAGGTCTCGCGCCCACCGCGCCGCAGATCGACCGCGACGCGCTCATGTACCGCGCAGGATACCAGGCCGCCCGCGGCTTAGCGTCTTCGCGAAAAACGATTCGCCTGTGGCAATCCTCCACGGCACTCATGGCCGCCGCTTCAGTTGCGCTGGCGGTGACGCTTTGGCAGCGTCCCACGCCGGAACCGTTGCCGCAGTTCGTCGATGCGCCGCCGACCGCTCCATCGGAGGAGTCCATCGCCAAATCCGAGGTGCCACAACCAAAACCCATTGCTGTGGCGCAGACGCCCGACCTGCCGGCAGTCGATCCGTTGCTGTTGGCCGACCCCAGCAAGAACTACCTGGCGCTGCGGGCGGTGGTGCTGCAACGCGGCGTCGACGCCTGGACGGTTGAGAGTGCGAGTTCGTCGAACACCGAGGCAGCGCCGTCGCGGCCCAGCACGGTGCGAGGAATGATGGACGAACTGCTGCCTCCGCCGCGCAGGACCAAGCGCTCGGCGCCTGACAAGACGAACGACAATCTGAACGAAGCTTCCACTAACCGAGAGGAACCGGTGGTATGAATACTAGAAGTTTATCAACAACAGTCGCGTGGTTACTCGCCGTCGTTCCCTTCCTGATGTCTAGCAGCATCGTGCATGCCGAGGTCGTGCTAGAGGAAGGCAAGATAGCGGGCGACTACTTGGAGATCGTCCGTATGGACGTCACGCCGGCCGACGAACCGGTGCCGGCGTTCAAGTACCGGCTGACGCTAAGGCCCCACGAACTCGTGCCCGGTAACTCGGTGGCCAACTACATGCGGGCGTTTCCCGAAGGTGGCGTCGAGAAGACGTGGGAGAGAGTCCATAAGGACTTTGCCGATGAAGTGTATGACTGGTATGGCAACTCCGTCCCCATCAGCGAGGTCCCAATCGATAAGCTGCGCGAAGCTGCAGGTCGATTCGATTCGCTGGTCCGTTTCATCGACCCCGGAAGCCGCTGCCGCGACACCGATTGGGGCGTGAGTTTCGAGGACCTCAAGGGCCCCGACGTGATCATGTTCCTGCTGCCCGAAATCCAGGCGATGCGGAGCGTTTCTCGTGCTTTGGCCTTGCGAACCCGACTGGCGATCGCCGAAGGCCGCTACGACGATGCCATCGATTTGATGCGCATGAGCTATCGGCTCGGCCGCGATGTTGGTGAGCAACCGATTCTGGTCAGTGGGTTGGTGGGCATGGCCATTTGTGGAATCACCAACGAGAACATGCTCGACCTTATCGCCGCTCCCGACTCGCCCAACATGTACTGGGCGCTTTCGGAACTGCCGAGGTCTCAGGTGTCACTCCGAGACGCGATGCGACTGGAACTGGCTATCGGGCCGCGGATGTTCGAGCTGCTCGACGATCCCGAGCACAAGGATCGTTCGTACGATGCGTGGAACGACCTGTGGCGCCGCGAGACAACTTGGCTGATGACCAAGGGGATGCACATGCTAAGTTCCGGCTTCGGTTGGGAAGAGTTAATGCGCCAGGAAGCCTCCGAAGCACAATCGCTGGTTGCCGTGGGACTGGGGATGGCAAGCTACTCGCATGCCAAGGAGCGACTGGTTGCCTGGGGCTTCGACCCAGAGCGTGTGGAACAGATGCCGGTTGGACAAGTGCTGGCCATTTACCACGCTCGCGTTTATCAAGTCCAGGCCGACGAGTTTGAGAAGGCGACTTACGTGGATTTCCAGACAGGGCGAAAGATCGCAAGACAAGCGGACGCAAAGCTCGATGATAGCGGACCAATGGGCGCTTCGCTCGATCGCGAGATCCTGCCCATTGCCTCGCTGCTCCTGCCAGCCATTCAAGCAGCACAAGCGGCCGAAGTGCGCACCGAGCGGAACCTCGACGCATTGCGGGTGATCGAAGCCTTGCGAATGCACGCCGCGCAGAATGAAGGAAAGTGGCCCAAGTCACTCGACGACATCACATGCGTGCCCGTGCCCAAGAACATCGCGACCGGGAAGCCGTTTGAGTACCACCTCGAGGGCGATACCGCGGTGTTGACGCTCCCCGTTTCCGATGGTTTCCACATGGAAACGCGGTACGAACTCTCGATCGCCACCGAACAAGATACTCCCGAGGCGGAAGGAAACTGAAAATGTTACGTCATCATGCTTTGAAGTGCGCGCTGATCGTCTTCAGTGTCGTCGTGTGCCAACACTCCTTCGCCAACGAACGAGTGAAGGCGGCCGTGGAACAATTGGCGGGCGACGACCTGCTGGTTGCTGCGGCCGTGGAGCTGGATGGTCGCTGGGTAACCGGCGTCCAGCAGGAACTTGCCAAGCGGTTGGGCGAGGAAGGCAATGCGATAACCGGCTCGCCGGCGTTCGCCATGACACTTGGGTTCATCGAGAGCTTTCGTTCGGCCGGCGCAAGAGAAGTGGTGGTAGTACTTGGTGCGGGCGACTTGAATCCCAAGGCCGGACCCATTGTGGCCATCACGACCGAATCGCCCGACCAGGGCCAACGTGTTCGCCAGCTGCTCGAAGGCCTGCGGGCCATGATGCCGGGCGGGCCCGATCTGGCCGTCTCGCAGCAAGAGTCGCTGGTGCTGGTTGGCCAGAAGCCGACCGTCGAGCGTTATGCTGGACGAGAGCGATCAGGCCCCGTCGCGGCGGCCGGGCAGCTTGCCGCGCTACTCAATGATGCCAATCAAGCCGCAGAAGAGCACTCGCCGGCACTTGCCCTGGTCGTCGCCCCTGGCGAAGAACCGCGACGGGTGATCCGAGAGCTGTGGCCCACGTTGCCCAAGCCATTTAACAAGATCACCGGCGAGATGCTGGCCGACGAGATGAATCACGTTGCAGTGCGAGTGACCTGTCCACCTGAGTGGAAGCTGCACGTCACAGCCGACACCACCAGCGAGCACACGGCCGAGACGTTGGAGAAGACGATCCAAGCGGCCTGGAACCTCGCCGCGCGCAAGGTGAAGGAGAACGAAGCCAGCAACTCCGGCTGGCCCGCGGTGCAGATCGTCGAGCGGGCAGCCAGTGTACTGACCCCCACTCGAAACGGTTCAGTGCTCGAGATCACCGCTTCGCACGACGATCCGGAGATCGTGGAACTAACGGCCGCCGTGATTCTGCCGCCGATCCATGCGGCTCGCGAGGCTGCGCGACGAAGCACCCGACTGAACAACCTTAAGCAAATGGCTTTGGCGATGTTCAACTTCGAGTCGAGCCACGATCATTTTCCGGCAGCCACGGCGATCGTCGACAAGCGAGGAAAGCCGCTGCTGTCATGGCGCGTCGCGTTGCTTCCCTATCTTGAAAACAGCAACTTGTACGAACAATTCCATTGCGACGAACCGTGGGACAGCCCGCACAACTTGACGCTCCTCGATCAGATGCCGGGCGTGTACAAAGACGATTCGCATCCCGAACTGGCTGCCGCGGGGAAGACTACTTACGTGGTTCCGGTCCATCCGCAAAGTGCCTTTCCACCCGCAGATGGAAAAGCGGTGGAGAAGACCGACAAATACGCTGGTCAGGACATCTACCTGGTACCTGGCATCGAACTCCGCGACATGACCGACGGCACGTCGAACACGCTGATGATTGTCCAGGTTCCACCGGAGCAAGCGGTTCCGTGGACCAAGCCTGCCGATTGGGAAGTTGATCTGGCGAAAGCTTTACAGCAGCTTCAGGCGGCGGGGATGCAGGAGGTGCTCGTCGCATTCTGCGATGGCTCGGCCCGCGTGCTGAGTTTGGACAACGAGCGAGACAGAGCCAACCTGCCGAAAATGATCACGCGCGATGGCAAGGAAACCGTGGAGTACTAGGCCGCTCGCGCAACCTTTTGCCCATTCTCTCGGCCCGTGCTACACTGTGCAAACCGCGGAGCACTCGCCCGCGGATTTGCTCGTCGGCGAGGGTCCCATCATGGCGCGGCTACGTCTTCCGTTTCCAACTCGGCCGCAGCGTCGAGGTTCGTATCGCAGCCGCAGCGGCCGCGACCCGTTT
Organism: Aeoliella sp.; assembly: GCF_965227375.1. Taxonomy (NCBI): domain Bacteria; kingdom Pseudomonadati; phylum Planctomycetota; class Planctomycetia; order Pirellulales; family Lacipirellulaceae; genus Aeoliella; species Aeoliella sp. The sequence goes on from NZ_CBDDFX010000001.1 coordinate 1,142,146, forward strand.
GGCGTCGGCCGGCAAAGACAGGAGGCCTCCCCCAGTCGCAGTCGCGGCAACAATGGTCTGAAGATGCGACTCTTGATCGCGCTGGGGCTGGCGATCTTCGCACTCATCTCGTACTACGGCAACCCTGGCGATCGCAACCAGATTACCGGCGAAGTCGAACGCGTCGCTATGCCGGAGGAGAAGGACGAAGAGGCCCTCGGGCTGCAGGCGGTGCCACAGATGGCGCAGCAGCATGGCGGGCTGAGCCCCGATCGCGGTGCGCGGGCGCACGTGAACGACATTGGCGCCCAACTTCTCGCTGGCTTGCAACGGTATATCGATCAGGAACGCAAATCAACCGGCGAAGAGTTCGTGAATCCCTACAACTTCGACTTTCACTTACTTGCCGACCGGCGAACCGTGAACGCTTTCGCCCTGCCCGGCGGCCAGGTGTTCATCACCGAGGCACTCTACCGCCGGCTTGGATCCGACGGACAACTGGCTGGCGTCCTGGGACATGAGATAGGACACGTGATCGAGCGTCACGGCAACAAGCGAATGGCCCAGCAGAGGCTATTCAGCGGGCTAGCCACCGCTGCCGGCACCGCCGGGGGCGACGCCAATAGCGTTCGCATGGCGCAGTCCGTCGCGCAGATGGTCCAGATGAAGTACGGCCGCGAGGACGAACTGGAATCGGACAAGTGGGGCGTGCGACTGCTGTACCTCGCTGACTACGATCCGCGCGCGATGATTGAGGTGATGCATGTACTAGACGAAGCAAGCCCGGGTGGCGGCCCGCCCGAAATGCTCAGCACCCACCCCAAGCCGGCCAACCGCGTACAGTACATTCAGCGGGTGATTGCAGAGGAGTTTCCCAATGGCGTTCCAGGCGATTTGCGACAGTGAGTGAACGGGAGTCGCCATTGTCGGTCGTCACGCTGGTGTCCGGGGGGCAGACGGGCGCCGATCGTGCTGCGCTCGACTTTGCCATCGAGCACTTTCTGCCACACGAGGGCTGGTGTCCCCGTGGCCGCCGCGCCGAAGACGGCGCGATCGACGAGCGATACCAACTTCGCGAAACCAGTTCGCGGAGCTACCACGTGCGAACCCGCCAGAACGTGGAAGACACGGATGCCACCGTGGTGTTTACCATCGCCCAAGAGGCCAGCGGCGGCACTGGGCTTACGATTCGCCTGGCCCAAGAGCGAGACAAGCCGCTGTTGCACCTCGCCCGCGACGCCCACGCACGCCCCGGCACCGCCGAAGCCATCCGCCAGGACGCCGAGAAGCTCAACACATTCATCACCGAGCACAACGCCCGACGCTTAAACGTCGCCGGGCCGCGGGCGTCGCAAGAGCCGACCGTCGCCAACTACGTCTGGAGCGTGCTGGCCGCCGCCTTGGCGATGGAGTGACCATTCATTAGCATGGCGAGCAAAGCAAGCTTACTAAGGGGAACACCTTGAATATCACTCCAGAACAAACTCGTATCGGTTGGATCGGCACTGGCGTCATGGGCCGTAGCATGTGTGGGCATCTGCTGGATGCCGGTTACGCTTGCACGGTTTTCAATCGCACCAAGAGCAAAGCGGACGACCTGGTCGGCCGTGGAGCGAAGTGGGCCGACTCGCCACGTGCGGTGGCCGAGCAATCCGACGTGGTGTTCAGCATCGTCGGCATGCCCAATGACGTGCGGAGTGTGATCCTGGGCGAGAATGGTGCACTCGCTGGCTCGCAGTCGGGCGGCGTGCTGGTAGATATGACCACCAGCGAACCGTCGCTCGCGGTGGAGATCGCCGAGCAAGCCGCCAAACAAGGTGTCACGAGCGTCGACGCACCAGTCTCCGGAGGCGACGTCGGAGCGCGGAACGCCGCGCTGTCGATCATGATCGGCGGCGACGTGGAAACCGTTGCGGCGCTCGAGCCACTATGGTCGCTGATGGGCAAGACTTACGTCCACCAGGGCGGACCGGGTGCGGGGCAGCACACCAAGATGGTGAACCAAACGCTGGTGGCCGCCAGCATGATTGGTGTGTGCGAAGCGCTGCTGTACGCGTACCGCGCAGGTCTCGATCTCGAAACGGTGCTCGAATCGGTGGCCTCCGGCGCCGCGGGAAGCTGGTCGCTATCGAACCTCGGCCCGCGGATCATCGCCGGCAACTTCGAACCGGGCTTCTATGTCGAGCACTTTCTCAAAGACCTGCGGATCATCCTGGAAGAGTCGCGTCGCATGAATCTGGCGCTCCCTGGCGTTGCGTTGGTCGAGCAACTGTACCGCGCCACGGCCGCGCAAGGTCACGCCAAGGATGGAACCCACTCCCTGATGCTGGCCTTGGCGGAGATCTCAGGCGTCGACTGGCAAGAGCGCTAGTCCGGCGGCAATTCGGCGAAGTGCTTGAAGTCGACCGCCGAGAGCGTCACGCCTTCGTGCACGAGTTGGTACACCACGTCGCGCGTGCCAAAACAGTCGAGCATGTCGCCGAGCAGCTCATGGCTGCAACTGCCGTGCATCTCGACGCGGTACATCCGGCCGTCGTACTCGAACAGATGCCCGTCGATCTGCCACCGCCGGCCTTCTTGCTCTCCGCCGGCCACCAGGAAGTAGCCATCCGGCTCGATATCCATCCGCGGGATCTGCATAAGCCGCTGCTGAATCTCCTCGAACGTCGCCGGGAGAGGCTGCTCAAACACCGGCGGCCCGCCACCTGGAGAGGCAAAGGTTGCGAATTGCTTGCCGCGCAGCTCGACCGCAGGTCCGGAAGCCAACTCCAGCGGTCGCGCGAAGACATTCGTATGAAAATGCAGCATGGCGATAGTAGCCGTTTGCTCCGCGCTCCGAGCGCGTTGATCAAACGGAGTTCTCATTTGTAAGCGTTGCCAAACACTCAGTTCGGCAACTGATGCCCCATCTTGTCCCGCTTGGTCGCCATGTACCGCTCGTTGTGCTTGGTGATGGGCGGGACGATGGGAATCTGGTCGACCACTTCCAGGTCGAAGCCCCCATAGATGAACGCGTCGGTCTTTTTGGGGTTGTTCGTGAGCAGGCGGATCTTGCGCAAGCCCAAGTCTTTGAGCAGCTGGATGCCGACGCCATAGTCGCGGGGATCGGCCTTGAATCCAAGCGCCACGTTGGCCTCGACGGTGTCCATGCCTTCGTCTTGCAGGGCGTAGGCTTTTACTTTTTCGACCAGACCAATGCCGCGACCTTCCTGTGGCAAGTAAACCAGCACGCCGCACCCTTCGCTGGCGATCATGTCGAGCGCCATGTGTAGTTGATCGCCACAGTCGCAGCGGAGCGATTCGAGCAAGTCGCCAGTAAAGCACGACGAGTGCAACCGCACCAATGGAGCTTCCGCGCTCTTGATGTCGCCAATCACGTAGACCACGGGTTCCTGGTGCTCGTAAGACACGCCGTAGGCGATGACGTGGCCATCGCCATAACGGGTGGGCAGCTTCGCTTCGGCTTTGCGATAAACCAGCTTCTCGCGGACCCGGCGGTGAGCGATCAGGTCTTCGATGGAGATGATCGGCAGGTTGTGCTCTTCGGCCAGCTTGGAGAGCTCGTCGCGGTTGGCTCGATCGCCCGATTCGTTCAAGATCTCGCACAACACACCGGCCGGGGTGAGGTCGGCCATCCGTGCGAGATCCACGGCCGCTTCGGTGTGGCCCGCGCGGCGAAGCACTCCACCTTCCTTGGCCACCAAGGGAGCCAGGTGTCCCGGGCGCACAAAATCCGAAGGCACGCTCTTGGGGTTGCAGATCTCCAGAATGGTATTCGCTCGCTCGGCGGCGGTGATGCCGGTCTTGGCCGATCGATGGTCCACCGGAATCGTATAGGCGGTGCCAAGCGGCGCGGTGTTGTCCTCCACGATCGGTGGCAGATCGAGCCGCTCGCTCACTTCCGGCAGGATCGGCATGCAGAGCTGCCCGCGGCCATGGGTGATCATGAAGTTCACCAGCTCGGGGGTGACTTTTTCCGCGGCGCAGATGAAGTCGCCTTCGTTCTCACGGTCTTCGTCGTCGACAACGATAATGATTTCGCCCCGGCCAATGGCCTGGACCGCCTCGTCGATGGTGGCAAACTTACTGGGCACTTTTTGCAGGTGGTTGGAGTAAAATGGAAGCTCGAGAGCGAATAGAACGACAGTGCTTGCGGCCACGTCCTGCGGGCGCTCTACTAATACGATGATAGGCCGCCACAGGCCCTTCTACCACTCCCGCACCGACTGCCGGCCATGACGCAGATGCCCGAAACGCACAATCCCATCGCCCCGCTGGGCCCCGAGGAGTACATCGAGCAGGCGCATTTTTTCAGTGCCCTGGGCGAGCGGATAGCCGCGAACGTACCGGCCCAGGACGTGCTGGCGGCGGTTCGCGAGGAGACGCTCGCCACGACCAAGCTGCCGATGGCCATCGACTTCATGCTTTCGGAGCTACGCCACCTGGGGGCCTTCTGCACGGCCATGCAGAAGCTGACGCACTACTTCACGCCGTTCCAGAGCTTCGTTGTCAGCGAGGCGGAGAAGGAGCGCGGGCGGTTCGATCTGCGCGTAGGGCTTGCCATCCTGGCGCAGGAAGCGCTGTACCGCGCGGGACGATTCGAAGGAGCCGAGCCCACCCACCAGGGGCTGTTCCTCTACCAGTTCGAGGTGCTGTGCCGCAATCGTCTTGGCTACGACTTCGGGCTGGCCGCTGTGGCCGACGATCCCGCGTATGACCAGCGGTGGCGCGACTGGATCCTCACCATTCGCCGCCAGGTGGGCATGGTGGACATCGCCGACCTGCTGTACGTGCAAAGCGCCCACGCGGCCGAGCGTGCCCGGCGGAGCGGCCGTGAGGTCGAGCCTGGCCCCGAGCCGCTGTTTGGCGACCGCGAGGGCCGCATCGCATTGGCCAATCGCCGCAAGGATCCGTTGTACCTGTTCGCCTCACTGCATCGGCAACTCGGCTACCCGGAAGTACCCCGCCCCACAGTGCGGGACCCGAAAGAGGACCTATTGCCGCAAATGGCACGCCGGTTAGAGCAACTGGAGAAGCGAATGTCGCTGATGGAAGAGGAGCAGCGCGGCGGCATCGACCTGACCAAGCTGTACGAACCGCCGCCGGAGCTCCGCTAGCGAGCAGCGAGCCGGCTCGTCCTCGGACCCGGTTCGCTCGACGAGTGGCATGTGTGTCCGGGCTCGGAGACGAGCCGGCCCGCTGGGGGTGTCACTTGTCGCAATCGGCATATTTTCGCCAGTAAGTGCGGTTTAACACGGACCGCCGGCGCGGTACACTCACGGTTTGCCTTACCCCCCTGCTGCTGCGAACAATGCTAGTATCGCGGCAGCTCGAGTCGGCTCTCTCCGCGTTTCTTATACAGGCACCACCCTTCAACCACACCATGTCGACCGTCACCGAGAAACCTACCCAACAACTGGAAGAAGCAACTGTTCGGTTCTGCGGCGATTCAGGCGACGGCATGCAGCTCGCCGGCACGCAGTTCACCAACACCTCGGCCCTGGCCGGGAACGACGTGGCGACGTTCCCCGACTTTCCTGCCGAGATTCGTGCGCCCCGCGGCACCAAGGCGGGCGTTAGTGGTTTCCAGATCCACTTCTCCAGCCAAGACATTTACACCCCCGGCGACGCTGTCGATGCGCTGGTGGCCATGAACCCCGCGGCGCTGGTGACCAACCTAAGCGACCTGCGCGACGGTGGCATCCTGATCTGCAACGAAGGCGCATTCGACAAGAAGGGCCTCGCGCAGGCTGGCTACGAAAGCAACCCGCTGGAAGACGGGTCGCTGGAAAAGAAGTTCAGACTGCACAAGGTCGATATGACCAAGCTCACCCGCTTGGCGGTCGAAGGCTTGGGGCTTAGCCAAAAGGAAGCCGATCGCTGCCGTAACTTCTTCGCGATGGGCTTGGTGTTCTGGCTCTACGATCGTTCGCTCGATCCAACACTGCGATTCATCGAAGAGAAGTTTGGCAAGAAGCCCGAAGTGGCCGAAGCCAACCGCCGCGCACTCACGGCCGGTTACAACTACGGCGAAACGGTCGAAGCGATCAGCACCCAGTACCATGTCGGCAAGGCCGAGCTGCCACCCGGCCGGTACCGCAACATCATGGGTAACACGGCGCTCGCTTGGGGATTGGTAGCCGCGGCGCATCTGAGCGGTCGGCGGTTGTTCCTCGGCGCGTATCCCATTACCCCCGCCAGCGACATCCTGCACGAACTGGCAAAGCACAAACAGTTCGACGTGCTGACGTTCCAGGCCGAAGACGAGATCGCTGCGGTAACCGCTACCATTGGAGCGGCGTTCGCCGGCGAGATGGCCGTTACCGCCAGCAGCGGACCAGGCATCGCGCTGAAGGGCGAAGCGATGGGACTGGCAGTGATGACCGAGTTGCCGATGATCGTGATCAACGTGCAACGTGGTGGTCCATCCACCGGTCTGCCTACCAAGACCGAGCAAGCCGACCTGTTCCAGGCCATGTACGGCCGCAATGGCGAGTGCCCCATGCCGGTCATCGCGGCCGCCAGCCCAGCCGATTGCTTCGACACGGCTCAGGAGGCCTGGCGGATCGCGGTGGAGCACATGCTGCCGGTGATGCTGCTGACCGACGGGTACATCGCCAACGGTTCGGAGCCGTGGCGACTGCCGGAGATTTCGAGCCTCAAACCAACGAAAGTCGAGTACGCCAAACCGCTCTCGAATGGCGACACGTTCTTACCCTACGAGCGGGATGAAAAGCTCGCTCGACCCTGGGCACGCCCCGGCACGCCGACCCTGATGCACCGCGTCGGTGGACTCGAAAAGCAAGACCTCACCGGCAACGTCAGCTACGACCCGGCCAACCACCAGCACATGATCAACGTGCGGGCGAAGAAGGTCGAGTTGGTAGCCGACAACATCCCGCCGCAGACGGTCGATGGACCGGAAAGTGGCGACCTGCTGGTCGTCAGTTGGGGCGGCCCCTATGGCGCCTGCGCCACGGCGGTGCATACGGCCCAAACGGCCGGCAAGTCGGTTGCCCACTGCCATCTGCGATACCTGAACCCGTTCCCCAAAAACCTCGAGCAGGTTCTTCGCAGCTACAAAAAGGTGCTCGTCGCCGAACTGAACTGCGGCCAGCTCCGCAGCATCCTCCGCGATAAGTTCCTCCTCGACGCCGCGGGCCTGAACAAGGTGCAAGGCAAGCCGTTCCAGGTGGGAGAGATTCTGGAGCGCATTGATACCGAACTAGCCAGCTAACCACACTTGGCGCCTCCGCGACGTGGCGCCGATGAACACACCCGAGAAAACTCTCATGTCCGTTGAATCGTTGCCTGTGCTGAAACCCAACGACTTTGCCAGCGACCAGGATGTTCGTTGGTGCCCTGGTTGCGGCGACTACGCCATCCTGGCGCAGATGAAGAAGATACTGCCAGATTTGGGCGTGCCGCGCGAGAACATTGTGTTCATCTCGGGTATCGGTTGCAGCAGCCGGTTTCCGTACTACATGAACACCTACGGCATGCATTCCATTCATGGACGTGCGCCGGCCGTGGCCACCGGCCTCAAGACCGTGCGCCCCGACCTGCAGGTGTGGGTCATCACCGGCGATGGCGACGGGCTCTCCATCGGCGGCAATCACCTGATGCACGCCATCCGTCGCAACATGGACCTCAACATCATCCTGTTCAACAACCGCATCTACGGTCTGACGAAGGGTCAGTACTCGCCGACGTCGCTATTGGGGCACAAAACCAAGAGCACGCCGATGGGAGCGATCGACAACCCGCTCAACCCGCTCTCGATCGTCATCGGCGCCGAGGGCACGTTCGTCGCCCGCACCATCGACACCAACCTCAAGCACATGGGCGCCGTGCTCAAGCGCGCCGCCGAGCACTCGGGCACGTCGTTCGTCGAAGTCTATCAGAACTGCAACGTCTTTAACGACGGAGCGTGGGACTACGCCAAGGATCGCGACACGAAGGAAGATACCACGCTGCAGCTCGAACACGGCAAGCCGATGATCTTCGGCAAGGACCGCGACAAAGGCATTCGGCTCAATGGCATGGACCCCGAAGTCGTCGAGCTGGGCAAAGGCATCACAGAGGACGACCTGCTGTTCCACGACGAGCGAGCCCCCGAGCCCAGTCTCGCCTACCTGCTCACCCGCATGCGTCACCAGGACGGCTTCCCCGAGCCGATCGGCGTGTTTCGCGCCATCGAGGCTCCGCGGTACGACGAGTTGATCAACGATCAGATCGAACAAGCCAAAGCCACGAAGGGCCCCGCCGATCTGGAGAAGCTCTTCACCTCAGGCGACACCTGGGTCGTAGAGTAGAGTCCTAGCCGAATTCGCGAAGGCAAGTGTGCCTCTGGCTAGCCCACCTCGATCAGCTCACCCGTCCCCTCCGGCTGATGCCGGCAGTCGGGCTCTTCGGCCATCGCGTCGCCAGACACGGCAAACGCTCGCGAGCGACTGCCGCCACAGATCGCGCGGTATTCGCACAGGCCGCACTTGCCTTCCAGTTGGTCGTGATCGCGCAGCTTCACGAACGTCGGGTGCTGCTGATAGGTCTCGACTACCGACTGCGCAGGAAAACGCCCGCAGGCGAGTGGCAGAAAGCCGGCGGGGAACACCTGCCCATCGTGCGCGACGAACATGATTCCCTTGCCGTCCCGCACGCCCAGCGGCGCGCGGCGGCCATGGCTGTCGCTACGGCCCGCCAGCGGGTCGCCCTGGTGCTGCATCACGAATCGGCGGTAGTGCGGAGCCTCGGTTGTCTTGATCGCGTACGGCTGCCGCTCGGTTTGCCGCCACAGCGTGGCGAACACCTCCTCGCATTCGTCGGCCGTGAGCCGCTGCTCTTCCACGCCCCGCCCAACCGGCACCAGGAAGAACACCGCCCACATCATGATCTGGTGCTCGGCCAACTGTTCGCCCAGGGCGTCGAGCTGCCCGACGTTCCGCTTGGTCACCGTGGTGTTCACCTGCACCGGCAGCCCCAGACGCTTGGCGTCCTCCAGCATCTCCATCGTGCGGGCGTAGCTGCCGCTCCAGCCGCGAAACGCGTCGTGCGTCTCGGCATCGGCCCCGTCGAGGCTCACACCCAAACAACTCACGCCCGCCTGCTGCGCGTCGGCAATCGCTTCACGCGTGGCCAGTGGAGTCGCCGAAGGAGTCAGCGCTACGCGTAAATCGCGACTCCGCGCGTAACGCACCAAGTCAAACAAGTCGGGCCGCTTCAAGGGATCGCCGCCGGTGAACACCAGCGTCGGCGGCTTGGGGAATGTGGCTACCTGGTCGATCAGCGCTCGCGACTCTTCGGACGTCAACTCACCGGGATGCGCTTCCGGCTGTGCGGAGGCCCGGCAGTGCTTGCACACCAGATCACACGCCTGCGTGACCTCGTAGTAGAACATCAACGGGCTGGTGGCGAAGTCGTCTTCGGTGTAGTTGAGGGGACGCATCGATGGAACTTCACGTCGCATTGGCTGGCTCTCGCCCGGTCGCTTCTCGCTCTAATTGTCCGACCATCCGCTCGGCAGCGCCTTCGCCGGAGTGAATACAATGCGGAATGCCCACGCCGCGAAGTGCTGCGCCGGCCAGTTCGAGCCCGCGATGCTCGGCAGTTCGCTGCTCGATCTCGTCCACTCGCTCGGCGTGGCCCATGTGGTACTGTGGCATCGATTGCTGCCATCGCTTGACGATCGCAAACAACGGTTCGCCGCTGGCGCCGAGCAGCTTGGCAGTCTCGCTCTTGGCCAATTCGATCAACTCTGCTTCCTCGAGCGAAGGTAGCTCCGGCCGCAGCGCGCCGCCGAAGAATGCTCGCAACACCACGGTGCCGTCGGGTGCTCGACCGGCGTACTTCACGCTGCTGAACGAACACGCCTGCAGCGGCCGCCCTTCGACATGCGGCACCACCATGCCAGCCGCGTCGAGTGGGTGGGCGATGTCCTCTCTTCTGTAAGCGAGCTGCACGATGGCACAACTCGAGTACTCCACGCCGGCCAGCAACTCACTCATGTGCGCATCGATCGACTCTAGCAGTCGAGCGGTCGCGGCGGCGGGCGTGGCGACGATCACCGCGTCATACGTTTCCTCGCTCTGCGCGCCGCTGTTGGCATCCTCCGCGCGGATCTGCCAGCGGTCGTCGCTTTCGGCGAGGCCCAAGACGCGCTGCCCGCACCGCACGCGCTCGCCAAGCTTCTCCGCGGCTGCGTCGATGATGCGCTTCAGCCCACCGGCCGGCGCAACGAACATGCTCTCCGGCTTGCCGCTGGAATTGGCTTCGCGTTGTTTGCGGGCCGCTTGGGTCGCCTTGATCAAACTGCCATGCTCGGCTTCCATTGCGGCAAACTGAGGGAAGCACGACTTGAGGCTCAACCGCTCCGGATCGCCCATAAAGATGCCACCGGCCAGCGGCTGGACGATTCGCTCGAATGCTTCGCGTCCCAACCGGCGGCGGGCGAACGCGGCCAGACTCTCGTCGGACTCGTCGGTCCGCCGGGGCACCACGCGTTCGGCCGCCAGTCGCAGCTTGCCCCACGGCGAGAGAATCGGCGTGGTCACTACCGGCCAAGTGCGTTCGGGCGCCATGATCGCAAAGCCTTCTGGCATGCGTGTCGCGCGGCCACGATGCACCGTGTACACGCCGCGCGCGGCGGGCTCGGTGCCGACCAACTCCTGCTCGATGCCCAACCGCCGACACAAGTCGACGCCCCACGGCAACCGGCGGAGCAAACTGTCGGGGCCCAACTCCAGCGTGAAGCCATCGCGCTGGGTGGTCTGAATCACTCCTCCCGGCTGGTCGCTGGCCTCGAGCACCACCACTTGCCAGTCGGGTCGCAACTCAACGAGCCGCCACGCTGCTGCAAGTCCCGTGATTCCTCCCCCAATCACGGCCACTCGTCGAGTTGAACCTTCCGCATTATGCATAACTACAATTGTCGTTAGCCGCTGCGGTGGTGAAAAGGGGCAAAGATAAGTGTTGCCACAGAAGTGTGCGAATCAGCACGTCCCCAGCCCGCGACGGAAGTCGCGGGTTCTTTCCATCGGTGTTCGGTGGCAATGCAATAACCCGCGACTTCCGTCGCGGGCTGCTATCGAACTTTCAATGTCGGTTCTTCTTTTGGTCGTCCTCCGGCTCCACCTGTCGCACCACCACGCCGAACGACTCTTTGCGGATGACGCGCACTTCGGTATCGGCGTCGACCCACCCGCTTTCGCACCGCGCGGGCATGTCTTCGCCATCGATCCGCACCACACCCGATGGATTCAGCGGACCCACAGTTGCTCCAGTCTTGCCGGCAAAGTCTCGTTGAGGGCGGCGTCTTTCTCGTTGCCTTGACGACACCTTGTTGCGCTCGCGTCGCGTAATGCAACCTGGATAGCAGCCTCCGCAACAGTCAACAAGGCAGAAGCTACCGTCCGCTGCATCTCCCCCGCCGCATCCATCGCAGCAGGCTGCGTCGCATGGGCCCACATCGCAAGGAACATCGCAGTCGCCCTGTCGCGGATGCATCTTCCGCCCACTCCTGGGGGCTTCCTCCTTCGACACAACGTTCTGGTAGCGCCCCACCCGATCGAACGTGTCGGCCGCCACGCCTGCGGCCAGCCAGCTGCTGTCACTCAAGTCCACCGATGTCCAAAGAGTCTGGGACAACGAGCGCTGGCTCTCTACCAGAGCGTCGCGACACTCGGTGGTGCTGGTCAGCGGATTGTAGCGGCCCAACCGACGGTCGCGGCGGTAGTCGACCGCGCAGTCGAAACAGATAATCGCCCTGCCAACCGCGCGACCGATCGACTGAAGTTCCGCGGCGCTGGCAAGTTCCGCAGGAAGCACCCGAGCGAAGAGTTCAAACACGTAGCCAAACGCGGCAGCCGTTGGTTCGGAGTACGCCTCGAGACTCGGCGCGTGGGCGGCGCGTTCCAATTCGAGATGTTGCTGCAACGCAAGACCCACCCGCGGGCGGAACTCCGCGTCGAGCTGCGTAAAATAGTCCTTCGCTCGCTCGACTCGCGAGCCGAGTCGCCACAACGCGAATCGCGCCAGCAGGCTGCGGTCGTCGCGCACATCGTCTTCCAGCTTGATCGACGCGAGCAATACACCGAAGCTCGCGCAGAACTCGGCAACTCGAGGGTCGACCGCGTGCAAGCGACTCGCCTGCTTCCGCAACCGGCAGCAGGTGGCGTCCTGCTCGTCCGGCAATTCACAGCAGCCAAGGTCCACCGCCAGCGCGTACAAAAACACCGCTTCGTAACTCAACAGCGGCAACGTCTCGATACCAAACTGCCGATGCTGAAACGCGCAGCAGCCCGCGTACAACTGCCGGTAGGTCACATCGCCGCGCCGCGGCTGCAGAAAGCCAAACACGTGTCCCCCACGGATTGTTAATATCCCATTGGTTCAATTGAGCTGCTATTATAGGGTTACTATTCGTAAAAAGTCGCCCTTCCTTGCGTCGATCGCTCGAATCACCCACGACTAGGACATCCATGCCGTCGGAAGACGCCGTATCATCAGCACCACCGTCTGTGGCGGGGCCTGCGGACTCGGAAAGCAAACCGAAGAGCCACCTTGGCGCCTGGATCTGCCTAGGGTTGGTGGCCGGGATTGTTTGCGGTCTGTTGTTCGGCGAGTACTGCGCGCCGTTGCAGTTGCCGGGCAACGTCTACGTGGGGCTGCTGCAGATGACCGTGCTTCCGTACCTGGTGCTGAGTCTCATCGCCAAGGCGGGCCGGCTCGACAGCCGGCAGGCTCGGAAGATCGGTTTGGTGGCGCTCGCTTTTCTGGCGGTGCTGTGGCTGATTGGCATTTTCATGGTCACCGTGGTATCGACGGCGTTGCCGACGGTCGAATCGGCGTCGTTCTATAGCCCTTCGGCGTCGGTGGTCAGTTCGGACGACGCAGACCTGATGGATCGGTTCATTCCGACCAACGTGTTTTATTCGCTGTCGCGAGAGTACGTGCCGGCCGTGGTGCTGTTCTGCCTGTTCTTCGGCTTTGCTCTGATGGCCATGCCGCGCAAAGAGGCCCTACTCGATTTGCTCGATCTAAGTGCCGCGGCGCTCAGTCGTGTGAACCTGTTTCTGGTGCGGCTCGCGCCGTTTGGCTTGTTCATGTTCGCGGCCGCGGCGGCTGGAACGTTGCGGCTCGACGAGCTGGCGCGGCTGCAAGCCTATCTGGTGATCGTGACCGTGGCGAGTGCGTTGGTCTGTTTGGTGATCTTGCCGCTGTTGGTCAGTAGCCTCACCGGTATTTCCTATGGACGGTTGATCAGCGCGGCGCAGGAACCGGCGTTAACCGCGTTCGCCACCGGCAAGCTGCTGGTGGTGCTGCCGCAAATTGTGGAGAAGTGCGAGCATCTGGCGGAAGAGCAGGCCGATGCCAATTCGCCCGAACAAACGATGCCCAGCATCATGGTGCCGCTGGCGTACGCGTTCCCCCACGTGGGCAAAATCCTGGCGTTCACCTTCATCTCGTTCGCCGCCTGGTACGTGGGCCAAAAGATGTCGCCCGGCGAGACGTTCGTGATGGCGTCCGAGGGCGCCATCTCCAGCTTCGCCAGCCCGTTGGTGTCGATGCCTTATTTGCTGGACGAGTACCAACTTCCGCAAGACTTGTTCGCGTTCTTCATCTTGCCTGGTTTTCTCACAGCTCGAATCTCCGACATCGTCGGCGTGGCTCACCTCATGGCGCTCACGTTGCTGGTCACATTTGCGCTACAAGGGAGACTTCGGGTACACTGGCAACAACTGCTCCGCCTGGCCATTGTGTCCGCCGTCTGCGTGGTGGGAGTCGTGGGGGCGAGCCACTGGTACTTGTCGCGGGTTAAGCTCGATTACGATCTGGACGATCGCTTGCTGTCACTCTCGATCCGGCAACCTTACAGCGACGTGGTGGTCTACCGCTCCCGCGACGAACTGCCGAACGGTCCCGCGCACAACGGTTCGACGTTCGAGCGGATCAAGAACGATCGAGTGCTTCGCGTCGGTTACCATCCCGATCACCTGCCGTACTCTTTCTTTAACGAGCAACAAGAACTCGTGGGCCTCGACGTCGAGTTGATGCACCACCTTGCGCGCCGGCTCCGCACCAGGTTAGAGTTTGTGCCGTACGAATACGACACGGTGGTAGAACAACTGACGTCAGGCGAGATCGATGTGGCCATCGGTGGTTTGATCGAGAACCCCGAACGATTGCTCGAAGTCGGTTTCACGGGGCATTATCACTCGGCCACGCTGTCGGTAGTGACGCCCGACCATCGACGCGAGGAGTTCGTGACGCTCGACGCGATGCGCAAGCAGAAGGAGCTTCGCTTGGCGGTTCAAACCGGCGACTTAGCCACGGCTGGAGAGCAAATATTCCCGAACATCGAGTTCGTCACGATCGACTCTTACCGCTCCTACTTCGACGGCACCGCCGGCGACCTCGATGGGCTGGTGATTCCCGCCGAGGAAGGCGCAGCTTGGACCGTGCTGTACCCCGGATACACGGTCGTTATCCCCAAGCCTGCGACGGGACGACCCATCGGCATGGCGGTACGCCTGGAAGACCAGGAGTGGCGCAACTACCTGGATCGCTGGCTCGACTTCGAGCGGCTCGACGGCGACCTCGACCGACAGCAGTCGTACTGGATCGAAGGCAACGGCGCCAAAGAACTCCCGCCACGCTGGTGCGTGCTGCGGGACGTGCTGCATTGGCTGCCTTAGCAGCCAAATCGCATTACAGCCACAACTGCAGCCGTCCATCCAGCATGTCGGGCAGCGCTTTGGTAACCATCTTGCGCACCGAGTTCTCGTGGTACCGAGTGCTCAGATGGCTGGCGATCACCAGTTCGTTCTTGAACCGCTCGCGTCGCTCGACGATGTCGTCCAGGTGAATGTGCCCGAACTTGTGGATCTTCTCCTTGCGATGCCCAGGCGCGACGAACGTCAGTTCGCAGATCAAGATCTTCGCCTCGTACATCACCGGGTTGTCGTCCAGTCCTGGCGGAGCGCTGTCGCCCAGGTAGGCCAGCACCGGGTCGCGAAGTTCCTCGGTCACTTCGGTTCCCGCCTGACGGAGGTCGCGAATCTCATGACCCTCAAGGCCCTGGTACTCGGCCTTCAGCTTGTTGCGTCGCTGCCATATCACGAACCCCATGGAAGGCACCGTGTGCTTGGTCGCCACGGTGGTCACCACGTACTCGCGCGACAACTCGATCTCCATCCCCGGCTCGATCGGCACCAGGTTCACTGGCAGCCGGCCACGGTCGAGTCGTGTGAAGCTCTTCAGGATTTGCTCTACTGGCTTGACCGCCACGGTGGGCAGATAGATGGTCGGCGGTTCCATCTTCATCATCCGCCGCCGCGCGACGTACACCGGTAGCGCCGCGATGTGATCCAAATGGCCGTGCGAGACGAACCACGTCTCGGTGCCCATGAAGCTCCACGGCTGCGCACCCAGGTCGAAGCCAACATTCAACTCTGGCACCCGCCAGTAGGTCTGCACGGCCGCGCGCGAGTAGCCTTCGATCGTGAGACCGTTGTGCTCGAGCGTTTTGACGGGGACGTTTTCGACCATGCTGAAGCGGGAAGTAAGGTGAACGGGGCAAGAGTCCGACCGTACCGGCGGGCACCACCAATAGCAAGGGGCCGACTCCACAGTGGGACCGCCTCGGAGTCCCGCAGGTTCGGCACACAAGCGAGCCGGGAGCAACCGGAGTGAGTTTGCGAGGGGTTAGAACTAGTCGCGGATCGTAGCGGATATGCACTGATTTTGTGTGCACTGATCCATGCTGAGTTTTCACCGGCAATAGCGTTCGCAACCAAGAACTAGCGCAGGTCGGTGTTCGCACAAATGCCCAACGAGATCCTACAGTCGCTTAGGGTCCCTCCGGCGATATGCCGCGTACTTTCTGATCCGCGTCCATCCGCCCGACATCCGCGCCAATCCGCGACTGTTTTTTATCTCTCTGCGATCTCTGTGGACACCGTGGTTTATTCCATCGAAGACTCACTCTGGGCGCAGACGCTTCCGGCTCGCCGCTACTCGCCGGCTTCCGCGGCGCTGGAGACCGACAACTCGGCCGGTAGTTGCTCGGCGCCCGGTTCGATGAGGATGTCGCCGTATCGCTGGCTCTGATGGGCCAGGGCGTAGCGGTAGCGGACCAGCTCCAGCAGCGCCAGGAACATGCCGACCAGCGTCGACTTGTGGACCGCTTCGGGGAACAGATCGAAGAACGCCACGCTGCCTTCGCTGCGTACTCGCTGATCGATCTGCCGCATGTAGACGTGGATCGGCGTGTCGTCGTACTTGATGCTGGCCACTTCGGGCTTGGCCAATTTGTCGCGGAGCACCCGTCCAAACGCACTGACCAGGTCCCACAGCTCCACGCCGGCAATCTCCGGCAGTTGCTCCTTCTGGCTGCGGGGCGGCAGTTCGTTGGTCGACCGTGGGAATCGCTCCTGCCATTCTCGGCCGCGCTCTTCGAGCAATTGAGCCGCGTCGCGATACTTCTTGAACTCCAGCAGCCGCTGCACGAGTTCCTGCCGCGGGTCTTCGACTTCGTCTTCGTCTTCGGCCTGCTGCTGCGGCAACACCATTTGCGACTTGATCTCGATCAGCGTGCTCGCCAAGTCGAGGAAGTCGCCCACCGCGTCGACATCGATCTGCTCAAGCACCGCGGTGTGCTCGAGGAACTGGTCGGTCACGCGGGCGACCGGAATGTTGCTGATGTCGACTTCGTGCTTCCGCACAAGGTACAGCAGCAGATCCAGGGGACCGCTGAACATATCGAGTTGGACGCGAAACTGCATGAGGCGAGACCACCGGCGGAGCTGGAAACGAAGACTATCGCAAACCACGCCGCCCAGGTCTACACGAAACGCAAAACGCCCCGCTACGAGGAGTGCTCGCAGCGGGGCGTCTTTGTCTTCTTGCTGACTGCTAGCTTATGCACGATCGTCGGCAGGGATGTCACCAGGCTTTACGTCGCCCTGAGGGTTCTCAGTGGCTGGAGTCTCGGTTGCAGGAGGATCGGGAACTTCTTGCAGGTCCGAAGGCGAGGCCTCAGTTGGCTCGCTACCTTCTTCGATGATCACGCCCTCTTCGACAACCACTTCACCACCACAGCCACAATCGGCTGGCGCACCACAACCGCAATCGGATTCGCATCCGCATGCGGGCTCACAGCAGCTCGGCTGGCAGCAACCGCGGTTGAACAGCTTCTTCAAGAAGCAGCAACGGGCATCGGCGTCGCTAGCCATGCCAAAGCTCATGCCGAAAATCGCGGCAACCACACTCACTCGAATAACTGACTTCATCGCATCATCTCCCAAAAACCATGGTCCCCAAACTGGTCCAATTCGTGCCCTGCAAGCCAAGCGACACATGTCGTGGCTGCAGCGAAGCGTGTTCGTCCCTAGCACGTACGCGGCTTACCTATTCG
Organism: Aeoliella sp.; assembly: GCF_965227375.1. Lineage (NCBI taxonomy): Bacteria > Pseudomonadati > Planctomycetota > Planctomycetia > Pirellulales > Lacipirellulaceae > Aeoliella > Aeoliella sp. The sequence goes on from NZ_CBDDFX010000001.1 coordinate 1,159,538, forward strand.
CCACGTTCCCCCCAAGCTACGCGACCGGAACTCTGGTGTCAATCAACCGAGTCTACCGGGCCTAGCCCTTTGCACCCCTGAGCAGGTTGGCTGGGGGCTAGCTGAAAGGTAGCTCATGAATCCGGGCGAGCAAGCACACGAAAAAAGCCCGGCAATCGCGATTGCCGGGCCTTTTCTCGTTGTTTCTACAAGCGGGCACTTATGACCGCTCGGCTAGCATTCGGTATGCTTAGCAGCCGCAACCGCAGCGATTGCGACGGCTCTGCAGCTTGCACTTGATTCGCTCGCACAGGCGAGGCTTGCAGCAGGTGTCTTCGCAGCAAGTCTCTTCGCAGCAAGGAGCAGGTTCGCAGCAGGGGGCGGGCTCGCAAGGAGCTTCCTCGACAACAACCGCTTCGCAAGGAGCTTCGCAAGCGGGCTCGCAGCAGGTCGGTTCGCAGCAAGGCTCGCAGCACTTGTTGCGATTACGCAGGCGGCTCAGCAGGCCACATCGCTTCTTGCAAGGATCGCAGCACGAGGCGGGCTCACAGCAAGGGGCCGGCTCGCAGCAGGTGTCTTCGCAGCAATTGTTGCCACACAGACGACCGAACAGCTTCGCATTGGCCGAGTCGGCGGTGCTCATCACGAACATCGCTACGGCCAACATCACACACAAACGCAACAGGTTGGTTGACTTCATCTTTTCTCTCCTTTGAGAAAAACCTTGTACCAACAGCGGGATGGTTCGACTGCTTCTCCTCGTTCCGTCGATACATTCGACGGCCACAGCCGAATGAACCGAACACGCGTCGGTTCCAATGGGAACTAAAACAACAGCAGCTACTCAAGCACGCTGCTTGTAGGTAGGAAGCACAGGTGGGGGTAAGTTTGCTGATTGGGAAAAATACAACGATCCGCTCAATCAGCCAAAGAAATTAGCACTAGCTGCCCGCTTGCGTAAGGGGGCCCTAGGCCTTCGGGTGGTCTTCCCTGCCCGCGTTGGCTGCCTAGACGGCCAGCCAGAACGCCCAGTAGAAGCACCCAGATTACCGCAACCTGTTGTCGGAGAACAACTTAGAAAGGAGAGAGGCTTAGCGGCTTTGAGTCGAGCTGGGACTCTGCGCGGTCTGCGGGTTTTCGGTAGCGGATGTCCGATTTTCGACCGTCCCGGCTGGGGTGCTGCCCGTGGCCGGCATCAGGTCCTGTTCGTAGTTCACTACCAATGGCTCGCTGCCATCGCCCGGATCGAGCGCCACGCCAGCCAAGCGCCACGAACCCGATACGTTCTTCATAATGCAGCAACCGTCGATGAACTCCGTCGTCCCTTCCATCGAGAACTGCATGCGAAACTCCACAGCCGCTTCGTCGGCCTGCGGAATCATCCAGCGTGTGATCTGAAATTTCGCCGAGTCGTCGCCCAGACAGGTCAGTCGTTGACCGCTCTTGTCGAGTTGCTCCGCCGCCAATGGAGTCAGCAGAGCCTTGGCAGCTGCTTCGTTGCCCTTGGCGCTCTCCAACAGAAACTGCCGAGCCGCCACTGCCGATGGATGCATTTGCTGCTTGGCGTCGGCCTGCGCGGGATTGGAACCTGCGGTAGCACCGGGCTGGGGGGAGTCCCCTTTGCCACAACCAACAACAGCAACCAAGGCGACAAGGATAATCGAGCGAGGACTACGCATCGTGCGTGCTCCATGTTGTGTACGAATCGGATCAAATCGCTTCGCGTGCAGCGCCCCCACACTGCGCTGCACCGAAGCGGGGCGGAGTTTGGCAAACAGCCACCCATGCGTCAAGAGAAAATGCCAAGCGAGCGACAACGGAATGCTAGCACCAACCGTTTCCCTTACCAGTCGGTTGGCAAACGTCTTGCTTTTTCGATAAAGCGAGGCGGTCTACTCGTCGAACCAGATGCCGACTTCGCGGCGGCCGTTGGAGTCGGCGATCGCCCTTGGCATCGAACCGGTGTTCGACTGGGCGGTGACGCGTCCGTCGGCGCTGATGGCGATGATGCCGCCGTCGCCCGGGTTGAGGATCTCATTCAGACAATGAGCCACCGCCTGCTCGGGACTCTTGCCTTGCTCGACCAGCCAGGCGACTTTCGTGCAGATGGTGTGCCGCATGTATTGCTCGCCGGTGCCGGTGCCGCTGGCGGCGCAGAAGCGGTTGGCGTAGGTGCCTGCGCCGACGATCGGCGTGTCGCCGATGCGACCGTGCATCTTGCCGTTGAGCCCGCCGGTGCTGGTGGCCGCGGCCAGGTTGCCGTCGAGGTCGAGCGCCACGCAGCCGACCGTGTTGCCTGGCGAGTCGGCCGCGTCGGATTCGATCTTCACTCCAGTTGGCAGCTTGTAGGCGGGCGATTCGAAGGTCGGTTGCCCGTTGGCCTTCAGATAGCGATTGAGCGCATGAAACCGGCGACTCGTGAAGTAGTACGACTGCTCGACCTCTTCGCAATCGTGCTTCAAGGCGAAGTTATCGGCTCCCTCGCCGGCCAGCAGGATGTGGCGCGTGTTGTCCATCACCAGGCGTGCAGCGCGGATGGGGTTCTTGATGCGCTTGACGCCGGTCACGGCGCCGGAACCCATGGTGCGGCCGTCCATCAGGCAGGCATCGAGTTCGTGCCCACCCGCGGCGGTGAACACCGATCCTTTGCCGGCGTTGAAGATGGGCGAGTCTTCGAGGCTGACCACCACCTCGCCCACCACATCGACTGCGGGACGGCCTTCTTCCAGCAGCCGCACGCCGATCTCCATCGCTTGGCGAACGCCCTGCTCGTAGCCGGTGCGGATGTCGTCGGGCGAGTCGCCAGGGATGCTTCCGGCGCCGCCGTGCAGCACGAGGACCCACTTGGCCGCACGTTCCTTTGGCTCCGCATCGCTCATCGCGGGCAGGGCTCCTGTAACCAAGAGTATGACGACTATCCAACGTGCCAACCTGGCGAACATAGCGGAGGGGTCCTTCGGGGTGACTAGTTGGAGCTACCGTTTGCGTGCCCGCCATCCTACCAGGGCGAGCGCGGCGACGCCAATCATGACCACGCTCGATGGTTCGGGCACCGCAATGACTGGATTGAGCGATCGAAGGTAAGTGAATGTGCCACCAGCGCCGGAGCCTTGTCCCCACTCGGTGAATCGCAGGTTGTAGTAAGCGTTGTCGGCAGGGATGTGAAGCACCAGGTCTTCGTCAACGGTACCGGGGGGACCACCGAAGGGACCGGTCAGACCTGCCAATTCGAGCCACGTCATCAATTGCAGCGAGCCGATGTCCTCGTTGGTGCCCACGGCCCACAGCGTGCCTTCCGGGCTAAAATCGCCTTGGAAGGTCTCTGTCTTGGCATTGAATATCCCGCGCGTGGCGTCACGACTAATCCAGATGTCGTCGGTGATTCGATCTTGGTTCGCTTCGAGCAACGGATCGGCAAAGGCCGTCTTGCTGAAAGTTACGGTTGGCTCTGTCTCGAGTGTCGCAGCTTTCGCAGGCGACAGGGCGACGACGCCGAAGACTAAAAACAGCGGGCAGGTGAATCTACTTAGTCGGTTGTTCATGGTATCTGTGCGTAGGGTCCAAGGTGAAAGCGCGGAAGTGTGTAAACAGAAAACGCCAACACTCTGGCAAACAAGGAGCGATTGCAATGGAAGGTCGCTGAACTAATCGCGCGGCCCGAGATGACGCAGCTAACTGCGAAGCGGGCTGTTTAACAGAGTGTTCGGGGCGATTAGCGACAGGCTCCAGGCAGAAGGTATCGATCGCCAAGCGACGATCTGTAAGATGCAATATAATCTCGCCGGTCGGACGTGACCACCAACTAAGAAGCGCGCAGCAAATATTAACATTTCTGCGTACGTCCCCACCCCCCAACGCAAGGCGATAAACCCATGACAGTATTCGACTTATGGCTGCCCATCCTGCTCGCGGGGATCGCCACCCACGTGGCCAGCACCCTGGCCTGGATGGTGCTGCCGCACCACAAACCGGAGTGGAAGAAGCTGCCAGCGGAGGACGATCTGCTCGATTTTCTCGACACCCACCAGGCACCCGCCGGGCAGTACATGTTCCCGTTCTGCGAAGACTCGAAGCAAATGTCCTCGCCGGAGTTCAAGGAAAAGCTCGCCGGCCGCTGCAAAGGCACGCTCATCCTGTGGGCCACACCGCTCAACATGGGCCAGGCGATTGGCCTCACGCTTGGCTACTTCCTGCTGACCGCGTTCTTGATTGGCTACATCGCTTCGATTGCCTTCGCACCGGGCGAGACCGACAAACTGGACATCTTCGCGCTGGTGTTCACGGCGGGACTACTGTGCCATGCCCTGGGGCCGTTCCCAGCCGTGTTCTGGTTCCGCCAGAAATCCGCCATGATCGTGCTGGACGGAGTGGTGTTTGCCCTGATTGCGGCGGCGATCTTCACGCTGCTGTGGCCAGCGGGTGCGGCGTAGTAGGCCAAAGGTTGCGAACCGCGTGGCGGTCCGGCTGTGGCGTATAGGATCGCCTATTGCTTGACCACCGCCGACGAACATGTTTCCCAGTCGCGGTAAACAGACGCCCATACTATTTTGAACCGCGAGGTCCAAGTTGTCCACCAATTACTGGCAGATTAGCGCGGTCGCGTACCCCCGAGAAGTGCCTCGCCCGGGAGGTTATTCCGCTTCGCCCGGCAGCGGCACCTCGATGAGTGGCAGGCGAATCGCGATGTCGTCCGACTGCACCGGCACGTAGCCCTCGAGCAGCCCTTTGCCGGGGACTTCGTCGCCCAGCAGCCTGCGCACCTGATCGGAATACCCGGTGGCCGAATACCCGGCGAGGATGCCCATGTCGTTGTTGCTGCCACCGTCGTCGACGCCGTTGAGGCCGAACGAATAGAGGAGGAACCCAGCGTCGGTCCGCCGGTAGCCGAACGAGTCGTTACCGAACGCGTCGACAGGAATCCTGGCGACGTACTTCGGGGCCAGTGCGTCGAGCGATTCGGGGTATTCACCGTGAGCTAGTCGATAGCGACCCAAGGCGAGGGCGAGGTGCATGAGTTGGGAATGCGCGGCGGTGCGGGTTTTGGCTTCGAGAATCACGTCCGGCGAACTGAGATTCGACCGACTTGTTAGAAGTACTATGGCATCCGCGCGCTCTGCGGGAGAAAGCAATTCGGGGGCGCGGCGGGTAGGTAACGGTTCGTTTGATAAACGGGTCCGCCTCTCCTTCAGTATCGTCAGGACTTGTCGCGTGTCGCCCATATCGAGAGCCTGATGCGTTCGGTCGAATCCTTGATTCACAGCCCTTAGCAGACGATCGCCATCGATGGGCAACTCAAGCGCCTGCTCGATCCACTTCAGTTGCTCGTCTCCCTCGTCATCCAGGGGTAAGAGAAGATGCAAAGTGTCGAAGGTGTCGGGCTCCTTGCGCAACAGGGCCAGGGTATAGTTCAAACTATAGAGTCTTTCCCCGCCTTTCAGCGTCGACTGCAATGGAGCATGAGAGTGGTCCACCGACCACAATCCTTGGAGTTTCCGCAACTGGTGGTCGGAGGCTTGCGAGTGTTCCACAAGGAGCAATTCGACCGGCGCGGCGTTCAGCCGCGCCCCCGCGGTGCTAATTAACAGGTCGAACCAAGTGTCGGCAGAACGCCCCTCTGTGAGACGACGAATGGCTACCAGGTCGCGGACTGTCGACTCTACATCGCCTTGGTCGAGGTTGATGCGGGCGCGCGTTTCCAAGGAAGCGAATACCCCACGCCATTCGAACGCCCGCATGCCTAAATCGGTCGAGAAGTCCTTGCTTACACCGCACAGCGAATGTGGCGGGTCGTACCATCCCGGATTGTCGAGCGCCGCGACGATGCGGTCGAGCTTGTTGGAGTTGCCCTCAAGCCACGCCTTGAGTGGAGGAACTTCGGCAGCTGGATAAGAGAGAGTGGCGCCATAGGAGTCGACGGCGTCGGGCCAGAATGAAGCTTCCCAGGCGGCCGCGGCGTTTTGCTGCTCGAACGAATCGAAACTGTCCTCATCGACATCGTATCCCTTGCGTCGCAAGTACCAGATAGACATCGCCCGCGACATGGCCGCCCCATCAACCATTTCCAACACGCCCTCTTCCGGCGGCATCGGCATGCCCAACTCGTCGCAGAACGCCTGGCGGTACTTCTCGTCCACCATCTCCAGACCCACGGTCTGCCAGTAGTCGACCGCACCGTTTTGTTCGGCGGGCACTTTGCGTTTACGCAGCCGCTCGAGCCACGCGCGGCGGTAGTCGGGCAGGCCGTCTTCGTCCAGCGGCTCGGTGATGTAGGTGGTCTCTTTCGAGACGGTGATCTTCAGCGGCTCGGCAGCGGTGGCCGAGAGCTGCAGAGCAAGTACCGAGAGTAGAATGAGAAGACTGCGCATGGATTGCCCAAGGTGTTACCAGTATCCGCGATAGTGTCCTTCCCAGTATGCGGCCAGCCAAGCGGTGAGGCAATCGGCGTCGAGCAGTTCGGATTCGATCACCCACTCCGGCGGCAAGGGGTGCTCCTCGTCGAGCGGCAAGACAAAGCGAAACGTCGGCTCGTCCAACCGTTCGAGAATGCTGCGGGCGGAGTGCTGCATCGCGGGATCGTCGAACCAACGTTGGGCACTCACGCATCCCATGGCGAACACGGCCGAGCGGCCGGTGCGCCCCACTCCGCCTCCGACCGACGGCATCGGCTCGACCTGCATGCCCCGCTCGCTATCGTAGCTCCATGCGGTGGGCCAAGTGCCATCGTCCAGCAAACCGGTGCGCGCCTGGCGGTAGTGGGTCAGCATCGCTTCGCGCCACAGCTTGTGATGCGCGGGATCGCGCGCCATCAGGTAGCTGGAAAGGTAGAGTTCGCGCTTGCCGCCGAAGCCGTGAGTACGAAAGCGGTCGGTGCGAGCACGCAGGTTCGAATCCCCGGCTTTGGCGTTCAGCCGTTCGATTTCCTCCGCAAAGCGGTCGTCGCCCGTGCCGTCCCACGCCAGGTAGAGCGCGGGCAGGAAGATGATCGACCGATACCAACCCCACTGCCTTTTGGCATTCGCTTCCACCAGGTCCTGGCGGCTCCGCCCGAAGTAGCCGTGCAAGTTGGTGTAGTCGGTATCCATCTGGTGCAGGGCGAAGTCGCGCGTCATCCGATCGAGGTCCGCGAGATCCTCCGGCGGAGCAATGGGACGATAAGCGGTTAGGCCCCAGGCGACGCACTGCAGTTGATCGCCAGAGGTTTGGTTGCTGTAGACGCCGCCGTACGGTTTGGTGAGAAAGCCAGGTTCGCCCTGCTCGACCGCCAGGGTGTAGATGTACTTCAGCCCGCCAAACGTGCGGCGACAGATGGCAAGCGTCGCGGGGTCGCCGGTCGCGCGGTACTTGTGCGACATGGCGTACAAGTAGTACCCGGTGTCGGCAGCCGTATTCTCCCACGCCCGCCAAACGTGCATCGGCGGCAGCCCGAGTTCGGCCTCGGTCTTTCCGCGGAGGTGCCGGTGGCGGTAAGCGCCCTGGTAGTCATCGGCCGTTGGCAACTGGTAGTCGCTGGCGCGAACGAACATCGGCACCAAGCCGTGGTGCTGCAGCAGTTTCTCCTCGACCAACGACTGCAACCGCGCAGCCTTGGCAGCCAGTTGCTCGTCGGTGAGCCCCGCACCATGGACGATTGCCGGAGAGATCGACAGCGCGATCCAACAAGACAACAACAGACCGCGCATCCTTCCCTCCAGCAGGCGAATGACTATCGCCCAAAAAGAAAGTACCAGCCCCACTCCAACGAGTTGTCGCTCGTCGGTTACATCTGGAGGATTACTCCTCCGGGTACACGATAGTCACTCGCTCTGATCGCTGCTATTGTCCCGGCGGCTAATTGTGATCGTCGGGACGGTGGTCTGGTAACGCTCGATGCCGAACCCGCCCTCCTTTAGCCATACTTCCAACAGCTTGGGCACTTCCACGCCACCGATGAGAATATCGAAGGAATGGAGGCCCTTAGGAGGATTTACGATGGTCACCGGAGCTTCAAGATGCTCTGCGAGCCATTCCTCGAATTCAACGAAGTCAAATCCCCTTAACGCATAACTACCAACACGACCCTGACTGTCTCTGCCGCCATTGGTAGACCACTCAGCCTGTGGATCGGACCAAACATCTTGCGGCAACGGATCAGGAACGGTGATTCGATAAGCCTCCCGGTCGCCGTACCCCACTTCGATTTCGAGTTGGAACGAAGATTCAATTGCTTCTGTAACCAAATCGAAACACTCTTCGCGCGACTTCGGCAGGTCGTCGATTTCGAGGGCGTAGATGCCATCGGGCAGAAATTGGAATCCGCTCGTCCAGTGATCCAGCGGAGCTACATCGATGAGCAAACTACCTAGGTGGTGACCTCCCTTTGGCGAACGAGTTGCCTGTGCCATGTCTTCCGAGACTACGAACGAACTTCGCCACGCCCCTGTGGCAGGTTCAACCCGAACCAGCGACAAATCAGGTACGTCGGAGAGCTCTTCGCCAAGGGCGGGCAGCGGCTCAATTGCCTCGTTAGAAGGGTCGCTTGCTTTCGAGTCGGTGTATGCAACGCCCGCGCACCACCACTTGCCATCTGCTTGACCGACTGGGAACGTGAAGTGCGAGCGGTAGGAGCCGTCGGCATCCGTCGTACGTTCTCCGTGTGGCTTCCAGTAGTAAACCGCAATCCAATGGCTGGGAGTGAGATTCGGCCCGATTGTCCGACCTTCGTACTCGCCCAACCGCGATTGCAGTGTGAAGTCGTTGTAGTCCAGAACTCGAACGCAGCAAAGCTGCAGTTCTTTTTCGTTCTTCCAGTCGAGGAGAGATTCGACGCCTTTGTAGACACTATCGTCGTCTGCCAGGACGTTCCCAACTGGATACGTCCGTTTCACGATGGCGTTCGTGTCGCCTTCGTTGCAGGCCTCGACCAGCATGACTTTGAGTTCATCGAGCGTACTGCATCCCTCGCTTGCAACCGGCTTCGATCCGCCACAACCGATCAAGGCAACGAGCAACACGCTGGAAATGCCAGTCAGCGTGAGGTTACGCATTTGTGTTACTCCCATTCTTGGCGGGAGCATTACTCCTCCGCCTCGACCGCATCTTCGTCGCGCTCTTCGGCCGGTACGCGGACGATGGCGCTCAGCGTGTCGTCTTCGCCCAGGGTCATGATGTTCACGCCTTGGGTGTTGCGGCCGATGACGCCGATGTCGCTCGCTTTAATCCGTTGGATCTTGCCGCGGGCGGTCATCATTAGCAGTTCGTCCTCGTCGGTCACGCGGGCGATGCCGATCACGGGGCCGTTGCGGTCGGTGGTTTTGATGTCGCGGAGGCCTTTACCGCCGCGGTTTTGCGTGCGGTACTTGGCGCCGGAGCTCAGCTCCTCGTCGTCCTCCGCCGTTTCTCCGGCCGCTTCTGGCTCGTCGGCCGTGGCGTTGGGTCCGAACGGGGTACGTTTGCCGAAGCCGTGTTCGGTGGCCGTGAGCAGCGTGGCGTCGGGATCGGCGACCACCATGCCGGCCAGCGAATCGCCTTTCGACAGATTGATACCTTTCACACCGCTGGCGTTGCGGCCCATCGGGCGGGCGTCCGACTCGCTGAAGCGGATGGCCATGCCATTGGCGGTGGCCAGCAACAACTCGTCGCCGGGATGCACCAGCGAGACGTCGACTAGCTCGTCGCCGTCCTTGAGCTTGATGGCGATGATGCCGGTCTTCATCGGGCGGCTGTACGCCTTGAGCTCGGTCTTCTTTACCAGGCCCTTGCGCGTGGCCATCACCAGGTAGCAGTCTTCCTGCGTCAGGTCGCGAATCGCGCGGCAATCGGCGATCTTCTCGCCTTCGGCCAGATTCAGCAGGTTCACGATCGCGCGGCCTTTGCTTTCCCGCGACAGGGCGGGCAGGTTGTAGACCTTCTGCCAGTAGACTTTGCCGTAGTTGGTAAAGAACAGCAGGTAGTCGTGCGTGCTGGTGACGAACAAGTGCTCGACCGGATCGTCGTCATCGACGGTCGCACCTTTGATGCCCTTGCCGCCGCGACGTTGCGCGCGATAGGTGCTGGCCGGGGTGCGTTTGATGTACCCGTTGTGCGAAATGGAGACCACCATGGTCTCCTCTTCGATCAGGTCCTCCATGTTCACCTCGCCGATCTCCTCGCCGGAGATCTCGGTCCGCCGGTCGTCGGCGTGGCGAGAGTTCATCAGGTCTTCCATGTCCTGGCGGATCATGCCGTAGATGATCGCTTCGTCGGCCAGGATCGACATGTACTCGGCGATCTGCTTCAGCAGCTCGGCGTGCTCGTCGGCCAGCTTCTCTTGTTCCAGGTTCACCAACTGGCCGAGGGTCATCTTCAGGATTGCGTCGGCCTGCACCGGCGTGAGCGAGTACTCTTCGGCCACTCCGCGTTCGTCCTGGAACTGCGCGTAGCCCTCGTCGCCCAAGGCACGCTTGAGCAGCGCGCCGGGCGTTTTGATTTCCATCAACGCCTGCTTCGCTTCGGGCTGCGTTTTCGACGCGCGGATCACGCGGATCACTTCGTCGATGTTTGCGTGCGCCAAGAGCAAACCTTGCACGGTGTGCTTGCGGCGACGGGCCCGGGCCAAGAGGAACTGCGTGCGTCGGCGGATCACCGTCACGCGGTGACGGACGAACTCCTGCAGCATCTCTTTCAGCGTCAACACCCGTGGCTTGCCGTCGACCAGCGCCAGGAAGATCACGCTGAACGTGTCCTGCAGCGGCGAGTACTTGTAGAGCTGGTTGAGCACGATATCGGGATCGCCGTCACGCTTCAGCTCGACGATCACTCGCACCGGTTCCTTCAGATCGCTCTCGTCGCGGACATCGCTGATGCCCGCCACTTTGCCTTCGTTCGCCAGCGCGGCGATCTTCTTGACCAGCGCGTCGCGGGTCTGCTGATAAGGAATGTCGTGAATGACAATGCGGGTGCGTTTGCCCTTTTCTTCGATACTGGTATGCGAGCGAACCACTACCGTGCTGCGACCCGTCTGGTATCCCTTCAGGATGCCGCTGCGGCCGCAGATGATGCCGCCGGTCGGGAAGTCGGGCCCTTGGACGTGTTCCATCAGCCCGGCGATCGAAATCTCCGGATCGTCGATCAATGCGATCACGCCGGCGCATACTTCCTTGAGGTTGTGCGGTGGGATGCTGGTGGCCATGCCCACGGCGATGCCGCCCGAGCCGTTGACCAGCAGGTTGGGGAACTTCGAAGGCAGCACCACGGGCTCGGTGTGCCGTTCGTCGTAGGTCGGAATGAAGTCGACCGTATCGAGCTTCAGGTCCTCGAGCATCATCGAAGCGACCGGCGCCAAGCGGGCTTCGGTGTATCGCATGGCCGCCGGAGGCAGGCCGGCGATGCTGCCGAAGTTGCCCTGCTTGTCGATCAGCAGGTTTCGCATGTTCCATTCCTGGGCCATGCGAACCAGCGTCGGGTAGATGACACTTTCACCGTGCGGGTGGTAGTTACCGCTGGTGTCGCCGGAGATCTTCGCGCATTTCACGCGCGCGGCGCCCGGGCCGAGGTTCAGGTCGTTCATGGCGACCAGAATGCGGCGCTGCGATGGCTTCAGGCCGTCGCGCACGTCGGGCAGCGCGCGGCTGACAATCACGCTCATCGCGTACGTCAGGTAGCTGTCCTTCAGCTCGTCTTCGATCGGCAGGTCGATCAGCCGGGCGGCGATGGCCTCTTCCGGGGTGCCCTCAGGCTCGGGGGTCGCACCAGTCTCTTCCGGCCCAGCGGGATCGTTCGGTTCGTCTGCCACGTTGGTTCATCCTTGCGGGTGATGAGTAGTTGATAAGCGACTTATTCTACCCTTTTTGGCGCTCGCTCACAACGAGCCGAGGCAGTCGGCGGCCCGTCGAAAACCCTTGTTTTTGAGGCACTTTTTAACACCCCGAAAGAATCTGCCGCGGCCTGTTCGGCGGTGCTCGAAACCGCTCGTTTCGCACGGCGAACCGGCCCTTCGGTCAGCCGCCGAGCCAGCGGAAGAGGTTCGTCCAAAACGGTACGTACCCCTCCCACTCCAGGAACCGCGGCGAGCCCCAGTGCGGCAGGATGTCGGACGTAAAGCAGGCAATCCGCCCACGGCCCGACTGCTCTGTTACCAGCAGCGGATCGCCATTCTGGAACGACAACACCACCTCGCCGCGTTTCGGCAGCACGCGGTTGTAACCCAAGAAGTCGGGCCAGGCGGCTGGCAAACCGCTGAGCACCTCGTGCCCCGCCACGGCGACTTCCGGCACGCAACCTTCGGGCACTTCCATGCGGTCGTCGTGCGGCAGGATGCCGACCGGCAGGATGTCGGCCATGGGGCTGAACGCGTAGTGAGCCTTGCCGTGGAAGCCGCCAAACGACATCCAACCACCCACCATCGCCAGCCCGCCACCTTGCTCGACGTACTCGCCCAACAGCGCCAGGCGGTTGGGTACGATCTCGCCGGCCAGCGTGTCGGGGTGCAGCAGAAAGCTGTCGGCCGGCGCGTCGGACAGCACGATGGCGTCGTACGCGTTCATCTCGTCGAGCGCCAGCGGAAAGCGGAGCGACACCTCGTGGTTGGGCATGAACGTAAAGTCGATGCCCAGCCCGTCGAACCGCTTGATGAACGGCTCGAGCGACATGGTGCAGTAGCCGGTCTCGTAGGAGGCGAAGCCCTTGAAGTGCGTGTGAATCTTGTAGACCGACTCGCCGACGATCAAGACGCGAAGGTTCTCGGAGGTGCTGGCCAAGGTGCGGCTCCTGGTGAGGATGCGGAAAGGGGTGAGCGCAAATCACTCTACGCCAAGCCGAGCGGCAGCGAAATCCGCATTCCGCCATCCGAACTCCGCATTCACCACCAGTAGCGGAAACCAAACAGCATCTGCGGAATCTGGGCGTCTTCGATGTCGACGTACTCGAATCCGGTGTAGAGTTCGCCGTCGCTGCATCGCTTGCCGAGATGGACACCCACTGTGGTGCGCGCACGAAACAAAGTGGAACTGCCGAGCTTTCCGATGTCGAAATCTGAAGACCATATCCACGGACCGACGGGCAAGACGTCGAAGCCGTAGGTGAAGTTGAAACCGACTTTACTCCGGGAATCGGAGAGCCAGTTGATCCCCAGACCGCTTCGCCACTGCATCAACTCGTTTTGAGCGAATCGAAAGACCAAGTTCGCATCACCTAGTGCGAGTTCGTCGGTGCCGGTCGGCAGGTCTTCATAGTAGTTGTTCCAGGAAGTATCGAGGGCGAGCCGCCACAATGGAATGTCGAGTTGCAACCGCGACCCGAACGTCTGCATATCGTTGAAATTGGTGCCGTACTCCAACTGTGCACGGGCGGACGACACGAAATCGGTCGAGCGGTAGAACAACTCGGTGTCCTTGTAGCCACCTTCGCTGTAGCAGTCGCTGTATCCACCGAAACGCTCGCAGTCGGAGTCGTTCAGCAAGGCATACGGCCCCCAATAGGGAGCCGCTACAGCGACTAGCGCGCCACCGACTACATAGTCGGTAACTGGGGTGTCTTCCAGCAGATCTTCGATGGCGGAATCTTGAGGATCGTAGGAGGAACGCCCGGAGTCGGATGAACTCGGAGCAGCAGTGCTAGGCTGGTGCACCCCTTCGCGCAGTTGCTCGAGTTCCCCACCCTGCACAACCACAGTGAGCGCCAAGGCGGCCGTGATTATCGCGCAGAGCTTGCCGAGTGGATGCATGGGCTGGCTCACAAACCGGAAGAGACGAGGAAGAGGAGTGCCGCTGAGGGTAGGAGAGTTTCCCGCAACGGGTCAAGGCTGGCCGTCAGCACTTGAACTTCCAGCAGTGCTAGCGTGGCTCGTTTTGAGTTTCGCGGCCACGCTGCTCAGGTTGACAGCCGATTCGGGTCGAAAATACCAAAAGGCGCGGAGGCCGCATGGGTGGTTGGCGTTGCCGGGCGCGGGGAAATGCTGTAAATGCTTTCTGTGAGCCGGTTTACCGACTTGCAGCGTCCACGCCGCCGGGGGCGAGAGCCGTTGTGGCCAATTTCCCCAGTCGGTATAATCCGAAGTTCGTTTTACCCATCCTGCCAAGCCTCTCGCGCTTCACGCACCTGCGGGAGCCGTTTGGTGGACTGGGCGAGGTGAGTTGAGTTTGAAGAATCGGCGTTTTCGCACTCCCAGATTATTTGGTACTAAACTCCATGCGTTTCTGGCTGCTCGACGCCATCGAATCCTTCACGCCCGGTGAACAGCTCACCGCCGTGAAGAGCGTGAGTTACAGCGAAGATTATTTGGAGGATCACTTCCCGGAGTTTCCCGTGTTGCCGGGCGTGTTCATGCTCGAAGCGGCAACTCAGGCGGCTGCCTGGTTGTTGCGGCTGACAGATGACCTGGCCGACACCATCGTGGTGCTCCGTGAAGCGAAGAATATAAAGTACGCCAACTTCGTCCAGCCTGGCCAGCAGCTTCGCGTGTCGGTCGAGCAGATGAAGAAGGATGAACGCTTTGCGACCTTCAAGGTCGCGGGCACCGTGGACGGCAAATCGACCTTGAGTGGGCGCATCGTGCTGGAGCGTTACAGCCTGGCCGACAATGATCCACAGCAGGAAGAAGTCGACGCACGAGTGCGGGATTACCTGTCGAAGGTGGTCCGAGCGATAGCGAAACCAGAGATGCTTCCCGCCAGTGTGCGGGTTTGATGGAGGGGCGTGTGGCGCGACTCGCCACGAGCCACTGAGTACAGAATTCACCCAAGAGGAGTTTGAGGCCATGCCCTCGCAAGAAGAGATCTTCGCCAAGGTACAAGAAGCGCTGGTCGACGCATTGGGCGTCGACGACGATGAAGTGACGCCGGAGGCGACGTTGCAGGGAGACCTGGACGCCGAGTCGATCGACTTCTTGGACATCGTGTTCCGTCTGGAGAAGAGTTTCGACATCAAGATCGAACGGGGCGAACTGTTCCCCGAAGACATCCTGACCAGCACCGATTACGTGCAGGACGGCAAGGTCAACGCCGACGGGCTGGCCAAGCTCAAAGAGCGGATGCCGTTCGCCGATCTGTCCAAGTTCGAGACCGACCCGCAGGTGCAGAACCTGGGCAAGCAGCTAACCGTCGCCGACATGGTCGCCTTTGTCGAGCATAAACTGTCGGCCTAGAACCGCCCCGTTCAAGCCGCAATGACCAATGACCGGAGCGGATGACGGGTCGTTGGTCATTTTGCGTTGGGCACAGCAACCTTTGAAACCTCGAGGCTAAGTTCCCGTGCGCTGGTTATGGGTTGACCGATTCACCGAATTTGTGGCGTCGTCGCATGCCGTCGGCCACAAGGGCGTTGCATTGTCCGACCCCTTTATGCACGATCACTGGGACGCCTATCCCACGATGCCACACACGCTGATGGCCGAGGGCATGGCGCAAACCGGCGGACTGCTGGTCAGCGAGATGTACGACTTCAAGGAACTGGTGGTGCTGGCCAAGTTCTCCAAGCTGGCGTTCCACGGCATGACCCGCGGCGGCGACTCGATTACCTATCGAGCGGATATCGATAACGTCCGCGATGTCGGTGCGTCGGTCGTGGTCACAGGGCACTGCGGCGAAGACCTCCGCTGCGAAGGCGAGATCTTCTTCGCGCGACTGCAAACTGGCGACGCGCAAGACATGGCAGGCGAAGACATGCCCACCCGACTGTTCGACCCCGACGACCTGGTGCAGTGGCTGCTCCGCGTCGGCGTGTTCGAAGTGGGCGTCAAAAAAGATGGCACCCGCATGCGACCCGCCGACTACGGTTTGCCAACCTAGACGCGTGGAAGCTCGCGATCATTTGTAACTTGGTAGCCGGAGTCGCAAGACTTCGGACTGCGAGAGGGCAAATCCAGAACTCTTGCGAGTCCTGCTACAGACCAAATCGCATGTAAGGACATTCCCATGAAACGTCGAGTCGTCGTCACCGGTGTTGGTTGTGTCACGCCGCTGGGAACCACGGTGCCGGAGTTGTGGGCGAACCTGATGGAGGGCAAGAGCGGTGTCGGCATGACCTCGCTGTTCGACGCCAGCAAGTTCCCCACCAAGATCTCCGCCGAGGTCCGCGACTGGTCCGTTGCGGCGGTGGACGAAGACCCCGAAGAGTGGGCCACCCGCGGCCGCCACACCCGCTTCGCCGTGGGCGCGGCCAAGCAGGCGATGAACGACTCGGGCCTGGCGGGCACAGTCGATCCGCAGCGGCTCGGCGTGTACCTGGGCGCTGGCGAAGGCCAACAGGACTTCGAAGCTTTCAGCCGAATGATGGTCGCCTCGCTCTCCGGCGGCGAGTTCAACCTGGCGACGTTCGTGCGTCAGGGCCTCGACGAGCTCGATCCCCAGCTCGAGCTGGAACAAGAACCCAACATGCCGGTCGGCTACCTGGCCGCGCTGTTCGACGCCCAGGGACCCAACGTCAATTGCCTCACCGCCTGCGCGGCAAGCAGCCAGGCTATTGGCGAAGCGACCGAGATGATTCGCCGCGGCGACGTCGACGCAATGCTCTCCGGCGGGGCGCACAGCATGATTCATCCCTTCGGCGTCACCGGCTTCAACCTGCTGACCGCGCTAAGCGAACGCAACGACGATCCCCAAGCGGCCAGTCGCCCGTTCGACATGGAACGCGACGGCTTCGTGTTGGGCGAAGGCGCGGCGATGGTGGTGCTCGAAGAGTACGAACACGCCCGCGAGCGCGGCGCACCGATCTACGGCGAGGTCGCCGGCTACGGCACCACGGCCGACGCGTTCCGCATTACCGACACGCACCCCGAAGGTCGCGGCGCCACCGCGTGCATCAAGATGGCCCTGGCCGACGCCGGGATGACGCCCACCGACATTCACTACGTCAACGCCCACGGTACCAGCACCACGGTGAACGACAAGGTCGAGACCCTGTCGCTCAAGCAGGCGTTTGGCGATCACGCTTACAAGGTGCCGGTCTCCAGCACCAAGAGCATGACGGGCCACCTGATCGCCGCGGCCGGCGCCACGGAGCTGATCGTCTGCCTGATGGCCATGAAGCACGGCGTCGCCCCGCCCACCATCAACTACACCACACCCGACCCCAACTGCGATCTGGACTACGTGCCGAACACGGCCCGCGAAATGCCCATCAAGACCGCGCTATCCAATAGCTTCGGTTTCGGCGGGCAGAACATCACGCTGATCGCCACGGCGGTGTAGTTCGAACACGGACTCTGGGAATCGAAATCTGTTTTCCGGGAAACGCACCAAGAT
The DNA here is from genome assembly GCF_965227375.1 of Aeoliella sp. Lineage (NCBI taxonomy): Bacteria > Pseudomonadati > Planctomycetota > Planctomycetia > Pirellulales > Lacipirellulaceae > Aeoliella > Aeoliella sp. The sequence continues at coordinate 1,176,712 of NZ_CBDDFX010000001.1, forward strand.
GCGTCTCCGGGGTGGCTCTTCGCTGACTGTCTAGCTAACCTTGTTGGTGTCGTTTCCACGCACCAACGGGGGGCAGCAGTGACGAACCACACCGACCAGCAGGGCCTGCCCGATTCTGAGCAGCCCATCAACCCGTTCCAGGCGTCCTCCGGCCTGGACGAAGCAACCCACTCCACGCTGGATGGGAAGCAACTCAACCCGTGGTTTTCGATGATGAGCGACCCCCGTACCACGGTACGTCAACTCGTCGACACCAGCCCAACCAGGTATGTGCTCCTCTTGGCCGCGCTGGGTGGCATATCTGCCAATCTGGTGGCTTCGGCGATTGGCTTGGTAAACGAGCCTTCGGATCGAATGATCTTCTTGGTTGTGGCGGCGCTTCTCGGGGGATGCTTTGGGCTGGCAAGCTTGTTCGTCATGGGCTGGGCGTTCGCCATCGCAGGGTGGTCGCTAGGGGGAGTAGCTCGCGCCCTGCAGTGTCGCACCGCCATGGCGTGGAGCCAAGTGCCTTTTTGTTGGTTGCTTCCCTTGTTTGCAGGCGTCGCCATTTACTGCGCGTTGCGGGGCCCTGACCTGCTCGTTCTGGTCGAAGCCGATGGCGTGAACGACGAACCCTACTGGGATTACCCATCCTGGTTGCGCGGTGCGCTGGGACTCAGTGTGGTGGCTTCGATCTGGCAAATCGCCCTCCTTGCCCAGTCGCTGGGCGAAGTCCATCAGTTCTCCAGCTTACGAGGCCTCGCGATCGTGTTTCTGGCTGGTATCCTGGTCGGAACAGTAACGATCGTCGGTTATGTTCCTCTTAGCATCCTCCTGTCCTCGCTCGCTTGACCGAGCGACCTCCAATCGAATGGTATCGCCCCATGGCTGATCAAGACGAATCCGGCTTCCCCCAACCCAACGACGACTTCGCCGCGAGCAACCCTTTCGCCTCGCCGATGACCGCGACCGCGGGACCTCAGGGACGCGGCTACGTTACGCGCGCGGACGAAGCGCTTAATCCCTGGGTCTCGATGTGGACCAAGCCACGTGAGACGGTGCGGCAGCAATTGGACAGCAATCCGACGCAATACGTGTTGCTGCTCGCAATTCTGGCGGGGATTGCTGGCAATCTGGACAACGCGGCGAGCGCGTCGCTAGAAGTCGCCGTTCGGTTCGGCCAGCTGGCGGCTGCCATTATCCTCGGAGCGATTTCGGGGATCATCGTGCTGTTTGTCTTTAGCTGGCTACTGGGAATTACCGGCCGCTGGCTGGGCGGCGTAGCCTACGCCAAAGAAGTTCGCACCGCCTGGGCGTGGGCCTACGTGCCGTACGTGTGGATGCTGCCCATTTCGTTCGCCATGGCTTTACTCCAAGCGATCGTGGGTGCACGGGCATTGTACGGCGATCGCTTCGTCGAGATCGGGGAGTCAGGTTTCTTCAGCTTCGATATGTTCCCGATTTGGCTCTACCCCCTGATGCTATTGGCTATTGTGATCTTCATCTGGAAGACGGTCATTTCCTGCATGGCAGTCGGCGAAGCGCACCAGTTCTCCGGGTGGAGCGGGTTTGGCGCCATTCTTCTCGCTTGCCTGCTGCTGATTGGAGTGTTTATTGCCGCTGCCATTCCCATTGGCATCCTGGTCTATAGCTTGTCTTTCGGGGTCTAGAACGAAACGGCGATTCCCTTCTCGCCCCGACAAATTCAGGAGTCACAAAACCGTGGCCAACCCTAACGACCAATTCCCCCAACCCAACGACGACTTCCCGGCGAACAATCCGTACGCCTCGCCGCTGGCCGTGCCGGTGGGATCTCGCGACCAACGCGAAGGTTACGTTACTCGCACCGACGAGGTACTAAACCCCTGGATCTCGATGTGGACCCAACCACGCGCGACCGTGCGGCAGCAGTTGGACACCGATCCCTGGCGGCACGTGTTGCTGGTGGCAGCGTTGGCGGGAGTCTCTGGACAAAGTGCCAACAGCCTAGCGGCGTTTCCCCCCTCCATCGAACTCCGCGCCGCAGCGCTGCTGGGGCTTATGGTGGGTGGAGCAATCATGACCCTTATCTGGATTTTCATCCTTGGCTGGGTGGTTGGCATGACGGGACGCATGATTGGAGGAGTAGCCAATGCGCTGGAGTGCCGTACCGCCTTGGCGTGGAGCAGCATCCCCACGATCTGGCTGATGCCGTTCTACCTGTGCCTAGGAGTCTATTGGGTGATTACGGGGCCCGATGCGATTGAAATGCAAGCTCCCTTTGGACAGCTGGGCGGTCCGCCCCAGCCCACGGTGGTGACTCCGGCCTGGGGCACGGCCCTCATGGTTGCCGCGGGATTTGTCGGGTTGTGGCAGATTGTCATCACCTGCAAAGCCGTGGGCGAGGCCCATCAGTTCTCCGCCTGGCGAGGTCTGGGCGCCCTGCTGCTCTCGGGCCTGGCCATGATGGGACTGCTCATCGCGCTCGCGATGGTCATCGGTGTCTTGGTGGCCATCATCTCGATGTCCCTGATGTAGATGAGAAACACCATACCGGCGAATTTTCCTTCGCCTGGCAGTTCCCGGAGTCACCAATCGTGGCCAACCCTAACGACCCGCACCAAGTTCCGCAGCCCGACGACGACTTCGCCATGAGCAATCCGTACGCCTCGCCGGTGGCCGTGCCGGTGGGGTCTCACGACCAACGCGCAGGTTACGTTACTCGCACGGACGAAGTACTAAACCCCTGGATCTCGATGTGGACCCGACCGCGCGAGACCGTGCGGCAACAGTTGGATACCGATCCATGGCGGCACGTGCTGCTGCTCGCAACGCTGGCAGGAATGTCTGGCAATCTTGGCAATCAATCCATCGCGTACAGCGCCGAGTTGCCGGGGCGTCTATTCACCATGGGAAGTCTGGCGCTGGCGGGCGCCGTATTTGGATTGGCTTGGATTTTCATCATGGGTTGGCTCGTCGGTTTGACCGGCCGGATGATCGGGGGAGTCGGCTATGCCTTGGATTGTCGATGTGCTCTGGCCTGGAGCAGCGTTCCAGGGATTTGGCTGACACCTTTGTACCTATCGATAGGCCTCTACTATCTGGTCGCTGGGCCCTATGCGTTTGTCGGCGGAACCCCTCGCCCAGGACAATCCGTTTTCGAGATCTTTCCAGTCTTGATTCTTGTCGTCATGGCCGTCTCGGTGATTGTTGTCATTTGGCAACTCGTCATCACTTGCCAGGCGGTGGGAGAATCGCATCGATTCTCAAGCCTACGCGGCTTCGGCGCACTGCTGCTGACGCTCCTGCTGATAATGGGTGTGTTCATCGCATTGATGATCGTCATGATGGTGATCGGCGCCATTGTCTCGATGGCCCTGAGATAGCTGAAAAACACCACCCCGGCGAATTTTCCTTCGCTTGTCAATTCCCGGAGTCACTGAACCGTGGCCAATCCTAGCGACCCGCAACTACCACCGCAGCCCGACGACGACCACGACGCGAGCAACCCGTTCGAATCGCCCGCCGCTTCAGAATTGCCTAGCGTCACCGAGTTTTCCGGCGTGCGCTACGTTTCCAGGCGCGCGAAGCCGGTCAACGTATTGACGTCCATTTGGATACGGCCTCGCGTCACGGTGCGAAGAGTTCTCGACCGAGATCCAGGCCGCCATGTCTTACTGATCACCGTCTTGAGTGGAATCTCCAACGCATTGGGTAACAGCGTTCAATCCTTGGGAAAGGCTCCTGACTTGGGGATTTTGTTGGCCGCGTCGCTTTATGTGGCGGCGATCGGGGCGGTGGTTTCGATCCTGCTTCTGTATGTCGGATCGTGGCTGTTTACTGGCGTGGGGCGGATGTTCGGCGGAGTGGGGCACACCAATGAACTGCGCACCGCGATTGCTTATGCGAACATCATTTCCATGTGGTGCTTACCGCTAACTTTGTGCGCGGTAGTCGTGTTTTGGCACGCGCTTCGAGATCCCCAGAATCAAACTTTGTATAACGTGCTTGTGGCCATTGGCGTGGTGTTGATCATCTGCGGAGTTTGGCAATTTGTCGTCCTTTGTGGCACAGTGGCCGAGGCGCACCAGTTTTCCGTGGTCAGTGCCTTCCTGACAACACTGCTTATCTACTCCGTGGTGTTTGGTTTGGTCTTTCTCATTTTCTGGAGCACAGGGATCGTGTAGTTGCCGCGTGAAACTCGTGAGCTTGGTAAGGAACCGAGTCACTAACAAAAAAAAGGCCGCACCAGCGAGATCCTTCTCGCTTTGGTGCGGCCTTAAGCGTGATTCCGTTCACGCGATGGGCGGCTTTTACCGGACGGTCGAAACCGACGCAACAGCAGTTGCCGGTGCCGATTCCCTGTCCTCTGGCCTCCCGAATCCTGACTTCTCCCTAGTAAGGGCCAATCGATGGCGGATTGTTCAGGAAGAAGTCACGCGGACCGCGGGTCGTGTAGTACGGATAGGCGGTCTGGGCAGCCGGTGGGCCCGGGTTGAAGTTGTAGATCGCGTCGGTGCGACCCATGATGGGTCCGCCGATCATGGTCTTCATGTGCTGGCAGCAGGGGCACTGGCCCTGGCCGCCGCAGATGCAACCGGCCGCTAGGATGCCGCGCAGCTTCTGGCAGCAGCGGCAACGCCCCTGCCCGCCACAACTGCAAGCACCCATTTGACCATAGCAGCCGCCTTGGCATTCGCCACCGTAGCAACCGCCGCCGTAGCCGCCGCACGCGTCGCCGCAGCCGCAACCGGGGCAATCGATAGCGCAGCTAACCATATCGTCCACCACCCCGCTGCAGCAGCCGCACATGCCGTTGCCACAGCCAGCGCCGTCCAGGCACTCGGGGCAATTGACCTGCACGTCCGAGAGCCCCATGGTGGGCTGATCGAAGGCCGCGCGCTGGATCGCAGGCCGCGGCGCAGATTGATTCATCGCGTGTTGCGATGGAATTGGACCCCTGTTGAGGCCGTTAACAGCCGAGCAGCCTACGCTGCTAGCGGCGCACAGCAGCACCGCAGCTAAAATGCGAGTCATCGAGTTTTCCCCCCTTGAAGCGAAAAGAGCGCGTACTATAAGTGGATCGCGCGCCCATGTTTTCCGTACCACTGGTATCGGCGGTACAATCGATAGACTCCAGCAATTCGCCCGCAGCCCCCGACGGAAGTCCCGGGTTCGACCAACATCGCAGTTCAAGCCCCCATATTTCCCATGGACCAAGACTCCCCCACCCAACGCGGACCTCGATTCGGCATCGGGCTGTTGTTCCTGCTGATGACACTCGTGGCGTTCGCGGCCGCGGGGCCGGGGGCGCTGCAGCGCACCGATGCCAGTTGGCGTCCGTTCTTTGTGATCTTCACGCTCGTCGCGCCGGGACTGCTGCTCATTGTGGTCAGCCTGTGGCAAAAGTACCTGCGTCCGCGGTAAACCACTGCTAGCATCGGCTCTTGCGCTCGGTGGTCGATATTGGACGGCGAGCGGTGGTCTGCTAAAAGCTACCCCATCGCTGCTTGCATCCCCGCTTCCCGCCATCCCCCCGCTCCCCTCCATGACCCACTTCCGCCGTGTGTTGAAGCTCGCGATGGCGCATCGCGTCAACGTGCTCGCCTGCATATTTACCTCGCTGGTCGTGGCGGTGTTGTGGGCTGGTAGTCTGTCGGCCGTTGTCGCTGTGGTCGACGTGATCATGGAGGATATGTCGCTGCCCCAGTGGGTCGATCTGCAAGTGACCGAGGCCAATGAAGCGGTCGCCCAGGCCGAAGCCGACATCGAACGGCTGAGCGCCGAACCCGAAGTCAACCGCGTTGATATTCAAAAGGCCCAACTCCAACTCTCGCTCAACACCGAACGGGCGAAGAACTTCGGGTGGCTGTCGCCCATCGCCCATCGTTGGCTGCCCGACACCGCGTATCGAACGTTGATTGTCGTATGTTCGGCCGTGATGTTGTGTACCGTGCTCAAGAGTATCTTTCGTGTGATCAACCAAGTGCTCATCTCGCGACTCGGCAATCGTGTCGGACTCGCGATGCGCAAGCAGTTTTACGACCATCTGCTGCAGCTCGACATGTCGGCGTACAGCCACCAGGGCCGCGGCGACTTGATGAATCGCTGCACCACCGACCTCAACTACCTGAGCATCGGCATCCAAACACTGTTCGGCATGGCGATTCGCGAACCGCTGAAAATGCTGGTCTGTTTCCTGATCGCCGCCTGGATCAGCTGGCGACTGCTGTTCTTGACAATGGTGGTCGTGCCGCTCGCCGGTTACCTGATCTCAGTGCTCGCCAAGTCGCTCAAGCGGGCCAACCGTCGGGCGATGGAAGAGCTCTCCAGCATTTACGAAACGCTCACCGAAACGCTCACTGGCATGAAGCTCATCAAGGCGTTCACCATGGAGAACGCCGAGCGCGACAAGTTCGACCAATCGGCCAAAGTGTATTACCGCCGGCAAATGCGGATCGCCACCTACAACTCGCTGGTCAGCCCGCTCACCGAAACCTTGGGCATCGGCATGGTGCTCATGGCCGCCCTGGCGGGAGGCTATTTGGTGTTGGGGCAGAACACGGAGCTGCTGGGCATCCATATCAGCGACCGCCCGCTCACGCACGGAGCGATGAGCGGCTTCTTCGCCATGCTGGTCGGCATGAGCGATCCCGCGCGGCGGCTGAGCAATGTGTTTAACGACCTGCAACAAGCGGCCGCCGCCAGCGACCGCGTGTACCAGGTGCTCGACACCCAACCCACCATCAAGGATCCACCAAATCCCAAGCCGCTGCCGAAGCTCACCAAGAGTCTTCGTTTCGAGCACATCGACTTTGGCTACCACGCCGACCGACCGGTGCTGACTGGCATCGACCTGGAGGTCGAGGCCGGCGAAACCATCGCCATCGTGGGCACCAACGGCTGTGGCAAGTCGACGCTGCTGTCGCTGGTTCCGCGGTTCTACGATCCCACGTCCGGCCGGGTGACCATCGACGGCGTGAACGTGGCCGACGTGCGCCTGCGCGAACTGCGTTCGCGGATCGGCATGGTCTCGCAGGAAACGCTGCTGTTCAACGCGTCGATCGCCGAAAACATCGCCTACGGCGCCGGCGACGCCACGCGCGACGAAATCATGGCCGCCGCGCGCAAGGCGCACGCTCATCAGTTCATCACCGAAAAGCTCGCCGACGGCTACGACACCGTGGTCGGCCCCGGCGGCAACCGGCTCAGTGGCGGGCAGCGGCAACGCATCGCCCTGGCTCGGGCGATTCTGCGCGATCCGGAAATCCTGATCCTCGACGAGGCGACCAGCCAGATCGACATGGAAAGCGAAAAGCTCATCCACCAGGTGCTGGCCGACTTCACCCGCAACCGCACCACGCTCATCATCACACACCGCATGAGCACCATCTCGCTGGCCGACCGCGTAGTGGTAATGGACAAAGGCCACATCCTCGACGCCGGCAGCCACGAGCTGCTCCTGGGCCGCTGCGACGTCTACCGCCGATTGTTCCACCTGGAATACCGCGAAAGCGCATAGCGTCCATCGCAGTGACCAAGCTCGGTCGCGGGCAAGTTGTAAGCTCATCATTTTGCCCCTGGTTGTCCGTTTTGCCCCAATGCTCGATCCATGGGCCCAAAACTGGGTTTTGTCCCACCACATGATCCATTGGCCCAAAACCGGGGGTTTTGTCCCACCACATGATCCATTGGCCCAAAACCCCAAGCGTTTTGGTCCACCTCTGATTCAAAAACCCCATATTTTCTAAGCCAAACCATTCGGGGGGTGCGACAAAACCCTCCGCGTTGTTCCCCGCATGTTTCTCACTGGGACAAAACGATAGTCGCGATTCGCTCCGCGAATCAGCGCCCATTCAAGCAGCTCCACCATCTGCCTGCGGTGGCGGAATACTGTACGCATAAACAGATATTCCTCCATTAGACCACGCCGCAGTCCGTTTTCAACAGCCGCGCCCATAGATAGGTGCAGTGCTGCAAGGACCACGGTGGCGGACCTCCACTGCGCTCAGGCGCAGGCGAGAGACTCCGGCCGCTGCGGAATACCCCAACTCGCGGCAATTCACGGCCAACCGAGTTTCAGTTTTCGTAAAAAAATGGTGGAATCTGGTCGAATTAGCGGAACTTCTGAGTATTGCTAACAGAGAGACTCCCTCTCGTTGGACGCAGGTCACAGGTCGGTGCTTTTCCTAGTCGTTCTGCAGTGATTTAGGCGCAGCTCGGTGCCTGCATTTGTTCTTTACGGATTGTTGCGTACCCATGCCCGATAGTCAGGCAATTACGGCGGGTCAGTTCGTTCAGCTCGTGGTCAAGTACGAGTGGCGGTTCCGCGGGTTCGTGGCCACCATGCTGGCTTCCACCAGCGACATCGACGAAGTCGTGCAGAACACGCTGCTGGTCGCCTGGGAGAAGCTGAAGGACTTCAGCTACACCGACTCGACTCCCGACGAGTCGTTCGTCCGCTGGGTTTGCACCATCGCCCGCTACCAGTCGTTGCGACTGCACCAGCAGCGGGTCGGCACTTCGCTGATCTTTGACGACACCCTGGTCGAACGGCTCACCGCAACCCAACTGGAAGAAGCCCCTCTGCTCGAAGAGCAGCGGACCGCTTTGAAGGGATGCATCGAGAAGCTGGCCGACGACGACAAGGACCTCGTGCGTCGCCGTTACACCAGTGGGCAAACCGTGGAAGAGCTAGCCGGTTACGCGGGCAAGACCAAGTCGGCCGTTTACAAGTCGCTCAAGCGAATTCGGAACCTGTTGATGCGTTGTATCGAGAGCACTACTCGCCAGGAGGGCTTTTAAGATGGCAGACGATCGCCCCCTGACACTTGCCGAGGCGCGGACCGTCAAGTCGTTGGTGCACGACCTGTGCGACGACAACGCCACCGATGCCCAAAAGGAACAGTTACGCGAGTACCTGCAGTGCAGCGAACAAGCGCGGCAGATCTACGTGCGAATGATGTACGTGGCCGTGGGCATGCACGGTTGGTCGCACCAGTCGAACGAAGCCAGCAAACATACGCTCGACCAACCGGTCGAATCTTGCGAATCGCTCGCGCTGCAGTTGGCCAAGGACGAAGTCGCGCGGATGATCGTCCGCAACACGCCGGTCAACACCGCAGCGCCCAAAGGCTTTGCTCGCTGGCGGCGCTCGGCCACGCTCGCTGCAGCCATCGCAGCATGCCTGCTGGTAGCGGTCGGAGTTTGGAAGACACGTCAGGACCGCGGCAACCTCATGGCCGGCGCTCACGACCCAGCACTGACAGACAACAACAACGGTGAGACCCTGCCACCGATCACACCGGTAGCGACCGAATACGTCGCTCAAGTGGTCGACGCCACTGGCGATGTCCGCTGGGTGGGCGACTCGGCTCCGTTCGATTTCGGACTGCGCGTCGGCACTGGCGAGCGGATCGCCTTGGAGTCGAGCGTGCTGCGACTGCAGTACTTCTCCGGCGCCACGATTATCCTGCACGGCCCAGCCAGCTTTACCCCCACCGGGCCGACCAGCGGTCACCTTGCTGCGGGCAAGCTCACCGGTCGCGTCTCGAGCGCTCAAGGCGAAAGCTTCCGGCTGGCGACCCCCAGTGCGGACGTGATCGACCTGGGTACCGAGTTTGGCGTGGCGGTGAGCGAAACCTCGGCCACCGACGTGTGCGTGTTCGAAGGCGAAGTGGAAGTCAAGTCGTCCGCCGCGTCGCGACGCTCTACGTCGCCCATTCGTCTGACTCAGGGAATGACCCTGCGGATGTCGGCCGATGGACTGCCCGACATGACCTCAGAGGTCTGCCAGCAGCAGTTCCTGCGGTCGCTGCCGGAACGCCCTGCCAGCTCGTTCGCTCCCAACGAAGTGAGCCTGGTGGATGCGGTGATCGGCGGCGTAGGTCTGTCGCACCGCCTGTTCGGCGCGTTGGATCCCAATAGCGGCAAAGTGGACGAGCAACCGCTCCGCTCCATTCGCATGGCCGATGAGATGGGGTTCCGGTTCGCCGTGTACAACGAATTCGTCGATGGCGTGTTCATTCCGCATCGCCGCGGGAAGACCACGCGCATCGATTCCTACGGCAACGCCATCGAGTTCCCACCCAACTTGAGCGTCACCGAAAGCGCCATTTGGGCCCGTCGACCGGTGCCAAACTGGTCGCACGAGGCGGCCGAGCGGACGGGAACCGAGGAAGAACAATGGGGACTGGGCGCCACCCGCAACGTGTGCGAGCGACTGGCTGAATCCCGTCTGGGCGTGGTGGGCATGCATGCCAACGTCGGCATCTCGTTCGACGCCCATACCATCCAGTCGGTCGAAGGCCGCGCGGTTCGCGCGTTCCGCTGCAAGTTGGCGAACGTCGATTCGTCGTGCGGCACGCTGACCAACGGCCGTGGCGGCCGCGGCAGCATTGTGGATGTGCACGTGTTTGTGGATGGAATCGAGCGGTGCACCGTGCCCAGGCTCAGCTGGTACGACGGCGATCAGGAGATCGAAATCGAGCTGGGAACCCATAGTCGGATCGTGACCATCGCCATTACCGACAGCGACCTGCAACTCGATCACGACGAAATCTTGATGATTGATCCAGTGCTTGAACTGAGTGAGTAGACCAGCATGCCTTTTCCTACAGCCAGCATGCCTTTTCGTAGAGGACTAACAGTGATGTGTGACTTAACAAGGTGGAGAGGTGCCATGAGGCGACATTTGTTTCAATGGACAGCAGCAGTCGCGGCGATCTGTTCCGCGGGAATGGCCCACGCGGTGCTGGTTTCGCAATGGACATTCAACGAGGGAGACCTAAGTGTTTCCAAGGTATTCCCCGATGAGAAGGTCGATGATGGTGTCTTGAATCCTACGCTCACGTACGTCGATCCCACCAATGAAGGAAGCCTGACCGGTGGTCAAGCGGATCTCAGCTTCAACAGCGGGCAAGGATCGAACATCGAGGGCATCGGCACCTCGGCTGCCGGCATCTATCTCGACTTGGATGATTTCACCATTTCCGATATGGCCTACAACAACGGTGCTGACACTCGCGCAGTTAGCTTCGAGATGTGGGTAACCATTACCGAGAATCGCAACTGGTCTCGTTTCTGGGACTTTGGCACGAGTAACGGTGGGCCGGACGTTTCCAATGGAGGGGAAGGACAGAACTACATGATCGGGGTGCCTCAAAGTGGCCCTCAAGACTTTCGCGCGACAACTAGGTCCAACGTCACCGGCAACCCGGAAATCGCTGCCATCGGTGGGGGTCCTCTGGCCACAGGCACGAAGCACCATGTTGTCTACACCCTCGACCACAACGACACTTCTGCTGGCGCGTTTGGTACTACCAAGCTGTATCTCAACAACGCGCTGGTGGGCACAGCGGCAGTTGCCGACGAGTTTGACGTGTCCAATAACCCGGATGTCGGCACCGGCACCGCGGAACTGCTCGACAACAACAACTGGTTTGGTCGGGCCCAATTCAACGACCCACTGTTCGACGGTCTGTACGACGAAATTCGACTGTACAACCACGCCCTCACCGAGGGCGAAGTTATGACTAACTTCGCCGAAGGTCCGGTACCGTCTTCGCTCCCACAGCTCAATATCGACCGACTGACCGGCGCCATGTCGCTGATCAACGCCGGCCAAAATGCCGTGACGCTCGACAGCTACACGCTCCTGTCACCAGCCGGTGCGTTTATCCCTGGTGAATTCAACGCCATCGACCCTCCGGCGTTGACCGCCACAGAGAATGAACTCACCGAAGACGGCATCACCTCGGGTGGGACGATTGGTGCGGGCGACCTGACCGGCATCTCGCTCGGATCGGCCTACCAGCCGTCGAGTATCGAGAACATCCAAGCGTCTGTCGAACTCACCAACGGCACCATTACAGAAATCGCCGTCAACTTCATCGGCAATGGCGGACTGCCCCTCTCGCCGCTGGATCTCGACACCGATGGTGTGGTGGATGAAGACGACTTCCTGAAGTTCGCCAGTCACGCTTACACCGACATCAGCGGACTTTCCGATGTGCAGCAAGCCATTCGTGGCGACCTGGACGGCGACAACGACAACGACTTCACCGATTTCCTCCTGTTCAAGCAGCAGTTCAACGCGTTGAACGGAGCGGGTGCACTCGAAGCCATCATGGCCAAAAACAATGTCTCCATTCCAGAACCGAGCACGATCGTGCTCTGCGGGCTGGCGGCATGCGGTGCGATCGGACTACGCCGACGCGTCAGGTAAACCACAGGCGGGCCGAAGCGGCCCGGCAACTAGCGCCACTACTTCGGAACGACTTATCACTATCACAGCGGGAACTCTGACACCATGTACGCGACCCTAAACTTCCAACGGATGCATCGCCCACTGAAGGGACTGGCGGTTAGTGCCTTGACCTTCGGACTGATGGTTTACCTGTCTGCCTCGGCGCAGGCCGTGCTTGTGCACGAATACAACTTCGACACCGACGCCAGTGACTCCGTGGGCACTGCGGACCTCACCCTTAATGGCACCGCCAGCGTCGCTGGTGGCCGCCTGGTACTGCCAGGCGGCGCCACTCGCACCAATAACGCGAGTGCCCTCGGGGCATCGCTCACCGAATTGACCGGGACCATCAATGGTACCGACACGTTGAGCGTGGCCGTGAAGTTCAGCAAGACGACGGGAGACGTCTGGCAAAAAGTGTTCATGGCTGGCGATCCCGGCACCGGCAATGGTTCGCCCACTCACCAGTACATCGACATTACTCCCATCCGTGATGGTCCGGACGCCGATCCGAATCCCCCCGGAAACAGCCGCGGTATCACCTTCCGCATGCCCAACGCCGACGATACGGCTGGGCTCGAGGAGATTGCTTTCTTCCAACCCGTTCCGACGACGACCGAAGTCATCATGGTGGGCGTGTGGGACTCAGCGAACAACATCATTACAGTGCACTCGGCATTGGCCGACGGCGGCACGGTCGTGTCCGACAGCGAGCCCACCGACAACGGTGTGCATGAACTGGCCGACCTGAGTATCACAGAGTTCTATCTCGGTTCGGCCGTCGGCTGGGGAGATACCGACTTCGAGGGCTCGGTCGACTGGTTCAGAATCTACGACCAGGCCCTCACCGCCTCCGACGTGCAGTCGCTGGTAGACACCGGCGTCGTGCCCGATCCGCTCAATGTGACCATTGGTCCTGGCGGTCAGGTTTCGATCAACAACCCGAACGGAAGCGCCGACTTCAATATCGATTCCTACTTCATCCAAAGCGATACCAATTCGTTCAACACTGCCAATTGGAACAGCTTGGACGATCAAGGCATCGACGCGGGCGGAGCGGCAGATGGCGACTTCAACGAAGACGGTACCGTGAACATCGCCGACTACGTGGTTTGGCGAAACAACCTGGGAAGCACCACTGGCTTGCCCAACGACGCCGGCTTGGGTGGCACGGTTGATGAGACCTACTACCAGTTGTGGAAAGACAACTTCGGAAGCGAAGGCGGCGAGGGCGGCGGACTCGGCTGGACCGAGGTCGGTGGTTCCGATTCCACGCAGCTCATCGAGTACTTCCTGGACGAAAGCGGCTCGGTCCTGGCAGCAGGCGAATCCTGGTCGCTCGGCACGCCGTTCACCGGCACCAACGGTGACAACATCACTTTTATGTACTCCGTCAATGGTCAATTGGTCGAAGGCACCGTGACCTTCGCTGGCGCACTTGCCACGGCCAACGTACCCGAGCCTGGAAGCCTCTGGCTTATCGCCAGCGGACTCGGATTGGCGACTGTAGCGGTCTATCGTTCCCGGCTACGAAGCTAGCTGGGGGCTCAACACCTGCGGTGGTGACGACGGGCAGCGTCACCGCCGCGGCGTGTGGATCGGAAAATCGTGACTTTCAAACGTAACTTGAACTAATAAACTCCTCTGCCTGCGGTAAGGCCCAAGCTGTCGGAGCATCGTCAGCCGGTCGCCGCTCAACTCCTTTATGGATCGAGGAATACAGATGACACGGACTACCCCTTGCAACTGTAGCCGTAAGCGTGCGTTCACGCTGGTTGAACTTTTGGTGGTGATCGCCATCATCGGCATTCTGGTAGCTCTACTTCTACCCGCGGTGCAGGCCGCGCGTGAGGCCGCGCGTCGATCGGCTTGTACCAACAATCAGAAACAACTTGCCCTGGCGTGCATTAACTTCGAGTCGACCAACAAAGCACTGCCCTACGGTCGCAAGGTCGACTGGTGGGATTCGTACACGTGGACGCAGGAGATTCTGCCGTACATCGAGCAGCAGACCGTGTACGACAACTATCACGACATCACCGCTACCAACACCAACGGTGGTCACAACGGCTGGTCGCCAGCCGGAGACGATGCACTGAAACGCTCCGCCCGCCACACGCAGATCCCACCCTACTACTGCCCCAGCGACGGCACGCCAACTCAAAACGAGATGGGATCTGCAAATTGGGGCCTATGGCGCGGCAACTACCGAGCCTCGGTAGGAAGCGAAAACAACCTGTACGGCGAAACCGACCAGACCCTCACGCTGTTCCGACGCGATAACAACGTCAACAAGACTGTCTTCGGGCCGGGATGCTTCCAGGTGAAGCGCAACGCGAGTCCGGTCGACTCGTCCACTCAACGCTTCACCGACGAGCCCTATCGGATCCGTCTGAGGCAGATCACCGACGGCACTTCGTCCACCATTCTTCTCTCCGAAGGCCTCAGCGCTACCGAAGTGGTCGATTGGGGTGGTGTGATGGGATCGTTGATCTACGGCAACATGGGCGGCGGTCTGATGTCCACGCTCTATGGGCCGAACGAATCCAGCGTGCCCGATCAACTGCTGGGCCCCTGCCCGGTGGACCAGGGCGACTCTCGATACCCTGAAGAGACTGCTCCCTGCAGAGGATCTGGCCATCCGGGAGAGCGAAGCGGTGGCGGTAGCCAAACTTGGGCCGTCGCACGCAGCTATCACCCCGGCGGAGTGCTGGCGGCGAAGGCCGACGGGTCCGTCACGTTCTTTACCGACGATGTCGACGTTGCCTACTGGCGGTCGCTGGGAACGCGGAACGCAGGCGATATCGTCAGTGCCGAGTAGGCACTACCTGTGTGCTCGATTGGCGAGCGAATACTAATTGGACCAGGAGGTGATGAGGTGCGTAACGTGCTTGCGTGTGCAATCGTCGTTGCACTGGTATTGGTAACCGGGTGCGGTGAAGGCCAAAAAGTGTCGGGCACAGTGACCGTAGACGGCAGCCCCCTCCCCAAAGGCCACATCGGATTCGCCCCGGCCGCAGGATCAGGAGAACGTTTTGGCGCCGAAGTGCTGGACGGTCACTACAGCATCAGCGGAATGACTCCGGGCAAGAAACGGGTGACCGTGACGTCCATGTCGGAAAAAGCGCCAATGTCTCGAGAGGAAGCGATGGCCAATCGAGGCAACAACCAGAAGGAATTGATTCCTGCGGACCATCCGAAGAATGGTCAAGTGGTGGACGTGACGGAGAAGACTTCGACGCTGGATTTCGAATACTGATTTGCCGTAGCGGGTGGGCCCCGTAACAGGCCGAATCCTCTCGCACCCGACTGTACTTGAGACGAACTTCGGAGAGGCGAGATGAGGCTCATCTTTGCAGCGATATGCGTGGCCGCTCTGCCAACCGTCGCGTGGGCTGAGTACACGGTGCAACGCGTCGCCAGCGGTCTCAACCAGCCTATCCACATGACCCAAGCGCCGGGCGATGGCAATACGCTCTACATCGTCGAACGCAACGACGGGGGGAACCAAGTTGGCCGGGTCATCGCCTACGACCAACTCACCGGCCAGCAGAGCACGTTCCTCGACCTGCCGGGCACCATCATCTCCGATGGCGGTCTGCTCTCGCTGACGTTTCACCCCGACTACCAACAGAACGGGCAGTTCTACACGGTCTCGAACGCCGCCGGCACCAATGGATTGGACGAATGGAAGCTTGTCGGCGGCGAGCCCGTGTTCCAGCGGCGGTTGCTCGAGTACCAAAACCTGCAGAATGTGTTCCACACAATGAACGTCGCCATGTTCCGCCCCGGCGGCAACAACGACGAGTTGTTCGTCGTCACCGGCGACGGCGGCACCCAGGCAAACAGCGGTCAGTTCGACCCCGCGCTGATCGAGAGCGAACAATCGCCCTACGGCAAGCTGCTTCGCGTCGATCTCTCCGAAGACTTCACCGAGCCGGCCAACGATCCAACGGCCGCCGGTGTGGATGTGATGGCGCTCGGCTTGCGTAATCCCTACCGCGCAAGCTTCGACCGCGCGACCGGCGATATGTACATCGCCGACGTCGGCTTCAACGCGGTGGAGGAAGTGAACTTCGTGCCGGCCAGCCACTTCACGACGCCAGCCAGCCCGCTCGACTTTGGTTGGACCAGCCGCGAAGGGACGATCGAGACGATCACGAGTAACCCCAACGTCGGCGGCCCCAAACAGCCGGGCGACATCGACCCAATCTTCGAATACGCCCACAACTCGTCGGTCGAGGATATGCTCGATCACGACTCGGTGCTCTTCGGCGGATCGATCACCGGGGGTTACGTCTACCGAGGCCCCATCGCGGAACTCCAAGGGCGTTACTACTTCGCCGACTTCACCGCCGGCAGGATGTACTCTGGCGTGTTCGATCCCGCCACCCCGGTGGCCAACTACGATGGAGACAACCTCACGGACATCCAACGGCACGACATCGTGTACGAGAACATGGTGCAGGGTGGCGCGACGATCAACTGGACGACTTCGTTTGCCGAGGACAACGTCGGCAACCTGTACATGGTGAAGTTCGGCAACGGCTTCTTTCCGCCACTCGGCGAGGGCGAGGTCTTTCGACTGGTCAACAATCCGCTGGAGGTAACCATCGACCGGCAAACCGGTTCGATCACGCTGGAGAACAACAACTCTAGCAACATCGCCATCGAACAACTCGCGATCAGTTCGGAGGCTGGAGCCGTGGATGTCGACTCGCTGACGCCCATCACCGGCTTCTACGACGCAGCAGGCAACATGCAAGTCGACGACGACGCTTGGATGGCGACCAGCGAGACGTCCGAGCTGTACCTGGAGCAAACCACAGGCGACGCCGGCTCCATCGCCAGCGGCGCGGTGCTCAGCTTGTCGAGCAGCGGCGGCTGGATTCAATCGCCCTACGAGGATCTTCGCGTCGCGGTGCAACTGGCCGATGGATCGGTGACCACGGCCGTGGTTTCCTACGTCGGCGATCCGCTGCTTACCGGCGACCTGGATGGCGACGGCCACGTGAGCCGGTTGGACTTCGAACTACTGGCAGCCAACGCCTACACCGATTTGGGACCGCTTACCCCGGCCGAATCGTACCGTGCGGGCGACATGAATGGCGACGGTTTGAACGATTACGCGGACTTCCGCTTGTTCAAAAACGCCTACATTGATTATCACGGCGCGGAAGCCTTCGCTCGTCTGTTGGCAGTTCCGGAACCGCACGCGATAATACTACTAGGCGGACTCGCAATCCTCGGCGGCATTGGGCGCCGGCGATCGATTCGCTGAACCACCACTCACCTCAAAGGGCAGCAGACAGGGGTGCCACTGGCGCATGGCGCCGGGTGCCCCTGTCTTTTACTTGGGCGACAATAGCATGAAAATCTGCAATCCAATTTCGCCAAGACGCGTGCTGCTACTTGCGCTGGCGGTCGCTGCACTTGGTCCCGCATTGTGCGAGACCTACGCGGTGGAACCGCATAACAGGCTCCGCACGCGTTGGGCCGATAAGGTCGACCCCGAAAACGTACTGCCAGAGTACCCCCGCCCTCAACTCCGGCGTGACCAGTGGTGGAACCTCAACGGGCGATGGGAGTACGCCATCCGGCCGGACAATGCCGAACAGCCACAAGAGTTCGATGGCGAGATTCTGGTGCCGTTCGCTGTTGAGTCGCAACTCAGCGGTGTCGAGAAGTTCGTGGGATACGCCGATGTGCTGTGGTACCAACGCACGTTCTCGCGACCTTCGTTGGAAAACGGCGAGCGATTGCTATTGAATTTCGGCGCCGTCGATTGGCTGTGCGAAGTGTGGGTGAATGGCGAGAAGGTCGGCGAGCATCGGGGCGGGTACGATCCGTTTACCTTCGACATTACCGACGCGGCCGTCGAAGGCGACAACAAACTGGTCGTGGCCGTGTGGGATCCCACCGATGGCGGCGCGCAGCCGCGCGGCAAGCAACTCCGCCGGCCACACGGCATTTGGTACACCTCGGTCACCGGCATCTGGCAAACGGTGTGGCTGGAGAAGGTGCCGAAGTCGTACCTCAAGGAGCTGAAGATCCAGCCGCACGCCTTACAGGGCTCGGTAAGCATCACGCCCCAAGGCTCAGGCGACGAGGAAGTGACGCTCGTCGTTCGCGACGGCGACCGCGAGATCGCCACCGGCACCACCAAGATGGGCGAGACCGTCACCATCGAGATTCCCGACCCCGTGCTGTGGAGCCCCAGCAATCCTCACCTCTACGACTTGCACGTCACCACCGACGGCGACGACCAGGTCGAGTCGTACTTCGGCTTGCGCGACATCTCCGTGATGCAAGACGACCAGGGCGACAACCGCCTGGCGCTCAACGGCCAACCGCTGTTTCAGTTTGGCGTGCTCGACCAGGGTTGGTGGCCCGACGGACTTTACACCGCGCCCACCGACGAGGCCCTGCGGTACGACTTGGAGGTCGCCAAGCGACTCGGCTTCAACATGATTCGCAAGCACGTGAAGGTCGAACCCGCCCGATGGTATTACTGGTGCGACAAGATTGGCCTGATGGTGTGGCAGGACATGCCTAGCGGCGACCGCTACATCGGCGGCAGCGAACCCGACATCACGCGCACCGAGGCCTCGGCCGACAACTTCGAGCGCGAACTGCGGAGGATGGTCGAAACGCTCTACAACCATCCCTCGGTGGTGATGTGGGTGCCCTACAACGAAGGCTGGGGGCAGTGGGATACCGTGCGAATTTGCCAGTTGCTCTACGAGTGGGACACCACCCGACTGGTGAACAACGCCAGCGGCTGGACCGATCGCGGCATGGGCGACGTGCACGACATCCATCGCTACCCCGGTCCCGCGGTGCCGGAGAAAGAAGAGCTGCGCGCGCCGGTGCTGGGCGAATTCGGCGGCCTGGGTCTCGAAGTGCCCGGCCACACCTGGCGAAAAGTGCAGAACTGGAGCTACTTGCCGCTGGAGAACGAGAAAGAGTTGCTCGCTCGCTATCGCAAGCTGCTCACCGAGGTTCGCTACCACATTGGCAAAGGGCTGGCGGCCGCGGTCTATACCCAAATCTCCGACGTGGAGATCGAACTAACCGGCATCCTTACTTACGACCGCGAAGTCTGCAAACTGCCCGACTCGGTCAGGACGTTAACCGAGTTGCTTTACACAACAACCCCCAAAGTGGTCGACCTGGTGCCCACCTCGGAGCGCCAACCGCAGACCTGGCGATACACCATCACCGATCCCGGCGAGGGATGGCGGCAGTCCGATTTCGACGACTCGCGCTGGCGAGCAGGGCAGGGCGGTTTTGGGGGCAACGAAGTGCCTAACGTTCAGCCCCGCACCAGTTGGACCACCAGCGACATCTGGATTCGTCGCAATGTGGATCTCTCGAACAGAACCTTCACCACTCCGACTTTAAGAGTCTTTCACGACGAGGACGCGGAGATTTACATTGAAGGCAAACGAGTCGCTTCCCTGGTGGCCTACACTTCCGAGTATGTCCATGTTCCGCTCGACGACGACGTGGTCGACCTGCTGAAGCGAGGCCCTGTGACGATCGCCGTGCACTGCCATCAGAGTCTGGGTGGACAGTTCATCGACGTTGGCATCGTCGACTTTGCTCCGTAGTGCTTCGACCCTATCCGTCGTTCGGTCCCCCGCTGCAGGGCCATGCTGGTGCCTCCGCAGCGGCGTTTCGCGAGCGAAAATACTTGAATCCGGTACACGGGTTGGCGTTATCGGATTGGGCGCGCGTAGTGCCCTGTCTCTAATGGATAAGGTGTCAACGCTCCCTCCTGGGATTTCGCCAGTACGCCTTTCCTCTTCCCACCGGAACAAATTGTCTCAGTTATCCTCCACCAACGTTACGCATTCGGCCAAGCCGACGGACGTGCGCGTCGTCGCGGTCGAGTTGTTTTACCTGCCTGTTGAAACACGTGTGCCGCTGAAGTTTGGCAGCGAAACACTCACCTCGGTCATCTGCGCCCGCGCGCGGGTTACCGTGGAGGACACGCTGGGACGCACGGCCGTTGGGTGGGGAGAAACGCCGCTGAGTGTGCAATGGGTATGGCCATCGAATCTGCCGTACCAGCGCCGGTTGGCAACGATTCAGCGGTTCTGCGAGCGCATGGCTCAACAATTTGTCGAACACGACATGGTCGGCCATCCGCTGGAAATCGGGCATCGATTCCAGCAGGACATTCTCGAGCCCGAACTGGAAGCGGTACAGAAAAACTCGCCGGCAGGCGAGGCGATTCCGTTGCTCGCG
Organism: Aeoliella sp.; assembly: GCF_965227375.1. Lineage (NCBI taxonomy): Bacteria > Pseudomonadati > Planctomycetota > Planctomycetia > Pirellulales > Lacipirellulaceae > Aeoliella > Aeoliella sp. The sequence continues at coordinate 1,197,170 of NZ_CBDDFX010000001.1, forward strand.
GGACTCTTGTGTTGTTCGATGTTCGACTTGGCCGTGTACGATGCATTCGCCAAGTTGTGCGACGCGTCGGTGTGGGAGGTGCTAGGCACCGAGCATCTAGCGAGCGATCTGGCGAGCTTTCTCTCACCTGCTGAAGGCTCCGACGTGAGCTTCGCCGGCCGCTATCCGGCCGACTACTTGAAGAAGCCCGACGAGCAGTCGATGGTCGCCTGGCACCTGGTAGGCGGACTCGATCCGGTAACGCCCGACGAACTGTCGGGCGATGAACCCAAAGATGGCTATCCGGTACTGCTTTCGGAGTGGATCGAGCGCGACGGTCTTAAGGCGCTGAAGGTCAAACTGCGCGGAAACGACGCCGAGTGGGACTACGAGCGGTTGGTGCAAGTCGGCCAGGTGGCCTCCGAGCATGGCGACATCAGCTTAACCGCGGACTTTAACTGCACCGTGACCGATCCACAGTACGTTGTCGACGTGCTGGAGCGGCTCGAGCGCGACGAACGGGCCATCTACGATTCGGTTCTCTACATCGAACAACCGTTTCCGTACGATCTGGAGCACCACCGGCTCGACGTACGACCGGTGTCCGAGCGCAAGCTGCTGTTGATGGACGAATCCGCGCACAACTGGCAACTGGTGAAACTCGGTAAGTCGCTCGGCTGGACCGGCGTAGCGCTGAAGACCTGCAAGACTCTCACCGGCGCGCTGCTTTCGCTCTGTTGGGCCAGTGCGCACGATATGCGCTTGATGGTGCAGGATTTGACCAATCCCATGCTGGCACAGATTCCGCATTTGCAGTTGGCGGCCAACTGCCATACGCTATTAGGAGTCGAAACCAACGCCATGCAGTTCTATCCCGCGGCTTCGGACATCGAAGCGGTGGTGCATCCCGGCATGTATCGCCGGGTAAACGGCTGCGTGGACCTTTCGACCCTCAGCGGCGCGGGCTTCGGGTACCGAGTCGACGAGATAGCACGCACCCTGCCCGACCCCGCCTGTCGCTTCGAAAGCCCCTAGTTGGTAACGACTGCGGCTGGATCCCCACCAACAAGCATCGCCTTTGTTCAGGTAGAATGCGTCCCTAGCGCCGTTACGTACGCCGTTCTTCCTCCCAGCCGACGCAACCGTGAGTGACACGATGCAGAAGATTCATTGCCTGCCCTGCTTGGTGCTCTGTCTGTCGTTAGCCTCCATTTCCCGCGGTGCCGACGACCCGCCCGCAACGCCCGAGGCCGATCGCCTGGTCGAGCAATTCATCCAGCGGCGAGGTGCGCCGGGCGTCTCCGTGGCGCTCGGGCGCGATGGCAAGCTGCTCCTTACCAAGGCCTACGGCCTGGCGAACGTCGAGCACCAAGTGCCAACCACCACCGATACTGTGTTCCGCACCGCTTCGATCTGCAAGATGTTCACCGCCGTGTCGATCTTGCAACTTGCCGAACAAGGCAAGCTCGACCTCGACGCGCCGGTGGCCACCTACTTTCCCAACCTGCACAAAGACGACTGGACCTTCACCACCCGACAGCTCCTCGGCCACCTGGCTGGCGTGCGCCACTACAAGTCGTCGCGCGAATCGATGTCGACGCGTTACTTCTCGGATGTCCAATCCGCCTTGAGCACGTTTGCCAACGATCCGCTCTTGCACAAGCCCGGTTCGCAGTACAAGTACAGTTCGTTTGGCTACAATCTGTTGGGGGCGATTGTCGAACAACAGTCGGGCGAGTCGTACGCCGATTACTTCCGCCAACACATTGGCCAAGTCGCCGGCATGCAGCACACGCAGGTGGACAACCACTTTCGGATCATCCCTCACCGCTCAGCGGGTTACATTCGAATGCAGCGCAAAGACAACGTGCCATGGGCCGCCCGACGCAACTTCGAGCGGGGCGAACTCTACAACGCCGCGATGCACGACACCAGCATGAAGGTGCCAGGCGGAGGAATGCTCTCGACTCCCACCGACCTAATTCACTTCGCGCACGCGTTGCTGGACGAATCGCTGGTGAGCAATGAGACCAAACAGCAGATGTGGACCGAGCAGAAAACCAACAGCGGCGAAGGAACCTCCTACGGCCTTGGATTTCGGCTTTACGACAATCAGAAAATCGTCGGCCACAGCGGCGGCCAATGCGGTGTGTCCACGCAGTTGCTGATCGACCCCGAGACGGGCAGCTCTGCGGTGGTGATGTGCAACTTGGAAAACGCCGACCTGTACTCTCTGACCCGAGCGTTGCTCGATTCGGTTGAATAGCCGTATTCTCCGCGAACCCCTCGCTTGCGGTACTTCGCTCCAGATGCGGCGACCAGCAACGACGAACGCTGTCGCATAAAGCCCTTCTGCCACCTAACTTACGTCAGCAGTCCCATCCCGCAGTCGGACGAAATGCGCGTGGTGGCTTGCCGCAATCTGCAATGTGGGTATACTCAGTTCCTCTGTTAAACTGGGCGATTTGGGGGACGGCGCTGGATTTCACAAGCAGCACCATCCTTAGCGGGGAAAGCAATCGCAACATGGCAGCTACTGCTGTTCTTATCAGCACCGATCCGGCTTTAGGGGAGTGCCTTCGAAAAGCGGTCACTCACCTGGGCATACTCCACCTGGATTTGCATGCCTCGGTCGACGAAGCGTTGTCGGCCACCGACGATCGGCTGGCGATTGTGTTCTTCCACTACGCCGCGGGGCAGGAACTCCAGCTCGCGAAGCTGCTGCAGTTCAAACAGACTCACCCCGCGCACCCTGCCGTGGTCGCGATTACCGACGACTTCCATCCCGCTCAAGCCTCGTCGCTGCTGAAGCAAGGCGTTGCCGACTGCCTGACATGGCCGCTCGACGTCCCGCGACTGGCGATGCTGACCGATTTCCTCATCTGGCGGAGCCACTGTTCGCCTACGCCCAATACGGCCACAGCAAAGCCTACGTCAACGCGACCGCCACGCGTCGAGCCGCTGGTCCGATGGCCGAACGACGTCGCCCAGCGGATGGAACTACTTGCGGCGCAAGATTCTACCGTGCTGGTCGTCGGCGAAACCGGCACCGGCCGTACGCAGGCCGCCCGGGAGTTGCACACCCGTTCGCCTCGTAGCGACGAACCGTTAGTAGTGGTGGAATGCTCCTCGCTGTCTCCCACACTTTTAGGCAGCGAACAACATGGCCATTTGATGGGCAGCTCGCCAGGCGTCGAACATCACATGGCCAATCGCCTTCAGGCGGCCGGCGCTGGCACGCTGCTCTTGGAAGACATCGACCTGCTGCCGCTGAAGCTGCAAGAATACCTGCTCGGCACCATCGAGCAGCGGTTCATTCAGTTCCACGATTCCTCACGGCTGGTCCCGCTACGATCCCGCATTATCGCGACTTCGCATCGCGGGCTCGAATCGAAGCGCCGCATTGGGCAGTTCCGCAACGACTTGTTCTATCACCTCAACGCGGTGAAACTGAACCTGCCCAGCCTGACCGAACACCGCGAGTTGATCGCCCCGGCTGTCGAGCAATGCATCGCCCAAGCGTGCGCGCGCAACGGCCGTCCGCTACCCCAAGTCGACCAGCTCGCCATGCGGGCGATCGTCGCCTACGGCTGGCCCTCGAATCTTCGCGAGTTGCGGAACGTTGTCGAACGGGCGGTGGCGTTGAGCAACAACGGAACGATCCTGCTGGAGAATCTGCCGGCGGTGGTGGCCAAGTCGCTTTCGTTGCCGCGGACCGCGCGCAAGAAGCGAGTCGGCACCAACCTCGAGTCCTCGCGCCAGAACGCCGAGATGCTGGCCATCTCGCAGGCGCTTGCGAAGAACGGCAACAACCGTTCCAAGACCGCCGCCGAACTCGGCATCAGCCGCGTGACGCTCTACAAGAAGCTGCACAAGTACGGCTTCATCCAACTGCCCGACGGAACGGGTTGAGCACCACTCAATCGAACTTCTCGTACAGGTCGGTATCGGCGCCCAGCGGCACCTGGTCGATCGCAGCGTTTAGGACATCGGTAGCGTCGTTCACCAGGTTCGCGCTCGTGGCCGTCTTTCGCGAGTTGAACAACACCGCAAAGTTACGACCATCCGCCCGCCGCACCAGCTTGGTGTTCGTGCCGGCCAGCGAGCCGCCGTGCTGTTGGTAGAGCGGCTTGCCGTCTTCGTCGCAGACAATCTGCCACCCGAGGCCATAGTACGTGTCGAGTGGCTTGCCGTTCTTGTCGTAGCCTGCCAATCCGTCGGGACGCTCCAGCATCGCGGTAACCGATTCCGGCTTGAGGGGGGGGCAGTCCTCCGGGTCGTTCAACGCGTCGGCGAAACGCACCAGATCGATCGACGAAGCGATCCACCCGCCGTGCGAATCCATCGACTCCAGGAACCACGCTCCATACGGCGCCGGCACGCGCTGGTGGAGGTTCTCGGCGTACACCGAACGGGCGACGGTGGGCGAGTAGTAACGCACCTCGCCCTGCTTGCGACCATCGAGATGCGTCGCTCCGATCACCATGTCGTTCACTCCGACCGGTGCGAGCACGTGCTTGCGGACGTACTCGTCGTACGGCATGCCGGTTAGCTTTTCGATCACGCGACCGAGCAAACAGTAACCGTAGTTGGAGTAGGCGTAACGCTCGCCAGGTGCGAAGTCGAGCGGCAAGCCCGACATCGCCTGAATGATCTCATCGTGCCCCGCCGGCGAAGGAGCACCGAGCGCCCGAGCGAAACGAACCGACTGGAACATCCCGTCGAACGAAACATCGCGGTCCCACCCGCCACGGTGCTGCAGCAAGTGGCGAATGGTGATCTCTTGTTGTCGCTCGTCGACCTCCGCGCCGTCTTCCAAATGGGGCTCGTACTCGGTAAGGATCGAGAACACCGGCGTGTCGAGGTCCAGCTTGCCTTCGTCCACAAGCTGCATCGTGGCGACCGCGGTGATCGGCTTGCTGATGCTGGCGATGCGATACAAATTCGTGGGCACCGCCTGCTCGCGGTTGCCGATATCGGAGTAACCAAATCCTCGTGCGTAAACCAAACGGCCATTCTCCGTGATGGCCAGCGTCGCGCCGGGCGAACGCACTTCGGCCAGGAATTTCTGCATCGCCGCGTCGACCGAAGCGTAGCTATCGTCGCGCTCGCCGGTCGTCATGGTGTAAGGCGCCTTGTCGCGGTCGTACCCTGGTCCACGCAACACGTACCCTGGTCGGCGCCGCGTCATCTCGCCATTTTCGAGTACCAACTTGCCGTTCACCAGCACGTGTTTCATCCCTTTGGGCATGCTCCGCGGGTTAGCAGGCGTGGCGGTCTCTTCCACCAGGTCCAAGTCGAACACGATCAAGTCGGCGGCCAGCCCCTCGGCAATGCGACCTCGGTCGTGCAGCAGCACCTCGTTCGTGGCCACCGCAGTGGCTTGCGCGACGGCCCGCTCCACTGAAATCACTCCCAGATCACGAACGAAGTGCGACAACATCCTGGGGAACGCACCGTGCGAGCGCGGGTGCGAGACGCTTCGCGATTGCGAAGCAGGGCCGACGTCGGTGCAGAACGACACGAACGGCTCTTGCATCGCCAGGATGATGTTCGCCTCCGACATGGTGATCGGCAGGGCGAACGCACTTTCGGGCACGAGGTTGAAGAACGTATCCCAAGGATCTTCGCCGGCCGCTTTGGCGATCTCGGCGATGCTCTTGCCGTGCCACTTCGCGTACCGTTTGCTGTTGGAGTTGCCGATCATCACGCGATTCCAATCGCTCCCCGCGTGGCGATACCAGTTCTCCCAACCGTCGGTCTCTTCCATCTCCTTGCGAATCTCCGCCCGCAATTGCTCGTCGTCCAACTGTCGGAACAGCTTGCCCGATCCCTGCGTAAAGTGGCGCGGGTGAATCAACGCTTCGAGGCCCAGGCCATTGAACTCATAGGGGTAAATATCGGCCGCCACCTGGCGGCCTTCGGCGCGGGCTTCTTTGATCTTGGCCAAGGCGAGTTGCATTTTGCCCCAATTCTGCTTGCCCGCGGCCTTCAGATGATAGATGTGCACCGGCGTGCCAGCCTTCTCGCCGATCTCCAGCGCCTCGTCTATCGCTTCGAGTAGTTGGTCGCCCTCGTTGCGCATGTGGGTGTAGTACCGCCCGCCGTACTCACCGGCCACAGAGCAGAGCGCGGCGATTTCATCGGTCTTGGCGTAGACCGCTGGAGGATAGATGAGCGCCGTCGATACGCCGATCGCACCGGCTTCCATCGCCTCGCGCACGTGCTGTTTCATCTGTTCGAGTTCTTCATCGGTGGGTCGACGGTCGACGTCGCCCACGACCAGGCGGCGAATCTGCGTGTGGCCCACCGTCTGCACCACGTTCACCGGCAAGCCACCCAGGTCGAGCAGTTGGAAGTACTCGGCCATGTTCTGCCAGCCCACCATCGCCGCCCGATCGTCGGGCAGCGGGGCCTCGCTGGAGCCTTCGCCCGCGTTGATCGTGGTGATGCCTTGTCGCAGCAAGTTTTCCGCCGTGCGGCGATCCTCGAGCATCGGCGTCGCCGTTTGGCCCATCATGTCGATGAACCCCGGCGCGACGATCGAATCAGTCGCGTCGATCGTCTTCTCGGCGTCCTTGGCATCGAGCCGACCGATGGCCACGATCTTGCCGTCGCGCACGCCTACATCGGCGATGTACCACGGCGCGCCCGTCCCGTCGACCACACGCCCCGATTGAATCAGCACGTCGTACTTCTTCTCCGCCTGAACGCTTGGACTAAGCAAGATCATTGCGGCACAAACGACGAGCAACGTGGGAACAAATCGCAGGCGGGGGAAGGTGTGGTCAAGCATGGTGCTCCGCAGGGGAAGGTGGGACAGTAGGCATCCGAAGTCGAGAGCTTCCGCGATGCCGGAGGGGTGTGGCTAAAGCCATTTCTTCAGTTGTTGGAAGTCCTTGGCCAGGGCTTGCATGTTCTCTTTCGCGCCGGCGTGACCCAGATACTCGACGTGTAGCGAGTACGGACACTCGATGCCCGACGCCTGATGCATCTTGAAGAACTTGGGATCGACGCGACCTTTGCCCAACGCCACGTGCGCGGCCTTGGCGCCTTTCCAGTCGAAGTCTTTCACATACACGGCGCCGAGGTAGGGCTTCATCATGTTGTACTGCACGGGCCACGACAGGCCGCCTTCGACCGCGGCGTGGCGAATGTCGAAGGCGATGCCGACATCCTGCGGATCGATCCCTTCCAGCAGGTAGCGGAGATCCCAAATCGGCGCACCGACGATACTCCCGCCCGAGTGATTCTGATAAACGGCCGTCATGCCCAGCTCGCGATTCAGCGCGGCCAGTTCCTTCAGACGGGGGCGGATCTCGTCCAGTTGTTGGATAACGTCCTTCTTCAGGTCGTACTTGTAGTACCCCATGCGGTACTTGGTGATACCGAGGCCGGCGGCCGTGCGGAGCACGCGCTCGGAGTGCTGTCCGTCGACGCCCACCACACCGGTGGTCATGATGGTCACATCGATGCCGGTCTTGCTGAGCGCTTCGACCAACTTGGGAAGCTGCTCGTCCACACGTTTCGGATCGACATGCCCGCCTTTGCGCACCGTAGACTCGATGCCGTCGAAACCAATGGCCGCAATCTGCTCGGCCAGGTCGTCGTAGCTGAGCGACTGAACGAACTTGATGAACGCACAAATGGGCGGCTTCGAGGGGGCGGTCTCCGCCGCCCAGCCAAGCTGGACGGGTGCGAGCGCGGCCATCGAACCAGCCGCGGCCCCGGCGAACCATTGGCGGCGGTCAATTTTCGGAAGTTTGGGAGTATTTGGGGACGATGGCGACATTGGGAAAATTCCTTCGAGAGAACTCTTAGCCTAGATTGCCGGTTAGCCCCCGGCGACGGAAGAATGCGCAGTCAGGCTGCGTTTTTTCAGCACAAATTCTATTTTCTTGACATTACTAGTAGCGGTCGATCCGCATTGACGGAATTGAATGCCAAAAAAGCTATACAATCGATGTTTTTTTGGTATCATGGGTTTAAAAGTGGTGATTTGTGTGCTTGAGTTTACGGGGAACCGAGAGCAAAAACCTGAATCGGGTATTGGAACGAGACCATGTCGAAAGTGCCGCACGTCGCCCTGCTGATTGAAACCTCACGTGAATACGCCAGGGGCCTGCTGCGCGGAGTCGCCCGCTACCAGCAGGAACACGGTCCGTGGTCCATTTACTTCGAGCCGCACGGCTTGGACGATGCCCCCCCTGAATGGCTGACCGAGTGGAAGGGCGATGGCATCCTGGCACGCATCAACAGCCAGAGCACGGCCGACACCATTCTTGCTACGGGTATACCTGCGGTGGATGTTCGCGGCGCGCTGTCCGATTTGAACATTCCTTTCATTGGCGTCGACAACCGGCAGGTGGCCGAGCTGGCGTACGAGCACATGCGCAACCTGGGCCTCCGCCACTTTGCGTTCTGCGGCACGCCGCGCGGCGAGAACCCTAATCAGGACTTTCGTTGCGACTACTTCGTCAAACTGGTCGAACAGGACGGACAATCTTGCAGCACCTGGCTCGGTGAACAGCAAAAGCAGCGCGCGCACACCTGGGAAGACCAGCAGCAGGAGATCGCTGCCTGGCTCGAGCAATTGCCCAAGCCGGTGGGCATCATGACTTGTCACGACGACCGCGGACAACAGGTACTCGATGCATGTCGTCGAGCGGATCTATCGGTACCGGACGAAGTGGCGGTGATCAGCGTGGACAACGATCCCCATCTGTGCAACCTCTGCACGCCTCCGATGTCGAGCATCGACGTGAATCCCAGTCGCATTGGCTTCGCCGCGGCCGAGCTACTGGGTCGACTCATGCGAGGAGAGCAGCCCGCCCAGATGCGAACGTTCCTCGGCCCGCCACGTGGTATTGCCGCGCGACGCTCGACCGAGATGCTAGCGATCGACGACGCCGACGTGGCCGACGCCATCCGCTACATTCGGGAACACGCCACCGAAGGCATCCGAGCGAGCCAGGTAGTCGCCCGCGCGGCCAAAGCACCCAGCACGCTCGAACGGCGATTCAAGAAGACACTGGGCCGCACCATCAAAGCGGAGATCACGCGCGTCAAACTCAGCCGCGCGCGACTGCTGCTCACTGAAACCGAGTATGCTATCTCCACCATCGCCGAACGCGCCGGCTTCGCCGAAGCAAAGTACTTCTGCGAAGTGTTCCGCAAGCACCACGGGGTAACCGCCACCGAGTATCGCCGACGGTTCCGGGACGAATAGAGGAAAGCCCCCCACCCGACCCTCCCCCTCAGGGGGAGGGTCGGGTGGGGGACTTTGCCAATCAATGCACGCGTTGGCCGACCTTCGCGCCTTCGTCGGGGGAGAGCACGAACACTTCCTCACCGCCGGGGCCGCTGGCCACGACCATGCCTTCGGACAGGCCAAACTTCATTTGCCGGGGTGCGAGATTCGCCACGCACACCACCATGCGGCCGATCAGCTTCTCGGGGTCGTAAGCCGCCTTGATGCCGGCGAACACCTGCTTGTACACACCGCCACCCAACGAGAGCTTCAACCGCAAGAGCTTCCTCGCTTCAGGCACCTGCTCGGCTTCAACAACGCGGGCCACACGCAGGTCGACCTTTAGAAAGTCGTCGAACGTACACTCATCGGCCAGCGGCTCCGCTTCGAGCGAATCGCCTGGGTCGTTCCACTTGTCAGTGGCCGCAGCCTCGGCCTCCGAGGCGGCGTTGTCGGCGGACTCTTTTTTGGATTCTTCAATCATGGCGTGAACCTTCGTCTCCTCGACGCGTTTGAGCATATGTTGGAACTTGTTGACCTGGGTGCCCACCAGCGGCGTTTGCGCTTGGTCCCAGCTAGTGATCGGATCGCTGAGCAGCTCGCCGGTCTGCTCGGCCAGCTTCGGCAAAACAGGAGCCAAGTAAACGACGATCTGACGGAACAAGTTGAGCGCCACCGTGCAGATGTCCTGCAGGCGTTGGGCTTGCGACTCGTCTTTGCGTAGCTCCCAGGGCTTGTTTTCCTCGACGTACGGATTCGCCCGATCGGCAAGCGCCATGATCAGCCTCATCGCCTTACTGTAGTCGCACGCCTCGTACGCTTCGGCAATCTCGTCGCCGGCCGCGGCGGCGGCTTTGAACAAACCTCCGTCGTCGGGGTACTTTTGGGATAATCCAGTTGCTGCAACAAATTTCGCGCTGCGGCTGGCCAGGTTCACCACCTTGCCCACCAGGTCGGTGTTTACCTTGGCGATGAACTCGCTGACCGACAGGTCGAGGTCGTCGACCTTGCTGGAAAGCTTCGAAGCGTAGAAGTAGCGCAGGTACGCCGGATCCAAGTGCTTGAGGTAGGTCTGCGCAGCGATGAACGTACCCTTGCTCTTGCTCATCTTCTCGCCGTCGACGGTCAGAAAACCGTGGATATGCACCTTGGTCGGCAGCGAAAACCCAGCCGTCTTGAGCATGCCGGGCCAGAACAGGGTGTGGAAGTAGGTGATGTCCTTGCCGATGAAGTGATGCACTTCGCAATCGGCGGACCGCCACCAGTCGTCGAACTTCTCGCCTTCGCGGTCGCACCACTGCTTCGTCGACGCAATGTAGCCGATGGGAGCGTCGAACCACACGTACCAGTAGTTCTTCTCAAAACCTGGAATCTCGAAACCAAAGTACTTGTGTGGCCGGGTTACGTCCCAGTCGCGCAGCGGCTGAATTACGCCATCATCGTTCTTGGCGTACAGGAAGTGCCCCTTTAGATAGTTGGCGATCTCGTCCTGCAGGGCGCCGCCGTTGTCGACCCAGTCTTCCAGGAACGGGCGAAGCTTCTCGAGTTGCACGAATTTATGCGGCGCGGTGCGCAGTTCGGGGGCTACCCCCGAAAGTGCGCTCTTGGCGTCAATCAACTCCGTGGGTTGGTAGTTCGTCAAGCACTTCTCGCAATGATCGCCATACTGCTCGGGCGCCTTACAGTTGGGACACGTTCCGCGTACCAGGCGATCGGCGAGAAACGTCTCTTCCACCGGATCGTAGGGTTGCTCCACGTCCCGCTGGGTAAGCAGGTCTGCCTTGGTGATAGCCGACCAGATCTCCTCGCACAGCTCGCGATTCTCCGGGCTGTGGGTACTGCCGTAGTTGTCGAACTCGATGTTAAAGTTGGCGAAGTCTTGCTGGTGTTCTTCGTTGACCTTGGCAATGAACTCTTCCTCGCTGACGCCGGCCTTTTTGGCCGAGATCATGATGGCTGTGCCGTGCGTGTCGTCGGCGCAGAAGTATCGGCAGTTGTTGCCGCGGAGCTTCTGAAACCGGACCCAGATGTCGGTCTGCAAATACTCCACCAGGTGACCGATGTGAATCGGCCCATTGGCGTACGGCAGGGCGGATGTGACGAGGATTCGACGCATGAAACGGGCAAGGATCGAGGTACGTGTGGAGCGAAAACAAGCTAGCGTGTGGATTGTAACCCGCTAAGCGACAATCGACGAGGCAGGCCTTGTGGGGACACGAATTGCCGAAAAAACGAGGCCTTCGGAAATTACCGTCCCAATAGACAAGCCCCTGCGAAAGTGGTTCGCCAGGGCCACAGGAGCCCTCAGGGGCAGTGTTGCTAGCACTGCTCGAATCAGACTGATCTTGCCACTTTTGTTAAAGTCCGCGACATTGCCGCCCCCAGCCGAGGAGCCAACCGCGCTTCGGCGGCAAAGAACTCGATGTCACACTGCTGTGCAGTTGGTCGGCGGTCCGCAGGAAGCGGATGCCCGGCACGCTCCAGGATGGAGCGAGCATAGCGGGGTGGGCGGTAGCAACACGGATTCCAAGGAGGGAATCGAATGGCACGACGAAAGTTCTCCCACACCTGGTTGGTCGCGGCTCTGGTCACTGCGACATTCGCCCTGTCGGCAGTCGCCGGCGCCAAGACAGAGTTGTGGGTGTTCTCCAGTCCCTTCTGTCCCCCCTGCCAGGCGCTCAAGCCAACGATCGCCACGCTGGAGAACGAAGGCTATCCGGTTCGTCACATCGACGTTTCGCAGCATCCGGCGATGGCTGCCAAATACAACGTACCGAAGATTCCCTGCCTGATCATGATGGATAACGGGCGGGAACTGTCTCGCCAACCGGGAGGCAACCGCAGCAGTATTCAGCGGATGTTCGCCGCTGCAGGTGTGAAGCCCAGCAAGAACGCCCATCCCGGCTGGGCGCAGGAATCCTCCACACCCGCGCCGGCCCTGCCTGGCGTCGATAGCCGCGCGAACTCCGCCCAGCCTCGTCCCGACGAGGTTCCCTCCACCGACCAATTGGCCGCGAAGCTGTTGGAGTCGAGCGTTCGCATCACGGTCGAAGACGCCACCGGCAAGTCGTACGGTACCGGAACCATTATCGACACCTTCAAGCAGGACGCACTGATCGTGACCTGCGGCCACTTGTTCCGCGGCGACTCCAATCAGCAGCAAGTGTCGCCGGAGGATTTCAAGTCGCAAATCATTATCGAACAATTCACCGCTACGCCGTCGGGCGTGGTAGTGAAAGATCGTACGGTCGCGCAGCTGTTGTATTGCGACCTGGACCGAGACGTCGCCCTGGTGGCGTTCCGTCCAACCCAACCAGCCAAGGTGGCTCCGGTTGCCGGCAGCTTTGTCGAGCAAGTGCACGACCGCGTGTGGAGCGTCGGGTGCGATCGCGGTGCGGATCCCACCGTGCGAAATTCGCGCGTGACGGACATCAATCGCTACAACGGTCCGCCGAACATCGAAACCTCCGGCGCGCCGGTACAGGGTCGCAGTGGTGGTGGACTGTTCAACAGCCGTGGTGAACTGGTTGGTGTTTGCTTCGCCGCGGACAACGAGGGTAACGAAGGACTCTACTCGGGACTGGCATCGGTACACGTCGGTCTCGACGCGATCGGCCTGCAGCGAGTTTACCGCTCGGGGCCGGACACCCATTTGATAGCCGATAACAGTCGCACGACCCCTGCTCCTGGCACCTCGATCGATCCCCTGTATCGCTTCCAAAGCCCTGGCGACAACGACAACACCCAGGCGTTTCCCGCTCCGCAGCCCAATGCCCCGATGGCCCCAGCGCCCCCCACGTCCATGGCGCCCTTGGCACAGCCCCAGCCGCCGCAGCCGATGTCGCAGGATTTTTCCAGCCAAGAGCGAGCTGCGCTACAGGAAATCGCCCGGCGAGGCGTCGAGTCCGAAGTCACCGTGATCGTGCGACCGCGGGAACCGGGCGGCAAGAGCATCGTGCTGCAGCTCGACCGTGTCTCACCGCAGTTTGCCGAAAGACTTGGCAACCTCGCACAATAGCCACAGCGCGTCGCGCAATTGCCACAATCGCGCCATCCGAAACAGGCGGACAAAGTCTGTGCGGGCTTCGGTATCGTAGTGGTGTGGCTCCTCTATCCAGATCGTGGGTGAGCTACTCTAGAACACCCGGCGCGAAGTACGCGCGCCGGTGGGAATGTCTAGCCGCCGCGACTCGTTGGATGGATCATTGATGGCCGCGTATATCGCCTTCATCGCCACGCTGAACCTGTGCCTGGGGTACGCCCTGGGCGTGTACATTGGCGTGATGCCAGGTATCTCGTCGCGCCGCGATGCCGAGGACGAACAGGACGAGCCGATCGGGCTACCGGAGGTAGACACAACAGCACCTGAGCCTGAGCCAGAGCCGGCTCCGGAAGAACCTCCGATCGAAGAGCCGGTGGCTGCCGAGGTTCCGCCAGTCGAAGAACCAGAGGTCGAGGAGCCGGTGCAAGAGGCCAGCCACGAACAGATTCTGGAGGGGCTGGCGATCTTCAAACAGAAACTGGATGCGGTAAGCGACAAGTTGGCCGAAGCCAAAGAAGACCGCGCAGCAGTCGACCAATGCGCCGGCGAGATGAAGCAGGCGAACGACGAATACCTCGATCACACATCCGAGGCCGTGGAGACACTCAACAGCAGCAGTCAGGATGAGCTGTCGGCCGAGGAAGAGAACATGCGGCAGATGCTCAACAAGCAGACGGACGAGATTCGTCGGGCCAACGATGAAATCGATGAACTCATGGCGGACGACGACACCGAAGCGATGCGCCAGAAGCTGATGCAGTCCAACGAGCAACTTGCCGAAGCAGCCAGTGAAGTGGAAGAATCGATTCCTGAACCGGCTAGCAAGACCGTCGAATCGGAGGCGTCGAAGCAGGAATCCAACGAAGAAACCAAAGAGGAAACCAAAGAGGAAGCCAACGAGGAAACCGCAGAAGAAACCGACGACCCGCTTGCTCGCCTCGACTCGCTGCTGGACTCGATCGACGACGCGATTTCCGACGACGAGGGCCCACTGCAGGTAGCTACGCTCTCCTTGCAGTTCGAGGGAGACGAAGCCAGTGAGCACACCGAAGCGCTCTTGAAGTGCGTTGCGGCGCTCGTGACCAAGGAACTGAAGCCCGGTCAGAAGGTAAACGCGACACCCGAAGGTAGCTTGCTGGTTACCTTGCAAGGCGACACGATTATCGAGGCCAACGAGCGGTGCGAACGGATCCGTCAGCAGGTGAAGGAAACCACCTTCTGCCGCGACTCCCTCACGGTATCCGCTTCGCTCGTCTGTTCACTGACCGACACCAAGGGCGCCGACGATCGCGAAGTGGTGATGGCGCGATTGGCCGAGTGTCTGGAAGAGGCCGTGAAGCTGGGCGAGAGCCGCACGTTCCACCACGACGGCGCGCTCGCCGCACCGGTGCCGCCGCTGCAGTTGGCAGTAAGTTCGCAGACCCTGGAGTTCTAGCGCTCCTTCAGCATTGGCCAACCGCAAGCGCTATTCGGCGAGCTCGAACACCGCTTCCACTTCCACCGACATGCCCGCCGGCAGGCTCACTGCGCCCACGGCGCTGCGGGCGGCGATGCCGCACTCGGCTCCGAACACGTCTCGCATCAGTTCGCTGAAGCCATTAACGACGGCTGGGTGATCGGTGAAGTCGGCCGTCGCGTGCACCAGGCCGAATGTCTTGACCAGTCGGGCGACACGGTCGAGCGAGCCCAGGTTCTCGAGCAAGGTAGCCAGCGTGGCCAGCCCCGTCTGCCGGGCGGCCTGGTAGCCTTCTTCCACGGTCAATTGGTCGCCCACTCGGCCGGTGGTGAGCGTGCCATCCGCCAACAGCGGCCCATGCCCCGAGGTATACGCCAGGTTGCCCACCACGATGAGCGGGCGGTAGAGGCCGATGGCTTTCGGGGCGGGCGGCAGTTCCAAATTCAGGGCATCAAAGGCGGCTTGGAAGCTCATCGAAAGGCTCGCAATTCGGTTACTCGGGTTTCTGGTAGACATCGCTGGGATCAAACACTCGCTCGGCAATCACTTTCAGACCGTCGGGCGTGACCTCGCGAAAGAAGCAGGAGGGATACCCCTCGTGGCAGGCCGCGCCGCCAACCTGGTCGACTTCCAAGAGCAGCGTGTCGCGATCGCAGTCGATGCGCAGTCGTTTGACGTGCTGCACGTTGCCGCTCGACTCGCCTTTGCGCCACAGGCCACCTCGGCTCCGGCTGAAGTACACCGCCTGGCCCGTTGCGAGCGTCTGGTCGTACGCCTCGCGGTTCATGTAAGCCAGCATCAGCACTTCTCCGGTGCCCACCTGCTGCACCACGACGGGCACGAGCCCATCGGACTTTTCGAAGTCGGGCTGGATGTCCTCGGACATGGCAATACGGTGGCGAAACGGGGAGTTCTGGAGCTATAGGTCGTGCAGTTGTGAGCATACCCGAACCGGCCACGACCAACCAGCGGCGCGATGCACGCGGTGAAACCGAGGCAAGCAGCACGCCAAGGCGCTGCAATGCCACCAACCCTCAGCACCCGCCCGCGCGGCATTGCTCGCCTAACCCGAGGTTTTTAGCGGCGGGGTGGATTTCGTTGGGCGGAAACTCCGATAGCAACATTACGCACCCTCCTTCCCCCCGTCCTCGGGTGCCACCCCCGCACACGCGCCACAGCCCTCCCCGAAACCTCGTGGCAGGAGAATCGATCCGTGACTAGAAACCTGACGATTGTGTTACCGGTCCATAACGCCGAAGCGACCCTATCCCGCGACGTGGCCAACGTGCTGGAAGTCGCTGGCGAACTCGTCCCAGCCATGCAGGTAATCATTGTCGACGACGGTTCGGAGGACGACACCTACGACATCGCCGTGGAGTTGGCCACTCGGTATCCGCAAATCCGCGTCGCCCGCAACGCGGTGCGAGAAGGACTCGGCAGGGCGCTGAACACCCTGCGTGGCGAACTGTCAGGTGAGTTCGTGCTGGTGCACGACGGTGCGTCGCGGATCGACGCCGATCAGATCCGGCGGCTGTGGTTGGATCAGCAACCGCAAACCTTGGGCAACGCGATGGACGAGCCAGCAACCATCGACGACCTGCGCGTGGCGGCCATGCACAACACCATGGCAGCAGCGCATTCGCGGCTGGCTGGTTTCCAACGGATGCTGGCGCCCTCGGCGAACGACGATCGACAACTCGCACGCCGCGACCAGAAGCAGCAGAAGCAAGGCGTGGGCGTGATTCCACCGCTGCCAAGGCCCAATTTCATGGGCGCCTTGGCAAACTTCGCGCTCGGCGAATAGGGCGAAAATGCCACCACGGCTTGCCGAAGTCGAGCTTTTTGGGCGGTTTCCTAAAAAAAGGGTAAAAAATTTCGCTGCGCCATTTCGCTACAGTGTCCCTGTACGCGCGCTTCAGAATCCAACACTCCACTCACGGCCGTCCGAGGGGATCGTCTCATTATTGAACGACCCAGCGAAGCGGCGTTTTCTCCGGCGATTCGTGCCAGCTTACAACGTTCTTGCCCACTGTTTTTCCGCTTTGTAGGATTGCATCAGTGAGGGCAACATCGCCTCTCATCAACCTCGCAGGTCGCGAGGTTTCTGCCGCACGACGCTCCATGCCGGGCAAGCGGCTAACGGCATAACAGTCTCAGATTGAACTGAGCTACGTCCGTCGGAATCGCATGACGCACGAAGCCGCATGCAGCTTCGAACGATTTGTGCTTCTCAAGATTTTAAGTGCGTTTGTTGATTGCCGCAGTGCGAATCAGTTGGGGACTGAATGGGGCCTGAACGAACAGAGAACGTAAGCCGGCAACGGATGTCGGAGGCTCCATGCGATCGCTGCTCGAGACCTCCTCGGAGGCCAAGCAGTTGCGTGAGCATCTTTTCTGGAACGAGAGAAGGAGGCAACCAAGATGAGCGTTGCTGATAATTGGGATACGGTTAGGTCCGGAGGAACACCGCTGTCGCTGCCATCGACCAAGGAGAAACACCCCCACCATCGCATTGCCGAAGTACGACGGCAACAGGGTGTTTCGGTGCGCAGTGTCACGCGCAAGTTGGGACTATCTGCCGAAGAGGTTCGTCGTCAGGAAGACCCTTATTGTAACCTTACGCTAGCGCAACTAGTCGCCTGGCAACAGGCGCTGGAAGTTCCGCTGGCGAGTCTGTTAGTGGATAGCGACGCACCGCTATCCAGCCCTGTGCTTACCCGAGCGCGAATGCTGCGAGTGATGAAAACCGCTCAAGCGATTCGCGAAACCACCAAGGACAAGGGCGTCGAACGCATGTCGTTGATGCTTGTCGAGCAACTATTGGAGATCATGCCGGAACTCAAGGGCGTCAGTGCCTGGCACACGGTAGGCCAGCGACGCACGCAGGACGAAGTGGGGCGGATTGCTGAACGTCCCGTTTCCGACACGTTTATCCAGGACTCGATGCACTGAGCACGCACCCGCCGGGTAAGGTAGCGCCAGTAGCTTCTTTTTGATTCTCTCCAGCGAAACGGCGTCGCTCTCGGCTCAAGCTGCGCACCCCCATCGGGTCCTCACACGGGGTGGGTCCTCCCATCCCAATACAGCGGTCGGCTGTGACCAGCACCCATGGACACGGCACCGACCCAGCCGACCGCCCTATTTAGCCCTACTAACTAATTGACACTCCCCAGAGCCTCATGGCCAACGAGCGCACTAGCGTTGGTCATGAGGTCTCTTCTTCGCCCATCAGCTTTTCCCAGTCGCCCTTCAACAATCGAGAGAGCGATCGATCGGCGAGCAGCTTTCCGCCGGTTTGGCACTTGGGGCAGTAGTTGGTCTCCCGCGTTGCATAGCGAATCCGCGCCACCCGGCCTCCACACACGGGACAGCTCTCGCCGTAACGACCATGCACGGCCATCTCGCCGCGGAAAGCCGTGACGCGCTCGGGGAATCCGTCTCCGACTTCCTCTCGCAGCGACTCCGTCCATCGCGTTAGCTGGCTGCGCGTCGCTTTGTACAATCGCTCGAACTCCTCGTCGGTCAGTTTGGTGGTCCACTTGATGGGCGAGAGCCGCGCGGCATGCAGGATTTCGTCGCTGTAGGCGTTGCCAATGCCTGACAGCAGCCGCGGGTCCGTCAGGGCTCGTTTGAGCGTGTGATTCTCGCTGGTCAGCCGCTCGCGGAACTCGTCCAGCGTCGCCTGTTCGACCTCTAATCCACCGGGGTCGAGCGCTGCGACCTCGTCGCGGGTCGCCAGCACTGCAATCGACGCTTGGCGCTTGCTGCCCTGCTCGGTGAGCATCAATGTTCGTTCGGGCGGTGTGTCGGCAGCGGCCGCAAAGTGGAATGCCGCCAAGTCGTGCTTGCCGGTCGGCCTACGGCCGGGTGGTCGCTCGTGAAGCCGGCCAACAACCATCAAATGCATCACCAGGTACAGCGGGCCGGAGAACTCCCACACGATCCGTTTGCCCATCCGACGAAAGCCATCGATCTTGCGCCCGGTCAGTTCGTGGATGTCGGGATCGAACGTCCGCACAACAAACGGGCTGCGGATGTCCACGCGCACCAGCACCGTGCCGGCGTAATGCCGCTGGAGGGCTTCGCAGTAAATCGTGACGTCGGGCAGTTCGGGCATGAAACAGAGTTTACTCGCAGTTTGGCCCTTGCCACGTGGCTGGGTGGGACGGTAGGATGGCGACTGAATTGAGACCGAGTCTCATTAGCAGCAGACCCTACCCTCCATGCCCCCCACCTCTGCCCAACCCGCCCGCCTTTCCGAGGCACCTGTAGGTGGGGTGTTCCGCGTGGTTCGTGTCGAAGCCGAGTCGCAGGACGCCGATCGGCTCAAAGCGATGGGCGTGTGCCTCGGTAGGCGACTGTCGCTCATTCAAACCGGCGATCCGTTGATCGTCTGTGTCGTCGGATCGCGAGTTGGTATGTCCTCGCGACTGGCAGATACGGTATACGTCGAGCTCGAATGCCTTCCCGACCCGCCCGAAGCATGAGCACCGCCACGCCACCAACTCCGTCGACCGACACGCTACCCGTCGTGGGTAGCGACACGAGTGGTGCGCGCCGTACTCCCGTGGTGGCTTTGGTGGGCAACCCGAACTCGGGCAAGACCTCGCTATTCAATCGACTTACTGGGCTACGGGCACAAACGGCCAACTTCGCTGGCACCACCGTGGAGCATCGTCGCGGGCGGGTGCGCGTGGATGGTCACGCGGCCGAACTGATCGACCTGCCGGGTTTGTACAGCTTGGACGCCACCACGCCCGACGAACGGGTGGCGCGCGCGGTGGTAGTTGGCGAGGGTCCCGTGGTGCCGGACGCGTTGGTGCTGGTGATCGACGCCACGAATCTTGAACGCAACCTGTTCCTCGCCAGTCAACTGATCGAAGCCTCGCGCACGGTCGAGCGGCCAATGCTCGTGGCGCTGAACATGATGGACCTGGCCACCAAGCACGGTGTGCACATCGACCGCGAAAAGCTCGCGGCCGACCTCGGTTGCCAGGTGCTGCCAGTCTCGGCGCGGTCCGGCGATGGATTCAATGAGTTGACATCGGCCATCAGCAAGTTGGTCGACTCACCCGTGGGACTGCCGGTGCAAACGCAGTGCGCATGTCCGTCGTGTGATGGCTGCGCGTTCTCCAAACGATACGACTGGGCCGAATCAGTCGCGCGCCGCGCGGCTGGCGACCCCTCGGTCACGTTGGGCCGAACTACCGAGAAGATTGACCGCTTCCTAACGCATCCCGTGGTGGGACTCTTGGGCTTTGCGGCTGTGATGTTCGCCACGTTCTGGACCATCTACAGTCTGGCCTCCTTTCCCATGGACTGGATCGAGTCAATTACCGCCTGGTCCGGCGAGTTTTTGAGCCACTGGCTGCCGGCGGGCGACTTGCGCAGTCTGCTGGTCGATGGCGTGGTCGGCGGAGTGGGCGGCATGCTGGTGTTCCTGCCGCAGATTTGCATCTTGTTCTTCATGCTCTCGCTGCTGGAAGACTCCGGCTACCTGGCCCGGGCGGCGTTTGTGATGGACCGCTTGATGCAGCGCGTGGGCCTGCCCGGCAAGGCGTTCGTACCGATGCTCTCGGCGCACGCCTGTGCGATTCCCGCCATCATGTCGACCCGCGTGATCGAAGACCGTCGCGACCGACTGGCCACCATCTTGGTGCTGCCACTGCTGACCTGCTCGGCGCGGTTGCCAGTCTATACTCTGGTGATCGCCCTGGTGTTTTCCGGCAGTCCCGTAATGGCCGCCACGGTGTTCACCGCCGCCTACGCCCTGGGCATCGTCGCGGCGCTCTGCATGGCCTGGTTGTTCAAGCGCACGCTACTGCCCGGCGAGACACGTCCGTTGGTGATCGAACTGCCCAACTACCGCTTGCCATCGCTCCGCAACGCACTGCTGCAGACGTTCGACCGCGCGATGGTGTTCATCAAGAACGCCGGTACGACCATTCTCTTGATTTCGGTCGTGCTGTGGGCCGCATCCACCTACCCCAAGACATCGCTCACCGACCTCTCGGCTGAGCAACAAGCGACCATCGTTCAACTCGAAGAGGCAGGCGATGCCGAAGCGGCCGACCATCTGTTGGCTGAGTACTCACTCGAGCGATCCATCACCGGACACATCGGCAAAGCGATCGAACCGGTGTTCGCGCCGCTGGGATTCGACTGGAAGATGAGCATCGGCGTGGTCAGCTCATTCGCCGCCCGCGAAGTGATCGTTTCCACGCTGTCGGTGCTGTACGGCCTGGGCGACGAAGGCGAGGATAACCCCAAGCTGACCGAGCGCCTGGCGCAATCCACGCATAGCGACGGAACCATGGTGTTCACCACGGCCGCCTGTTTGAGCTTGCTGGTGTTTTACGTGCTGGCCATGCAGTGCTTGCCTACGCAGGTGGTCACCAAGCGCGAAACGGGTAGCTGGGGCTGGGCCGCGTTCCAGTTGGGCTACATGACTGCGCTGGCCTATGTGGCGGCACTGGTAACCTACCAAACCGCCTCGGCGTTTGGGCTCGGGTAGTTCACCTCGCTATCATCGCTAGTAGCTCGTGTCTCCGTCGCGCAGCTTCCTCTTGAGCCGCCCCGGCCGAATCGCTACAAGGCGCGGTGCTTATCTGCTCTCTTCTCTTGTAATACCGGAAATCCGCAGTGTTTGCTGCCGTAGCAAGTCGGTTACGCGCGCTCAGTCCGCTGGCGAAGCTCGCCGTGTGGGCGGGGTCGATCGTCGTGTTGGTGGCAATTGCCGAGTTGTTGGAGTTCGCAACGGGGCTGCCCGTCTCGCTGCTCACCAAATCGGCCGGTGGTGTGGTGCTGTTGGTTGTCGCGCTGGTGACGTTGCTCGCCGTGCTGGCCAGCGAAGCGCGTCCTGCCGCTGAGTACGGGTTGGTAATCCCCGCCAACTGGCGGCGGCAAGCGTTCGGGGGCATGGCCGTGGGCGCGATGTTTTACGCAGCCTACCTCGTCGCTTGCCAAAGCGCCGGCGTGATCGAATGGAAGGCCGACGCCATCACGCCCAGCCGATGCGCGAAGGCGGCGCTCGCTGCGGTGAGTTCGATTCCCGTGTCGGCCGTGCAACAGATCATCTTCGCTGGATTGCTGCTGGGCATGCTCCGTCGAGCGACTTCGGCCATCGTAGCCGTGCTGGTTCCGGCAATGGTGTTTGGACTGTTCGCCGCCGCCAGTCGACAGGACGCCACCGCGCCGCAACTGTTCGTTGGCCTCACGCTGCTGGCCGTACTGCTGGGCGTGGTGCGGCTTCGCACCGGCACGATCGTCATGTCCACCGGACTGTTGGCCGGCGCTATCGCGGTGCGGCGGATTGTCTCGAAGCTGCGACTAGCCGATCTCGACCCCACGAATCCCTGGACGCCGTGGCTGGCGCCGCTGGGCGACCCGCGCCTGGGACCTGTGTTCTGGACACTCCTGACCATCGCTACGGCCATCGTCACCGTGATCGTCATTCGTCATGGCGAGCGCGAAGTTCACGAAGACCCCGCAGCCGCGGCCAGCTTCAAGCGCGTGATGCCGCTGTCGAATCTCATGGCGTTTGCGCCGATCGATCGCTGGATGGTGGAACTCGCCAGGGCGCGGTTCGCCGTGGGTTTGATGTATCTGCCGCGGTTGGTTTTCACTCTCGTGGCGTCCGGGCTCACGACGCTCGTTACGCTGCCCGAGCGCGTGCTGGCGCCGCGACTGCTGAAGCACGATGTGCCGCCGCCGGTATTTATCGTCGGCATGCATCGCAGCGGCACCACGCATTTGCACAACCTCATGGCACTCGATCCCCAGTTTCGCTCGCCGCGCAACTTCGAGGTACTCAACCCGCATGGCTTTCTCACCGGTTGGCTCACCACCGCGGCCATGGCTCCGCTGTTGATGTGGCGCCGGCCGATGGACTCGGTGCAGATGACCGTGCTGAGCACGCAAGAGGAAGAGTTCGCGCTGGCCGCCATGGGAGGCGAGTCGCCGTACTGGATGTTCTGTTTCCCCCGCCGCACCGGCGAACTGGAGCGGTACTGGTGGACCGATCGCTTCGAGTCGCGCGAGCTGGCGCGGTGGCAGCAGCACTATGTTCGCTTTCTACGCAAGCTCACCTGGCGTTCTCTCCGACGACCGCTGCTAAAGAATCCAGTGAATACCTGCCGCGTGGCGATGCTTCACGAGATGTTTCCCACCGCCCAGTTTGTGTACATCGTGCGCCACCCGCACGCGGTGTATCGGTCGAACATGCACTTCGCCGAGCATGGCTTTGCGGTGTTCCAGTTGCAGGATACGCCGCCGGTGGACAGCTACGCCCAGCGGTTCCTCGATCAGTACCGCCACGCCACCGACGCCTGCGAGCACGATCTGCATTCGCTGCCGTTTGGCACCACTGCGCGGGTGCGGTTTGAGGACCTGGAGCGAAACCCGCTGCACTGTATCCAGCAGATCTACGACCGCCTGGGGCTGGAGCTGAGCGGTGAATACCGTGCGGCGCTCGACGATTACCTCGATCGCACCGCAAATTACCACAAAAACCGCTTTGGGGAGCTGCCGCCGCTGGAAGCGGCCAAAGTGGATGCGATAATGGGGCCCTATCTGATAGAATGGGGCTACGCGCCGTCCGAGATTCGCAAGGCGGCGTAGCCCTCCCCCCACGACATCCCGCCCCCCACCCTGTTGGCTCCTCTCGTGCCCAACGACAACAAGACCATCGACTGGCTCTTGCGCATCGGTGTTGCCCTGCAATGCGCGGGCCACGCCTGGTTGGTTGGTAAGGTGCTCGAAACGCCGTTACTAGCGTGGTTGTGGGAGCCAGTCGACGTTGGCGGGCTGGGCTTAGGCGAAGCGGCCGCGGTGCCGATCGCACGCGTTACAGGCGCGCTATTGGCGGTGGCTGCCATTTCAACGCTGGTGCGTCCATCGCGCGTGCTGCTTGTGTTCGTGTTTGTGTTTCAAGTGGTATTCGCTTTTGCGGCTTGGCAAACGTACGAAGGCTTTCCGCTGGACGTCTCGTGGCTGGGCAATGGCCCTTTGCGCGGGTGGGGCGAAGCGGCTGCTGGCCTGTTTCCGTTCGCCGCCGGCGCGGCGCGAATCGCTGCACCCCTCGTACTGCTGCTCGTGCATTGGTCGAAGCTCCGCAAACTGCTGGGCATCGCCATCACGCCCACCGTGGAGTGGCTGCTGCGCATCAGCATCGCGCTCACCTTCGCTGCCCACGGCCTCGAGGCATTGCAACAACGCGGCTCATTCCTCGACATGCTGATCGTGAGTTCCGAGCGCGTCTTGGATCCTCGACTCCAAGAGTCCACCGCGCAGGCCATGTTGCTGGTGATCGGTTTTGTGGACCTGGCGGTGGCCGGGTTGATCCTCGTTCGACGGTGGCGGCTGGTAGCCGGTTACATGGCGTTCTGGGGTTTCGCGACCGCCGCGGTGCGATTGGTGGCCCTCTCGCCGGATCGCGGCTGGTACGAATTTGCCATCCGCTCGTCGCACTGGGTGCTGCCCCTGATCTTGGTGCTGGCCTGGCGTCTCGCCCCGGCACCCGACTCGCTGGTAAAATCAAACAAGTCCGAAGGGTAACCTCCGTAGCACAATAGGAAACTACATGCAATCCAGTTGGATATCCCAAGTCGCCAAGATGACCTTGCTGGTGACCTCAGTCGCGATGCTCTCGTCGTGCGCGTCGCAGGCCGAACCGGCCGATTCCGCCGCGCCGCGGCATGTTCGCGTCATCTGGCACAGCGACCCGGCGACGTCGGCCATCGTTTCTTGGACCACCACCGAGCCCGGCAGCAAGCACCTGGTGAAACTGCGGGCCGAGGGCCAAGAGGATTGGACCACCGTCGAGTGCCAGCGCAACGAGCAGTTCGGCGGAGAACTCAAGGGCCAGCCGGTGCCTTACGCGCACCACACGACGCTCACCGATTTGCAGCCAGCCACTAGGTACGCGGTGGTTTGCGAGTCGGACGGGACGCCGTCGCGCGAGTACTACTTCTTCACCGCGCCCGACGACGACCGGCCGGTGTCGATACTGTTTGGCGGCGATAGCCGTTCGGGCATCGAACAGCGAAAGAACATCAACCGCATGATGGCCCGCATGGTCGCCGAACAACAAGCGGCCGGGCGTCCGCCGATCATCGCTTTGGCGCACGGGGGCGATTACATCGTCAACGGCACCGTGCTCGAACTATGGCTCGCGTGGCTCGATAATCATGAGCTAACCACCGGCGACGATGGCCAACTGCTGCCGATCATTCCCGCGCGGGGCAATCACGACATGGGACCGATCTTCAACCAGGTATTCGCGTTCCCTGATCGGGATGAAAACTACTATGCGGTAAGCCTCTCGGGCGAGGTGCGTCTGGCGACGCTCAATACCGAGACCTCCACGGCCGGCGACCAACGCGACTGGCTAGCCAAAGAACTGGCCGACGAGCGATGGAATCATCGTTGGTACGTGGCGCAGTACCACAAGCCTGCGTTCCCGGCCGTGAAAGTTCCCAGCGGCGCGCTGACGAACTGGGTGCCGCTGTTCGAGCAGTACCAGATCAACCTCGCTTGCGAGGCCGACGGGCACGCGATCAAGCGCACCCCGCCGGTCAAAGGCGTGAAGGTCGACCCCGAAGGCGTCGTCTACATCGGCGAGGGCGGACTGGGCGTCGGGCAACGCACGCCGAAGACCAATCGCTGGTACCTGCAGGACACCGCCGAGCACTGCGGCTCGGCCCATCATGTGCACCTGCTGACGTTCCGTAAGGAAGGGCTCGATGGCAAAGTGATCAAACTCGACGGCGAAGTGTTCGACGAGTTCACGATCGAGCCCCGCACCGCGCCGCAAGTTTCCGTCGACACACCAGATGACCGAACCGCCTCGAACTAAAACCCGCGCGCTCTACGGCTGGCTACGAACCATCGTGGTGGTGGCGATTGCGCTCTTGGCGAGCGAGACGTTCCTGGTACTGGGTGTCGTCAAGCCGCTGCGGATCGAAGGCAGTTCGATGGCGCCCACGCTGCTGGGCCCGCACGTGGAGGTCGTCTGCCCTCACTGCGAACACCGCTTCGCGGTGGCGGCTGATCAGGTGCCGAGGTTCCGCCCCTACGTCTGCCCCGACTGCCGGCAGAAATTCAACGCGACGCCCACCGAGGTGACGCTGGGCGAACGGATGTGGGTCAATCGCGCGCAACTGGCAATCAGCGATGTCGAGCGTTGGGACGTGGTGGTGTTTCGCTGCCCGGATCGCGTCGAGTCGCTCTGCATCAAACGCGTGCTGGGTCTGCCCGGCGAGCACGTCGACTTCAGTTCGGGCGACCTATTGATCGATGGCAACGTGCATCGCAAGTCGCTCGACGAGCAAATGCGGCTCCGCCAGTCGGTGCATTGCGAACGCCAAAAGCTGCTCGCGTGGAAAGCGGACGACGAGCGGTGGCAGTTCGCCGGTAACGCGTGGCGGCACTCCGGCGACGAGAGCCGCCTCGTGTACCAGCCCGCCGGCGGCACGGTGACCGACGACCTTGGGGTGAATCAAACGGCCTCGCGGCCCATCTATGCCGCGCTCGATTTGATGGTCACCACCAAGGCCAAGCTTGCCCCAAGAGCGAGTGTCCGTCTGATCGCCGAATTGGCCAATGGGCGGGTGATCGAACAGTCTATTGATCGGGTGGGTGAGTCGCAGATCGTGTGGTCGTTGTTCGATCGGCAGGCGCTGTTGGCGGTCGATGGCCAGGTGGTCTGGCTGGAAGAACTGCCCACCGCTTGGCCCGACCAGCCGCGGTTGTCCGTGGTGGCGACGGGTGACGTGCAGCTTGGCGAACTTTCGGTATGGCGCGATGCGTACTACCATACGCGCCCCGTCGATCGCTGGCCGGCGGCCGGGGTGACGCTGGCGGCCGACGAATTGTTCGTGGTGGGCGATAATGTGGCAATTTCCGAAGATAGCCGCACCTGGCCCAGCCATGCGCTGCCCAAAGAGCTGCTGATTGGCGTGCCGATGGGAATCTCCCGAGAATCTCGCCTAGATTCTCCCGCCGCGAGCGAATAGATTGCCCTGTACTTTTTGCGGCCGCGGAAGTGTCGGAAAACCACGGAAAACACTGAATTCCCTGCAGGGGAACCAAAACAAAGCGAAGGGCGAGCGGCCAGGCACGAGCCTGGCCGCCCCTGGGAAGAAAGTGGAATTTCATGGCGAAGAAAAACAAGACCAAGAAAAAGCCAGGCGCCCAGGTGCCGCTGCCCACCGGTCGCAAGGACAAGCAGGACGAGAAGAAGAAGGAGCAGCCGCCAACCCATCCTTCGCACAACGCCATTCGCGAGACGTTCGAGTCGCTGGCCATCGCGTTCATTCTGGCGTTCCTGATCCGCACGTTCGTGGCCGAGCCGTTCGTGATCCCCACCGGCTCGATGTCGCCCTCGCTGCAAGGCGTGCACAAGGACCTGAACTGCCCGCAATGCGGGCAGCGGTACCGGGTGAATGCTTCGGTGCAGTCGCAGATCCGTGGCCAAGCGCCTCCCGATGAGTGCGTCGGCGGCATGTGCCCGATGTGCCGGTACACGATGGCTTACGACACGCGACTCGCTCGCGTGGCGCCCGATGGCCCCAAGCTCGCGCGAAACGAACCAAGCTACAGCGGCGACCGCATTGTGGTCAACAAGTTCCTGTACTCGTTCCAGGAGCCCGAGCGATGGGATGTCGTGGTGTTCAAGTATCCGGGCAATGCCACGGACAACTACATTAAACGTCTGGTAGGCCTGCCGGAAGAAACATTGCGAGTCCTTGGCGGCGACTTGTTCGTCCAGCACCAAGGGGAGGAAGGTTTTGACATCGCTCGCAAACCACCGACGGTTGCCAGGGCGATGCGCGAGCCGGTGCATGATACGAACCACGATCCCGCGAATCTGCGAGAAGCGGGATGGCCACTGAGATGGCAGGTCGACGGCTGGGAGCTGGATGAGTCGACCGAGGACAAGCTGGTCCGTCAGAAGTATCGCACCAGCGGCCAGGGAGAGCATTGGTTGCGTTACGAACACACTCCGCCGGATGAGGCGGTGTGGTCCACCATCGAACAAGGTGGCGACTATCTACCCCAAGCGAAGCGCGAACTCATCAGCGACTTCAACCCCTACAACACCCGCATATCCCGCCGCGAGGTGGAAGTGCGATTGCACGACGGAGAAGAGAATCCCTTTGTCGAGCCTTACCAGTTGCTTGGGCTCCACTGGGTGGGCGACCTGCACGTCGAGGCGGATGTCGACGTGCAAAGCGAAACGGGAGAACTGTTGCTAGAACTGGTGGAAGCAGGCAATCGCTTCCGTTGCACGATCGACATAGCCACTGGCAAGGCGACGCTGAGCATCCTGCCATATGACCAGGAACAACCGGTGGCCGAGTATGCCCCGACAGCCGAAACCGTACTCGATGGTCCCGGCAAACATCGCGTAACGTTCGCCAATGTGGACGACACGCTGCACTTGTGGGTGGACGACCGGTTGGTGAAGTTCGATGTCCCGACAACCTACGACTGGCAGGCTTTGTTCGGCGACTTTGAACAAGCCGTGCCTCGCTCGTCGGAGGATGAATTGGGCGACCTGGCGCCGGCCCGGGTGGGCAGCGTCGATGCGGCGCTGGCCATCGATCGGCTACGGGTCTTTCGCGATATCTATTACATCGCCGACAACGGCAAGCAACAGACCCGCCAATCGCCCTACGTGCGCGACTATGCGTTGATACCCCCGAAAGACTTCCTTTCCAACAAGGCGGAATGGGGTGTGTTTGCGCGGCGGCGGCCCATTGATTTTGTCCTCGGAGAAGACCAGTTCTTTGTCATGGGCGACAATAGCCCCCAATCGATGGACGCCAGGCTGTGGAATCAGATGCAACCCGACCCCAACGGCGGCATGGCCCACAAACCCGGTGGCAACTATCTCGAGCGCCGGCTACTGGTCGGTCGGGCGATCAGCGTCGTGTGGCCGCATACGTGGAATTTCGTCATCCCGGGCTTTACGGATATGCGGCGGATTCAGTAGGCGTCCGGCGGCAAGCGAGTGCTAGCACACGCCGGCGGTGCTGTTGGCCGATTCAGCCAGATTGGCTACAAGAATGTCGACCCCACTGCCCCGCACACCGCCTACCCCTGCCCGCCATGTCGCTGCTGGAAACCAAAGGATTGGTTAAATCGTACGGTCGTCGCCGAGTGGTCGACGGCGTGGGCTTCGAGGTCCATCCTGGCGAAATTGTCGGGCTGCTCGGGCCCAACGGCGCTGGCAAGACCACGTCGTTTCGCATGACTTGCGGCATGGTCGACCCCGACGCGGGCGAGGTTCGCTTGTCGGACAAGGTGGTAACTGACTGGCCCATGTATCGTCGGGCGCGCGACGGAGGCATGGGCTACCTGGCCCAGGAGTCGAGTGTCTTTCGCAAACTGAGTGTCCAGCAAAACCTGCTCGGCATGATGCAGATGCTCGGCATGGACCGACGCACGCGACGCCACCGCTGCGAAGAACTGATGGAACAGTTCGGCATCACCAAACTTCGCCGCAGCAAAGCGATGAGCCTTTCCGGTGGCGAACGCCGGCGGCTGGAGATTGCTCGCTGCCTGGTGAGCAACCCCCGCATCATCCTGCTCGACGAACCATTCACCGGTATCGATCCCGTGACGATCGATAACATTCAGGAAATCGTCCGCCAACTGCGCGACCACGGCATCTCGATCCTGATCACCGACCACCAGGTGCGCGAAACGCTCGAAATCACCGACCGCAGTTATGTGGTCAAGAGCGGCCAGGTGCTGTGCCATGGCACGCCCCGCGAAGTGCTGCAAAACGAAGAGGCGCGAAAGTACTATTTCGGCGACGGAATGGACGTCTCCCTCGGCGCAGCATGACGAAGCGAGAACCTGCACGCCAGTTGCACGCTAGTGCACCCGTGAGGTAACCCGAGCGAAGTTTGATGTTCGCCGCCCTTGCGCCGCAAGGGTATAATGGAAGCGATGTCTTGTCCGCGGAACAAAAAGGGAGATGTTCCGCCCTCCTGCTGAAAATTCGTATCACATCTTGCCGAACTACTCGGATAGCGATCGCAAGTCGTCGCCGATAGTTCCAGCGTTTGTCGAAATCACTATCCGAGAAGACTCGTTTGACAAAGCACCCATCTGAGATGAGCACCGTCGATCGTCGTACGTTCGTAGCCGCCTCGGGCGCAGCCGCCGCGCTGGCGGCCAGCTCCGCTTCGGCTCAGTCCAGTCGCAGTAACACGATCCGCTGCGCCGTGCTCGGCGTGAACGGGCGTGGCAAGGTGCATATCGAGTCGATTGAGAACACCGCCGGCGCGGAAGTCGCCCTGTTGTGCGATCCCGACGCGCGGGTGCTCCATCAGCGGGCCACGGAATTCGAAAATAAGTACGGCCGCCGCGTGGAAGTCGAAACCGACTTACGCCGCGTGAACGACCGTAGCGACATCGACGTGGTGAGCATCGCCACGCCCAACCACTGGCACGCCCTAAGTACGATTTGGGCCTGCCAGGCGGGCAAGGACGTGTACCTCGAGAAGCCTGGTTCGCACAACGTGTTCGAAGGCCGCAAGATGGTCGAGGCGGCCCACCAGTACCAGCGTATCGTGCAGCATGGAGTGCAACTGCGCTCGAATCCGGTGTTGCAAGAAGCCGTGCAGCACTTGAACGATGGGTTGATTGGCGACGTGTACATGGCGCGGGCGTGCGTGTTTCGCTGGCGGCCTTCGATTGGCACCAAACCCAACGGCACCCCGCCGGCCACGCTCGACTGGGACCTGTGGCAAGGCCCCGCGGCCGAGCGTCCGTACTCCACGCGGTACGTGCACTACAACTGGCACTGGCATTGGGACTACGGCAATGGCGACATCGGCAACCAAGGTGTCCACGAAACCGACATGGCCTTGTGGGGCCTCGGCGAAACGCTGCCTACCGAAGTGACCGCCATGGGTGGCAACTTTCTGTGGGAAGACGATCGCGAAACGCCCGAGGTGCTCAGCGCGACCTGCCGCTTTGCGGGCTCGAACAAGATGCTGCAGATCGAAGTCCGCCCGTGGTGCACCAACCTCGAGCAGGGTGTCGGCGTCGGCAATTTGTTCTTCGGTTCCAAGGGCATCATGACGGTCGACAACTACAACGGCTACAAGACCTATTTTGGCCGCCGCAGAGAACTAGGTCCCAGCGGAACCTCGGGCGATCCTACGCAGGCGCACTTCGACAACTTTTTCGCTGCGGTGCGCCGCCGCGACCCCTCGGTGCTCAACGGACCCATTGAAACCGGCCACACCAGCTCGGCCATCGCCCACCTGGCGAACATCTCCTTGCGTTTGGGACGGCAACTGAAGTTCGACCCGCAAACCGAGAAGTTCACCGGCGACTCTGAAGCCAACGCTATGCTAACGCGCAAATACCGAGCGCCGTTCGTGGTGCCGGCGATGGTGTGAGTGCACGCGCGAGCAAAGAACGCGCGCGGACTCTCGTCATTTCTTTTTCGGCGTCCGTCGCCAGTGGCGGCGCGATCCGTCGGCATCCGCCCACACGTTGTAGCGCAGCGACTCGGGCGTAAGGCCCAATGCGGCGGGTCGCTTGATACCGCGTAGCACCGCGACGTCGTACAGTTCGGCGATCCGCCCCTGGATCTCCAAGGTGTGCACGGTCTCGCCGCTCACAAGGTCAACGATCGCCAAGCCCGTGTAGCTCGTCATGCCACGCTTGGCCAGTTCGTCGTCGAGCGCCAAGCCGCCGAACTTGTTTTGCTCTCTCGGGCGCGACAGTCCGACGATCGCGTAGTGGTCCACGAACGCCAGCCCCCGCGCGTAGCCCGGTACGAAGGCCACCGGCTGGAACTCGCCCCGCTCAAGGTCGACGCTGCCCAAATAGCCAGTACCAGAGTTCAACAGCCACAACCGCCCGTCGTGCCAGCGCGGCGAGTGGGGCATGGAGAGCCCGGTAACGATCGGCTCGTCGGCCGTGGTACTCCACAGCTCACCACCATGCATGCGGTGGCTCTTCCAGGCGCGGTTGATGTCGCTTTGGTAACAGAGCGTCACGAACCGCGGTTCGCCATCGACCATCGCCAGACCGTTAAGGTGACAACGGTCTTCGGCGGCGAGCCCCGAGATGAACGGCGGCCGCCATACTTGCTCGAAGCTCTGCTCGGTGCTCACCGTCCCCAGGCAATTGAACAGCGTGGCGACAAACAGTGGCTGGCCCGACGTGTCGATCGCGATGTCGTGCAGATCCAAGTCGCCCGTGGTGTAGGCGATCCGCGGTACGAATAAGCGGTCGTAGCCCGACGCACGCGCGTTGTTGTCGAACTGGTGCTCCATCCGCCACACCTGGTAGGCGGTGGCGAGCCACAGCGTCTGGCCGTCGGTCGAGACACCCATCGCGCGGCGGAAACTCCGCTCGCTGGTGGTGAGTCGCCCGTTGCTGCGCCCCAACAGAACCAGCTTGCCAACCTGGTAAGTGGTTACTGCCAAGCTGGCGTCGAGCTCCTCGAGCCACGACACGAAGCCCTCCGATAGCACAGGGTGCCAGGAGCGCTTCTTGGAGGAGTTCGCGTTGTCGTGCGGCGGCTTCACCGCGGTTAGTATACCGGGCCGCAGCCGCGGAGTATTGGGTGCTAGCGAGGCACCATGGCGAGCATCGGCCTTACTCGTCTGGGAACTCGTCGTCGCGGGGGAGTTTGAGTAGCGGGTAACTCGGCTGAATATGCTGGGACGGATTCTGCGTTTCGAATTTCGTGCCAGGGCCGAAACCCGGGCCTATGATGGGCAGTTTTTGTGGTATGGCAGAGTCGTCAGCGGCAAGCTCGGCAGGGTTTGCAACAATGGCAACCTCATCGGCTTCAACATTGAAGCACCCAACGCTCCAAATCAGCGGGAAAATGTTGTGCTGTTGTGCAAATTCACTCCACTGCTCTTCGCCCCACATGGACTTTTCGTAAATTCGAGGCGCGTACTGGAACATCTCGCGGGAGTAAGGGTCGAGTTCCAACCGCGTGAGATAGTCGGGAATCAGTTGCCGAAGCGTTTCTGGGTACTGGCCATGATCGAGGTGGTAAGCGATGAGCGCCAAGCGGAGTCGCTGAAGGCTGAGCTCGGTTCGCAAGTTGATGGCGTCGATGAGCCGGAAGTTCAGCCTGCCGTAGGAGTTCCAGACCTTGCTGGCGAGCATGCTCGAATCGGCCGTTTGCCACATTCGCTGGCATTGGATGCTCGCGTCGATAGGATCGTTCAGGAAGGGGTGCCCGTATTCGGCAGAAAGAGTGGACAGAAGTTGCTCGCGAAGCTCCTGTCCTGCCGAGTGGCTGGTGCGACGGGAGTAGTCGATGGACATTTTGGCCAGTATGTCGAGCGCTTTCTTGGCACGCTCGTGCTCGCCCGGAAGTCCGTCAAGGAACATTGCCGCATCCCAGTCGCCTTTGTCCGGCGCATCGTCGTCGAACAGAAAGGTGCGATGGTCGAGAGACTGTTTGGCCGCCTGGTAGCAAACGACCGGAATGTGGTCGAGTAGTGGATAGCCTTCCTGAACTGCCTGCAAGTCGGCCGCGGCCTGTTTGAGCCGCTCAGCAGACTGCCCTGGCGCTGATGCCCAGTCGAGCAGGACTTGCTCGTGTGCCAAATTGTCGAAGCGGATTCTCATCGCGCTCAAAGCATGCAATCCTCCAACCGAACCATCGTTCAGCAGTTGACTCTTGAACCACTCGATAGCCAGTAGGCGACTCCAGGCGAGGTCGAGCTCGCCTTCGTCCAGCGCCCGACGTGCATCGGTATCCAGCAGCGACACGACCTCGGTTGGCCAAGTATCGTGGCTGCTGCTTTGGACTGCAGGCTCCTTAGTCAACTCGACAAGTCGGTCGATCTGCTCCGGCGTGCCGCCCTTTGGCGTGGTCACTTCGAACTCATCCGAGGAGTCATCACCAATAGATCCGATACTGAACTCTCCCTCTCCACCCATCGCCGGCTGGCTCCCGACAATCTCCTGCAGTACCTCGCGATACTGGCGGGAGACCTCCTCGGCCGCACTTTGCTGTTCCTCTAGTTCGGCAACTCGCGAGGCGAGATGGACCGGGCCGATTCGTCCGACCAGGGGGTCCAGTTGGTAGAGCCACTGCTGTTGCGCGCGGAATTGTGCAGTCGCTCGGTCGATCTGCGATGCGCGAATCGCGGGAACGCTCAACACGACCACCACCAGCGGCACGACGGCCGCCAGCACCGTGCCCGACCACCGACCGAGCGTGTTGCGGCCGGCGATCCAGTCGGGCGCGCGGAGGTAGGTGGCACCGAGGCAGCCGATGATGATCGGCAGGTGGCACCACATCGGAGGCAGACGCCACGTGACGATCAGCATGCAGTAGAACAGTGTGAGAAACGAAGTCAGCAAGCTCACACCCATCGCCAGGATTTCGCTCTTGATCAACTGCGAGGCCAGCTGCCCCATGGCAAACGCAGTGAGCGTGCCCAGGCTGAAGTTCAGCACCAGGTAGTACGCAACATCGGCGCTGCGGGCTTGCAGCTCCGCTGAAAAGGCATGGTAGCCCTGTTGTGTCAGCGGCAGGTTGGAAATGGCGAATTGCAAGTTGATCGACATCGCCACCACGACAAACGGCATACACAACAGTACGACAAACAGGGACCATCCAGCCACTCGCACCAACCAAACTAGCAGCGGTCGCCCAGCGTGTTCGGCCAGAAACTGCTTCTGTCCGCGACGATGATCCTGGCGAAACGCCATCGCTCCGCACAGGCCGGGGACAAAGAACAAACTGAGGGGAAATTGCTCCAGGGCCACGTGGCCACTCGACTTCGCGAGTGCCAAAACCCCTAGCATCAGGAGTAGACCACCCGCTACCACGGCGAGCATCGTCCGCCACGACTCGCGCCAGGTCTGCCACGCCAATCGCCAGATGATACCGCGTCGCGTGGCGGGGCCGATCGGCTGCAGCGACTGCTGGGCGAGCGCCGGAGTAAGGGCCATCGCCACTTCGGTTGGCTTGGTTGGTG
The DNA here is from genome assembly GCF_965227375.1 of Aeoliella sp. Lineage (NCBI taxonomy): Bacteria > Pseudomonadati > Planctomycetota > Planctomycetia > Pirellulales > Lacipirellulaceae > Aeoliella > Aeoliella sp. The sequence continues at coordinate 1,231,882 of NZ_CBDDFX010000001.1, forward strand.
CGGCAGCCTTCCGTTTTGTTCGTACTCGCCAGGTATTGTCGGTACCGAGCATCCAGCGGCGCGACAACACCGCGCTCATCAGCAGGACGACGGTTGCCAACGCCAATCGGGCGGGGATTGCTTCGTAGTAATCGTCCCCTTGGTATCCAGCCCCTCCCGAGAGGCCGATGGCCACCTGCGAACTGAACGACGTAAGACCACAAGCGAGCACGGCCGCGAGCAGTGGGCGCGGAACCAGCAGCGACACGAGCAGTCCCCAGGCGGTTGCTTCGACCAGCAGCGTCAAACCTACTGGCACCGCCTGGCGCATAACGTCTGCAGCTAGCCCGCCAAACCCGCCTACGCACCAGGCGACGATCGACATGGTGAGCGTAAAGAGAATCCCAAGCAGCATCACCGCAATCAGCTTGCCCACAAACGTGAACAGCGGGTAGCGGGGCAGTGAGTAGAGGAACGAGTCGGTCTGTTCTTCTCGCTCGACGGCGAACGCGGTGATCGCTGCGCCGATGATCACAAACGCACCACCACCAAAGGCGGGGAACAATAGCAAGAAGATGCGCAACTGGTCAGCATCCGCCGGCGCTGCCACCGCTTTGGCAAACAGCATCATCGCGAGCGCCAGCCCCGCCACGCCGAGCGCGAAGGAGCGCATCCGCCGGAGTTCTTTCCACACAAAGCGGCCGATCAGCCGCCAAGGCAGGGCGGTGGTCGACAGCGAAGGCGAAGCGATGGTCGACATGGTTCGGCCTTGGGTAATAGCCAGGGTGGCTGGGGTCGAGCTTCGCGAGCCCCCAGTTCCGTACATATCTACTTGCTGGGGGCTCGTTGCACTCGTCCCCAGGCACCCATTGGGTTTCCTTAAGAACGCAATTTTTCAATCACATCACCATGGGCATCGGTTGCGGCTCACTTGCCGGAGGGGGCGAGCCATCGGGGCCGATGCGGGCGACGAATATCTCTTCGAGCGACGGGGTATGACTGTCCACGGCCACCACGCCACTTCGCTCCATTAGCGCGGCGGTGGTTGCGTCGATGTCGAGTTCCGCGTCGCGAACCAGCAACTGCCACTGCCGGCCATGGCGACTACTGGCCAGCACCACGCCGGGCATCTGCGGCGGCGCGGAGGCCACGCCCTCCATGGTGACGGTCCACGCCCGGGTGGTGGCCTTCAACTGGTCGAGCTTCGCCAGTTCCATCAGCCGGCCCTCATGCATGATGGCCACCCAGTCGGCCACGCGTTCCACTTCGTTGATTTGATGACTCGAAAGCAACACGGTCCGCCCGCCGGCCGCCTGGTCGACCATGCTTTCGAGGAACTCGCGACGCACCAGCGTGTCGAGTCCCGAGGTCGGTTCGTCGAGCACCAACAGCGGCGGCCGATGCGCGAGCGCCAGCGACAACACCACCTTGGCGCGCATGCCTTTGGACATGTGGGCGATCTTGCGATCGCTCGGCACGGCGAAGCTCGCCAGCAGTTGCCGGTAGTTTGGTTCGAAGCCATCGCCGTAGAAGCCGGCCGTGAACCAGCCGATTTCGGCGGCGGTCATCCATTCGTACAGCGTGGGCCGCTCCGAGACGTAACCCACCTGCCGGCGGATCGCCTCGCCCTGGGTGTTGCTGGACTGCCCGAGCACGTGCAGGTCGCCAGCGTCGGGCGTGGTGAGGCCGAGAAGCATGCGGATCATTGTCGACTTGCCCGCCCCGTTTTCGCCCAACAGCGCGAACACGCAGCCCGGCGGCACGGTGAACGAAACGTTGTCGACGGCCGTCTGCTTGCCGTACCGTTTGGTAACTTTGTCCAACTGAATCACGTTATTCATCGCTGCTGTTTCCCACGAACTGTTTGTCGAGCCGAGCCAACTCAGCATCCACCAGCCGCCGCACACTGGCTGCGTCGAGCCCCGATTGAAACGCTTCTTCCAGCACGTTGCCGATCCGCATCTGCAAAAGTCGACGCCGCTGCGTCTGGCACTCGCGCTTCGCCCCGCTGCGGACCGAGAGCCCGATACCCGAAGCCAATTCCACGATTTCTTGCGACTGCAAATCGCGATAAGCGCGGGCCACGGTGTTGGGATTGATCGCCAGCTCGCGGGCCAGCTCGCGAACGCTGGGCAACAGATCGCCCGCGGCCACCACGCCATCGGCGATGGCGAACTTCACCTGCCGGACGATCTGCTCATAGACCGGCACGCCGTTCGAGCTGTCGACACGGATAAACACTGCAAGGCTCCTTGGGCCGCCATTGGAGAGGCGAACTACCGTACTAGTTCGATAGTACACCTGGGCGGGGAGGGTGTCAACAAGAAAACGTGAAAAGTCGCGCGACCGCCGGCGTAGTGCAAGTTTGCCGCGAACCTCGGGCATTTGCCCCTTGTCGAACCCCCAACGCGTAACCAACTTCCCTTTCACTTTGCCAGAAAGGCTGCATCGCCATGTCTAGTCGCCCCGAGCCCCGACCCACGTCCCAACCCATTTCCGCCCGTCGGGCAGCGCCATTCATTGGTTCGTATCGCCATGCGCAAAGACAAACAGGACACCGCCGAACAAGAACGTGACTTTCAGCGCCACCTCCGCTACCTGGGCCTCGACTCGGCCGAGCAGTACAAAGAGTGGTGCGTGGAGCATGGGTTCTCCAAGACCCTCTACAAAACCGGCAATCAACGCCATCGCGAGTGCTCGGTCGCCAGGCAGGTGCGGGCCAAGCAGGTACTCCTCAGCAAAAAGAAGCGGTCGGGCAATGTCCTCGAAATGCTCACGGGCATCTGCGAAGGACGGCTGGATCTGGAGAACATCAATCCGCCTCATCTAGCGCGGTTGGCGTTTGCCCTCAAGAACCCGCGGAACCGCAAGCTGTACCAGCGCCGCGCCGATCGCCAGTCGCTGCTGCGACTCATCGAGCATCTCTACCGCGTTCGCGCGAAGTTCTTCGACGACTCCGGCCCCGTTCTCAACGGTGCCTACCCGCGATGCGTTACTTACCTTGAAGCCCTCGCCATGCTGGCGCGGTACGCTTCACACTGGCTTCGCCCCGTGGAAGACTGGAAGCCCTCGACCCACAACGCCCAGCGGCAGTTCGCGTCGCTGGCGCGGCACCTGTTGTCGAAGTACGACGACGTTCCGCGATTCTTCGACTCGGTGTGGTTCGGCGAGGACGACAAACTCGCCAATCAGCACCGCTACTGGTACATCCGTGTAGCCCGCGGCGAGAACATTCGCCGCTGCGACTTGCCCATCGACTACACCAAGAAGATGGCGCACCACTTCCGCCGCGCGCCGCAAGATGCGAGCATCATCCAGGCGCTGCGATGGGGACAAGTGCACGGGCTGGGCGGCGACGAGCCGCTGGCCCGAGCGCTGTTCGGCACGCGTCTGGGCGAGTCGTTCGACAACGAAGCGTTCTGGATCACCGTGATCCGCTGGCTGATCGAACACCCCATGCTCGACCGGCAACACGTGGGGCCGATTGTCGACTACTTGCAGAATCAACGCTTCGAACCGCAGCCGGTGGACGTTGTGCAAGGTGACCCACCAGCCAGGGCCGCGCCGCAGCCGAACCTCACCATGCGCGGCCGCACGCCGGACGCCCTGTTGCGTCAGGTCGACCAGTGGCACGGTTTGCTGCGCCAGGTGCAAGCATGCCAGGTTCGTCGTTGGCAGCCAAGCGGCATCCGTGAGTTCGAGTTCGTCGAAGGCGCTGAGCACGGCAACCGCAAGACGTGGACCATCCGCGAACTGATTGGCAGCCGCGCTTTGGTCGACGAAGGTCGGCGAATGAAACACTGCGTGGCGAGCTATGTATCGAGCTGCGCCCAGGGCCGCTGCTCGATCTGGGCGATGGAGGTCGAATCGCGTGAAGGCCGCCAGAAGTCGCTCACGCTGGAAATTCGCAATCGCACGCTGTGCCAGGCCCGCGGCAAGTTGAACCGGCTGCCGACCGACAAAGAGCGGCAGATCTTCACCCGCTGGACAGCCGAAGCTGGGCTTCGAGTGGCGAGTTTCGTGTGAACCCCGCCGATGACTTTCCCGGCGCGAGCGGGTGCGGTATCGTTCGGGTAGCTCATCTGCAATCGGGTCCTCAAAAATCGGAGCCTGCAAATATGTCGAATGCCAAAGCTGCTTGCCTGCTGATCAGTGTGCTGCTCCCCTGTTCCACTCCCTTATGGGCGGAGGAAGCGACCGCGACGGAACCTCCGCCGGTAATGTTTTCGGTGCAACAGGATCATCAGAACATGATGCAACAACTTGGCATCACTCGCCTGCGGCCGGGGCCGAGCGGCAATCCGTCGGATCCGAATGCGGCCAACACCGACGAATCGAAAGCGAATCCGTATCCAGAGTTGCCGGAGTTGATGACGCTTGCCGATGGCAGCAAGGTCACTACGGCCGACCAGTGGCAACAGCGCCGCGCGGAGATCGTGGAGGACTTCGAGCGCGAAGTGCTGGGGCGCATTCCCGACGGTGTGCCTGACGTGCAGTGGGAAGTGGTGAAGACCATCGAGCGAGACCTTGGCGACGTGCCGGTCGTCGAGAAGCGATTGGTCGGCCGGGTGGACAACTCCGCCTGCCCCGAGATTGCAGTCAACATTCTGATGTCGCTCACGGTTCCGAAAGAGGCAACCGAGCCGGTGCCGGTGCTGATGCAGTTTGGCTTCACCCGTTGGGGACCGGACGGAGAAGATCTCGATTTCGGCGGCCGCTTCGGCGGGGGTCGGCGGCCGGGGCCGTCCAAAGAGCAGCAGCTCGCTGAAGCGGGTTGGGGATCCGCGACGCTCAGCGCATATAGCGTTCAGGACGACAGCGGTGGCGAGCGCCGCCGTCGAGGTGGGCCACGCGCAAATGGACCATCGGGCGGCGGGCTGACGCGCGGCATCATTGGCCTGGTGAACAAGGGACAACCGCGCACGCCAGAGCAATGGGGCGCGCTGAGGGCGTGGGCTTGGGGCGCCTCGCGCGGGCTCGATTTCTTGGAGACCGATCCAGCAGTAGACGCCGACCGCGTGGGCATTAGCGGCGTGTCGCGCTTTGGCAAGGCGGCGCTGGTGGCCATGGCGTTCGATCCGCGGTTTGCCACGGTGCTGGTTGGCTCATCCGGCGAAGGCGGCGCGAGTCTCTATCGACGCAACTTTGGCGAAGCGGTCGAGAACCTCACCGGATCCGGCGAGTACCATTGGATGGCTGGCAACTTCCTGAAGTACGGCGCGGCCGAGTCGTCGTTCGGCTCGATGAACGCCAGCGACCTGCCGGTCGACGCGCACATGCTGATCGCGCTGTGCGCGCCGCGGCCCACGTTCATCAGTTACGGCATTCCCGAACGAGGCGACGCGCTGTGGCTCGACCAGCAAGGCAGTTTCATGGCCGCCGTCGCAGCGCAACCCGCCTTCAGAGTGCTCGGCGCCCGCGACCTGGGCCGCAGCGACGACTACCTGAGCGAGAAGATGCCGCCGGTGAATACCGACCTGCTCGACGGCCACCTCGCCTGGCGTCAGCACGACGGGGGCCACACCGACCTGCCGAACGTGCCGCATTTCATTGGGTGGATGGAGCGAATCTGGGCGGAGGAGCCGGCGGGGAACTGAGCGTGGACTTGTAGCTGACCTTGGTTCGGTTTTCTTCTTGTGCGGCGATTCGGAGAGTATTATGGCTGTGGCCCCAGAGCGAGAAATGCGAGCGTGCATGCAGGTCGTCGTCAGGGCTGTGCTAACCGCAAGATCGGAAGCATGGGGATCGCACGTCAACCCGGATCGTCTAGCAGACCTGATGGATGCCATCCACAACATCCCCATCCTGGTGCAACATTGGGAAACCTGTGACCAGGACTTGCTCAAGGAAATGTTGATGGCCTACGAGAGCAAGTGGAAAGAAGGCCCACCACTGCGAGAAATCTACGAACAAGCGATGGCTGCAAACAGTGAGTAACCTGCCAATGGTCCTAGCCGAGTTTCGAAAGTAGTCTCATGTCACACCTCAGGTACTCCCTCCTAGCAGCAGCCATACTGCTCCTGCACGCCGCGCCGCTCTTGGCAGCCGAGGCGGGCACCAATGCCAACCCCAAGGACGATGGTTACCGCGGCATCTGGTACAACATCGGCACGAAGTACTCCGGGGGCATGGCGACCTACACGCAGCAGATTCGGCCGTTTGCGGTTTACTCGGCCGCGGCGAACAAGACCTTCTTCTGCTACGGAGGGCGGCAGAAGGATAAGTACAACTTGCTGCACTTAGTGTCGTACTACGATCACTCCACCGGGCAGGTGCCGCGGCCGACGATCGTGATGGACAAGCGGACCACCGACGCCCATGACAATCCTTGTTTGGCCATCGACGAGCAAGGGTACATCTGGATCTTCTCCAACACACATGGCGCCAAGCAGCGGTCGCGGATCCATCGCAGCCGCGAGCCGTACAGCATCGAGTCGTTCGAGACGATCGACGACGGGCTCGACTTCTCCTACGGCCAGGCGTGGACCGTGCCGGGCGAGGGATTGTTCTTCCTGCACAATCGGTACGATTTGCGGCGCGCGGTCGTGTTTCAAACCTGCCGCACGGGTGCGACCGAGTGGTCCGACACCAGGCAGATCGCGCAGATTCGCGGGCAGTATGGCTTCAGCGCAACGCAAGGCTCGCGGATCGGCGTGGCGTTCATCTACTTCCCCAACTACGGCCAGCGCGGCGGCGACCACGACACGCGGACGAATCCTCACTACATGCAAAGCGACGACTTCGGCAAGACATGGACTGCCGCCGACGGCACACCGCTCGAAGTGCCGCTGACCGAGACGCCCAACCCTGCGCTGGTGCATGACTATTGGAAAGACAAGACGTTCACATACTTCAAAGACGTGACATTCGACAACCAGGGCCGGCCGGTGCTCTTGTACCTGCTGAGCAAGGGCAAGGACCCGGGCCCCGAGAACGGACCGCGCCAGTGGGTGACCGCTCATTGGGTGGGCGACCACTGGCGGATCAGCAACTTCACCACGTCGGACCACAACTACGACTTCGGGCAGCTCGCCATTGAAAAGGACGACGTGTGGCGAATCTTCGCGCCCACCGATCCAGGCCCGCAAGCCGGTTGGACCGGCGGCGAAGTGGTGATGTGGCAGAGTCACAGCGAAGGCAAGCATTGGAACCGGAAAGTGATCACCAGCGACAGCGCCAGAAACCACTCGTACGTTCGCCTGCCGGTGAATGCCCACCCCGACTTCTACGCCTACTGGGCCGACGGCGATCCCACCCAGCGCGACAGCGAGTCGCGGCTGTGGTTCTGCAACCAGGACGGCACCAAGGTCTGGCAGCTGCCGCAGGAAATGGAATCCGATTTCGCCAAGCCGGTGCGGGTTCGGTAGTGGCACGGCGAGTCATGCATCCATTTCCAGCAAGGCGATCACCGAGTCGGCGACACGCTGAAAACTCTCTTGGGTGTAACCGCCGCTAAGCAGCATGATGGTCGGGATGTTTCGCTTGCGGAGCTCGCGAACCACGAACAAATCGCGCTCGAGGATCGTGGCCGCCGAGATGTCGAGACCGCCCAGCGGATCGCCCATGAACACGTCGGTGCCTGCGTTGTAGATCGCCAGCCCGACCGGCGAGTTGCAGACCGAGTCGAGGAAACCGGGCAGCCGCGCTTCGAGCTCTCGCATGTACTCGAAATTGGTGCAGTTGTACGTGAGGGCCACCTCGCAGTCGATCCGCCCGCGGGCGTCGACGTCGAAGATGGGATAGATGCGGCTGTTGAACATGTCGAAGATGAACACCCGGTTATCATCCATGAACGTGTGGCAGACACCATTGCCCTGATGAGCGTCGGTGTCGACGTAGGCGATGCGCGCGGTTTCGGATATCAACTTGTGTTCGCGAAGCGCAGCGATGGCGATGGCCGCGTCGGCGTAGATCGAAAAGCCCTCGCCGCGGTTGGGCTTGGCGTGGTGGTAGCCGCCGCTAAGGTTCACCGCCAGCCCATGCTCGAGCGCTTGCTGCGCGGCGACCATCGTGCCGCGCGTGGCCCATCGCATGGGCCGTAAGACGCGCCGATCGATCATCCACCACGGCAATCGCCGCAGCTGCGGCACTTCGAGCGCATTGGCGACGTACGTCGAATCGCGGAGCTTCTTCAAGTAGTCGGCCGTGTGCACCAACAGCAACTCGTCGCGACTCGCCGGGCGGGTCGGGCGAACGTGCATTTGCCGGAGCGAACGGCCAAAGCGCCGCCGCAAAACCTTCCACGCCCGACCGTACTTCTGGGAGTCGAACGGATGTAACCGCTCGAAGCCCCAGAAGCCGATGTTGTAGTGGCGAGAGTAAACGACGCGGGGCATGGGAGGGTTTTGTGGTAGGCGTTGGACTACTCAGGTGTTGCGGCGAGTTATCGCACTCATCGGTTATACTTCGAATGACCTCGGAACAGAAAGCGGATGATTCTGGCGCAGCCGACCTATGGCCAAAGATGTTAGAACAAGAGGGAGCAGAGAGTCGAGAGCCGCTCGCGGTGGCTGCGCCGGTTACTTAGCCACGGATGAACACGGATGGGCACGGATTAAATCACGTGTGTGCAAATTCGTTGAGACAATCCCGATGGGCCGAAAACTGCCACAAAGAGGCACAAAAAAGCACGAAAAGGAGACGCCGTGCGAAGAGTAGGAGCTCACCAGCAAGGCATTTGTTTTTCGTGCCTTTTGTATCCTTTTCGTGGCTATTCCAGCGGTGCGTTGCTAAAACTTAGCGCTGCAGTATCAGGAGAGCCCCCGGAATCACCCCCCGCCTGAAGTCCATGGGTAAAATCTTCACCTACATCACCGACGAGGTTCTCTCCAAGTATGCCGAGCCGGGGACATGCGACTGGTGCAACACGGATTCCGGTCTGTACAGGATCTACATCGAAGTCGAAGGAGACATGGGCGATCGGGCGTGCTTGAAGTGCATCAAATCACTTCCACTTCGCTGGATTCTCCCAAAGGACGACGAACGGATCATTGGTTCGCTCATCAACGAGCGTTATCCCAAGGGAACTAAATCGCAAAGCCAGAGATTTGCTCGCACCGTTGAGATGTGTGACGATTGCCGACGGACTCCACGGTTGCCAAACTTCATTCAAAATGATGACTGGCCACAGTGCTGTGCACCTAGCCAAAGAACCATGTCAAATGGCGAACGAACCTATGACGACATACAATCACCCCAGTGAACTGACTACCGAAGAGGTTGTCCCCTACTTCTTGCGATTTGCTCGCGAGCTTCTTTCGCAACCCGTCTCGTCACGAAAAGTGGTAGAGGAATTTGTCCAATTCTATCGGAGTTGCCGCGTTGTTGGCGCCCCAATAGAGGATGGTTATGACGCTGATACGTTCTGCATTGAGTGGTGCAGAGTTGACCTTAAAGAACAGCAGATTTCGATTCGTCGCACCGTCCATGCGGTCGATGCTTTGCCGGAGTACTCCGAGTTCGACGATGACGCTTTTGAGATGGTCATCACCTTGTCCTTCGGCCCGACAGACGATGAAGCGTCTTGCGCCTTAGAAGTAAGTACCATTGAGGAGTTGGATTCGGAGTTGGAGACGTTGCTCAAGAATTCACTGATCGCCAAGTTGCTTGAGGAGACGCCTGCAGACACCAGTGCATTTGTTGGTGGTGCCGGGTAACGCACCGCGGTCGCGTCTTGGTAAGAAATGCGGCTTGTAAAATAATCGCGGTTGAGACCGCGCGGGGGTGTGATCTAATGAGGGGTGCGGTGAGCGCTGTAGCTGCCGCCATCGGACGGCGGAGGTCTTGCCGACGGGGTTTGCTGCGCCGGGTGGTATGCGTGCTTGGTTGGGCATCCACGCTCTGGGCGAGCGTAGCTACGGGCGCTCGTTCGCGGAGCGAACGGCGACTGTCGTTTTGTCCCCACTGAAAACATGCGGGGAACAACGTGGTGTGTTTTGTCGCACCCCCCGATTGGTTTGATCGAGAAAACAAGGGTTTTTGAAAGGGAGGTGGACCATAGCACCTGGGGTTTTGGGCCAATGGATGGAGTATTGGGACAAAACGGACAGAACTGGCGAATTGACCTGGCCCCGAGCATGCTTGGTCGGGGCTAGGTCTGCTTTGATCGTGTCGGTGAGCATCGTGTCGTACGCTTCGGCGAGTGTGTTGCTTTCGATGGCCGCGATGATTGCAATGGTCGTTCCTTTGGACATCGGGTCAGGTTCCTTGTGGAAGGAGTTGCTAGTCGTGTCACGGCTCGCAATGCAGTCGATGCGATGCTGGTAAACCGCACGAATTCTCGGCGAAAGTTGAAGATTTGGCTTGGTCGCTTCGCAACAAACCGTATAATCAAAGGCGACTCATCAGGCGGTCGCGCGTGGCTCGTTGATTCGCAGTTTAGGCAACTGCGAGAGCTTCGTCAGGACAAACCGCCAAACATGTGCGGCGTCGCGCGTCGCATCGGAACAGAACTCAGTCGCGATTCACCTCCGCAAGATTACCGCGGTGGTCGCCGCGTCTGTCATAGTCAACCTCAATCGGCCTACCGTTGATGGCAGGCAGAAGGTGTCGAACTATGCCTTGGCAACTTGGGCCTCGTACAATTAGGCCTCGTAACTATGGCTTGCTGTTGTTGTCGTTCATGGCGATTGCCCATGCGGCGTCCGGCACCGGTGTGCCTTATGTGTTGCTGCAAGGCGTGGACAACGATCACGGCGATGACGACATCGGCGACGAGCGCGTGAGCGGCTTCACGATTCGCGTGTCGTGGCAGATGTTGCACGACGAAGGATTCGACTGGCTCGACGAACAGATGGCCCGGGGCGAGCAGCTCGATCGCGATGTCCAGCTCCGCGTGATGGGCGGCACGAACACACCGCTGAACCTGCCGGGCGTGACGTATTATCAGTTCGAGAGCAGCACGAGCGAAGTGCCGCTGACCGCGCCGATTCCGTGGGATCCGGAGTTGCTCGCGCATTGGGAAACGCTAGCGGCGGAACTCGGCACGCGCTACGCCGACACGCCGCGGCTAACGAGCGTGCACCTGCCGGGCTTTTCGCGCACGTCGGAGATGCACACTTCGGACGAGCTACTGTTGCAGCCAGGATTCTCGTCGCCAGCGTTGGCGCAAGCGTGGGTAGACTTTGCCGACCCGGTGATCGAGGCATTCCCCGATCAGAAGATCGTGCTGAACTACGCAACGCCATCGCAAGCGAACCTGGAACGGGAAGACTCGGACTGGATCCTGGACGAGTTGATCGAACGTGCCGGCGAGCGGGCGGCGTTTCAGGCCAACGACTTAAGCGCGCGGGTGACACTGGATCGCGAGAAGTACGAGAAGCTCGTGGAACTAAAAGAGCAGGGCTACTCGGTTGGGTTCCAGATGGTAAGCGGCAGCCAGGCGAGTCGCTTTGGTGGCGAGTTCGAAGAAGCGGTCGCCACCGGTTTGGAGGCCGGTGCGGAGTGGTTGGAGTACTACGTGATCGATACCGAGCACATCCCGACCGCAGGCGACTACAACTTCGACGGGCTGGTGAACGTGGCCGACTACGTCCAGTGGCGCAACAGCCTGGGATCGACCATCGACCTGCGAGCCGACGGATCGGGCAACCAGGTGGTGGACGCGGCCGACTTCGACGTCTGGAAGGCCAACTTCGGCGCTACTGGCTCCGCGTCGACGGGCGGCAGCAGCAGCTTGGTGGTGCCGGAGCCTTCGATGAGTGGTCTACTGGCGGCCGCTCTGATAGCCGCTGGAGCGCTTCGCGGAGTACAGGCTTTGATGGATGCGCGACCACGTTGGGTGCTGGTCTACCGGCGAGAGTTGCGAGTTCCGCGCGAAGGCCTCAAAACTTGCTGCGATTCGGCGAATCCGCGGTGGTGCTAGGCGATTCGCTGCTGACTGGCATCGCGCTTGCACAACTTTCTTTCTCTTCAAGCCGGCCATCGCCAGAGCTTGGTGCATTGTTTCCCAAGCTAATCCGGCAGGTCGGCAAACTGAAAGAAGAGGAGGACTCGAAATGCAGAAACTAACCGCAGCTCAACTTGACCAAGCGAAGCAACAGGGAAAGAGATTTCTCCTGGTCAACACGCTGGACGAAGCGCACTTCGACAAAACCAATATTGAAGGCGCGGTGAACATCCCGCAGCAGGACGACGACTTCGTCGAGCGCGTAGAAAAGCAGGCGGGTGGCAAGGACCAGCCCGTCGTGGTGTACTGCGCGAACACCGAGTGCTCGTCGTCGACCCAGGCGGCCGAGAAACTCGAAAAGGCAGGCTTCACGAATGTCTACGACTTCGAATCTGGCGCCGAGGGATGGAAGGAATCGGGCCATCGCACCGTTGGTGTGTGAGCGAGAGAGCTTGCACCCCCATATGGTAGTCCACAACCCGGCCGGCGGAGCAGCGCTCCGCCGGCTGTTCCTGTACCAACACACACGAATACAAGGATATCAAGCTATGATTCGCAGTCTTTCACTATTCACCGCAGTCACAACCATGGCCCTGCTGGTTGGATGCGAGAACCGGACGGGTCCGATGCAGAGTATGGACACAGGCACCAGCAGCGAAGATACGGCGGACGTGACGACGGCCGTTTGTAAATTGGAGCCCATTGGCGAAAGCGGTGTCGAAGGTTCGCTTGAGTTCAAGCAAGATGGCGAGACCGTGATCATCACTGGTACCGTGACCGGACTCGAACCGGGCAAGCACGGCTTTCACGTTCACCAGAGCGGCGATCTGTCCGACAAGCAGGCCGGCAAGTCGACTGGAGGTCACTTCAACCCGGACAACAATCCGCATGGTAAGCCCAGCGACGAAGAGCGACACGTAGGCGACCTGGGTAACATTCAAGCTAACGACCAAGGTGTAGCCGAAGTGAACATCGAAGACACTGTGATCAGCCTGAACGGGCCGAAGTCCATTGTCGGCCGCGCCATTGTGATTCACGCTGGTGAAGACCAGTTCACGCAGCCTACAGGTGACGCTGGAGCGCGCGTGGCGTTTGGCGTGATTGAGTAGCGCAGCGGTCCCCCGACCGGGGCGACCTGACAGAAAGTAGATTAGATGGCTCGGTCTGTCGTGAAACTCAGGTGGCTTTGCGGGCTTCGACCGGACGGTGAGCCTTGAGGCGATGGGCCGAGCCGTTGGATAGCGCGATGTCCTGATCGGCGAAGAACGTGTCGAGTTCGGAGAACTCGACCAACTCGGCGAGTCCCGCTTCGGCCAACTCGCGGCCGGAGACGTACTTGCCGGGCGTGATCCACTTCGACATCATGTCGTGCGGCACCTGGAACAGGTCGGCGAGCAGGTCGTCCATGTCCTTTTCCAGGGAGCCAAAGTGCCGCGCCCACTCGGCCGCCTCGGCGAGTCCGACGTTCTCTTCACTTTGCCACCGCATGGGATGGAACAACAGCACACTGAACGGAGTAACGATGCGACGCCGGCAGGCGGCGAACGGCCACAGCGCGGCGCTGGAGCACTCGCCGGTCACCACGCCGGTGACGTTGAGCCGGCGCATGCGGATGAGAGTCATCAGGCTCATCGCACAGTAAGGGCTGCCGCCGGGCGAGTCGAAGTAGATGGTGCAGTCGCCGCCGGGCTCGATGCCTAGTAGCTTGTCGGTGAGTTCCGATTCGTGGTCGGTCAGGTCCCCAACGATGGCTATTTCCAGCGGCCCCTCGTCGTCCTGCTGGTCTTCGTGTTCTAAGGCCATCTACGATGTTCCCCTAACGTGGCTGAGCGAACGAGACTGGTGCTTGGCGGCCACCGGGCCACCGAAGTTGGTTTGCTCCAATTCAAGCTTTTATTTTACGAAAGGCGGATGGTTTCTGCCATGGATTGGAGCCGCGATAGCAGGCGAAAATTGCTCGCCAGGCGGCAAATTCGCCCCAATCGACGCGACCGGCGCGGGCCCGCGGAGCCTCGATACCCGGGTTTCGGGAAACAGGATGCGGCAAACCAGCGCAAATGAGGTGTATTTCTTCATTTACGGCACTCCTCGCAATATACTGGAACATGAGGGCAGAAGCGCTAGGGAGGAGCGCTGGTGCGGCTGAGCCTCGGTGGTAGCGTCCGCAGGAAGCAAGCGAGAGCCGGCGTGCTGCTGAGCGTATCGATTAGTTTTCGCAAGGTTTTGTCGAACGGGATCATGGGTATTCGTTTCGCCTGCCCAAATGGCCATCCGCTGCATGTGAAAGCCGAACTGGCTGGCAAGCGTGGCATTTGCCCCGAGTGCCAGGTGCGGTTTGTGATTCCGCGGCCAGCGGAGCAAGCCGCTGCAGCGCCGCAACTAGAACCGGCCAAACAGCCGGCCGCTGCCAAGGCGGCGCCGGCCCCGGCAGCTCCGACGCCCGCACCGTCATCAGCCCCAGCGGCGGCGACTTCGCCAGCGCCTGTTGAGACCCCGCCCCCACCGGCTCCTGCGCCTACTCCCGCGCCAGTCGCTGCCACGGCTCCACCGTCACCGACTGAGGCTCCAGCGGCCGCACCGCCAACTCCTGCGCCCGAAGCCGCGCCGGCTTCCGCTCCGGCGGAACAGCCGATGTGGTACGTTCGGCCCGCGTCGGGTGGACAGTTTGGCCCAGCCGACGACGCCCTGGTGCATCAATGGGCGGGCGAGGGCCGACTGGCTGGCGACAGTCACGTGTGGCGGACCGGTTGGCCCGAGTGGCGCCGCGCCAGCGACGTGCCGGAGCACTTTCCCGAATTGGCGACCCAGTCAACTGCCTCGGCTGCGTTGCCCACCAACAGCGACTACAATGACTCGACCAACGCTGGCGGTACCCAGTCGGCAGAGGCCGCGGATGTTTCGCTGGCCACCGCACGATACAAGCGTCGCAAGATGCGTTCGAAGCGCAGCCAACAGTTGGCCGCCGCGGTACTGGTGTTGCTGACCGTGGTCCTGGCCGGCGTGCTGGTGTGGGTGTTGGTGAGTAGCACCAGCAGTCCGGACGAACAGAACACTGCCGAGCCCACCACCAACCAACAGCCCGTCGAACCACCGCCCGCCAACGAAGAGGGCGAGGCGGCCACCGAGCCTGGGGAGGCGGACGAGAGTGAGACAGCGGACGCCGACCAGTAACCACCTCGCGCCGCCGGCGCGAAGCGGCCGCTTGTGTTCCAAAAGCTTTGTGTACACCCCGAATTTCGAGAATCCATATGAACCTGCAACCCTGGAAGCTACTGGTGTTGTTTGGCGGTTTGTTCGTACTGGCCCCCGCGGTCGGTACCGCACAGGAGGCGGCCACCCAACCCGCCGCCGAAGAAGCGACCGACACAGCCGACGAAGCAGCAGCGGAAAAGACCGACCAGAAAGCTGACGCGAAAGCCGAAGAGAAGTCTGCCGACGACAAACCTGCCGAAGAGCCGAAGACCCAGCAACTGCTGGTGAACGAAAAGCGGCTGCAACTCACCGTGCCCACCCGTTGGAAGGTGGTGAAGCCCCGGTACAACATGATCGACATGGAGTTGTCGATCCCCGCGAGCGATGAGAAAGAGAAGCCAGCCACCGATCCGGCCGATGAAGAGTCGCAACCACCGCGCGGACGGGTGACGATGATGGCCGCTGGCGGCGACGTCGATGCGAACATTCGCCGCTGGGTGGGGCAGTTCCGCCTGGGACGCGACGCCGATGGCAAAGACGCCATGCGTCGCGATCGCCGCCGACTCCGCGGCGCGGTAGCCCATGTGCTCGACATCGCCGGCACCTACTTCGACAGCCCGCAAGGGCCGCGCGGCCCGAAGGTGGAACTACCCGACTATCGCATGCTGGGCGTGATCATCGAGGTCGAAGGTGCGGGCAAGTACTACGTGAAGTTCTACGGCCCGGCGAAGATCGTCGAGGAGAATCGCGAAGCGTTCGAGGAAATGCTCTCCAGCCTGGAGGTTGTGCCCGAGGCGACCGAAGAGCCCAACCCGGATACGGAAACCGAAATCGAAGAGAGCTAACTCTGTTGGCCATCGTGAAGTCGACCAACAGCCATTACCTTCTCCACTCAACTATGCAAACATCGCCGCCGATGGATCGGGAATCTCTGCAGCTGGCTCCGTACGCAATGCGGAGCGAGCACTCGGCAGGGCGGGAGCATCCGGAATCGCCCCACCCGTATCGTTCGGCGTTCCAGCGAGACCGCGACCGCATTACCCACTGCGCGGCTTTTCGTCGGTTGAGCCACAAGACGCAGGTGTTCACCGGCGAGCTGGGCGACTACCACCGCAGCCGGCTGACTCACACGCTGGAGGTGTCGTCCGTCGCCCGCACCATGGCCCGCGCGCTGTCGCTGAACGAAGACTTGGTCGAAGCGCTCGCGCTGCTGCACGACATCGGACACCCGCCGTTCGGACACGCGGGCGAGGACGTGCTCAACGAGCGATTGGCAGGACTCGGTGGATTCAACCACAACGCCCAGGCGCTGCGCATCGTGGAGCGACTGGAGATTCGCTACCCGAGGTTCCCTGGCTTGAACCTGTCGCAGAAAGTGCTGGAGGGACAGCGTCGCCGGGCGACCAAGCACGAAGCGGCCGGCGCCGATGCTCTGCAGCCGCCGCTGGAGGTGCAAGTGGTCGACGCCGCCGACAGCATTGCCTACGACGCCCATGACGCCGACGACGCCCTGGAACTGGGCCTGCTGACGCTAGACGACCTGAACGAGATCCCATTGTGGCGCGACGCCGCCGAGCGAGTGGCCGATCGGTTTGACGGGCTGACAAACCACGAGTTACGCCGGGCGGTGATTCACGAGCTGATTGATACCGCGGTGAGCAACATGGTGAAGCTGGCCCAGACACGCATCGACGAGTTTCAACTGGCCAGCATCGACGATGTCCGCTCCAGCCCGCCGCTGCTCAATCCCCCAGCGCCGGTGGCCGAGCGCAAACGCGAGCTGCAGGCGTTCCTGTTCCAGCGAGTCTATCGGCACCCCGAAGTGCTCACGCAGCGCGAAATCACCAACACCGAGTTGGGGCGACTATTCGATCATTACCTGGCCAATCCACAGCTCTTGCCAACGTTCTTCGAGCGCATCGCGGGCGAGGAGGGCTTGCCTCGGGCGGTGGCCGATTGGGTGTCGAGCCACACCGACCGATCGGCGCGGGAGGCCTACCAGCAGCTATGATTCGCATCGCTATCACCCAGCCCGACATCCGGCCGTACCGTCTGCCGGTGTACAACCTGTTGGCCGAGCAGCCGGACATCGAGGTGACCGTGTTCGCCGACCAGGCGAGCGACGCCCCGAACCCCGTGCCCGACACGGTGAAGTTCCGCTTCGAACACGCAAACGTCAGCGATCGACGCATTGGCCCGGTGGCGTTTCGCGAACATCCTGCGCAACTCGAAGTGGCCGATCCCGATCGCTTCGACCTGCTCGTCCACTCGTGGAATCCTCGCTACCTGACGCTTCGACCGGCGCTCAAGAAAGCGCGCAAAGTCGGACTGCCGACCGTGATCTGGGGTCATGGCTACTCGAAGCACGACACCTGGATGCGGACCTGGATGCGAAACCGGCTCGGCCGCCTGGCCACTGGGGTGATGCTCTACACGCATCCGGTGGCCGATCGATTGGTCAACGAGTACGGCTTCGATCGCGAGCGGGTGTTCGTTGCCCAGAACGCGATCGACCAGACGCCCATCCAAGCCGCCCGCCAGGCGTGGCTCGATCGACCGGAGGAGCTGGCCGCGTTTCGCGCCGAGCACCAACTCGACCCGTCCCGCACCGTGGCGTTTGTATCTCGGCTGCGCGACGAGAATCGACCCGACCGTTTGCTGCGTGCGGTGGCCAGCGGGCAAAGCGAACTTCCTGGACTCACGGCGGTGGTGATAGGAGATGGCCCCGAGCGGCCCAAGCTGGAGGCTCAAGCCCGCGAGCTGGGCATCGCCGATCAGGTGCGGTTTGCGGGCGCGATTTACGATGAGTACCTCTTGGCGCCCTGGCTGCTTTCCAGCGGTTTGTTTTGCTATCCTGAAAACGTTGGGCTGAGCCTGCTCACGGCTTTGGGATTCGGCCTGCCGGCAGTGACGTCCGACGACATCGAAGCCCAGAACCCCGAGATCGTCGCCCTGAAGCCGGGCACGAATGGCCTGCTGTATCCGTACGGCGACGAGGAGGCCATGACCCGGGCGATCCTGGAGATCTTGTCCGATACGCAGAACCGAGAACAAATGGCCGCCGAGGCCCTGCGGACCGTAACCGAGGAGTTCACGCTGCCAACGATGGTGCAGGGATTCTTGGATGCCACTCGGTTGGTCGACGGAGTACAACGAACCATCTGTGTGCCCGAGTGATTTTCCTTTTGCCCCGGCGCGCCCCTAACCGAACAACGCCAACAGCATGCGACTACCGGATTTTCTTATCATTGGTTCGATGAAGTCGGGCACGACGGGATTGTTCTTCGACCTGTGCGATCATCCCAAGGTGTACCTGCCCGACAACAAGGAGCCACACGCCTTGTGCGACGACAACGTGCTGACCGCCGCAGGCCAGCAGTCGTACGCGGCGCTCTACGAGGGGGCGACGGACGATCAGTTGGTGGGCGACGCCTCGACGGGATACAGCAAGCTGCCCGAACGGCCCGGCGTGGTGGAGCGAGCCACCGCGGTACTGCCGGACAACTTCCGTGCGATCTACATCATTCGCGAACCGATTTCGCGCATCATCAGCCAGCACTACCACGAGTTCTCGCGGGGCATGGTGGGACCGGACATCAACGCGGTGGTCCGCGAGCATTCGCGATACGTCGACTTCAGCCGCTACGCCTGGCAGCTGCGCCCGTGGGTCGAAGCGATTGGTCGCGACCGCATCCACGTGGTGCTTTTCGAGCGGTACAAAAGCGACCGCGACGCAACCGTGGCCAAGGCGTGCGAGTTCCTTGGCCTGGACCCCGCCGAGATGCCGGCGATCGACCAGCAGGAGGTGTTCAACGCGGGCGACGGCAAACCAGTGCCGGGCAAGGTGTGGAACGCCATTCGGGGCAACAAGCTGTATCAGAATCTCGTCCGACCGCTGGTCTCGTCCCGCGCCCGACATCACCTGCGGAAGTACTTCATGCGAAAAGCCCCGCCGCGTCCTGCCCCGCCGACGGCCGAGACCGTGGCCTGGCTGGAGGAACAATTGGCGGCCGATCGGGAGGAACTCACCACCCAATGGGGTCTTGAGGCCTGGCCCGCCAAGCAGGCTGCGGCCAATAGCCAGTAGCTAGATGAAGCGGCAGCGCTTTCCGCTCTAGCCAGCCGCTTGCATGCGGCAGATCATCGTCGCCAGGCGTTCGGGGCGTTTCCAAGTGCGACGCTTGGCTTTCAGCACCGGTCGCAGGCACGCCAGTGGCCCGCGGAGGTACGAGTACGCACCCGACCCTTCGATGTAGGCGAACTCGGGTTCGCCAAACCCGCACTTTCCAGCGATGTCGCGAATCTGCGCCGGGGAATTACAGCGGAACTGAACCGGGTAGTGATACTCTTCCACTTGGTTCTTGCGACGAATCAGCCGCAACAGCCATTCGTCGATGCCCATCTGATTCGCCCACTTGGTCATCAGAGGGATGAAGCTCTTGGCGTTGGGCGTCAGGAAGATGTAGATCCCATCCGGCTTCAGGCATCGCTCGAGTGTCTGGAAGAACTCAACTGGATGCTCGACGTGCTCCATCACCATGCTGGAGTAGGCGACATCGATGGAGTGGTCGGGCAGCTCGGCGGTCTCGAGCAGGGCATGCTGAAAGTTGTCGAACAGCCCGGCTTCCGGCTCAATCGACTCGTCCGGCTCCACGCCCCAGAATTCGGTCGAGGCTTCCTTCACCTTCCACTGGTGCTGCGTGTCGCGGCCGATTCCTTTTCCGCATCCCACATCCAGCGTGCGCCCGCCACCGCGACGCTCGAGTTCACCAACCACCACGTCGGTCAACACATGCGCATAGTTGCGGAAGTTCATGAAGTTGTACTGACTGCGCAGCCGGTCGAACGGCGAGTCGAGCGTTTCGTCGCTGGAGACAGTTGGGGCTTGCAAGAGAGCTATTCCTAGTCTTGTTCGGATCCGGTAGCGCTGAGGATGGGGGAGCCGTCGCAGCCATCTTGACGACCAGGCACTAGTCCGATCGTCGTTGGGGGAAGACGAAATCGGTAGGCGACTTGGTTTCGGTCTTGCGGCGACGGAACGCGAACAAGTTGGTGTTAACGTACTCGGGACCGTTGGTTTTGGGGTAGACCAAGCCGGTGCCAAACACAAGGCGACCTGCAAAGCAGAATAGCATCAAGGTAATGAACGCGCCAACGAGCTGAATGGTAAACGTGCCAATATCGCCGCGACACCAGCCGAATATGTGGCCCGACATCGATGCGAAACAAGCCATCAGGTAAGCGTTTCGCGGCTGCCGCACCATGAGCTCATCCCAGTACCGCATGCCCAGCCCCATGATCACGCCGTAGAAGACCAGCATGTGCAGACCTCCTTCGTGGAAGCCATGACCTACGATGCCCGGCCCCCAGGTCGCCCTGGTGCCTCTTGTTCGCGTCTTCTTTGGCAGCATGTAACCCAACCCCAATGGCTTGTCTTCCCAGAACGCCCGGGGGATCCAAATGGTGCTGACAAACTTCACGGTGTGGAAGGGTTCGGGGTCGTACTCGTTGCTGTAAATATGAATGGCGGCGAGCGACGTTTGAGCTGCGTTCTGGCCCAACATGGTTTCCAAGCCAGAAGTATTGAAGATTTCCTTGGGCAGTTGCGTAAGTGCTTCGGCAGCACTGCCCAAGTTTCGTTCCTTCATGTCGCCGCGGCGATCGAAGTGGCGAACGGCCGAGTACCCCAGAAGCAAGGAAAACGCTACCAGGAACATCGAGCCCAACAGAATCGACGTGGTCGCCCAATGTTTGTATCGCAAGGAAAACCAATACCAACAGATCGGTATGGCCATCAACACGCCGAGCATCGTTCGTCGTCCGCCACCGCCGAGAATCGACAGCAACATACTCAGGAGCAGCACGCCCAGCAGCGTGATTAATAGCACCGGGTTGCGCTTCGCCTGGAACCATGCGGCGAATCCCAACGCCACCGGGATGATGATGGCCTTGTTGCCCAGCTGCGCCAGGAACTGGGCCACGCCTTGGATGTTGGGAGCCACGAAGCCCACAATCGAGAAGCTAACCGCCGCCAAGGTCATGAAGTACAGCACGCCGGGCGTAGCGGCGGGCCACTTGCGCAACGTGCGACCAGCGAGCCGGCGAGGGAGCTTGATGACTGCGTACGCAAACAAGAATGCGACAAAAAACGTGATGGCCCCAGCGACGAAGTTCCTATAGTCCTGCGGCTCGTATTCCAATATTCGAAACTCGTCGGGCGAGTAAGCTGCCTTCAAGCCCGCGATGCCCACATAGTTGATACCGCCCAGCAGAAAGAAGTTCTTGGCGGTAAGCAGATCACCGGTGCCCCGAATGAATGGCACCACAATGATCAGGCCCAAGACGATGATGAGCCCCCAACAGCTGGGGATGAGGATTGTCTCGGGAGCCATGGATCTAACGGAGCAGGTCGGATTAGCAGGTGAAATGGGCCGGATCGAGAAGACACTTCTCTATCGATCGCTTGTTTCAGTGTACGTCATGCATAGCGCCGGAGGCCACCGCGAGGGAAAGTTGCCCCGCAGCAAAACCGGCACAATCGTCACGGCTGGTCCTCGCTGCCGCGGATAAACTTCATAGTTCGCCGGAGCGGTCCCGCGGGGACACTCCGCGTGGTGGCTCCGTCCACCTCCCGGGGGCCGCGCAACGCCGCGACACTACCCAGCCAAAATGCGGGTGCCTGCAGGGGCGTGGGCCTGCTAGCACCCGCTGTTTTGCACTTCTCACAAAGTGGCTAGAGCGGTTACATTTCAACTCTTCGCGCTGCTGGGTGAGCGGCGCTTCGCTCCCCGATTGTGTGCGTTTCGCCAAGGATGGAATTGTATGCACGCTTCGCCGCGTATTTTGATCGTCCGTTTAACCGCCATGGGCGACGTGATCCACGGGCTGCCGGTGGCTACCGCCCTGCGACGCCAGTTCCCCGACGCCATGATCGCCTGGGCCGTGGAGGGCCGAGCGGCTGAATTGATCGAGGGCCACCCCGACCTCGACGCGGTAGTGAACCTGCCGCGCCGCTGGTGGCGGTCGGTGCGTACGGCCAAGACGGTTCGGCGTCAACTTCGTGAGCTGAACTTCGACGTCGCGGTCGACCTGCAATGCCTGACCAAGAGCGCCGTTGTGGCCTGGATGAGCGGCGCCAAGCGGCGGCTGGGCGTCGCCGGGCGTAACGGGCGCGAGCTGAGCAAGACACTGAATAACGAGCTGACCGACGTGCGTGCTTCGCACGTGGTGGAGCACTACCTGGGGATCCTCGAGCCATTGGGTATCGTCGACCCCGAGGTCGAATTCAAGATGCCGGAGCGAGAGAGCGATGCGACCTTCGCGATCGAATCGCTGTCGCGACTGGCGCTCGCTGGGCAGCAGTTCGCCGTGCTGAATCCCGGCGCCGGCTGGCCTTCGAAGCTGTGGCCGGCCGAACGTTACGGCCAGCTCGCCCGTCATCTGTGGAGCGAGCACGGCATCAAGAGCCTGGCCGTGTGGTGCGGCAGCGACGAACGCCAGTTGGCCCAGCAGATCGTCGACACTAGCGACGGCCTTGCCGTATTGGCTCCCTCGACCACCATGACCCAGCTGGCCGCCATCACCCGCCGGGCCTCTCTCTTTGTGGGCTCCGACACCGGGCCGATGCACCTGTCGGTGGCCGTGGGTACTCCAACCATCAGCCTGCACGGCACCAGCCGGGCCGAGTGGTGCGGCGCCTACGGGCCGACGAACGCCTGTCTCCAGGCCTTCTACCAGGACGGCTCCGCCCGCGAGCGGCGGCAGGCCGATAACACGGCCATGCGGGCCATCGACCTGTCGATGGTCACCGAGGCGTGCGATAAAATGCTGTCCACACAGAACAAACTGGCAAAAGCTTCGTAGCATAGTTGAACCGGAGCCCTTGCTCGACCTATGCTCGAATAGAGGCCCTAAGCGCCAAAAACGGCGCTCCACCGTGGGCTTCGGTCGCCAGCTTGTATCCCATTGAGTGGGCATCCTGTGAACCCTCCCTCCAACGCGCGACTTCTCCACCCAGCCGCGGGTGTTGCTCATGTTGTATGCGCAGCGGTCGTGCTTGCGGTTCTGACTTCCAGTCCGTCGGCCGCCCAACCGCCGGAAGTACAGTTCGAGTTCCAGCAGCTCGCCAAGAGCCTGAACGTCTGCACGGCGACACCCCATGGCACCATCCAGCCCGGCGGCGACATCACTGCGGCGTTGCAGTGGGCGTGCAGCCATGCGGAAGAGCACCAGCAGCCGGTCGCCATCCCCGCCGGCAAGTGGCTGATCTCCGAAACCATCACCCTGCCCGCTCGTTCCGGGTTCACGTTGCTCGGCTCCGGCTGGGGATCCCCCGACGCGAACCGCTCGCACTCCGGTGTCCGCACCGTGCTGAAGTGGACCGGCGAAGAAGGCGGCACCATGATCCGCCACATAAGCCGTGACGTGCAGATTGGCAACTTCACGCTCGACGGCAACGGCAAGGCGGCCATCGGATTGCTGTTCGACAAAGAGGGCCGCGGCATCGGCACTGGTAAGACGATCATCGAACCGCTGTACTGCACTCGCATGAAACATGGCGTGCAGATCGGAGCCAACGAGGGCACCGGCAACGCCGACACGCTGCAGTTCCGTTGGCTCGAAGGCCAAGAGGTGTCCGAGTCCGTTTTGCACATGGTCAACAAGATGGGCATGAGCATCACGGTCGAGTTCCTGCAGAACGTCAGCAATGGCAAAACCAATCAGGTGGGCGTGTTGGTCGATGGGGGTGGGATGCTGTGGGTACAGTCGAGCCTCACCACGCACCGCGGCACGCTGCTCAAGATCAACAAGGATGCAGCCACCGGAAAGAACAACGGCTTCTTCCGCTTCAGCAACACCAAGGCCGACGCTCAAGCCAAAGATGGGTTTACCCTGGTAGACAGCGTGTGCCTCTCGCAGATTCGGTTGTTGTTCGACGGAGGCATCAACTCTTCGGATGCCATGCGGATCAAGCTGGCCGGCTCGAACTTCCTGCACCTGTCCGACTTTAGTTCGCGGTTCACCTCGATCACCGGCAAGTCGCACCGAGCGTGGGGCACGCCGGCCGTGCTGCTCGACGCGTGCCGGTGCTGGAACGATCCAAAACAGGCGCTCCAGGGCGACGTGAACCTGCGGATGCGCGATTGCACCAACTGGCAGAGCAAGTGGCTCGAGAACTTCGACTCGCAAACCGCGGCGGAATCGAAAGACGAACCGCCGGCCGCCGAGGCTCAGATCGAGGCTCAGCCTGCCACCGACTCGTAGAGCTGCGAAATATCTTCCACGTACTTGGGCCAGTTGAACCGGCTGCGGCAGATTTCGTTGCCGCGGCGGCCCATCGCCTCACCGCGCGAACGATCGCTCAATATCTCGAGAATCGCTTCGGCCAACTCCGGCGGCGACTGGGGCGGCACCAGCAAACCACTTTCGCCATGCTCCACAATCTCCGGCGCCCCGCCAGCGCGGCAGGCAATCACCGGGCGGTCGCATAGACCGGCCTCCACGTACACCAATCCGAACGGCTCGCGGTGCGAAGGTAGCGCCATCACGTCCACCGCCCGCATCATGTCGGGCACATCGCGGCGGAAGCCCATCAGGCGGAACCGATCGCCGATGCCGCGTTCTTCGATTCCCTGGGTCAGTTCCTCGCGCAACATCCCGTCGCCAAAGCACCAGAACTGGGCAGTCGGCATCTCGCGCAACACCCGCTCGGCCGCCACGATCAATTCGCGGTAGCCCTTCTTGATCGACAGATGCGCGAACGTACCCACCACTGGCGTGTCCTCGTCCACTCCGAATTCGCTGCGCACTTCGGCGCGAGAGCGCGTCGCCGCAACGTCGGCTGGCTCCACCGGCAGGTGCAGCGCGGTAATGCGATTCGCTTCGAAGCCCTTTTCGATCAGGTCTTCTTTCACTGCTTCCGAGCAAGTCACCAAATGCGTCTGCCCGCGGTGCCAATGGGCCGAAGTGAAACCTTGCACGTGGCCCACGGTCGGCAGACCGCCAACCCGCTCCAGCCAGCAGCACCACCAACTGGCGGTCGACAGATGCGAAGCGATGAGGCGTGCGCCCATCTCGCGGGCAGATCGCGCCAAACGCGACACGGCCAGCAGGTTCACCTTGCCGCCGATGCCGGCCGACTCGAAGTCGACACCCGCCGCGCGCAGCTCGCCAATCGCCGGGCTGTCGCGGTTCACCAGGCAGCGGTGATCGATCGGCCCACCTTCGGCGTGCTTCAATAGCCGCGCCAGAAACGTCTCCGCGCCCGCCATCCGCGAAGGAGTGATGGCGTGCATCACGGTCAGTTTATCAACACCTGCTGCACTGGTGGGTCGTACGTGTCGGCGGCGATGAACCGCAGCTACCTTGGCAATACTCATGATCGTTCTTCGGGGTCCAATAGCGAGCCGGACCGTCCCCGGTCCCGGAATGGTTGAATGGCAATGCGTCTGAACTACCCTGCCTTCCGCAGTCCCTTGTACAGGTACGGATTCAGCGTCGGGTCGTTGTACATCTTCATCTGGCGATAAACACGCAGCACCTTCTCGCCCGACTTCAACTCGTCGAGCAGTTCCACCAGCGACTGCGAAAGATCGGCGTGCTGCAAGTTGCATCGCGCGATCTTCTCTTCCACACCGTTTCGGTGCAGCTCGTCGACATCCGTGCGTTCGAGCTGCTCCTGCATGTGATAAATCCGCAGCGACATGATCGACAACCGATCGATCGCACTGCCCGGCGTCTCGGTGTTTAGCCGTGCGTCGCTCGCCGGCGCCACTTCCGCGTCGGCCAGCAGGTCCAACAACGCTTCGTCGACGCGCTCGATGTAGTCATTGCGATTCTGGTTGTAACCATCGATCGCCCGCTTCACCTGCGCGATCCGCTCGTCGCCCACATCCACGCTGCGAGCGATGTCCTCTTCGTGCCACAGCAGGAAGTTGAACTGATGTTGCTGGCAAACCGTGTTGAGCAATCCATCGTACGGATTATCTGGATCGACCTGATGCCAGCGAGCAACCGTGTCGTGCTGCAGTTGGGTGATTTCTCGAACGAGCGCCTGGGAGTCGAACGGCATAACAAGCTTCCTTGCGAGTGCTGCCTCAAGAGACATAAGACCGGGTGAAATTAGGAGTAGCTGGCGGAGTCTACGCATCCACCGCACAGCCAGCAAGGCAGATTCCCACCCCGCGTGCTAGCACTGGGTGCACCAGCCTTCGACCAAGGTCAACGTGCTAGTTCTGTCCGTTTTGTCCCACAACACGATCCATTGGCCCAAAACCGGGGGTTTTGTCCCACAACACGATCCATTGGCCCAAAACCCCAAGCGTTTTGGTCCACCACGGTTTCAAAAACCCCTTCTTTTTTCGATCAAACCACTCGGGGGGGGTGCGACAAAACCCACCACGTTGTTCCCCGCATGTTTCTAGTTGGGGCAAAACGATCGGCCGCTTGCTCCGCGCTCCGAGCGCGGTAGCAGCACCAAGCCGCTCGATCCCGACGACCGGTAGGTCGTCGGCTAGGGGGCCACCTATCTCACAGCTCAAGCGCTGCACTCCATTGTCCCGCACTCGGTGTAAGATTACTACAAGCACGCGTGGAGAAAGTGCAAAGTACGCTCCACGCGGTGGTAGCCGGATTCGCAAGAATTCGGACGATACGTCCACCCTCAATCGGCGGTCTCGTTCGAATCGCGCAGCAATTTACGCAAGCCGGCAAACGCCTGCCCCGCCGCAAACCGCCAATGTACCGGAAGGTTTGACTCCACGGTGCTACTGCTCCACCGCCCGTACGTTCGTCAACTCCACGACCACTGGGTTCGGCCACTTGTGGTCGTTGTACAGTCTTTGCGCGCGAACCACCGAGATCTTGAGCCCTTCGGGCGTTTGCTCGAAACGAGCCTCGGCGTCGGTGCCGGGAGAATACTCAACAACGCGGCCCGTCTGGCCTAGCACGCCGATCTTGGTAGCGTCGGTAGCTGTCGCGCTCTTGATCAGGAACTCGCGGCGGGCGCCGCGTTTCCAATTCGTGATACCGGTCAACATCGCATATACCGTGTCGGAATCCTTGGCTTTGGTGAACCAGATGTCGCCTTCATTCGCGACAACCCACGGGCGCGTTTTGTAGATTGCCCGGCCGTTGACGGCCATCCACAGCCCCACTTCGCGAAGCCGGGCGTCTTGCTCGACTGGGATTCGACCGTCCGGCATCGGGCCAATGTTCAACAAGAGCGCGCCGCCCTTGGCCCGCGTCTCGATCAGCATCTCGATCACCTTGGTACCTGACTTGTAACGTTCGTTCGTTGGCTTGTACTGCCACTGTGTGCCCATCGTGAAGCACGACTCCCACGGCCCCTTGGGTGCCTCGCCCGGGATGCGTTGCTCAGGCGTTTCGATCGCGCCGCGAGTGATCAGGCAATTGGGCTGCAGCGACCACGCGACCTCTTTAACGGGCTTCTCGCCGGCACCGTCGATGAACAGCACATCGACGTCGCCATAATTGCTGAACAGTTCAGTGCATTGCGCCTTGAGGTACTTAGCCAGCGGCTCGTGTTCGTTGGGCTCGAAGGGAAGCTGCTTGCGACTCGCTTCGTAGCCGTTCCGGTCGAGCCACCAAAAATCTTCGGGCGAAAAATAGAAGCCCACGCCGAGGTCCTGCCGCCGCACGGCATCGGCGTATTGCTTCACGATATCGCGGCCATACGGAGTGTTCATAATGCCAAACGGCGTCGTCTCCGTGTCCCACATGCAAAATCCGCTGTGGTGCTTGGTGGTGAATACCACGTACTTGGCCCCGCTGATCTTCGCCAACTCAGCCAACTCGTCGGCATTCCAATGGCGGGGATTGAATGTCTTGGGCAACTCGTTGAAGTACCACTCCGTGTACTCCTCGTCTGCCCCCACCAGGCTGTGGCTGATCACACTGCCCACCTGGCTGTCGAGGCTCCAATGAACGAACAGTCCGAACCCCGCATCCTGCAGCCACTCCAATCGCTCTGGACGATTGTCGAGCGTTGGTTGCGAGTCGGTAGGCGTATCCTGTGCCGCGACCACCGACGGAAGGGCAATCAACAGAGCGGAGACATAGAGCAGAAAACGGTGCAGTCGTAACATAAATGGTTTGCTTGTTGACGTCATTGGTTGCGTAATCTCTGCACGGGTAGCATCACTGGTGAGGTCTGCAATGCATTCTACATGGCAGTTGATACTATTAGATCAAGAACTACGAGAAATATTGCCGCTGCAAAACTTTGCAGCGCACTCTTCGAATCTGTTATTCTAGGGGGCGCACACGCTGAGCAACGAGGTTTGTGATCGTTCAACGCGAGGGGCCGTGTTCATGGAGATCGCTCGTCAACCGCCGCAGTTCTGCCTGAGGACGGCAGGCCTGTTGTGCGTCGTCGCAGTGGCCTCGCATCAGGCGATGGCCGAATCCAGTGCGCGGGTCGATTTTGATAGGCAGATCGCTCCCATCTTGATCGCCAACTGCGTGGAGTGCCACAACGCCGATCTGGCCGAAGGTGGATTGAGCCTGGTGGACGGTGCCGCCGCTCGTGCGGGCGGGGATAGCGGGCAGGGCATTCAGCCGGGCGATGCGGATGGCAGCCTGGTGCTGCAAAGGGTGCGCGAAGGAACCATGCCGCCGGAGGCTCACGAACCGCGGCCCACCAAAGAAGAAATCCAGCTGCTCGCCCAGTGGGTGAGCCAAGGCGCCGAGTGGCCCGAACAGCGAACGCTCAGTCTGTACGAGTACACCACCGAGCACCGCGCTGGGGAGGACTGGTGGTCGCTGCAGCCGGTCGAGCGGCCGGAATTGCCGGCGGCCGCTCCGCACGACTGGGGCCGCAATGACATCGATGCGTTCGTGTTGCAGCAACTCACCGCTGCGGGTCTGGAGCCATCGCCCGAAGCCGATCGGCGAACGCTTGTGCGACGGGTGTACTTTGATCTGATCGGCTTGCCGCCTACGCCCGCTGAGGTTGCCGCGTTTCTGGCGGACACTCGCGACGATGCCTACGAGCGGTTGGTCGATCGCCTGTTGGACTCGCCGCATTACGGCGAGCGCTGGGCGCGGCATTGGCTCGACGTGGTCCGCTTTGGCGAGTCGAACGGGTACGAGACAAACGGCATACGCCCCAACGCATGGCACTATCGCGACTACGTGGTGCGGGCGTTGAACGACGACTTGCCGTACGATCGTTTCGTCGTGGAGCAACTCGCGGGCGATCAGATCGGTGCGGATTTGGCCACCGGTTTTCTAGTGGGTGGGCCGCACGACATCGTCGGCATCAAGAACATCGAAGGTCAGCTGCAACAGCGGGCCAACGACCTCGACGACATGATCGCGGTAACTTCCACCACGTTTCTCGGTCTCTCGGCCAACTGCGCCCGCTGCCACGACCACAAGTTCGATCCGATCACGCAGCGCGAGTATTACTCGATGCAAGCGGTTCTCGCAGGCGTGGGGCATGGCGAACGAGACATTCGTCCCGAGGACTACGAAGAACGGCTGCGGCGCGAGAAGCAGCTTCGTGGTCAGCTCGCGGAACTCAACCGCCGGCTGATCGACTTCGATCCCGCGGCCACTACCATCGTGCCGGCCGAACCCGCGCGCCCCGCGGTCAATGCCCTGAGCAACGGCGATCGCTTCGAACCGGTCGAAATGAGATTCATACGGTTCACGATTCTCGCCACGAACGCCAGCGAGCCCTGCATCGACGAACTCGAGGTCTGGTCCGCGGAAGCCGAGCCGCGCAACGTGGCGTTGGCTTCGTTAGGCAGCGTCGCGTCCGCGTCGGGCACCTACGCCAACGGCTCCAGTAGCATCCATCAACTCGACCATATCAACGACGGGCGATACGGTAATCGGCGCAGTTGGATCAGCAACGAAGAGGGACAAGGGTGGGTGCAGATCGAGCTGCCAGAACCTGTCGTGGTGGACCGCGTGCTGTGGGCGCGAGACCGCGAAGGCGTGTATGCTGATCGACTCGCGACGCAGTACAAGATTGAAGTAGCGACCGAACCAGGCCAGTGGAAAACCGTCGCGACGTCCCACGACCGCAGTCCTTACGCTCCTGCGGAAGAGGGTAAGACCGAAACGGCCCAGCAGCCGGATGAAGATCCCGAGCGCGCCGCGTTGGTGGCCCAGAAGCAACAGATTGAGTCGGCGCTGCCGCTGACCAGCACCTTTAAAGCGTACTGCGGCACCTTCAGCCAGCCGCCGGCAACCCACCTGCTCTATCGTGGCGACGTGATGCTGCCGCAGGACGAAGTGGTTCCTGGAGGTTTCTCGGCAGTGGCAGACGGATTCCAGTTGCCGGCCGACACGCCAGAGAGCCAGCGGAGGCTCGCGCTCGCAAAGTGGATTGCCAGCGCCGACAACCCGCTGACCACGCGGGTGATCGTCAATCGGCTGTGGCACTATCACTTTGGGCAAGGCATTGTCGCCACGCCGAGCAATTTTGGCTTTCAGGGGCGCAAGCCGACGCATCCCGAACTGCTCAACTGGTTGGCCAGCGAGCTGGTCGCCCGGCAGTGGAGCTTGAAGCAAATGCACCGCCTGATCGTGTGCTCCAGCACCTACCGCCAGGCGAGTACGCCGCGCGCTGCTGCGCAGCGCGTCGATGCCGAAAACCGGCTGCTGTGGCGCTATCCCGTGCGGCGTCTGGAGGCCGAAGCGATTCGCGACGCCATGCTAACGACCAGTGGAGTGCTCGACCTGAAGGCTGGAGGACCAGGGTACGACGCTTTTGCGCCGAATGGCAACTACGTGAAGGTGTACGAGCCCAAGCAGCAGTGGGGGCCCGCGGAGTGGCGGAGGATGCTCTATCAAACCAAGCCGCGGATGGAACAGGACGCGACGTTCGGTGCCTTCGATTGCCCCGACGCCAGCCAGATTGCCCCCAACCGCTCCGTCTCGACCACCGCCCTGCAAGCGCTGAACTTGATGAACAGCCCGTTCGTCATGCAACA
This sequence comes from Aeoliella sp., assembly GCF_965227375.1. Lineage (NCBI taxonomy): Bacteria > Pseudomonadati > Planctomycetota > Planctomycetia > Pirellulales > Lacipirellulaceae > Aeoliella > Aeoliella sp. The sequence continues at coordinate 1,262,905 of NZ_CBDDFX010000001.1, forward strand.
AGCGGGTCTGTTCGCCGAGCGCCTGGAGCGGGAAGCTACCGATGACGCTGAAGCCCTGGTCGACCTTGGTTTCCAACTCGCTTTCGGTCGTCCTCCCGATCAAGCGGAGCGTCAGGAGAGTCTCGAGTTCGTCTCGCAGCATGGGCTGGTTGCCTTCTGCCGGGCGCTGTTCAACGCCAACGAGTTTGTCTACATCCAGTAGTTATTGGGGCGCAATACCGTGAGTAATTCGCCACTATCCATCGACGGGCATCGGTTGCTTGATCGCCGGAGATTCCTGGGCGATGCCGCCGGTTCACTCAGTGCGTTGGCTCTGTCCAGTCTGCTGGCCTCCGACGGTGCGCTGGCGTCGGGCGTGTCCCGCGACGCGCCAGCCAGCCCGACATCCGCCCGCAGCCCACAGAGCACGGCGCGCGCCAAGCAAGTGCTGATGATCTTCTGCAGCGGTGCGTGCAGCCAGCTGGATACCTGGGACTACAAACCCGAACTGATTGCCCATCACGACCAGCCACTACCGGGCGATGCGGAGTTGGTGTCGTTCCAAAGCGTGGCTGGGAATCTCACGCGCAGTCCCTACACGTTCCGCCCGCGTGGTGAGTGTGGCAAATGGACTTCCGATCTGTTGCCGCGCTTGGGCGAACTGGTGGACGACATGTGTTTCATCCACTCGATGACCGCCAAGTCGAATACGCACGGGCCGGGTGAAAATCAGATGAGCACCGGGTTCACGCTCGACGGTTTCCCCAGCATCGGAGCGTGGACCACCTACGCCCTCGGCAGCGAGTCGCAGGATCTGCCAGCGTTCGTCGCCATTCCGGATCCGCGCGGCGTTCCCCAAGCGGGGCCCAACAATTGGTCGAACGGCTTTCTGCCTGCGGTGTTTCAAGGCACCGCGTTCAGCGCCAATCGCCCGATCGAGAACATCGCCCGCCCGGAGACTGTGTCGCGCTCCACCGACGATGCAACCCGCGCGTTCGTCCGTTCGCTCAACGAACGGCATTTGGCGTCGTTCCCCGGCGACAGCGAGCTGGCTGCGCGGATCGCCAGCTACGAAATGGCCGCCCGCCTGCAATCGAGCGCACCCGAAGTGGCCGATCTGTCGCGGGAGTCGATTTCCACACTCGACCGATACGGCATCAACGATCCCAATACGCTCACCGCCGGGTTCGGCCGCAACTGTTTGCTCGCCCGCCGATTGCTGGAACGCGGCGTGCGGTTTGTCCAGCTCTTCAACGGCGCCTATGCGATGGGCGAAGGGGTTGGCAATTGGGATGGGCATAAGCAACTCAAGTCCGACTACGACCGGCACGGCCCCGTGCTCGATCAACCGGCCGCCGCGCTGTTGGCCGACCTCAAAGCCCGCGGAATGCTCGAGGACGTGCTGGTCGTGTGGTGCACGGAGTTCGGGCGGATGCCGGTGTTCCAGAAAGGCGCGCAGGGTCGCGACCACAACCCCGATGGCTTCACCGTGTGGCTCGCCGGCGCAGGGGTGAAAGCGCCCTACTCTTACGGCGCCACCGACGCGTTTGGCCACCGCGCTGTCGAGAAAGTGACGACCATCTACGACCTCCACGCGACGATCCTGCATCTGTTAGGACTGGAGCACACGCAGCTCACCTTCACCCACAACGGCAGCCAGCGCCGCCTGACCGATGTGCATGGAAAGGTGTTGGACGAGATTCTCGTCACCGGGTAGTTGGCCTCACGCAGGCACCCGAGTTTAGCCTCCGAGTTCTTACGAAACCGGCTACAAGACATGCTAACGAACCTTCGGTCACGCTTCGTTATAGCTGCACTGGCATCGCTCTGCCTGCAGGTTGCTTATGCCCAGCAGCAACCGCAGCAGCGCGGCGGTGGACTGCACGGTTACATTAGCTATCAAGCGTCACAGCCCGAGGATCGGGCGGAGTACGGGTACGGTATGGGGTTCTACTCGGCGGCCTGGACGCTGGTTGACAAACCGCTCGCCCATTTTCAGATTGGCTTGGCAAGTGGTTGGATCATGCCCGACAACCGCGACAACAAAGACCGGCCGCTTGCGCCCGAAGGAACGCTGGCGCGAACGTGGAAAGAGCGCGGGCCTACGTGGGCGTCGGTGTTTCAGACGGTCGAAGGTGGCTTGGGTTACTGGCGGGGCAATCGCTTTCGCTATGGCCCTCCCAAGTTCAGCATGAACGGCACGCCGCAGTGCTACGACTACGAAGTCGGCTCGCCCGGCTGGTCGTTCTTCTACGACACCGAGGCCCTGCCCGACAATCGGCTGGGCATCGCTCAATTGAGCAACCGGTTGCTGATCCCGCCGGACGCACTGCCGCTGGATGGCGATCCCGCGGGACGGTTCTTTGGGTACACCTACATGGCGCTGCCGTTTACCGATCCAGTACCTTCAGTCGATGGTCACGCGCCGGTGGGCGACAAGGCGTGGACCTGTTTCCTCTCGACGGAAAACTTCAAGGGCCCGATCGCCTATTACATTCCCGAGACCTGGAGCAAGATCGCCGACGTGTTCGACGAGCCATTCCTGCATGGGCGAGGGCTCGATTCGCGGTCCGGCCTGATGGGTGGCGGGGCGATGGAGATTAACACGGTGCCGCAACTTACCGCGACCGACAACGCGGGTGTGCGGTACTCGAAGATTCCCACGCTACGTTTCCCGATCGACGAGCGCCGCCGCGCGGTGTTGGTGCAGGACGTGACTTACTACTCGCCGGCCGCGCTGTACAACGATTTTCTCGCTTGGCGGCGCGGTGGCAACGCACCTACCGGCCGGTTTGATCCCAAGGGCGCTTACGTCGCCAAGCTCAGCACCCGCACGCCGGGTTTCGATCAAGACAAGGCTCCGATGCGAGGATTTGCCGACACGTTCGACCCCCAGGTGTTCGATGACAACACGTGGGGATTGGTGTGGAAGTCCGATGGCGACGCGCCAGCGGGGCAGTTCCCACAGTACTACCGCCACGAAGAACAAGTGCGCGTTGCTGTCTCTCCCGATGAAGTACCGAAGGAAACCGGTTTGCATGATGCCCAGTTCAAACTCGCCGCGCCCGGCAAGCCGTTCACGTCTCCCCAATCGCCGGCTTGGACCACCCCAGGCGCGGCGTCGGAGCCGTTTCAGGTGACGCTCGGCGATGGTTCTTTGGTAACCTACGCGTGGTACCGCTTCGTCGACCAACCAAGCTTCCGGCAGTACAACTGGAGCGACGAAAAAAAAGCCGCTCTACAGAAGTTCGTCGAGCGGATTCACCACGCCTGGCCCATCGACCGCGACTACATGTCCCCGCCCACCTCGGGCGAGCTGGTCTCACTCGATCCTGCATTGCTTGTCGAGCCACCCGCGGGAATGGCGTTCGGCTACGTGCCGATTGTGCTGCGGCAGGAAGCAGTGAAGTAGTCGAGCATCGCACGGTTGGTGTATACTCGCAGATGCGGGTTGTGATTGGCCGAAACGAGGCCAGCACGCTTTTCACCGACCGATTCCGCGGGACAGCGTGAATTGGTCCCGCCTCGGTTGTTCAAAAGGCTGCTATGAGAAGGTCCTCTCTCGTCACGCTATTGGTTTTTGCTCTGGCGGCTTGCGCGCGAGCTACCGACGCGCCGGTGGAGCATCCCCTGGAGCCGGCCGTTACGACGAGTCCAAGAGCCACGTTGAAGACCTTTCTGGAGACGTACCGCGAGGTGTACGAGATCGTCCAGAGCGAGGGCATGCGTCGCGGCACGCTGTCCGCCGATCAAGAGCAATACTATCGGCACCGTCTCGCAGGTTGCTTCGACCTCAGCGACATTCCTCCGGCGCTTCTGTCGGCGCAAGCGTCCGAGTCGCTCATTAGCTTGAAGGAAGTTCTCGATCGCATTGAGCTGCCACCCGAGCAAGAGTGGCCCGACGAAGAGGAGGTTGATGAGCAAGAGCTAACGCGATGGACCATCCCCCACACCGAAATCACGATTGCAAAGGTAGCCGAGGGAGAGAAAGCCGGAGAGTGGCTGTTCTCACCGGCTACCGTCGAGCGGGCGCCGGAGTTCTACGAGCGCGTGCAGCATCTACCCTACATCGACCGCCCCACGACCACGCCCGGCGCGTACGACTTCTTTCACGCCGAACCCGGCGACATGCTGCCGCGCAATTGGATCCTCAGCCTACCCCGCTGGTTCCACCAACGACCCGCCGGGCAGGCAATGTGGCAGTGGGTTGGGCTGGCGTGCGTCATGCTGGTGTCGATAGCGGTGATGGTGGGCACCTACGTGCTGGGCATGCGCAGCAGCCGATCGGCCAGGGAAGCTGGGTTTCTGAAATATCTGGCGACGCTCATCTTCCCGATCGTGGCGATGCTAGTGCCACTGCTGACCAACGAATTTATCGAAAGCCAATTGCGAATAACGGGTGGGTTGCTCGTGGCGCTCACCTACTTTTGGAACGTGGTCTTTCTATTCGCCCTGATGATGTTCGTGCTGGGAATCGGCAGCCGACTTGCAGAGTTCGTCATCGCCGCTTCATGGATCAAACCAGGCGGTATGGACGCCCAACTCGTCAGATTGACTTGTCGGGTCGTCACGATTGCCGCGGCGGTTATTGTGCTGCTCGAAGGAGGTCAGCGAATTGGCATCCCGCTCACGACGCTACTGGCGGGAGCCGGGGTAAGCGGGTTGGCAGTCGCCCTGGCGGCCCAAGATACGCTGAAGAACGTCTTTGGCAGCATCATGATCTCGCTCGACAAACCGTACCGCGTGGGCGAGCGAATCGTGGCCAAAGGCTACGACGGAGTGGTGGAAGAGGTCGGGCTGCGGTCCACGAAGATCCGACTGCTGACCGGGCACCTGACCACCATTCCCAATGAAGAGATGGCCCGCTGCGACATCGAGAACATCGGACGCCGCCCTTCGATCCGCCGCGTGTCAGACATTCCGATCCCGCTCGATACCCCGCCCGAGAAAATCGACGAGGCGGTGAACATCATTCGAGAAGTGCTCGACAACCACGAAGGGATGACGCCCGAATTTCCGCCGCGCGTATTCTTCAACGACTTTAATCGCGATTCGTTCAACATTCGCATGATGGTGTGGTACCACCCAGCCGAGTACTGGGACTTCCTGGCATTCAGCCAGCGCGCGAACGAAGAAATCGTCCGCCGTTTTGCGGCAGCAGGCATCGAGTTCGCCCCACCAACCAACGTCACGTACTTTACGCAAGCCGACGAGCGACCACAGCAGATCAACGACGCTACCAAGTCGCAGTAGCGGTGGAGCCTCCCAAACCGGTAACCGGATTCGCAAGAATTCGGACGCGCTGGTCGTGCCTCTGAATTCTTGCGAATCCAGCTACGCTGTGCCTTTGATTTACACCGGCTTGCTGGACAAGTAGATCATCAAGCCAATCACTGCCAGCACGGCGATCGCTAGCCCTAGTAGGATGGGAACCGCCGAGGGTTTTCTGCGTCGGCGACGCCTGACTCGGCGAGGACCGATCGTCGGTAGTTCGCTCGGCTCGGCGCTCGATGGCGCTGCCAGTGGTGCGACACTCGTTGGCCTCGCCACGCGCGGCACGACCTGCGCCGGCGGGGCGGTAGGCGCGCTCGGCGCGGCAGCTGGTACCGGTGGTGGTGCGGCCGGTTTGGGAGTCGGTTTAGGGGGTAGCTCTTTGCGGAGCTTCGCGTCGTAGGTCGGCTTGAGTTTCGGGTTGAGCAAACAAACCCGCACCTTCGCCAGCTCGTTCAACAGCTCCTGCGAATGCGAGCCGTATCGCCCGGTGGCGAAGCTCTTCACGTGCCCCATCTGCCGATCGGCGGCAGCAGCAATCACATCGGGATCGTCCTCGAACACCGTCAAACCCAACAGGCGATAGTGGTTCGGCGGTTGCTCGGACGGCGGGATGCCGAGCCACTTGTGATAAGGGTCGAAGTCGTTGGTAGCTGCTGTGCTCATCGCTTCCGCTGGAATCTTGTCCTGCCGTATTCCCCCGGGCGTGCACGGATTGCCGACTCGCAGGTCCCGATTTGTACGACACCTACCGTAGTTCGCAGGGTTCTCAAGTCTAGAACACAAGCAAATGGCAAGCCTCTAGATTATTATGGTATCAGCCGGCAAAAATAGCCGCAACGCGAAGTGGTGCGGCTGTCGGTACACTCACGCTGCGGAAGAGTAAACATGGCAAAAGTTATCCCCGTTGGAATCGACCTCGGCACGACCCTGTCGGCCGTCAGCTATATCGACGCCGAGGGGCACACCCAGATGATTCGCAACACGACGGGCGGCATCCTTACGCCCAGCGTGGTGCTGTTCGACGACGACAACATCGTGGTGGGCAACCCCGCGTGGGAGGCGGCCGCCGAGTTTCCCGGGCGCGTGGCCGAGAACGCCAAACGCGACGTCGGCGCGGAGCTCTATCGGTACAAGATCGTCGGCCAGCAGTACCCGCCCGAAGTGATCCAGGGCTGCATCTTGCGCCAGTTGCGGCACGACATCGCCGCAGCGATTGGCGAGAACTTTCAGGCGGTGATTACCGTGCCGGCCTACTTCGACGAAGCGCGCCGCAAGATCACCGCCGACGCGGGCAAGATGAGCGGTCTGCCGGTCTTGGACATCGTGAACGAACCAACGGCCGCCGCCCTGGCGTTCGGCGAGCAACTTGGCTACCTGTCGCCCGATGGCGCGCCGGAAGGCGAAATGAAAATCGTGGTGTACGACCTGGGCGGTGGTACGTTCGACGTGACCGTCATGCAGCTCGCCGCCGGCAAGGTGCGCACCCTGGCCACCGATGGCGACTACGAACTGGGCGGAATCCACTTCGATGCCCGCCTGGCCGACCACGCCGCCGAGCAGTTCCGCGCGCTGTATCCCGACGCCCGTGAGTTCGACGACCGCGACAAGGTCCGCTTGCTCCGCGCAGCGCGGGCGGCAAAGCACGACCTTTCCGCACTGCCCATGGCGACGCTGGTGTTCGCGATGGACGAGCAGGAACTGCGGCTGCCGATTTCGCGGGCCGACTTCGAGATGCTCACCGCCGACCTGGTGGAGCGCACCGTGTTCACCACCAACCAAGCGGTGAAAGCAGCCGGCGTGTTGTGGGACCAGGTCGATCGGTTGCTGTTGGTGGGCGGCTCGACCCGCATGCCGGCCATTCGCAAGGCAATGCAGAAGATCTCGGGCCTGAAGCCCGACGACGGAGTGCATCCCGACGAAGCGGTGGCCCGCGGCGCGGCGGTGTTCGCGCGCTATCAAATGGGAGTGCAGGGCATCGACGCTGAGGTGCCAAAGCTCAAGGTGACCGACGTCAACTCGCACGGGCTGGGCATCGAGGGCATCAACCAGGAGACGCTCCGCACGCAAAACGTGACGCTCATCCCGCGGAACACCCCGCTGCCGTACACGGTGACGCGGAAGTTCGTCACCAAGACCGACAACCAGCGAAGCATCAAGATCCAACTTCTCGAAGGCGAAAGTTCACTGCCCGACCAATGCTCGCCGCTGGCGGTGGCTGCCATCAAGCACCTGCCGCCCGGCCTGCCCGCCGGCACGCCCATCACGGTGACGTACGACTACGACACCAGCGGCCGGCTGTCGGTGAGCGCGGCAGTCGAAGGGTTGGGCGAGCAAGCGCAAATCGAACTCGACCGCGTCCGCGGCCTGCCTGAGCAAAGCGTGGAGCGGTGGAAGAAGATCATCTGCCGCGACGGTGGTTACGAAGATTTCGAAGAAGCCGTGGCCGCGATGATCCTGAACGACGACGAAATCGACAAAGCGATGCCGACCAAACCGGCGGAGCCCGCCCCCATCGAGCGCAAGAAACAAACACTCGAGCCGGCCGTCCACACCGGCGCACCGCAAGCAGCGTCGGACCGCCTGCGAAGTCAGCGGCAACAAAACAAAGCCGCCACGGCCGTTTCGACGGCTTCCACCCCGTCGCAACCCAAACCATCGTCAGCAAAGCCGGCCGCGAAACCCCAAGCGAAGAAAGAGAAAGGCGAACTGGTCTGGGGTGAGCAAGAGGACGTTGAAGAATCCTCGTCGCAAGTGGGCATCATCCTCGGCTCGTTCGTCGCGGTGTTCCTCGGGCTGATGATTCTGTACTACGGGGTGTGCTTCTTGAATCCCAAGCTGAACGTACTGGGCCTGCCGCTGCCGGGCGTGAGCGCGCCGGAGGAGAATTCCTCGACGCGGCCATAGAGCGAGTGGGACTCAACACATCGAAGCAATCCGTCGAAAGCAATCAAGGGCCGAATTGGTCTAGGAACAGATTCAAGATGCGGTTTCGCTTTAGTCTTCGTACATGCCTGTTGCTCATTACCATCGTCTGCGCTTGCTTTGGAGTGTGGGAGGCGTTCAGATGGGGGGTCGTCTATTGGGTGTTTCGGCCATCAGAAGTGCGAGAAGACTGGCCATATCCGTTGAATACCCTCCTCGAAAAATCCCCGGCAGGCGCCGTTGACGATGTGAAGGTCTATGACCTTGGTGGTTTGGTAGACCACGAATACCTTTGGCGGTTGAAATGCGACCAACCATTCGTGGATTACATGTTGACCTCTGAAGAACTGAATCCTCTGCAAGACAACACCAAAGTCCCCGATCGATTTTGGAATGAAGATTCAGTTGAGTGGTGGACTCCTGAAGATTGTACGGACTTGAAGTTCTACAAGTCGGTGAATTTTCAACCCGACGAACGTGGGCCAGACGGCGAGTTGCTCTTTGTAGGTTACAGTCAGGAGCATGGAATCCTATTCGTAATCCACAAGTCCAATTTCTAATCCTATTCACTGCCGACAACCCATGTGGACACCAACAATAAAATCGAGGAATATCGAAGCCCTTCGGAATCAGTAGTCTTGGGCGAACCTCTCTTCTGCGTGATCCCCACGGAAGAACACCTCTCTCCAAATCCCGCAAGCATTTGGCGCCAAGAAAAAAACTTCGCTGCAGGTGCAATAGATTCCACGCGGTCTGAGCGAATGGTAGTCGGAGTCAGGGAGTTTCTCGTGTATCGGGATAATCCCGTCTCTTGCAAGACCCATTGTGCAGGGGTGGGTTGAGTACCTGTGGCACTCGGGCGGCATCTGGAACCATGCCGACGCCGGGCGGGACTTCTTCTTTTTGTGACTTGGAACAGAGCAAGGCAACCGATGAAAAACTACACCCCTGCTGCGCGCGGACGGACTGAGCAATTAGAACAACGTAGGATGCTGGCGGCCGACTCCGGCGGCCCTCTTTCGCTCGACCCGCTCGTCGAGTTTCCCCTGGTCGAAGTGGCCGCCGTCGATGGGACGAACAACAATCTGGCGAACCCCGACTGGGGCGCCGCGCTCACCGAGCTGCTGCGACTCACGGCGGAAGAGTACGCCGATGGCGCCGCAACGCCCACCGGCGAAGATCGACCCAGCGCCCGCGAGGTCTCCAACTCGGTGGCCGATCAAACAGAGCTGGAAAGCAACGATCGCTACCTGACCGACTTCGTGTGGATCTGGGGTCAGTTCATCGACCACGACATCGATCTCACCGTCGGCGCCGATCCCAGCGAGGACTTTGCGATCGACGTGCCCACTGGCGATGCATGGTTCGATCCCACCGGCAGTGGCGAAGCGACCATCGGCCTCAGCCGCTCCAATTACACGGTTGACGAAGACGGCGTGCGGCAGCAGATCAACTCGATCACCGCCTACCTCGACGGCTCGGTGGTGTACGGTTCGGACACCGCCGACTCGCTGCGCACATTCGAAGGCGGGCGGATGCTCACCAGCGAGGGCGACCTGCTGCCGATTGGCGAGAGCGGCTTCTTCATGGCCGGCGACATCCGCGCCAACGAGAACGTGGCCCTCACCGCCATGCACACCATCTGGGTCCGCGAGCACAACCGCCTGGCCGATGCCATCGCGGAGGCCGACCCCGCGCTGTCCGACGAAGACGTCTACCAACAAGCGCGGGCGATCGTCACCGCCGAGATCCAGGCGATCACCTACAACGAGTGGCTGCCTGCGCTGTTGGGCGTCGATGCAATCGAGTCGTACCGCGGCTACGATTCGACGGTCAACACATCGATCGCCAACGTGTTTTCGACGGCCGCCTATCGTTTCGGCCACAGCATGCTGTCGACCGAGCTGTTGCGACTCGACGCCGACGGCTCGGTGGCCGACGAGGGCAACCTGTCACTCGCCGACGCGTTCTTCTCGCCCGGCGAAATCACCGAGAACGGCATCGAATCACTGCTGCTGGGCGCCAGCAGTCAGCTTGCCCAGGAGGTTGATACGCAAGTGGTCGACGACGTTCGCAACTTCCTGTTCGGCCCTCCCGGCGCCGGCGGGTTCGACCTGGCGTCGCTCAACATTCAGCGCGGTCGCGATCATGGTCTGGCCGACTACAATCAGGTCCGCGAAGACTATGGCCTGCCGCGCGTGATGAGCTTCACGGAGATCACCTCCGACGCGGACCTGGCTGCGAAGCTCGAAGCGCTGTACGGCAGCGTCGACAACGTTGATCCGTGGGTCGGCATTCTGGCCGAGGATCACGTCGCCGGATCGAGTTTGGGAGAACTCGGGCGGACGATCCTGATTGACCAGTTCACTCGCATTCGCGACGGCGACCGGTTCTGGTACGAGAACCGTTTCGACGGCCCGGCGCTCGACGCGCTGCGGACCACGACGCTCGCCAATGTGATCGAGCGGAACACCACGATCACCGACCTGCGGACCAACTTGTTCTTCGGCGAGGAGGTATTGTACTACGCGGCCAGCCGCGAGTCGGGCAACTTGGACGCCACGGTTCGCGTGGCCGATGGCGACTTGCAACTGGTCGACAACCGATCGCAAGCGGTGCTCGCCAGCGTGGCGGTGGAGTCGGCCGCCAAAGTAATCGTGATGGGCACCCGCGGCGACGACCGCATCGCTGTGCATCCCACCGCGATGAACCTCTCGCTCGAAGGCGGCTTCGTTATCGACGGGCGCGGCGGCCGCCGCGACATGCTCACGCTGGCTGGCGGTCCGAGCTTCGACCGCGTGACCCTCGATGGAGCGTTCGCCGACTTCAGCGGCACCACGGTCCAAGTGGAAGACATCGACCAGTTAGTCGTCGCTCCCGGTGAGGGGCCCGACCAGGTGCAAGTCATCGATCGCGGCGACTACGACCTGGAGATCAACGACGATGCCCGCCGTCGCCGCGACCGTCGCGACTCACCACCGGTCGACGAGCCGATGCCCGACGAGCAGGTCGACACGCGACTCACGCGCCGCGATCGCCGCCGGCGGTAGCTATCGCCCGCGAATTGAAGCGAAAGGTTACCACGACGCCCGCGGTCGAGTAGCACGTTATCCACTAGTCGGAGCATGACCGAGACCGCAAATTGGCCGCGACTTTGCCACCCCTGAGTCGATCGGCGTTCGTTGGTTACCATCAACGCCATGGGTACGAAAGAAAGAGCCGCCCGCTTGTCGAGAGCACTGTGGTGCTTGCCCGCCGGTATTTCACTGGTCTTTCTTCTGTTGACGCTCTACGCTTACTTGGCGACAGAGTCTGAAGAATCGGCTCGTGAGTTCTGGATAAATATTCAGGCACTGGTATTCATTTTCGCTATTTCTTGCTATGGCGGGTACCGCAACTTCGGCCCCATCGTGTTTGTGCCGACAGTCATGGGATTGGTGTGCGCAGCCGTAGACACAGGGGATGATAATGCGTCCGAGATGCTGGTTGCCCTCTGCATGGGTGTGGTGATCGGCCTCTTGATTGACCTGCGTGACGGACTAGGTCGGAGAAGGGAATCTAGCCACAAGAAAGATTAAAATGGCTAGCAGATGGGGGCTCGCGGAGCTCGACCCCAGCCACCCAACGACCAAACGGGAAGTCTCCAGGCCGCATGTCGCATCCAGTCGGCGAGGTGTGTAAGCTAGGGGAGCCTTCCTACCCCTCTCCCCTCCCGGATTCAACATCATGCACGCTCTCCGTATTCTCGCTTGTGTTGCGGCCTGCTCTATGACGGTGTCCCTGGCTTCGGCCCACGAACCGGCGGTGCTGGAGGCCGGGGATGGGTTAAGTTGGTATCGGGGCAACATGCACACCCATTCGCATTGGAGCGACGGCGACGATTATCTCGAGTCGATCGCGTTGTGGTATCGCGACAATGGCTATCAGTTTTTGGTGTTCACCGACCACAACGTGCTGGCCACCACCGAGCGGTGGGTGAAGGTCAGCAAGACCAAGGGTGGCCTGACCGCCTACAAGAAGCTGAAGGAGAATTTTCCCAACTGGATCGAAGAGCGCGGCGCTGACGAGGAGGTGGAGGTCCGTTTGCGGCAGTTCGTCGAAGTGTCGGGGCGGTTGGATCAGCCGGGCAAGTTCCTGCTGGTGCAAGGCGAAGAAATCAGCGACAGCCATCACGGCAAGCCCATCCACATGAACGCCCACAACGTGCAGGAGTTGATTCCTCCCCAAGGCGGGCGTAGCGTGCAGGAGACCATCGAGAATAACTTCCGCGCGGTCCAAGCGCAGCGCGAAGCGACCGGGCAGCCAATGATCATTCATCTGAACCACCCGAATTTTGGCTTCGCGGTAACCGCCGAGGATCTGCTTCGCGTGCGCGGCGAGAAGTTCTTCGAGGTCTACAACGGTCATCCCGGAGTAAACAACACGGGTGACGAGGAGCACCCCGGCACCGAGCGAATCTGGGACATCGTGCTCGCCCAACGAATCGGGGCGTTGAACCTGCCCATGATGTACGGCCTGGCCGTGGACGACGGACACAACTACCACGACTTTCCGAACCGCAAAAGCAACCCCGGTCGCGGCTGGGTGATGGTGCTGGCCAACCAGCTCACGCCCGAAGCGCTGATCGAGTCGCTCGAACACGCCCGCTTCTACGCCTCGAGCGGCGTGTCGCTCAAGCGCGTGGCCACCGACCACGACGGAATGCAAGTGGAAGTCGACCCCGTGCCCGGCGAGACCTACACCATCGAGTTCGTCGGCACGCGCAACACCACCGACTTGGTCGGCCATCCGATCGAAGACGAAGGCGATGAGCCTCGCCACGTAACACACCGCTACTCCGGCGGCATCGGCGAAGTGCTAAAGAAAGTCGAAGGCACCTCGGCCGAGTACAAATTCTCCGGCGACGAATACTACGTCCGCGCCCGCATCACCTCATCGGCCGAACACCCGAACCCCTCGGAGGTCGGCGACTTCAAACAAGCCTGGGTCCAACCGGTGCTCGGCCCGGCCGCGCCGAAGTCGGCGCATGAGCATGAGTAGAAGCCGAATTGCCGCCGCGTGTCATTCCAAGCGGTCCCAGCGTAGCGGCGTAGCCGCAACACTGGGCTGAATGACACAATCCCTTCGGGATACTCAGGCGCCTTGCGCACTATGCCGAAGGCATTCCGTCTCCCAGCGAAGGGTTGCGGCTACGCCGCTACCCTGGAAGGGCCACCTACTCCTTCAACGCCACGCACACAATCTCGCTGTTGTTGCGGGCGAATACGCAGCCTTCGGCGAATGCCGGGTGGGTCCATACCACTTCGCGGCGGAAGGCCTCGCCGTCGGGCTCGATGATTTTCGCTCGCGCTTGGACCTCGAACATGTCGCGCGTCATGTCGCACACTAAGAGCTCGCCCAGTTCGTTGAACAGGAAGTACTTGCCAGTGGGAGTGTGGCGGACGATGAAACCGGTGCCGTGACGCACGCCGGCGGCATCGCTACCGACCAGCACGGCCTCGTCTTCCCACAATCGCTCGCCGGACTCGGGATCGATGGCCATCAGCTTGCTCGACTCAATGTCGCAACCGAAAACAACATCGTCGGCGAAGTACGGAGGAGCGTTGGAGCAATAAACGGCTTTGCGTGGTGCGCTGGACTTCCAAGTGGTCTTCGGATCGCCAGTGCCAACGCCGCCGACCATCATCGCTTCGCCGTAGCAAGTGACGAACATTTGCTCACCCATCTTGCGCGGCACGGCGATCGACATCCCGTACTTCGGTTGGATGGGCTTCGACCATTTCTCCGCGCCGTTTTCGGCGTCGAGAATCGACACGCCGGTGGGATGGAACGCAGCGATGCAAGTTTCGCCTTCCAGCTGCATGGCAATCGGTGCGGCGTAGCCCGGCTGACTGGAGTTGAGCGCGCGCCAGGCTTCCTTACCAGTATTCTTGTTGAACGCCACGATGGCTGTGCCCTGACCGCCCACCAAGGTGTAGACCAGATCGCCTACGACGATCGGGCAGGAAGAATGGCCCCAGATGGGTGTCTTGGTGCCAAACTCTTTCAGGTAGTTCACATGCCACACCAGTTCGCCATCGCTCGTGCGGCGGCAAACCAGGTCGCCTTCGGTGCCGAGCGTGTAAACGTGGTCGCCATCCACGCAAGGTGTCGCCCGCGGACCGCCGGGGTACGAAACGTAGTAGTCGACCGGCATGCCCTTGGTCCAATCGACCTTGCCGGTGGCCGCGTCGATGCAGTGCAGCCGCTCGTTGCCTTTCAGAGCGATCGGCCGGCCAGGATTGTTCTCGATGGTGCCCTCGGTTACTTCGTAGTCGGACAGATAGACCTTGCCGCCGACGACCACAGGACCCGAATAGCCCGGTCCGCACGGCACACGCCATCTGGTTGTGAGGTCGCCATCGCCGAACTGGGTCTTCACTCCCTCGGCATTCCACTCGCTGGCGCTATTGGGCCCCAGCCACTGCGGCCAGTCTTCGGCCGAGGCTGGAATCGCGAGAACACACAACAACAACGCAAACGCGCAACGGACAACCATCATGACAAACCCTCCGGGTGACTGGCGAAACTTGATCGTGGCGAGCCAGTATTGTCGGACAACCGAAGCCGGAAGTCAAAGCAAGATTTCACGAAGGTGGTGGATGACTTAATATGGATTACTGGACACTTTGTGGTTGCAGCAGAACCAATGGATCAAGAAAGCAACAATCCGTTTCTTCCCCCTATCGGCGTCATTCCGGTAAAGAAGCTCCTGCGCGAGCCCGTCTGGCAGTGGCGCGTTGCGTGGACGATCCGCCTTTTGCCGCTAATACTCGCGTACCATGTTGGGCTGGTTGTGCTGAGCCAGTCCTCGATGGCCAGCGAAGAAACCCGCTTCTGGTTCGCGATGTCGTTGGGCCCAATCGTGGTAGCTTACAACGCGTGGTTTGGTACGTTGGTGCTTGGCTGGGGCTGGGGGCTGCTCTTGGCACTGCTTTCAGCCACTCCAGTATTCGGTGTGCCCATCTTGATCGTCTACTACGTCAGGGCAAGGCGAGAGCTGGCGGCATATGGGTGGCGCATTCGCGGATTCTCGTGCCGGCAGATCACATGACTGCCGGAATTCGCCCCAGCTGTGCTAGGATTAAACGAAGCACTTGCCTTCTTACAGCGCGATTTTGACTACAGAACTGGAACCTCTTATGAACTATCGCGGCTGACCCGCCCTGCTTGGTATTGGCTGATCCCCGCACTTAGCTGTCTGCTTCTGAGTGTCATGCTCGGCATCTCGGCGGCGATGGCTTTTGTCGCCAAATTGTTCCGCTAGCCGCAAAATCCCCGGGAATTCGCCCATTCTTCCCAAGTGCCCTGCCATGGTATATTGAGGGGCTATGCGTTCGAGAAATCCGGGGTCGGGGACGACCCGGCTCGCGACCCCCACCTCCCTGACCTCCGGCCTCTAACCGCTGCCTCCATGGACCCTCAGTACATCCGCAACTTTTCGATCATCGCCCACATCGACCATGGGAAGAGCACACTGGCCGACCGCCTGCTGGAGGTAACCGGTACGGTCAGCCAGCGGGAGATGAAGGAGCAGTTGCTCGACGACATGGAACTCGAGCGGCAGCGCGGCATCACCATCAAGGCCAACTCGGTCTCGATGCGCGTCAAACACGAGGGCAAGGAGTACGAGCTGAACTTGATCGACACGCCGGGCCACGTCGACTTTCAGTACGAAGTGTCTCGGTCGCTCACGTGTTGCGAAGGCGCACTGCTGCTGGTCGACGCGTTCCAGGGCGTCGAGGCGCAGACCGTGGCCAATGCTTACAATGCGATCGATCACGACTTGGAGATCGTGCCGGTACTCAACAAGATCGATCTGACCCACGCCCGACCCGACGAGGTGAAAGAGGAGATCGAACACACGCTGGGGCTCGACGCCACGGAGGCCATCGGCTGCAGTGCGAAGACGGGTCTCAACTGCGATCAAGTAATCACAGCGGTGATCGATCGCATCCCACCGCCCACCGGCGACCCCAAAGCGCCGCTGCAGGCGATGGTGTTCGATAGCGTGTACGACGAGTTCCGCGGCGCGATCATCTTTGTCCGCGTCATGAACGGAGTGGTTCGCAAAGGCGACCGCATCAAGTTCCTGCAAGCGGGCACCGAGCACGAAGTGGTCGAGTTGGGCCAGAAGACACCAAAACGCACCGCCAAGCCCAGCCTGTCGGCTGGGCAGGTGGGATACATGGTGTGCAACATCAAATCGCTGGGCCAGGTGCACATCGGCGACACCGTAACCGTCGCCCGCGGCGAACAGGCCAAGCCGCTGCCGGGTTACGAAGAACCAAAGCGGATGGTGTTCTGCGGTCTGTATCCTTCCGATGGCCAGGACTTCGAAACCCTCCGCGAAGCGCTCGGCAAGCTCCAGGTGAACGACCCGAGCTTCATTTTCGAGCCCGAAACGTCCGACGCACTCGGCTTTGGTTTCCGCTGCGGCTTTCTCGGTCTGTTGCACATGGAAATCGTGCAACAACGCCTGGAGCAAGAGGCCGACATCGATCTGGTGCAGACCGCGCCGAACGTGACCTACCAAATCAAGAAAAAAGACGGCGAGTGGCTCGAGGTGCACACGCCCACCCGCGTGCCGGAGATGGGCGAGATCGAAGAGTTCCATCAGCCGATCGTGCGCGTGAGCTTCGTGATGCCCGAGGAGTACGTCGGCGGCATCATGAAACTGTGCGCCGATCGCCGCGGCGTGTTTGTGCGGCAGGAGTACCTCAGCCCCACGCGTGTGATGCTGGTGTACGACATCGCCCTGGCCGAAGTGGTGTACGACCTGCACGACAAGCTCAAGAGCACCACCAAGGGCTACGGCACCATGGACTACGAACTGCGCGGCTACGAGCTGGGCGACCTGGTGCGGATGGATATCCTGGTGAAGAACGAGCGGGTCGACGCGCTATCGATCGTATGCGACCGCCGCGACGCCGACCCCCGCGGCCGTGCAGTGATCAAGAAGCTGAAGAAGGAAATCCCCCGCCACATGTTCGAAGTGGCCCTGCAAGCGGCCATCGGCACCCGCATCGTCGCCCGCGAAACGATCAGCGCGATGCGAAAGAACGTCACCGCCAAATGCTACGGCGGCGACATCAGCCGGAAGCGGAAGCTGTGGGAAAAGCAAAAGGAAGGCAAAAAGCGGATGAAGTCGATCGGCCAGGTCGACATCCCACAAAAGGCGTTCCTGGCGGTGCTGGAGACCGGTGAGGAAGAAGGCAAGGGCGGTGTGAAGTCGCGTTAACGGTGCGCGTCTGCGAGTTGGGCATGCACTTGATTGAGCAATTCAGCGAGTTCCTCTGCGCTAGTCCCATACGTGTCGGGTAGTACTTCGTGGTAGCCAAAGCGACCAAAGTTGCGCTTGGCTGACTTCTCTTCAATGGACGGGTGCCCCTCAACGACGCCTATTCCAACGCGTCTGCCGAAATGCATATCGGCCACTCCAAAGCAGTCGATCTCGCGCCAATCGTAGCTGGTTAATTGATGCCAGCGGATCACCTGCAGCTGACCCCGCGTGATACGAAGCCAGCTGAGCGGTCTGTTCACAACGACGAATGCAACGCTCGCGTAAGTACTGAAGGCTGAGATTACCACCCACCCAATCTTGGGCAATCCCATAGCCACCAAGAACACGCCACCCGCAACAAACACCAGGCTGCCGAACAAGATACCGAGCCACTTCAAGGGACTCGGCCGCAGCGTCACGCCGTCTTCTGCGAGAATCTGATCAGTGTGCATTGGCTTACTGCGAGAACAGGTGCGTGTCGTTCAAGAGCGTGGTGTCGTAGTGATGAAGCGGGAACGCAGATCGAAGCCGCTCTGGAGTTGGAGCAAACTCTCTAATTGGGATGAAGATGAATTCATCACGCGACATGGCAACGTGCAGACGTACGTCGACGCGCATGCTTGAATTCACCACACAGAAATAGGGGTCCAACGTCGACCCTCCGGGCAAACGCCTGGAATGCAATACCGACTTGAGTACTGCTCGCGACTCCGCGGGGACTTTTGGGTCGGTCACATACTCATGTAACACACCAAGCACCTCTTCCTCCGTAACGTTCGGTGAGGGATAAGTGATGATCCCCTCCTGGTCAAAAGGTATCGGCTGGTTGCACTCGGCGAGCACCTGTGCGAGCGGAACCGAGTGATACCAACGATAAACGCGTGGCACACTCCACAGCGCCAGGCACACAAGTAGAGTGAGAATCAGCAACGAGCGGAGTCGAAAGTGGAGTTTGCCGAACATCACGGGCCTTCTGATTGCCGACAGTTCACTCTTCGGATTCCTTACTCAACTCTTCAACGAATCGATCCACTGCTTTCTCAATACGATCGGCTGGCACCCGCTCAAAGCTGATGTAGATCACCACCACGTTATCCGCGTCTTCGCTGAGTTGAATGCTGAACTTCTCTTTTTCGTTCCGCCAAATTCCCATGGTAGGATCCTTGGCGAAATCCTTCATCTCCCACTTGCCATATTCCTTGTTCAGCAACGTTCGAACACGCTCCAGGCCTAGCTTAAGCGGATAGCGAACCGTCGCGGCGTAGTACGTGCCTTCGTCGTCGATGTCGAGGAAGACACTCTCAGGCGCAACGGTATCCTTTACGGACTTCTGGAGTACCACGATCGGCTCATCGGCTGACTTGCTGAAGAACTTGGTGTTCAGCAACCGTATGCCTGATTCCTTGGCAGACTTCGGCTTGGGTGATGCGACTTCGTCTGCCCGTAGGCCCGACGTGAAGAGGACACCAAGTAGGCATGTAGCGATAGCAAAGATTCGGAAATAGGATCGCATTTTGGACACATCCTTTTTAAGGTCCTGTACTTGCGTGGCCATACTTCAAATTTATCCCAACTCGCGCGGTGGAGGAAACATGAAAAGCCCCGAGCCTGCTCGGGGCTTAATTTTTATGGCAGTTACTCAACGACCGCGGAGCGGTCACCCAGCATGTTCCCACGCGGAGCGTGGGAACGAGGACACAGGTTGGTTGCTCGCCTATTCCCGCCAATCGAGCGACGAGAAGCGCTCGTGGGCTGCGCGTTCCAGGTCCTCGCGGTGGTCGGGGTGGGCGATGTCGATCAGGGCTTTGGCCCGTTGGCGGAGGTTCTTGCCGTACAGGTAGGCGACGCCGTTTTCGGTCACTACGTAGTGCACGTGGGCCCGCGTGGTCACAACGCCGGCGCCCAGTTTGAGCATGGCGCTGATGCGGGAGACGCCGCGACGGGTGACCGATGGCAGCGCGATGATCGGTTTGCCGCCGTGCGATAGTGCCGCACCGCGGATGAAGTCCATCTGGCCGCCCACGCCCGAGTAGATCCGCGGGCCGATGGAGTCGGCGCACACCTGGCCGGTGAGGTCGACTTCGATCGCGCTGTTGATCGCGGTGACCTTTGGGTGGCGACGAATCACGGCCGTGTCATTCACGTAGCTGGCTTCCAACATTTCGACCGAAGGATTATCGTCGATAAAGTCGTACACCTTCTGGCTGCCGATGCAGAACGAGCCGACGACCTTACCGGTCTGCCGGGCCTTGAACGCACCGTTGATAACGCCGCTTTCAACCAGATCGACCACTCCGTCGGAGAACATTTCGGAGTGGATGCCGAGGTCCTTGTGATCCTTCAATGCGGCCAGCACCGCGTCGGGGATCGCGCCGATGCCCAACTGCAGCGTTGCGCCGTCCTCCACCAACTCGGCCACGTGCTTGCCGATCGCCCGTTCGACAGGCGTCGCTTCGGCCGTGTGGTGGGCGTGCAGCGGCTCGTCGTGCTCGACCGCGAAGTCGATGTCCGACATGTGCACCAAACCATGCCCGTGCGTGCGGGGCATATGCTTGTTGACCTGGGCAATCACGACCTTGGCCGAATCGGCCGCGGCCCGCGAAGCATCCACCGAAACGCCCAGCGAACAAAAGCCGTGGTTGTCAGGCGGAGAGACGTGAATCAAGGCCACGTCGAGCGGCAACCCGCCGCTGCGGAGGAGTTTGGGAACCTCGCTCAGAAAGATCGGGATGTAGTCGGCGTAACCTTCATTCACCGCCGGCCGAACGTTGGCGCCCACGAAGAACGAATTCGAGTAGATGTGCCCCTGCAAATTGGGCGACGCGTAAGGCGCTGCGCCCTCGGTGTGCAGATGGATGGTTTCGACCTGGTCGACGTCTTTGGCGCGCCGGCCGAGCGCCTGCACCAGGGCCTG
This sequence comes from Aeoliella sp., assembly GCF_965227375.1. Classification (NCBI taxonomy): domain Bacteria; kingdom Pseudomonadati; phylum Planctomycetota; class Planctomycetia; order Pirellulales; family Lacipirellulaceae; genus Aeoliella; species Aeoliella sp. The sequence goes on from NZ_CBDDFX010000001.1 coordinate 1,283,316, forward strand.
CGGCGCGGCGGCCGCGGTGTGGATGAACACGCGGTGGCCGGATTTTACGACGTCTAGAGCTTCATCGGCGGTAGTAGTCTTCACGGAGGACCTCTTCTTGCTCACGCATGCGATGGCGGAGATAGGACAAAAATCGCAGTTGGCTTGTGGCCTATCGCTGCGACCTCAGTAGTAAAGCATCGTCAGAACGATACCACCGCCTTGCCCTCTATTCTGCACCGCGAGGTCCATTGCGCCGAGTGTGCGAAATCAGGCCGGCGCGCAGAATGGGCGGAAAGTGCAGCCAATAGCGTGCGTTTCCGCCCGCGCTCCATCAACCGAGCGCTACCGCTTCCCGGCCCGGGCTAATTCGGGCCTGCGCGGAGTGTTGTCGTGCGACAGCAGGCCATCCGGGCCGACGAAGTAGTTGTTGTTGCCTTCGACCACCAGGTTGAACGCTTCCTCTTCGATGTCGGTACTGACAACCGCACGGATCGCGATTGGCATTCCGTTGGCCGACAGGACTCGGTCGCCTTGTTCGAGCTCCTTGGCCATCCGCCATCCGGTGCCTTCCACCCAGAAGGGATGGCCCGGCGTGGCCAGCAGTTGGTAGCCCTCGGTGGCAATTCGCAGCAGCGGACTCGGCTGGCGGATGGTGGTCTCCAGCACCGGGCGGAAGCACCGCTCGCCGGTTCGCTCGTCCATGGTCAGCACCACGTCGCCGGCCGTGAGCGTCTCGATGGCCTGCGTGCCGGTCTTGGTCCACACCAGCGTGCCAGCGGCGAAGCATTCGCAGGACGGCGGTGGTGGCGTGATGTACGTGAGATACGTTCGGTATTCAATCGTCTCTTCCGATTTCTCGTAGCCATTTTCCTCGCGCCAATAGTCCCACCACAGCGTGGGATCGTTGCCGAGGTCCTCTCCGGTTACCTCCTGCAACACCGAGACGATGCGGCCATTGAGACGCTTGCGGCTGGCGTTGATGCGATCGGCTCGGTTCTCGAGTCTCGACGCATCGCGAGCGATGAGTTGCCATTGAGAGTAGGAAGCTCGTTCGGCTCGCTGCGCTTCACGCACGAACTGGGCGACATCGGCAGCGGCGGGCAGCCTCGATCGAATAGACGCTGAAACTGACGATTCCGTCACATAGTCGGCGTCGGGGCCTTCGGCGAAGAATTCATGGGTGTAGCTGATCCGTCCGGTGGAGCTACGGGTCGTTTCGACTTTGGTTTCGATGATCGGCGATAGTCCGGCGATCAGATCGGGGATCACCTCGTAATCTGGCCGCTCTTTGATTATTTGAATGGCCTCCCAACGCAGATTCCGATCGTTGCAGAGCACACCGATGCGCACCAGCGAAGCAGACGCTTCGTGACTGGGCAAACGCTCGAGTGCGGAGAGAAACTTGGCGCAGAGTTGCCGGTTACGTTCGCGATTGGTGGACGACTCTTTCTCCAGCCCAAAAATCAGATTCTCGAACTCGGTGATGGCCGACTCGTCCACCACCGCTTCAACATCGGCGAGCGCACGGGCGGCCTGGTCGCCACCGGCCCTGAGCGCTCTTCGCCATCCGGTAATTCGAGTCCGCCAGGTCGCGTTCCGTTTTCGGAGCTTCCGCAATTCGGCCAAGACTTGTTCCGCTTCGTCGTTGGGAAGCAATTGGTTGCCCACCCATCGGCTGTCCAACGCTCGCAGCGCTTCTTTGTTGTCGCGATCGGCATCCAGCACTTGCAGCCAGTGGTAGCGTGCTTCGTCTTTCAGGCCGTTTCGTTTGCACCATTTGGCCAGCTGGTACTGGTCGCCGGTCGACTGGGAGGCCATTTGCCGATGTCCCAGATACTGGTCGATCTCACGGCTTCCGCTGGCCTCGCCCTGAACGGTAGCGATCGGCTTCCACTCGCCATCGACCCGCATTTGGCCGCGCGCCCAGCGAGCGGGGGCGTGATTCGGCGACACTTGGAGCACTTGGTCGAGCAACTGCTCGCGAAGTTCCATATCGCCCGAGGCCCCGGCCGCCAAGGCTTCGCGTGTCATTCGCTCGGCCAACCCGCGGTTCACACTGCTTTCCGCCGCGACGGACATCGAAGCCGCGCCGACGCAAAGTCCCACTACCATCCAAAGCTTAGTAGTCACGTTTCCCCCCAATTATTTACAGAACCGTAAACGGTTCGCGGCTACCGCTTCCCGGCACGCGCCAGTTCGGGTCGTCGTTGAGTGTTGTCGTGCGACAACAGTCCCTCCGGGCCGACGAAATAATTGTTGTTGCCTTCGACCACCAGGTTGAACGCCTCCTCTTCGACGTCGGAACTGGTGACCGTGCGGATCTCGATGGGCATTCCGTTGGCCGACAGGATCCGGTCGCCCTGCTCGAGTTCCTTGGCCATTCGCCATCCGGTGCCTTCGACCCAGAAGGGGTGGCCCGGCGTGGCCAGCAGTTGGTAGCCCTCGGTGGCGATTCGCAAGAGCGGACTCGGCTGGCGGATCGTGGTGTCGAGCACCGGGCGGAAGCACCGCTCGCCGGTTCGCTCGTCCATGGTCAGCACCACGTCGCCGGCCGTGAGTGTCTCGATGGCCTGAGTGCCGGTCTTGGTCCACACCAGCGTACCAGCGGCGAAGCACTCGCAACGCCCGCCCCCTCCACCGCCCCCTCCACCGCCCGATGGCGGCAGGGCGCTGGGAGGCAGTTCGGTCACTTCCGGCATGTCGTAGGTCTCCACGGTCCGATAGGCGACCGTCTCGCGCGATTCGTCGTAGCCATTCTCCTCGCGCCAGTAGTCCCACCATGGCAAGGGATTGTTGCCAAAGTCCTCCCCGGTCACCGAGCGTAGCACGGTAACGATCCGCTCGTTAAGCTGCTCGCGACTGGTATTGGCCTGGTTGGCCATCTGCTCCAATCGCACCGCTTCCTGATACGACCGCGCAGCGGCGGCATTTGATCGTCGTTCGGCACGCGCCACCGCGCGGCGCACGGACGCCACGTCGGAGCCGGCCTGCACAATGACCGGCGTGTTTAGCGTTTTGGACAACTCGGCAACGTAGTCGGTGTCGGCCCCTTCGGCCACGAATTGATGGCTGTAGTTAAGTCGGCCGTTCTCCGAACGTGTGATATCGAATCGACTCTCGATCAGCGGCGACAAGCCCGTTATCAGCACCGGCACCACTTCGTAGGTGGGACGATCGTGAAGCGTTTCGGTGGCCACCTCGCGCAGCGAGGCGTCGTCGGCCAGCACGGCCACGCGGGTGATCGCCAGGCTCGCCTCGTAGCTGGGCAAACGGCCGAGAGCCGAGACGTAGGCTTTCAACATTTGTACCGATCGCTCGGTTTCGGCCGGATACTTGCCGCGACGGCGCGCGGCCAGTTTCTCGAACTCCGTGATCGCCGACTCATCCACCACCGCTTCGATTTCCGCGAGCGCCTGGGCGGCCTCGTCGCCACCGGCCGTCAGTGATCGATGCCATCCAGCGATCCTTGTTCGCCAGTCGGCATTCACCTTGCGAAGCTTCCGCTGCTCGGCGACGATTTCCTCGGCCTGGTCGCTAGGGAGCAATTGATCGCCCACCCACTGCGAATCAAGCGCACGCAGCGCCAGGCGGTTGTCGCGATCGGCAGACAACACCTGCAACCAGTGGTAGCGGGCTTCGTCGTTCAGGTCGTTGCGCTCGCACCACCTGGCCAGTTGGAACTGGTCGTCGGGCGTCGCTCCGGCTTGCTGTCGGAGCTGCAAGTATTCGTCGATCCGTCGGTTCTCGCTGGCCGCGTCTTGGATGGCGACGATCGGCTTCCACTCGCCATCGACCTGCATCTCGCCACGCGCCCAATGGGCGGGGGAATGATCGGGCGCGATGCGCAGCACCTGATCGAGCAGCTGCTCGCGCAGATCCATGTCGCCGACCGCGCCGGCTGCCAAGGCTTCGCGAGTCATTCGCTCGGCTAGACCTTGGTGCACACTGTTGTCTGTGGCGCCAACGACCGACGCAGTACCGAGGGCGAGGGCGAGGGCAAGTGCTGCTGAGAGCTTAATCGACATAATCTTCCCGTTAACTTGGTTTAACTAACTCACTCGATTCGAAATCACCACTGGCCGGCGCGGGCCAATTCGGGCTTGCGCGGCGTATTGTCGTGCGACAAGAGACCATCCGGTCCCACGAAATAGTTGCTGTTGTCTTCGACAATCAGGTTGAACGCTTCCTCTTCGACGCCCGAGCTGGAAATTGCCTGGATCTCGATCGGCGCGCCTTGGGCCGACAACACTCGATCGCCCGCTTCCAACTCCTTGGCCATCTGCCAACCAGTGCCCTCCACCCAGAAGGGATGTCCTGGCGTGGCCAGCAACTCAAAGCTACCGGTGGCGATTCGTACTAGAGGGCTGGGCTGGCGAAGGGTGGTCACAAGCACGGGACGGAAGCAACGCTCGCCGGTCCGCTGGTCCATGGTCAGCACCAGGTCGCCAGCGGTGAGCGACTCGATCGGATGCCTGCCGGTCTTGGTCCACACCAGCGTGCCAGCGGCGAAGCAGGAGATTCTCGGCACTCTGCGGCGGTATTCAACCTCTGGCGGCAGATCGGTCACTTGGGGTACATCGTAAGTTTGGCTCGTCCTGTAGGCGATCGTCTCGCGAGATTCGTCGTAGCCATTCTCCTCGCGCCAGTAGTCCCACCACAGTAAGGGATTGTCGCCGAAGCTCTCTCCGGTCACCGAAGCCAGGACCGCAACGATCCGCTCGTTAAGCTGCTGGCGACTGGAGTTGGCTTCGCTCGCCAGCCGCTCCAGGCGCATGGCCTCTTCATAGAACTGCCACGCCACTGCGTCGGATCGCTGTTTGGCCAGCAGCCTCGCGCGGAGTACAGCATCCAATCTCGATTCGGCCTGCACGACAATCGGTGAATTGAGCGTGGTGGACGACTCGGCCAAGTAGTCGGTGTCGGCTCCTTCGGCCTCGAAGTGATGGCTGTAGTTGAGTCGACCGTATTCCGAACGCGTGATATCAAACCGACTCTCGATCAGCGGCACAAGCCCTGTGAGCAGCACAGGCACGACTTCGTAGCTGGGACGATCCTTGAGCGACTCGGTTGCCATCTTGCGCAGCGAAGCATCGTCGGCCAGCACGGCCACGCGAGTAATCGCAAGGCTCGCCTCGTAGCTCGGCAATCGGTCGAGCGACGAGATGTAGGCTTTCAGCAACTGCACCGATCGCTCGGCTTCGGCTGGATGCTTGCCGCGACTTCGTGCGGCCAGCTTCTCGAACTCCGTAATCGCCGACTCGTCCACTACCGCTTCGACTTCCGCGAGCGCGCGGGCGGCCTCGTCGCCACCGGCCGCCAGCGCTCGCTGCCATCCAGCCATCCTTGTTCGCCACTTGGCATTCACTTTGTTGAGCTTCCTCTGCTCCGCGAGGAACTGGTCGGCCCGATCGGAGGGAAGCAGATTGTTCCCCACTCGTTGCAAATCCAAGGCACGCAGCGCTTGCCGATTGTCCCGATCGGCGGCCAGCACTTGCAGCCAATGGTAACGGGCTTCGTCGTTCAGGTCGTTCAGCTCGCACCACTCTGCGAGCTGGAACTGGTCGTTGGGCGTGGCGGCGCGCTGGCGAAGCCGCAGGTACTCGTCGATCTGCCGGTTCTGGCTGGCTTCGTCCTGGATGGCGACAATCGGTTTCCACTCGCCATCGACCTGCATCTCGCCACAGGCCCAATGGGCCGGGGCATGGTCGGGTGCGACGCGCAGCACTTGAGTGAGCAACTGCTCGCGCAGGTCCATATCGCCCGCCGCTCCCGCCGCCAGGGCTTCGCGGGTCATTCGTTCGGCCAAGCCGCTGGTCACCGAATCCTCGTTGGCAACCGACGTTGCGGCGAGGGGCAGCAACACTGCTGAGACCAACATGACAGTACGCATCGCGGATTCCAGGCTAAGTGGGAGAAAGTGGCTCCTTTCCGCATTCGTAATTATGGGGGAGGTTTATTCGCCCAAGCAAGGCTTTTTGACGAATGTTAAACTGGGTAAAGCCCCCTTGTCGTCAATCGCTCCACGTAGTCCATTCACTCCATGCCACGAGCCGCCTACGTTCATGTTCCGTTCTGCGCACACCGGTGCGGATACTGCAATTTCGCGCTGGTCGCCGGGCGGGCGGATTTGGTGCCGGCGTACCTCGATGCGGTCGAACGCGAACTCCGCGAGCAGCTCCATAAGCCGAGCGAAGTCGACACGCTCTACTTCGGCGGTGGCACCCCCACGCAGCTCGGCGCGGAGGGGCTTTCGCGGTTGGCCGAACTGTGCACCCACTGGCACCCGCTGGCCGCCGGGTACGAGTGGACCGTCGAAGCCAACCCGGCCGACATGCTCGACGCGGTCGCCCGCGCGATGGCCACGGCCGGAGTCAATCGGCTGAGCCTTGGCAGCCAGTCTTTCTGCGCCGCCAAGCTGGAGTTGCTGGAACGCGACCACCGCGCGGATGACATTCGGCGTTCGGTCATTCTGGCGCGGCAGCACAACATGGCGGTGTCGCTCGACTTGATCTTCGCCGCGCCCGGCGAAACGCTCGACGAGTGGCTTGATGATTTGCAGCAAGCCATCGATCTCGCGCCCGAGCACATTTCGGTCTATGGACTCACGTTCGAGAAGGGCACGACCTACTGGGGCCGCCGCGAGCGCGGCGAGATGCAAGCCGCCGAGGACGAACTGGAGCGCGACATGTACCTGGCGGCCATCGACCAGCTTGCCGCGGCGGGCTTCGAGCACTACGAGGTATCGAACTTCGCGCGCCCAGGTCATCGCAGCCGCCATAACGAAGCGTACTGGCGTGGCGACGAGTACTACGCCGTGGGGCCCGGCGCAGCGCGGTACGTGGCCGGAGTGCGCGAGACCAATCATCGCAGCACCACCACCTACTTGAAGCGAGTGCTAGCCGGCGAGTCGGCCGTGGCCGAGCGAGAGCAACTCGACGAGGAGTCCCGCGCCCGCGAGCGATTGGTATTCGCGTTGCGGCGGCTCGAAGGGTTGCGGCGCGACGAATTCCAGCAGGCGACCAGCTACTCGATCGATGAACTCGCTGGCGCGGCGATCGAGCGGTTCGTCGAACTCGACTTGCTGGCAGACGACGGCCAGCAGATACGTCTTACGCGGGAAGGGCTCTTGGTGAGCGACGCGATGTGGCCCGAGATGCTCTGAGGCATCTATTACATCGGTCCCCGCGGAAGCTGGCGGGCAAAGGGAGGCACCTCGCGGGGCGGCAGCGGCTCGCCAGTTTCGGCGGCCCACACCTCGCGTTCCTCGTCGCTGGCGTAGTAACGCAGCCACACGCTGGGATCGCCCTCGATGTTGGCACAGTCCCAATGCAGAAAGCTTCTCCGCTTGGCGAGCTTCTTCTCGTAGCTCGGCAAAATGTCGCGATAGATGAGCGTGTAGAGCTGCCGATCGTCCAGATGATTGGTAAAGTCGAGCACAATGTACTGCTGATACAATTGCTCGACCACGCTGGCCAATAGCTCGCTGAGATCTTCCTGCGACAAGTGATCGGGGTGCGGCAGCAGCAATTCGGGGTCGAACCACTGGCTGATCGGCACCATCGGCGCTCGTTCCCATTCCAACATCGACTCGAGGAACTCGTTTTCGCGATGGGTCGGCATCGACCGGTAGTCGACGCTGCCGATCGACTCGTCGAACAGAGGTTCCAATTCGTCGCGCAACCTGGCATTTCGCAGCAGGTTGTCGACTTCGTCGTGTTGGGAAGAATCGGGAATAAACATAAGTTGTCTGGACGAGCGGCACGCCGCGCGTCGTTTCGTCGTGTGCAATTCTCCAGGGCACTCCGGCACCCCGATGAATTCGACTTTAACAACCGGCTGCGGGTGACAAAAGAGCTTGGAGGCAACCTTGAGAACAAGTTACAAAAAGGCCGCGGGAAGAACCGTCACGACCCGCAAGGTCCGCCCCGCCAGCCCACACAACCGGCAAGGTTCGGGAAAGACCGGCAGTCCCGGGGCTATTTCGTGTGCTATGCGGCGGGGAGTTGGTCGGACGACGCGGCCAAGGCACGTTCACAGCCACGGAGTGGCCGAGGTCGTCTAGCCAGCTGGACTATCTTCCGGCGTTGGGAGGGTGACATACTGTCTGACGCCGGCAAATAATATGGAGACTGGCCCATCGTCGAGTTAGGTGTCGTGTGAACAGCAGTGTCGATCAAGAACTCAGTCGCGACCTCATCGCAATCACACGTCAGACTGCCTGGCTGATGGATGCGCTGGCGGAGGCGCAGAAGCTCGATCTGAATAACTGGTGTATCGGCGCAGGGGCGGTGCGGTCCGTCGTGTGGGACCGACTGCATGGCTTCTCCTGCCCCACGCCGATATCGGATATCGACCTTGTCTACTACGATCCAGAGCAACTCGACCCACAGGTAGACCGCGAGTTGGCCGGGCAGCTTCCAGCCGTGCTACCTGGCGCGAGGTGGGAAGTGGTTAATCAAGCAACCGTTCACTCCTGGTACGCGACGACCAGCGGAAGGACTTTCGAACCCTTTGCTTCGCTCGAAGAAGGGGTTGGTTCCTGGCCCGAGTACGCAACCTCGGTAGGCGTCACTCTGAAAAAGGACGGATCGATTGGTGTGGTCGCCCCGCATGGACTCGAAGACCTGTTTGGAATGATCGTTCGGCACAATCCTATTCGGGCCACCGCAGAAACGTACCAGCAGAGAACTGCCGAGAAGAACTTTGTGCGCCGCTGGCCCAAAGTAGTCTTACTCGCACCGACCGGCGATGCTTAGCGAGGATGTAGTGACCATTTGGCTGGCACGGCATTCGTACGTCAATCAGCCATCAATGATCGTGGTGCGATCGAATCGGTGGTTCTTGAGGTCTTCGTCCGAGATCCCGAAATAGAGTAGGTGGCCGTCGGCCCAACACCATTCGCATAGTTCTTCCGAAGCGACGGTGAGCAGATTTCGGAATCCTTCATCCACCGGATCATCGGCGGCGACTTGAGGATGCGACCAGCCCAACAAGTGCGACCGCTGCTCGCGCTCCGGCATTAGTGCTTGCTGAAGCTCTTCGTAGGCATCGGTGTGACCCTTCGTCAGTCCTAGCTCTTTGGCGCGTCGGCACCCGAGGAACAGATCGGCGTGATCCTGATCCAAATCGAACATCGATGCGTAGGGCAGGTCGAGCGTCTCTTCAAACTCCAATGCACACTCTGGAGCGAGCGCGTTGCCCTCATCGAAGGCTTTGGGCGGCGTATGTCGCTGCAAACTTGATAGGTCGGGGGTGAAGATTACCTTCCACGCACCCGGTTCGCCCTCGGCGGCGGGTTGTCCGGTTTCGATGGGATCGTCGAAGATGAAGAAGGATAGCAATCCCTTCGCCGGCAGCTCCCCGGAGAGTTGAGTGATTGCGATTTCAGCTAGGTTGATTTGGCCGATAAACGTATGCAGGTTGCCATTGAACTCCGGCCACGATTCACCATCGGGCAGATCCGGCTTGCCGCCGAACTTGCTTGTGCCAACCGGAAGTTCACTGTCGGCCAGCGTGAGGTTGATCATCAGCGCCGGGCGACATACGGGAAACAGTGACGCAAGCGTATCAAGCTTTTCGCTTCGCATCATCTGCAGCAGCGTCACGCCACATGTGCGTTGCCAGACCATGCTAAGCGTGTCATTCGTGGGCAGCGTCTCTGCCCCAGCATCCCATTGGTCCAGCACGTCGTTGAGAAAGGCCCCGCGTGGATCGCCTTGTTCATCGAGCCAAGTGGCGTACGCTCGTTTGCGCGAGTGATCCGCCATGTCTGCGATCACGTCGGCAAGGCGACTTTGTTCGTCAGGTAACGAGGATGCAAGTGAAAGTTGTGTCGTCATCATGGATCCTTCGTCGACTCGTGCCCGATATCGATAAGCGTACGGAAAAACTCTGCCAAACCTTTTTTGAACAGACCCGCACATTATCAAGGCAACTTCATGTCCTCGCAAGACTTGCAGTTTCAGCCTGATGGACTCGCCGACTTAAAAAGAATCCATGATCCGGAAAGCGAAACCGGCTTAGGCACCTGCGCCTTGCTGCTCACGCCGTGACTATGCGAAGTTTGCCGGAGGCCTTGCGGCCAAGGCAGGTTCGACACCATTGGTCAGTCGGTATCGACTCGCTGCCACTCGAGTGTTTGCCCGTTCGCTACGTGCGTGAAGGTCAGGCTGGAATCAGAGACATCGACGACTCGGGAGGTGACCGTACCGTCGGCGAACAACACTCGGAGAACCTCATCGACGTTGTTCAGGTCGCACATTTCGAATGTGTCGCCCGAGGCGGACCACGTTCCGAGGAACTCGCCGTCCCAGGTAATCGTGCGATTGGGATGGAGCGTAATCGTCACCACCTCATCAGTGTAGCTTTTCCACTTCCAAGTCCCAACTAGCTGCTGCTCCAGGTCGGAGTGGGGGCGGACCATCTGCCACAGCACGGGCGCCAATACGAGCAGCAAGAGAACAAGCAGCGCCAACATCCACCATCGCCGACGGAGAATCTGCCACACGCGAGTGGTGGTGCAACTTAGTTGCCAAATTGGATACATCGTATCAAAAGCCAACGAGAACACTGAAGCGAACCCAGCTTCGTTTCAATCGGATGACATCAGCCACGCCCAACGATTCGGAGGTGGCACTCCGTTGCAACTTCAGCCGGCCAGCCGCGCGTCATTCGCCGTCCCAGGCTTTCAGCACCTGGGCGGGAGGGGATTTTGCCTTCTTCCACTGTTTGGCAGCCGCTTCGACCTGCGCTCGAAGCTCGGGCGAAGGGTCTTTGACGTTGCTCAGGTACCTTGCAGCGTACGAGGCAGTAGCCCTGCCGTAACCACGCGAGTCGTCGCTTAGCAGGGTGACGAACACGGGGGCGCCGGCCGCTCGAATCTCTTCCGGCAACGACTTCATCGTAGCCAGCGCATGAAAACGATCCGATCCTTCCGTCGTGCGGACGATTTCAAGCAGCGTCGCAAAGACCTCACCGTCATGCGACTTCGTCTTGATCACTTCACGCGCTGCGCGGATGCGCGTGGAAGTATCAGCGTCCTCGAGCATAGCAACGTAAACTTCCGCGAGGTTCAGCGACTGCGCAGCCTGCCACCGTACCCAGGCGTCGTCGTCCTCGAGCAGCATCCGCAAGGTTTCCTGCGTGCCTTTGATTGGAGGATCGAAGTGGATCAGCCACTTCGTTACGAATAGTCGACGCTCCGCATCTCTGCTGTTGATCGCCGACAGAAAGGTGTCGAGCGCCTCGGTACGGTCTCCTAGATGAACTAAGGTCGCGGCGCTGGTGACGCGCACCTCCTCGTCCGCATCCGCGAGCGCTTTGGTCAACGCATCGGTGGCTGGCTGAGCGATACTTCGATGGTACAACAGGCGGTTGGCAGCCGTGCGGCGATGCTCTACGTCGGGATCGTCCACCAGCACACCCGCCAGCGGCAGCACAGAAGCTTCGCCGTGGGCATACAACGGGAACTGCCAAGGATCGATAGCTCCCAAAGCGTTTTTTTGATCATGCTCCAAAAGTTTGGGTATGGCCGCCTTGGCCTCGGCGCCGTAACCGGCCAAATGACTCGCGGTAATGTCGGTCATGGTTACGTAAATAGTCTTGTTCCATCCTGCTCGAAACTGCTGATCGTCCAGCGCCACGATCAGCACTGGCACCGCGCGCGAGGCGGGCACGCCTGCCTGATGCAAACTGCCAAGAGCCTCTGAGCGGAGGTGCCAATCTCCATAGCCCGATTCCACGAAGGCGATCAACGCGTCGTGCACCTCTTGGTCGTCGGTGGCAGTACTTGCGAGTCGCTTGAGCGCCGTTCGACGCAGCAAATCACTCTGCTCGGAATCGTTGAGAGTCGCGATGAGTTCGCGCCGCTCCTCGGGCTGCGATGGGTCCAGCTCCTCCAGGTGCTCGATGGCTAGTGTGAGCTGCGGATCGTCTTCCGCGCGGCAGTCCCCAGCCAAGTTGCCGATCTGGATGGCCACCAGGCACAGAATCGCTCGAAGGAACCTGTCGTTTCGCTGCACGGCCTACCTCCCCTGCTGACTGAGTTCACCGCCTTGTGCTCGCCATAATAGAGCGGATGCACGACAACAGGCAAAGTTCCATTTCTTCAGAAACGGCTTTGACCGGTTTCACCGGTTTAATGGCCGGTACGTCGCCACTCTGGGGCTACATCCCCAAGCATCGGCGCGACATCCATTTCCCCGAAAATCGCCTCTGTAAAAAGATCGCCGTAGATTCCGCCCTCTCGTTTGATCTAATGAAGAGGGCTGCTTCGCAGTTGGTGGGGACGGTGCGCGCGGGCGCGTTGAGATTTGGCATGGGCTGGGTTTTGTCCTCCCGTAAACACACCAGGGACAAAACTCCGTGGACCGTTCCGCAGGGTGGTCTTCGTAACTCGTTGTCGCGAAAAGAGTTGTGTAGACGAGCTGGGGCGTCCGTGGGTGGAGTTTTGGTACCACGGATGAAAATCGGGGAACTACTCAACGTGGGCGAATTTGCAAGCCGCTGGTAGGTAAAGACTTATGGAGATGGACAATTTGGCGTTTTGGACCAGGTGGGACAAAACGGTTCAGGGACCGTGGGTTAGCAGTGGCTGGGCGTTTGCTGGCGGTTCACCCTCCCCGCGACAAATGCAGTCGCGACCCTCCCAGAGGGAGGGTGATGATGGATTACTACCCCAAGCCTTACAGCTCCACGCCCATCAGGCTCATCAACATTTTCATGTCGTCCCAGCAGTCTTTTTTGGCCGATGGGTTTCGCAGCAGGTAGGCGGGGTGGTAGGTGCAGACGACGTTGATGCCGCGGTATTGGTGTACCGACCCGCGGAGGCGGCCGATCGTTTGGGTGGTCTCCAGCAGGTTTTGGGCGGCCACGGCGCCCAGGCAGCAGATGTACTCGGGGTCGATCAGCTCGAGCTGCCGCCGCAGGTATTGCTTGCAGTGGGCCGACTCCGTGGGCGTGGGGTTGCGATTGCCCGGCGGGCGGCACTTCAGCACGTTGAGGATGTACACCTCGTCGCGGGTGAGCTGGCAGGCTTCGATGATCTTGGTGAGCAGCTGCCCGGCGCGGCCCACGAACGGAATGCCGGTCTGGTCCTCGTCGGCGCCGGGGGCTTCGCCCATGAAGCAGAGCTTGGCGTTGGGATTGCCGACTCCGAACACGGTCTGCGTTCGCGTGGTCGCCAACTCGTCGCACAATGTGCAGGCGGCGACTTCGGTTTGCAGCACCTCGAGCGTCGCAGCGGTGGAGACCTTCTCACCGCCGGCAGGTTCGTCGAACAGGGCGGAAGACTTGGCTACCCGAGGCATGGGCGGCTCGGCACTGCTGGCGGCGGCTGGCGGTGCTGGCGGCGGCGGCGGGGCCGACTCGGCCACAGGCACGTCGGCGGCGGCTGTGGGCGTGGTCTCCGCTACGGGGGCCGGTGCAGGGGCCACTCCGCGCGGCAATTGCTCCACGCCTGCCAGCTGCAAGCTTTCGAGGCGGGCCAGGACGGCACGGTGCTTGGCGGGATCGGTGGGCGACACGGCACTTTCGCTAGCGATTTAGGCTATCTTGGGGGCTGCCCTGCGTCGGCGAGGCAATTACAATACGGTGAGGGATGTTCGCAGGATGAGCAACCCCCTCGATCGCCCGGCGAGAAGAGTGCACTCGCCGCCCTATTGAATTTCGGAAGATGCGCATGGTCGCGGCCTTCCCCAAGGCACCCCGAACGTCCAGCCATCATGCCTGTTCCACAAATCGCCATCGTCGGTCGCCCCAACGTGGGCAAGAGCAGCCTGTTTAACTGGCTGGCGGGGACCAAGATTGCCATCGTGGACAATCAGCCCGGCATCACCCGCGACCGCCTGACGCACCTGATGTGCCACGAGGACAAGTTCTTCGAGCTGGTCGACACTGGCGGTATGGGCTTCAACGACGCCGACAATCTGACGAAGCATATCGAGGATCAGATCACAATGGCCATCGAATCGGCCGACCTGATCCTGCTGGTACTCGACACCCGCAGCGGCCTGTTGCCCATGGACCAGGAAGTGGCCAAGCGGCTGCGGCTGGTGAAGGTGCCGGTGGTGTGCCTGGCGAACAAAGCCGACGCGGAGTCGCTGGATGCGTCGGCCGAGGAGTTCCATCGACTCGGCTTCGGCGCACCGATCAAAGTGAGCACGCTACAAAACCGCAACCGCGGAATACTGCTCAACCGCATCATCGACACGCTGCCCGAACACGACGGCGAGGATTCGGAAACAGCCGACGCCGAACCCGAGATGAAAGTGGCCATCGTCGGTCGGCGGAACGTGGGCAAGAGCACGTTTGTGAACACGCTGGCCAAAGCCGAGCGAATGATCGTGAGCGAAGTGCCCGGCACCACGCGCGACAGTGTCGACGTGCGGTTCGAACTCGACGGCAAGGCGTTCACCGCCATCGACACGCCGGGCTTGCGAAAAGGCAAGAGCCAGAAGGACATCGACTTCTACGGCACCCATCGCGCGCAGCGATCGATACGTCGGGCGGACGTGGTGCTGTTGTTCCACGATTGCACCGAGCGGATTGGCAAGGTCGACAAACAACTGTGCGACTACATCGTCGGGCAGTACAAGCCGGTGATCCTGGTGGTGAACAAGTGGGACCAACTGGCCGGCAGCATGCCCACCGAGAAGTGGGTGAACTACCTGCACGACACCTATCGCACGGTGCGCTACGCGCCGATCGCGTTCATCACCGCGCAAACGGGTAAGAACGTCAAAGCGTTGTTGAACCACGCGCAGATGCTGTTTAAGCAAGCTCGGTTGCGCGTCGGCACCGGCGAGCTGAATCGCATGCTACGCGAGGCAGTGAAGCGCAAAGCGCCGCCGCTATACAAGAACCGCCGACCCAAGATTTATTACGCTACGCAGGTGGGAACCCAACCGCCGACCATCGTGCTGTTCTGCAGCCAACCGGCGGCGATCGACGCCACGTATCAGCGGTATCTGTTGAATCAGTTCCGCGATCATCTGGAGTTCGACGAAGTGCCGATCAAGCTGTACCTGCGTCGCCGGAGCGAGAGCGATACGCGCGACGATGTCGACAGCGAAGCACTGGCCGACGTGTAAGAGTACGAGTGCCGGGGCCGAGTTCGGCTCACGGTGACTTGGCTCGCGGCTACTCGAGATCTTTGCCGGGAAGTTCGGTGAGTCCGACTTCGGCGTAGTTGTCCAGGCCGCTGGTGTTGGCCAGGTTGTTTTCGCTGGAGGCACTGCGAGCCAGCAGCACTCCGCCGACGACCCACGCCAATACAAAGCCTACCACCTCGCCATAAAAGACGAGCTGCTTCCACGAGCTACCGGCGTTGTGTTGCGATTTGATACCCATTTGATATGTCTTAACCTTAGGCCTTCCTGTGCCTAACTACATCGGCGTGTTGGTTCGCCCGATCCGCCGAAAGAGGAGAGTTCCGATTAGATTCCGTGCATTACAGCGGCTCGCCATGGATTACGCAAGATCGGCTTGCTCCAGAATCTCCCCTTTGCTGGTACTGCTAGCAAAGTAGGGAAAGCAGATAGTGGAGATAAGCAGGGATGCGGGGGTAGCGCTTTCGAAGGCATTGTTCCCTTATCCATTCGTGCAGCGATTGCTAGCATTGCGTCGGCTGGCCAAAATGACGGACTTCCGCGACACGCCTCCCATGATCGAATGCCAAGACCTCTGTGTGACGACTTCCGAGTTCCGCCTGGCGGAGGTCTCGCTGGAGGTGCCTGCCGGGGCGTATGCGGTGCTGATGGGCCGCACTGGTAGCGGGAAAACTACACTGCTCGAGGCCATCTGTGGCCTGCGAGCGATCACCAGCGGCGCGGTGCGACTGGCGGGCCGCGACGTCACAGTACTTCGTCCCGCCGATCGCCAAGTTGGATATGTTCCCCAGGAAGGCGCCGTTTTTCCTCGGATGACGGTTCGCGACAACCTGGGCTTCGCCCTCTCGGTGGCCAGGCGCCCGAGCGCGGAGATCCGCGCGCGGACCGACGAACTGGCTGAGCGACTTTCGATCACGCACCTACTGGACCGCCGAGCGACTGGGCTCAGCGGTGGCGAACAGCAGCGCGTTGCGCTGGGCCGCGCGCTCGCCGCCCGGCCGTCGGTGTTGCTACTGGACGAACCCTTGGCGGCGCTCGACGAGCAAACCCGCGCGCAGATGATCGAACTGTTGCGCGAAGTGCATACGGCCAGCGAGACTACTACGCTGCACGTTACTCACAACAGCAGCGAAGCCGAGACGCTAGCCAGCGTGCGGTTTGTGCTGGAGGATGGAAAGGTCTTGAGGACGGACCTCGAGGCCGAGCGAGTAAAGAAGAAACCGCGCTGACTACTGCCGGTGGCGGGCCAAGGGTTCGAGCGAAGCGAGCCACGTGGTCGTCGGTGCGATCAACTCCCGCACCAGCTTTACTTCGTCCGACTCGGCCGCGTCGCTGCGAGCTTGCGCGGGGCGTGCCTGGAACTTGCTGGCGAAACCTTCTTTAACTTCCGGAGTCGACTCCAATTGACAGAATGCCAACAGCCGTTCGAACTCCGCCTCGTCGAACTCTTCCAGGCGGCTCTCCGTGTATCGCTCCGGCGGCAGCGTGCGACCGACGCGGCACACGTGCTCCACGCACATCCGCCACTGCCAGGCGGCGACCTCCAGCGGGTCGAGATCGCGGACCATCTCCTGGATGCCCGGCAGGCGCGGTCCCCACACGCCGCGCGGCTTGTTGCTGGGCACCACCTTCGACATCATTCGCCGTGTGAACTCGCCCGCGTAGTAAGGGACCTGCCGCAGCTTGATCTCTTTGACGCGCCGCATGATCTGCCGCCGCGTGGTGCCGCCCACGCCGGTTGCGTGTTGCTCCCAGAACTTGCGAATCGAGAGGACCGACTCGGTGCCTTCGCGCATGATGTGAATGTAGATGGCGTCGGGCAGCACTCGATCGACAAAGCCCACCCGCAGGCTGTTGCTCGGTGTTTTTTCCACGAGCCGCTCGCGGCCGGCCGCGCGGATTTGACTGGCGAACTCACCACGAATGTGGCTCACCACCTCGGGCCGCGCATCGCTCGGCTGCAGGGCGTCGGACTTGCTGTCGTTGCCGTACTTCCAGAGAATCCGCGGTTCGTTCGCCAGGTAAACCTGCGGATGAAACTTCAGCAACTGACTCAACAACGTCGTGCCCGACCGCGGGGCTCCCAGGATCACGATCGGTCGGGTGAGAAGTTGTTCGTCGGTCATCGGGCGCGTCGATTGGTTACGCTAAAACACCGGGCTGATCTTGCTAAGCCGCGATTCGGTCTCCGCCATCAGGGCGTCCTCGGCCGCTTCGTCATCCGCGACGTAGGTCACACTGAATCGCAGGAACGGCCCAGCGTCGTCCCACGGCACCGTGCAAATCGACTGCTCGCGAATCAGGTACTGACTGGCCGCTTCGGCGTTTTCGAACGTGGTTCCGTCGGCCAGACCCTTGGGCGAGGGCGTATAGAGAAAATAGGTCCCGCCGGGCATTTTGCAATCGAAACCGCACCTGCTGAGCACGGCAACCAGCTTTTCCATGCGGCGACGGTACTTTTCGCGGATTTGTTTCGGTATTTCCGGATCGTCCAGCGCCGCAGCGGCCGCCTTCTGCACCGCGATAAACTGGCCCGAGTCGCTGTTGTCCTTCACGTCGGCAAACGCCTGCACAAGCAGCGGATGCCCACACACCCAGCCCATTCGCCAACCGATCATGTCGAAGCCCTTCGACATCGAATGCACCTCGACGCCCACCTCCTTCGCGCCGGGTACGCTCAGGAAACTGGTTGGCTCCTGGTCGAACGACAACATCGAGTGGGCCGCATCCTGCACGACAACAATGTTGTTCGTCTTGGCGAACTCCACCACCTTTTCGTAGAACGCACGCGTCGCCGTCTTGCCGGTCGGGCTGTTGGGATAGTTGATCACCAGCAGCTTCGCCTTGGCCAGGATGTCGGGCGAGATGCCGTCGAGGTCCGGCAGGAAGTCGTTCTCGGCCAACAGCGGCAGCTTGTGCACGATACCGCCATAGTAAGTGGTGTGCGTCCCGGCGACCGGGTAACCCGGCACGGTCATCAGCGTGATGTCGCCTGGGTTGATGAACACAGCCGGCAGCATGGCGTAGGCCGGCTTCGAGCCAATCGCGTGGTTGATCTCGGTCGCAGGGTCGAGTTCCACGCCGAACTCTCGCTGCATGAATCGCGCGGCGGCCTCTTTGAATTCGGCAATGCCGTTGTCGGCGTAGCCCCGGTTCTCCGGCTTGTTGATCTCGGCGGCCATCACCTGGCGAACGCCCTCGGGCGCCATGGCGTCGTTCTCGCCGATGCCGAAGTCCAGCAGCTTGCGATCGGGATGGTCGGCCAGCGCCTGGCGTTTGGCTCGCTTGATCTTCTCGAACTTGTAGATGGCGGTGCCTTTGCCGTAGTTGGCTCCGCCGATGCGGTCCGCAAAAAGCTGCTGAAAGTAGGGGTCGCTCATTGTCGTGTTTTTGCCTGCAAATATCGATCGGGACAGTAAACGGGTGGTGAGCTACAATAGAACAAGACGCGCACACGATCGTCAACACGCCGCCACCCCGGGACCTTTGCGTTGATCCACGCCCACCAGCGACAATTCGAGCGCCCACGCCGCCTGGCCGCGGTTCTGGCCCTCTTGCTCGCTGGCGCGGCCGCTGTGCGGGCCGACGAGCCCACGCCCGCCCCGGTGGAAGTGGTCCACTATCGCGACGGCGGGGCCGAGCGCTCCATCACCGGCCGCATCCTGGCCGAGGACACCGACGGCGGAGTGATGGTTCAGACGCCCGACGGCGTGCAGCACCTGGTCGAAGCAGCCATGGTGGTGTCGCGCGAACGACTCGAGGCTCCTTTTACGCCACTTACGCCCGACCAACTGGCCCAGCGGGTGCTCAGCGAGCTACCCGAGGGATTCAACACGCACACTACGCCGCACTACGTGGTGTGCTACAACACGAGCCGCGCCTACGCCCAGTGGACCAGCTCGCTGCTGGAGCGTCTGCACCGCGCGTTCACCAACTACTGGGAGAACCAGGGCGTCGAGATCCACGAGCCCGAGTTTCCGCTGGTCGTGGTGATCTACGCTTCGGCCGATCAGTACCGCGCGGCCAGCGCCGACGAACTCGGCACCGCCGCTGGCAGTATCATCGGCTACTACAGTCTGACCACCAATCGCGTGAATATGTACGACCTTACCGGCTCCGAGGCACTGCGCGGCGCCAACGGAGGGCGCGGGTCGCTCCGCGACATCAACCGCATGCTCGCGCAGCCGGCCGCCATTCCCTTGGTGGCCACGGTGGTGCACGAAGCGACGCATCAGATCGCGTTCAACTGTGGCCTGCAACAACGGCTGGCCGAGTTGCCGCTGTGGCTGGTCGAAGGCATGGCCGTGTACTTCGAAGCGCCCGACCTGTCGAGCACCCGCGGCTGGCGCGGCATTGGCAAAGTGAACCACCTCCGCCTGTCGACGTTCAAGAAGAATCTGTACACCCCGCGACGCGCAAGTTTGCTATCGATGATCGCCGACGACAAACGCTTCCGCGACGCCCGCACCGCCGCCGACGCCTACGCCGACGCCTGGGCGCTCAACTACTTCCTCATTCGCTACCACCCCGACGAGTACGTCGCCTACGTCAAAGCCCAAGCCAAAAAGAAACCCCTCATCCCGGTATCGCCCGAGACGCGGATTGAAGAATTCCGCGAGCACTTCGGGGATATCGAGAAGTTGGACAGGGAATTCGTGAAGCGGATGGGGCGGGTGAACTGAAGCGTAACCATAGCAGCAAAAAATCCCCCTCGTGGTGAGCCCGATTACTTTGGGGCTCAACCACTCGGGGGTCGGGGATAGTCACGTGTGCCTTGGCAGGTTCGCTCAGTTGCCGGTGATCTCGTCGATCTCAGCAAGCAAGCGCTGGTGGGCGTCCTTGATCTTCTCTTGGCGCTCGTCATGACGTGCTTGCATCTCGGCTAACCGTTCGCGACGAACCTGCACCATGCGACGCGTTTCGTCGGGATTGGGGTCGCCCGGGTTGGTGTGCCGCTCGAGAAACTTCACCGGGTCCAGCAGGTCGCGCAGCTCCTGGTCCGGCATGTGCGGACCTTCTTCGCCAAGGAACTCAGCCGCTTCGTCCAGCAAAGCGCCGGTGGCTCGGTTGGCCGGGATACCACGTTCCTTGGCCAAGCGGAAGAACGTCGCCACAACACGGTGGGCGTGGCGAAGACCGTAGCCGTAGTCGCGGGTCAGGACCACCTTCACGTCCGCGGCGCACGAGTACGACTCGCTCGCCAACTTCAGCAGCAGCTCTTCCTGGGGCTGAATGTCTTGAATGGCGTTGCCATAGATCGAAAGCGAGTGCTCGGTCGACTTGGCGGCCGAGTTCACCGACTTCCAGGCCACGTAGATGGGGAGTTGATCCTGGAATGGCTGGTTATGGCAGGCGAGCATACCTCGCGTGGCGAGCCCACCCACTTCGGCAGCCTTGATCTGCATGTGTTCCCACACACAGCCCACGCTTTCCTTCTGAGGCATCATCGAACTGGGCTGCTGGTAGCCCCCAGGCAGGACGAACCACATGTTTCCATCCATCATCCAGATGTAGTGGTCCATCGCGGTTCGACTCATCAAGTTCGTGATGTTGGTCAAGGCGAACAGGGTCGTGAGCGCGTGGTCCTGCCCCGCTTCGCAATCGTAGCTGGGTTCGACAATGCCATCGAATCCCAGCAGGTCTGCCACCTTCATGCGGTCGATCGGCCAGCCGGAACCGGAGAGCGCACCGCAACCAACGGACGACTTGTTGGTGTGCGAGTAGGCGAGTTCCATCTGCTCGAAGCCACGCTGCAGGCCATCGAACACGGCCACCTGGTAAGCGCCGTAGGTGGTGGGCTGGGCATCGGCCATGTGCGTTTGCCCGTTCATCACGGTTTCTGCGTGCTTGTCGCCAACCACCAGGCAGGCGTCCATCGTCTTGAGCATCCGGCCCATCACGTCGAGTTGCTTGTCTCGAACCACCATGCGGCACATCGGTTCCTGGCGGGTGCGGCCGATGATCGAAGCGCTGGCGACGTCGCTGTCGCCACCCACGGCTTTGAGTACCTGTGCCTCTCCGCCGTTCTTCATATTGCGGATGCCGGAGAGCAACTTCGCAGCGGTTTCGTGATCGATGATGCCCTGGCGATAGAGCATCACACTCCAAGCGCGGTCGGTTTCGGCCCACGCTTGGGCGTGACTCGCATCCTTGCCACGTTCCCATCGCTTGCTAGTGGGAGGATAGCCAATTGCATGACGGAAATGGTCGGTCCGCTTGCGGTACTTTTCGAGTTCGGGCGATACCGAAGTCGCGCCATCATCCGCACCGGTGTCGGCGAGCACGACGCCGAGCGCTGTCGTTAGGCCTATGCAAAGTGCTATTCTTTTAATCAGTGCGAATCGAAGCATGTGGGGACTCCAGTAGGTGCGACAGGCGTCGCGTGCGAGGAAGGTGGGAGGGGTAGTCTCGAGGTGGGGTTTCGTTTCTGAATGGGATAGGGATCCTCCCCCGGGACACACGTCGCGCTGCCCGCTTCGACGTGTGCCCCTTGGAGAGGAAATTGGTTAACTGCGTCGGTAGCGGCAGGCGAGCAATGCCACGCCGATGCCAACCAACATGAGGGACGATGGCTCGGGGACGGGATTGTTGATCAGCGTCCGAGCTTCGTCATAGGTGGTAGCGACCACCAGGTTGTCGAGCGCCAAGCGACCACGCTCTGGCGGATCCATATTGCGTGGATCGAACCAGACATGGAACGTGGAGAGTTCGGCGAGGGCCGCAGTGCCCGCAGTGGAAGTGATGTCGGGCGCACCCTCGGTTCCCTGGTTAATCCATACGTCGATCTGGTCAAACGGATCCGCGGCGCCACCACTCTTGGAGAACTTAAGTACCAAGTCGTACAGATCGCCGTAGACCTGCTGATTCGTGCTGATCGTATGCGTCGTGTTGTTGCCCTGGCGAGTGAAGAAGAAACCTGGTCCGTTCGGGCTTGTATTTCGCGCGGTTCCGGCGCCGTAGCCATCGTTGGCGTCATCGGTTGTCGCGTCGCTGAAGTAGATCAGCGTGTGGTTGTTGCCATCCGGTTGGTCCATCGTGGTCCGCATGGTGAAGCCGACATAGAAGTCGTCGTCTTGAGCTGTGAATTGGCGGGTCAAGATGTTCGAATCGGAGCTGTCTCGATTGTCGATTTCGAGTCCCTTGCCATAGCCGGGCAGCAGGTTGCTGCGAACATAGGAGCTAATTGGGTTGTCGTGTTCTTCCCAGGCACTCGTCCAACCGCCGGGGCCGTTCTCGCCACTCTCGCCAAAGTCGGGTCCGGGATCTCCGACGACGGCTGTGTACGATTGGAAATCTTCTTGGGCAATGATTGCCGCGGTGGCCTGCGACGTGCAGATGGCTGCGGCGAGCAACCCGCAAGCGATGATCGCAAGGCGCGATGTAGATAGCTTCACAAAAGACATTAGCTCTACCTCTCAGTTGACGGACAAGGTTAGTGACTTACAAGTGCCTATTCTGCTTCCGTTGATTGATCGGGGTTAGCTGCGGTTTTGGTGCATAACCAAGGCGATGGCCAAGCCAGCGATGGCAAGCACCGCGGTGGTCGGTTCAGGGACAGTAGCACCGCCGGTGAGGGCGGCGAAGTTGAGTGCTCCGGCCCCGGCCGCGACAAGTTCCGCATTCAAAATAATGGCGTCGTCGATGTCGACGCGACCGTTGAGATCCAAGTCGCCCCAACCGCGCGTCTCCCAGTCGCCCACATAGATCGAGTTGTGCGCACCTTCCAACACCTTCTCGCGGCGCCAGTTGCTAATGAAGTGCGAGGCGTCCGTCGCGTCGACCGAACCATCGAGGTTCGCGTCGCCCGGCAACAACGTTCCGCCTGGAAGACCAGGTATCAACACCCCGGCGATATAGTCGTTGTCGGTGAACAGATCAAACTCGTTGGGTTCGCTGGTGTAGACTTCTAGCTCATCGACGATGCCGTCGAAGAAGTTGACCGGCTCGAGCGCCGTACCCGATGCACCGACGATAAACTCGCCGGCCACGGTATCGGTGGTGTCGTTGTTAGCCGAAGTGGCGATGCCGTTGACATAAACCACACTGGTAGTCGCCAGCCATCCACCTGAATTCCGCACCAACTGAGGCGAGTCCACATCCGATCGCAGATAGATGTGTTGCGCCACATGGTGCCACGTGTCGGCGACCACGGGAACGGCGCCGCTGATGTCGTTGTCGGCGGCATGTCCACTATGCGACTGCGACCAGAACCCACTTGCAGTGATGGCGGGCCCACCGGCGTTGCTGGTATCGAACACGATCGACTGCCGCGCGCCGATACCTGCTGCATGGGGAAGCACCCACATCTGAAGCCCCTGGCTAACGCTGTCTCCAGCGGAGTTGAGCGACGTGGTGAACATCATGTCGTCGTCGCCAGCTAGCTCAATGGCAAACGAACCCACTGCACCGGGGTGCCCAGCAGTCACGTCACCCGAGGTGATCTGGTGGTAGATCGCTCCCGTCGCGTCGTCCAAGTCCTGAAACTCGCCATCGGAATCGATATTGTCCAGCACGTCGAACGGTTCGCCATGCACGCTGCTTACGGGGCCATTGTCGGCACTGTTCTCGTCTGCATTGTCGCCCATCGTATATTGGCGAACGGTGGTCAAGGCTTGAGAAGATTGCATGACGACCATCGCTGCGAGCAACAACAGGCCAAGCTTCGTGGCGCGGCAAAGGCAAGCTTGCGGGGCCCGGCGGTAGAGGGCCAATGCCACGGCTCCCAGCACCAACAGCAGTGCCGAAGCAGGTTCGGGCACGTTGGTCTGTGCCACCGCGGCTGCGCCGGCGGTGTTGCCGAAGTTGCTCTTCCACAACGCATAGTCAGCGCCGTCCACCACACCAGTGCTGCCACCCGTGTCATCGCCGTTGCCGTTGAGGGCCGTTTCGGAACCACCCAGGTTGTTTCGCCACACCGTATAGTCGGCGAGGTTCACCACGCCATCGTCATTGAAGTCGCCGGGCAGACCCGTTGGCGTGAGGAAGTCGATGTCGAGCGACTTCAGTACGCCATCTTCGATATAGCTACCCGAAAGATCGCCGCCGACCGAGGTGTCGTAGATCTGTCCCAGGCTCACCGACTCGCCCACCCCCAGAGTCGTGCTGCCCAGCAGGAACTGCTCGGCGATGGCGAAGTTGTCGGGGGTGCCCGATACGGTCCAGGCTTCGCCAGCACTGTCGCCAGGGGTGCTGCCGGGGTCATCTCCATCCACAGGGTTGATCAATGGATGGATACCACTTTGGCTAGCCAGACTCGTCAATCCGCTGGCATCCAGCGTGTCGACTGCATCGCTCACCAATTCGTAGCCCTTAAAGGTGATGGCTCCGTCAGTCTGGTTCTTGAGCGTGACCTCGCCGGTGGTGGAGTTGACCAGCGCATTGAGGTTAAATATGGGATTCGCACCATTAACGAGCGACAACGCTTCGTCGTAGGTCGTGGCGACAACCAGGTTGTCGAGCGCCAATTGACCTTGGTCGGGTGCGCTCATGTTGCGCGGATCGAACCACACATGGAACGTAGAAAGTTCAGCCAGTGACGCGTTGCCGGAATTGGAGGTGATATCGGGAGTCCCCTCCGTCGCCTGGTTGATCCACATATCGATCTGCTCGAACGGATCTGTGGCCCCGCCGCTCTTGGAGAACTTGAACACCACGTCGTACACTTCACCGTAAATCTGTTGGTTCGTGCTGATCGTGTGCGTCGTGTTGTCGCCCTGGCGGGTGAAGAAGAAGCCGGGTCCGGCGGGGCTCGAATTTCGCACGGTGCCGCCGCCGTAGCCATCGTTGGCGTCGTCCGTTGTGGCATCGCTGAAGTAAACCAGCGTGTGATTGTTGCCATCCGGCTGATCCATCGTGGTCCGCATGCTGAAACCGACATAGAAGTCATCGGTCTGCGCGGTAAACTGCCGCGTGAGGATGTTCGAGTCCGAACTTTGCCGGTTGGCGATCTCCAGTCCCTGCCCGTAACCAGGCAGCAAGTCGCTGCGCACGTAGGAGCTGATCGGGTTGTCGTGCTCCTCCCAAGCGCTGGTCCAGCCGCCGGGTCCGTTCTCGCCGCTCTCGCCAAAATCGGGACCCGGATCGCCTTCCACCGCCGTGTACGACTCGAAGTTCTCTTGGGCAATGATCACCGCATCGGAGCGGTTGGCGAATCCCAAGGCGAGCACACCAAGAATGGCGGGAATAGCGATCGCCCGCATGCGTCGCAGGCCGATCAAGGTACCTGCTAGTAGGACCAGGGCGACGCTCGAAGGTTCTGGTACGGCGGATCCGGCAAGCATCGCTTGGAAAGCGCCGTTGCCGTTGAAGGCGTCGAAGTCGGAAACGAAGAGCAGGAAGTCGTTCAGGTCGTTCACGCCATCGCCGGTGACGTCACCCGCCAAGTAAGCCTCGGCGAGGCTCAAGTCGTCCAAGTTCGCTCGGTAATTGGAGTTGACGATCTGCCAATCGGCGGCGTCGATGTCGCCGTCGCTGTCCAGATCGCTGCGCATCAGCGGTGCGTCGCCGTTGCCAGTGAACAGGATCGTCACGGGCAGTTTGGTTCCGTCTGTTCGGGCGACCAAGCCGGTGAGTTCCTCGTTGAACGTGGGGAACCACAGGCCGTTGGCGGTGCTCAGTGCGATGCTCTGCCCGGGCATCAGCACGCCGCCGTCGCCCGCGTTGCCCGGTCCGCCAAAGGCGAACTCTGCAATGTCGTCGCGATCGATAGCGACCGACAACTCGGACCATTCATCGTCGGTATCGACTTCGCCGCCGCTGGTGGCGTCGTACTCGTCGGCAATCGAGAGCCAGTTGGCGGGGTTAAGCGCGCCGAACTCGGAGGTCAACTCGTAGCCCAACAGGTCGAGCGGAACGGTTCCTTCGTTGCTCAGCACCGCTTCGCCGGTCAGTCGATTGACCGTCAGGGTCGGCCTGGGAGCCGGCGCCAGGGCGTTGTTCACGCCAACCACCAAGGGATCGAGCCCGGCACCGCCAGCAATGGAGAGACCGTGAACACCCGTGAGGGTGCCGGTGCCGGTGAAGTCGCTCAGCTCGAACGCTACGCCGCCGATGCTAACCGTCAACGGAACCACATCCTCCGCCACGCGCGACCAGCTCTCGGGCAGCAATCCCCAGTCGGTGTCGTTAATCGTGAGCGAGAAGTCACCAATCGGCAGCCCAGCGGCATTGAGTGGCACGATATCGACTGTGTCGTTGCCGCCGTTTTCGAAGATGAAGAAATCGTTGGCCAGCCCCGCCGCGCCCGAGTTGATCGCCTGCTCGAACATGAAGTTCGCCGTAAGGCCGCCGGTGTTACCGACGTCGATCATCCGCTCGGGGTCGGTGTTGTCGCCAGCATTCAAGACGCCCGTTGAGATGTCGAGATTCAAGATGGACTGGACGCCATCGATCTCCGCGCCGTCTCGCGCCCACAAGTTTCGCACGTCCGAGCCGACGTCCGACCGCTGGAAGTTGCCCGTGGCCGATACGGCGTGCGAAAGGGTGTTGACCGTGCCTTGGCTGGTGGTGAACGAAGTGATGACCGCGGTGTTGACGATCAACCCGTCGATCGGGTCCGCCACATAGGTAACTCCTGTAATCCCTTCGACTACCGCCTGACTGGGCGCAGCGAATCCTACGAAACAAAGCAGACAAAGTCCGGCACGTGCAACGAGTTTGGTCATGGTGATCACTGTGAGGTTGGTTCAGGAGAGATGTTCGAGATATAGGCTGTTAGATAAGAGACTTGGCAGCTCATCTGTTGACTGCATTTAAAGCGCTCGGGGATCCTTTTCAACAAATGGCTTTCCACCGTCCCATGTGAGTTCGATGAGCAAGTCGTCCCGTGGTTCAGAGACTTCGACCTCGATTTCCGATGTTTCGATATCTTGGTACTTCTTCGGAGCACGCCAGCGGATGGCCACGTTGCTCACCGCGTCGGTAGCGCGGACCGACACCTTATGGAGGCCAATGGATGCTCCGTCACCCGCCTCGTAACAGGTGAGCGTAAAACGCCCGTCGCTGTCCGTGTTGCCTCCCGCCGCGCGCCCTTCCTCCGGAACAAACTTCACGAAGGCCTGAGGGAGTGGTTTGCCATCGATGAGCACTTGCCCCGAAATCGGAACTCGCGTCGGACGTCCATCGCCGCATCCCAGCAAGGGAATGGTCAACACGACCAGCCCGCAGGCGAGGTTCGTTAAGCTGAAGAATCGATTCATGGTCAATCGGTTACGTTGGTGTTGGTTGTTATTCGTTATCGGGTAAATCGGCCCCGGCGCGGGTCATCAGCGCATCGTAGGTGCGCTGCGAAATCGACTCGCCAAGCAGTGCAACATGTCCATCGCCGTAGGCGAACAGTGCTCCGCCAGGGTGCTTGCTCTGAAACGCACCATTCAGTAGCCCGGGTGGGTAAGCGCTGTTGACGTCCAGCGTGCCCGGAGGCGTGTTAATGGGATTGGCCGACGTTCTTAGCGAACTGTGGCGGTATCCCAAGCTCCACACGAGCGCCCCGGCGTGCGTGGACGTTTCGATTCCCTCGCCAACGAAGAGCGTGTTGGAGAGACCATCGGTGAACTGCCTGATCTTTAGCTGACGAACGTAGATAAACGCTCCGTTGGCGCTGACTTTCGACGACCAATTGGCAATGGCAGGCGAGTGCGTGCCGAAGCACAGAGCGTAGTTGCCGGTCGCGGCACAATCCTGGGCGCCACGGGAGTTTCGCAGAAAATGCGAGCGGCCGACAACGATGTTACCTGGCATGGTCTGGCAGCAGGGTTCGGCGTCGTCGCTGGGGCAAACAAAAACGTCGGGCCGAGCGGCGATCGCATCTTCATAACGCGGAATCCACTGCGTATCGCCAGAGGTGTCGGTGACCCAGGGACCACCATTAAAATCGTCTTGGCTGAACTGGTCGAACAGTTGCTGTTGCTCGAGCTGCGGAAGCACCGCCACAAACGCGCTGGGACCTACCCGCTGCTGATCGGAAAGGTGATTGCAATCGGACACCGAGGAAGCATCGCAACTGTAACGACCGGCGGGAAACTCCTGCTGGCTATTCTCGTAGTTGATCATCGCCAGAACGATGTTCTTCAGATTGTTGGTGCATTGTGTCCGGCGGGCCGCTTCGCGGGCGGCCTGCACTGCGGGCAAGAGCAGCCCCACTAGGATGCCGATAATAGCAATGACCACCAGCAGCTCCACTAGCGTGAACCCGCGGCGAGCAGTTGCTGTACAGTGGTGGTGACGGCTCGATGGAATCCGCGTAGCGCTCACGGAGCTGCACAGGCAATACCGTGTGAGTGGTTTAGTATGCAAGGTTATGCTCCATCAACGAAATGTGCTTGGGTTGGGGGGACGGCTTCGGTAACGACGGCCTGGGAGAGGCAACCCCCAAGTCGCGTACCGAAGTCAGAATGCGAAGGACGGGTAGGTCCTGTTCGGATGTGCTTTCCGGGATGGCTGGTGGATGCACTACGCGATATCCGGTGGCAGCTTCTTCGCCTTCCAAGGACTGGTTAGGCGAAAGCCGGAAGACAACAACGTCGCCTGCCTGGGCGCCATTGCGATAGAGGGATCGGAAAAATTTCAACATCGTCTCTCCTCCGAACATCACGCGACCCGGTTCCGAGTCGGGAGTCAATAGTTCGTCGGAGAGCAGTTCCACTGGTGCTGCGCCATGCATGCCGTAGTCGACCGCTCCTTTGGGATCGCGCTCCCCGGCGTAGTACCAATCGCGGCGAGGTGAACGCAGATTGAAATAGCCGAGCCCGTATAGGTCGACACAATACCCCGGATTACCGAGCAGGTCGCTATAAGTGAATTCGAGCTGAACTTCGGAAATGCTGCGAGGATCGGCCACCTCCGGAAGTCGGAAGAGCAAGACATTGGCCAACCCAATCGGTCCCGACTCGCCGTGACGTTCGGGAATCGCGTAGGTGCTCGTCCCGATGCGACGCGTTCCCGTTGCGGTAGGTCCACGATAGCCGCCAAACAGCATGCCCTGATCATGGGAGCGAACCAATCCACTGGAAGGATGGGCCTTAAGAATCGTCTCAATCTCGGCGTATCGGCCTGCCTTGGTGGGGCGGAATTGAACTAACTGGGGCTTCAGCTCGCTGGTCTTGCGAAGCGTGGCGCCTTCGGCCTTGGACAGCATGAGCACTTCGGCCGCGTCGTCGTCTTTGTTTGGTTGGAATCCAACCATGCCTTCGGTAACGTGGGCTTCGGTCGTGCCATCGGGGTTGACCGTCACGCCAAACTCGGCGCCCAGGTTCACGATGGTTGCCAAGGGAGTGCGCACGGTAAAACCATCGAGGTGCGAAAGCACACTGCAGGTGATGTGCCCGCTCTTGAGGTAGGCCGTATCGGACGTTTCGACCACGAAACTCGTCGGCCCTTCCAGCAGCACGGTCGCGCCGTCGGCCAGTTGCAACTCGGCAACGCCGTGGTCCAGATCGACGCTGCGACCAGGAAGAACGTAGTCGTTCACGGTCAACGGATTGCCTTTCCACTTGCACTCGGTCAGGCGCACAACGCGAGCCGCGTTGTGAGTTTCGTACACGGCATGCTTCGGCAACGCTGCCTGACGTAGGTCGCCGTCATTCTCAAACCACGTGCTGATCGCGAATAACAAGCCCGCCGCGCAAGCAGCAACGGCCGCGCCGGAGAGAAATCCCAGGCGCGAGTACCACTTGGGCGAGTCCTGACGCGGGCGTTGTTTTGGTGCGCGGGGTTGCTCATGGATGGTCTGCGGCGTGTCCCACCCGCCGTCGTCGAATAGATCGTCCGGCATGGATAGACTCAATGCGTGAGCCTTCTCCAATTGAGCGTGGACATTCATGTACTCCAGGTAGTACGCCCGAGCCTCTGGGTCCGACCGAAGCAATTCGGCCAGGCGCGCGCGATCGACCTCGTCGCCGTCCGGGTCGACTACGGACAATAGTAGTTCTCGAAGCTCTTTAGAGCAGTGCATGCGTTAGGTCCAATCTGCGACAGCCGTATGGCAGCAAGAGCGAGGCGAACGTCGTTCCTTCCCTCGCAAGTGCTTTGTCAATCCTAAAACTCAAGTGCGTCAGGGCACTCGTGTTTGGTCAGTGCTAGATCCTCTGCGCGCCATGGCGCGCGTGTGTTGCCCAATGTCGAATGGTTAAAGCACTAGGAGGAACTCGTTTTGGTTTCGATACATTCCAGGAGAAGATGTCGTAGGCGAAATAGTGCAACTCGAGTTGCGCTGGCGGTCTTGCCTATTTGTTCCGCCAGGTCGGCAACGGAATAGCCTTCTGTGTATCGCTTGCGTAGCAAGTCGCGTTCGCTCTCGCCCAGTCGCTGGAGGCAAGAGTCGAGGGCGATCTCTCGCTCATCGGAGTTTTGAAATCTCTGTTCCGCTTCACTGCAAATGGTGGTCAGCAGGTCGTCATCAAAATAGTGCCGATCTCTTCCACGTGATTTGCGATAGGCCGCAACCTGGTAATAGGCCACGGTTGCAGCCCATGAACCAAAGTTTGTGCCCAGCTCGAAGTCCGAGCATTTGCGCCAGAGCACAACGTTGGTGTCCTGCAGGATGTCTTTGGCCGCATGCGCATCGGGGAGAAGCGACAGAATCAGCCCATACAGCCGGGCTTGGTGGGCCGTAAGCTGTCGGATGAATTCTTCACTTGGAGTCTGCGATTCCATGCTCACTTCAGCCCGCCTCCTCAAGTCAGCACCGCTCCAGCGGTATTGCGACCCCGATTGTCTACAAACGTCTCTTGATCCCCAGACTGTTTATAGCCAGACCGGTTTGCCACGTTACAAAAAACTACAAAAGCGGCTTCGAAGGCCCGAATGGCGTGCGGTAGTCGCCCATAGGTGCGGGAAGTAGCATGTTAGTGCAACTTGTGGGACCGCCTGCTCAGAACGCCTGCGGCAAGACAAGCCGTCGCCAGGATGACCACGCTGGAGGGCTCAGGCACTGGGTTCAACTGCCCGAAGAAGTTAGCCGGCAAGCCGGCTTGCTGGAGTGCGAAGTAAAGCAGCAGGGCGTCGTCCAGGTCGTGCTGGCGGTCGAGGTTCAGGTCGCCCTTGGACCACGCTACCAGATCGGTGTCCGAAGGCAGCACGGTGTTCCACCCATCCAGAAAGGCGTCGACGTCGCCCGCGGTAATCAACCCATCCTGATTCACGTCGCCCATCAGGCCGTTTAACAGGGTCTCGGGAAAGGTGAGCAGATAGTCGAGCGAGCCGCTCGATTCGATGGCGATTCCGGCGAGTTGATAGCCGGAAAACTCGGTTGAGCTGTTGAGCAACTCCACGGACGAGGCTCCAGTCATCTGGATCTCCATCGTCACTTCTCCGCGTACGATACGAACCACCTCGTTGGAGACGAACAGCGTATCGCTTTCCAGCAACAAGAGGGGAATCTGTTCGGTGAAGCTACCGCTGTGGATGACTTCGACGTGAATCGCTTCGTCGCCAAAGCTGACCATTTTGTTGCCGTTGCCACTCAGCAGATAGGATGCAGAGAGAGTTCCATCAGGCAGGTCCGTCGCGCCGGCGACTGCGTTGAAGGCTTGGCCATCCAGCAGATACTGCGGGTTGAGCGCGGAGGCCTCGTAGACGTTGCTGGCGCCATTGCTGCGAGTTCCCCAAGCAAAGCTCTGGCTTCCCGTCTGCGATTGAATGAACGCACCGACCTCGGGATTCCAGAGCAGCCCCAGTCCAAACCGCTGTTGGCTAGCCAAGACGTTTCCGGCGTTGAAGGCCGCGTAGTAGTCGTCGCGGCGGACATAGGTTCCTTCCGATGCGTTAGCGCCTCCATCGGCTCGTTGGTGGACAAAGCGATCCGAAGCCATGTAGGGCAGGCTATCGATCGCGGCCTGCTTTTGGGCGTCGGTGGGATGCCATTGGTAGTTGTTTAGGTAGACAAAGGCAGAGGGACTGTAAGTAGCCGTGCCCGCTAGTAGCGGCTCGATAGACGTCCAGTTCACCGCGTTATCCGCACGAATCGCGGCGATTCGTGCTTGCTGCTCCTCGACGCTGATGCTGAACGCCCTGGCCAGTTCCACCTCTTCTCCCGGCGAGTAGTCCAAGAGTTCCATCGTGGGGAACTGCCGCCGAGTTTCGATGGCCCTGTTCAGCAAGTACTCCGGCTGCCCCGGAATCGGCACCGCGTTGTACGAGATCCAATCGAAGAACCTCTCCTCTCCCTCCACGATAAGATCGCCGATGGCAGTGCCGCGAGCGTGGTGATAGGCGATTCGGGTGTTGCCTTCGTGGGTCCGGAGATTGTATCCCCAGTCGGCGCCACCCCGTTCGTAGTAGTAGCCGGCCGGACTTTGAAAGTCGGCATCGGCCGTGGTCATCCGCTGCTGAAGCAAGGTGGCGATTTCTTCGTCGGGGTACAGGTCCAGGTACTCCAAGGCACCGCCGAACACTCCGCCATACTGGTTGCTCGCCGTTCTGCCAACGTTGTAGGCGCTGTTGGAGGTGAGCATCCCCATGATGGCGGCCCGATCGGCATCGCGCGTGGCCTGCATGATTGTCGGATCAATGCCGGGCCCACTTTCCAGCAGCCGAAGCGTCTCGCCCAGGTAGCGCGTGGCGAACGCTGTGGCGGGCACGTTGTAGCCACCGGGACTGTACTCGGCGAACCAACCTGCAGAGCTTTGGCTGTCGATCAGGAACTCGAGCGACGCCTCCAAACGCTCCCGCACCGCTGGCGAGTTGTAGTACGGATTCCAAGGGCGGTTGGTCGAATAGAAGTAAGCCAGCGCCGTGTGGTTCTCCATCACGCGAGCGTTAAACGACTCACTGGGATTCCGCCAGATTGGCAAGCTGATGTAACCACGCTCGGGACCGGTTTCGATGACCGAATTAGCCAACTCGGCGAAGTGTCCCAAGTAGTACTGAAACGAGTACGCGTTGTTGAGCGTGATCCGGTCCACCTCGGCGTCCGTCAGCAGCGTCGGATCGATCGTCGCGAGATCGACCGCAGGAACCGTTTCCCACGCCCGGCATGGCGACCAAGGGCACGCGCTTCCAAAGGCAAGCAGTGCACAGAGAACTAGGAAACGTCTCAAGAGCTGGGGCATTCCGGTGGGCCTGGTTGTAGTCGTCGACAGTTGATTCGCTGCTATGCGCATAACGGGGGCGCTTGAACTGCATCAGTAAACAGCCGAAGTGCGCAGACTTGTTACAGCGAATCAGCAAGGCTGGACGACATTAGCAGAAATCCGAGAGAAAGCCGCTGGCTGCTCCTGCTGACGAGTGTCCGAACCACGCTCTGAGTTTGCATCTGCTCCGCCACTCTGCTCAACTAGAGGTAATCGATTACCCCACCAAGCCGCCCCCGACGCCCTGTGCGTTCCCACCTCGGCGGCCAAACCGATGAGGCGCGGTATGTTCTCTTCAAGCAGAGCCGCATGGTTCGCGTTGGCTAGTTTTTTGTGCGCTGTGAATTGCAGTGCGAGCCCAAATTCCGAACTACACCAACTGGTGCTGTCGAGGTACCGAGACATCCTGATCGAGCAGCCACGCAGGGACTGTGGCCCGTTGGATGAGGATTCCATCCGAGAAAGCGTCGACAAACTTTCGGACGACGGATCCTGGCCCGACATCGACTACGCCAGCGATCACCCCTCGGGTTGGCCGTCGGTACGGCATCTCCTGCGCATGGTGGCGCTGGCGCATGTGGCCGAAACTCCTTCGCATCCGCTGCACTCCGATCCCACCATTTATCCTGCGTTGCACAAATCGCTGGACTACTGGTTGCAGCATCGCCCGCAGTGTTCCAACTGGTGGTGGAACGAGATTGGCGTGCCGCGCGTGGTGCGTGACGTGGTCGTACTGTGCGGCGATGAGCTGGACGACGAGCAGCGCCGAGCTGCGCTGCAGGTGGTGCGGCAACACGACTTGCGCGGCACGGGCGCCAACTTGATGTGGAGCGCCGAGCTAGCAATCCACTACGCGTGCCTGACCGGCAACGACAAGTACTTGGAGAGAGCCATTGCGAGCACCTGGCAGGAAGTCAAAGACAATGGACGCGAGGGAATTCAGGAGGACGGCTCCTACTTCCAGCACGGCCCACGGCTGCACAACTTCAGCTACGGCAAGTCTTATCTACGGATTGCGGTGGAGCTGGCTTGGCAGTTTCACGATACGCCACTTGCGATGCCGGCCGAGAAACGAGCGCTGTTCACGAAGTATTTGCTGGAGGGCCCCCAATGGATGGTCCGCGGTATCCACACCGCACCGGGCACCATCGATCGGGCGTTCGCTCGTAAGGGGCGTCTGACGAACAGCGACCTGCGGCACGAACTGAAGTACTGGGAACTCCTCGAACCACAGCGTCGGGCGGAAGTCGAGCAGTTTCGCCTCCGCCAGGAGGGCCAAGTCCCGCCGCTGGTCGGTCATCGCCACTGGCGGATCGGCAACTTCACGACCCACCACCGCCACGACGCGACCGTCTTCCTGAAAACCGCCTCTAACCGCACGCGGATCACGGAGCAGGTCAACGGCGAGAACCTCAAAGGCACGCCCTATCTGTGTGGCGGAGACTGCTACCTGATTCGCGACGGAAGCGAATACAACGGGCTGCAACCCGTGCTCGAGTGGCGGCACCTACCCGGCGTGACTGTGCTCGATGAGGAAGCGGACCGCACGAAGCTGGACGCCGAGCAACCGTTCGTCGGCGCGGTCAGCGACCAAACGAGCGGCATGACCGTCATGCCTTACGCGAGGAAGCAGGGCGCCCGCCAAGTGCTATCGGTCAACAAGGCTTGGTTTTTCCACGACGACCTGGTGGTGTGCCTGCTCGCCGGCTGGGACACCCAGCATCGGGCTGGGGCGGTTACGTCGCTCGACCAGTGTCGCTTCCGCGGTGTCGCGACCACCGGCTCACCGCGCGGTCCCGCCACGGCGCTAAACACCACGGAGTGCCAGCTCGAGCCCGGACAGTGGCTGCTGCACAACGGGTTTGGTTACATGCCGCTCGAAGACGAAGCACTATGGGTGCGGGCCGGCGATCAAACGGGTCGCTGGTCGGACATCAACAGCCGCTACTCTCAGGAAGACGATCCACCCGTTACCGAGCCGGTGTTGAATGTTCGGCTGCACCACCCGTCGCCGCTCCGCGCGACTGGCTACGCCCTGGTTCTCGACGCCAGCCGTCGGAAGCTGCAATCGCTTGCCCAGCAACCAACCTGGAACGTGCTGTCGAACACCAAACAGCTGCAAGCCGTCGGGTTCGAGAATGGACCGACGCTCATCGCCTTCTACGAACCTGGCGAGGTCGCCGACGTGGCCGTGGACCAACCCTGCCTGGTGATGGTCCGTGGCGACACTGCCTACGTATGCGACCCCACGCATCAAGGAGGTTCCCTCGTGCTTCGCCATCAAGGACAGGACTATCGAGTACAAACCCCGCCCGACGGTCGCGTCGCTACGATTGAGCTGCAGTGAAAGCCGGGTGAGTACCTACCGCCCGGGCCGCTCGTTGAGGACCACTCGGTCCTTGAACTTCTCGTTGCCGCGGTCCTTGGCGAGTTCGTACGACAACTCACGCAGAGCATCCGAGTCGTGTTTGAACGCTTCCACTTCCTCCGGCAGCAGCCGGAAGTAGATGCTGTACCAAGCGATCCAGGTAATCACGACTTCCATCAGGTACTCACCAGACTCTTCGTCGATGCCGACGGAGTAATAGTGGTCGCGGTCGACGTGGAGGGGTTGGTAGTTCATGCTTGAAGAACCATGTGTGCCATCGTGGCTTACGCCAGAAAGCTAGCTTAAGAAATGTCTCTGACAGTACTCCATGCTTTCCCAAAACTGTGTTTGGCAGCTCTCAATGGTCCACGCGTGATTGTCGTCGGAGATCTTCCCACTGGTAAAGTAGTCCCACAAACCGCCTGGGGCGAGAAACTCCTCCGCATGGTTGGTACCGCGCCGACCGTCGATCCACATCAGTGCCGGCATGGCCCAGTCTTGGTCGTAGTAGCAGTCGATTTGGCGCAGGTACGTATTGAGGTACTGTTTCAGATAATCGATGCTCGCGTCATCGGCAAAGCACGCCATAGCGAACGCGTGGGACTGGCCTTGGTAGCAAGACCTCGAAGCCAGCAGCACCTCGCCAATCAGGTCGCGGCACTTCACCAATGGCTTGAGGCCAGCCAACCAACTTCCCGTGATCGCTTCGCGCCATGCGTCGCCAATCAATCGCGCGGCTATCTCCGGCGTGATCGACTCGAGCGCGGCGCGTACATTGGCGTTGAACTGCTCACGCTTTTGGCCGACTTCTCGGTCCGAAGTGTAGTTGCCGTGAAGTATGTTCGGGTAGAAGGGTGAGACCCATTTATCGATGAAGGCTCTGTCCAAACGGTGCTCCTCCAACTAGTTGCCCTATGCGCCATGACGGGCGAGCTAATTCACTCATCCACCCCCAAAAACTCCGGCGGCACGTGCTCGGTGAGCCACACCTGGTTGCCGGTCACAAAGAATTCGTGACCCGCGGCGACCATCTGCTGGGCGGCTACCCACAGCACGACCGGCTTGCCGTGGCGGGCGCCAACTTGCAGCATGGTTTCTCGGTTGGTCGAGAGGTGCACGTGGTGCCGGCGGCCTTTCACCAGGCCTTCGGCCATGATCGAATCCAGGTACCGCGTGGCGGTGCCGTGGTACAGTAGCTCGGGCGGGTCGGCGGGCTGGTAGCCGAGGTCGACCTCGGTGGAATGGCCCTGTCGGGCGCGGATTTGCTGGCGATCTTCGGAGAACTCGAACCGCTGCTTGTCGTTGTCGCGGACCACTTCGTCCAGTACTTCCGGTGACACCCGCTTGCCAGCTTGCGCGAGCGCGGCGAGCAGCTGGTCCACCTCCACCCAGCCCCCTTCTTGCAGCTCCAGCCCTACCGAGTCGGGGCGATGTCGAAGTACGTAGCTAAGTCGTTTGCTGATCTGCTTGAGTTGCTGAGGATTCATCGGCGGCGTACGAACTACACTCCTATGGATTTAGCGCGTCGGGGGGAAATCGCGCCCAGCAGAAGTCCCAACACCGCCAACACGGCGCCGGCGAAGCCAATCTGCCCGATGCGACGCATGGTTTGCGAGGCGAGTTCCTGAGGTTTGGGCGGTGCACCGTTGTTTGGATTGGCAGCCGCCTCCCACAAGTCGGACGCAATCAACGTCACCGCCGGGTAGTCCTCCATGTTGGGCACATTTGGCAGTGCAGCCATAGCCTTCAACTGCATGTAGGCGACAACCGCCACGCCCAACAGGAGGACCCCAATCACCAGCAAAATCGCAGGCAGGATGTATCGCATGGGTTCAGTATCCCCAACTCGCCGCGCAAAGCAAGACAATACGGAGCGATGAGTTGTTCGCGCTAGGGTTTGGAACGGTTTACGTAGCTTTCTTGAACAGTCCGATTACCAGCAGCAAGATCACCGCGCCAAGCGTTCCTCCGGCGATTTCGTTCAGGATGGATTCGCCGAACAAACTGAAGTTGCCAAACAACAGGCCGAACAACAGAGCGCCCACGATACCAACGGCGATGTTGCCTACGAGGCCGAAACCGTGGCCCCTGACGATTTTTCCGGCCAGGAACCCGCACACCGCACCAATTAGCAGCGCAACCAGCAAACCCATGACGTTCATGACTAACCTCGCAAGGAGAGAAGAGGGAGGCCGCCGATCAGCGGCTGAGGAGAATGCCGTCGGCGTCTCCTTTATCTTCAACCCATGCGCACGACATTGCAAGTATTGCGGGCGCCGCGTGGACCTTTTTCGCCCGCAGGCATTCGTTAACTTCTTCTTAGTCTACTTGTCTTAACTGCAGACTATCGATCACTTTATCGCCGACCAGCACGTTGGTGATCACCACGAGCCAAGTGCCGGTTTCGCACCAGTCGCGTCGTTTCAGGTACGCCAAGGCGTCTTGGATGGTCTTCTCCGGGTCGTCCGAAAACTCCATCAGGAACGGTTCCACGCCCCACGGCAAGAGTAGTTGGTGGAATACGTGCTCCACGTCGGTGAACGCGAAGATCGGCACGCCGCGCGGGCGCAGCGCGCCGAGCACGTAAGCCAGGAAGCCGCTGCGAGTGAACACCACGATGCCCGAGTTGCCGAGTTCCTGCGCCAGCGTGGCGGACGAACGGAGCATTTTGGCTTTCGGTTCTCGCAGCACAATGCACGAATTGAGCTGGGTGTCGACCTTGGGCTCGATGCTCTCGATGATGTTCTTGAAAACCTCCACAGCCTCGAGCGGGTACGCGCCGGTGGTGGTCTCGCCGGAGAGCATCACCGCGTCGGCTTGTTCGCGGACCGCGTTGGAGATGTCGGAGATCTCCGCCCTGGTCGGCATCGGCGCCGAGACCATCGATTCCAACAGGTGCGTCGCGATGATCACCGGCTTGCCTTCGGCCTGGCACGCGCGGACCAGTTCGGTCTGCACCAGCGGCAGTTGGTGGTATTCGATTTCGATGCCCAAGTCGCCGCGGGCGACCATGATTGCGTCCGACGCGCGGATGATCTCGCGCATGTTCCGCACGCCGGCTTGTTCTTCGATCTTCGAGACGATCCGTGCGTCGCAGCCCAACTCGTCGAGGAAGGAGCGCAGTATCTGCACGTCGCTCGCCTGGCGGACGAACGATAGCGCCACGAAGTCGATGCCGGCGGTGACGCCGGCGGCCAGGTCCTCGCGGTCCTTTTCGGTGAGCGACGGCAAACTAATGTGCACGCCCGGCAGGTTGATGTGCCGCCGCGATCCGAGTTGGCCGGGCGTGAGCACCTGGCAGCGGACGTGGTGCTCGTCCTTGTTGATCACCCGCAGCCGCAACAGCCCGCTATCTACGAGCACGATCTGTCCCACCTCGACGTCGGCTGGCAGGTCGGGATAGTTCACCGACACGCTCAGCACCTCGTCGCCCGACGGTTCGGCCGAGCGGACGTGAAAATCGATCAGGTCGCCAGCCTTCAGGTCTACCAGACCGTCGACATCGCCGGTGCGAATCTCCGGCCCTTTGATGTCCATCATCACCGCAACGTGCCGCTCTAGCTTGTCCGACACCTCGCGGATTCGCTGCACGGTGTTGGTGACCCATTCGCGACTGGCGTGGGCCATGTTCAGGCGCAGGATATCGACGCCGGCGGCGATGAGCTTCTCGAGCATCTCCCGCGATTCGGTGGCGGGCCCGAGCGTGGCGATGATTTTTGTATGTCGATAGTAACGAGGCGACTTCATAAAGCACCTGAGGGAAGTTCGCCTGCTGTTTACCCGCGGACCTAGCGATGTTCGGGCCGCTGGCATTCTAATGGTTTTGGCCACCGCGGTCGATCGTGGGTTGCCGCCGTGTGCCGGGTGGGTGAACCGCACCAGCGCAACCTGTTATCCTGGGACGCGAATTGATTCATCCAGCTTTCCTCCACGCGGTTGCCACACGACTATGCTCACCCGATTGCCGATCCGAGTGCTGGCGCCACTGCTGTTTGGCATTCCCGTGCTGGTGGTGGGCTTGTGGCTGTCGACAAAGTGGAACCGGCAGTCGCAACAGGCGGTCGCCGAGCTGGCCGAACAGAACATCGAGCAGATTCACAACGCCATTGCCACCAAGATATCCGATGTCCTCTCGGTTCCAGTGCGGGTGTGCGAGGTGAACGAACACCTGGTCGAGAGCGGCGCGTTGGAAGTGGACGACCTGTCCGCATGGCGCGAGTCGTTCGTCGAGGAGTCCAAGGCGTTCGACATGCTCAGCGCTATCGCGTGGGGTGGTCCCGATGGCCGGTCGGCTTGGGTGAGTCGCTACGCCGACGGCAGCTTCTACTGGGCGCTGAAGTCCGATGGCAACAGCTCCACTATGGAGGAATGGCAACTCGACTCCCAAGGCCAACCGATCACCGACTCGAAGAACAGTTTTGACTTCGATGTGACGACTCGGCCCTGGTTCCAAGCACCCCGCGATGCAAAACAGGCCACCTGGAGCGAGCCCTACGTGTGGGTCGGCGGCGAAGACAGCCAGGGCACCACGCTGGGCATCTCGTACGGTATTCCCCTGTACGACGACAGCGATCAACTGCTTGGCATCGTCGATGCCGATTATTCGCTCAACGACTTGTCGACCTACCTCGGCAAACTCAAAGTCGGCAAGACCGGCGTGGCGATGTTGCTCTCGCCCGACGGGCGTTTGCTCGCTACGTCGAGCGATGCACGCATCGTGTCGGACAAAGGCGAGCGACTCACCACCTCCGACTCTGCCAATCCGCTGGTGGCGACTGCTGGCAACAGGGCGACCGGCGGAAGCATGGAGCAGAACGAGCCCAACCGCTTCGAACAGGACGGCGAGACCTACTACATCCGCTCATCCAAGGTCGGCGGCGACGTCGGGCTCGACTGGACGTTGCTGACCATTGTCCCCGAGAGCGACTTCACCGCCAGCATCGAGGCGGCGTTCGCCCGCAGTTGGGTCACCAGCTTGCTGGCCGTGGCCGCGGCGGTGGTGCTAGGCTTGTTGGCCGCGCGGTGGCTGGTCGATCCGCTCACGCGACTGGTGACCGCCGTGCGTCGGATCGGTCAGGGCGACCTCGACACGCGAATCGACATTCGCCACGCACCGGAGTACTCGAACCTGGCGAGTGAGATCAACAAGATGGCCGAAGGCCTGCAGGATCGCATCCGGATGCAGAGGTCGCTGTCGCTGGCCATGGAAGTACAGCGCAATCTATTGCCAGCCGAAGCGCCAGAGATGCGTCAACTCGACATCGCCGGCCACAGCACCTATTGCGACGAAACCGGCGGCGACTACTACGACTTTCTCGACGTCTCGGGCACCGACGAGGACACCGCCGTGCTGGTGATTGGCGACGTCATGGGGCACGGCGTGGCGGCCGCGTTGTTGATGGCCACCGCGCGGGGCATTCTGCGGAGTCGCTGCGCGGAATCGGGTTCGCTGGCCGACTTCCTCACGCACCTGAACGACATGCTGGTGGTGGACACCAACGGCGAGCGTTTCATGACCATGCTGCTCATGACCATCTCTGGCGGTCGCGATCAACTGCGGTGGGCCTCGGCCGGGCATGGCCCGCCGGTGGTGTACGACCCGACAACCGGCACCTTCCCCGAACTCGACGGCGGTGGCCTGCCGTTGGGGTTGATGGAGGGTGAGCATTACACCGAGTACACCCAGAACGACATCCGGCCGGGAGCGATTCTATTGGCCTCGACCGATGGTCTCGAGGAAGCGATGAACGAATCTGGCGAGCAGTACGGCGTCGAGCGGGCGCGCGACGTGATCCGCGCGAATGCCACAAAGTCGGCCGAGGAAATCAGCCAGGCGATTCGCCAGTCGTTGGCCACGCACCGTGGCGGCGCCAGTCAGGACGACGACCTGACGTTTGTTGTCGCCAAGGTGCTGTAGCCAACACTCTAGCCGCGCGGGATCGGAATCAGCATCCGCACGCGCTGTTGGTAGTCGAGATACTCCTGCCCGTACTGATCGGTGAGGTCGCGTTCTTCGAGCATCAAGCCGAAGCGAATGTACATTCCCATGCCAATCGCCAGCACCAGGTGCGAGAGCGACATGGTGGGAGTCGCCCACAGGCCGATAGCGATGCCCAGCTGAATCGGATGGCGGACCAGCCGGTAACCGAATCGCGTGGTGAACGCGGGAGTGGTGACGTCGCGGCCTTTGGCATAGGCATGCGCCTGCTGCAGGCCGAACAGTTCGAAGTGGTTGATCATGAACGACGCCGACACGGCGAACAGCCAGCCGAAGATCTGCAGGGCGAACAGTGCGACCCGCGCGGCCGGCATCTCGATTTTCCAAATCATGCCGTTCATTGGCTGCCAGAAGAAGCACAGGATGATCGAGACGACGCCCGACATCAGCACGTAGGTGCTTCGCTCAACGCCGTTTGGAAGGATTTGCGTAAGCTGCTCTTTGAACGGCTGTCGGGCCATGACCGAGTGTTGCACCGCGAACAGCAGCAGCAAAGCGACGTTGATCGTTAGCGCCAGGGGCCAACTGGCCGTCGCTGGTGCGTTAATGTCTTGGGGATAGCCCCACCCGCCGGCGAACACCATGAACAGGGTCAACCCGCCCAGGCCAATGGCGTATGAAACCAAGCCGTATAGCAACGCAGCAACGCGGATCATCAGAAAACCTCCTGATTTGGGGTAAGGGATGGTTCTCGTACGGACCAGGGTAGCTGTTGTTACAGCCAAAGGCCAGAAGAAGCCTACTTCACCGCCACCAGGCTCACTCCCACGATCGCCAGCAGCAGTCCCACCGCGTGATACACGCTCGTCGGCTCATGCAGCACCGCCACCGCCAGCAGCACCGTCAGCACTGGTCCTGCGGTGCCGATCACCGTGGTGCGAGTGGCGCCGATGCGGACGATCGACTCGTTGATCATGAAGCTCGGCAGCACCGTACAGACAAACGCCAAAACGACGCCATACAGATAGACAATCGGATGCAGCTCGGCCAGCACGGCCGGCGAGCGAGTCGCCAAGAAGTGGGCGGCCACGAAGCCAGTGCTGCCGATCATCGCCAGGCTGGTGAACTGCCGGCTACCAATCCGCTGCATGATTGGCTTGGCGAACAGTATGTACAGCGAGTAGCTGAGCGCCGAACCCAATACCAACAGCACGCCGATCGTTACCTCGTCGCGCGACTGTGTCGAAGCGATGAGTTTCTCCTGCCCGTACATCAACCACACGCCCGCGTAGCTAAGCGCGAGCGCAGCGACGATTCTTGGTGTAAGTCGCTCGCCCAGGAACATCGCCGCCAGCACGGCAATCATCGTCGGGTAGGTAAACAGCGTCAGGCGCTCGAGCTGCGCGCTGATGTGCGTGAGCCCACACAAATCGAGGTACGAGGCGAGATAATACCCCAAGAAACCCAGCACCAAAGCGAGCGGTACGTCGCGTCGCCACGTGGCGCTGTTCGTCTGGACCGACCGCCACGAGTAGCACAGCACCACCACGTACAGCGGCAGCGCGATTCCCATCCGCAGTGAGAGCAGCACGGTGGGCTCCGCCCCGGCGGCGAACGCCAGCTTGATGAAGATGCTCTTCAGCGCGAACAGAAACGTGCCCCCAATCGCCAGCACTACCCCCGAGGCGTAGCGGGTGGCGGGCGCGGTGGCACAGGCTTCGTCGGCGGCGGCTTGCAAGAGTGGGACTCGTCGGTGGAAACTGGGGGACGCGGGAGGGACAGCGCCCAACTGGCGAAGGTTCGTGCCGCTTGTACTTTAGGTCTTGGAGCCCCCTATGCAACTCGCTGGACGACTCGAAACCCCCTGGCTCGATAGCACGATCCTCGCCGACAACCTGCCGGGCGATCCCACACGGCGGATGCTGCCAGTGTACTTGCCGCCAGGGTACGACGACGAGCCCCAGCGGCGATTCCCGGTGATCTACAACCTCACCGGGCACGGTACCTCGGCGCCAATGATGCTCAACTCGGTGGCTTGGGGAGAGAACTTCTTCGAGCGACTCGATCGCTTGATCGCCACCGGCGAGGCCGAGCCGATCATCGCGGTGGTGCCCGACTGCTTCACCTTGTTCGGCGGCGCGCAGTTCCTCAACACGCCGGCCCTGGGCAACTACGAGGACTACATCACGCAGGAGATCATTCCCTACGTCGACACCAACTTCCGCACGCTCGCCGACCGCCAGCACCGCGGCCTCGTGGGCAAATCGAGCGGCGGCTACGGCACCATGGTTCAGGGGATGCGTCACCCGGAACTGTTCTCGGCCCTGGCGTCGCACAGCGGCGACATCTACTTCGAATTCGGCCTGCTGCCCGACCTGGCGTACCTGTTCGAAACGTTCCGCAAACACGGTGGCATCGAAGCGTTTATCACCAAAATCCCTGGCTTCAAACCCAAGACACACCGCGACTTCTGGGGTCCAATCGGCATGCTCTGCTACGGCGCCGCCTACGCGCCCGACCTGTCGGCTCCGCGCGGTTTTCACTTGC
Organism: Aeoliella sp.; assembly: GCF_965227375.1. NCBI lineage: Bacteria > Pseudomonadati > Planctomycetota > Planctomycetia > Pirellulales > Lacipirellulaceae > Aeoliella > Aeoliella sp. The sequence continues at coordinate 1,327,326 of NZ_CBDDFX010000001.1, forward strand.
CAATCGACGAAGAGACCGGCGCGCTGGTCGACGAAATTTGGCAACGCTGGCTCGAATGGGATCCCGTGCGCATGATCGACCGCCCGGAATACCTCCAAGCGTATCGCCAAATGAACTACATCTATCTCGACTGCGGCTACTGGGACGATTTGAATTTCGCGGTGGGCACGCGCGTCATGAGCAAGAAACTCACAGCCGCCGGAATCGAGCACGAAATGGAACTCTTCCCCGACGGGCACACCGACGTGAGCTATCGGTACGACGTTTCGCTACCGAGATTGTCACGAGCGCTGGCGGGGTGACTGGCATCACGCAGAGGCGCAAAAAAGAGAATCGGCTGTCCGTGCTACCTGCTAGGTGTCAGGTGTAACTTCATCCCAGGACTGGCCGCAATAGCCTCGCACCCAAGAAAGGCCGTAGTGCCGGAAAAAGACAACGCTCTTTTCGTAGCCCCCTGGAATCTTCTGGCCGTTCCGTGTGGCTTGGTCAACACGGCAATGAATGTCATAGACGTTCGCCTCTTCCTGCTCGATTTCCTCACGACTCCGCAGAACGGCTGACTCAATAAACTGGTGCGTGGACTTGAAGAGGCCAGGCATGGCAGCAACCACTAATCCAGTGTCGCATTTGCCGGTCGGCTCCGGCAGTGCGTCCAGTTTTGCAATCGACCATAGGAGTGCAACCTGAGCCTCCACCAACCACGTCATCCAAACCACCTCTTGCGGGGAATCTGGAGCTTGGCTGAAGAAAGCCAACTCCCGTGGTGTGAGTTCTTCCCATAGTTGCTTTTCTTTGAGCCATTGCGTCAGGTCGTCCTTGGACACACCGTGGGCTGCCGCAATGGTGCAATGGAGCGCAATGGCCCGTCGCGCAATTTCCTCGGCGGTCCGAGGTGTATCGAGGTAGATATCGTCATCCACAGTCCACACCTAAGTCAGCTATTGAATTACTACTCGCCACCTGTCAGTCGCAACCATGCAGTCCAATCGCAGGTCGGCTATTCGTGCTACCGCGATTCTACTCGCCCTTGGATTTCCTGGCAGCGTGCAGGGCCGCTTGTTCCGCCATGAACGCCTCCCATTCGCTTTCCGTTACCTGCTCGTAGCCCATGTCGACAAACAAGACAGCTGTGCCACCATCGGAGGTGCGCTCTCCGTTGTGGCCGAGTCGTGCTTTGTCCCACAGCAGCGCCAATCGTTTGTCGTCCAAGAGAGTCAAGCCTTCGACGTAATGCCAGCCACAAGTCTCCGGCGTCAGGGGTTTGCCGCTTGCCAGGCGAGCTTCCGTGACTTCGACGGGGACCATCTTGCCACAAAGCAGTGAAGCGTCGGCGTACTTGGGATACAGGAGGCCCAGTGATGCCTCGGGTGAAGCTCCGCCCGTCGGGTACGTTCCGCCATGATCTTTAGCATACTCATGCAATGCCAACATCAACTGCTTATCACAGGAGTGACTGGGACCGTAAGGGTAGCGATACCGAACGTAGGCCTGCCTTGCAGTTACGAGTACTACCAAAATTGATAGAATTACGATCGGGATGACGAGCCATTTTCGCATCGGCTGAGATTGTCACGGGCCCTGGCGGGGTGAATGGCGTCACGCAAAAATGCTGCCCTGAATGACTTGAAGCATTATGTGTCGGTTTGTACCCATAGGGCGCGGTTGTTTTCTACGGCGGATCGAACAGGGGGAAGCAGTCCCTCAAAGAACTGTTCGCGTGGCATGCCCTCACCCTCATCAAGCGATGAAAAGTAGGGTTCCACCGCCTGGAGTTGTGCAAGCAGTTCCTTTGCTTTATCCGGAACGAGCAAACTGTACATCGGGTAAACTGCATACTCCGTCGATGGTTTCCCAAAGTACCGAAACCCGCTGCTACCGAAAGTGGGCTCGGCCATCATGGATGCGCCCTGTTCTGTGGCGATTTCTGCGCAGTCCCAGTAGATGCTTTCGTAGTCGTAGCATTGGAAGTCCAATCCAATCTGTTCGCCGGGCTCATCTTGAAGTGCGAACAGGACGTTATCCCACATGTTTGCGTTGTCGTAAGTTAGATCCGAGTACCAGTCGGGAAGCGCTAGTCGCTTGACAATCAACGCCGACAATCCATCTCGATCTGCAGGCCACATCTTCGCATCGGACTCGTCGTCGAAATCATCCAGGTAGTCTTCCAATTCCTCAAGAATGAAGTCGGCGAGCGCATCGCCATCTTCCTTCGTAGGCGAAGTGGTTAGGCGTGTAAATGCATCGTTGTCTATCGTGTAAAGAAAGTAGCCCGCCATTCATTCCTCCTGGCCTTTTGCGCCGAATGGTTGTCACTGCATGGCTTGGTGGTGGATCGTAGTGTAGGCCTTCGTACTGGACGGGTAAAGCATCAATACACCGTCGGCACAAACACCTCCGCTGGGAGCGGTGTGCGTTGATAGTCCTCGTCGTGCTCGCGCGGGGGGAGTTCGATCGGTTCGCGGGGCACTTCGGTGTAGGGGATTTGCTGCAACAGATGGTGGATGCAGTTCAGTCGGGCGCGCTTTTTGTAGTCGGCCTCCACGATCCACCAGGGGGCTTCGGCGATGTTGGTCCGCTGGAACATCTCCTCCTTGGCCAGCGTGTACTGCTCCCAGCGGCGGCGCGACTCGAGGTCCATCGGGCTAAGCTTCCACTGCTTCAGCGGGTCGTCGATGCGGCATTGGAAGCGGAATTGCTGCTCCTCGTCGGTGATCGAGAACCAGTACTTGATCAGATAGATGCCTGAGCGGACCAGCATTCGCTCGAAGTCGGGAACGGTGCGGAAAAACTCTTCGAGTTGCCGCTCGTTGCAGAAGCCCATCACCCGTTCGACACCGGCGCGGTTGTACCAACTGCGGTCGAACAGCACCATCTCTCCGCCCGCCGGCAGGTGGCTGACGTACCGCTGGAAGTACCACTGCGATTGTTCGCGCTTGCTCGGCGCCGGCAGCGCGGCCACGCGGCACACGCGCGGATTAAGCCGCTGCGTGATCCGCTTGATGGTGCCCCCTTTGCCCGCCGCGTCGCGGCCTTCAAACAGCACCGCGATCTTCGCCTTGTGCTCCACGACCCAGTCTTGCAGTTTGATCAACTCTCGCTGCAGTCGCACCAGTTCGCGAAAGTAAACTCGACGCGAAATAGGGCCTTGGCGAACTTCGGGCCGCGGATGCTCCGCCCGCTCGTCGACGGCTTCCTCCAACTCGATTTCAAACTCCTCGTCAATCGAGTCAAGGACTTCTTCGCGCAACCGATCGAGGTCGCGTTCGTAGTTCTGTTTGGACATACCTGGGTGGAATGAACTGGGATGCAGCGATGGCGAATGTCACGCATCGTCATTCTAACATCATTCGCAGAGGGTGGCACGGACACTGGTGCTACCCAATTCGGCTGCCGAACTCCTAATTCTCCAACTCCGCCACCACTCGGCAGGGCGCACCGGTTCCGCCGGTGATTTTCATCGGCAGCGCGTAAACACGAAATCCGGTGGCTGGCAGGTCTTTCATGCTGGCGACGTTCTCCAACGCTGGCGTGTTGCGCTCGAATAGATTCACGTGGCTTTGGAACTGTCGCGACGGGCCGTTGTCGATGCTCGCGGTGTCGATGCCCACGGCCTTGATGCGTCGGGCGGAGCACAGCCAACTGGCGGCCGCCGGATCGAGGCCCGGGAAGTGCAGCTTGTCGACCGCCGCGGGGCCCATCTCGTCGGTGCCCAGGTACTTCTTGCGATCGGGCCAGTGCTCGGCGTAGCCGGTCCTCAGCAGCACAATCTTCTCGGCCAGCGATGCATTGTTCGCCAGCTCCCACTGCTTCAGGTCATCGATCGTCACCAGGTAGTCGCGATCCACTGAGCAGGGCGTGGTGACGTCAACACAAACCGCCTCGCCCACCAACCGGTCGAGCGGAATCTGCTCGACCGTCTGCCCGTGCTCCGCAAAGTGATACGGCGCGTCGATATGCGTTCCGCCATGCTCAGGCGCGTCGTACCGGCTGGCGGCGTAGAAGTAGCCGCGGTCGGTGAATCCGGCCGAGAGCTTCTTGAGGTCGAAGCCTGGCTCGGTGGGCCAGTACACGGTCTCAGCGTCGAACGCATGCGTCAGATCGATCACATTCGGACCTGCGGCATGGCTCGGCGCAAGCGTGGTGACACTCAGTGCTAGCGCGAAAGCAATCGTGACGACCCGCATGGTTTACCTCCCTTGAATGACAACCCCTGGGCGTATGACTCAAAGTTAGGCTATTCCTGCCGGGGCGACAAATAAAAGCCGCAATTGCAGCAGCGACTTTTTGCATCGCGCACTCCTGCGCGTTAGAATCCACCCCTGCGAAGGGGGCTCCTTTTCTTGTCTTACTCCCGCGGGAGGGCAGCTATGTCGGACGATCGAATGCAGGTCGCACGGGCGGCCGATCAGGTGGTGATTCGAATCATCGGCCGGGCAACCATGCAGGAAAGTCCCGCGCTGCGGAAGGCAGCCGAGATGGCGCTCGATGCGTATCACCTGGTGTGGGACATGTCGCAGTGCGAGTACCTCGACAGCACCATGCTGGGCTGCTTGATCGGCGTGCGGAAGCTGGCCGAGCGGCTCAAGCGACAGATGCTCATCGTGGCCGACGACTCTCGCCAGGTGAAGCTATTCACCACTTCGTCGCTCGACAAGTACTTCGACTTCATTGACGAGTGCCCCGAGGTCACCACCGACTGGCTGGATATCGAACCCGAGGGAATCGACACCGACGCGCTCAGCCGCCACGTGCTGGTGTGCCACGAACGACTCGCCGACCGCGGCGGCGCCGACGGCGAAGCCTTCCGCCGAGTGGTCGACCGCCTGTCGACCGAGATCGAACAGAAGGACATGGACTGCATGCTGGAAGAGCACGACTCGCAGATCGGCGAGTAACCGCCGCGACTTCAGGGTAGCGTGGGACAGCAGGCTTAAATTTTCTCGAGCGCCGCGCGGAGGCTGGCTTCGTCGTCCTTGGAGAGCGATGTTTGGAATACCTTGCCCTTGCCGGCGAATTCCTTGAGGCCGTCGAGCACCTTGTCGTTGGTTGCTTTGCGCACCAGCACGAACAAGGCGGAGCTGCCAGGTGTGAACGACGCGCCCATCTCCTTCATCTGGTTGTCGTCGATGCCGATGTCGGTAAACAGGCCCGACAGCGCGCCGGCGCCGGCTCCGACGGCGGCACCCAGCAGGGGATTGAGGAACAGCAGTCCAATCAGCGTGCCCCAGAACCCGCCACCCACAGCGCCAGCCGCGGTGAGGTTCACCGCCTGATGCAGTTGCACCTTGCCGGCCTCGTTCTTGGTGACGACAACCGCGTCCTCCATCTCGATGAGATACTGCTTCTGCATCTTCACCAGCGCCGTCCGCATTTCGAACGCTGTATGCTCGTCGTCGAACACAATCACAATCAGATTGCTCATGTCTTTGCTCCTAGCTGGAAGGATATACGCCGCACCGCCCCCTGATTATAGGGCAGTTGGCCGAGCCGGGAAGCTACCAAGGCTGCAAGAACAAAAAGACATTGGGTGCCTGGGGACGAGTGCAACGAGCCCCCAGCAGTATGAGCACTGTGGGCGAGCTCAACTCGACCACAGCCACCCTGAGTCTCCGCGTGAGAACCTTTACATCCGCTCGACGCACTCGATGCCCAGAAGGCCGAGGCCTGTTTCGAGCGTGCGAGCGGATAGCGCGCACAGCGCGAGCCGGCTGGTCTTCAGTTCATCCGTCTCAGCCTTGATCACCGGGCAATTCTGGAAGAACGTGGCGTACGCCTGGGCCAGGTCAAACAGGTAGGCCGTGAGGTGATTAGGCCGGTAGTCTTCGACCACCTTGTCGAGCGCCTCGGCGAAGCGAAGAAGCTGCATCGCGAGCGCCCGCTCTTCGGGCGTGTCGATCGTGATGCTCTCGGCACCGGCAAGGGCTTGCTCTTCGGTGACCTCGGCCTTGCCAAAGATGCCCCGCACCCGAGCATAACTGTACTGCATGTACGCGGCCGTGTTGCCGGTCATGGCCAGCATTTTGTCGTAGCTAAACGTGTAGTCGCTCGTTCGATTGTGGGCGAGGTCGGCGTACTTGATCGCGCCGATGCCGATTCGTTCGGCCACTTGCTGTCGCTCTTCGTCGGTGGTGAGCACCGGACTCTCGTCGGCAATCGCTCGCGCGCGAGCAACTGCTTCATCTACGAGGCCCATCAAACCTTCAGCGTCACCGCTTCGCGTTTTCTTTGGTTTGCCATCTTCGCCCAACACAGTGCCGAAGCTCACGTGCTGGAGTTCGACGTTCTCGCAGCCGCACTGCTTGGCCGTGGCGAATAGTTGTTCGAAGTGCAATCCCTGCCGATGATCGACCACGTACAGAATTGCGTCGGGCTGCCAATGTTCGAGCCGGTAGGCGATCGTCGCCAGGTCGGTCGTCGAGTACAGAAAAGCCCCGTCCTGCTTGCGAACGATAAACGGCGCGGCGAACCCTTCGAGGAACACACACATCGCCCCGTCGCTCTCGGTCGCCAAGCCCCGCTTTTCGAGATCGGCCACTACCGCAGCCAATCGGTCATGATAGAAACTCTCGCCCAGAGTGTGATCGAACGAGACGTTCAGTCGGTCGTAGACCTTTTGGTTCGCTTCGAGGCACGCCGGCAGAAATTTCTTCCACAATTCGAGGTTGGTGGCATCCTCGGCATGCAGTTTGGCTGTCTCGTCGAGAACCGCCCTGCCGATGTTCGCATGCTCGGCAGCCAGCGGAGCGAGCGTCGCGTCGTTGTCCACCGCGGCGATCTTCTTCTCGATCGACTCTTTCTCTTCCCTCAGGTCGCCCAGAGATGCCTCGGCTTGTCGTAGCTTCTTCGCTGCTTGCTTGTCGGCCTTCTTGTCGCCGGTGGGCTCGGCCGCCGACAGTTTTGCTACCGTCTCTTCTTGCTTTGCAATCCGCTCATTGATTGCCGGCAAACCGTTGGTCTTGGCCGAATGGTACTCGACCAACCCGTTAACGAGCTTATACAGCCGGCCCAGTTCAGCGACGGGCTCTTTGGCCAAGGCCGCTTCATCCACAAAGTTCTTGTAGCCGTAGATGATCATGCCGAACTGGGTGCCCCAGTCGCCGATGTGGTTGTCGGTGATCACTTGGTGGCCGAGGAACCGCAGCACGTTGGCGATGGCCGCACCGATCACGGTTGATCGGATGTGACCCACGTGCATTGGCTTGGCGACGTTGGGCGATGAGTAGTCGACCACCACGCACTTCGGCTCAGTAGCCTGCGGCACGCCCAGGTGCGCGGTGTCTTTGGCCGCGGCGGCAAGCGCAGCGGTGATGGCCTCGTCTTTGATCCGCAGATTGATGAACCCTGGACCTGCGATCTCCGGCGGGTCGCACAGGTCGGTTACGTCGAGCGACTTGACGAGCGCCGCCGCTACTTCGCGGTGCGGCTTGTCCAGTTGCTTGCCAAGCGGCATCGCGCAGTTGGCCTGGTAGTCGCCGAACTTGGCGTCGGTGCTGGGGCGAATCAGCTCGAGCACCGGCGCGACGTCGCCGGTAAATCCTTCGAGAGACTGCACACTACTGGCGAACCGGGATCGTATTTCGGCGAGGAAGTTCATTGGGTAAAGTGGGAACGTGCAGTCGGACGATGGGGCTTACTCGGCCGCGGGGGGTTCCTCTTTGTCCCACGGCAGCGGCACACGCACGGCGCCGTCCCATAGATCTTCCAGGGCGTAGTAGTCGCGGGTGTCGCGGTCGAACAGATGGACGACCACCGAACCGTAGTCGAGCAGGATCCAGCGGCTTTCGCTGTAGCCTTCGATGCCCATCCGCTTGTCGCCCAGATCGTCTTCCAAGCGGTGGTCGATCTCTTCGCTGATCGCGTGCAACTGCCGTCGGCTATTGCCAGTGGCAATGACGAAATAATCGAATTCGGGCGTGATGCTCCGCATGTCCAAGAGCACAATCTCCTGGCCGCGGTTTTCTTCGGCGGTCTGAGCAGCAGCCATCGCTAGTTGCAGGCTGCGGTCGGCTCGGGCATCGCTGGTGGCGGACGGAGTTTCGGTCAACGGGCTGGTGGCGTTCATTGGGTGGAGGAGCATTTTCTGCGTAAGCTGGGTATTTTATCGGACACCGAGGGCGAGAACAATCGCCAACGAACTCCCGCAACCGGGCCTTTTACCGGGGCTCGCCGAGTTTGGCGGGCAATTCTACAATCCTCAGAACGGTACTCCGCACACTGGCCAATCGAGGAAATGCAACATGGGCGACTGGATCGAAGAAGGCAAAAAAGCCCCCGCTTTTACACTGACCGCAGACGATGGGTCGAAGGTTCGCTTGTCGGAGCTGGCCGGCTCGCCGGTGGTGCTCTATTTCTACCCCAAGGACGACACCCCCGGCTGCACCCGCGAGGCGTGCGCATTCCGCGACCAGAAGGCCAAGCTCAAAAAGCTGGGAGCGGTGGTGCTGGGCGTGAGTGCCGACTCGGTGGAGAGCCACGTGAAGTTCCGCGACAAGTACAAGCTGAACTTCCCACTGCTGGCCGACACCGATCACAAGATTGCCGAAAAGTACGGCGCCTGGCGCGAGAAGAACATGTATGGCAAGAAGTCGATGGGCATCCAGCGAAGCACCTTCCTGATCGACGGTAAAGGCAAGGTGGCGAAATTGTGGAAGCGCGTGAAGGTCGACGGGCACGACGAGCAAGTGCTCGAAGCACTCAAACAGCTCGAATAACCAGGAGCCCATCTCCACGCCATCTCTCCTATCTTCCTCCTCTCTTTGCCCAAGTGTAGGGTTTGCCACCCGTACTTCGCGGCGCAGGGAGTTGCTGCTGGCGGCTTCGTGGTTCGGAAACCCACACCTCTCAGCGCCGCCTCCGAGATCCGGCCCGCACGCAACACGCACGGCTGTCCGAAGTCTGCAAGCAATTCCTATGGTGCTCAATCGCCCGTTTGGAGTACACTCTCGGTTACTCTTCAATTGATCGGGCATCTGTAAGGCAGGGCGGCTTTGTTCATAGTTCGTTGGCGCGCAGCGGGCGGCACTTCGCTGTTCCCATGCCACGCGCCACCAATCCAGTACGTTGCGTCGTGATAGCGATGCTGTCTGGGAGGCTTGGTTCGATGGATTGCGATCAGGTTTTCATGGTGCTTACGAGTGGACCGTTCCCGACGGGCGACGCTTCGGACGTTGCCGTGGAGGAACACCTGGAACGCTGCACCGATTGCTGGCGTTTTGCCGAGGCACTGCGCCCGGCACATGATTTGTTCGAAGAAGCCGTTCCAGCCAGCGAAGGCCGCGACCTGCCGGGCTACTGGGGCGACGCGATTCCCGCGCGGACCGCAATGGCCCAGGTGCAACAAACGGCCCTCCGCACCGCGGAGCTCGGCCATTCGGTACGCCCCGCACGCGAGCTGTACTACACGCCAGCCACCGCGCGGCAGACCAACCGCTGGTACGATCTGGCACGCGTTGCAGTGATTACAACAGGTGTGGTCGCCACCGTGGCCCTGATGGTGTGGGCCTTCCGATAGTACGGTCCTGACGCTTGCAACGGTCATTCGGCGACTCGGCTTCCGGTAACCAACATTGCGGCATCACTTTCATTTGCCGCGCGCAAAACTCTGAGCTAGCTTTGAGTGGTCCAAGCTGCGCGAAGATTGCGTAGCGGGCTCATCGGTCCCGTTGCGACTGGTGCTTTTCGCCGCCCACGTAGTGCTGCCCCCTATCTTCGCGCTGCGTTACGCTGGCAACTTCACGTCACCCAGGAATGCTCATCGATGGCTTGGATCGGCAGCAGTTCGGACGTTCCCACTTGCCAGGTTCCCCGCGTATTGGGGGGCGAGGTCGCCAAGCTGTTGCAACGGATGCAGCCAACCATCCATCACGATCAACGCGCCGACGCGCGAACACCGATCCCCTATCTGTTCGAACTCGCCCCGCAGCCCGATGAAGTGCCCGACTTGCAGTACCACACCATGGTGGTGGTGGGCCGGGACATTTCGGATCGGGGCATCGGATTCTTTCACCAGAAGCCCATCCCCTACCGCCGCGCGGTGCTGTCGATCGACCTACCCGTCGAAGGTCTGGTGCAGCTCGAGATCGACCTCCTATGGTGCCGTTTCACCAGCCTCGGCTGGTACGAAAGCGGCGGACGGATACTCGGCGTCTCCAGCGGCGCCTTCCCCACTTCGCAGGCTGGGTAGCACGGAGTTCTTTCCGTTTGGCGCACCTCTGCGCCTGCAATAATTATCTCTCCCCATCGCGATCTAAAGGTCGGCAATCGCCATTTTGGGCCAGATTGCGCCTATACTGGGTGAGCGGGTGGTTTCCGCTGCACCGGTCACTATTCAGGGGAGAAGACACTATGTCGAGCTACCTACGCGGGACCTATCTGCTAGCTGCCGCAGCGGCGGTGAGCCTTGTCGCCCTCGCGACCACTACCGCTCAGCCGCCGGCCGACAATCCGTTCGGGCCGCCGCTGGGACAACCCGCCGAGGAGGCCGCTCCTGCGGCGGATGCTGAGCAGCCATCTGCCGACAAAAAGGCGGCACTGTACGACGCGATCCTCGACAGCGCGAAGCGAAACACGCCCGTCTACTGGGCCGACGAGCAGTTCAAACAATCCACCCACATCCGCAGGGTCTTGCGTGAACCGCTCAACAGTATTGGTATTGAGGTCAAAGATGCGCCCTTGAACGAAGTCGTCAAATTCATTCGCGATGAATACAACATCGAAGTCCAACTCGACCTGGTCGGGCTGGACGAGATCGGCCTGAACCCCAAGGAGCCAGTCACCGCCGACTTACGGCACATCTCGCTCGGCAGCGCGCTGCAACTCATGCTCCGCCCGCTCGAACTGACGTACTACATCGACAACGAAGTGCTCGTCATTACCACCGACGAAGTGGCTTGCGCGCGCCCCGTCGTGGCAATCTATCCTGTGGGCGACCTGCTGGAAGTGAAGCAGGGTTACGAACGTGATGCCACCACCGACAACGGCGCCCGTCGTCCCGAAGACATTGAAACGCTGGTAGACCTGATCTACTCGAACGTCGCTTCGGACACGTGGGTCGTCAACGGCGGCCCGGAGGCCGAGATTCGCACCATGCAGCCTGGTTTGCTGGTGGTCACACAGACCCAGGATGTCCATGAGCGAATCAGCAAACTGCTTTTGGCCCTCCGCCTGGCGAAAGACCACCCGGCCGCCAGGCCACATCGGCAGATGACACCGGAAGAACGAGAAGCCAAAGCGGAGGAAGAGCAACTCCACCGAGGCGGCGGGGCGTTCTAGAGTTCCCCCGTAGAACGGAATTCATTCCGTTTGTAAGTCGGCCGGTGGTTCAACTAACGGAATGAATTCCGTTCTACAAAAAAGTCAGCATGTCCGTCCCTATTCGCGCGGTGCTTCTCGGGTTACTACTTGCCGGGATGATGATCGCGCGCACTGCGGCGCAAGAGCCACCACCACCGACCGACGACCCCGAAACTCCAGTCTTCTGGGTCGAGAGCAACCCGCAGCAGACCGACGAAATCCGCCGGACTTTGCGCGCACCGCTGACCGAGCATGGCCTGGTGTTTCAAAGTACTTCGCTCGCCAAGGTCGTCGACTTCTTGCGCGAAGAGTACGACATGGAGATCCAACTCGACCAGCCGGCTCTGGACGATCTCGCCCTCTCGCCCAACGAACGCTTGAACGTCAACTTACGGGGCATTTCGCTCGGTGCCGGCTTGCGACTTATGCTGCGGCAGTTGGAACTGACCTACGTCATCCGCGACGAAGTGCTTTTGATCACTACCGAACAGGAGGCTTGGTCCCACCAATCGACTGCTATCTACCCAGTGGGCGATCTCCTTGCCAATAATGGCGGTCCAACTGCGACCCTCGAGGACTTGATCGACGTGATCATCGGTAATACGGCATCCGATAGATGGACCTACAACGGAGGCCCGGTGCGAAGCATCCGCGCGATCCAACCAGGTCTGCTAGTGATCACAGTCAACCAAGACCTCCACGAGCAGATCCAGCAACTTCTCAAAGCGCTTCGCCGCGCCAGGCAACATGAATTTACCGTGCCGCACAAGGTACGGCCGCCGAAACTCCCGCCAATGCCTGGACCTGGTCCCGAGTCCTTCTCCAATTGATTGCCATGAGAAGGCACAAAAGGGAACCCTTGGCGGCATCCACTTTGTGCCTTTTCTATCCTTTTTGTGGCGATACCGTTGACCCGCCTTTAACTGCGCTCGTTCTGCGGTCGGCTTGTCCCACGCTCAACAACCGGCGAAGATGGACCCATGCAACTGGGGTCCACCACCATTGTCGACACATTCGCCGAAGCGTTCCGCATGCGGTACGCGCGGCTGATTGTCTCGGCCATCGACGACTACTGGGTCGAAGCTGCGACGCGCGAGCTGTGTGGGTACGGGTCGAGCGTCATCCAGTGCGACGCCGAGATCGCCGTGGAGCGGCTGCTCGCGCCGGACGAGTCGCCCGACGGTCGGCCGGCCGCCTCGGTTTTGGCGTTTGGCTTCTCGACCGACGCCTTGGCCAAAGCGATCCCCAAGCGCGTGGGCCAGTGCGTGATGACCTGCGCCACGACGGCCGTGTACGACGGGCTGCCGGCGGTCGACGGAGTGGAGCAAGATCGCATTCCGCTTGGCAAACACATTCGCTTTTTTGGCGACGGTTTTCAGAAGAGCAAAAAGCCCGGCGCCCGGCGGTACTGGCGGATCCCCGTGATGGATGGAGAGTTCCTGGTCGAAGAGTCGCTCGGCGTGCAGAAAGGCGTGGCCGGTGGCAACATCATCCTCGAAGGCACCTCGCAAGCGATCGCGTTGGCTGCCGCGCGGCGGGTGGTCGAAGCGGTCGCCCCGCTGCCGGAAGTGATCACCCCTTTCCCGGGCGGCGTGGTGCGGAGCGGCAGCAAAGTCGGCTCGCGGTACAAGGGCATGATCGCCTCGACGAACGACGCCTTCTGCCCGACGCTCCGCGGCCGCGTCGAAACCGAGTTGGTGCCCGAAGCCCAGTGCGCCTACGAAATCGTGATTAACGGCAGCAGCGAATCGGCGGTGGCTGACGCGATGCGCGCGGCCCTGCAAGCAGCCGCCGGCGAGGGAATTCCGGCCATTTCGGCCGGCAATTACGGGGGCAAACTGGGCAAGTTTCACTATCACCTGCGCGAGTTGCTAGCGGAATAGTCGCACAGGCTGCGCTCGCGGAGCGAGCGACCACATTCGTTTGCCGGCGGCTCCACACGACTCGCGGGTCTTGGTAAACTGTGGGGCTCGCCCAGATGGGTTTGTCTGGCGCATTTTTGACCCAAATGTCGTTGAAGTGATGACCGACTCCGAAAAGCTGTCGACCGATCAGGAAACTCCCGCCGAGACTGCCCCGCAGGAGGAGGCTTCCACAGCGGAAACTTCCCCCGCTGAGGCCACAGTAACTCCAACGCCCGAAGCGGCGCCAGTGGAGCAAACTGCAGACGCCGCTGTGGAGAACTCCGCCGGAGGCGAAGGCGAGTCGGAGAAGCCACGGCAACGGATTCTGATCGGCACCCAGCGCGCCGAAGACGCGGCCGAGAAGCCCGTCGCTAAAGCAACCGCGCTGCCGCCGGCGGTGGATCCGAGCGAGAAGGAAGGAGCCAGCTCTCGTCCCGAGGCTCCCAAGCCGACCGGCAAGATCTACCCGCCGCCAAACATCCGTGACCAACTGAGCCCCGAGCTAGAACAAGAGTTCGAAGCCGCGCTGGGCGGAGAGTCGCTCGACGCGCTGATGGAGAAGGGCGGCCAAGCGCCTGGCGAGGAGATTCCCGAAGGCACGAGCGTCACCGGCCGCGTGTCGAAGATCTATCAAGACAACGTGTTCGTCGACCTCGGCGGCAACAACCAGGGCGTCGTGCTGTTCAAACAGTTCGAGGACCGCGAGCTGCCCGAGCCCGGCACCGAGCTGAACGTGGTGGTGGTGCGTGGCGGCGACGACGGTTTGTACGAACTCACCCTGCCCGGCGCGGCAGTGGAAGTCGGCAACTGGGAGGACGTCGAGGAAGGCCAGGTGGTCGAAGTGGTGGTCACTGGCTCGAACAAGGGCGGCCTCGAATGCCAGGTGGCCGGACTGCGGGGCTTCATGCCGATGGGACAGATTTCCATTTACCGCGTGGAGAATCCCGAGGAGTACGTCGGCCAGAAGATGAACGCGGTGGTGACCGAAGCCAACCCCGAGCGGCGCAACCTGGTGCTCAGCCACCGCGGCGTGATGGAACGCGAAAAGGCCGAGAAGCGCGACGAGCTGATGAAGGAACTGGCCGTCGGGCAGATGCGCGAAGGTGTGGTTCGCAGCCTACGCGACTTCGGCGCGTTCGTCGACCTGGGTGGCGTGGATGGTTTGATCCACGTATCGAAGATGAGCTGGGATCGCGTGAATCACCCCAGCGAAGTGCTATCGGAAGGTCAGCAGGTCAAAGTCAAAATCGAACGCATCGACGCCGACACCGGCAAGATCGGCCTCTCGTACCGCGAAAGTGCCGAGAACCCGTGGGACAAAGTCGAAACCAAGTACTACACCGGCGCCACGGTGAAAGGCACCGTGTCGAAGACAATGGACTTCGGTGCGTTCGTCAAGCTCGAGCCGGGCGTCGAGGGACTGATTCACATCAGCGAACTGGCCCACGGCCGCGTGTTCCGCACCACCGATGTGGTGAGCGAAGGGCAGGGCGTCGAAGTGAAAGTGCTGACGGTCGATAAAGAAAAGCAACGCATCGGCCTCAGCCTGCGGGCGCTAACCGAAGCCCCGCAAAAGGCCAAGGACAAAGACGAAGCCGAGACGGACTTCACCCCCCCATCCGACGCCCCCAAAGCGCCCGAGAAACGCAAAGGCCAGCTTAAAGGTGGCATCGGCGGACCAAGCGGCGGCGAGCAGTTTGGGTTGAAGTGGTAGAGTGAGTTCCAGCTTGGCTCTCTACGTTCAGTTGATGAACCGTGCACAACGCGGTTGCCTATCGGGCTCGCTTCACTCACCCCATCAAGTGGTGCACGCATGGCCGATCTTCCTGAAGAGCCCCACATTGCAACTCTTGTAGACGCGATGGCACAACTGGCAAGTGCAATGGAGTGTGAGCCTTTGCCAAAGGATGAGGCAATCCACCTTCTGGAGCACCTGCTTTTCCATCGCGAGAGGCACGGACGCAAGGGTAGGGCACGTTGGCCATTGGTGGTCCGAGGAATCATCACGGAATTGGAGCTCCGGAATCAGCTGATGGCTCACAGTACAACGGAACTGGCCCACCATAACAACGTCGACCATCCCGAGCATTTTGCCGGCGACTTTCGGGAATTGGGTCTGGCGTTCGAGATGGGGCTCTACGGGCGCGAAGCCAAGCTTTGCTCCGCTGATTTTTACGACCACGCAGGCAACCCGAATCGAGTCCGTGTGATCGAGCGCCTGGCAGTTGACTGCCCCTTGTCGCCAGCGCAACTCTGCGAGGGCCTGCAGCGGCAGCTCAATCTGCCTGAATTCCACAACGGCCACAGCGAAGAAGATTGGCGCTCGGCCGTTGAAGCCGGCATTACGTACGAAGTTTCCCGACCCTCCAAGCGCGCAGGCAGTCTGGATGCATGGGACAGGTCGGTACCGGTAGGGTGCAATGTTGCCATCACGATCGCCGCTTCCAAGTATGAACCTCCCGGACAGGATCCCGATTGGGATTCGACCGAAGTCGTTGAGCGAGTGGGACAAGGTATGGCCGACCTCCTCCAGCAACCTGTCTACCATCATCGCAGCTGGCTGGGACCCGACAAGATTGTCATGCGCGATCGGGTGTTCCAGCCAAGCTCGAACGCGAAAAGCGATTCATGATCTACTCCAAAGTCCGACTTCCGCAGACCGAAGCGGCGGCGGCCGCTTTCGAGAAAGTCGCCCGGCAATATTGCCTGGTTGCAGCACGCGAACCCAATGAAGTTCTCTATCTGATTCCTTCCGAGGCACTGGAGCAGCTGGGCGTCACCTACGATTTGGTCGAGGCCAATCTGCCCGCGCCCCTGTCACCAGACGGACAGCCGTTAGCTACGGGGACCACCCGGATGTGGATGCCCCCGTGCCTGCTACTGCGCCGGAAGGATGGACAGGCGTTCGATCTCGAAACATGGCGAAGCATTGCCTCAGCATGCGGTGCGGAGATTACCGACCAGTATGAAGCCATAAACCCATTCACGCAGGGTCCGATGCATGTGCAAAAACCTGGCAGCGGACGCTGGGAGCGAGACGGCCAAACCCTACATCTTCTCTTTCGCGGAGAGGATGTCCATATCCGTCACCCTTGCGATATTCGCGATCGACAGCTCAACCACCTCGCGTTGTTGCTAGACGCTGATCTGATTCCTGAGGATACCTCGGAACAGTGGCAGCGTGAGCGGGAGAAACGAAGCGACTGCTGAACTGTGGAGCATACTAGCTACCCACCAACCGCCGAATCCGCCACCGCAAGATGGGCCCCACGTTCCCGCCTAGGAAGCAGCGTAGGTTCTCATCGGCGAGCAGAGACGATGCCTTGGCTTGCAGGTCCTCCTCGGTAGCGGACTCCAGCAGTTGGAAATACTCTTCGGACCAAAGCAGCTTGCTCTGGTCGGCGCGCAGCGCCTCGTAGGCCATTGCCGCCGCCATTGAGTGGGGGTCCTCCATTTCGACATCCAATTGTCGGCGCATTTTGGTCCGTTCTCGATCGAGCCAATCCTGATTGAGTCCCTCAAAGGCCAAGTTCCGAAACTGATCGATCAGGAACGCCACGGCGGAATGTACATCCGACTTGTTCACGGATACAAAGCTGCTAATCGAGGTATGGTCGAACCAGCAGTAACATTCTGCACTCGCATTGTAAGCCGCCCCGGATTGCCGGCGGAACTGCTTGAACATCTCCCCTTCAGGACCACCTCCCAATCGACTAGCGATCTGCTGAGCCACGAGTCTGGCCAAGGGAGAAGTATCGTTCGATCCATAGTGCAAACAGATCCAGACGGTAGGTGCTGTGTCGTAGGACCAGTTGAACCTGGCTACCGGTGGGATCGGTTGATCGTTAGCGTTTGCGCGGTCGACGGGTGTTTCTTGCATGCCAAAAGTGCTGCGTACGGACGCTTCCGTCTCGTCGGTAGTATTGGGAGCCACCACGGCCAGGGCCGCATTGCGTGGAACGTATTGCTGTCCGACGAATTGTCGCACTGCGTCCAATGAAACTTGAGAGAGGAGCGATTGCTCCTTAGCGACGGATACCTTCCAGTGCGGGTTCTTGTTCAAACGCGAGTAGAAGCGGTCGAGCCGTCGTTGCCGTACAGACACTCCGCTGGGAGCCGCGTCCACCAGTTCGCACCGCATGATCGGGATTTCTCTTTCAAAATCCTCTGAAGATACCTGCAACGGAGCGACTATGTTGGCGAAGAACTCCATCGCCAACGGAAGTCCATCGGCATGCCCGACAATGCTGAAAATAGTGTAATCGGCGGCCGTCATGCCGTTGACGTACGCCCCATGCAGCACGAGCTTGTCGATCAGTGGTTCATTTCGACCGGCAAACGCCAGATGCTCTGCGAGGTGTGCCATTGTCGGTTGCCCAACCGGTGCATCCCGCGCACCTACTCGGATCACCAAACTTACTGCAAAGCGCTTCGAGACCCGACGCTCCACGGAGAGTACTTGAAGACCGCTCGGCAGCTTCAACGCCGACCTGTTGCTGGAATCCATGAAGCCCCCGTGACTGCAGGAGTGGGATAGGACGCCAGCACACCGGCTGGGCCTACCTGTCATTCGCTCCTACACATCCAAATTCTTCACATCCAGCGCGTGCTTCTGAATGAACTCTCGGCGGGGTTCGACCTGGTCGCCCATCAGCACGCGGAATAGTTCGTCGGCGGCGCCGGCGTCTTCCATTTGCACTTGCAGCAACGTGCGGTTGTCGGGGTCGAGGGTCGTCTCGCGGAGTTCCTCGGCGTTCATTTCGCCCAGGCCTTTAAAGCGGGTGATTTGCAGGCCCTTTTCGCCCGCGTGGCGAATGGCGGTGGGCAGGCCGCGGAGGTCTTCCAGGCCGGTTTCGTTCTCGCCGCGGCGGAGCGTGTATCGCGAGCCCTCCTCGCCGGTGCGTTCCTGCGGTATGAGCGCCTCGATCTCGAAGCCCATCTCGCGCAAGTCGCCCAGCAGGGTGTTGATCGTCCGCACTTCGTGTAGTTCGACGATCCGCAGCTTAATGGCCGCCGAGCCGTTGGTCTCCGTGGGCGCGCCATTGGTGCTGGGTTCAGTGCTCAAGGCCGCGGTGCCCGCGTCGATTACCAATTCGGTGCCGAGCGCGGCTTCTTGCTCTTTGACGAACGCGTCGAGCGGTTCGCGACCGGTGAACCAGTGCTCGTCGTTGCCCAGGAACACGTGATACACCGGCAGTTTACCGCTTTCGGGTTCTTGTCGCAGGGCGTGCAGTTTGAGGCTGATGCCGCGCCGCTCCAGGGCGATGATCGACTCCTCGAGCGCCGCCAAGGTGCGGACCAGGTTGGCCATCTGCTCGCCTTCGATCAATCGGCCGTCGCCGGGATCGAAGACCGAGTCGCCGAGACCGAGGTCCAGGAGCTGCGCCTTCATCTCTTCTTCGGTCTGCACATAGCTGGTTTGCTTGCCCTTGCGCACGCGGAACAGCGGTGGCTGGGCGACGTACACGTGACCGCGGGCGACCAGCTCGTACATCTGGCGATAGAAGAACGTTAACAGCAGCGTGCGAATGTGCGAACCATCGACGTCGGCGTCGGTCATGATCACCACGCGGCCGTAACGCCGCTTCGACAGGTCCTGTTCAGCCCCGATGCCAGTGCCGACGGCCGAAATCATGCTGCGGACCTCTTCGTTGGCCAGCACTTTGTCTTCGCGGCTCTTGTAGGCGTTGATGATCTTACCCCGTAGCGGCAGGATCGCCTGATACTCTCGCATCCGGCCGCCTTCGGCCGATCCACCGGCCGAATCGCCCTCCACCAGGAACAGTTCGCACTTGTCGACGTCCTTGCTCGAACAATCGCGGAGCTTACCCGGCAAGCTGCCGCCGGACAGAGCGCCTTTGCGTTCGCGCAACAAGGCCTTGGCCTTGCGCGCCGCCTCACGAGCTTCGACGGCGGTGATCGCTTTGTTCACGATCACCTTGGCGGTCTTGGGATTTTCTTCGAAGTACTTACTCAAGTACTCGCCAAAGATCGAATTGACGATGCCTTCGACTTCGCTGTTGCCCAGCTTCGTTTTGGTTTGACCTTCGAACTGCGGATGCGGCACACGACAACTGATCACCGCGGTGAGTCCTTCGCGAACATCGTCGCCCGAGGGAACGAGGTCCTTGAACATGCCGGCGCTTTTGCCGTAGTTGTTCAAGCAGCGCGTCAATGCCGAGCGGAAACCGGATAGGTGCGTACCACCTTCGGTGGTGTTGATGTTGTTGACATACGAGTGCACGTTCTCGGTGAACTCGCCTGAGTACTGCAGGGCGATCTCGAGCGAGACACCTTCGGATTCGCCGCTAACGTACAACACGTCAGGATGGACCGCTTCGCTGGCGCGGTTCAGGTGTTCGACGTACTGACGAATGCCGTCCTCGTACTGGAACGACTCGCTCTCGCCAGTGCGGGCGTCGCTGATGGTGATCTTCACGCCCTGGTTCAGGAAGGCCAGTTCCTGCAGGCGTTTGAGCAGTGTGGCGTAGCTGTACTTCGTGACCTGGAAGATCTGCGGGTCGGGCTTGAAGGTGGTCTTCGTGCCCCGCTTCTGGGTTGCACCTACACGGCGGACCGGACCCTTGGGCACGCCCCGTTCGTACTCTTGATGGTGCACGTGGCCGTCGCGAGAGACTTCCACCTCGGCCCATTCGCTTAGAAAATTCACCACCGTGACGCCGACACCATGCAAACCGCCGGAGGTCTGGTAAGCGCCCTTGGTGAACTTGCCGCCGAACTTTAGCACGGTCATCACCCCTTCGAGCGTCGAGACCTCGCGGTCCATCTGCTCGGAAAGCTGCTCGTGCTTCTCGACGGGAATGCCACGGCCATCGTCTTCGACCGTGACCGAACCATCGCCATTGATAATGACCTGCACCTCACTGGCGTAGCTGGCCATCGCTTCGTCGATGGAGTTGTCGACCACCTCGTACACCAGGTGATGCAAACCACGCACGGTGGTGTCGCCGATGTACATACTGGGCCGCTCGCGCACGTGCTCCAGGTCGCTCAGGTGCTCGAGGTCCGAAGCACCATACTCGCTGTTCGCGAGCGCCCGCTTGGTGGGCTGCGACTCCGCCTGCTCACCTTCTTCGGGATTCATTCCGTACGATTCGTTATCGTCTGCCATTCGTGTTTTCGCTTTGTGATGTAGTTGTGGGCCCGAGGCTCATGCTACGTTGCTTTGTCTATCCAATGGTCCCGACGCGGTAACGCACGCCGGTGATTTTTGTTTCGGGGAACGCTTTTTGTAGTTCAGCGACGATGCGCCGCCCGTCGAACGTTAACTCTTGTGATATGGCCGAGTGGGCCACGGTGACTTCGAATTTGCCTCGTTTGATGCCGGTGGGTTGGGTGCGGGCGGCGAATGCTTGACCGACGATCTTGGCCCAGGCTTCCTCCAGGGCCGCGTTCGACTCGCCGCACGCGTAGCGGTTGTTGATGACGACCTTGGCCAGCACTTTGCCGATGGCCTGCGGCTCGTGGGCGTAGAACCGACGTCGCTGCACGTCGTTTCGACGCTTCTGGTAGGCCAGCTTCTGGGCAAGTTCGTCTTCGTCCATGGCTTATCGGTCTCGCGCCAGGGGCATCACCACGTAGCCGTAACCATCGTCGGTGCCGAACACGGCCGCCGAGTCGCCGTCGGCCAAGTCCAGCGTGCACGTCTTCTCGGCGTCGAGCACCTTGAGGAAGTCGCCCACGAACTTGGGATCGAGCGTGATGGTGATCGACTCGCCGGTGTAGCTGATCGGCATCTCGACGTGCGACTGGCCAACGTCGGCCGTCTTGCCTGCGAGCGTGAGCGTACCATCGGCGAACGTGAAGTCGACGCCGCGGCTTTCGTCGCTGGTGACGATGGCCGCCTGCCGCACGGCCGCCGCGAACGGGCCAACCGGCAGTTCGATCTTGGCCGATTCGGTGCGACTGGGGAACACGTCGCGCCAGCCAGGAAAACGCCCTTCGAGCAGCCGAGTGTAGACCGTTGCGCGGGGTGTTTTGGCGAGGATCTCGTTCTGCCGCACGGCGATTTGCACTTCGCCGTCGTCGTCCATCACGGTCCGCTCGATGAAGGCCATCGATTTGGCTGGCACAATGGTCGCTTCGCCGAAACCGACCGGCTCGCCAACCGTGTTCACGGGGCCTTCCATCTTCGCCAGTCGCCGACCGTCGGTGCCGATGGCGGTGATCGTCTTCCCATCGCTTTCGAGCTTTACACCGCCGAGGGCGTAGCGGCTGCTTTCGTTGTCGGTGGCGTAGAGCGTGCGGCGGATGAGTTCCTTGAGCAGCCGCGCGGGAATCTCGTAGTGGGCTGCCTCGTCGAAGCTGGCCACCGGCGGGTACTCATTCGGATTGGCGACCGGCATGTTGAACTTGCTACGCTCGCCACGCACCGTGGTGGTGCTGCCGTCCGACTCGATGCGGAATGTCTCGTCGCTGCTCTCCCGCAAGATCGGTCCGAACTTATCGGTTCGCAGCAACACCGCGCCGGGCGCTTCGACCTCGATGCCATCGACCGCGTAACGAATGCCGTACTCCAGGTCGGTCGCCATCAGAGTGGCTCCGTCGGAGGTGACGTCCAGCTTCACGTTCTGCAACACCGCCTTGGGGCTTCGGGCGGGTGCTACAGGAGCAACCGTGCTAAAGGCGTGTAGTAGTTTCTCGCGGTTGGCGACAATCTTCATGGCGTTCTCTCCCTATCAGTCCAATACAAAGTAATTTTTATGTTGTTGTTATTTACTCGCCGCCGCGAGGTGTTCATAACGAGCGCCGGGTGCTCGGTAAGTGCTGTGGGCGTCGGGGTTTGCTGAGTTGGTGGTGTGGTGGACAACGTGTTGGATGGTGGTCGACGATTGGTCGATAGCTGGTTGCTGCTGGTCGATGAAAAACGTCGGTTTGCCAGCCGCTGTCGACGACTGACCAAGGCAGCCGACAATCCGTGACCACTGGTCTACAACTTCTCCACACGTGTTTGGTAAGTGATTCTGCCGCTGGTCATTTTCGCAGCAGCCTCGTCAGGTCTTCGATGGCCGAACGCAGTGCCGCTTCGCGTCGCAAGCGTTTCTCCACCTGCCGATGGCTGTACATGATCGTGCTGTGGTCGCGGCCGCCCAGTTGTTTGCCGATCTGATCGTAGCTGGCCGAGGTGAGCTTTCGCGCCAGGTAAACGGCTGTCGCCCGGGCGGAAACCACGGCCGCTTGCCGCGAAGCGCTGGTGAGCGACTTGAGCGGAATGCGGTAGTATCGCGAAACCACGCGAACAATGTCGCGAAGCTCGGGCGCTTGGGCAGCTTTGCGCTGATGGATGAAGTGGGCCAGCGTGTCGACTTCGAGTCGCGCGCCGGTGCCGAACTGCCGGAGCATATCGGCCGCCAGGCGGAACACTTCGCGGGGCTCGGGCGGGGTATGTTCGACCAGCATGTCCATCGCGTCGGGCTTCAGTCGCCACCCATTGGCGTCGGCAAATTGGGTGATCAGCTCGCGCCGCGACTCGGGGCTGAGCGGCGAAATCTCCAGCGTCAAACCGGCTGCAAACCAATTCACCAGATCGGGAAGCCAGCCAGGCAAATGGGCAATCGGTTGGGCGGAGGTGACCACCAGTTTGTGCCCGCGATTAGTGATTTCGTGGGCCATGTGCAGCAGTTCCTGTTGGAACCGGCTCCGCGACGGCAGATGGTCCAGGTCGTCAATCACGACGATCGGCGTACTGGCAAGTCGCTCACGCCAAGTGCGTGATGCGCCATCGTCGAACGTGCCCGCAAACTCGCGTCGCAGGTCGTTCGCCGTGGTGTACACAGCACGCTTATCGCCAGCCAACTCGGCCAAGCCGTGGGCCAGATGCGATTTGCCGCTACCAGTGGAGCCGACAAGCACCAGCGGGCTGGTTAGCTGCAGCCAGACGTCGGAATTCGACGAACTGCCGGGCTTCGAATCGCCTTCGGCAAGCACTTCGCACCACGCGCCGAGCACAGCAGCGAGCAGCCGGTTTTCCTCGCCCGCAACGAAGTTGGTGGAGAGCGTCGACTGCGCAGCAGTGTCCGCCAGCGCGGATCGTTGCGCATCGCTTTGGCGGCTGGGCACGGGAAGCGTCGACACTCCGTTGACCACGAAAACTCCAATTCGGGGGGCCGTTAGGCAGCCTGTCTCGAAGGGGAAAAGAGCAAACCCAAATTCTACCCGATTCGCTGTCGCAGCGGGAGCCACCAAGGGCCATTTTTATCGATGTTTTTGTCGTTCTAAGTTGTTACAGGCCAACGAGATACGACGAGCCGCTTCGTCGACCTCCAGGGGGGTGGTTGGAGCGCCGAAACTGAAGCGTAAACTGCCCCGCACCACCTCGTCGGAACACCCCATCGCCACCAGCACCGAAGAGGGCTCGCTCGAGCCGCTGGCGCACGCCGAACCGGTCGAACAAGCCACCTGCGCCGTGTCGAGCGCCAGAAACAACGCCTGCCGATCGAGGCCGCAAAACGCGATGTTCGAGGTGTGTGGCAGACGATTAGCCTCCACTGCGACGACCTTCACGTACGGCACCGCTCCGCAGATTTGCTGTTCGAAACGTTCGCGCAAACTGGTCAGGTGCGCCAAACGTTCGTTGCGCTCCCGGTCCCATAGCTCCAGGGCAGTCCGCATTCCCACCACCAGAGGCACCGACTCGGTGCCCGGCCGCAGCCCGGCTTGCTGGAAACCGCCAAATAGCTGCGGGGCCAGTGGTGTATCGCCCCGCACTAGTAGTGCCCCGATACCCAGCGGGCCGTGGAACTTGTGGGCTGCCAGCGCCAGCGAGCTAGCGCCGAGCTGGCCAAAATGAACATCGATCTTGCCCACCGCCTGCACCGCATCGGTGTGAAAAACCGCACCATGCGACCTCGCCAGCGAAGCCAACCGCTCCACCGGCTGCAAAACGCCAGTTTCGTTGTTGCCGAGCATGGTGGTCACCAAGCGCGTCTCGGGCCCGATCAGTTCCTCCAGCGATTTCGGCGGCACGACGCCATCGGCGTCGACCTCCAACTCGTCGATCCGCCAATTCCGGCAGGCCAGTGCGTCGGCCGCCCTGGCGATGCTCGGGTGCTCGACGGGCGAGAGAACGAGCTGGTGGGGCCCGGCGTGCTGGGTCTCGGCCATCTGCGCCAAGCCGAACATTGCTAGGTTGTTCGCTTCGGTGCCGCCCGAGGTGAAAATCAGCCGGTCGGGCAGCCGCCCGCCGGTCTCGCCGCCCAATAGCTCGATGATCCGCTCGCGAGCCGATTCAACCACCCGCCGCGCGGTGCGACCTGGATCGTGCTGGCTAGCTGGATTCGCATAGCCAGCCCGCATGGCCTCGGCCATCGCATCCACGACCTCGGGGGCCGTGGGCGTGGTGGCGTTGTAATCGAGATAGATGGGCGATTCCATGCGGCAATTATAGGTGCTAGCACGCTCTGGGGAGAGCCGCCGGCGCCGAATTGCCCTTGTTGCGGCTGGGGGTGCTATCTATCCTCCGCGCGACGCCCCCTGCCGGACGTTCCCACCGCACATTCCCACCCAAAAGCGACCTATGGAATCGTTCAAAACTCTCTACCGAGCATCGGTAATGGTCGGTACGCTCGTTCTCGGAGCGTTGGCCTATCGAGCCTATGGTCCGCAGCTCGAGAAGCTCGCCCCGTTTGTCGATCGAGCCAAGCAACTCGCCACCGAGACCTTCTCGTCGGAAGACGAGGTCCAGCCACCGGCTGCCGATACTGCGATGGCCCCCCTGACGCCAGCTCCTCCCGAGGCGTTCCAGGCGGATGCCCAGCCATTGCATGCCCCGCCGTTGGTCGACTCGCAAGTGCATCCCGTCGGTGGACAGCAACTCCAGCCGGTTGCTCCTGGGCCGATCGAAGCGGACCGTTCCCCCGTTGCGCTAGTGTTCGACGAACTGAAAAACCGCGGGATATCGCGTTGTTCGCTCGATCCGTGGGGCGACAACGGCGAATTCTTTCGCTTCCATTGCGAGGCGCCGGTCGCTGGTGGTAGCGGGTTCACACGACACTTTGAGGCCGTTTCCGCCAACCCTGCTGAAGCCGCGCAAGAGGTGCTTCGGCAAGTGAGCGAGTGGCAACTGGCCAGCGGAACGGGACCACTGCGTCGCTAAGAAAACGCTGCGTGATGACACCAAACAGGACCGCGCTATCCGAGCAACTTCAGACCATCGCCAGCGGTTCGCGGCGATACGGACCCCGCTGCGCAGGCGGCCGAACGACTGTGTGGTCGGAAATGCAGAGTTCCGACGCTCCAATCGCGGAGTCGGACGACGCCCACCGCCAGGCCCGAGTCGAGGCGGTGTTGCTGGTTTCGCGAGAGGCCCTGAGCCTGCGGCGGATCGCCCAACTGGCCAATCTGACCGACGCTACCGAGGCCCGCACGCTGCTATCGCAGCTCTCGCACACCTACCAGCGGCGGGGTCGGGCGTTTCGGATCGAGAACGTGGCCGGGGGGTATCGGCTGCTGACAGGGTCGCAATTTGCCCCTTGGATTGGCAAAATAGGCGACTTCTGCGACCTGGACCACAGTCCGCTCAAGCTCACGCCGCCGGCCCTCGATACCCTGACGGTAGTCGCATACCGTCAACCGGTGCTGCGAGCCGAAGTGGAGGCCATCCGCGGCGTAGCCTGCGGCGAACTGCTCCGGCAGTTGATTGAGCGGGACCTCTTGCGTATTGTCGGACGATCAGAAGAATTGGGCAGACCCCTTCAGTACGGCACCACCAAGCGGTTTCTACAGTTATTTGGCCTTAAGAGTCTGAAAGACCTGCCGCTGCTCGACGGAGTCGATGGGGCGGCCGGGCAGCTTGCAACCGAGAGCAACCGTCAACAGAATGTGGTTCCGCGAGCCGCATGAACTCAAGCCAGGGAGACAGCCTCCGTGAGTATCGTCACCCCCCACCAATCCAGCCAATCTTCCAGCGCTACCGCACTGGCGGAGCACGACCCTTTGGCGCGCGTCCTGCAAAGTGAGTTGGAGAACGACTTCGAAGACGGCTACGCCGACGACTACGAAGACGGCGATGACGAGTACGATGATGAGGAAGAGGTCTACGACGACGAGTACGAGGACGTCGAAGACGGCGACCTGCTCGAAGAGGCCGAACCTCTGGAGGAAGAAGAGTACGAAGAGGAAGAGTACGAAGACGAAACTTGGGAGGAAGTCGAAGACGACGATTCCGAGCTCGAAGACGATGAAGAGTACGAAGCGGACGACCTCGAGGAAGATGAAGAAGGCGAGGAGTACGAGGACGATGCCGAAGCCGACGATGCGGACGAAGAAGACGCCGACGTTGAGTACGAATATTCGGACGAAGAGTATGACGACGACGACGAAGAGGAAGACTTCGAATACGAGTACGATGAAGAAGATTAGAGCGCTATGTCGAAGCACTAGAGCGCACTACAGATAAATTTGGCGTGTATTTGAGCAAGATCCTCTGGAAATTCGCCGCCACAGACGCTACACGCCCGTGCGGCACGCACTCCCTTAAGCCCCGAGCTTTCCGCTCGGGGTTTTTTCTTGCCAACGAGTAGATGAACTGCGATGAGCGATAAACCTTCGCAGCCACTGGGACTCAGCTCGGCCACTGCTCTGGTGGTGGCCAGCATGGTCGGCTCGGCGATTTTCATCAGTGCGGGTTACTCGCTGGCCGCGCTGGGCTCGCGGGGATGGGTGCTTGTCTGCTGGGTGGTCGGTGGCATCGTCGCGCTGTGTGGTGCGGTTAGCTATGGAGCGCTCGCCCAGCAGTTGCGCGAGTCGGGCGGCGAGTACGTCTATCTGGCACGGCGAGTGCATCCGCTGGCTGGTTTTTTGGCGGGTTGGGTGTCGCTGCTTGCAGGCTTCACCGGCGCGCTGGCCTTGGCCGCCGGGACGTTCGAGCAATACGCCGCACCGCTGTTGGGAATTGCGGAGCCCAACGGAAAAATCGCCATCGTGCTCATCCTGCTGTGCGTCGTGCAGCACTCGCTCGGCGTGGCCGGTGGGGCGTGGCTGCAGAACGGCGTGGTCGTGCTGAAGGTCGCTGGATTGTCGCTGCTGGCACTGCTCGGTTGTTGGTGGCTCGGCGGCCGCGAGCCGCTTCCTGCCACCCCGCCGCCGACGTTCACTTGGAGCGTATTCGCCGTGCAACTCACCTACGTCTACATGGCGTACTCCGGGTTCAACGCGGCGGTGTACGTTTCCGAGGAAGTCCGCGATGCCGAGCGAAACGTGCCCCGCAGCATGGTGCTCGGCACGCTGCTCGTAACGGTGCTGTACTTGGCGCTGAACGCCGTGTTCGTCTTCTCGGGTCCCATCGAAGATCTTGCCGGACAGGATGACATCGCAGCATTGGCCATGGGAATATTGGGCGGCCCGACGGCCGAAGTCTGCACGCGGCTGTTGATCTGCGCGGCACTGGCCACCAGCGTCAGCGCGCTGACGATGAGTGGCCCCCGCGTGTACTCCAAAATGGCGGCCGACGGGCTCTTCCCTATTCCGGTTCCCCCCGCCGGTCGATCGCCGCGGGTGGCAATCACGCTGCAGTCGGTGCTGGCGTGCACTGTGGTGTTGGTCGCAAGCCTGAGGGCACAGCTCGAGTACCTGGGGCTCATCTTGATGCTCTGCGCAGCGGCGGCCGTGGCCACGCTGTTCTGGGTGCGACCCGATCCCGAGCGTCAGCCGCGGTGGTGGCAACTCACCGCCGCAGGCGTGTTTGTCGCCGCCGCTTTGGCGCTCATGGTGCTCACCGCGATGCGCAAGCCCGACGACGGCACCGCCACCATCACCGCCTGCGTCGTGACGATCGCCGCTGGCGTGGCCATGTATTTCCTGCTCCGCTGGATCGACCGAGTCCGCCACGAAGACATTGAGCAGTAAGCACTACGCCTCGACAGGTACTATGGCCGCCCCGGCCGTAGCTTAGCTTGGGTACGGCCGGGGCGGCCATAGTACGTAAAGTGAGTTTGCATCATCGGGCAAGGCCGGGGAGAATACTTTCCACCCGCTCGTGAGAACCGATGACGTGCAGCCGATCCGCTTCATCTTCCGACGCCTGAGAAGCCTTCACGTTTTTACGTGGGTGGTGGCGCTGGTGGTTTCGGCGGCGCTAGTGCTGATCATGGTGCCGGGTGAGCGGATGTACCGCTCTGAGCAACTGGACGGCGAGTGGTGGGGTGACGCCAAGGAAGTCTATTTGGCGACTTACACAAGCTATCAACAGGGTCGGAAGAAAGGTGAGTTTGTCCACACGACCTTGACTCTCTACGAGCATGGTTGGCCTTGGCCCCATTTGGTGCGATGCACGTGTACCGAGGTCAGCCCCAGCCCAGCTACGCTGGCGGACGTGCCACAACCCAAGCGCGAGGCCTCGGAACCGGCGATGCAGTTCGCTGTTATTCTTCGCAGGTGGAAGGGAAACGATCATCAAATCGAGACTCCCATTACCTGGAGCAACTACGACAGCTGGCCATTCTGGAGCGACCACTGGAGGCTCAACACGCCGGCGCTATTGGCGAACCTGCTTGTGGCATCCGCGCTTCTCGCTGCGACGATCATCCTTACGGAGATCTGGGTCCGGCGACGCGGCGGGTTTCTCCGGCTGCGGATTGTCGATCTGCTGGCAGGGTTCACTGTTGTTGCGGCACTGCTCGCTTGGCTGGAACACCACAAGCAACTGCGCCAAGTGGAACAGCGGGTGGCGCGCTATTTTGACGATGACTCCGACCGGCAAACGAAGAGGCGATGCCGTCTGGATACGCCGAAGTACTACGGACCGCTGTGGCTCGAGCGCCTTGCCGGAAGCGAAGTCCTCATCACCCGATTTCATCATATCCAAATCGCTTATTTGGAGCCGAGCGAGTTGTGGGAGGAGGATCTCCGCCAGCTTGGTCGACTCCCATACCTAAAGAGCTTCCACTTTCCCTCTGGGATGCCGCGCGATGCGATCGCGTCGATCGCAGAGCTCGAGCGATTGGACCGTCTGCATGTTGCCCTGAGCGATCCCGACAAGATAGGCGATGCAGCCGGCAAATCACGGACTGGCTTCGATCCCGCTGATTGCCTTGGCTACGCGGACTTGCCGAAACTCGGCAAGCTGCACTTGCAGGCTCTCACCATACGCGGTCCATGGGTGTTGGCTGAAGACGTTGAACAATTGCTGCAGTGCAGTCCCAATCTCGAGTTTCTCATACTCCAGGATCCCGCCATCACTCCTACGGAGATTGCCGCGATTCGTGAGAGGTACCCTGGGGTCAACCTGACGGCAGTTTGGCAGCAAATGTCTTGCCTGGAAAACTATGCGGGCAATTCACCTGCGGATATGGAATCGCTGGTGCAAGACGTTCGCCGCCAGCGTTACCCCACGATGGCCGCCAAAGAATGAACTCGCAGTGCAACCGATCCGCTCCCTCTTCCGACGCCTCAGAAGCCTCCACCCATTCACCTGGCTGGTGATGCTGGTGGTCTCGGCAGCGCTGGTGTTGATTATGGTGCCGGGGGAGGAGAGTCGTTGCTACGAAAATCCAGCTACCGTTTGGCAGCTAGAGTGCCGGGAAGCTTGGCAACAATCTTTCGAGCGACATGCGAACGAGGATGCCGACATGCGAGTGTACGAGCACGGTTGGCCGATGCCTTGTGCTGCGCGAGCAATCTATACGGGGGACCGGTTTGAGAATCTGCTGATTTTAGTCGAGCAGCAGGTGTCCGAAGTCTATACCGAGAAGCGGGCTGTTTCCTGGACCAGAAGACGAAGTTGGCCACTCGATGGGGAAGAGTGGCGGATACGCTGGTGGGCGGTGATCGTTGACCTCGCGTTGTTTTGTGCCGTGATCGCACTGGTGATCTGGTCAACCGAGCGATGGCTGCGACGCCGCGGCGGGCTCTTGCGGTTTCGAGTCGTCGATCTGTTGGTGGGGATGGCCGTTTTCGGCGTGTTGATTGGTTGGTACACGGCCAACGCTCGCCAGCGGCAGTTAGAACTCGAGCTCAGCGAGCTGTTCGACCTCAAAGTGTCGCCCTCGCCGTTCCACGGGGGCAACTATGGTAGGTGGCGATATGAAGGCCCTGTCTGGCTGCGAAAGCTGGTGGGCAACGCGGGTAACCTGCAAGCGTTCTGGCGGCGAACCGAAGCCGACTTGCGGATGAATGCCAATTGGAAGGATGACATCTGCGAACTATCAAGGTTCGCTCAACTTGAGAAGGTCTCGATTGAAGGTGCACTGACGTATGACGCACTTGCAGAACTCAAATCGCTACCGCACCTCGAGACTCTGAAACTTGATTCGTTCGGAAATAGCTCGATTGAAGAAGCGATGAGATGGCGGTTTGATCCAGAGCGTGATTTGGTGCTGGGCGACCGGTCTTACGGACCTAGCGCCGCTGGAAATCAGCGAACTGGAACTGTGGGGTGAAAGCCTTACGATTGAGCAAGTCGCCGACCTGCTCTCCAAGATGCCACAGCTTCAGAAGCTCACACTAGTGGACACGTCCATCGGCGACGAAGGAGTCGAAGAGCTTCGCGAGCGGTATCCCAAAGTCTCGATCTGCCAAGGCCAGAATCCCTTCGACTCATCCACCGTCTCCGAGAACCCCTTTGCCCCATGAATACTGCACCGCATCCTGCTACGTACGGCCGGGGCGGCCATACTACTTCCACAAAAAAACGGGGTTTCGTTTCGGGGCTGATCAGGCTGCCGAATCGAAACCCCGCTGAGGAGAAGCTTAGGGTTACTTGTCCGACCGATTAGTCGTCGTTGGACAGGTCGGAGAAGTCGATATCGTCCAGGTCGTCGAGGTCTTGTACCTCGGTGGCTGGCTTCGTGGCGGGCTTGGTAGCCACGGCCACATCCGCGTGCTGGTCTTCCAGTTGCTTACGGGCTGCCTTGGGCGAGGCGATCTGCAGGTGGGTCACGCGGCGGTCGGCTCGAGCCGAGACACCGTTGACCACCGAACCGATCAGTCGCACACCGACGTCACGCAGCAGTTCGGTCGACTTGTAGATGCTGGGCACCGAGGTGTGGTCCCGCAGCACGCTCAACAGTACTCCGTCGCAGTGCTGGCCCATCATCAGCGAGTCGCTGAGGCCCAGAACCGGAGCACCGTCGATGATCACGAAGTCGAACTCATCACGCAGTTTCTCGAAGATCGGCTGAATCTGATCGGTGGCCATCGCGTGCACCGCATCGGCGTCGCAGTAGCCGGCCGTCATCAGCCACAAGTTCTCGGCGTGTGTCGGACGAACCACATCCGCCACGTCGACCTCGGTTCGCAGCACTTCGCACAAACCGTCTTCCAGCGGCACGTCGAACAGCACGTGCAGAGCCGGGCGACGCAGGTCGCCGTCGATCAGCAGAGTGCGACGACCGGCACGAGCCAGGCTGGCAGCCAACTGGCTGGCAACCGTGGTGCGTCCTTCCATAGCCGACGGGCTGGTGACCAGCACCACCTGGCGAGGCTTGGAAGTCGAGTCGTGCATCAGGGCGGTTCGCACGCTGTCGATCGACTCGGTGAGTTGAGCCACCAACGGGTGCTTGGGATTCATCATTCGCTTGGCGTTCAGTGCCGGCAGGGTGCCAACCACGCGGATGCCAAGGCCTTCGTCCACCTGCTCGGGTCCGTTGAGTCGGCGACCCATGAACTCGAGGTAAGCAATGCCCAGGCAGGTAAGCACCAGCGTGGCGATACTGCCCAGGCCAGTGATGGCGTACCGCTGGAACTTGTTAATGCCAGGCATCGTGTAGGCAGCCTCGACCAGTTGGACACGTTCCTGCTGGGCTTTGGGATCCAGCTCGATGTCCCACGCTTGGATGCGTTGCGACAGGTCATAGGCGACTTCGTCGAGTTGCTGAAGTTCGGCATTGCGGATGGTGAGATCCGTGGAGCCAACGGCCTTGGCTTCGAGAGTCTCCTTCAACTCGTTGATGCCCATTTCATGCTCGGTGGAGCCATCTTCCTGTGGAACGTCGCGACCCTGCATGAGCTGTAGAAGGCGACGATTGAGGTAGCCGAGCCGACGCTGCATCTGCTCGGTAACCAACGCGATCTCGTAATCCGGTTGATTGGCGATCTGTTGCTTGATCTGTTGTCGAAGCTGATTCCTTTCCTGCGCCAGACTTTGCTGGGCGAAGTTCAAGTCCTTTTGAATGCGGCGCGTCAGGCGGGTGGCGCGACCTGAGGAACGTTTCTCCGCATCACGAAGCCGCGCTTGTAGCGCCAGGATTTCCTGTTCCTGGTAAGCGATGTTTTCATTGGCGGACACCATGGCGTCGACCTGCTGCTCTTGCAGGCCCGGATTGTTCTTGGTGTTACGCCAGTTTTCGTACTGAAGTTGAATTTCGACTATTTGCTCTTCAAGTTCCGCCCGCTGCCTCATCTTGGCGCTCAGTTCGTCGAACAACATACGAACGGAGGGATCAAATTGACCACTTGGTGTGATGCCAAGCTCTTCAGAGAGCCGCAGGAACTCGTCTCGCTTCTCGCGAATTTCGGCCATCAAATTCGAGCGCGTGGCCTTTAGCGCATCTCGTAGCTTCATGCGCTCAATTCGCGAAGCCCGGACCACTTCTTCCATGTACGCCTCGCAGATCGCGCGGATGGCGGTCTCCATTTCCTCGGCGTTCTCATCCAAAGTCAAAGAGACCCGCATCAATTCACTATTTCCCTCGAAGCGTACATCCAGGTTTTCGTACAGCCACATCTCGGGGTTTTCTTCTTGACGCAGGAACCCAACCTTCTGCATGTCGGGATTCTTCATAGCGGCACGCAATACCTTCGGGCCTTTGATCATCTGCACCTGCGTCGCTTTGTAAATGTCAAAGCTCTCGGTGGGGCCACTAATATTAATGCCGTTGTCTAGAAGGGTTTCCTGCTTAGAACTCACCAAGAACCGAGCCATCGCGGTGTCGGACTCGGGAAACAGGTAGTACAATGCCGCGCCTGCACCAGCGGCCAGAAGTAGGCCCATGCAGGTGGCCAGCAGCCAGCGTCGTCGTAGCGAGTTGAGGAACCAGGATGCGTCCATGCCGCCGTTCACCACCGCTGGCGTTCGCGAGAACGTTGGGCTGGCGAAAGGCTGGGAGACCTCCAGTGGGCCTCCTTGGTCGTGCATCGAGGCAGGAACCAGTGGCTGGTTATTGCCTGGGGCGGTCGGATGCGAAGGGTCGTGATTAGCCATTGCTTAAACTCTCCTCAGGGATAATGGCTGCCGAGACAAGTAGGGGCGTACGCCGGACGGATTGGCATCCGCCTTGGCCTTGAGGCATATGCAACTTCGACGCCCAAGGCGTGGCCGCGAAACGTTCGACTCAGTATTTATGCGGCAAACGGCGAAAATACGGTTAATCCTTCTGCCCCAGCCAGCTAAGTTCAGGTGGCCGAAACACAACGTATGTTGCCCAGCGGCAACACAGAGGGCTAGTTCCGGCCAATCGGCACTCCACCTCGCATACCCGCGGTATGGAGCACTTCGTCTCCCTCCTCGACAAACAGCCAGGAGAGGATCTTGTATTCAAGCCACATGATGCCGCCAGCCACGAAGATCATCGCGTAGCCCATTACATCGTGAATTCTGTCGTGCAGAGGGTCTTGCCAGCTGGTACCTTCCACAGCCAGAAACAGCAGTGCGGTAGTGGTAATGCGAATAATGTTGGTTATCAGGGCAATGGGCACGGCGCTCAGCAGCAGGATAAGCTTGTCCCACCAGGGGCGATCGATCAGCAGCACCATGGCAATGACCATCGCGCAGAAGATCGTGAGCATCCGCAATCCGGCACAAGCTCCGATCACTTCCAGCGGCTCGGACAATCCATCGACATTGATTCGAGAACCCTGGCGGTAGGCACCGACTCCCAGGATTTGTAGCACGATGGTACTGGCGGCAGCCGCGATCTTCTGCAAACCGCCGAGCATGAAAAGCTCGACTCGCGAAGGCAGCGGCATCATGAATACGAAGAAGGCGATGGCCGCCCACATCCGCTTGATGATGGGAAAGCCTCCAGCCAGCATGAAGACGCCAAACAGCGCAGGGATCATGCTGTATCGGTCCCAATACAGTTTGTCGTAGAAGGTGCCGTAGATTCGCAATCCGAGGGCTGCCACTACCAGGGCAGCGCCGATCCACCGCTCGCTCATGGCGACCGGTTCGAACTCGTGATAGCGAAGCACCATGGCGAATCCCAGCAGCACCGAGATTCCGTACAACAGCCAGGTAACTGCGGGAAAACCGGCAAAATAGGCCACAATGGCCAATCCCGCCGGCGCCAGGACGATTTGGGCAATGCGGTTCTCTTCCTGGGTGCTCACCTGCCCGCCAAGCGGCAGACGCTTGTTCCAGATCAGGAAGATCCCAATGAAGGGAATGATCCAGCCGTGCGAATAGGTGGCATCGCTCCAGTAGTCCTTGGTAATCGTCAGCTCGTTCCAGTAGACCACCATCAGCACTCCAATGGAGCTGACGAGCGTGATCCACATCGCCTGTTGTTCGCCAGGGCTAAGGCTTGGGGCACTGCCGGAGTGGCCACTAGTTCCGAGAGGGACAGGACGGGGAGCGAGGGTGCTACTCATGGAAGTTTGGCTGGATGTGCGCAGATAGGTGGATGGAGGATTAGCTAGCGGTAGGCGAGGGCAGATCCGTCTGATTAGTGGCTCTTGCTCGGCACGCAGCCGCCTGTTGGCCACTTTTCGGCCCCGACACGGACGTCAAACCGCCCAGTGTTTGGCCACCTCGCCAAAGAGGCAATGCTGTCAGCAGACAAGCCCTAGAGAGCTTGCCCGCATCGATACGTTGAAATCGAAGATAAGCGGGCCCCTAAAATCTGTCAAACTACCATAATAACGGATTCGTCCCCCACCCACGCGGCGGGCGGCGCTGTTTTTCTCGATAAACACCCAGCAATCGCACGACACTCGCCCGGCTAGTAGCACCTCTGCGGGAAACCTGTCGTGGGAGAACCATGCTCTTTTTTTCCGAGCTGGTTCTGCTTGTAACGATTGGACCGCTTTTGGCTCTTCGCGAGCGACTGCAGCCCAACCTTCGGCCTTCTTCGCGTATATACGCAGACGCCCTCAAGCCGGTTCAAAAAAAAGCCGCAGCCGCCCGGCGGTCGGCTGCTAGCTCGACCGCCTGAGGCGAACTCTAGCTGCTATCGCTTGCCCATCCCGGGCCCCTTCACGCGGAATTTGTCAAACGCAAGCAAAGTTAGGTGGCGACTCTACCGATTATTACGAATGTGCCGAACATTCCGGTCGCACCGGATGGCTTGCGCGTTCCACCGCCAGGCGGCACACACAACGCTACACATAGCAACTTTTCACGCAGATAGGCGATGGGGGCCATGACGCACATCACCCAAATCACTCACCGCACGTTACTGGCGGCCTTCGGTCTGTTGGTGCTTGGCACCACTGGATGTGTCAGTTTCATGGAGCCTCGCGAGCCCCTGCCCATGTCGCCCTGCGAGGGGCCGGCGGTCAATCCGGCAGGACGCGAGAAGGACATGGTGTCGCTGCCGCCCTACGTGATCGAGCCGCCAGACATCCTGCTGATCAATGCCGTGAAAATCGTGCCCAAGCCGCCGCATGTGGTCGAACCGTTCGACGGGCTGCTGGTCCGCGCTTTGTACGTGGACGACAACGTACCGATTCAGAACGCGTTCTTCGTCGATCCTGAGGGCAAGATCGACCTCGGTCCCAGCTACGGCCGGGTGCAGGTCGCCAACATGACCATCGACGACGCTCAAGAAGCGATTCGCAAGCACTTGTCGCAGATCTATCCCGATGCGGAAGTATCGGTGTCGCTGGCCGTGTCGGCTGGTGCCCAGCAGATTGTGGGCGAGCACCTGGTAGGTCCCGACGGGCGAGTGAATCTGGGCACCTACGGGTCGGTGTTCGTCACCGGGCTGACGCTCGACCAAGCCAAAGCGCGGATCGAGGACAAGCTGTCGGAGTACCTGGTCGACCCCGAAGTGATCGTCGACGTCTTCTCCTACAACAGCAAGAAGTACTACATCATCACCCAAGGCGCCGGCTTTGGCGACAACATCGTCACTGCTCCCATTACGGGTAACGATACCGTGCTGGACGCGATCGCCGCGATTGGCGGTCTGAGCCAGCTATCGTCCACGCGAGTCTTCATCGCCCGACCTGCTCCTGCGGGAACCGGCTGCGAGCAGATTCTGCCTGTGGATTACGAAGCGATTACTCGCGGCGGCGCCACGGCCACCAACTACCAACTGCTGCCGGGCGATCGGTTGTACATCGAAGAGGACAAGATGCGGAAGCTGGATGGCGTGCTGTCGCGGTTCACGCAACCTGCCGAACGGCTCTTCGGTTTCGTGTCGCTGGGTACTGCCATGCTCAACCGAATTGCTCGATTCGGCTTGGGACAGCTCCAATAACCAATGCTAATGAAGTGGGGGCTGGTCGCTGCCGCGCGACGCCCCCAGTAGCTGCTTGAATATCGTGTTTGGATAAATCGAGGACTTTGACCGATGACTACCCGCCGTCTTCGCGTTCTTGCCGCCGCTATTTTGCCCTGGATGGCGACCGCCAGCTTGCTGGCTGCCCCCATCGGCCGGCCGACGCCACCGCCCTGTTCGGCCGAAGGCGCCTGCGTGCCTTACCGCCCGACGTGGGGTTACACCCAGACGCAATGGCGTTTGTGGCCCGGCACGACTCTGGACGAACGAGGCGACGCCGCCGAAACGAAGATCGGGGGTGGTGACATCGGAAGCTCCGATCCACCGGACCCAGAGCACGAAGACAGGCTGGCGCCGCCCACGGTCGAGGCCCTGGAGCCCGAGCCCGCGCCGCGCCGCAGCGAGGAGGAGACGCCAGGTGTCGATCTGCCAACGGAAGACGAGTTGGAACGCCCCGAGCGTCCTGCCGATCCGCCAGCCTCGGACCCGAGCGACCTGCCCGAATTCATGCGGGAACAACCCGGCGACATGCCCAGCGGCGAGCAGCCCAGCGATCCATCGCTGCCGTTTGGTCAGCCACCCGCCGACATCTTCCCGGGTTCCAGCCGGGCTCCAACCGGACCGAGGTTCGGAGGAGATGCTCCACCACCGCTGCCGCTGGGAATTCGTCCCGGTCAAATGAACACCCCACAGCGAATGCCCGCTCCGCGAGCGATTCTTCCGGCTTCGGCCACCACATCGATGGAAGTATCGCGGCCACAGGTCTCGCTCATTCCTGCCGAGGCCAAGCCCACAGCGGGTGTTCAGCAGGCCGGTGGCGACACACCGCCAGCGATGCCACGCGGGTTGTTTAACCGCCGATAGCACTCCATAGCGCATAAAAAACCCCGGCCAAGTGAGGCCGGGGTTTTTTTGTAGCCTTAGTTCTTGTGGTCACCATGCTCGTGGTCACCGTGGTCATGTCCGTGATCGTGGTCGCCATGTTCGTGCGCATGGTCTCCGTGATCGTGACCGGCATGAGCCGAGGCGGGAATCGCGCCTGCAGCATCTGTTTGACTGAACTGCGGCTCTTTGCCTTCGTACGCCCGGTACAAATTCAAGATGGCCGTTTCCAGTGCCTTGGCTGTGGCGGGATCAGCGGCTTGCTTGCACTTCATGGCCGCGACAATCACCGCGTGGGCAGCCTTAAGTTGCTCGACGTATTTGGGCGAGTCGGCCTTGATGCGTTGGGCGAGGAAGTACTGCCCGATGATCTCCTGGATGTTCGACGCGTGAGCTTCCTTGGTGGCCACCCACCGCGCGAGTTGATTGTGGCCCGTGGCGTCGTGCGTTCCGGCCAACTCATCGATCGAGGTGATCGCCTTGGCGATGGTTTGCGTATCTTCCAGCATTTCCTCAAACCGTCGCTCGTCGCCGTAGATGCCACACGGAACCTGGCAGTGCGCCGACGCTTGGCGGGCGGCGAATAGAACGAACACGCTGGCGGCGGCAATGGTACTCAATCGTGTGATCATCGTGGAGGACTCCTGAACGTGAGAGACTGGTTCAAAGGCGGGTCAGCCGCACAGAGTCGACTGGGAGAGTCCATTCTAATGGGTGCGGCAGGCAGATGGGTACCCAACCGTCAACTTCGCCCATTTGACGACGACAAAAAGGGAGACTCCCGTGTTGGGGAGACACGGGAGCCTCGGTTCTGTTGCGGTACTCGGGGAATTGTACCGCAACAAGAGTCAATCGTATTGTCAACGCGAGATCGTCCTGGCGTTTGCTAGCCCAGGCGTCGTCGCATCATCATCGCACCGCCGCCCATCAGGGCCATTAAGGCAACCAAGCCAATGGAGCCTGGTTCTGCGATGGCATTGACTGTTTGCGCCTCTGGAGTTGGGTCGACCTCCTCCAGCGGCATGGTGGTGGGCATTTGGTGGAGGGGTACATCGATGGGAGAATCGATACTAATCAACGAATTAGGTGGTTCGGATAAGTCAGCCAACGCAACGGGCACTGCAAGTGCCCAGGTGCAAAAAGCCAACAGCACCAAACCCAACACTCGTACATTCCAGTTCATGAGATGCCTTCCTCAGAAGCTGCCAATCAAAGAAAAGTGAATCACGTGCCAACACAGCGGTCTCGCATCTCACCTGCCAAGGGCCCTATCGAGCGCAGCGGTAGTAGGTAAGGAGGAGAAATCAATGTCGCTCGCTTGGTTTATTGAAAGCCAAAACGCACATGTCCGCAAGCATTTTTCCGAAAAAACGGGGGTACTTCGGCAAAAACGCATTCGCTGCTATCAAAAAACGGTGTGAGCGTTTTGAACGATTGCGGCGGTACGCATTGGCTCGCTGCCGAACCTACCCCGCAATGCTCGACTCCTGATGTCGGATAGCCACCTACCGGCTGCAGTCCTATACTGAGCAGTTTGCAGGGTTTCGCCCCTTATTGCCCGTGTTTTGTGGCAATCCTCGCTCCCAACCTTTTTGCTCGCACGATGCTCACCGTTCAACTGCCGGATGGCTCCCAGAAACAGTACGAATCGTCCCTCTCCATCTACGACGTGGCGGCCGACATCGGTCCTGGGCTGGCCAAGAGTGCCATTGCCGCCGAGGTGGACGGCAAGCCGGCCGATTTGAGCAAGCAGCTCCCCGACTCGGGCGAGGTGAGCTTGCGGATCCTCACCAAGCGGGACCCCGAGGCCCTCGCCATCCTGCGGCACTCCACCGCCCATGTCATGGCCCAGGCGGTGATGCGGTTGTTCGACGGCGTGCAGCTGGCGTTTGGTCCCACCACGGCCACGGGCTTCTACTACGATATCTCCTGCCCTGAACCGATTAGCGAGGAAGACTTCCCTAAGATCGAAGCGGAGATGAAGAAGATCGTCAAGGAAAACGAGCGGTTCGAGCGACTCGATCAACCGCGCGCCGAGGCCCTTGCGCTGTGCGACGAGCTGGGTCAGAAGTTCAAGGTCGAGCACATCGAGACCGGCTTGGCCGACGAGTCGCATTTGTCGTTCTATCGCCAGGGCGAGTTTGTCGACCTGTGCCGTGGTGTGCACATTCCCAGCACTTCGCACATCGGCAAGGCGTTCAAGCTGCTCTCGGTGGCCGGCGCGTACTGGAAGGGCGACGCCAGTCGCGAGCAACTACAGCGACTGTATGGAACCGTATTCTTCGACAAGAAGGAACTGCAGGATCATCTGCATCGACTCGAGGAAGCTCGCAAGCGTGACCACCGCGTGCTAGGCAAGCAGCTTGAGTTGTTCCACATCGACACTACGGTTGGTTCGGGCCTCATCCTCTGGTTGCCCAAAGGCGCGATCATTCGCGGTGTGCTCGAAGAGTTCATCCGCACCGAGCTGAAGAGCCGTAGCTACGAGGCGGTCTACACGCCGCACGTTGGTCGGGTCGAACTGTACGAAACCAGTGGCCACTTCCCGTACTACAAAGAGTCGCAGTTCGCGCCGCTCTGCGAACACGACGCCGGCGGTTTGGTCGAGTACTGGATGGACCAGCTGAAAGAAGGCAACCTCGACGCCGACGGCGAGGCCAAGCTGCTCGACGCCGCGCGGCTGATGGGCTTCGATGGTCAGTTGGATCTCGATTCGACAAGCGAGCAGCGCCTCGCGGCGCTCAACAAGTGGGCTCACGAGCACGAGCGATATCTGCTCAAGCCGATGAATTGCCCGCACCACATCATGATTTACAAGTCGAAGCCTCGCAGCTACCGCGACCTGCCGGTGCGGCTGGCGGAATTCGGCACCGTGTATCGTTATGAGCAGTCGGGCGAGCTGAGCGGTATGACCCGGGTGCGTGGCTTTACGCAGGACGACGCCCACATCTTCTGCACCGAAGAACAGGTGGCCGACGAAGTGCGCGGCTGCATCGAGTTCACCTTGAAGGTGCTCAAGTCGCTGGGCATGGAGAACTATCGCGCGCGGCTCGGCTTCCGCGACCCCGACAGCAACAAATACGTTGGCAGCCCCGAGCAATGGGACCGCGCCGAGCAGGCGATCGAGCAGGTGGCCCGCGAAATGAACCTGCCCGGCTGCGAACCGGAACCCGGCGAGGCGGCGTTCTACGGACCAAAGATCGACTTCGTAGTGACCGACTGCATTGGCCGCGAGTGGCAACTCGGCACCGTGCAGCTTGACTACAACCTGCCGAGCGAAGCCCGCTTCGCCTTGGAATACACCGGCGCCGACAACACGCAGCACCGCCCGGTGATGATCCACCGCGCGCCGCTAGGCAGCATGGAGCGGTTCATCGGCGTATTGATCGAACACTTCGCCGGTGCGTTCCCGCTGTGGCTTGCACCCGAGCAGGTCCGCGTGCTCACGGTGAGCGACAAAAGCGAAGAATACGGCCGCCAGGTCGAGAAGCAGCTCACCGCGGCGGGCCTCCGTGCCAGTGGCGACTACCGCGGAGCGAAGCTGGGTGCGAAGATCCGCGAGGCGCAGCTCGAGCTCACGCCCTACATGTTCGTGGTCGGCGAAAAAGACCGCGACAACGGAACTGTCACGGTCCGCGACCGCATCGACGGCGACCTGGGCGCGATGAGCGTCGACGAGGCCATCGCCAAGCTGCAGGAAGAAATTGCCAGCCGCCAAGTGCGACAGGTGGCCGAGCAGACTGTCGGCGCGGAGGTGTCGGATCGGGGGGCTCAGAACGAGTATTGACGATGGCTAACGAAGCCGTTGGGAAATATGATTCGATACGCCAATGCCGTACCCGCTCTTCAACTTCACGCTTCGACCACTCGAGCAGATTCAACCTTGGGGCGAGCCTGACGATCCCAACCTGCATTGGTTCGGGCTCACTGATGGTTGCTACTGGATACAAGCCGGA
This sequence comes from Aeoliella sp., assembly GCF_965227375.1. Taxonomy (NCBI): domain Bacteria; kingdom Pseudomonadati; phylum Planctomycetota; class Planctomycetia; order Pirellulales; family Lacipirellulaceae; genus Aeoliella; species Aeoliella sp. Next base: position 1,368,759 of record NZ_CBDDFX010000001.1, read on the forward strand.
AACAGTAGACTTTTCGAGTACAGCAAATTCGCGCAGTCCGAGGGAGCCCCGCATCTTTGCGACTTTCAGGTGACACGCTTCTACGAGGGCCTACTCGAACTCGCTCCCTATGCGCTGGAAGTGGTACCGGAAGACTTACGCTGCTTTATCGCTGTTGACGAATCGAAGGAGTGGAATCACCGTCGATCGCAGTGGTGGGATGCAGTCGAATCTCTGGATGAATCCGATGAACTGGAATTGGACAGTTTAGCCATTGGCTGGTTAGACAAACGTACAATTGAATCCTACTACCTCACGACGCCAATTCGCGCCGTCATTTGGTCGGATTCCGAGTTCGTCCACATAGAATGGGACCATCGAGATGTTCTCTTCAAAGGTGTCTTGGCGTGGACCGCCGAGTTCGGGCGATGGTCCCTGCCTCGCGCCACGTTTATCGAAGAGGTTCGAGATTTACACTCAAGGCTAATGTCGCAGATGAGCGAGCGGGTAGCGGAAGTCCTGGCGGGTGCTCTGTCACCAAGTATTCGAGTGCACCTTCAAGGCCTTCAACGGGAGCAATTTGAACGATCTCAGTTCCTCGACCAATATGTCAGAGCCATTGATCCGCCGACGAATTGGCATGGAGTTTCCCAGGCTATCGAAGTGCTCGAGCAATTAAGTCGAAAGAACAAGGGGTAAACCAACCTTGGGGGAACGAGAACTTTGGTAGGCGGACCGCCAAGCGGTCCCCCGAAAGTCCTCCGTTTGGCGGCGGAAGCTACGCGGGCTGCTGCTACGCAACTGAGTCGTTCAAACCCGCGAGAGCCGCTGCGATTGTCTGCCAGCGCTTGCCGTTTCGGTGGCTGCTGGCTCGTACGCCGAACTCTCTCGGCTCTCGCCAGCGCGCCGCCACAGCGAACGAAGCTCCGCCCACAGCGAGGGGCTTTCCGTTACGCGGTATGGCGAGTCGGCCGGTAGTTCGGCCATCAATCGGCGGTGCGCTTCGGCCAGCGAGTGGTACGGTATGCTGGGGAACAAGTGGTGCAGGGCGTGGAACCTTAGTCCTACGGGCGCCCAGAGAATGTTCCACCATCTGCCTGCGGGGTAGTTCACTGAGTCGACCAGTTGTTCGAGGAACGTCATCGTCTCACCTTGGCCGAGCCAGCGGTGCGCGGCCACGGTTCGCACCGCGTTGATGGTGACCACCACCACACCAGTGGCATACGCCTGGTACAGCGCGAACACCGGCAGGCGACCAAAGTACACCAGCGCCGCGAATGTCCAGATGAACAGGAAGCAGCCGATTTCCTGCCAGCGAATCACCCGCAGCACCCGCTCGGTAGGCAGCGGGCGGAGGTACATGGGGTCGATGATCATGCTCGATGCGTGGCGGTGCACCCAAGTGCGAATCGATGGATGCAACCACGTCAGCGGTGTGAGCACGCCGAAGCGGAAGATGGCCAGCGCCGGAATGATGAGGCTCTGCGTCAGATAAGCGACGATCCACCAACGGCTGCGGTGCGCTAGCGGCAAATACTCTCCGTCGTGATCGGTGCCATAGTGACGCCGACGGTGATGGTCGATGTGCGTGTAGTAGACAAACGACGGAATCAGGAAGGGAATGCCGCAAAGCAAGTTCCACACGATGCGGAAACCGCGAAACTTATCGGCCGGCAGGTGCACCAGTTCGTGAATGAACAGCCCAGCGCGGTAAATCAACAGGCACGACAACGCGAACAGCCCCAACCGCACAGGCCCGCCGAGCCACTCCTCGCGCACCATGCGGTAGCAGGCAATGGCCACGACCCAGGTGACCAAGAGATCGGTCCAGTACAGGGTCGCTTTGGGGCGGAACTGGTTACCGACAATCCGCCGCGCCTGGGCCATCGAGAAGCGTCCGCTGGTACGCTCCAGCAGTTCGGCGGGCGTTCGTGCGGCGGATTCGATACTCATGTCAGGGTAGGGGCACGCGAGGGCTTAGCTATTATAGGCAAATCGGGGGCACGAGTGTCCCCATGCCTGGGAGGCGGGGCCGGCAGGGAAAATACCGGCGCAAAGGTGGGCGACTGCGCTGGACGGCAGCATCGTTACGATCGGCTAGCGAAGTGTGGATTGTTGAGTCTGAGCCGAGGGATAGGTAAACTGCAACGATGGCGCAAACCGATCTGGCAAGTTGAGGGGTCGCTAGCTTCGCCGCCCGATTGTCGCCAGAATGCCGCCATAGCGAAAATCCTGATCGCTTTGGTGGTGTCTGCCCCCTCGAGCTGCGAAGACGCCGCGCGCCAGCGCGGTCGGACCGCCGCAAAGGCTGGTTCCGCGCGCCCCCTCCTCAGCGATGGCACGATTGACGCCCAGGTAGCCCCGTTGGACGAAGTACTGATTACTGGAATTGGCATCGTTTCCCCGATGGGCATCGGGCCGGAAGCGGTGCGCGCCAGTTTGGCCAACCTAACCAGTGGTGTTTCACCGATCGACGATTACGCCGAGGCGGGTTGGCTGGCTCCGTACGGCGGACAAGTGCTCGACTTCGACGGGAAGCAATACGTCAAGCCGCGCAAGAGCCTGAAGGTCATGGCCCGCGAAATCCAGATGGCCTTCGCCGCCGCCGAAATGGCGGCCGAGCAAGCGGGCGTCGCCGAGGGGAGTTTCGATCCCGATCGGGCGGGCGTGGTCTTGGGCGCCGGTTCGATGTACTGCGACATGGAAGAGTTGGTGGAGCCCTACCTGGCGAGCACCAACGACGGGAAGTTTGATTTCTCGAAGTGGGGAGAGCAGGCCCTACGGGAGTTCTATCCCTTGTGGATGCTGAAGTACCTGCCCAACATGCCGGCCTGTCACATCGGCATTCGACACGACGCGCGAGGTCCTACCAACACCATCGCCCTTGGCGACGCATCCAGCGTGCTGTCGGTAGCCGAAGCGGCGCATGTGATCCGTCGCGGGCAGGCCGATTTGATGTTCACCGGCGGCGTGAGTTCGCGACTTGCCATCTCCGATCTGATCTGGCACCGCGGTGCGCGGCTGGCTCAGACCAACGATCCGCCCGAGTCGATCAGCCGACCCTTCGACGCCAAGCGTTCGGGTATGGTGATGGGCGAAGGGGCCGCGCTGTTTGTGCTCGAGAGTCGCAGTCACGCGGAACGTCGCGGAGCGGCGCCGATAGCTCGTGTGGTGAGTTCGGCCAGTCGCTACCAGAAGCTCGCTCACCAGTACGACCCACCGGGCGAGGCGATCTCCACGGCGTTCAGCCTGGCGCTCGAGCGCTCCGGCGTTTCGCCCGCCGAGCTGGCGCATGTGCACGCTCACGGCTTGAGCACCGTGGAAGACGATCCGGTGGAAGCGGCCGCCATCGCCCGAGTGCTCGATGGGGCGGATGTTCCGGTGACCGCGGCGAAGAGCTATTTTGGCAATCTCGGTCCCGGCGGCGGCGCGGTGGAGTTGGCGGTGAGCCTATTGGCCGCCGCAGACCGACAAGTGCCGGCGACGCTGAACCACGAGCAAACCGACCCCGATTGTCCAGTTCGCGTGGCGACCTCCACCGAGTCGACCGATCGCCGAGCGTTCGCCAAATTGAGCCACACACCCACCGGCCAGGCTGCGGCAACCATCGTGGTGGTGGAGTAGCAGGCCTCCGCAGAGACGCTTCCGAACTCTGCGCCCGCGGCGAGCGTCCTACTGTGCTAATCCGGCACACGGCTAAGTCGTTCGGGTGGCTGGCCCTCTGACATGATGCGTGGGCGGTCTGCTAAGCTTTTTCGTGGGGGAGGTCTAAACAAGAGTAGCAACGTTGGCTCTTGAACGACGCTTCACGCGACAAGGCAAACAAATGAGCATGCAACTGGGCGACCTGCGGACCGACTATCAGCATCAGGATGGTCTGCTGGAAGCAAACATGGCGGCTAGTCCGATCGACGAGTTCAAAGGTTGGCTTAGCCTGGCGATCGCCAATTCGCCAGGCGAGTGGTTCGAGCCGACGGCCATGACGCTGGCCACCGTCGGCCCCGGCGGGCAACCCGCCGCGCGCGTGGTGCTGCTCAAGGAGATCGACGACGCGAACCGCTTTGTATTCTTCACCAGCTATGCGTCCGACAAAGCGGCCGAACTAGCCGCCAACCCGCAGGCGACACTCGCATTCTATTGGGGACAGTTGGGCCGCCAGGTTCGCATCGATGGCACCGTGGAGAAGACCGACCGCGAGACGTCGGCCAAGTACTTTGCCACTCGCCCACGATCGAGCCAGTTGGGCGCGGTGGCTTCCGACCAGTCGCATGAGGTGACGAGTCGCGAGACGCTGGAAGCTGCCTTGGCCGCCGCCGAAGCCAAGTACGAGGGGCAAGACGTCCCCGTGCCCGACGATTGGGGCGGCTATCAACTGACGCCCACGCGACTGGAATTCTGGCAGGGCCGCCCGAACCGCCTACACGATCGCTTGGTGTACCAGCGTGAAGGTGATGGGTGGGCGATTCGCCGTTTGGGACCGTGAAACCCTTATCAGAGCCTGAAAATGGACGTAACCGTTGAACTCTCCGAGCAGGATCTCGTGCAGCTCAGGAAGGCAACAGAGTTAGACAACAATTCGGACGCAGTTGCGTGTGCGGTACGCGAATACGTGCGCATCTGCAGCCTGAGGGAACTCAAAGACATTTCTGGAAGGGTCGAATACCGCGACGATACAGAGCGTTGAGCGACGACCCAGCCGCTACGCCAACTGCCTTACCGCTTCCTGAAGACCGTACTTGGCGATCTTGCGGTCCAGGCGTTTGCGGTCGATTCGCAGCAGGCGTGCCGCAGCGCTTTTGTTCGACGACACGTGCTTCAAGGTGCGCGCGATGTGTTCGGCTTCGACGTCGTCCAGCGACTGCCAGGGGGCTGGCTCGTGGCTTGGGTGGCCAAAGTTCAAAGCGTTGGGCGCGGGTTCCGAAGGTTCTCGCATCGCGCCGAGCGCGGCCGCTGGTTGTTCCAGGCACGGCTTGCGATTCCAGATGGCTTCGAGCGCTTCGGCAGACAGCACGTCTTCGCGGCAGGCCAGCGCGGCGCGTTCCATCAGGTTCTGCAACTCGCGGACATTGCCGGGCCAGCGGTACTCCAGCAGCAACCGCATGGCCGAAGGCGCGATCGACTTGCCAGCCATGCCATTTTCGGCGCATGCCCGGTGCAGCATGTGACGACTCAACTCATCGATGTCGTCGGGCCGTTGGTTGAGTGGCAACGTAGGAATCTCGATGACGTTCAAGCGGTAGTAGAGGTCGAGCCGAAACCGCCCGGCTGCTACTTCCTGTTCCAGATCGCGGTTGGTGGCCGCGACGATTCGCACGTCGGTTGATTGCGGAGTGTGGCTGCCGACCGGCACCACTTGGTGATCTTGCAGCACACGCAGCAACTTCGCCTGCAGGTCGAGATCGAGTTCGCCGATTTCGTCCAGGAACAGAGTACCGCCTTCAGCAGCGCGAAAGCAGCCTAGCGATTCGTAGTCCGCCCCAGTGAACGCGCCTTTGACGTGCCCGAACATCTGGCTGTCGAACAGCGAGTTGGGGATGGCCGCGCAGTTGACCGGCAAGAAGGATCGGTCGTTGCGGAGACTGGTTGCGTGGATCGCCCTGGCAACCAGTTCTTTACCGGTACCACTTGGACCACATATCAGAACGTTGGCCTGGTAGGGAGCAATCTGCTGTATGCGAAGCTGCGTTTCGCGCAGCCACTGCGAACGGCCAACCATGGGGGAAAGCGAGGTGGAATTCATTAGCGGCACCGGGGGTGGGAATCAATGGGTGCATGTTCGGCGGGACTGAACTCGAAATCGCGTTGCCCCACGCGACTCAAGCTCAGCGGTACGTTTCAAACTGCTTGCTCGTGTAACTGCTGTAAAGAAAAATGGTGGAAGAAGCCGCATAAATGGCCTCTTCTTCGGAAGTCCGAAACAGCTCTATGAGAAACCTCACGATCACTATCAATACATAAAAAACCCTAGGAACCAGCGGTTGCCAGCTCCTAGGGTCGTGAGTTGCTAGTGCGCTGTGGCCAGCGATACTATGCCCGGCGGCGGCGATAGGCGGCCACACCAGCCACGCCAGCCAGTCCGAGCAGGATGACCGACGAAGGCTCGGGAACGCCAGGGTGGGACACGACGTAGCCTTCGTCGCCCGAAACGTAGTTGCTCAGCGTGTCGCCGAACACCCAGTTGAAACCGTAAGCCGTGTTCGTGCCGAGCTCGTCCGGAGCACCACTGCCTACGCCATTGGCAGGATTGGTGATGTACGAGGCCGGAGGAGGGGCGATCTCGAGGGTAGCCAAGTCAGCGAAGGTCAGCGGATCGCTGCCGAACAGGGCGTGTACCCACGACGAGTTGGTGTTCCAGCCGGGTGTCTCATAAACCTTGGCCACTTTGTCGGACAGGTCAGCGTAGCTCAGGTTGTAGGACTTGCTGCCATCGCCATTGGTCTCGAACAGCGAATGAAAAGCCGGATTCGAAGGCTCGTTGGCGATCACCGCGTAGTTGCCGCCGCCATCGGTGACCCACAGGTTGAAGTACGGCGCCACGGCGGGACCCGATCCGGCGGAGAACCGACTGGTGTCATCGTGGCGAGTGATGGACAGGTTGGAGATGCCACCGATCGTTTGGCCATTGATGTCGTTGGAGCCCCAAGCCGCCTTCTGACCACCGGCGCCAGTCACGAACTCGAGCGCGTTGGGCACGTAGTCGCTGTTGGGGAGAATGTCAGGAGCACTTCCGCCGCCTTCGCGAATCACGAACGAAGTGAATCCAGCTTGAGCAGCGCTGGTCGCAACCAGCAGACAGAGAATCGAAGCGGCACGTAGCAGGGAGGTGAGTGTAGCGGACATTAGCGAATTCCTTATGGAATGAAGTTTGATATTTGAGTAAGGCAAGGTTGCGGAGGGTGCTGAATGACTGGAAGCATGTCGCCAGGGGCCACCCTCGGGGCCCCCGGCGACCGATAATCAGTTAGGCCCAGCGGCGGCGAAGGTAAACAGCCGAGCCGAACAGGCCAGCCAAGCCCATCAAGGCGATGGAACCGGGCTCGGGGACCGCGTTGATGACGATCGTGCTGCTGGCAACTTGGCCGAGCAAGTCCGAAGCGGTCAGCGAGATGGTGTATTCGCCGTTGAGTTCGGGGTTAAAACCCGGAACGATCCAATGAGGCTTCCAGGACTGTTGAGCCACGTTCAGGTCAGCGATGTTCGTGGCGTATTCGATCGCATCCGCTGCTTCGATACCCGCACCGTTGCCAGTCAAGTTGTCGCCCATCGAGTGATCCCACAGGAGCATGCCGTTGCCGGGGTTGATGTCGTTGATAGGGTCGAAGGCCACCGGTGCCACGCCCGGTCCAGTGATGGACAACTCATACGTGAGGTCATCGAGCTTCGTACCGGTTGTTCCCTCATAGTCGGTGTTGATTGCCCATTCGAACGACCACTCGGCCGTGGGGTAAGACTGCGTAGGCGCCACACCCGACTTGAAGGTGTAGGTGCCATCGCCGTTGCTATTGAACGTGTTCTCCGGAGCGCCAGCGGCGTTGTGCCGCAGCTTGCCGCGAAGGCCGATCTCGACACCGTTGTCGCGATCGATGGTGTAGCCGCCGTTGAGATTGCCGCTGCCGAAGATGACGTCGGGCGTTACATCGTCGTCGTAGGTAATGGCAGCCTGGGAGACGGAAGCAACCGCAAGAGCCGTAAGTAGTGCGAAAGAGCGTAGCATTAGCGTATTCCTTGGAAAGGGAGGAAGGATCTTAAAGCGAAACAGAAAGCAAACTTGGAGGGAGGGGGGTCGCCAGGGGCCCCCTCAGGCCCCCGGCGACCGATAGGGTTTTGTAAATCAGGCCCAGCGACGGCGGAGATACACGGCCGAGCCGAACATGCCAGCCAGACCCAGCAGGGCGATGGAGCCGGGCTCGGGCACGCCTTGGACACGCACGTTGTCGATGTAGAAACCACCGCCGTTCGACACGAACCCGTTGTTGGTCGAAAGCCGGAACAGCAGGGTGTCGATCGCACGCACACTTGGCGGAGTCTGTCCCTCGGTGGTGGTCCAGAAGTACGATTCCCAAGTGGTGCCGGTGTGCACTAGCACGTCGTTGACGTACAGGTCGACAATGTCGTTGCCGTGCACCTCGCCGTCATCGCCATCGATGTCGATGCCGTCGACAAACTGGATGTCGAAGCGGACGTTGTGCACTTCGGTATAAGACAAACCGGTGACCGGCGTGGTGAGTACGAAGCCACCGTTGGGGTTCGACACGGGATGATTCGCATCGGAGTCGTAGAAGTCGATGTCGATGCCGGCGCCGTTGTCTTCGATGCTGATGAAGCTCTGGCGACTGCCCGAGCCGTCGTCGGGGCTCACGGTAATGTCGAGGCCCGGCTGCGCTGCCCCGGTGACCGACCAGAAGTCGAACGAAGCAATGTAGCGGTTGAAGCTGGCGGGATTGCCCGAAGCGACGTGGGTGCTGCCCGCCTCGCCGGCGATTTCACCGGAGCTGGGCGCAAATGGCTGATCGCCGAAGCTGCCGGACGTCGTCTCGTTGGAGACTCGCCAGGCTTTGTTGCCCCCCAGGTCGACGACCTCTTCGTCCCAGTTGGGGTTGGTGGCCGACCAGCCTCCTTGGCCGTTGACAGTGCCAAGCGCGAACGACTCGAAGTCGGTAAAGCTCCCGGCGTTTGCCGTACAGGCTGCGAGCATCAATGCCGCAACCGCGAAGCATCGCGATGTGTTGGTAATTGTAGTGGACATTAGCGTTCCCCTATCGTGTAGTTGGTAGCAAGGTAGGACAGTGGTTATGGATTCGCGGTGAGGGTGCCGCGAAGAGTCGAGTGATGGAGCTGCTGCGACTTAGCAACGCTCGTACTTGTTGATTCGTCGACGGCCGCGTCGCTTGGTCGACGCGCCGACGGCAGCTCGCTTGCGGGAGCGGTGGCGTGTGCCTTGCGAGCCAACCGGCATGCAAGCCTCGTGGCCGTGACCGAGAGAGTCGGTCCGCTGAGATTGCCAGGTGTCTTCCAGGCAGTACAGGTCGTCGATGGTGTAGTTCGTAGTCATTAGCGTAGTTCCCTATCGAGTAACAAACGCAGGGTGAAGGAAATACAGTGGATGAACTCTGTGCGGTCTATCAGCGATCGCCAGCTTCAGACGAAATCTGGCAAGGCGGGTGGCAGGGTTACCTGCTTGCTCGCCGTGGTACTGCGGCGCGTTGCCACAGCAAGGCGGGGTTGGGGTGGGTGAGTTCTTCGGCCACGTGCTGGGGGGCATTGGTTCGCATTGCCGCTGCGAGCCAGCCTTCGGCGAGTGGCTTGCAAAAGTAGAGCGTCGAGCCTGCGCAGCGAGCACGAATCTCGTCTTCCGCGTTGTACGCGTCGCTGATCATGTATCCTGGCACTTGTGGCCATCGCTCAACGAGCATCGAGTACAGGTCGAAACCCGACATGTCCTCGAGACTCACGTTCACCAAGTACAAGTACGGCGCCTGGTAGGGAGGGATTCGCAGTGCCTGGGATGCCGTGCCGAAGTGTTGCAACCGAATCGAAGTGCCTTCGAGCCCGGTCTTCACACGGGTGTAGTCCGACGCCTTACCATCGATCAGGTAGACGGCCGAATGCCGAAGATCGACATCCTGCGCCGGGTTGAAGTCGTGAAGCTGGTCGCGATCCACGTCGATTGCCTCGGCGGGTGGTAAAGTGCAACGAGAACACCTCGATTCACGATCAGCCTTTAAGCAACCGCAGTGCCAAACACCCGAGTTGCCAAAAAGCAACACGTGCAACCCCTTGTGAGTAAGGGACTTAAGAAAAAATCACCCTCGGCGGTCGCTCATTAAGGGCGGTTTCGGATGAGGCGAAAAGACCCTACGAGTCGGGGCGGTTCGCCACGACGAATGGGGGCGTTTTGGGGCGGATTGAGGTTAGCCGAACGCGCGTACTAGTGCGATAGCCGGAAGGACCTTCCCCCAGAGTTGAAGAGGGTCTATCGGGTGCCTGGGGGCTCGCGGAGCTCGACCCCAGGCACCCTTTGAGAGAGAAGAGTCGAATCAAGAGCGCCGCTAGTTGTTGCGGGCCCGCATCGCGCGATCGATGTCGCGCTGCACGTCGCGTTTCTTCTTGGTTTCGCGCTTGTCGTACTGCTTCTTACCGCGGCAGATGCCCATCAGCACCTTGGCGCGGCCGCGGGTGAAGTACATTTTCAGCGGCACCAGCGTCAGGTTCTTCTCGTACGCTTGCGAGGCGAACTTCTTGATTTCCCGCCGATGCATCAGCAGCTTGCGCCGCCGCCGCGGGTCGTGATTCTGCACGTTGGCGAACGAGTACTCCTGGATATCGAGCCCCATGAGCCACACCTCGCCGCGGTCGACACGGCCGTAGGCCTCGTCGATGCTCATTCGCCCCTGGCGGAGGCTCTTCACTTCGCTGCCTTGCAGCACGATGCCGCACTCCAGCGTGTCGAGCACTTCGTACTCATGCCGCGCCTTGCGGTTGTTGGCGATGAGCTTTTCGTTCTTTTCGGCGTCGTCTTTCTTCGACTTCGCGGCACCCTTATTCTTAGCCATGACCCTATCTTGACCAAAAACGGTCGCTGGGGATAGTCGCGCAAGAGCAAAGCCGCAAGCGGTCGCTCGCGGCTTAGCTGTGGATTGGCCTCTAGCGATTGGAGGAGCCGAGCACTACTTCGGAGCGAAGATCGCCACGATGCGGCGACCGTGCATCGCAGGGCGCTGCTCTAGCTTGCTCACCGGTTCCAGTTCGGCTGTGAGCTTTTCGATAAGCTTGAAGCCCTCGTCGACGTGGGCATTCTCGCGGCCACGGAAGATCACGCTGAAGATCACCTTGTCTTTCTGGCCCAGGAACTTCTTCGCCCGATTGACCTTGGTCATGAAGTCGGCTTCGCCGATCTTCGGTCGCAGGCGGATTTCCTTGTTCTTGCTGTGGTGCGCGTGACTCTTGTGCTGCCGCTTCTTTTGCTGGTACTTGAATTTGCCGTAGTCCATGATGCGGCAAACGGGCGGCTTCTCCGTAGGCGCCACCTCAACCAGGTCGAGCCCAACGTTGCGGGCGCGGTCCATTGCCTCTTCGGTGGGAATGATTCCCAGCTGTTCTCCTTCCTCCGAAATCACACGGATGGGCGTGATGCGGATCTGTTCGTTGATCCGTTGCTGCTTGCGTTCGATTGCTACGTCTCCTATGGGGACAAAAAGGGGGGAACCGGCGCACGCCGGTAGACACGAAAGTATTGGTTATAATCGCTGGGTAAGTCAACGGATGGTGAACAAATTGGACGGTTTTCGGCAAGAATGACGCCGTTTCCGCCATCCAGGCCAAAGCTGCCGCTGCTTTCCGCAATCGAGAGCCTCCCATGCCCAGTTTTCGCTATCTGGCCCTGCTGCGGGGCATCAACGTCGGTGGCAACAATCTCTTCGCCAAGGATGACCTGCGGCGGTGCTTCGAAAACTTGGGTTTCACCTCCGTGCGGACCTACATTCAGAGCGGGAACATCCTGTTTCGTGCGGACACTTCGGGCGTCCGCGAACTCACCGCCCGCGTCGAGGAGGCCCTGTCGCGACAGTTCCAGTACGACGCCCAGGCCGTGGTGCTGTCGCACCGCCAGTACAAATCGGCCCTGGCGGCCGCCCACGACCACTGGGGCCAGGACGCCCAGCGGAAGCACAACGCCCTGTTTCCAGTCGGGCGTCTCACCTCCAGCCGAGTGCTAGCACAACTGCCCGAGCCGAAGTCGGACATCGAGACCATCACCACCGGGCCCGGCGTGCTGTTTTGGTCGATCGACAAACAGCAGCAGTCGCGGACCACCTACGCCCGCCTGGCTGCCAACCCGCTCTACAAGCAGCTCACCATCCGCAACCACAACACGACCAAGAAGCTGCTGGAGTTGTTCGCGGAAATCTAAACACGATCCCCAACGAGACTCCCATGGCGGAACAAAATCCCTACGACTCGCCCGAGCACGGAGTAGTCGCCGAGCGACGCCGGCCACGTATTGGAACTGCCGCGCTGATTGGCTTGGTGATCGGCGGTTTGCCTCCTTTCGCTTTGGGCGCGTGGGGTTGGTACAGCTTCGCGTGCTACGTAGCAACACAGCCACCGGGCACTCCCGTCTGTGGCAATCCGGTACTTGGCGCCCTGTTCTTGGTCTTCATCGTGGCGCCAATCACTGGTGTTATCGGAGCGCTAGTCGGGTGGGTCATCGCAACATGGCGGCGCTGACTCAGTGGGCGTGAAGGATGGCTTAATCAAATCCCCGCCGGCTCCGCGCTTCGGCAATCACCTCCTCGGCCGCCGGGCTGTCTTGCGCGAAAGGTAGGGCCCAGGAGACTTCTATTTCCACATTCGGGTACTGCTCGCGCAGTTGTTTTATCTCGTCGACGCGGATCATGGGATTTTCTAGAACGAGATGTTCTATGTTGGCCTTGTCCAAGACTCGTTGAACGTCTTCGACAACCAATCCGGATAGCCACAAGCGGAGCACTTGCAAGCTCGACCCAGCTAGTTTGTCGAGCTGGTTGAACCACTCGGACTCTACTTTATATACCTGCGTGATTTCGAGATCTCTCAGGTACGGCAAATGGACTATCTGCTCGAAGTCGCCCTTCCAGGCGTCCCACCAGAGGTAGTCCGCGCGGGTGATGTGCCAAAGGTCTGGTAGCGAACGGTCGTCTCCCACCAACCTGGCGAGCCACACAGGGCCGACGTATTCGGAGTGAAGCGACTGGGCGACCCTTGGCTTGGTGACACCGAGCCGCTCGACGATCCGCGTTTCCAACTGTTTGGCTCGCGAGTGATGCGACCACCAACCTACTCCCAGCGCAACCACGGTTGCCAAAGCGAGCAGGTCGGCCAGCCGAAACCGAAACCGAAACAGACCTCCGCGGCTACGAACGCACCACTCGGTCGCCGCGCCGGCGCCAAAAACCACGCCCACCCAAACCACGATGCACAACAACAGGTTGCCGGGGTGGATGCGCCATGTGGTTGCAAACAGGGGCCAGTTCGCTGCGTGGGTCCAGGATACGTATTCGAACGGCTCAATGCGTCGTGGTGACGTTGGGTACACGGGAATCCCACCGTCCGCGACCAGAGGCAGCGACCGAACCAAGAAGGGCCTTGGCCAACCATGCTGCTTGATGGTTGGGTAGACAAAAATCCATTTACCCACAAACTGGCGCCATCCCGATGGGATGGTCGAGTCGTTACTGTTTCGGCGATTTTCTTTCTCTCGCTTTTCGTCAAACAACTGCTGCGTCTCGTCGTACACTGCCTGGCATTGCCGATCCCACCAGATGCGTGAACTTCCGAATTGGTCAAAGTACTCCCGCTGGTACCCCGCTGGCACGATAATCAGCGTCATCACCACGCCTGCAAGTACGACTACGATCCACGAAAGTGGATGGAGTCGTCGGAGTCTCGTCAGTGCTGTCGTGATTCGACTCACTGTGCTGCTCGTTCCCGTTTGGTTTTCGCAATCCGCTCTTCGATGTCGCTGAGTGGCCGTGATGACTTAATCAAATCCCCGTCGGAGCCGCGCTTCGACAATCGCCTCCTCGGCCTGCTCGCTGTCGTGCTTGAACTGGAGGTTCCAGAAGACTTCTATTTTCACATTCGGGTGCTGCTCGCGCAGTTGGTCGACCTCGGCGACGCGGACCATGGGATTCTGTAAGTGCAGCTCTTCTAGATCGGTTGCGTTAAGTAGTCCCTCGACATCTTCGACGATCAAATCGGTTAGTTCCAGATCGAGTCTCCTCAAGTTTGGGTGTGCCAACTTGTGGAGCCTCTCGGCAATCAACGGAGCGTCGATGGAACTGGGAGCTGAAATGGAAAGCTCTTCCAGTTCTCGCGTCGCCAAGTGATCGAGTGCCTCCATTGGTACTTGGTCGTAGAGTTTGAGCTCCTTGACGTACGGCAGTCCGAGGATCAATTCGAGTTCTTCGTTCCCTAATGCGCCCTCCCTGTGCAGTGCGTTGGTGATGTGCCAGAAGTGTGGTAGGGATGATTCGTCGCCCGCCAGCCGAGCCAGCCACACGGGCGCGACGTAATCGGGGTAGAAGTCGAACGACCGATCTGCCTGTTCAATGATGTTGTTTTCCAGTTGCTTGACGTGCTTGTGATGCGACCACCAACCGACGACCAGCGCAACCACGGTTGCTAAAGCGAGTAGGTCGATCAAACGAAACCGCCACAGCCCGCCCCGGCGGCGAACCCACCACTCCGTCACCGCTCCGGCGCCGCAAACCACGCCAACCCAAACCCCGATGCACAACAACAGGTTACCAGGGTGAATACGCCAGGCAGTAGCTTGCAAAGGCCAGTTTGATGCGCGGGTCCAGGAAACGCGACTGAGTTGTTCTTCCCGGGGTATCGGAGGATACGGCTCCAATTCGGGCTTGGTGGGGATTGAACGCACAAGAAACGGCCTGGGCCATCCGTGTTGCTTGATGGTTGGGTTGCTCCATGGATCCCATTGATAGACTCCGTTGATCACGCGCGCCTTCCTGATCGGCGTCGGCTGTGACTCCTCGTACACTGCACGGCACTGTTCGTCCCACCAGGTTCGCGAAGGCTCGGTGTAGTCGAAGTACTCCCGCTGATACCCCGCCGGCACGATAATCAGCGTCATCACCACGCCCGTAAGTACGACTACGATCCACGAAAGTGGATGGAGTCGTCGCAGTCTCGCCAGCGCTGACCGGATTCGACTCACTGTTCCGCTCGCTCCTGCTTGATTTCTGCAATCCGCTCTTCGATGTCGTCGGGTGGCTCCTTGTCGCCCACAGGCCAGCGAACCAGGAATCTGACTTCCGGGTAACGCTGCTTCAGTGCGTCGAGTTCGGTGAGTGTCATGGAAATGTTACTCAAAGTGAGCTTCTCCAGGTGGCTCGCTGCCAGTAGGCGATCGATGTCTTCGGCCAGGATCGACGGCGACACCAGGCGGAGCTCGCGCAAGCGGAGTCGGCCAAGTTCGTGCAGCACCTCGGGGCGTAGCAACTCTTCGCGGTGGTCGACCGTCTTTGGTTGTTGCGGCGCAGTGAGTTCGAGGTTCATATTGTCCAGTCGATCAAGCGACTCCAGCAAGCCCACGGCTTCGAAAGGTACTTCGCCGTGTAGTCCCAGTTTCTTCAAATACGGAAGCTCGACGATCCGCTCGATGTCTTCCCGCCACGAGATCCGAAACGTGTACCTGGCCCAAGTCACGTGGCTGAAGTGCTGCGCGTAGGCGTCGTCGCCCACCAGTTTTGCTATCCAGTCGGGACCGACATACGCGCTGCCGGAGCGAAGACCCTTTTTGT
Source organism: Aeoliella sp. (assembly GCF_965227375.1). Classification (NCBI taxonomy): domain Bacteria; kingdom Pseudomonadati; phylum Planctomycetota; class Planctomycetia; order Pirellulales; family Lacipirellulaceae; genus Aeoliella; species Aeoliella sp. Next base: position 1,384,040 of record NZ_CBDDFX010000001.1, read on the forward strand.
TCTTCTGCGTGACGAAGTGGTCGTTCACTCGGTCTTCCAGTCGATGCACGCGAGTGTGGTAGCCCCACCAGGCAAGGCCGATCGCCACGGCGGTCAGCGCGCCCAAGAGGTCGATCAGCCGAAACCGCAGCAAACCACCGCGACTGCCGAGCCACCACTGGGTGAGCCATCCCAGGCCAGCGACCACCGAGAACCACACGGCGCCATCGACCACTAGGCCCACGGGATGCACACGCCACGCGGCGCTCTCCAGCGGCCAGTTGTCGTAGTTGCTCCAGGAAACGAACCGCGATGGTTGGCCGTTGCACATCTCGACCCGGCGGCCGAGCACCAGCAGTGGCTCGGAACGCATGTTGTGATAGCCACCCATTATGGGAGCCGGCTGCGCGCGAACCAGATACGGCATCGGCCAACCGTGCTGCCAGAGAACCGGAAACACTCCCACCCACCTGCCGCGCGACTTTCCTTCCGGCGGGTTGTTCCAGTGATCGGTGATCACCGCCTGAGCTTCGTCGTACACCGCCTGTTGTTGGCGTTCCCACCAACCAGCGTTTGGCTTCGTGGTGCGGAACTGGGCGACCAGCGATCGTTCGTACCCCGATGGCACGATAAGCAGGGTCATCACCACACTGGCGAGCAGCACGACCAACCACGTAAACAAGTGGCAGCGCTTCAAGCGACCCAGCAAGGTGAGAACTCGACCCACGACCCCGACCCTCCAAGTGGGAAGTGACACTTGGAGTCATTCTCGCGGGTTGTGGACCTCGAGGCAAGTTTTGCGCTACGCGCGGGGGCTGCGTCGAGGGCGCTGGGTGGTTCGCTTCGGCGGCTTCTCGTCTTCGCTGGCCGCTTTCCTGTCGGCCGATCCTCGCATCGCCTCGGCGATGGCTTCGGCCGCAACGCGGCGCTGGTCGACGTCGCCGCGCACCGAGCGTTCGAGTTCCACGTGCACGAACGTGCCACCCACGCTGCGCAGGTGCTTGCCCTGCTCGTTCTTGGTCGCTGCCAGCGACGAGAACCTCAGTCCCGGTGTGCCCTGATTGACCCACTTGTTCAGGTCGTTGGTGGGCTTCAAGCGATTGAATGCATAGCTGTCGAGGCCGCGGTCGGTAAAGCGGTCGTTGAGCTCCACAATCTCGTCGATCACGTCGCCCCCGCCGGTCGACAGAATCGCCTTGGCGTTGCGGGGGAAGGGATGCTTCTCCAGCGCGAAGCCATGGATCTGCCACACGGCCACGCGGCCCATGGCCTCGGTCCAGGCGACGTGCACCTGATGAAATACCGAGTCGACCAGGTCGGGCACGTCGGCCTTGTCGCGCTGCGCGCCGGCCAAGAGCAGCCCCTTGGCTCCTTCGGCGAACACCATGCTGGCGACCTTCGCACTGTTCGAATCGTCGATCGGGTGCGGGGCCTCGACCAGGGCGGATACCTCTCCACGGGGGTTGTACAGGTACGAGCCCCAACCGCGCGGCTCGGTGAGCGTATCCAGGTCCTCGCGCAGCAGCACGTAGTCCTGTTTGGTGTCTTTGTCCACGAAGCGAACCACTTCGCAGTCGACCTGCTTGGCCAGGCGGGCGGCCTCGTCGACGTTGCCGCCGGCGATGTGCCGACTCGCACGGTAGAGCGTCGTGAGAGCGAACGACGGCTCGATGTACGGCCGGGGGTCCTTTTGCGGGTGTCGCAAGAAGTACTCGCGGCCCGTCAACTCGCCCACTAATTGGTGGAGCGAACCGGTAACCGTAGGCACCGACTGTGCGGTGCCTTGCGAGGCGAATGTGCCGACTAGCACGATGGCCAGCACGCTGTGCGGAATGGAACACATCTGGGTCATCACTCAATCCCTCCCTGGATAGAGTATAACTTGCACGGAATGCGGGGTGCGTGCGGTGGGATCCCTGCGGGGCGTCTTGCTTCGATTTTGCGGGATAGCACGCCTGTCGAGTGGTCAAATTATGTCTCCACGTTCCAGAATCGGACAATAGCACTTTCCCATACCCCCCTAGAGAGCTGTACTGCGGCGGAGTCGTGCGGCGAGCCGCGTACCAAGGTTTGGCTAGTGCAAACCAACCACCTCCAGCCTTAAATCCGGCTTCGGCGCGCCTTTGTTTGCCAGAGTTACACACTTGCAGGTGGTTACGCGGCGCGTGTACAATCCAGGGTTCACCATTCATTTCATCTCCAAATTACGGGAGTCCAAGCTTGGGTACGAAGAAGTCGGGTAAGGGTCGTCGCAAGTTGGGTCGCAAAAAGCGACGTATGCGTGCGAAGATTCGCCACCGCAAGAAGTAATCTCTTTGGGCGAAGGACTGCCTTCGCGAGCGGAATCGGGCCATCTGCCCTCGCTGCTAGCTCGCCGCCACTCAACACTGCTGTTGGACGCTCTCTGCTGCGCGGTCGCCAGATCGCCACCGATTGTTGCAAGTTTGGGAGCTCGCGCCGTCGGATTGACGACGATTCTCACTGCACCCTCGGTTGCTGCTTCGGTTGCTAAGTTGCTGTAGCGGTTCATGTTGCGCTCATCAGTCGAAATCTTGGCACAGTGCTTGCCAATACAGCTTGGCAGTCGCCCACCTTCCTTTAGCAACGGATTGCTAGCATGCGTGCCACGGTTGCCCTCTGTCTGGTTTGCCTTGTTGTCACTGGCTCCACTGCTACGGCCGGCACCCTGTCCCGCGCCCGCAAGCAGGTTCGCCGCGAGGCTCCCAAGTCGAAGTCGCACGACGATGACGACGACGATCGCCCCAGCGGCAGCCTGAGCAAAGCTCGCAAAGCCGTCCGAAGTGATAGTCGCCGCGAATCCCGTCGCCGCGACGACGATCATCACCACCACGGTGGCGGCGGTGGAGGGCACTATCACCGGCCGCCACGCTTCGCGCCGAGTTGCGGCCCCGCGGGCTTCTTCAGTTTCCATACTTGTTCTCCTCCGCCGGTCGTGGAAACGTACGTGGTCGAAGAGCCGGTCTACGTCACGCAGCCCACGGTCGTCGATCCCGCACCGGTCTATGTCGACTCGGTCGGTCCCACGCTCAGCCAACAATTTTGCCAGCACCTCGCACCCTATCCGTATGCCATGGGCGCGGAGGGTTTCATGATCACCACGACTCCTGACTGTTGGAACACTTTCTCGGGGCGAGTCCAGGTCGAAGGCGGCAGCGACTTCGACGCCATCGATCGCACCGGGCTCAGTTTCATGATTGAAGGTGAAGGCGGCTTTGGTCTCGATTTCGATTGGGACTCCTACAGCGAAGACTTGCCCGGCGGCGGGCACGACGAAGTGCACGTCGGCGAGATCGACGTGCTGTACCGCTTCGCCGAATCCGATCAAGCGCTGCTCCGCGCCGGTTTGGGCGCCGCGTGGTTCGGCGATCGCTACGACACCGACTTCGGCATCAACTTCACGCTCAAGGCCGACTTCGCTCCGTGTGACCCATTCGTGTTTTCTGGCGAGCTCGACCTCGGCACGCTGGGCGACGCCGAGCACCTGCACATGGCGGGCACCGCCGGCGTGATGCTCAACCGCTGCGAACTCTACGGCGGCTACGACTACCGCCGCATCGGCGACGTCGAAATCCAAGGCCCCATGGTCGGCTTGCGATTCTGGTTCTAGTTCGTCCGTAGCTTCCGTCGCCAGACGGAGGAGACCATCCGCTTCCGTTTGTTTCGTCCCACCACACGATCCACTAGCCCAAAACCGGGGTTTTGACCCACAACACGAACCATTGGCCCAAAACCCCAAGCGTTTTGGACCACCTCTGTTTCAAAAACCCCTTGTTTTCTCGACCAAACCAAACGGTGGGTGCGACAAAACTCCTCGCGTTGTTCCCCGCATGTTTCTCGTTGGGGCAAAACCCGATAGTGGCCGTTCGCTCCGCGAACGAGCTCCGCAGCACCAGCCGACACCCACATTGCCAGCACGGACTCTATACCTAAGCGCAATCCGAGCGCAACGATTCCCTACCCCACATTGTCCCCGGGTGGTGTCCAATAACCACCACCAGCGGCGAATAAAGAGGAACACCGTTTAGCGACGGCGAACCAGCGTTAGCGTGCCGGTCAGGCCGAGTAGCAGCAGCGTGCTGGGCTCGGGCACGGTCGCGGCGGCCGCCGCACTCAGCGGGCTGAGCGACTGGCCAAAGTTCGCCTTCCAGATGTCGTACTGCAGAGTGCCGATCGCGCCCGAGTTTGGATCGTTGTCCAGCGTTCCCTCCGGGGCGCCGAGGTTGTTTCGCCACACGGTGTAGTCGGCCAGGTTCACGACACCGTCGTTGTTGTAGTCGCCGGCGAGAATCGGCACGCTCACCAGCCGCAATTGCGAAGCGGTCCAGTTAGCCTCGACGCCGGCGCGGCCGACGGCTTGGCCTTTGATCACGCCATTCTCGTCGGCAAACACACTGGCGAAGAACGCACCCGGACTCGGCGAGGAGGCGACTTCCTGTGACGTTTCGTCGCCGAAGTCGCCATCCGCGTCGGTGTCGACCAGCATGTCGAACACCCGCATAAAGTCGGGGCTAAGCGCTCCGCCGGCGGAGAAGTCGTATTCGGCGCCCGGGATCAAACCCGTGAACTCCCACTCGATAATCCGGTCGGGCACGTCGGGGATGTTCCATAGCATCCAGTCGGCGAAGAAGGTCGTTTGTTGCAGCCCGTTTTGTACGAAGCCGGCGACGCCACCTTGCCCGTCGTTGTTGCCCGTGCCCGCGTCGCCTGTAATGCGGAAGTCGACCGTGGTTGCCGCGCCAGTGCTGTCGAGCAGGTTCTCGACCACCAGGTTATTGCTGACCGGCCCGCCACTGGAGAAATTTTGAGGCGCCACCGCGTTCCAGACGTCCCCGTTGCCCATGCCCGGATTGGTGAAGGCAAGCCCGCTGTTGGACTCGAAGTCGAGCCCCCACACCTCGCCCGGTTGGACGCCCACGTTCTGAGCCGCCGCGAATCCGCCCGTGCGAATCGATTGCACTTCGTCGTCGGTGAGCGCGTCGTTAAAAAAGAACACGTTATCGATGCTGCCATCAAACGCCTGGTTGCTCGACGCGAGGCTGGGGTTCGAGCCGAGACGTGTAGTGTCGAGCGCGGTCGAAGTGAACAACGTATTGCCACTCACCACATTCGCTCCAGTGTGCAGCCGAACCGTTTGCGCCGAATTGTCGTACACGGCGGCAACGAACACAAAGTCGCTCGACGCCACCGCAGCATCACCCTGCAGCAAGATCAGTTCTGCTGGATTGAGTTGATTGCGCCCTTGGCGGGCCGCATAGTTCGCGCCTACAGGCGGGGTGGTCGTGTCGATGAACAGACCGGGGTCGAGGTCTTGGCTCGATCCACTGTTGCCCGACAGGATCGCCGCAAACTGGCTGACCGAGTCGGCCTGCACCCAAGCTCCAATCGTAGCGCGAGGAATGAACCCGGGATTGGTGCTCGCCGCCGCGTCCATAAAGTTCGTGACCGACGTGTCGACGTTAAGCGCCTGCGATCCACCCACCCCGGCGTCGAACGCCAGTGTACCGGTAACTAGCCCATGATTCCCGTTGCCACTAGCGTCGAGCGCATTGCCGTCGAGGTTGTACCACGCGATCGGCTGGGCGCCGGCGAGGCTCGTCATCCACAGCAGGGCAAGCAACGAAGCGACACAACGATAGCCGGCAAACAGTTTCATAAGGAGCGTCTCTGTTCTAAGGTATTGCAACGAGGCAGCCGCACCGCAAATGGCCAACCCCTCGACTATAACCACCCCGCGCGAGCGTGTCGCTCCCTTTTCACCGACCAAGCCGGAATGGAGTTGCCAGAGGGCCTTTTGCCCGCGATTTAGAGCGCTTTCAGAATTAGCGTGCCGGATGGGCCTACGTCGTCTCAACGGCGCCGATTCGATAGCAACCAGATTGCGGCGACAAAGATGGCCAATGAAGATGGCTCAGGGACGGCCTCACTCCCTGTGATAGCCGCCCCAGAACTCGATTGACCGAAGCGGGACTTCCAAACGTCGTAATCTTCGATGGTTACGTTACCGTCGCCTGTCGCATCACCCCGTTCATAGGGTGCCAGGCCGGTTGCGCCCAGGCTATCCCGCCAAACATTATAGTCGGCCAGGTTCACGGTGCCATCGGCGTTGAAGTCTCCGGGCTGAGGTGCCACAGTGAATTGCAGTGCACCAATGCCAGACACATAAGGGGACGCCCTAAACGAGTAGTCGATCCAACCCACGTGCACATTGTACGTGCCCGCGGGAAGTGGACCGATTACAATCGAGTCGGAAGCCCCGGCTGGAATCTCTAAAGCAACGACGTATGGATCATTGATTGTGTAGTACTCCCAAAGAATATCTGACCCATTAATTGAAAGATCCGTAAGGACGCCAATACCAGCAAGAGATCCAAAAACATCAGGCGATCCCGCGTAGAGCTCTATCTCGTCTGAGTCTGTAATCTGACCAGTAGGCTCGGAGACACGCACGTGCAGTTCGGCTATCTGCGAATTCGCCGGTGTGACCAGAAGAAAAAGGATCGGAGCAACGCAGAGAATTGTTTTGGCGTTCATGATTCGACTTCCTCTCGCAACCGGTAAGCCCGCTACCAGACGAAACCTCACTACCTCTCTGCTCACATCTTAGGGGAGGATAACCCCAGGTGCAACCTAAGTAATCGTGTCAAGGAGGTCGTCCAACTTAGTCAGGCAATTACATCGTTTCTACTAGAGTTGCTTATCCAGAACGTCGTGACCGAGGGAGCTTCGTTCTCAGCCCCGGGTGGATGGGCTCGTGGTCGATCGACAATTGGTGATAATCAAGCTTACACCAACCGAGCAAGTCTCTCAGCAAGTAGCGACGTCCACTATGACAACCGCAATGCAACTTCGCTTAGCCCTATTGGAACTTGGTAAGGTCGTGCCTGATCTAAGGCAGGATTGCGACTCCATTGTGCTTCTGGTCAACAGAGAGTCGTACGCGGCTGGTGAACGCATCTGGCGAGAGTTGCAGGAATCGGAGGAACGTCACTGGGATGAACGCGCCAGAGACGCCGCCGACAAAGTAAGCCGACTATTTGAGGCAACTCAAGTAGCGCACAGGGAGGATGGTAACTCCAGTGCCAACGGCAAATACATCAAAGCAACGCTGTTTCTGCTGCTTGGAAGTTGCATAGTCGCGTTGGTCTGCTTCTCCGCAGTCATCGTTGCGAATGGACAACCGGACTGGATTGCAGCGCTCTTTGGAGTACTAGCACTCATCGCTGTGGTGGGCCTCTTTCAGGTCCGCCAAATGGACGATGAGGACGCCAACGCGCTGCTCCTGAGACTGATTGCCTCAGCCGTGATTGTAATCACTCTAGCAATGATCAGGTGGCTGCTAGGAGGTGACGGGTAGCTTCGACAGCCGGGGGCAGCCTATTGCGCAGAAAACAGGGCGACCTCGAAGCAAGCCACTGCTACAATTCAACTTTCGGCGAAGCACTGCCTGCGCGTTAGGCCGTAGATGTGCGGCCTACGGGTGATAGGCAGAAATTGCCTTTGAACAAGTTGCCCCGTCGCCCTTGCGCCGTGAGATGCGGTTCGAATCGGATTCTCAATTATGAAATTGCGCTGCGACTGCGGTAACGTGATCTCCGACTCGACCGACAATTTGCCCTACAAATGCAATCTACTTCCGGACGATGGCTACTGGGACAACATTCACCAACCGATCGTTCAGGGGGTGCTCGACTTTGCGACCGCGATTCAAAAGGGAACTAAAGAGGAATGGTTGACCAAGTACTTTGGTGAGGGCTATCCACGCGACTTGGATGACGCATCGGTCATCTCTGATCTTGTAGGAACACAACTCTCGCGCGGGCCAACGGCCTACCAGTGCGCAGAATGCGGCATGATCCTGATTCCGTCAACGACGAAAAACGGTTACGCGGGTTTCGCTCCTGTCGACGATGATTGGCACGACGTTCTGGCGTGGCGCAAACAAACGAGGTAACCATTGGATGCAACGAAGGATCGGTGGTCAGTTTCCACGAACGGATGTTCAACTCCCAGTTCCGCAATCACGCTTTCAACTAAATGTTCATAGACCCAAGCAAATTCTCATTTGTTGCCGACCTGGAATCAGACTGGCAGACAATTCGCGATGAACTCGTTAGTCTCCCAAGCGATGCGTTTGATCCATGGGTTCAGCGGCAGATGCACGGCGATGGTTGGAGTGTGTATGGGTTATTCGCCATGGGAAAAAAGATCAAACGCGCTTGCCAAGCCTGTCCAAAAACGGCAGAGATCCTTTCGCGTATACCCGGTGTTTCCCTCGCTGGATTTTCGCGACTGGCTGCAAAAACTCACATCAAGCCGCACGTCGGATGGGCCAAGAGTGTTTATCGCTTACATCTAGGTCTAATTGTTCCTGATGAATGTGGCCTTCGTGTGGGATCGGAAACGAAGAACTGGGTTGAAGGCAAGTGCCTCGTATTTGATGATACGGTCGAACATGAGGCGTGGAACCGATCGGACCATCCACGAAGCACGCTGATGTTAGACTTCTTGCGTCCAGGAATCACAGACTTCTCGGGCGATAATGTTCCCGATGAGGTCAGAGCGTATGTTTCAAGGTTGGAGCTTCAATGACGCTGACAAACTCATGGCATCTCACACGAATCACTTGTGCGGGAACTGCTCGACAGGCTCAATCGTTCACCCGCGTAGGCGGCCCACCCCCGCCCCCGAACTTCCAACTTCGGCTCTGCGGCATCAGAACGTCATGTGAATCGCATCATGGCACCCAGTCCAATCATCGCCCACCATGCTACTGAAGCAATGGCGTAACTGATGCCTACGTAAAGGCCGAATCGCCATGCATTAACTCGCGCTTTCGCGGCTTGCCAACAGCCGAAAGCAAGTATCAGAAAAAGGCCGCCAGTAGAGAGGATCCGAAAGAACGTAAACGCCAACGGTTGCATCCCCCCGTATTCATTGACAACAACCGCTGAACCTGGCGCGTGGAACAAGTACGCAACCCCATGGACAAGTAGCAATACCACCGGCAATTCGAACAACAGGATCAGAATTGCGAGTCGATTGTTTTTCCCTGGCGTGGGCGACGATGCTTCCGCATTGTCGATTGAAGCTTCGTACGGATTTGGTTCGCGGTAAGCCACGGTAGGCACCTGCTTATTCGCCGAAACTACAGGTAAACCAGTCCTCGATTGTACGCAGCCAACTCTCCCCCTTACCGCACCTCCAACATCCGCTCCAGCGCCACCAGACTCCACTTGGCCGTCTCATCGTCGACCTCAATCAAGTTGGTCGGCGTGCCGTCGCGGTAGTTTTCCAGGCTCCACGCCAGGTGCGCGAGGTCGATGCGGTACATCGTGGCGCACATGCAGACCACTGGCGAGAGGAAGTGAATTTCCTGTTCGGGATGTTCCTGCTTCAGGCGGTTCACCAGGTGCAGTTCGGTGCCGATGGCCCACTTCGAGCCGGCCGGGGCCGCTTCGACTGTTTTGATGATCTTGCCGGTCGAGCCGTACTCGTCGGCCAGTTCGAACACCTCTTGCGGGCACTCGGGGTGCACCAGGATTCGGATGCCAGGATGCTTCTCGCGGAACATGGCCACGTGTTCGGGGCGGAACATCTGGTGGACGCTGCAGTGGCCTTTCCAGAGGATCACCTTCGAGGCTTCGAGCGCCGCTTCACTGTTGCCGCCCAGCTCCGTGGCGTAGGGATCCCACACGGGCATCTGGTCGTTAGTGATGTTCATACCCAAAGCCGTATTGCGGCCCAGGTGCTGGTCGGGGAAAAACATGACCCGCGACGTTTTGGCGAACGCCCACTCCATGGCCGCTTTGGCGTTGCTGCTGGTGCAGACGATGCCGCGGTGGCGACCGACAAACGCTTTGAGGCTGGCGGCCGAGTTGATGTAAGTGACTGGCGTGATGTCCTCGGTATCGAGCACTTCGCCCAGCTCGTCCCAGGCGTCTTCGATCTGGTCGATCGCGGCCATGTCGGCCATCGAGCAACCGGCCGCCATGTCGGGCAGGATCACTTCGACGCGCTGGCCACCACGCTCGGTGAGCTTCTCGGGGCGGTTGGCCAGGATGTCGGCCGTCTCGGCCATGAAGTGCACACCGCAGAAGGCGATCACGCGGCAATCCTGGCTATCGGCGGCCATCTGCGATAGCAAATAACTATCGCCCCGCAGATCGGCCATCTCGATCACTTCATCCTGCTGGTAGTGGTGCCCCAGAATCAGCAGTCGATCGCCCAGCTCTTGCTTCACCGCGACGATCCGCTGGCGCAGCTCGTCGTTGGAGAGCGATTTGTACGGTTTCAGTTCGTGCGCGAGGGCGGTGGTCGGCATGGCCACACTATGGGAGCTTCAAAGGGATGGAACAGGGAGAAGTTTGGGGAAGCTCCCCATTATACGCGCTGGCGTCGCTAGCACCCAGGTGGCCGGTGGCGGGGATTGCGCAAAGTTTACCGCCACATTTGGCCGATAGGGAATTGGAGTAGGGATCGCTGCGCACTGCTGGGCAAGCCAGCAGTGGCACCCGTCGGATCGGCCAACAGCGCCGCCGAGCGGTTTCTCGCTTTTCGTTGTTGCCACTCGCCACCTGCCACTCGACACGATTCTGCTAGCATGAGTGAACTGACGCCCGAACTGGTCGAAAAGATGCTGCCCGTCTGCGAGGAGAACGCGGGCGAGTTAGCTGGCGCGCTGCAGCGGGGCATCGAAGCGGAAGTAACCGTGACCATTGGCGAGCAGGCGACGTTCGACAAGGACGCACCGCCCGAAGGATTCGCCGGGCCGGGCCTGATGCTGATGATGCAGTTCGGCGACGAGGCCATGGCCGCTGTGCTGCCGGAGACCACCGGGCTGACCCGCGACTGGATGCCAGAGCCGGACATCACCGGCGAGGGCAGAATCAACACGCTGGCGCAAGAGCTGTCGATGCTGGTCGTGCCCGACACGATGATGGCCGGCAAGTTCGGCGCGTCGTGGGTGGAAGACATCTCGAAGTCGCTGGCCGATGGCGAAGTGGCCGACGAAGCCACGCTGCTGCCGCTGCTGCTGACTGAAGAAGGCTCCGAGCCGGTGCAACTGAGCTTGATCTGGCCCTGCGCAAAGCCCGAGCAGCTGCTGCCCGAACCGAAGCCGGAAGAATCCGAGCCAGAAGCTGAGGAAAACACAGCGGAAGCAGGCGAAGCGGCCGAGAGTGCGGCGGACGACGTAGCAGAGAACAGCGAAGATCCATCGCCGCGACGAATACCTGGCTCGATGGAGGAGCTGCCACCCTACGCGCGGCACCTGTTGAAAATCTCGGTGCCGGTAACCGTGCAGCTGGTCACCAAGAAGATGTCGGTGCAGGAACTCTTGGAACTGGGGCCGGGTGCGATGGTCACCTTTGACAAAGCGTGCGACGACACGCTGGAACTCACCGTCGGCGACAACGTCATCGCGCGGGGCACCACCGTGAAGGTGGGTGAACACTTCGGCCTGGAAATCGAAGAGATGACCATGCCCGAAGAGCACTTCTGGCCGGTGCGGCGCACAGGCTGAGCGTTCCTGGTGTCATCACGAAGGAATGCTCCCCGTCCTGTCATTTCGACGGGAGTTCCACGACCGAGAAATCTAGTTGGAAGCACGCACAAGCTTTGCACTTGGGGGCTTTGAAGTCCCAGCTCCACAAATGGCGACGTTCCCTGGCCCAGCCACCGAGATTCCTCAGTCGGCGAGCCTCCTTTCGGAATGACACGATGCTGCGATGGAGTTTTTACCAACTCGGCAGCAGGTCCGCGGCGGAGAGGACAAAGCGGTCGCGTTTCTTGTCGATCGCGCGGTTCAGTTTGGCGGTGAGTTTGGGTCCGTCGAGCTGGTCCTTCATCAAGTACTTCAGGCCGTCGCCCAGTTCCTTGGCCAGCTTGCCTTCGAGTTCACCGAACCGCTCGAGTGTGAAGTCCTGAACATCGAGCCGCGCGGCGGTCACCTTGGGGTCGATGGCCATGCCCTTTTCGGTCATCGCCATGCGGACCTCGCAGTCGACCACCAGGTGGAGCTGCGAGCGGCCTTCGGCGGTGAGTGTCAGCAGGTGAACGCCACGGTTGTAATGCCGCATCTGCGCCCAGCCATCGAGTTCGGCGTCCATCACCATCCGCAGTCCCACGCCGCCTCCTTCGAGGCTATGCAGGTTTTCCACTGCGACGTGCAGCTTCTCTTCCGGCTCGATGAACTTCACCCGGTACTGCTTCCAGGTGCCGTGGGCGACGTGCCTCTTGCGGCGATGCAGTTTGAATTTGTAGAGCGGCTCGTCGGTGGTTACGCCCACCGTGATCCGCTTGGTCTGTCCCCACTCTTTCTTGCGGGCGTACTCGTGGGGAATCGCCTCGCGAACAATACCGGCTAGCGTGTCGGCCAGCATCTTCTGGGTGGAGGTGACTTCCGCTTGCTTCGATGCGGGGTCGGTGGTTGGCTCGTCGGCGCGACACACATTGGTCCATCCTGCCGCGAGGCAGAGCGCCCAGATCAGCGGGAAGCGCGTGGAGAACATGTAGTCGCCCTGAAAAATCGCGGACCGCGTGGCGGTCCGGCTAGTGGTTCTTTCGAGAGTTAAGTACGTGTCTGGAGTGTAGAGGGTTTGCGGGGCTAGCACCAAGAGCATTCCCTGATCCCCTGAATCCTAGCGCCCGATGCCTAAAAGAAAAGAACCTGCCTCGAGCCGGTGAGGAGCTCGAGACAGGTTCTGGAAAGGGGGAAGACCTTTACTTCACAGGTGAGGGGGTCTTAGCGAACGAAGCTCGTGCGGACCACGTCACGTTGACGACCGATGGCGGCGTTGGGGTCAGCCATGGGGCGCGGGGGCACTGGGCGGAAGCGAGCGTCCTTAGCTTCGACAGGGGCCGGAGCTTCGTCCATCTCGACCGGGGCGGGGGCAACCGAGCCACCGCAGCAGTCGTCGGCACATCCACCACAGCAGCCATCGTTGCAACCACAGCTGGGCTCGCAGCCACAGCTAGGCTCGCAGCAGTCGCAGCAACCCTTGCACTTCATGCGGCCGAAGAGCTTGTCGAGGATGCAGCACTTCTTCTTGCAGCAGCAAGAGCTGGCACATCCGCAGCAGTCGTCAGCACAGCAACCGTCGTTGCAGCCACAGCTGGGCTCGCAGCAACCATCGTTGCATCCGCAGGAAGGCTCGCAGCAGCCGTCGTTGCATCCGCAAGTGGGCTCGCAGCATCCGCAGCTACGCTTCTTGAACATGTCCAAGAGGCAGCACTTCTTCTTGCAGCAGCACGAGCTGGCGCAACCGCAGCAGTCGTCGCCACAGCAGGCGTCGTCAGCACAGCAGCTAGGCTCTGCACAGCAGCTGGGCTCGCAGCAACCGCAACCACGCTTCTTGAACAGGCCGTCCAAGAGGCAGCAGCGCTTCTTGCAGCACGAGCTGGCGCAACCGCAGCAGTCGTCGGCACAGCAGCTAGGCTCACAGCACGAATCCGAAGCACAGCAGCTGGGCTCAGCACAGCAGCTGGGTTCGCAGCAGTCGCAGCAACCACGGTTGCACAGACCACCAAACAACTTCTCCAGCAAGCAAGGCTTCTTGCAGCACGAGGTCGCACAACCGCAGCAGTCGTCGGCACAGCAGCTAGGCTCTGCACAACAGCTCGGTTCGCAACCGCAGGATGGCTCACAGCCACCACCACACAAGCCCGCGGCAAAGCTGGGGCTCGCAAGGAGGGCGCCCATCAAGAGCGCTCCGAACAGGTTCCATTTCATCGAATTATTCTCCTATTCATGCGAGACCTCCCTTGGCCTGGCTTGGGTTGAATCCTCGGCCGAGGACGGAAACCGAGCGCGACCAAGGTCCGCTTGTTTTTCCGACGGCCGTTCCCCCGGTGTTCGGTAAGGGTGGGTCGCGGAGAGCCTTGGTGGCCGGTCCGCTCGTACCGGGGAGTCAACTTGAGGCGAGCTTTGGCGTGGGGGGATCTTCACAGGGTCGCGTCAAAACCAGTCGAGCCAATCCTTGACTCGAAACAGTCCGGGCCGGCATTTGACGCTCGAACGCGGGGTGTCGTGGGACCGTTGCCAGGGGCTCGTTTCCGACGACATCCACAAATATCGGGCATGCTTGCGGTGACCCTTGAACGAACGCAAATGTTTTTGTGCGAATGGTTTAGGTCAACTGTCGCGCAAAGTTTGCCGCCCCCGGAAGGTGTAGCGATTATCCGGCCTGGGTGGCCATTTACTAGCGAGAATAATGGCCCTTGGCCTACGATTCTGCTATGTTGTAGATCTCGTGAGTGTTGGCAACTACCAACCTCCCACGTTCGCCGGGCGGTGGCCACTGGATCCTCCCGACATGCGTGCCTTCCTTACACCGCTCTGGTGCCCCGGCAGGAGACCTACATGCGCTGGCTTCGACGACGTACCACACTCGCACTTTTAACTTTGGCAACAGCCGCCTCGTCGGTGGTCACCGCCACCGATCCGCAGGACTGGCCCAACTGGCGCGGTCCCAATCAGGACAACACCTCGCCGGCTACCCATATGCCGGCCGAATGGGACCCCAAGGGCGGCGAAGGCAGCAACGTGCTGTGGACCAACGAGGAGCTTGGCGGCCGCTCCACGCCCATCGTCTTCAACGGCAAGCTCTACACCATCGTTCGCAACAAGCCGGGCACCAAGCTCGAAGGCGAGAAGGTGGTGTGCGTCGACGCGACGACTGGCGATGAGATCTGGACGCACGAGTTCAATGTCTATCTTTCCGACGTGCCCGACACGCGTGTCGGCTGGTCGAGCGTGGTGGGCGATCCCGAAACGGGACGCGTCTACGCGCTGGGTGTATGCGGCTACTTCTGCTGCCTGGACGGCGAGACCGGCGACGTGGTGTGGGACCGCAGCTTGCACGAAGAGTACGGGCTGCTCTCCACTTACGGCGGCCGCACCAACTTCCCCGTGATCTACAAAGACACCGTGATCATCAGCGCGGTGGTGATTGGCTGGGGCGACACGCCGCAGTGGGGGCTGATGGCCAAGCCCGCTCATCGCTTCCTCGCGTTCGACAAGGCGACTGGCCAGTTGCGGTGGCTCAAGGGCACCAGCCTCATTCCTTACGACACCACCTACAGCACGCCCACGCTGGCGAACATCAACGGTGTCGACGCGTTGGTGTTCGGCTCAGGCGATGGCAAGGTTTGGGCCATTCAAGCCGGCACCGGATTGCCGATCTGGAGCTACGAACTCTCGGGCCGCGGCCTGAACGTCTCGCCCACCGTCACCGGCAGCGGCCAGGTGATCACCGGCCACAGCGAAGAGAACACCGTGGGCAACACGATGGGCGCGTTGGTCAGCCTCGACGACTCGTTGCCGGGCGACTCGGCTGGCAAAGAGATCTGGAAGGAGTACGAGGTGATGGCCGGCAAGAGTTCGCCGCTAGTGGTCGGCGATCGCGTATTCGTGCTGGACGACCGGGCCAAGATCTTCATGTTCGACCTGAACACTGGCGAGCAACTCGCCAAGAAGGCCCTTGGCACGGTGCAACGAAGCACCCCGCTCTACGCCGACGGCATGTTGTACGTCTGTACGAACAACGGTCGCTGGTGGACACTTAAGCCGACCGAAGATGGCTTCGACGTGCTGCACCGCATGCGAATCAACCGCCAATCGAGCGATGGTTCGCCGATTATTGCCCAAGGTCGACTGTACGTGCCGATGTCCGAGGCGCTGTACTGCATCGGCACCGAAGAGAGCATCGCCGCGGCGAAGAATGCCAAGCACGCCGAAGTTGTCGCCGAGAGCGAAGCTCCCGGCGAACCGGCCCACCTGCAGGTCGTGCCATGGGACGAGTTGGTCGCGCCCGGCGGAGAGCTCGACTACAAGGTCCGCGTGTTCGACGCCAAGGGCAACTACATTCGCGACGCCAATCCCGACGAGGTCGAGTTCAGCGTCGCCGGTCCCGGTAGTGTCACGTCCGACGGAAGTTACTCGGCGCCTGAGGCTGCAGCTCACCAGTGCGCTTTGATTACTTGCACGATGGGCGATTTGAAGGGCGATGCGCGAGTTCGCGTGGTGCCCCAGCTGCCTTGGAAGTTCGACTTCGAGAACGTGGACGACGTTCCGCTGACCTGGGTTGGCGGGCGTATTCGTTACGTGATCCGCGAAGGCAAAGACGGCAACCACTACATCGCCAAGCCGACCGAGTTGCCCACGCGCCCTGGCGCGCCGACCACCAAGCTCGGTACGCGGAGCCAGATGTGGATGGGTTCGCCCGAAATGTCCGACTACACCATCCAGGCCGACGTGCAGATGACCGTAGGCCAGCCGGGCGTCGAAGGAGCTACCGAAACCGACGTGCCGGAGTTCCCCACCGACAAGGTGGAGGGCGCCAACGCCACGCTGCCCTCGATCGGCCTGATCAACAGCGGGTACAATTTCACGCTGTTCGGCCCCAATCAGGAAGTGCGGCTCTACAGCTGGTGCACGCACGACAAGCGTAGCCAGGCCGCGAAGGAAATGAAGCTCGAGCCGGGCAAGTGGTATACGCTCAAGCTGAAGGTCGTCCCCGAAGGCGATCACGCCCACGTGATGGGCAAGGTTTGGGAGCGCGGTACCGACGAGCCCGACGAGTGGACGCTCGAAGTCACCGACGAAGCGCCCAACCTCAACGGCGCACCCGGCCTGTTCGGCGACTCAAAGGTGGCCGAGGCCTACGTCGACAACATCGAAGTTACCGAGAACTAGAACGGTCACCACGAAACCAACGTAGAACGTAGGGTCAAACGGCTTTCAGGCCGCGCAGACCCACCGCAATCGAATACACTCGAAACAAGCGCACAAAATGATGGGTCCGTACGAGCCGAGACTCGTTGGACCCATCCTACAAGTAGACTCGAAAGGGTATTAGATGAGTAACCGTTTTCTCCGACTCTCATGTGCATTGACGCTTCTATTCGCCGTTGGCGCGGCAACCGCTCAGGAAATCACCAAGGAATGGACCCAATGGGGTGGCGACCCGGCGCGGAACAACGTTCCGGTCGGCAAGAACATCCCCACCGAGTGGGAAGTCGGCGAGTTCGATCCCGAGACCGGCGAGTGGGATAGCTCCACGGCCAAGAACATCAAATGGGTCGCCCGACTTGGTTCGCAAACCTACGGCAACGCGGTGGTGTCTGGCGATCAGGTGTACGTCGGTACCAACAACGGGGCTGGCTGGCTCGAACGCTATCCCGAGGACGTCGACCTCGGCGTGCTCCTGGCGTTCGACCGCGAAACGGGCAAGCTCCGCTGGCAGCACTCCAGCGAAAAACTCAAGACCGGTCGCGTGCACGACTGGCCCGAGCAAGGCATCTGCTGCGCGCCGTATGTCGAGGGCAATCGGCTGTGGTTCGTTACCAGTCGCGGCGAAGTTCGCTGCCTCGACACCGAAGGCTTCTACGACGGCGAGAACGACGGTCCCTACACCGACGAGCCGGTGGAAGCCGAGAACGAAGCCGATGTGGTGTGGGTGCTGAACTTCATGGCCGCACCGTACTACGTGAGCCAGCACAACATGTGCAGCTGCTCGATCACCGGCGTGGGCGACGTGCTGTTCGTCAACACGTCGAACGGCCTCGACGAGTCGCACATCAACCTCCCCTCGCCTGAAGCACCCAGCTTCATGGCCGTGGACAAGAACACCGGCGAGGTGCTGTGGACCGATAACTCACCGGCCACCAACATCCTGCACGGCCAGTGGTCGAGCCCCACCTACGGTGTGATCAACGGCCAGGAGCAAGCCATCTTCGGCGGCGGCGACGGTTGGGTCTACAGCTTCGATCCCAAGGGCGATGGCAACGGCAACCCCAAGTTGCTGTGGAAGTTCGACGCCAACCCCAAGGAGTCGGAGTGGATCCTCGGCGGCCGCGGCACGCGAAACAATATTATCGCCACGCCGGTTATCTACGAAGGTATGGTCTACGTCGCTGTGGGGCAGGACCCCGAGCACCAGGAAGGCATTGGCCACCTGTGGTGCATCGATCCCAACAAACGCGGCAACGTAAGCCCCGAGCTGGCGTTCAACTCGGCCGATCCTGAGAAGGAGATTTCCCACAAGCGAATCAAGGCCGTGGTGAAGGACGAAGGCGACTTCGTGCGGCCCAATCCGAACTCGGCCGCCGTGTGGCACTACAGCGAGCAGGACTCCAACGGCGACGGCGAGATCGACTACGAAGAGACCATGCACCGCAGTTGCGGCACCGTGGCCATCAAGGACGACATCCTGTACATCGCCGACTTCAGCGGTTTGTTCCACTGCCTAAACGCCAAGACCGGCGAGCGCTACTGGGTGTACGACATGCTGGCCCAAGCGTGGGGCTCGCCGCTGATCGTGGAAGACAAGGTGTACATCGGCGACGAGGACGGCCAGGTCGCCATCTTCCGCCACTCGTCCGATCCCAACGTGGCGATGAAGGACGACGGCGGCGAGATGATCCCCTACTTCGGCGAAATCGAGATGAACAACAGCGTCTACTCCACGCCGATCGTTGCGAACAACATCCTCTACATCTCCAACCGCACCCACCTGTTCGCGATTGAAGAGGGCGCCAAGCCGGAGGAGTAGAAGAAGACCACTGAGCTTCCAACGCGGCCACAACTAAGGACGTTTGAACAGGAGGCCACAGAGGAAACAGAGTACACAAAGCCGTGTGCTAGTGGTCGCGCACATGCGATTAGCCACGGAAGAACACTGATGGACACGGATTTTTGAAAGAGTAGTATCGAGCAAGAGCAGTCCCGAAGGGACGAACTTCGGTAGCCCAGGGCAAGCGTAGGTGAGGGACGAACCGAAGTGCCGCCCTGGGTTAGCTAAGCCCTCTCCGCGTTCTCTGTGCCCTCCGTGGTTATCAAAGAACCCACCAAAAACCTCATGAAACGTATCCTCGACATTGGCAACTGCGGTCCCGATCATGCCGGGATCGCTCGGTTCTTCAAGCAGCACTTCGATTGCGAGGTGGCGCAAGCGGACCGCGCGGCCGATGCGCTCGAGCAGCTCAAAGCTCAGCCGTTTGATCTGGTGGTGGTGAATCGCAAGCTCGACATCGACTATTCCGACGGGCTGGAGGTGATACGCGAGATCAAGTCCACGCCCGACCTGGCCGAGGTGCCGGTGATGATGATCACCAACTACGCCGAACACCAGGACGCGGCCGTTGCGGCCGGCGCGGTGCGGGGCTTTGGCAAACTGGAGTACCACAAGCCCGAAACGCTCCAGCGCGTGCAATCGGTGCTCGACGACTAACGCCCGCGTCGCCTTCGGAGAATCGCATGCTGCGAATCCTATTCACCTGCCTGCTCCTCTGCCCGATCGCTCGTGCGGACGAACCGAAGGGTCCCAACGACGACGTGCTCGAGATCGCCTACGAGTACGAAGATGGCGGCCACTACAAGTGGAAGGGCTCCGGAGTGCCCGAGGAGTTGCGGTTCGGCGGCGAGCAGATCTTGCCCAAAGGCGACGGCACCTACTGCTGCGGCTACACGTTGGCCGTGGTGTTCAAAGCGGCCGAGCAGCGGGGGTTGCTCGAAAAGAAAACCGTCGACGACGTACGCAAGCTCCACAAAATGTGGTACGGCGATACCGACGACAGCAAAGAAACGCTGGTGCAACACGCCCTGAAAGAGCTGAAACTTGGCAAGTCAGTCGAACACGAAGACGCCCAGCCCGGCGACTTCGTGCAGTTCTGGCGCACGAACAAGTCGGGTCACAGCGTGATCTTTCTGGAATGGATTGTTGACGAGGGGGCGCGGATTGGCGTCAAATATCGCAGTTCGCAGAAATCCACCGACGGCATCGGCGACCGTATCGAGTACTTTAGCGACGTCGACAACCAGGATGGCAAGCTCGACCGCAAACGCTTCTACATCGTCCGTTTGAACAAGCCCGAATAGCCGACGAGCTATACAACCTCTAACCCGGTGAACTTATCATGCTCCGCGTACTGCTCGCTTGCGTCTTCTCGGCACTGCTTACTACCGTTACATCGGCCGACTGGCCCGAATGGCGCGGGCCCGATGCGAACATGGTCGCCCCGCCGGGCGAGTACCCTGTGGAGTTTGGCCCCGGACAGAACTGCCTGTGGCAGATCGACCTGGGCGGAGTCGGCGCTTCGACGCCCATCGTGTCGGACGATGCGATCTTTGTGTCGCTCACGCAAGACGGACAAGACACGGCCGCCAGTTTCGATCTGGAAGGCAACGAACGTTGGCGCGTCGAGCTGGGCGAAGCCCGCGCGGGTAAGAACCGCGCGGCCACTGGCAGCAATTCCTCGCCGGTGACCGATGGGGAGAACGTGGTGTTCTACTTCAAGAGCGGCCTGGTGGTTTGCCTGACCACCGACGGCAAAGAGCTGTGGCGCGAGAACCTGCAAGAGAAGTACGGGCCCGACACCCTGTGGTGGGACCTCGGCACCTCGCCGGTGCTCACGTCGGCCGGCGTGTGCATTGCGGTGATGCAGGAAGGCGACTCGTACCTGGTGACGCTCGACCTGGAGAACGGCGACGAAGTCTGGAAGACCAAACGACAATACCGTCGGCCCCGCGAGTCGGACCAGTCCTACACCACGCCGACCGTGATCGACAACAACGGCCAGGAGACGATCGTCACGTTCGGCGCCGACCACCTGACGGGTCACGACGCCAAGACGGGCAAGCTGCTGTGGGACCGCGAAGGTTTCAATCCGGAAGAAAAGGGAATGTGGCGCGTGATCGCCTCGGCCACCATTGCCGACGGGCTGGCCGTGGTGCCGTTTGGCCGCGCCGAGTTCGTCACGGCAGTGCCACTTTCCGACGATGGCGAGCCGAAGTGGCAGCAGCGCGGCGTCGGGTCCGATGTTCCTTCGCCGGTTGTCGCGGATGGCAAGGTCTTCCTACTCGGCGACCGTGGCGAGGTGGCGTGCCTGGACTTTGAGTCGGGCGACGTGCTCTGGGAAGACCGCCTGCCGCGCGGGCGCGACAAGTACTACAGCTCGCCGTTGTTGGCCGGCGGAAATCTCTACTGCCTGCGCCAGGACGGCATGCTGTTCGTCGTCTCGGCCGGCGACGAGTTTCAACTGGTCGCCGAAAACGACCTGGGCGACGAATCGGTCGCCACGCCCATTCCCGTCGACGGCACCCTGCTGGTCCGCACCCGAAATCGCCTTTTCCGCTTTGGTGCAAAGTAACGCCACCCTGGTGAAGCTTTCCACAATCCGTGTTGATCCGTGTCTATCCGTGGCGACACACAACTCCTAATCCCATCGAGCACCTCATGAGAATCTTGTCACTGTGTTTGTCTATCGCGCTGGCTACCTTCGCCGTCACGGCTCACGCGCAATCCAACGTCGAACCGATTGAGACGATTGGCGAAATCGAGATCCTCGATCCGGCGGCCGAGGCGCTGGTGGACTCGGAGGCCAAGATCGAGCGGCTCGCCACCGGTTTTGTGTGGAGCGAAGGTCCTGTCTGGATTGCCAAGGGCAACTTCCTGGTGTTCTCCGACGTCCCCAAAAACACCGTGTACAAGTGGCAAGACGGCCCGGGGCTGAGCGTGTACCTCAAACCGTCGGGCTACACGCAAAGTGCATCGCGGGAAGGCGAGTCGGGTTCCAATGGCCTGGCGCTCGACAACCAGAAGCGGCTCATCCTGTGCCAGCACGGCGACCATCGCGTCGCCCGTATGGACGCTCCCACCACCGCGCCGGCGGCGAAGTTTATCACGATTGCGGCTGTTCACCAGGGCAAGGAGTTCAACAGCCCGAACGATCTGGCGATTCACTCGTCGGGCGCGATCTACTTTACCGATCCGCCTTACGGTCGCATCGGAGCATTCAAGAACACCGAGCGGCCGCTCGACTACCAGGGCGTGTACCGCGTGGTGCCCGGCGAGGAACCGCAGCTACTGACCAAGAAACTCCGCGCCCCCAACGGCATTGCCCTCTCGCCCGACGAGAAGACGTTGTACGTCGCCCAGTCGGACAGTAGCAATCTGATTTACATGGCGTACAAGATCCAAAGGGACGGATCGATCGACGAAGGCCGCGTGCTACTGGACGTGACCGATCTGGGCAAAGAGCGGCCTGGCAGTTGCGACGGCCTGAAGGTCGACACCAACGGCAACCTGTTCGCTACCGGCCCCGGCGGTGTGCTGGTGATCTCGCCCGATGGAAAACACCTGGCTACCATCCGCACCGGCGACAAGATCGCCAACTGCGGCTTCGCCCACGACGGCCACACGCTCTACATGACCTCGAACCACGACCTCTGCCGCGTGCGCGTGAAGGCGAAGGGGATGGGGTTCTAACGAACCTTATCACTATCTCGTTCCCCACGCTCT
Source organism: Aeoliella sp. (assembly GCF_965227375.1). NCBI lineage: Bacteria > Pseudomonadati > Planctomycetota > Planctomycetia > Pirellulales > Lacipirellulaceae > Aeoliella > Aeoliella sp. Next base: position 1,406,338 of record NZ_CBDDFX010000001.1, read on the forward strand.
GCGTGGGAACAGACTGGGTGACCGCTCCGCGGTCATTGAGTAGGCCAAGGTTCTATGGTAGGAGCAATGGCCGCAGAGCGGCCGGGGCATTGTGTTCCCACGCGGAGCGTGGGAACGAGGGAAGCGTTTACGGAAGCTTGATTCCCTCCAGCTGGTACTTGTACTCTCGCTCGACGATCGACACCGGCGATTCGTATACCCAGCTCAGGCCGTCGATGCCTTCGGGCAGGTCGAACAGGTAGGCGATGCCCACTTCGGTGGCGGTTTGCTTGGTGGTTTCGAAGCCTGCGTGGTCGATCGGTTCGCCGTCGTCGCCCACCAGATAGGTGATGTTGTTGAACACCCAACCGCGGTGCGAAGCGAGCGCGCCGTTGTCGTTCTCCAACTCCAGATTCATGTGCACTTCCCAAATCTCGCCGTTCTTCACCACCCGTTCGAGCGTGACCTTCACTCCGCCCAGCGTTTTGACGATCGGCTCCTTGCTCTTCAGATCGTCGAAGCGAAACTCTTCCCGCTTGCCCGGCACCAGCGCGGTAATGGTGCCGCCGAGCAGCATGATCTCTTCCACCGAGCGCTCCGGCAGTTCGAACGGCACGTTGATGGTCGACGCGCAGGTGCCTTCCTGCACTTCGATGTTGAACACGCGTTGCTCCTGAGCGGGCGCGAGCTGCTCGCCGTCGGGTGTGATCGCGTCCAGGCGTGACATTTGTTGCGTCAGTGCGATCGGCCTCAGACGCGGTTCCCAGCCGATTTCCAAATCGAGCCGCAGCGACTGATTCGACGGGTTCCGCATGCCGCGCGTCGCGCTCACTTCGGTCACTTCGAAACGGAATGGTCCTTCGTAGCAGGCGCGGCCGAAGCGTTGCCCTTCACCTTCGCTGCGCGACATCAGCGACAGTGCGTCCTCGCCGGCGTAGGCGTATTGGCTCAAGCGGGCTTGGTCCATCACTTGGTCCATCACCGCCCAGAACGGTTCGTTCTCCACTTTCAGGATGATCTGCGGACTGGCCGCGGCGGCCTCCGCTTCGCGGTTGTCGATGATCTTGTTGCCGGTGAGCTCTTCCAGCTTCTTGATCACTTCTTCCAGCGGCCAGTTCACCGCTTCGAGTGTGACCTTCGACGCCTCGATCGCTTGCGAGGCCAGTCGCTGTTCGACCATCTTGCGAATCGATGCCAGCCGCTCTCGGACCGCGGGAGGCATGTTGTCGTTGGGCTTGGGCAACACGGCTAGGAACTTCTGGGGCCCCACGCCTTCGACGTCCACCAGGCGGAGCAAGTTCTGCTCGGCGATGTCGCGCTCCGAAATGGTGTCGGCGTCCAGTTCGGCCACCAGTTCTTCCACCTGCGCGGTCAGCTCTTCGTCGTCGGCCCGAACAGGCCCCGCGATCGCGACAAGCATTCCCAGCGACATCAGGCCAATGGCGTATTTTCGCAGCGACATTATTCTGTTCCTCCCTAGACGGTTGTGCACGCGGTCATGTTGCGTTTTTGCCACATGGCCGGCTCCCTCGCATTCTAAGCGGGTCGCCGCCAAAAGTCTTGCCTTTTTGCAAGGTAAGCTTGAGAGATACCCATCGCCCGCTTTTCTCACCGAATCCAGCTACCGCCATGATTCGAACCAGCTTGCTATTCGCCCTCGCCACGTTCGCTATTCCCATGGCGCACTCGGCCGATTTCATGTTTGCCGCGATCTACGATGGCGAGGCAATCGAAGGTCGCCCGCTAATGTGGAACGACCACGAGATGCTGATCCTCGCCCGCGACGGGGCGCTGCACACGGTCGATCCCCGCATCGCCGAAGACGCCCATAAGACCGCACCGCAGTTTCAAGGCTATTCGACCAGCGAGATGCGCTCCGCTCTGTACGAGGAGTTCGGTCGCGGCATGACCGTCACTTCCACAGGGCATTATCTGGTGGTGCATCGGCCGGGCGAGAGCGACGCTTGGGCGTCGCGATTCGAGGAACTCTATCGTTCGTTCCAGAACTACTTCCGCGTCCGCGGCATCGAGCTTCGCCGGCCAAAGTTTCCGCTGGTGGCGGTAATCTATGGTTCGCAGCAGGAGTACTACGCGGCCGCGCGCAAGGCTGGCAGTCAGTTGGGGCCCAACACGCTGGGGCACTACGATCCCACAACAAACCGCGTGCTGATGTACGACCGCGTGGGCAACAACGATCGCGACTGGGGCGTCACGGCCAACACCATCGTGCACGAGGCGACTCACCAGATGGCGTTCAACACCGGGCTGCACAGTCGCACGGCGGCCTCGCCGCAGTGGGTGGTCGAAGGGCTGGCCACCATGTTCGAGGCCCGCGGCGTGTATCAGAGCAACGCTTCGGACACGCGGCAGAACCGCATCAATCGCGGCCGGCTCGACGACTACTTCCACTTTGTCGATACGGCCCCCACCAAACAGACGCTCGCCGAGCTGGTAGCTAGCGACACGCCGTTCCGCACCTCGGCCCAACGCGCCTACGCCGAAGCGTGGGCGCTGACGTTCTACCTGAGCGAGACCCGCCCGCGTGAGTACGAGCAGTACCTCGCGCTCACCGCCTCGCGCGAGCCGTTGAGCAAGTATGGTTCGATGGAGCGTGTGCGCGACTTCCAGAGCGTGTTCGGCAGCGACCTCACGCTGCTGGAATCGAATTATCGCACGTGGATGAACGAATTGCGGTAATAGTTCGATTCTTTCAGTCTTTGTCCAAGTGCACGTCCATCTGCGGGAAGGGTATCTCGATGTTTGCCGCGTCGAGGTTCATCTTCACCTGGCGAAGCAGCGCTTGCTTGACGTTGCCGTACTCGGACGTCGGTCCCCACACGCGGACCGACCAATCGACGCTCGACGCACCGAGACCCAGCAGGATGATGGCGGGCTCGGGATCGGTGAGCGCACCTTCGGTGGCGCTGGCGGCCTCGGTAAGCACGCGGCGCGTCTCGTCAATGTCGGCCGCGTACCCGACGCCGACGTCCACATCGACGCGGCGCTGGGGGTGGTAGGTGACGTTCTCGATCACCGAACCGTAGATCGAACTGTTGGGGACGATGATCCGGCGGTTGTCGAACGTGTCGATGGTGGTGGTGAACAGTTCGATCTCGTGTACCTTGCCCAGGTTGTTGGCAACGTTCACCACGTCGCCCACCTTGTAAGGTCGGAACACCAACAGCATCGCCCCGGCAGCGAAGTTCGAGAGTGTTCCCTGAAACGCGAGGCCAATCGCAAAGCCCATCGCGCCGAGCACGGCGGCAAAGCTGGTGGTTTCGATACCGAACCGGGACAAGCAAGCGATTGCGGTCAGCAGGATGATACCCCACCACACCAACTTGGCGATGAACAACGTGAGCGTTTCGTCGACCTTCAGCTTCCGCAAGCTGGCTCGCACCGCGCGCGATGCGTAGCCGGCGATGGTCCAGGCGAGGATGAGCAGCACTAGCACGAGCGCCGCGCGCATACCGTAGTACTCGGCCAGCGATAACCACTGGCCAGGTGTGAGGTCGAAGTTGAACGAAAGCAGCTTGTTGAGTGCCTCGGTATGATCGCTCGTAGGCGCGGCTTCTTTCCCCTGTGCGGCGGCTTCGGTGCCTTGTTCGGCGGCGGCTTGGGCTAGCGGAAGAAATGACGGCATAACGTTCGGTCCACAACGGAGAGCGGGTTTTGTGAACCATTTTGATAGCAGAAGCCGCGGATTTTCGGCAACGTCAAAGCCGTGACCGCGTTACGCAACCATAGCCGACGAGCTACGTCTCGTCGGACAAGGAAGCAGGGACGTGCTTTCCGACGAGACGTAGCTCGTCGGCTATTGAGGTGCGGTTCCAAGCAGATTCTCCACTGCTTTGCCGATGTCCGTCTCACGCATCAGCGACTCCCCTACGAGAATCGCGTTCACTCCCGCATCGGCCAGCAGCTGCACGTCGTCATGCGTCTTGATGCCGCTCTCGCCCACCAGCAGTTTGTCACTCGGCACTTGCCGGCGGATGTCGAGTGTGTGGTGCAGGTTGACTTCGAACGTGCGGAGGTCGCGGTTGTTCACGCCAATGAGCACGGCCCCGGCCGCCAGCACTGCTGGCAGGTTGCCCGGTTCGTAGAGCTCCACCAGCGCGGTCAGCCCCAGCTCGTTCGCCTGCGCGTGCAACTCCGCAAGTTCCGCAGGCGTGAGGCATTCGGCAATCAGCAGCACTGCGTCGGCGCCGGCCGCCCGGGCTTCGACCAGCTGGTACTCGTCGAGGATGAAATCCTTCCGCAGCACGGGGATTTCGACCGCCGCGCGGACCTCGCGCAAATAGTCGAGGTGCCCTTGGAAGTACTGCTCGTCGGTGAGCACGCTAATACACGAAGCGCCATGTTTCTCGTAGATTTTCGCGATGGTGGCGGGATGGAAGTCCTCGCGAATCAGCCCTGCCGACGGGCTCGCCTTCTTTACTTCGGCGATCAGCTTGATCGGTCCCGGCGCGGTGATGGCGGCCAGAAAATCACGCACCGGCGGGGCCTGGGACAGTTGTGCGCGCAGTTGGTCGATCGGCCGCGCCGACTTGGCCGCGGCGATCTCCGTTCGCTTGGTGGCGACGATCTTATCAAGGATTGTAGACATGGAGGTCAACTTTCGGTGTTCCCGAATCGAGTTTCAAGGTCCACCCGCGTCCGAGCCTTGCGGGCGGGAAGGGAAACTCGAAAATTGAATCTGGATACTTCGTCGACTTGGCATTTCGCAAGTTTGACAAAACGCCTATTATCGGCGCGCGAGCGGGTGTGTGCTAGCATGCGCGAAGGCGTTTTCGCACCCCATTTTTGCAGGCAGAGCAATGACCGACTACCGAATTGAACGCGATACCATGGGCGAAATGCAGGTGCCCGAAGCGGCCCTGTACGGCGCGAGCACCGCGCGAGCGGTGGAGAATTTCCCCATCGCCAAACGCCCCGTGCCGCCGTCGGTGATTCACGCGTTCGGCCACTTGAAGGCCGCCGCGGCTCAGGCTAACAAAGACCTGGGCAAGCTCGACGCGAAGCTGGCCGACAAAATCATCGACGCCGCCACCGAAGTGTCCGAGGGCAAGTACGACGAGCACTTCCCCGTCGACGTCTACCAGACCGGCAGCGGCACCTCCACGAACATGAACGCCAACGAGGTGATTGCCGCGGTGGCGAACGACAAGTTGGGACTCGGCGCCACGACCAAGGCCGAAGGCGGCGTGCATCCCAACGATCACGTAAACATGGGGCAGAGCTCCAACGACACCTTCCCCACCGGCATGCACATCGCCGCCGCGGTGTTGCTTGATCAACAGTTGGAGCCGGCCCTGGAGAAGCTGACCAAGGCGCTCGCGGACAAAGCCGAGAAGTGGGACAAGATCATCAAGGTCGGCCGCACCCACCTGATGGACGCCACGCCGATTCGCGTCGGCCAGTTGTTCGCCGGCTACGCTGCGCAGGCCAAGTACTGTCACACTCGCGCCGGTCGGGCCAAGATGCGGATCCTGGAAAACATGCCGATCGGCGGCACCGCCGTGGGCACTGGCATCAACGCTCATCCCGACTTCGCCGGTCGGGTGTGCAAGACGCTTACCAACAAGCTGGGCGTGTTGTTCAGCGAGGCCGAAGATCACTGCGAAGCGCAGGCCACCAAGGATTCGTTCGTCGAAGCCCATGGCGAAATGAAAACCATCGCGGTCGCGCTGTCGAAGATCGCCAACGACATTCGCCACCTCGGTAGCGGCCCCCGCTGCGGCATCGGCGAGCTGGTGCTGCCCGCCATTCAACCCGGTTCGTCGATCATGCCAGGCAAGGTGAATCCGGTGATCTGCGAAAGCGTGATCCAGGTCGCCTGCCGCGTGATTGGAAACGACGCCACCGTGACCATGGCAGGCATGGGCGGTGTGGGATCGATCTTCGAACTGAACGTCGCCATGCCGGTGATGATCGACGCGTTCCTCGAGTCGGTCACGCTGCTGGCCAACGTGACGGACACGTTCGTCGACAAACTGCTCAAGAGCCTGGAGGTCGACGAAGCACGGTGCGCCGAGTTGCTCGACGCCTCGTTGATGACCATCACGGCGCTGGCGCCGGAAGTGGGTTACGAAAAATGTGCGGCGCTCGCGAAGCAGGCTCATAAGGAAGGCAAGACCATCGAGCAATTGGTGGGCGAACTGGAACTGATGCCCGCCGAGCGTTTGGCGGAGTTAATGGACTACGACAGCATGACCAGGCCCGAGGCATAGTTGCTGCGGCCTGGCGGCTGACAGTGCTGCTGACAAATTGGACGGCCACGAAAGGATGCGTGGAAGGATGCATAGCGCAAGGATTGCGATCGCTGCAGTCGTCGGACTGCTGGCTTTGTCTGCAGGGACAGGTTCGTCGGCCGACGAGTTGATGAACCCCGCTGCGCCCCCGGCGCCGCAACGGTTTGAACTCCCGCCCGACCAGCCGCAGATCGAGCAGACAAACTACTGGCGCAGCGCGCGGCCGCTGAAGTCGAGCGAGAAACGCTCCGCGCCGACCCAGCCGACCGTGTCCCCTGCCACTGGCCCGCTGCCGCCCGATCCTGCGCCGCTCGAACTGCCCAAGTGGCTCCTGCCCGACAGCGAGCCGCTCAAGCAACTCGAGCCGCCCGAACCGCCAGGCGAGGCGGTAATGATCGACGACCACGTCGATCTCGAGCCGCCCGCCAGCGACGAACGCTCGCCCGCCAAGGTGATCGAACTGGCGATGGCCAACGTGAAGCTTGCCCCGTCGCGTTCGGCGGCGCTGCTGGTCGTGGCCCGCGAGTTGGCCGTCGACGCTAAAACCATCGGCGACTTTGGCGACGTGATCGACCAATGCCACCGCGCGCTCGACGCGGGGCCCGAACGCGAAACGGCCGACTCGCTCGCCAAGCTCGGCGCGTGGTCGTACAACCGTCGCGGCGAACTGCTGATCGACAAGGGCGACGAGCATGCCGCGTTCGAAGACTTTCAGGAAGCCATTCAGCTCGACCCCAACAATTGGCCCGCGCTGCACAACCGCGGCGTAACCTTGGCTCGTTACCACAAGCAAACCGAAGCTCTGGCGGACTTCAACCGCGTGGTCGACCTGGCCCCGTCGTTCGCCATCGCCCGGTACAACCGCGGCGAACTGCTGAGCCAGATGGGCCGCTGGGAAGAAGCCGCCGAAGACTACACCGTGGCCATGCAATCGATGCCCGAAGAGGCCGCACTGTACGCCGCACGCGGCGCCGCGCTCAACGAGCTGGGCAAGCGGAGCGAGGCGGCTAGCGACTACAACCGTGCGATTCGCATGGATCCCAATTCCGCGCAAGCGTACGTGGGGCGTGGCAACGTGTTCGCTGCCGAAGGAATGTACGAACAGGCGGCCGACGACTTCCAACAGGCGCTGCAGCTCGACCCGCGCTCGGCGGCCGCTTATCGCAGCACCGCGTGGCTGCTGTCGACGTGCCCCATCGAGCGCGTCCGCAACGGCGAACAAGCCGTCGCCGCCGCGCATCGTCTTGCTCAACTCCGTGGCAACGAAAACCCGATGGTGCTCGACACCCTGGCCGTAGCACACGCGGCCGCTGGTGAGTTTTCGCAAGCGATCGCATTCCAGCAGCAGGCCATCGTCCTGGAAGACGACGCAGCGCTCAAACAGCAATACCTCCAGCGGCTGGACTTCTACCGTCGCGGCGAAGCGTATCGCACCGAGTAGCTGTTGTAGCCAAGTTCGCCGAAACTCCGACCGCGTCGAGCGGTCGGTTTGGCACTGGCGGCCTCTAGCGCTTAAACTACTCACACGGAACCACACGTGGTGTGTCCGCGCTGTCCCTGGGCCGCTGAGCCAAGTTTCGCCATGCGCATCCCCGTCATTCGTGGCATCATCGATCGGCGGATCCTTGCGAACTTCCGCATCGACCCGGAGGTCATGGCGCGGAACCTCCCCGCGCCGTTCCGCCCGAAGCTTGCAGGCGGGTACGCGATTGGCGGCATCTGTTTGATACGCCTGAAGTCCATCCGCCCGCGGTTCCTTCCGTTGCCGTGGGGCATTGGCTCGGAGAACGCCGCGCACCGGATTGCAGTGGAGTGGGACGCCGACGGCCAGACGCAGCAAGGCGTGTACATCCCCCGCCGCGACACCGACTCGCGGCTCAACACGTGGGCCGGCGGCTCGATCTTTCCTGGCATTCATCATCATGGCAAGTTCACTGTCGAGGAATCGGACGATCACTATTCGGTCGCCCTTCAGAGCGACGACTCGGATACGCATGTGCTTGTGGCCGGTAAGGTAACCGACCAACTGCCGACCACCAGCGTGTTTGCTTCGGTGGCCGAAGCGTCGGACTTCTTCGAGCAAGGGGCGCTCGGCTACTCCGACACGCACACTCGAGGAAAGTACGATGGGCTCGAGCTTCGTTGCGACGCCTGGCAGGTCGAGCCGCTCGACATCGAGCGCGTGGAGTCGAGCTACTTCCAAAACGAATCTGCGTTTCCCAAGGGCTCGGTGGAGTTCGACTGCGCCCTGCTAATGCGCGGCATCGATCATGAGTGGCACGGGCGGCAGGACCTGTGTTGCAACGAGCCCGCCGCGATGCAATGAGGGTCGACCCACCATGGACATCAAACAACATCTGTCTTGGTTGCTGTTGCTGCTGATTGCAGCCCAGTCCGCCGGCGCGGAGCAGGTAGCCGAGCTCACCAGTCCCAATGGCCGATTGCAGGCGACCGTTTCGCTCGACGCCAACCGCCGGCCGAATGTCGCGATCGCCCACGGGGATACTGAGATCGTGACCGCGACGCTCGGTCTCGACTTCGCCGAGGCCGGTCCCCTGGCCGAAGGGTTCGTCGTAACGGGCACCAAGCGAACAAGCCGCGATCGTTCGTATGCGATTCCCGTGGGCAAGACCTCGATGGCCCGCGATCGCCACGAGGAGCTGATCGTCTCGCTGCGCGAGCAAGCCGCGCCCAATCGGGAGCTGAACATCGAGTTGCGTGCGTTCGACGACGCTTTGGCCTTTCGCTATCAAGTGCCGCAGCAAGCATCGCAGGGCGAAGTGGTGCTGCAGAATGAGCTGACGACCTTTCAGTTCCGCCCCTCCGCCCGTGCGCATCTGCTGCCGCTCAATAGCTACACTTCTTCCTACGAGACCTATTACCTGTCGCAGTCCCTGGCGGAGATCGACCCGAAGTCGATCATCGGCCTGCCAATGCTGGTGGAAGACGCCGACGCGGCTTCCAAGCCGTTGTGGATGGCGCTGACCGAGGCCGACTTGACCGACTACGCGGGCATGTACGTCTCGCCCACCGCCGGCGCGGCGGGGCATTTCTCCGCGAAGCTCTCGCCGCTGCCCGGCCGCTCTGACGGGGCGAAAGTCACCGCCAAAACCCCGTTCACCTCGCCCTGGCGGGTGCTGATGATCGCAGAGGACGTGGGGCAGCTGATTGAGTCGAACATCGTGTTCCATCTGAACGAGCCTTCGCGAATTGAAGACCCGTCGTGGATCAAGCCGGGCGCGACGACCTTCACTTGGTGGAACCACTACACGCTGGAAGACGTCGACTTCGAGCCGGGTGTGAATACCGCCACGATGAAGCACTACATCGACTTCTGCGCCGAGCACGGTATCCCTTATCACACGCTCGATGGACTCGACGTCACTTGGTACGGCGGGCCGATTGCTCCGGTGGGACCCACCGACGTGACCTCCGCGGTCGAAGGTCTCGACCTGCCGGAAGTGCTGCGCTACGCCGCCGAGAAGAAGGTGCAACTCCGGTTGTGGGTGCACTGGAAAGCGCTCGCACCGCAATTGGACGAGGCCTTTGCGACGTACGAGCGGTGGGGCGTCGAAGGGGTGATGATCGACTTCATGAACCGCGACGATCAGGAGATGGTTCGCTGGTACCACGAGGTGGCCGCCAAAGCGGCCCAGCATCATCTGACAGTCACCTGGCACGGCGCATACAAACCGACTGGCGCCGAACGCACGTGGCCCAACCTGTTGAGCTACGAAGGAGTGCTGAACCAGGAATACAACAAGTGGTCGAACGTCGGCACGCCGCCGCAGCACAATCTGCAGGTGGCCTTCACCCGCATGCTGGCCGGGCCGCTCGACTACCATCAGGGCGGAATGCGAAACGTCCTGCCAGAGCACCACCGCCCGAACAATCGCCGCCCCACCGTGCAAGGCACGCGCGGGCATCAACTGGCCATGTACGTGGTGTATCAAAATCACTTGCCGATGTTGGTTGACTACCCGCAGGCTTATCGCGACGAGCCGGGGTTCGATTTGCTGACCAAGGTTCCCACCACGTGGGACGAAATCCGCGTGCTGCACGCCGAGTTCGGGGAGTGTCTTGTTGTTGCACGTCGCCGCGGCGACGCGTGGTACGTAGGCGGGATGACCGCCGACAACGCCCATCGTGTTTCCGTGCCGCTCGACTTTCTCCCCGCAGGCTCGCACGCGATCGAGCAGTACGCGGACGACAAGCAGCGTGGGCCGTCTGCGCTTCGCGTGACGGATCAAACGGTGAGTGCTGACGATTCGCTGCAGGTTGATATTCCTCGCGCGGGTGGATTTGTGGCGGTTATTTCTAAACTGGTTGTTGAGTAGAAACTGTATCAACTACCTATGAAATTCCGAGTCTCCCATCTCCTGATCGCAATGAGTATGGTGGCGTTTCTGTCGCTGGTGTTGATATCGAGCATTCAAGCAGTTGGCGGCGGTGACCCATACGATTTGACCGTCGACTTGGACGCAACCTCGGCGGCCATGGCCGACAGTATTTCGTACGCCCCAGTCCGTGGCGAACAGATGGCCACGGAGATGGTCGCCCAACTCGACAACTATCTCCCCGTCATGGTGCACCAGGACTCGGCGGATGCGTTCATTCTTAACATCGGTTACAGGTTTCGGGTTTACCCCTCGGGCGAAATGTCCGAGGGATGGCAGGACTACACACACATCGTCGTGGTGCTCCACCGCCGGGGCCGAACCAGGGCAGTGCACCTGGTCGAAATCCCCCACGGCAGCCACTCGCGGCGTCTCGTGGTGACAGAAGACAATCGGGTGTCCGATGCCGCTGTCGCCGACTAACCTGAGCTGATTCCGACCAAGGTTCACCCGGGGGTTTTGTCCCACAACACAATGCATTGGCCCAAACCCCCAGACGTTTTGGTCCACCGCCAATTCAAAAACCCCTTGTTTTCTCGACCAAACCAATCGGGGGGGTGCGACAAAACCCACCACGTTGTTCCCCGCATGTTTTCAGTGGGGACAAAACCCGATAGTCGCCGTTCGCTCCGCCGAACGAGCGCCCGTAGCTACGCTCGCCCAGAGCGTGGATGCCCCACCAAGGACGAACAGCGCCCAACAACGTTGACAGCACCACTACCACCGTCAGGCGACGGCATCTACCTATGCACCCGTCGGCGGCCTTACACTACCGCGCTCGGTGTACGAAAACCACAACGGCCATCATAGAAAGTGGAAGTAAATCGAGGCGTCCGCTAACGCGCATCGCCCCCGCCGCTGGGCAGCAATTCATACGTTTCGGAGCGGGTTTCGCTGGTGGTGCCGTCCAGTGTCTGGCCCTCCATTCGAGTACCCTCTTTGCCTCGGAGGATCTGGCGCACGCTCAGCGTGTGCGATTGCGACAGGGGGCCCTTGGTGTAGTCGGCGGGCATAGTCACTTTTTGCAGAATGGTCACCTCGGCCGATTCGGGCTCGGCATCCGGAAATGGTGAAGGACGGATCATCTGCTTCAGTTCGGTCTTGATCTCGATGTCGAGCAACGTCTCTCCGTCCACTTCCCGAGCAGCAACGAGTGTTGCGGTCCCTTCCACTCCGTCTTCGTCGACCTTCGCGTTGTGCGCCTTGGCCATCGCCAACAGCGCTTGCTTGTCGTCGGCATTCCACGAGTCGCCTACGCTGCGAGGCGTATCGCTGCCGTACAGGTCGTCGATCGTTGCATCCTCGGTGTCGAAAGAGATCACTCGCGGTAACGTCTGCTGGGCAACTTCCGGAAGCGCCTTACCATCGGGTCCGGTGAAAGTGGTTCCCTCCTCGCCAGCTTCGGCAATGAATTCAGCCCCCTCTGGCAAGATGGGAATCTCCCGCTCCTTCGTCTTGACAACCGCGCGATCCACGACGTACGAACTCTTGACTGGCTGCCCGCGCTCGCTGAGTTCCAGTACTTCGACCACGGCATCGATTTCGATGAAATTTGTCAGTTCCTGGCTGAACACCACTTCTTCGCCTTGGAGAACCCTTCGCTTGATCTCTTGCTTGGCGCGCAATGCCTCTTTGGTCCGCTCGCCTACCTTGGCGAAGGCCGGAAACCGAACCACATACATGGCCCCCGACTCATCGGCGCCTCGCACGCTCGCGGTGGCGGAGAAGAGAAGACAAATCGTGCAGGCGAGCAGTAGTCGACGGGAGAGCATTCTAGAACTCGAGTAGGCGGGCTTGCGGAAGTGGAATGGAGCGCGGTGCCAGTGTACCACGTTCAGTGCGCCGGGAGCGACACTCTGCCGAATTGGCGTCTTTTTGGGAGCCCAATCCGCGCTGGCAGCGCGGGCGGTTATAAACTGCGGCAGTTCCTTCGACACGACTGCGTGTCGTTCGCGACCAGAGGTTCCAGGAGGCACCACGTGCGAATGGCGTCACTACAACGCGATTTCTGGCAGCTTCGCTCCGCCGAGGAGTCACATCGGCAACAACCAGCGAAATTCAGGATACCGCCGCTTGATCAGCGGCAGAGCCTCCAACGAGGTGACGCGGCAAAGCTGATCTTTGACATCGAAGGCTCCGACGAAGATGGCTCAGTTGTCGTCGGAGGGGAGCGAATGTGGGTCATCGTCGCCGATCAGATTGGCGACGCCTACATTGGGATACTAGATGCCCAGCCATCTTTTGACCCATCGGAAGATGTCTACCTGCGTTTCGGCGCGGAGATACCGTTTCGTCCTGAGCACGTGATCGAAATTGCTCAGCCACCACGCAAATACGTGGAGTGGCAGTTGGGCCAACCTCCCGAACGAGTGTGGCCGCGCACCGACTGACCGGCGAACGGCTAGCTGGCTCGCGACACAAGACACGCATCATGGTCACACCCCCGGGGCCTCGCCGCCACGCTGGGAATACAGCGACAAGTTCCTTGCGAAGGTGAGCTGGGGCATGACTTACGAGTTCACACTGCAAAGGGCGAATACCTACATGCGGCGAAGCACAGCCAGACTGTTGGCAGCAGCCATTCTTGCCCTGGCGGCAACAGCCACCAACCTTGGCTGCAGCCGAGCACCGCACGATGCCAGCGCTGACTCCGCTCCCCAGCAAGGATCGATCGTCGGCGAGGCGGATCGACTACCAATCCAGGAAGCCGTCTTCCGCATGGTCCTCCCCTCCGTCGAAACTCTCGACAGTCTGGGGGAAGTCTACTTTCTGGCGGTCACCGACGCTGAGGGTAATCTGGAAGACCCTCCGAGTGAGCTCGTGCAGTTGTTCTCCGATGAACTTGGCAAAGAAGTCAAGCCAGTGTCGTTGGCCAAAGAAACACCTCAGGTAGATCAACGTTACGATGAGCCATTCTATCGTGATGCGGAATCGGGCCAAGCGGGAAGGTTGTTCTACGTGTCACAACCTCGGTGGGTTGATGAAACAACGGTAGAAGTAGAGGCCGGATCCCGGGCAGCACCAATCGCGGCGTGGGAAGCTACCTACGTTCTCCGCAAGGTGGACGGGCAGTGGAGAGTTTTTCGAGTGCGCGAGGGGTGGGTTTCTTGAGATGCCGCCTCGTCGATCGCGCGCTGCATCCCCTACGGCACCGCCGGCGGTGGGGGCAGATTCAACAACGGCTCACTGCTGCGCAGTGTGCTTTCGTAGTGTCGCAATAGGCCATACGTCGACTGGAACGCGGGCAGGTTGGCCAAGGCCTGGTACGACGGGTTGGTGACCACCATCTGGTAATGCCGCAGTGATTTGTCGAGGGCCTCGAGCGGCGGATGCGATTGGTGGCCGAACACTTCCACCGGCAAGGCGAGGAATGCGCGCCACTGCGGATCGAGCTGGTCGAACAACTCGGGCGACGTCTTACTCAACTGCTCGCGAATCACGTCCGACTCCGGCGTGGAGTATTGCTGCGCCAGTAGCGGCGCCTGAGCCCCTCCGGCGGGCGCTGGAAACCGTTCGCCACTGTTCGCCACGGCCGCCGACTCTACAGGAATCACCCTCGACGCGCTGTAGGCGTTCACCAGTTGCACCAGTTCCACCGCAGCGGGAGGAACCACCACCGGTTGCTGGGGCCCGGGGCTGCGGTAGTAGTCGGCATTCGCCAATCCGTCGACCTTCAACATCGACCCGTCCAACGACGCACCCAGGAACAGTCCACGACTCCTCGCGTAAGAGTAGACTTCCGCCTTGAGCTGCAGGTCGGTCGCCGCGGAGGCTTGCCGCCCGACCGGACCCGCGGCCGCCGCCGCGTCGACGCCCAGCGTGAACTTGTTGGAGAAGATGCCTTGAATGCTTTGCTTGGTTTTGAACACCAGGATCACATCGGTCGACTGCACCCCCGCCTGCCAGCCGACGCTTCCGCCAGTAAGCGTCACAAACACCGGCGCGTGCCAGGCACCGTTGTCGTCGCGCACCACCAGCGTGCCGCGCCCATGCCGAGCACCGATCACGAATCCGCCTTTGATCACGTTCGGTATGATCGCCACGCCCTGGGCATCGGCCAGCAACCGCTGAGGAATCGCTTGCGCAGGCACCGCCATCACTTCGTTCAGCACCTGGATCGACGCGCGAACGGTCTCATCTTCGCGCATCTGTGCGTAGGTGGCTCCCGTGAAGCAGAGCCCCGCAAGAGTTGCTATCACCAACACGGACGAGGCAATTGTGGGCCTAATTTTGCTCGACATACTCACGGTGCTCCTGGAGAGAAAGGTGCGGACGTCGGCGAATTCTGAGCCGGATCGGCGGTGGGAGTCAACCTCAATCGCCCAGCAACTGCCCAGCAGAAAATCGCCCCACTTCCCACCGCACAAATCCCCACCCGCGGCCGCCCGATCCATCGCAATCCGCCGCACTCACCAGCAGCGCGAACCCCGTCCTCCCCCTACCTACCAGCCGAGCAGAAAACGCCCCACCAGGCCCACCTGCGACCCCCTAGCCCGAGCCCATCGCTCCCGGCTACAATACCGGGTCTCGCCCCCAGCTCCCTTAGCTCAATCGGCAGAGCAACTGACTCTTAATCAGTAGGTTCTAGGTTCGAGTCCTAGAGGGAGCACTCTGCAAATGGTTTGCTGCAAAGAAGTTACACGCTCTTTGGCAACTTGGTAGCAAGTTCACTAGATGGTTGCGCCACCTGATGCGCCACCTCACTCGCGTTCCATAGGGCGTCAGCCAGTTCGGCCGCGTTCAAATCGACATAGTATTGCATCGTGGTTTCGATGCTCGCGTGTCTCATGAGTTGCTGCAGGATCGCTGGCTGCACTCGCGCGGCCCAGCGTGTTCCGAAGCTACGGCGAAGGTCGTGGGCGGTGGCTGTCTTTCCGTTGGGGGAGACTACCACTCCGGCCGCCTTGCCAATCGCCGAGACGTGCTTCACGACGGTGTCAGTACGGAAGTGAATGCCGAATACGGTGCCCCGTCGCTTGGTGTCGGGACGCTCACACAGCCATTCGGCGAACTCGGGAGCAATGGGCAAAACCTGATCCTGCCCAGACTTCTGGTTTTCGCTGGTAATTCGGTACATGGGACGGCGCCCGTCCGGGTCGATGGCGAAACCTGAGCGGAACTCCCACGATAGCACGATGGCCTCGCTCACTCGCAGGCCGCCGAGCCAAAGGCCGCGAAGGAGCTGCTGGTACTTCTCGAAGTCGTTCGGACGGACGGTTGGCGCAACAGTCAGCATTCGCTCCAGCTCTTCGAGTGTGACCGGTCTTGAGCGCATCCGCTTCGTCTTGCCTTTTGCTCGTTTTGGCTTGCGAATCCGGGGGCAGGAGTCCAGGTAGCCCATGTCGACTGCCCAACCCAGCGCTGCTCGGATCGTAGCCAGGTAGCTATCGATGGATGTTTCCGATAGCTGCTCAGCCCGCCAGCTCGCAGCGAGCCGGGAGAGTGAGACCGGTGTGAGGTCACTCAGGAAGGCAGGCTTCAATCGCGTGTTGACGTGATTTGCAGCCGTCGCCCACGCCTTGCGTGACTTGACGGCTAGGCTCGCTAGGTGCTCCTGGGCATAGACCCGTTCGAAGTCGAACCACGCCATGTCCGTCGCTTCGAGCTGCTTGGCGTTGAGCGATTGTTCGAGCTCTGCGGCTTCACGCTCTGCGTTACGCCGCAGTGTCTTCTTGTTTGGCCACTTGCTGGTTTCCTGCCGTGGAGAACCTTCTGCATCGACCCAGCGAAACACAAACCGGCCCCGTCGCGAATCGCTAATCACCTTCACCTTGATCGTCGGTTCTTGTTTCATCTTTGGTTTCCAGGAGCGTCAGGACGAAGGTGGCGAACACTTGGCCAGGGATGAGGTAGGTCCTACCGAATGGCACCGCGTCCAACTGAGAGGTGTTGATGTACTTCTCGCGAATGGCTCGGGCTCGCCCACCTCCAGGACATCGTCTTCGGTTCCTAGCTCCCCGTCATCTCCAGGCAGCACATTGATGTCGATGTCGAATTCGCTCGCGTATCGCATGGCGAACTTGCCTTCGCTGTTGATGATCACGCCATGTTGCTGACTGTCCATCACGATGTGCTGCTCACCCCGCGAAACATCGGTCGGCTTGACCCACAACTCGAAACCGCGGTCGTTCAACCGGAAGTAGTTGAGCGTTCCGCCAGGGTTGACCAGCGACGCAATGGAAGAAGGCGATTGCTCGGGATAGTTGAGTGCTTCGCCAAAGCCCGTACGCAAGTAGTTGCGATCGAAGCCCTGATTGAGCCCCAAGCCGATACCGCCGTTCCCGTCGGGACGGTCACTCGTGTCGGTGTAAACGGGGTAACGATCGAGGCGGCCCTTAGCCACGAGATCGATCAACTGGTTCATGTTCGTCTGGCCGGCGCCGTCGTAGGTTACGACGTTGCCGCTGTTGTCCATCAAACTCATTCGTTGCCCGATGACAGCTCCGGTGTCGTCGTCGCCGAACCCGTAATCTCGGTCCACAAACGGCTCTGGCGGCAGTTGGGCGTTGGCCGCGGTTCCGAGCAGGCTTGCCAGCGCAACTACGCCTACCAACAAGCGCTGTCCGAGGCGTAAACGACCAACCAGGCAGCACGCAACGCCCGACAACACCAGCAGCACGGCGCTCGGCTCCGGCACTTGCGCAGTGGCGGTCACACTCGCCGCGGCGGCGCTCGCGCCGAAGTTCTGCTTCCATAATGCGTAGTCGGCGGCGTCGACCACTCCGGCGCTGCCGCTGTTCTCGTCGCCGTTGCCGTTCAGGTCGGCCGAACTGCCCAAGTTGTTTCGCCACACGGTATAGTCGGCCAGGTTCACCAGGCCGTCGCCGTTGAAGTCGCCTTCCAACCCCAAGGGCACCACGTAGTTGACCACCACTGGAGCAAACGCTGTTTCCGAGGAACGGGGGAGCACTTGTCCGAATTCGTCGGTCTGCATGAACGAGTAGGCGAGTACCAAGTCCTCGCCGCCTACAAGCTTGTCGTACACCTTGCCGATCGAGAGAGTTCCGCCAGGGGCGATGGTGGTGTCGCCGTTCAAGAACGCTTCGAAAATCAGCTCGGTGCTGGCGATCACGGTGTCCCACGAGTCGCCGATCCCGCCGCCGACGCTATCGACATCGCGGGCATCGAGGTTCGAACCTTCCCACTCGCTTGTCATCAAGGCGCCAGCGTCGCTGTTGATGGAGTAGCTCGTGAGCACAACGGGGTCGTCCGACACCGAGACCAAGGCCGCAGTGCCGTTGTTGACGTTGATCTGCAGCTGCAGCGTGGCTGGAGGGGGCGGGGGGATGAACCGGGTTATCGTGTCAGGGTGGGGATCCCGCAACAGATCGACCGGCGGCGTGTAGTTGTCGGTGTTCACGACCCAACCTTCAGGGCCTTCCTGCGAGTAAACCTCGTCGCCGAAGTCCTGGCTTTCGTCAATCGCCTCACCGAGTACGACGCTTTCGAAATTCTCAAACAACAGCGATCCGGTGTTGGCCGACACGTTGACGTTGTCGATGGCCCACCACCAGTCGTTCGTGGCATTGAACATGTTAAATCCAAGTTGCATGGTGGTCGCCGAGCCAGAAGCTGGCAGTGGAATGCTGATCAGCTCGTTGGGAGCATGGTCCTTGTAGTTGGCGTCGAGGGCATCGGAACTCCAGCGGAACACTTCCGTCGCGACCCCGTCGTAGAACACTTCGAGGCTGGCGCCTTGGGTGTCCTCGGGTCGCCAACTCGAGGCAAACGTCAGGTTCAACGAACTGGGATCGACGCCCGATAGATCAATGGCAGGGGTTCGCAACTGGCTGTTGAACGTGTAGGTGCCACCAGGGCCGCCGATGTCGTCCCACTCGTCAGGATCGGCAATCGCCACCACGCCGGTGCCGAGAGTGAACTCGGAACGCCGCTGATCGCCGGCGACTTCCGACCACCACTCGCGATCGGCAAACGACCACTCTTCCCACTCCGTCACGCCAACCCCGTCCGGCAAGCGTTGGCTGAAGGCGACTTGAGGAAGAGCCAGCACCAGCAAGGCTAGCGCTGCGGTCCACAACCGTCTCCGGCTCCGAAGCCGATCGCCACTGGGATTGCAGATGCCACCGACCAACCTCCGTCTGGCGATGACTGCGATTGCCGCAATCGCCAACAGGACAACCAATTCGCTACGTGGCTCGGGTACCGCCGAACTGTTCAAAGCCGCGGCAAAAGCACCCGTCCCCAACAGGCGGTCGAACTCTCGCTGGAAGGCGACGTAGTCGCCGGCGCTCAGCTTACCGTCCGCGTTTAGATCGCCCTTCAGGTAGGCTTGAGCCGTGGTAAGCGACGAGATGTCGGCTTGATCGGCGATGTCCAGGAATGCTGTCCAGTCGTTGATATCGACCGTTCCGTCGAAGTTCAGATCGAGGAACTGGAAGGATTCTCCCCCGTTGCCGACAAACTCGAGCAGACCCGTGATCTGTTCGTTACTACCCTCGACCAGGTAGGAGAACGTGATGTCCGTGTTTTCTTCGAAGTAGCGAAGCCAGGCGTCCTCGCCCAGTTGAATGGATGCCCCGGCGGCCAAGGTCGCGCTGCTCAAGTGCAGTTCCGAGAGATCGTTGATCTCGCCACCAACCTGTGTCGCCTGCACCCAGTTGGGGTCGGTGGCGGACAAGAAGTCCGCCGCGGCCTCGTCGAACGCTCCCTCCTGGGAGAAGAGCGAATAGCCTCGCAGTTGGACGTCGCTGCCTGTGTTGTTCAGGATGGTGACTTCGCCGGTGTCGCGGTCGAGGATCGCCTTGAGCACGCCATCGGCTCCCTGATTGTCGCCCGTGTAGATACGGACGTTATCAATCGCCCACCACCAGTCGTTGTTGCCTTGCAGGCGGAACTCGAATTGGACGCTGGTCGCGCCCGCTGGAATCGCCTGCAATTCGTAGGTCAGGCTCTCGTCGAAGGCATCGTCCTTGAAGTTCGGATCGGTGGCCACCGACGTCCACACGTCCAGCTCTTCCTGGGCGCCCGTGTTGTACGTGGCGGTCAAGGTGGCGGTCTGCACGTCCTCGTCAAACCAGGACGAACTGAAATTGAGACGCACCGGATCGGTGACACCGGCAATCGAGACACTGGGTGTTACCAGTGTGGAATCGAACACGCCGTTTTCGGGCAGTAGATCGTCTTGCGATCCTTGATCGGGATTGCCAAAGTCGTCCCATTCATCGGGATCGGCTACGGCAATTGTTCCCACACCGCTTACGAAGTTCGTGCGGCCCTGATCGCCCGCCGTTTCAATCCACCACTGCTTGTCGACCAGTCGCCAACCTTCGAACTCCAGCACACCGTTCTCGGTATCGCCCACCGATGTCGTCAGGTTGACCTCCGTCCAACCAGTCAGCCCACTGTCGGCAACGGTCTGCCAGGCGGCGCGATGGCGCAGTTCGGACTCGAACGTCACCGTCGGCTGCAGGGGAACACTCTCGAAGTCTTCCGACAGCAGGTCGACCGCGGCGACCGGTTGGCATAGTAGCGCGACGAAGAATAGTGAAAGCGGGACGTTGGGCGAGATGCGTTGCTTCGGCATGGTTGGTTGCGTCGTGGTGGACTTGCTGTTGGATGAAAGGTGAACCCCTGATCTTTCGCCACGATTGATGCGCCGCCCGCCGGCCACAACAATCATCGCGATTGGTTGTCAAACGCCTCGCCGCCCGTGGCCGGGCGGCGAGGCTGCGCGTTGCGATTCGTCCGCTTGACTAGCGTCGGCGAGCGGCCATGCCGAGCCCGCCCAACATCAAGCCTCCCAAGACGAAGCTCGAAGGCTCGGGCACCAGGCTAGTGACCGCACCCGACTGAACGCGGACGTTGTCGATGGCCCACCACCAGTCGTTGTTGCCCACGTATCCGAACTCCAGTTCCAGCGTCGAAGCACCGGTAGTGTCCAATAGGAAACCAAGCGCTTCGTCGACATTGCTGCCGTGGTAGTTCGGGTCGTTGCTATCGCTAACCCAGGTGAAGAGCTCCGTGGGATTGCCATCCAGGTAGGCGACTAGCTGGGCTGCTTGGAAGTCTTCGGGACGCCAACTCGAAACGAAGTCGATGGTCACCACACCTTCAGCGGAAACGTCGATGGGGGAAGTCTTCATCAGGGTCGTGAGGTCGCCTTGATCGCCAGGATCTCCCAGATCGTCCCACTCGTCGCCATCGGCCACGGCCACGTTTCCAGTGGCCTTGCTGAATCCACTACGTGTCGAGCCGCCAACTTCGGCCCAGAAGTCCTTGTCGGCAATGCTCCACTGCTCCCACTCCAGCACGCCGAATCCGTCGTCGCCACCGCCAGCGCCGGGAGTGCCTGTGTTGTCGGTGGTCCATCCAGCGGGAAAGGAGTGAGTGAAGACTTCCGGACGGGCGGATGTGGGATAGTCCGTTCCCAGAATCGTGGTGGTTCCATTCGAAGGAGCCTCGAGCCCGGCACCGGCGGCGAGCCGCTCGTTGACGCTGTCGCCCAGCGTGATACCTTCGAAGTCCTCGAACAACTTCTGAGTTCCACCCTCGTCAATCACCTCCACGTTGTCGATCGCCCACCACCAGTCGTTGCCGGCGTTGGCGATCTTGAACGACAGCGTTGCCGAAGTCACTCCCGCGGGAACGTCGAACAGCAAGGTACCGTCCGCTGCCTCATAATGACGGTCTTGCTCATCGGCCTTGAACGGTGGATCGCCGGACAGGTCGTCCGAGTCCCACTTGGTCACGGTAGTCGAAGTGCCATTGTCGAACGTGGCGATGATTTCCACCGCTTGATTGTTCAAGTCCACGAAGGTGCCGTCCAAAGCGCTGTCGTCAAACGCTTCGGGACGCCAACTGGAATCGAAACCGAGGGCGTGCAGTTGGCCGCCGGAGACGGCGAACGAAGGCGTAACCAAGGCGGTGCTGTAGTAGCCGCCGTTGACCGCGTCGTTCTGGCTTCCCAAATCGAAATATTCATCGGGATCAGCAACTGCAACCGTGCCCGAGGCGCCGCTGGTGGTGCCGAACATCGAACGATCTTGATCACCTGCCGCTGTGGCCCAGAAGTCCAGGCGAGCGAAGTTCCAACCTTCCCATTCGTCCACGCCGTAGTCAGCCAGACCAACGCCGGGAACACCTACGGTTACGGTGGGGGCGCCGTCGTAAGTATCTACGGCTTTGTCGACCGTCCAACCGGTGGGAGGAGTGCTGCTCCACACGCCGGGAATTGCTGAAGTGCCGGGCTCAGTGGCGACGTTTTCGGAAATAGCAGTGCCAATGCGTTCGTTAACACTGTCGCCAAGGTCCGCACTCTCGAAATCTTCATAAAACAATACTTGGGCAAATCCCGTTGTTGCAGAGAAACTCGCCACCATGGCGAGCAAACAACTCAACCGCGTTAGTTGTCGCTTCATTAGATTCTCCTTCTCACAGCAAGTTACAAAGGCAAAACACAGTACAATTAGCTGTAGTTCAAACGCCGCCCGTCGGTCGCATTCAGCAAGAGCGTGTGATGGTGTCGCCCAACTGTGAAGAGAACGTGATGGTTGGAGACCATTCGCGAAAGATTCATAAAATGCGCGAGGCTCGCGACGACGATCTTGACACTGTGCGCCAACGACGCGACATCTTCATAAAGTCAGGCGCTCGCCCGCGCATTGCTGATTGGTCGAAGCACGCCGCTTTGCGCCCGACGTCAAAGCAACTGCGCACTACGTCTCCGGCACGCAAGACGCTTCGTCGGGTACACTCTTAGGTGGCCGGAATGCCTGGTCCCTTATCCCAGCGAGTCAAACCGCAACCACTGGAGCTCATTCAATGCAGCCTGCCAAAACTGACCGTGATCAACATGCTTGTACCGCTTCGATCCGCAATATGTTCGAAAAGCACGGGGGATCGATGTATGGCGGGGAGGCGGTCACTCAACAGGAGCACGCTTTGCAGGCCGCGTGGCTGGCGGAGCAGCAACATTCCAGCGACGCCCTGGTGACGGCCGCCTTGCTGCATGACGTTGGCCATTTGTTACACGACCTGCCTGACGATGCGCCTGACCGCGGCATCGACGACCAGCACGAAGATCTCGCCGCAGAGTGGCTCCAGCGACACTTTCCGCCAGAAGTAGTTGAGCCAGTTCGTCTGCATGTCGAGTCGAAGCGGTATTTGTGCGCCACAGAACCCGGGTACTGGGAAGCGCTCAGCGAACCCTCCAGGCAAAGCCTCGAACTGCAGGGTGGCGCGATGAACGAAACGGAGTGCGAGCAGTTTCGGCAAGGCGAGCACTTCGAAGCTGCCCTTCAACTGCGTCGCTGGGACGACGAAGCGAAAGTCGCCGGCTTGAAAACGCCCGCGGTGGCGCACTTTCTGGAGTTCGTCGATCGGGTGGTTTGCAGGTAAGGTGCACAACTAGTCGTCGATGTGAATTCCTTTGACTAATTCGTCCATTCTTAACATTCAAATACATAATGAGCCCTCCAGGGCCGGGCCGGGCAACAACACCCATCAAGCGACGCACGCGAATGCCTTTCGCTGGCGTGCAAGACGGGCTGTTTCCATCTTCTTCATTTCCGGGTCGACGCATGAGCGAAGCCAATCGCAGTGAGCAATCGCGAAGGCGGCCCGCCGATAGCCAGTCGATGAGAATTGCGCTGTTGATTGATACGTCCACGACCTGGGGGTCGGGACTAATCGAGGGAGTTATCGAGTACGCCAAATCCCGCAACAAGAACTGGCTGTTTTCGTTCGAGCCGCGTGGCAAGTACGACGACATGCTGCTTCCCGACCGCTGGCAGGGGGATGGCGTGATCGCTCGCGTCACAACGGCGGAACTTGCCGAGCAAATCATTACTCGCAAGATCCCAGCGGTGAACCTCTCGTGGTTTCGCTACGGCACCAACTTGATCCCGACCTGCACCTGCAACGAGGACAAAGCGGCCG
Source organism: Aeoliella sp. (assembly GCF_965227375.1). NCBI lineage: Bacteria > Pseudomonadati > Planctomycetota > Planctomycetia > Pirellulales > Lacipirellulaceae > Aeoliella > Aeoliella sp. Next base: position 1,429,862 of record NZ_CBDDFX010000001.1, read on the forward strand.
AGCTTGCCGTCCAGTATTTTCTGGCCAACGGCTACCGGCAATTTGCCTACTGCCGCTCGACGTTGCGTCCCACCTATTTCGACCGTTTGGGAGCGGGATTTGAGCAGTGCCTGAAAGACGCTGGCTATCGGTGCTGGACGTTTGAGACCGATGAATCCTTTAACGAACTCGATTCCGAAGACCAACTCACCGCGCTGGGCGACTGGCTCGAATCGCTGCCTCGCCCTGTTGCACTGTTGAGTTTCGATTCGATTCAAGGACGCATGATCACCGAAGCGTGTCATCACCGTGGCATCCCTGTACCCGACGATATCGCGGTGCTTGGTGGCGAATACGACGAACTCTGCAGTCGAGTATCGCGACCGCCGCTATCGGGCATCGACCACGCGCCCCAGTTCGTCGGATTCCACGCGGCCGAGATGCTCGATAAGCAACTTAGTCACAAGGCACAGCCAGTTCGCGATCAGCGCCTGCCGCCTGCCCGTATCATTTCACGACAGTCGACCGACAAGATTGCCATCGACGACGAGATGATCGCCGGCGCCATTCGCTTCATTCACACCCACTACTCGGAACGACTGAAGATCGCAGATATCCTGTCCGAAATCCCGCTCAGTCGCCGCGCTCTGGAGATTGGATTTCGCAAGTACCTCGGGCGTACTCCACGCGACGAAATCCGCCGAGTCCGGTTGCATAAGTCGCTCGAACTTCTCTGCGACACCGATTGGAGCGTCACTCGCATCGCCCAGGAGTGCGGCTTCGATCCTCCTGAACTCTACACTCGCGCCTTCCGCCGCGAGTTCGACGCCACCCCCACGCAGTACCGCCGCAACCTTTCCCACAACATCTCCGTTCCCCATTTCAGTTGACCAGATCGATTGCAGGTCACGCGCGACCAGGTGGCGCGGATAGAGGGGTCGCGACATCCCAGCGCTGGCCCTAGTAGTTGCTCCTCATTTCTCGCCAGTCCTCATGGAAGCCGCTTGCGGCTTCGTTCACTAGAGGCTGGGTGAGGAGGTTGTCCACATCTTTGCCCCACAGGAAGAAGCTCTTGACACCGGCTGCGGCATAGATGGGCAGTTCTGTCACATCGTAAATACCTGTGCAGATAGTGACGTGTGGCGCTTGCGCGTCGATGATTTTTTGCATTTGGAGCACTTCGGTCGTCTTGGCGGCAATGCCGCGCTTCTGCAACATGCTGCCATAGGGTGCAATGCGGGTAGCACCGGCAGCGAGCGCAAAGCAGAGCCAGGCTGACGTAGGAACACACGTGGCCATCACATCCAGTCCCTGTTTCGACAGGTGCGAGATCACACCGAAACCTGCCAGGGTGGCGGGTGACTTGATGCGGATCTTCTCGGGGTCGATGGACAGCATCTCGTCCGCTTCTTTCTTCATGTCTTCAAGATCGGCATCCTGAAGCTGATACCAGGCGGCTGGCGCGATTTTGCAGAGTTCGGCGAACAACTCCTTCGGATTCATCCGCGCATCGGCGACAACCTTGGGGTTGGTAATTACGCCGGCAAAGACGCCGTAGCCCATCATTTTCTCAACCTGTTTGAGATCGCTACTTGCAAGCCAGAGCTGCATGGCAACTTCCTTTCATACGCTTTTCGTTTCAATGGTAAGAGCGTCACTGAGGTCGCGAGCTTGTTCCGCAGTGTACTGTGCCTGGCCTCCGAGGTGTTGGACGGAAAGTGCGCCGGCACTCACGGCAAGCTTCAGCGCAGCGGCCAGGCTGCCGGTTCCTGCGTACTGGGCAAGGAAGGCGCCGACGAAATTATCGCCCGCACCGGTGGTATCGATCGCATCCACCTGTGGCGTCGTGCAGTAGATCGCCTGCCCTGAGCCATCGAGGGCCAACGCTCCACGGGGTCCATCTTTAATGATTACCGTTCTTGCGCCGGCTGCTTGCAAAAATTGGGCTGTGGCAAGCAAATCGGCGGACTCTGAGAAGAGCGTTGCCTCGCCCATGCTGGTGAAAAAGAAGTCGATATGAGGAGCAAGTTCTGCGACAAACGTACCGTAGTCTAATTCACGCGGAGGATAAGTCGTATCGAAGGCGGTTGTGAGACCTTGGGACTTGGCAGATCGAACCAATTCCAGCGCTTCACCATCACGCACGGCCTGCATGATTTCGGCACCGCTGAGAGAAAAGACGGCAGCAGAGTCGTACCTCAGAATTGCAGGCAGCAGCCGATCGGCGATGGATCTACTGTTCGCACCCGAGCAATGCAGTAGCGTGCGCTCTCCCCCATGGCGGGCAAGGGCCATCGTCTTGGAAGTTTTCTCCCCTTCCAAAACCTGCACCAGCGATGTCTCGATGCCTTCGGCTTGCAAGCGAGAAAGGAGTATTTCGCCAAGTGTGTCGTCGCCCACCAGACCGGCGACATGCACCGCTGCTCCCAATCGGGAGGCACTAATGGCGGCAATCGCAGCATTGCCACCGACAGCGAGCTCCACGTGGTCAATGAAGATCGTCTCACCGGGCGGCAGATCCCGCGGGACGGTTGCCGCGACCAAATCGGCGACGATGGCGCCTGTGAAGATAATTTCGGGTGAGGTCATGAGCTGCACTTACAAAATACGTTCGCAGGATGCACTTCACGAGATCTAGCAACGTTGGCGCAAAGAAGCGAGGTAAGAAACCAGCCAAACATGACATACCACATCTGAGAACTCCGATAGTAGCCGACTACCCGGCAGTTGCACCCGCCTTGTTCGGCGCCGAAAGAGCGGAAATGGTGCTATTCTGTCGGCGGTTGGTTCTTGTAAATACAGTCAATTCAGCCACACGAGGTTTGCCTGGGATCAGGAGGCTGGCCAGATAGCCAGTAACGAAACAACTGCCGATTCCGACCAGCGGATAGAGAAACAGATTGATCGACGTATGATATTTGACGAAATACATCGCGATCGCGCCGACAAGGGCCCCGAGTAGAGCACCCACTCCATGCGTTCGAGTGGTAAACATGCCCAACAGGAACAGTCCCGCCAGCACTCCCGCCACGGTGCCAACCAGCATTAGAAAGGTGTCCCACAGCGAAATCGCACCTGTGGAAGCCATGTACGTCGCCATCATGGTCCCAAACACTCCCAAGAGCCCCGTTGTAACTCGGGCTAGCAGCAGCTGGTGGCGGCTATTGGCAACCGAACGAAAGCGATTGTGAATGTCGGTGACGTAGACAGTCGCGACACTATGCATGGAGCTGTCGAGGCTCGACATCGCTGCTGCGAACACGGCGGCTACTACCAAGCCGGCCACACCTACTGGCAACTGTTGGGCGATGAACAACGGCACAATACCATCGGTCGCAATGGTGGGATCGAGGAACGTGGGGTTGGCCTTGTAGAACACGTATAGAGCGGTCCCCATGGAAAACGCCAGGATAGCCCAAGGGATCGACACCGCTACATCAAGCCACAGTGCCCTGCGGGCGGTCGCCTCGTCCTTGGTAGTGAGGTACCGCTGCACGACGGTTTGGTCCGCAGTCAGCCCACTAAAGCGTGTCAGCACGTTGCCGACTAGAATGACCCACAGGACCGCCTGAGTTGGATCGAAACTCAAGTTGGCCAGCAGAAGCTTGTTATCGGAGCTTGCCACTTGCCACAGTTGAGTCCATCCGCCCGGAGTTTCCGCAACCACGGCTGCCACGCATACGACCGCTCCGCCCATGAGCACGATCGCCTGCATGACGTCGGTCCAAACCACTGCTTCCATCCCACCAGCGACCGTGTAGATAGTTGCGACAACACCCATGATCACCACGCAGTGGATAGTACTCAGACCGGTGACCGCGGCGAGAGCGATCGCGGGGAGCAGCAGCACGACTCCCATACGTCCAAGCTGAAGACAGCAAAATGCAACCGCGGCCACCAGGCGCGAAGCATAGTTGAAGCGTAGTTCGAGATACTCGTAGGCCGAAGTGACGTTCAATGTGCGGAAGAACGGGATGAAGACTCGAGTTACAACGGGGACAATAATGAACCAGGTCAACACGCCGGCGAAGTAGGTCCAGTTGGTAGCGAAGCTCTTGGCCGGTATAGCTAGAAAGCCGATGGAACTAACCTGCGTTGCCAGCAAACTCAACCCCGCCGCCCACCACGGGATACGGCGGCCAGCCAGGAAAAAGTCTTCGGACGTGCTTTCGTTCTTCGTAAAATAGAAGCCAACGCCCAGCAATAGGACAAAGTAGCTCCCCATGACTGCAAAGTTGAGGACCCCAAACGACTTGCGTTCGAGGCGCAACTTGCCCAGCAGCATTTGCTTGCTGCGCACACTTGGTCGGAGTTCGCCATCGGGGACCAAGAATCCTCCCTGCCAATCAACCACCGTGGCTGCTGCCACGCCGAAAGGCATGTCTCCGACTTTGGTCCAAGTATCAGTAATCGTGTGATATGCTAAGACATCTTTCGGAAAGTGATAGTTGTCTTTTAGCTCTTGCCACCTATCGACGTCGTGTCCGTCCGACCCTGAGAACAGGAAAATGTGAGCAAATCCCTTTGCAGTTGCCGGGGCAAGCAACGCGGGGCGTGGTAGATCGGCGATGCGTGTCCACTTCTCATTCGACGGATCAAAACGATAAGCGTCCTTCAGGTACTCACCGCCCCCTTTGCCACCCAGGTAATAGAGTCCCTCTGAACTGCCATTGCTCTGAGTAACAAGGGCAGCTCCAAATCGCGCAACACCAGGACATCGAGGGAGTGGTTCCCAGGCTAACTCCTTTCTCTCCGCAGAAGTCGATCTATGGGGGACTATCAAACGGTGAGCTTGATGAATTTCATCTCCACCCCTGTTGAGTCCACCAGCAACATAGATGGTGGTATCCGTCGCACCCTCGATGGCGGCAGCCGACAGCTTGTCCGCGGCAATCGGCAGCGCGGGCCAGGAATTGTCGAGAGTTGCCCTACGAAGCTCTTTGTCCCACTGCATAGTGAATGCGTTGGCAGTGGCAACTTGGCCGTCATTTCCGCCCAGGCAGAGCAAACCCCACCGCGTTTGGACAACGGCACCGTGCGCCAATGGGGTTGTCAACGAGCCTCCGTCAATCCATTGAGGATCGGTACTGGTCGTGGAAGGAAGCAACACGTGGATCCGGTCGCGAAACAGCTTCTCTCCACCTTCCCAGGCAGGCTTCGAGAATGTTGAGCCACCGGCGACGATCACAACGTCTTGGAGCTTGCCTACTAGACAACCTGCTACGCCAAATTCATCCGGAACAGGCGGCAATTCAGTTGAGTCCCGCCATTCAAACCAACTCGTGGCTTCCGATGCTCCGGATTGGCCGGGGATATCGCCTGCATCGCTTGTGGCTGAGACCACACACACAATTAGGCTCAAGATTGAGAATCGTGTGAGTGGCTGGACAAACAACATTCGCCCGCTACTCCTTCACAACCAAGTGGATCATGATGTTGAAACGAGGAGACTCGCCAACGGCTTCGGTGCACAGTCGGAGCCATCCGCCAAAGTGGCTAAGCCTCAGAAACCACACTCCCTGCCCTGACATTTCTGGAAAGTGGCTGCCCTCATCCACCCAGTGAATTCCGTCGGCTGAAATCTGAGGGTGAGCCCGCAGTAGATCCGTGTCGTTACCAGCGTCTTGAATCCGCACAAAGTAGATAGCCTCGCTGGCCCATGCACATTCGAAAGGCTCTGTAACAAACTCGCCCGTGAGTTCTTTGTGACGCGCAAGTGGCTGTGTTATGGAGTGTCTCACCGCTGCGTACCCTTCAGGCATAGATGATCTGGAGCAATCGCACTCCAACCGAGCGCTCTGGCATTACAGTCCGACTGTTCGGCCTAATCACAAGAAATCAGAATACTATCGACGTAGAGAAACACTCGTCGCTGCTGATTGGATTCAATCCACACCACGGGGTTAACCAGCCCTGTGATCCCCTTGTACGGAGCTACATACGTGGGCCTTGTGCCTCGCAGATCATACACCTTCGGCCCAACCTGCAGCTCTACATACTCGCGAGTCGCCGTGTCGACCTGGAATCGCAAATACATCCAGTTGATCTTGTCGGGCGATTCGTTGTAGCACAACAGTTGCTCCCCGTTGGGGACCCATTGAAATGCATCGCCGCTGCCATCGGCGTAGCGGCGACCAAACCAGACGGGATCGACCCCCCGCTTGCACCAATCGCCCTCTCTGCCGTAAGCCCACTCAGCGTCGGTTACGTCAGCCGCCTGCATCAACTGCCAACGTCGAATCTGCTCATCGTCGGCAAAGTTCACATATCTGACGCCCGGAAAGTAGCGATACTGCTCGTCTTGCAGATCGAACAAGACGCCAAATGCACGTACGGCCGACTCTCCGGTTCCTGCGCGATCCTGTTCAGCGGTGTAAGAAAACCACATTTCGAATTGCAGACGACCCGCAGGTCGAAACGTGGTGAGACGTTTGATCGCGTGGCTTAACCCACCTGGCGCGGGAGGTCCCTCGTAAGGATTTGCTTCCGCTTTGGTAGCCAGCTTCAAAACATAAGTTCCGGACATACCTCCATGCGTCCCGGCATAGCCGAAGTTCGCGTTGGAGAGCATCACCGGACCGAACTCGTGCTTGGTGACCATGCTCGGTCGAGGCCGATGACCTTCGAGTACGAAGTTGTTCATCAGATCCATCCAACCACTTTGGCCTTGATGAAAGGCGTCGTGTGCGAGGATCGCCGGCAGAGGATTGAACCGCGATAGTTCGGGCATCCCTGGGTAAGGGTGCACTGGGCGTTGGGAGTGCGAATCGTCGAAACGCTTGGTCTCGAGGTGCGCAGCAGGTGCCGCCGCAACTCCAGCGGTACGAGTCAGGCGGCCATCGGTCGACTCTAAGCTCATATGACAAACCTCAAGCAGTGAACGCAGCAGAATGCGCTACCGGCAGTTGGGGATTCGCGGAAAGGTCCCGCGACCGAGCTGACGAGGCGCTATAGCGACGATGTCACAGGAGTATAGATGTGCCGACCCCATCACGCAACCGCCGTTAGCCGCATAAGGGGGTGAAATTGCGTTTCGATGTCGGTCTTTGAGGCTCTCGAAGTTCAGTCCGCGACGTGCTCATGGTGGCAACATCGCCTGAAATTGACGCCATGTGTTATTCTCGACGCAACCCGAAAAAGATTCCAGAATTCTCAAAAACTGGCTTGTGTCGCTGCTGGGATCGCGTATGTTGGTCACTGCTATAGCGATGATGTGGTGTGATATAGCAGTGTAGTACTTATAGGGAAATCGCCCTCCATGACGCTCCGACAAAAGGCCTATGATCACATTCGCGGAAAGATGCTTCGTGGGGAGCTACTTCCGGGTAGCCGACTTTCCAATCGTAAGCTGGCCGCCGAAGTTGGGGTTAGTTTTATCCCGGTTCGTGAGGCCATCGGGCAGTTGGTAAGCGAGGGACTGGCGGAGCATCGTTCGAATTTTGGCGCGGTGGTTCGCAATCCCAGCCGCGAGGAAATAGTCGATCTGTACGATTTTCGCATGGCACTGGAGTGTCATGCGGTGAAGACGGCGGCGGAGCATATTACAGCGGGCGAGATTGCCGAGTTGCGTGCGCACAGCAACCGAATGACCGAAGTGGTGGAGAGCCTTCAAGAGTCTCCAACGGGTGGCATCCGAGAGGAGCTCACCAGCGAACTATTGGCGATCGATGCAGCGTTTCATCTGATTATGCTCAGGGTCGCAGGCAACAGCCTGGTAATGAAGACGGTAAGTGATTTGCGGGTGATGGAGCGCGTGTTCGGTCACCGCCGATTCACTTGGAGCAAGTCTTCGCTAACGCGGATTTGCGAGGAGCACAGCCAGGTCATCGATCGCCTGGAGGAACGAGATGCTGTCGGCGCCGCTGATGCGATGGCGCACCACATTTCACGAGGGCAGAAAGCAGCCCTCGACGCGTACGACCGACGGCGCGCTAGCGAAGCGGCGGAGCGGGCGTTCTCCGGACAACTTCAGGACTACAGCAAGGAGTAATCGCAGCTCGTTACTGATTCACAACTTTGCTAAATGCGAAGTCTGTCGTGTAGAGCGGCCACCTCGTCGTTGTTGAGTTGATCGTTCTCCTTGGGCGGCATGGGCGACCAGTCTCTCTCCCGCCGAACCGAGATCAGAAGTGGGTTTTCATCGGGCCGTGCTATCTCAACGGCGGCCTCGCCACTATCGCCACCCTTGAAGGTGCCGGAGCGTGTGGTCAGGTTCAGCCCACCTGCTAGCTCGTCAATCTCTGCTCCGTGACAGGCAATGCACTTGTTCGTGAGAATAGGTAGCACTCTCCTAGCGAAGATCAACTCACCTTCCGTCACGGCATCAACAGGAAAGGCAACTTGGTCGCCCTGGGCGTTACTCGCAACTAGTGCAATCAGGAGTTAGGGCCGGCTATCGACCAGTGGGCCATCTTGAGCAGCAAGCGCTCTAAGTTCCGCTTCGGTTGCGCAGATGCGATACTCGACTTCGTACCGCTTCGACTCGCCTGGTTCCAAATAGGCGGTGATGCTGGGGTGACTGTCGTTGTCTGGACCAAGAATCGAGCCGAAGAACGGTTCGAGCGCAGCGACGTAGCTTCCGCGGGGACCGAAATGGAGCCAATTGCCCAGGCGGGGCAGGGCGTCGGCCGAGTAATTCAGGCTCACGCCGAGTTGCCGCTGTTCGTTCAAGATTCCAATGTGTATGTTTCCTTCTGGATCGGACACGGGCTCCGCGATCACCAGTTGCTCGCGCGCCGCGCAATAAGATTCGTGAGGCGCAGCGACAAGTTTGCTTTGTTCGATGGGTGTCGATGTGGCGTGCTCAGCGCGGAAGTCGTGCAGTGTCCCGCTGCCTTGGTAGATGAAACGGGCGCCTTCGTCCAGCAGCGGATAACCAAAGTTCACGTGGTACAGCAGTGCATGGCGGGAGCGCTCGTCTCCTCGGTTGGTCACCTCGTCGGCGATGGCGAACCATGGCTCGCCTAGTCGGCAGCGGACCTCGCGTCGGACCTCGAGATTGGGCCCAAACATCCGCGTATCACGAATGAGCATCACGATGCGCATGTCCAACCGGCCTTGCTGCGGATCTGGATTGACGACTTCCAGCACCGCGGCAGGCGTGCTGGAGAACCGGCCGTGAAGCGAGGTGACATCCTCGCCATCGGTACGCGGTGCGCCCATTAGCTCAGGCCCACCTGTGGTGACCAACCCTCCAGGCCAGCCTCTAAGCCACTCCAGCTCTTGGTGATACGCGTGACTCGGTGGCTTGTAGTCGTTTGGCGTCAGGTAGGCGAGGTTCAATTGGTTGTAGCTGGCTTCCACCACATCGCCACCGCGGTCCAGAGCGAGCGTGAATCTCAGTCCGGCCCCTGTATTGACGAACGCCACCCGGCACGATTGTCCTCCGTTCGGGTTGGGGTAATCGAGCGCACCGGTGCGGATGCCGCCCGCCTGTTGGACGTTTTCGAACTTGGTAGGATCGAAAGTTGTGGTCGACATGGAAAGCCTTGGATTGAAGGGCGAATAGTTGATCTATGGTTCTTGCAGCGAGCCGCTGTTCTGTTCGCGAAACTCGCCGGGCGAGACGTGCATCTGGGCGCGGAATTGTCGGGCGAAGTGGCTGGCGTCGTAATGTCCGGTCTGTTCGGCGATTGACTCGATGCTATGAGCGGTTTCTCTCAGTAGCACGCAAGCGGCGTTGATGCGCACACGTCGCAAGTAGAGATTCGGTGTGATGCGAAACAGCTGTTTGAACACGCGTTTGAATTGGCTGATGGATAGATGCGACAGCTTGGCCAGGCTCTCGACGGTGATCTTTTCCGAGTAGTGATTGGTGATGTGCGTGATCGCGGCGTTCAATCGTTCGTAGGGTTCCAACATCGCGCCGGCCTTCTCCAAATCGTACATGATGCCAGCCACGCCGATAGTCTTTCCGTCGGCATCCAGCAGTGGAATCTTGGTTTCCACGTACCAACGGAGTATGCCCGAAGAGTTTGGCACCGCGCACACGTGTTCGTTCAGCGCCTGACCGCTTTGAATGACGGTTTTATCCTCTCTACGGTACTGATCCGCCACCTCGCGTGGGAACAGGTCATGATCGGTTTTTCCAATCACCTCCGCCTCGCCCTCGAGGCCCAGCACTTCGATCAACGCTTGGTTAACATGGACAAAACGGCCTTCCAGGTCCTTGGCAAAGAAATACGACGCTGGCAGATGGTTGAGAAGGTCCAGCAGTTGGCCAGGGCCCGCCAACTTCTCAAAGAAGGCGGGTTTCGTGGGAGTCCGGGCCGCTTTGCGATTTTCGGGCATGAGCCGATTATACCGGAAGTCGAATGCTTCTTACATTGCTTCGTGGTGCAATTGACCGGAAACTGCAACAAGTCTCGCAAGTGGTCCAATGGGGACAATTCTGGTGGGACGTTCGACAGTGTCTCATACCAACAAGGTGGGAATATGGCGGATTCTCAACTGGCGGACAATGTCCATCAGGTTCTGGAAAGCGCGCTCGATGCCGGTGAAGGGTTGCTGAGGCTCTCGCCGACGTGGGTTCCTCGCAGTTTTCTCCATCCGGGCAAGCGGATTCGTTTGCATCCCGACGACTACTACGCCTACGGCGCCGAGCGCGGCGGCATCGACGAGCGGTGGTTCGCCAGCACCACCGACGCAGCCAACGAAGGCCGCGTGTGGCACGAGGGGCAGAGTTTCGCGGTGTTCGGCGGGAAGCGGTTCTTGCTGAAAGACGCTATCCAAGAAGCCGGGCCGCGGATGATCGGCCAGGCCATGTGGGACGAGTACCAGCGGTGGCCGGTCTACTCGAAGTTCTTCGACAACATGGGGCCCATCCCACACCATATGCACCAGGGCTTTGAAGACGCCAAGCTGGTTGGGCAGGAGGGAAAGCCGGAGAGTTACTACTTCGCACCTCAGTACAACAACTGCGACAACAACTTCCCCTACACATTCATGGGTCTCGAACCCGGCACCACCAAGGCGCAAGTCCGCGCGTGTCTGGAACGATGGGACAAAGGGGAGAATGGTATCCTCGATCTGTCGAAGGCCTACCGTTTAAAGCGCGGCACGGGCTGGCTCATCCCACCCGGCGTGTTGCACGCACCCGGCTCGCTCTGCACATACGAGCCTCAGTGGGGAAGCGACGTTTTTGGTATGTATCAAAACCTGGTCGAAGGACGCGTGGTCCCGTGGTCGCTGCTGGTGAAAGACATGCCTGAGGAGAAGCATCAGGATCTCGATTTCATCGTCGAGCAACTTGATTGGGAGCGCAACGTTGACCCCAATTTCAAAGCCAACAACTACTTGGAACCCATCACGGCAGCCTCCGGCGAAGGCTGGCGAGACGATTGGATCGTCTACGGGCTAGTGGACGGCGCACAGCTCTTCACCGCAAAGCGCTTGACTCTCGAGCCCGGCGCCAAGTGCGAGCTCCGCGATCCAGGAGCCAGCGGTTGGATCACCGTGCAGGGCAAGGGGCGCATCGGCTCGCTCGCGCTGCAGACTCCCACCATGATTCGCTTCGGCCAGGAAACCGAGGACGAAGTCTTCATCACTCACGAAGCCGCCACGCGTGGCCTGGAAGTCGAAAACACCGGCAGCGAACCGTTGGAGGGGCTGCGATATTTTGGCCCCAACACGTTCGACAGCGTGCCCAATGTAGGCGATGCGTCATGAGCAACGGCTATCCCAAGCTGCATAACGCGATGTGGCCCGGTGTGGTGGGAAAAGGAACTCAGCCAGGCGAGGAGCCGCCGCTGAGCCTGCAGCGCATGCTCGATCTGACAACCGCAGCGCAGTCGCATGGACAGTCGTTCGATGGTGTCGACCTCTTTTTGTTCGAGCCGCACCTCGATCCCACCGCCAGTGAGAGCACCCTGCGAGAATTGGCCGAGGGGATTCAGCAGCGCGGGTTGGCCATTGGCTCGTTGGTAGCGCCGGTATGGCCCGGTACGGTGGGCGACTCGGCGATGGGGGACGAGACCGCGCGGCAGAAATTCCTGCAGGCGGTGGAGCTGGCTTGCCGCGTCGCACGGGTGTTCGATGATTCCGGTGTGAGGACCTCCGGAGTGGTCCGCATCGACTCTGCTGAGTTTGGTGTCGACAAGTGGCGGAGCGATCCCAAGGCAAACACGACGAAGATCGCCAATACGTTTCGCGAAGCCGCGCGTATCGCCGCCGATGCGGGACAGCGCCTAGCTGCAGAAGGAGAGATTTGCTGGGCCGGTATGCACAGTTGGCGGGACATGCTCGACCTGCTGGAAGAAGTCGACATGCCCAACACGGTTGGCTTCCAAGCCGACCTGGCCCACACCTACTTATACCTACTCGGCTATAACGCACCCGAACACGCGCTCTTGTCGTCCGAGTACACCGACGATGAGTTCTACAGTACCTACGCCGAGATGGTTACCAAACTTCGACCGTGGACAATCGATTTTCACGTCGCGCAGAACGACGGCGAGGTGAAAGGGGCTGGCAGCCACGACAAGACGGGCAAGCACTGCCCGCCCGACGACCCCAACGGGAAACTGGACATCGTCCGTTGTGCATCTTATTGGCTGGAGGGCGCCGAGGATCGCGGCATCCAACACATCTGCTGGGATGGGTGCATGTTCCCCAACGAAGTGTTAGAGGAATCGAGCACATGGGATGCGGTGCTGTCAACCATGATTCAGGTGAGAGAAGCCCATGGCTGGAACTAGCAACAACAAAGAAGAATTGCGAATCGGCTTGATCGGCTGTGGCTTCATGGGTCGGGCGCACTCCAACGCATTCAACCGTGTAGCCAACTTCTTCGACCAGCCTCTCGTACCGCGGCTGGTGGCCGTCTGCTCGCGCAATGAGCAGCAGACTCAGCAGTTCGCCGATACTTGGGGATACGAGTCGATCGAGACCGATTGGCGCGCGCTGGTCGATCGCGACGACATCGACGCAGTGGATATTTGCGTCCCGAACCATCTGCACTGCGAGATTGCCACCGCCGCTGCCGCGGCCGGCAAAATGGTGCTGTGCGAAAAGCCCCTGGCGATGAACTCGCAAGAAGGCGAAGCGATGTGCCGCGCAGTAGAAGACGCAGGCGTCGCCAACATGGTGTGGTACAACTATCGGCGCGTTCCGGCGGTGATGCTGGCCAGTCATCTCATTCAGGAAGGCAAGCTAGGGCGCGTATTCCATTACCGGGCGAACTTCCTGCAGGATTGGACTATCTCTCAGGACGTGCCACAGGGCGGAGCCGCGCTGTGGCGACTCGATGCGGCCGAGGCCGGTTCCGGCGTTACTGGCGACTTGCTGGCCCACTGCATCGATACCGCGCTGTGGCTTAACAGTTCGATTCGCAATGTTTCTGCCATGACGGAGACTTTCGTCAAGCAGCGCCTGCACCAGTCGACCGGCGAAATCGCACCAGTGAAAATCGACGACGCGTGTGCGTTCTTGTGTCACTTCGAGAACGGCTCGCTAGGTGTGTTCGAGTCGACCCGCTACGCCCGCGGCCACAAGGCGCTCTACACGTTGGAGATCAACGGAGAGCACGCATCGCTCCGCTGGGACTTGCACGACTTGCACCGACTGGAGTACTTCAGCCACGACGACGAAGGGCGCCTACGCGGTTGGCGGTCGATCCACGTGACCGATCACGACGGTACCCAGCCTTACATGGACAAGTGGTGGGTGCCCGGCCTGCAGATTGGGTACGAACACACATTCGTGCATCAAGTGGCCGACTTCATCGAAGGTCTGGCAACTGGCGAGCCCGCCGCGCCGACATTTCGCGACGCCCTGGCGACACAACGCGTGTGCGATGCGGTGCTCGAAAGCGCCGCGTCCGGCAGTTGGATCGACGTATCGCAGTAGTACCCAGCACAGGTAACACCATGAATCAGCCTTTCTCTACGTCGCGGCCGCACGGAACCACACGCCTGGTTGTTTCTGCACTCGCAATTCTGTTCTTCACTTTCCCCTTGCGAGGTTTGTCTGCAGAGAACGCCGAAGAGGGATTTGTTTCACTGTTCGATGGTGAGTCGCTCGAAGGCTGGGATGGCAATCCCGAGTTGTGGAGCGTTGTCGATGGTGTCATCCTCGGAAAGACCTCGGACGTCGCTCCGCTGAAGCGCAATGAGTTTCTCATCTGGGACGGAGAGGTTTCCGATTTCGTTCTGAAGATCGAGTTCCGCATTGCCGACCGCGGCGTGGGAAACTCGGGAGTGCAATACCGCTCGAAGCGTCACAAGGACGAAGGACGTTGGGTGATGGGCGGATATCAGGCCGATATCGAACGCACCAATAAGTACATGGGCATCCTGTACGAGGAGCGCGGGCGCGGCATCCTGGCGTTGCGGGGGCAGGAGGTTGCGCTGAACCGGGATGGCGATAAGCTCGAGAAGGAGGTCGTGGGCTCCACCGGTGATCCTGCGGATTTGGTTGAAGATGTCAAAGCAGGCGAGTGGCAAACTATGGAAATCGTCGCCCGTGGAAACCACCTCGAACACAAGCTGAATGGACGCACTTTGGTCCGCATAACAGATAATGACGACGAAAAGATGGCAAAGAAAGGTCAGCTTGCTTTACAATTACATGTTGGGCCGGAAATGCAGATTGAGTTCCGGAACATCCGACTGAAAGATGAAAGTCCTGACAAGGACGAAACCAAAGAGTAGGTGCATCTCTGCGACGCACCGCATCCACTGGAAGTTCAATATGCGCTCCACACGTACGTCTACCAGCCGCCGTGATTTTCTCAAGACCGCGGCGAAAGCCAGCGCGCTGGCTGCTCCCATGTTCGTCCCTAGTGCGGTCCTCGGACGCAACGGAGCTACGCCTCCCAGCGAACGGATTGTGGTCGGTGGCCTGGGGATCGGGCCACGCGGTCGTACTGACCTGGGTTGTTTCCTAACGCAAGGAGATGCCCAATTTGTCGCCGTGTGCGACGCGCAGAAGAGCCGCCGCGAGTTGGTCAAACAAATGGTCGATGGCCATTACCAAACCAGCGATTGCGATATGCTACGGCACCCCGACGAAATTCTGGGACGAGACGATATCGACGCTGTGCTGATCGCCACCGGCGACCGCTGGCACACGATGGCGTCCATCCTGGCTGCGCGAGCTGGCAAGGACATCTACTGCGAGAAACCCTGTTCGATGACCATCGAGGAGAGCCTGGCGTTGGCAGATGTGATCGGCCGTTATGGTCGCATCTACCAGGCAGGAACTCAACGCCGAACCATCCCGAACTTTCAGTTTGCTGTCGACTTGGTACACAGTGGCAAGCTCGGCAAACTGCACACGATGCACGCGCACACTCTCAACCCAGCCGGCACCCGTAAGTGGCTGCCCGAAGTTCCACTTCCCAGCAAGGAAGAGATCGATTGGGACCTATGGTTAGGTCCCGTACCATGGCGGCCCTATAACCCGATCTACGCGCGGGGTGGTTGGCGAGACCACTACGATTTGCACAGCGGTGGCATCCTGGAGTGGGGGGCTCACACGGTGGATCTTTGCCAATGGGCGAATCAGTCCGATGGCACGGCTCCCGTTGAGTACGAACCGTGGGACACCAACGTCACGGCGACTTACGCCGATGGAGTGAAATTGGTGATGCGCGATCGCGATACCGGCTGGCTCGGATTAGGGACTTGTCCCGTGCGATTCGAAGGGGACGAAGGCTGGGTGGAAACCGGAGACAGTGGCAAGATCGCTGTCTATCCCGAGTCGCTCCGGTCCGAGATCGAAGTGATCGAAATGGCGGGCACTGATCCGAAGAATCACGTCCGCGAGTTCCTCGATTGCGTGCGATCGCGCCGGCCTTGTTCGGCCAACGAGAAGGTCGCTTCGCAGTCGCATATCGCCTCGCATGCTGCCACGATCGCTTGGCGACTTGACGAGACGCTGAAGTTCGACCCCGAGCAGAATCAGTTCGTCGACCACCCCATCGCCAATCGCCACTTGGCTCGCGCGGTGCGTGAGCCATGGCGAATTTAGTTTCCAAACGAATTGGCCTCACAGGGGGTCGAAGGTAATACAAGGGAGAGTTCCGTGTCCACGTCGTTCAAGCCTGCCGCGCGCTACGTAGTCCCATTCATGTTGCTTGGGCTGTGCGGGACTTGCTGTAGTGCATTTGCCTCTTCGGACAACTGCGCCGCTTTGTTGGCGATCATTCAGTCTCCCGATTCGTCGGAGAATGAGAAAGCCACTGCCTTCGAGGATCTGGCTGCAGTCGGCGACACGTCGTCCATCGAGCCGCTCTCCAAGCTGCTTAGCCACCCGAAACTGTCCCACTACGCTCGCTACGCTCTCCAAAACAACCCCGACCCAGCCGCTGGCGTCGCGCTGCGTCGCGCGCTCGACGAGCTTGATGGTCAGGCCAAGATCGGCGTGATCAACTCGCTTGCTTCGCGTGGCGACCAGCAGGCAGTAGGCAAACTGTCGGAGCTGCTTGGTTCGGACAATTCCGATTGCGCGGTCGCGGCCGCAGGTGCATTGGCGACCATCGGCACCGAGCCGGCTTTGAGTGCATTGGAGTCGTGCCCTGCGGAGAAGTCTCTACTGTTTGCCGATGCGTTGCTCGAGGCAGCATTAGTTCGCCACCAGTTCGGCGATTCTGGCAAGGCCGCGGCGTTGCTCCAGCGGATCGTTGAGGCAGATCCACCGAATCACGTCAAGCAAGCGGCAACCATAGCACTGGTGAACGTCATCGATCGTGGAAAGGCGAACTCCTTGATCGCCGAGTTGCTCGCGAGTGACGAGGAATGGAGATTTGAAGCTGGCCTTCAAGCTGTCGTAACTGCTGGGCCATCGGTTTATGCACAGAGTCTGGCCAATGCCCTCTCCGCGAGTTCGCCCGATCGCCAGTTGAGGTTGCTCTCGGCGCTGGAAACCAAGACCAAGGATGTTTCGCTGGACGTAGTTCGAACCGCCTGTGAGAACCAAGACGCGGGAGTGCGAATCGCAGCGTGTTCGGCATTGGGAACGCTTGGCAACAGCTCCGACGGACCTTTGCTGGTGCGTATGGTGCTCGAGGACGCGGATGCCGCGGATGCCGCCACCGAAGCACTCGTCAAGATGCAAGATCCGAAACTCAACGAGTTCCTGCTGAGTTTGCTGAGCAGCCCTCAGCATCCCGAAAAAGCCTTGGGAGCAGAACTGATTGGCCTGCGTTACGTTCAAAATGCGTCGCCCGAGTTGTTCGACATGGCTCGAAGTTCCGATGCAGAAGCCGTTCGAATGGCGGCACTTGGCGCGCTACAACGGATTGCGCCAGCTACCTCACTCGATCAGGTTCTCGACTTGGTCAAGCTCGCCCAGAGCACGGACGAGGAGCAACTCGCCCGCGCGGCAGCGACCGAGGTAGCGGGGCGTGCCACCGATCCTCAGCCCATAGTAGCGATCGTGGCCCAGAGACTTCAGGATTGGCCTCCCGCCAAACAAGGCATCCTGCTCGATGTGTTGGCCAAGATTGGCGATAGCGAGTCGCTGAAGTTGGTCGCTAAGGCGGCTCAAAGCGATGACCGTGCAATACAGGATCAAGCTACCCGGGTGTTGGGAAGCTGGTCGACTGCCGACGCGGCGCCGGTTCTGTTGGGTCTTGCCAAGTCCGACCATGCATTTGGAGTTCGCGCGTTGCGGGGCTATCTAAGGATTGCTCGTCAGTTCAATGTGGGAGAGGAAGAGCGACTGGCAATGTGCCGCGAAGCGTTGGCGGTGGCCAAGCGCGATCAGGAGCGTTTGCTCGCACTTCAAATCGCCGCACGTTCGCCCTCCACCGAATCGCTTGAGTTGGCCGTTTCGCAGTTGTCGACCGACGCACTCGGACCCAAGGCCAGTGAAAGTGTCGTTCTCATTGCCGAGAAGATTGCCCCGAACGCACCAGAAGCCGCTTCAAAAGCGGCCCAGGCAGTTATCGACGCCGGCGGCAATGACCAAGTCCTCGCCAGAGCGCGAAAGCTCTTGGTGCCGTAGGAATCGGACTGCGTAGCACAACCGCGACGATCGTGCCGGGCGTTGTTGTCCGGCTCCGGACCATCGGTTATGTAGCCTAATCGTCCTCGAGTTTAAGCGATGCAATGAACGCATCAAGGTCGGCGGAGAATTCTGTAAGCGTGCAGTCGAAATCGTTGTAGTAGCAAAGTGCTCCAACGTCATCATCTCTTACAAGCAGCTTGTCGGCGCCTCCGCCAGAAGAGCCGATTTCGTAGTATCTGACGCTGCCCGTGTCACACATCTTAGTCTTTCACTGCGGGTAGTTGCAGTAGTACCTCGGTTTCGACGTCGTTCACGTTGTTGGAGTACCCTCCCGCGTTTCTGCCTCGCGTGAAAAGCATCGCCGGCGTGCGATACGGATCGCGATGATCGTAGAACTCCAGGGATGGAATCCAGTCGGCGTCGCGGCTGTTGCTTTGCGCTACCCATTCTATGCTCTGGAACTGGAGATCTGCGTCGAACTCAAGGCGAGCCAATCGCGTGTAGTCTGCTCCCCACCCAGTACTCGCGATCGGCGAAACCATGAGTACCACCTGAAGGTGTCCGTTCGGCAGGCGGGCGACGCAAGGCAGGTGTTGGATGCGATACGGTGGTAAGTCGGACTTCTCGACCAGCGAATCGAGGTGATGCTTTAGCTCCTGCGACTCCCACCCCGCGTCAGATGTGTGGCGCCACAACTTGGCAGTACCATCCATCAAGTTGCCCATGATAATGCGCGGGTTGTTATGTTCGTCGAGCGAAATATTAGACAGCATCATGCGGTAGACGTACGGATGCCAAGGTCCGCCCTTTCCTCGATGCGTGGGGCTGGTGCGCGAGGCAGTCATGCCGTTGCCCTCGATTCTGTACAGGGCATCCGCAGCGATGGGAGTGCTCAGCGGTTTGTCGTTGTCCAGTTGCTTCCAGGTGTCGCCGCCATCGTCGGAGTAGATGTGTGCGGCGCCGTAGTACCTTGCATCCTCGCCCAGTCGAGCATAAGGCAAGGTAATGGTGGCGAGCACGTGCAGTCGCCCTTCGGAGTCGACTTGTATGGCATTGTGCATCCACGAGTGTTCCTTCACGACGTTCTTGATCAAAGTGATGGGCGTCGACCACTCGCCATCTTGGGGCCGGCGACAGTAACAAAGCGCCGCGTCGTGACCTCCAGGTTCCGATCGATAGGCAAGGTGCAGGGTGCCGTGGTCGTCGCATGTCAGGCTGGGATACGTCGGAGCTTTACCCGGACCGGTACGCGCAATCTCTGCTCCGTCTTCGACCAGTGCCCAAATCGTCTCGCCGGGTGGCAATTGGTAGTGCGATAGCTTACTGAAGTGCCCTCCGAGCATGAGGTGCAGCGTGCCGTCGGGGGCCTTTACCAGTGCCGCCCCGCTGTGATTGTCTTGACGCTCCTCACCCACGGTCCCCTCGTCGACGATACGACCTGTCTTTTCGTCCACGGCCGCCCAGTGATTCGTCCGCTGCGAGTCGATCCAAGTCACATAGTACTTGCCATCTTGGCGAACAATCTTGTTGCTCATCGCATAAGCCGTGGCGCGATCGCCGCCAGTGTCGGTCAAGGTGATGAAATTCGCTTCGCCACTGGGCGCGTCGCCAGTGTCGGTACGTTTCTCGGCGAAGACGGCGGTGCCGAGGCTCGCGACAACTAGTAGTGCGAACGCCTTCAGCGGGCGGGAAATACGTGGCGGGCTTACATCAGGCAGACTTGGATGCATATTAGAAACACTTGGCTTGAGAGGGAATTGCTAGCTAGTTGCGATCGATTCGACTGGTTGGCGTGGGCGAATCGGAATGGAACGCTTCAGCAGCCGCGAAGTGCGACTGAATCTCTTCCGGCGGCAGCGCGTGGTCGTAGATGGCTAGCTCATCGATCTTTCCACAGAAACACCTTTCAACGCGTGTATTGGCTAGCTGTCCTACCACCGCGATTTGTCCTTCTTCGAGCGGGGTAGCGCATTCGTCTTCGCCAACCTTCACTCCATTCACGTACACCCGCGCCAGTTCGCCGATTCGATTGCATACGATGTGTTGCCATTGGCGAACCGCATAATTCGAACTCGTAAACAGCGATGCTCCATCGACGTCCGGATCCAGCGATCGGTGCAAGTAGCGAATTCTCTTGGGGCGCATCAAGCGACTGCCACCTGAAAAGCCGCCCAGCTCGATGAGAAGGCCGTGTTTGAAATCCGAAGGCCTGCGAGGGATTCTCTTCTCAGGCACCATTACACCTGTGAGTGTGCTGGTTTGGTAGTGGCTTGGATTCACCCACATTTCGATGCAGTAGTCGGCGAGCAAAGCCGACGAAATCGGTTCGGCAGTAGACAAGTATCGTGGTCCATTCGCAGGTTCGTCCGGAGAGAAGTAGGCGTACCGATTGCCTGCCAACCCCGTGACGGTCACACCACCGTGCACGTGCAGATGGTACTGATCCTGCATTTCGTTCTGGATCAGTCCGCCAGTCGCATCTTCAAATCGCCAGTAGGCAAACGGCGCCGACTGAATTACTTCCTCGACGTACGGCTGGGTGATCACCAGCGGTCCGCCCCGCATGAAGGCCGCCGTATCGAATACGCCCCGGTTGGCTGTCCCTTGCCGTATGTTTCGCACCGTGCCATCCGCCACTTCGTGCACGAGCGAAGTTCCCGCTTCGATCCTCTGGTGGCTACTCGAGTGAGAATTCACCGCTTCAAAATCGGCGTCCCAAAGCAGCTCCAAGTTCGCCACGCCTTGGAACACATGCGTCTCACACACGCTGCCAAAAGCACCCACGCCTAGTTCGGTGCCCGGCGTCACGCAGATTCGAGCATAGGGTAGTTCAATCGCTACCGAGTCGACGGCCGTTTGATCCGAGAGACTCACCAGCATCTTGCCATACCGCAAGGCGGGTAAGCCTTCGGAGGTAATCACGACGGCCGCCGGCCCCTCAATCTGCAGCGTAGCCTGCCAGTCGGCGGAGGAGACATCGAACTTGGCAAAGCCTTCGAGCAACTCGACGGATCCGCCCTTTTGCAATACGGTTTCTGAGGGCCAGTACTGCGACGACTCGCTCCACACGCAGTGCAATGCCTCGGTAAGGCGAACGGCCGGCGCCTCGGGATTGGCACCACCTTCGATGACCGTCGCGACTTCGGGATTGCCGTTTGAGGGCCTTGTTGAGCGTCCGACAAACACTCCCAACAGCAGCGCGGCGAGCACGCAAGCAGCGGTTGCCAAGTGTTGCCTACCGCGCGACTTGTCCGCCGTGCTTGTTGGTACCGCACGTTGTGGCCGATCAGAGCCATTTGATTTGGCGCCGCCAGCCAAGTACCGTTCCATCACCGAAACGTCTTGCGCAACGCTGGCAACCAGCTGTCTCAGCTCCCGGTCGCTGCCAAGTGCCAGTTTCAACTCGGCAAGCTCCCCCGGGCTGACCTCCCCATCGCAGGATGCAAGCCACAACTGCAGCAATCTTCGGTGTTCTGTGCTGCCGTTCATGGGGCTGCTCCAATCCCAAGTTTGCGATGGATACAAGCCTGCAAGCTTTTGTGGATCATAGCCAGCGCGCGATACACTTTGTCCTTGGAGATGCCCTGTGCAGCGGCGATCTCGCGCACCGGAGAGCTTTCGTAGTAGCGAAGGTTGATTAGCTCTTTTTCCGGCGAACGAAGTCGTTGCAGGCAGTCCAGCAACGCATCGCGCCGTTGATCGGCTGATCGGGCGGCAATCATCGCCTCTTGCGATAGGGCCTCCACCAGTTCCGGTTCGTACATGCCTTCGCGCGAATGGCGATTTCGAAACGCCTGCGTTTGATAGCGTGCTACCGTACACGCCCACGCTAGGAAGTCGGTACCAGGTTTGAATTCTCGGAACTTTCGCACCAGTATGACGTTCGTTTCTTGAAAGATGTCGTCGGTGTCGTGGCGATTTCCGGTCAGGGCGAGGATGAACCCCCAGATGGCGTTCGAGTGCTTGGCAAGCAGCCGAACAAGCTCATCCTGCGACGTCGATGTCGCCTCGGGGAAGCCGCCCTCTTCTAGTTCTGCCGACATGTAGACACTTAGGGAATCGATGGACTTTGCTGGACCAAGACTACTTATCGCCTGCGACTTGATGCCACGAAACGGTTTCACCCAGCTAGATCGTGGAGCCTATGGAGGATAAGGCTCCGAGGCGATTTGTTGCAAGAAATCGCAACAGATTGGCGAAAAACGCCGATTTCCGCGTGATTATTGACGCAGGAGTGGCCACGACGCCCAACTGGTCGGTGGAGAGTTTGCCTGGGCAGCGCGGCGCGTTATCCGTATTTTTCGCGCAAGCGTCGAGCGGCTTCGACTTCGTTGCACAGTTTGGTGTAGACCTCGTCGAGGCTCACCGTGGCAGCTGAACCGGGGGCGAACCCGCAGTCGGGGTTCAGGGTGATACGTTCCGGCTGAAGGTACTTCAGCGCTTGTTCGACTCTCTCAACGATCGTATCGACCGAGTCGATGGTGCCTGGATGGCAACTAACGCACCCCAAGCCCACTTCGATGTGCTCTGGTAGCTGCTCGAACACCGACATTTCGCCGGAGCCGGGCGTAACGAACTCCATGGTCAGGTGATCCACTTCCAGTCGACATAATTGGCCCATGATCGGGTCAAAAGTGCCGCGGTGGTCGGCCTCGCCTCGCGCGCGGGCTCCTGCACGTCGGCAGAGATGAACTGCCTTCTTCACGCCATCGATGCCGGCGAACACCTGGTTGTTCATGTCGACGGCAAAATCGGCGGCGCGGTCCGCGTCGTCATAGGCGGCGCGAATATTGCTGTCGACGAACAGGCACAGATGGGGATCGTCGACCTGTACGATCGACACCCCTTCGTCACGCAACAATTCGACTTCGCGGCGCAGAATGGGGACGCAATCGCGAACGAAGTCGTCACGGTCAGGATAGGCCTTGGAAGATCGCTCAGGGTCCCACATGCGCTCGCCCAACAAGGCGGGTGCTGGCAGGGTTGCTTTGATGTCGCGCCCCGTTAGCTTCTTGAGGAAAGCCACTTCGTTGGCGATGAAGCCAGGCTGGCGGGGAGACAGCTTGTCGACAACGATGGTCCATGGGCGGCCATCCTGGGGGTTCGTGCTGACTTCAAAGCCGTGTGCCAGTTCGGCGATCACGCCGATGTATGACTTCCGCCACCACTCTCCATCCGACACTACGTCGACTCCCGCAGTCTCCTGTAGTGCAACGCTCGCGTAGATGGCGTTGCCCATCAGGCGATCGCGCTCCGCCTGACTTAGTGTGCAGGTGTCGCTGATGAGCGCCTTCACGAAGTCGGGGCGGGGCATCGACCCGATAACTGATGTGGGAAACAAGGTTTGATTAGCCATGGCTCACCACCAAGTGTTTTGTGGTCCAGTGCTTCCGAGCGTAGTCGAAGTCTTCCTGGGTATCTATTTCGATATACTCTCCGTCAGTGTCCACGTGGCAGAACGTCTCGCCGGCTTCGAGCATCTCCTCAAACAGTTGAATTTTGTACGCCTTCTCAAAAACTGACGCACCACGAAATGGAAGGCCGCTATAGGTCTCTCGCAACCGATGATAGTGCCGCCGAAGCGCACCGGCGCCGGCCGTACTAAATTTGGCGACGCCGGTGTATTCGCCGTACGCATCTTCGGGATCGATGTCGCGATTGACTTGAAGGATAGATCCCTGTTGGACGATCACTTTCTCAGCGTCATCGGGTGGGTGCTGCGTTCGGTGCTCATACCGGTCCTCCCACTTGGTATCGACGACTAGCGCAATGTCGTCGGTGTTCTCGAGCAGCATGCTGATCACATTGGGGGAGAAGAGGATATCCGAGTAACAGCAAATGAAGGGACCTTCTTCCATTAGGTCCTCTGCGTAGAACAAGGACGCGAGCACGTTATTGTTCTTCCAATTGTCGTTGAATCGGAATGTCAGCTCCGGATAGCGTTCCTCGACGGCACTCATACAGTACCCGCCCACAAAGCAGATGTCGTCCACGCCATTGGCGCGGAACGCGTCGAGTGTCCAGTCGAGGATCCTTTGGTCTCCGACCTCGGCAAAGCATTTGGGGGAATTTTCGGTAGTCGGCATCAAGCGACTACCTCTTCCCGCACCAATGATGATAGCTCGCACCTGTAAGTTCTCCCGTCTGAAAAATACGCCCTAATAGTGGTTCTGTGTTTCGCTGTTCCCAAGCGATCCAAGGACCGCCCGTCTCGTCTAATTCCCTTAGACGTGGCCGTCTCCCGTTTTGTTCCAAAGTAATGCCACCAACCCCGCCGCCAAGAACGCCCAGGCAGCCCACACCGATATGGCCACTTTCCATCCGTAGTGCTCGGCCAAGTGACCGGTCAGCAAGTCGCCAAACAGTGCCGCTCCAAAATAGCCCATACAGTTGACGAAGCCTGCGGCCGCCGCCGCGGTGCCTTCTTTCGCCAAATCCGCTGGGGCCGTCCCTACCAGCAGAACTTGTGGTCCGTAGATGGTGAAACCAATTGCCAAGAGCATCAGCAAGGTGCCCATGAAGGATACCCTTGCGACCGTGTCGTAGGCAATGGTGAGCAGGCCTAGCACGACCAGCAGGCCGCACGTAACCGGAGCACGGCGGCTGCCGAAGTACTGGTCGCTAGCCCACCCTGCCCACAGGGATCCGAGAATCCCGCCAATGGGCAGAATTGCGTACTTGATTGCCGATGAAAAGACAGCGGAGTCGAGTGCTTCTGCGGTGCTAGCTGCCGACGATGAACCAGTGACGGCGAGTCTTTCGCTCTCGATGGAGTACAGATGGGAAACGCCCCAATCGATAAAGCCATAGCGGCAAGCGTTAAGCAAGCCGAGCGACAACGCCAACAACCACAGGGCGGGATTTGACAGGGTCAGTTGGACATTGCGCAGGAAACTCCGAGGCTGTTTGGATGGACTGTGGTGCGAGTCCCAAGTGGCATCTTCTTGGTCGTCGGGGGTTTCTTTGAGAAACAGGAGCATGACTACCGCCGCGGTTAGCAGGATTGCAGGCGGCACCCAGACAGCTCCTCTCCAACCCAAGAGGCTCACGGCAACACCGGCTACAACGAAGGTGAGCCCCGCGGTTAGCTGATACCCCGTGCCGACGATTCCCATGGCCTTGCCACGTCGTGCGACTGGGACCCAGTTGCCGAGTACACGAACGCACGGGGTCCATCCAAGAGATTGGCAATAGCCATTCATGGCCCAAACAAAGAGAAAGAAGTACAGAGCTGCCCCAAAGCCGAAGGCGATATTCAGCGCTGCCGAGGCAATCATTCCTACGCTCAGCATTGCGCGTGGAGAGAAACGCTCAGCAAGCTGTCCATTCAGGAACTGACCTATTCCATAGGTTACCTTGAGCGACAGCAGCACAATGCCCATCTGCACCTTGTCGAAACCGAACTCCTGTTCGATACCAGGCAGTGCCACCGCCAGGTTGGTACGACAGAAATAGAACGCTCCATAAGTGAGCCAGAGCGTCCATATCACTTGATTCTCGCCGGATAGCAACGGCTGCGGCGTTGAAGTGGCTTGGTCAATCGACTTCATTCAGGACTCCCAGAGCAACGAGCAATTCCAACGTTCGCCGGATTAGAGCATTTGGAAACCAAATGCTGCAACCTGCGGCAACGTGTCCTGAAAGAAACCGAAGCTAATGAGTGAAGTACTGTGATCTGCAAGTTCATTTGGTAGATGGGGCGAGACCAGACTGCGCTTGATGATCTGCACATTCAAGTGCTTGTCCTCCACTCTTGTCTCGTAAAGAAAAGAACGTCAGACCAGCCGACAAGGCCGCGAGCAGGCCTGATGCAGGTTCGAAAACTTGTGTGTGGCCGTTGAGGGCGGCTTGCTGAGCCGTGCCCAGGTTGTTTCGCCAGATGGTATAGTCGGCCAAATTGACAGTGCCATCGCCGTTGCCGTCGGCAGTTAGTGCACCTGACTGGCCGAACTGACTTTTCCAAAGGTCGTAGTCAGCAATGTTAACACTGCCATCGCGATTGTAGTCGCCCGCCAGGACAAGTGGCGTAATTGGATCGTCGAATTTGATGAAGGCCCATGCGAACGTTGTGTCTTGCAAATTGCCGCTGGGCAGGTCGGTCGATTCGATCAGAAATGTCCCAGACTGACCCTCGACGTACGACAGCGTGTTGTCATCGGGAGCAGTGATGCCATTCTTCTGCGCTAGTCCAGCAACGTTCAGCAGCAGCATTCCGGATTCCGGAGATTCGTTGGGAATGCTGAGTTCATACTGCCCGGTGTCAAGCCGAGTCAAGCTGTAGGTGCCCGTTGAACTAATCTCGGCGCTCGTGTTGCCATTGTAGGTTCCGCCGATGAGGCCTTCGGTTTCGAACGGCAAGTAGATGAAGCTGAAATCCTTGTCGTCGCCAGTGTCCCCAAAGTCGGTGGCGTTATCGTGAACTCGTATGTCCCAACCCTCTCCGGACGGGAGGATACCAGTATGCACGATCGTATTGCCATTGGTGTTCGCGACCGCAAACAGCATACCATCCGACTCGGAGTTCACACCGAGATCTAAAGTGTAGCGGCCGGGACCTTCGGTCGTGAGCATGGACTGCTCGACGCGATTCGAGGCACCCGGTGCAATCGCGCCTCCCGCGTTCACGTGAGCGGCTTGCCAACCAGCCTGGAACTGGAACCAAGCGACCGCCGTGTTCATGTTAAGCTCGTTGTTACCGGAATTGCCGGTTTCCATGACGGATAGCGCCAGAATGTCTGTGCCGAAGCTGCTGCGTCCGACTTCCACGGTGCCACGATATCCCTCACGCACGTTTTCGCGCATGGTCGCCATCAACACACCCTCGAAGTAGTTCAATCCCGTCCCATCAATCGCAATTTCATAGTCGCCTCGATTGACTTGAAGCGTGCCAATCGCCGGTGCGGAAGTCTGCGGGATACTCACCGAGTCGACAGTGTTCGCTGATGGATCGGTGGGACCGGTTACCAGGATGTTGGCGGCCACCGCGTGGGAAATTAGCGGGGGTGGGGGAGGGGTTAGCGGGGCGTGAAGTTCGCTGAGCTTCAAAGTGAACTGCTGATCAAAGTCGGTGTCGAGTCGATCGAGCACTGGCGAGTAGGTTCGCACTTCAACCGTATCGCCATCGGCCTTGAACTCCAGCAGCCGCATGTCGCCCATCCCCCCCTGGGAGTTCATCTGGTAGTTGGCCAGCATCTGATGGACCGGGTTGCCGTTCACTCCCGGAGTGCTGCGAAAGCCCGTGCCATCGTTCAACACATGGCCATTGAACGTCATGCGGAAGTTATCGTGCTGCGATACCAGCTTGTCCCACAGCTCCTGGCCGTCGTTCACCGTGCTGTTGTTTTGAATCCCATAGCTGTGAGGGTTCCAACTCTGGCTGCTTCCCTTGGTGGCCCAGTCGTAGATTGTCTCGTCGTAGTACATATAAGCGTGCGTGACGAGCATCACATCGTGATCGGGGTGATCACTCACTACCTGATTGGCCCAGTCGACTACTTCGTTGCGAGGGCCCCACTCCAGCGCCAGCACCAACCAGTCTTTTCCACCGGCATTGAAGGCGTGCCAAGAGTTGTCGGTCTTGGTTGGCTCGTAGAACCCCACCGACGACTGATTGCCATAGAAACTGTTCGGGCCAAAGTAGCCATCGGTGTTGAACAGGCTATTGCGGTCTGCACCATTTCCATTGGGCCCATAGTCGTGATTGCCGGGCGCCATGGCGAAAGGGACGACGCCATTGAGCTTGTTCATCGACCCCAGGGCGTTATCCCACTGGGCTGCCGTGTTGCGATTGGTGATGTCGCCCTCGTGCAGTACGTACTTTATGTTGTGCGACACGGCATGGTCGGCAATCCACTGCGTTTGAGCATCGAAGTGCTGTGGGTACGACTGAGCGTAGATTTGAGTGTCGGGCAGAATTGCGAGCGTCCAGGAGCCCTCTTCGATAGGCGTCATTTGGCTGTGGGCCATCCGGGGCAAAAGTGAAAACCCTAGTAGCACAGCCAAGCCCATTCTCTTCAAGTCGGACATGAAGAAGTCGTTGGCACGCAGACAAGCATCGATGTGAGAAGTAAACATATTCAGCACTACGGAGGTGGTGGCGAAAACTAGTGACTGGATAGGTAAACGAGACCATGGCAATCAGAAGCTGCCATGGTCCCGTTACACGCAGTCACTGCATCTACAATTGCCTCGACCGGTGTGCTGCCAGCACCGTCAAAGTCAAGCCAAGTAGCATCACGTAGGAAGCGGGTTCTGGTATCGATGTATTGCTTGACGATTGCACAGCACCCAGGCTGCTGGCCCCAAAGTTGTCGCGCCATACTTGGTAGTCGGCTGCATCAACCACCCCGGGGGTTGAATCGCCTGGCAGGTTGGCGGTCGTCGATCCTAGGTTGTTTCGCCAAATAGTGTAGTCGGCGATGTTAACAGTACCATCGCCGTTGTAGTCGCCAGCTAGGCCGGCGGGAGGGGAGTTGATGTAGCTGGCATCGACCTCCATGACCAGTTCCGAACCAGCTATGCGATACCTCAACACGAGATCTTCAGCGTTGATCAAGTTGTTGTACGCCTCGCCAAGCGAGATCATCGAGCTTCCAGCAACCGTTGCAGATCCGTCGAGCAAAAGTTCTCCGATGTTTGTGCTGCTGGATCCACCAGCTTCGTCCCAACCGACACCCGCGGCGTCACTCTCGGTAGAGTTGATACTGGTCCATTCGCCGGATCCAGTACCAATGGTGGAGTTTAGCGAGCCGCCAGGGCTGGTTAGCTGATAGAAGTCTATATCCAAGGCAGTGCCGTTATTGACAAGTGTGACCGAACCATCGGAACGATCAACCACGGCTTCCAGTCCCGTAAAGCCTACCGACACTTCTTCGAAGTTCGAAAAGGTGGGTAGTGATTGCTGCAATGTATACAAACCAAACCGGCCGTCCGGAAATGATCCGTTTTCGTTGAACTGCTCGACCCCGTCGACCAACACCGTAATGTTTGTCGGAGTGTAGGTGACGTCGATCAAGAACGAAGTATTATTGCGAGGGTAAGCTGTGCTTCCTAAAGTTGCTCCACGAGCCAGTTCGACGACGCCACCATCCGGGTTATCGTCCGGGAAGCCGCCATACGGATTGCCAGGAGGGTAATTTGTGTGCAACCACAGTTCGTCTGCCGTCGGCACACCTTCGACTCGCGAAAGACCCAGACCAACCGGTGCAGTACCGCCGACCGTGAATTGGTGGAAAGCAATATCTCCATCTTCATCGGCCGGGTCGTCAGTGAAGTCGAAGTTCTGGTCGATTCCCTTCCAATCGATTAGCAAGTAGTCGCCTGTGAGTGAACCGAAGTAGTCGGCGTCACCGGGCTGATACCCGAATACGAGGCCAACCATGTCGTCGTCGGTCCCTGGTGTGATCCGTCCGATGTACCGCTTGTTGAGGGCGCTACTCGGCCCGTAAAGGACACTCGGGCTTGCGTTGCCAGGGACCCTAGCGGTCGTTGAAGTGGTTTCCCATATGGCGGGTGGACCACCTGACACAAGCGGAAAAGAATCGGAGTTGAAGGCGGTGAAGTCCACAGGCACTGCGTTGCCCACTCGCTGCCCGACGACTAGCAGGAGGAAAAGGCAAACGGCTGCCACAGCCCCACGCCGAGCGATTTCAGACAGCTTTGGCTTCAGCCGGTAGCTGGCGAGGCCGATGGCCGCCAATGCGAACATCGCCATTGCGGAGGGTTCGGGAACGCGCGCGCCGCTTACCATTGCTTGGAATGCCCCGGCGCCGTTGGCAGCATCGTAGTCAGCTTTGAACAAGCCAAAATCTTGAACGTCGTTATCGCCATCCAGGTCCAGATCGCCCGCCAAGGCTGCTTCTACAGCGGTGAGCGCGTCCATATCGGCGAACGTGTTGGGGAAGAAGAGCAACCAATCGTCCAGCGTAAGAGAACCGTCGGTGTTCAGATCGCTACGGCTGTACGGCATACCGCCAGGACCGTCCACAAAGCTTACGAACGCCGGTACGGTGCTGCCATCGGCAAGATTGATTTGAACAGCCACATCCTCAATTTGCGACTTGGTCCAGGCCAATCCCAGATCGACCGTCTGACCAGCCAGCAATGTGCTGCCGTCATTCTCTGGCTGCTCCTCTTCGGAGAGGATGAGAGCGGTCGACTCTAGGATTGCCCATGAGTCGGTGGAATCAACGGAACCATCGCCGGGCGCTGCATCGTAGAACTCCGTAACGGACGTCCAGTCGTCCGGGCGTAGCGCACCCCCATTTGAAGTGATGGCGTAGCCAGCAATATCCACTGGCTCGAGAGTGTTGTTTGTCAGCACCATTCTGCCATTGTCTCGATCGATAGACAGTTCGAACTCGACAACGGTTGTAGCCTCCACCAGCAGGGGGCCATCATTGGAACCGTAGGAGGAGAAGGTCACGCCATTGCCCTGGGTGCCACTACCCCAGTTGGTGAAACCCACAGAGCCCGCCAGAATGGGAGAGGAATTGTCAACCACGGGTGCATAGCTGATGGGAGTCGCTGCTCCTTCCGGGTCGTTGATTACATCGACCTTGATCGCGTGTCCAATGGCAGTCACTGTCACGTCAAACGGCACACTGTCACTAAACAAGAACTTGGGATCCGCTTGATCGTCCCGATAGATCTCGCTCCACGATCCATTGTCGTTTTTCTGAATCGACATTCCTCGTGGTGCACGCTGCCCCGAAGTTCCCATCGACTCGGTTGCAAAGTTGATGCGGTAGAACGAGTCGTCATCAGCAACACGTACTAGCAGCCCAACTCCGTCGTTATCACCATTCTGCATGCGAACACTCATGCGATAGTCAGACCAGCTCGTTGCACCCGCTTCGTCGACAACCACACCAGGGCCAATGAAATCGACGTTCGGGGCACTGGCCGTCGCCCATTCGAATCCGTTCGTATCGTCAGCGATGGTGCCATTGCGGAAATCCATTCGGAAGTTGCCAAAGTCATCCACACCCGTACCCTGCGTAGCTTCCGCGTTCGTCATCATCAGCGGGCGCCAGTTGACAGGTAGCGCGTCCGAGAAGGTAGTTGACTGGTTAACCGTCGTCGAGGACACGGAGACGGTGTCGACAGCGGTGCCCCAGAAACGATCTCCGGTAGAGCCTTCCCGCTGCCCCCACGACATGACGCCGTAGTTGCCCGGAGAGAGGTCGGCGTCGAACCCACTAAGGACCTGCCCACCATCGACCGACACTGACCAGTTGCCACCGTTTACGCTCACCTGAACGTTGTCCAAGCTACCGTCCACCGTTGGCAAGGCAGCGGTGTCCGAACCGAGCTGGGTGATAACTCCGTTAACCACTTTCTGCACGGACACACCCTCGGGAAATCCAACGGAGCTACCCGCCTGCTCCCGGAGACCTGCGCGAAAGTAGTTGTCGTTGTCCTGGTAGCCAAAGACCAAACCGTATCCGTCGTTGTCGTAGGTTCCGATGGAAGCGCTTAGATCGTATTGCGACGGAGTAACCGTCGAGGAATCCACCAATAAGTAAGGCGTGTACATTCCGTCGGCGACTCCACCAGTGGTGGTGCCGTCGGCCGCTCGGCCATCCGAGCTTTCACTCAGAACATTCGGGCCCGATAGCAGGACTCCCCAGGTTGGTTGGCCCCCCGCGAAGGGCGTTCCACTGAAAGTGTCGGTCCACCCACCGAAGCCAGTGACAAACGGGTCGTCCACCAGTACTTGCCCTGAAGTCATTGAAGCAGGTAGCAACAGACAGGCCGCGACAACGGCTGGCAACGAGCAGTGTCGGATTGCAGATCGCATTATTGGTTTCCTAGTTGTCGATAGCTGTGAAGTGAATGATAGATTTATACTATCGGAGCGAACCTGAGCCGCAGCTCACGCCGTAGTAGTTGCACCATTGGGCAAGTCCACCCACTCAGCGGCGCGCCGCTGAGTGGCGGTAGAAGAGCAAAGCCGCCCCGCCTGAAAGCGCGAGTAGCATCATGGAATTTGGCTCTGGAACCGCCACCCAAAACGGCCTCGCTCCCCCACCGTAGTCGGAGTAGGCTACACCGTTGTCAAAGGTGCCATTGCCCCAATTTGTGAACCCGACCGAGCCCGAAAGAAGCGGATCGGACGGATCGAGTACCGCAGCGTAGTTGATGGCCGAGGCCGCACCATCCGGATCATCCACCACGTGCACCTTGATGGAGTTGCCAACGACGCCTACGGAAACGTCGAAGGGCACTTCGTGCGAGTAGACGAACTTCGGGCTGTCCTGATTGTCTCGATACAACTCCGACCAAGTGCCGTTGTCGTATTTCTGAACTGACATGCCCCGCGGAGCTCGTAGGTCGCCGGCATCAATGGGCTCAGCGGCAAAGTTAATGCGGTAGAACGACTCTTCCCCGGTAACACGCACCAGCAGGCCAATACCGTCGTTGTCGCCGCTCTCCATTCGGACATTCATCTGATAGTCGGTCATGCTGTCGCTGTCCGGTTCATCCACGACCACGCCGGGTCCAATGAAATCGACATGTGGAGCCGACGACGTGGCCCATTCAAAGCCGTTCGTGTCGTCGCGAATGGTGCCGTCGCGAAAGTCCTGGCGGAAGTTGCCAAAGTCGTCGACACCGGTGCCTTGCACTCCATCGGCGTTGGTCATCATCAGAGGCCGCCAGCTAACAGGAATGGCGTCCGAGAAGGTTGTGGTCTTGTTGAGTGTCGATGAGGTGACCGCGATACTTTCCACCGATGTGCCGTAGAACCGGTCGCCGGGGCCACCTTCGCGCTGTGCCCAGGATTGCACGCCATAACTACCCGGTTGCAGGTCGGCGTCGCTGCCGTTGAGCACCACGCTGCCATCGACGCTAATGGACCAATCTGCTCCGTCGACATCCACATCGACATCGCTGAGCGTTCCGTCGCCATTGGGAAACAGGGTCGCACCCGTGCCGAGTTGAGTGATGACGCCACCAACGATCTTTTGAACAGAGACCCCTTCCTCGAACCCGAGGCTGCCGCTCGATTGCAAGCGCCAACCGACGCGAAAGTAGTTGTCGATGTCTTGATATCCAAACACCAGTCCAAACCCATCATCGTCATAGGTGCCCATTCGGGCCGACAGTTTGTAAGCGGCAGGCGTTTGGTCGGCGGTGTTTACCATCACGTAGGGGGTGAACATTCCGTCGCCCAAGTTGTTGGTCGTCGTACCATCGACAGCGCGCCCATCCGAACTCTCGCTGAGTGTCATCGGTCCGGTGAGTAGAACACCCCAGTTGGGCAGACCTCCGGCGGTGGGAGTTCCGCTGTAGGTGTCCGTCCAACCATCGAAGCCTGTGACAAAAGGCGAGTCGATGATGGTTTGGGAATGGACATCGCCAGCAAAAGCAATTGAAGAAATACAGAACAATAGAGCAGGTAGCCGGGGGATTCTGATCATTAGTAGCTCGCTCCCTTAATTACATAGGTGCCGAACAAGTTAAACAGCTGATTTCACGCCTCCACGTCGAACTCCGTCATCAGGACTCCAAGTCGAAGTTGATTTCCTGCTCGCCATCCTTGATGGTGGCGGTTAAGCCACCATCGTGGCTAAAGTATTTGGAAGGAATGGGGGTTGGTTTTTGTTGGGCCTCCACCGCTGCTGCTTCATCGGCAAGCGATTCCGGACCGCCCGCCATGATTTTGATTCGGTAGTTGCCGACCGGTGCCCCCTTTTTTCCCCCTGCACTGACAAGTGAGAACTTGCCTGAGGCATCGAAGTATCCCAGCGAGGATGGCTTGTTTAGCCGCTCGGGATCGGAAGGCTCGAATACAAGCGTTCCCGGTCCTACAGGTGATCCGTTAGCTGTAACGACGCCGCTCACATATCCCCACTCGTCCTGACTGCAGCCAGACAGCGTAAGCGCAACTAGTGCGACCAATGAGGCACCGCAGCGATTACTCGAAACTGTTGCCATCCAACAACTCCTGTTGTGCTCGGGTGCCCATAAAATCGATCACTCGTTCTGAGGTGTATTCGCTGAGCCATCTTACGTTGCCACCTGCGAATAGACTGAATAGTCCACCTGGATGATCGCTGTACATTTCGTTGCTACGTTGAGGCTCGCCATTCGCGTTGACGGGATTCAGTACAGGACTATGGTGGACAAATGTCTGTTCGGCGGTGCCCCAGTACCTGTGGGCGTCGGTTCGACCGGCATCCTCACCCAGCAGAATCGTGTAGGTAGTCCCATCGGTGCAGTCCTTGATCCCCTTGGGGCTGTTTCGCGGCCATCGGGTGCCGGTGGCAGGCATCAGCCCAAGTTCATAGCCTTGCCCCTTGTCCCAACCATCGGGGATCGTGACTCCATCGTGGCTGTAAGTTCCACAGCCATTGATCCCGGCATAGTCACCCTGAGCAGGACTGATGTGTTCCGATGATGGGCAAAGTTGGATCGAGAGATTTCCGTTCTCACTAAGAGTAACCAGTCTTCCGTTGTTGCCTTGGTTCCACTTTCTCTCGAAGTCGTAGAGGTCGTAGAGGGCTTGCTGCTCTACATGCGGGAGAATTAAGGTCATCCAACTGTGCTGTCGGTTGTACCTGGCATCTTCATTCCAATCTGTGTGTCCTGGAGGGAACACATTATTGGCATCGTGATACAATTGCGTTCCCAGCCCTAATTGTTTGAGGTTGTTCTGGCACTGGGCACGACGCGCCGCTTCGCGGGCGGCTTGGACCGCCGGCAGGAGCAGGGCGATCAAAATGCCGATGATGGCGATGACAACGAGGAGCTCGACGAGAGTGAATCCTGCGGGCTTTCGCCTGTCGAAGTGAGGCAGTGTCACCCCAAACGCCATTCCTCTAATGGAGGTGGAAACCATACGTTCGTCCGTTATCCGTGGCTAGAAA
Source organism: Aeoliella sp. (assembly GCF_965227375.1). Taxonomy (NCBI): domain Bacteria; kingdom Pseudomonadati; phylum Planctomycetota; class Planctomycetia; order Pirellulales; family Lacipirellulaceae; genus Aeoliella; species Aeoliella sp. The sequence continues at coordinate 1,464,661 of NZ_CBDDFX010000001.1, forward strand.
GCAGCGAGTACGTAAGAAAAGCAATGGGCCAAAGCCCGTACAAACCCCACACGCAGCCAACGCATGCGGAGGCTTCAAAGGTTGCCTTTCTCTGCTCCATCCGCACTTCTGGACAGTATATCCAGACTCCGGATTTACGCAACCATTATTCCGTCAATTCACGGTTTCTTAACGCTATATAAGCCATTTGCTAGCCGAGGCGGGGACCCGCTTTCACCTTGGATTCGGCCAGCAAAACCGCTTGAATGGATAGAATATCCACCCTTTTCCTGCCGATTAAAGCTTGCGATCGGCAATCGCTTCAAAGGTCTTCAGCACGGTTGCGTCTACCTCCGGATTGAGCCTTCGGATGCACTCGGCAAGCAGGGTCAGAAGAAGTTCGCCTTCGGCCAATGATGGCACCTCCGCCGCCAGGGGGTCACGGGCGCCGGAGGTAATGAGCCTGATGTCCGACGCATCGACCAGCGGCGTCTTGCTGAAATTGGTGATCGCGATGACCGTCGCTCCAGCGTGGCGAGCCAGTTGTACTGCGGTGACGATATCCTTGGTCGTACCAGAGGAGCTGACCGCCACGAGTACGTCACCTTCGGACAACAACGAAGCCTCTACCGCCATGACATAGCCATCGGACAGGAAGGAACTCCGAATGCCAAACCGCTTAAGCTTCCATTCAAGACTCAAAGCGAGAGGGGCTGAGCTGGCGACGCCAACGCACAGTACGCGTCCGGCTTGTTGCAAGGCGGCTGCGGCTCGTTCCATTTCGTTGCGATCGATGTTCCGCGCTGTGCGGTTCAAGTCCTCTCTGATCCGCTCGTGAATCGTCTGCAAGAAATCGGGATCGCCTTGCTTACTGCGGTCCGCGTTCGCTTCAATGGCGTCGCGCGCCATTAAGACTTTAAATTCCTGAAAACCTCGACAACCGAGCTTCTGGCAAAACCGGATTACGGTGCCGTACCCCAAGCCCGATATCTCGATCAACTCGCTGATCGACCTTTGCACCGATTCAGGGTGTTGGAGAAAGTAGGCGCCGACTCGTTGTTCGGCGTCCGTCATTTCGTCTCGCTGACGCTGAAAGCGAACCGACCACGGCGTGGCGTCTGTCAAAGGCGATGTGCCCGACTCGGAATTGGAACCTTTGGAATTGGAAGACATGCGCTTCTCTCGGGAGCACGTTGCTGGGCAGGGAGATCCTGCGAGTTGCTACTAGAAGATATTATGATTCGGACGGGTGTATCCACACAACCGCCGCGCACCCCTCATTCTTGGGGGTGCCATCCTTAGGCGAGCCGAATTCTTCGACCACCTGGGTGCTGGCTTTTCGCGCTGAAAAGAACTTCTCTACCAACCAAGCCGCATTGGCGCTAGAGTCCGAGGTTCTTGCCTCAGATTGGCGTTTTTGCGCAGCTCGACAGAGAGCCAAGGCCGGTGCCCTCAAGGCGATCCAGGCCGCTCAGGAATCGAGCCCCCACCCTGCGAACAGATCTTCGTGAAGCTTGGTGTACTCCGGTGGCTCGCAGGAATGTTGCAAACGCTGTGCGTCTCCACCAATTTTTGCTGTGCTTCGCTGCCTGTTGAGATGGTCGGACGCACCCGCTTGTCTCAACAGCAGCAGCGCTGCGGTTTGGTGTTGCCGGTCGCTGGGCGTATCGATGGTGCCGAATGCTTCGTCTCGGGGGCTGGGAGTCGATCGACGGGACGCCGTCGCTAGGGCTGCCAAGTCGACCGAAGATTCCTGCGCGGACTCCACAGCGGCCAGGCTGAAAGTGGACGACTGCGAGTCCGATGTTTGGAGGCTTGCGGACAGTGGCGCTGCTAATTCGGTGAGCAACTCGCTGAACACTGCGATGCCGGGCTGCATGATGACAGACGTCGAGAGGGCAAACTCCAGCGATAGTCCCGCATGTTCTGCGGTAACGTCGAACACGTGTCCTAAATCGAGCAAGGCACCAGGGGCAAGGCTCAGTGCGCTGGTGGCATTCAACTCGGAGAGGGCGCTGCTGTTGGGCGCGGCTTCTTCCCAACCGGTCACCATCTGGTCGGTCAGACTGTTCCAGTCGCCGTTGTCCGGCAGCAGGGCGTCGCCGGCCGAGTGGATGGTATAGCCAATCAGCTCAAGGGTGGAGTGCGTGTCGTTCTTCAGCGTGCCGATGCCGGTCTCGGGGTCGACGAACAGCACCAGGCTGTCGAGGAAGACCGGCGCGCCGTCGTTGCCGCCGAGGTTGTTCCTCCAGATCGTGTAGTCGGCGAGGTTCACCACGCCATCGCCGTTGCCGTCGGCGGCGTACGCACCGGCGCTACCGAAGCTGCTCTTCCACACTGAGTAGTCCGCCGCAGTGACCAGTCCGTTGCGGTTGTAGTCGCCCGGTTTGGGGTTGAGCACCACGTCGGGCGACACGGGAGCGTTGTTATCCGCCAGCCATTGGGCGTTGAGAATGTTCCAGTCGTCCAAGTCGGTGTCGCCGTCGAAGTCGAGGTCGCCCTGGCGGACGCGCTCTTCGAGCGAACTGGTGCTGCCATCGACGCCCCAGCCGTTGCCGAAGGCGACAATGTCCTGCAGGTCAAGCTTGCCGTTCAGATCGACGTCGCCCGCGGTGAACGGCAGCAGCGTTCCCGAATCGATTAACGTCGCGATCTCCAGGTAGTTAATCCTGGTCGCCTTGTCGCCGGCCGCACCCGCGTCGAGCGTGAGCCGCCCGTCGGTCACGACAACCAGGTGAGTTGCAGTCGCGAAATCGTTGGGCTGCAATTGCTCGGCGGTCCAGTAGTTCTGGCCTTCCACATTCAGCGTGTGGTCGCTCACGAACTCCGCGTCACCGACGCTGGCAGTGACCAGGTATTGGCCGTTGGGGATCTCGATTTCCCAAACACCGCCTGCGTGAAAATGAACGAGCGTGTCGAGCGACTGGTCCGCGTTGATGTCGCGATCGCGGCTGACGTCGGTGTGGTCGAACGACCAGCCGTAGTTCCAACCGCCCCCTTGGTCGCCATACAATTGGCCCCAATCCGCCAGATAGCCGCCGGGAGTCGTGGCGGTATCGAGCTGGAAGTTGATGTTCACGAGCGGATCGCTAGCAGGTTGCGCTAGTCGCGCGCCGGCCCAATCGGCGTGGTCCATTCCGTCGCCGTCGCCGGCGTCTTCGACGATGAGCTTCAGTTGGTTAACCCCGCTGACATCGACATCGACCGTTTGGGTAGGCGAGTTCCCCGCAACGACACCGCTGTTGTACAGTTCCACGCCATCGCCGAGCACGCGAAACACGACGGTGCCGTTTGCTTCGTCGTCCACTCCCACGTCGGACAGGAACCGTGTGTACTGGCTGCCGAGATCGTAGGTCACCTCCGAATAGGAGTGCACGCCCAGCCCCTTATCGTAGGTGACGCCGTTGAGCGTGATGGTCTGGCCATCGCCGGCCGCCTGCTCACCGTTGCTGGAGTCGAGTTCAATGGGTCCCCAACCGTTGATCGGCGTTTCGGAGGGAGTGAGATCGCTAACGTACACGGCGTTGTCGTCGAACGTGCGATACAACGCGACGTAGGCCGTATCGTCTTCGGGCGTGAAGATGGTGCGTTCGCGAGAGGTGGTGCCATCTAGCCATTGGTAGAAGTAGGCGGTTTGGCCATCGACAGTTTGAACCTGGGGCGCCGACAGTTGCCGTTCGACATTCTCGACGCCAGTGTCGAAATATGGTCCCTCGACCGCTTGACCATCAATCAGTAGCGTGCCGCTGCCGTCGGGCAGGTTGGTTTCGACGACGAAATCGGACTTCTCCGGGAACACGTCAACGAACGTCGAACTGCTCAGACCTGCCGAGTCGGTGACCGTCAGGTTGATGCGGTACCACACATCGTCGTCGGTTTCGGTCGCGGTGGGGATTTCAAAGCTGCCACCGGAGCCGGGCGTGGGAGGAATGAACGGGTGGGAGTGGACGTTGTGGTGGAAGTCGACACGCCAGGTGAGTTGTGAGGGGGCGAGCGATCCATCTTCGGCGTCGTTGCCCGCGCCGGCGTACGTGATGATGTCGCCGGCGCGGTAAGTGGTGCCACCGGAGGGCAATGTGATTTGTCCTGTGGGCGGCTGGTCGCTGGTGACGGATAACGTTGCGGCGGAGCTGACATCGCTGCCGAGTGAATTGGTCACCACCACGCGGTACTGATTGCCCGACGCCGCGAGCTGCACGTCGCTCAACACCAGCGTGGCATCGTTGGCGCCAGGGATGTCGTCGAAGCTTCCGCCGGTCGAGACCTGCCATTGGTACGTGAGCGGCGTGGTGCCAGCAGCGCTGGCGGAGAATTCTGCCGTGTAGCCGACCGACACCAGTTGATCTTGGGGCGGCACCACCACCATGGGCGCCACGTCGGCGGCGTAAGCGATGCGCCGCACGGTTCCTGTGCCGATGCCGGGAGCGCCCCCAGCACCGGCGCCGCGCGAGATATAGTAGAGGGCGCCATCGGGGCCGAACTCGATATTCATCGGGTAGTCGGCGCTGGTGGCGAACACCTCGACCGAGGAAGGGTCGTCGGGATCGACAACACGAATCTCACCGCCACAAAACTCGGCGAAGAAGACCTTGCCATGGTATTCGGACGGAAACGGATTGGTGCCCCCGTTGTTGAACGCCAGGCCTGTGATCGCGCAGCCGTTGGCGTGGCTGTAGGCGTAGAGTGGCTCGGTGAAAACGGGAAACTGCGCCGTGTCGAAGTAGCCTTCGGTCACCGGCCAACCAAAGTTGTGGCCCGGCTCCGTAGCGTCGTTGATTTCTTCCCAGGAGCCCCCGCCCACGTCCGCAATCAGGTACTGGCCAGTAACCGGGTCCAAATCGCCCGCGAACGGATTTCGTAATCCCGATGCCCAGATGTAATCGGTCCAGGTAATGCCGTCGGCGTCGTTGTAGTAGGGGTTATCGGTCGGTATGGAACCATCGGCGTTGATGCGAAACACTTTGCCCAGCGGCGAGTCGAGTTCTTGCGACTGCGCGGCTTGCTGCGATTCGCCAATTTGGACGTACAGGTAGCCGTCCAGATCGAAATGAATCGCGCCGCCGATGTGCCACGGTGGGTTGCCATACTCGGAGAGATTCGGCAGTTCGAGCAGCGGCACTTCGCTGCCAGGCAGGATGGTGTTCTCTGTGGTCGGATCGACGGTCAGCCGGCTAAGGCGATTGTGAGGCTGTGGGGAGTTGGCCGTGTAGTAGACGTAGATGTAATGGTTGTTTTCGAAGTCGGGATCGAGTTCGATGCCTTGTAACCCATGTTCGGCCGACCCGTCCGCATCGAGTTGATAGGCGAACGACGTGCCCGACTCCCCCGGCTCGATGACCTCGATGCGACCGTCCTGGAACGCGACCCAGATGCGGCCGCTTTCCTCGATGTCAAGCGTAGTCGGGCTGGTAAGCTCGGCGGCCAGCACCGACTCGGTGTACCCGACTGGAACGTTGGCCAGGAGACGACGTTCTTCCAAAGCCTCGATGTGGCAGCGACGTCGACATTCTCTAATCGCATTTCGATGTTTCATGTCTTCGACACCGCGAGGGTAGGGCACAGGGCGTCAATGCTCGAGAAGGAGTCCACAGTATAACCACGGCCAAGATCGATTCCTGGCCGCCGGCCCCTGAGATTCCAACCAACGTTCCGTCTATCTGTGAAAACAGGCCGGGAAGCGCGAGGGCTTCCCGGCCAAGGGAGTGAGAATGTTAAGCGGCCGCGCGTTTATGCACGTCGGCGTAGCAAGGCCAATGCGGAGCCTCCCAGCACCATCAAAGCGATCGCGGAGGGCTCCGGAACAACGCCCGTCACGTCGCTCCAGCTTTCGCCAAGCCGAAACTCATCCATTCCGGGGAACTGGCCGTTGCCTCCCGACTGCTTGAAGTGGAGCGTGTCGAACACATCGGTCACACCACCGAACGACACGACGCGTGTCCACGAGGCCGGGTCGTCGGCGTCGATCGCGCTATTACTCGTGAGGTTATATTGTTTGATGCTGACGGTCACATCATCCGTGGTGCCCGAATTGGTCTTCTCCAACTTGGCCACCCAGAAGGCGTTGTCCCAAGATCCGGCGTCCATGAAGGTGCCGTCGGCATTCGTGGCGTCGCCGCTGCTCAGGGCTTGATGGTAGGCGGTGATGCCTTGCGAGGTGTTGCCGTTACCATAGCCGTTGCCCCACAGCAATTCGTTGGTTGCATTGCTCAGGCCGATCTGCAGCAAGGTGTCATCTCCTCCCGCCTGGGAGAAGAAGCTCATGTACCAAGTGCCATCGGACGAGAAGTCGACTGTGGAACTGAGGGGCCGCGTGCCGACGTCGACGCCCCAGTTGTCCGACTCGATAAAGTGCAGGTTGCCGCCGACTTCGTCGACCACATGACCACCATCGGGTCCGCGAGGAGTCCAGTCGGCTGCCCCTGCATTGCGGACCTTGCCTCGGTGATTATTGTCGACCAGCGCCCAAGTGCCGGTCAGGCCGATCTCGCTCACGCCATCGGTGCCTGCGTATCCGTTGAGGTCGCCATCTTCCGTGGGGCCGGGCATCTCGCTGAAACTCTCGTGAATCAACACGGCGGCATTCGCCGAAGTGGCAATGAGCAAGCCGATGGCTATCGCGGAGGCCGCGATGTGCCTAATTGAGCAGCGGGTCTTACAAATCATGGTGTGCCTTTCTGATGAGATTTCGCTTCTTTGTCATTAGCCTCTTACAAGAACATCCATCACACATAGAACTTCAGTGTCAGTGCCGAACTATCGGCGCGTCTTCCGGTAAGCGAACGCCGCCGCACCCAACACGGCCAGCATCCAGGTTGCAGGCTCGGGAACGGAAAGCGGCGATCCCAAGGCGCCGCTCGCGGAGTTGTAGTGGCCGCGCCACAGCAGGAAGTCGCTCAGATCGATGATATTGTCGCCGGTCAGGTCGCCTTCGCCGTAAGTGGCTGGGCTTTTCAGGAAGTTGTCACGGATCAAGCCATAGTCGGTGAGATTGACGAAGCCATCGAGGTTGACGTCGCCAGGAGAGATCACCGTCGAAACGCCTGTGACATCGCTCCAACTTTCACCTAGCCGGAACTCATCCATGCCGGGAAATTGGCCGCTACCTCCCGACTGTTTGAACTGGAGTGTGTCGAACACATCGGAAACACCACCAAACGACACGACTCGAGTCCAGGAGGCCGGGTCGGAGGAGTCGATCACGTTGTTGGTCGTGAGGTTGTATTGTTGGATGCTCACGGTGACGTCGTCGGTTGTGCCCGAATTGGTCTTCTCCAACTTGGCCACCCAGAAGGCGTTGTCCCACGACCCGGCGTCCATGAAGGTGCCATCGGCATTGGTAGTGTCGCCGCTGCCCAGGGCTTGATGGTAGGCGGTGATGCCTTGCGCAGTGTTGCCATTGCCGTAACCATTACCCCACATCAGCTCGTTGGTCGCATTGCTCAAACCAATCTGCAGCAAGGTGTCGTCTCCTCCCGCTTGGGAGAAGAAGCTCATGTACCAAGTGCCGTTGGAAGAGAAGTCGACGGTGGAACTAAGGGGCCGTGTGCCGAGATCGACGCCCCAGTTGTCGGACTCGAGGAAGTGCAGGTTGCCGCCAAGTTCGTCGACCACGTGGCCGCCAACGGGACCCCGTGGGGTCCAGTCGCCTGCAGTCGCTGCACGGACTTTTCCTCGGTGATTGTTATCGACCAGTGTCCAAGTACCGGTCAGGCCAATTTCGCTCACGCCATTGGTGCCCGCGTATCCGTTGAGGTCGCCATCTTCCGTGGGACCAGCCATTTCGCCAAAGCTTTCGTGAACCAACACGACGGCACTGGCCGAGGAGGAAAGGAGCAAACCAACGACTATCGCGGAAGCCACGATGTTCACAACCGAGGATGAGTTACAGATTCTGAGATTCATGGTTTCCCTCTTTGAAAATTCTTGCCTCTGTTGACTTGGAAGTTGACTGCTGGATTACAATCCGCTCGAGCGGTGTCGGAACCGAAAGCCAACCGGGACTAGAACTGCTAAACTGACGACGACCAACAAACCTGCGGTCGGCTCTGGGACGGGCGCAGATATTGCTGCCCCAATACCTGCACCCGTTCCCGTGATCGAGCCATACTGTACGATGCCTTGGCGAATCTCTGGGGCACCCCCGATGCCCCCTGTCGCACCAAAGTTGGCCTTCCACAGGTCGTAGTCGGACGTGGTAATGCCGCCGCCATCGCCGTTGTCGTTGATGGCCGACTCGTCGGCAGCGCCAAGGTTGTTGCGCCATAAGGTGTAGTCGGCGATGTTCACCTGACCGTCGGCGTTAAAGTCGCCAGGCAGGCCGTAAATCATCAGGGCGAACTCGAGCGCGAGATCACGCGTGCCGCCGATTTGGAACATCGTGCCAAGAGAATAAGATTCCCCCGGCGCGAGTGTGGCAGGTGGATCTTCGGGTACAAATTCGCTGAGGGCGAATTCGTCCGGTGCGATCGTTCCCGCGTCCCAGCCACTGACCGACTGAAAGTCGAGGCTGGTCCAGTTGTCGGAGTCGAGTGCTCCGCTTGCTGATTGGATATTGTAGGCGACGACGTCGATGGTGAAGGGCGAACTGTTCTCGAGTTGGCCTTCACCCGTCGTGGGATCCACGGTCAGCAACAGGTTGTTGACTGCCTTCGAACCAGTGAATTCCACCAGGCCAGGCTTCACGGAGAACTCGCCGTCCACACCGTATTCAAAGGTAATGTCCGGTGTCACCCCGAATTGAGCCGGTGGTACAAGAACTGAAGTACCCAGGCTGTCGGGAGTCGTGCTTAGTGCGAGACTGTTTTCTGCGTTGAGTTCGGCCAGGGCATTCGCTGTAGGAGTGCCACCTTCTTCCCAGCCAGTGCTACCCTGGTCGGAGAGGCTGTTCCAGTTCGCTGGATTAATCTGCCCACTGGCAGATCGAACGATATACCCCGTCAGGTTGATCGCTGCACCGCTTTGGCTGGAGAGCGACATCGCTCCGGTGTCGGTGTTAACTGTCAGCGTTGGGAGAGCCTCGTACTTGAGTTCGAGTTGTTGCCGACCTCCGTTCTCGACGATTTGAGTGCTATATCCGGTACCTGCTGGAACCGACATTTCGGACAAGTCGACTTCGAAACCGGCACCCGAAATCGTTTCGCCATCCAAGATGGTCCAAGTGGAATTGAGCGCGGGGGCGTAGCCTCCTGAGGTCTTCACGACGAGTGGACCTTGAACACCGCCGATATCTCCACCCGCGGTAAGCGTTGTGTGCGAAGCCGAAGTAAGGTCGACCACGTACTGTGTGCCACCTTCGAAGTTCACAAACGTCGCCGCCTCGAAAGTATGGCCGGAACCGTGCGTGATGGTCCTTCCGGCAAGCCACATTCCGTCGGTCGACGTTACGCTGGCGGAGCCAACTCCGCCACCGATCTCCAGAAGACTGCCTGGATTCATATCCACGAGTGTTGTGCTGAAGGTGCCGCCGCCTTGTACTTCCAGCGTTCCGGTTCCGCCGAGGCCGATGTTGGCCACGCCGATGGGATCGCCGGTGGTGTCGATCAAGGCGATGGAGCCGCCGGAGAGCACCCGAAGGGTGCCGCTGGTGCCGGCATCTCGTCCTAGCACTATGCCGCCGGCATCTTCCGTGACTGCGGACAGAGTGGCGACGCCGCCCGTCGGGGTAGCGCCGGCTTCGTTGGAGCCGATGACGCCGACACCTTCATCGAGGGCGGTGGGATAGAAGGGGTTCTGATCCCAATTGCTCCCGACGTTCCACGCGCCGGTTCCACCGGTCCAAAAGAAGTCGAACGCCTGGGCCGACTGCATGGTTAGCCACTGGGAGGCCATCAACCCAATGCAGAGTGCTACTAAACTACGTCGTGGTATATTCATAGGTCTCATCCGCTGGAAATGGTGCCCATCTCTAGGATATTCAAGAACTAGTTTCCGAAGGTCAGTGGGCAGGGGAATAGACACGCCTGTCTTGTATGCCCACCGGTTCGGTAGATTATCTCGCCTGTTGCTTTGCCAATCTGCCTGCTCGCGAGTTGGCGCCGCGGTTGATTGTTTCTTGAGTAGTAGGTTAGTAAGCCGATGGATCGACCACATTGCCGTCTTCTCGATTGCCTAAGTCGCGATGCGCTTGCCAATCGATGTCGAACGAAATTCCGTGGACGCTGCCATCGCAAAAGGCCGCCAGCCATACGCCCGAGTGCGCCGAGCCGAAGCGGTCGCCACCACGGTCGTCGGGATCGCTGTCACGTGCTGGAAGAGACTCGGTGATCTCGCCAGTAGAGAAGTCCGTCCTGCCGGTAACGCGATAGTTGTCGTTATTTGTGCCCGTGCACCAAGTTTCGTTGTCGGCGGCCCATGCTCCCGTTTCATAGTGATTTACCGGGATGTACTTTTCTCCAATCATGTAAGTGCTGGAGGTGCCATCGGTGATGCGTCGAATCGACACTTTGCTGCGCTGGTAGGAGATGCCCGTCAGGAACTTTCTAGTCGTCCTGTTCTGCGAGGGCCAATTGTAGTTCTTCGCATCGTCGTAGCCGCTCGGTCCAGCTCCCACTTCGGTGAGACCAGTTCCTGCGTTCATGGCGTAGTCACTTCGACCCGCGACATCGGGTGTAATCGAGTTATACAGCCCTTGGCCACCACCCGCGTTGGTCGACATCGGAAAGGCTCTCGATGCCCGACGCGAAGGGCAGTTGATAATCGTAATGGGCGATTTCACCACCTCGACTACGCCGCGACGTTGTGTGATGGTCAATCTTGATCCATCGCCATCGGAACCCAGGTCGTGCAGCGCGCCCTCTTCGATATAGGTCAGAGTGTTGTAGATCCAGCCACCAGGCTGGTCGTCGCCGTAGCCACGATCGGGGTCGCCTACCCAGAACCATCCCCACCCACCGGTGGGAAAGTGTCCGTGTGTGTCGTGGTGATTGAGCCCACCCAAAGCGAGCTGCTTGAGCTGGTTTGTGCACTGGCTGCGTCGGGCGGCTTCGCGAGCGGCTTGCACGGCCGGAAGCAACAGCGCGATCAAGATGCCAATGATGGCGATCACTACAAGTAACTCGACGAGCGTAAACGCAGGTCGCGCCCGACGACACGATGATAAGCTAACTGCCTGATTCATGATTGCGATGAGTCCGCCTCGCAGGAATAAGTCTGTCCTGTCTATTTTCTCCTCCCGACCGCTTGTAGGTATCGAACGATTTGAAAACGTTCGAAAGTTTTCAGAATGCCGCAGGCCGATTGCGGGCGGTGCAGCGGTTTCCCTCTTTTTTGGCGGAATTTGCGATACTTCGTAGCGGACTAGTGGTGAGATCAATTGGTATAGTAGGTGGCGGTCGTTTCGAGGCTGCCGTTTACCGCAGTGTCATCCTCCCGGCGTAGCAATTTGGTTCTCACTCCGACAAGGTTTTTGCATCGCGAATATGGACAACAAGCAAGAACCGGATAGTGAGCTGAACCCGGCCGACGATGCTGCAGGACTCGACAGATTTGTCACCTGCCTTACTGAGTCGCAGTCGAGTCTGCATGCGTTCCTGGTTGCCTCGTTGGGCAACTACGACGATGCAGGCGAGGTGCTGCAACGCACGAATCTCGCCCTGTGGCGCAAAGCCCGCCAGTTTGATCCCGAGGCAAAGTTTATGCCTTGGGCGGTGGCGGTTGCTCGATACGAAGTACTGGCATTTTATCGGGATCGGAGTCGGGACAAACACGTATTTTCCGAAGAGCTGGCCGTGAACATGCTCGACGCCACTGCAACGCTGCTGCCGGAATTAACTCCGCGGTTGGCCGCGCTCCGGGAATGCATTGCGGAGTTGCCCGCGACAAGTCGAGATATGTTGCGGCATCGCTACGAGGACGATGCGACGCTGCTGCAGATATCGCAGCAACTCGACCGGACGGAGAACGCCATCAAGTTCGCCCTGGTGCGGATTCGGAAGGCCCTTGCGGCATGTATTGACAGGCGAACGAAGATGCGTGCCTAGAGAGCAGGGTCCCCGGCAGGGGACAGCCTCTGGCGCCGCTTGATGTATATAAGGGGTAACCCCATGAACAATACAGAAGACGAACCTCTCGCTCTCGAGGCGATGTTGCTGTCGGCACTTAGCGGGGAGGCCTCGGCGCAGGAACTCGACCTGCTGCACACGTTGTTATCCGAATCGGAAGATCTGAGACTCCAGGCTTCGAAGTTCCTCTACGACGACGCGCTGCTGAAGTATCACAGCAAGACCGAGCGAGAACGAAAAGACTTTGCACCGAAAGTCGGCGAAGGCAGAGAAGCCGACGCGCCGCTCAGCACTTTGGCCAGCCGTTCCCGCCGCTTCGGCAGCAGCATTAATCGCCACGGATTGGCCGTGGCCGCCATTGCGATGAGCCTGCTGCTAGGACTCGCAGGCTATACCTTCACGCTGAAAACGAAGCTCGACCGGCTGTACGAACTTGCCTTGGTCGAGGGTGCAGACGGCCCATCGCCGAACCATTGGCGGTCGCGACGCCCCAATGGACGTTCCCAGGTGGAGCCCCTAGTACTGGGCCGAGTTGCCGGCCTGAACAACGCGGTGTGGAAAAACGAAGCCGCTCGACTCGCATTCGGCGATCGCATCGAGTTGGGGCAGAAGCTCGAACTGGAAAGCGGAGTTGTTGAGCTACTTCTCTCCTCGGGGGCTAAAGTCACCATCGAAGGCCCAGCGGAGTTTGAGGCCACTTCGGCGCTGGAAGCGAATGTCGGGCTGGGCAAGATTGCGGCCGCCGCGCCGCGCGTCGCCCGCGGTTATACAATTCTCACGCCAACTGCCGAGTTGGTGGACATTGGCACGCAGTTCGGAGTGTTGGTCGACGAGCAGGGTGATTCGGAGCTGCACGTATTCGATGGCGATGTCGTCGCCCGGTCGCGGAATGCCCCGTCCACTCAACTGATGCACGCCCGTGAGAACGAGGCCATGCGTTTCAACGCGGCCAGCGCCACCCCAGAGCGGATCGAAGCACGGCAAGCCGATTTCGTCCGACAGTTACGCCCCGCGCAAGTCGACACCGATGTGCCGGCGCTTCCGCTGGCCGACAGCTTGAGCATCTGGTACGCCTCGGACATGTGCACCGAATTCGCCGTCGATGAGCGAGTGACCGTTTGGCGAGATATCCTCAAGAGTGGGAACGACTTTGCGGACGATGCTTGGCAGTTCGACGAGAATCGCGCACCCACTTTGATGAAGGACGATGCCGGCAGACCAGCGTTGCGATTCGATGGGTGGTCGTCGTACCTGGCAACCAGCCCGGTGCAACCACAACCGCAGCAAACGATGTGCATCGTGTGCCTACCGGCGCCGAACTCCTACGCCAACGACCTGCAAGGCCAGATGTTGCTGAAGTACGGCGATGTACCGAGCATCGAACTGTCCTTGATCGACGACCGGACTATTCGCGGATGGGTGTGGGCTGCAGGAGACCGCGGAAACATTGCGGTGAACCGGGGCTCACAGTTGGCGACCGACGCGCCGAGTGTGATTATTTACGAGTACGATTCGGAAGCGAACGTATCGAGCCTGTGGGTGAACGGAGAGCTGCAAAGCACCACCGATGCTCCCATCGCCGTGCTGCAGCCGGGCCGGAAGTTCATCGGGGCGCACAGCGATGCGCATGTGCGTGCGAAGTTTTTTGGCGCCCTGTACGAGGTTGCGGTATTCGACAAGTGTTTCGAAGCAGAGGAAATGGAAAGCCTCTGGGGCTACTTCACGGATCGCTACGATGTACCGTAGCGCCTGGAGGCTCGACATGAGTGCTTGGATGCACGCGTTTGGAATTGGACGGAGTGCCAGGTGGGGGGTATTGGCTTAATGCTAGCTGGATTGCGGACGTTGACCTCCATCCTGCCCGAACAAAAACTTGGCTTGGGTAGAGTGGCGGATTAAAATCGGAGGGAGTAGGCGGAATATCTCTTTTCTTCACTAAGGCGTGCACCCGTGTCCATCCTTGTCAAAAGGTACTACCGCCGACCCGGTCGAAGGGCGTTTACGCTCGTCGAACTGCTCGTAGCGATCAGCATCATTGGGGTCATGGTGATCCTAATTGCTCCCGCGGTTCAGAGTGCGCGCGAAGCGGCCCGGCGTTGCGAGTGTAAGAACAACCTGAAACAGCTGGCGCTGGCTTGCCACAGCCACCACGACGTGCATGGTTTCTTCCCAACCGGCGGTTGGGGTTGGTTCTGGGCAGGCGACACCGACCGAGGGTTTGGTAAGGACCAGCCCGGTGGGTGGATATTCAACACGCTGCCCTACTTCGAACAGTACAATCTGTACGATCTGGCGTCGGATGGCGAGCCCGATCGGCTTACCGTGCTGCAACGCCGGGGAGCTGCCAAGATCATCCAAACGCCGTTGTCGGTAATTAACTGCCCCACGCGACGTGCTAACCAGTTGTACCCACTCACAGCAAACGAGGGTGGCAAGAGCGGCTTCTTTAACTCCATTACCCCGTCACAAGCGGGAAGAAGCGATTACGCGATCAACTCGGGTCACGTGTTCAACGAATGGTCGATGATCGCACTTGGAAAAGGACCAGAGAGTTATCAAGAGGCGAAGGTGTGGACTGCTGGGAGATTTTGGGGAGTCGACCAGGCGCCGTTCGGCATGCACATCGACGATCGGCGCGTGATGTCGGGGATCAGCTTCGAACGCAGCACAGTCGCTATGCGGCAGGTCAGCCGAGGCCTGTCGAACGTCTACCTAGTGGGCGAGCGACACATTCCAGCAGATGAGTATGAATCGGGCTACGCCAAGGGCGACAACGAAACGTGGTGCACCGGCTTTAATAACGACAACTACCGCAAGACGGGTCGCTACGAAAACGGAAACGTTGTTGAATGCGTGCCGATTTCCGATTCGACCAACAATATGCCGGATCCCGGCGGGCGGTTCGGCTCGGCCCACGTGGGGGTGTGGAATGCTGCCTTCTGCGACGGCAGCGTGCGCGACATGACTTACGACATCGACTGGCAGTTGCACCGCGATACCGGAATACGCTACGAGTAGCGCCAGCCGAAAATTGAGCGGCCGGCCAACCTTCGAGGGGCGCTGCCCGCTACCCCTCTGAAGGTTGACCTCGGAAGCGAACACCGATCACGGTGCTCGCAACAACGATCATGGCGATCGACGACGGTTCGGGCACCGTAGTGCCTCCATACAGCAGGGACAAGGTGGCCGCGGAGCCAATCTCCTGGTCCAGCAGCAGTGCATCGCGCATATCGACTCGCCCGTCGATATTCAGGTCGCCCCACTGATAGGTCTCGAGGTCGCCTGCGGTAACTTCCATGCCGGTTCCGGCGAACGTCTTCTGCTCGAGCCAGTGGTCGACGAGTTTCTGTGAGTCGGAACTATCGACGCTTCCGTCGAGGTTGATGTCGCCAAACTGGTAGCCGCCCGGCGCCGATTCCAGGAAGGACGCTACAAAGTCGTTGTCCGTGAGGAAGTTGAACTCATTAGCAGTGTTGGAATAGACGACCAGTTCGTCGAGCACACCATCGAAAAAGCGAGAGTCGCCATCGCGGCCGCCGACTTGGAAGTCTTGCGAACTCGAACTGTTGGAAGCGTTTGCCGAAACCGCGATTCCGTTCACCCACATGACACTGGTGAAATCTCGCACCAAGCCACTGGTGGAGCGAGGCCCTTGTGCGAGTGGCTGGTAAGCGTGATCGGCGGAGAAATAGACGTGTTGCGCGACGTGGTGCCACTGGTCTCCCACCACAGGGACGGTTCCGCCAACGTCGGGTGTTCCGCCGCTAAACTGCGACCACATGCCGTCCGCGGTGATCGAAGGGCCGCCTGCGTTGGTGCTGTCGAACACGATGAGTTGTGCTGACGAGGAGGTCAAACCCGACTGCCGCGGATACACCCACACTTGCAGGCCTTGCGAAACTCCGTTTCGAATGACGTTGAATTGGTCGTCGGCCGCCAGATAATCGTCGACTCCATCGAAACGGATGCCGAAAGTTCCTTGCGGTCCGGGATGGCCTTGGCTCAGATCCGTCGCGGTGATCTGGTGGTAGACGGGATCTCCCGTTTGGTCCAGATCGGCGAAGCCGTTGAAGTTGTTATCGTCGTAGACGTCGATGCCTTCGATGGAGACCGAGTCGACGACGTTGCCGTCCTGTACCACTCCGCCAGTGCCTTCGCCAGAGGTGTCGCCCATGGTGTAGTAGCGATCCACCTGGTAGGCAGCGCCGCAGTAACCACTCGCGACCATGGCGAACAGGGCGAAGAGCAGGGGGGCCACCTTCCAGGTTGGGCAGAGCCGGCGTTGGTGGGCCAAACCAAGCATTGCCAACAACGCCAGCATCCAGGTTCCGGGCTCGGGAACGTTCGTGGAGGTGGACAGTCCTGCAACGGCTGCGGACGACTGCCCAAAGTTGCTCTTCCAGATGTCGTAGTCACCCGCTGTCACGCCAGGCGAGCCATCGCCTGCGTCGTTGATCACCGAATCGCTGGCTGCGCCCAAGTTGTTGCGCCACAGCGTGTAGTCGGCGAGGTTAACCACTCCGTCGTCGTTGAAGTCGCCCTGCAGCGCGGTGCTAGTGGTGAAGAGTACCGGCAGCGTGACCTCGGCATCGCTGGCAAAATTGTAGTAAACAAAATTGAGGTCGGGATCCTCGACGCCCACGTTGTAGGCAGTTCCGAGGCTTAGGGAGCCACCAGCCGGAATGGTCGAACTGGCACTCAAAAACAGCTCGGACAGGTAGGAGGAGTTGGACGTTTCTACCTTTTCCCAACTCTCGCCGGGGCTGTTGCCAGGGGTACTGTCCGGGTCTTCCGCACCATCGACGGCATCTCCGGCAGCCGACACGGTGAGCCCACTCCAACTGTCGAGTAGACGGCTGGCCGGGCTGCGGAATTCGTAACCCGATAGTGTAATGTCACTGCTGCCGCCGCTTGGATTGACGATGCGCACCGAGCCCGAAACGGTGTTAACCGCCACATGAGGCAGGTCGAACATTGTTCCGAACGTGATATCGTCGAACGAGAAGACTTCGGAAGGTTGCGTGGCGACTGCGGACAGCACCAGCGTGGCGCTGGTAGCGTCATCGGGCAGCGGCGCGAGGTATCGCACGTAACCTTGGTTCTCGAGGTCCGGGCCATTGGGATCTTCGTCGGCCTCGAATTCGAGATAGGTGCCGTGAAAGACGTTCAGAGGCGAACCGGTACCGTTGTGGTTGACCGTGATGTCAACCGAGTCGTCCACCTCCCAACTGGTGTCGGCGACTTTCATCATGACGCTCACGTATTTGTAGCTAACACCCGCCAAGTCGACAGTATCAAACGTCGCACTGGCGGTGTCGACACCGCTGTTGAGAACGCCCGCTACGAGATCCAACCCGTTGGCGCCGGTATTCGGATTGTCGGTCGTGATCGAAACTGCACCAGCCGCGCCCGCCGGGGTGAAGTCCAGATCTCCTGGTTCTCCCTCGAAGCCCGTGTAGGCGGTCAAAGCGTAACTGCTGGTCGACGCTGCGGACCACACTGCCAGAGTGCCAACCAGTGCGAGAATTCGAACGTGTTTCCGGCTACGTGCGGCAAGTATCCCGGCGAGCACCATCGAACACAGCAGGTAGCTGGAAGGTTCTGGCACTTGAATCGCGATGGCGCTGGCGAAACTACCAGGGCCGTAGATGGCTTCGTAGGTGTCGCGGAATATCTTGTAGTCGCCGAAATCGACGTCCAGGTCACCGTCCAAGTCGCCCTGCAAATAGGCTGCTGCGGGACTCAGGCCCGATAGGTCGGCGCCAAAGTGGCTGCGAAGTTGAACCCAATCGAAAACGGCGTCGATCGTTCCGTCGGGCGTTCCCGCTGGACCACTGATGTCGGCCAGTTCGGGGTAATTGAGCGCTCCGGTGTAGACGATTGGCAGGTCGAGCACTTCGCCATCCCCCCCAATCAATACGCTGATTTCCATCTGGAGATCTTCAAACCGTTGCAGGCTGGGAATCCAGCCGCCGGAGGTGGCCAGTGAAAGCGACTGGCCGGGAGCAAGAAACCCACCATCGTTGGCGCCAGATCCGCCAAAGTCGATTTGGTATTCGGCGATGTCGCTTGCCTCGGTCGAAATCAATGTCCACTCATCATCGGCATCCAGTTGTGGTGTTCCGCTGCCTGAAGCGTCGTAGTTGTCGGCGATCGTGAGCCAGTTCGTAGGGTCCAACGAACCAGAGACGGATTGGACTTCATAACCGAGTACGTTAATACTTGCGCCACTGGCGGGATTCACCAGTGTGAGCGATCCCGTGTCGCGATCCGCCACGACATAGGCGCCATGCACGACTGTCTGGCCCGCCACCCACTCCAGAGCGTTGTCGAACAGATAGAGACCTGCTGCGGAGAGGTTGTCGAAGTTCTCGTTATCCAACCCGAAGAACACTCGACGCCCAGGAGCGGTAGCGGGGCTGCCGGGATCGCCATTGCCCCACAGCGCTCCACCGTTGTCGACGTACTGGATAAACATCTGGCTGTTGTCGATTACACCGGAAGCCAGGTCGTTCACGCCGGCGGCGTTCTCGGTGGAATGAAAGACCGACGAGGTGTTCAACGAACCTTCGTCCGAGCTTAGTTCTCCCAGGAACTGGATTCTGCCGCCGTTGGGGATGGGTCCCTGTATTGGATGCCCGTTGGAATTCAGGCGGATGTCGAAGCTGTCGACTCCGCTGGTGAGCCTCACCTCGTTGGCTACTTCGGGATTGTTGAGCGACATGTAGAAGTCGTCGGCGTCGGTGCTGTCGTGCAGCGCGACTTCCCAGTGTAGGATGCCAACCGGCGTGTCCGAAAGGTCATAGTTCGTCTTCACCCGACCTGAGTTGACGCTGGAAGGGATCACCACTGCGTCGAAACCAGCCCCGGTGGGAAAGGTCCCATCGCCATCGTCCGACATGTAGGTGTAGGTGTGTCCCTGCGAAGTCAACCACGAGGCGAGATAAGCGTCGCTGCCGGCCAGCGGGCCATCGTCGTTGGCTCCGATCAACAGGATGTCCAATGCGGCGGCCTGGTGTGCCAGGGCGACGAATACGACAACGGCAAGAATCGCCAGTTTACCCAGTTTATGAATAGAAATACCTCGATGCGCAGTGCTAGACATTGCTCTACCTCTCTGCCAAGGAATGCAAAGGTGTTGGATGTGTTTACAAAAAAGATGTTACGCCGTTGGCTTCGCAATCCGCTCCAGTCCCCAGGGGGAACGATAAGTACGAGTCGCCAGTTCTTGTGCTTCGGGGTCGCCAACGCACTCCTCATGCACACCGTCCCATTGAATAGTCCGCTTGGCGTGGTAGGCCATGTTCCCCAAGTGCGACACGTTGGTGGAACGATGACCAATTTCCACATCGCAAACGGGTCGCTTGCGACTGGCGACGCAGTCGATGAAGTTCTGAATGTGGGGGTCGAACAACGCGTGAATGCTCGTGACCTGACCGCTGCCGGGTGTGCCCACGATGCGGTCGTCGCCGGTCACTCCTTTGCGGTTGCGCTCCTTGTATAACCGGTAGCCGCCGCGGTCGACGAACAGGCTCGACTTGGTTCCCAGGAACACCATTCCGTAGCCGCTGGGCCAGTTCACTCGGTGGTTGGCCTCGCGCGCTTCGTAGTGCAGGGTCCAATCGCCAAAATCGTACAGTACGTTCAGCGTGTCGGGCGTTTCGCGCTGGTCGTCAGGGTCGGTGAACACGTACTTGCCGCCGGTGGCGCTCACACGCTGGGGATACTCCGCGTCCATCGCTTGCAGCACGGTGTCCATGGTGTGAGTGCCGCGGTCGGTAATGTTGCCGCCGGCGAAGTCCCATACCCAGCGGAACTTGCCCCGCGTCAGGTCGCGGCGGTAAGGTCGGGTGGGGCGTGGGCCGAGCCACATGTCCCAGTCGATCGTCGCGGGCGCTTCGCTCTCGGCGGAGCGGTGTCCGCCGGGTAAGCGGTTGTAGATGTTCCACGCTTTGACCACGGTCACTTTGCCCAGCTCGCCGCTCTGCACGATATCGATCGCCTCGCGATACCAACTGCCACTGCGTTGCATCAAGCCGACTTGAACCACTCGCTTGTTCAAGCGAGCGTGGTTCACCAGTTGCCGCCCTTCTTCGATGCACAGCGATAGCGGCTTCTCCACGTAAACGTCCTTACCCGCCTGGCAGGCGTGGATGCCCATCAGACAGTGCCAATGGTCGGGCGAGGCGATCACCACCGCGTCGACGTCCTTGCTGTCGAGCACGTGGCGGAAGTCCGCGTACTGCTTGGCGCTGCTGGCCGTGGGGTTTCGCTCGATGGCCCTCGCCAGACGCTCCTGGTTGCAGTCGCAGAGTGCGGTGACTTCGACGCGTGGGTTCGCCAGAAACCGCCCTAGCAAAAAGGTTCCCTGTCCTCCGACCCCGATGAAACCGGCGCGAAGCTTATCGCTTGGCAGGGTTTGCGCCCAAGCTGGGATGCTTGCCGCGCAGATGCCTGCGGTGGTGTAGAGAAACCGCCGTCGAGTTAAGCCGAAATCGATCATTGCCTGCCTGTTGGTCGCGAGAAGCTGGTGACGAAGCTGCGCGGTGGTTACTCTTGTCCTTCTTCGAGAAGAATGATCTTGCGTGCGCCTGAGTCGTACACGATCACCGCGTCGCACGGTTCGTCCCCCAAGGCCTTGGCCTTGTGCGGAACGTTCTTCGGGATACGAATCACGTCGCCTTCCTTCAGCACGACGGTCTTGTCGGCCAGCACGTGCTCGCACGATCCGGAGGTCACGTACAGATACTCTTCGCAGTTGGGATGGATATGCAGCGGGTTGCTCATGCCGGCCTCTATTCGCACGATGCCGTAGGTCATCGTGGCGTCGGGGTCGATCTCGGAGTTCATCAACCACGCGATCCAGCCCCAGTCGAATTCCACCTTTTCGGTGCCTTTGAGTTTGCCGGTCGATACTTCGGCGACCGAGTGAATCACCTTGGCCTGCCAATCGTCGTCGTCCGCTGTGGCTGCTGCGTCGGTGGTCGACTTGTCGGCGCTGATGGCATTGCTGCAGCCGCTCGCCAGTGGCAAGGCGAGCAGCAGGCAGCCGGTGAGGATCATCGTGCATTTCATATCGTGTCTCTCCTATGAGTATTGGACCTAGGAAGCGGCCGTCGTGGGGGCGGCCAAGGCCTGCATTTCGGCAAGGCACTTGGGCACTTCCGCCATGGCGTCGCCCTTGAGTTCGTATTGCAGGACCACGCGGCCCGTGTAGCCTGCGTCGCGGAGCATCTGGAATTTTCGTGGCAAGTCGGCCGGGTGGCGCTTCCTGCCTTCGCGGGTATCCATCTTCAGATGGCAGTTCACCGCGTAGGGCGCCAAGCGCTCGATGTTCTCGTACGCGTCCCGGGCGAAGTTGCCCGTGTCGAGGTTTGCGCCGACCCATGGGCTGGCAACCTGCTCGACCACTTGAGCGATCTGCTGCGCGCGGTCGATGAGCATGCCGTGGTTCTCGATGGCCAGCATCACGCCATGGTTCGCGGCGGTTGGAGCGAGCGTCGTTAGCGCCTCGGCAACCAGCTCGACGCCCCGTTCCTTCTGCATCGACTTGTTCGAACCAGGGAACACCACCATCAGCGGCGCGCCTAACAGTGCGGTTCGTTCGATCCACTCGGCGGCGCGCTCGATTGCCTTTTGTCGGTCTTCTTCCTTAGTGCGGACAAAGTTGGTGTAGACCGACACGCCTGACAGCTCGATCGACTGCAGGAACGCGGCGCGTTTGAGCGACAGTAGGTAGTCGGCTTCGTAGCTGCGGAGGCCGACATCCTGTAGCTCCACGCAGTCGCAGCCCCACTGGCGGGCCTTCTCGATGAACTGCTCCACCGAAATCTCGCCTTCCTTGTCGCGAGTGGGGAGCAACTTGTGCAGCGACCTGCCCGAACAGCCGATGCGGTACGGCAACTGCTTGCGGGGTTCGCTGGCGAATGCCATCTTGCCGAACAGCAACGACAATGCGCCAACGCCCGCAGCGGCTCCCAGCCAGGAGCGGCGTGACAGGCGAACTCGAGATGTGGGATTAGTGGGCAGCATGGGAATGGAATGCAGTTGGCAGCCGATGGGTGGGAAACGAGACTAGGAGCCCGCGACTCGGCTGGCGTTGGGGTGGATTGCGTTGAGTTTCAGTTCTTTGAAACCACGCACTTGTTCCTTGATGGCGATTTCGGTGGGCAGTCGTTCGACGGAACTGGCGCCATAGAACCCGTCGATGGTGTCGACTCGTTCGAAGATGTACTGCGCGTCCTCGGCCGTGGCGATGGGACCGCCGTGGCACAGCACCAGCACATCGGGATTCACGCTCTTGGCTGCGTCGGCAATTTCGGCCACCACGTCGGCCGATTGTTCGAGCGACATGGCGGTGATGGCCCCAATCGCGCCGCTGGTGGTGAGTCCCATGTGGGCTACGATCACATCGGCTCCCACTTTGGCGAACTCTTCGGCGTGGGTTGTATTGAACGCATACGGAGTGGTGAGCAGGTCGAGCTTGTGCGCGGCCTCGATTAAGTCGATCTCGAGCTGGAACCCCATGCCGGTTTCTTCGAGATTTGCACGAAATTGGCCATCGATCAGTCCCACGGTCGGGAAGTTTTGCACGCCAGCGATGCCCAGGTTCACCAGCTCCTTGAGGAACGCATCGCGAATCATGAATGGATCGGTGCCGCACACGCCGGCCAGTACTGGTGTCTTCTTCACGGCGGGAAGCACCTCGTATGCCATTTCTTTGACGATGTGATTTGCGTTGCCAAATGGCAGCAGCCCGGCGAGCGACCCGTGACCGGCCATGCGGAAACGCCCCGAGTTGTAGATGACAATCAAATCGATGCCACCCGCTTCTTCGCACTTAGCGCTGATTCCGGTTCCAGCGCCGCCACCCACGATCGGTCGCCCAGCGGCAACTTCCTGCTTCAGCCGCTCGACGATACTTGCACGAGACCACTTCATACTGCAGCAACTCCTTGGCGGCCGACGCGACTGTCGAACATTTCTTCGAGCAGCGCGATGGCCTTCTGTGAAAACACGTTGTCGTTGATGTTCGCGTCGACTTCCACCACGGGAATGTCGCCGCGCAGATTTTCCTTAATCGCCGCGAAACACGCGGCGTCACTCTCCCGATCGCAAAACCGCTCGCCATCTCCATCGAGTATCGACACCCCGCGCAGCGGCAGCAGCACGGCGGCCGGACCGGTGGAGTGATTGACTCGTTCTGCGAGCGTGCGGCCCAGTTGGCGGTTCTCTTCGACGTTGGTCCGCATCAACGTCGTCGCCGAGTTCCATTCGTACAGTTGCCGCTTGGCGTTCAGGTAACGCGGCGGTACGGTGGACATCGGGCCGAAGTTCACCATGTCTAAACAGCCCGGCGCTACGACCTGGGGGATGCCACGCCGGGCGGCGGCCGCCAGGCGTGTGGGGCCGGCGCTGAAGATGCCGCCACAGAGTTCGTCGGCCAGCTCGGTGGTGGTGAGGTCCAGCACCCCGTCGACCATGCCTTGCTCGATAAGCGATTCCATCGTCTGCCCGCCGGTGCCGGTGGCGTGGAACACCAGCACCTCGCAGCCTTCGGCTTCGAAGTGCGAGCGGCAGGAGTCGATACATTTGGTGGTGTTGCCAAACATGCTGGCGGCAATCACGCGACCTGTTCGCGCAGCACTCTGAAAGTCGATCTCCAGCATCGCACACAGCATAGCTGCCGCCCGGGTGATCACTGGTTCGGAGATGCAGTTCAGTCCGCTCACATCGACAATCGAAGGGACGAGCAGGATGTCGCGTCCGCCGACCAGCGTGGTAGAATCGCCACCCGCCACGGTGGTGACGCACATCTTGGGCATGCCCAGCGGCAACGTTCGCATCACGCTGCAGGCGACGCTCGTGCCGCCGGTGCCGCCCATGCCGATCACCGCGTCGATCTCGCCACGACGATGCATCTGGCCAGCGAGTTTCGCAGCTCCCTCAGCCATAATCTGCATCGCGTGTCCACGATCGCCGCGGCTGCGCAGCTCGTCGAGCGTGGTACCGGCCGCTTCGGCCACCGAGGCGGCCGTGCAGTCGACTCGCGGAGCGTCGTCGTGCATCACGCCGACGTCCATCATCAGCGAGCGAACGCCGCGCTTCTCAATAGCCTCGCGCAGCAAGGCAAATTCACTCGCCTTGGTGTCCAGCGTGCCGATGATTAGCGTTGTCTTGTTCACGATGTCATTCTAGCTATAAAGTCTCGACGAAAGGCTTGCCGCCTTCCCAGGAGAGGCTGATTTCTATGTCGGCGGCCGGGCCTTCGACCACCATACTTAATTCGGAAGTGGCTGGATCGAGGTATTTCTTCGGAGCATGCCACTTGGTGTCGGTCTCGCTGAGTATCTCTCCCGCATCGATGGTCACCACGTGGGTTCCCAAAGCGACGCCGTCTCCCTGCTTGTAGGCCATGAGTTCGAAGCGTCCATCGGCGTCCAGGATTCCTTGCGAGGCGCGTACGCCTTGGGGGAACACGAAGATCCGCCCGTACTTCAGCGGCTTGCCATCGATCGTCACACGGCCGGAGACTGGTACGCGCTTAGGGCCGCCGCCGCCACAACCGACGGCCATCAACAGCAGACCACAAACCAAAACCAAGCTAGCTCTTTTCATTAATAGGCTCCCACCAGGTCTTCGTTGGCTCGCGTGGAGAGCGCGCGGTAGGTGTTCAGGTCGATTTCGTCGGGGATGAATTCGACGTGGCCGTCGCCAAACACAAACTGAGCCCCACCGGGATGCATGCTGTGAAACCCGCCCAGCGAGTACCAATCGGACTCCAGGCTGCCGCCTCCCTGGTTGCGTGCGCCAGGGGTGTTGGAAGGGACTGGTGCTATGAGTGAGTTCAAAGGCTCCCTGGTGTAGCGAATGACGTCGTGATAGCGCCGGGCGTACAACCAGGTATCGCCTTCGACGGATTCGCCAGCGAACATCGTTTTGCTGAGGCCGTCGGTGACCTGTCGCAGTGCGAACGTTTTCTGGTAGAAGAACAAGCCGTTGTTTTCGTGCTTGACGTGTGCGTAGTTGTGTCCCACCGAGCTGCCCGCTACCAGGGCGTAGCCACCCGAGGCGTAGCGTTGCCCTTCGCCGGGCGTGTCGCGGCTTACGTGGTCGGACTCGATGGATAGTACGCGTGGTTCGTTGCTGGGGCAGACGAACACATCGGGCAGGGCGGCCAAGGCCTCGCCCAGGTTGGCGTCCCATCCGTCGACATTCGGATTGGCTCTGCCACAATCCTGCGGCGCGATGGCGCCCACCACTTTTCCTCCGATGCCCAGCGTGTCGTACAAGGCTTGTTGCTCCAGTTGCGGCAGCACCATCGCGAAGCCGCTGGTGTGCGTGCGCTCGGCGTCTGGGATGTCGCCGCAGTACTTGTTCGAGTCGCAGTCGCATCCTTCGCGTCCAGCGGGTAGATGGCTCTTGGACGATTCGAAGTTAACCAGTGCCAAACCAATCTGCTTCAGGTTGTTGGCACACTGCGAACGCCGGGCGGCTTCGCGCGCGGCTTGCACGGCTGGCAGCAGCAGGGCCACCAGGATGCCGATGATCGCTATCACGACCAGCAGCTCGACGAGCGTAAAAGCCCGGGAGTGGCTGTATTCATTTCGAGGTTTCAAAGGCCTGATCTCCGCTACAACATGATTTACAAGCGTCTCAAATGCCGGGCTAGTTTACCAGCCCGGCGAGCTTCTACCCCCTCACGCCTACGTGCGACGTCGCCGAGCCACGGCCAGCATGCCGGCTGCCGCGGCGAGCGAAAGCACCACCGAGCTGGGTTCTGGAACATGCGAGACAAACTCTGCGGTGGGCGTCTCGCCCATCACCCAGCTCAGGGAGTTGGAAAACATCTGGTAGCCATAGTCGGTGGTCAAACTGCCGAACCCACTATTGTCCAGCGGGAAGAACAGTCGCCGGCCCGGTGCGTTGGGCTGGCTATTGGCGATGCCATCCTTGCTCATCGCGACCAGCGCGTCGCCGGTGTCGGCATAGAGCAAGAAACTGCGGTCCGAGCCAGTTCCGGTTCCCAGTCCGGCGCCGGTCCCGTCGTTATCAATGGGGTTGCCGTCGCCCGAGGCGAGCGCCATCACGTCGCCCTGCACACCAGCCGTGGGAACCGACTGCAATCGTGTGGTTGATGTGGTTCCGGTCCCGTCCAGAATCGGCACTAGCCCGGGTTGCAGGCAATACATCAGGTCGGCGTTGCCTCCCAGCAGGTTGATGTACAGCGGAGTACCATCGCCAGACTGGTAAACGTCGATGATGGCTTCCTCGCCCGAGCCACTAACGCCAACGCCGGTGATCTCGAAAAGCATCAAGTCCTGGTCGGTGTTTCCGGTGGTGGGGTCGTCGTTGTTCATGTAGTCGTACTCCCACGAGAAGACTCCGACGGTTGTATCTTTCAACGTGGGGTTAGCGTTTCGCAAGTTGCCACTGTTTGCGGTAGAGGAGACGATAATGGCGTCGTAGTCTTCCCAATTGCCGCCGCCGCCGACAAAGTCGATGTCGGTGTCGGCGCCGGTTACGGTGTGGCCCAGGGTGTTGGTCAAAAAGTCATACACGAGGCCGTCGTCGGAACTGCTTGGCACGCCGGAACCATCCAACGTGCGGCTCATAAACAAGATGTTCCCGGCAAACACCGAGGAGCACGACAGAAGCCCGATCGTGAGGCCAAGTAGAAGTGTCTTGAGGGTGGGTTTCGTCACAGTAGTCATCCTCACTTTCATTAGGCATCTCAAAGTAGACGAGTGGAGTTGGCGGATCAGCCAGTTATTTCTGAGGAGCGGGTGGAGTCTCGGCGCAGAGCCATGACAAGCCGGGGTGTGCAAAAAGCGAACGACGTGCCAATTGTGCACTTGCCACAAAACTCTTGCGAAACGCTGGGTTTTGTAGGGTGTAGCGATTGGTCGGCGTTCGGCCCTCGACGAGTAGACCCTGCAGGGGGGTGACAGTTTTTGTTTACTTTGCCCCGTGTGGCGGTTACACTAGAGTTACACATCGTAAGCGCTAGGTGGTGGGGTCAAGCGTCATTCTTCTCTCTCTGGGTTCTTCCGTCATGACCGAGTTTCAGCAGTTGCTTGCCGAGCGAGTTGCGCAAGGCAACTCGCCCATCGTGGCGGTCGCCGCTGGGTCGGGGCAGATCGTCAGGGCGGCGGTCGAAGGAGAAGCCGACTTCGTGCTCGCCCTGAATGCCGGCGTGTATCGCAATCATGGCATTGGCTCGCTGGGAGCCTTCATGCCGTATGGAAACGCCAACGACCAAACCGAGCAGTTATTGCGCGAGCATCACCTGCCGCACGTGGGCAATACTCCCATCGTCGCCGGTGTGTTCCCTGTCGATCCGACCATGGACCTCGACGTCCGCCTCGACCGATTGTGGCAACTCGGCGTGCGTGGCATCACCAACTGGCCGGCGGTCGGATTCATCGACGGAAGTTATCGCGCGTGCCTGGAAGCCAATGGACTGGGCATCGAATGCGAGATCGACATGCTGCAGCGCGCCCAGGCCCGAGGGTTCGCCACGTTTGGGTTCGCCGTGCTCGAAGAAGACTCCGCCAGGTGTTTCGCCAATGCGGGCATCGACGGACTGATTCTCGACCTGGGATTAACCTACAACTATCAAGACTTGCATCAGCGGCGCGATCGCTTGCAGCGGGCGATTACCTTTCTCAACAGCACGATGGAAAGCCTGCAAGGCTGTGACAGTCAGCCGATGTGTCTCGCGTTTGGCGGGCCGGTGACGACGGCCGACGACTTGGAGCAAGTGGTATCGCAAACGCGCATCCATGGCTTCGTCGGTGGTTCGACCTTCGAGCGATTGCCGGTGCGGAATGTGGTAGCCGGAACCGTCAAGCAGTTTCGCGCGGTGATCGTCAGGCACCAGCACGACTCAGGTTACGCCGGAGAGATCATCGGGCAGTCGCCTTCGATCCGCCGCCTGCGAGCGCTGATCAAACGTGTCGCCGCGCCGGATGTGAATGTTTGCATCGAGGGCGAGTCGGGCGTCGGTAAGGAACTGGTCGCCAAGGCGCTGCACTTGGAGAGCAAGCGGGCGCGGCAGGGCATGGTCACGGTGAATTGCGGCGCCATTCCCGACGATTTGCTGGAAAGCGAGTTCTTCGGGCACGAGAAAGGGGCGTTCACCGGGGCGTTCTCCAAACGCAAAGGAAAGTTCGAACTGGCCAACTGCGGAACCTTGTTCCTCGACGAAGTGGCCGACCTCAGTCCCCGCGGACAGGTGGCTTTGTTGCGGGCGATTCAGCAGCAGGAGATCACTCCACTGGGAAGCAACCATTCGATCGCCACCGACGTGCGAATTGTTGCCGCCTCGAACCGCCCGCTGGCGAAGCTTGTCGAGAGCGGCGTTTTTCGTGCGGATCTGTACTTCCGCTTGAACTACATCACCATCGAAGTGCCGCCACTCCGAGATCGGGTGGAAGACATCCCGTTGTTGGTAGAGAACATCATCCAGCGACTCAAACTCACGCTTGACCGCCCCCGCCTGGTAGGGATCAGCAAGGAGTTTCTCGAGAAGCTGCAAAAGCACAGTTGGCCCGGCAATGTTCGGGAACTCGAACACGTGGTCGGTCAAGCGGCGCTGTTGGAAGAGGCCAACGTTCTGGCGGGCAATCACTTCATGCCCAGGGGCCTAGCGCTCGGATCGCACACCAAGTCACCGGTCGCGCAGCCTGCCGCGCGCGATGTCGAAAGCGAAGTCACGGCCACCTTGCTCCATGACCGCCGCGACCAACTCACTGCCGCCCTGGCCGCTGCTGGCGGCAACAAAAGCAAAGCGGCCAAATCGCTGGGCGTTTCGCGAAAGACTTTCTATAGCTGGCTGCGGCAAGTGGACCGATAGCGGCCGCGGCGTACGAAATGCGCGATTTGTTTACACCGCGCACTTCTTACACACCCGCGACAGCTGCTGCCGGAGCGGACCATTCACTTCCACTCGTAATTGAATCGTTCCAACGAAGGAAGAGAACCTTTCTTCGTTTTGATGTGCACGCCCCAGTCGATCATCTTTCCCTGGCCGCTGTCGGTGAACGCCTCGGGGCGAAAGGCGCCGCCACCGTTGGGGCGCTTCTCCAGGTCGGCCATCTTGCTGAACGTGATGCCATCCTCGGCGTACTGCAACGTGTTGACGACGTCGCTTGCGCCTGCAGTTGTGATGAGCGCCGCGACACCTTGGCCGTAGGGCCACACCAATACTTCGTGGCCTCCGGACACAACCGGTGAGGGATGCTTCACGTAGGGGCCCTGCGGCTGCTCGGCGATGGCCACGCCCATCTTGGTTTGTTGCGGGGTGGTCCGATACGACTGCACGCCTTTGTAGTACAACCAATACTTGCCATCGCGGACGATCAAGCACGCATCGTCTAATCGCAAGCCGTCGAAGTCCTTGTCGTCGCCACTCGGTTGGAGGATCGGGTTGGCCTCGACCTTCTTCCAGGGACCGTCCGGCGAATCGGCAACCGCAACGCCAATCGCGGCGGGCGTTTTCTTGGGACCTCGACGGACAAACGGCTTGCCGACACCAGTATAGAAGAGCCAGTACTTTCCTTCGGCGGCCAGGATGTTGGGAGTGAACACGCTTTGTTCATCCCAACTTCCCTTAGGTCCACGCGCCAAGGCTTCACCTTGTTCCTTCCATGTATGCCCGTCGGGCGACGTGGCGTACCAGACCGTGGCGTCGTATCCGTGACTGTACGCGCCTTTGCTATACCAGATGTAATACAGGTCTTTCACCTTGACGATGTCGCTCGGATCTCTGCGCATCACCCCCTTTTCTGGACCGAGATTCGTCGCAGCAGATGTCGCATAGCTCGAATCCGCCACCTGAGTCGTGGCAGACACCACCAGAACGGCCGCTAGTAGCGCAGTCGCTTCAGCCAACAGCATGAATTCACCCTCGTCGGTCCAAGTTCATCGTGAGATCGCAGGCTCGCAGCGGATTGCTCATGGGATCATGCTAGAAAGCACGTTTCGGTGCTGTGCCTGGCGACTCCCCGCGAGCCTAGTATCTACACCCAGCCGCCGTGGAGCAACTCCGCTCCGCAAAGGCTCCTCGGCGTTTCTCAGCGGTGTTACAATGCTCCAGACCCGGAAGGAGATGCTTGGCATGAGTTACGATCTGAATTTCTGGAAGCCCAGTGGCAAGCAAGAGCAGGAGCCCGAAGAAATCTATGACCTTCTGTGCGACGGCCAGAAGGTCAAAGGGCTCGGCAAGATGCCGATCAAGCAGATACACAAGCTGATGGTCGAGGCGTTCCCAGAAACCGAAGATAGCGACCCGCCCCGCATACCCTTCAAGAACGGAACAGTCGACGTAACGCTGTGCGCGAATTACGTTCGCTTTGACTTTTCCGGCAACCTGCCCAAGCGCGCCCGCGAGGTTCTAACGGCTCTCATGGCCGGGCTGGGTTGCTCGATGTTCGATGCCGAGTTCGGTGAGTGGTACGACCGCGAGGAACTCGTGTACCTGGCGAACTCGGGCACCAGCGAGCTGCCGAGCGCGATCAACGATCTCTTGCAGGCGGCGACCGAGGACTGATTTGGGCAGGTGAACTCGCCCTGCGCGGAGAGTACAATCGTTGTTTACCCTGAAATAGACTGTCCACCACCGAAATGAGGACTCCTGTGTCGGTCGATCGCAGAACTTTCCTAACCACAACTGCAGCCACTGCGGGCGTGTTGAGCACCGGCGCGCGGAGCGCTGCTCAGGACTACTCGGACTATTCCCAAGACCCAAGGCCCGACGTGCCTGAGGGTTCGTGGACCTGTGGCGGACCCGATGGGCCGGTGTTTGCAGGCAGCCCTGTGGTGAGTGGACCGGCGTCCGAAGCGATTTGCGTTCTGCAACCGCTGCAACGTTTGGCCACCGGGCATCTGGAGTACGCGGTGGCCGACGGGCCGTGGCAACGCGTGGATGGAGATGAAGACGGATTGGCGGCGCTCGACGAGAACGTGCTGAAGTTCCGCCTGCCGCCGCTCCCGCCCGGCGTCTTGGTGCGTTATCGCATCGTCGCCCGCGCCGCCGGCTGGATCAAAGTGCGGCAGTTCTATCATGGCGAGTTCAAAGTCGGCGAAGAGCAGGTCGGACCCGAACGGCGTTTTTGCACGCTCGATCCGGCCGCGAAGAAGACAACTTTCGCGGTTTGGAACGACACCCACGAGAACCCTGATACGCTCCGCGCGCTCGACACCCTCACTAACCATCTGGCGCCGGACTTCATGCTGTGGAATGGCGATCAATCGAACGACGTCCATTTCCAAAATCAGATGGCGGGGCAGTTCCTCGCGCCGGAGGGACTGGCGATTGCCGATAAGTGGCCGCTGGCTTATGTGCGTGGCAATCACGACTGTCGAGGCCCTGCCGCGCAGTCGGTGGCCAATTTCACCGGCACGCCGGGCGACCGCTTTTACTATGCGTTTCGCAGCGGACCGTTGGCTGCCATCGTGTTGGACACCGGCGAGGACAAACCCGACGGCGTACCCTACCTCAGCGGCATGGGTGCGTTCCAGAAGATGGCCAAAGCGCAAGCCGAGTGGCTCCAGGAGTTTGTGAAGACGCCCTGGTTTCAACAAGCACCGCACAAGGTGCTGTTCTGCCACATTCCCATGTGGTTCGACCACCCGCGAATTCCTGGCAGCACTTCAAACGTGGCCGCGCACCTGCGAGACCTGTGTGCCGACACCCTGGTCGACGCCGGCGTGAAGCTGGTGATTTCGGGTCACACGCACGACTACCAGTGGATGCCCAAGAAGGAGGGGCAGCCCATCGCCCAGCTTATCGGCGGCGCTCCGAGGCCGAAATACGCCACCTTCATTCAGGGCGAAGCCACCCAGGAGACGCTGCATCTGAAAATGTCGCTGTTGGACGGCACGATTCTTACCGACGTCACGCTGTGATCCACCGCCACCTGCTCGCTACGCCAACTGTCCAGCGAAGGGCGCCAGGCGCGTGATCTGCCGATTCCCCTTGATCCCTGCTCTCTGCGACAAGCTTTTGAATTTACCCGTTGCCCGGTCCCCACCGGCGCGGCGAACGTGTTAGAATGCCGAGTGCGTTTTTGAAACCTACCCAGCACTAGTGCTTTGACGAAATCGGCGAAGCCCTCGCGTCCGATCCGTTCATTCCCGTGTCACAGGAGGCCGTTATGATCGAAGAACTCTCCGCCCCATCCGACAACATCCTTGCCTTCCGCCTGTCGGGCAAGCTGCACGACGAGGACTACAAGACGTTCGTCCCCCGCGTCGACGAAGCGATCGCCAACGACGGCAAGGTCCGCATGCTGGCCGAGTTCCACGACTTCCACGGCTGGGACGCCCACGCCCTGTGGGACGACATCAAGTTCGCCACGACCCACTGCACGAATATCGAGAAGGTCGCCTTGGTTGGCGAGAAGGCCTGGGAAAAAGGCATGGCCGCGGTCTGCAAGCCGTTCACGATGGCGAAGGTCAAGTACTTCGACGCCGGCCAGATCGACGAAGCCTACACTTGGCTCGCCGAGTAAGGCGAGTAGGACACGCTACCAACCGCGCGCAGTAGACTTAGGCCCGACGTTTACGTCGGGTCGGTGCGCCACTCAGAAACGCGGTCGAGGAGGAGATTCGCCAACAGGCGGAGCTCGACCGAGACCGCACTTGGTGCCACAGTTTCATCAATCAGAAACTCGCCACAGAGGACATTAGAGGAACACTAATCGGCGCTAATCTTCCCTGATTTCAATTAGCGATTATTAGCGCAGATTAGTGTTCCAAAACTCCGTGCTCTCTGTGGTTGCCTAGTCCGTGGCGTTCTTAGCAGTTCAACTCCGGGCGCTGACGCTTCCGGCTCGCTGTGTGTGTTATGGGCCTTCGTTCAGCCCAATGTTCAGACCTTGCAGGTCATCCGGCACGAAGCGGCCGTCTTTGCGGAGCAGCTCGCCGTCGAAGTAGACTTCGCCGCCGCCGTAGTCGGGGCGTTGGATCAGCACCAGGTCCCAGTGGATGCGGCTGCGGTTGCCGTTGTCGGCAATCTCGTACGCCTGGCCGGGCGTGAGGTGGAACGAGCCCCCGATCTTCTCGTCAAACAGCGTGTCGAGCATCGGGTGCTTCACGTGGTTGTTCGTGCCGAGCGACCACTCGCCGCAGTAACGGGCTCCGTCGTCCGAGTCGAGGATGGCGTTGATCTTCTCCGGTTCGTTGGCCGAGGCGTTGACGATCTTGCCATCCTTGAACTCGAAGACGATGTCGCTGAATACGGTGCCCTGGTAGCGCGATTGGGTGTTGAATGAGATCTTGCCGTTGATGCTATCCCGCACCGGCGCGGTGAACACCTCGCCGTCGGGGATGTTGCGATCGCCATTGCAGGGGATGACGGGGATGTCTTTGATGGAGAACTCCAACTCCGTACCCGGCCCGACGATCCGCACCTGGTCGGCGGCTTCCATCCGGGCCACCAGCGGCTTCTGGGCTTCGGCCATCGCGGCGTAGTCGGCCGTGCAGACTTTGAAGTAAAAGTCTTCGAACGCGCGACTGCTCATTTTGGCCGCCTGGGCGAACGAGTCGGTCGGGTACCGCAGCACCACCCACTTGGTCTTTGGCACGCGGATCAGCGTGTGCACCACCTGCGACCAATACTCCTGGTAGAGGTCCATCTGCGGCTGATCAACGTCGGCGTGCTGACTGCTGTTTGCTGCGCCGCGGATGCCGATGTAGGCGTTCATCTCCTCCATGCGGGCCTTCTCGAACTTGGCGGCCAGGTCCATGCTCTCTTTGGTGGCGGTGCGATAGAGCGACCGCTGCACATTCTGGTCCTTGATGGTCACCAGGGGAATCGCTCCCCGCGCGGCAGCGCCTTCCACCAGGCTGCACACGAGATTGGGTTCGGGCAAGTCGATGGCCTCGATGAGAATCTTCTCACCCTTCTGCAGTTGGCAACTATGGTCCAGCAACACGTCGGCAAGCTGATCGATTCGCGGGTCATGCATCACAATCGGGTCCTTTTGTGGCGGAGATTTCGGTTACCCCAAATCATGCACGCATAGTGGCCAGTCTGTCCATAGTCGGCGGAGCTGCTCGGGCATTCCGCATCCGGTGGCGCGAAATCGTCCGATTGTGGCGCGACTTACGCAAACCACTCGGGTAGAGACTGCTATTGACCGTTTCTGGGCGTTTGTCACCATGAACGGCGCAACGTACTATTCTTAGGGCTCAGAATCGCATTAACTTCTCTCGCTGTCCGGATTTAGCTCCGCCGGCGGCGAGCCGAAAGGCGGCAGCACATCATGACCAAGCTCACAGGTTCACCCTCGATGATCGATCCCGAAGAGACCGGCAGAGAGGTCCGCGAGGAACAAGGCGAGCCCGCTGCGGCGCAAGAAAAATCATTCGCCGAAGTAGCCCTCGAACTGGGCGGCAAGAGCGCCGAAGAGGCTCGCCGAACCGGCGCCATCGACACAGCCGACGACCAGGTCGAGTCGCTGTTCGCCCCGCAGTACCAAACGGTCAACAGCCCCGCCCATCGCGCGGTGTGGGACCGCGGCGTGCCGGTCGCCGAGTTTCAAAGTTCGCCGCTGAAGATCGCGCCTGAGATCAAGACGGTGATGGACGACTCGATCAACGTGGTGAAACGCCACCGCGACGCAGGCACCACGCACAACGCCGAAGGCAAGATCACCGACCAGGTGATGCAGGACCTGGCCGACGTCGGGTACTGGGGCCTATTGGTCGACAAAGAGTACGGCGGCAGCGGCGCGCCGTTCGCCGCGTTTGCCGCGTTCATCACCCGCATGGCAACCGTCGATCCGACGATCGCCGGTTTGGCGTCGGTGCATGGCTGCATCGGCGCGGTTGACCCGGTGAGCGCCTTTGGCAACGACGAACAGAAACAACGCTTCCTGCCGAAGCTGGCCAGCGGCGAACGGCTCAGCGCGTTCGCACTCACCGAGCCCTGCGCCGGCAGCGATCTCACCGCGCTACGCACCGAAGCGGTACTCGAAGGCGACAAGTACCTGGTGACGGGCGAGAAGCTATTCATCACCAACGTGAAGCTCGGCCGCACGGTAGGTTTGGTCTGCTTGATCGACGGTCAGCCGAGCGTGCTGGTGGTCGACCTGCCCAACGAAGAGAGCGACCAGTTCCGCCTGAAAGACTACGGCCTGTGGGCGCTCAAGCACACCTACAACCGCGGCATGGTGTTCAACAAGTTCCCCGTGCCGGCCGAGAACCTGCTCAAGCCAATCAAAGGCGACGGGCTCACCATCGCTTACCACGGTTTGAACCTGGGACGCGTCTCCCTGTGCGCCAACGCGGCGGGCACCATGCGGGCGATGCTCGCGAACATGATTCCGTGGTCGCAGTATCGCGTGACGTATCACCAGCCGATCGCCAAACGCGAACTCGTACAGCGGCGGATGGGCGAGTTGGCCGGGCTGATCGTCGCCAGCGAC
Source organism: Aeoliella sp. (assembly GCF_965227375.1). Taxonomy (NCBI): domain Bacteria; kingdom Pseudomonadati; phylum Planctomycetota; class Planctomycetia; order Pirellulales; family Lacipirellulaceae; genus Aeoliella; species Aeoliella sp. The sequence goes on from NZ_CBDDFX010000001.1 coordinate 1,500,074, forward strand.
GCCCTGGTCGCCTGGTGTGCGGAGTTGATCGACAAAGGCTACCGCGGCGAAATGGAATGTGTGGTCGCCAAGATTTTTGGCAGCGAAGCCCAAAAGCACGCGGCCATCGAGCTGTTCATGAAGACGCATGGCGGGCGGTCGTTCCTGCACGGGCATCTGTTTGGCGACAACGTCCACGAGTTCCTCGCACCGTGCATCTACGAAGGCGAAGGCGAGATGCTAGCCATGGCGTTCTTCAAGTCGCTGGTCAAGCACCACGGCAAGAAGTACTTTGAGCCCGTAGGCAAGGCGCTGGCCGCGGCCGGCATCAAAAAGCCCAACCCGCTAAACCCGTCGCACATCATGGCGCTCGCCCCGGTCGCCTGGCCGTACGCCAAGTGGGTGCTGGGCCGCAAACTGATGTTCACCGCCGCGCCGGCGCTCCCCAAGATGCCCGGTGCGCTCCGCCGGCACGCCGAGTACGCGTGCGAGCGGCTGCAGAAGATGGCTTTGGAAATCTCCAGCACGATGAGCAAGTTCCAACTCGCGCTCGCCGATCGGCAGTGCCGCATGGAGGAACTCTCGAGCCGCTGCCAAACGCTGATCACGCTGCTGGCGACCACGCTCTATGCATCACGGCAGTCCAGCGACGTGCTGCACGAAGCGGCCGACGTGTTCTGCCAAAACCAGATCGCCCGGCTCGAAGGCGAGCGGTCCACCAACTCCTACTACCGTCAGGTGACCGAGCTAGGCGACATGATCGCCGACGGCGGCTTCCCCGGCTTGGACGAGATCGAAGCGTTCGAGATCATGATGCCGTATGAGAAGGAAGATGCGGACGCGTGATCTGACTTGAGCTATACTGGACCGCATGAGTACCGTCACGCCCAACACGATCCGAAGCGACTGGCTGGCCGAGTTCGAAGCCGCTGCTGCGCGGCCGCTTGCCCAGCGATGGAAGTATGCGTTCATCAAGACCTACAAACCGGTGATGGACGACGCAGCCTATCGCTCGTGGGACACGATGGAAGAGTACCGCCAGTGGTGCGAAGAGAATCTGCCGGATTGGTTGGGCTATGGGCGCGTTTGAATACCGTCAAGCGGAAGAGATCCGCGACGCCTTCAGCACGCATGGCGTGCGGTATCTGTTCTTGGGGAAATCTGGAGCCATTCTTCTAGGATTTCCCGACACAACTCAAGATGCCGACCTCTATGTAGAGAAGTCTTCGGAGAACGGAAAGGCTGTTGTTGCAGCGCTACAAGAGATCGGTTTTGATCTTTCCGCCGAACAAGCCGCCGAGGTCGAGCGCGGAAAAGACTTCGTGCAAATCAAGTCAGGACCATTTGACGTCGATTTGATTTTTGCTCCAGATGGCATCGAGCATTTCGAAGACGCGTGGCAACGGAGAGTCGAGGTCGAAGGGTTTCCAGTCTGTCACCCCGATGACATCATTGCGAGCAAACAAGCCGCCGGAAGAAGCAAGGACAAGGAATCGCTTCCTCGACTGATTTCTTTCCGCGACTATTGGCTGCAGAATCGCAAGTGAAGTGAACGTAGGCCGAAACAAGTTAATCGCAGTTACGGCATAGTGGCTTAAAAGTCTGCCGCCTTAGGAAATTGAAATGGTTGAGGACAAAGACACAATCCGGCTTGAGGTCAGTGTTCGTCGTCAGATCCTGATGCTTTACATGAGGTCGAACTGGCCGGGACTCGCGATGGGCTCATCTGGCTGGCAGAGCACATCCTCCGAGTCGCTCACGCCGACGAAGAAACGCACACCCATCTCGACAATGAGAGGCTTGTGGCCCTAAGTATCATTCCTCAGAGGGCTGGTGGCTTACCATCTCGCGGGTGAAGCGATTGCGTGGCGTGAAGCGGAGCTAATTACTGCCTGTAAGCTAGGATTGGGGCATTAGAACTTAGGCCGCGGGCAAGCTACGCGCACCTACACCGTGGCGAAGACGGCAGGTGTTTCACGCTGCGGTAGCGAATCCGGAACGCCTGAGATTTCGCTATACTGCTGACGGAAGTGCAGTTCTAGTATTCGGATGCCGAAGAGCGAATGGACAGAATCTACAAAGTTGGTCGCAGGTACTTCGATTCTGCCATTCAGGGAGACGCTTCCTCACTACGACAGTTGTTCGAGCACCGAGTGCGATTGTGGAGCGACCCTTCTTACGAGCGTGAAATTCGTCCAGCTAGGCTATTCGCCGATTTTTCCTGCAAGATCCAAACGCAACAGGCTTTCAGACTATTGCCTATCGCAGTGGAAATCGTCCTGGAGAAGGAAACGGGATCAGAAGTCGAATGTGGCCTCTGGTTAATCTGGCAACTCGCAGAATGCAGCTACACGACAGAGTTGCCAGAGGCACTCCGAAAGTATCTGCCCTGGATTCGATGTAGAAGCAGCGAGTGCGGCGATGCGACACTTCAAGCATGTGACGAGATCTTGAGGTACTATCGACTCAAGCCTACGGCGTTCGAGTTTTTGGAGCCATGGCATTCGTGTAGCAACGTCTTTTTCAACGATGAACTGCTTCGTGAGGTGTCACGTGACCACGTCCTGTATGGAATGGACGCCAAAGTCATAGCAAGGCGGCAAGACATCGATGACTTTCTGTTTGAACTTTCAGATGGTCGTTTCGCTAATGTCCACTTAACGTGGGCAAAAGAAACGAATCCAGAGTGGCCCGCCACAGAAATTTACGAGTCACGCGCGGCTATGGAGTTTGAGATTCAACGCCAGATAGACGAGTGGAATGAAATAGAATCCGACGGACGCGGTTAATCCGACGCTGCCTCGCCCACATCGTCCGAACCTTCTAGCTATCTCGGCGATGCTCCGGCCGCTGGATGCCTTGCCGCACTTCACCCTCCCCGCAGCAAATGCAGCTGCGACCCTCCCGGAGGGAGGGTGAATTGAATGAGGAACAAACTAGGCGAGTTATCCCTTACTCCCCCAACCCCTTCGCCCTTACCGACTCGGCTTGCGCTTCGCGGTAGTTATGCAGTTGCTCGCGGAGCTTGGGTTGTTTGTTGGCCAGGATTCGCACGGCGAGTAGTCCCGCGTTTTTTGCGCCGCTGGTGCCGATGGCTAGCGTGCCGACGGGGACGCCGCCGGGCATTTGAGCGATGGACAAGAGCGAGTCGAGTCCGCTGAGCGCGCGGGACTGTACCGGGACGCCCAAGACTGGGAGCACAGTCAGCGAGGCGACCATGCCGGGTAGATGGGCTGCTCCTCCGGCGCCGGCGATCAGCACCTCGAGGCCGCGATCTTCAGCCTCCCGGGCATAATCGAACATGTCCTCGGGCGTGCGGTGGGCGCTCACCACGCGGGCCTCGTGCGGCACGCCAAACTCCTTGAGCACCTCCACGGCCTCGCGCATGGTGTCCCAGTCGCTCGCCGAGCCCATGATCACACCAACTAGGGGACTTTTATCGTTCATCGAGAGTTCCGCCGCAGAGAAAGGGACCGAAAGCCAGGAAAACCCATAATCGACCGCGCGAGTGGATGTGTCAACTCATGGTGAGCCGAACGCGCTAGCGTCGGGTGGCGTCCGGGGGTGGCATCGTGCGAGCGTCGGCAAAACCCGAGGCTATCGCCTGCGGCTCACTCGCTAGTTTCAATCTGTACGCCCCGCAACTACAATGTTCACCACAGGCGCATCGTTGTTCACGTTCACCCCGCGGTGTTGCCGGTCTTGCAATCTCTATTGCTCAAGCGTCTGGTGCTGGTGTTGGTGTTGTTCGCCACGGTTTGCGTGGCGGCCACGGCCACTTACGTCGGGCACGGGTGGAAGCTGGACGACGCAATCTACATGGTGGTGATCACCATCTTCGGCGTCGGGTACGGCGAGGTGCAACCCGTGGACTCGCCGGTGCTGCGGGGCGTGACCATGATGCTGATTTTCACCAGTTACGGCAGTCTAATCGTTATCGTCGGAGGGTTTGTTCAAATGGTAATGGAAGGCGAGATTTCCCGCGCGCTGAACAATCGGCGCATGACCCGCGGTATCGACGAACTCGTGGGGCACACCATCCTGTGTGGCTACGGCCGCGCTGGTCGCATCCTGGCGAAGGAACTGGCCGACGCGAATCACAAGTTCGTGGTCGTCGACATGGACGACGAGAAGCTGAGCGAGGCCGAGTCGCACGGCCACCTGATCATGCAGGGCAACGCGGTGGACGAAGAGACGCTGCTCCGCGCCGGCATCGAGCGGGCCAAGACGCTCGCCACAGTGCTGGCGGCCGACGCCGATAACGTGTTCATCACGCTTACCGCGCGAGAGCTGAATCCCGACCTGCACATCGTCGCCCGGGCCGAGTACCCGTCGACGGAGAAGAAGCTGATCCGCAGCGGCGCGAACCGCGTGGTGCTGCCAGCCGTGATCGGCGGCATCCGCATGGCGCAACTTATCACCCGCCCGAGCACCGAGCAGCTACTGACCAGCAGCAAAGGCGTCGACGGCCTGCAACACGAACTGGGCCACATCGGCCTGAAGCTCGACGAGCTGTCGGTGACCTCCGGCTCGCCGCTCGACGGTCACGCCGTGGCCGACATCGAATTGGGCGGCAACCAGGGCTTTCTGATTGTCGCGGTCCGCAAGTCAGGCGGCAACGTGCTGGTCGATCCCGACCCGACCACGACATTAGCCGCCGGCGACGCGGTGATCGTGCTCGGCCACCACGGCGACCTGCCGCAACTCGCCAAGCGGTACACTTCGAAGAAGGAAGTGTACTACCGCGGGGCGAAGATGGAATTGCGGGGGTGAGCTACCAGAACATGTAGTACAGCACGCCGGTCAGCACAATGCCGACCAAGCCGGCCGTCAGGGCGCCCTTGCTGCTGGTGACATCCATCTTCTCGTTCACCGGTAATTCAATCGGCTCGCGCAGCGGCCGTACGACCGTTAGGATAGCCAACACAGCGATCACCGACAGGAACGTGAGCGACATGCGGTCGAGGAACGACCAGTCGACCACGGCTTTCCATTCTTCCTTCAGCGGCGTGGTCAGGCCCGGAATCAGGTCGGCGCCAGGGATGTTCTTGCCGAACTTGAACAGACCGTACAAGACCGGGCTGAGGAGCAAACCAACGGTGCCGCACACACGAGGAGCACGCGGAATCAATAGGCCGAACAGGAAGATGCCCAATACGCCAGGCGAGATGAAGCCTTGGAATTCCTGAATGAAGGTGAAGATGCCGTCGAAAGCAGGATCGTCCAGCGCGGGAGCAATAAACATGGCGATCAGCACAAACAGCACCACGAACACGCGGCCCATGGTTACCAGTTCGCCGGACGTGGCGTCGCTACGCACTTTGCGATAGAGGTCCATCGTGGCGATGGTCGAAGCCGAGTTGAGCATCGACGCGAGCGAACTGACCACGGCCCCGAAGATCGCAGCCAGGACGAAACCTAGTATGCCACTGCCGGGCTTTAGCAGGTTCTTGAGCAACACTGGAAACGCCGCATCGTAGTCACGCAGTGAAAGCTCCTTCGTATTGAGCCCTCCATTTGATTCTTCGCCATCTGCAGCCTCGATCATCTTGTCGTTGGCTTGGGCCAACGCAGCGGCATCCAGGTCGTCTGCCAGCTCGTTCGATGAGAGTTGCGTGGCGTTGAAGTCGACGATCAGACGCGCCACTTCGGGGTTGTTCTCTGCAAACCGATCGGAGAACTTGAACACGGCAATCTCGTCGGACTCTCGCTTGCGAGCTTTCTCCAAGCGGGCATCGATGGCCTTAATGTCGTTCGCGGTACGCGGGTTCTCCGGGTCCGGTTTCATGCTGCCCGGGAGCGAATCGTAAAAGTCGGGGGCAAACGCTGCGATGGTCTTAGCGTTCTTGGAGACTGCCGCATCGTTCAGGTCACCGGTATATAGATTGAATGCGAGGATGCCGGGGATCACGACGACAAACGGAATGACCAGCTTCAAGAAGGCGGCAAACACGATGCCCTTTTGCCCTTCGGCAAGCGACTTCGAACCGAGTGTCCTCTGGGTAATGTATTGGTTGAGGCCCCAGTAGAAGAAGTTGGGAATCCATAGTCCCAGGAGCAATGCACTCCAAGGAATTTCCTTATCTTCCAGTGGCCGCTTCATGTGCAGCTTGCCATCCGGCAGCGGTCCTTCGTTGAGGGCGTAGAATCGTTCGATGGGCGAGGCTTCGGCAAGTTGCTCGACCGTTACCTGATCGTTGCGCTTGGTGAGAATCAGTTCTTCCGGCGCAGCGCTGCCCAGCGCATCGAAAGCAAGCCAGGCCACAATCACGCCGCCCAGCACCAACGCGGCGCCCTGGATCAAGTCGGCCCATGCGCACGCCTTCAGGCCGCCGGCGAACACGTAGGCGGCAGCAAGCACTCCGATGATCCAACAGCCGACCGTGATGCTACCCAGGTCGAGTCCCAGCAGCGTGGAACCCTGGAAGAACACGCTAATGACTTTCGCGCCCGAGAAGATAACCGAAGCGGTGGGTACGCCGACCAGAATGATCAGGGTGATGATGGCCATCACCGTGCGCGCGAAGTTGTTGTATCGGTACTCCAAGAACTCCGGAATGGTGTAGATGCCGCTCTTCAAGAACTTCGGCAAGAACACGAACGCGACAACTACCAGCGTCACTGCTGCCATCCACTCGTAACTGGCGATGGCCATGCCGAGCCAATCGGCCGCCTTGCCACTCATGCCGACGAACTGCTCGGTACTGATGTTGGCGGCAATCAGTGAAAAGCCCACCAGCCACCAAGTCAGTCCACGCCCGGCGAGGAAGTAGTCCTGCGCGTCCTTCTCGTGGTCCTCTTCGCGACTCTTCCACAAGCCGATTGCAATGACCGAAGCGACAAACGCCACGAAGATGATGATGTCCAGAGCGCCGATAGTGGTCATGCAGATTTTCCTCGCCTTCAAAAGTCCCGTCGGCAAGGATGCAGCCTGCTCGCGGGGACTAGGGGATAAGGGCACGCGACGGCGGGAAGAATGCCGTTAATTCGCTGTCGCGGTTCTGATTTTAGCTACTCACGCGGCCGGATGTAAGGCAACCGCCGCGGCTATGCGTCGCCGCGAGATTCGGGTACGCGCCACGCCAGTGGGGCCGCACAGCTGCGCAGCAGCCAGCCCAGCAGGAACAACCCCGCGTACAGCCCCAGCGGTGGCGAATCGCCTGCAGTTAGTCGGTCGAAGAGGTATCCGCCGATGATGAGGGTGGCTCCGTGTGCCAGATCGCTCACCGATTGGTACACGGCCAGCGAAGGAGCACTGCCATCGGTGGGGATCAAGCGGAGTTTGAGCGTGTCGAGGCCCACGTTCAGCGGTGCGTACGCCACCCACACCAGAAACGCGCCGGCGATCCACCACGGGTAGTTCTCGGAGGCCAGAAAGAAGAACAGCGGCCCCGTGGCCACGACCAACTGCGCGCCGACCATCAACCGCCGTGGACCAAAGCGATCGATCCACCAACCACACGTTGGAGCGATGGCGGTTTGGCCCGTATACATCATTGATTGCATGGTCTGCATGTGCGTGTAATCAAAGCCGAGCACCCATCGTGGATAGAGCGATTGAGCGGTACCAGTTACTCCGTTGGCGAAGGCGACCCAGAACGAGTACAGCAGCAACCGACGATACGCCGAGTCGGTGAGCGCGCGACAAATATCGTCCCACGGATTGCATGACGAGGGAGGCGACTTTCCGGTGCGCGGCGCGAGCCACAACAGCGGCACGACGGCCAGCAGCATCATCGCCGCACCAACACCTGCCGACCAGGCGAGCGGCTCCCATCGCTGTGGGTCGGGGTCCATGCGGTACCACAGCGTGGCCAACGCCACACTGGCGCAGATGCCTACGATTCGCCCCGCAACGAGAAACCGTTCGCGCCAGCCGATCAGTCGGCCGCGCACCACCGGCGGCATCCAGTCGCCCAGCCAACTCCACAGGGCCACCGTGGCGACGTACTCCAGCAAATGGTACAAGCACCAGCAAACCACCAGCGCCATGACGTGATACTGGGCCACCGCGACCAGTACGCCGAGCACCAATGCACTGGACGCGTAACCAGCAAGACACACGAGTTTGCGACTCCGACCCGTCGTCATCAAAGCGGGCGATGCCAAACGCAATAAGCCAACCAGCTGAGGCGCAGCCCTGATCAAGCTCACTGCGATGCCCGTCGCGCCAAGTTCGAGTGCCAAATAGATCACCAGTGTCGTGCTAACCAGCCCGTTGCCGGTCGCCCAGATCGCCGCGTTGGCGTTGGCCAGCCACATGGCCTTGCGGATCGAGCCGGTCGGTCGGTGGTGCGAATCGGGTGCCAAAGCGAGTTGCCACTTCTCCGGTGCGCGGACCGCGAGGCGGCCCGGCGATGCTGACCAACACTAGCGACGCTGGTCGATTCCCATGATGTTGTCCATTAGACGGGACAGCTTGACACTTGCCCAGGCTGTAAGGCCAAGGCCAGCAATGCCAACCAAGCTTAGAGCAGTGGTTAGCAAGAAGAGCAAGTCGTCATTGCGGTCAAGAGCAAAGTACTGGATTGCCCATGACGCGAGCGTAGGAATCGTCGCGGCGAGACCCACCATTAGCCAGAGTCGCCACCGTCTGCGAAGTTCCGCTTGAGCGGTTTCGCGAAACTTCTCCGCTCGTGGCCACAGCCGAGGATACAGCCCACGCAGCACGGCGTACTGCACGCCGCATAACGAATACGCCACGGCGATCAAACCAGAGATCGTGAACGAGGCAATGAAGTGCCCGTAGAGTCCTGGCGACGACGTGCCGGTGAAGCGTTCGATGAGCCAGGGAAAGATGATTCCCCCCGGCAGCCAGCCCATGGCTGCGACGGCCAATAGCCACATCGGCAATTTAAGCGACCGACGCCGTGCCCAGTCGAGCTTCGACTGTTCGACTGGTTCGGTGCCCTCAAGCTTCTTCCACACGCGATGTAGCGGGAGCAATATGGCCACGCCGGCAGCGAAAGCCAGCGGATAGACTACCACGTTGTAGCCGATCACAATTCTCTGAAAGATGGCCAGTTCTTCGTCGGTGAAGTGCGTGCAGATCTGCGAAGCGTTGTAGCTGATGTTGAACAAGCTGCCGAGAAACTGCGGAAGCAGCGAGAAGATGACCACCCAGCGAACCGGGTGTTTCTTCACCGCGCGGACCAGCCAGCTATTGCCGCGCGAGGTGCGCTCGTGCTTGCGCAGTTCGCGAACTCCGTCGAGCGCTTCGGCCAGCTCTGCGCCGCTGGCGTAGCGGTTCTCGGGTTCGGGGTCCAGGCAGCGTGCCACCGTGTAGCTGAACGCCTTGTCGGCGTTGCCCGCACCGGGAATCACCTCGGGCGGGGCAATACTCCGCACGGCCGAGAGTCGTTCGAGGTACACCAGGCGGTTGTCGCACCGCGGCGGCGACTCCAGTGGGCTGCGACCGGTGAGCAACTCGGCGATGACGATGCCCAGCGAGTAAATGTCGGACCGCTCGTCGACCGCATCGGCCGTGATGTCGGTCGATGGGTTGAACGCCTCGAGGTGCTCGGGCGCCATGTACGCCAGGGTGCCGCCGAACCGCTCGTCGACCGAACTGTTTTCGTCCATCGACTGGAATGAGATGTTGAAGTCGGCCAGCATGGGCTGCCCGTAGCGATTCATCAGCACGTTGGCCGGCTTGATATCGCGATGCAGCACGCCTTGCCGATGGGCGTAGTCGACCGCTTCGGAGAGTCGCGCGCCGATCCAGCAGGCGGCCTCCAGGTCGTCCATCTCGGCCAGGGCCTCGCGGTCGCGCAATGCCGAGGGATCAAAAATGTCGGTAAGTTTCGAACGCGTGTCGACCGACGCCAGCACGTCGGCTCCCGTCCAATGCCCCCGGGCGGTGCGAATTTGCGACAGGTCCTGAATCACCGCATCCATCGGCGCGCCGGGCACCAGTTGCATGCACAGCAGCCGCAACTCGCCGCTCTCGTCGATCGCCTCGCTGAACACCTGCACGATGTTCGAGTGCTCGAGCCGGGCCATGGTGCGGCCTTCGCTGCCCTGGTTGGCGGCCACCTTCAGGGCCACCTGGCGGTCGAGCGAAAGCTGTCGGGCGAGGTACACCACGCCGAACGCCCCGCGGCCGAGCACGGCCTCGATCTCGAAATCGTCGATCCGCTCGCCCCGCTTCATGACGTCGGCCGCGGTGCGAATCGAGCCGGTGTAGGGCACCGTCTTGACCATCTGATGCGGCGGCAGCGGCGGCGGCAGGCTGGGCGCGGCGCCGGTCGGCTCGTAGGTGTCGCTCTCGCTGGCGAGGCGAACATCAGTAGGTTCAGGATCGCTGGGCACGGCTACTCCGGCGTCGCCTGGGAAAATCGTCGTTTCATGACTAGTTTAGCAGCTTTCTGTAAACTTTATGACTACCGCAAACGAATTGGACTTCATCGGCAACCTGCCAACAGGACCGCCCGGTCGACATTCCGTGAATCCGCCCGAACTTGCCGGTTTCGCCGCCTATAAATAGGCAACTTGGGGTAGTGGGCCGCTCGCGTCGGCCGCTGTGGCAAACTATGCTTAGGGGGACGAACTTGCGGCGCCAGACGTCCGCAACGCCCGATGTGAATCAGCTTTCTCGAGTGAGGTAAACAGGATGCGACGCTTGGAATCGATGTTCGTGGCGGTATTGCTGTTGGTGCTGGGTTGCCAGAGTGCGTTGGCTCATGTGCAGTTCCAGAAGCAATGGGTCGAGATGTACATCGACAAGGCGGACAAGTCGCCCGAGAACAAGGCCTACATCAAACAAGTGGCCAAGGGCAAGGATCGCTGCTTGGTGTGCCACCAGGGCAAGAAGCGGCACCACTACAACGCCTATGGCGAGCACTTCATTGGCAACCTGACCGAGGACGACAAGAAGGATGATGAAAAGATCGTCGAGTGGCTAACCAAGGTCGGCAAGATGCCGTTCGACCCCGAGGACGAAGGCTCACCGACCTACGACGACCGGATCGCCGAGAAGAAATTCCCCGGCGGCGAAGTCGAAGAGCTACGCAAGGAAGTGGAGGACGATGACGAGGACCACGAAGGCGACGATGAGGACGATGACGACGACGAAGAAGACGACGAGTGATTCGCCCTCGTTTCCCGCTTCCCGAGTCCGCGATTGAGGCTTCCGCGAGCCATTTGGCACGGCTGCCGGGCGTGACTAGAATAGCAGTAGCCGAACTCCCCCCACTCTCCCGCACCGGATAACTCTCGATGCTCGCCAACACCCTTGCATTCTACGCCCTGCCGCTCGCCGCCAGTATGAAGGAGAGCATGGCCTGGGGATTGGTGCTCCTGTGCGTCGTGCTCGGCATGTTGATCACGCTCGGCCCCGTGAAGCGCGAGAAGGAAATCAAAGGCCGCAAAGAATGACGCAGGCTGCAAAGACCAATGACCAAGAGCGATAGCCCTTGGTCATTGGAAAATCGCACATTGGTCCTTCTTGCAACCTAACGCTTAGCCCGCCTTGGAGTTGGGCAAATCGACGTTGGCGCCGGCTGCCGGGGTGTTGATCGACACCGAAATCGGCGCGGCGGTCGTCGCCCCGCCTTGGCAGAACTCGGCCACCGCTTCGATAACGCGGTCCTGCTCTTCGACGGTCATCTCGGGGAACATCGGCAGCGACAATACTCCTTCGGCCGCTTGCTCGGTGTGCGGCAGGTCGCCCTGCTTGTAGCCGAGCGTTTCAAAACAACCCTGCAGGTGTAGCGGCACCGGATAGTAGATCGCCGAGCCGATGCCCACTGCGCTCAAGGCTTGTTGCAGTGCATCGCGCTGGCCGTCGGCGACGCGAACCGTGTACTGGTTCCACACGCTCGACACGCCCGAGACGACGATCGGCAGACCGAGCGGCACGTTGCGGCGAATGAACTCGACCGTGTAACGCTCCGCATGCTCGCGGCGTGCCTCGCCCCACTCGGTAAGGCGTTGCAGCTTCACGTTCAGCACGGCGGCTTGCATGGCATCCAGCCGGCTGTTCATGCCGACTAGGTGGTGGTAGTAGCGAGGGTGCTGACCATGGTTGCGCAACCGCTGAATGACGTCGGCCTTCTCGCTGTCACTGGTTGTGATCAAACCACCGTCGCCCATGCCGCCCAGGTTCTTGGTGGGATAGAAGCTGAACGCGCCGTAGTGCCCGATCGCACCCGCGGCCACACCACCAGCCGTGGAACCGATCGCCTGGCAGGCGTCTTCGATTACCACCAGGTTGTGCTCGTTGGCCAGGGCCATCAGCGCCTGCATGTCGGCCGCCTGGCCGAACAAGTGGACAGGAATGATTGCCTTGGTGGCCGGCGTGATTTTGCGGGCCGCGTCCTCGGGATCGATGTTGAACGAGTCGGGCAGGATGTCCACAAACACAGGCTTCGCGCCCAGTCGGGCGACCGCGCCGGCCGTGGCGAAGAACGTGAAACTCGGCAGCAGCACTTCGTCGCCGGGGCCAATGTTCTCGGCCATCAGCGGCAACAGCAGCGCGTCGCTTCCCGAAGCACACCCGATCGCGTGCTCGACACCCACCCGAGCCGCCATCGCTTCCTCGAACTCCCGACAAGCCGGGCCGTTGATGAAGGTTCCGGTACGCGTGACTTCCGCGATCGCCGCATCGATCTCCGGCAACAAAGGAGCGTTTTGACGATTAACGTCGAGCATCGGAACGGGCTTCGCGTTGGCGGCGGACATCGTAGCAACCTGGGGCTGGGGTAAAACGGATGTGCCAATGACCTAGTACATACAAAGGTGGAAATTGGATCATTGGGGTTGGCCAATTGGATAGCGGCCGCGCGGAGATTAGAACTTGCCCCCCGGCCGGTCAATGGCACTGAACTCGCCGCGAGAGAGATTTTCGCGTGAGTGCTAGCAACGTCTCAACCTGACCATTTTGTCCCTATTTGCCCCAGTAGATCGTGCGTTGGGGCAAAACGGACAAAAACAGCGGTTGCCCTTCGTCTGACGGCGGAAGCTGCGTGTGACTGCTTAGTCCCAACAGCTGTAGCGGCCGATGCAGTACAGGGCGCGGAGGCCGTCGCGGAGTTGGAGTTTTTTGCCGGCGTCGTAGCCGCGGCGGGTATAGGAGATCGGCACCTCGCAGATGCGGCACTTGCGGCGGGCCAGTTTGGCGGTCAGTTCCGGTTCGAAGCCGAATCGCTTTTCGCGGAGTACGATCTCGCGAATGGCTGGCCGGCGGAACACTTTGTAGCAGGTTTCCATGTCGGTCAGCCTCAGACCCGTCGCCCGGTTCGAGAGCCAGGTGAGCACCCGGTTGCCGGCGCGGTGCAACCGGGAAGGATCCTGCTTGGCGTTTTCGAGGAACCGCGAGCCGTACACCACGTCGGCTTCGCCGGCTTCGATCGGCGCGAGCAGTCGCCCGTAGTCGGTCGGGCTGTACTCGAGGTCGGCGTCCTGCACCAGGACTACGTCGCCTTGGATGTGCTCGAGTGCGGTATGGATCGCGGCGCCTTTACCTTTATTATAGCCATGCATAAAGACACGAACGCCGGAAAGTTGTTCCAGCTCCAGCAGCACGTCGCGGGTGCCGTCGGTGCTGTAGTCGTCGACGATCACCACTTCGGTAACATAGCCGGTCCCAAGCACCCGCTCGACGACCTGGCGGATGGTCTGCTGCTCGTTGTAGACGGGGATCACCACGCTCACTGCGAGCTTCGTGCGGCGAAGCGGCTCGGTCTTCGCGCTTTGAAGGTGGTCGCGCTCCAACTCGGCCAAATTGGCCTCGGCCGCGTCGAGCGTCTCGAGCATCCGCTCGGTCGACTCGGGTGTTTGCGGCTGGCGCGCAGGGCCGGTTGCCGGCGAGGTGCTCGCAGGCGACGAAGTTTGTTGCTTAAGTTCTTGCTCTTGATCGACCATGGTTTACAACTCTTCGGTGGGAGTCGGGGGAGCGTCGGTTTGTGCTTTGGCGAGCGGATGAATCACCGAGGGAACCGGCAACGCCGGCCAGTTGAACGCACTGAAGTGCACCTTGTCGGTGATCAGTCGCTCTGCGGGAGCGATGTAGCGCGGGCTGTTGGGATTGTCGTAGATCAACGCGCGGCCCCACAGCTGGGCGAGTCCATCCTGGTACAGCAGTGTCCATTGCGGCGCGGCGGCGGCGGCTTCGAACTCCATCACTTGCACCGAGTTCTTGTACAAACGGTCGACCAGCACGAGTTCCGGGTCGCCAAACTCGAGGATGGCCGTGGGATCCAGCGGCCCGGCCTCGGCGCGACGATACCGATACCCGCGGTTGTCGCCCAACTGGAAGTCGAACGACTTGTCGACCACTTCCTGCGGGTAGCAAGTGCGGAACCGCCCGTCGAAGGCGACCGTGGTTTCGGGACTCAGCGCAGCGATGGCGTACTGGGCCCAACCGAACGCCACGATCATCCGACCATTGATTTGCTTGAACGTCATCCACTGCACGGCGTCGACCGGGTACATCGAACGATAGACCGGCAGCACCGACAACCTTCCGTACAGCGTATTGCCCTGCACGCCGATCACGATGGCCAACAAGGCTGCGACGCCCCACCGCCACCATGGCCCAAGCCGTTGGATGTTCAACTTGCTGGTGTCGGGCCGCAGGCGGGCCAGCGCGGACTGCAAGTGCGGTGGAATCCAGAACCCGCACAAGAGCACAAAGAACGCAATGTGCCGCTGATGCTGAATGGACTGCCAGGCCACCACGACAAGCAGGGCGATTTGCACCCAGTCGCGACTTCGACGCGTCAGCGCCAGGCTCGACACCGAGACGATCGACAGAATGACAAACGGCCAGAACACCACGTGCTTGGGACGCAGCGCGGTCCACTCGGAGATCTCAGGGCGAGGGCTGCCCAGCGACATCAACAGCCAGCGGTGCAAGTCGGCGCCATAGGCGTTGAGCAGCGTGGCGCCGCTCATGGCCGCGGCGATGAACAGCAGCACGGACACTACCAGCACCGATTGCCAGCGGCGGTGCCGGATCGCTTCGGCACTGCGACCCAACAGGTAAGCCACCGCAATGCCCACCCCAGCGAGGAACGCTCCATGCGAGTTGGCCCACAACGCGCCGATCGGCACCAACAGCAGCAGCCACGTAAGCTGCCGATGTCGCCAGGTGCAGATGTCGTGTCGGGATTGCTCGCCGTCGTTGTTGGGATCCGTCAACCACAAGCTCCAGCCGGTAAACGCCAGGTCGAGCACGACGAGCGTCATCGCACAGCAGGCGAAGCTGAACAGTTGGGGTCGGACAGTGAAGAATGGCGTGAAGTTGTTAGCCACCAGCAGCAAGAACACCGCAATGGTGAGCACCTTCACTCCATGGCGGGCAGCCACCCAAGCCATGCCGGCCAGGATGCCCAGCCCTACCAGCAGTTTGAACAGCAGCAGACCTTCGACGCCGAACCAGTCGAACAACGAGGCGTAGGTCAGCTCGGCCAGCACTTCGTGGTTGACCCACGGGTGGTCGGCGGCGGTGTAGGTGTGCGTCGCGGTGCGGTGCAACTGTCCGCTGCGGATGGCGTCTTGGCCATAGCGAACATGCCCCCACAGATCGGGGTCGGCCAGGTTGAACGCCAGGGCCACGGCGCACGACACCCACAGCGCAACGACCATCAACCACTTGAGCATGCGATATTCGGCCCGCGCAGTGGCCAGCTCGCCTTCTTCGAGCGGCTGGCGCTCGATGGCGCTGAATTTATCGCCTTCGGGTTGGTCGCCGTCGGGTGGATGGCGGTCGAGCGGATCGTCGACTGGGGATTGGTCGTTCATGGGTCGGGAGCAAGGAGGCCGGGCCGGCATAGCGTCGTGCAGATTTGGCTGCCGTGGAAAGTTACCTCGCAAAACCGGCACGCGCCGTGGGGTTTGGGGAAAGTGCGCCAATTACCAAGCTGCGATTTCCCCGAGTTTCCGCAATGTCGTTACAACCGGTTGACTGCGTCGTTTTGGAGTGCTAGCACTATGCGTTAACGCGGCGTTTATTTGGCTTGGCACCGCCAGCGGGTTTTGTTAACTTGCGGCCCTCAAATGGAGACTAGCCGCACGGAAGGTGGCACGCTCCCGCCACCCCCAAAACTCGTCTGGCCGACACGGAAGGAAGGCCCCCTCATGCAAGTTCATGGCAAAGAAAAGCTGCGGGTTCACATTCGCTGGATGATCCGTCGCGATATGGGCGAGGTACTTCAGATCGAAAAGGGAAGCTTTGAATTTCCCTGGTTCGAGGAAGACTTCGTGCGTTGTCTGCGCCAACGCAACTGCATTGGCATGGTCGCCGAGTACGGCGAGCGAGTCATTGGCTTCATGATTTACGAGCTGCACAAGACGCGGCTGCACGTACTGAATTTCGCGGTAGCGCCAGAGTATCGGCGGATGGGCGTGGGCGAGCAGATGATCGACAAGCTCGTCAGCAAGCTCTCGAGCCAACGCCGCACGCGGATTTCGCTGGAAGTGCGCGAGACGAATCTCAACGCACAACTGTTCTTCAAAGAGAGCGGCTTCCGCGCCACGGCCGTGCTTCGCGACTTCTACGACGACTCGACCGAAGACGCCTACGTCATGCAGTATCGCTATGAAAGCGACGACGAAGACGGTTTCGCCGACAACTGGACTCAGCGGCTGGCCGGTTAGAGGTCATCGAACGTTACAGCTCGATGATCTCCGCTTCGCACTGCGGCAGATCCAGAATTGCAATCGAATGCCTGGCCGCGCGGTATAGCGCGCCCGGATTGAGCACCAGCTTGCCATCGCGGCGGACCTTCTCCGCTACGTGCGTGTGGCCAAAGCACACCACTTGGTACGCAGGGTTGTCGAGTACCGACTGAAAGCGGCTTCGCTCGTGGCTGTGCAACAGCGCGATACGGACTCCCTCGAACTCCAAGTCGCCAAACAGCCCGTGGCAGTGCTGCCCCGCTTCTTCGATGGCTTGAGTCAGGCTCGCCTGGCTGTAGTCGGTATTGCCGAACACGAAGTGCGTCGGCCAGGCGGCGAACATCTTCACCACCTCGCCCGAGCCGATGTCGCCGCAGTGCAGCACCGCGTCGACCTCCAGACTTTCGAGCAAGCGGATAGCCGGCTGCGTGTGATCGGTATGTCCGTGCGAGTCGCTGACAATTCCAAGTCGCATGAGAATGGCTCTAAGCTAGACACAAGTGTTCAAACGGCCGAAAAGCTACACCTCGTCGGAAAACAACCACGACTCGAGATGCTGAGCATCTTGCCTGAGCCGTTGCTCGACGCCCGCGTATTTTTCCGCCGTGGCGAGCAGCGTGCAAATCGGATATCCGCGAGGAATCACCTCCTCTTCGAACGGGATGTCGGCCAGGTGCAGGTTGGGCGGAACCCGGAAGGTAACCTCTCGCTCGGCGAACAGGTAGGCCTTGCCGGCGAATCCGGAAGGCTTCGCCGCCGAATTCGGAAGTACGCCCTGCATGCTAGCGGCAACGTGCACGGCCACCATGCTCGCGCCGGTGAACCGCTCGACGACCTCCATCGAGGCAGTGTAACGCGGATTGACGTCCACCGCCCACGCCGTGCCGTGCGGGTCGAGCACGAAGTCGACGCCGAACAAACCGACGAGTCCAAGGTCCTTGGTGAGGAGCTCTCCGGTCTGCATGAGTTGAGCTGTCAAAGTTCCCTCTCCCGGAACTTCAAACGGGCCCACGGAACCGGCGTAGTGGTACGGATCGCTGCGGGTCCAAGGGCGATCGATGAGTTGCTCGGTCGCGCCGAGCAGCACCGCGCGGCCGCCGGCGGCGACGTACGTGGCCGAGATCGGGGTTCCTTCGATCTTGCGCTGCCAGTAACCGTGCTTCGGCGGCTCGGAACCCGGCTGCCAGTCGTCGACCCCCAGACCGCCGGCCGAGTTCATCGCTTTCACCAGCCAGCCGGTCTTGTTGGGAGGAGTGAATGCGATTTCGGGAAACGCAACACCACCGGCGGCCAGCAGCGAAGCCAGGTGCTGCGGGTCCTTGGCCATGCGCATCGCTTGCGGCGAGCATCCCAACATCGGGCGGAGCTTGATCATCTGCTGCACCGCCTCGGGATAATTCTCCCACGCGCCGGTCGCAAGCCAACCATCGATCTGTTGTTCAGCGAGCCATTGCACGAACTCCCCAGGCGAGGACAACTTCGATGCCGGGCAGCGGGCCGCCAGATCGCTGTCGGCGAACAGATCGGCCGCGACGACCTCGTAGCCGGCGGCCAAAGCGGAGAACGCGGCCGCGCGGGCGCTCGCGCCGATGATGGCAAGGCGCATCGTGGTCACTCGCCTCCGTGCCGACCTTGATATTCGTCGGCCGGGTACTTCTGGGCGTTCTTCACCATCTTGGCGTGCAGCGTCTCAGAAAGGTCGACGCCCATCGAGTTCGCCATTGCCAGCGTGTACGCCAGCACGTCGGCAATCTCTTCGGCCGCAGCCGCGAGCTTCTCCGGATGGTTAGCCACCTCGCGCGAGTCGGCCACCTCGATCCACTGAAAGTGCTCCATCAACTCGGCCGCCTCCACGGCCAAAGCCATCGCCAGGTTCTTGGGCGAGTGAAACTGCGACCAGTCGCGCTCGCGCACAAAATCGTCCACCAGCTTCTTGAGGTCGGCCACCGTGGTGGTTTGGTCGTTGTTGTCGAGCATGGGCAGATTTTCGCGGATTGGTTGCATGCGTGCAAGTTGCTCGCTTGTGGATAGTGTCATTCCGAAAGGAGGCTCGCCGACTGAGGAATCTCCTTTGCTGGGCTAGGGAGCAATGCCAGTTAGGGCACTTGGAATTCAAAGCTCCCCATGTGTGACATCGAGCACTCCGCAGTCTAGATTTCTCGGTCGGCGAGCCTCCCGTCGAAATGACACGAAAACGCGGCGGGTCCCAGCCACCCTTGAGATAACCACCTCACCCCAGCAGTTTCGCGATCTTTCGCCCGGTGGTGCTCAGCGGGTAGTCGCCCAGGTCCGTGGGCGCGAGCCACACTGCCGGCGAGGTCTTGCTCGACCGCAGTCGTCCGCCTTGGTGGGTGGCTTCGTAGCAGTCCAGGGTGATGCGGTACCGGGTGACGCCGTGCTTGATGGTTTTGAGCAGTGGGCCGAGCGACGCGCGGATGCCGGTTACTTCGGTGAGCTTGGTTTCGAGTTCCCGCGCGGCGAACAGCGGACCTTCGCTTTCGATGCCGAACCGTGGGAAGTCCCACAGGCCGCTCCAACGTTCGTCGGGGCCGCACTGCCGCAACAGCACCTTGTCGCTGCGGCGCACGACGAGGGCCGCTTCGCGGAGGTCAGTGTAGGCGGTCTTCTTGGTGGTGGGCAGCAAGTCGTCCACCACGTTCAACTGCCGCGCTTGGCACAGCGACTCGACGGGGCACGCGTCGCACTTCGGCTCTCTTGGCGTGCAAACCAACGAGCCGAGTTCCATCAGCGCCTGATTGAATCGCGAAACCTCTTTGCGGGGCAGCAGTTCTTCGGCCACTTGCCACAGTCGCTTCTGCCCGGCGGAGCGAGTGGGGTCGTCGGCCAGCGCGATCAACCGCGCGAGCAAGCGGATCGTGTTGGCTTCGAGAATCGGAGCGGGCTTGTCGTAGGCAATCGACACGATGGCGCCGGCCGTGTACCTTCCGATGCCCGGCAGCTTCATCAGTTCTTCGACGGTGGTGGGGAACTCTCCATCGAGTTCGTTCGACACCACTTTGGCCGCCGCGTGCAGACCACGTGCGCGACGATAGTAGCCAAGTCCTTCCCACAGGCGCAGCACTTGCTGTTCGTCGGCGGCTGCCAAGTCGTGCACGGTGGGCAGCGCGGCCATGAACCGCTCGAAGTACGCCCGCACGGTGGCCACCTGGGTTTGCTGCAACATCACCTCGCTGACCCACACGCGATACGGGTCGCGGGACTTGCGCCACGGCAAGTCGCGCTCGTGCTGCTTGTACCACGCGAGCAGCTTGCGGCGAAACGCTTGCTTCCAAGCGCTGGTGAGTTCGAAGTGGGGGTTGCCATCCGTTGCCATGCAACGATTTTAGAGCCTCGGCGCCAACGCGGGAAGGAGCGAGATCCGCTCTCAACTTAGAGCGTTTCGGACTGTTGTGCCTCGTCGAAGCACCTTGGGCAGACGGTTCCCAGGTCGCGCAGGTCGGTTAGACGATCCATCGCGTCCTCGTCTCGCCACACCGTGCGGTTCGTGGCCACGCCCATGATCTGCGCGCACCCGGGGCAGAGATAGCGGACGCCGAGTGGATAGGCGTGGTACCACGCCTCGACGCAAAATGCCTCGGGTAGTGGTTCGCGGTTGGTCACCGCGTTGCAGAGATGGCTACACAGCAGCGGCGCAGCATGAGTTCCATGTCGTTGGCACAGCACATACGGCATTCGATTGTCCCCCACAAAGCATTGCCGATGATGAATCCCTCACCAATGGCTGGTATCCATAGTATATCGACCTGCCCCCGTCGATACACTCCCCACGCAATTCGCATGCCTCCTAGAATTAGGGGATATCTACTCCCCCTAAATTGACCAACATACCTGGCGTAGCAACAACAGAATGGGGCGGGGCGAGCAAGCTCGCCCCGCCCCGTAGGCAAGGTCTATTGTCAGAGGTGGGGGACTCTGACTCGAACTCCTTTTCGAAGGACCTCAGCGAGTCCCTTCTAGGGAGAAATATCACAGTCGCGAAAGGAGCAGCTGGCGTTCGAACACCATTTCCTTGGGCAGACGGTCGTGGAGATCGAGGAACAGCTTCTCGTGATTCAAGGTGGATTGTCGCCAACCTTCACGATCCACTTCCATCAACTCCTCCCACTTCTCTTTCGGGAAATCGAGACCGGTCCAATCGATGTCCTCATAGTGCGGTACCCAGCCCAGCGGGGTTTCCTTACCGACCGCTCGACCACGTACGCGGTCGACGATCCACTGCAGGATACGCATGTTCTCGCCGAAGCCCGGCCAGATGAACTTCCCGTCTTCGTCCTTGCGGAACCAGTTGACGTGGAAGATTCTCGGCGTCTCGCTCAGGCTGCGCCCCATCTTGATCCAGTGCCGGAAGTAGTCGCCCATGTGGTAACCACAGAACGGCAACATGGCGAAGGGATCGTTGCGCAGCTCGCCAAGGCCGCCAGCCGCGGCGGCGGTCTTCTCCGAACCCATCGTGGCGCCGATGTACACGCCGTGCGTCCAGTTGATGCCCTGGAAGATCAGCGGCACCAGCGACATCCGACGTCCACCGAACACCATCGCACTGATCGGCACGCCATCGGGGTCTTCCCACGCGGGGTCGATCGTCGGGCACTGCCCGGCAGGGGCGGTGAAGCGGGCGTTCGGATGACTCGAGGGCGTACCGGAGTCGGGTGTCCAGGCGTTGCCCTTCCAGTCGGTCAACTTAGCCGGCGGCTCTTTGGTCATATCTTCCCACCACACGTCGCCGTCTTCGGTCAACGCACAGTTGGTGAAGATGCTGTTCTTGGAGCACGAGATCATTGCGTTGGGGTTCGATTCCATCGAGGTGCCCGGCGCGACGCCGAAGTAACCGTACTCGGGATTGATCGCGTGCAGTCGACCATCGTCGCCCGGTTTGATCCAAGCGATGTCGTCGCCCACGGTCCACACCTTCCAGCCCTTCTCCTCCAGTGGCTTGGGCGGAATCATCATGGCGAAGTTAGTCTTGCCGCAGGCACTGGGGAACGCGGCCGCCACGTAGGTCTTCTCGCCTTCGGGCGATTCGACGCCGAGAATCAGCATGTGCTCGGCCATCCAGCCTTCGTCGCGCGCCATGCAGGAGGCGATTCGCAGTGCGAAGCACTTCTTGCCCAGCAGGGCATTACCACCATAGCCACTACCGAACGACCAGATTTCGCGTGTCTCGGGGTAGTGGACGATGTACTTGTTCTCGGCGTTGCACGGCCACTTCGAGTCCTTCTGGCCCGCTTCGAGCGGCGCGCCGACCGAGTGCACGCAAGGAATGAACTCCATGTCCTCGTTCTTGTTCAGCAGATTCATCACCGCTTGGCCCATGCGGGTCATGATCCGCATGTTGACCACCACGTACGGCGAGTCGGTGAGTTCCACACCGATGTGGGCGATCGGCGAGCCGATGGGGCCCATGCTGAACGGAATGACGTATAGCGGGCGACCCTTCATGCAGCCCTTGAACAGGCCGGCGAGCGTTTTCCGCATCTTGTCGGGGTCTTCCCAGTTGTTCGTCGGGCCCGCGTCGTCAGGACTTCGCGAGCAGATGAACGTGCGGTCCTCGACGCGTGCGACGTCGGCCGGATCGCTGCGGAACAAGAAGCTATTGGGTCGCTTCTCTTCGTTCAGCTTGGTGGCCATCCCCGAGTCGACCATCTGTTGGCAGAGTGTGTCGTACTCTTCTTGTGATCCATCACACCAGTGAATGCAGTCGGGCGTGGTGAGTTCGGCGATCTCCATCACCCAGTCACGCAACTCTTTGTTTTGGACGTCCCCGCCCCCTACTTCTTTGAAGCTCATGATATTCCGTTTCCTGCTTAGTTGAGGTTGACTAGTCCTTACGGTGTGAACCGACGTTTTGAACTTGCAAACCTTCCAGGCTCTGCCAGCCACCAGAGCTCGCGTGGGGTATGCCTGGGTAAGTTTTTGCAGCGTATCGGAGCAAGCCGCGTGCCACAAGTAAGCGTTTCGAATGAACGTCCAAAACGAGCATGTTTTCGACTATTCCGCACATGCACACAGAGCACAGCCGCGCGGTATCGCACGATAGGTGTGCACACTCTGACAGAAAACGAAGAGAGTCAGCCCTCTGTTTTTCGGTTAATGGCAGTCCCACACCACTTAACCGCAACAGCGCGTCGCACGTGCTGATCAAGACAGACAGAACTAGGGCGCTTTCGGTGCCGCCTCCTCCGCGGGCGCGGG
Organism: Aeoliella sp.; assembly: GCF_965227375.1. Taxonomy (NCBI): domain Bacteria; kingdom Pseudomonadati; phylum Planctomycetota; class Planctomycetia; order Pirellulales; family Lacipirellulaceae; genus Aeoliella; species Aeoliella sp. The sequence continues at coordinate 1,522,886 of NZ_CBDDFX010000001.1, forward strand.
ATCGTAGCCCGTGTCGACCAGCACGTAGCCGCTCCAGAAGAAGGGATGATCGGCCACGAGTGGTTGGGTGCCATCCTCCGAGCGGCGGAGGCGAGGCTCCTGGGCCGAGTCCAAGTCGGAGCGGCGCGCCAAGGCCACGCTGCGACGCCACGCCTGATCGGCTGCGGCGTGTGGCAGTTCCAATGTCATCTCTCGCAACAGATCGCGGTGCGTTTTACCGCTGGTTTGCCAGCGGCTCATCAGCACGGTCTTCGCACCGCTTGCTAGCAGTGCGCAACTGGCGTGGAACACCTCGGGCCCTGCATTCACCGCTTCGCTGCGGCCTCGCCCGCGGGACTTGAGACCTGTCTCGGCCGCGGTATGAACGCCGCCCAGCAGCAGTCGCTCGCAGTCGGGCAGTGGCAACGTGAGCCAGTGCGACAGCGTGCCCAGGCTGGAGGAACGGTCCAATGGCAGCGGCGTGAAGCTATACGGCTCGGCCGGGTCGAGAGTTGCGTCGGCCAGCACGATGGTCTGCTCGGTCAAACCAGCCAGCAGTGGAGAGGACACGGTAACCGGTGTGTCGATCACTACCGAGCCGGTGGCGGTGCTCGCCAGTTCCTCGGCCGCTTGTTGGGGCAAGTATCCGTTCCCACCGCTGCCGGTCACGGCCGCGATCAAGGTGGTGCGAATCGGTCGAGGACGCTGGCGGTCGGGCGCGGCCCAACCCAACGTCGGTGCGTAACGGACCGGCGTGCGGTCGATCACCATTTGCTTGTTGCCGCCGGTGCTCGGCATCATCGGCTCGACGGGGGCGTGCCACAAGATGCCATCGGGGATGATGATCAACTCGGTGGTGCTGGCCAGGTCGAGCCGCGACTCGCCGAACAGCATGTCGCCGTACTGCTTGGCCATCGGCTTCCAGCTATCCATCGCCAGGTCGTCCGCGCCGAGTTCGCGATTCTGTGTGAAGTGCCCCATCGCTCGCAGCATCTCGGCGGTCTTTTCGCCCAGGGGACCGGCCTCGGGCAGACGCCAGTGATGGTACGCCTGTTGCGTGAGGATGAATGCGAAGAACGAGCTGCCCGACTGGTGAAACACGATCACCGCCTGGCCGGGCTTGAGTTGTTGTTGTAAGTTGGCGGCGGGCATCGCCGGGGGCGACAGCAAGTCGGTGGGGTCGCGGCGCAACACCAGCTTGCGAACCAACGCGTCGCGCTGCTGGGCGTTATTGTCCAGCCGCTTCAGCAGGCTGATTTGCTCCTGCGGCACGCGGCCGCTGTCGTCGGCCAGCGGTTTCGATTCGAGTTGCTTCTTCAGCTCGGCGGCTTCTTCCAGCAGCTTCTTGTAGGTCGGTGCATGCAACATCAGGTTGCGATGTTCCACCACGGCATCGGCCGGCAGTTGTGCGGGGTCGGTCTCCAGCAGGTCGCGAATCGCCAGTAACCTTCCACCGACTGGTTGGGCCAGCCAGAAACGGCGACGTTTCGTGATGTCGGTGATGTCGATCGCGGGGAGCACCTCCTCGCGACTCAATGCAGCCAGCATCCAGCGACCGAGCGCTCCTTCGTACGACGTGGAGAGATTCGCGAGCACGCCCAGCGGATCTTCCGCCCAGTCTTTGCCAATCGGATCGCGAAGCAAGTAGGCGTACAGGTCCACCGCCACGCGCGAGGAGACCTGCCCACTGTCGACCCGCTCGCTGGTCAAGACGATTTGGAAGTGGCGCAGCGAATGGCTAGCTTCCATGGCAATCGCTTCGGCCGTGGCCTTATCGCCTTGCGCGGCGTTGTTCTCCAAGTAGGAGATAAACGCCTCGACGTAGCGACGATCGGACGCAATGCGACAGGTACGCAAGTCGCGCCGTCGGGCCGAGATGTTGCGCAGCCTGGTGGTGGCTCCAGCAACATCGCCTGCGGCGGCTAACTCCTCCGCGCTGGCGGTCAGACAGATGGCGGCGATCAAATCGAGGTTCTTGCGGCTAGCCCAGTCGGCAGCGACGGTCAAAGCGGGCATCGCGCCAGGGTTGCCGCTGGCCATCCAGGCGTGGTGGGCGAGTTCGAACGACGAGGCCAGCACGTCGTAGTCTTCGTAGGCGTAGCCGGAGTAGCTGGCTTCGGTGGCCAGATTCAGCGCCGCCTTGGCGTTGCCAGCTTCCATGGCCACTTGCGCCTGCGCAAGCAGCGCGACGCCGGTGAGCGGGTGATCGAAACGGCCGTCGACCAGCACGCCGCGGGTGAGATTGGCCAGCGCCTGCTGCGATTCGCCAACGCCCTGTTGCGCAAGGCCCAGCAGGATGTTGGTCCAGGCGTTCGACCAATGGTTGCGCGTGGTGTTGCCGCCGCGCGCAAGCGAGTCGACCAGGTCTTTGCTAATTCGATCGTGCCTGCCCAGCGGTCCGAGGATCTCGTTGCGACGTCGAATCGCCAGCGCAGTGGCCCTCACCACTTCGGAGACGTTGATCCTCCAGAACTGCGGCGACTGTAGCGCGCCGCCTTGCCGCACGCGGTTCTCGGTGAGGAACTCGCCTTGGGTGACGAGCATGGTGTCGGTGAAGTTGCCGTAGGTTGGCCGGCGAGTGCTGGCGCCCCACGGCGAGATGCGGCGCTGGGGGTTGTTGTCCTGCCGCGGGTCCTGAAAACGAACCGACAGCATCCAACGGGGGTAAGTAAGGAACAGCTCACAAGCCGCGTCGAACTCGGCCAGGGCCTCGCGCGGTTGGCCCATTTGGTACAAGGTCTCACCCAGCATGGCGCGGTAGCAGATCGAGTCGACCCAACGAGTCAGGCCCACGCGGATGCCGCCGCGCACCTCGTTTCGAAATCCCCGCAGGGCATCGCGATGTTCGGCGCGGTAGAGCTCCTCGACCGACCCAAAGTAGGACTGCCCCGGCTCAGAGCGGTCTTGGGCCACAGCCCCGGCACTGCGCCATACCCCGCCCGCTAGCACCAGGACGATCGAGCACGCTAGCACCCACTGGTGGCGGATGGGACCTTGGGGAGGGGAGTTCAACATGGCTGAGCGGGGTTGGGGGAGCGGAGATGCGCGAGATGTCGTATTCTACCATTCGCAGCAAATCACGGCGATTTATCCCAGCTTAACAGTCATTGCGCCAGATTCCGGTGGAAAAGTGCTCTCACCCGGCCTGCAGGACAACTTTTTCTGGCTTCTGTTAAACCTTGACAGTTAGGCGGACGATAACGGTAGTAACGGTTCGCCAGTGCGCGACCCGCCTCGTCCTATTGCCGCCGGTTCTTCGCTCACTCGAATTTGCCGAACCGAAATTGCCATGAACAAGACAACGGTCACCAGCATGAACCACAAACTCTCACAAGCTGCGTGCGGCGCGGTGATCCTCGCCTCGATGGCGCTCACTGGATGCCAGGGCCTGTACTCGGGCCAGGTGCTGCCTAGCGGATACTACCTGCAAGACGATGTGCAGTACTTCGCTCCAGGGCCGGAGTTCAAGCTTGCTCGCGAAGCACAAGCCTTGGAAGAAGCCAAAGCCGAGATCGAGAGCGTTCCGCAAGGTCGCTAAGCAAGCGTCAACTACTGGCTGCCAGGCGCAACGTGCCGGCAGTCCGCTGGCGTAGCCACGCGCTGGCGCGGATCAGTTGCGGGCGAAGCGCTGTGGACGGTGTATAGGTCACTCGATGCCGACTCGCCATCGTGGTGCGTAGTCGCAGTTTGTAGCTCTCGCCACCCGGACCCAGGTCGAATGTGTCGTCGCCGCGGTCCAGGCTGTCTTCAATCAGCCGCGACATGAGCGCCATGCCGACTCCGCTCACGGGAGCATTAGGGCAGTAGCCCATGCGAAGCCCCATCACACGGCCCTGGTAGTGGTAGCCGTACCAGAACGCGACAGGGCGGTCCGCTAGTCGCAGCACTGCCATGTCGACCATGCCCAACCGACTGGCCGCGGCGTGCGTATCGTGGAAGAAGCTCACCAACGAGGGATGCGAAAGCGTGTTGCCAGTGGTGGAGTTGTTTTGCCAACTAGCGCGGGCCACTTGCTCGCACTGTTGGTACACCTCCCACGCCGGGTCGCCATCGCCGGTGCGGCGTGGCTGGGGTCGGTGACGCACCAGCTCGACGCTGCCCCAATCGCTCACGCGGCGGTTGATGCGCCGCAGCTCGTGTCGTTGCTTGCGCGACAAGCTCGCCAGGTAGCCGTCCCAATTGCCGACCTCTGCGAGATCGATCAACGAAGTACCGCCGTGCGGCTCGACCCGCGGGGTGAATCCCACTTGCTGCATCGCGCGAAACGTGCGGCCGCGGTCGCGACTCTCGTGGGCGATCCACCGCAGGTCGACTTCGTCCCAGTCCCGGTGCGTGTTGGACACGTGCCGCAGCGCGGTGAGCAGCGTGGCGGTGGGGTGGGGTCCGATTGGGCTGTAGAACGTGCCCCAATCGTCCAACGGATAGGTGAGTACCCGCACCGAGCCGAGTCGATGCCGCCGGCGCACCACGCACAGTGGCAGGATTCCCACACCATGTGCCGACGAGCGGACCACCAGTACGCGCAACTGTTTGCCACGGCCGAAATGCCGCCAGTAGTTTTCCAGCCAGTCGTAGGTGTGCAGGAACGTCGCGTCGGGCGTGTCCGCCACGAGCGAGTCCCACAACAGGCGGTAGCGACTTAGCGAGCGAAGATCATTCAGCTCGACGACGTCGGCCATGGGGGTACCGTCCAGTCTTACGAAGAGGAGATTTGCGAGGAGCACCAGGGCACTGGCTGAAGTACCCTTGAGAGGGAGGGAAACTGCAACCGATGTGCCAACTCCGCCGGACCGCAGCCAGCGGGCCGGATAGCCGGTACAATTGCCAGCTCCGCACCTAAACGCCGGGGAAAACCGACGTTGCCCTTTCGCAGCATGTGTAGTTTCTGCAAACCCAGCGCAGCCTAAAAGCAACGCCGCGGACGAACGCAGTTCCGCACAACCCGCAACTTTCGAATCGCCGTATGAATCCTCAGATCCGTTCACGCATCGAAGCCATCCACTCCGCCGAGTTCGAGTTCGTCCTGGCCACCACTGGAGGCGGGGCTTCGGCCATTGGCGACGTACTCTCGGTGCCCGGCGGCTCGCGCACCGTGCTCGACGCCCAGGTTCCTTACAGCCCCCAGGCGCTCGCCCAATGGCTCGGCGCCCAGCCCGAGCAAGCGTGCAGCGAGCGGACCGCTCGAGCGATGGCCATGGCCGCTTACATGCGCGCGCGGCAGCTCAGCACCACCGGCTTCGCTCTGGCCGGCGTAGCCGCCACCGCGTCGCTGGCATCCGACCGACCGAAGAAGGGCCCACACCGTGTGCACGTGGCGTTTCAAACGGTGAGCAGCACCTGCGCGCTGACACTCGTCTTGAACAAAGGCGAGCGCACTCGCGAGCAGGAAGAGCAACTGGCCGCTGAACTCGTGCTGTACGCAGCGGCCGAAGCGGCGGGCCTTCAGCCTTCGTTCGAACTCGAACTGGCCGAAGACGAAAAGGTGGTCCGCCGCCGCGTCGAGGCGCTGCCCGCCTGGCGAACGCTGCTCACGGGAGAGCAGTCGTGCGTGGAGATGAACTGCCGCGGCGCCACCGATTCGATTGCCCTGTTCCCCGGTGCGTTCAATCCGCTGCACGCAGGCCATGTCGAGATGGCCGCCATCGCCGAGCAGTTGCTCGACTGCCACGTGCTGTTCGAGCTGTCGATCGCCAACGTGGACAAGCCGCCGCTCGACTACGTGGAGATCGAGTCCCGCGCCCTGCAGTTCGAAGACAAGCCGCTGGTGCTCACCCGCGCAGCGACGTTCGTGGAGAAGGCCCGCATGTATCCCGAAGTGCCATTCGTTTGCGGCGCCGACACCATCATGCGGATCGGCGACGCCAAGTACTACGGCGGCAGCATCTCCGCCCGCGACTCGGCCATCGCCGAACTCACCGACCTGGGCGCCAGCTTCCTGGTGTTCGGCCGCGAACTCGACGACGGCTACTACACGCTCGAAACCCTGGGCCTGCCGAAAAGCCTCATGACCATCAGCTCGTCGGTCCCCGAATCGACCTTCCGCAACGACGTTTCGAGCACCAAGCTCCGCGGCGAAGGTTAGTGGCCGCTGGCTTGCGGGGTCGGTACGCGTGCGAACGCCCTCCTCGGCCAAGCTGCAAGGCATACTGCCACAGCGGCTAGGGCCAGTATCGGCCCCATGGCAGGCTCGGGAATGTAGGTTGCTGGTAGACGCATCAGGAACGCACGTTCGTAGGCCGTCTGGTCGCCACCCGGATCGAACATCCCGACACCGGTGATCCAACCGCTGTCGCTGATATCGAAGGCTCGCTCCAATGTCCAGCCGCTGTTGGGGTCGATTAGCGTGTTAAGGTCCAGTGCGCTTGCATCGGCCCCCCAGGCAACAGCGCGATCGCCGACCAGGTTTTCCGACTCATACTTCTGGGCGTAGCCAACGGCTACACCGCGAGAATTGATTTGATAGGCAATGCTTGCCGTGCGTCCGCTGGAGTCGGTGCCGAGACTGCCTAGCTCCGTGGGCGTTGTGGTCGAGGCGTCCCAGCGGACACCGCGCGTGCCTCGAGACGCGGAGCCGATGTGTTTTGTCGACCAGCCCACCGACGTGCCTTCGTCGTTGATGCTCAAGGCGAAGCTTCTTGCCGAAGTGCTTTGTGCGCTCAGTGTGCCGAGTTCGGTTGCGGTTGTTTGCCCCGCTTCCCACCGCACGCCCCGCGCCAAGCGTAAGGAACTACCCTCAACTTTCCTTGCCCAGCCAACAATGGTTCCTTCGTCGTTGATGTCTGTAACATAACTCTCCGTAAATCCGCGACCGTCCGTGCCAAGATCTCCCAACTCGACGGCTTCCGTGCTGTCGGTATCCCAACGAATAGCCCGAATTCCGATGGCGACGCCGTCCGCGTACTTCTCGGCGTAGCCGGCAATGATTCCATCATCGTTCACGATAAGTGCTTCGCTGCGAGTCGATCCATCTCGCGTACCGAGGTTCCCTAACTCGGTCACGGCAGTGCCATCGGGCTCCCACCGCACCGCCCGCCGCCCCAACGAACCGGTTGGCCCCGTCTTGGTTGACCAACCCACGGTCAGCCCGCTGTCATTGATGGCCGTGGCGTAGCCCAAGTGAGAGATGGGGTTGATGTTCTCCGCGATGAAGTCCAACTCCGTAACCTCCGTTCCTGTCGCATCCCAGCGCACCGCTCGTATCTTCTGCGATACTCCGTCAACAAACTTGTTCGCCGCACCAACCATCATTCCGCTACTATTGATCGCGGTAATCTCGCTGTAGGGCGCTCCTTGGGAATCCACACTGAGGTAGGCGAGTTCGCTCGGTCCGGTAGTCGGCCCCCAATGCATGGCGCGTCGGCTCTCAGCGACGCCGGCGTCGTATCTGACGAAGCTACTGATCGCGATGCCACTGTCGGTCGCCTGCAAGCCACCGAAGGGGTGGAGGTACCCATTGCCCTGGCCGGGATCATAGCTGGGGCCGCCATGGACTTGAAGAAACGCAACCGCATCGGCGGTGGTGCACGCGCCGAAGGCGATGAGCAGCGTCAAGAAGGCGAGTCGATATGCAGTCATCATGAGCTCGTCTCGGTGGGAGTTTTCTGACTTCGTATCCTAATCCATGGGCCATTGCGGTGCGAATTGAGACTGTGCCGCTAAGAATAGTGGTCGAGGTTCGGTCGACTTCATGAACTTCTCGTAAATCCGCCACGTACACCCAAGAAGCGCGATATCGCGCTGGTCTCCGGCCCCCAGTGGCCATTTTCGCCCACGCCCGCGCGGCGTTATGATAGACGGTCTCCCACCATCGCCCGCGGCGGAAGCCGCGGGTTTCAGACCCTCCACCACGCAATCCCCCCATGTCCGACTCCCCGTACCTCGTCGAGCTAAAGCAGGTGCAGAAGAGCTACCGCGAGCCGAGCGGCGAGCGGCTGCCCATTCTCGACATCGAGCACTTCGCCATCCGGCCGGGCGACCAGGTGGTGATTCGCGGGCGGAGCGGTTGTGGCAAGACCACGCTGCTGCACTCGATCGCCGGGCTGATGCCGATCGATTCGGGTGAAATCCACTTCGGGCCGGTGCAGCTTCACCGGTTGCCGGAAGCGGGACGCGACAAGTTTCGCGCGAACAACATTGGCTACGTGTTTCAAACATTCAATCTGCTGCCGGCCTTCACCGCCCTGGAGAACGTGATGCTCGGCATGACCTTTACCAAGCGGCCAAAGGATCGCGACCGGGCCGTTGAGCTGCTCGAACAGGTCGGCCTGGGGCACCGCCTGAACCACAAACCGGCCCACCTGAGCGTCGGCGAACAACAACGTACCGCCGTGGCTCGGGCATTGGTGAACAAGCCGGTGCTGCTGTTGGCCGACGAGCCCACGGCCAACATCGATCCTGGCCACCAGCAACAAGTGGTCGACATGCTGCGCGACGTGTGCAACAACGAAAAAGTCGCCATGCTGATGGTGACCCACTCGCCGGAAGTATCGAACCAGTTCGAACACGTGGTGGCCCTGGAAGACCTTAACCGAGTGGTGAGCGCGGCATGAACTTCCTCTCCATCGCCTGGCGAAACATGTGCGAACGCCCGCTGGCGTCGTTCCTCACGGGACTGTCGATGGCGCTCGGCGTAGCGGCAGTGATCATGGTGCTGGTGATCCATCGCGTGGCGGTCGAGCAATTCGAGCAAGACGCGCAAGGCTATCACTTCATCGTTGGCGGCACTGGCGGACGGACCGAGCTGGTGATGAGCACCGTGTATCACCTGGGCAAGCCGCTCTATCCCATTTCGTACGCCTATTACCGCAAGTTCGTCGATGGCGAGTACGCCAAATACACCGATGCAGCGATTCCTTATTGCTTGGGCGATACGTTCGTGGTGGGCGACTACAAGTACCGCGCTATCGGCACCACGCCCGACCTGTTCGAAAAGCTGAAGTACGATGGGGTGACGCCTTATGAGTTCTCCGAAGGACGCAACTTCAAACGCGAGAAATTTCGCGAGGCAGTGATCGGCTCGGTGATCGCCAGGCAGGGCAAGATCAAGGTCGGCGACAAGGTCAATCCGACCCACGGTCTCGGCGGCAATCCGGAAGACGAGCATGAGGAGTCCTTTGAGGTTGTAGGTATTCTGAAGCCGACCGGAACGGCCAACGACCGCGCCGTGTATGTGAATATGGAAGGCTTCTACCTGATGCCGAATCACTCGCTCTCCGCCAAGCCCAAGAACGCCGACGACACCGAGGCCAGCACGGTGCCAGAGCCCGGCGCTCCGACGGTTGGCTACGATAACGAAGGCAACGAACTCGAGCCCCTGCCCGAAGCCCAGCGCGAGGTGACCTCCATTCTGGTGCTCGCCAAGGGCCCGACCGAGGCGATGGAACTTAACTTCAGCATCAACAAGTCGGGCAGCGGCACCCAAGCGGTGCCGCCCAGCGAAGTGGTCACGCAGATGCTGGAGAACATCGTCGGTCCGGTGCGCACCGTGCTGTTGGTCCTCACGGCGTTGATCGTGCTGGTGGCTGCCATTGGTATCCTGGTTAGCATTTACAATTCGATGTCCGATCGGGCTCACGACATCGCGGTGATGCGGGCCTTGGGGGCCAGTCGCGGAGCGGTGCAAAGTATCGTGCTGCTCGAGGCGGTGCTGCTCGCGCTGCTGGGTGGTCTGGCTGGTTGGGTGCTGGGTCATCTGATGGTGGGCCTGGCGAGCCCCTACGTCGAAATCAAAACTGGCGTGCCGCTGGACATGCTAGCGGTGGACCCCAAGGAGCTAATTGTCCTGCCATCGCTGGTGCTTTTGGCCATTTTGGCGGGAATTCTGCCTGCTATAACTGCCTATCGAACCGATGTGGCAAAAGCTCTCAGCGGTACGCGATAGATTGGGTACAATGAAGGGCCCCTTCCTGACAGGTCCCTCCCACGATTCGCACTGCCCCCTCTCCGCGAAACGAACCCCATGAACCGCTCCCTCCAAATCCCGCTGCTCGTCCTGACCGTGCTGGCTCTCGTCGCTGGCCCACTGCTGGCGTGTCCCTACTGCACGGTGGAGAAAGCCACCCTGACCGAGGAGATGGACGGCAGCGACGTCGTGGTGCTCGCCAAGCTGGTCGACGCCGAAGGCGATGCCCCTCCCGGCGGCATCATCGATCCCGACACCGGCAAGGCCAAGTTTCGCATCGAGAAAGTGCTGCTGGGCGAAAAGCTGCTCGGCGGCGCCGAGCAAGTCGAAGCAGTGTTCTTCGGCGAACCGATCCAAGGACAAACCTACCTGATCCGCGGCATCGGCAGCGAAGAGCTCGATTGGAACATTCCCGTTCCGCTGAGCGACGCCGCGGTGAAGTACGTGCAGGAGATTCGCGCGTTGCCGGAGAAGGGCCCCGGGCGTTCGCAGTACTTCTACGACTACCTGGAGCACGCCGACCCACTGCTCGCGCAAGACTCGTACGACGAGTTCGCCCGTACCCCGTACCCCGACGTGGTGGCCATCGCCGATAAGATCGACCGCGACCAACTGTGGCAGTGGATCGAAGACCCGCAAGTGAGCCCCAGCCGCCGTAGCTTGTACTTCGTGATGCTCGGCATCGTGGGCGACGACCAGGACGTGGCCAAGCTGGAGCGAATGATGCTGGCCGACGGGCGGGTGCTGAAGGCCACGGCCGAAGCCTCGGCTGCCATGAGCCTCGGCCTGGGCGGCGGCATCACGCTGCCCATCCTGCCCGAGATGGTCGCCATGCAGCAACGCCAGAAGCAACTCGGCTTCAACGCCATGGTGGGTTGCTACCTGAAACTCACCGGCGCCGATGGACTCGATCGGCTCGACGAAGAGTTCCTCCAGGATCCGACCGAAGACCCCACCAAGGTGTACGGGCTGCTGCTCGCGCTGCGGTTCCTGGCCGAGGAAACCGACGAAGTCTCGATGGACCGCTTGAAGCAGTCGATGCGGTTGGTGCTCGAGAAGCCCGACTTTGCCGAGCAGGCGGTCCGCGATCTCTCGCGATGGCAGGACTGGACGGTGCTCGACCGCCTGGTAACCATGTTCAGCGAAGCCGACCCCAAGACGTACGTCAAAGAGCCGATCGTGGCCTACCTGGATCAGGCCTCGCAACAGGAAGGCGAAGTGGGCCAGCGGGCAACCGAAGCGCTGGAGAAGATCGAAAAGCTCGAGCCGGAAACGGTGAAAAGGGCGCGGAGCCTGATGTCGTTCGGCTTCCTGGGCTTCGCCCGCGCCGGCAGCCGCCCACCCGACCAGGCCCCGCCGCTGAACTCGCCCAACGAAGCGGAAAACGAGGCGGAAAACACCGCAGAACCATTGCCGTCGGAGACCGTAGAACAAGTAGCCGTCTCCACGGACACCGAGGATACAATAGAGCAGCCGACCGACGACGAGCCTGACGAATCCGATCCCGCAGCGGACGTCGCGACGGACGAGGCTCCGGTGACAACCTTGGTGGCCAAAGCCGAGACCGACGAGCCTGACGAAACCAACAACATCGACGAAACCTTCGAGCCTGCCGAGAGCGAGTCCGAAACCACGCAGCCTGTGACAAACGTAGCGGAGGCCGAAGCCCTTGAAAAAGAGCCCGACCCGGCGTTGGTCATCGGTATCCCACTCGTGGCGGCCGCCTTGATGATCGCCCTGGTATGGCTGGTACTCCGCAGCGGCAATTAAGCTACACATATACTAACCCTTCACTTCCTCACCTACTCACTTACTCACTTACTCACCTAATCCCATGAGCACAACCGTCCTTGATCCTCCGGCCAAGCGCAGCGAAGAAGACGCCGCGATCGACTATCGCGCCATCTACTCGGGGGCGTTGGTTTCGGCGTTGTTAGGGCTCGTGTCGCTGTTCATACTGGCATTCACCGACTTTCTGGATGTCGCTATCCTGGTATCCGCGATCCCGGCGCTGGGCATCGTGATGTCGCTGCTGGCGATTCGCAAAATCAACAACAATCGCGATATCTACACCGGCAAGGGCTTCGCACTGTTTGGGTTGTTGATGTCCGCGAACTTGCTGGTCGCTGGGGTGGGCATCGCAGCGGTGAAGCACGCCACGGAGGTGCCCGATGGTTACAGCCGAATTTCGTTCCAGACGCTCAAGCCCGACAAGAAGGACGAACTCGCGCGTCGGCCCATTCCCGAGGACGCGGCGGATCAACTTGGCCAAAAGGTGTTCATCAAGGGTTACATCCGTCCCGACTCGGCCCCAGGCCGGAAGAACATCGACAAGTTCCTGCTGGTCCGCGACAACAACACATGCTGCTTTGGCGACCTGCAGTCGGTTAAATACTGGGATCAAGTTGCCGTGCAGCTCAATCCGGGAACCAAGGCGATCGACTACGATGCTGGCGTGTTTCGCGTGGGGGGCCATTTGAAATGCGCTCCTCAAAACTTGGGTCGTGGCGCTCAGTATCCCGTTTACTTTTTGGAAGCCGACTACGTCGAGTAGACAGGTTCGCTGGTTTCGCTTGCCTCCAATCGCCGACAATGGATGTGATGGCTGAGATGAAACTTCCACAACGCGAAAAGTGGCTCACCATGCCTCCACGGCAGCACGCATCCGGCGTGGTGGCGGTGCTAGCTCTCTTGCTCATCGCGGGCTGCGAGCCGGAAGAGACCTACTACACCATGCCCAGCGCCGAGCAGGTCTCCAACGCCAGCGCGTCGGACGACCAAACATCTGCAGCCACCAAACCTGCGGCCACGAAGTCGTCGCGAATCGTCGACAAAACGTTCGACGACATCAAGTTCGACATCGAGCCCGACGCGCCGTACGAGCGCGACATGCTGACCGAGGAGATCGAAGACCTGGTCGGCCAGCGGATTCGCATTCGCGGCTATATCTATCCCACCATGCAGCGCGAGGGGCTCAAGGCCTTTGTGCTGGTGCGCGACAATCAGGAGTGCTGCTTTGGACCCGGCGCGGCGCTCTACGATTGCATCCGCATCGAAATGACGCCCGGCCGCACGGCCACGTTCTCCACCAAACCGGTCTCCGTCGAAGGCGAGTTCGTTGTCGACCCACTGGAGTTCGACGGAGTAACCCGCGCCGTCTTCCTGATGCGCGGCGAAAAGGTCAAATAGACCCCACCCCGCCATGCAACGTTTTGTCCCACCTGGACCAAAACCCAAAATGCTCCGTCTCCATAAGTCGTTACCCTCCAGCGATTTACGATTTCGCCCACGCTGAGTAGTTCCCCGATTTTCATCCGTGGTACCAAAACTCCGTCCACGGAGAACTCGGCCCGTTGACGCAAGTCGTTTTGCGACAACGGTTTACAAGAACCACCTTGCAAACGGGCCCAAAGGGTTTTGTCCCTGGTGGTTTTACAGGAGGACAAAACCCCGATAGTCGCCGTTCACACCGTTGAACGAGCGCTCGAGTCACCAAACGCGCACACCGGTCCCACCCAACTGCGAAGCAGCTCTCTCTATTAGATCAAATCAGAACGCGGATTCTACGGCGATTTTTTTACAGGAGCGATTTTGAGGGATCCGCGTGGTAGCAAGTCACGTCACTGCCTGATCACAGCCCCAGAATGAACTCCGTTGCCAAATCAGCGAACACTTCTTCCACGGCATGCAATTCGGCGGACGTATCGTACCCCTCGTCGCCCAGGCTACTATCAACGCCTGCTAGATTCGCCGGGCTCTGATTGTCTGGCTGCTCTTGTTGCTGGTTTAGATACAACAACTGAAGAGCAACGTCGACCCGTGCGGAACTCCAGGATTGCTTAGCCGGACCTGCAGCTCCGCCGACAGTCGCTTTCAGGGCGATAGAATAGGGCAGCTGTGCAGGCGACACTCCTTGCAGTTCTTGGTCGACTGTTTCGGCAGCCGAACTCGTGACGGCCGCCAATGCTGGGTCTGAAGAGGATACCTGTAGGGACGCCGATTGACTGGGCGCGACAGAGGCACCCAAGTTGTTTCGCCAGATCGTGTAGTCGGCCAGGTTAACGACGCCGTCCTGGTTGCCATCGGCGCCTGTGCCAGGAGTGGGCACCTGCGAGCCGAACTGGCTTCGCCAAGCGAGGTAGTCGGCCTGCTCGACCGTACCATTGCCATCGTAGTCTCCGGGAAGCGGCTGCGCTTCGAAGGTCGCCTCGTTTAGCGCCGACCACTCACCACCACTGAGCGTGCGCGACTTGACCGTGACGCCGGGTGTTACTGCCACCGGCGCGGTGTAGGTCTGCCCCGCGACGCCTCCCCCGGTTGCTCGAGGATCTGAACCATCGAGCGTGTAGTAGATGACGCCTTCAGTACTAGTGATGCCCAGCTCGATACCGCCCGCGGGGACCGGGCCGCCGTGCTGGCTGAACACGGGGGCGTCGACGGAAGGGTACAGGTTGGCGGAACGCAACTGGTTGAGAAACACATCGGTCCGACCGGTCAGGAAGGTGTCGATCACCGACTGCCCTTCCGCCTCCCACTGCGCCTTGGTCAATGGGGTACTGCGGTGCATGTCGCCCCAGCGGGCGCTCTCGGCCACGATGGCGTGCTGCATGTCGGCTAGCAGCGCCTCGTACCGAGCGATGGCTTCGTCGGGAGTCAGGGCACCGTCGTTGAATAAGGCGCGGTGTGCGTGGTCGGCAAACCGGATGCGGAATTCCTCGTTGTTTCTCAGGTAGCTGTAGGGCTGCGCCGCCTCTACATTGGCGCCCAGTCGGTTGGTGTTGATGTCGGAGCCGAACAGGTTCATGGTCGACTCGGCGTCCCAACTCACGAACTTGAAGCCGGTGCTGTCCAGGCCCCGCTCTCTGACTGCATACCAGTTGCGGTGGGGCCAGTCGACATTGCCGCCGTAGAAGTTGACCATCAAGTAGTCGATGTAGTTGTCGATGTCCAAGTAGTCTTCATAGGCGGGGTTGTTCGAACCATCGGGATTAGCGCCCTGCAGGCGCTGGTACGCGGCGGCACGCGAGCTGGCAGATCCGCTGCCCGCCTGTTGTGCCAGTGCGACCATCGCGTTCCAAGCGTCCAGGTCGCCATCGGTGGGACTGCCATCGTTGATCGCGTCCAAGTTGTCCTTATCCCCACCGAAGTACATTGCCGCGAACGAGGCGTCGGGACGCTCGGTCGGGTTGTAGACGCCCCAGTAGATGCCGTTGATATAGAGATGCACTCGGTTGCTGTGCGAAGCGACTTGCCCCAGGGCGGCCAGCGTCCTGCTCGCGAATGCGTCGCGTGCGTATTGGGGACGCGTGCCGGCGCCGTCCCACGCGTAGCCGTCGTTCGATTCCATCCGCAGCGTGATGGTGTCGAAGCTGGCCACGGCGTCTTCCCCAAACAATGGGAAATCGAGCTTCGTCGGACCGTAGTCGTCCTTGAACAACAGGCGGAACGAGTGCTTCTTGCTCAGGTCGTGGCGGCGGAAGGCGCCGCCCTGCATGCGAATGCCCGCGTTAACCTGAAAACCCTCGGTCCCATCCGGATAGATGAGTTCAACCGATGTCGCTCGCTCGTAAGCCACGCCGCCATTGGTCGACTGGGTGTAGATCCCGTCGGGTCCGAACAACTCTTCGGTTTCCATCACGATCGAAAGCGTGGGGATCGCGAGCAGGTCGCTTTGGATCGTGCTGGCGTACTGGCCGCCGAACAGGTCGCCGCCCAGCGAGCTGCCTGCGCCGTCGAAGTTGCCGATCACGTCGGGGTCCATGCCATAGTCGGGTGAGACGCTCCCCCAGCTGGTTGGGAACCCTGCAGCGAGCGTGGACGAATAGCTCTGCGATACCACGTCGCTGACGAACACGTACGTGCTGCCGACAACCGTGGAATCGTAGTAGCCCTCCTGAAAGGCGGCAGCGAGGATGGCCGTGGTGCCGTCGATGGTGATGGGGTCCGTGTACAGCAAGCCGGACTCAGGTGTCGGTGTGTCGCCGTTGGTGGTGTAGTAGATCAGCGCGTCGGGCGTTTCGGTGCTGATTGAGAGGCTAAACTCGCTATTGTAGAAACCGTGCGGCACACTAAACGCCGGCGTGCTCACAAATCCGAGGTTCCCTTCTCCGTTCGGCGCGCCGGGCGTGGGGGTTTCGTAGTAGAACTCCGTCGCCGCCGACATGTCTAATAACGCTGCGGATAGCTGCGGTCGCGAGAGCAACTCGCTGCTGAATTCGTTGTCGTTCAGCGCGTGGATCGCCAGCACGTTGTTGCCCGACACCAGCAGGTCGTGAAACGCGCTCAGGTCGAAACGCTTGGGACTGAATGCCTCGGAGTCTTCGCGCTGCTCCAGGGCGAGCGACTGCCAACTCGGGCGCGAAGGGGCGTTCTCCACCACGACCTTCATGCCGTTCAGGTACGCGACAAAGCCGTCGTTAAATTGCATGTCCATCCACAACGCGCCGAGCGCCGACGGGTCGGCCACATTGAATTCGACGCGCTGGTAAATGCTGCTGCGGTCTGCCTCCCACTCGGACTGCAGGTCGAGATCGACCAGCTGGTCCATGTTGAATTCCTGCGAACTGAACAACTCAATCTCGGCCATCTGGATCGAGTTGGGCATGTTGCCACCGGTTACGCCGTACTCCGTCTGGAAGTCGAAGCGATAGGAGCTAAAGCCAGTGGTGCTAGAGAACTCGTAGAGCCTAGTCTCAAAGCGGTCGTCAAAGTCCTGAGCATCCCTGCTATCGACGACCGTATACGTTTCCCCGTCGTTGGAACCGCTCAACGTCCAGCTATAGGGGTCGCGATTGGACGCGTCGTTCGCCGAGGTGATCGTGTACCCATCGACAATCCGCGGCAGGCCATCGGTGAAGTGGATTTCGTAGTACGTGCCCGAAGGAGCGAAGGCCAACCACTTGGTCGAGTCGGTGTTGTCCAGCGCCCTGGCGGGTTCTTCGCCCGTGGGTGAATTACTCGACGACCCTCCTTCAAAAATAACCGCCAGAATACCGTCGTCCTCTGGGTCGGTAAGGTCGCCGCCCACCAGGTCGCCGAGTTCCACTCCATTGGCGGGCCCAGGCGATTGCCCCGCGGAAGAATCGAATCCCACACCGGGGCCGCTTACGCTCTGCGCCCACGACGAATCGTCGAATGCGATCTGGGTCCAGGCGGGTGACGCGCCCGCATCCAACACGTCCGATGTCGGCACCCACGCCGACGTGGTCGTCGAGTCGTCGATCAGGTCGACGACCTGTGTATTCACACCGTAGGAGACATCGGTCAGTTGCGACGGGTACTCCGGCGCGTACGACCAGACGATGTTCTCCAGCGGATCGGTCAGCCCCAGGAACTCACCGCCCGCGCTCAATGCAAAGTCGGTGTGCAGATTGCCTCCTGGGTCAACGTACGTTTCGGTCTCCTGGCCGGACGCAAAGACGACAAGGTACTCGCCAGGGGACAAAATGGACTGCGACAGGCTGGGGAACGTCCACTTATCAAGGTTGTCGGCCTTGTCGGTCAGATGCCAGCCGGCCAGGTCAATCGCGTCCTTGGTTGGGTTGTAGATTTCGATCCAATCACTGCTGTTGCCATCGCCGTCGTCCAGTGAATTGTCGTTCGACGCAACGAATTCCGTGATGATGGGGGTCGAGCTCAACACGACCCGAGTTTCCAGCTTTTCGAAAGTAAGCGACCGAAGCGACTTTCGAGCGATACGGACAGTCATAGAGTGCAGAATCCCAGCGGTAGCGATGGCGAGCCTATCTGCTAGGCTCGCCCTTTGAATCAGCGAATAGACGACGAGAGTTTGTCGCGGTACGCCTGGCAACTACTCAGACCCCGCACCCTATAGATACCACGAAGGCCCAAAACGTTACTTTTTCTGGGCTTTCCGAGAGAGAAGTGCGCCTCCGCGCATTGGCCGCGTATGCCTGGGCGGGGACTAGATCGCACTATAGATACTCGGTAGCGTGAGTTCGTGCGAGACCGTCTAGAAAAAATGCCGCTCGAACTAAAGCACCAAGCATAGGCAGGACTACGCTGGTTCGAGCATACGGCTCATGGCTTAGGACTTACAGCTTAAAGCCTAAATTCACTCGTCGCCGCCGAGGCCCATTTTTCTGAACCAACGGCCGCGGCCTCCGCCTCCGCCGCCATTGCCATCGGAGCCGCCGGAGCCTTTTTGCGGGAGCGAGTCGCGTAGCGCCTCTAGTTCGATTCGCCACTCGGCCAGTTCCGTCTGCTCGCGGGCGATCTTGGCTCGTTCGACCGAGACTTCCAACTCTGCTTGGCGGAGCTTCTCGGTGAGCTCTTCCTCGAGTCGCGCCATGTTCGCGCGGTGCTGTTGAATCACCTCGTCGGCGTCCACTGCGGCCTGCACGGCTTGTTCCGTTGCTTCGTCCTGGTCGGGGTCGACAGGTGGGGCTTCGGGCACCGACTCGAGTTGCTCGCGGAGCTGGTGAATCTCGCGATCCTTCCCGGCGACCACGTCGTCGGTGATGCGGATCGTGTGTTCGATCGACGCCCGTTCTTCGCGTCGTTCCTCGGTCAACTCGCCCGACTCGTCTTCCAGGCTCATCAACAGCTTGCGTTTCAGATCTTCCCACTTCTCCTCACCGCCGCCGCTGCTGCCGCCGCCCGCCGGGCGATTGGCAAGTTGCTCTTCGAGCTTCTCTTTCTCGGCGCGGAGTTCGCGGACGTCTTCCACGGCCATTTCGAATCGTCGCTGCAAGTCGGCCATCGCCTCGTCGCCCGACTCGGCGGTCGGCAACGGCCGGTTGCGGAGGTCTTCGACCTCGGCCATCAGCGCGTCGCGTTCTTCACGGAGTGTGATCAACTCCGCCGACTCACCTTCGCCCTGCGCCGGTCGGTGGGCCAGTTCTTGTTCCAGTTGAGCATTCCGCTCGCGGAGTTCGCGCAGGTCGTCCAGAGCCAGGGCAAACTTGCTCTGCATCTCCTCCATCGGCTCGGAGTTGGCCTCGGTTTCGGCCAGCTTCGCGCTCACCTTCTCGAGCGTCGAGGCCAGCCGCTGCTCTTCGGCCAGCATCGCCTCGCGTTCCTGCTGCCAGGCGGCCTGGGCTTCTTCCAGCGAGTTGGACGCTTCGGCGGAGGACTGCTCGGCCGACTGAGCCGCGGATTCGAGGTTCTCGACCCGCGACTGCGCTTCAGACAGTTCTTGCTGCAACGCTTGCTGTTGCTGCCGGTGCGTCGAGGCGTCGCTCTCGAGCTGGCCTTCCAGCTCGGCGATTCTCTGCGTTAGTTGCTCGGTGTCGCCCGCTTGCGCTTGTTGCCAAGCTTCTCGCTCGGCGGCAAAGTTTCCTTCCCGCGTTTCCGCTTCCTGCTGCAGTTGGGCGATCTCGCCACATAACTGTTCGCGATCGGCCGATAGGCGGTCTCGCTCTTCCCTCGTCGAATCAAGTTCCGCCTGCCGCTCGCCCAGCTGGCCTTCCAGCTCCGCCAGGCGATGCTCCAACTCTTGATTGGTTTCGTTTCGCTGTTGTTCGAACTCGGCCCGTGCTTGCTCCAACTCACTGCGCGACTGATCCAGTTCGGCACGTGCTTGCTCCAGTTCAGCCTGACCTTGTTCGAGCGACTGCCGCTCGCTAGCCAGCTGTTCTTCGCGCTGCTCGACCGACTGCTGCTGGGCGGCAACTTCCTCCGATTGCTCGCGGTGCGACTCTTCCTGGGCGGCGAGCTCGTTCTCACGTTGCTCGAACTCCAGTTCGCGCTCGGCGACTTCGCTCAGCTTGGCTTCCAGCTCGGCCATCCGCTGGTTGAGTTCCGCGTCGGTCTCGGCCAGTTCCTGTTGCCACTGCTGGTGCTGTTCGTGCACCTGCGGGTCGCTGGAGGCACCTTCGTCGTTCTGCAATTCTTGAGCGAGTTCGTCGGCCACCGATTGCAGCCGGTCGGAGAAACTCCCTTCCAGTTCTCGCATCCGCTCCCGCTGCTTTTCGAGCGACGCTTGCGCGCGCTCCCGCAAGTCGCGAAGCGAGTCGCGAGTTGCGCCCTCGGGGGGGCTTTCAGGCGGGGAGTTCGAAGTGTCCATACTGGTGTAGCGCGAGCCTTCCTAATGCAGTTTCATCGGGGCGGGAACGCACGATGTGCGCCGCCGCCCGTCTTGTGGCGACATAAAATCTCTACGCAGATATATAGGCCGAGCATGGGCAAGGGTCAAAAAACCCTTTGCGCACGCGCGCCGACTGTAGCGAACATGCGGGTGGCACCGGGCAAATTGCCGGTTATGAGGACAACTTCACGCCAAGCGGTCGGCGTTGACGATGTTCTCAGGCGTTCGCCCCTGGAGAAAGTCTACTACCTGTCTGGCCACGCGCGTGCGAAGTTCGGTAACTGCTCTGGTAGAAAGAAATGCCGCATGCGGAGTAACGATCACACGCGGATCATTGTACGGCGGCACGTTCAGATCGGGCGGTTCGGGAACCTGCACATCGAGCCCCGCGCCGGCCAGTTGCCCCGCATCGAGCGCCTCGGCCAGCGCCGCGTGATCGACCAGCCCGCCCCGCGAGGTGTTAATCAGGAACGCCGAGTCTTTCATCCGGGCGAACTGTTCGCCGCTCATCAGGCCCTGCGTTTCGGGTGTCAGCGGGCAGAGCAGCGCTACGTAGTCGCTTTCGGCCAGCAGGTCATTTAAACCGCGCCACTCGACTCCGGCAGGCACCTGCTGCGAACGGTTGTGGGCCACGACCCGCATGCCGAGGCCCAGGCACTTCTGAATGAACACCTTGCCAATCTGCCCGGTGCCCACGACGCCCACCGTTTGGTCTTCCATTCGCTCCATCGTCGCGCCCGACTGGATGTCGTACACATTAGCGTGCGTGTTTTTATGGTGGACGTGAATGTTGCGAGCCAGAGCGAACAAGAGCGCCATGGTGTGCTCGGCTACCTCCGGAATGCAGTAGTCGGGCACGTTCGTCACGATCATGCCGCGCTCGGTGGCCCGCTCGACGTCGATGTTATCGAGGCCAATCCCAGTGCGCGAAACGTGCCGGCAGTTGGGCGCGGCGTCGAGCACCTTGGCGGTCACCTGCGCCCAGCAAGTGAAAATCGCATCGCAGTCCACGGCCAACCGGGCCAAGGTCTCCTCGTCGCCCGTGGGAGCTTCGACTATTTGGCAATCGGCCTCGTCCAGAATCGACTGCTCAACAGAGGTGTCGGGCCAGGGATAATCGGTGTAGAGAGCGCGGGGCATGGTGAAGAACGGAGAGGTCAGAGGTCGGGTGGATAGAGACTGCTATCCTAACCTCCGCCCGTGCGGTCTTGAAGACGGTACCAAGCGTCAGCTTCGCCAAGCTTGGCGGTCCAGAAACATTTCTGGAGCGCTCGCCTTACGAGTACATCGAGGCGATTTCTTTGGCGAAATTTTTCTCGATCACCTTGCGGCGGAGGCTCAGCTTGGGGGTCATTTCGCCCAGGTCGATCGAGAAACCCCGGTCGATGATCACGAACTTCTTGACCTGCTGATGCGGTGGCAGGTGCGCCAGCATGGCGTTGAGTTCCCGCTCGATGACTTTGCGAATCCGCGGATGCGAAACACCTCGCTTCTTCGACCACACGAACAGTTTCTGCTTGCGAATTTCGCTTTTGATCCGCTTAGGGTTCGGCACGATGATGGCCGATAGGTACCGCTGGCCTTCGCCGATAACGATCGCCTGTTCGATCCAGGGCGACGCACAAACCAGCGTTTCCAGGGCCGACGGAATGATTTTCTTGCCGGTCGCCAGAGCCATCAGTTCCTTCTTGCGGCCCACAATCGCCAGCCGCCCTTCGGCGTCCCACTCACCCAGGTCGCCCGTGGAGAGCCAGCCGTCGTGCAGCACTTCGTCGGTGGCCGCTTCGTTCAGCCAGTAACCCTTCATCACATTGGGGCCGCGAACCAGGATCTCGCCGTCGTCGGCCAATCGCACTTCCACGTTCGACAGCGGACGCCCGACTGCGTACGGGGCGAGTTCCTCGTGCGAGGGAACCGTCACCACTGGCGAAGCCTCGGTAAGGCCGTAGCCCGGCAGCAGTGGAATGCGTTCTTCGGCGAAGCGTTCCACGACGCTCGGCGCCAGCGCCGCACCGCCGCAATAGCAGCGGGCGATGCGTCCGCCCAGCAGCCCGCGAATTGTCTTCGGCGGCCCCGAGGCCTTGTCGGCGTCCGCCCGTTCGAGTTCCGCGTCGGCCAGGTCGACCAGTTTCTGGTACAGGTACGGTACCGCGTTGATTACCAGCGGCTTGACCAACTGGCAGTCGCGCATGAACGTCTCGCGCGGTTCTTCGCATAGCACCAGCCGTGAGCCGCGTTCGATCCAGCTATACAGATCGCAAGTTCTGGCGTAGATGTGACTGAACGGCAGCACCACCAACCGCATCTCGTTGCGGCTGCCAACCGCTTCGCTCAAGGCCACCGTGTTGGACACCAGGTTTTTCTGCGTGAGCATCACGCCCCGCGGCTCGCCAGTGGTGCCGGACGTATACAGGATGGTGGCCAGCGAGTCGGGCGCACAAATGCTGTGCGGCGGAATGTACTTGCCGATGCGCTCGTTCGAGCGTTTGGAGAGCTTGACCTGGTTAGCGTCCCCGGAGAGCTCGATCACGTGCTCCGCGCCGCTGTGATCGATCAGCTCTTGTTGTTTCGATTTCGAGAGCGTCGTGTGCAGCGGCACATGCACCGCGCCCACGTAGTGCAATGCCATGTCGTTCACGACCCAGGCAACACTGTTCGGGCCGATCTGCACGACCAACTCGCCCCGCCCGATGCCTTGGTTCTCGAACTGCCGCGCGCGAGCCTCGACGGCCGCACCGAGTTCCTCCCACGTATGCCACTTGAGCTGCCCACCCTCGATCACGCCCAGCGCCGGCTGATGGCGACGACGGCGCACGGTCGCCACGAACAACTCGGGGAGCGTTCGAGCACGCGTGGCAGTGGCGAGGGAAGTCTTGCGCATAGTGGCGAGAAATTAGGAAAACGCGGGCAACAGGTCCAGAGGAATCTGCGCACGCAAGCGGAGCATGCTAGCGCTTTGTCAAACGGAGCTTTTCGGATAGTGATCTCGAGGGAAGCTTGGACTAGCAGCGCCGTACTTGCGATCACTATTCGAAAAGTTCGGCTTGACGAGATGCTAGCGAGACAAGCGTCCAGGAACAGTTCAAGAAGAACTTCCACCTGCATTCCCCCCTCTCCTGTGTGGGGGAGAGAATAGGAGAAGGGGGAAATAGAAGTAAGCGGAAGTTCTTCTTGAACCATTCCTTCGTGAGAAAAGTGTTCCGGTACTGTAATTATAGCGCCCAACGAGGCGGAGGCTAGCAAATTGCGCCTGCGGAAAACACGCTGCAAAAACACCAGCCCGGCCCGTCGGTTGGTAGCCGGATTCGCAAGAACTCGGAACATCGCCGGGGACACCCGCGGCGGCAAGTGTGCCGGCCGGCTAGGACTTTGCGGCCAACGTCACGTTGGATCACAATAGCTACATGCAGGAAGAACATGAGACCCTTGAGCCGCAGAGCGAAGCAGCCACCGAGCGCGCGCCGCTGGGGATTCGTGTGATTGCAGGGTTGCTGCTCTTGTTGGGAGCGATGTCGCTTGTCAGCTTCGTTCTCAGCACATTGGTTGACGGCGATGCTTGGATTGGTGTGTGGGTTGGCCTGGGCGTGGTGGGATGGGGGCTGCTTCGCCGCAGGGGATGGGCGCGCAAGTGGGTGGCAGTTCCGCTTGGCATCGTGTGCTACGTCAGTCTGATTGTATGTTCCTTCTCAGCGTTGCTGTGTATCGGCGATCTCTTCTTGGGCAAGGACTTTGGCCCCACTGGCGCTCAGCAGAAATTGGTTGCCGTAGCCTATTCGTTGGTTGTGGCATTCGTTTCAGGGAATCTCAGTCGATATATGGCTAGCAAGAAGGTGGTCGACTATTACCAACGCCAGTGGCCCACGGTTCCCTACATCGAGTGGAGTCCGAAGCGTTGGCGGTTTGGACTCGGCGCGCTGCTGTTCCTCACCGTGATCCTAGCGGTCGCCTCGGTAGTTACGGTGACGCATCCCGGGGTACGTAGACTACGAGCACGGCGTTGGCTTGAAAGGCAGGAGTTTTCGGACCCACTCTACTTTCCCGAACCAGTTCTCTCCGTCCCTTCGACGGATTCTGGCGGAGCATACTACCGCGAAGATGACAGGTACGCTAGCGAAATACACTACGGCGTCGTGCTGAGTAACTCATTCTCCGATCAACCTGCACTCGGCTACGTTGTCATAAATCGTTGGGACGTAATCGGCGAGCGTGTTTCTCTGGCCCATGGGCGGGCCACGAGAGGGGCAGGAAGATGGACTGCTAATTTTCGTTTGGCCGGCGGACCAAGGATCGACTTTCCAGGAAAAGTCCAGATTGCCGAGTTCTACGGTGGCAAGCTCCGCACCAGCGAGGTGCAACTCACAGTCCTCGAACTCTGGAGCTATGTAAACCACCCCGACATAGAACCAACCCTCAAAGGCCTCGAAACCTACGTAAATGACCTACGCAAGCGAGTGGCCGAGCGGGACGCGAGCGGTTGCTAAGACAACGGGTCGTCTACAATACCTCCATGCAAGAATCACCCGAGACCCCTGAGTCGGAACGCGAAGCCGACGATCGCGCGCCGCTCGAAGTTCGTGTGATTGCGGGGTTGCTGCTGCTGTTGAGCTGCTATTCGGTGATTAAACAAGCTCTAAGCTTGTGGACCGAAGAATGGCCCTGCTGGAGTGTGTGGTTCGTACTCCTGCCCATTGCTTGGGGACTGTTCCGCCGACGGGAGTGGGCGCGGGTCGCAGGCTCGATGATGTCGCTATTGGTACTGATCGTGTGGTTGATCGGCTTGCCAGCCTGGGTGATGGTCTTAGATGGCATGAGACGCTATTACTCAGTCCTTCGTTGCTACGTCGGATTGGTCCCGTGGCTTCTTGTAGCTCTGTTGCTGTACTGGGTGTTTCGGTCTCTCGAACTTGGCCCAGCCAGGGCGTGGTTCAGAAACGCGACTTCACGACCCCCGTTCTTGGTGTGGAATCCATTGAAGTGGCGCTTCAGCGTTGGCACGATGCTGCTTCTGACCGCCATGTTCGCCTTGAGTACCTACCAGATAGCCTATCACCCTAGGTGGCCCGAGTTGTGGGGCCAGCGATGGGTGGAGCGGCAGAGCTTGAGTGATCCGATTTACTTCCCCCATGGAGTGCGGTTTTGGCCACGTACGAGCGATGGCGTGCAAGGACAAAGCTGGGAACTACCCACCGGCGACCAAGTCAACATCTGGTACGCGATGCAAGCGCCCAGAGACTGGCGAGAAGAACCCCGAGTGATATTCGTGCAATTCCTGCGCGGAAACGTCCGTTGGAATCCGCAGCCAAAACGTGTCGAACCATGGTTCTCCCATCGATACCACTACGAGCTTCCGTTGGAAGGCGAGTCGAAGGCAATGCTGCCGGACGATGTCCAGATCTTTGAAGTGGTGGACGGCGAACTGCTGACGAGCGACCTCCGCATCACGCTGCTGGAACTTTGGAGTTACATCAATCAGCCTGATGGTGAGTGGACAATCGAAGGCCTCGAGAGCTACGTCAAGGACTTACGAGAGCGAGTCGCCGAGCGGGACGCGAAATCGCAAGAGTGAGCACCCATTATGTTCGTCGCGGCGGCAGGTGTGCCACCGGCTAGGGCGTGTGCGAGTCTTCGGGAGTGCTCGTCGTGTCTGCCGTGGTTCCAGCATTCGCAGTCGGAGCTGGTTGGTGGTGCGTCAGCCGCCAGGTCCACCATAGTAGCGCTCCGTAAACCGCAACGAGGCACAGCGTGAAGATGGCCAGGAATCCAAGGTGCGCCAATTGCGACTGCAACGAAATCGCTACCCAGTTGTTCACCGCGTGCAGTCCCATGGCCGCCAGCAACCACCGCCACTGGCGGTGCTGCATGAACAGGACTACGAGTGACGTGAACGTAGCATGGATCAACAATCCGCCAAACAGGCGATGCGCAGCCAGTAGCGTTGCTTTCCAAGTCGGCGTCTGGCGCATTTCATCGATGGATTGAACGACGGACTCTGGAAGCTTATCCGGCATGTACTCGGCGGCTGCCAGCGCGGCCAGTATTCCGAGCCCTACCAAAACCGTCTCCATGCCGCTATGTCCGATGGCGTACATGAAGCCACGATTCCACGTGGCTGGCTTGCTGCGCCGGCTGAGCCAATAGAAGCCAAGCACGCGGCAAGATTCCTCGCACAGCCCGGGGCCAATTCCAGCTCCAATAAGAGCGGCTGTTTTCGCATACTCTTGTCCGCCGGCAACACCCGCAATGGCGGCCATCAGACCTTGCACCAGCACCACTCCGACCTGCGACAACAGGAAAAGCGGTATGCCGATAAAAAAGAAGCTCCACTCGGCCCCGCTTCGCCAACGCCACCACACGGCGAGCAGAACAGGTCCGAGGAAGTAAAACAGATAGGAGACCGGGCTGAGCATGGCGACCACGCTTGGGTTGGATCAACTGCTCCGCTAATCATACCCGGCAGGCCCAGTCGGTTCACCCACTAAGCCCGTAATTCGCCGCCGAGCTTCTTCGACAACTGGGCCACAATCGCTGCGTGGACCTCGTCGGCTTGTTCGCTAGTCAGGGTGCCTTCGCTGCTTCGCAAAGTGACGCTCCACAGCAGGCTCTTTTTGCCTTTGCCCAGCCGCTCGGCGTCGCGGTACTCTTCCTGGAACGCGAGGCTTTCGAGCAACTGGCCGCCGGCCGTGTGCACGATCTCCTCCACGTCCGCCCAGCGGACCGACTCGTCGAACACCACGTTCAGGTCGCGCGACATCGGTTGGTAGTTGGTGAGCGACGACGCGCGGGGGATTAGCTCTGCACCGTCCAACAGCGGGCCGAGGTCGATCTCGGCCACGGTCACCGGACCGCGGAGGTCAAATTGGTCGAGTCCCTCTGTCGAAAGTTCGCCGATGTAGCCGAGCTTCACTCCGTCGAGCGATAGGCTCGCGGTGCGCGATGCATCGAGCAACGTGGACGCGCCTGAGTCGTCGGCCGAGGCGGCCAAGGTTCGGCGGTGTCCCACGGTGTCGGACACCACCGCTTCCGCCACGCCCTTCACATCGAGGAACCCCCGCCCGCTGGCGATCGCCAGCACCAGTCGTTCGTCGGGCAGTTGGCCGGGCTGCGGCAGGTAGATCCTGGCAATCTCGAATTGCTCGATCACCGGGTTGCTCATCGCCACGTTTGTCTTGCGGCACGCGAGCAGGCTCGGCACGACGCTTTGGCGCAGGGCGTTGGCGCGGCGCAATACCGGCGTGCTGGTTACCAGCGGCGGCTCGTTGGTCCACATGCGGTGCGACTCGACCTGCTCGGGCTCCACGGTGCTGAGCGTGAGCGCCTCGTCGAACCCCGCGGCGGTGAGCACGTGTCGTACGCGGTCGAGCACCACGTCGCGGCGGCTGCGACTCGAGGGAGCCATCCGCACGCCGACGTCTTCGGGAATCTGGTCGTACCCATGAATCCGCGCGACTTCTTCCAACAGGTCCGCTTCGCGCGTCAGGTCGGCTCGCCAGGTGGGCGGAACCACTTTCACACAGTGCCCGCAGACATGCGTCTCTTCGCAGCCCAGGTCGGTGAGGATCTTGCGGACCTCGTCGTCGGCGACTTCGATGCCCAGCAGGCGCGGGATCTGGTCGAAGCGAAGCTTGATCTCGCCAGTCGGCTCAGGCTTTGCCCCGTCTTCGACGACACCTTCGCACAGAGTGCCGCCGGCCAGTTCGAGAATCAACTCACAGCAGCGACGACTGGCCCAATCGACGCCTTCGGGATCGACACCGCGTTCGAAGCGATAACTGCTCGGGCTGTGCAGATGATGCGCCCTGGCGGTTGTGCGGATCGACAGCGGATCGAAGTCGGCTGCTTCGATCAACAGGTCGACCGTGTCGTCCGACACTTCGCTATCGGCGCCGCCCATCACACCACCGAGCGCCACGGCCCTTTCGGCGTCCGCAATAACGCACGTGCCGGGCGAGAGTTTGTACGTCTTGTGGTCGATGGCGGTGAACTCTTCGTCCTGCGTGGCCTCGCGGACGATGATCTTCCCGCCGTGCAGCTTCGCCAGATCGAACGCGTGCAAAGGCTGCCCGCATTCGAACAGCACGTAGTTCGTCACGTCGACTACGTTGTTTACGATGCCGCAGCCAATCGCTTTGAGCCGATCTTGCAACCACGCCGGGCTGGGGCCGATCTTCACTCCCTTAATCACCCGCGCCGTATAGCGAGGGCAGAGTTCAGGGCAGGTGATCTCAACCGAGATCTCGCTCGACGCCTTCAGTCCGGAAGCCTTTGGCTGCGGGTCGGGCTTCTTCAGCTCCTCGCCCCACAACACCGACACTTCGCGAGCGACGCCGATGTGGCCCAAACAGTCAGGGCGGTTGCTGGTGACTTCCAGATCGATGGCCGTGTCCCCCGCCACCGTTTCGACGCCCTCGAGGTTGAGCCCCGTAAGCGTCAGCCGCTCGGTCAGCTCGTCGAGCGGCATCTTGAGGTCGACGTATTCGGACAGCCAGTCTTTGGAGACGATCATCGTTTTGCAGACTTGTAGGATGGGTCAAGGAGCGTCAGCGACGCGGACCCATCATGATCGGAAATGACGAAATACCCAAGTACCCAAGGGCGAGCGCTTACGCATCTATTGGATATTTGGGTACTTGGGTATTTCGTTATTGGGTATTTCACAACGATGGGTCCGCGCGAGCTGAGACTCGCTTGACCCATCCTACTTTCTTCTCTCCGTGACCTCTGTGTTCTCCGTGGTTCGACTAGAACTGAGCCAGGAAGCGCACGTCGTTGGTGTACAGGTCGCGGATGTCGGTGATGTTGTGTTGTCGCATGGCGATGCGTTCGACGCCCATGCCGAAGGCGAAGCCGGTGACCTCTTCGGGGTCGTAGCCAACCGCGCGTAGTACGTTGGGGTCGACCATGCCGGCGCCGCCAATCTCCATCCAGCCGCCTTGCCAGTTGATGTCGACCTCGACGCTCGGTTCGGTGAACGGGAAGAAGCTGGGGCGGAAGCGGATGTGCACGTCTTCAGCATCATCACCGTCACGCTGGTAATAGCTCTGGCAGAACATCCGCAGCACGCTCTTCAGGTCCGCCATGGTGACTCCCTTATCCACCAGCAGTCCTTCAATCTGGTGGAACATCGGGTAGTGCGTGGCGTCGGCCGTGTCGGGGCGATACACCCGGCCGAGCGAAACGATCCGCACCGGCGGCTGGGCCCCGGATGCGACGGTATTCGCAAGAACCTGCTCCATCACGCGGATCTGCACCGTGGAGGTCTGGCTGCGGAGCAACAACGGCTTACTGCTCCCTCCCCCTTTGGGGGAGGGCTGGGGTGGGGGTGAACCACCGGCAGCGTTCGCTGAAGCCACGCTCAAATAGAAATTATCGAGCGGATCGCGGGCGGGGTGGCTGAGCGGAATGTTCAGTGCTTCGAAGTTGTGCCAGTCGTCTTCGATCTCGGGACCTTCGACCGCCGAGAAGCCCAGCCGGCCCATGATCTCCTTCATCCGCTCGATGGTCTGCGTGATCGGATGCAGCCGCCCCACTCGCACCGGTACCCCGGGCAGGGTGACGTCGAAGGAGTCTTGCGCGGCTTTGCCGCCGGACTGAGCGAGTCTGCCGGTCGCTTGCTCGAACGCTTGCTCGATGGCTTTCTTCACCGAGTTGAGCTTTTGGCCGGCGGCAGGCTTGTCGGTCTTGTCGACTTTGCCCATGCCCTTTTGTACGGCCTTCAGCCGGCCCGCTTTCGCGCCGAGGAACTCGACGCGGGCTGCCTCGAGCGCATCGCGATCGGCCGCCCCGGTGAACGCGTCTTGCGCTTCGCCAGCGAGCGAATCTAGTTCGGCGATGAAGTCCTGAAGTGCCACGATCGATGAATGTCCAATTCCCAAATATCCAATGACCAAAACCCTATTGGTCATTGGTCATTCATCAATTGGTCATTTAGCGAGTGCTTCTTTGACCTTTTCGACCACGGCGTCGAACATCGCGGGGTCGGCGATGGCCATTTCCGAGAGCATCTTGCGATCGAGCTCGATGCCAGCCTTGGTGAGGCCGTTGATGAACTCACTGTAACGCAGGCCACGCTCACGCACGGCCGCATTGATGCGGATGATCCACAGCTTGCGGAACTCGCGGGCGCGGACCTTGCGGTCGCGGAATGAATAAGCGCCGGAGCGGACGACCGTTTCCTTCACGGTACGCAGCAGATTGCCGCGTCCGCCACGATTGCCCTTGGCCTTCTTGAAGAGACGATTCTTCTTGCGATTCCGAGTCGAACCGTTAGTAGTACGCATGGTAGGGAGCGTCCATTGATTGGGCGTCGGGCGCCGGGCAGTGTTGCCGCGGCCGATGCCTCGTGTGGCGAATCCAGGCCTTTGCTCACCAACAGAGCAAACGTTATCGAGCCCGACCCGCTTGTTTGGGCTGTCGGCTAACCTGCCAACGGCCCCAATTCCAGGTCAAACGAATCTTTTCGCAGTAGCGATCCCATGGCCGGCTGGAAGCTTCCAGATTGCGCGGCGATCGCTGGTGCGACAAGTTCGGCTTGACCCAGCAAATTAGTAGCTGTTGCCGCACAGCGCCTTGGCGATCATCTTGCTATTGGTGTCGTTCGTGGTGGTGGTTCCACGCAAGTTGCGCTTCCGCTTCTGGTCCATGCGGGCGGCCAGGTGGCTGGTGCCTGCCTGGCGGTGCTTGGCCTTGCCCTTAGCGGACAAGCGGAATCGCTTCTTGGTTCCCTTGTGAGTCTTTTGCTTCGGCATGATATCACGTCGGAGTTTAGCTTTGTGCGATTGGCAGTGGGCAGACCTTCAGCCCGCTGCGAGCCCCGTATTGTAGCAGAATAGGCAGAGGGGGAAAGGGGCGTCGAAGGCTTGGAAAACAGGGAGTTTCTTATCGCCGGCGGGACAGACGTGGCAGATCGACATAGGTGCAGCGGCGGCAAACCGCTAGACTCCAGCCGACTCGCCTTCGCCCCTCCTCCCCTGCAAGGGTCCCTCCCATGCGACGTCCCCACCTACTCGTGCTGCTGATCCTAGTCGCCGCTCCTGAAGTCCTCGCTGATAAGACAGATAGTAAGATTGAGGAGGCCAAGCATTCGGTGAGGGTGGGCGAGTTTGGCGACCTTTCGACCCTCAAGTTCCGCGGCCTCGAGCATTTCAAGGCCGAGGAGCTGCGAAGTGAACTCGAAAGCAACCTGAAGGTGCAAGCCGCCTGCCGCCCGACAGCGGCGCTTTTGCCCCTGGTGGAGCAGCTAGAAGAAACACTCGCCGAGGGCTACGCCCACTCGGGCTGCCCAGGGGCGAAAGTGAGAGTAATTCCAGCGGATGGCTCGAGCTTGCTGGCCACCATTGAGGAAGGACCGCGCTACAAGGCGGGAGTAGTTCGTATCGAAGGCGTAGATCAAGAGTTGGCTGACTCCATTCGCCGATGTCTTACGTCGAATGTGGGCGCTGATGATTCTCGACGGCGAATTCGCTTCTATCGCGATAGGAAACCTATCGGAGGTTGGTGTTCACCCGACGATGACAACAATGACCAACCTGAGATGCTATGGGTGGCGAACGAACCAACCCGGTCTAGTGCGCTTCGTCTGAACGAGATCCGCAAGGCAGTCGCCAGCACGTTGGCAATCGGAGGTTATCCCCTTGCCAGATTTGACATATCGATCGAGCCGGTCGACAAGGATGTGGCCGATTTGCAGATACACATTAACGAACTCGGTTCGTTTGCGCAGCTGACGAACATCGAAATACGTGGATTGGAGCGCCACTCGCGCAACGAGTTGCTGAACTTCATGGGAATGGAAGAAGGTGCCGACTACGATCTGCCGAAATTGTTCGAGGCTTATGATCGACTTCAGGGCAGTTGCCGTTTCTGGAAGCATGACTTGTCGATCAATTTTCCGTCAGCACCGTCATCAAAGTCACGGTATGCCGCTCCGGACGCTTCAACGACGCTTGTCGTGGCACTTACAGAATATACTCATGTGGGGAAACTCGGTGAGCCGCTGAGCGAAAAAGAAGAAGCACTGCGTCGTGCTGGCTTGTGGGCGAGTCGATTTTTTGAACAACAGGACTGGAATCTCCGTCTGTCTTGTCGAGTAGATTCGAGCGACGATTCTGCCGTGGAGGGCGATATCACCGCCATTCTCGCACCCCAGGATGGAGTGTTCGTATCTGGAGCCGGCGCTTACACGAATAACAATAGGCGAATACCGTGGAAGTTCTCCTTGGTCAACTCCCGCACCGAATTGGGCGTCACCGATGCCGTGGGAAAACGTCGATGGAGTATACCTCGTCAGTTTCTTCCCAACATGGAACTCCGTCTATTGCCAGGAGCGGTTGAAAATGGGGAGTACAATTGCCGTTTTCACTTTGGCTGCGGAGTGGGGAACGAGAAGTCTGAAGCCACGGTTGTAGAACTGGAAACCTGTCCGGTCGTGTGGGTGCACGAAGCGCATCGCGAAGAGTCGCAATGCGAGGTGAACGACGGGACTCTCTCCGTAGAGATGGAGTACGCGAATATGCGTATTGACGTCGCCACCGGAAGAGTGCTGGAGATGGACCTCTGGGGTGATGGGACTAGCTATTGCAGTATTGTGCCCATCTGGCGTCGAGACGGGGAGTTCGAAAGAGAGCTGAAGGAGTTCCAGAAGCTTCCCAACATGTACAAGGCGCAGCGACCATGTGCCTCGATACTCGATTGGGGTTTGGAGGTGGTTGAACAGCTGTCGCAGGAAGAACCGCTAGTTCCAGAAGCGACAATGCAATTGCTGAGACAGTTCGCCACCTCTGACTTGCTGATGAAAATCGACGCGAAATCTGACTCAAAACAACCGAAAGGGTGGGAGTTTCAGACGGCTACGGGCGAGTCGAAGTCTGGGTTTTCGCCAGCGAAGATGGTACCTGTTGGAGCGGCCTCGGCCGATTACCTGTTCGTACGCGAGACTTGGCCGTGGACTATTATGAGAGAGAGAGCCATCCGTTGCGCAAAGATTGATTCAGACTTGAAGGCTGTCGAAGTGGAGTTCCGACGAGCATTGGCGCGAGACGACGTGGGACCTTTGGCGTGCTGGACACTTCGTTGCTTGGGATATGTGAAGGATGATGCTTCCATCCAATGGGGCCTCCGCAAACTCTCCGACGGCTCCTTTGAACGCGAAGTCGAAATGCTCACCACCCCCGACACCGGCATGATGAAAGTCTTGAAGCAGGTCGTGCCGTTGGTGCAGAGCTTGCCTGAGCAGGACACCATGTGGCTCTGCAATCTGGCGGGCGACGAACTCAGCGGTGAGCTGCATTTGGCCTGCCATCTACTCCGACAACTCGACGCCACGAGCGACGAAGCGCTGCAAACGTCGCTTGCCGAACTGCTGAGGGGCGAAATTCGCACCATCGTCGAGGCCGACTTGCAGAATGCGGCCGCGAAGGTGCTTCAAGACGCCGAGTCGCAGGATTGAACTAGCCGTCGAGATCGGCCTCGGACAGCGGGGGTTGCCGCCGGAATTCTTGGATGGCCGCAGGCGGTGGATCGCTGGGGTCGTTGGGATCCAAGCACTTCGAGCCATGGGCAGTCATCAACCGCTGGTAGACGGTGTAGTCAATATCCGGATTCAAGGAACGTCCATGGCCATCGGCGAAGATGACGTTGAAACCACTATCAAAGTGGTTGGACATGGGACGTGCGAAGGCCGGCATCTCGGCGGTCCATTGGCCAACAGTATTGGTTTCTGTGCCATCGTCGTTGAATGGATATTGCTGGATGAGCGTGGAATCGCCGGCTTGGGGAGTCAGGCTGGCAACCCATACAATGCCGAACTGCTGCTCACCGCCCCCCTGCACGCCAAACCAACTGTAATTCTCGTTCTTGGTGATGTTTTCGGATATCAACAGCGTGGTGGAGGCGCCATCCACGGCGTCGGTCAAACGTGACTTCACCGCAGTCATGTTGTTGAGTGGCGGATCGACGTGGTTGTGAAACAGGCCATTGGCCTTGCTGTCGCCCAAGAAGGTGCCGCTAGTACTCCAGTCCCACGCACCCGTATTGGCGGAGTAGCTGATGCCTCCGGCGGTGTCGAAACTGGTGAGGTCCGTGTCGTCGGGGCAAACATACAGGGAGATATTGGGCACAATTTGCTGAGCAACCAGTGATGCATCTCCGTTGGT
This sequence comes from Aeoliella sp., assembly GCF_965227375.1. Taxonomy (NCBI): domain Bacteria; kingdom Pseudomonadati; phylum Planctomycetota; class Planctomycetia; order Pirellulales; family Lacipirellulaceae; genus Aeoliella; species Aeoliella sp. The sequence goes on from NZ_CBDDFX010000001.1 coordinate 1,556,964, forward strand.
CTCAGCCCCTTGTACCAGTTCCCAGATGTCCTGGCGCTCGATCTGCGGAAGTATCAACGCGGGCCAACCCACGCGAGATTGCCCAGGACTGTTCAGGTCGCCAAGATTCACGTAACCCGAATCTACGTAAGGTGGGTTGCCTCCTGGCACCCAGGCTACATAGCCTCGAGTCTTGTTTGAGTCTTCGCGAGCGCGGGCTTGCACCGACTCGATGTATCCCGGCAATCGTTGCTTGGTGCTGTCGAAGTTGATCAGGCCGGTCCCGATCTCCCGCATGTTGTTCAGGCAACTCGCTTTGCGCATCCGGGCCCTGGCGGCGCCCACGGCGGGGATCAGCAGGGCGACGAGCATGCCGATGATGGCGATGACGACCAGTAGTTCGACGAGGGTGAAACCGCGACGGGGGTTAGGCATGCGGCGCATGGATCGATTCTCCTCTGTATGTCCGTAGACGTAGGCTCTTGCGAGACAAGCTTAGGTGCGGCCCCTGGGGCACCCAGCCTTCTAGTATCCCCGAAAACTGGCTCGGCGGCTAGTCAAACGGCCCGTCCGCCACGAAAAACAGGGTAAAACGCAGGTATACCACCCTACTTTTCGCTCCGGCCAGGACAATTTATTCGCCCGGCTTGCGAATTGCCTCCAGCGAGTCGGTCGCGTTCGGTCGACCGCTACGCGCTGCTTCTCCCTGTATGCCTGGTTGGCTAGAATAAGCATGCATGGGGTGAGGTGATCGCGCACGGCTGGCGGTCCGCTCGGCAGCGCGTCAGTGGCCACTCCAACACGAATCAAAGCATTGCGACTCGAAGGTTAGGTTCACCATGATGCTGCGTCTCACACTTTTGCCGCTCGCCCAGGAGCAGCAGCAAGGCGACTTGGATCGTCTGGCCGACAGTTGGCCGATCATGATCATCATCGGTGTCATTTGTCTGCTGCTGGGAGTGGCGCTCTTGGCGTTGTTCTGGAACTACCTGCGGTTGTGGTTCCAGGCCTACGTGTCGAACGTGCCGATGAACCCGTTCAGCCTGGTGGGCATGAGCCTGCGTCAAGTGAACCCCAAGACCATTGTCGACGCCAAGATTCGCGCGATGCAGGCCGGCGTGGGCACCGATCCCACTACGGGTATCACCACTCGGCGGCTGGAAGCCCACTACCTGGCCGGCGGCAACGTGCCGCGCGTGATTTTGGCGATTATCGCGGCCCATCGGGCCGATATCGACCTCGATTTCGACCGGGCGGCGGCTATCGACCTGGCCGGACGCGACGTGCTCGACGCGGTGCAGACCAGCGTGAATCCCAAAGTGATTGACTGCCCCGATCCGGCGAATTCGCCCAAGACCACGCTAAGCGCCGTGGCCAAGAACGGCGTCGAACTGAAGATTCGCGCCCGAGTGACCGTGCGGACCAACCTGGCGCAATTGATCGGCGGTGCGACCGAAGAGACCATCATCGCCCGCGTGGGCGAGGGCATCATCACAGCCATTGGCTCGGCGGCCGATCACCTGGAAGTGATGGAGAATCCCGACCGCATCAGTAAGGCCGTGCTCGAACGGGGCCTCGACGCTCACACGGCGTTCGAGATTGTCTCGATCGACATTGCCGATATCGACATTGGCGAACAAATCGGCGCCCGCCTGCAGGCCGATCAGGCCGAGGCCGATACGCGGAAAGCTCGGGCGTTGGCCGAGCAACGTCGGGCCGACGCGATTGCACACGAGCAGGAAATGAAAGCACAAGTGGCCGCCAATCGGGCCCAAGTGGTGCTGGCCGAGGCGGAAGTTCCGCGGGCCATGGCCGAGGCGTTCCGCCAAGGCAACCTGCAAGCGGCTAACGCCGGCGCGAACGGCGCACCATAGAAAGTGGCAGGGCAGCTGGCGATCAGTTCTGTCGCTTGAGCGCCTGTTCCATCACGACGGTGGTGGCTTCCATCACGTCCGTAGGCGGTAGCGACGCCAGTCGCCAGCGGTCCTTTTCGTACACCAGCTCGTAGACGATATGAGTGTCGCTATCGATGGTGCGGGGCGGCGCTTCCAGCGGCTTGAGTTGTGGGCCAAACGCATTGGCCAGATCCTCGTCCACCGTCGATTCGTCGAAGACCTCCAGCCCCATCGATTTGAGTTGCTCGCCCTTCGTCTCGCCCAACGGGTTGGATTGCGGCAGGCCTTTGGATTCCGCCTCCTCCTCGCCTTCCTTGCGTTTGGGCGGCAGGTACGAGTAGCTGGACGACTGCGTGACCTTGATCGTAGCGGTAAGAATCTTGCCGGGAACGGATTCCTTTATCGAGTCGGGAGCTTCGATCTTGTACTGTGTGCTGGTGCCCTCAACGCTGGGTGTGGTTTCCAGTTTTTCGCGGAGCGTGTCGACGATGCGATCGAATTTCGCCTGTGGCGACTGATCGGTTGTCGGCTTGTTGGAGGCCGACGGGCGTTTCGACTCGCAGCCACCGGCCATCACCAATAGCGACAGCAGGCAAATGCCGGCGAAACTGCGAAGGACCGAATTACTCAAATCGTGACCGCTCATCACATCCGTCCATCGGTTGCGGGAGAAGCTGGGGAAACAACAAGGGGTGACGCCAGGTGCAACATACCACTGTTGGCGAGCCGAGGCCAATCGATTAGGCGGCACTGCTGCCGCGGTGCCGGGTCGCGACTCCGAATGCAGCGGATATGCGGAGAAAAGGCTCTTACTCGCCGAATTGTGAGAGGTTCTCGTCGATCGCAGGACTCTCTGTTTCGGGATCGCCGAACATGCCGGCTCCTTCCACTTCCGCGCCCTCTCCAAAGGCTGGCATTTCTTCGCCACCCGCAGGAAAGCCTTCGCCAGCGGGGAAGCTCGCTTCACCGCTGGGGTTAAAGCCTCCCATCATTCCTGGCGGCGGACTTAGAGAGTCCATGGGCAGGACGTCAGTTATCACGCTCGCGCGATCGGTGAACACCTGGCCGACCGCATTGGTCACGACGCCAAACAACCTGCCGGCATCCACGGTGCCGCGGGCGGCTGCGGGAACATCGCCTTGTTCTTCGCTAGCGGTCGCAACCACAGCCGGTGCGGGTTCCGGATCCACTGCACCGAACGGATTGGCGTCGACCGCCGGCGTATCGTCCACAAAGGGATCGTTTTCGTCCACCATGGGCTGCTGGTTCGTCGCGACGGCGGTAGCCACACTTCCCTGATCTTCGGGCCCAAGTTTGGTTGCCACCTGCCGCGCCTGTTCCACCGTCAATCGGCTGGCTAGTGCTTCGATGGGCAGTTGGTAATCGGTTCGTAGGACCCGCTTCTCCTGCTGCTCGCGATGTTGCTTGCGCGCTTCAGTGGTCGCGCGGCGTTGCTCGAGTTCGGCACTCCTGCGAGCCTCGCGGCGGATTCGTTCGAGCGTGACCCTTGCCGAGCCTTGGACCGACGAGAGCGACTGGTCGACCAACGGAGAAGCGGAGCCGCGCTGGGCTTCGAGTTCAGCGCCTTTGGCGAGGTCGGCCTGTGCGCCGCGCAGGTCGCCTGTGTTCAGCCGGTTCAAACCGCGAAGGTAGTAGGCGCGAATGTCGTTAGGGTCGCTCTCGAGCGCGGCCGAAAGATGCTCCTCGGCCTGATCGGTGCGGCCCGCGAAGTAGGCGCCAGCACCTTGCTGGTATTCCGACAGATTGGAAATGTCCTGCGCCACGGCCCAGGACGATAGCGACAGGCAACAAGCCAAAGTTAACAATCGCATGGCAACTGCCTTTGATAACGACTTCGCGAACGGAACCCCATCGAAGGCCCGCTGTGGAGCACTTCTTTTTACCCATCCTAATCGGTCTGGTCCGAGCCGACAAACTCTGCCGCACCTGACGGATGGACGAAATTACCTGGGCGCGCCGGCTCACGCCAACCCCAACGGCCGCGCAGCGGTGCCGAATTGCCAGAAAACGGCGCGATCAACGTCCAAAATGCCCGCTCAGAGCCGATTCTAGAGCTGGTTGGCTTTGCCGCGGAGCTTGTCGATCTGGCTGGCCAACTCGTCGAACTCTTCGGCTTCCAGGCGGCCGACGCTCTCGCGCGAAAGCCCGAGATCTTCCGCCTTTTCCCAGGCCTTAAGGGCCTCGGTCTTCTGCCCCAGGCCCATGTGGGCCAGCGACTTATGGAAGTACTTCGACGCGGTTGGATTGTCCGTCACGGCCAGTTCCATGTCGTCCACGGCCGCTTGGTACTCACCGCGGCCGATCCAGATCGTTGCCCGAGTGTCGAGAATGTCGGAACTCGGTCCCAGGATGTCGACTGCCTGCTGCAGCAGGTTCACCGCTTCGTTGGTCGATTCCGATTCGGCAGCCCCCAAGGCGATCATGTACGCCAGGTTGTTCAGCACGGCCGCTTTCTGCCCACCGACCAAGTCAGAGTTTTTCAGCAGATTGCGATAGATGCTGGCTGCATCCTCGTAGCGTCCTTGGATATCGCGGAAGGTGGCTTCGATCATGGCGACGCTGATCGATAGTGGATCTTCCCGCTTGGCGGCCGCGATCCAGCCATCGATCTTATCATCATACTTGTCACCAATCTCGTCTCGATTCTTGTTGACAATGTTCATCCCGACTTTTGCGATGGCAAGCTGGTTCTTGTTGTCCACCATCTTGTCGAGCATTCCAAAGGCACTATCAGCGTTGCGATAGATTCCAATGAACTGCACGAACTGCAATTGTTCGGTCAGATTCGCATCGGGTCGATCGACAATCAGCTTCAGTAGTTTCTCCGCTGTTTCCGTATCTCCCAAGTCGATCAACAGCGTCGCCACCCGCGCTACCATCCTGTATCCGTTGGTGTCGAGATTCTTCAAGTTTGTCGGCAGCATTTTGCGAAGCGCTTGCCGGGCCTTGCTCTTGTCGCCGGTCTTGGTGTAGACGCGGGATTTGAGTTCGTAAGTGACCGGCGACGTCGGTGCGATTCGGTCTAACTGGTCGAGCTGGTTCTCTGCGGTGGCCAGGTTCCTTGGTTCACCACGCTCGAGCAGGAAGTTAATGTAGTTGGAGCGAACCGCGAGCGAATCCTGATACCGCGTAATCACACTCACCATGTGCTTTTCGCACTTGGCCCAGTTGCCCGTCTTGAAATAGAGCTGCGCGAGCGTCAGGTCGAGTTGCGGGCTCAAGCGTTGTTGCGATTGCACCTCTTCGAGCAACTTGATGGCCTTGTTTCGCGAAACCGGCTCGGGGCGTTGCGCCAGGAAGGTAGCCATCAACAGCTTGTCCTCCACCGCCAACGTGTTGTTTTCCGCGTTGGAAGCCAACAGCTTTTCGGCCTTCAGCAGCTTCTGGTAGTCGCCAGAGGACGCCAACAACTTGGCGGCTGTGCGGCGTGCCCAGGATGCGATGCTCTTGTTCACCGAATCCGGATCGTCGGCATACTGTCGCAGGATGTCGTTGATCAATGGCTGAGCCTTGGCCAGACCATCCGGCAGCGGGTACTGCGGACTGAGGTAGAAATCGACCAGCTGCTTGTTGACGTTCTCGGCTTCCGGGTTTTGCTCATGGGCCAGCAGGTAGATGCTCTCGGCATCGAACCAACGTCCCATATCGCGATAGCAATTCGCCAGCAGAAGTTGTTGTTGATCCTCTTCGATCACCAGTTGGGCCTCACGCAAAGCGGCTTCGGCTTCACGACGCTTCTCCAACGCCTCGGTCTTCAGCCGCTCGACTTCGCTGGATGAACCACCCTTCTTTTCCAGTTCGTTCGCCTGGGACATGCTTCTCGCGCTGGAAGTCAGCAGGTAACGAATGTGGGGCAACCACACGGCAGGTGAGTCACCACCAATTTCGACCGCACTGGTCAGCGCCTCGCCGGCTTTCTGCAGCGAACTGGCGCGAAGGTCTTCAGGAATGCTGTTGACGCTAGCCAACCGCTGCATGAACTGGCCGTACCAGCTTTGGATCTTGGCGTTCTCTTTTGCAGCGTTGCCCAATCGATCGGCGGCATCGCCCGCGTCGCGGTACTTGCCAACCTGGAACAATATCTCGGGATAGAGTTCGCCGAGTACGGCTACCTTGATGTTCTCGTTGACGCCGTCGAGTTGCTCAGCTGCTTCCTTGAAGCTGCCTTGCTTTACCAACAGTCGTACGTACTGCGACAACGCGATGGCGTTGCCTCGACCACGGGCGAATCCTTCCTTGTAATCGCGTAGTGCCTCCAGGTAGTTCTTTTCGGAGACATTCAGGCCAGCTCGCAGGATGTAAGGTTCGTTCCATTCGGGACGTTCTCTCAGCGCGGTGTCCACCAACTTCAGGATCTGCTCCCTCAAGTCCTTGTTGTCGGGATTATTGCGGTATTGAACGAACTTGCGAGCCGCTTCGGTGAAGGCCCAATCGGCGTCCGTCTTGCTGCGCACCAGTTCGAGCACCTTCTTTTGCGCTTCCTTCATCGCATCGTCGTCGCTCCGCGCCAGCGCCAGGTGGAACACCTGCATCAACGAGGGCAAGTCGTCAGGATTCAGTTCGGCCACCTTCCTCCAAGCGTCCTCTGCCTCCTCGCGCTTGCCAACTCGAGCGAGTCGGGCGGCGATGCCTTTCCACAGCTCCACTTGGTGACTGCGTTCCCAGCCATCAGTGCCGTCGGTCAGTACAAGCAGTTGCTCGGCAACGTTGTCTCCGCCCAAGGCAAGGGTCAGGTCGGCCCGGTCAAGTCGCAGTTGCCAATCGTCGCCGAACTTCTCGACTGTGCGGTCAAGCAACTTCATGGCGCTCTCGGGACCACGCTTCGGATCGACGGCCACCAGCCGAACCACCGCGCGTTGAACCTTCAGGTTATCGTCTGCCATCTTGTAGATATCGAGCAGCATCTGGCGAGCTTCATCGTACTTCTTGCGGTTCACCAGTACCTGGGTCTCAAGCAGCTTGACCTCTAGTTCGCTCTTGTCGTTTTCTTCCGCCCAAGTGGCCAGGAACTGGCTGAATGCCGGCCAATTCTGCTCTTCTTCCGGCTTGTCGAGTTCCTCTCTCAATCGCTCATTGAAGCCGCCGCTGAAGGACTCTGGCAAATCGGCGTCGAGTCCCATGCTCTGCTTCAGGGTTATGATCATGCCCTCGACTTGCTTGTTGTCGGGGTTCTCGCGCAACAGCTGCTCGAAGATCTCCAAAGCCTTCTCTTTGCGCCCGTTCTTGAAGTGCGCCATGGCCAGGAGGTGGTCGGTCTGAATTCGCAGGCGGGCGTTGCTTGCGGTTTGGGGGCGGATGTCCTCCAGGGCACGCGACGCATCGTACCACCGCTCGTGGTGCGCCATGATCCGCGCTTTTTGGAACTCGACTTCCGGGTGCTTGATGGCAACTTGCTTCTCAAAATCCTTGATTACCTCTTCCGCGCCGGTGATGTTCCCTTGGTCGATCAGCAAGTCCATCTTGTCGATCAGCAGCACAAGTCGCTGTCGTTGAGATTCGTCCAGAGTTTTCAGCCCACGCTCAATCTGCGCCATCGCTGCGTCGTTGTCCTCACGCTGGCGTTCGAGCATGTAGAGCAGATGGTAGAACTGCACGTTCTCGGTGCCCTGCTCCAGACCCTGCTCGAGATAATCTCGGGCGGTGTCGTAGTCCTCTTTGCGCAGTGCCTGGTTGGCAAGCGCTTGCAGGACCGCGGTGTCCTGGGGGTCGAGTTCGTAGGCCTTCTTCAGGTCGTCGGCCGCCTGGTCGCCATAGTCGCTCCGGCTTCCTTCGCCTTCGTCCAAGTAGGTGTAGAAGATCCCCCGTTCCAGGTAAGCTTTGGCCGAGTCGGGGTTCTGTGCGACCAACCGCTGCTCCACTTCCATGGCCTCATCCTTCTCCTCGAGCTGCAGCAGCAACCGGGCCAGCATGGCGTAAGCATCGATGTTGTTGGGCGCGAGGGCGTTGTCGTCCCATCTGGCTTCTTCGGCAGCGGCGGGGCTATAGCCAACCAGTTTCTGCAGTACCTCCACTGCTCGACGCTGATCTTTGAGGTAGTTGTGGCAGCGGGCTTCTCGGAGCAGCTGCTCGACATCGTCAGGATTCTGTTTCAATAGCGCCTGGACGTTTTGCAACTGCTCGCTGGCAAAGCCAGCCTCCAGTCGTGGATCGCTGCCGATCAAATCGACGTAGGCGGTTCGCAATTCAGTTTCGGCGGGATACTTGAATAGAGCGTTGCTGATCAAGGCGCGAAGCTGATGGAAGTCGCGAATATCCCCGTTCTCCAACGCCTGGTCGGCGACCTCCACCCAGAGCATCGCCTGTTTGATCCTGGCCTGGTCGTCATTGGGCTTGAATCCCAAGTACTTCTGCATCTCAGTGGCAGCTTCGGCGTAGTTGCCCTTGGCTTCGGCTGCCTCGGCGCGCGAGAGCATCGTGCTGGCGTTGCTCTTCATCTGCCACCACCAAATGCCGTAAACCGAACCGGCGGCCACCAAACCACCAACCAACAGACCAATGAGCAGGCCGTAGTTAACGCGATAGCGTTGCATCAGGGATTCCTCGATCGATGAAAATTCAGCTTGGGAGCCGATATGCAGGCGGCCGAGTGCCGCGTTTCGGATGTTCCAGGGTTCCGACTAAAGAGGCTCTGCAATCGGGCGAATGGTAATGGGATGGATGGGGCCCTGCCAGTTCCGCAGGGAGTTGTGTGTCCGGCGAAGGGCCTCGTTATTCAGTCTGCAAGCAGCGGGATCCGCAAGCAGTCACTTCGAGGCGCCGGCTGGGCGACAAGTTCGCTCCCTCCGGGCTATAAGCATAACGCACTTACGGCCGGGCGTCTCGCACCGGGGGCGTTCCTTCATGGTAGCCGCGTCCCCAGGGCTGTCAACGAACCTCCGACCCGCTCTGCCAAGGGGCCAAACTCCCCTGCCATCGCAGGTCGTACGATCGATACAGTCGCCCCCGCTGCCCGGGGTTGCGGGAGACACTGACAGGCACAAATCCTGGCATAATGGCTAGCGGATCAGCACCCAGCAGGTCTCCGATCGGGTAGCCGTTTGGCCGGCGGCTTGCGTTGCGTCTTTCTCGTCGGCCAGCCGAGCAACCAGCCCAACAGGGCCGCTTCCCAGCAGCTTCGAGTCGATCTCTACGCTTCCGCTAGTGCCTTGTACGTAGCCGACCCGGCGACGGTTCTGCAGAATCTCGATCCCTGTGGCGTCATCGGGTCCGGATACCGTCACCCGCAGCCGCTCGCCTGCGGTAACCACGGGACTGGGCTGTACATCGATGTTCACCGCGCCCGACTGCGGATCGCCCACCACCACTGGCACGATCGTGCGTCCGCGGAACCCGATACTATCGGCCGTGCTGACCACCAGCCGCAATTCGTGGTGCCCAGCAGCAATCGAGTCGGTCTTCAGCGGCACTGGCAACTGGTGCGGAAAACGGGCGATCAGTCGTCCATCGAGGTACAGGTCGCTGAGGCCCGCTTTGGTACCCTGTTGGGGGGTGACCTTCGCCTTGATCTCCACCACGCCGGATAGCCGCTGGCCGGGCTGGATGTCCGCAAGTTCCACCTTGGGTGGCTTGGCGAACGGCTGGCACAGCGGGTCGCCTACCACCAGCAGTTGGTAGGGACCACAGACCGACTGGTAAAACGCCTCGCCCAACGACGCACCTCGCCAGTAGTGCAGGTGCAGGCAGGGCAGTGGGAATTTGGCCTGAATGGCAAACGGCTCGGAAACCGTGCCGCTTGAACCAGCAGCCCCGGCCCGCATCCACGTGGCCAGCGTGGTTTGAGTCGATTGATTGAACTTGCCGCCAAAGCTGGTGAAGTGATCGCAGATGGCGCCGGGCGCCAACTTGGTATCGGCGGCATCCAGCGCAAATCGGGCGGTGCCCATCATGATGCCCAGCGCTTCGCTGGTAGACGGCGGCCCGCGACCCTCGAGCACCTCGGCCTGGGCGCCTTCGGCCTTCAGTTGATCGCACACCCCTTGGTAACAGTCGTGCCGCGCCTTGGAGCGAACGTCGCGGTTTTTCACAAAATAGAACGTGCCCGACGGATGGGTTCCGTCCACCACCGACGACCGCGTCAGGTAGTCGACCACTTCGTCCACGGTGTTGCCCCCTTTGGCGGTGACTCCCAACATGGTCGACATGAAATAGGTCTGCCCCTCGGCGGGATCGGTCACGCGCTTGCCATCCTTCGTCCAATACGTGCGAGCGCGGAAGCCATTCGTTGCCACTTGGCTGCAGTTGATGCAGGTCGACTGATTCTTGCGTGCCTCGGGTGGGACGTACCAGTTCACCGTGGGCATGGTGAACGAAGGTTGCTTGTTCAGTACGTAGACCCACAAGTAGGTTGCGCCCGTCAGTGAGGCAATGGGGCGGAACTGCTTGGGCAGGTTCTCTTCCTTCAACTCCTCGCGGAAGTCGACCGAATAGGGAAAACCGGACGAGTAGACGATGTATTCGATTTGCCCAGTCAGCTGCCGCTGTTCGATGGCCTCCAGAATGGGCTTGAGAATCTGGTCACGAAATCGCCAGCCGTGCGTATTGCCCGCGCCGCCATTCCAATCGAGGTACAGCACGCACGCCGGTGGGATGTTTCGCTGTCGAATGTAGTAGTTGGCAATGGTCTTCGAAGCGTCGCTGTTCTGATTCACCACCAGCAGCACATTTTCGGGCCCGCCGCCCGCTTGCACCTCGGTTGCCAGGGCCGCGAGTAGTAGCATGGGAACGGCCAGTAGCAAACGCAGGTACAACATCCGGACCTCACACACGAACTAATAGGGATAGCGGCGCAATTTGTTGTACGCGACTCGCTCGACCGGGGCAAATCGGCCCTCACAGCGTGAGGTGCGACAAAAAAGCGTCCTGCCCTCAGTGGGTGGTTTCACGTTAGAATGAGGGTTTCCGTATTCCTTCCCACTGCAACCGGTCATGTCCTCCATCCCGCCCCGCGGCGAGCGCGTGTTCGAAGCGCACGACGTCACCAAGACCTACCATATGGGCGAGGTCGACGTGCAGGCGCTGCGTGGTGTCGATTTGGAACTCTATAGCGGCGAATTTGTCGTCCTGCTGGGCCCCTCGGGCAGTGGTAAGAGCACCCTGCTGAACATCCTGGGCGGTCTCGATGTCCCCACCCATGGCACCATTCGCTATCGCGGGGAGGTGCTGACCGACTTCGACGACAATGCGCTCACGCAGTATCGCCGCAAGCATGTGGGCTTTGTGTTCCAGTTCTACAACCTGATTCCCAGCCTCACCGCTGAAGAAAACGTGGCCCTGATCACCGAGATCGCCAAAAACCCGATGACCCCGCTCGAGGCGCTGTCGCTGGTGGACCTGGCCAAGCGCCGCACGCACTTTCCCGCGCAGCTCTCCGGCGGCGAGCAGCAACGAGTCGCCATCGCCCGGGCTGTGGCCAAGCGGCCCGACGTACTGCTGTGCGACGAGCCGACCGGCGCGCTCGACGTCCATACCGGCATCCTGGTGCTCGACGCCATTCAGCGGATCAACGAAGAGCTGGGCACCACCACGGCCGTGATCACGCACAACGCAATCATCGCCGAAATGGCCGACCGCGTCATCCACGTGTCCGACGGCAAAATCGCCAGCACCGACGTGAACACCACCAAACGCCGCGCGGAGGAGTTGGAATGGTGACCAACAGCACACTCCCTGCGTGTCATTCCGACAGGAACTTCGCGACGGAGGAATCTGGTGTGGAGAGCGCGGTGGGTGGCGAAAGCAGGCAAGGATCGAACATCGATGTTCCCCAGCTATCACCGCAACGCGTAGATTTCTCAGTCGTGTTACTCCTGTCGAAATGACACGGCACTTCCACCCTCGACCAAATGCTTTCATCCCTCGACCGCAAACTGCTCCGCGACTTGCGTGCCCTGTGGGGGCAGGCGATTGCCATTTCGTTGGTGATCGCTTCGGGCGTGGCGACGTTTGTCAACTCGCAGAACGCGCTGCGGTCGCTCGAGTCGACACGGGCGGCGTTCTACGAGCGGTCGCGGTTTGGCGAGGTCTTCGCTGGAGCGAAGCGGGCGCCGGACTCGCTGAAGAGCCGCTTGGAGGAGATTCCCGGCGTCGCCCACGTCGAGACACGGATCGTCGAGGGCGTGAACCTCGATATCCCCGGGCTGGGCGAGCCCGCGCTCGGCCAGTTGATCAGCGTGCCCGACACGCACCCGCCGCTGCTCAACCAGCTGTACCTGCGGCGCGGGCGGTGGCTCAAGCCGGGCGCGGACGACGAGGTGCTGGCCAGCGAGAAATTCGCTGCGGCCAACAAGCTGGCCGTGGGCGACTCGATCGCCGCGGTGATTAACGGCCGACTCAAGCAGCTTCGCGTCGTGGGCGTGGTGCTATCGCCGGAATATGTGTTCCAGGTCAAACCGGGCGACATCGTGCCCGATCCCAAGCACTTCGGCGTAATGTGGATGAACGAGGAAGCCCTTAGCATGGCGTTCGACATGGAGGGCGCGTTCAACGACGTGTCGGTCGAACTGTTGCATGGGGCCAACATCGACGAAGTGATCTTCCGTCTGGACGAACTGCTCGATCCGTACGGCGGGCGGGGTGCGTTCGGTCGCAAGGACCAAATCTCGCACATGATTCTCGAAGGCGACATCCGCGGCCTCAAAACCACCGGGCTGATCGCGCCAACCATCTTCCTGTGCGTGGCCGCGTTCCTGTTTAATGTGGTGCTCACGCGTATGCTCGCGTTGCAGCGCGAGCAAATCGCTGCGCTCAAGGCGTTTGGCTACACCAACTTCGACATCGCCTGGCATTACGTGAAGTTTGTGCTGGTAATCACGCTGGTCGGTGCGGCGCTCGGCACCGTGGGTGGCAACCTGCTGGCTGGGTTCTTCACGCGGATGCTGGCCGAGGTGTATCAGTACCCCGAGATCCTGATCCGCGTTCGCTGGAGCGTCGTGGCGCTCGCCATCACGGTCGCAGCCACGGCGGCGTTCGTCGGTGCGTCGGTGGCCATCGGTCGCGCGATCCGTGTGCCACCCGCCGAGGCCATGCGGCCCGAACCGCCGGCCAATTTCCATCCCACGCTGTTCGAGCGGCTGGGCATCGGCGCGTGGCTTCCCAACGTGGCCCGCATGGTGCTGCGCCAACTGCAGCGTCAGCGGATCAAGACCTGCGTTTCCATCCTGGCGGTAGGGCTGTCGGTCGGCATCATCGTGGTCGGCCAGTTCATGCAAGACGCCATCGACTACGTGACTGACTTGCAGTACTACCGGATGCAGCTGTACGACATCCAAGTGAACACCGTCGAGCCGTTGTCGACCGACATCACCTATGCCCTGGCGAGCGTTCCCGGCGTGCTGCATGTCGAGCCCATGCGCAGCGTGCCCGCCCGGGTGCGCTACGGCCCACACTACCGCCGGGTGGCCGTGCAGTCGTTGCCGACCGATGTGACGCTGGTGCAGTTGATGGATCGACACCGCGCCACGTGGCGGCCGCCTCCGGCGGGGCTGGTGATGTCGAAGATCCTCGCCGACCAACTCGACGCCAAAGTGGGTGATCTGGTGTCGGTCGAGGTTCTCGAAGGCAAACGGCCCACGCTCGAGCTGCCAGTGCTCGCGCTGCTGGACGACATCGCCGGGCTGAACGTCTACACGAGCCTCGACTCACTCAACCAATTGATGCGCGAAGGCCCGCGGGCGAGTGGTGCGTACTTGCGGATCGACCACAACCAGCAAGCGGAGGTCTATAAGCAGCTCAAGGACATTCCCGCGCTGGCCGGCGTCAGCGTGCGAGAGTACTCGCTGCAGAGCTTTAACGACACGATTACCAAAAACTTGGGAGCGATGAAGGTCATCAACCTGTCGTTCGCGGTGATCATCGCACTGGGCGTGGTGTACAACGGGGCGCGCATCGCGCTGTCGGAACGGAGCCGCGAACTGGCGACGCTCCGCGTGATTGGTTTTACGCGCCATGAGATTTCGGCCATCCTGCTGGGCGAGTTGGGCGTCATCACGGTGCTCGCCTTGCCCTTGGGCATGGGCATCGGCTGGAGCTTCGCCTATTTGCTGTCGTCGTACTTGGCCAACGAAGAAGCGTTCCGTTTTCCGTTTATTATTGAGTATTCCACGTACGGGCTAGCGGTGTCGGTGGTCCTCACCGCATCGGTGTTGTCGGCGCTGCTCGTGCGACGTAAGCTCGACCACCTCGACCTGATCGCCGTGCTGAAGAGCCGCGAATAGGCGTAGCCCGAAGTAGTATTTCCCAACCACACCCAGACCCAAGCCCCAAGCCCCCAGCCCAAAAAATGAAAAGCTGGCTCACCTGGATACTCATCGCTATTGGCCTCACGCTCGTGGGGCTGATCGGTTGGTCGTTCATGCCCAAGCCGGTGGAGGTCGACATGGCCGCCGTCGAGCGGGGTACCGTGCTAGTAACCGTCGACGAGGACGGCAAGACTCGCATTCGCGAGAAGTACGTCGTTTCCACACCGCTCGCCGGGCGGCTGCTGCGAATCAACATGGACCCCGGCGACGTCGTCCAGGCGGGCGAGACCCTGCTGGCGACCATCGAACCACGCGATCCCGAGCTGCTCGACGCCCGGGCGATCGCACAGGCCGAAGCCCGCGTGAATGCAGCCGAGTCGGCGGTGAAGAAAACCGAACCGATGCTAAAGCAAGCCCGCATCGAGCAGGGCTACGCCGAGACGCAACTCGCGCGGATGCGCGCTTCGCAGGAGGTGATGACCGAAGAGGAAGTCGACATTGCCAAAGCCCGCTACGAAGCGGCTAGCGAAGAACTCCGCAGCGCGAAGTTTGCTCAGGAGATCGCCGAGTTCGAACTCGAACAAGCCCGCGCAGCGCTGCTGCGCTCACGCCCCCGCAGCGAAACCGAATCGGATCTTCAGCAGCTTCCCAACGGCGACGATGCTGAAGAGAACGGAACCAATGTCAATGGCTGGAACCACAACATCCGCTCGCCGATCACGGGCCGGGTGCTGCGGGTGTTTCAAGAAAGCTCGGCCGTGGTCACCGCCGGCATGTCGCTGCTGGAATTAGGCGATCCCAACGACCTGGAAGTGGAGATCGACGTGCTTTCGAGCGACGCGGTTAATATCCAACCAGGCGATCGGGTGATGCTCGAACACTGGGGCGGCGACCGGGTGCTCAACGCCCGCGTGCGATTGGTCGAGCCAAGCGGCTTCACCAAAATCTCCACGCTCGGCGTCGAAGAACAACGCGTGAACGTGATTGTCGACCTGGCCGACCCGGTGGAGCAACGCAGGAATCTGGGTGACGGATTCCGCGTCGAGGCCCGCATCGTGGTGGCCGAAGCCACCGACGTACTCCGCATCCCCGCCAGCTCGCTCTTCCGTCCCAAGGAAGGCTGGGCCGTGTTCAAAGTGGTCGACGGCCGCGCCGTCGAAACCAAGGTGGTGCCCGGCAACCAGAACGGCCTGGAGGCCGAAATCCGCGAGGGCCTTTCCGAAGGCGACCAGGTTATCATTCATCCCAGCGATAAGATCGCAGATGGGGTGATGGTCGAGCAACGGTGAGCACCCTTGTTCAACACCTTGGCAACCAGAGGGACCATTCCATGATCAATCGCCGCACAATGCTCCAATCCACGGCGGCTGGACTCGCCGGCTGTCTTACCAGCGGCGTGATGGCCGAGCAGTCCACATCCGCGAAGCTCCCTGTGCGGACCATTACGCGGGGACCGAAGTTCCATTGGTTCGGCTATTACGATAAGCACCAGTTCGATCCTGGCAACCGCTTTGTGCTATCCAACGAAGTCGACTTTGAGCATCGGACACCTACGGGCAGCGATCGGATCAAGGTAGGCATGGTCGACACCCATCGCAACGACCAATGGATTGAATTGGGCGAGAGCCGCGCTTGGGGTTGGCAGCAAGGATGCATGTTGCAGTGGGTGCCCGGCACGCAGCACGATGTCATCTGGAACGACCGCGAAGCAGATCAGTATGTCGCCCGAGTTATGAACGTAACAACAGGCGAGCAGCGCACGTTGCCTCACCCCATCTACACGGTCAGTCCCGATGGCAAATTCGCCCTCACAGCCGACTTCGCCCGCATCCAGTGCATGTCGCCCGGGTATGGCTACGTCGGGGTCGCTGATCCGCACGCCGACGAGCGAGCGCCCGACGACTCGGGAGTGTTCAAAGTCAACTTGGCCACCGGCGAGACGACGCTAGTGCTGTCGCTCGCCGAGATGGCCTCTTTGCCTTTCCGAGGCGCTAGTCTCGATTCGCATTGGCACTACTTCAATCATCTGCTGGTCAGTCCCGACTCGCAGCGGTTTATTGTCCTGCACCGCTGGCGGGACCGAATCCCCACCTCGGGCGATGGCAACTTCACAACACGCATGATCACCGCCAACATCGATGGCAGCGACCGATTCGTAGTCGATCCGTCCGGCAGTTCCTCGCACTTCATTTGGCGCGATCCTCAGCACATCTGCATGTGGACACGTCCCGTGGGCAAGCCGGCGGGCTACTATCTGTTCAAGGACCAGACCCGTGAGGTCGAGCGTATCGGCGAGGGCATCCTGACGGTGAATGGTCACAACACGTACCTACCCGCAACAAACAACGAGTGGATCCTCACCGATACGTACCCCGACTCCAGCCGTCGCCAGCACGCGCTGCTGTACCACGTTCCCACACGTCGCAAAGTCGAACTCGGCGCATTCCTCTCTCCACCCGACTACCGAGGCGAATGGCGGTGCGACACCCACCCGCGCTCGAGCCGAGACGGTCGCCTGGTGTGCATCGATTCGCCCCACGTTGGACCGGGCCGCCAGCTGCACTTGATCGATGTGAGCGGTATTGTCGAGGCATAGCGTTTCCCGAATAACTGGCGAATTTCCAGGTTTCTGTACGGTTAGGCGGTCGCTCGGCTATGTAGTTCAGAGGGCCGCGCCCGCGGCTACGCTGCTTTCGACTCAAAAGTAGGGAATGATGTGTCCAAGATCCTATTGCCAGCATTGGTGATGTCCCTACTCATGGCAAACCGAGTGTGTGGTCGAGAAGCGAGTCCTCCTTTCGCTCCGCAGTATAAGATCGACCCGGCTCAAACTTCGCGGCTAACGCCCGCGGATATCGTTGGCCCAGACAACATCGTCTACCCCGACTGGCGCTACGCTGGCGTGCCGGATGGGATTCCCCAGGTGGCCGACGTTGCCAACGTGGAGGACTTTGGCGCCAGGGCCGACGATGGCCTAGATGATAGCGCTGCCATCCAGCAGGCGGTCCATGCAGCGGAACAGAGCGGTGGAGCCGTGGTGCTTGGCTCAGGTACTTACCATCTGCACGAACCTATCGTCGTGACCGGCGACAACGTGGTTGTGCGCGGACAGGGGGCCGATACGACCCATGTGGTGTTTGAGTATCTGCCATCACAGGTGCGTTTCTACCGGCCACAAATCGGTGAGACGATTGGGCCGGATTCCTGGATTGAAGTTCACGCCGACCCGACACACAAAATTCGCAACATCCATTTGGAGGCCAACGGAAAGCCACTGGCAACTTCCCCCGCCTATCGAAATGTGGAGGCCAATTTCGTCCTCCGCACTACTGGCGAAGCCCTCGTCGACGCCCTCGGTCCTGGAGATCACACGATCAAGGCGGTGGTGGAGTGGAGAAACGGTTCGCGGGCCGAAGTCACTCGCGAGGTGCACATCGATCCGGATTACCGGATCTCGGCCGGGCAACGCCGCTATCCAGTTCACGCCAAAGCGTCGGTCGCCGCTTTTCTGTTCGTAGGCGACAAGCAAAGCGGCGAGACTTGGAAGCTGGCCCAATACGGCAAGCGAGGCGACTTGCATCTCACGCTCGAGGTTGCGCCCAACCTCAAGTCTGGCGACGCCGTGCTGCTGATGGCTCCCAACACCAAGCGGTGGCGCGCGATGCTAGATACTAATTGCGACAAGCCCGACTGCCGCCGCTACCAATTCCAGGTGGATCGAGTGGAGGGCAACGTGGTTCATCTCAACCAGCCGCTCCGCATCGACTACCCCGTCGAGGATGGGAGCTTCCTACAGCAAATCTATCCCATCCGGTGCTGTGGGGTAGAGCGGTTTTCGATCGAGCAAACCAAACGCATTTGGACCTGCGGCGTACTGTTTCTCAATGCGTGGGAGTGCTGGGCGAAAGAGATGAAAGTCACCAAGGCCGGCCGACACCCAATCTACGCCCGCTATGCCAAATGGTGCGAGGTGCGCGATTCGGAGTTCAACAATGCGTGGTTCAAAGGGGGCGCCGGAACTGCCTACGTCGGTTGGGAACGGGCTTACGACTGCTTGATGGACAACGTCGAAACCAACGGTCTGCGGCATGCTCCATGCCTGCAATGGGCTGCATCCGGCAACGTCATCCGCAATAGCCGCTTCATGAAGAGCGATGCGCAGTGGCATGCTGGTTGGACAAGTGAAAACCTGTTGGAGCAATGTGTGGTCGACGCCCATGGAGGTAAGGGAAGCTACGGCCACGGAGCGTTCGGCACGGGACCAGACGACACGACCCACGGCCCCAACGGACCGCGCAACGTGGTCTACAACTGCGACATTGCGGCTCCGTTGTCTGGAATCAAGATGAATGGCATGAATGAGAATTGGCTCCTCCTGCACAACCGCATTCGCGCAGGCAAGGGACCCGGGGTCATCGCCCGCAAGGGCTCCTTCGATCACATCCTCCGCAACAATGTCATCGTACTGGAGCAGCCCGACCAGCCGGGGATCCTCCTGGAAACCGCCAACTGCGTGGGTGTCGAATTGGAGGGCAACCGCGTGTACGGCCAGGGTGCTCTGCTCACCTCGGGTCGGGCAGAACCAGTGAGCAGCCGCGACAACGAACTTCTCCCGGCCAATCCAACTGCCGACCGGCCGCAAGCTACGCCGGAGTCGATTTTTGAATGGCAACGCGGCGAGTCGGGCACCGCGCTGCGCAAGTACGCGCCCCGGCAGTAGAGTCCCGCGTGCTAGCCCTGCGGAAGGGGCTTTTCCTCCCTCAGGGGGAGACAAATGTGCCTCCAGCCACGCGAATTGTAGGTCATTCGGACCCGATCTCTGCCCACAAGAGCGTTGCCGCCACCCCGGGCCGCTGCGTATATTGGAGGATTACTGGAACTACTTCGCTCCTGTCGAGGCGATCTGCAGTGGGAATTGGCAATTTCTTCAAGTCGATGCTCGAAGGGGGCAAGGTCGACGTTCAGAAACGCTATCAATTCATGCGCGAGGCTGTCTCGGGCACGATGAGCGATTTCTACATGGCTCGCGACCGCCAGACCGAGCAACTGGTCGGCCTGAAGATTCTCGACCGCAACAAGACGCAGGCGCTCGAGGCCCGGTTCAAGGGGCTCGACAAGCCGAGCGAGGGGAAGATCGCCAGCTCGTTCAATCACCCGCTGATCGTCTCCACACTGCAGTATGGCATGACGACCAACGACGAGCAGTTTATCGTCATGGAGTTCTTGGATGGGCCTGGGCTCAACTCGCTGATCGTCGGCAAGAGCCCCTTGCTCGACGGCAACCGCCTGACACTGCTGCGGCAGATGGCCGAGTCGCTCAAAGTGGTGCACGACGCCGGCTACATTCATCGCGATATCTGCCCGCGGAATTTCGTGTGCGCCAAAGACGCCACGTCGCTCAAGCTGATCGACTTCGGCCTCACCGTGCCCGCCGAGCGGTCGTACATGCAGCCGGGCATCCGCACCGGCACGCCCAACTACATGGCGCCAGAGGTGGTTCGTCGCAAGGCGACCGACAAGCGGCTGGACATCTTCGCCTTGGGCGTGTCGATCTACGAGATGTTCGCGTTCGACCTTCCGTGGGTCCGTGGCAGCGACGGTCTGGCGGCCATGTCGCACGGCGCGTCGAAGCCCAAGCCGGTGGCCGAACACTACCCCAAGATCGACCCCCGCCTGGACGCGGCGATCCTGAAGTGCATCGAAAACGACCCGGCCGACCGTTACCAGTCGGTGGACGATTTCTTGAAAGCCATCCGGCCGCTGAAGAGCGAGGACGCGGCCACCTGAGGAAGGTTTGGCCATTTTGGGTGCTTGCCGATCGGAAAATCGCCTCTCAGGCCCCCTTTGCCACTCGGGCGAAAACCGCTTATACTTCCGGGCTATCGATTTGTTCTGACCCTTCGCCCTCACGCACCCGTGCGGGGCCAAGCTAGCGAGACCGTCCGATGACCATCGACAAAAGCCTGAAAGTCAAGCGTGGTATGAACACCAACCGCAGCGTGCTGACGCGCGTCGAGCGGCTCAAGGTGTTGCAGGAAAACGGTCGTTGGGAAGAAGGCGATTCGCCGCTCGGACTGCCCAAAGTGCGTGTCCGCAAGCTGACGATGAAGAAGAAAAAGAAGAAGGCCAAGGAAGAAGAAGGCGAGAGCTAATCGTCGGCCCGGGATTATCCCCGGCAATCTGTGCGGCGAGCATCTATTGCTCGCCTATTCTCCTGCGATGCCTTTGGCGTGTCGCGCTACAGCCCCAGCAGCATCGTCTCCAGCGAATTGATCGCCGCAGCGTGGTCGCTGTCGGTCTGCCGCAATCGCTTGAGCCGATCCTTCACCAGCGCCTTGGCGTGATTGGTCGATGGCAGGTCTGGCGCTTGGTCAGGATTATCGAGCGACACCACGTCGAGATACATACCGACGAAATCCCGTTGGCTGGATAGCTGCCGGAGTTCGCGGACCACGCCGAGCAACTCTTCCAACGACATGTCGGGCGAGGCCACCAGGCGTGCCTCGATGCCGCGCAGGCCGTGCACGAAGCCGCGCACTCGCGCGCCGAGCTCCGCCGTATTGATGCCCACATCGGAAGTGCTGTCGCCCGCGGTACTGAATCCTGTTGGCCGCATCGCAACGCGCGGCGTCGCCGACGTGGCGGCCAGCGGCTCGTCGTCCTCAAACGGATCCTTGATTTCAAGCGGCCGCGCGCCAGGATGGCGATCCCAGAAGCTTGTCACCGCTTCGCGCTGTGGCTGGGCGGCAGGAATCTCAGGCGTCACGTCCGAAGTGGCATCGGGCGACTCGGCCGCGGTGTGGGTGGGTTCGGGAAGCTGCGCTCGTTCGGTCTGGGGATCCGTTCCCGGTTCATCGGCGTTCGGCTCGTTCGGAAGTGGCAACTCCGGCGCCGAGGCCAAACGCGCCTCGAACCATGGCAGCTGCGGCAATGGATCCTGCGAACCGGGCATCGTGGCTTGGATGGCGCCCTCGAGCCAGGACTTCATCTTCTGGTAGTCGGCGTCGGTGCGGGTGGAGCTATTCCAGCGGTCGAGCACCACGGCCAGCGCACGGGTGCGTTCTTCGGCGGCGCGGCGATCGAAGTCGCGGAGCATGTTGATCTGAAAGCCAAAGTCGTTGGCCAACTGCTGCAGCTCGCCGGTACGACTCACTTGCGCGGAGGCCGCGGAGCCCGCCGCTACGACGACCAGCATCACACACAGGCGAACGATTTTAGTTAACATAGCAGTGCTCATTTCGTAGTGCCTCGGCCCTCGCCCGCGTTGTCGCCTGCAACGTAGAATAACAAAAAACGCTGGCGGTTCACGTAAAACTAGACCCGCTGGACACAAAGTCAACCACCTCCACCGCCCAGGTCTGCCCCTCGCATGCGTTCGCTGATCCGACTGGTTCTGGTGGTAGCGGTTCTGTTGGGTTTGCCGCTGCTGACGGCCTCGCTGTGGAGCGGCCCGCTCGAGCACTGGTTTGCTACCTGGAGGGAGTCGCCACCGCCGGCTGGCTGGTTGGTCGTGGCCCTGGTGGCAGTGCTGGCGGCCGACATTCTGCTGCCCGTGCCGTCGGGACCGGTGATCACGCTGGCCGGTGGACAACTGGGGGTGGCGCTCACCGCCAGTGCGGCCTGGCTCGGCTTGATGCTCGGCGGCGTGGCAGCCTTCGCGGTAACCAAACGCTGGGGCCCAGCCGTGGCCGCACGATTCGCCGCGCCCGAGGAACTCGAAAACCTCCGCACCACCGCCCGCGAGCACGACGTGTGGCTACTCCTAGTGACTCGCCCGCTACCAATCCTGGCCGAAGCCACGGTGCTGCTGTGCGGCGCGCTCGACACCCGCTGGTCGCGAATGCTGTGGACCCTGGCTGTGGGTAACGCCGCAGTGGCCACCACGTTCGCAGTACTCGGCAGCCAGGCGGAAGAACACGAATGGATGGCCACCGCGCTCGTGCTGTCGATCGTCGTGCCGCTAGCCGGAACGTGGGTCGTGCGGCATCGACTTCGGCGGCGCGCGGAGATGAATGAAGGAGCCGCAGGCGGGCGCGGCCTATAACCAGCCGGCCCCTTTCAGATGTCACTTGGAGATCCTACTCAACAGCTCACGAAGAACACGGTTTTCTCGACAGCGGAACTCCTCAGGATGTACGTTGCAGGCGTGGGCATCCCAAACGTGGGCGATGCAGGTACGAGCGTCGATACTCGAAAACGGGGTGTCATCGAGCAATCGGTAGACAGCTGTAGCCACCTCGTTCAGGCTTTCGAAGTACTCGCCTACTGCCTCTTGCACCTGAGAACGCACGTCTGGCAGATCCGATTGTAGTTGCTCACGATCATGATCTGTCAGGGTCAGATAAGCGAAGGCATTTTCCAATTGCTCAAACCAATAGACCTCCTGGCACAGTTGGCAATACTCGAGAACCAGTTCGCGATACTCTCGATCCGTTAGCTGCTCGGCACACGCGCTCAGGCGTCGATCGAACTCCGTGCCATCAAGTAAGTCGGACATCATCGCTCTGGGGGAATTGCCAACTGGAACCATTCATCCGCGGGACCTACGCCTCTTTCGCTGCATATCCCATCCACCAACTATTGCCTTGCAACGACAAGTTTCGTTTCATGACCTACTGTGTTCCAGATATCGGTTCAATGCTCGGCTGCGGCGAATCGCTTCGCCATACCCCATCGGGCTGCCCCATGGTAATGATGAAGTCGTGCATCTCATCGTAGCCCCCAGGTTGCTGGATGTGCTCCAACAGTTCTCGCGCAGCGTCGGGGTTATTGCGTGCAAACTCTTGCGCGCGCTGCGAGACCCGTTCGTTGTAGTACTCTTCATCGAATCCCAGGCAACACGTGATACCAATGCGCGGTCTCGCGCAGTACACCAACCCCCACGCTCGCACCAAATGCCACCGTTCGTACTCGTGCTGGCAGGGCATGCCGACGTCGGTCCGCAGCCGCGCCAGGTAGCTGTCGTGGGTCGGCCCGCGAAGGCTCCGCACCGCCAATCCGCACACTCGGTGCTCGCTCACGAAATGATGTTGGCCGCAATGAGTGCAACCTTCATGAAAGTAGGAATAATCGACGACCGCGAACCAGCCGACCCCGGCCGCCACCACGAAAAAGACGACGCAGACTCCCTTCGTCGCGCGATTTTGCGTGGAGCGGAACGTGTGAACGGCGACCATGATCAGGGCTGCGGAAACAGCGAATCCGAGCACGGCAACCCAGTCACTAGTTCGTATCATCAGCGCACAGATCGCCGCAACCACGGTGATCAGCAATAGCGTGCGAATGGAGAACGTTGGTTTCATCGGAGGTAACCACTACTACAACGCGTCGCCGCCTACGCTCCGCCCCACCATTTGGCCACGGTCATCCACAGACCGATCAGGGCGAAGACGGTGATGCTCGCCGCGCTGGCCACCAGGGCTACATCGTACCATGGGGTCGAATGCGCTACGCGGCGCGGCACGCAGTAGCGGAAGTACATGGCCGCGTACACCACCATCAGCAAGATGGCGCTGGTGGCCACGCCGCCCAGTAGCACCATGTTTACCGCATTCGGGTAAATGGTGTACAGAGCGGCCCACAACAGCGGAAACGCCCACGCCAGGGCGAAAACCAAACGCCCTCGCGTGCTACTCTCGCGGAAGTCGAGGTCCAGCGGTTTGGAAATCGCGTCGGCGAAAATCCGCGTCCAGGCAGCCAGAGCCGAGAACAGCGTGCTGAACAACACCACGAATGCGCCGGCCAGGAACAACCACCGCGCCCATTCGCCGAGCGTGTTCGTGTACATGGCGGCCAACGTCTCCACGAGTTTGTCGCCCTCGGGCACGCGGTCCTGAGCGTGCAGTACCGCCGCGCCGAGCACGAAGAATGCCATCGTCACCACCGTGTAGGCGACCATCGACAAGAAAGCGTCGAGGTACATCACGCGAATCCACCCTTGTGCCCTGGCGCGCCACTGGTCGCTGCCATCGTACGGGCCGGTGTAGGCGGCGTAGCCTTTTTCGAGCAGCCAGTAGGTGTAGGTCATGATCTCGTCGCCACCCACGCCGGTTAGCCCGAACGCGCCGAACACCAACAGCATGTCGCCCGGCAGGTGAAACGTCAGTCCGCTCGCCAAGTCGCCGAGCGACACGGCGTACTCGGTCCATTGTAGCGCGGTGACCGAGATGAGTGTCAGCAGGGTGAACAGCGAGATCAGTACCAGCGACGTGCGCTCGATCAGTCCATACCGCTCCATCGATACCAGCAAGGCAACCACTACGGCCGCCACCCAGCACCACACGACCGCGGTGGTTCCGGGAAACACCAGCAACAACACCATCGCCACGCCACCCAGGACACCGCCGACCTGCAAGATCTTGATGGGCCACAACAGCAGCCACAACCACACCATCCACCCGGTGCCGCGCGTACGAGGGCCAGGCAGTTCGCTGATCGCTTCGATGGCCGTCTGGCCGTGGGCAATCGCGTAGCGGCCGAACTCCAGTTGCAGCGCGACCTTCACCACGCAGGAAAGCAAGATGATCCACAGGGCGACGAAGCCGGCCTTGGCCCCCAACACTGTGGTGGCAATCAATTCACCCGACCCCACGATCGACGCCGAGAGCACAAACCCTGGCCCCACATATCCAAGACACTCCCACCACGTATCCGGCGGCTCCCGCACCATCTGCGGATCGAGCGAATAGGGATCGTCACGCACCGTAACCGCCATCGACACCAAGCCTTCGAGGTGGGAGTGAAGAGCAAAGGCCCACTATAGCAGAGTGGGCGCTGGATGGCGCGTTGGATAGGGTGGCGGTTGCCGTAGCACACTACGAGCGCGGCTAGTAGGATACGTTGCCGAAGGGCCCCTCAGAGGGGTCCATCCGTCCAGTCCATCGGGAAAATCTCATGAATGCCGCCGAGCGTCACAGCAAGCCTACGGTGTTTCGCTTTCGCATTGCCACGCTGCTGTGGATCACGCTGGTGATCTCGGCGTTCTTCGCAGGGCGTCACTGGAGCGGCAATGCAGCGCTGGTGCAACTGGAGCGCGCAGGGCAAGCAGTACTCGATCGCCTGTGGAAAGACAATCAACGTAACAACCAAGCGGGCGATCCCGCGGATGGCGATTGACTCTCCCCATATTCTGAAAGCGCAGCCGATTTCAGCACGCGAGGTCCAACTGCTTGGTCGAATTCCCGGAGATGCGAAGGTCATCATGTGGCGCGACGACGGTACTTCCACCGAGTTCTCGGTGAAGGTAAAGTAAGCGGTGTTGCTACGCAAGAACCGTGAGTTGTGACGCGTGTTGTGCAGAGCTCACTCCCTAAACTTCGCCCACAGCTTCGGCAGCTTCTGCTGTTCAGGCCCGCCTACTCGGCGGGTTGGTTGTCGAGTAGTTCCTGCAAGTACGCCACCGCGACATCGACCGCGGGGTCGTGCAGCAATGGGCCTTCTTCGGCCAGGTCGGGGTCGTAGATAGTCGAGTCGCGTTCGGCGCGGGCTTTGACCAGGTCGATCAGTTCTTCCTCGGTCATTTCGATTTCGAGTCCCTCGTTGGGCGTGACTCCCCAGTCGGGGTCGTCGAGCGCGGATTCGCGATCGTCCTGGTGGCGATGGATGTTCTCACCACTGGGTCGCCAGTAGCTGGCCGTGGTGAGCTTCAACGTGCTTTCGCCCGCCTGCATGCTGAGCGTCTCCTGCACGGTGCCCTTGCCAAAGGACCGCTCGCCGATCACGACCGCGCGGTTGTAGTCCTGCAGGCAGCCGGCGACGATTTCGCTGGCGCTGGCGCTGTTGCGATCGACCAGCACTACCAGCGGCAGGTCGAGATACGGTCCGTCGCCGCTGCTGGCCCATTTGTTTCGTGTCTTCCCGCGGCGATCGCGCGTTTCGACAACCAGCTTGTCGTCCGGAAGGAACAACTCGCAAGTCGCCACCGCTGCGTCCAACAGGCCGCCGGGATTCATCCGCAGGTCGAGGACCACTGCCTCGGCGCCTCGGTTGATGAGTTCGGGCATGAGGGTTTCCAATTCGCGGTAGGTCTTGGCGCCGAACGACGACACGCGAACCAAAGCGATGCGTGGATCTTCTTCCAACGTGTGTCGCCACGACTGGTCGGGCAGAAGCCGGTCGCCGCGCACCGAGTCGAGTTCGACGATCTCGCGGATCAAGTCGAGCTTGGTCGGCTCCGAGTCGCCGTCGTGCTGGATGGTAAGCGTCAGCGGCTCGCCCGGCTTGCCTCGCATGCGACCGATAACGTCTTCCTGGAACGAGCGGGGCGTGACGTTGGTGATCTCGAAGTCGTCGATGGCCAGGATGGTGTCGTCGGCGCGGATGCCCGCGCGGTCGGCTGGTTTGCCAGGAATCGGTGGGCCGGCCACTTTCACCACCAGCGGCTCGCCATCGAGGTGCAGTCGCACGCCGATACCGGCGATCTCCTGGTTGATCTCCTCGCGGAACATCTTCGCCTTGTCAGCCGTGATGAACAGCGAATGATCGTCGCCGTGTTTGTGCAGCACGTCGACCATGCCCTCCATCGCGCCCTGGAAGAGTTCCTCGTCGGGTACGCTGGTATAGGCCATGCGGTCGATGTTCTCGTACCCGTTCACCACGTAACGAGCAAACGGATCCTGCTCGCCACGGGTGTAGCACAGCAGGCAAAAGGCGATGGCCACCAGCAGCAGCGTGAGGTTTCGGCGGGACATGGCGGTTTGGATTGTGGTGTGCGGGGCAGCGAGGCAATGGAGAATGGGAGATTATACCGGGCGGAAACGGCGCTGCCAAACAGCCGCGCCGCAGCTGTTGCCCGCTCGCATCACCAGGCCGACTTCAACTCGCGTAATGTGAAGGAGTGCAGTCTTGCCTCGCCGCCGATAGTGGTTATGGACACGTCCTCGTCATCCTCCAGCGGCGAGTAATAGCAGGCGTGGAACTGCTCTCCGCCGAATGTGTAGGATTCTACGCTCAGCCGATCGACCAACACGCGAAACTTCACGGAACCGTTGCGAGGGGCAAGATCGCGCAAGGCGATCGTCTCCCCCACGTTGCCCGCCTCATCGATGCTAAGCACCTTCAGCACTTGTTGCTCGCTATCGTACCGCAGCGTTGCGTGCCCCAGGTCGAAGACGATTTGTTTGGCGGTGCCTGGATCGAAGTCGATTTCGAGGTCCACCAAATCCAGCGAAGTAACACCCTCCAGCAGATTCTCGCCTTCGCGGAGGGTGACGTTCGACTTGGTGATAGATGACTTGACGAGCGATTCAATTTCCTTGATGGGCCAAACGTTCAATCGCGGGCCGTCGGCCAGCGAGCGCAATGTCAGCTCACACGGAAAGGACATCTGGCCGTTGAACGGAACGTTGAATAACTCGGGAAGGTTGGGGTGCCCGCGCATCCAGCCGATCTGCACCGCCCGCTGTTCCGGGTGGTTGTAGAACGTTTGGGCAGCGTAGAAGTTCCCGCCGCCAGCCACGAAGGGGCCGGCCTCGGTGTGGAACTGCTGGCCGTCGAAGTGTCCGATCTCGTAGTCGAAGCTGGCGTCGTACAGCACGGCTTTGGTGTTCTTGGGGTCGCCATCCACCGGCAGCATTACCAAGTCGACGCACTCGAACGCCCAATCGCGCATCAAGTCGGAGGCGAACTTCCACTCGGTCAGATTATTCGAGGTGAAGAATCGAATTCGGCCAGGGTTGCGTTGAACCCACAACGCCATCACCCACTGGCCGCTCTGCTCGTGCCAAAACACCTTGGGGTCGCGCTCGCCGGAATCAAAGTCCTGGTTGTCGACAACCGGTCGACCCTCGTTCCAGTAAGTCCAGGTCTTACCGCGGTCGGTACTGTATGCCATGGCCTGGTAGAAGCGTGGCTGGCTGGCAAGGGTGAAGAAGGCGCACAGCGTCGGGACATCGCCTTGCTGGACGCCCAGGCTGTTGTTGTGATCGATCACCGCCGTGCCGGAGTAAATCGTGCCGCTCCGCCCATCGACACGGTACGGTAGCAAGGCGTGCTCGTGTTGCCGCCAGTGGATCATGTCGCTGCTAGTAGCGTGACCCCAAGTCATGTTGCCCCACTGAGTGCCGAGGGGGTTGTGCTGGAAGAACAAGTGAAACTTCTCACCATCGCAGATCATGCCATTGGGGTCGTTGAGCCAGTTGCGACCCGACGTGAAATGAAACTGAGGGCGGAATGGTTCGGAATAGTCGATGTCGTCGTAGGACGTTGCTTTGACGCTCTTCGAGAACGCGAACTGCTGCGCGTCGTCGGCCAGCGGCTGCGAGGCAGCCACAAACGCATCGACATTGATATGGCCCCACTGACCAATGGCGTCGTCGAACACCACCAGCCGGGCGCGCTTGCCCTGGAACTTGCGCACGTCCGCGTTGCAGCGTGCGAGCGACTCGGAGTCGTTGCCCGTGGCAAGCAGCACGTCTTCGCCGTCCACGCGCAGCTTGACGCCGAGCTTGCCAGGCTGCTTACCGCCCGAGATGAGGAAACTGATGTACGGCTCACGGACCACGAACTCGCGGGATGTGAGAGTGCCAGTGAACTGATCGCCGCGAATTGCGCCGGGTGTGCCGGTTTGGTTGGTGTGCGCCTCGAATCCGCCAATCCAATACTCACCGTTGTGCCAACTGCTCTCCCGGCCACGCGCAGCAGGGTTGTCGCCCCGAGTCGGCTGGACAGCAAAGGCCTCGCCGTCGACCGTCCAGTTGTGCAGCGTGCCGGACTCGAATCCGGAGTTTTCGAACAACGGTTCAGCGCCGCTGGCCAAGCCCGTAAGGCAGAGCAGATGGATGAACAGCAATTGGGTCGTACTAGGCATGGTCGTTTCGAGGCTCAAAGCAGGGTGAATCTGGAATCACTAGTGTACTTCGATCGCTAGCAATCCGCATGGAGGGCCGAAATCGGCCGATCCTGGGTTTGCCGCATGTTGCACGCCGGCAACAGAAAAAATGCTAGTACCGCTGGCGCGCTGCGAGGTCGATTCGCGCGGCAATTCCTATTGTGGCGATGCTGGCATCGGCGATACGATTCGCCCGGCCCGCGCCCCCCTGGCGGCTTAGTGCAACCTGTCTCCCTGTATGACCATGCCAACCGATCGACTACTCGGCGGAGTGTTCCTAGTCGGGGTGCTTGCTGCGCTGGTGGGTTGTCGGGAAGGCAACAAGTCGCTCGAGGAGATGCTCGACAAAGCAGCCACGCTGCCAGGCGTGCGGTCGAGCGGGCACTCGGCCCTGCGGGAAGAGTTCCGACTGGTCGAGCAAGCCCACGGCCTGCCCGAACATCTCAACGGTGGCACCCAACTGGCGCACCAAAATGCCGCGGTAGCGCTCAAAGACGCACTGCCCGACCTGGAAGTGATCACCAAGATCAACGAACAAACGCAGGCGTTCCTGGACGCGGTGCCGGTGGCCGACGCGGCGTTCATTCGCAACGAGAGCGGCGCGCTCGGAGCCAAATGGGTGGAGCAAACCAACGCGGTCGCCGAAGCAACCCAACTACCCGACTGCGACTTCGAGATCCGCCTGGAGCATGGTTACTTCAACGACCTGACGTTCGTGTACCGTGCAGCGGCCGGATGTCGGCTGCTTTTGGTCGACGCGCTATACCACATGGAATCGGACGAGAAGGTGGCGCTTGCACGATTGGCGGGCGCGTGGAAGTGGACCAACTGGCTGTCGGACTCGCATCACATCGAAGCGCGCGTGCAAGCGGCCGAGTTGCGTCGCGACGCGCTATTCGTGGTCGAGGCGATCGCCAATCGCCCCGGCGCGACGCTGGCTGACCTCGAACAGCTTCACGCCATGCTGCAATCGAGCACGAATCCCTGGCCTACGGTGAAGGCAACTTTGATGCGCGAGCGAGCGCTGGGCATCGCTACCTACGAAGCGGTGAGAATGCACTTGTGCGACTTGCTGTTTACTTCCGAAGAGCGGGCCCAACTGCGGGCCGATGGCGTGTATGACGCACTTCGCAGAGCCGAAGCCGACTCGGTGGATGCCGACCAGGCGGCCTATTTGGAGTACATGCGCGAGGTGATTTCGGTGGCCGATCAGCCGTTTCACGAGAGTTCGAAGCATCTGGTCGAATGCGACCGACTGTTGCGCGCCAACGAGCAGACCGACGACTTTCCCTGGTTCGCCAACCACTTGTTCGTGCTGAACAACAGCCTGACACTCGCCCAACGGGAGATCGCCAGCGATCAGGCGCGGATCGAAGGCTGGCTGCACTTGCTGGCCGACACGTTGGCGGTGCCGGTCACGGCAGGCGAGACGAATCCGGTGAACGGCGAGAAGTACACCGTGCAAGGGCAGGGAAACCGCCGATTCGTCGATCTGGGCGATCGTCGCAGCGTCAACCCGCGGTTAACAGTGCCAGCGCAATAGACAGCAGCTACGTCGTGAGCGGCAGCTCGGTGGCGCTGAGCTGCTCGCAAACTTCGGCGGCTTGCGACTCGGTGACTTCGCCCGCGTACAGCGCGGCAAACAACCGCCCGCTGCGAATGACGCCCTTCTCCAAGAAGTGCCCGAACAGTGATCGCTCGATCGTCGTGCGTTGATCGTCAGCAGCATGCAGTTGTTGTTGCGCGCAGTCTTCGGGCGTGGCGAAATCGACGAGCGTCACGTCTTCGCGCAGCGACACGACGTACGCCTTGCCATCGAGTACGCTGAGTTCGCTCGACGAACGTGCGGCCGCCTCGGTCGTGACGTCGATGGTGGGATGGGTGTCCAAGAGGTCGGTGCGCACCGAAACCAACAGCGACAGCGCGGCCAGTGGCGTGGGTGACGACTCGACCTTGCGGAGTGTCCAATACAGCTGCGTGTGAAACGGAAAAGAATCGGTTGGACCGGTGAGGCAAACCAAATCGTCGTCGCGCACGTAGGTATCAAGCAGTGGCGCGCCGCTCACCGATGGCATGTCCCACAACGTGGCGAGCAATAGTCCTTCGCGCGTCTTGAGTTGCACGCGACGATCGCCAACCGCGGTCGCGACTGTAAGTTGAATCGACCCAAGCTCAGCGGTTGCGATGCTGCCGTCCCATTGCCACATGCGCTGCGAAACCTGTTGATGCAAAGGAGAGAATAGAGAGAGCAATAACCAAGCGCGATGATTAGCTTGCTGTTAATCCAATAAAAAACCCCGCCGAACACCGAAGTGAAGCGACGGGGCCGGAACAGAGAAGAGGCCGATGTTTCGGAGTCAGGGGATGATGGAGATTAGGCAATCGCCCGACCGCAAATAGCGGTTGAGTACACGACCCGTAAGCACCAAACCTTGTCTCACGTTCCAACCGTAATAATACTCATACGGACGTCCGTGTCCAGCGAATTATGAAGAAAGTTGAAGGGTCGATGAATTGCCCATTTTATCAAAATGCCCTTAGTCGCGACTGGCAAACTACTTAGGGCGATCGTCGCTTGTTTGGGAATGTGGCGGGCATGTGAGTTTTTTGCGGGTCGCGGTAAGATTGTCGCAGCCCGATGCGCCCAACACCTCCTTCCGATCCAGCGTTGCCATGCCCGCCGCCACTGATTCTGCCCCAGACGAGTTGCTTCGAGTTGCGGTGAAGGCCGCCAAGGCGGGTGGCGAAAAGCTGCTGGAGTGGCGGGGCAAATTCAAGGCTCGCGAGAAGTCGCCTTTCGACCTGGTGACCGACGCCGATTTGGCTTCGCAGCAAGCCATCGCCGAGGTGATCGCCGGCCACTATCCCGATCACGCCTTTCTGGGCGAGGAGAACCCGGGCGAAATCCGGCCGTTGCTCAATCGGCCGTATTGCTGGGTGGTCGATCCGCTAGACGGAACCACCAATTACGTCCACGATTTTCCGGCGTTTTCCGTATCGGTAGCTGTCGCAGTGGAAGGAGAACTGGCCGCAGGCGTGATCTACGATCCACTTAAGAACCACATGTACTCCGCTGCCCGAGGCGGTGGGGCGTGGCTGGACGGCGAGCCAATTCGAGTGCGCACCACGCAGCAGCTGAGCAAAGCGATGCTGGCGATGAGTTTGCCTCCGCAGGCGAACCCCGAGTCGCCCGACGTGCTCGATTTCGTGTCGGTAGTGGGCCGATGCCGAGCGGTTCGGCGGCTGGGATCGGCCGCGCTCAACTTGGCCTACGTGGCCCAGGGAGTGCTCGACGCCCATTGGGCGCGGTGCATCCACCCCTGGGACGTGGCCGCCGGGGTGCTGCTGATTCGCGAAGCGGGGGGAGTGGTCACGGCCAGCGACGGGGGAGAATTCGACCTCGGCTCGGCACACCTGGTGGCCGCCGCGCCGGGCATTCAGGGCCAATTGCTGGAGGTGCTGCAGCAGTCGGGCGCTCGTCCGGTGGGCCGATAGCGGGATCAGACAACCATTTGTGACAAACGGGCCGGTATTTTTGGGGAATTCGGCTATCCGATATCGCGTAAACCGAGTTCGAATTGCTTTTTTGTCGCCCCCAGCGTGACTAGAATGTAGGGTCGGAACATACCTGCAACACGCAACCGTGTAGCCGATGGTGAAGTGCTGTGAGAAGGCACTTCTGGGGACTCGGCTCAACAAACGATCCGCCCGGTGGGTCGTGGTTGCCTTCTCATCCCTTTCGTAACGCCCATCACCCATCGGCTGGCACTGTGTTGATACGTGGCCAACGAGCACGACATCTGCCGCCCGCGGTACTCGCCGCCTTGGTCGTGCTGAGCGTGTGCCTGCCGCGCGGGGCGAATTGCCAGGAGCCGGCCGCCGAGCTACCTCGATCGGAAGCAACCGATCCCGAGTCGACCGCCCCGCCCGTCGACAGCAATCAAGCCGACGAACAGACGGAACCTGTCTCGCCGGTGTTCAACGAGCTGTCGGGCAAGATCGAGCGCGTGGGGCCCGATACGTTCCTGCTACTGGGTCCCGATGGCGAGCCCCAGCCAGTGCTGAACATGTCGTTCGACGAGTTCATGGAAGTATGGAAGAAGCAGCAAGCATTGGCCTCCGACACCCAGCAGGCGGCCAATCAGCCAACGCTGGACGACTTGCGATTGGTAGGCTCGTTGGAGGGTGACCACGCGGCCTTACACGCCGAACTGGACATCACGCTCCGCGAGTCGGGCACGACAGAGGTGCCGTTGGCGCTGGCCGGCGCGCTGCTCAAAGAGCTGCCGGATCCTCCCAGCGGGCAGATCAAACGCTTCTTGCGCTACGATCCAGAACGCGGTGGTTACTTCGCGCAACTTACCGGCGATCGCGGGCAGACGATCAAAATCCACCTGGACTTGATTGTTCCCGTGCAACGCGACGGTGCTCGAGCGACGTTGAAACTGCTGGCGCCGCGCGCCACGAAGGACTCTTTGGTGTTGGTTTCCACGCGTTCGTTGCAGTCGGCTGTAGCGAGTCAAGGAGTTCGACTGACAAGCACAGCCCTGGCGGCGGGTGGAACGTCGATCGAGGCGCACGGCATCGGCGGCGAGAGCTCGCTAAGTTGGGTCGATCGACCCGACGAAAGCACCGAGACCGAATCGGTGCTCACCGCCTCGACCAAGCTGCTGGTGACCATTGGTCCACGCGAAGTGCGGACGCGAGCGCAAATCACCGTGAAAAGCTTTGGGCAATCGTTCCGCGAGTTTATAGTGCGACTTCCGCCGGGTGCGCATCACGACTCCACCCGCAGCCTCTCGTCCAACGTGTCGATCACCACGGTTCGCGACGCCGCCTCGACGGGAGAAGAGGCCGGCCAGAATTCTCAAGGCACCGAGCTGAAAGTCACGCTGCAGGCTGACCAGACCAAGCCGGCGACCATCACTCTGGAAACTTACGAGCCGGTGCCGACCGGCGGCAAGGATATCTCGCTCAATCTCTCAGGTTTCGAAGTGCTTGGTGCGCTGCCGCAGGATGGCGAAGTGGCCGTGAAGGTAGACGACTCGTGGCAAGTGCGTTGCGAGCCAACCGACACCGTGCGACTGATTCACCCGGCGGAACTCGACCTCTCCTGGATCGAACCAGCGACGAGCATCGACGAGCTAACCCTGGCGCTCCGTTACGCCCGACAGCCGTGGTCGTTGCCACTGAGGCTCATGCCCCGCGAACAACGCGTGGTGGCCACGCCCAGTTATGTGTTGACGATCAACCCCAACGAAGCGCTGCTGCGAATGGAAGTTGAGTACCGCATCGAAGGGGGGCGTGCACAGAGGATTCCCTTTGCCCCCCGCTTCAAGCTCGAAGGTTGGGAGCACTTAAGCACCTCGACAGTAAATCTGGAGGGCGCGCAAGAAGCCGGAGGACTGCCCAACCTGGAGACGTTCGAGTCGCGGCAGGACCAGCGCGCGGAGTATTTCGGATTCTCCTCGGCATACGCTACCTCGCGGTACCCGAAAGTTACCCTCGAGCTGCGCCGCATCTGGAAAGCGGATGAAGCTGACCAATTTGTGCTCTCTCTGCCTCCGCTTGATCCGGGGTTGGATCAACTGACGATCAACCTCAGTACGCTCACCGTGCTAACGGACACCAGCCTGCAACTCACGCCCGATGAGAAGCTAAGCCGGGGCTTGGCCGCTGTGCCGATCGACGACACCGATAACACGCTGACCGCTTTGCCGCCGGGGCAATTGTTCCGTTATCGCAGCGTGGTTCCATCGCTGGCGGTAGCCGACAAACCGCCATTGGCGCTGGCCGCAGAAAAATCGCAGCGGCCGCGTCGGATTCGTGTTCAGAGCAACTCCGATGTGTATCTCTCCAACGGCCAAGTGGAGGTCGATCAGACCTTCGAGTTCGACGTTCGCCATCAACCAATCAGTGGGCTGCTGCTGGCGTGCCCCAGTGGGGTGAACATCGAGGAACTGGAACTGTTGCCAGCCGAGGGCAACGTCGCGAGCGAGTTGGACATCCCGCCGATGGGTGCCGACTCGCCAGTGGGACTGCCGACGGTGCCGGAAGTGCGCATTGCATTGGGACATCCCCACTTGGGCAAATTTCGGGTGCGCGCCCGCTATACGTTGGACTCGCCTACGTCCACCGGCGAGAGCCCCAGGCTGTCGTTCCTTACGGTGCCCAATGCCGAGTACGCCGGGCGTACCGTGCCGGTGGCGGAGTTTGTCGGCCACACCGTGCGGCTCGTCGGCGCGGAGGGGCGAACGTTCGCCGCGGCCGACGGTACGGGTTGGCAGATGAAGCCGGCCTTGCAAGAGTCGACGAGCGTTTTGTTCGCCGCGGCCCGAACCAACTTTCTGCACTTGAAGCAGGTGGGGCAGAGCGCGGCCGCCGACCAAGTGGAGGTCGACCGTGTGTGGGCGGAAACCTGGCTGACCCCAGGCACGCAGCAATTACGCACGTGCTTCCAGTTCCGCGGCGAAGCGGAGCGCGTGAGAATCTTGTTGCCGTTGGACACACCAGCGGCTACCGACTTCCAAGTGTTACTGGACGGGCAGGCCGCCGAGTGGCTACGCCTGGAAGACTCCATCGAAGTCACGGTGCCCGCCAGGCCGACGTCCACCTTCCGCACGCTCGAATTCAAGTACCGTTTGCCGTGCAAGTTGGGGTGGACTACGCAAGTCACAACCCAGCGCCCGCGCCTGGTGGGTAAGGAATCGACGAAACAGTATTGGCTAGTCGTTACTCCCGTGCAGCACCAGGCTTTCCGCGCCCCCGGTTGGCTGGTTCCGGCGTTCCAAACGGCCTGGTCGAATGGCGATTGGCGTAGCAACAGCGAGATGTCGGTCGCCGAGTTGGAACAGTGGGTCGGCGCGGCCCCCGCCTCGGTTCGTCCCACGATGGGCGAACACACCATGCTGTATCACTCCAATCCCGATGCCAACCTGGAGCTGACGCTGGTGCGACGCGAACTGCTGGTGCTGGCCGCTTCGGCGGCAGTGCTGGCGTTGGTCATGGCGGTAGTTTACGTGCCTTCGCTCCGCAAGCCTCCGGCGCTGTTGGCCGGCTTGGTGTTGCTCATGGCGCTAGGCGTCGCGGCGCCGACCACCATGGTGCGGGTCGCTCAGTTTGGACTCTACGGGGCAGTTTGTGGGTTGGCGGCCTGGGTGCTCTATTTGCTGTACGGTGGACGAAAACGGGAGCCAACGACACGCAGGTTGTCGGGTTCGGCGCTGCAGGAAGCGTCTGAATCGCAACGACCATCCACGCTGGTGCCGCTGCACACCGGTAGCGTGTCGACCAATGCCCCAACCGTTTCTGTGGAGTTGACCGACTCGAATGCGTAGTGCTCTTCGCCAGTCTGGTAGCCGCGCGCGGCCAGCCTCGCCTGGCGGGGCAGCACTGTGGAGTTCGGTGGCGCTATTGCTCTTGGTAGCGACGTGGTCATTGGCCGACGAGCCCTCGGTGCTGCTCCGCAACGTCTACGTACCCGCCCAGAACATGGCCGCCTGGCCTACCGACGGGGAGGCCTACCTGCCGGTGGAACACCAGCGACTCAATGAGTTGTTGTCCGCGGCGAACTCCGATTCGCAGGCAACCGCGGAGGCTTTGCAAACGGTGCTCTACGCGTCGCTCGACGACCGTGCTGGCCTCGTCGGCGCCGGCGCGGTGCAGGTGCAACACACCACGAAGGGCGACAGTTGGCTGAAACTGAAGTCCTCGCGAATGGGTATAACCGACGCGACCTGGCGCAAGCAGCAAGCGCCGGCCTTGGTGGGATACTGGGGGCCACGCAAACAAATGGCCGCCCTCGTTACGGCCGACGACTGGCTCGACTTCTCCTGGCGTGCGGCGCCCGCCAGCACGACACCATCGGCCGATGAGTACCGCCTGGAATTGCCGGCTGCGCTATCGAGCGTGCTGTGGCTCGATTTGGCGGACGGACAATCGATCGAAGCGATCGATGCTTCGTTGGTGATTGAGCGCGTAGATGACGATCAGCCGCAACAACCACTCGGCAAGTCTCTGCCTGAGGTGACTGCCGGGAAATTCCGCTGGCGACTGCGAGCGGGCGCCGACGGGAGTTTTCACTTCCGCATTCGCACCAACCAGCAGGCCAAGCCCAAGGCCATCGACACCGCCGCATACCACGAGCGATTGACCTATCGCGTGAGCGAAGGGGGCGTCGCACTGGAAGGACGTTTTGAGATCGTCCCGCGGGGTAAGCTGCCGCGACCGCTCACGCTGCGCGCCATCAATGGCGCGGTCGTGCGAAGCGTGACCTGGAACGGAGAGTCGCTCGACATCCGCCGGACCGATAGCGGACTGCTCGAAGTCGCACTGCCGCCAGAAGTAGCGGGTGATAACGACCAGCATGAACTGGTGGTGGATGCCTGGAGCGCCCTACCTCCGCAGGCGGCGCTGCCACTGCCGCAAGTGGAGCTTTCGCAGCTCTATTGGCTGTCGGGCGAGTTGCAGCTTCTGCTCGAACCGACATTGAAGGTGGCCGACCTGGAACTTCGCGACGCGGTTCAGGTTGCTCCTGATTCGGCCAGCAATCCGCCAGCATTGTGTTTCGAGAAGATCCGCTCGCGCGGCGCGATCGACTTGGCCGTCGTTCGCCGCGTGGCTACCGACAGTATCGAGTTAGGACGCTCGCTGCAGCTTAGCTCCACCGGCGCCACGGCCAAGGTAGTCACGCAGTGGGAGTCAACGTCCGCCGACCACGTGCGGCTGCTTACCGCCCAATTGGTCCAGGACTGGCAGCCGCAGTTGGTGTCGGCCGCCGCGCCGTACGAAGTGGACGAATGGTATGTCGAGCCGCAAGGTAAAGCGCGTCAGTTGGTGGTGCGGGTATCGATTGATCCGACCGCCGAAGCAAGTGAAACGGGCAAGCTCACACTCGAAGTCGATGCCAATCGCGAGGTGCCCGCAAGCGACCGGTACGTGCGGATGTCGACCTATGACGTACTCCATTGGAACGACGCCACCGTCGAGGAAAGCTGGGTCTCGTTGACCGCCGAAGACGGCTATCAGCTGCAATTCAACCCCACCCCGCCCGCGCCAAGCCAATCGGCGCCTGCAGATCTGGTGTCCAGTGCACCCACGGCGCAGGTGTTCGAGCGTGCTTCGCTGGCCAGTAACCTGCGGGTGTTCCTGGGCACCGCAGCGGCTGAGTTCGACGCGCGGTTGGTGACCAGCGTGGTCGATCGGCAGAATGGTTGGGAGGTTTCGCACCGCATCCAGTGCACTCCGCTGCATGGATCGATTCAACGGCTCACTCTGGCGACCACTTCCGCGGGACAGATTCCGCTGCAATGGAAATTTGAGAACGAGGATCAATGGCGCGAAGCAAAACCGCGAGCGGATGTTCGCACCAACGGCGGTGCAACGGTGGCGGGCACGTCGGTCAACCTGCAACTGCCGCGACGCCAAGCGACGCCGTTTGTGGTGCTGATCAAGCCGTATCGAACCACTAGTGCCACGTGCCGACCGCAGCCGCTGGAGTTGCTGGACGCCCGCAACACCATCCAGTGGGTGAAGGTGCGGTCGGCGGCAGCGCGAGACCTGAATGTCACCGCCGGCGGATGGAAGATGTCGCGCCAAGACACTGACAACGACGAAGTGCCACTCCACTCGGCGTGGTGGTCCGAGCAGTCGTCGCGGCCCGAAGGCCTGGTGGTGAGCCGAAAGGGCGAGCAAGACAATCTGCCGTTGGCGTCGGTGGAGAGCGCCGAGTTGACCTCGACGTTCATTCCTAAAATGGCGTCGGAACATCAGCTCGAATTGACCATCGACAATCAGGCCGAGGGCCAACTACTTTGCACGCTACCCGAGGCGGCTACCGACATTCGGTGGCACACGTTCGACGGCGACGGTCTTCCGCTGCCAGGCGTTGCTTCGTCGCAGACGGAATTTGCGATTCCGCTCAGCGTGCCCAGCGGACAACAAACGATCGTCGTCCAGTACGCCATGCCGGGGCAATCGCTGCGACATGGCGAACGATACACCGCGCCGATGCCGAAGTTGAGTATGCCGGCGACCGAGACCACTTGGAAAGTCCTCGTTCCGCGGTCGTACCAGCCGCTG
Organism: Aeoliella sp.; assembly: GCF_965227375.1. Taxonomy (NCBI): domain Bacteria; kingdom Pseudomonadati; phylum Planctomycetota; class Planctomycetia; order Pirellulales; family Lacipirellulaceae; genus Aeoliella; species Aeoliella sp. The sequence goes on from NZ_CBDDFX010000001.1 coordinate 1,596,002, forward strand.
CCTGGCAGCGAAGCGGCCGAGCCGATTGGCTGGAGGGCGCGGCTGTTTGGTTGGATGGCGCCGCGCAGCGTCGTCGCCGACAACTCCAACACGCCGGCGGCGGGCGACCGGTCGTTGCACGAAGTGACCCTGCTGTTCGGGCCGGGCGCCCCGGCGAGTATCCAGTTGGTGCATCAACCGACTCGGCAAACGCGGCAGTGCTTGTGCCTGGTGCTGTTTGTCGTCGTCGGCTACTGGTTGTGGCCAAAGCCCAGCGCGCTGGTCGTGCTGGTGGCCGCCGCGGCTGTGGCGGCGCTGTTGCTACCGCCAACCACCTCGGCCTGGGCCACCGCAGCGCTGGGAGGCCTGATACTGGCCGTGGCCGTGCGGGCGCTTCAACATATGACCACCATTGCCCGACAAGCTTGGACGGGCGACGAGCAATGGTCGCTGGTGAGCACAGCCGCCCGAACCTTGTTGGTGTTCGTGTTGGTCTTGGGCGACCACAGTCTGGCCATCGCACCGCGACCGTCCATGGAAAGCTGCCTGATTCCGGTTGATGCCGAAGGTCAGGTCGTCGGTAACCAGCGTTACATCACGTCGCGGCTGCTAGCGGAGTTGCTGCGTCGCGAAAGACAGCAGGCGACCGGCGACGCGTGGGTTGTGTCGACGCCGCACTACACCGGTTCGCTCTCGTCCACGGCCAACGGCAACTCGACCACCGCTACGGTGGGTCGCTGGCAGTGCAGTTTGGATCTGGATGTGATGCAAGCGCCGGCCAAGGTGCGTCTGCCGTTCCATCGTGCCGACGCCAAGTGGTCGGAGGTAGTAATGCTCGATGGGGTGAGCATCCCGCTGGAGTGGGGCGACGCTGGCGAGTGGCTCGAGTTCGAAGTACCACGCCCGGGCCACTATCGCGTGAAGATCGAATTCCAGCCGATGATTCAGAGCAGCGACACCAACTGGTCGGTACGCTTGGCCGTGCCACCGCTACCGGGCGGCGAGTTGCAACTCGAGTCGGGCGCGCTGGCCAGTCGGCTGCAGGTTAACGGACGGGCGATGACCACCTCGAGTGCCGCTTCCAACGCGACCACCATTCAATTGGGGTGCGAATCGCAATTGAACATCGCCTGGCCACAAGAATCGGACGACGCGGCAACGGCCCTGGTGCCGGTCGAGCAGTGGGCCTGGCTGGACGTTGACGAGCACCGCGCGACGCTCGACGTGGTGTTTCGGATCGACAATCCCGAGCAGTACGACCTGACCCCGGAATTGACTATCGACGGCCGCGTAGCGTTGGTCGCCCCGACCACCGCCTCGCCCGACGCGCAGTGGCAACTGCTTTCGCCGCCGCAAACCACCACCGGCGACGACGGATCGCAGCAACTGCGCGTTGAACTGCAGCAACTTCGTCCCGATACCTACGGTCGGCTGCTGTTGCCGAATCTTCGCCTGGCGGGCACCATGCTGGAAACGCGCCAGATGGCGGTCGACGAGTCGTCCGATCTGATGGTCACGCTGGCCGGAACCGCCTCTGACAGCAGCGACATGTTGACCGCACTCGCCCAGTTCTGGCCCACTCGCGACGAGCCCGGCCAACTGCTCACCATCGACCGCAGCGCCACCGCACTGGTGGCTGGCATCAGCCCTGTAACTTCGACTCCCAGGATTGAAGAAGCGCTCGACGTGCTGGCCACTGAGAGCCAATTGGATTTGAACTATCGCGGAACGCTCGACTACGCCAAGCTCCAAACCTACTCGCAGTGGCTGTCCGTCTCGCCCGATTTCGAAGTGCAGTCGGTGGAACTGCGTCAAGAGGGAGTTGTGCGCAAAGCCGACTTCGCCCGTCCCGATCGCACGCGCCTGTTGGTGATGGTGGATAGCCCCTTGAGTGGCACGTGCGAACTGCGCGTTACCGGCTGGGCGCCGATGCCCCAGGGTAGCGACGAAGGGGAGATACCCCGACTCACCGCGTCGCTCGACACGCCGGTCACGCAACAGATCCGTCTATATGCGTCCGATCAAACAACGGTCGAGTTGATCGAGGGCGAAGTCGAACCGCAACTCGCAGCCGCCATCCCCACTCCGCCTGCCAACTGGCAAGCGTACGGTGTGCGGAGCTACATGACTTCCAGCGAGCGGGACACTCCGCTAAGCGTCCGCGTGGGCGAGAACCGAGTACGCTTCGACGCCGACGTGCTGACCACCATGATTCGCCGCGACAATGCCTGGATCGCCGAGTTCGGCGTGTTGTTGACCGTGGCCGAGGGCAACTTGCCCGAGGTGGTGCTCGACTGGCCCAGCATGCTGGTGGGCGAGGCGGACGTCGATGGTTCGGTGCGAGTATCCATGGAGTCGTCTCCCTCTTCGCAGGATCGACGACTTCACTTGCGTTTCGACCCGGCAGCCATGCCGAGCCAACAACTGCGAATCACCCTTCGTTCGGCCGTGCAGATGCAGTCGCCAGGGCGCGTGGTTTGCCCCATCGTTCATGTCCGCGAGGCATCCAACACTCGGTGGTACTTCGGCGAACTGCTCGACGAAGCAGGCGATTGGCAGTGGCAGCGCGTCAAAAGCGACGTCGCCCCCGCCAGTATCGAAGGACTGCTGGCGGCCTGGCCTTCGGCTCGGTTGCTCAAAGCCAACCCTGGCAGCATTCCCGTTGGAGTCTGGACTGCCAAGGCCGCGAACGAACAAATCCATCAGTTGCCGCTGGCCACGATCGCCGTGCGGAAGTTCGACAGCCACGCGGTTTCGATGCGAACCCAACTGGTTGTGCCGCCACTGGAAACGGACTCGCTGGAAGTGCTCATTCCCGACGGGCAGCGAGCGATGCAGGTCACTATCGACAGGGTCGCGGCGCACGCCACGGCGGTGGACGAAAACCATCTGCGGCTAGAGTTGCCCGATGCCCATCTGCCACACTTTGTCGAGATCGTCACTCGCTTGGCCGCCGACGGTGCGCGGTCGTCGGTCGAGATCCCGCAACTGCTGGCCGACGGACGCCGCTGCGAAGTGGAGCACACCGTCTGGCGGGTGTCGGGGCTCGACCACCAAGTGTCCCTCGTGGCGCCGCAGGCCGAGGAACTTCCCGCAGCCGACACAGCCGCGTTGCGACTCTACCAACTGCTGGCCAGCACACTGGGCAGCCAGACCCCCGCCTCGCAACCGGTGCCTACTCTGTGGGCCAAGCGTTGGATGGCCGAACTGGCCGCCGCCGAAAGCGACCTTCGCCGATCGTTGGCGGAGCGAGCGGTGGTCGATCCCACGATTGTCAGCCCCGAGGACGACGCGGACGAGTACAACAAGCTGCTGAGTGACGCGACGGCCGAGATCAAACGCACCAGCGCAGCGGCCCAGCTTCAGGTGGGATCGATCTCCTCGGTCGACAATCTACTCGAGGTCGGCGATCGATCGAGCCAGGTGTTCGTGCAGTCTGGCGCCGATTCGCTTCATTGGTCCGAAGTACAACGAGACGCCACCGACCAGTTGTCCCGCTGGGCGCTGGCGCTCGGCGCAGCCTTACTGGCTGGCGTCTTTTTGATTTCGCGCGAGCGAACGTGGGCGCTGCCACTCTCTGAATACGAGCTGCTGTTCCCGGCGGTGACCCTGTTCGGCCTGGCGTGGTGGCTCTGCCTGTGGCCGCGGGCGATCGGGCTGGTGCTGGCCGTTGCCGCCCTCGTGGCATGGCTCCGCTGGCGCAACTTCGCTCGTCGCGATGTGGAACAAGCCTCCACAGTTTCGCAGTCACCCCCGTGAGCCGTCGGCGCTGCCCTCGGGTCCTAAGTCGGGATGTTCTCACCCCGGGCGACGACGACCACGCCGCTTTCGGTTACCGTGAAGCCGCGTGCGCGATCGGCGTCGTGGTCGTAACCGATTTCGACCCCTTCGGGGATGATCACGTCCTTGTCGATGATCGTCCGGCGCAGTTTCGCGTGGCGGCCGACGCTCGCACGGCCGAAGATGATCGATTGATCGACTTCGGCGAAGCTGTTGATGCGTGATTGCGGACCGATCACGCTCTGCGTAACGCAACCGCCCGAGATGATTACGCCGCTGGAGACAATGCTGTCGTGCGCCTGCCCGCGCCGCTGATCGGAATCGAACACAAACTTCGCCGGCGGGGTGCTCGGCTGGAACGTGCGGACTGGCCAGTCGAGGTCGTACAGGTTCAGCGGTGGGTCGACGCTGGTGAGTTCCAGGTTGGCCTGGAAGTACGAGTCGATCGTCCCGACGTCGCGCCAGTAGGCTTGCTCTTTGCGATTCTCGTCGAGGAATGGGAACGCGTACACGCGGCGCGAATCGATGTTCGCCGGAATGATGTTCTTGCCAAAGTCGTGACTGCTCTCAGGCAGCGTGGCGTCTTTGCACAGTTCGTCGAACAGGAAGTGGGCGTTGAACACGTAAATGCCCATCGACGCCAACGCGTGGTCCGGATCGCCGGGGATGTGCTTGGGGTTGGCTGGTTTCTCTTCGAACCCGACGATGCGGTTATCGCTGTCGACTTGCATCACGCCAAACTGCGTGGCTTCCTCCAGCGAAACACTGAGCGCCGCGATCGTAACGTCCGCGTTGTTTTCCTCGTGGCTGGCAACCAGTTTGGCATAATCCATCTTGTAGATGTGGTCGCCGGCCAGAATCACCACGTGCTTGGGGCGTTCTTGCTCCAGAGCGTAGATGTTCTGGTACACCGCGTCGGCGGTGCCTTGGTACCACTTGTCGTCGATCCGCTGCTGCGGCGGGATGACGTCGATGAACTCACCCAATTCCCGGCACAAGAAGCTCCGCCAACCGAGCGTCACGTGGCGGTCGAGGCTCATCGCTTTGTACTGCGTGAGCACGAGAATCTTGCGGATGTCGCTATTCAGGCAGTTCGAGAGCGTAAAGTCGATAATCCGGTAATTGCCGCCGAACGGCACCGCCGGCTTGGCGCGATCGCGCGTTAGCGGTTCCAGACGCGAACCCTTGCCTCCGGCCAATACGACTGCCAGTACATCCTTCATCGCCAGCACCCTCCTTCCCTGAAGCCAAATACGTGGGTTGCCTACACCACCGATTCTACCGCGTCGGATGCCGGTCCCCTAGAGCAGGCGGCCAGTTCCGCAGGGTAAGAAGGTTGCGTTCAACCGCGACACGACTGGTTAAAAAGGACCACCGACGATACTTTTCTCCAGCGGCCTTGTTCGATCGTTACTCTTTTCATAGTCGTCACTTAGGGAGGTCGCCATGAAGAATCTCTGGCCGCATTTTCATCTTCGCGGAAAACTTGTGTGGTCTACATACAATCCACACAAACGGGTGATACTTTCTTGTCGTCGGCAGCCCAGGGGGCAAGCCGAGAACGAAACATGAGGCCGGCGTCGGTTCCATTACGCCCACCGCCCGCCAATCGGCGTCGGTCTTTTTTACCCACATTGATGTTCAACGGGAGACTCAAGAGGCAGTGATCGCTCAAGCCCTGGATACCTTGGACTCGACCCGCATCGACTACCTTCCCACTCCCGCGGAAATCAGCGACGCTTGTGCGTCAATTCGCGAAAACTGGAGCCTCAACGAACGTCGTCGCCGCTTCGTCGGCCCGGAACTTCCCGATGAGATTCCTGAAACGTGGTCGCCACCCACGATCGACACCAGCGGCTTCCGCCTGTCGATGAACCGCCTGGCGAGCGACTAAGCACCCGCACCCGGCGGGCTCTCCCTCCCCAACGATCGCGGCTGCTCCGATCAGAGTGGCAGCAATGATCGAATCACTTCCGTGAGGAGCCGCGATCATTGGGGAGGAAGTAACTGGACACCAGGCATTCACTGTGTACCGATGGTTCTTTGAACCTCGTCTCGTATAGCTGGCGACAACATGTCGCCTTCGTCTTCCGGTTGAGCATCGGCCGCACTGGCAAGTCGCTCGGCTTCCGCTTTAGCCTCGCGGCGACGTGCCTCGTTGTGTCGTGCGAGTCGTTCTTGGGCAGGCGCGCTGGCGGGTTCCTTCGTGCGATAGGTTCCCCAGGTAGTGACGATTTCCACATTGGGATGTCGCTCGCGGATCGCCTCGATATCGTCGAGCGAGGCGGCGACGTCGTGCAACGTAAGTCGCGTTGTCGTAGGCAAGCCGGCGGCGGTTTCGATATCGGATGCGAGGACATTCTCGCCGATGAGTTCGAGATGCCTGATGCCAAGGTTCTTAAGCAACTCGAGTTGGTGCGCGTGCACCAAGGAAACCTCACCGCTGATGAACTGGGTGACGTCGGCCTTGTAGAATTCGAAGCCAACGGATCTCAGTCGATGTTGCTCTACCAACTCGGCCAGTGCTGTCAGCGGCACCCCATCGGGTAGCGTCACCGATCGCAAGTAGGGGAGTTTACGCACAGCTCCAAACTCTCGCTGCCAATCGTCGAGCGACTGTACGGCCCTGCTGTTGTGCCATTGCAGACTATCGTAGTGATACAGAAATGAAAGCAACTCCTGATTGCCTACCAGCCTCGCGAGCCACTTGGGTCCCGCGTAGTCCTTTTCGGCACCGCGAATCCACGTTTCGGTCGTCATCGATTGGACAAGATCGTTTTCGCGCTCGCTAATCCGCCAGTGGTGAAAATACCAAGCCAAAGCAACCGAGGAGCCCGTGACAACGATAAGAAAATCGATAGTGCGAAAACGGAGCAGTCCACCTCGCGCGCGAATCCACCCTTCGGTGAGTGCCGCCACAATGGCGACCACGAGCAAGGCGGCCAAGCAGTCGAGCAGCAAAAATCCGAGGCGGAAGTGGTAAAACTCGCTCTCCAACGGCCAGTTGTCGCGGTTGCTCCAGCTCACCTCCAGCGGCGCGCCGGTCGAAGTTCCCGTGTTAGCGCCACCCAACGTGATCTGCGGCTTCGACCAGGCGCGGCTCTGCTTAGCTCCCCCAACGGCGATCAATTCGAAGGAGCCTAGCGAGCGGAGCATGAACGGAAATGGCCACCCGTGATCGGTAACCCAGATGGTGGTTCGATGCGGTGCATTGGCCTGGTGGGCGTGGGCTTCGTAGCGGGAAGCGGTGTCCCAATACAGTTGCTTCCGCGACGAGGCGTACCACGGCGAAGTCTCATCGTTGTCTGCTTCCAGCCCCGGCACGACGATCAACACCATCGCCACGGTGACCAGCAACACCACACACCAGGTAAACGGGTGCAATCGGCGAAGTCGGGCGGCGGTGTGGCGGATGAAGTTCATGGCCAGCAGAGTTTGGTGCGATCCGTTTGGTCTCGTAGTATAGTCCGTTTCATTCAGCGGCATCCGCGGTGGCCAGCAACTTCGCGTGCTGGGCACGATGATCTCGCTCGTTCTTGATCTTCGTCGGGCGCGTGATCGTCGGTACGGTTTGGTGACGGACGGGGGATGGACTGTCCCGTCTCCATTCGGCTCGGAACACGATCGCTGGGTGCCGCTCTTGCAGCGCGTCCAATTCGTCGTTCGTGATCAGCGGGTTCACCAACTCGAGCTTGTGAAGCCCAGGCAGTTTGGCAAGTTCCTCCGCGTCCTCGACCAGCAAGTGTGGGCCATAGACGCGAATCTCCGCCAAACGCAATGGCTCCAAGCGATGGAACTGCGGGCCGTTGAGACGTTGGGCCGCGGCAACGAAACTCGCCTCCTTCGGCGAGTCGGGCAGCAGCCACTTGGCCGCTGGGAACTCCAGCGCTTTTAAACCGGAGAGCTTCTGCAACTCCGGTAACAAATGCGGACGCACGGGCTGCGAAATTTCCAGGTACTCGAGGTAAGGCAACCTCTCCAAGTGCTTCAAGCTCTGTTCCACCTGCGTGTTGTTGTGCCAGTCGCCTTGGCCCTGAAAGCCAAAGTGGGTCGTGTGATGCAGCAGGGGAATCAGTTGGTCGTTGCCCACCAGGCATCGTAGCCACTCGGGCCCGACGTACTCCGAGCGTTGCCACATGTTGCCTTCGGTCAGGCGGTCGCACTGTTCGAGCACTTCGCTCTCCAGCCGGTGGGCTCGCGTGTGGTGGGTGTACCAGCCAAGCAGCATGGCGCACACGGTGGTTGCGGCCAGCATCTCGAGCAAGCGAAAACGCAGCAGCCCGCCACGCCAGCGAATCCATCGCTCGGCCACGAAGCCGATAGCAACGATTACCAGCACTGCGACGGCCATGTCGATCAGCAGATGCGGCACGTCGATCGCCCAGGCGTCGGCTTCCAGCGGCCAATGATCGGTGCTGCTCCACCGGATCGCATGGTAGGGCGCGGGATAGAGCGTATTGCCATGCTTGTCGAACTTCAGCCAGTAGGGGGCATTGTCCCGCGAGCGGTGCATCGTGCCATCGACGTCCCACTTCCAGGTGGAGCCGATCGTGCGAAACAGGAACGGCCGCGGCCAACCATGCTCGAACAGTCGCACGTTGGCGGTGACCTGACGCTTGGCGGTCGGCTCGCCGCCAAAATCGGCCTTGGTTTGCTGAAAGATCTCCCGCGCGCGAAGCTCCCAAGCCCCGTTGCGCCCCGAACCGAACTCAAACGCCGTCAGATCGCCCGGCACGACGATCAACACCATCGCCACGCTGACCAGCAGCACCACGCACCAGGTAAACGGGTGCAATCGGCGAAGTCGGGCGAACGTGGCGCGGACGAATCGCATGCGGCGGGCCTCCAAGTGAGCGTGGACGCGGAACGCTAGAGGGCATTGTCGCGGTTTTGCACTAGCGGGGCAAGTTCTTTGCCGCGACCTCGACGCATCTCAGAAAGCCGATGCTACCGCGTTCGGCTTACTCGCCCAGCTGCTTGCGCAAGTCTTCCCACTTTAGCGATACCTGATCGATTCGCGCTAGCAGGCTGTCTTCTGGCGGATGGTGGCGGCGGGTGCGGCGGATGGTGGTCACTTCGTCCTCCAGCGCGGCCACCCAGTCGGGCACGTCGAGGCCGGCGCCGCATGGCTCGGCGATGAGGCTGGTGATTTCGGATTCCAGCGCCTCGAACGAACCATCCTCGCGTTCTGCGTCGATGGCCTCGATAGCCGGCGCGGCGAGTGCGCGCAAGCGGTCGACGGTCAGCGAGCGGATGAAGCGCTCGCCGAGCCGTTCGGCGATGGTCGGCAGACGCATGCCGTACAGTTCGGACATCTGCGAGAAGGCCTTCAGATAGTGGTCGGCGCGTTCGCTGGTGCGGGCGGCGATGGCCCGGCGCCACATGTCGGCCGCCGCTTCTCGGCCCTGGCGGATGAGGATCTCGTGGGCCAGGAACACCGGCTTCATGTTCCACGCACTGCGGTCGTAGCTCGCCCGCAAACGCAAGAAATCGACGAACATGTAGAACAGTTCGCCGTGATCGCTTTGCGTGGTGGTGGCGTTGTAATCGCGGTACTCGCGGAAGTTCTCGACCACCGAATCGATGGCGATCGTGAGCATCTCCACCGCATCTTCGCGCTCGATGCGACCGCCCAACTCTTCGATCAGTGGCAGGGGATCGTCGCCTGGATCCATCTCCTGGTTCGAGAGCCACACGCCGACGCCCTGGTGCAGGATCGAACGCAGGTTGCCGAGGCTCAGGAATCGCTGGGTGAACAAGTCGCGGCCGTAGCGCTCGACGAAGTCGACAAATCGCTTCCAATCTTTCTCGTTGGATAGCTTTTCGACCACGCTGAGTCGAACCGTGCGGCTATGGCGAAGCCAGCGACCGAGCTGCGCTTCGGTCAGGTCCTGCAGGGCCTCGACCAGCATCTGGTCGCTACGCCGAAAGCCGGGGACGTCCGTGCCACCCGAGTTGTCCCACGTCTCCGCCGAGGCCACCACGCACTCGACCAGCGCCTGGTAACCTTGTTCAAACAGCGTGTCGTACTCGGTAATCGCACCGGGGCCGACGGGGTGTTCGATCTCCATTCGCTGCGCGACGTCCAGCAGCTCGCACGTCTCGCGCACCAAGCCTAGTCGTGGCAGCCAGCCTAACAGGTCGTGGATCAAACCATGCAGCGCGCGGGCTTTGACGATGCGGCCTGGGCTACCGCCTTTGCCGAGCGGCACGTAAAGCAACTCCTGGTCGACCAGCGAGCGGGCGAAGTCGTCCCAGTGCTGGCGGACGCCGTCGGCGTCGCCTTCGAGCACCGAGCGGAGGATCTCGATGGTGCGAGTGATGGCCGACGCCGGCGCGCCTTCGGTCACTTGCGCCACGCCGGCGGCCGCGCGAAGCAACCGCCCCGCGTCGGACATTTCGACGCAGGTGGTGATGATCTGTTCGATCAGCGTCTCGAGGATCATCCGCCGCCGGTCGTACTCCACCATCGACTCGTGCGAACCGGAGGGCGGGGGGACACGGTGCTGGTGGACCTCTTCGAGCAACTGCACCAACTGCCCGTACTTCAACAGCGCGTCGCGCTGCCAGGCGTCGTACTGGTCGCGGCGCTCAGGCGACTCGCTGGCGTCCCAACCAATCGCGGTGTGCTTCCATAGCCGAGCGATCGTGGTGAGCAGCGCCAGGCGCTCACGGAGTCGCTCGGCTTCGTCTTCCAGTTCGTAGTCGGTCTCTTCGCTGCCGGGATCGTAAATGGCCGAGTCGAAGCCGTCGTCGGTACTGTCGCGGTAGGTCACGTCCTCGTAGGCCGCGCGGAACAGGTTATCGAGGCCTTCTTCCTCATCGTCCATCTCCTCGTCGTACGGCGACAGCTCGTTGTAATCTTCTTCGTCGTCGGGGTCGTAGTTCTCGTCGTCGAAGATCGAATCGTCGGGGCCGTCGTAGCGGTATGAAGGCTTGCCCAACTCGAACTGCGGAACGTGCCAGTACTCCTCGGCGCTGGCTTCCAACTGGCCGAAGAAGCGGGCCACCAGCGACCATTGGTCGTCGCCCTGGGCGGAGGTTTCTTGCGACCGCGCTTCGACCATCCGCATCCACCGCAGCGCCAGCGGGTGCAGGGCGGCGTCGCCTTCCTCGAGCGGCGTGTACTCCACCTGGCTGAGCCACTGCATCATCAGCGCCATCGAGGCGACCAGGTCGTCCTTGTCCAACAGCGCTTCGATCACCAGTTGGAACGCCTTGGAGGTATCGAATTGCTCGACAAACAGGCCCCAGAACTTCACGTCGCCCGCGGCCGCGCCGGCCTTGTGCCAGGCGTTCAGCGCTCCGGCCACGAGGTTGGTGCTGATCTCGATTTCCTTGGCGTCGAGCGATTTGACGCCGCTCACTTCGGTGGAGCCGAAGGAGTCCCACCAGTCGGCCAGTTGCGTGAGTTGCTTGCTGAAGCGATCTTCCAGTTTGCGCTCGTCCACCGCGGCCGCTTCGGCCCACGCCCGCGAGCACAGGTCGAGCGTCTGTTCGACGATCTGGATAAGATCGTCGACGCGGAAATCGCGCACCGAGTCTTCCAGCGAGGGAAACAGGCTGAAGTTCGCGCCGAAGCCGAGGATGCTCCACGGGTCGACCAGCGCGCCGCATTCGATGCCACGCGTCAGCAGATCGGTGATTTCGTCCAGGTAGGTGGCCACCTCGTCGATACGGTGGCGATCGATGGCGTGGTGGCCGGCGGTGAGTCGGCAGTAGATCTGGCACAGCATCCGCGCCGAGGCCACGCGCACCGACTGTGCTTGCTTCATCGCGGCCTCGGTGTAGCCCATGCGAGCGTACACCTGCGCCAGGTGAACGCGCTGCAACTGAATCGCGCGGCGACGGGCCAGTTCCTGGTTCAGGTGTTGCCGCGCGCCGCCGAAGGGCTGGCGGGTTCGCTCGGCTTCGGTGCGCAAGCGTTGGCCACGTGGTCCCTGTTCGCGGGTGAGCAATTGCTCGTAGAAGCGGTCGCGGTAGTCGGCGATGTGCGGCAGCAGTGTGCCGAGCGTGATTTCCGAGCCGTGGCAGTTGGGACTATTGCCGCTGGTGCCCGAGGCCATCAGGATGGTGCCGGCCAGCACGGCGGCGGCTTCGAACAGCAAGTCCTCTTCCGAAATGCCCTTGGGGTGGTCCGAGGTGACCCGCGCCATGAGCGAGTCGAGCGCCAATGGCTGCAGCACGAACCGACGATAGAAGCCCTTGTTGTCGATGCGATTGGGGTCCCACTGCCCGAAGTGGTAGTTGGGTCGCTTGTTCACGGGGTGATCGAAGTCGTACGCCCGCGGATCGAGCGCCAGTTCCTCGACCATTTCGAGCTGGAACCAGGAGTCGCTCAGCAAGTCGGGCGGGGTGTCGCGGAGGATTTCGAGTGTCTTCGTGATCACCGCCTCGTAGGGACCCGCTTCCACGCCCGCTCCTTCGACGTACAGCGGAATCGGGCGGACCCACTCGTGGCGGTAGGGTTCGATCTTCTGCGACTCGAGCGCCGGCACGGGGCGGTAGCCGATGTAGTCGTCCAACTGGTCGCGGGCCGCGGCGACCACGTGCTCCGAGAGGTCGTCTTCCAGCACTCTGGGTAGCACTACCTCGAACACTCGCCCCAACAAGAGCGGCCGCCATAGCTCGTTGTCGTTGCGGTGGCGGAGCAAATCGCGGTGAAACTGCCGGTACTCGGGCAGGAAATACTCGCCGACCAGTTGCATCACCCGCTGGGTCTGGCCGATTTCGGCGAAGGCCCCGCCTTCCTGGTGAAGCTGCTCGACGGTCGACGAAATCAACTGCAGCACGATGTCGACGGCCGTGGTGTCCGCATCGGTATGCTCGTAGACGAACCGGTAGACGTCGTTCAGATTGGCCAGAAACTTCGGATCGTGGGTTCCCGAAGAGAAATTCAGGTAGCCCACCACCTCCTTCAGCCGTGCCAGGCAGTGGGCGTCGGGCTGGAGAGGAGCCTTGCTCATGCGGGCAGGGGACAGGGTGGAATGGTGGCGGGCGGCGGGATTGGGGGCGAAAACGGTCTGCAATCGAAACGTGAACCCGCCCGAACTGTAAGGTAAGGCATCGCCCCCCTTTGAATCTAGGCTCCGCCGGCCCCACGGCTGTGCTGGCAAGTGTCGCTTCCGTGGTGTTTTCCGCACCAAAAGTGATGAATTACCCGAGCAATCCGACTACAATGGAGGTTTACCGGAACATAACCCTCGCGCCCGGCGTGCCGACGCTCGGGCGGCCCCTTTTACCCCGCTAACATTCGTATGCGCAAGCCTCGATTCACTGGTAACACGCTTCCCACGCTCCTGCTGCTCGGCGCGGCCATGGTTGGCGCTTCGGCGAGTCCGTCTTTGGCGGGCAGCGGCCTGGTGTCGAATATCGAGGCCCAGCGCTCCGGCCTCGAGCGTGCCTGGTTCTCCCAGACGCAGCTCGACCGTTCGCTGCATCGTGTGGAACATGCGGTGCTCGATGGCGACCAACTGTTCGTGCTGACCACCGCTGGCGTGATCCACGCCATGGACGCCGAAACTGGCGAGACGCATTGGATCACGCGCATCGGCAATCCCAACTACCCCAGCTTGGGGCCTGCGGCTAACAAGAAGTACGTGGCCCTGGTTAACGGTAGCACTCTGACCGTGCTGCGGCGCGACACCGGTGTCGAGCACATGAGTCGCCGACTGGGCGGTGGGGCCGGTGGCGGGCCTGCGCTTACCGAGACTCACGTCTACGCTCCGCTGTTCAGCGGCAAGGTGGAAGCCTACGCACTGGAAGATGAAGATGAGCTAACGTGGTACTACGCGTCGGCAGGGCGAGTGTTCCAACCCGCCACGACTACCATGCAGAGCGTTGCCTGGCCCACGCAGCGGGGCTATTTGTATGTTGCCAACCCCGAGGCCAATGGAGTGCGCTATCGATTCGAAACAACCGGATTGGTGAACTCCCATCCCGTGTCGTTCGATGGCAACTTGTTCCTCACCTCCACCAATGGCTACGCCTACGCTCTGAACGAGGCCACCGGCCAGCAACGATGGCGCTACTCGACCGGCTCGTCGGTCGAGCACTCGCCCGCCGTGTTGGCTGGCAAGGTATTCGTAACCACCCAGGCGCCGGCCCTGCACGCGGTGTCGGCCGCCACAGGAGAGCGCCAGTGGCTCACCGGTGGAATCAACCAGCTGGCGGGCGTCAGTCAATCGCGGGTGTACGGCATGAACCGCTTGGGCGATCTGGTGACCATGGACCTCAAGAGCGGCGTGCCGCTCGGCTCCTTGCGCACCAGCCCTGAAACCACTGCGGTGGTCAACGCCCAGACCGATCGCATCTATCTAATCAGCGAGACCGGCTTGGTACAATGCCTGCATGAGATTGGCGCCGACAAGCCGCTGATTCACACCGGCGAAGCGTTTACCGAGGATCAACCGGCCGAAGCACCTGCTGAAGAACAGCCGCCTGCCGAGAATCCCTTCGGCGCTGAGCAACCCGCTGGCGAGCAGCCCCCGGAAGACAACCCGTTCGGCGCCCCGCAACCCGCCGAAGACAACCCCTTCGGCGGTGGTCAAGAACCAGCGGCGAACCCGTTCGGAGACCCCGCTGCCGAGGAGAATCCGTTCCCGTTTTAGAGCGGGCGGTGAATTTGGTGCTCTTCGGCGCAACTGGTACGCGAGGGTTTAAGACCTCCTAAGGTCGTTTCTCGACTTGCTGCTTCTTGGCGGCGATGTCGTCCGCGTAGTACGACTCGAATCGTTCGACGAACTGTTCGGGCGTAATCGGTTCCGCTTGCCGATCGCCTTCGCACTCTAGCAGTTGCTCGTAGAGTTGCTCGGCGCTGGCGTCTGGATCGATCTGCTTTTCGAAGGGAGTACCCTCGCTCAGTTCCTCGATGCCCGGTTCGAGAACTGCGTTGGTCACGGTCATGGCGCTGCCGTCGGGATGAAAACGCACCAGGTCGATCCAGTTCACCTCGCCGGCATTGCATACGGCTGCGTAAGTCTGCTGGCTGCGTTGAATCATTCCGCGAACCATCACTCCCGGCATCTCGGCGATCGTGTAGTCGGCAATGGTCTCGAAGCCCAGATTCTCGAGTGCTTGGGTCGCTTGGTCACGTCCCTCGCAGTTGATCCACGCCGCGGGGTCGGCCAGTTCGACCAGTTGAATGGTATCGGGCTGGGAGAGCACCGCCTGTCGAATGGCGTCGTTGGATTCTGCTTCGAGCGACTTGAGTTGTTCTCCCAAGTCCTCAAAGGCACGCCGCGCCCGCTCGCCGCTGACGCGCATTCTCCGCCGCTGGCTTTCGAAGCGCGCCTGGTCTTGCGCGGCCTGCGTCTGCCAATCGGGAGTAGCCTGTCCTGACTCGGCGAGTAGCAGGTAGTCGATGATCTCTTGGACCGGCTTCTCGGTCCGGCTTGTATCCGCCGATCCGCCAAACAGCGACGATGCCTTGCCGAGCGCCTCGAGCAGCCCGTTCGCACGTGCCAGCGGCGTCTTGTCCATGCCGTCGGTCACGGTCAAGTCGGCGCCTCGTTGGTGAAGCAACATGACGGTCGCCAGCGACTGATGCTGC
Organism: Aeoliella sp.; assembly: GCF_965227375.1. Taxonomy (NCBI): domain Bacteria; kingdom Pseudomonadati; phylum Planctomycetota; class Planctomycetia; order Pirellulales; family Lacipirellulaceae; genus Aeoliella; species Aeoliella sp. Next base: position 1,611,312 of record NZ_CBDDFX010000001.1, read on the forward strand.
ACGGCCTCATGCAGCGCCGTGCCACCGCCGAACAGCGACATCGGCCCCGTGTGATTCAAGTCCGCACCGGCGTCGATGAGGCGGTTGATCACGTCGAGTGCCTGTTCGAGGCACGATTCGCACTTCTTGACCGCTTCGATCAATGGCGAACTTTGTCCTTTGGCTTCGCCGCACGCTAGCGCCCCAGCGTCGAGCAGTGCAGAGACGACCTTCGCGCCATCGGGTTTGTCAGCGCTGAGCCGGCTAATGGCGTACACCAGCGCAGTGCTGCTGATGCCAGGCAGCGCCTGCAAGTTGGCGCCTGCGGCCACTGCCGCTTCGACTTCGGCCAGGTCGCACGCTGCGATGGCGTCGGCCAGTTGGCGACTGGCTGGGTTGGGCGTTGCCGAGGCCGCGGCACCAAACACCACCAGGTCGATTCGCTCGACATGCTCGGGCGAGAGCGCGTCTTCGTGGCCCGCCGCCACGCCGATGACGCCCTCGTCGGGGTAAGCCTGAATCAGCGGTACGTACGCGTCCAGATCGCGGAGCAACGCCTGCTGCACTTCCTCTTCGCTGGCAAACTGCTGCCACCAGTCAGCCGGGTATTCACTGCTCTGCAGCTTGGTGACTTCAAACGCGTTTTCGTAGGCTTCTTCGTAGTCCTCCTCGTAATCCTCTTCGATCTCGCCTTCCATTTCGTCCAGCTCATCTGCCAGGTCGGAGTCGGCGAGCGGGTCGTCGCCGAAGCCAGAGCCGGTCGACTCGAACATCAGCTCCCGTTCGCCGTCCAAATGAACAATGACGTACGTGGCGTTTGCCGTGTCTTGGTAGCCGGTTTGTAGCACGCGCAAGCCGGAACCTTCTGCCAATCGCTCGGCGATGTTGGAGTCGCGCGTGAAGGGATTCAACTGCGAAGGGTCGGCCACATGTACCCAGTCGGTGCCCCGCAGCTTGACCAACAGCGCCCAACGCCCATCCGGCACCGGGCACTCGCCAGCGAGTACCTGCTGGGTGACATCGCTTTCGACCAGGCCAATGGACGAGACATTTTTAACGGCCTGGGCTACCTCATCGGCATTGCCTGCGAGCAAGATAGATTCCCAGGTGTTGCCACAACTTTCTTCCCAGCATCCCCGTCGCTGCTGGACCGGAAGATCCGTAATGGACTCTGCTGACATCGGACGACCCCCCGCAGGGTTGAAAGGAGAAAAGGGGCGTGTACGCGCACCGGCAACCGCCAGCGGCACCGCTGGCCGTATTGTGCTGCATCCCGCGTGTGCGGGCAATCATCTTGGCGAAAATGACGCACTTGCCGCGGGTTTGGGGGCCGGCTGGTCCGGTTTGGCCCTCCCAGCAGTGGCTTCGCCACCCGGTTTTCAGCGGCCAGTGAATCGGATATTTTTAGGCTGTGGATCGCCGTGCGCGGTGGGTCCATTCCTAGACGTCTTTTGCGCTGCGACGGCCTGGTGCGCAGCGAAGGCGGGGACCAGACGGTCAGGCGGCGTCGGTCTGCTCCGCAAAGCGTCGCGCGAGTCATGCGCCGGAGTCACCGCGAGCGGTCGCGGTCCGGAGCAGGCCAAACCCTTTGGGCGAGGCGCCACTTTTCCCAGGCGCAAGTGGCACACCGCCCCACCTTTCTACTCCTTCTTACGAAAGGATTTGATTCTATGACGCCGCAAGAAGTCCTGGCCATGTGCCGGGAAAACGACGTAAAGGCCATCGACTTCCGGTTCATGGACTTTCCGGGCATCTGGCAGCACTTTGGCATTCCGGCCAACAAGCTGGACGAGGACGTGTTCGAGGATGGTCTGGGCTTCGACGGCTCCAGCATCCGCGGCTGGCAGGCGATCAACGAGTCGGACATGCTGCTGATGCCGCAACCCGACACCGCGATCATCGACCCGTTCTGCAAGCTCAAGACGCTGATGATGATCTGCAACGTGCAGGACCCCATCACTCGTGAAGACTACTCGCGCGATCCGCGTAACATCGCCCGCAAGGCGGTGAACTACCTGAAGAGCACCGGCGTGGCCGACACTTGCTACATCGGCCCCGAGGCAGAGTTCTTCATCTTCGACGACGTGCGTTTCGATCAGACCCCACAGGCTGGCTTCTTCTACCTCGACAGCGTCGAGGCGGCCTGGAATCGTGGTCGCGACTATCGCGCCGAAGGGATGGGTCCGAACCTGGGTTATAAGCTGCGGCACAAGGAAGGCTACTTCCCCTGCCCGCCAGCCGACCAGATGAACGACATCCGCGCCGAGATGATGCAGGTGATGATCGACTGTGGCATGGATGTCGAAGCGCAGCACCACGAAGTGGCGACTGCTGGTCAGGCCGAAATCGACCTGAAGTACGACGACCTGGTTGTCATGGGCGACAAGCAGTGCTTGTACAAGTACATCATCAAGAACGTCGCTTATCAGCATGGCAAGACCGTGACGTTCATGCCCAAGCCGCTGTTCAGCGACAACGGTTCCGGCATGCACACCCACATCTCGTTCTGGAAGAACGGCGAACCGCTGTTCGCCGGTAACGGGTACGCGGGTCTGTCGGACGAAGCGATGCACGCCATCGGTGGTATCCTGAAGCACGCCCCGGCGGTGCTGGCCTTCACCAACCCCACGACCAACAGCTACAAGCGGTTGGTGCCGGGTTACGAAGCGCCGGTGAACCTGGCGTACTCGCAGCGTAACCGCAGTGCTTCGTGCCGTATCCCGATGTACAGCCCGAGCCCGAAGGCCAAGCGGATCGAATTCCGCTGCCCCGACCCGAGCTCGAACCCGTACCTCGCGTTCAGCGCCCTGATGATGGCTGCTCTGGATGGTATCCAGAACAAGATCGATCCAGGCGATCCGCTGGACAAGGACATCTACGACCTGTCGCCGGAAGAACTGGCCGAAGTGCCGAAGACTCCGGGCTCGCTGGGCGAAGCGCTCGATGCGTTGGCCGCCGACCACGAGTTCCTGCTGCGTGGCGACGTGTTCACTGAGGACGTCATCAGCACGTGGATCAACTACAAGATGACCAACGAGGTCGAAGCCCTCGCACTGCGTCCGCATCCTTACGAGTTCTGCATGTACTACGACATGTAAGCCGTTCGTACGAACAAGGATAAATTGAAAACCACACGCAGCCCCGACCAAGTTTGGTCGGGGCTGTTTGTTCATTACAGACCTGTTCGTAGAAAATTTCAAAAAAATCAACAACTTTCTAAACACGCAAGGGGCACAGGTTACAATGCGTTTCTGTGTGAGGCCGGTGCGGTCCCCTGCTCATCCACCTGGGGTTTCTGGGATGACAGCCTCGTCGCTTTGGGGGCGATACGAATCGGAGTTTGGTCCAATCATTTGCTGGGGGTGAACCGATGTTGCGAACCGCCGCGTTCTTGGTTTGTGTGCTGTGCACCTGCGCGCAAAGCCCGAGTTTTGCCGTCAACTTCGGAGCGGTCACCGACGGCGATTGGAGCAACCCAGCCACCTGGACCCCCGCGGGCGGCCCGCCGTCCAATGGCGACGTCGTCAACATCGGCAGTAACTCGCCAGCTGGGTCGGCGGCGATGGCCGCCGTTTCGCTGACGGGTAACGAGTCTGCCACCTCGCTTTTCCTGGGCGGCAGCCCTGGCACCGAGGGGACGCTCGACTTGGGCAGTTTTGAACTTGCCCTAAGCAGTGCTTTGGTCATCGGAACAGGCGTTGGAAACGTAACCAGAACGACGGGCCACTTTGAGGTTCCCGACCTCACGCTGCTGGGTGGTAATAGTCTGACCCTATCGGCTGACGATAGTATTACCCATGGAGTGCAAGTAACCGGAACGTCTAGCCAGTTGACGCTCGGCGCACCGATGATGCTCTCTCTAGATCTCAGCATCCAGAACGATGGCACGGTTGATCTCGCGAACCAGGATCTGAGCGTGCGAAATCTCTTCTTGGGTTGGAGCGGCGTGGGATTCAACCTGCTCAACGACGCTGCGATCAACGTTAGCGCTACGACTTTCATCCGAGGCACCGACTATACGTTCGACGCCGACGACTCGATCACCGACCTGTACCTCAACGACGCCACAGCGACACTCGATCCCGCAACCGAGGTACGCAATCTCGTGATCCAGAACGGTGGGATGTTAACCACAGTCAGCGAGACCAGCGTGACTGCCTCCGCTGCGGTGGATGGTGCGACGAGTCAATTGACGTTGGTGGCACCGCTGACGCTATCGAGCGACTTGAATATCAGCAACGATGGCACGGTCGACCTCGCGAACCAGCCGCTGAGCGTGCGAAATCTCTTCTTGGGTTGGAGCGGCGTGGGATTCAACCTGCTCAACGACGCTGCGATCAACGTTAGCGCTACGACTTTCATCCGAGGCACCGACTATACGTTCGACGCCGACGACTCGATCACCGACCTGTACCTCAACGACGCCACAGCGACACTCGATCCCGCAACCGAGGTACGCAATCTCGTGATCCAGAACGGTGGGATGTTAACCACAGTCAGCGAGACCAGCGTGACTGCCTCCGCTGCGGTGGATGGTGCGACGAGTCAATTGACGTTGGTGGCACCGCTGACGCTATCGAGCGACTTGAATATCAGCAACGATGGCACGGTCGACCTCGCGAACCAGGATCTGAGCGTGCGAAACCTTTTCTTGGGTTGGAGCGGCGTGGGATACAACCTGCTCAACGACGCTGCGATCAACGTTAGCGCTACAACCTTCATCCGAGGCACCGACTATACGTTCGACGCCGACGACTCGATCACCGACCTGTACCTCAACGACGCCACAGCGACACTCGATCCCGCAACCGAAGTGCGCAATCTCGTGATCCAGAACGGTGGGATGTTAACGACTGTCAGCGAGACCAGCGTGACTGCTTCCGCTGCGGTGGATGGTGCGACGAGTCAATTGACGTTGGTGGCACCGCTGACACTATCGAGCGACTTGAACATCAGCAACGATGGCACGGTTGATCTCGCGAACCAGCCGCTGAGCGTGCGAAATCTCTTCTTGGGTTGGAGCGGCGTGGGATTCAACCTCATCAACGACGCTGCGATCAACGTTAGCGCTACGACTTTCATCCGAGGCACCGACTATACGTTCGACGCCGACGACTCGATCACCGACCTGTACCTCAACGACGCCACAGCGACACTCGATCCCGCAACCGAAGTGCGCAATCTCGTGATCCAGAACGGTGGGATGTTAACGACTGTCAGCGAGACCAGCGTGACTGCTTCCGCTGCGGTGGATGGTGCGACGAGTCAATTGACGTTGGTGGCACCGCTGACACTATCGAGCGACTTGAACATCAGCAACGATGGCACGGTTGATCTCGCGAACCAGCCGCTGAGCGTGCGAAATCTCTTCTTGGGTTGGAATGGAGTGGGATTCAACCTCCTCAACGATGGTGCGATCAATGTAAGTGCGGGGACCTTCATTCGAGGCACCGACTATTCGTTCGACGCGGACGACGTGATCACCGACCTGTACGTTAACAACGCAACGGTCACGCTCGATGCTGCGACCGAAGTGCGCAATCTCGTGATCCAGAACGGTGGAATGTTAACGACTGTCAGCGAGACCAGCGTGACTGCTTCCGCTGCGGTGGATGGTGCGGCAAGCCAATTGACGCTGGCAGCCCCAATGACGCTATCGGGCGATGTGGCTGTTACGAACGATGGTACAGTTGACCTCGCCAACCAGGACATCCACATTCGCAACCTTTTTCTAGGGTGGACCAGCGGTGTTGGCAACCTGACCAACGATGGCCTGCTTCACGTAACTGCCAGCGCCTTCATGCGACGCTCGGCCGCGACCTTTTCCGGCGAGCAGGATCGCATCGAACAAGACCTCATCATGAATCTCGGTTCTTCGTTGACCTACGAACTCGATCTCAATGCGCCGTTTGGCTTGTACGTCGGTGGCAACACGCTGGACATCGACGGCTCCAGCCAGCTGGTGCTCGACTTCGAGAACAATCCGGCCGCTTTCTACAGTTCTGTTTTTCGCTGGAAGAATCCCGTGGGCGGCAATCGTTTTGCGGAACTCCAGGCGCTGATCGACAGTGGTCGCATCGTGATCGACTCCTCCGATGCGGCCAACGTGGTGCTCTTCCTCGGAATTGATGGCACCACCAACATCGGCTACTTCAATGACCTGCCTGGCGACTACGATCGAAACGGCGTGATCGACGAGGCCGATTTTGACAAGTGGAAGCTCGATTTCGGCAGCACGGTTCCAAACCCAGGAGAAGGATCGGACGGAAACTTCGACGGAATCGTGAACATCGCCGACTACACGATCTGGCGCAATCACTTGGGCCAAAGCAACCTGCCGATACCGCTCACACAAGCCATACCCGAACCTTCGTGCCTAGCGATGCTTGTCGGCATGCTTGCGGCAGTTGGGCTAGCGCACCGGGCGAGACATGGGGCGCGCTACGAGATCAATACGTTTCGGCCTCTGTTTTGCGGACGAGACGGCAAGGTGAAGTACTCGCTGGCCGAAATCGACCAGGACCGCCGCACCGGTTACGCCTGGTATGTTCGCTCGCCCGAGAGCGTTTACCGCGTGTATGACAACTGGAAGCTGCGCGGCACGCCGGCGAAGTCGCCATGAGACTCTGCTGAGAAGCGGATCCAATTTGACGACGCGCGCCATCGATTCGTGGGCGCTTTCTGCAGGTCTCGCACTCCGCGCTGCTGGTGCAACAGCGCGCAAAGTCAGTCGCAGCAGCCACTTGCGGCAAATCCCGGTAGGTTTGGCACGCCGTGTGTACTTAGATCTGGGTGATAGGTCCGCTCGGCGCTATGGGCAACATTGTTCCTCAAGCATCGCCGGGCGCACGGTCCTCCCCTCTCGTTAACGGGGCGCCGATTCGATGGCGCCCGAAGGAGTGCGTAACATGGCAAAACGTTTGTTGATGGTAATGTTGTTCGTAGGCGCCATTGGCGTGGCCAGTCTGGTCACTGCCGATACGGCCGAAGCCCGCCACCGCTGTTACCGTGGTGGCTACGGTCACTATTACGGTGGCCCGGTGGTGACGCGCAGTTACTACGGCGGTGGGTTCTACGCCCCGCGCCGCGCGTACTACGCCCCGCGGGTGTACGGCCCCGGTTGGTACGGTCCCAGCGGCCTGTACATGAACGGCTACCGCGGCGGCATCTACGTCGGCTGGTAAGACGTGTAGAACGTCTACAACCTGAAGCACATGCAAAGCCAACCGGGCAGGGGCGCGGTTGGCTTTGATGTATTGGCGGGGCGAAATTTGACTGCCGGAACCGCAGCGTGCTAACATAATCTTGACGCCACCCACTGAGGACCTCTGAACATGCAAATTGATCTCCCAGCCGAACTTGTCGAACGCGTCCGCGATCGCATCCAGGGCAATCCTGATCTTAATGAAGCCGACATTGTCCGGCATGCGCTCGATACGCTCGATTGGCTGGACAATGAGTGCACGACGCCCGAACAGTTGGCGCTCACTTTGCGAGACCTGGATCAGAGCATGGCAGAGATTCGATCCGGTGCGGCGCTCGATCTTCAGACGGCCAAAGCTCGCGTGCAATCGAATCTAGGACTGCCATCGGATCAATGAGCTACTCGGTCCGCATCACTCCCACGGCCGTGGGCCATAGGCTTGTGGGAAGATAATCTCCTTGGATCCGCGAACTACGCTCCAGGGTAGCGGCTACGCCGCAACCCTTCGCTGGGAGTCGTAATGCCTTCGGCATAGAGAAAATAGGTTAGAGTAGACCTATCCCGCAGGGATTCCGTCCATCAGCCCAGTGTTGCGGCGTAGCCGCTACGCTGGGAGACATTTGCAAAGACATCATGCGCCCATGACATTCCGCCTCGCCACCTTGCTCTACGCCTTCGCCCTGTTTTCGGCGGCCTTGGCGGTATTGGGCACCTGGGGCGGGTGCTTGGCGACGGCCGGCGTGCTGCTGTTGTGGGCTTCTTTTCGTTCGAGCGATATCGTCGTCGGGTGCGGGGTGTTCGTGCTGGCGTGGGTGCTGTTGGTCGCCGGTTTGCTTTCTCCGGCCGTGTTGGTCGCCCGCGGGCTGGCACAGGCCAATTCTTGCATCGGCGGCCTCACTCATCTGGCTATGTCACTGTTGAACTACGAATCGCTCAACGGAACCCTGCCCCCTGCAGTGGGTTCACTGGGCACTTCTGGCGACACGCAAAGCTGGCGCGTGCTGGTCCTGCCACTTTTGCAGAGGCCGACCGTCTACAATGCCTACAACATGAACGAACCCTGGAACGGGCCGACCAACAGCAAGCTTTCCTCGGATTGGATCTACGCGTGCCCCACGCACGGCTCCGAGGAATTCACGAGCTACCTGGCAGTGGTTGGCCCGCAGTGCGCTTGGAACCACGGCGGGCCGCCGCGCAAGCTTTCCGACATCACGGACGATCACTCCGAGACCATCACGATCATCGACGTAGGGCGAAGCGACATCAACTGGAAAGAGCCGCGCGACCTATCGTTCGACGAGGCGGTGGAACTGCTGATCGCGCCGGTCGATCCGCAGACGTTCACTGGGCACGTTGACGTGCGTGGAGTATTCCTGAAGCCATCTTACTACTACAACGTCGCGATGGTCGACAGGAGCGTCCACCGGCTGCGTGTTCCCCTCGAACGCAGCACCGCCGAGGCGCTACTCACCATCAACGGTGGAGAAAAGCTGGATGAGCAGTTGTTTGACAAAATCGGCAAAGGTGAGATTCGCTACGAACTCGTCTACGGATGGATTCTGTTTGCGGTGCTGGCTGTTATTCCGGCGGTACCGACATGGCGATGGTTTCGGCGTTCGCGGTTGAACACGGAATCCAACGACCAAGTGGAACACTGACCAACCAGGGTAGCGGCTACGCCGCAACCCTTCGCTGGGAGTTGCAATGCCTTCGGCATAGAGAGGATAGGTTAGTGTAGAGCTATCCTGAAGGGATTCCGTCCATCAGCCCAGTGTTGCGGCGTCGCCGCTACGCTGGGAAGCTTTTGTCGAGACATCATGCGCCCATGACCTTCCGCCTCGTCACCTTGCTGTACCTGTTCGCCCTGCTGGCCGCGTCGCTGGCGGTGTTTGGGGTTGTCGGCATTTTGGTGATGGTGATATTGCTCTGGTTCGCGGAGCTGTTTGGCAGGTTCTTTGATCTCAGAACCGATTGGCCACGAGTGGTTGGTCTGGCGGTGGTGGGTGGCATGCTGTGGCTGGGTGTAACCTCTGGAGTGAAGCATCGTAGTCCTACAGCCATGAGTCGGACCCAATTGCGAGTCGTCACCCTTGGGCTGATTAAGTACGAACAGGCTCACGGTCACTTCCCTCCACCATACGTTGAGGATGACGAGGGCAACCCGCTCTATAGCTGGCGTGTATTGATCCTTCCGTACATCGACTATCAAGCGGTTTATGATGAGTTCCACCTGGATGAGCCGTGGGAAAGTCCACACAACCACGCGTTGCTCGACACCGTGGACATCTTTTCGAGCCCTCGTCATGGTCGCGGTGCTCAAACTGCGTATACCGACTACTTGACCGTGGTTGGCGAAGGGACGGTCTGGGATCCAACACGAAACACCAGTGTTTCGGATGTGAGGGATGGGGCAGAGAACACGCTGCTTGCGGTGGAGGCCGGTGGCTACGATATCTTCTGGAGCGAACCGCGAGACATTCCCTTGGACGAGGGCATACGTCTGCTCACCGGGAAAGCAGAAGCTCGCTGCGAAGTACTCCGGTCCGGCTATTTCGCTTCCGATTTGCATGGCCTTGCATCACGAAACGTCTCCTTTGTCGATGGCAGGGTCGAGCGATTTGGCCCACTGGCACAACGAGAAGACGCGTTGGCCCTTCTCACGCTAGCCGGCGGCGAGCCCGGGAGAGAAGTGTACGATTTTGCATCTGACGGACTATCGCATTCCGTCGTTAAAACCATCGTCCACTGGGACCACATCTGGGGCGTCACGGTCTGGCTCGCCCTGGTGCTGTTGCCCATCGTGCCAGCGGCGCGGCGAATAATTTGGCCGCCGAGTGGTGATACAGAAGGTAAGGAACAGGAGGCAACGGAGAAAGCAGAGGGAGTTTTGGAACACTAATCGACGCTAATCGACACTAATGCTCTCATTAGCGAGGATTAGCGTAGATTAGTGTTCCGTTTTTCAACCAACGCCCCATGAACTTCCGCCTCATCACCGTGTTGTACTTGTTCGCCCTGCTGGCCGCGTCGCTGGCGGTGTTTGGGGCGGGTGGTGTGTTGGTGGCGGCGATGGTGTTTGCGGGCTGGAGTGCGTGGAGCGGCAAGTGGACGCGTGTTTCGGCGGGGGAAGCTGTCGTTTTTGTGGTGATTGTGCTGATCCTCATTGCCCTGTTGGTGCCTGCAGTGCAGATTGGGACGTCGAGGTGGGAGCGTAGCTTTAATAACATGAAGCAACTGGAGCTGGCGTTGCTCAACTACCACGACGCCAATGGTCACTTCCCACCGCCATACGTGACGGACGACGAGGGCCACAAGCTTTACAGTTGGCGAGTGCTTATACTGCCGTACCTCGAAGACGACACGATTCGTAAGAATTTCCATTACGACGAGCCGTGGGACAGCCCGCACAACAAGCAGTTTCTGGTCGACCGCGACGAGTTCATCAGTCCGCGAGTCAGCCGCGATAAGGACACTCAAGGCAGGACGAACTACGTTGCTGTTGTCGGACCTGAAACCATGTGGCGGCCCAATGGGACGGTGTCCTTAGGGGAGGTAACCGATGGCCCTTCCACGACCGTTCATCTGATCGAAGTTGGGCATAGCGACATCCACTGGAGCCGACCGGTGGACGTGACGACGGAGCAGGCCATTGCACTGTTGACGGACGATGGCAGTCAGGGTTTCGTGGTGATCCGCGAAGGCTACTTTGTCAGCGAGAGAGCGCGGCAAACCTCGCGTTGTGTCAGCTACGTCGACGGCCATGTTCGCGCGATGCAGCCGCTGGTGGACGAGCAAGCGCGAGCGTTACTTACGATTGCTGGGGACGAACACCAGGACCCCGAGTCTTTCGATGAGGGAGCGGGCTGGCGATCCGAACATGTCGAAATCATCATCCACTGGGACCACATCTGGGGCGTCATCGTCTGGCTCGCCCTGGTACTGTTGCCATCGGTGCCAGCCGCGCGGCGGAGGATCTGGCCGGCGGGAGCGGATGCCAAGCGTGAGGAACAGGAGACAACGGAGAAAGCAGAGGGAGTCTTGGAACGCTAATCTACACCAATGACTATTAGCGACAATTAGCGTAGATTAGTGTTCTGCTTTTCAACCAAGGTACCCGTGACCTTCCGCCTTGTCACCGTGTTGTATCTGTTCGCCCTTGGGCTATCTTATTTCGCTCCTTTGGAGCTGTTTTCACTCTTCACCTTCGCTTAATTCAATCCGTGGCCATCCGTGTTCATCCGTGGCTAGGTTCATCGGCGTGCGCGATGCCTTCGGTTTGGTATGCTCTGTTTCCTTTGTTGCCTCCTATTCGAATGTTGTAGTTGTGGCTCTGGCGCGCGGGGTTCATTGGTCCGCAGTCGGGTGAGACGCCCGACCTGCTGTCAAAAAATCGCGGTTGAAATCGGGCATCGATCGGATCTAATGAGGGTGCGTGGCGTTATGTACATGTAGCTGCCGTCGCCAGACGGCGGGTGGCTGGGCCGGCGATTGTTGGTCTCAGTTGTTGTGTGGTTTTGGTTGGGCCTCCACGCTCTGGGCGAGCGTAGCTACGCGCTCGTTCGGCGGAGCGAACGGCTACTATCGTTTTGCCCCAACGAAAAACATGCGGGGAACAACGTGGTGGGTTTTGTCCCACCGTGTGATCGGTTGAGTCTTAAAAACAAGGGGTTTATGAATCGAGAGGGGACCAAGACATCTGGGGTTTTGGGCCAATGGATCGTGTTGTGGGACAAAACCCCCGGTTTTGGGCCAACGGATGCGCATCGGGATAAACGGACAAAACCTGGGGCAAAACCCTCTGCGGAGGGCCGGGGCGATCCTAGTTTTTTTCCGCCCGGCGAACGTAAACTTGCAGTTTCCCCTCCCCCCAAATTTCGTCCCGCCTCCAGGATGCTGTGCCATGATCGTCGGTGTGCCCAAAGAAATTAAGTCGGATGAGTATCGAGTTGCCATGCTGCCGGTGGGCGTCGAAGAGCTGACCCGCCGCGGGCATCGCGTGGTGGTCGAGCAGGGTGCCGGGCTCGGGTCGGGGCTGGCCGACGAGGACTACACCGCCGCCGGGGCCGAGTTGGTGCCCACCGCCGAAGCGGTGTTCGGCGAGGCCGACATGATCGTGAAGGTCAAAGAGCCGCAGCCCGCCGAGTGGGAGTTGATGCGCGACGGCCAGATCGTGTTTACCTATTTCCACTTCGCAGCCGATCGCACGCTGACCGAAGCCGTTTTGGCCAGCGGCGCTACGGCCGTGGCGTACGAGACCTTGAGCGACTCGGAGGGTCGGTTGCCGCTGTTGACGCCGATGAGCGAGGTGGCAGGGCGGATGAGCGTGCAGGAGGGAGCCAAGTTCCTCGAGCGGCCGCAAATGGGACGCGGCATTCTCTTGGGAGGTGTGCCGGGCGTCGCGCCGGCTCACATCACTATCCTGGGCGGCGGCATCGTCGGAGCCAACGCGGCGAGGATCGCGGCCGGCTTCCAGGCGAGTGTGGCGATCCTCGACATCAACCTCGACCGCCTGCGTTACCTGGACGACGTGATGCCGGCCAACGTCACCTGCTTGTACAGCGACCGCCACACGATTCGCAAGCAACTGGAGCGGGCCGACCTGGTGGTCGGCGCGGTGCTGATCCCCGGCGCCAAAGCGCCGATGCTGGTGGAAGAAGACGACCTGAAGATCATGCAGCCCGGCAGCGTGATTATCGACGTGGCGATCGACCAGGGTGGTTGCATTGCGACGAGCAAGCCAACGTCGCACGCCGAGCCGACGTACATTGTGCACGACGTGGTGCACTACTGCGTGACAAACATGCCCGGCGCGGTGGGCCGCACCAGCACGTTCGCGCTGTGCAACGCGACGCTCCGCTGGGTGCTGGAAATCGCCGACCGCGGCATTCACTCCGCCGCCCAAGAGCTGAAGCCGGTGGCGAGCGCCATCAACATGCACGGCGGCAAGGTCACCAACCAAGCGGTGGCCGAGACGTTTGGCTTGGAGTTCGACAGCACGTTCGCCGCTTAAGGAGAAGAATCAGTCACGGATGGGCGCGGATTTTGGCGGATGCACGCGGATACGAATGAGACAGAGTTACGTACTTTCCTTTGAGTCAGATCCGCGAACCGCTTAGATCCGCGCAGATCCGCGACGAATTTCAGGACCAGAAGCAAAGCTAACATCATGGAAGCCTCACAACTTAATACGCTGCTGTCGCCGCGGTTCTTGTTTCAGTTTTCGGTGCCGCTGAAGCGGAAGGAGCCGATCTGGGGACCGCAGGGCGTGGTGCTCGACGAGTCGTACAAGCTGCCAGACCTGGCGGCGCTCGACTCCGGCACGGCCAGCACCGAACGCCCGTTCGCCGATGTGCGCATGGCGTGGGACGCGCAGGGCGTGGCGATCACGCTCACGGTGACCGGCAAGCACCAGCCAGTGTGGTGCCGCGAATCGCGGCTCGAGGATAGCGACGGGATGGTGGTGTGGATCGACACCCGGGCGACGCACAACATTCATCGTGCGAGCAAGTACTGCCACTCGTTTGTGTTCCTGCCGGCCGGCGGAGGTCGCAATTCGGACGAGCCGCTAGCCGACCAAATGCTGATCAACCGCGCGCGAGAGAACGCTCGACCAGTTCGCCCGCGCGAGTTGCAAGCGACGAGCAAGATCACCAAGGATGGCTACCAGCTTGCGGCGTTCGTGCCTGCGGTGGCGCTGGGCGGCTTCGATCCGGCCAACCATCGTTCGCTGGGATTCACCTACGCGGTGATCGATCGCGAACTGGGCCTGGCCACGTTCGCCAACGGCCCGGCGTTCCCGTTCGGCGAAGACCCCAGCTGTTGGGCCACGTTGGAGATGGTGGAGTGACCGCGCGACTATTGGACAAACCTAACCCGGCGGCCAGCGGTTCGGGTAGCGAATCGCACTATCCACCGCAGCAGAGATTCCAACCAAGGCAGTAGTCGGTAACGTGCAGTCGAAGAGAATACCTCCGAAGTACTGCAAGCGAGGAATCACCAACAGGACGCTAATAAACAGACTGGGAGCGAGGATCAACAGTGTCCGCCGACGGTTGTTCGATTCAACCAACGTCCACACCACAATGACGACGGCCGGGGCGCACCACAGTAACCCAATCCCTACGAGAAGTGCTGTGAACGGGAACATGGCCGCGGTTCCCATCACGATGCAGAACAACGTGACACCAATCAGCAGCCAGCGGAGTGTAAATTGGCGAGTGGGCATGGGCGCATTTTAGTAGGTTGAACGTTCTCAATCCTCTGCGTCGCTCGGCCTAACACTTTGAATCATCCGATCCATACCCGCCGGCAGGGCCACCGACCCCACGGCGATAGCGCCGCCGATGATCACAAAGGTCACCAGTCGCTGCCTGGAGTAAGCACACGACCACGCCATGATGCCAAGAGCCACGGTCCAAGGAAGCAGCGACGACATCTGTTTGGTGGCCGTTTGCGGAAACGCGGCGACCAACCCCAGCATCACGCACAGCAGCGTGACGGCGGACAGAAGTCGTCGAAGGGTATATCGGCGAAGCGGCATGAGAGTATTCTGGCGCCCGTCGATTGCCCGTCGATCAGCGAGATTGACCATGAAAAACTTGAGAGTTTTCGCAAAACGATGATAGCGTCTCGGCTGCAAGTTGCTTTCCAAACGGCCCAAATCGACTAGGAATACAGTGCCAGAGACCTCCAGGGTTGTTTTGTTCGCTTCCCCGCCCCGCCCAGTCGGCAGACGGAGTTGGCTGTGGTAGACTGTCGGGCTGTGCGGCTGCGAAGAATTGTTAATCGTAGCTAGGCACCACTTTTTCAATTTTTGAGGTTGAGGTTGATGGCTGAAGGTACAATCAAGCGTTTGACGGACAAGGGATTTGGATTCATCGACACGGGAACGTCTAAGGATCTGTTCTTCCACTCATCGAACGTCGAAGAGGTACGCTTCGACGAACTGCGGGAAGGCCAGCAAGTGACGTACGTCGAAGGCATGGGTCCCAAGGGTCCTCGCGCCGAACAGGTCCGGCCTGCTTAAGGCAACCGGACGACTGTGAAACGAAAAGCCGGCGAGCAATCGCCGGCTTTCTTTATGCGCGCGGTCACACTTGGAAGCTGCAACTGTTGTGGCACGCAATGGCGCAAAGCAATCCTCGGTGAGCACAGTGAAGCATACAAATCCTGAAGCACTTCTCTGCCATGAATTGCTCCGGTTTGTGCGAGACAATCGACCGACAACAGAGGAGTTCATTGCTCGGTTCGGTGGAGCCCAAGATCAGGTCTATCACGTGCTCCGCAAGGCTGGAGTAATCGTCAACGGCAACGATGGTCGGATCGATCTTAATCCGGATCATTTGACCGATGGAGCAAAGAAGTTCTGGTGGGGAAGGAAGGCGTTCTTGATCGATCGCGACGAAGTGCAGATTGTGTTCGTCAAAAGGGATTCCGACAGCGTAAGTTAACCTTGGTCCTACGCAGGCAATAGGGAGGCCAAAGAGTCTTGCTGCGAATGACTTTGCGTCTTTGCGCCTTTGCGTGAGATATCCACAAGGCCTGAATCCGTGCAAATCCGCCAAGATCCGCGTCCATCCGCGACTGGTTCCTTTTGCAGCCACCCGACGAGCTTAACTTCTTGGCGTGACGTGCGCGCCGTAGGTATACTTGAAGCTTGTCACAGGTGGTACTGGTCAACAAACTTCGAGAACCCAACTCATGTGCAGGCGATACGTTTCATTCACGCATAGCGGTCTACTTCTTGGCTTGCTCGCAATTGGTGTGCTGGTTCCGTGCTCCCTTCGGGCGGAGGAGGCCAAGTACACGCCGGCGCCGGAGAATTTAAAGAACCGCGAGTGGTTCCAGGACGCCAAGTTTGGCATCTTCATCCACTGGGGCGTCTACGCCGAGCTGGGGCGCGGCGAGTGGGTGATGAACAACGAGAAGATCACAGTCGACGACTACAAGCCGGTCGCCGAGAAGTTCAATCCTACCGAGTATGACCCCGCCGAGTGGGTCGCGCTGTTCAAGAAGGCCGGCGCGCAGTACATCACCATCACTTCGAAGCATCACGACGGCTTTGCGTTGTGGGACTCCAAAGTCACCGATTGGGATGTGGTCGACGCCACTCCGTACGGCAAAGACCTCTTGAAGCCGCTGGCTGAAGAGTGCGAGAAGCAAGGCGTGAAGCTGTTCTTCTATCACTCGCACCTCGACTGGACGCATCCCGACTACTACCCCCGCGGCCGCACCGGCCACAACTCGGGTCGACCGGATGAAGGCGACTTCGATAAGTACCTGAACTTCATGGACGCGCAGCTCGCGGAGCTATTGGTCGGCGACTACGGCGACGTGGGCGGCATCTGGTTTGATGGCTGGTGGGACCAGCGGACGAAGGGGGCCGAGGATCCCAAGACCACTAATGTCGATTGGCGTCTTGCCAAGACGTACGGGCTGATTCATGCGCTGCAGCCGGGGTGCTTGATCGGCAACAATCATCACGTGGCGCCATTCCCCGGCGAAGACTTCCAGATGTTCGAGCGCGACCTGCCTGGCCAGAACACGGCCGGCCACAGCAAGGACTCGGTGATTGGCGACCTGCCGCTGGAGTCGTGCGACACGATCAACGGCTCGTGGGGCTACAACGCCGGCGACAAGAAGATCAAGAGCAAGAAGGACCTGATCCACTACCTGGTGAAAGCGGCCGGGCAGAACGCCAACTTGCTGTTGAACGTCGGCCCCAAGCCCGATGGAACGATCCAACCGGAGTTCGTCGCCCGCCTGACCGAGATGGGCGAGTGGCTCGAGGAGAACGGCGACAGCGTGTATGGCACGCGCGGCGGCCCGGTCGCGCCGCAGGAGTGGGGCGTCACCACCAAGCGTGGCGATGTGGTCTACCTGCACGTGCTCGCGGCCCCCGAAGCCGGCGAAGAGGGTTGGGTCACACTGTCCGGCACCGCCGACTTGGCTGTGGGCGAGCTAACTCTGTTTGGCACCGACACCCAAGTGGCCCACAAGCGTGACGACGACGGGAACCTGAAGGTCCAGCTGCCAGCGGGCGCCGCCGAGGCAATTGACACGATTCTGGTAGTCGAGGGCGCGGAGTAGAGCCACACGAAGGTACATGGGTGGCTGTGGACGAGTTGAGCTCGCCCACAGTGGCATGAACTGGGTGCTCGTTGCACCCGTCCCCTGGCACCCATAGTTGCCTTGGAATCGCACTACTCCAAGTACGGCAGGTCGCCTTTCTTTGCCTTGGAAAGTCCCTCGATCACGTTGGCCAAAGCCTGAGTGACGGCTTCGAAGTATTGTCGACCCTTCTCCGCGGTGGCCCGTGATGGATCGCCGCTGCCGGTGTCCGCGTGGCAATGCGACCATGGCCGGGGCGTCCAGACACCCGGTTGGCGGAGTGCAGCGATGTCGAACGGCCGCCGCGCGCCCGAGCCTGCGTGCTCTATTTCCACAAGTTCCGGTTCGAGGTGCAAGAGTAAACTCGTCTCCATTTCGTCGGCATGATCGCCAGGGGCTTCGAACACCGCTTGGTGCGCGTCGGGTGCGAGTTCGTAGAAGTTCACCACTACGATAAGCAGGGGAAGCTCGGCCATCAGATCTCGCACCAACGGTTGGAACTGATTGCCGCCGTGCCCATTGACGATCACCAGTCGATCGATGCCCTGAGTGGTCAGCGAGTGGCAAACGTCGCGCAAGATCGCCAGCGCCGTGGTGGTCGAAATGCTGATGGTCGCCACCTGATCGAGCTGCTGGCTGTCGTTGCCGTACGGGATGGTTGGCAGCACGATCGTTTGCGCGCCTTGGTTGTTGGCAAGTGCCGCGGCGTGCTCGGCGATGCGCGCGGCCTCGATCACATCGGTGCCGTAGGGCAGGTGGTAGTTGTGGGCCTCGGTCGCCCCCCACGGTAGCACCGCCACGTTCGGCGGATTCTCGCGAAGCTGGCGGTAGTTGGTTTCGAGCAACAGGTGGGAGCGGATTGGCATAGGTGGCAACTCTAGTCAGGATTGGGTTTGCGCACGAAGGATTATAGCCCTGAAAACGCGGACTTTGGAGCCGCTCCCGCTGGTTGGGCGGCGGAGCCTCTGATCGCCTACGAATACCGAAGTTGGCTACACACCAAGGGTTGCGGCTACGTTTCTACCCTGGGAATTAGGCTTAAGTCGATTCCGTCCACGAATACTCGTAAGGGTAGAGATCCCCATCAGCGATGCTGGTGCGAATCACGCAGCGATTACGAACCAACTCCACCATAACCGCCGGAGATACTTCTTCCACGCTGCAATTCGGTTCGTTCAACGAATGACTGGCATCCACGTTGAAGTGGTACTCGCCGTTCACATGATAGTCACGTCGGAAGCTAGTGCGCCATTGCGAATTGTGGCCCCAGCCATGGGACAAGTCGTCATGAGGGCGGTCGAGACGACAGAAAGTCCAATATAGCTTGCTATTCTCTGCGGTTTCCTTAACCACATGTGATGCTCCCCCCGTTATTGCGCAACCTGCACGAAGAAATAGCATGTTGTCAAGCATCAGGCAGGGCCAGTCGCATTGCTTGACTCGAATAGGGGATTGGGCATCTTCAGTTGGGGTCACATCGAGGATTTCATGAAAGAAAGGATGATATTCTTGCGGACTAACGACCTGGAAACCAAGCTGTTCATGGAACTGCTGAAAATCGTCGACCGTCAGTGAAGGACTAGGCACCTCTCTCTGCCCTTCTCGACGCGTCTGAAAGCACAATAGCAGTGTTGATGTTACCCGAGACAGGGCGTAGAGCATCCACAGATCCTCCTCAGTGGCGACAGTCCAGTCCGAGGAACTCCGCGTCTCGAATTCCTGAATCCAGTGACGTACCTCGAGCTGCTTGTTCAACCAGGGTGCCAGCAAATCGGAGTAGACATCGGCCCCGCGGTAATCGAGCAACGCCCAGTAGAGTTCGGCAATAGGGTATTGGTCACTGTGCATAGGAGCTGGTCCACCAGAAAAACGTCGCAACTTCCGCCAAATTCCTGTAGAAATCTTAACTCCAGAGGACGCATTCTACCGCTGCTTGGTTCGGACTTAACCCTGCTCCCGCTAGTTGGACTGCGGAGGCTGTGTTAGCTTACGAATACCGAAGCTAACCGCGTTCCCCCACTCCAACGCCCCCCGTTTCAAATGTCCGACCAAGCCCTGCTCGATGCTGTTGAGGCCGCTACGAAGGCCGAGAAGATTACGCCCACCGCCGCCACGCACATTCGCGAGTGGCTTACCGAGCCGAAGTACGCCGACTACGCCGAGCAGGTCGCCGAGCACATCACCGGCGAGAAGTGGCAGGCTTTGGACGACGCGTTCTGGACCATCATCCCCTTCGGCACCGGCGGGCGGCGGGGGCGGATGTATCCGATCGGCTCCAACGCCATCAACGACCGCACCATCGGCGAGAGCGCTCAAGGCCTGGCCGACTACGTGAAGGAGACACTCGGCGAGGGCGCCGAGCTGTCGTGCGCCATTGCCCGCGACACGCGGCATCGTTCGGAGGATTTCGCGCGGCTGTGTGCGGAGATCATGGTGGCGGCCGGCTTCAAGGTGTACTTCCTCAGCGGCTATCGCAGCACGCCCGAGCTATCGTTCGCGGTGCGTTACAAGAACTGCTCGTGCGGCATCATGGTCACCGCCAGTCACAACCCGCCCAGCGACAACGCGGTGAAAGTCTACTGGTCGAGCGGAGCACAGGTTCTCCCGCCGCACGACAAGGGGATCATCGACCGGGTGATGAGCACCCAGGAGATCAAGCGGGCGAGCTTCGACGAAGCCGAGGCCGCGGGTCAGATCGTGCGCTGCGAAGAGGAAGTCGATCGTGCGTTCATCGACGCGGTGATGCAGCAAGCCACGCCCGGCCCACGCGACCTGAAGGTGCTGTACTCGCCGCTGCATGGCGTGGGGACGACGTGCGTGGTGCCGGCGCTCGAGCGCGACGGTTTTGAGAACGTCGAGGTGTTCGCCCTGCAGGCGGAGCCGAGTGGCGACTTTCCTAACGTACCGGGGCACGTGTCGAATCCCGAAAACCCGGCCGTGTTCGATGCGATCATCGGCCACGCGATGAACACCGGCGCGGACCTCTGCCTGGCGACCGACCCCGACTGCGACCGCATTGGCTTGGCTGCTCCCTTGACCCTTGAGGCGGGCAGCGATTGGCGCACACTCACCGGCAATCAAATCGGCGCGCTGTTGTCCGACTACGTCTGCGAGACGCGGAAGCTCACGCCCGAGAAGTTCCAGGTCACGACGCTGGTGACCACCAAGCTGATCGAGCGGATCGGAACCAGCTACAATATCAAAACGGTGAGCGATTTGCTTGTGGGCTTCAAATGGATCGCGCAGGCGATCGACGCCGGCGGGCCGGAGAACTTTCTGTACGGCACCGAAGAGTCGCACGGCTACATGTCGGGCACGCACGTGCGCGACAAGGACGGCGCGGTGGCCTCGATGTTGGCGTGTGAACTGGCTGCCAAGCTCAAGTCCGAAGGCAAGACGCTGCACGAGAAGCTCGACGACTTGTTCTGGCAACATGGGGTGCACGCCGAGCGAACCATCTCGGTGATGATGCCCGGCAGCGATGGCATGGCCCGCATGAAAGAGGTGATGGCCCAGTTCCGCACCGCACCGCCTGCGACCATCGGCGGCTTCGACGTCGTGCAGCGTCGCGACTACCTGCAGAACATCACCACCAAGCAGGACAGCACCACCGAGCCGCTGCCTCAACCGACGGGCGATTTGGTGATCCTGGAACTCTCAGCCGAAGGCAACTACATCGCCTGCCGCCCGAGCGGTACGGAACCCAAGATCAAGTTCTACATGTTCGCCTACACTCCAGCCGAGATGCTCCACGACCTGGAAGACACCAAGAGTACACTCGACGCGCGGCTTTCGGAGTTCGAGGAGGATCTGCGCAAGTTTGCGGGGGTTTAGGTCGAGCGGTGGGGAGTCAGCAGTGGTATAATTGATATATGGCCACCAACTCCATTCACGTTGCCGAGACGATAGCCCTAGGAGTTGCTTTCGATCCTAAGAACAACGACTTAATGCGACAGATGGATGTCAAAGATCTCTTTGAATCGGTGGGCAGATTGTTCGATTTGCTCGACGAGCGCGAAGTCGACTACGTAGTCGCGGGGGGGATTGCTATGCTCGCCTACGTGGAGGGTAGAAACACACAGGATATCGATCTACTACTTTCCCGCGAAGCCGTGACGAAGCTGCCAGAACTCGTTGTCGAAGATGAGAATGACGAGTTTCTGCGAGCGAAATTCGGACATTTACAGGTCGACGTCTTGTTAACTGCTAAGCAGTTTTTCTCGCGAGTTGCGAGCAAACATAGCGATCCTCAGAGTTTTGCGGATCGCAAGGTTCGCTGTGCCACCCCAGAGGGCCTAGCGCTCTTGAAGCTTTATGCTCTGCCATCGCTCTACCGGCAGGGCAATTTTGCCAAAGTTCGTATCTACGAATCCGATGTGGAGGCACTGCTCGATACGTATAAACTCGATTCCGCATCTTTGCTCGAAGGCCTGAGAGACGAGGTGCTGGATACCGATCTGAAAGAAATCGGCAATATTCTCAACGACATCAACCAGCGGATCGCGTCTAAGAGATCGAGGTTCACGCAATAGCATCAGAGGTCGCCAGCGAACTGGTTTCAATACGCAGCCATCGACACAATTCAGGGGGCCGAGATGAAACGTTTCGTCGTAGTGGCGGTACTTGTTTTCGCGCTGTCCGGGGCGGCAACTGCCGACGAACCAGCGGATGTATCGTCCAATGATGTCGATCTGCATGGCGATCCGCTGCCGATGGGTGTGGTGACGCGGATGGACCCGGAACGGCAGCACCAAGGGTACGTGATTGCGCTGGCCACGTCGCCCGATGGCAAGAGGACCGTCACCGGTAGCACCGCTGGCGAAGTGTTCGAGTGGGAGACCGACACTGGCAAGTTCCTTCGGCAACTACCCGGCACCGAAAACTGTGTGCGCTGCCTGGAGTTCACGCCCGACGGCACGAAGCTGGTGATTGCCGGCGAAGCACGCAAAGAGAATCGAGGCTTTTGCGGCGAGGTGCTGGTGTGGGACTTGACCACAGGTGAGAAGCTGTGGGGCCGCGAACTGGATGCACGCGTGAAGGCAGCGGCCATCTCCAGCGACGGATCTACCCTTGCGCTCGCTGAAGGGGTGGGCAAATGGCGCCTTCAAAACGAGAAGATTAACCAGGTAGAAGTACTGAAACTCGAATCGGGTGAGGTGCTGAAAACCTACACCGATGTCATAAATCAGGCGGTGGCTGCAGCCTTTGCCGATGCCGACCAAGTGGTCCGCGTGATCGACCATAGGGGAGTCTTCTATGAGTTGCCGTTAGCGACCACCGAAGAGCCAACCATCCGCGATCGAACTAGCGGCGGCTCCTTTGTGCCGTATGGCACGAGCCCGCACGGCGACTTTGCTTTGGCCTGTAAAACCTTGACGCCAAGCATCAATCCCGAATTGGTGGAGCTACGTGTATTGCGGCGAAAAGGAACCGTGATGCTGATCGATACCGCCACCGGAGACGAAAAGTGGGCCGCAGACATTGGCTTCGACCGAGTGCGGACGGGCGCCTTCGCGCCGGATGGCAAGCTGGTTGCGACTGAGCAAATCAGCCCACAAGCGGCCGGCGGCGATGTAACTTTAGCCATTCGCAGTGGGGAGACGGGGAAGCTTCTATGGGCGTTTCCCGTAGAGGATTATAGGTTGTACGCGCTCCGCTTCACCCCCGACAGCAAACGGCTCGTCGGCGGCACCAACCGCGGCCACACCATGGTGTGGGATCTGTCGATGATCCCTGTTCAGTAATTCTCGATACAAACGAGTTTGGCCACGGTGCCGAGGCAAGGCGAACATTCCGAGCAAGAGAGGCCGATATGAGATGTCTGGTTGTAGCAGTGGGAATTGTCTCTGCGTTGTCTGGGGCGGTAGCTGCCGAAGAGCCGGCAATTGTGTCGGCCGATGGCGTTGATCTGCATGGCGATCCGCTGCCAGTGGGGGTGGTGACGCGGATGGGCACAGTGCGACTGCGGGCGAACAGTCCGACTGGTCTCGCCTTCTCGGCGGACGGAAAGTTGTTGGCAGCGTGCGGGTGGAATCCCAACGTTGCAGTATGGGATGTCGACTCGGCAGAGCCTCGGCCAATCTTCCAAACGAATCCGGCGGGTGAGTTGATGTCGGTGCGGTTTTCGCCCGACGGAAAGTACCTGGTGGGCGTAGGTACTCAAGGCGACGTGTGGGTGTGGGACTCAGCGAGTCGCGAACAACTGTGGCACACCAAAGAACACGGCGGTCGAACCTACGCCATCGCCTTTCCGCCCGATGGGAACCGCGTCGCCACGGCCGGAGGCGGCGACGAAGCAACGGTCAAGCTATGGAACCTGGCCGATGGCAAGCCACTGAGCACGATGGACATAGGGGAGCGAGTGCTCGACGATTGCGCACTCGACTTCTCCCCGGATGGGAAACGCTTGCTCTGGTCAGCAGAAGGCAACCTCTGCTTGTGGGACCTGGAGCTCGATGAGCCAAATCGTGTAGTCAAGAAGCTGTTCGGTCGCGATGTTTCGTCGGCCTGGTTCACGGCCGATAGTCAGTCGATCCTGGTAGCCGGATTTAAGTTCGAGAGCAACAAGGGCCCGGATGGTGAGCGAGTTTTTGAAGCAAAGCCCGGACTGAAGCGAATCGCTTGCGAGACCGGCGAGGTGGAAGCGGAATTACCCGTACCCGAAACGCTCGGTAGTGCTCCAAAACTGACACCCATGCCGGGGCGTGAGTCGTTTGTCTACACTGCCCGCAACGGTGTCTACGTGATTAATCCAGAGGACGGGGCGATCGTTCGCAGCTTCGCGCAACCCGAAAACCATCGCTTCGCACGTGGCGGAGGTCTGGCGGTAAGCCCAACAGGCAACTTAATCGCGCACCTGCGCAACGACGAAGTCGTGTTGCTCGACGCGAAGACCGGCGAGCGGCTGCACGACGACTATCACGGGCACCACGAATACGTGATCGGCCTAGCCACGTCGCCCGACGGCAAGACAACCGTTACCGGTGGCTCGGCAGGCGAAGTGTTCGAGTGGGAGACCGACACCGGCAAGTTTCTCCGCCAACTGCCCGGCACCGAAGGCTGGGTGCGCTGCCTGGAGTACACGCCGGACGGCACGAAGCTGGTGATCGCCGGCGAAGCTCGCAACGAAGAGCGCCATTTTTGCGGCGAGGTCATCGTGTGCGATGTGGCAACTGGCCAGAAGATATGGGGCCGCGAAATCCGCGAAGTCGACGCCCGTGTGATGGCGGTCGCCATATCGAGCGACGGAGCCACGCTCGCTTTGGCGGAAGGGCTGGGGGCTTCTCATTTCGGAGAAGAGGCCGTTAATCAGGTGGAGGTGATAAAGCTCGACTCGGGCGAGGTGCTGAAGACCTACACCGATGTGAAAGGTCAGGCAATCGCGGCGGCCTTCGCCAACTCGGACAAGGTGGTCCGAGTGATCGATCGAGAAGGTGGCTTCTACGAGTTTCCATTTACAACGGACGAGCAGCCAACAACCGGCAAGTTGTCCGAGCCAAACAGCGGCGCCTCCTTTGTCGCATGCGCGGCGAGTATGCAGGGCGACTATGTCTTGGCGAGCAAGACGATCTATCCGCGCGTGAATGGCGAATTGGGAGCGCTACGCCAACTTCAGCGCAAGGGATCGCTCGTACTGATCGACACCGCTACCGGCGAAGAGAAATGGAACGAGAACATCGGCTTCGACCTCTCCTGGAAAGCCGCCTTCTCACCCGATGGCAAACTCGTGGCCGTCGAGCAAATCAGCCCACGCGAAGCGGGCGGCGAGGTCACCTTGGCCATTCGTAGCACCGAGACGGGCGAACTCCTGTGGGCGTTTCCCGCAGAGGACTTTCGGGTGTACGGGCTCCGCTTCACGCCCGACGGCAAGCGGCTACTGGGCGGCACGCACCGCGGCGACACCATGGTGTGGGATCTGTCCTTCGTTCCCCAGCCATGATGCATCGCACGCCGCGCTTCGTAACAGTCCCGGCGAAACTGCGTACATGAGGGGGGCGATACCGGACCCGCGTATCAATCTGGATGATGGCGCAGTCGATCTGATGGCGCAATCTGCTGTCCGGCGGTCCCGTGCTAATTTGTTTAAGATGCTGTAAGTGCTTTAATTGCATTCACTTACAGCACTTTTCGCTGCGGTTTATCTCCTTCCGGCACTCCGTTCGCTTTTCTAGATAGCCAACGAGCGGCAACTGACTGCCGACGACCCGCAAGACCCAAATTCCTGAGGACAAAACCATGTACAAGATCATCCTTCCCGCAGCCGCCTTGGTCGCCTTCACGTTCCTTGTCGCCAGCGCCGACACCGCCGATGCCAAGCACTTCCGACGTGGTGGCGTGAGCGTCACGATCGGTCACGGCGGCGGGTTCCACGGCGGATACTATCCTGGTGGTTGGGGGCACGGTTGCCATTACGGAAATGGTTGGGGCTGGGGCGGTGGCCACAGTTGGCACGACACCAGCCATTGGGATTACCATCCTCCGCAACTGGTGCCGCACGGCAATCACTTCCACGTGCAGCCCGGTCACTGGGATTGGCACCAGGATGGTCACTGGCACCACAACCACCCTTAAGCCACTGTTGGCTTGAAAGATGAAACTCACCGCGGCGGCGGGACCACAGGTTCCGCCGCCGCGTTTTATTGCGCGCCGGTTACTTCAAGAAAGCCGCCATCTCGTCCACGTTCTTGCGACTGCCGATCACCAGCGAGGTGCGATCGTGGATCGCGGTGGGTTGAATCTCGACGATCCGCCCTCCATCGTCACAAATGGCCCTGCCGCCCGCTTGTTCGGCGATGAACGCCAGTGGGTTGCACTCGTACATCAATCGCAGCTTACCGCCCGGGTGTGCTTCGGTGGGTGGATAGAGGAAGATGCCGCCCTTGATGAGGATGCGGTGGAAGTCGGCCACTAGCGAACCGACGTACCGCGACGAGAAGCCACCGCCATCGGGATCTTTCGACCACTCCAGGTACTTCTGGTACGGTTCGGGGAAGCGATGCAGGTAGGCTTCGTTCACCGAGTAGGTTCGCGCGTACTCCGGCATTTGAATGTTCTCGCGCGTCAACAGGTACGCGCCGAACTGCGGGTCGAGCGTAAACTGGTGCACTCCCTTGCCGCAAGTGTAGACCAACACGGTCGACGAGCCATACAGCACGTACCCAGCGGCGACCTGCTGAACGCCTTTCTGCAGCACACTCCGTTCGACGCCGATCACCTCCGGAGGGTTGCGGAAGATGGTGAAGATGGTGCCGACCGATACGTTGACGTCGATGTTGGACGATCCGTCGAGCGGATCGAACATGATGATGTACGAATCCTCCGGGTCGACGTCCTGTAGCACGCGTGGTTCGTTGTCTTCTTCCGAGGCGATGATGCCGACGTTGCCGCGGTAGCCGAGCGTTTGGTCGAGTGCCTTGTTGGCGATGATGTCGAGCTTCTTGACTTCCTCGCCCTGCACGTTGATGGAGCCTTCGTCGCCCCACACGTCGATGAGCCCCGCCCGTCGCACGTACGAGGCGATCATCTTAGTGGCGAGCGTGATGCCCGACATCAGCCACGAGAACTGCCCCGACGCCTTGGGAAACTGTTGCTGCTGCTCCTGCAAATGCTGCCCGAAAGTTACGTACTGTCCGTCGCGTGTAATCGGCATGAGGGGCCTCCTGCGTATGAGAATAAGGGGCGCTGCTATTCAAATATAGCAGCAAATCATCCGCTGGCGGCAGTCGGATGCAGCCCGGCCAGAATCCGAGGCTAGCGCCTTCGGCTCACGGTGCAAGCTCCTGTCGAAACGACACCCATGCACCACGCGATCAGCAGCCCGGCCGTCGAGCCTTCCGGCACTGCAGCGGTTTGAATGGAACCTGCCAGAACGATCGCCTGGCCGAACGATTCCTTCCACAGCCAGTAATCCCACTCGTCGACCACGCCGGCGCTGCCGCCGAGTTCGAAACCGCCGCCGGCCAATGCGTGGTCCGAACCGAGGTTGTTTCGCCACACGGTGTAGTCGGCCAGATTCACGGAGCCGTCGCCGTTGAAGTCGCCCGGCTGGCCCAAAAACGTCGAGTAGTGAAAGAAGTTCAGCGTGCTGATCGATCCGCCGGCGCCGAGTAGCGGACTCGACAGGCTATTGGCCACTGGATCGTAGCGACGCAGGTTGCTGCCGGTAGCGACCACAAGCTCTCCGTTGGTATCGAAGTCGATGCCGATGGGAAAACCGGTGCCGACGGTGCTCAGCGTGCTCGTGTCGAGGTCCCAACGCCGCAGGGCACCATTGGAAGCCACGTACAAGTCGCCATCGCTGCCGATCTGCAGGCCGAACGTACTTCCAGCGGCAACGCCTTGGGTGTCGTTGAGCACCTCGGAGTCCACCGCGCCGGTCGCAGTGTCGTAGGCGACCACGTTGCCCGAGTACCGCCCGGCGACGTACAGCAGTCCATCGGCGAACGCAAAACCGCTCGGCCCGTCGAGCACCTCGCTGTCGGCGGGGACCAGCGTGTCGATGGCCGCGCCGGTCGCCAGGTCGAAGCGGCGGATGCTGTCGTTGCCCTGGCTCGAAATGTACAGCAGCCCGTCGCCGCCGACGGTCATGTAAACCGGATAGTCGATGCCGGACGCGGGACCGATGAACTCGCCCAGGTACTCGCCGGTCGTGCGATCGTACCGCAGCACTTGGTCGGTCTGAGCGCTGGCCACCAGGAGGTCGACTCCGCGATCCAACAGCCCGTGCGGCTCGACGAGGCCGCCGCTCATGCCGCTCTGGATGAACGTGTCGACGTACGCGCCACTCGCC
Organism: Aeoliella sp.; assembly: GCF_965227375.1. Taxonomy (NCBI): domain Bacteria; kingdom Pseudomonadati; phylum Planctomycetota; class Planctomycetia; order Pirellulales; family Lacipirellulaceae; genus Aeoliella; species Aeoliella sp. The sequence goes on from NZ_CBDDFX010000001.1 coordinate 1,639,394, forward strand.
GAGTCGTACCGCAGGACTTCGCCGCTTCCGAAACTGCTGACAAACAGAGGACTGGCCCCGGGCGATGGGGTGCTTGCGGCCAGGGCCAACGCTGCGACTGCAACGTGCCATGCTGAGCGCCAACCGGGGTGAGGGCCGGTCGGCGGTTGCCGCCCTGGAGGTCGTGAATCCATGCTCTCAGCCTAATTGCACAGCGGAATACTGTCGATCAAATGGGCGCATTCCTCGGAGAATCGTTTGCAAACTGCCCTCACTCTCACGACAATGGAAGGTCTCGTTATCCCTCGCGCCAAGGACCGATTCCCGATGAAAATCGCCACGCTGCTTCTCGCCGCCACTGTGACACTCGCCGCCGCCACGTCGGCCACGGCCGGCAAGGTTCGTACCTGGACCGACTCTTCCGGCAAGTACACTATCGATGCGACGCTGGTGGCGTTCAACGAAAAGGACGTGGTCATCGAGCGGGCTTCGGACAAGCAGCTTGGCACCGTGCCGATCGACAAGCTCTCGGAGAAGGACAAAGAGTACCTGAAGACGAAGGAAGCGATCGACTCGGCCCACGAAGTGACCGGCGGCATGCAGCGTTGGACACTGAAAGACGGGCTGGAGATCATCGGTCGCCTGGTCGACTACGGCCGCAAGGAGATCGTGCTACGCCGCAGCCGAGGGACCGTGTACGTGAACGATCGGGCGTTCCAGAACCTGCCGGCGATCTACCAGAAGATCATTCCTTTGATCGTCCAGCACGCAGGCAACGGGGTGACGGACGCGCGCTCCTTGGAGCAGTGGCTTGCTTCGCGAAGGGGAGCGCCGCAGACGTTCACCGTCGACGGAGTGGTGCTCGAAATGGAAAACGGCGACGAATACGGTATTCCCTTCTTCATGTTCAGCGACAAGGACCTCGACGTGCTTCAGCCCGGCTGGGACAAGTGGCTCGCCGCGCATGAAAAAGCGAACCACGAAGCCCGCCAGCACGAGGCCCTGCGTCTGCAAACCGAAGCGGCCCAGTACCACCAGGAGCGAGAAGCGCAGGAGCGCCGCCGCATCGCTGAAATGCAACTCGGCCTGCAAGCGGTCGAAGCGGGCGTGACCAGCGTGTGGGAAGTGACGCTCTACCCCGAGCCCGGCAACCCCGGCCCCCCGCTCTGGGTGACCGGCTTCGCCCGCGACAGCCGGAGCGCGAGCTACCAGGCGTTGGCTAAACACCCGGGATACACGGTGGGTCCGGTGCGGCGGGTGAGTAACTGAGGCGGGGGAAGTACCCAAGTCGAAACACCCAATGACGTGCGCGTGTTCGCGACTTGGAATATCAATCCACGCTATGCCGCAGTATTTCCGCAATAATCTCGCGACCGAAGCGTTGCTCGACCGTCTGTCCCACGCCATCGCACAGACTGAGATCTGCTCCCAGGGAAACGAGTAGTCCCATCATCACGACGTCGGGTCGTTTGCTGTTGGCTCTGGCCCAAAAGATCGGTGGGGCACCGTCGACGTCTCTCATGTTCGGGTCGGCGCCGTGCTCGACCAAGTACCGCACCACGTCGCGGTTTCCCTGGCCTACCGCAACGTGCAACGCGGGTTCGTTCCCCCGATTCGGTTCGACTCCAGCGGCAATCAACAGATCGAACAACTCGCGGTTGAGGTTCTCCCGCGAACTGTAAACCGCCGACTTAAGCGGCGACTCTCCGTCGTCTGCGACGAAGTTAACCTTCGCACCGCTCTCCAGTAGCACCTGAACCAGATCGGTCCTGCCCAGCCCGCAGGCGGCCATAAGCGGTGATTCGTCGAAATCGTCCATCTCGTGGACGTACTCGGGACAATCTTGGCAATACGCGAGTAAATCCTCCGCTGCTAGCTCACGCAGGTCGTCGATGTGGTGTTTGGAGGGCATCGCTCTCAGCGGGCCTTTTGCTTTTCCACCGCTCGGTCAACGAGCACTCTCAAGTAGGTCGCGAAGTGGAAGCCTCGACTTTGGACGATAGGCGCTCCGCGCGGCAACTCCCATGGCATGCCTGAGTAGTACCCCACTTCGTAAACAGCAAGGTTTACGATCTTGCCAACATAGCCTTTCTCGAGTTCGGCCATCTGCTCGGAACTAACGCTACGAGGCTTCTTACCCGTTCTCATCTCGTAGAGTGCGGTCCAGTCGTTGGCAACTTCAGCGTTCACGAAACCCGGAACGGAAAACTCCATTAGTCGAGGTTGCTCTAACTCCTTGCCGTCGACGTGCGTGACTTTCAGCAGATAGATCGAGTCGTCACCCTTGCCGCCCAATTCGCGCCCAGAAATCACGATGGCACGGGCTTCCACCGCCGTGCCAAGTGGCACGCCCAACTCCCCAACGACTTGTCGTCGCTTGAGTTCGTCGATCGTGATTGGCTTTTCAGCCGGCTCTTGCTGCGCGATAGCTGGTGCACAGAACACCGCAACCATGACTAGATGGATCAACGTTAGCCGAGTCATCGGATGCCTCCCGTTTTTGATCGCTTGGTGAGTTCGCAGCGTTTTCAGTCTCGCCCAGCGCATCGTAGCATCAGCAGCCTCATTCACCAACTGCGCATGCGCGTGAGTAGTGCCGCTGGAAGTCCCATTCCGCTACGAGCGGGTCATTCGAGGGGACATTTCCACCCAGAAGCGTGTCGAGCACGCATACCGGGTCGCAAGCGTAGATGCCCGACGCCCAGCATTCATTGCATTCTACGACCGCCCAACCACGATCGCGAATTACTCCTACATCAAGTACAAACGCTGGAGGAGTCGGCACGTCTTCTCGCTGCACCACGGCGTGGGCAAAGTCTTGAATCTCCCGCAATTCGGCCTGTGGCACAGTGGGGAACGAGTCGTAATCGCGTACTACAGTCCCCTGATACCGGTAGGGGCTGATCGCACGCACCGACCGATTCTTGATGAAACAACGAAACTCGCAGATCCATTCAACAGGCTCGCCTACGTGCACCAATGAATCTGCAGGCAACGACTCTGTTGCCGTGGCCAGCGCCTGACGATCGTACACGGCAGCTGGAAAGGCTTTGCTAACGGAGTGTTTCACGAATCGGGGTCCTTCGATCTGCAGCGCGTTGTGGAGCGATGTTTGGTGAAGCTCGCGCCGCAATAGCTCGGGAGGAAGTCGGATCGTCCAGTCGGCTGGGCAACCCAGCATGGTGCGTCCGAGTTGCCGCGCGATGTCGAATACGTGAGGGGCCGTGTAGAATATCGCGATCTCCTCGTCGGGCGGCTCGAACCACTCGGGGATTTCTTTTCCGTCGAGTCGCAGTGTCTCCCAACCAAGCTCTTGCGCCTTGCGTCGCAGGATTTGCGAGTCGATCGTGTATCGTGAAGAACAAATGAGTGACGGCATCAGCTAGACCTGGGAGAATGCAAGCGCCCATCGTTTCACTATATCGCATACCGCTGCCGCGTGTTCGTCGCTGGCTTTACTCGCGCGACGACCACTGCGATGTCGTCCCATAGCTCACCGGAGGGCAGCCGGACCAGTTCGATGCACTTGCGCGGAGTGCTGTAAAAATCGGTGTTCGTTACGAGCCTGGTGACCTCTTCCGCTTTGGCGTAGTTGAAGAACCCGTCGGTGGCCACCAGCAGCAAGCCGGCGAGCGGGGGATGCATCCGCGCGACGGGTGCGGCCTGGCCGGATCCCAGGAGTGGTTTGCGCTGCTGATCGCGCGTCAGATCGTCGATCGCGCCGTCGGCGATGATCCACGCCTGACTGTCGCCAACGCTGGCAACGGCCATGCCATAGGGACGAATGTCGACCACCACGGCCGTCGACTCGCCCGGGCCGACGCGACAATCGATTTGCCGCAGCAACTCGGTCCATCCATCGGCCGTGTTGATCTCGGCGTAGTGCGCCTCGACCTCCCGCACGACCGCCTCGGCAGCCAATTCGCCCGCCCCCACCCCGCCAGCCCCGTCGGCCACGACGATGACGGCCCGCTCGCCCGTGGCGAACACCGCAAGGCGATCTTCGCAACGTTGACGATAGGCCTCGGTGGCGGAGGTGGTTTCAAGGTGCGGCATGGAGTCGTTGGGCGGTACGCCCTTATGGCTTGGCTGTTTAATGCCATACACTCGGGAGCTTGCCTCCGGCTGCATCCTGGAGAATTGGTAGGGTCGCTGGATCGATTGCTTCGCTGGGAACATGGTCCAGCACGAACTGTGCGAATTCTGGAAGCCCGATCAACATCGCGGACACTCGTACGCGAGTGCCGTCGTGAAGAGTTAGCAGAAACCACTTCATGAACGGGATGTACCGGGCTTCACGTACGTCCTGCCATAGGAATTCGCCTCTCTGTCCCAACATTCTTCCGTACGCCATTCCTTGTTCAGAAACGCTATGCCGGGCGAAGTAGTATTCGGCAACCATTCCTAGGCTTGCCAATCCAAACCCAACAAAGATCGAGGTGGTCCACACGGCGGCCGTGGGATTCTTGGCAAAGATACTGGAAAAGAGAGCCAGACCAAAGAAGAAGGCCACCGTCACAACGCCGATAACGAGAGTTGCCACCGGTTGCACTAGCGTGTTGCGCTCCGACTCGGGGCGGGCTCGCAAACGAGACCTTGCCAGCCACTGCATAACAGCTTCCATGATCAATTCACGAAGCACTTTCTCTTCCTCCTTTTCCCTCCGGCAATCTCGTAGGTGATTACGGGTGTGGAGCCTATCCGGCCTCCTTGATTCACTTTGTCAGTCGGTCCATTGCTTCGGCTGGACTTTTCGTGCATTTTGACTGCCACACCTTGAAAACACATTCGCCACCGAGGCCTATAGCCAGCACTGCGAAGATCGACAGCGGCTGAACAGCAAAGGCGCACGCCGTTCTATCTCAATTGCGCCATCTCGCGATATTCTTTCTCAGGGGCTCCATCCAGGAAAACACGCGGCGTCCAGTCCTCCAGCCAGCCGATGTTGAATACGTGCTTCTCGTACCACCAGTCGCCCGTATCGCAGTCGCTGTGCCGGGCATTATACGCAAGGCGGCCCCACGCGTCGTGCGTCAATGTGATGGGGTATTTACATGGATAAGGAGATGAAGTGATGAAATTGAAGCCATCGCGGTGGTAGCGGAGACTCAGTTGCTCTTCATCGATCTCAATCGATAAGAGTTTCAGCCCTAGGTCGTCGAACGCATCGGCGCTCAAGCACCGGTCGACGCGCGCGAACTCGTTGCGCTCACCGAACACCGCGTGATGCAGCACAAACGGGTGTTCGGCCTCCAGAGTTGGCAACTCCACGGCCTCGGGCACCGCATTGCGCCGCCGGGCTCCTTCGCCACCGCGCGAGGTCTTGGTCCAGATGGTCTCGATGTGTTGCAGGACGACAGTCGGCATGGTTCGCGCTCCCGCTAACTAGCAACCTGCGCGCGAGCCGACCGGCGGGACAAGTAGAGCGCTAGGAAGCTGATCGGCAGAAGCAGCGAGTTAATCATCACGATCCGCAACACAACGCCGACTAAGAAAATTAGGTCGCGGTCTGGCACGTCATCCCACCCCGTTTGCTCCATTGCCGTCTCGATCCATCGAAGGTCGAGCCACACGACACAGGCCGCGACCAACAAGTGACCCAGTACGACGCCCCATCCGCCACCATAATGTGCGGCCACGTACGCTATCGCCACGAACACCAGCCAGGCCAAGAGGCCGTAGGTTGGGAGGTCGTTGAAGATCAATTGTAGTAGGTTCATCGGAATAGCGGTCGGGAGCGACCGCGCGGAGCTAACGTGCTATCGCCCGCCATTGAGCGCGTTGTTCGTGAGCTCGTTCAGTTTGGTGGCCGTGCCTGGGTCGAGGTAGAACCAGATGGAGGATTGGCCGTTGTCTTTCGAATAGAAGTGTTTCCCATCGCGTGCGATGTCGGACATGATAGCGGCCACGGTGTTGGGATCTGCCTGGTCGTTATCAACCGGTATCTCGTAGTTCCGCTGCTGGCCGTCGACGGTGTACTTCAGCCAAGCCGTTTCGGCCTCGAGGTCGACCGAGTCTTCGATGTCGGTAATCAGGTTGGGCGCAGCGGCCACTCGACAAAGGTTCTCGACGATGGTCACGTAGTCGCCGGGCCCTTCGATGCACTCGGCATCGAGATTCCAAACTCGATCGCAGACGGGCCTGCCCAAGGGCGCTCGCTCCACTTCGGATCCCAGGGCAAACAGGACCAAGTCGTACGGCTGTTTCTCGTATTCCTCGCGGTCCCTGGAATGGAGCAGGTCGTCCACGGTCACTCCCTCGTTGAGCTTCAGCCCCAACTCGTCGAGCGTCGAGAGCTGCTCTTCCAGAGTAACGGACTTCACGGCAACCGGTGGCTCCGGCGGCGACCGCTGCTGGCAACCAGCAAGCGGGAGTAATACCAGGAAGTATTTCAGGAGTTTGCTCATCTGGATGGACTCAACTACAAGGCTCGGATGCGGCAGCAGGTTGTGGTGAGAGGTGCTATTCGCAACCATAGCCGCGGCCTTGCGTGCCAGCAACCGCAGGGCTGTTCCGCGCCCATTGCCACCCAAAATTCCTGCCAATTTTCCCCGCGAAACCACGACTGGACTTCCGGGGTTTGATAGTCTGTAGACAATAGGGCGGGCCAGAAAGTTCGTATCCGCACCTCGCTTTTCCTGTGGGGAATCTCACCATGCTCCGCGTATCCATCGTCCTGGTTTCTGCTGCGCTGGTTGGTTGGCTGGCTACCGACGCCCTGGCGGCGCCTAACGTGCAGCGCGTCGCCAAGCAGGTCGATCGGCTGCTGGCCGAGGAGTTGTTCGACGATTCCACGGAGCTGGCGCCGCCCGTCGACGATGCCACGTTTCTCCGCCGGGTGTGGCTCGACCTGGTGGGCGACATTCCCTCGCCCGAGCATACGACCGCGTTCCTGCTCGATCCCTCGCCCGACAAGCGGGACCGCGTGATTCGCGACTTGCTGGCCAGCGATCAGTACGGGCAGAACTGGGCGCGGTACTGGCGCGACGTGATTCTCTCGCGGCGGATCGAAGATCGCGCGGTGCTGGTCGCCAATCCGCTGGTGACGATGCTGACCGAAGAGTTGAACGCCGGCACCGGTTGGGACGAAGTGGCCACAAAGTTCATCACCGCGGTGGGCGACGTGCGCGAGGATGGCTCGACCGCCATTCTCATGGCGCAGGACGGCGTGACCGAAGACAGCACGGCCGAGTTCTCGCGGATCTTCCTGGGAATCCAGATTCAATGCGCGCAGTGCCACGATCACCCTTACGATCGCTGGAAGCGCGAGCAGTTCCACGAACTGGCCGCGTTCTTCCCCCGCACCGCGGTGCGACAGGTGAACACAGCCACCAAGCGGAGCTTCGCGGTGATCACCAACGACGGTCGCGATGTCCGCCGTGGCAATAACAACAACCTGAACCGGCGCGGCGCGGCCGAGCACTACATGCCGGACCTCGACGACCCGTCCGCCCGCGGCGAGCGGATGCAGCCGAAGTTCTTTCTGACCGGCGACGAGGTTCCGATTGGCACCCGCGACGCCAAGCGGCGGGAATCGATTGCCGAGTGGATGACCCAGAGCGATTGGTTCGCCACCGCGTACGTCAATCGCATGTGGGCCGAGCTGGTGGGCGAAGGTTTCTACGAACCGATCGACGACATGGGTCCCGACCGCAAGCCGAACGGCGCGAAGGCCGTGGAGTTGCTGTCGCAGCAGTTCGCGGCCAGTGGCTACGACCCCAAGTGGCTGATGCGGGTGATCCTCAATACCGAGGCCTATCAGCGCGAGTGCCGCCCCCGCCGATTGCCGGAAGAGACCGCTTTTACGGCCAACGTCGCGCAGCCGCTGCGGGGCGACCAGTTGTTCAACTCGCTACTCACTACGTTGGAACTCGACGAGGCGACCGTCCGTTCGATGGTCTCCGGCGGGGCCGGCCGGGCGTATGGCGCTCGGTTCTCGCCGCGCGACGTGTTCAACGTGGCGTTCGGGTTTGATCCTTCGGTCCCGCGCGAGACCATCACCAGCAGCATTCCGCAGGCGCTGGCGATGATGAACCAGCCGCAGATCAACCGCTCTCTATCCGCCGGTAGCCGCCGCCGCCCGACGTCGCTTGGCAAGCTGATTGCCGGCGTTGAAGACGACGACATGCTGACCAGCGAATTGTTCCTGCGGACGCTGTGCCGAGAGCCAACCGACGAAGAACTGGAGCAAGTGAGCGCCTACGCCCAGTCGGTCGACGATCGCACCGAGTCGTACGAAGACCTGCTGTGGTCGCTGATTAATTCGACGGAATACATTTATAGGAAATGACGATGCCAGGCGAGCCGAAAGCGTCAGCGCCCGGAGTGATTCGCGGTTTGCTGGCAGGTAGCTCCGGGCGCTTACGCTTCCGGCTCGCCAAGATTGGTAGTTTAGATTTTACGCGTTCCTCACCGGAGCCCCCATCATGTCTTACCGCCTTCAACATCACATTCGCGCCACGGCCAATCGTCATGGCATTACTTCGCGGCGCGACTTCTTGCGCGCGGTGGGCGTTGCCGGCGCGGCGGTGGGCGCGGTGAGTTGGACCGACGCGATTGCCCTGGCGGCCGACGATTTGCGGAAGCGCAACAAGGCGTGCATCCTGCTGTGGATGGCGGGTGGGCCGAGTCAGTTTGAGACGTTCAGCCCCAAGCCCGACCACGCCAACGGTGGTGAGACCAAGGCCATCTCGACCGCGGTCCCCGGTATTCAGATCGCCGAGAACCTGCCGCGCGTGGCCGACGTGATGGACGAGATCGCCATCATCCGCTCGATGACCAGCAAGGAAGGCAGCCACCCGCGAGCCAGTTTCTACATGCATCACGGCTACCTGCCGATGGGTGGGGTGAAGTTCCCCACGCTCGGCTCGAACGTCGCCCACCAGATTGGCGACGCGGCTTGCGAACTGCCCAGCTTCGTGCGAATCGGCGGTCGAGGGCAGGGCTCGGGCAACGCGGGCTTCCTGGGCGTCGACTACGATCCGTTGATCCTGCAAAACGCCGATCGCCCGCCGGCCAACAGCAGCCCGACCACCAGCCGCGACCGCTACACCCGCCGGCTGAGCCTCTTGCAGAGCCTGGACAACGACTTTGCCTCGGCCGAGGGAACCGACCTGGTGAACGACCATCGCAAGTTGGTCGATGCGGCCAGCGAGATGATCCTCAGCCCCAAGATGGAAGCGTTCGACATCGAGCGCGAGTCGTCTTCGATGCGCGATGCCTACGGCCGGACGAACTTCGGCGCGAGCTGCCTGATGGCACGAAGGTTAATCGAGCACGGCGTGACGTTCGTCGAAGTGAACGTCGGCGGCTGGGACACGCACGACAACAACTTCGAGCGCGTGGCGAACCTCACCGGCCAGATCGACCAGCCGATGGCACAACTCATCGCCGACCTGCGACAGCGCGGCATGCTCGACGACACGCTGGTGATCTGGATGGGCGAGTTCGGCCGCACCCCGAAGGTCAACGCCCGCAACGGACGCGACCACTACCCGCGTGCGTTCAACGTCGCCTTGGCCGGTGGCGGAGTGCAGGGAGGGCAAGTGATCGGCAAGACCAACGCAGCCGGCACCGATGTGACCGATCGCCCTGTGCAGGTGAAGGAGCTGTTCGCCAGCATCTACACACTGCTGGGCATCGATCCAGCCATCGAGAACATGAGCCTCATCGGCCGCCCCATCCAACTCGTCGACGAAGGCGAAGCGGTCGAAGAGTTGTGGGGGTAGGGGCGAGTGGAACGACTCATCGACTCTAAAACTCCTCAAAGGGGCTCGACGCGCACCGTTTCTGCGTGATAATCACAGAGTGTTTGGCACGGTCCCGACCTCTGCGGCGTCAGAATCTTGAAGAAGCCCGATCCCAAGTCACTTCCCGTTATCGGCTGGCGCGAATGGGTCGCCCTGCCCGAGTTGGGAGTCGACAAAGTCAAGGCCAAGATCGACACCGGCGCGCGCTCCAGCAGCCTGCACGCGTTCGACATGAAGGTGTTCGAGCAGGACGGCAAGTCGTTCGTCCGCTTCAAGGTCCATCCGCTGCAGCGGAGCAGCCGAGAGACCATCGAGGTCGAAGCCCCGGTGCTCGAGTTCCGCAAGGTCCGCAGCTCCAGTGGCCACGCCAAGCAGCGTCCGGTGATTGTCACCACGGTCGAGGCGCTCGGCCAGTCGTGGCCCATCGAGCTGACGCTCGCCAATCGCGACGAAATGGGCTTTCGCATGCTGCTGGGTCGCGAGGCGGTGCGGGGGCGGATGCTGGTCGATGCCGGCGCGTCGTACTACGGAGGCAAGCCGCCGTCCGCCAAACGTAAAACGACCAAGAAGAAAAAGAAGAAGAAAGCAAAGCCCTCGGGCAAACAGCGAAAAGAGGAACCCTGATGAAGCTTGGAATCCTATCCCGTAGCCGTAGCTGTTACAGCACTCGCCGCCTGCGCGAAGCGGCCGAGCAGCGTGGCCACAAGGTCAAGGTGCTCGACACGCTGAAGTTCGCCATCGACCTGGAAGAGGGCGAGCCCGACCTGTACTTCCGGCAGAAGCACTTGAGCCACTACGACGCGGTGCTGCCGCGGATCGGTGCATCGATCACCTACTTCGGCACCGCGGTGGTGCGGCAGTTCGAGCAAATGGACGTGTTCGCGGCCAACTCGTCGTCCGGCATCGCCAACTCGCGCGACAAGCTCCGCTCGCTGCAAATCCTCAGCAAGCACCAGATCGGCATCCCTCAAACCACGTTTGTCCGCGACAAGAAGGACGTGATACCGGCCATCGAACGCGTGGGCGGCGCGCCGGTCATTATCAAGCTGCTCGAAGGTACTCAGGGCGTGGGTGTGATTTTGGCCGACTCGGTGAAGATCGCCGAGGCCATTATCGAGACGCTGCAGTCCGCGCGGCAGAGTGTGCTGGTGCAGAAGTTCGTCGCCGAGAGCAAAGGCCGCGACGTGCGGGCGTTTGTGGTGGGCGATCGCGTGATCGCCGCCATGCGTCGCGTCGCGCAGGGACAGGAGTTCCGCAGCAACGTCCATCGCGGCGGGCGGACCGAGGTGGTCGAGCTGGACGACAACTACGCCGCCACCGCGGTGCGGGCCGCACAGATCATGGGCCTCCGCATCGCCGGCGTCGACATGCTCGAAAGCAACAGCGGTCCGCAAATCATGGAGGTCAACTCGTCGCCCGGCCTCGAAGGCATCGAGACCTGCACGCAGCTCGACATCGCCGGGGCGGTGATCGACTACATCGCCGCCCAGGTCGACTTCCCCGAGATCGACCTCCGCCAGCGACTCACCGTGAGCACCGGTTACGGCGTGACCGAGATCCACATTCCCGAAGGTTCGGAGTACGTTGGCAAGACCGTGCAGGAGTCGGGCCTGCGGGAAAAAGACATCAACGCCCTCACGCTGTACCGTGGCACCACCGTGATTCCCAACCCGCGGGCCGATCGGCAACTCGAGGCGGGCGACCGGCTGTTGTGCTTCGGCAAGCTTGAACGCATGCGGGACATGATTCCCGAAAAGACCCGGCGGCGACGACGACCCAAGATCAAGGATTTGCCGCCTCAAGAAGACCACCAACAAGAGAACGACGGATGAAGCGGGCATTGGAAGCGAAGTCGGTAGGCGACTGGGACGGCCAGCGGATCGCGCCGGGTGAGGCCCGCGACATTCGCTTGGCGATTTCCGAGAGCTACAGCGGCATGACGGTGAAGATTCCGATTCACGTCCGCCGCGGCCCGCAACCCGGCCCCACGGTGTTTGTTACCGCCGCGCTGCACGGCGACGAAATCAACGGCACCGGCGCCATTCGGCAATTGATTCAGGACGAACACCTGGAGCTCACCAGCGGCGCGCTGGTGTTGGTGCCGGTGCTCAACCTGTTGGGCTTCGATCGCCACTCGCGGTACCTGCCCGACCGCCGCGACCTGAATCGTTCGTTTCCCGGCTCCGCCGACGGTAGTTTGGCGAGCCGCATGGCGCGGACCATCTTCGACGAGATCGTCGCCCGTGGCGACTATGGCATCGACTTCCACACGGCCGCGGTGCGGCGGACCAACTATCCCAACGTCCGCGGCGATTTGTCGAATCCCGAGGTGCTCCGCATCGCCGAAGCGTTCGGCTGCGACTTCATCGTCAACGGCAAAGGCCCCGCCGGCGCGTTCCGCCGCGAAGCCTGCTCGGCCGGCCGCCCGAGCATCATCCTCGAAGGGGGCGAAGTCTGGAAAGTCGAGCCCGCGATCGTCGAAACCGCCGTGCGCGGCGTGCATAACGTGCTGGCCGAACTCGGCATGACCGACCAACAGCCCGAGCGGCCCGACTACCAGGTGATCATCGAAAAGACCAAATGGGTCCGCGCCGAACGCGGCGGCTTCCTGCAGTTCCACGTCCAGCCCGGCGAGATGGTCGAGCAGGACCAACCGCTGGCCACCAACACCAACCTCCTGGGCCACGAACGCAGCGTACTAAGCGCGCCGTTCGACGCAGTAGTGATCGGCATGACCACCCTACCAGCCGTAAGCCCCGGCGAATCGGTCTGCCACCTCGGCCAACTCCCCGCAGGCACCCGCCCGAAGCGCATCGCCAAACACCGCGCGGCCGAAGACAGCCTCGAAGGCCGCCTGGTCGACGACCTGGCGACGAACGTGATGGTGGTGGAGCGGGAAGAGGAAGTGGAGGGGGATTAGGGTTTTCGGTGTGCCCACTCTGCGGGAGGGTCGGGGCATTTGCCTGGGGAGGGGGATTCACTCCAGGTTTGAACACGGTATTTCATCCCCAGGAGCTACTTTCTTCGCACCAAGGGATAGAGCTGCAAGTCTTCCTGGGTACATGCTGGTCCGGTAAACTAGCGAGGCCGCAAGGCTCGCTGCGAATTGGAGTTGTGGTGACAGCGGGAGAGTCTGTTTTCATAGATGTAAAAAAATCGCTGTAGAATCCCCCCTCTGATTTGATCTAATAAACAGAGCTGCTTCGCAGCTAGTGGGACCGGTGCGCGCGGGCGGTGTCGCTTCGCGGCCCGAGCGCTCGTTCAACGGAGTGAAGGGCGACTATCGAGTTTTGTCCTCCCGTAAAACCACCAGGGACAAAACCCACTGGGCCCTTTTGCGAGGCGATGTGTGTAAACCGTTGTCGCAAAACAACTTGCGGCAGCGGGCCGGGTTTTCCGTGGGCGGAGTTTTGGTACCACCGATGAAAATCGGGGAACTACTCAGCGTGGGCGAAATCGTAAGCCGCTGGTGGGTAACGACTTATGGAGATGGAGAAATTGGGTTTTGGTCCACCCGCGAGCACCAATACAACTGCTTGTGCCCCAGGGCCTCGTAGTGCTGCACCAGGCACTTCGCGTCGCGCTCGCTGGTGGGCTTGCCGATGCGGAACGGGTTTCCGTCGTCGCCTTGCCGCCACACTTGGAACGCGTGCAGCGAATCGATCTCCGGCTTGCGATCGGGTAGCGCCGAGAGCAGAAGATCCAACTCCGAATGCAACGCGTCGGCGTCAATCCGCTGCATGTCGCTTCCGTCGAAGGGAACATGCCGTGCGACGTGCTCGACTTCCGGAGAGTCGGCCAGTACCAAACCGCCGGGTTGCGTGTGAACGAATTGAAACACCACCTGCAATCCACACGGATACTCGAACGCCCAGAAGTCCGCGGCGCCGAGACCATCGACTTCGTCGGTGAGCATCGGCGGCCCAAGCGTCTGGGCCGCCACTTCATGATTGAACGTACAGATCAGCAGATGGGACGGCAGATTGGTGAACGGAACCGGAAACGCGAGCGGCTTGGCGGTGGTGAGGTCGATGTTCGTCATCTCAGACCTGCTGCTACGCCGGGTGATTGGTGAAAAAGTGACCGTGAGCCAGTCGCCCGCGATCGTCTTTGTGAAAATTGTATTCGAAGCAGCCTTGGCTCGCACAACGTGCATCGAATTGGTGAGGGTTGTTGACCGCGACGATCTTGCCGCCGCACATTGGACACTCGAACGCCCTTCGCTCGCCGCGCATGATGTCGTCCACAACGCACTGAATCGCCGAGAGGTCTTCCTCGCGAGCACTATTCCGGGTAGGTGTCCAGACGTAGAAGCTTCGACGGTGCCCGGGTCTTGGAGAGAACGATTCCCCCGCAGGATCATACACAATGTCGGACTTAAACTCCGAGACTCCGTCGTCGCAGACCAGCGTGCACTCAAGGGTAAAGATGTCGCGAACCAGGCTGTTGGGTCCGCAATTCGAATCGCTATCGAACGTTGGTATCAGCGATCCTTCGAACTCGCGCAAGGGCGAATCCAGTTGGGGAAGCAGATTCTGCTGCAAGAAGTACTCGAGTTGTTCCTTGAACGCCGCAGTGACCAGATCGCGGTGGTAGGAAGTGGAGGACGGGCTGAAATCGAGGTGGTCGATGAGACGCATGATACTGGGCGGTGTGACCATCTCCCCTCCCACTTCGCAGCCCCCGGCGCGATCAGCAGGTGCGGTGCAGGCGTTGCACGGATCCCAGTGCCACAAGACCGATCACCAAGACCAGGGCGGTGGAAGGCTCGGGAATGACCCAAGACGCAGCAAAGCGTTCGATCAACAGAGCGTCGTCGGAGAAGTCTTCGTTGAGAACCAGGCGAATGGACTCGACGCCGCGCGCGGGGTCGAGGTTTCCGATGCCGCCAGAGACGAAGCTGACGCCGTTGTCGGCAGAGTACCAGAGTTCAAAAGTATCGTCACTAAGATTTGCATCGAGCATGGTCAGCAGACTGCCGCTACTTCCCAGCACCACGTCGGGGGTATCCGAAGATCCGGTGCCCACGCCGTTGCCGTGCAGGGTGACTTCGGTGGCCGAAGTGCGAGTGAAGAAAATCTCGGCGGTTACGAAAGTCGACCGGGGGTCGAACGTAATAAACGTCATGCGGAACTCTTCGTCTTGAGCAGGATCGTAGACGCTCTCGTCGAAGTCCCACGATACGTCGTACAGCCCGATGACACGTCCGGCGTTGAGCGGGTCCACATCCACATAGTTTGTGCCGAAATCAGTGTTAGCCTTGCCGGAAGCATCCAATTGTCCCGCGCCGTTGGTGACGACATCGTCGTTGTCGGCATCCGCGTCGAACAGCGCGGTATCGGCTGAGTTGAAGGCGGCCTGGATTTGCGTGTTCGCGACATCGTCGAACAAGAAGTCGGTGACGATCACGCCTGAGTTGAAATCGTCCAGAATGGATGCCTGAGTTGTCGCAGTCAGCAACGGCAGGCAGAACAAGGCGATCAACAAGCGTAGCTTCGTCATTAGTTTACTCCACGACCAGCGTCTTTAGATGTATGTTCCCGGAACTCGCTGAAATGCGATTGAGATCCCCAACCCCCAGTAACCTTGAGGATAGTCGATATCTCCGGCTCTATAAAGGCTTTTTTCAGGGAGTTTGTCCTATCTGCAACGCGCAACCACTTATGCACGGCGAAAATACGTCCCTGGGATTGCACTACTCGGGCATTTCCGGCTTGCAGCCCAGTGCCGTGCGGACGTCGGTTAGCTTTTCGCGGAGCAGGGTGATTTGTTTTTCGAACGAGGCTTCGTCGGTGTCGACGCGTTTGATGATGCGTTCGCCGCTGGAGATGATGGTCTTGGCCGAGGTGCGGATGGTGTCGAGGTTGGCAGCGCGTTTTTCGATTTCCAGCACCGCGCGGTCGATCGACTCGAAGTCGACCTTCTGCGACTCGGTACTACCTGCCTGGCGGACGGAGATGGCGCGGGCGGTGACCAACGCGGCTTTGAGCCAGATGTCGGTCGAAGGGTCTTCGGGATCCCAAACGCAAACGATGTCGCTGCCGAAGTGCTGGAAGGTTTCGACGCCGGCCGGCGCCAGGCGGCGCGAGAATACGAACAGGCCGATGCCTGCGTCGCGGTTCTTGCGGGCGAGTTCCAGTTCCGCGCGGGCCGAGGTGAGTGTGTACCCGCTTTGCTGTTTGGCTTCGACCACTACCCGCTCGCCCGCCGCCACGCAGCTCGGTCCAAGCTCCACCACGCAGTCGCCCTTCTTGCAGTTCTTGATCAAGCCGGTCGTGGTGCCGGTGGGCGTGACGATGTCGCCGGCATGCTGGGCCTGGCGGGCGATGAACTCGTACACCGCGTCTTCGAACACCTCGCCGTGCCGCGTGGAACGCTCGGCCTCCTTGCGGGCGGTGGTGATTTCGGCCAGGGCGACTTTCACCTGCTGTTGGAACTCGAGGTTCTTCTTATCGGCCTCGCCGAGCAGGTCGAGCAGTTCCTTCTTCAGTCGCGCCAGCGGCGAACCATCTTCGTCGAGCGTCAGGTTCTTGTGGATCGCTCCCTGCGTGGCTTCGAGCATCTCCTTGAGCCGTGAGAGGGCCGAGGTGTGGTTGTCGAGCGAAAACTCGCTGGTGATGGTCTTCTGTGCGCGATCGACGTTCTGCACCAAACGGCTGAGCGCCGAGGCGTCGTCGTCGAGCGAGAACTCCTTGACCACCTCGTCGATCTTCTCCTTGAGGTCGTTGGTCAGATCGCCGTGCTTGGTGTTCAGCTCGGCCACGAGCCGCGCGAGCGCGCCTTCGCGATTGTCGAGCGAGAACTCCTTAAGCACCTTTTCGCTCTGCGCGGTGAGCTGCCCTTCGACCGCTTGTCGCAGCGCGGCCAGCAGGCCTTCGGACTGCGCGGGGTCGAGCATCTTCATCAGCGGGCTTTCGCTGCCGACGTGCGTGAGCAGCGTGCGGGCGAGGCTGGAGTTCTCGCCGTCGATCTGGTCGCGCATCAGCTTGGCTAGCTCGCCATCCTGCGAGACCAGGCGTCCCACTCGTTCGTTGAAGCGGCCGTCGCTGGGGTCGAAGTACTCTTTGAGCGTGCGATTGAGGTTCTCGCCGGTGTGCTTGGTGTACGTGTCGAGCGTTTGCGA
Organism: Aeoliella sp.; assembly: GCF_965227375.1. Taxonomy (NCBI): domain Bacteria; kingdom Pseudomonadati; phylum Planctomycetota; class Planctomycetia; order Pirellulales; family Lacipirellulaceae; genus Aeoliella; species Aeoliella sp. Next base: position 1,656,245 of record NZ_CBDDFX010000001.1, read on the forward strand.
CAGCGTGCCGAGGAGCTGCGAGGTTTCGCGCCGCAAGAGATCGGCGTCGAGCCGCGTATTGGCGTGCCGCAAGGCCATGACGCCGATACGCAAGGCGTCGAGGGCGAACGTATCGCGGGTGCCGAGTTCCTCCTGCTCGAGCAACGCCTCGATCACTTCCCGGTCGCGGACCACCAGCTTGAGCGGCAATTCGCGCGGCAGCTCGCCATCGAGCGCACTCTTAGAGATGCGAAATAGCAGCGGCTGGTTGGAAGTTTCGGACGATGAACTGGCCATGGCGGGTCTCCGTACGCTGGCGCAACAAACTCACACGAAGTGTACGTCTGTCAATATCGCGAATCGCCGGGTGGAAGGCAAGTCGGATGGCGCGGGCGGAGACAGGATTCGCTGTGGACAAGCGAGGAAGTTGGAGGAATATGCCGCCTACGAAGAGGACACTGCCGTGTGGTCAGCCCATGACGGAAGTCGTGGGTCGACGCAAACCCGCGACTTCCGTCGCGGGCTAGGGTCCTGTTGCTTCCTCACTCACGCGGGAGAGAGGGAACACCAAGTTTCACTCCTTGACCGGCACCCAGGCGTCGCCGGTTTCGGAGGTGGGTTGCTTGGCTACGACGTGGCGTTTGGCGGCGATGGTCGGCGGTTGTGTTTCCAGCAGCACGGGGGCGGCCAGTTCCACGGCCACAGTGCGGCGGGTGCTGCCCCAGACTTGGGGTTGGTCGAACCACAGGATCTGCCGCTCTCCGCGAGCCCAGCAGCGGACTTCCAACTGGCCGGCGGTCCAATCGTCGGGCACTCGAAACACCACCGACATGGTGTGCTGCCCCTCGAGTGTTGTTTGCGACGACGGACGCAGTTGGAAGAACGCGCCGTGACTGTCGTTGATGGTGCCGCTGACCACCACCGGGCGTTTGGGTGGCAGGCGGCTGGTGGTTTTGGTCTCGGCCGTGCGGTCCTTCATGCCGCCGGAGATGCTGGGCGTGACTTGCGCGACGACTTCGCCAATGGGAATGGGCGACTGGCCGCCGAGCGTGGCATCGAACGTCTTGGATTTTTCTTGCGTGGTGGTGACCTGGATATCGCCAGCGTGCTCGCTGCCGAGCGTGGTTTGCGGTGCAAAGTCGTGCACCACCAGGCCCGACCTGGCGCCGTCGATCTCGATGGTGATTTCATCCACTCCGGCCGCGCTACCTTTCAAGACGCGGGCGGAGACAGGGAAGGTGACTTCCACGAGTCGCGCAGTGCTAGGCTGCGCGGCCTCGACCACTTGATGGGCTACCAATAGTTTGGGCAGATCGAATTGCACCGCCGGGGGTTCACCAGCCACCACGGCGCCGGCCGTCACCCAAAGAAGAGGTAGCAGCGCACGCCGTAATCGCGCGCCAGCATTCGGTAACATGTTCCGTCCTCCGTTACACCTCGTGTTTCCATTCCAGTCGCATGCACAACAAGAAAGCAATAAAGGCCGGAAGCGTTGCTCACCACTCCAGGCGCCGACGCTTCCGGCTCACCACTTCTGCTGCAATTAAGATTACGCGCCTGGTGGCCAAAAGGTTCGCGCGGCTGCGGGTGCTAGCATCAACTCGTCCGACCTTGCGGCCACTTGCTGGCGGAACGATGGTAGCAGTTCGGCAAAGCTGTCGGGCAAGCCGGGCAGACGCACGCGAGTCATCACTTGGCCCAAGCGGAATAACAGCAAACGGTCCTCGGCGTAGTCGGCCACGAATTCGAGTTCGACAAACTTATCAATGAACTCCGCCAGCCGCCCCACCGAGTTGCCACTGAATGATTCAATCCGCTCGGCCACCCACACCGCGTCGGCTTCGGCCATTCGCTGGTAGTAACCTGCGAGGCGCTCTGCGTTTTGCTGCACCAACACGTCGTCCAACAACAACTCCACCAATACATGAGCAAGAAAGCTAGCGCGGAGGTCGGTTCGCTCGCTGCAGTGTTCGACAATCGTGCGACTGAACTGCATGTTGAGCTCGACAAACGCTCGCGTTTCGTGAAACCAACGATCGTCGTCGTGATGCTGCGCAACGCCACGAGCGAGCGCGGCCACGCGGGGGTCGCTGTCGTCGAACGCAGGCTCGACGTGCTTGGTGCGACACTTGGTCCGCCGCGCGGCCACACCAAGCCAGTCCGGCACCGCCAGGCCGGCGAGCCAGTAGGGATCGCAGTCGTCGCGATCGATCCAACGATGAGCGTGAGCGAAGTAGTTCAAAGCAAATGCGGAATGCGGAACGTGAGAGCAATCGAGCTGCCCTAGCCGGTGACTTACGCGTCGCCGGAACGTGCGAGTGTACTTTCACTTTCGCGTGCCATGCGTCGCAAGTAAACCCACACCGCGAATTTACCGCCGAGGTAGGCAAAGAAAAGCATCCACAATGCCTCGAACACGATTGCGAATTCGTCGTAACGTGGAACAGGTACCTTAGAGCTCATTAAAACCACCGAATCTGCTTCTGTGGAGAGACCTGACGGGAAGGCCTGTTGTACGTTTGCTGCTGCGTCCGATTCCGATGTTGCCTCCTCACCGAGTTGTCCGACATATGGTCCCAGAATTTCTCCTGCTTGGAAATCGTAGTCATGAAGCACGGCGACTTGCCTGTGTGCCCAATTGGTTATGGAATGGGTGGGAAGCTGAGAACTCGTTTGCGAACTTAGTAGCCCGTAGATTGAACACCATGTAATGAACCCAATAGCAAACGCCTGCCATCGGCCACGGTCGAGCACTGCAAAGACAACCATCACAGCAGCGACGAGCGCCGAAATAGATGTAACAATTCCGGCCAACAGCGGGGAGGCGAACTTGAGCAGCGTGCACGCGATGGCCAACAGCGCGACCCCGATCAAGAGCTCGCGGAGCGATATACGCCACCACTTGTTTGGAGACTCGGTCATGATTGCGCGATCTCAATGGAGTTGCCTTCACGCGACATTCTACGCAAGTAAACCCACACCGCGAATTTGCCGCCGAGGTAGGCGAATAGGATTGCCCACAAGCAGTGGCCTATTGCTAGAAAGTGTTCGGGAGCGGGCAGCCCCTTAGAGATGAGTGTGCCACCATTCCAGTTGGGAGGAATCTGACTATTAGCTATGCCCCCGCCTTCGAATCGCGGATAGTTGGATGATAGTTTTTCGACTACGCGTCCCGTCTCCATCTCAACCAGGTAGGTGCCGCTTGCTTTTTTCCACATCGTATTCAATACGTGAGATGTCGGTAGGTAGCCAGCTTGCTGAAGGACAGTCTTGATGCCAACGGCCTTGCCCGTCGCGAAATCGATATCCGGTTCGTTATCCATGGTTGTCGCTGGCTGCTGTGTCCACAGCACGGCGTACACCACCATGGTGATTACCGCCCCGATGGCTGCGGCCTGGCGAGCTCCTCGCTCGGTGGCTGCGACGATCGCCAGCACCACCGCCAGCACAATGGTCAAGCCAAAGACCGCCATCGCCCAACCTTGCGAAGCGTTGAGCAGCGATGCGAACGACACGGCCACGAAAGCGAAGATGCCGAGCAACTCGCGGAGAGACAAACGCCACCACTTGATTGGAGACTTGGTCATGATTGTGTGGCCTCGATGGAGTTGCCATCACGCGACACTCGACGCAAGTAGACCCACACTGCGAATTTACCGCCGAGATAACCGAACGCCAAGGCGAACAGCAAATGGCCTACATTCAAGACCGTCTGCAGGATGGGAAATAGACTAACGTTGTACACCGTCGGACCGCCGGGTTGACCAAAGGAGCTTGGTGGCTTGATTGCTGAACCTGCAGTGAATCGACCAGCTCTCCTTGATTCCACTTCTTCCAGGGTTCCGTCGTACGGTTCGATCGGTCGATTTTCGCCATCGAAGTAGTACGGAGTACGCATACGCCACCACAGATTTGCGAGTAGGATCGACGTGGGGAGCCGGCCCTGGGAGTCGACAAACCTGGTAGTGCCAAGAGTGCTAACGATATAAGGAGGTCGTGTGTTCTGCACGCCGAGCAGGTAGCAAGCCAGTACGGCCGTAAAGCCGATCGCAAACGCTTGCGTTCGCCCGCGCAGGATGGCCGCGAGGATGATGGCAATTGCACCAACGATCATGACGAACGTCGCAAGAACGGTCACCCAAAGCTCGGTGGGATGGACCATCGCCGCGCAGGCCACGGCCAGGAAGGCAATGACGCCGAACAGTTCGCGGAGCGACACGCTTGGTAGTCGACTTGTCCATCCAGTATTCATACGTTGCTCTCTCCCTTGCCACGCTCCCCACATCGCCGAAACACTGGTATCCTGTTCGATGTAGACCACCGCGTGTATTGCGAGACCCCACCATGCTAACACAATCCGATCTCTCGATCCCCACGCTCGGCGAGCCGCGGTTCGACTCGCCCCTGCTCGACGACGGAGTGCATACCCGCTTCATGCCCGACAAGGCTCGGGTACTGCATGAGATCGACTACCTGGAGGGCGACGACGTTGTCGAACTAGGGTTCGAGAAGGCTGGTGCGCGGGAGCGGGTGTTCTTCGACGCCAAAGCGAGCAAGGCTGCCATCGTCACGTGCGGCGGGCTCTGCCCGGGGCTGAACAACGTGGTGCGGAACCTGTACTACCAACTTCATAGCAGCTACGGCGTGCCCACAGTGCTCGGCATCCGCTACGGCTACCAGGGACTCAACCCGGAGAAAGGGCTGCCGCCCATCGAGTTGACCTCCGCGATGGTCGAACCCATTCATCATCAAGGGGGCACGATCCTCGGCACGTCGCGCGGGCCGCAAGATCCGCAAGTGATGGTCGACTTCCTGCAACAGCAGGGCGTTAACATGCTGTTCTGCATCGGCGGCGACGGAACCCAAAAAGGGGCGCACGCCATCGCTCAGGAAGTGAAGCGACGCAGTCTGGAACTCGCCGTGGTGGGCATTCCCAAGACCATCGACAACGACATCAAGTACTGCTACCGCACGTTTGGTTACCTGACCGCCGTGGCCGAAGCCGAGAAAGTGATCGACTGCGCCCACATCGAGGCCAAGAGCGTTCCGAACGGCGTCGGGCTGGTAAAGCTGATGGGCCGCGAGGCGGGTTTCATCGCCGCGGCCGCCACGATCGCCAGCGGCGAGGTGAACTTCACGCTGATTCCCGAGGTGCCGTTCGAACTGGAAGGCGATAGCGGCTTGCTTGCGAAACTCGAGCGACGCCTGGAGGACCGCGACCATGCGGTGATCGTGGTAGCCGAAGGCGCAGGGCAGCACTTGCTCGAACGACACGGCGCGGAGTTCGACAAGTCGGGCAATCGCAAACTGGGCGACATCGGCTTGTTCCTCAAAGGCCAGATCGGCGCGCACTTCGCCGGCCGCAACCTGCCGGTGAGCGTCAAGTACTTCGACCCCAGCTACAACATCCGCAGCGTACCAGCCGGCGCCGGCGATAGCCTACTATGCGAGCAACTCGCCCGCCAGGCAGTAAACGCCGCGATGGCCGGCAAGACCGACCTGTTCATCGGCCTCTGGCAAAACCACACCGTGCACGTGCCGCTGGCGATCAGCACCGGGCAGATCAAACGCATCGACCCCGAGCAAGAACTATGGAGCACCGTGCTGGCGATCACGGGGCAACAGAAGTGGTGAGCTGCAAGGAGCTAACCACGGAGGGCACAGAGGGCGCGGAGGCTATAGAGTTGTGCTCATTCGTCACGTAACTTAGCCCCGTCGCAAAGCTGGGCTACACAAGGGGCAACTCGATGCCGCTAGACACTCCGTGGGACGACGGCATCTATCGATGCGTTAAGTGCAATTCAACGGAGTTTAAGTACTATCCGTTCTGTGGATTCTGTGGAGCCAAGCAGCCATCGAAGGCCAGATCCCAGGCTTTAGGCTATACACAGAGTTTGACGACCATCGGTGGCCTTCAGGAACTAGCAACCGCCATCGCTGGGTTCAATGGATTCGCAGTTCGCCTATGGGAATACTGCGTAACACACCGCCGGCTACGACTGCACTTCTATCGAACGGGTGACAATAAGATGGTGCTAACTTGTTCGGGAACATCGGAAATACACCTGTCGACGGTGGCTTGGGTCCCTGACTTGGATATTCGCGTCGAAACAATTGAGGATAAAACGACCTACTTCGTGTACGACCGCACACACGAGTACTTTATCCGCAGTGAAGACATTGTTGCCCATCTTGGCGTCGACTCTGCCTTCCTCGGCGACGGGCTTTGCCCTCGGTGACTTGCACAGCATTCAGCCGTTGCGTTTTGTAGCACGCGAGACACATCCGAAAGCCTGTTTGTGTCGCAGCGCACGGAGTCTACAGCGCTGCACGATGGTCCACGCAGCTTAGCCCCGTCGTTTACGGCGAGGCTAAGCTGCAACGCGAACCCCCTGCACCCCAGGAGCAGGCCCCTCCATCTGCTCAGATGTGTTGTACTCAGCGATCGAGCGAAGTTGTTGTGCGGCGACGGATTAACAGCCCAAAGCTCCCTAGGCACAGCAGCAGCACTGAAGCGGGTTCAGGAACGATTGACAGATTGCCGACCGCTACGGAAGTCGCCAGGTCGGCTTCGATGTTCGTCAGCGACGCGAGGGGGAACGTTTCATCGCCAAAGTTGCCGATCGTGGTCACCACGGCGGTATCCCCCGGCGAAAGGGTCAAGAAGACGGAGGAGAGAATCCGATCGAAGTCTTCCAGCGCTACCGCAAAGCCTGTGATGGGGTCGACGTCGAGCGTCGAAATCTCACCTTCGTTAATCGTGCCCGAATGGTCCAGCTGCAGTGCGAGATCCTCTAACGAGTCGGCTTGACGAATGGTGTGGCCCAGATTGAATACGAGCTCCGCGCCGATGTCGCCACCGGTATCAAAGACTTCGGCTGAGAACCTCCCTTCGGCGGTCGCGGTAAGTGGGTCGAGCGGCACGGTCTCGAGCGCGGCCTCGAAACGAAAGGTGGTGGTTTCGTCGAATGGATTCGTGACCTCGATACGCCGTGCCAGGTAGGGGTCGCTGTTGCCTACCGAGTAGGTTTGAGCATCGACACCGGTCGTAAAGATCTCTTCGATTGCCGGAGTGGTGAACTCGGATGCACCCAGAGCAATCAAGATTCGGTTGGCAAAGATCGCGTTGGACTTCACGGCCTCTGTGAATTCATCCAGGAGTCGACTGTTGTTCGAGGAGACACCAGCCGCGGCGTCCAAGAAGTTATCGACCGGGACAGAATCGCCGCCGAGAGTGAAGGTGGACTTTCCATTGGAATCAACGCTCTGTTCCGCAAACTCGCCGCCTGTGCTGCGGCCGATGGAGCTGATCCCTTGTGGGAAGTCTCCAAGGTCCGGCCCCGAGAAGTCAAAGGTTTCAAAGTACTTGAAGACATCGACCGGCGGCTCCTCGCCACCTGCATGGGCCGGCGACGTCAGGCCAGCGATCAGAGTTAGACTAGCGAGAAAACAGAGAGTGCGCTGATAGATCATCGGGCGAGTCCAGAGGTGGTTAGTCAAGAAGTTCCGCTTACTTACCGAGTAGCCAGAACCACCAACTCTATTTCCCCTGCCGATGAATACCAGCTGTCAATTCTGACAGGACCGCTGGGTTCAGGTGCGGATCAGCCCCTGCTGGATCGCCCGAGTGATCGCCTGAGCGCGACGGGGCGTGCCTAGTTTCTCGCTGGCGTTCGCCAGGTGGAAACGGACCGTCCGTTCGCTGATGCCGAGGTTGGCGGCGCTCTCGTCGATGGTCTTTCCCTGCGCCGCAAGCTGTAGGCACTCGGTCTCGCGGTCGGTGAGCACCGGGGCAGCACCAGTTTGCTGGCCGTAGCCGAGTTGCTCGGCGCGCTGCATCGCCAGCGCTGCAGCATGGCGGAGCACGGGCGTGTCGTTGGCGACGCGTTGGGCGAACGCGTCGGGAGGCTCCTCCGTGAACAGCGTGGCGCCACGGCAATAGTCCCGCGTCGACAGCGGGATCAACAAGGCATCGCCGATTCCATTCCGGTCTGCATACTCGATGACCGACTGCTGCTGCGGGGTGACATCGAACAGCGATTCAATGGACGACTTGGTGTAAGGAAGCGTTCGCGTCGCCATTAGCTCGAATAGCAAGTCGAACGTCGCCATCTCGGCGGCTTGGTACTCTTGCAGCAGCGCTTCGTCGAGTGTTGTACACATCGCCGCGCCGGTGCTGTCGATCTGACCACGACGAATCGGTGCATACCCTAACGTGCAGCCGAAGAAACCGTAGGGTTTTAGGAATTCGAGGAACACGCCGAGCAGATCATCCACGCTTTCGACTAGCGAAAACGACTGCGACAACTCTTCCAAGGGGGGCATAGGTGGTCCAAGCAAGTGACAGGCTGCAGGGCGGATGTAGCCACCATATTACCTACGGTTCGGCAGGAATGAAAACCGCCTTGGCATTGCCTCCTGCAGCCCAAGGCATTTAGCCCAATGCGAGTTGCAGCGCAGTCCACCGTTTGGCAACGGTAGCTAGAGCCGCGACCTTCAGTCACGCAACCTAGTTCCCGTCGTTTGCCGCCTGACAAGGAGTAGCCCAAGTACGCCGCCAATCGACAGCAACGCCGCGGTTGCTGGCTCGGGGACGGCCGAGAACGTGATCTCGAATTCGGTGATTGCGCTGCCTACTCCTGGTGATTGTTGACTGGCCGTGACGACCTGCTGCACGCCAAGGGCGTATTCCCCAGGTCCCAGCACGAACGAATCGGACAAACCACTAAGAGCCGAGTCGGAATCGAACGCATCCAGCGGCGGGTTGAGCTGGCCGTAGTCGCCTCCGTTGTCGAACAGGAAGACGCTATAGTTGCTCGAGTCCAACAGCCCATCGCCCAGTGCCAGCAGCGCGCCATTGGTGAATACTGTCGGCGCCGGATTGCTGATGTCACTGGAAAGCGTCGGCACCGTCAGAGTCACTAGCTGCGGCGTGGTTACGGTGAAGTCCACGAGCATCTGGCTGACAATCTGCTTGTCCTCCACTGGATCGTCCGTGTCGATATCCACGCCAAGCAAGCCGGCAAACGCATTACCGTCGATTACCGAGTCCTGAAATGCGGTTCCGTGACCATCGGTTATGGAGTCGCTGAAGACCCCCTGGGCATTGTACACATGGTTTCCCAGGTCGGTCGTGTAGAGCAACCTTGTGGAATCGGTGACGACGACCTCGGCCGTCGATTCAGCGGCCAACACGGCTAGCAATAGGAAACCGAATACCGCGCCAATACTCCGACTGCTGCTGTTGCTATCCATGGGGACTCCTCCTTCAGAAAGAAGCGAATATGCAGAAAACGTTACAAAATCAGCCCGGAGTCGAATAGCACGGTCGAACCCGGAATCACTCAGCACGCCGGCAAGTCGGCGGGCGACTATGCGGAGTTCGCACGGCTGAATCGCACGCGGCGATAACAACCAAACAGCGCCATGCCAGCTGCTCCGAGCAACCACGTGCTCGGCTCCGGAACGCGAGAGCTGACGCTCAATTTGTCAAAGAACAACTCCCTCGCACCGTTGGCAGAACTCCCTGTGCCGGATGTCGCGATGCGGAGCCCGACGATGGGTTCGCCGACCGTGCCGCTGAGAGGGGAGTTGAGCGAGAACGTACCGGTCGCCGTGGTGAGCGAGCTAACGCTGCCGGAGTAGGAGTCGGGCCCAGTGAGTGTCACCGAGACGCGGAACGCGTCGCTCGCTTCGATCGCGCTATCCGATCCGTTGAGGATCCAGTGGTCGTTGGTCGAGCCGAGGCTGGTCCGGAGCGTGTATCGCGGAACGCCATCGGCGCCGAGGAGTTCAAAGATGTTGCCGATGCGAGCCTGTCCTTCCAGTGCAGATCCGTCGATCTCCACACTAAAGGTATCCCCCACCTGCAGCGGTGTGCTGAACGAGCGCGCGGCTTCTGCCGATGCGGACAACGAGCCATCCGTCGTCAGGCCGAACGAGGGGTCGTCCAGCAGCGCCGCCCCCAGGGGCCCCACCCCGACGCCATCGATGAAATGGGGATCCGAGCCGAAAATCGGGTTCAGCGCCGTGGCGTCTCCATCGAAAGCGAGCGACCATGGCCCGAATCCAGATCCACCGTTGTCCCCATTGTCCCATCCGTCGGCGTAGGCTGGCTCCGCGGCCGAGTCGTAGGCCATGCCCGCATGGGCGCAGTTTGCGATCGCGACCATCGAAAGAACAGCAATCATCCGCGTCAACAAAGTCTTCATCGTTCATCTCCGGGAAGGGTGAGGGTGTGTGTATTTACCCCTGGAGGCGTCACCAACCGGAGAATCAGCTCACCGAATCAGGAGTAAATCCTGACAAACAGAAAAGTCTCGGCCCCGCCAGTTTCATAGAACGAAACAGGGGCCTTTGCGAGCTCAGCGTCCCTCAGGGCGACGACGTGAAATCGCTCCCAGATGACGGATGGAACGGACAGCAGCAGCGATGCAAATCACCGATCGTAGTTGGTTCAGAACGATCGGAGCTCAATAGCCGGATCGCCACGCGACCCGTGAGAGTTTGCTTGGGCAGGGTCAGCTTACGCCACGGCTTCCGGCAACGCGTACAGCACTACGGCCATGTAGTGAAACCCGGTGCCGGCGAGGACGAACAGGTGCCACACGGCGTGGTGGTAGCGGAGTTGTCGCCACAGGAAGAATACCACGCCCAGCGAGTAGGCGGCTCCGCCCAAGGCGATGAGCGCCATGCCGCTCATGGGCATGACCTGCAGGATCGGGCCGATGGCCATCAGGCACGACCAGCCCATCAGCAGGTAGATGCCGACGCGGATCTTGGTGGAGTTGGTGCGCTCGGTCAGCTCGCCAAAGATGCCCACCAGAGCGATGGTCCACACGAAGGCCAACAAGGTCCAGCCAATCGTAGTGCGCATGTTCGACAGGATGAACGGCGTGTAGCTGCCGGCGATCAACAGAAAGATGGCCGATTGATCGTACCGCTGCCAGCGGCTCTTGGTGCGCTCCAGCGCTTCAGGTACCGCGTGGTAGATGGTCGAAGCGGCGTACAGCACCACCATCGTGAGGCCGAACACCGTGGTGCCCACCAGTTGCCAGGTGTTGCCACCTTGCCAGGCCCACATGCCCAGCAGGATCATGCCGACCAACGCGAACAATGCGCCCAGGCCATGGGTGATCGTGTTGGCGACTTCTTCGAAGCCGGTGTACTCGCGGTGGCGAGTTTGTTTCAGCAGAAAGGTCATGGCGGGATCGTGGGGAGGGGAACTGGCGGGGGTTGTGAATTTTACCACACAGGTGCCTTTGGAGGGGACCGGATGTTCGGGTTCTCCGGGTGGCTCCTACTGGTTAAATGCTATCGCTGGCGTCGTGATTGAGGAAACCCCGGTGGGCAGTTTGGCAAGCGTTTTGGCCACTAGGGCTTTTACGTATGCGTTACGACCGCAACAACTTACCAGCGGGCAACCGCTACTGCGGCTACAAGATCAAGCGAAAGGTTGCTTGCAACGGGGCAGAGATTCAGCGAAACTTTATCTTAGTTTGCTGGTTTCCGCATAGCCAGCCGCTCTTCTCTCGTCCCGCCCGCGCCCGAATGACTGTTCGTAAGCTCAAATTCCTGCCCACAAAGGCGACATTTAAGCTCGGCGAGCAGCTTGGCATGGGCACCGTCGGTGTGGTGTACCGCGCTACCAGTCCCGACATCGAAGAGCCCGTGGCCGTGAAGCTGCTTCACCCGAACGTTTCGGGCGATGAGAACATCGTGGAGCGGTTCGAGCGCGAAATCACGATCATGGAGCGGCTGAACCATCCGCACATCGTGCGGCACTACGGTGGCGGCATCATGGACGGGCAGCACTTCTATGCCATGCAACTGCTTGACCATGGTTCGCTGAAGGACCGGTTGCAATCGGGCGGGCCGCTTTCCTGGAAGCTCACGGCCGCTTACACGATTCAGATTGCCTCGGCACTGCAACACGCGCACAACCATGGCATCGTCCACCGCGACTTGAAGCCGAGCAACCTGTTCTTCGACGCCAAGGGCAACCTGGTGCTGGGCGACTTCGGCATCGCTCGCGACACGCACTCGGCTGAGATTACCGACCACGGCGTCACGGTTGGCACCTACGCCTACATGGCCCCCGAGCAGATCCAGGCCGACGCGCAGATGGACTACAAGGCCGATCTCTACTCGCTGGGTTGCGTGATGTACGAGATGCTGACCGGCAAGCCGCCGTTCATCGGTGCGAACTTCGCCCAGGTGTGGGACCAGCACCTGCACCACCAGCCGGCCGACCTGCGCAAGCAGGGTGTCGACTGCCCGGAGTGGCTTTCGCGGATGGTGATGCAACTGCTCGAGAAGGAGCCTCAGAACCGGCCGTTCAGCGCCCGAGCCGTGCAGGGCTACTTAAAGCAGCACCTGACCGACGAACTTGGCGAACAAGAGGCCGACGAGCTAATCGAACACCTGCCAGCGGTGCCCCAAATGGAGGTGTACCGCAACGAGCCGCGCACTTGGGTGCTGTGGCTAGTGGTAGCGGGAATCGTTGCCGGCTGCGCGGTGGCGCTGTTGCGAGGTTGAGCAACCTTCGGAGGTCATTCGAAGCGACCACCGCCGCCAGCGCCGCCGGACAGATTGGTTACGCCATAGGCCCCATTGCTGGTTGCAGTTCCGGGGCGGATGATCTCTTTGGGAAACTCGGAATCCGTCAGCAGCTTCGTGTTGGGCGTCGTCAGCCGAGTGAGTGCCTGATCCAGCGACTCTCCGTCCCGCAGCCAGATGGTCATGCCGGGCTGTCCCATATTGCTCCGTCGCCACACCGCTTGGCCCTTGTAGGACAGGACGAGCGACGAGGGGCTGGGAACGATGGTGCGCTCGACAACGTCTTCGGGCCGCACGTTAATTCGAGAGCGTCGGTTTCCGATTTTGATGGTCTGAGACGGCAGTTGCTTGCAGACGGCTTTGACTACCGTGTCCGCTTCGTCGGCAACCACGTACCCGGCCGCTTCCAGGTTGGCGACAATGGCGGTGCGCACCTGGTCGGCCGAGATAATCCGCTCGTCGATGTCGAGTTCGATCGCCACCGGATCGCCTGCCTTGGTGACGATCAGCGATTCGGGCGAACCGAGGCCATCGGCGGTCTTGATCATCTCGGCCGTGGGAAAGGACGTGCAGCGGAGCTGCGAGGCGTCGTGTCCACGCCCGGAGTTCACCATGCACAACACGCCGTTGCTGATCGCGCTAACATCGCCGTGCATCGAGGTTCCGGTAAACTCCCACAGCAGGACGCGGCGATGCACATCGTAGAGGTACTTGTTTCGATGGAATACAAAGTCTCCCGCCCACTCGACACCGTCCATGGGGAACACGGTGTCATGCTCGAACGCCCTCTCGAGTTCGCCAGTTGTCAGATTCCATACGTATATTTCGTCATGACCTACCCCCGCCAGTTTCGTGTTGTCGGCGTTAAACGCGAGCTTGCTCACCCTGCCGTGGTTGTCGTCGAAATCGATGGTCGCCACGTGCTCCCCCGAAACCAGGTCGACAATGGCGATCCCCTTCCTCATTTTCAGCGCGGTATAACGACGGTCGGGGCTGAACGCCATGTCGTCTTCGCCGAACCCGTGCGACACCGGCAGCACCGTACTCGCCCTGGCGGTCGCTGGGCTCCAGATGGTCACGGCCTTGCCAAAATTGTTCAACGTCATGATCCGCCTTTCCGGCAGGAACCAAGCCGCTTCGGTGTCTTTAGCCGGTTCGAAATCCTCGTCGAGATAGGGTTCCCAGACGGCCATGGGAACAATCTGCGAACCTCGCAACTCGGCGACGGTTAACTCGGTGTTGCCGCCATGGAACTCGTCCTCGCGATAGGCGATCAGCCCCTGGTCGGGATCCACCGCCAAAACCTTGGTCTTCTTCGGCATCGGCGCCAACCCGGCCGCCTTGCCTGCGACCAGATCGAAAAGTTCCAGGTAACTCAACTTGTCTTGCGCGACGACCCCTTGCTCGCGCACCAGCACGGCTCGCTCCCCCGAGGACGAAAGATAAAGTCCTTGGAAGTCCTCGAAGAACGGGTTCGAATCGGGAAGCGAGCTGAGCGTTATGGTTCGAGGTCGCACGGTCGTCGAACCTGTGCTCACGCTCGACTGGGGCGCGAACGTCCAACTGTCGAACGTTTGCGGCGTAAGCGTTTGTGCGCTCGACTTGTCTGCTTTCAGGACGGTCGGACCCGCCGACCCCATCGCTGGCGGAGTGGAAGCCACCGCGAACGGGTTGTCGGCGTCGCCACCTTGCGAGTTCACATAGTCCTGGTCGGCCGCAGAGAGCTTGTCGAGCGGGACCTCGATTCGCGAACGGTCGCTCTTTTCGAGCACCACTTTGTCACCGTTCATGCCGCGATAAGTGGCGTCGATGCTGAATCGCCCTGACTGATCGGACCAGGTTCGCGACGTGGCGGTGGACATGCCACCGAAGGGAGAAGCGCTGGGGGCACTGGGCGGAACTCCAATCGTCCGGCCGCTCGTCGCCGGGGTGCTCGGAGGGGGTGGGGCGGATCCCTTGGCGTGGCGAAGACTGGAGACAAAGTAGTTGCGCGTCAATCGCTTTTCGCGCATTTCGGGCGACATCGTGTCGAACTTCCCTTCTTCGTCGTCCAGCCGCACACTGATCCTCGTGCCGCTGCCACCTACCACCGTGCCCGGCAGCCAGTCATAACCGCGTTTAACTTCCACGCGGTCTCCGATATTGTACGTCTCGGCCTGAACCGAGGTGGCCCCCGAGACCATCCACAGTCCCACAGCCAGAACCAGTGTCGAAAAGCGACCAAAAGTACCACGCATCGCAAGGCCCCTGAATAAGGATGAGTTCGCCGGTTGGAACCTCTAGGTTACGCGATCTCCGGTGCTCTTTCCAGCATATTCACACGTCCGGCGTTAAACTATCAGGCTACCGGCATCCAGATTGGCAATCCTCGGGTAAACCCTGTCCTAGGATTCCACAGTCGCCCGCTCCAGTTCTCCATGGTTTCCGCCAGTGCTCGACGATCCGCCCTGGGCGCTCCGAAACGATGAATCGACCTCGCTTCCGACTGAAGACACTACTGATTGCCACCGCCGTGATGCGGTCGACGAGTATCTCGACACGAAATTGGCTCAAGAATACTATCGCAGATGGCCCCGATGAAGTTGCCACGCTTTAAGGTAAGTACGCTGCTGGTTGCTACGACCATCTTGGCGGTGGTGATGGTCTACTTTATCTCGTGGACGCAGTTCGTGCGGCACTCGCTGGGATCGGTCACCCAGAACATGTGGGTGCTAGGTGGTTTCAACCTGATAGGCTTGTTGCTTGGCGCTAGCTTGCACACTTTCTACTTCACGTGGCGGCAAAATGAGATTGAAGATGAGTTGGGTAGTGAGGGCTGCCGCCCCTATCTGCGATTCGCCCCGAAGCACTGGAGCGTGTGGAGAGTCTTGTCATTGACTCTGGTGTTGGGTGCGATCTTGATAGGGGGCTCGGCGGAACAGGCGCATAGCCTTGCGCACCCGCCGATCAACTCTCTGATGCTGGCGTACTATAAAGATTACTGGGCGGAGTCCATCGGACTGATGTTCGTCGGATCGCTGCTGAGCCGCTTGTTTCTGTGGCCCGAGGTGCGGAGCCGGTATTCGATTCGCTGGACCGATACGGCCATGCACTTCCCCGGCTACCCAAAGATTCCTTGGAAAAACCTGCGTCGGTACGAATGGATAGACCGCGAGTCCGGCCGGCTCAACATCGTGGTGCCGTCGAAGTGCACGTTTCCAATTAAGCTTGTGGTCCGCCCTGAGGACGTCGACGCCGTCGACGCCCTACTGTCCAGCAAGATGGACATCCCCAGCGAGTGATCGCCGCAATGGGCGTTGTCCCACCGCGGGGCTGTACCTAGACTGTTACTAGAGCGAGGAGCGTGCATGGAGGGGATCCGACGAGGCGTAGCTCGTCGGCTGGGGGGCCCTGTGCAACGTTTCGACACTCCACCGCCCGCCGAACCCACCCGCCGATGCGATTGTCCATCAGGTAGCCACGTCCCTTTAGGTAACCATGCCCAGCGAAGACGAGATTTACCAGGAACACATCTTGGACCACTACGAAGACCCGTTTCACCGCGGCCACCTCGACGGAGCGACCCACGCCCACGAGGAAAAGAATCCGTTGTGTGGCGACGTGGTGCGCATCGAGCTCGAGCTGGACGACGACGGCAAAATCGTCGATTGCTACTTCCAGGGCGACGGTTGCGTGATCAGCCAGGCGTCGGCCTCGATGCTGCTCGAAGAGATGTATGGCAAGACGGTCGAGGAAGCGATGAAGTACAGCGCCGAGGACATGCTGAACCTGTTCGGCGCGAAGCTCACCCCCAACCGCCAAAAATGCTGCCTGCTGGGATGGAAGACCATGCTGCAAGCGGTGCACTCGCCGGTGAAGTAGAACGGAATTCATTCCGTTAAGAAACATCCAGCTTGCTCTCCAACACCAAGGTAACGGAATGAATTCCGTTCTGCGATCAGACATCGACACCACCTCTCTGCTGCCGGAATCGCTGCGCGACGACTTTCCCATCCTTCAGCAGACCGTACATGGGGATCGGCCGCTGGTGTTTCTCGACTCGGCGGCCAGCAGCCAGCGGCCACAGCAGGTGATCGACGCAGTCGCCCAAGTGTACGAGCGGGACTACGCCAACGTGCACCGCGGCATTCACGTGCTGAGCGAGCGGGCGAGCGATGCCTACGAGCTGGCGCGCGGCAAGGTGCAGAAGTTTCTCGGGGCGAAGTACGATCACGAGTGCATTTTCACCGGTGGCACGACCGCTTCGATCAACGCGGTCGCGCGCAGCTGGGGCGAGGCGAACATCTCCGCGGGCGACGAGATCCTGCTCAACCCGATGGAGCACCACTCGAACCTGGTGCCGTGGTTCCAACTGGCCGAGCGCACCGGCGCGCAGGTCAAGCACATCCCGCTTACCGACGATGGTCGGCTCGATCTCGACCGCTTGGACGAAGTGCTTACCGAGCGCACCAAGATCGTCGCAGTCACGCAGGTCTCCAACACGCTCGGCACGGTAAACCCAATCGCCGAACTCGCCCGCCGTGTGCACGACGCCGGTGCAGTGATCTTGATCGACGCTGCCCAGAGCGCTCCGCACCTGGCGATCGATGTGCAGGCGCTCGACGTCGACTTCCTGGCGCTCAGCGGTCACAAAATGTGTGGGCCGAGTGGCGTTGGCGTGCTCTATGGCCGAGAGGCGTTGCTCGACGCGATGCCCCCGTTCATGGGCGGCGGCAGCATGATTGGCAACGTGGCGCTCGACAGTTTCACTTCGGCCGGCCTGCCAGCGAAGTTCGAAGCTGGCACGCCGCCCATCGCGCAAGCGATTGGCCTCGGTGCGGCGGTCGACTATCTCACCGCAATCGGCCTGGACCGCATCGCCGCGCACGAGCACGCTTTGGTGGAGTACGCCTACGCGCGACTGAGTGAGATCGATGGCCTTGCCATCCTCGGCCCCGCGCCGGAACATCGCGCTGGGCTGGTGAGTTTCGTGCTCGACCAACCTCACGCGCACGACATCGCCCAACTGGTCGACCGCCAAGGCATCGCCGTCCGCGCGGGTCACCACTGCACCCAGCCGTTGCACGACCTGTTGGGCATCACCGCCAGCACGCGTGCAAGTTTCTACCTCTACAACACACCGGGCGAAGTCGACACGCTGATCGATGCGATCACGAACGTGGTGTCGATGTTCAAACCCTCCGGACGCAAACGGCGTCGCAAGCCAGACGAGTCTTAGTGCGATCCCCAAAGGCGAGCCGGAAGCGTCAGCGACCGGAGTAACTTGCGAGCGGTCTTGGTCATCACTCCGGTCGCTGACGCTCCCGGCTTGCCAGATTGCACTTGGTGTCTATCGGGACGACCGACCTACTTGTCTGCCCAATCGAGCCCTTCGTACAGCGGACTCAAGATCTCCGCGCCATCGGCAGTAACGTGCGCCATGTCTTCCACACGCACACCACCCAAGGTCGACGAGTACAAACCGGGTTCGACGGTGAAGACTTCGCCGGCCAGGATTTCTTCGCCGTCGACCGATAGCAAGATCGGTTCGTGCACGTCGAGGCCGATGCCATGGCCAGTGCCGTGTCGCATGGCAGGTACCGTCGGGTCGTGCTCTGCGTTACCGGGGATGTACTCGTAGCCATGCTCTTTGAGCGTCGACACGGTCACTTGATGCACCGCGTCGCCGGTGATGCCGGGCCGCAGTGCATCGCAGGCGGCGTTCTTGGCAGCCACGACCGCGCGGTGCATGTGCACCAACTCGTCGGTCGGCGTGCCGTGCACCACGGTGCGGGTGCAGTCGCCGTAGTAGCGACTCGAGTCGTCGCGGGGGAAGATGTCGACCACCACCGGCTGGCCTGTCTTCAGCGGCCCGGTGCCATGATGGTGACAATCGGCCACGTGCGGCACGCTGGCCACGATCGAGTCGTTCACGTTCGAGAATCCGTTGTCGATGCAAAACTGTGTGATCCGCCGCCGCACGCGCTCGCTGGTCAGTAACTCGCCGTCCTGCCGCAGTTGGCCGTCGTCGTTCACCTCGGCTGTGGCGATCCACTTACACGCCATGGTCATTGCCTGGCCGGTGATCTGCTGAGCTTGCTCGAGCGCTTTGATCTCTTCGGCCGTCTTCACACGTCGCGCGCGAACACCAAGTTCGTCGTCGAGCGAGAGCTGAATGCCGGCCTGCTGAAGTTGTGCCGCATAGAGGAATGGCAAGGTGCGATCGGTCGTCACCTGCGTTACGCCCCGTTGCCGCAGCACTTCGACCACTGCTTGCGCGGTGGCCACTTCGCGATCGCCGGAGAGTCCACCATCGGGGGCAGAATCTTGCGGGCAGCCAACCTGGTCGGCGCGGGCGAACTTTCGCGCGCGATCGAGTTCGATGTCGCGCACCAACAGCAGCGACTCGCCATCGGGTGGCAAGTGGCCTAAGTACGCCACGGGGTCGCCCACCAGAAAGCGAATCTGGTGGTACAACGTTTGATTCGTAACGGGGATGCCGGCGAGCAGGGTGGCTTGCATGGAAGGGACCGGGGCGGGAGGAATGCGGGGAGGCTGTGGGCTGGCGATGGCAGCATGAAAAGACAATCGCTCCATTCGCTGCAATAGTCAACCCTTGGCCAACCGAACCAGGGTAGCGCCCGCGGCGTAACACACTGCGTAATGCCACCACCGAACGGCTTGGGGAGCGTGCGCCAGGGGTGCTTTCATTTTGTACCGCGCTGTCGGGCTCGGTATACTCAAGGTACTGCCCACGCGGTCGAGCCATCATCGTGCTGGTGACTCGCGGCGGTAATAACGTCCCACAGACACTCATTAAATGGCGACGCTCCTCGAATCCTCCGCCGCGAACGTGCCGACGCTCGATCCAGGCGTCGATGCTTGCGCGTGCCCCGATTGTGGCATGCCGATGTCGGTGCGGTTGTGGTTGCGCTCCGCCGATTGCTTGCGGTGCGGGCAGTCGATCGACTTGGAGTACCTGGAGCAGGCAAAGCTGGCGCCAGCGCGGCGGAAGAAGAAACCCAAGCCGGCCGACACCAACGGCGCCGCGCCGCAAGCCGATGCCGCGCGCGACGTGGCTCTGCAAGAGACCATCGATTTCGGACCGCTCGACATCACCGCGCCGCCGTTTCAACGCTCGCGCGCTAAGCAGATTCTTCGCAGCCTGCACCAACTGCTGGCGGTGCTGATGAGCATGATCACGCACCTGCTGCTGTTGATCCTGCTGGCGTTGATGGGTTGGGGCGCCGTGGAGGAAGACGATCCGGCCATCGATCTGTCGGTGATGTACGACAAAGACGAACGCCAGGGCAACGTGATCAACGACTCGATCCAGACCGTAGGCTTCGACCTGCCGGTCGACTCGCCCGACAAGCAGCAGGAAGTCGAAGCCCAGCAATGGGCCGAGCAACTGGCGATCGAAGACTCGTCCGATGCGCCGAATCTCCCGCCGATGGATCGCGTGGTGTCGAACCTCGACTCCGACGATCGCTATCGACGCATGCTCTCCGCCCGCGACCCGCGGATCCGCCGCCAGGTGCTGGAGGCCGAAGGTGGCACCAACCTCACCGAAGCGGCCGTGGCCCGCGCGCTCGACTGGATGGCGCGACATCAGCACGACAACGGCCGCTGGACGTTGCACAACTTCGACCGCGCTGGCGAGTGCAACGGCGGTTGCAATCACACCGGCACCCGGCGGAGCGACGAGGCGGCCACCGCCATGGTGCTGCAAGCGATGCTCGGCGCGGGGCAAACGCACCGTACCGGCATCTACCAGGACACCGTGAGCCACGGCCTGCAGTACTTGCTTGGCGCGCAGCGCCGCAACGGTAGCTTTGCCGACGACAGCTCGTCGAACACCGGCATGTACGCTCATGCGTTGGCCACTATCGCCCTGGCCGACGCCTACGCACTGACGGGCGACGAGATGCTTCGCGCGCCGGCCCAAAAGGCGGTGAACTACCTGATCGCCGCCCAACACCCCGCGGGCGGCTGGCGTTACAACTCGGGCCAGGCCGGCGACTTGAGCGTCACCGGGTGGCAACTCATGGCGCTGCACTCGGCCCGAGCCGCCGGGTTGCGAGTCGACGCGATGGCACTGCAGCGGGCCAATCGGTTCCTCGACCAAGTGCAGACCGATCAAACCGGCGCCCTGTACGCCTACATGCCCGGCCACAACCCTTCGGCTGCCATGACCGCCGAGGGCCTGCTGTCGCGCGTGTACCTCGGCTGGAAGCAAGACGAGCCCGGCCTGCGGCGCGGCGTGAGCCAGATGGTCGAGCGATACCCCATCAACGTCCGCAACGGCGACATCTACTACTGGTACTACGCCACGCAACTGCTGCACCACTGGGGCGGACGCGAGTGGGACCACTGGAACCAGCGCATGTCCGACGTACTGGTCACCACCCAAGTACAACACGGCCACGCCGAAGGCAGCTGGGATCCCAACGACCCCCACGGCCGCGAAGGCGGTCGACTCTACATGACCGTGCTGGCCACCTGCACGCTGGAAGTGTACTACCGCCACGCCCCGCTGTTTCGGAAGATCAAGCTGGACTAGAGCGTTGTATGCTCCCCAAGCCGGATTCTGTCCGTCACTCGGATGCGATAGCACGAGTGGTCGAAGTCACGGTTGGACCGATCGCCATCTTGGGCGCATAGCTTGATCGAAAAGGCTCGCCAGATCGAAGTCCTGCCCCAAAATCAACGGTGGCGGAAAGCCATCGCGCCGAGGGCTGCCAGAGCGCCTAGCAGCACAACGGAAGACGGCTCGGGGATACGGACATAGGTCAAGGCCACTGCATTGAGCCGGGAACGATTGGCGTCGTTGTTCTCGCGAACAAAAACGTCGTAGGCTGCGGCTCCATTGCTAAGAAACTCGAAAGTCGCCGCTGGATTGGTCGCGTCGGGCAGAAAATCAGTACCGATGATCGTCTCCGCTCCGTCTTTGCGCCAACCGACAATCTGGTTCTCGATCGTCGATCCATCGTCGAAGATATACACATCAACCTGCCACACGCCGCGAGGCAAATCGCCAGCGCCGCCAAAGAACATGCCCACCGCCTGGTTGGAACCATCGTCGAACACGAAGTCGCCCGTCAATGCGTTGGGTGTGGGGGATGCCGATCCGCCACGGACGCGGGCGCCGTCGGCACTGAAGATCTCGAAAGATATGCCGTCGATCAGCACAGAAGAACCGCTGCCACTGTGAACAGCATCGAGCCCGGTCCAGCCAGTCTCGGTAATGGGATCGTCCGCATCGTTGATGTCAATCATGTAGGTCTGGCCATAGCTGGATATTGCCAGCGTGAGCCATACGACCGATGTCGCTGCAAAGTACGAGTTGAAACGTCGAATCACGAGACCATCCCCCGTCGAAAAGGTGGTTTAAGGGAAAAGCTCTGCAGCCAGAAAGCCTCGCTCTGCGAAGGTTGCAAAGCGGGACCCCTAAATTCGGACTGCCGAACGTGAATATAATGACAGCGTCCGAGAATGTGAAGAAAAAATGAAGATTTTCTTGATAAATCGTTAGAGTGTTCGCTAAGCCACGATCTCTGCGGCGCGCGGGCTTGTCGTAGATGGACCGCTCCAATCGCTCGGACTCCGCGAGTTTGCTTTGCGTCGGGTCCGCACGAAATCTGGGCGTTCGAATAAATTTGGACTTTTTACCACACAGCTCCAAATTAGACCGCCACCTTTTTGAAGATATTGGAGTATTCCCTCGTGGCGTCGTTGGGTAGCCGTGCCGACGCGGACGACGTTCTGCAGAAGACCAATCTGGTGTTGCTGCGGAAGGAGTCGTCGTTTCCCGAAGGAGGCGATTTGCTTCCGTGGGCTATCGCAATCGCACTTTACTGCTGGAAGTTGGCGCAACCTGCTGGCTAATCCTGAGATCCGTCGAGTCGCGGGCAACCACTATTCAGACAATCATCAGTCGCAGCTACATCCGTACCGGCGCTCCACTGCAAGTGAGTCTGAAAGTGATTCTTGGGGGCAACCGCGGGTGATTCTTGGCGATTTCGCAGACTCGAATCGGGAGCTGTCGGTTAAGATGCCAATAAGTTGGCGTTAAGAATTCGAGAAGTTTCGCATGGGAAACGACAGACGGGGAACCAGGGCGTGAAGAACACTCTTCTGCGAATCGAACAGCTTGAACAGCGGCATCTGCTAGCCGCCGACCCCGTTATTTCTGAGTTTCTCGCAGCAAACGATGGGACTCTGCAAGACGAAGATGGCGAGTTCACCGACTGGATTGAGATCAACAACCGGGGCGACCAGTCGATCGATCTCGCGGGGTGGTATCTCACGGATGACGAGGAAAACCTCACCAAGTGGCAATTCCCGTCGCACCCACTCCAGGCCGGGGAATACTTGGTGGTTTTTGCCTCCGGCAAGGACCGGGGCGTAAGCGGAAATCAGTTCCACACCAACTTCGCCGCCTCTGCCGACGGGGAGTATCTCGCATTGGTGCAGCCGGATGGCCAAACCATCGCATCGGAGTTTGCACCCGAGTTTCCACCCCAGCGCGACGACGTATCCTATGGGATTGGCAGCGAGCAGTTGGCGACTACAGAACTCGTAGGTTTCGGTTCCGCGGCGGACGCGCTGGTTGCGACGGATGGATCGCTTGGAACTACATGGACCTTACCCGCATTCACGCCGGACGCCGGTTGGGTCTCGGGCACGGTTGCTGCAGGTTACCAGGAGGAGGTGATCGAAGAGCCATCGATGTTGTTGCTGCAGGTCGACTTCAACGATCGGTCGGCCAGCGGTCAAACCCACCCCGGATTCGCCTCTTTCGTGATCGACAGCGGCAGCGAAACACAATTCGGTTCGGTGACGAGGAACTATGGCGCCTACAGCGTGACGATCACCGATGCGTCGGGCGCAGAAGGCTTTGAGGACCGTTTTCGCAACGGCAACCCGCCTAACAGTGGCGATTTCGACGAGAGTCTACTGCTAACCGACTTTGTGTTTTCCAGAGACCAAGATTCCGGCGGCTTGGATCTCACCATCGACGGGCTCACGCCAGGCAGCGTCCACACCCTAACACTGTGGTCGTACGACCAAGTAAGCGGTGGTGCCGATCGGGTATCAGACTGGACAGCCAACGGCGTAACGATACAGGAAGATTACACGTTCCTTGGTGGCAATTCCCCGACGGACAACGACCGCTACAAGATGGCTGTGGTGGTGGAGGCCGACTCGCAAGGGGAGATTCATGTCGAAGCGCGACGCGACCAGGAACTCTCCGCCAGCTTCGGAGTGTTCCTGAACGCTCTGAAACTCGAAACGGGCGACACGCTTAACACTGGAAGCGACACAGTCCTGCGCGTCGACTTCGACCACCGCACACAAGGCGAGTCCGGATTAGCGAACACCGAGCTTGGTTACTCGCAAATGACCCTGGACGAGAACGGGTCGACCTTCGATGGGCTGAAGCTGACCTTCTCGTCGTTCAACGGAGGAATTTTGGAGGATCGCGACCGTGCCTTCCCCCCAGATTCTGGCGACTTCACACTGGATCAAATCTACGACGACCATATCCTCGCCAGAGGCCCAGCCGGGGCAGGCTTGGATCTGCTCGTTGAGGGGCTGGTGCCTGGCGTGGAGTACGACGTCCTGTTGCGCGTGTTCGACGCCGAGGCGGGTGGACCCCGTTCCTCCACTTGGACCGAAGAGAGCAGCGGTAGCCCCGTGGTGATTCAGTCGCCTTACGTGTTTGACGGAGACGTGCATCCCACCGACAACGACACCTACACGATGAACGCTACTCTGGTTACCTCCGCCCAGGGGACGCTACAGATACGCGGAGTCCAGAACGAGGGAAACCGCAGCGTAACGCTGTGTGGCATCGAACTATCCAGGGCCAGTTTCGCAGGGCTCATCGGCCTGGACCTGAGCAGTGAGATGCTCGACAACAATGCCTCGGTTTACTTGCGACATGAGTTTGCTGTCGCGGATCTAGATAGCGTAGATCAACTGCTGCTGGGAATGCGGTATGACGCCGGCTTTGTGGCCTATCTGAACGGCCAGGAGGTCGCGCGGCGATACGCTCCCACTTCGATTGGCGTACCGCCGCAGTACGATGCGGCCGCCACGCTGGAACGCAGTACTGCCGAAGCATTGGCGGTTGAGGAGTTCGACTTATCGGCCTTCAAGTCGCTTCTTGTCGAAGGCAGCGGCAACGTCCTAGCGTTTCATGGATTGAACAGCGCTGCCGGAGACGGGGACTTCCTGATACTACCGTCGCTACAGGCCATCACAACCTCGGAAGAAGGGTTGCTCTATTTTCTCACCCCAACCCCCGGCAGCGTGAACGGCGAGGGGGTCTTGGGTTTCACCGAGCCAGTGGACGTTTCGATTCCGCGGGGAATCTACGATGCTCCGTTTAGCGTGGAACTCTCGACAACAACTCCAGCCGCGACCATCTACTACACGACCGACGGCAGCCTGCCTTCGGCGGTGAATCCTGCTGCTTCCATCTACTCGACGCCGGTAGATGTTGATTCGACCACCACGCTGCGGGCCGTTGCAACTAGTGTACAATTCGCCGATTCGACATCCGTAACGTCGACCTACATCTTTCTGGAAGATGTGTTGGTGCAAGATCCGCTCAGCGATCCGAACTCGCCGGATTACCCTTTGTTCTGGCAAGCGAACGCATCTGGCGACTACGAGGTCGATTCGCGTGTGGTCGCCGATTGGGATGACAACAACCCGTCCAACACCGACTTTGGTATTCGCGAAGCACTGCAGTCGATTCCCACAATGTCCATCGTGCTGGACCACGACGACTTATGGGATTCATCCTCAGGAATCTACCCCAACGCAACCAGCGAAGGCTCCGCCTGGCGTCGGCCAGGTTCGATCGAGTACCTCGATCCCGCAACCGGAGAGAATTTTCAGTACAACGTTGGTGTGCAGATGCACGGCAACGCGAGCCGCGATAACAACCGACTCAAGAAACACTCGTTCCGGCTGATTTTCAGTTCCCAGTTCGATGGCCCAGGGCGGCTCGAGTATCCGCTGTTCGACAATACCGACTTTGCGGACATCAACACGGTTGTCATGCGGGCATCGTTTACGGACAGTTTTGCGACGCGCACGGTTGCGGGACGCTACTCGCCGCTCGATTCGACCTACACTCGCGATGTGTTCATGCGAGACACCCAGCTGGCCATGGGGAGTCTCTCTCCCAGCAGCACCTACGTCCACTTGTACATTAACGGACTCTACTGGGGACTCTACAGCCCAGCCGAACGTACCGACGACGCCTTCCTGGCGGCACACTTGGGCGGGGAAGAAGAAGACTGGGACATCATCCGCGACTTCAACGAGCTATATCGCGGTAATCGCGATGTCTATGACGAGATGTTCAGCATCTCACGCCAGATCGACTCCGCCAATGCGACCACGGCAAACGCTCTATTCCAGACGCTGCAAGGGCGCAACACCGATGACTCCATCGATCCGAGTGGCACGGTCTACTTGGACGTCGACAATTTCATCGACTACATGATTCTGCACCTGTACGCAGGCGTAGAGGACTGGCCTTCGCACAACTGGGTGGCCGCCCGCAATCGTGTGGACCCGGACGAAGGTTTTCAGTTCTTCACATGGGATCAAGAGATCGCCTTCGATGGTCGATTCCGTGATCGAACCGAGGCGAGCAATACTTCAACCCCGGGTGAACTGTTCGTCAACTTGCGAAACAGTTCGGAGTTCCGCCTCCAGTTTGCCGATCGTGTGCAGCACCACATGTTCAACGACGGCGAATTGACCACCGAGGCAAACATCGAGAGGTGGCTGGCCAGAGCCGACCAAGTCGAAGCGGCGATCATCGGCGAATCGGCGAGGTGGGGAGATGCCAGGGAAGGCGAAATAGTGAACGTGCCTCCTCAAACGGCGGTGCCGTTGATGACCGTCGACCACTGGCGGCAGTCCATCGACGAGGTCGTGGGCTACTTTCCTCAAAGCCACGACTTGGCCATCAGTCGGTTCACCTCCGATGGTCTCTTCCCAACCGTGGAAGCCCCGCAGTTCAACCAATACAGCGGGCTGGTTTCTTCCGGGTTCGATCTGACGATGAATAGCCCGTCGGGAGGCATCGTCTACTACACGCTCGATGGGCAAGACCCCCGGTTGCTCGGCGGAAGCGTGAATGTTGGGTCCGCCTTGGTCTATTCAAGCTCACTCGACATCACGGAATCGGTCACCGTCAAGGCACGTACGCTTTCTGGAGGGGTTTGGAGTCCTCTAAGCGAAGCTACGCTGTTGGTAGCCACCTCGGGCTCGCAGGGCCTTGTGATTAGCGAGATTAACTACCATCCTTATGACCCGACATCCAGCGAGTTGATTACTCTGCCGGGCGCGGTGAAGGACGACTTCGAGTTTATCGAACTGCTGAACACCCACCCGACGCAGACCGTCAATCTGCTGGATATGTCGTTGGCGAATGGACTGAATTATACATTCGGTAGCGTGTCGCTTGCTCCGGGAGAGCGCGCGGTTGTTGTGGAGGATATCGCGTCGTTCGAGGCGCGGTATGGCACCGGCATTCCCGTGCTGGGAGAGTGGAGCGGCGGAGTCAGCAATTCGGGCGAGACGATCGAACTGCGCGATGGCCTGGGAAACGTGTTGATCTCGGTTTCCTATCTCGATGAGAACCCGTGGAGCGAAGCTCCCGATGGGAACGGGACCTCGCTCGAACTGACCGATCCCTACAACACGCCCTCCAGCGAACTCGGCAAGTGGTATCGCTGGAACGCTAGCACCGAGTGGGGTGGCTCGCCAGGGACTGCCGGCGCCGGGCCTGTGGGCGTAGTCATCAACGAGGTCCTGTCGCACGCGACCACACCCGAACTCGACGCCATCGAACTATACAACACAACCGATCAGGCGATCGACGTCAGCGGTTGGTATCTCAGCGATGCGGGTGGAAACCTGCTGAAGTACCCCATTCCAGCCGGCACCGTCCTGGCTGCTGGGGGGTACGCGGTGTTTGACGAGGACGACTTCAATCCCGAAGTACCGAATGGAGGCCAAATCCCGTTCGCATTCGACGCGGTAGCAGGCGACGATGTCTACCTTTCGATACCCGACGGATTGGGCGGCGTAAGTTCGATCGTCGACTCGGTAGACTTTGGCGCGATGTTCAACGGCCAGACATTCGGTCGGGTTCCCAACGGAACCGGACGGCTGGCACCGCTTTCCGGCAATTCTCTGGGCGCAGCCAATGGGCTGCACATGCCGAGCAGCTTGGTGATTACGGAGATCGAGGCGGCCGCCGACACGCCCTCGCCAGGCGCGCAGTCTATCGATCCCACGATCACGGCCGACGACCTGCGGTTCGTCGAATTGTACAACGGCTCGTTCTCCTCGATCGACCTCGCCGGCTACGCTTTGGCGGGAGATGTCGAACTGGAGTTTGGGGTGGGGGCATCGATCGACGCGGGAGAAGTCGTGGTGATCGTAGGGTTTGATCCACTGACAGACGCCAGCAAAGCCAGCGCGTTCCGCTCGCATTTCGGCCTGACGCTCGACATCACCTTGGTGGGACCATTCGCTGGAAATCTACTGCCAACGGGATCGCGAGTCGAACTTCAAGCACCCGACGTTCCTCCGCCGGACGCCCCAGACGCAACCCCACGTGTCCTGATCGACGAGGCTTTGTACGACGACCAGACTCCCTGGCCGGACGTCTCGGCGACTGGACTCACATTGCAGCGAAGCGCGCCCACCTCTTTTGGCAACGACGGACTGTCATGGCGCTCGCTGGCCGCCAGCCCGGGCATGGTTGGATTTGTCGCCGAGGCGGGCGATTTCACCGGCGATGGCACGGTCGATCTGCAAGATCTGCAGATGCTGGTAGACGCCGTGGCAACCGATAGCCCGTCGGCCTATTTCGACCTGAACAGCGATCTCATCGTTTCGGAGGCCGATGTCGCCTATCTAATCGACGTGATCGTTGCTCCCATTCCAGGCGACTACGACTGGAATGGAACCGTAGAGACGGCGGACTACGCCGAGTGGAAAAGCCGCTTTGGCTCTTCGGTTTACCTCCATGCCGATGGCAACAAGAACGGTGCCGTTGATCTTGCCGACTATACCGTTTGGAGGAACAACCTCGGCGCGACAATGCCAACGCCAGCCTCGCTGGTGGACACAGCTTCGGCGAGCCTCACGAGTGTCGTGGCCGATTCCTCACCTTCGGTGAACAACATTGAAGAAAGAGATAGCGACGAGCAAGCTGCGACGCCGCTCGCGTTATCCACCTTCGAGGGGTTCGCCCTGGATGGAATCCCCGAGCCGACCCCTAAACGCAACGATTGGGGTTCTCCGCAACCGGCGAGTTTCTCCCACTCTGTCGGCGAATCTATTCGCAAAATTTGGGAACTTTTGATACCTTCAAGTGTCGCGCGTCGTGAGGCGCGCGGACAGTTAGACTCCTCATCAGGTCGACTCGGCGACGAAGCTGTGGTCGAGATTGAGCAGACACAATGGGCTGCTCTAGACGATGCATTCGCATTGCTGTAGCTGGCGTAAAAGCATTGCCCGTAAGCGAAAAACCATCACCAACTGCTACAAGAGTATCCGCTAGGCCACGATATCCGTGGTGCACGGGCTTCTCGTAGATAGACCGCCCCAACCGCTCGGTCTCCACGGGTTTGCTAGACGTCGGGTCCGCACAGAGTGCACGAAACTGGGCGTTTGAACAAATTTGGACTTTTTGCCACACAGCTCCAAATTAGACCGCCACCTTTTTGAAGATATTGGAGTATTCTCGCGGGGTTTGCGATCCTGGGTTTCCTCATCGGCTTGCGATCGTCGCTTATCCACTACAGGTGCTGCTCAACAGGTTGTTGCACGTTTAAGAATGACCCAGCGAACCAAACAGTTGACGGATAGCTATTTGGACTGCCTGACCATGTACCAGAGGCACTTGCACGGGTACATCATGGCGTCGTTGGGTAGCCGTGCCGACGCGGACGACGTTCTGCAGAAGACCAATCTGGTGTTGCTGCGGAAGGAGTCGTCGTTTCCCGAAGGGGGTGATTTTCTTCCGTGGGCTATCGCAATCGCCAAGTACGAAGTCCTGACCTACTGTCGCGAATCCAATCGAGAGCGGATGGTATTCGCCAGCCAGTTGGTCGAGTGGATGTCTGACAAGGCGGCGGAAGTCGCGATGGACACCAATGAAAGACAGGCGGCGCTCGAGCGGTGCCTCAAGCGGCTTTCCATCCGCCATCGCGAAGTCCTGAAACGCCGATATGGCGAGGATGCGTCGCTCTCGCAAATCGCTCAGGATATGGGGCGGTCGGTCGAAGGAGTTAAGTCTATGTTGTTTCGGCTGAGAAAGCGGCTGGAGCAATGCATTGAAGAGTCTCTGCCCCGCGGGCTGGGAGAGGAGGAATAGGGCATGTCGAAGCCAGTAAAAAACGAAGAACTTCAACGGCTCCTCGCATTGGGGATCGAAGGCGAGTTGCAGCCCGCCCAGCGGGCGCGTCTAGCCGACATACTGGGAGCCGAAGAGGATGCTCAGGATGCTGCAATCGCGTACCTGATGAACGACTCGCTGCTGCGTAGCACGCTCGCTGATGTGGACGAAACAGATCCGCAGTCGTTGCTGGCATGCCTGCGTGACCCCGGAGTCGCAGACTCCTCTCGCGTCGCAGTAGGCGCGCCCAAGGAGCAGGAACAAAGTAGTAGTCGTGTTCAAGCGTTGCGCGAGAAGGCCAGTGACTGGAACTTTCGCAGACTGTGGCCCGCCGCCACTCTGGCGACCATGGTTGCCTTGGTCGTATCGAATGTCATTCTGCTAGGGAAACTGCGAGAGTCGCATGCACCCATCGCGGAGGCGCAATACGCCAAGTCGGTCGCCCGTCTTTCCGAGTCGACGCACTGCTTGTGGGACGGCGATATCCCTGCTATCGCGGGCGATCGTCAGCAGCTCAAGCTCAACCGGTCGCTTCGCTTGCTGGAAGGCATCGCGGAGGTCGAGTTGAACTACCTGTCAGCGGGCGATGCGAGCGTGCACGTGGAAGGTCCCGCGGGATGGATGATCACCGATGCTGGCCATCCGAGTCTGAGTTACGGGAAGATGACCGTCAATTCGAGTTCGGGTCGCCATGTGCGTTCGATCGACACGCCCATGGGACGCGTGAGCTTCGAAGGGTACACGTCGTTAGGTGTTTTATGCTTTGGCAGCGAATTGGAGATCCATACGTTCAGTGGTGTAGCAACCCTGGATTCGCTTTGGTTCGAAAACAATCCGTACGCTTTTGGTTGCTACGGAGAAGACGCAACGCAGCGGATCGAAACCGGCAGGATGTTGCGAATCTCGATCAAGGACAACGCTCCTGCGAAGGTGACCTGTGGCGCCGCTGACTCTTCACGCTTCGCGTCGATGCTCTCCATGGCGGCCGATAGCATCCACTTCGATGAGAAGTACGAACGAGCGATTCGCCTCGACAAGCCGCTGGCTTATTGGCGTTTCGACCATATCAACGACAAGGCGATTCCCAATGAAATGGGTAGTGAGTTCGGCGCCAGCATCGTTGGTGAAATTGAAACTCAGGGTGACCGCTACAATCGCTATCTGGTGTTTGGCGATTCGTTGGACCCAGAGCACGTCAATGCGGCCATCGTGACCGATACATCGTTCGGCGACATACTTACTCGAAACTGTTCACTTGAGGTGTGGGTCAAACCAAGCCATTTCCAGCACACGAGTATTGTCGGTCTGGTGAAGGGCCCCTACGACGATGACCAGCGAGCCCGCCATGGGTTGCTGGTCGAACTTACTGGTCCGCGGGCGGTCGCCGTTACGGCCGCTTACCCAGGACGCGTGCGGTTCTTGAACCGCTTCCCGGCAGATTATTCAGCTAATCGTGTTGGTGAGTCGTCGTTTTCTTCCCATGCCTATTCGCTGCGACGATGGCAGCACGTCGTGGCAGTTAAGGATGAAAACGAGCGTCGACTCTATGTCAATGGTCAGCTCGAATCTCGTCAGCTAGATCCCAACCCGATCGACGACGACCTCACTTTGATCATAGGGCGACTCCATCGTGATCGCCCTGAACGAACTTTCGCGGGGCAATTGGATGAACTGGCGGTCTACGACTATCCCTTGTCTGAGTCGCAGATACGTCGGCATCACGAACTTGTCCGTAGCGTACCCAGTATGCAGAAGGGTATCTGAAACGCAACGGGAGCGGCGACTCCCGGAGCTATCGGCCATTTCTGCGCTTATCCCTGAAAGGAGACCTGTTTCGTGGACGTCCAACGATCCCGATCTCGACGCAATAAACGAATTGCTGAGCGAACAACGCGAGGCTTTACGCTTGTCGAACTACTTGTAGTCATTGCCATCATTGGAATTCTGGTTGCCCTGCTGCTGCCGGCCGTACAAGCGGCACGCGAAGCCGCTCGTCGGACACAGTGTCTCAATAAATTGAAGCAGATCTCCCTCGGCATACTCAATTACGAGAATGCGAAGGGCGAATTGCCCTATGGCTCTGGGTATGGGGCCGATCCATGGGTGCCAGGTACGTGGGTGACGGAAGTACTCCCGTTTGTGGAGTCAGGCAACCTGGCGGACAAGCTCGACTTCACCAGGTTTATGGACGACGACACTCGAAATGCTTCGGGCGTGACCAACTACTCGTTGACCTCCACAGCGATTCTGCCTCTATTCATTTGCCCCAGCGACCCACTTTCGTCGTCTCCCATCCAGGACCGAAGACGCGATAGCGGTCACAATCCGAATCCGTGCCAGGGGCTGTGGTACAAAGGCAGCATGGGGCCCACCATTCCGGATCGATGCGATTGGGGATCGAGCGACCCGCTGCTTTGCATGGGCGCCAACTACGGAAGCAACCGCTTAAGTGCCGGCTTTGAATCGCCCTGCTACTCCGCAGGTTCCGGTGCCAGTCGCGCGCTGCCTTGTCCTGATAAGAGTCGGTGCGTGGGCTTGCTCTGCCGAAGTGAAGTAGGGCTTGAGTTGCGCCGCGTGACCGACGGCACGAGCAACACCTTCTTGCTGGGCGAAACGCTCCCCGCGCATAGCACCTACAACTCCTTGTTCGGCGACAACATGCCGGTTGGTTCAACCCACATTCCACTCAATATCATGGAAAACGAGTTGGAAGAGGGGCACTTTAATCACTGGAGGACAACCGGGTTCAAGAGTATGCATCCTTCGATCGTTCATTTTGCAATGGGCGACGGCAGTGTGCGACCCATCGAGGTGACGATCGACAAGTACATCTACAACGCCTTGGGCACTCGCGCTTCGGGCGAAGTGATTACCG
Source organism: Aeoliella sp. (assembly GCF_965227375.1). Classification (NCBI taxonomy): domain Bacteria; kingdom Pseudomonadati; phylum Planctomycetota; class Planctomycetia; order Pirellulales; family Lacipirellulaceae; genus Aeoliella; species Aeoliella sp. The sequence goes on from NZ_CBDDFX010000001.1 coordinate 1,689,079, forward strand.
AGAACTGACTCGATGGAGGGTACGGACTGATGCATAGCTACCTATCCCTATTAGGGATCATGTCGCTCGCCCTGCTTGCCGTGGGCTGCGGAGACAATGGCCTGCCGATGACTCCGGTCTCCGGCCAAGTCACCTTCGATGGAGCACCTCCGCCGAATGCGGGTAACTTGTCGTTTGTCTCCCTGGAATCGGACGCCGGTTTGCCACAGCGAGATGGAAGCTGCCGCTTCGAAACCGATGGCCAATTCGTAGTGACTTCGTTCGAGAAAGGCGATGGCTTGCTGCCTGGCAAGTATCGCGTGGATATCAGCTGCTACAAGTACCAACCCGACTACAGCAAGAAAGACCCGTTCGCCGACGCCACTGCTGTTGATCCCAGCTATGAACCCCTGGAACTGACGGTGGTGAAAGGCACCCCGATCGAGGACTTGGTGGTTGACGTCCCGTTAAAGAAGTAGACACATCCCGTTGCCGCGGCTTCAAGAGTAACCGATTCGTTGCAGGCTCAGATGCGCACCCAAACTATGACCGTGAAGATACCACCCAGTGCTGCGGCCTTACGGTTCGCAGGCTTGGTAGTCTGCGTGTCTGCGGTCGTTGGTTTCCGGCACGCGTCTGCTGATAACGACGTGGTGGGGTCGCTCAAGCTGCTGAACGACAACGGGGCATGGTCCTGGTTCGAAGACGAGCGAATCATCATCGACGCCCCTGCTGGCAAGCTACTTCTCAGCAGCGTAGCCGATGCAAGTGGCTCACAAGGAATAGCACGGAACGGCGATATCGATATCGTTTCGCTCGATCTGCAGTCTGGTCAAGTTCAGCGATATGTGTTGGATCCCGGTCTTCAAGCGGACGACCATAATGCCGCTGCCCTGCTGGTTCGACCCGATGGGCGCTATCTCGCAGTCTGGAATACACATGGCAGCAACCCCTACCACTATTCACGCGTGAGCGATGAACCGGGCGACATCACAAGTTGGGGGCCCACGCAGTTGTTCGACAACGGGGCTGGCGCCACCTACTCGAACGTGTATCGTTTGTCCGCCGACAATGGTGGATCTGGTCGGATCTATAACTTCGCTCGAACTGTCGGGTTCAACCCGAACTACAACGTTTCGGACGACGAGGGGGAGACGTGGACCTATGGCGGCCGACTCATGACTTGGACGTTGGCCGACCTGCAGGGCGACCCCAACTACACCGGCATCGACGGCCGGCGTCCTTACGTGCGCTATACCTCTAACAATGAGGATGAAGTCCATTTCATCACGACCGAAGACCATCCTCGGGCATACAACAACAGCATCTACCACGGTTACATCAAACTCGTGGAGGGAGTGCCTCGGGTTTTTCATTCGGACGGAACCGATTTGGGTCCACTCAGCACGACCAGTTCATCGCCATTGAAACCAAACAGCTTCACAAAGCTGTTTACAGGCGACGCCGACAATGTCGCTTGGACGTCGGATATAGAACTCGACGATCAGGGCAGGCCATTTGTAGCGTTCAGCGTCCAAAAGGACGGTGCCGGACTGTCTAGGGGGGCGGGCGGTTTCGACCATCGCTACTTCTCAGGTCGCTGGACCGGCACGAACTGGGACGTGCATGAAATGGCCTTCGGAGGGACCAAGCTTTACTCCGGCGAGGACGACTACACAGGTAACATTGGCCTCGATCCCGATAATCCTGACCGGGTGTTCATTTCATCTGATGTGCACCCAGAAACGAAGACCCAGCTCATCGGACCAGACGGACAACGGCACTATGAGCTGTTTCGAGGAGACACCACCGATGGTGGAGCCACCTGGAAGTGGACACCAGTGACTTACAACTCTTCCACAGACAACTTGCGCCCTATCATTCCGTCCTGGGACCAAAGCAATCTGGCAGTATCCTGGATGCGGGGCACCTACGCCACCTATACGAACTACGATCTCGACGTAGTAGCACTGGTCAATCCGCCCGATCTGAATCCCGAAGAGCGGCTGAAGGTCGACTTTGGCGCCACCGGGCAGATCATTCAGAGCGGATTTCTCCCGTTCAGCGGAGCAGGAATCGGCAGTTCCGCGTCGATGACGTTCTCCATCGAAGGCGACGACGTCGATCTCGAGCTCGCAGGGCAATCACTCGACTTTAGAGACCGCGGCGACGACATCGCTGGTCCGCTGGGGCGTGTGCAGGACGATTTTATCTTCGCTCAGAACGAACTATCGCTTACGTTCGATACCCTTGCGGCAGGCGATTACCACCTGGTGTTGTACAGCCACGACCGGAACTTCGAGCAAGCCGGAATGGAGATTCTGCTGGAGAATGAACTTCTGGGGCAGTTGCTTACCGAAACTGGCGTCGATCCAGAGGTTGGCACCACCTCGGCTCGCATTGCCTTTTCATCGGACGGTGTGTCGCCCGTGCAACTTACGTTGAAGTCGACTGCTGGCGCAAACGTAGTTCTCAATGGAGTGGAGCTTTACGCGGTCGACTTTGTTTCACCTCCTGGTCCGCTTGCCGGCGACATTAACGGCAATGGTATCGTCGACGTGCAGGACTACCGGATCCTTCTGCGATACATGAGTACCATCCACAATGGCAAGCTTCCTACACAAACCTACGCTTTGGGCGACCTGAACGGGGATCTGGTCACTAACTTCTATGACTTAGTTGAGTTTCGTACCGCTTTTGAGAATGTACCTGGGAACGGTCTCTTAGCAGACGCCTTCCACAACGTTCCTGAACCTTCCGCCGTGGTGGTGGCAGGTACGGGAGTCCTTTTCTGCTTGCAATTCAGACAGCTTGTTTTTTAGCCGGGTGTCTGGAACCAAGCATACAACTCATCGTTGCCTTGCTCCTTATAGCCGACCTTGGAGAACTGAAATCATGAGCATTGCCCATTCGAACCTTCGCTGTTGGATTTTTGCCGGCATGACCTTCGGGTTGTGCAGTTGTGCTGGGGCTGTGGGTTTGACTTACGTGGATGGAAGTGACGACCTCCCCCTACCCGGTAACAACCCGTATTCCACAACTCCACAAAACCTCTTTGCGGCGAGTGGGGGACCGCTTTCGGACGCCCTGGATGCCATCGGTGGCGACTCATCCAACTTCGAAGATGGTAAGTGGGGGTACCGATCCAATGGATTTGGCGCCCGAGGCACCATCTACGAAGCTAGCGAAGACGCACCAGAGATCTATCAACTGCTAACAGGACTTACACCGAATGCCTCCTACGATGTGTACGTCGCCTATTGGAGCACTTCGGGCGATTGGGGATTGCGGGCAGGTCCTACGTCGAATCCCGGTGCCAATCCCATTTTCAATGCCCGCGGCGGATTCGGTGGAACGCCTGGGTACGCTGCTTTGTATGCCGACTTTGATGTGCTGCCCGAAGACAACTACACCACAGCGGACGATGACGACGAAGATCCCATCGAGAATCCACCTGTCCTCACCCAAACTCAAAACGGCGTGACCATGGAGGGCAACCGCGATCTCTACCTTGGTCCGGCAGCTCTCAATTATCAGGCAGACGGCAGTGGAGAGATTCGCATCTATCTGGACGACATCGAAGATGTTGCTTCCGGCCAACGCTCTTTCTTCGATGGATTGGCCTATGCTCCCGCAGGAACTCCGGTCGCACTGAGAATTGAGATTGACCGAACGACCGGCAATGCGATGTTGATCAACGAAACGGATGAGGACTTCCGTGTTGCTCGTCTGGGAATCAATTCGCCGGCCGGCACACTCGACCCAAGCCAGTGGATAACAATCACCGGCAACACTGACGGCGCGGGCGACCAAAGTCGCGATACCGATCCATGGGTCGTTACGAATCCCGACCCGAATCTTCCCGCCCCATCGAATGCGACTTCGTTTCGAGAGATCGAGGTCGACGACGACGAAATGGGACTCGACTCAGACGGCGCATTGATTCCAGCAAATACCAACATCAACCTCGGTGACATTTGGATTGCTTCGCCCTACGAAGACGTCAGTGCGCTGTTCGCAAGTATTCTGGAAGCCCCCACACTCCCCAGTCCGATACTCAACCACGCAGTGCCCATTCGTATCGACTTTGTCAACGGAACACCTCTTGATTTTGGTGACTTTGACGTGGATGGAGATGTCGACGCTGCTGATTACACAACGTTGATTGACAACATGCATCGCAGTTTCGCTGGTTTGACCAGTAGCGAAACACACGAATTCGGCGACATCGTCGGCGATGGCACGATTAACTTTAACGACTTGGTTGCATTCAAGACCGCTTATGAGGACTTCAATGGCCTTGGATCGTTTGCCGCACTGCATGGAGCTGCGGTTCCCGAGCCCGCTACACTCACCTCACTGGGCTGCTTACTGTTGGTTGGATTGTTCGTACGCCGACGCCGCTCAGCGGCAATGCTGGTAGCTGCGGTTTTCTCCCTCTTTGCCACAATTCAGCTGGGCAGCAGCGCCATCGCCCAGAATGCGGTGTACATCGATGCGGATCCCTCTAACACAGTCGTTGAAGGAGTGGGCGCCGTTTCCTATAGCGCGGAAGCGGGCGGCGGCGGAACCGTCATCGGCACCAACAGTGCGACCGATGGCTTCTGGCGAGCGCGCAACTTCGCCAACGATAGCACCTCGGCTTGGGTTGAAGGTAGCGCAGTCTCCATATTCGAAAGTGGCGGGAGCGAAGACGTTGACCGACTTGTCACGTCCTTTTCCTTGCCTTCGGAAGGTCTCTTTCAAATCTACGGTTTCTACTGGGACGATACCGCTGGTACAGGTTGGGATATCGATTTTCAGCTTGGTACCCGGCCAACTGGCTCTTACAAGGCACTGGCTGATGGAGTGAGCTTCGAAGCGGCTGACTTCGATTCCATAACGGGCAACTCGATTCCGATGCTCCCAGGCACGGGCACTGGCAACGACGACGATGGAAACCGAAACATGTACGCTGCTCCGCTTGGAATCTGGAGCACCGCCGCCGACGGACTGGATGTGACGGTAGCCGCCGATTCGTCCCTAATCTCCACCGAGAGGTCTTGGTACGACGGAGTAGGTTACGCCCCTGTGGAGGATCCGATTCTCGTGCTCGAGGTTAACCGTTCCACGGGCATCGTGTCGCTGAGTAACACATTCGGCTCACCGATTGACCTGAGCTACTACGAGATTCGCAGTGCCGCTGGGTCGTTGGACCGCTCTGCATGGAACAGCCTGGACGCTCAAGACCTGGACGCTGTGGACGGAGACGACGACGGTTCGACCGCCGGCGATAGCGTCCTGGAGGGCTGGGACGAAAACGGCGCGGGAACCGCGCCCGGCGACTTCAACGGAAATGGCACGGTCGACCTAGTCGACTACACCGTGTGGCGAAATAATCTTGGAGGACCTTACACAGCGGCCGATTACGACATCTGGAAAGAGAACTTTGGGAGCACTGGTCAGAGCCTCAACGGTGTAATCAGCGAGAATTTCTTGCTCGGCGTTACCTCGATACCAGCAAACACCTCCATTCCGATCGGAGCGATTTACGATACCACGCTAGATGCAGAAGACCTTACGTTTTCCTATGGTTTGGTCGCAGAGGGCACTCTGGCTCCGAGCGCGGTGCTCTACAGTGGAGGAGCTGGCGCCGTGGCTTCGACCAACGTGCCGGAGCCCACGAGTATGGCGATTTTGGTCGCAATGTTCGCGGTAGCCATGGTCAACTACAAGCTTCGACGGGTGTGAGATTGCCAAGGGCAGCGCGGTCTCACAGCCGGAACTGAGCGCCGCTGTCGGTAATGCTACCGGCAGCGGCTGCTCCCTACCACGACGCTGCGCTGCTCATGCCCGCCGCGGCCGCAGGTGAAGATCTTTCGTCTGCCAAAGGCCTGCGGCGTCTCGACCTTCACCCAATAGACTAGAAGTGCAATCCGTTAGTTACTTGTCGAAGGTGTTAGCACACACAGCGAGACTCGTCGTAGCGAGCGCGGTGTTCGCGGTTGCCACTGCACATGCGCTTGCCGACGAAGCGCCGACTGCCATAGACTTTGGGAGCCAGATTCGCCCCATCTTCAATGCGCACTGTTCGGCCTGCCATGGAGGGGTGAAACAAAGTGGTGGAATCTCCTTCATTACTCCGAAGCAGGTCATTGCACCGAACGGTTGGATTGTAGAGCCGGGCCATCCGGACTCGTCGTCGCTCATCGAGAGAGTGTCCTCGGCGGATCCGGACCTCATCATGCCACCTCCGGAACATGGACCACCGCTTTCGAAGCGCGAGGTCGAACTGCTCCGCCAATGGATTGCCGAAGGCGCTGCGTGGCAAGTTCACTGGGCGTTCGACAAGCCGACCAAGAGAGAGCTTCCCGCGGTGCAATCCGCAGCTTGGCCAAGATCCGACCTGGATTACTTCATCATCGCTAGACTCGAGGCGGAAGGGCTTACCGCTTCGAGTGAGGCAAAGCCTCATCGTTGGTTGCGACGTGTAACTCTCGACCTGACAGGGCTGCCTCCCACACGGTCTGATGTCGAGCAGTTCAACGAACTCTTGAAATCCGACGCCGAGGCCGCGTACGTAGCAACCGTCGATCGTCTGCTGAATTCGCCCCACTTTGGGGAGCGTTGGGCGAGTGTCTGGCTCGATCAGGTTCGCTATGCCGATTCGCAAGGACTCGGTCTGGATGCGCCGAGGACGATTTGGGCTTATCGGGACTGGGTGATTCGGGCGCTGAACGACGATATGCCCTACGATGAGTTTACCGTCAAGCAGATCGCTGGCGATCTGTTGCCAGATGCGAACCCCGACGACATCGTCGCCACAGCGTGCCATCGTCTCACGCAGACGAATGAAGAGGGTGGGACAGACGATGAGGAGTTTCGCGTCGCAGCGGTGCTCGACCGCGTCAACACCTTCTGGCAAGCGTGGCAGGGAATGACGTTCGGGTGCGCACAGTGCCACAGCCATCCGTACGAACCGTTTCAGCACGAAGAATACTACCAATTCACCGCCTTCTTCAACAATGCGATGGATACCGATCTTGGCAGCGACGCACCACTGCTCGCGGTTCCTAAGCGTCCCGAGGACTACCGCCGGTCAGGGGTCTTGGATCGCCAGATTGAGGAAATCACAAAGTCGATATGGCGTCAGGAGTATAAGCTGCTTTCAGATAGCTCCGCGTGGACGCCCGTACAAAACCTCGAGGCCTCGACCAACAACGCCACGGTGGTAAAGACGGAACTGCACGACGGGCGCCGCGAGTTTCGAACCGTGGGCACGGTAACCAACCGCACTCCGATTACACTCGAGGTGAAGTTCGACGAGCCGCAGCGGATTACAGCGATTCGTCTGGTGGGAATGCCGCTTGGGGGTGAACAGGCGAAAGCCGATTCGGAATGGGGCTTCGTATGGTCGCACGTCGGCGCCGAATTGCTCTCGGCAACCGACCGCAAACCACAAGCACTCCCATTTGCCCGCGTAATGGGGGACGAGCCGCATCCGCTCTTGGACCCTCAGGAGAGCTTGAATGAGAAGTCGCAGCAGGGCTTCGGTGCTTACTCTCGTATTTACTATCCGCGTGCTGCCGCGTTTGTTCTCCGCAGCCCCTTGGAGGTGGAGCGCGGGGACACACTGCGGATCAAGCTCACACACCAGATGGTTGCTGTGGGAGCGTTCGGGCTGGTGACCGATCGAGGCTACGTCTCGCTGACAGACGATCCTCGTTTCACAGAGCTGGTCAATAGTGAAGAGATGGCGGCCAAGCTTGAGCAACTCGCGCAGCTTCAACTTAAGAGACGCAACATTCCGGCCGTCAACACGCCGGTCCTCCGCGAACGTCCGAGTCACTTGGCACGACAAACGCATATATTCGTTCAGGGAGCCTTTCTTGACAAAGGCGAGCAAGTCCAACCTGGTGTGCCGGAGTGCCTGCCCGACTTACCCTCCAACGTCGCGCCCGATCGTCGCGCGCTTGCCGAGTGGCTCGTATCGGCTGAGAATCCGCTTACCGCCCGAGTGGCAGTGAACCGTTTTTGGGCTCGGTTGTTTGGAGTGGGGCTGGTGGAGACCGAAGAAGATTTTGGATCTTCCGGCGAGCCGCCGTCTCACCCGGAGTTGTTGGATCACCTGGCCGTGCAGTTCCAAGACGAATTCGATTGGAGCGTCAAAAGGCTATTGCGCGAAATAGTCCTCTCGAGCGCCTATCGTCAGAGTAGCAAGGTCACGCCGGAACTTCTGGATCAAGATCCTCGCAATAGGCTCCTTTCGCGTGGTCCCAAGCAACGCTTGTCAGCAGAAACCGTCCGCGACCAAGCCTTGGCCATTTCCGGATTACTGAACACCGAGATGTACGGTGCTCCCGTTCGCCCTCCGATTCCCGTGGAAGTGTGGAATCCGTTCTTCGGCAGCGATAAATGGCCGGCGACAGATCCAGGGGACCCCAGTCGGTATCGTCGTTCGGTTTACACCTACACGAAGCGGAGCATACCGTATCCCATGTATGCGACGTTCGATCAGCCCTCGCGCGAGTTCTGCTCGCCCCGGCGTGTGAACTCTAATACACCGCTCCAGGCGCTGGAGCTGCTCAACAGCGAAACAATGGTAGAGTGTGCGAGCGCCTTTGCAGCTCAAATGGAAGCCCAAGACGGCCCTCTGAGCGATCAGATTACCTGGGGGTTCGAGCGGGCTGTCTGCAGGAAACCCAACGAACAAGAACTCATGGCGCTCGCCAGCCTGGGTCGGCAGTTGGGCGACAAGGGGCTCACGGCCGTGGCCATAACCATCCTCAACCTCGACGAAGTGCTGACCAAGTAGTCCGCTCAAAATCGCCATGTCATCTCGCGCGCTCCAGGCCGAAACTCACCGACGCCTAACGGAACTGGCGTCCCGGCGCACGTTTCTCGCCAATTGCACGACGGGTGTCGGCGCGCTGTGGCTGGCCTCGCAATCGAACGCATCCAGTTCTGCGGGGCGTCTGGCGGAATCGAGCGAACACCCGCTAGCGGCCCGACCAACGCAGCAGCCGGGCAAGGTCAAGCGGGTCATCTTCTTGCATATGATCGGCGCGCCCAGCCAACTGGAGTTATTTGACTACAAGCCAGAATTGGAGAAGTACGACGGCAAAGAATGCCCCGCCGAGTTCTTGGCCGGCGAGCGATTTGCCTTCATCCAGGGTGTTCCGCGAATGTTGGGACCTCAATACCCATTCGCACAGCATGGCAATAGTGGGGCTTGGATCAGCGATCGCTTACCGCACCTAGCGAAACAGGCCGATGAGCTTTGCTTCATCAAAACCATGCAGACCGACCAGTTCAATCACGGGCCGGCCCAATTGATGGTGCACTCGGGACAACCGCGAATTGGCTACCCTTCGATCGGATCGTGGGTTACTTGGGGGTTGGGGTCGGAAAACCAAGACCTGCCGGGCTTCATTGTGCTACTTTCAGGTGGGCGTTTGCCGCGGGTCGGCAAGGCTTTGTGGGGCAGCGGCTTTCTGCCGTCGGTATATCAAGGTGTGCACTGCCGCTCGCAAGGGCCGCCCGTGCTGAACCTCCAAAACCCAAGTGGCGAAAGTCCGAGCGACCGCAGGGCGTTGCTCGACACGCTCAAAGTTCTCAACGAAGCGTCCCACGCCGAATTTGGCGACCCCGAGACACTCACACGGATCAATCAGTATGAACTCGCGTTCCGTATGCAAGTAGCTGCACCGGACGCGATGGACATTTCCCAAGAGCCAGCCAGCGTCCAGCAGTTGTACGGCGCCGACCCGGCAACCGAGTCATTCGCCAACAACTGCCTGCTCGCACGCCGGCTCGCGGAACGAGGCGTGCGCTTCATTCAGCTCTATGATTGGGGGTGGGATACGCACGGTTCCAATGAAAGCGAATCTCTTAGCATCGGTCTATCGAGAAAGTGCAAGCAAGTCGACCAACCCATTGCTGCACTGCTGGCAGATCTCAAGCAGCGGGGAATGCTGGAAGACACATTGGTTGTGTGGAGCGGAGAGTTTGGTCGCACGTCGATGCGAGAGAATCGCGGTGGTGCAGAAATGCGATTCAAGGGGCGCGACCACAATCCCCACGCTTTCACACTCTGGATGGCCGGCGCCGGAGTCAAATCGGGCTACACGCATGGAGAAACGGATCCGCTGGGCTATAACCCAACGAGTAGTCCGGTACACCTGCGCGACTTCCACGCCACGTTGTTGCATCTAATGGGATTGGACCATACCAAGTTGACCTTCGCATTCCAGGGTCTAAAGCAAAAACTGTCGGGCGTCAAACCGGCCGCGATTATTCAGGACATCTTGGCCTGATCTCGGCGGCGACATTTGTTTACACTTGCGATTTCTGCCAAAAACGCTACGCGAGGTGGGGCCGTAGTTACTTCATCAACTCAGCCCGCAGATCATCGCAGAACGCCTGGTATCGCTGGTCGTCATTTCCTCCCGGTGGGGTGGCTTTGATTTCTCCGAGTCGGAAGGTCGTGTCGTCGTCGAGTTCGATCGTGACCGAGTAGTAAACATAGATGCCGCTGCCCCGGCCTTTCTCTTCTTCTCGATCTACATGCACCTGCTGAATGTCGTCCCGCGAAATCGACCAACTGCAGCAGAGCGAATCGAGCCTGGCCGTGTCGCCATCGATGGTGACTCGATGGATGGAGTAGAGCGGCTCCAAGACGAAGAACCCGACGAATACCAGCACCAAGAATGCAAGCAGTATTCCTACGACGATTCGTTGCAAGGCGATCAGAAACCAATGGGTGGTTGCGAGCCAGTTCTCGCGCTCTTTCCTGTACCGGAGGTACTCGGCCGACTTCGAATACGGTTTCCAGAAGATTCCAAACAACAGCAGCGGATAGGAGAAGAACGTCCCCACCATGATCAAGATCATCCAGCCAGACTTGCTGCTGGTGAGGGTGAAGACCTGTGTGCCTTGGACCATCCCCTTCGTCGCAGTGGCATCGTCACCAGGAATCACGGCGTCCAGGGCCAAGAAAGTCCCCAACCACAGTGCGAATGCTGCTGCGCAGATGCCCATCTTCCACGGGGTAAACTGAATGCGTGGATTCCAAGTCGACTTCTTGCCAGTGAGAGATCGCGTACCCAACCAGGGTTCTCCTGTACTCGAACGGGACGAGGCGCAGTCACTCCTAGGGACTTTAGGTAGGCGATTCCCACACTTGTATGGAGAAGTCCCATCGGCAGATGATCGCCAGCACGATCATGAATGCCAATATCCATCCTGAGGCAGGTTCGGGGATCTCGTGCAGACTTACCCTCCCCGAGGGCAACCCATCTATCCGAACCAGTGCATCTAGGTTCGTACCATCACGTAGCGTCCCCGCAATCGCGTACTCGTGTGTCGAGAAGTGTTGTATCGACAGGTCATGCACATGAAAGCTTACTGTCGAGTCGTCACGTAGTTCGATGTAGGGTGGTTCGCTGAATCCACCGTGTACTTCGAGAGCAGACTCATCGGACAGATAAACCGTATGCGCAGGATCGCTTGCCAGGCATGAGTCATCCGAGCAAGCAACGTCTCCGCTCAAGACTATGAGCCTCGACTGATCTTCAAGGCGACTAGGAAGCGATATCGTTCTGCCATCTACAACGACCACACTCGTATCACGAACAATCACGCCAGCTGCCACGCCACCAGTGACAATGGATACATTGGTTGGTCCCGAGATTCCGTTTTCCACCTCCAAACGAGCACTAGACAACGGATGGTTGGCGTCAACGATCGTATCCACGGAGATAGTAGAGGCCGTTGATAGTTGACTACTTCCCAACAGGATCAACAACACGAGTCTGCAGTACATTGCAAGCGGCTCCCACCAATCCTACTCCTCCCCACTCTCCTCCCGCCGCTCCAGCGCCGGTTTGCAGTACTGCCACAAATCGAGCTCGATCAGTTCTTGCTCCACCGCCTCGGGCGTGGCTTCGGACAGGGAGTGGGCAACTTCGTCGATCAACAGGTCGCCGAACTGTTCTCGGGCGCGATGCAGGGAGGTGCGGACCGCGCCGGCTTTCATTGGTTTGTTGAGCACTTTGCTCACGATCTCCGCCAGTTCGGGCGAGCGGACGTCGGGGTGCTCCACGCGCATTCGTAGCACGGTGTGGTAGGGCTTGCCGGTGGTGATTTCCACCTTCTCCAGTTGCTGCCACACGCGGGACAACAGGTCCGCCCGCCAGCTGTTGAGGAACTCCTCGTCGGTCGGCGCGTGGTACGACTCGGCCACGTCGGGCGTGTCGGCCATGAGCGGGGCGGCCTGCTTCTGCTGCTTCACCCGTTTTCGCTGGTAGTCGATGATCAGGTGGTACAGCGAGGTCTTCAGGAAGCTGCGGAAGCGACCCTTGGTGGGGTCGGCCTTGCCGTAGTCGCCGCGGACGAACTTCAGGGCGAACTCCTGGAACACCTCGTTGGCCGCATCCTCGTCCCGCAAGGCCGCCAAGGCATATCTCTGCACCGCCCCGCCGTACCGGTCGAGCATCTCCTGCTGGGCATTCAGATGTAGCGTGGCATCTTTGCGGTGGGCGTGCTGGACCATCGACCAGAGGGTATCGATTTGGCTAAGTCGGTCGTCCATGGTTTTGGAGGGGCGAGGGGTTCGGGGCGAGGGGCGAGGAAGCCCAATTTCAGCTCGTTTTGCCAGTCGGCGGGGTTATTTTAGCGATTTGTGGGCCCGGGCGGAGGTGAGAAAATGCTTAAAAAACAGGGTTTTTGGCGAATCGCGGGGCCGCGGGGGAGAGTTTTCTCAGAAAAACGCCCCACCGGCGTAACAGCAGGCCCACAGGCCGTATGAGAGGGTGAAGTTCAACCTAACCCTGGCGAGGCCAAGCCAACCCGCTCGACTCGCCCCATACACCCCGAAAGGAAAGAAACCATGTCACGCTTCACTCTCCCCACCCTGGCCGTTATCGTTATCGCCCTGGCCGCCAACAACACCGCTTCCGCTGGCTGCGGCGGTGGCAAACGCTACTACGGCGGTGCCGCGAACCTGCATCACCGCTACATTTCCTCGCACAACCACGGCGTTTACCGCACTTACCACAAGCCGGTTGTCGTCGAAAAGCGAGTGATCGTCGAAAAGCCCGTGATCGTTGAGAAGCCGGTTATCGTTCAGCAGCCCGTGGCTGTGCCGACCGCCCCGGCTGGCGTGGCTCTCCCAGGTGCTCCGGCTCCCCAACCTGGCTTTGCTCCTGGCCTTCCCCAAGGTCAACCGGGCTTCCCCGGTGGCTTGCCCCAAGGTCAGCCTGGCTTCGGTGGTCCTCAAGGCCTGCCCCAAGGTGCTCCGCAAGGTTTGCCTCAGGGTGCCCCACAAGGTATGCCCCAGGGTGCTCCCCAAGGTCAGCCTCAGAACCTGCCGCAACCGCAGCAGAACCTGAACAACGGTCAGCCTCAGATGAACAGCTCGGCACCGCAGATGAACATCCGCCAAGCCCAGCGTGCTCTACCCAGCTTCGCGGTTGGCAGCCAGCTGGAACTCGACGGACAGCAGTTCGGCGGCAAGCCCGGTCAGGTGATGATGGTTCTCGGCCCGATGGAACTGCCGATCGCCGTAGCCGACTGGACGCCCAGCAAGGTGACCATTCAGCTTCCTGAGCTGCCGCTGAAAAGCTCCGCCGATGCTCGCATCGTCATCCTGAACTCCGAAGGACAGTTGATCAATCAGAGCGAACTGAAGCTCACGCCCAAAACCAGCCGCCTGGCCATGGGCAACTGAGTCACACTCACCCGAAGCATCACCTTTCCTTTGCCAAGCCCCGTCCGAACCACCTGGTTCGGGCGGGGTTTTTTCATGCGCGGAGGGATACAACGCCGAGACAGTCGATCGTTCTTAGCCCCGCCGTTTACGGCCGGGAAACCGGCGACGAATGATATAGCGGTCGAGCGGCAGATTCACCACTAGCCGAAGTGCTACCGAGACCGCAATGAGGCCGCGACTGACAAAGAAGAGACTCACCACAGAGTTCACGGAGAAGCACGGAGGATAAAGCACGAGTGCGACAGTGACACGAAGATCGGTGAACAGAAGGCAACAGAGGAAGCAGAGAAGTGAATCGCGACCGAGGGCTCGCGTTGAAAAGTAGCCACGGATGTACACGGACGGACACGGATTTTTGGAGAAGAGGAGTTTGCGTCAATTATCATCCTTCCCCACATCCTCTGTGCTTCTCCGTGAACTCTGTGGTTGTTTCTCTTTGAATCGCGGCTCGATTGCGGTCTCGGTCGCGCTCCGGCGAGGTGGATCGCGTGCTCCTCGACCGCCTTAGAATTGCGTTCTAGCCACCCCGCCGTAAACGACGGGGCTAACGCGACCAGCGTCTCGTGACTCGGTTGTCGTTTCCTACGGTGCCGCCGCCGCTTGGGACTCGGTCGATTTGTGCCGTAGTGGTTTGCCGTGCAGTTCGGTTTGCAGATCCCCGTCGGCGATGGCTGCGTTGCCGGACAGGAAGACCCACTCGACGCCGGAACTCGTCTCGAACGGTTTGTCGAACGTGGCGTTGTCCAGCAGCGTGTCGAGATCCAGCACCACGATGTCGGCGGCGAGACCTTCCCGCAGGTAGCCGCGATCCTCCATGCCCAGGATGTCGGCCGGTAGGCCGCTGGAGCTGCGGACTGCGTGTTCTACGGAGATCTCGCCCTCGCGGTGGGCGTAGCGGCCGATCTTGCGGGGGAACGTGCCGTAGCTGCGCGGGTGGGGGCGGGTGCCGTTGTCCACTTTGCTCGATCCGTCCGACGCGGTGGCCACCCACGGCAGCTTCATCGCGTAGCGCACGTCGGTTTCGGTCATTGCAAAGTTCACGCCTTGCGCGCCGGAGTCGAGCAGAATCTCCATTGCCACGTCAATCGGCTCGCGCTCTTCGTCGGCCGCCACTTCGCGAATAAACTTGCCCACCCAGTCGGGATGCTTCTTGGAAGACGAAATAAGAATGCGATCGCGTTCGCCCAGCGCTTTGGCCACCGCGGGGCGGAGCCGCTCGGCCTCCTTGGGGTCCTGCATCCGCTTGGCGGTTGCGGCATTGCCCCCTTCGCGCTCTTCGTCGGGAATGAGCATCGCCATGATCGACGTGCTCGAGGCAATGTAGGGATACTGATCGGCCGTGATGGTGAGGCCCTGGCTTTGCGCCTGCTGCACTAGGTCGGCCGCCAGGCGGAGCGTGCCCCAGTTTTTCCGCTTCGATGCTTTGAAGTGCGAGATGTGAACCGGCAGGTGCGCCCGCTTGCCAATCTCGATCACCTCCTGCACGGATTCCAGCAGGTGGTTGCTCTCGTTGCGCATGTGACTGGCGTAGATGCCGCCGTGTTGGCCGACCACGCTAGCAATGGCCACCAACTCGTCGGTATCGGCGTAGGAGCTCGGCACGTAGATCAAACCGGTCGACATGCCCCAGACGCCGTCGCGCATCGCTTGAGCGGCCAGGCGCTGCATCTCGGCGAGTTCTTCGTCGGTCGCCGGGCGTCGAGCGTTGCCCACCACTTGCGACCGCAACGAGCCCTGCGGCAGCAGGTGAGCGATGTTCACGCCCACCCCGTCCGCATCCAGTTGATCGTAGTACTTGCCAGTGTCCACCGGACCGGAACCGCAGTTGCCGGTCACCATGGTGGTGCAGCCTTGGGTCAGGTAGCAGTCGCCGCGGCGAGTGGCGTCCTTGAGCACCGCCCTGTCGCTGTGATTGTGCAGGTCGATGAAGCCGGGGCAGATGAGCTTGCCGGCGCAATCGATGGTTTTCGGCGCGCCTTGGGTCTCGAACTGGCCCACCGCCACGATCACTCCGTCTCGAACCGCCACGGAGCCTACGTAGCCGGGTATCCCCGTGCCATCAACGATCGTCCCACCGGCGAGTACCAAGTCGGCCTCGATCGGCTCGGCGCACACTGGCGATGAAAGTACGAACGACAACAACGCGGCGACCACGCAGGCGGCAAGCAACGAGTGGTGGGACATGGAGACTCCAGGATCGGGACAAAATTAACAAAGCGGCCTGTCCCTCAAGTGTCCCGGCAACATCGCGGTGCGTACAAGTTCGTTTTGCGTCGTTTCGCTCTTAATTCGCGCAGAACATCGCGTTATGGGAAGCTCATCAACTAACCCAGGGTAGCGTCCTAGCTCGTGGTACTCGCTTGGACGCAACCCTGGGCTGATAGTCGCATCCCCTTCCAGGATGTTCCGGTACAGCGCTTCTTCGCATTCACGGCAACTCGCGTGGATTCGCGGGCAACGCTCCGACGTGACTAGCAGCGCAGCCTCGGCAAAGCTAGATCTTGCCGGTCTCTACCATCTCGCGTTCGAGTTGCTGCTTGTAGGCGGCACGCTTGTCTTCGTCCACCTTCGCGCTTTCGGCGTAGTAGATCATGCCGAGCGAGCGACGATTGCGCGTGGACGAGTGGTTTCCATCGGCGCGATGGATCGTTAGCGCGTGATGCGCCAGCAGGTCGCCAGGTTGCGCGACCATGGGTAACTCTTGGCTGGTATCGGTCTCGTCGCTCCAGTCGGTGATGCCTTGCGAGAAGCCCAGGGTGTTGGTTCTCCCGTGCGACCGCATTCCACGCTTGTGCGAGCCGGGGACGTAGCGCACGCAGCCATTCTCTTCGTCCACGTCGTCCAGCGCCAGCCACATGGTTAGTGCTTCGCAGGGCGTTAGATGGAAGTAGTAACCATCCTGGTGGGCCGGTGTCGGCTGGCCCACGCCGGGCGGCTTGTTGAAGTACTGCATGTTGACCGGCTCGATTTCGTCGCCGAGCAACGTGCGAGCCAGCCCCGGCAGTTGGCTCTTGAGCATCAGGTCGTTGAAGAAGTCGTCGTGCTGCCAGAGTTGCTGCAGTTGTTTAAGCGTGGAAAGGTCGGCCTTGTCCTCGTAGTACACTTGCTCGCGGGGCATCGTCGGCACGACGGTCTTGATGAGCCGAGCCACGTTTTCTTGCAAGGCGGCAAGGTCGTCGCCCGAAAACGCGCCGCGAATAAATACATAGCCATCGCGGTCGAAAGCCGCCTTCAAACCCTCACGGTCTTCAAAAGGACCCATCGCCTAACTCCCAACGTTCAAAGAAAAAACGATCACCGCTTGCGCGGACGCGATTAGGGCATCGTAAACGCTGGCGCAGTGAGGTGCCAGAATCGCTCACAAATTTTACATCACCTCGAGGGCAATAGCGTGACTTGGGCGGAAAAATGGAGCCCACCTCCGCGTTTCTTGGTGCCAGAAATACTTCTCCGCCGCTGTCGTGAAATCGTCCTGGTAAGCAGCTACAATGGACCGCTTGAAACACCCCACACCGCTGCCCACAGCGGCGCTGTTCCCGCCTTGTTCTCTTTCGGAGAGTCGTAAGATGAAGAGCTTTCGCTTGTGTGCCTGCTTGGTTGGATGGTTGCTCCTTAGCCTCGGCGCCACAGCGGCCGAAGAGGTCACGCTCGAATCGTTGCTCAAGGAGATGACCGACCGCTCGACCTTGGCGAAGTTCCCCCTGCCGGCTTACACCTGTAGTCAGGCGTCGAGCTACGATCGCAACTCGGACGATCCGAACAACAAGAAGACCTGGTTTGCCAACGCCGACCGCAGCCAGTGGGTCCGCATCGAAGAGAACGAAGTCGACGGCGAGAAGCGCCGCGAGTTCGTGATGATGGACGAAGCAGGCCCCGGTGCCATCGTTCGCTTCTGGGGCACCTGGCATGGTCCGCGGGGCGAGAAGTTCTCCAACGGCACGCTTCGCATTTACCTCGACGGCAGCGACACGCCGGCCATCGAAGGCCCCATTCAAGAGGTGCTCGATCAAGGAATGCTCGCTGGCGCGCCGCTTTCGCAAGGCGTTTCGCCCAGCACGCCGTACGGGCAGCGAGGGCACAACCTGTACCTGCCGATTCCCTACGCGCAGCACTGCAAGGTGACCTACGAGACCGACGTCTACATGGACATCGGCGCCCAGCGAGGCGAGGCGCTCTACTACCAGATCAACTACCGCACCTACGCGCCTGGCACCGAGGTCGAGTCGTTCACGATGGATGGCCTGAAGGAAGCCAAGCCGGCCATCGAGAAGACGCAAGCAGCGTTGCTCTCCGCTTACGATCCACAGTCGAGTTCGTTTGCTGCCGCTGAGCACCTGCTCCGCAAGGGCGACACGGCGGAAGTCAAACGCGAGGGGTCTCAAGCGATCGAACAGATCACTCTAAAGGTCGACGCCGAGGACATCGACCAAGCGCTCCGCTCCACCGTGATGAAGATCGAGTTCGACGGCGAGAAGTGCGTGTGGGTGCCGGTAGGCGAGTTCTTCGGCATCGGATATCAGCCGGCGGAGTACAAGTCGTTCTATACCGAGCAGCGGTCCGACGGAACGCTGGTCGCCAACTGGGTGATGCCTTTTGAGAAATCGGCCAAAGTCGCCTTGGAGAATCTCGATGATCAATCCGTCAAGGTGGACTTGAAAGTGAAGTCCAGTCCTTGGCAGTGGGACGACCGTTCGATGCACTTCCACGCCGTGTGGCAGGAACTCTACAAGGTCGATAGCTTCGTCGGATCCGACCGACCGGGCGACGCAGCGTACGACGTGAACTATGTGACCGTCGACGGCAAAGGAGTTTATGTTGGCGACACGCTTACTATCTTCAACGGTGCGGCCGCCTGGTGGGGCGAAGGCGACGAGAAGATCTACGTCGATGGAGAGTCATTTCCCTCGCACATCGGCACCGGCACCGAGGACTACTACGGCTACGCGTGGTGCCGTCCGGAGAATTTCTCCGCTCCGTTCCACGCCCAGCCGACCGGCGATGGCAACCTGATCGGTGGCTTCTCGGTGAACAGCCGCTACCGCGGGCTGGACGCGATTCCGTTCACCAAATCGATCCAGTTCGACATGGAACTGTGGCACTGGAAGAGCACCAAGGTGAACTACGCCCCCACGGCGTTCTTCTACGCCCGACCCGGCGCCACGGCCAACGTCGAACCCGACACCGAGGCCGCCGCCCGCGCGGTGACTCGTTCGCGTGGTGAGATGGGCACCATCTTTGTCGTCGAAGGCGTGACCGAAGGCGAGAACCTGAAGATCGTCTCGAAGACCGGCGGATCGACCCAACAGCAACACCATGGCGACTGGGGGTGGAGCAACGAGCAGCAACTCTGGTGGCGCGACACCAACGTCGGCGATGAGCTGGTCGTGGAGTTCCCCGCCAAGACCGCCGGCCGCTACGAAGTGATCGCCAACCTGACCCAGGCTTCCGATTACGGCAAAGTCGAAGTGCTGGTAAACGATCAGCCGGCGAAGACCATCGACAGCTACGCAGAAGGCGTATCGAGTCGTGAAGTTTCGCTCGGCGAGTTCGACCTGCTCGAAGGCGCCAACAGGTTGACCATCCGCTTGGTCGGCCACAACGACAAAGCCATCACCCGCGGCATGTTCGGGCTCGACTACTTGAAGCTCGAAGAGAAGTAGCCTATTGATTCGAGCCTCGGCCCAACTGGGTCGAGGCTCGTCGTTGCAGGTCACTCCTTCAACTGGAACAACCTACGGAGCGCATTCAGCAGGCTGCTGTGGTTATCGCTTTCGGCTTCGTCGCGGAGCGACTGCAGGGGAGGGTGCAGAAGTTTGTTGACCAAGCGGTCGGCGAAGCGGGTGATTTCGTCTTTCGACTTTTCGTCCAGCTCGCCCAGCTTGTTGAGCAGCCTGACAAGTTCCGCCTCCTTCACCACGTCCCACTCGGCGCGGAGCTGCGTAATCAGCGGCGAGCTGATTTGCATCCTGGTGTCGGTCAGAAAGCGGGTGGTTTCATCACCGATGATTCGTTCGGCGCGGGGCAACTCGCGCTGGCGGCTCTTGCGATTCTGGTCGCACGCGGCGGCCAGGTCGTCGATGGAGTAGAGGTACGTGCCCAGCTCGTCGCCGATGGTCGGTTCGAAGTCGCGGGGCATGGCCAAATCTAGGATGAACAGGGGGCGTTGATTTCGCTCGTCGGCGATTTGCTTCCGGTAATAGTCTAACGTGACGATCGGATGTCCGGCAGCCGTGGTCGAAATCACCAAATCGGCCCGCACCAACTGCCAGTGCAACTCGCCCCACGGGGCGACTTCGGCCTGCCACTCGGCGGCCAGCGAATGCGCCCGGGCGGGATCACGATTCAGGATAGTAAACCGCCTGGCCCCGGCGTCGCGCAGGTACCGCAACGTCTCGTCGGCCATTTCACCGGCGCCGATCACCAGCACGCGTTTGTCGTCGAACCGCTCGAAGATTCGGCTGGCGAAGTCGGCAATCGCCACGCTGGGAATGCTCACCCGGTGGCGGTGCAGCGAGGTTTCGTTCGTCACCCGTCGCGCAACCCGCAGCGCCGCCTGGAAGCAACCATGCATGTGCGGGCCGGCGGAGCCCAGTTCGCACGCCAGCTCGTAGGACTGCTTCACTTGCGCGAGGATTTGCGGTTCTCCGACCACCATGCTGTCGAGACTCGCGGCCACGCGGAACAAATGCTCGACCACCGCCTGCCCATCGAGTGACATGAGCTGCCCGGCAATCTCGTCCAGCGGAATCGAATGCCAGCCGGCCAGGTACTCGGCCAACGCATCGTTGGCTAGCGCGGTGGTTCCGTCGGTCGCGGCCGCGTAGAACTCGGTGCGGTTGCAAGTCGAAAGCAGCACGGCCTCCACGCCAGGATGCGACTGATGCCACGCCGAAAGCGCATCGGCCGCTTGCGCCGGAGTGAACGCCAAACGTTCGCGAAAAGCGATGTCCGACTGATGATGCGAACAACCCACCATGCGAAGGTTCATAATCGGACCTCCAGATAGTGGCCGTTCGCTCCGCGAACGAGCTCATCGACTTTCCAAGAGGCATTAGCCGAGGGGCTAGGTTGCATCGATCCGACGAGGCGTAGCTCGTCGGCTATTGGCGCTCTGTGCTTAGCATCGAATGCAGCGAAATGAGACTGCGCATTTTGATGGAGCGATGCACTCGCTTCCTTCGGCCTTCCATGCACGTCATTCATCGTGAACGTGATGAGCGTCAGCACCAAGAAGCCGAACGAGGCCAGCGTAAGGTACGCCACTTTGCGACCACCACGCGCGGAAGGATAGACCATGCGGAACAGTTCGGCTACTACCAGCCACACCAGCATCGCCAGCATGCTGAGCACCACGGGGTCGGCCAGCAAGCGATAATCACTTTCGCCACTGTGCTGCAACCGGCTGAGCACCACTCCGCTAATGAACCCTCCGGCCACTAGCACGACGGAGAAGCCGAGCGCGCGACTATTGGTGCGTTCGAGCCACTCGAGGCTCGGCAGTTGGAACCCTTGCGTCGGGGGCAACTTGTGTTTGAGCCGCCAGCTTTGAATCAAGTACATCAGCCCCGCGATGAAGCCCACGCACACGGTGACCGTGGATAGGATCATCAAACTGCCATGCAATCCGCCCCAGAATTGCGACGCGCGTTGCGCGGCAAATGGCTGGCTGCTGGCGGTTTCGGCCAGCACGATGGTCACCAGCACCAGCGGCAGTACGAACAGCCCCATGGCGGTCTTCGGCGAAGTGAACACCACCCACAAATAGAACGCGGCCAGCACCCATGCGACCACCAAGTACCACAACTCCGGCGTGCGCAGGAAAGCCAGGTTGCCCGTGGAGTGATACGCCAGATAGATGGAGTGCGCCACGAGCCCGGCGACCGCCATAACGACCATCGCCAACCGATGCCACCCAAACCGCACCCACAGCCCGGCAATCTCGAGCACGAGCGCCACGGTGTAGGAAGCGGCGAAGCAGAAGACCGATACGTTGTCCATGGGGAACGACTGCTGGGGGAATGACCAATGTTCAATTAACAATGACCAATGACAGCTACTCTGATTCGTCGGGTTCGGAGTTGCGGTGGATAGCGGCGAAGACCTTGGTCAACTCGTTGGCCTCACTCCAGAGTTGTCTGGCTTCCTCGCGATGATTCGGACAGGCCGCTACGAGCAGCCTGAGCCAATGCTTGCTTTCCCTTGATTCCTTCTTGCACAGCGAAATGCGATAGCGAAATTCTTTCTTGCTAGAGGCCTCGTCGGCTTCGCAATAGTTTGCCCCAACACTACCTGCCGCACGAACAAGTTGAGTAATCAAAGGTTTGGAGATGTGATCGGCTTCGATGCCTCGGACGAAGTAGATGACTTCCTCTCCGAATTTCGCCGTTCGCTCCTCCAAATCGAAGGCCGGTTGCCCATTGGGTTCATTGGTCATTGTTAATTCGACATTGGGCATTCAGGAACGTGCGTTACTCTCCCAAACCATAGTCCTTTATCTTCTTATGCAGCGTGTTGCGGTTGATCCCCAACCGGCTGGCGGCTTTGATTTGCACGCCTTGGCATTGGTCGAGCACCTGCGAGATGACTTCGCGTTCCACGCGGTCGACGATGCGGCTGTGCAGGTCTTCCGATTTCTCGTCGGCCTGCGAAAGTCCTTCGACCACCAGGTGCTGGGCCAGTGAGTCGAAATCGAGTTGCACCGGCGCGGCGGCGGTGGCCAGCGCGGGGTCGGCCTCGCCGCGGACCACGCCGGGCAGTACGTCGGAGGTCAGCTCGTCGCCGGTCGCCATCACCACTGCGTGTTCGATGATGTTCTGCAGCTCCCGCACGTTGCCGGGCCAGTGGTACTTCTGCAGGGCGTCCATCGCTTCGGGGTGGATGTGAGTGACGTAGCGGTCGTTGCCTTCGTTGTAGATGTTCAGGAAGTGGCCGACCAGCGCCGGAATGTCCTCGGGTCGCTCCCTGAGCGGCGGCAGGTGGATCGGCACCACGTTCAGCCGGTAGTACAGGTCCTCGCGGAACGTGCCGTCCGCGGCCATCTCCAGCAGATTGCGGTTGCTGGCCGAGACGATGCGGGTGTCGACACGAATCGTGGTGTCGCCGCCCACGCGCTCGAATTCCCGTTCCTGCAACACGCGCAGCAGCTTCACCTGGAGCAGCGGCGTGGTGCTGTTGATTTCGTCGAGGAAGATGGTCCCTGTGTCGGCGCTTTGGAAACGCCCCGCGCGATCGGACACAGCCCCGGTGAACGCACCCTTCACGTGACCGAACAGTTCGCTTTCCAGCAGGTTCTCGGACAGCGCACCACAGTTCACTTTCACAAACGGCCGCGTGCGGCGGTCAGACAGCGTGTGCACCGCCTCGGCCACCAGTTCCTTTCCGGTACCGGTCTCGCCCAGCAGCAACACCGACGCGTTCGACCGCGCCACCTGCCGGGTGATGCGATACACCTCGAGCATCGCCGGACTCGAGCCAATAATGCCCGGCAGTGGTGCGATCGATTCAGGTTTTCCGTTACTCAGTGACACTTAGTTAAATCCTGTTGGACGCTGGGTGCCGCTGCTGGCTTGCCCAGTAGTGCAGAGCGCGTCTACTCTTTTTTCTCTCCGCGGCCGGCTTCGATCGTATCGAGCAATCCGCCGAGAACTTGTTGCGTTTCTTTAGTGGCTGTTGCGCTGGCGTTGTACAGGTCGTACTGGCGAATAATCTCGTCGGCCGATAACCTCAGTCCGAACTTCTGAACGCTGTCGGCAAACGCGGCGGCCGCCGCGCGGCGCGATTCGATACTCAAGGTCGACATGCTGGCGTAGGCCACGAGCGCCACTTGGCTCTCGTGCGTGCCCATCTTGGCTAGCACCTGCCAGTTGGTGTCGCCTTCAGCCGCGGGGCGAACGTGTTGGGCAATCATCGTGCTGGCCGCACGCAAGCGGTAGAAGTTTCGCTCAGCTTCGAGCAATTGGTTCATCACCGCAATGGCCGTGTCAGCCTGCGCGAGCCGCTCCTCGGCCATCGGCCAGGTGCTCGGCAGGTGTGCGAGCGTTCCGTCGGCCACGTCCGCCAAAACGTTGTCGGAGTGCGGCCGCGGGAAGGCGACCACCGCATTGTGCTCCGAGGCGATGGTTTCAGCGGTGTGTAGTTGCCACTCGCGCGCTAAGAGTGCAATCGGCACCAATCCGCTGGCCGGTTGGCGGCGCAGTTGGTACACCGTATCGCGGACCGCCGGCTTGCCGATCGACATGTCGATGAAAATCAGTTCGATGTCGGCGTTCTCCTTGGCCTTTTCGATGGTGCCCTGTCCGATGCCGGCCACTTCGCCACTGAAGCCCATCGCGGCGAGTCCACCGGCCCAAGTCGTTGCCGCGTCGATTTGCGGCGACGCGGCCAACACGGTTCGCTCGCCACCGGCGGTCGCCAGTTGCACGATCGCCGGGCACACCTTGCTCGATCCCGGGAACGGTCGCGCCGGGTCGATCGAGGCGATCGCTTCGAGCGCCGCGGTGCGGATCGTGGGATGCGGGTGCTCGAGCGCGCGGGCGGTGGGCGATGGCAAACCATCTTCGGTGATCAAGATCGCGGGGTTCTTTCGCTCGCCAAACACCTGCAGGGCGAGAGTCGCTGCAGTCACTTGGTTTTTTTCGAGGGCGTCGCTTAGCAGCCGGTCGAGCCAATCGGCGGGCAGGTCTTCCAGCAGTTTCGTCGTATGGCCTGCCTCGTGGCCATGCCGGCCACGAATCGCTACGCTCTCAAGCTTTAGTCGCAGAGCCTTGGTGTCCACGCTGGGAATCCCAGAGCGGAGCGAAGCCAGGCCACTGGCCAGATCGGCGCTGTACATCGTGTTCGCTTCGGCCACAGTCAGTGTGAGCGGGACTGGTGCGTTTTGTTTACCGTGCCACACCCAGTAAGTCACCATGTCGTCGGCGCTGGGCATGAACACCGGCGCGCCGCCTTCCAGGCGATCGAGCGTTCGCTGCAACAATCCCGTGGCCGACTCGACGCTCGGCTCCTGACCGGTGAGCGATTGATACGCCCGCCCGACCGAGCCGCCATTCAAGGCCGGCACCGCCATCAGCGGCGCGGCTTCGCCTGCACCGATGGCCGCCAGTAGCTCGGCCGCTTCGGCCACCAGGCGGTCGTTGCCCGAGTGGAGCGTTGCCAGCAGCGGCCGCGCTGCAATGGCACCCAGGCGCACCAGCGCGGCTCGCGCGCCCTGGCGGGCCGCTTCGGTGGTTTGGTCATTGGCCAGCATCAGAATCAACGGCACCACGGCGCGGTCGCCCAATCCGGCGAGTCCCGCTACGGCGTTGCGCTGCTTCACCGCGCTATCGCTGCCAAGGTCGGTCACCAGCGCTTGCATCCGCTCTTCGGAAGACGCATCAGCGGCAACCGCTTCGAACACCGATGTCACCCACGGCCGCGCGTTGGGGCCCAACTCGGGCGCGCGGGCTAGCGATTGAACCACCGCCGGACCAAACTGTTGGACCAGCGCGATCTTCGTCGCGTCGTCGATGTTGCTCTGCACCAAGCGATGAAACTCGCTGGCAGCCAAGTCGCCTTCGCCCAGTTTCAGCAGCAATTGCGTCGCCCGCAGGAGATCGGCAGGCGTGGTGCGAGGCTTGTCCAGAATCGCCCGCACCGCGGGATTCGCTAGCGCCGTCGGATTGGGCAAGGTCGGCAAGAAACCCTCATCGCCGGGAAATTTCGGCTCTTCGACCTCCGCCGGTTCGCCTTCCGCGGGCGGATCTTGCGCGACGACTGGCGCTGCGCAGAGTGCGACTAACAAAATGGCCAACAGCCGCGGTGCAGAGCACCACTCCGGGCGCTGACGCTTCCGGCTTGCCGAGTTTGGATTTTTGCTCAATCGTTGCTTGCTCATGTTGCTTGTCTCAGTTCTGCAGTCTCTTCTTCCACACTTCGACCTGTTCGGCCACGCGCTCGGGATTCGTCGAGCCGAAACTCTTGAACGCTTCGACCGCCCGCTCCACGCCCAACACGTCGTACACGCTCTTGTCGAGCGACTCGTGCGCGGCTTGGAACTCTGCGAGCGGCAGATCGGCCAAACGGCAGTCTTGCTTCATCGCGGTGCCCACCAACTTGCCGATCAACTCGTGCGCGGTCCGTTGCGGCACGCCGGCGGCGATCAGGTATTCCATCAATGTCGTGGCGTCGAGGTAGCCTCGATCGATGCCCGCAGAGATCGACTCTCGTTTCAGCTCCGCCCCGGCGACCATCGGCGCTGCCAGTTCCAGGCAGGCTTCCACGGTGTCGGCCGAATCGAACACCCGCTCCTTGTCCTCTTGCAAGTCGCGGTTGTACGCCAGCGGCAGGCCCTTGGTCAGCGTGATGAGCGATTGCAGATTGCCGACCACGCGGGCCGACTTGCCGCGCACCAGCTCCAGGCCATCGGGATTTTTCTTCTGCGGCATGATTGACGAGCCGGTGCAGAACGCGTCGGGCAGCTTCAGGAAGTTGAACTCCGTAGTGCACCACAGAATCCACTCCTCGGCCCAACTCGAAAGGTGCAGGGCGATTTGCGTGAGCACGTAGGCAAACTCCAGCGCGAAGTCGCGATCGCTCGACGAGTCGAGGCTGTTCGCCACGATGCCTTCGAAGCCCAGTTCGTCGGCCACCATTTGCCGATCGATCGGAATAGTCGTGCCGGCGAGCGCCGCGGTGCCGAGCGGCAGTTGGTTCACCCGCGAGCGGCAGTCGGCCAGCCGCTGGCGGTCGCGCTCGAGCTTCTCGCAGTACGCCAGCCAGTAGTGCGCGGCCAGCACCGGCTGCGCCCGCTGCATGTGCGTGTAGCCCGGAACGATCACTCCCGAGTCGAGCGAGGTGCGATGCAGGAAAGCGGCTTGCAGGTTCTTCAGCAAACGGTCGACGCGGTCGATCGAATCGCGAATCCACAGCCGAAAGTCGGTGGAAACCTGATCGTTGCGGCTGCGGCCGGTGTGTAGCTTGCGGCCGACGTCGCCAATCCGCTCGGTGAGCGCTCGCTCGATGTTCATGTGAACGTCTTCGAGCGAGGTTTTGAACTCGAACTTGCCCGCGGCGATCTCCTCGCCAATCTGGACCAAGCCGTCCACGATCTGGTCGCGCTCGTCGTCGGTCAGCACTCCCACGGCTGCCAGCATCCGCGCGTGTGCCACCGAACCGCGCACGTCGTGCGCGTACAGTCGGCGGTCGAAGCTCACGCTCTCGCTAAACTGTTCCAGCAATTGGTCGGTGGGCTGCTCGAAAGCACCGCCCCAAGGTTTGTCCGACATAGCAAAAGGACGATTGGTGGGCACGGAGAGGGAGAGAAACACAAGCGGGGCAACCTGTTTATGCTAAACGGGTTACGTCCGATCGTCAACGCTCCGCATGCAGCGGCCGCCTAGTTTTTGGGCATAACGCGGACAATCGGCACAATCGCTACCCGCAGCGGAGGGCACTCGGCCTCGGCATGGCGGTTGGGATGACTGCCCGAATTGGCTGCAGCCACGTTCACTTATCCGCGAGTCGGTTGAAATCTCCCTCCGAAGCTGTGCTTCCAACATCTCAGCTCTGGCTGTGTTTACCGGCGTGGTACTCTGTTGCACAATTGTGCCACCTCTTCGCACTCTACTTTTACCGCCATGACCACGCTCGAAATGCAACCGACGTTCGTCCGCCACGTGGACGAGCCCTTGGACGCGGCGCTTGCGAAGCTCCGTCGCGCGATTCGCGCGCCAGAGGTTGGCGGGCAAGCGCAGTCGGCGGGGCATTGCCTCGACTTCAAGGTGCCCAAGGGCCAGCAGCGGTTGTGGTCGCCCCATTTGTCGGTGCAACTCAGCGAACAAGACTCCGGCGGCACCGAACTCTACTGCCGGTTCTCGCCGCGGCCGGAAATCTGGACCGGAGTGATGGCCACGTACTTCGCCGCGGTGTTCGTAATGTTCGTGGCGGCCATGTATGGCTACGTCCAGTGGTTCATGGGGCACTCGCCCTGGGCCCTGGTGGCGATCCCCGTGGCCGCGGCGGTGATCGTCGCGCTGCACCTGGCAAGCCTCACCGGCCAACGCCTGAGCGCCGACCAGATGCACACGCTCCGCTCGCAGTTCGACTTGTCGATGAAACTGGCGTTTGGTGAGAGTGACGGCTTGGTGTAGCAGAGAACATCTGCAGAGCACGCTAGATGCTAGAAGTGCTCTCTCGTTGATATTGTCACAAGCTCGCAATGCGGGAATGGGCGAAATAAGTTCTTGGCGTCTCCCCGAACCCAATAGCGTACCGCAGCGCAATCGCAGCACTCAGTGAAGTTTCGCAAACCAAATACGAGTTTCGAGATGAATGGTTTCCCATCGCGCGTCACCTTGAGAAGTAGCTTTCACTGGATTGTGCTCGTTGCTGCTGTTCTTGAGGGTTGTTCTACAGGTCCACAGGTTTCCAAGCAGCAGATCGATCAAGCTCGCAAAGCGTACATGACCCAAGAAGGGCATCAAGCTCGAGGGGCAAAATTCAGCGAGTTGGCCCTGATGATGGATTCCGCAACGTACCCCGGCAAGCACGCGAGCGGTAGGCTATATACGCAGAAGGAGATCATCGACCTGCTCGGTCCACCAGATCTGGTGCGTCATGGGAAATCGGAAACGGAATTCGCTTACTTCCACGATCGATTTGGAAAACGCGATTGGGCAGTGTACGTCTCTTTTTCAAAGAGCGACCCTTACGCTGAGTTCGGCTACAACGCCTCAGACGTCAGGGATCATTCAATGTGGGAGAAGTTCAATGAAGCAAACGCGCCGCCAGCGGGCACGGGGGACGAACTCCCTCCAGACGAGGTCGCGGAGCCGTCGATATCGAAGGACCAATGAGCTGCTGAGTACTAGTACCTCTCCATCGACCCGTCGTAATAATCCAAGGTTGGCACTCATCCCGTTACTCCGACAGATATCCCCGCTTCTTGAGCAAAGTCACGGTTTTCTTGGGCAGGCTCTCTTCCAGATCCGCCAGGTATTCGCCGCCGAAGAAATCGGAGCCATCGGCCGGGATCACCACGAAGTCGTCGGTCAGCTGAACATTGTCGGGCCAAGTGGCCTTGTTTAGCTTCGCGGCCGTCTTGCGTAGTGCCGCGCGAAGCTTGGGCATGTTCTCTTCTTCGGAATCGGCGATCGATTCGTAGATTTCCTGAAAGATCTGTTGGACTTTGGGAGTCGACGTCAGGTCCAACTCGTACACCCCATCGCCTTGTTCGCTGGCGACGCCCAACGTGGGGTGCCACAGGCTGTCGGGTGCTTCGATGGGGTCGTCGTCGGCGAGCACTTGTTCTCGAAGCCGCTCGGCCACGCCGCGGACGACCACGCCGTAGTCGTCGGCCGGGGCGTGCGTGTCGTAGAAGTACAGTCGCATGCAGAACAGCGGCTCGGCGACCTCCATTCTGCTGGCAGCCAACACAACCGCTTTGCTCAGCACTGGTATCAGCTTCTTGTAGGGGCCATCGACGACCACGCGCTGGCTGAGCTTCTCGTTGATCTGAGCGTGGTTCACCTCTGCCGCGCCGGCCGCCGACTCGAAAGGAAACAAGCTAAAATCCGAGTCGACTTGCTTCTCGCCATTTCGACAAAGCGAAGAACTCAGCACCAGTTGGCGGGCGTCTGGATGCCGACGGTCGTCGGCCGCTCGCATGGAAACCTCGAACCGAACCCAGTCGAAGTCACTGTATTCGTGCGTGCCGCTCTCGATGGCAAGTTCCAGTTGCCCGTCGTTGAGTTGCCACTGGCCTTCGACCGCTACGAATTGAAAGTTGGGCTTGCTGCCGGACGGGTCCTCAAACTCGACCGTCCGCCAAGTGAACGAGTGGTCGGGCTGCAGGGTGATTTCGTCCACCACCATATAGCCATGCGGGGCTAGGTTGGAGTAATCGCACCACACTCCGGCCAGGCTGAATTCGTTTATCGGATATGCATCGTCGCTCATGTCAGTTGCCCTCTACCTGTTTCGTTTCCACTTGCCTCAGAGTGTAAGAGAAGTGCTGAGCGCCTACAAGATTCACGGGGCGGGGCGCACCGTGAGTCGGCGGCCCAACACTAGAAGACGAACAGGAACCACACGGTGACCAAGTCTTTTCCTTTGTCGTGCACCAAGACGCAGTGCGAGCCATCGTTGCCATCCTTGAAAGGGCGGCGGACGTAGTACTCGACGTCATCGGATTGCGCCGCAGCAGGCCACGTGTCGGGCACTCCCTGCAGTACTTGTTGGACTTCCTGGTTGTTGCTATCGGAGGGCACCAAGTGAAGCCGTGTGATGGTCGTTTCGCGCAGTGAAGGCAGTGCGTGGTGTTGCCACATGTGTGCCGAATCGATGAAATCTCCGAAGCAATAGACGCGGATATCTTCCAGGTCGGAATCCTGCAAGTCGGTGCTCTCGACCATCTCCTGCAGAATCTTTGGCCACTCCGTTCGATCGGCAACAGGGCCGATCGATTCATCGACGTTCGGACCACTGCAGCCAACCAGGCAAACTAAGCCCAACGCAGCAGCAGCGATTGCGGCGCGAATTGACACAACAATTCTCGGAGTGCATTCGGTCAATTGGTTGCTGTAGGTTCTCTCTTGAGCAGTCGACTGCATTGTCTGGCCCGGTAGAGCGCCCGTCAAATATTTCGGCGGCAAAGTGCCCATCCGCGGGTGAAGACGCACGCCCGTTGATATCATGTGGTGGTTTGATCTAATGGGTGCCCAACGTCGACACTTCCTTCCCCAGCATCCAAACTCAGCAATGCACTGGTTCACCCGACTTCTCGAGAAGCCCCGTTACGAACAGCACCAGGAGTTTTTGCAGCAGGCGGCGAAGCTGCTGCCCACGCCGATCGACGCGGTGGTGTTCGATTTCGACGGAGTGTTTACCGATAACTGCGTGATCGTCGACCAGGAGGGGCGGGAGTCGGCCACTTGTAGCCGGCTCGATGGCCTCGGGATTGGCATGCTCAAGAAGACCGGCATCCCGGTGTTCGTGCTGTCCAAGGAGCCGGTGCCGATCGTGATGCACCGCTGCACCAAGCTGGGGCTCGAGTGCCTGCACGGGGTGGACGACAAGCTGCCGCTCTTGACCAAGTGGTTGGAGGAGCGAAATCTCGCACTTTCCCGAACCATCTATGTGGGCAACGACGTAAACGACCTGGAGTGCCTTCGCGCGGCCGCCTGCGGTGTGGTGCCGCTCGACGCCCACCCCGACGTGCTGCCAGTGGCCGATCTGGTGCTTGACTACCCCGGCGGTCACGGCGCGGTGCGGCAATTGTGCGACCTGGTCTGCTCGATTGTGAAGCCAGCGGGCTAGTGCGCACCGTGGGTGCAATCGACACAACCGAACCAGGCTGCCTCGGCGACCCCGGTTCCCGTCGCCCGATGGGGCACAACTGTATCGGCTGCTGCCGGCCGGCGGTATAATCGAAGTTTCCCCCGCGTTTCCCCTCCTTTACCCTGGCCGCGCGTCTTGGCTGGCTGGTGGTCGGGTCAACGAAACATCATCCGTTCGAGTTCACCTTGAGCGACGGCCCGCCCGCCGCCACTGCAGCAAATGCCGAAAGGAAAGAGAACCATGGACCTCACGAAGATCGCGCTGGGACTGCTCACAGCCTTTTGCCTCCTTGATACCGGTGACCTGGCTCTGGCGAAAAGCCCCTCGGAGGATGTGCAGGACATCCGCAGCGATTTCGTCTCCGAAGCGACGAAGGCCCGTGCCGAGTATCGTCGCGAGTTGCAGAAAGCGGCCAAACGAGCGGTGAGTGATTACGAGAAGGCGGCGGCCAGCGCGGTTCGCGCAGGCGACCTGGCGGCGGCCACCAACGCGATGCGGCAGATCCTGCTGTTGGACCGTGATCACAAGAAGGCCCAATCGCACTTCGAGGCGATCGGCCAGTTGGACGAGGTGCTCAAGGAGTTGGAAGACGAACCGGTGCTGCCCGAAGGCGACGAACCCGTAAACACCGGTAAACTGGCGCGTTCGTTGGTGGGGACGACCTGGACCTGGGGCGATAAGCGGACCATTACGTTTGCCGGTGGTGGTCGCGCTACCGTTTCGACAGACAGTCAGCCCAATACTCGCCTATGGAAAGTCGGCTCCGATGGGTCGGTGCACATCGGGAGCCCACCCTCGCATCCGTGGTACGTGGTCATCAAATTCGACAACAATCTGCGCGCCTTCGCGGGACATTCGCTCAAGCTAGAAAGTTCCAACTTCCGCGGACAACGCACACGTTAGTGCGTTAGCGGTCCACAAGTTCCAAGGACCAAACACTTGAAGCGGAAAGTCGACTACTTCTGTAGCGAATCGCTGCGTCAGAATCTCAAGGCCAAGACGGTCCGTGGCGGCCTGATGACGGGTTCTGCGCAGGTGGTGCGCCTGCTAATCGGCATGGCATCCATCCCGATCCTGGCGAGGTTGCTCGACCCGGCCGACTTTGGTTTGGTGGCCATGGTCACCGTTTTCACTGGGCTGGCCGCGATGTTTGTCGATTCCGGCTTGTCGATGGCCACGGTGCAGCGCCAGGAGCTTACTCACCAGCAGGTGAGCAATCTGCTGTGGATAGCCTCGTCGTTGGGGCTGCTGGTGGCCCTGGTGGTGGTGTTAATCTCCCCGCTGGTAAGTTGGTTCTATGGCGAGCCCAGGCTCACCGCCATTATGTGCGCGCTAGCCTCGTCCTGTGTGTTTTCCGGGCTCACCTTGCAGCACCAGGCGCTCATGCGCCGCGCGATGCAGTTCTCGAGGCTGGCGACTGCCTCGGTGATTTCGCCGATTATCGGGCAGACAGTCGCCATCACGTGGGCCTGGCACTACGAAGGCCAGCCGCAGGACTATTGGGCGTTGGTGCTGCTGCCGATCGCCACTTCGGCTACCAACATGGTTGCCGTGTGGACGTTGTGCGATTGGCGCCCCGGACTTCCTCGCCGTCGGGTGGGTACGCGGGAATTGACTGTGTTCGGTGCGAATCTGACCGGGTTCAGTTTCGTCAACTACCTGGCCCGCAACACCGATAACCTGTTGATTGGTTACACCTGGGGAAGCGTTTCCCTGGGGTACTACGATCGCGCGTACAAGCTGTTCCTCTATCCGGTGCAGATGATCAATGGGCCGCTGTCGAGTGTGATGGTTCCGGCATTGAGCCGCATGATTTCCACACCCGACAAACTCCACACCACCTACGCCCGCGTGGTGACCGTGTTGATGTCGGTGCTGTCGCCCCTGATCGTGATGACTTTCATCACGGCCGACTGGTGGATCGAGTGCATCCTCGGCGCGCGGTGGATGCCATGCGTGCCGATCTTCCGCTGGTTGCTGATCGCCGGTTCGATCCAACCGTTCACCAACTCCGCCGGATGGATCTTCATCGCGCAGAACAAGACTCGAGAGATGTTCCACGCGGGCGCCATCCTGGCATCGATTACGATTGCTTCGTTTCTGGTCGGAATCGCGTGGGGGACCACCGCCGTGGCCGCTGCCTATGGTCTCAGCGCGATCTTCATCCGGCTACCTTTGCTGCTCTTTTTTCTGCGCCACTACCGCGTGCTTCCACTCCGCAAATTGCGTGCTCTGGCCACCAATCTCTGCATCATGATCCCTCTAATCGGTACGATCAGCTACCTGATGGTGACCTTGCACCCCTTTGGCAACGCTTTGGGTAACGCCCTTCTGACACTCGCGGCCTGCTTGATTACGATGGCAGTCATGTTCGTCTTGCCCATTTCAGGGCGAGTGATGATCGGCGATATCCGGCACGTGCTGAACCGCGGATGAGGTTGCCCGCAGGATCGGGTAGAGCGCTCAGCCTATTTTGAATCGAAACCAATCAAATAGAACCCAATACAATACGTCGAGGTACCCCGAGAATGCCATCGAGTTGGAAGGCCAAGTTGAGAGGAGTTGTGCGCAAGGTCTTGCCAAGCGCAAAGGTACCGCGCGGCGAGCAACGCAGGATACTGCGCGAGTCGACCGAATTCGATCAAGTCGGGCCGCCCGGGCCCATGGCGGAACTATTCGACAAGATCAAAGGGTATCGCGGCTGGTTTAACTTGGACGATTGCAGCACGTTCCATACACTCCTGAGCTACCAAACCGCCACGGGGATCAAAGGAGATCTGTTGGAGATTGGCAGCTATCATGGCCGCTCGACCGCGGTGCTGGCGAATTGCCTTGGCTCTGGCGAGCGGATCATCGTTTGCGATGCCTTTGAAGCCGACACCGAAGACCCGTACAGCGATCGCCCGTCGCCGGAACTGCTACGCGGCAATGTAACGGCCGTGAATCCGAACCTGCCTGAAGAGAGCCTCGACATCCACGCATGCCTGAGCAATGAACTGAAGCTGGAGCCGGGGTTGCAGCTCCGTTTCGCCCATATCGATGGCGGCCATTCCGAAGAGATCGCCTACAGCGATCTGGAGCTTTGCGCCCCGCATATCACGCCGTCGGGCATCATGGTGCTGGACGACTACGACCACGCGATGTTCCCCGGTGTGACTCTGGCGGCAAAGCGCTTCCTCGCCGAGCACCCGGAGTTCACCGTGTTCGCCGACTTGAACCGGCATGGTGCGATTGGAAGAAAGCTCTACATGGTAAAACGGCCGAGCACATGAGTCGCCTGACGAACTCCGCCGGCCTGTAACCGCTACACCGAAGCCGAACGAAGTGCATCGGTACGCAGGACTTTTCAAATGACTCGAGCTTTCATCGTAGGTTGCCCACGATCGGGGACGTCCGTCTTTCTCAGCCGCCTGGGGCGGGTGACGAACCTGTGGATAGCGCCCGAAACGCACTTCTTTGGTGGAATCGTGGGTAGCGGTGGGCTAAGTTCGACAACCTTCAGGCGCAAAACGCTGCGGGGGCGGGTGATGCGTTGGGTGCGGCGAGCGGCAACCGTGTTCGGCATGGGAACGACCATCGATACGACCCACCTCGATGAGATGGCGGAGCACTTGGATCTCGATATCCTCCGCCAGAAAGCGGTGCCGAAGTCGAGACGCTTGGCGGTGAACTCGGCCTACTTCGTCGACGTGTTCGACTCGATTGCAACCTCCAGAGACAATGAAGGGTGGGTGGAGAAGACGCCCAGGCATTTGGAGTACCTGAACATCATCGGACGGTACGTGCCGGGGGTGCGTTTCCTGCACGTAGTGAGAGACGGACGCATGACCGTGGCGTCGCTGCACGACGCCGCGCAGCGGTATCCAGAGTTCGCGCACATGTCGGATGTGGATCGGTGTGTGCAACGCTGGAACAGCTACATCCGCATCACCGAACGCTACGCGGCAAAACCGAATCACCTGGTGGTCAACTACCACCGCTTCGTCGAGGACCCGCAGGCGACGCTCGTGCAGGTGGCCGACTTCCTGGGGTGTTCGTTCCATGCGGATGATGCTGGCGAAGCAGAAGGCGGCGAACAAGAAGAGTCCGTCATGCCTGGCGAGCACTGGAAGTCGCGAGTCGCAGCACCGTTGGAGGATACGGGGCTGGAAAAATTCAATGCGTTGTTCGACGACGCGCAACGGGCGCATATAGAGGCCACGTTGATCGAGAGCGGTTCCGTCGAGCGTTTCTGAGGTAACATGCCAACTCCAGCGATTCAAACCGAACAGGCAACCGACTCGCCGCTACAAGTCGCGTTCTGCCCGTACTTCGAGGACAATCCTTACCAGGGTTCGTTGGCCGCTGCGCTGGAGAAACAGGGGGTGCATGTCGAAGGGGTGCGGCCGACGACGCTCATCGCTTCGCGGGGGGGATCGGCGGTGCAACAAGCCGACATCCTGCATCTGCATTGGCTCGATCATGCGCTACTCGCCAATTCGCTGTCCAAGACCTTCAGCAAGGGCTGCGTGTTCCTGCTACAGTTGGCTTGGCTGAAGTTGCGTGGCAAGCGGGTCGTCTGGACCGTGCATAACCTGACGAGTCATGAATCGAAGCGGCCGCAAACCGAGCTGCGGCTACTCCGTAGAGTTGCGTCGGTGGCCGACCGGGTCCTCGTGCATTCCAACGCGGCGGGAAAGCTTGCACAGCAGCAATATAAGTTTCCCACCGCGAAGCTGCGGGTGGTTCCCCACGCGAACTACATCGACGACTATCCCGCAGCTCCGCCTCGCGACAACGCACGGCGGGCAATCGGCGTGCCGCAAGACGAACTGGTCTTCCTTTTTTTAGGAGCAATTCGACCTTACAAAGGACTCGAAGCGCTCTTGTCGGCTTTGCGAACACTACCAGACGCGGGCATCCGCGTGCTGATCGTTGGCAAGCCGCTGAACTCGAGCATCGACGAGACGTTGCGCGCCGCCGCCGAGAGGGATGGTCGCGTCGACTACCGCCCCGGCTTCGTGCCCGACGAGGAAGTGTCGACCTACATGAGCGCGGCGGACGTGGTCGTATTGCCTTACCGTCGAGTGCTGACATCGGGCTCCACGTTGCTGGCCGCGTCGTTTGCCAAGCCGATCATCGTGCCGAACGTCGAGTCGATCAAAGAGGGGCTCGACCCGGAAGGCATAATAGTATTTGATACCGACCAGGATCCAACGCTCGCCTTGGCCGACGCCATGACCACGGCCATCCAACAGCGAATGGAATTGGCACATATGGGTCAGCGGAATTTCGATCGCGTAGTGGCTTGGGGGTGGACCGAAATGGGGGCGGCGACCGCCGCGGTCTATCGCGAACTACTACCATCATCCCATCGATCCACGGAACAGGCAGAGCGATGAACATCGCTTGCCTCGGGTGAACGCGAACCTGGCTATTCATGCGTGTACTACACTTCAATCCGATCAACAACCTGGCTGGCGCGACGCGCAGCATGCTGACGCTGATGCGCGAGATGGCCAAACAGCAGCCCACCTACGCCGTGGTGATGCACGACAATGAAGTGGCCGACGTTTGTCGCGAGGTGGGGGCCGAAGTGCGGACCTTCTACGGCAAGCAAGGCATGCCCCGCACTCGGCTGCAGCGGATGTGGAAGGCCACGCGTTGTGTGACGAAGGCCATCCGCGATTGGGACATCGATATCGTCCACTCTCACTCCGCAACCGGAGTGCGGTACGTCTATCCTGCAGCGCGTTGGACGCATCGTCCGATTGTCTGCCACGCGCGCGACAACTACTCCAACAACTACTTCAACCGCGGGCTTGGCTGGGCGAACCGCGTCGTGGCCATCTCGAACTGGGTCCGCGATGGACTACCGCCTGAGATTTGCCAGAAAACCGACGTGATCTACAACGCCGTTGCCGCCCCGGAGCAATCGGAATGCCCTTCGCTGCACCATGACGGACCGCTGGTCATCGGCTATGCGGGGCGTTGCGTTCCGGAGAAGGGCATCGACATCTTTGTCGACGCCATCGGCGAGCTGGGCGGGCGCGACGACTTCGTGGTCCAAATCTGGGGAGTGCCGGAAGCCGCGGAACTGGAGTACGCCGGGGTGATTCGAGCGAAGATAGACGCCCTGCCGGCAGAACTTCGCCAGCGCGTACACATAGAGCCATTCCGTCGCGACATTGACAACTTCTACCGAGCCGTGGATATCGCCGTTGTGCCGAGCCGATATCCGGAGCCGATGGGCCGAGCAGCCATTGAGGCCATGGCATGGAACCGTGCGACCGTGGTTGCCAATCATGGTGGGCTCAGTGAGATCGTAACACCCGGGCAGACAGGCCTGTGCTTCGAACCGGGTAGTGCCGGGTCGCTTGGCCGAGAGCTGAATAGCTTGCTGGACGATCGAGATTACATGATTCAGCTGGCCGATAGTGGTCGTGCTGAGGTGCTGCAACGCTTCACTGCCAAAGCACACTTGGAAGCCGTTATGGATGTCTACAACCGACTTCTCTCCTGATTATCACCAACTCCATATTGCCAGACGATTGCATGCGCGTCCTCTTCTATGAGCCGAACCACACGGGGCATCACTTTGCCTATCTGGCGCGGATGCTGCCCGGGTTCATCGAGTTGCCTGTCGAGGTGGCGCTGGCCACTACGCCGGAGGCTGTCGCATCGCATGAATTTGAGATGACTCTCAAGCAGTACGAGGATCGGATCGAGGTGCTGCCGAGTTGCCGGCCGCTCATCAAGCGTGCTCCGCTGCGAAATTCCTGGCGGCGGTGTGCCGACCTGGCGAGTGTCGTCAAGCAGTGGAAGCCCGACCATGTTTGCGTGGTGTATGCCGATGGTATTTGGCAAGTGCTCTCGGCCACCAAGGCACTGGGATTCAACCTGCTGCCTCAAGGCCCCACCTACGAAGCGTGGATGTACCGTGGCGGCTTCACCTACCCAGATGCCACCTCGCGCCGGCAGCAACGGAACAAGCGGTTGTTTCAGCGGTTCCTCAAGCAGGGCGTCTTCGCCAGGATTCATTTCGACGACGAGTTGGTGCTGGAGTTCACGCGTCGGCTGCCGCCGACGCCGACTGAGGTCGTGCTGCCCCCTAACCCCGTGCGCTACGCCGAGGTGCCGTCCCGCGACGACGCTCGACGGCGGCTCGACTTGCCGCGCGAAGCGACCATCGTCTCCTGCCTGGGCATGGCCGACCACCGCAAGGGTGTCCATCTGGCCATGGCGGCCATCCAACAGCTGGCCTCCACCGCCGGCGACCGCCCGCATGTCCGGCTGTTCATCGGCGGTCCCCAAAGCGACGCGATTCGCGAGTTGCTCACCGAGCCGGTTTGGCAAAATCTGGTCGAGGCGGGAACGATTCTCACCGCCGACCGCTTCCTCAGCGAGCAGGACATGCTCGACGCTGCGGCCGCCAGCGATTTGTTGCTCGCACCCTACTTTAAACACTCGGGGCGGTCCAGCATTATTCTGTGGGCTGCCGCGGTGGGGAGGCCGGTTGTGGCAGTCGACCGCGGTTGCATTCGTTACGTGGTCGAGCACGAACAGCTTGGCGCTGTGTGCAACGTGGAAGATGCCGAGGTGTTCGCCAGCGCCATTCGGCTGAGACTTGAGCAGCCCTGGACCGACGAGGATCGACAGCGCGTCCGCAAGTACGCCCAGTGGCACAGCATCGAGAACTACCAGCAGCTTTGCTCGGCTTGCGTCCGCCAGCGGCTCGAAGCGGGCCAATAAACGCGCGCTGTTACAGCCCGAAGCGTTCCTGCAGGCTCTCGACTTGCACTTCTTCTTCGCGCAAGGCTTCCATCGCCTTGGTGGCCGCTTCGGCTGCTTCGATTGTCGTCAGGCAGGGCACGCCGGCGGCGACGGCCGCGGCGCGAATCTTGCCTTCGTCGGTCCGCGCGCCTTTGCCTACCGGACTGTTCATCACCAGCGCGACATCTTCGTCGGCCAGGAAGTCGAGCAGGTTAGGGTGGCCTTCTTTGAGTTTCTTCACTCGTTCGCACGGCACGCCGGCTTCGTCCAGCGCGTCGGCCGTGCCGCGGGTGGCCAGGATGCCGTAGCCCATGGCCGACAGGCGTTTGGCCAGCTCGACCGCTTGCGGCTTGTGCCGCGGAGCGACGCTCACGAACACCTTGCCTTCGGTCGGCAGCACCGTGCCGGCGGCCACCTGGCTCTTGGCGAACGCCATGCTGAATCGCGGGCTGATCCCCATCACTTCGCCGGTCGAACGCATCTCGGGGCCAAGCACCACGTCGACGCCGCGGAACTTGATGAACGGGAACACGGCCTCTTTGACGCTCACGTGCTGCGGAATCGGATCCTCGGTCACGCCTTGCTCGACGAGCGACACGCCGGCCATCACCTTGGCGGCCACTTTGGCGACTGGCAATCCGGTCGCCTTTGCCACGAACGGCACCGTGCGGCTGGCGCGGGGGTTCACTTCGATCACGTACACCTGCGGCCGGCCTTCGGCGTCGTCCTGCACGGCGAACTGCACGTTCATCAGGCCGCGGACGTCGAGTTCCTTGGCCAATGCGACGGCCGCTGCGCGAATTTCGGCCACCACCGGGCCGGGCAGGCTGTAGGGCGGAATCGCGCAGGCCGAGTCGCCCGAGTGCACGCCCGCTTCTTCGATGTGCTCCATGATGCCGGGCACGATCACGGTCTCGCCGTCCGATACCGCGTCGGCGTCGACCTCGATGGCCCCTTCCAGGAAGCTGTCGATCAGCACCGGCTGGCCTTCAGCGGCGATGAACGCCTGGGCGACGAACTGATCGAGCTGGGCGTTGTCGTAGCAAATCTCCATCGCCCGGCCGCCGAGCACGAAGCTCGGCCGCACCAGCACGGGGAAGCCGATCTCGTGGGCCAGATGCCGCGCTTCGTCCATGGTCTGTGCGATGCCACCGGGCGGCTGCTTCAGGTCGAGCCGTTTGATGAGTTGGTGGAACTTCTCGCGGTCCTCGGCGTCTTCGATGGCGTCGACGCTGGTGCCGATGATCGGCACGCCGGCGTCCTTCAGCTCGCGGGCCAGGTTCAGCGGAGTTTGCCCGCCGAACTGCACGATCACTCCGTCGGGTTGCACGCGGTCGCAGATGTTCAAGACGTCTTCTACGGTCAGCGGCTCAAAGAACAGCAGGTCGCTGGTGTCGTAGTCGGTACTCACCGTCTCGGGGTTCGAGTTGACCATGATCGACTCGATGCCGAGTTCTCGTAGTGCGAAGCTGGCGTGGCAGCAGCAGTAGTCGAACTCGATGCCTTGGCCAATGCGGTTGGGCCCGCCACCGAGGATCATGATCCGCTTGGTGTCCGACTTGCCCGGCGTTTCGTCCTCGTCCTCGTAGGTCGAATAGAAGTACGGCGTGTAGGCTTCAAACTCGGCCGCGCAGGTATCCACCGACTTGAACGCCGCGCGGATGCCACGCTTCAGCCGCTCTTCGCGCACCTGCATGTCGGTTGCGCCGAAGATCGTGGCCAACTGGCGATCGGAGAAGCCTTGCCGCTTGGCGGTGCGAAGCGTGTTGTCGGTGAGCGACGAGAGATCAAACGGCTCGGGGCCCGCTTGCCGGGCCATGGCCCGCAGTTCGTTTTCTGTCTCGACGATCTCCATCAGGTTGTCGAGGAACCAGCGGTCGATGCCGGTTAGCTCGAATACTTCGTCGATGCTCATGCCCAGCTTGAACGCGTAGCGCAGGTACCACACGCGGTCGGGCCCGGCCGACTGCAGCTTGGCGCGAATCTCTTCCTCGTCGGGCCGCGTATCGCCTTTCGAGCCGTCGGCGTTGTACCACAGGTCCTTCGAGTCGCAGCCGAAGCCATGCGCGCCGACTTCCAGGCCCCGCAGCGCCTTTTGAAAGCTCTCCTTGAATGTCGAGCCGATGGCCATCGTCTCGCCGACACTTTTCATCTGCGTAGTCAACTTGTCGTCGGCGTCGGGGAACTTCTCGAATGCGAAACGCGGGATCTTGGTCACCACGTAATCGATCGAAGGCTCGAAGCAAGCGGTCGTCTCGCGGGTGATGTCGTTGGGTAGTTCGTGCAGGCGGTAGCCCACGGCCAACTTGGCGGCGATCTTGGCGATCGGGAATCCGGTGGCCTTACTCGCCAGTGCGCTACTGCGGCTCACACGGGGGTTCATCTCGATAACGATCATTCGACCATCGTCGGGATTGATGGCGAACTGGATGTTCGACCCACCGGTCTCGACGCCGATCTCGCGAATCACCGCCAGGCTGGCGTCGCGCATCCGCTGGTACTCTTTGTCGGTGAGCGTCTGCGCGGGGGCCACGGTGATCGAGTCGCCGGTGTGGATGCCCATGGCGTCGAAGTTTTCGATCGAGCAGATGATCACCACGTTGTCATCGACGTCGCGCATCACCTCCATTTCGTACTCTTTCCAGCCGAGGATCGACTCCTCGACCAGCACCTCGGTGGTCGGCGACAGGTCGAGACCGTGCCGGACCAGATGATCAAATTCTTGGCGGTTGTAGGCGATGCCTCCGCCGGAGCCGCCCATGGTGAAGCTCGGACGAATGATGGCCGGCAGGCCGATTTCGTCGAGCAACTCGCGGGCCGCTTCGAGCGTCTGAACGGTGTCGCCTTTGCAGACGCCCAGGCCAACTTTCTCCATCGCGACCTTGAACCGGTCGCGATTCTCCGCCTTGTCGATCACGTCGGCTTTGGCGCCCACCATCTCGACGCCGTACTTTGCCAAGACGCCGTTCGCTTCGAGGTCCATCGCCAGATTGAGCCCCGTCTGCCCGCCCAGCGTGGGCAACAAGGCGTCGGGCTTTTCGCGGGCGATGATCTTCTCGACCACCTGCCAGGTGAGCGGCTCGATGTAGGTGCGGTCGGCCGTGGCCGGATCGGTCATGATGGTGGCCGGATTCGAATTGACCAGCACCACCTCGTACCCCTCCTCGCGCAGGGCCTTGCACGCCTGGGTGCCGGAGTAGTCGAACTCGCACGCCTGCCCGATAACAATGGGGCCGGAGCCGATGATGAGAATCTTGTGGATGTCGTCGCGACGTGGCATTTGGGAGGGGCCAGGGTTCGGGGTCGGGGGCAGGCACGCCGGGCGGGGGGTGCCCAATCTTCGCGTCCGTGAGCGGGTAAAATCGCTCCAAGGTACCACGCCCTGCTGGCGGTGTTCAACCGGCCCGAAATTGTGCCCCAGGACGCTGCCTGGGCCGCCGGAGGTAGAAAAAGTCCTGCGCTGGCAAGCTGCCGCGATTCTCGAATCGACTTTCGCCGCCGCGGACTACCGACGCGGTTTCAGCAGGTCGTTGAGCGCTAGATGGAATTCGCTGCGATCGCGGTGTTCGCGGTCGCTGCTGGAGTCCGTATCGCCGTCGTTTCCGCTTGCCCCAGTGGCTCTCGTGGTGGGTGGTTGGCTGGCTCGCTGCAGCAGCAACAACCCATCGTCGCGGCTGGCCGTCGAAGTGGCTGCGGAGCGGGTGATGGACGGTTCTTCTGCCGCTCGCGGATCGGACGACACCAAGCTTGCCATAGCGGCATCAATCGACACCACTGCTGGATCCGAACTGGCTGCGGCCAGTTCCAGTGCTGCGGAAGGGATGTCGAACGAGAAACCGAAGTGCGACTTCCACACTTGGTAGTCGGTTGTATCGACCACTCCGTTGCCGTCGCCATCGGCGCCAGTCAGCGGTTCGATGGTCGCGCCCAGGTTGTTTCGCCAGACCACGTAATCGGCCATCCCCACCACGCCGTCGCGGTTGTAGTCGCCGGGTGCAGCGGTCGGGATGTTCTGGGCTTCGTAGGCGCCGATATCAATCACAACATCGTCCGGCAGGTTGCCGTCGGCGATGCGGTTGTAAGGCATGCCGCGCTGGTCGTACATCGGCGGGTTGACGATGCCGATGTCGCCCGCATCGAGCGCGGGACTATTCGGCAACAGGGCGTGGGTCATCGTGGGGCCGCCGTTGTCGGCCAGCGGTCCCAGCAGCGGATCGACGGGGGCTTCAACCGTGCCGATCAAACTCCCATTGTTGGTGATCGTCGCGC
Organism: Aeoliella sp.; assembly: GCF_965227375.1. Classification (NCBI taxonomy): domain Bacteria; kingdom Pseudomonadati; phylum Planctomycetota; class Planctomycetia; order Pirellulales; family Lacipirellulaceae; genus Aeoliella; species Aeoliella sp. The sequence goes on from NZ_CBDDFX010000001.1 coordinate 1,732,142, forward strand.
CGTCGGAGACGGAAATGATGCTGTGGTTGGCGATGATTCCGTTGGCGGGAACGATGGAATCGTCTAGCACCTGATCGAAGATGGAGTGGTTGAACACGATGCTATCCACCGGCCCAATATCGCCATCGATACCGGTAGCGAATCCCCCGGCATTGCCTGTAATCGTGCTGTAGGAGACGGTCAGTTTGTTTGCAAACTGGAGTCTGATCGCGGGCTCAAGGGTACTGCCAGAGATGGTGCTATGTTTCAACTCGATATCGGTTGCGCCATCGGCGTATATACCTCCTTGCACCAGGGAGTTCTCAATGAGCAGTGGGTTGACATAGGATGCTACGCGCACCTGCCCGCGAACCGTCGAGCCCGTGATTTCAACTTGCTGGTACTGGTCGTAGGCGTTAGATCCTCCCCCAACTAAATCTGCACGCATACCGGAGATGGAGCTGTTGGCAATTTTCAGATCCGCGGCAGCCTGCCAGTCGATGAAGCCGGTCGACGAATCTTTGATGACCGTTCTGCCACCGTAGTACCCCGACGACGAGATGCCACCCCATCGAAAACGAGTCGATATACCGCCCACCCAACTTCCCTCGACTTCCAGATCCACTCCGTACAGACCAACACCGGAGACAGTTGAGTTTTGTATGTAAGCGTCGGTAGTCAAGTACTTTGAACGGATGCTGACGCCGCCGGTGATCGTACTGTCGATGACGCGAATTGTATTTGCAGCGCCGATATAGCCGCCATCGAAATGCTCTAGACCGGTGCCATGATTACCGGTAACCACAGTGTCGCGAAGCGTCAAGCTGTTGGAGTTTTCGATCGCCGGACCGCCGTCCGCGCCGGTGATGGTTAGTCCCTCGAACTCGTTCCCGAAGTCGCCGTACGGCACAAAAATCACACCGGTGCCATCATCATTTTCGAGGTCGGGGGTGGGGTCGTTGCCGCTGGCGTCGATGGTGAGCAGCTCGCTACCCGGACCACGCAGGTTCACGCCGCTTGGCACCTCCAAGATGCCTTCGGTCAGGACGATCGTGGCAGGCTCCGCGCCCAGGTTGAAGTCAACCTCGTCGCCCCAGGTAGCCATGCCGAGGGCTTCGCGAATCGACGTGACGCCATCATTGGCGTCCACCACGTCGAGCACGGTGTCGACGGTCACTGTAATAGCGAGCAGGTGTCGCTGCTCCAACGATTCGAGCCGGAGTGACTTGTGGCGATTGCTCGCGCGAGATGAACGAGCGTTGCTTTTGCCGCCTGAGATCGGTGCCATGGTTCTTCCCTGCTGAAACAAGAGGAGGTAGACCGTCGCCCATTCTATCACAGTATCTCACCAGACCACCTTTTAATTTCGATGGGGGAGCCAAAACATCCAATTTCGGGTTGGTGCTTTTCTATTACCCGGGTGTACTCGTAGTTCAACACGGCCAGCGGCTTGAACTTGCCGGGCTACAGGTATTTTGGGAGGTGTTTTCTGACCCGGTCGTTCGAGGGGCGGCCGCGTCGTGCGCCCGCGCGGATTGGAGTCAACTTCCTGTCGGCTGCGCCCAGTTGGCCGACGGACCCGGGGCGGGCGAGTTTTCTGCGGAAATTCCCTATGTTTGCGGCGCAACAGAGGCGGCTTGCCGCGTCGTAGCCGCGGCTGTGTGAGGGGGCCCGCGGGCAATTACAATGGATTGCGTATCACCTGGTCTCGAATTCCGCGAAACGCCCGATGTCCAAACGCAATTCCCACCTCACCCGACCGCCGGCCGCCCACATGACTTGGGCGTCGCGCACCGTGGCGGGCACCGTCGCCCGGACGCGGCGGTTTCTTTCGCGGCAGATTTGGGTGTGGCCGATCATTGCGGTGGTGCTGCTCTCCACCATTGGCTGGCTGGTCGACAGCAAGATTCAAGCGACCATGGAGGAAGGGCTCACCAGCGAGTTCGAAACATTGCGCAATGTGGAAGTCGCCATGTTGCGAACCTGGCTGACCACGCAAGAGCAGAATGCCGAGAGCCTGGCGGCGGATATCGATGTTCGTCACACCGCGCTGCAGCTACTGCAGGATCAGAGTAAGGTCGACGGAGAGCCGGCCGCCCACGACGCGGCCGCTAAGAAGCTGGCGGAGCTGCTGGGGCCGACCATCAACTCTCATGACTATCAGGGCTTCGTGGTGGTCGATCGCACAACCGTCTTGTCCGCCAGCCGGCCCGAAGCAATCGGATTGCAACTGCCAGCGGAAATGAGCGACGTGGTCGAACGTGTATTCGATGGCAGTGCGACAGTGACGCGACCTTACAAGAGCGTGCTGAGTTACGTGGACAGCGATGGACAAGTCCGCGCCGGGTTGCCGATGATGTTTGTCTTCGCGCCGATCGTGGACGATCAAAACTTGCAGGTCGTCGCCGCGCTGGGACTACAAATCCGTCCCGAGATGGAATTCACCAACATCCTGCAACTCGGCCAGACGGGCGAGTCGGGCGAGACGTACGCGTTCGACGCCAATGGCCTGATGCTCTCCAACAGCCGGTTTGACCATGAGCTGAAGCTCGACGGGCTGTTGCCCGAAGACGAAGCATCGATCTTGAACCTGCTGGTTCGCGATCCGGGTGGCAACATCACCACGGGCTACCGCCCCAAGGTGCTGCGGAGCGAGTTGCCGCTGACCAAGATGGCGGCCAGCGCTGTCGAAGGCAACACCGATGTCGACGTAGTGGGCTACCGCGACTACCGCGGCGTGTCGGTCATCGGCGCGTGGACCTGGCTCGAAGAGTATGGCTTCGGTGTCGCCACCGAGATGGACTTCAGCGAAGCGTTTCGGCCGCTGGTGATTCTGAAGCGAACCTTCTGGGCGCTGCTTGCGCTACTCGCGATTTGCTCGATCGCTATCTTCGTGTTCACGCTGCTCATGTCGCGGGCGCAGCGACAGGCGCGGGAGGCGGCCATCGAGGCCAAGCAGCTGGGCCAGTACAAACTGGAAGAAAAGCTGGGCGAAGGGGCGATGGGCGTGGTGTACAGCGGCCGCCATGCGATGCTCCGCCGTCCCACCGCCATCAAGTTGCTCGACGCCAATAAAGTTACCGACGCGTCGATCGGTCGGTTCGAGCGCGAGGTGCAGATTACCAGCAACCTGAACCATCCCAACACGGTGGCCATCTACGACTACGGCCGCACGCCCGAAGGGGTGTTCTACTACGCGATGGAGTACCTCGACGGAATCAACCTGCAAACGCTGGTCGACACCTACGGCCCGCAGCCGGCGGGGCGGGTGATTTACATTCTGCGCCAGGTTTGTGGTTCGCTGTACGAAGCTCATTGCTCCGGATTGGTGCATCGCGACGTGAAGCCGGCCAACATCATGCTCAACCAGCGGGGCGGCGAGAGCGACGTGGTGAAGGTGCTCGACTTCGGCCTGGTGCGGGCGAAGGAGGATGCGGCGAGCGAAGCCGAATCGATGGCCGGCACGCCGTTGTACATGTCGCCCGAGGCGATTCAGCTGCCGGGCTCGGTCGACGCGTGCAGCGACCTGTACGCGGTGGGCGCGGTGGGCTACTTCCTGCTCACGGGCCGCCCGGTGTTCGAGGCCGACAGCCTGGTCGACTTGTGCCAGATGCACACTAGCGAGCCCCCGGTTCCGCCAAGCGAGCGACTCGGCAAGCCAGTGCCCGCCGAGCTAGAGCACGCGATTCTCGCGTGCCTGGAGAAGACCCGCGCGAAACGTCCGCAAACAGCCCGCGACCTGGTGCGAATGCTCGCCGCGTGCGCGGCCGCCGATGAATGGTCGCTCGACCAGGCCGACGCATGGTGGAGCAGCCACCAACGCGGCACCGCACCGAAGTCGTCCGGGCAAGGTACCAAGTCGGACGACAACGACGCGACGATGTTGTTCGAGTGAGCTATCGCCGATTTCGACCCGTCTTCTTTCGCAGCTCCTCGTTCTCCTTGCGCAAGGCTTCGAGCTCTTCTTTGAGTTGCTCAAGTTCGCTCGCGTGATTCTGCGGCTGCATGGAATAGGGACCGCTCACCGTGGGAGGACCATCCGTCAGCCTCGACAACGGGGAGAGCATCGGCGACGAGAGTGTTGCGCGCGAGGCCGCTTTCCCGGTTGGCTCGACCTCGACTTCGACTTCCATGGCGTCGAAATAATCACCGTGGAACGCGCGTAGTTCGGTCAGGATCTTCTCGGCGGCCTTCTCCAGCGGCCCGGCGATCCTCGCGGTGCGATTGGCGCCAGGAACGCCGATGTAGCCGCCTTCGTTAATGCCAATCGAATACGCATCCTCTCTCGACCGAGGCTTCTGGCGAGAGATTTTGACAATCACGACCTCGCCGGGCAGGAGCATTTCGCCGACTTCTTCGCCGTGATCCTCATCGGAATCCGTTTCGGGTGGCGAATCGTTGTCTGCTTCGTTCTCGTCGAAGGAAGACGGCGCGCTTCGCTTCTCACCCACCACGGCCTTTAGCTTCTTGAGGTAGACTTCTGCCTCCGCAGGGGCCACGAACTCGTCCAACACTTGCCCATCGGGGGAGATTACGCAAACCGTGGGAATACGTTGAATTTTGAACCGCTGTGCGGTTGCAGGGAACTGGGAAACGTCCACTTTTACGGGAATGGCATGATCATGGAGATAGTTGTTGGTGCTGGGTGTGGACTGCACCATTTGTAGCACCTTCAGGCATGGCGGACTGTAAGGGCTGAAGAAGTGCACGACCATATTCCGGCCGCTCTGCTGCGACTGTTGGGTTGCCGCGTCGAGATTGGTGAACCAAGGTGGTTGTGGTTGTGGCGCGCCAGGCGCGACGATCACGTCGTACCGCGGGGTTGGTATCGCGGAATCTGCAGGAGCCGGCTGCGGTGCGTATACCGGTTGTGGAGAATTCAAGTCGTGGGGTATCGGCCACGCGCGCGTTTGAGGCGCCGGCACAAACGTCGCCTTGGGCACGTTCGACTGCTTCTTCCGTAGCTCGATCTTCCGCTTCGTCTCCAGCACTCTTGCTTCGGCGCGATAGGCGTCGGCCCGTAGCAGCATCATATCGCCGACTCGTTCGGTGGCGGATGCCAGCTCTTCCGCTGGAATTGCGCCGGTGTCTTTCAGCTTTTGCAGCCGCTCGATTTGTTGTTCGATGCCCTCGGCCTTCATGCGCAACCCCTGGGTGCGAGTTTCCCAGTACTTGAGTTCCAGTTCCAACGCTTCGACGCTCGGCCCCTGGTCGGCCGCCTGGTGCCAAGTGAGATTGGGCTGCGCCGGCATGGTCAAGTCGATCGATGGTACGCGGACCGTGCGATCGCCATCTGGTGTGTGTACTTGCATCTCGTGCATTTCAACCGCGACCGGAGGCTGGTCGCGGCGACTCTCATTTTTCTTGAGTATTTTCTGCACGTCGGTAACGGAAACCTTGTCGCCGCGCAGAATGAGAATGTCTTCGCCTGACCCATCGCCACTCTTCACGATCTCCACTTGCACTTCCTTGCGTTTCGAGTCTTCAGCGGGAGCCGAGGGATCTGTGGGATCGGTGAACTGGGGATCGGGGTCCAGAACACTCGGCTTCCGCCGAGGGCTGTTGGAGTCGTCGGAATTCGTCGCTTTGACTTCGATGTGTACGTCGGTTTGATCCGAACTTGCTTCGAAGTCTGCATCCGCCGAAGCTACCAACCCGAAGGGAGCGGAGTTCGAAGGAGATGTCTCCGGTGGGTCGTCGCTGGCCGCCGCGGCGACGAGTCCCATGGCCAATAGCGCAGCGACCGACAAAGCCGGCTTGGCAAGCGAAGCGAAGAACATAGCAGACACTCCTTGTTGAGCAAGCGAACAAGCGGTGGACGATGCGCCAGCCGTGGCGCCGCCCGAATGGATGTACGAGGTAGCAGCCGAGGCGGTGCCGGCGGCGAGCGTTTCGCCGGCCGAAGCTTTGGCGCTCTCGACGGTCGACGCGGCAAGGGCGGCCACCACCGACAGCGCGACGCCCCGCCGCGCGAGCCGATGCCGCAGCATTTGCTTGCCGCGCGCCAGGCGTCCCTTGATGGTGGCCGTGGTCAGATCGAGCATCTCGGCCACGCGGCTCCGCGAGTGCCCTTCGAAGTAACACAGCACCAGCGGTTCCTGGAAACGGACGGGCAGCGTGCGCAACTCCTCGACCAGAACGTTGATCGAGTGCTGGCGGTGGACCGTTTCCAGCGGATTGTTATCGGCCGCAGCGAAGTCGTGGCCGTTCAATGGTTCTTCGGGGCGGGATTTGTTCTTCCGCGCCAGGGACACCGCGGTGCGGTGCGCCACGCGATAGAGCCAGCCGGCCGCCGAGTCGCTCGCCCGGATGTCGCCCGCCCGGCTGGCCAGGATGAGGAATGTCGCCTGAAAGGCGTCCTCGATGTCCGCCTGCCGATGCAGCACCTGCCGGCAGACGCTCCAGACCAGCGGCCCGTGAGCCTCGACCAACTGGGCAAACGCGGATTCGTCTTGGTGGCGGGTGAATCGCAGCAGCAACTCGCCGTCCGTCGCGGCGATCGAACGCCTGGCGGACCGCTCCTGCTGGTCGGACTGTTCGGAGGGAACTTCGAGCGTAGACAAGATCAACCTGCGCAGGGTAGGGTGGCAAACTCGTGGGCCTCAATAGATTAGAGCGTTGCGGCCGTTCGGCGGACCGGATTTTCTGCTGAAAATGCTGGGCTCGCACGCAATGCTAGCGATTTTCTAGGAATCAAGACCGTGGAAGAGCTGCGAAATCTCGGTCCCAAAAGCTCCGCGTGGCTAGCGGCAGCGGGGATCGAATCGCTTGCCGATCTGCGCGAGCTGGGCGCGGTGGTTGCCTACGCCAGAGTCCGCCAGCAACAGCGCGGCGTGTCGCTCAATCTGTTGTGGGCGCTCGAAGGCGCACTGCGCGACTGCGACTGGCGCGACCTGACGGACGCCGACAAGCAGCGGCTGCGCGACAAGCTGGCGGAGCTGGACGGATAGGACGTGCTCAATACTCGTCCATCAGGACCAGTATTCGCGTACCGCCTTCGGGCAACTCGAAGGCATACGCTCGCGCAACGCCGCGAATCTGTCCACGGCGGTACTGAAGCGAAAATCGCGAAACCACGGATTCGTCGGTCGAGCCTGAGATGCCGGAACCTACAATTTCGCCATCGTCCGACTCAATGGCATCTCGGATATGGCCCAGCAGCTTCGGCATGACCTTGGTCGTCGCGTCGGCATAGCCCAGCTCGGAATACTCGGAATCCGACTCCACGCAATAACCACCGCCGAACACTACGCCCGAGGCTTGTTGGCTCGACGTGTTCTGGACCTTGACGCCGACGTCGCTGCAGATCTTCACGACCGTGGAGTAGGGATCGAGCGACTGCAGCATCTTGTGCCGCCCGAACGGCTGCCGCTGGGCGAACAGCGCCACCACGGCTCCGACGGCCACCATGGCCAGCAGCAGTTCGCGAATGGTGAACCGAGGTAGCCACCGGTGGGTCTTGGGTTCTTTATCCATGGTGTGTTGAAGAGTGGAAGTTGCTGTTTTCCGAGCCGAGCCAGAATTCCATGGCGGTGGTCCGTGACAGTGCCCGCCGTGGTGGTTAGAGTGAACTGTACCACTCAGGCCTGCCCCCTGTTGCCCTTACGACTGCTGCCCCATGTCCTCCCCGCTGCATTCTACCGAGACCGGCGACGGTTTCGATCAACCCCTTGCCGAAAACGACCACGCGACAGCGCCCGAGGCCGAACTGGGGTGGCTCAACAGCCGCTGCCGGGTGAAAGCCGATCGCGCGATCGACGTCGACAACCTGCTCCCCGCCTTGGTTGGGCGGCTCGGCAGTCGCTTCGAACCACCGCACCGCGAAACCGCGCAGCTCAAGATCGTCGGCTTCGCCGAGGGACGCATCGCGGCGGCCAATCTCAGCGGTCGCAGCCCTGTAGAGCACTCGCAGCGAGCAGGCATCGCGGCCACCGACATCGAACTGATCGTCAACGCTCGCGTGGCGATGACTCCGCAGCGGTTGGAACAAGAGATCCGCACCGCGGTCGGCGCCGTCGCCCAGGAATTCGGCGGCCAAGCCGCCTTCGGCGAAACGAGCAGCTTCCGCCCGGATGCCGCGCATCGGTTGGTGGAAGCCGGGTAGGGCGTACTGAACGACGTAACTACGCTCGCCAGAGCGTGGAGAACGTTGTTTCGTACTGCGAGTCGAATTGCAGAGCGCTGTGGCCCCGCGTCCACCGTCTGGTGACGGTAGCTACGGAATCCACTTTCTTTACTTGTGCTTGTAGGAATCTTACACGCAACGTGGGACAATACGGGGTTGGTTGGGCGCTGGGTGGGTAGGGCGTCGGATTCCGTGCTGGTGAGGCACTCCGGGCGCTGACGCTTCCGGCTCGCCGGGGGTGCTCGTTCGGCGGAGAGAATGGCCAAAAATGGGTTTTGCCCCACCTGCGGTTAACCGGGGCCCAAAACCCTTTGGGTCCTGCTTTCGTCCGATGTTGCAAATGGTTACTTCGAAAGGACTTACGAAAATTCCCCAGGGCATGGCGGGCTGGGGTTTTGGGCCAACGAATCGTTTTGTCCCACTTTGGGGACAAAACTCCCGTTGGTGGGACTTTATCCACCGCTGCGGAACAATCCACATAACCCGGCCGCGAGGGCGGCGATCCGCCGAGGAGCTGGCACAATGGCTGCAACCGCCGAGTCGAGAACGACGATAAAACACCGAGAAATCGATCGGTTCTGCGAACGTGGAGGCCAAGAAGGCCATGTGGCGTGCATTCTTTCTGGCAGTGGGTGCGTATTGTTGCCTGCTGGGTGTCGAGGCCCTGGCACTGGAAAAAGCGGTGATCAAGCCGAGAGTATTGGCGGGCAAGGAGGTGCGGGCCGCGCAAACCATTTCGCCGCCCGACTGGGCCCCTTGGAGCATGATGGGCGCCGGTGCGGTGGTGGTGCTGTATTCGTTCACCATTCCCAAACGGGTCGGCGGGTAGCCGCCGCGTTTCGTAGCCGGATTCGCAAGAATTCGGTTTCCTGCGACTTGGTCCGAATTCTTGCGAATCCGGCTACCAGCTTGAGCCGAGATTTAGCGGGTTTTGCAGTCGCAGCCAGGGTCCGAACTGGTTGCCCAGCCTCTGCGGCTGACTTATCATGAACCGTTTCGCGCCGCCGCGGGTCTATCGGGCTTAGCGGCTGTTTACCCCCCAACCGAGTTTCCCCCCGAGGCAAAGACCGTGGCTACAGCAACTTCACCAAAGACATCCACCGAACTCGTTAGCGGCGCTGACATTCTGGTGCAGTCGTTGGTAAACCACGGCGTCGACACCATCTTCGCCTACCCGGGCGGGTGTAGCATGCCGCTGCATCAGGCGCTCACGCGGCATTCGGACAAGATCCGCACCATTCTGCCCCGGCACGAGCAGGGAGGCGGTTTCGCCGCCCAGGGCATCGCCCGCAGCACCGGCAAGGTGGGCGTGTGCATGGCCACCAGCGGCCCCGGCGCGACCAACCTGGTCACAGCCATCGCCGACGCGAAGCTCGACAGCGTGCCGATGGTCTGCATCACTGGCCAGGTTCCCACCAAGGTGATCGGCAGTGATGCGTTCCAGGAAACGCCGATCGTGGAAGTGTGCCGCGGCATCACCAAGCATCACTACCTGGTGACCGACGTGAACGACGTCGCCCGCGTCATGCGCGAGGCGTTCCTGGTGGCTGCCAGCGGTCGTCCCGGTCCTGTGCTGGTCGACATGCCGAAGGACGTGCAGCTCGACAAGTGCGTACCAAATTACAACGCCGATATCGCGCTGCCGGGCTTCGAGGCAGAACTGCCCCGCGCTCGACCCGAGCAAATCAAGCAGGTGGCCGCGGCCATCAAACGCGCCAAACGCCCGATCATCTACGCTGGTGGTGGGCTCATTACCGCGAATGCTTCGGACGACGTTCGCAAGCTGGTGGAGAAGACCGGCATTCCGATCACGATGACGGTCATGGGGCTGGGTGTTTATCCCGGTACCGACGAACTGTCGCTCGACATGCTCGGCATGCACGGCAGCGTGTACTCGAACCTGGCAGTGGACGAAGCCGATCTGCTGATCGCGTTGGGCGTGCGGTTCGACGATCGCGTGACTGGCAAGGTCGAGGAGTTCTGCAAGCACGGCAAGATCGTGCACATCGACGTCGACGCGGCCGAGCTGAACAAGAATAAGCCGGCGCACATTCCCGTGTGCAGCGACGTGAAATTTGCACTGGAAGAACTGAACAAGATTGTCGAGCCGCCTGAGGAGATCGGCGACTGGGTGGCCAAGTGCAAGAAGTGGAAGGCCGACGAGCCGTTCACGTACAACAAAGAGTATGAGGGCATCACCCAGCAGCACGCCATTCACACGCTGTGGGAGATGACTCACCAGCTCGACCCAGTAATCACCGTGGGCGTGGGCCAACACCAGATGTGGGCGGCGCAGTTCTACAAGTTCGACAAGCCGCGCACCTGGCTTTCGTCCAGCGGCCTGGGCACCATGGGCTTCGGCCTGCCGGCGGCCATGGGCGTGCAGAGCCAGTTCCCCAATCGCTTGGTGATCGACATCGACGGCGACGGCAGCTTCTTGATGAACGTGCAGGAGCTGGCCACGCTGGTGTGCGAGAAGCTGCCGGTGAAAGTGCTGCTCTTGAATAACCAGCACCTCGGCATGGTGGTGCAGTGGGAAGACCGCTTCATGCAGGGCAACCGCGCTCACACTTACCTGGGCCCGATCGACAACCCTGAATGGTGTGGCCAAGGCGACGGTGTCGGCTCGCTGCATCAGGAGGAGCGTTACCCGCACTTCGTGACCATCGCCAAGGGCTTCGGCTGCGGCGGTGCTTACGTCGAGAAGAAGTGCGACCTCGAAGCAGCCATCCAGGAGATGATCGACTACGACGGCCCGTACGTGCTGGACGTCGCCGTGCCTTACCAGGAACACGTTCTACCGATGATCCCAGGCGGTCATACGGTGAAGGATATGATCAAGGAGTAGACGTTGAGCGGTAGGCAGTGACGCATCGATGAACCTCTACGCCTACAAGGATCGGCGGTGGCTGGCGGAGTTTAAGCGCCAGCACCCCGAGTTGGTGCAGCGTGGTAAGGGCAAGCTCCGCGGTGGTAGAGTGGTGTGAAGTCTCCGCGTCACCGAACCTACAGCCTTCGTCGAGCGAATATCACGATCGCACATCCAGCCAGGAGCCCCACAGCCCCAGTCCCTGGTTCAGGAACTGCCACAGATTGTTCCTGGAAGGAACGCATGTTTGCCGTGACGAAAGAATCGGCGTCGGCAAGGGATGACAGGTCGCCGAAAGACACGAGACTCGTCGCAAGCTCAACCGGCAGAGCGCCACCTCGGAGAGTGGCGCCGGGAAGTGGGATGATTTCGAGTGGTGTCGTGATGAGCGGGGGATTGGTTTCGATTGAATCTCCACCGTAGAACCAGATCGGCTGCAGCATCCCGCTCTCCAGAGGGTAGTCTGAACGGGTACTCGCTGGGCGATTTTCATTCGTTATCGCCTCGACCAGATCCACTGTGTTGGGGGACTGGTTGGGCTCTGGGGTAACATCGAGAGGATCGGGTGAGTCCTTTCCCTCGGGTAGCTTGACTGGCACGGGAGTAATGGGTTCAGGAGTAACTGGCACGGTTGGAGTGGGTTGAATCCTCAGTGGTACTTCCTTCACCGGCGGAGTGAAAACCGGCAAACTGGCCAGGTCAGGCGCTGGACCGATGGGGATGTCGGTGAGTGAGATATCGATCGCGTCGACTACGCCATCGGCTGCTTGGTCGTTCCACTGCGAGATAATCAGTCCAGAGAGGTGCACTGCCGTGGGATCCTCTGTTACGATTTGCAGGAAACTCTGTGACGCGGTGGTTTCCCGCCGTGCCGTGCCGTGAAACGCAAAGGCAGCTTTCAGGGTCTCGGATGTCTCTTGCGGACGGACCGCGAGCACATCATTCGACGAAATCAGGAACCGTGTGTCAGCGACTGGGGCATACAGCGGATCAGCCGCAGCAAGGGAAATAGCCGGTACGTCGAACACGGCGTCAAACGGCCCTTGGTGCAAAGGGCCGAACACGCCTAGACCAGTTGCACCAGGGTTGGTCCCAAAGTCGTAAGCCGTGATTTTGCCGACGTTAGACGTCGCTGTAATCGTGTAGGTCGAGAATCCAGCTAGCCCCGGCGTAGGCATTACCTCGGCGGAGAGAAAAATCTCTGCCCGAGCGGTGCCCAGTGCGAAAACTGCAGCCACAATGAACAAGCAAAGACGCGACATCGGTTAGTGCTTTCCAGTGAAATCCAGTGCGCTGGAGACCGCTCTCCGCCAACAACGCATCATACTGCAATTTCGCCATTGCGCGTAGCCGAAATTCACTAGATATTTAGCCCCGCGAGCAACGGACCATCGCATCCTCCCTAACGTACATGATCTCAATCCTTTGCACAGCATCGACACTCCTTCGCCAGCCGCGTCGCGGCTTCTTCTCTTCGGCCGGGTTGGCTTAAGTCCTCCGTCGGGATTCTGCGTCTACTACCACACCGGCGCGTGGCGGTTTGCCTTGCAGATCAACGAAGCCTCGCGCGAGGATGACTATTCGCACAAAGCCACGATCATTCCCGATCGGTACGGGCTCAGGCCAGTTGGTTGGCACCCGTTTACGTTGTTCGAAGACAACGAACAGCTGGCGCAGGAAGCCGCGCGGTTGAAGCCGCACCTCGGCCGGCGGTTGTTCAAGGATCGGCGGTGGCTGGCGGAGTTTAAGCGCCAGCACCCCGAGTTGGTGCAGCGTGCTCCGCGGTCGTAGGCAGTGAAGTTGGGGTAGCAGCGAGCCGGGACGCGTGAGCGTCCGGATCATTCGAGCGCCCCGCGAGCTAGGGTTCACCATTTGCGTGCTCGATTTGCTGAAAAGCAAGGTCTTCCTTGAAGGTGAGCGTGCGGTGCGGGAACGGGATGCTGATCTCGGCATCGTCGAGTGCTGCTTTGACTGTGCGGACGACTTCGTCGCGCGACTCACGCACATCGAGCGGCGTGGAGCCGGTCCACCAAGTGACTTCGAAGTTGATGCTCGATCCGCCGAATTCCTGGCAGAATATCTCGACTGGGTGGTCCACGTCGACTGACGAACAGCGTTCCACTGCTTTGCGCAGTACCTGCTGCGCTTGGTCTAAGTCGGTTTCGTAGTCGACTCCACACATTACGGTGATGCGCCGCTTCGGCTGGCTGGTAATCACAAACACTGGAGACTTGAACAACTGAGCGTTGGGCACCACGACCAACTGGCCATCGACCTGGCGGAGCGTGGTCATGCGGATGGTGGTCTCCTCGACTTTGCCCATCAACTCGCCGCACTCGATGAAGTCGCCGGGCTCGAACGGAAACCGCCACAGGATGAGCGCGCCTGCGAAGAAATTCTCGACAATGTCCTTGAACGCAAACCCAATGGCAATCGAGCTTAGCCCCAGCACCGTGAGCACCTTCGCTGGCGTCATGCCGGGAAACACGATGACCGCGGCGGTCAACAGACCCACGATCCAGACCGTGATGTAAACAAGCTGCCGCACCAGTTCGCGGAGGCTTCGTCGCAAGCGAGTACGCCGCAATGCAAAACGAAGGCCGCGGTCGGCCAGCTTCGTCAAACCCCAAGTAACGAACAGAACTATCAGCCCCGCGACAATCAGTGGTAACCGAGCGAGGAAGTCGGACCACATGCTGTACACACTGTCGAGCACCACCTCCAAAGCACCGGCCGCGTCGGTAGGCAAATTTTCAGTAGATTCAGCAGGTGCGTCGGAAGTCTCGGGCGTCGGCTCCACTGAAGTTTGAGCCAGCAAGCAAAAGGACTGAGGATGGAACATTGTAAGCGATACACAGGGTTCGATAGGCGAATCGCGCTGTCGCGCGACCACGCTGGCCGCCAAGCGACCACCCATCCAGGTGTGAGAGACCGGCGTCGCTTGGCGAACAGGCGTGTTGGGTGGAGTAATTACCCAACAACGCAATCGGCGCGCCAGAAGAGGAAGAGAAGGTGGGTACGCAGCTGCACGGAGGAGAGCGAAGTATTGTCAGGATTGCGACTAGATATAGGTCGCGCGTGGCACGCGTGTCTATCGCCGTCCGCGTCGCGGCTTCTTCTCTTCGGCTGGGTTGGCGCCTTCGACGTCGACCAGGGTGAGTTCGCCGGACTTGGCGTCGAGTTCAAACTTGAAGTTGCCCAGGAAGCTCATGCCCAAGAGCGGTTCGGCGGCGACCGCGTCGGCGCCGAGCACGGCCGCTTCGACGTCTTTCACGGAGAACTGGCCCACGCGGACCTCGTCGAGTTTGACCATCTGCCCCATGATTGTCCGCCCGTCGGCCATGACGAGTTGGACCATGGGATCGTCCTTGGTGGGCTCGACGCCCAACTCCTTGGCCACCGCTTGGGGCAACAGGATCATGCTGGCTCCCGAGTCGACCACCATCTCCTTGTCGTACTTGCCGTTCACGGTGACCGACGCGTAGAGCGTGTTGCCTTGGCGGCGGAGCGGGATGGCTTCGGTCAGCACCTCGTCTTCCAACGCTTCGAGCTTACGCATGGCGGATGCAAGCGAGCGGGAAGGCTCCAGGCTGTACTCCTTGCCGGTGGCGGTGTTCAGCTCCTCCACGGCTTGCTTCAGCTCGTCGTTCTCTGCGGCGCTCTCGTACAACTGGCTGGCCGAGTCGACCAGGTCGCGAATAACGAGCACCTGCTTCAAGTAGGCCTCGCGGGCTTTGCTCCACTCGGCGCGGGCTTTCGACTCGGCTTCGTCGGCCTTGGGCGTTTGACCTTTGAGCAAATCGAGTTGCCCCTGCAGCGCTTGCAGCGCGCCAACCAGACGGTTGTTAGTTTCGACGTCGCCCTGACGCACGTTGGCCAGTTGGGTACTAAGCTGCACGTACCGATGGGTAAGTTGAGCGATCTTTGCCTTGTGCTGATCGACCTTGCCCTGCACGGAAACCAACCCGCGAGTGGCGGTCATCAGACTACGCCGAAGCTTGTTCACTTCCTTCAGCGCGGTGGAGACCTCCGCTTCCTGCTCGGTGGTCAGTCGCGAGCCGCTCACCTTGAAGCCCGCCTCTTCCAACGTGGCGGTCGCCGAAGCCTGGTCCGCGTGAGCCGAAGCGACCAGCAACGACAGCACGGCGAGACTAGCGAAAACAGTGTAGATTCGCGGAATCATGGATTGCTCCAGGGCAGGGGGGCAGGTGGGAGTCTTCTCATCCTAACAGTTGCCTTGGCGCGGGGCAAACTTCGCTGCCAGCGAGCGGCCGCGTGCGCGTCGGGTGCAGCAGTTCGCCCTAGCCGTTCGACGTGTGCTGGTTGGGCCGATTGTCCGACCTGGAGGCCGCCCTCCGGGTCGTGGCCTGCGGCGAGCTTGCAGTTCCGCTCTACTGCCACCCGCAGCGTGTCCTATCGTTACTTGGATAATCCGTTTCTGAGTCTGGCGACCGCCGCCGGTTGCCTGGAGGCCTAACGCAATGAGTCGAAACAAACGTGGCAAGGAATATGTCGATCCTCAGGTCCAGGGCGCGCTGTGGCGTCGGCTGGTCGTGCACTGGTTGGCCTACACCGGAATAGCGCTGCTGCTGGTGGTGGGCCTGGAGTGGATGAGCGATCCTTTCCAGTCGATCAGCGAAGTGGTAACACGCGCCTGGTGGACCTACAGTCCGATGCTGCTGGTGCTGGCTTGTTTGATTCCGCTGTTCGTGTACGACTCGATTCGCTTGAGCCATCGCTTCGCTGGTCCGGTGTTCCGGCTGCGCCAGGTGATTCACAGCCTGGCTAGCGGTTCGAACCCCGAGCGGATTGAGTTCCGCGACAACGACTTCTGGAAAGAGATCGCCGCGGACATGAACCAGGTGATCGACCGTCTGGGCAACGCCCCGACCAAGAACGAGGAGCCCGGCACCTGATGAGCCCTCAACGACCCAAACGCAACCTCCGCCGCGGCGTGGCCGCCGCGGAGTTCGCCGTGTGTCTGCCGATCTTGGTGCTGCTGGTGCTGGGCATGATCGAGACCTGCTCGATGGTGTTCCTCAAGCAGTCGCTGGCCGTCGCCGCGTACGAAGGAGCTCACACGGCGGTGAAGCCCGGCGCAACGACCGCCGATGTGCGAACCACCTGTGAAGACATCCTTCGCGATCGCCGGATCGACGGGGCCACGGTGACCGTAACGCCTGGCGAAGTGTCGGACGTTCCGGCGGGCGATTACATGACCGTTCGAATCACGGCTCCATCGGACCAGAACAACGTGCTGCCGCTGAAGTTCTTCCGTGACGCCCAGGTCGACGCTTCCGCTGTGATGATGAAAGAAATCTGAGGCTGCCGATGCTCGCCGTTCGTAGAAAACCTTCGTCCCAACGCCGCGGCGCCATCCTGGTGCTGGTGGCCATTGTGTTGCCGGTGCTCGCGCTGATGATGGCCTTCGCCATCGACGTGGCGTGGATGCAGCTGGTGAACACCGAACTTCGCACCGCTACCGATGCGGCGGCCAGGGCGGGCGCCAAGGTGCTTTCGGTGTCGCAAGACCAGGACGTTGCTCGCGCGGCCGCCATCGAAGCGGCCAGTCGAAACCTGGTGGCCGGCGTGCCCATGCAGGTGGCGGACAGCGACGTGACATTTGGCATTTCCGAGCAACCCGGCGGCACCGGACGATTTGTGTTCACCCCGGCCAATACCGGCGTGCTGAACGCCATCCATGTCGACGGGCGGCGGACCAACGACTCGGTGGCTGGTCCGGTGAGTTTGTTCTTCGCCCGCGTGCTGGGCGTCGATACCTTCCAGCCGGTGCAGGAGGCCACCTCCACGGTGCTGGACCGCGACATTTGCTTGGTGATCGACCGCTCGGGGTCCATGGGGCTCGATCTGTCGGTCCGTGGCGACCGCAACGGCCAAAACTGCGGCCCCTTGAGCAACACCACTCGCTTCGCGGCACTGCATACCGCGATTGGTGCGTTCCTGGACGAACTGGACAACACCTTCCCCGACGAGCAGGTGGCGCTGGCCAGCTACAGCAGCGAGTTTCGCAAGCGCTGTCGCCGCAATGGCAACCTCGATTTCGACACCGCCGATATACGTGAGCCGCTCACGCAGAACTACACCGCCATTCGCGCTCAGATGGACGACTTTATGCTCCGCGGCATCGGTGGCAGCACCGCCATTGGCGAAGGACTTCGACAGGGCATCGCCGCGCTGAACGACAGCAGTGCGCGGCCGTTTGCCGTGAAGACCATCGTGCTGATGACCGACGGGCTGCATAACACCGGCGTCGAGCCATCGGTCATCGCCCGCCTGGCGGCTGCCCAGGACATTACCGTGCATACCATTTCGTTTGGCGCCGGAGCCGACCAGACACGGATGCAACAGGTAGCCAGCATCACCGGCGGCGAACACTACCATGCCGACACGGCGGGCGACCTGAGCGAGGTGTTCCGCGAAATCGCCCGGACGCTGCCCGTGTTGCTGACCGAGTAAACCTACCAGGACCGCTTGGCGGTCCGGCAACTGTGGAAGTTTGGCAAATGATCAAAGCGAGTCGCAATTACCGTAGTTCCGAGCGCCGTGGTGCGGTGATGGTGGAGTTTGCCATCTGCGCGCCGGTGTTCATCCTGGTGGTGCTGGCGATGTTCGAGTTCAGTTGGCTCAACGTGGTCCGACACACGGCCGACAACGCCGCGTACGAGGCCGCCCGGGTGGCGATGGTCCCTGGCGCTACGGCCGCCGAGGCGATCGCCGAGGCCGAGCGGATCATGTCGGTGGTCGGCGCGCGTGGCACCCAGGTGACGGTCGACCCCCCAAATCTGGGGCCCGACTCGACCGAGGTGACCGTGTCGGTAGTGATTCCGGTGGACGACAACGCGTTGGTAACGCCCAAATTCACGGGCGGCCGGCAAATAGAGTCCAGCAGCACGCTTCGCACCGAGCGCGTCGAGACCCGCTAGCTTGTAGGGAAAAGCGACAGTTTTTCCTGGCGCATCTGTTGACATTGCACCCAACCACGCTTAATGTGGTAACTGTGAGAAGGACTCACACCGTAAACCCCTTATTGGATAAGAACTAAACACAGCAAAAAAGCCGCTAATAAAAGCAACCTCTCAAGATCTCCCTATCCATCTGCGCGCAATTTCGCGCCAGTGGTAGAGATTTTGAGAGGTTGTTTTTTTGTTGGCGTGTCAAACGTCTGGCAATCCCGTATTGCGACGAGCGTTGGAGCTTTGGTGGCCTCGGCGCGGAATCGCAGGCGATGGTGAGCTGACGGAAACCCTCGATAGAAGAGCTTGTGGAGCGCTAATGCTGAACACGTAAATTCGCATTCCCACAAACGAATCTATCGTTTTTTCCGTCGATAAACCTACACAGCTCACACATCACTACTCTCGGGGATTGACCTCATGACTTGTTCATTGCGCCAAGTTTTTGCCTGGCTTGTCATGGCAACGGTTGTAGCCAGCACAAGCAATTCGTACGCCGCGATTCTGTATGGCGATTTCAGTGACATACCGCCCGGTTCGGTAATGTACACAGACGTTACCGAAAGCTCCTCTACTGATCCGGTGCCACCGGCCCGCTACGGTGCTCCAGAGATCACCGCCAACACGCTCGACTTCGATCCCATGCAGTTCGGCGCGAGTTCCGAAGGTGGCGGCGCCGACCTGTTCGATGGTCAATTGAACTTCGACATGATGGTGGCCCAAAACTCAACCGGCGTAGCCGGCGGCTTCAGCGCGCTCACCATCACCGAGAGTGGCGACCTCACCCTGTTCGGCGCAGGTAGCAGTGTTACCTCCGTTGCGGCGGGTGTATTTGCTGAGGTTGAGATTCTCGCCGTCGATGGCGTGATGCTCCCCAACCCGCTGACCGTTGTCGCCAGCACGCAGTTCACCGCCGACCTGACATCGAGCCCGGGACTCAACCAACCTTGGGGTAACGTCTTGTTCGTCGACTTCGCCCCGACACTGCAGAATGCCGGCCTCACGCCGGAGTTTGGTGTAACGAAGGCCAAGGTGGTGCTTGACGATACGCTGGCAGCTATCAGCGAGTCTAATCCCAGCACGATTGCGTTCATCGCCAAGAAGGACTTCAAGATCAATCCAGGCGATTTGGTCCCGAATCCCGAGTATAACCCCGAAGTCCCCGAGCCAACTTCGGTGCTCCTGTTGGGCACCTTGGCCGGACTAGGATTGGCCTACCGCCGCTTCGCCTGAGAGTCGGCGCACTGCCTACCCAGCAACTCGCACCCATCTGGACGATTAGTCGTTCAGGTGGGTGTTTTCTTTTTGGGGTAGCGTACGGACACGTGCAGCAGGTGACACATCGCGCGCCGGTCGACTACTATACGGCAAGCCTAATCACGATCACCGACCCTAACGAACGACCGAGACATCGATGCCGACTTTCGACCCCGCCGACTACGGGCCCACCTTTGCCGAGTTGCTCTCGGTCGATCGCTGCCGCGCGTTGGACGAGGGCGCACCTGAGCACCAGATCGCCAGCCGCCTGAGCAGCCTGAAGCCAGCCGACGCGTTCGAGCACGCCAGTGTGGCGGATCGCGAGATGGCCTCCGCCTGCCTGGCTGGGGTGTGGCTGCTGTACGATCACCTGGACGACTCGCACACCATCAGCCAGGGCATCGGCAGCAGCACTGGCAGTTTCTGGCACGGCATCATGCATCGCCGCGAAGGCGACTTCTCCAACGCCAAGTACTGGTTCCGCAACGTCGGGCACCATCCGGTGTTCGAGCCGCTGGCCGAGGCTGCCGAGCGGTTGGCCGCCGAACAGGGGGCCTCTGGGGTGCTTCCCTTGGGGGACGAGTGGGATCCCTTCGCCTTCGTCGACTGCTGCCAGCAGGCGGTGCGGGGCGGCGACGACCAGGACTTCTGCCGCGCGGTGCAGCAGGCCGAGTGGGAGCTGCTGTTCGACTTCTGCTACCGCAGGGCGGTGGGAGAGTAGGCGGGCGAGCAGTGGCCACCCTTGCCAGCCGCCGGAGTGCCGCGCGATACTGAGACCTTGCTGCAACCAACCAATATTCACAAGAAGCGGAGCCATACCATGTCGCGAAGTGGAGCTATCACGTTCAAAGGTAACCCGATGACTCTGGCCGGCGATGCCGTGTCCGCTGGCCAGGCCGCGCCGGACTTTACGCTGCACTACTTCGAGGGTGGGCTGCAGCCGCTGACGCTCGCCGACCTGAAGGGCAAGCCAAGCCTGCTGAGCGTGGTTCCCTCGCTCGACACCGGTGTCTGCGCGATTCAAACCAAGAAGTTCAACGAGTCGCTGGCCGGCATGGGCGATTCGATCAACGCCGTGACCGTGAGCCTCGATCTGCCGTTCGCCATGAACCGCTTCTGCGGCGCCGAAGGCATCACCAACATGAAAGTGGGTAGCGATTACCAGGACCGCAACTTTGGCAACGCGTGGGGCACGCTGATCGAAGAACTGAAGATCATGTGCCGCGCCTGCTTCGTGCTCGATAGCCAGGGCAACGTGGTCCACGCTGAGTACGTACCCGAAGTGACCAGCGAGCCGGACTACGACGCGGCCCTGGCTGCGTTGAAATCGGCCAGCTAGTAGCCTGCAGCACCATGAGTAGACATCTTCGAGTCGTAGTATTCAGCGTCGCGAGCGTCGCCGCTGGGCTGGCGCTCTATGCGAACCTGCGAGCCGCCTGGGCCAACGAGCCCTCGTCGCCCGAGACGGATGTGGTCCTGCTGGGCAGCGACGAATTGGTGTCCGGCATCCCAGGCGAGGGGCCTTTGACGCTGGAGGAGATTCACGCCTGGCTCGACGATCCGCGCAGTCACCAGCCGCTGGAGCCCGAGTTGCCGCTCGGGCTGGCGGCTGGCGAGAAGGAGATTGCGGGCCTCGAGGAGAACCCGCTCACGCGGGCCAAGATCGAACTCGGCCGCCAGTTATACTTCGACAACCGGCTGTCGAGCGACAGCACGATTAGCTGCGCATCGTGCCACGCGCCGGCGCAAGGTTACGCCGACGACACAGCGGTGAGCTTCGGCGTTCGCAACCAGGCGGGCGGGCGTAACTCGCCGGTGAGTTACAATCGCATCCTGAGCGGAGCCCAGTTCTGGGACGGCCGCGCGGCCACTCTGGAAGACCAAGCGGTCGGACCGATCGCCAATCCGGTGGAGATGTCCAACACGCACAACGCGTGCGTCGACTGCCTGGCGCAAATCGAAGGCTATCGCGTGCAGTTCGAGCGAATCTTCCGCGACGGAGTGACCATCGACAACGTTGGCCGGGCGATCGCCAGTTTCGAGCGAGCCATCGTCACCGGCCCCACGCCATGGGATCACCACGAGCGGCTTGCGGCCTTCGAGCGGGCGTACGCTGACGATCTGGAATACTTGGACGAACTCGAGGAGGAAGATCCCGAGTTGGTGGCCGAGTACCGCCAGCTGCAAGCCGCCAGCCGCGGGAAGCCGGTAAGCGAGTCGGCCATTCGCGGCGGCGAGCTATTCTTCGGCTCCGCGGGTTGCTCGGTCTGCCACAACGGGGCCAACTACAGCGACGAGTTGTACCACAACCTGGGCGTCGGCATGGACGCCGAGGAGCCCGATCTAGGTCGCTACGAAGTGACCAAGGATGACGCCGACCGCGGAGCGTTCAAGACTCCCACACTCCGCAACGTGGCGCTCACTGCACCGTACATGCACGACGGTTCGCAGAAAACGCTGGCCGAGGTGGTCGAGTGGTACGACCAAGGTGGCCACGCGAATGAGTGGCTGTCCGAGAGCATCGAGCCGCTGGGGCTGAGCAAGCAGGACAAGGCCGACCTGGTCGAATTCATGCGTGCCCTCACAGGAGAGTTCCCCAAAGTGGAAACCGGACGCCTCCCTGAGTAGTCTCGCGACTTATTCCACCACGCGCGTCTCGACCACTTCCGCGTCGATGATCTCGTCGCGGTACTGCGGCGGCGGTGAGCTGCTCGACCAGAACTGAGCGGACTGCGCCGTGCGAACTTCGATGTTCTTCTTCGCCCAGCGTCGCAGCATGCTCTTGATCACGCTGCGCAAGGGGGGCGTCAGCAGGGCGAAGCCCAGCAGGTCGGTCAGGATGCCCGGCGTTACCAACAGCACGCCCGCCACCAGAATGAGCACGCCGTCGAAGAGCTCGTCGCCTGGCACTTGCCCACGACCAATCCGCCGCTGCACGCGCAGCACGGCCTTCACGCCTTGCCACCGCGCGAGCGCGGCGCCGATGATGCCGGTCAACAACACAATACCGATCGTCTCCGGCCAGCCAATCTGCGTGCCGACGTAAATCAGCAGCAGCAGCTCGACCAACGGGCCGACGGTAAACAGCAAAAATAGGTAGAGTAGTAACATGCGGTAATTGTAGGCTCGTAGGACCGGTCGATTAAGACGTAGTTTCAAAAAAGCCCGATTGGATCAGCAGGGTTACGCTGACTCTAAGGATTCCGTTGCATGCGGTTAGCGCGGCACCGCACCAATGGGACCAGTGTCGCGGGACACCTCGCCGAATATCGCTCAGAATGGCCCATCCAAGCACCGTGAGAAATAGCGCAGTGCTCCACCATGTCTGCCAGGCGCCGAGGCATTGGAGAACCGAAGTCAGTACTCCCAATCCAAAGAAGACGCGCCACGGTACGGAGTCGGCGACCTTCCAGACGACGTAAATCTCCACGGGTAGCCTAAACAGAGCAAGGCAGGTTTGTATTGCCACTGTGTTGCGGTAGGGAGCGTCGCCAAACACGACTACTTCCCAAAGTGCAGTCAGGTAGGAGATGACCCAGATTGCGTAGAACAGGGCGATGTACTGCCCCGGTTGGTCCCAGTAGGCGAAACCTCGCCACCGCCACCATACTCCCAGTCCGGTGATGGTGACCCCCGTTGCGATAAGGATCGCCACGATGGCCTGGTAAGTCTTCCACACCATCTCTTGCGTTTCGCCCAGTTCGCTCCAGCCGGGAAACGCCCGTAGCATGCTTGCGAGCAGGGCAACCACGACAGTTAAGAGAAATACATGATGAATCCGCAGACGCGGTGGCGGGGGACGTTGGATCGACTTCGAGTGGTCCTCCGCTTCGTCGTGCTCCACCGCTTCAACGTGCGTCGAATGGTCCTCGCTCGATGGGGACGGCGGCTGGGGTGAATCGGGGTCGTTCATGGTCCAATCGCATGGTGGGATGCGGTGCGGCCTTGCCGGGGGAGCGAATAGGCATGTTATACCGTCTGGCGCGATGCCCTGCGGGCGAGCTGGGCCGGTAGTGCCGATTGCCGCTGTTTTGCCCACCGCACGTTGGGTAGAATGAGTACAAGCCCCGCACGGGGGCGTTTTCCGCCTGCCCACCACCGCCGAATGCCATGGCTCTGGTCATCCTCCGCGTAATGTTCCTGATGGTCGCCATCGCACTAGGTGTGCAGGTGGTGCGGTCCGACTTGTTCCAGAGCACATTCAGCTTCCTGCCGTGGCTGGCGTTTTTCGGCGTGATGCTCGGCGCGGCGGCCGTGCTGGCAGGCGACATCCTGATCCGCCGCAAGCGACTCGACGTGATCACGGCCGTGTACTTCGGTGCGGTGATCGGCTTGTTCCTGAGCTACGTCCTGCAGCTCGGATTGACGCCGCTGATCGAGCAAATCCCCAACCCCGACGTGGCCGATTGGGTCAAGCTGGCCGTGGCCGCGATCACCTGCTACGTCTCCATCAGCGTGTTGCTTCAGACGCGCGACGACTTCCGCTTCATCATTCCCTACGTCGAATTCGCCAAGGAGATGAAGGGCCTCAAACCGCTGGTGCTCGACACCAGCGTGGTGATCGACGGCCGCATCGCCGACCTGATCGAAACGCACGCCATCGACAACCAGTTGATCATGCCACAGTTCGTCATTGCCGAGTTGCAGGGCATCGCGGACTCGAGCGACAAGCTCAAACGAGGGCGTGGCCGACGGGGGCTCGATATTCTCAATCGACTGCAAAGCAATCCCAAAGTCGACCTGATGATCTTCGACCGTGACCTGCCCGAGTTTACTGGGCAGCCAGTCGATCAGAAGTTGGTGCTGCTGGCCAAGCACTTGGAAGGCAAAGTGGTCACCAACGATTACAACCTCAACAAGGTCGCCAAGCTGCACAGCGTCGGCGTGGTGAACCTGAACGACATCGCCAATTCGCTCAAGCCGATCTTCCTGCCTGGCGAGTCGCTCAATGTTCGCCTTATCAAGCCGGGCGAGGACGTGCGGCAGGGCGTTGGCTATCTGGAAGACGGCACCATGGTCGTTATCGAAGGCGGACGCGAGCACATTGGCGAAATGATCATTGCCACGGTGACCAGCGTGCTGCAAACCAGCGCGGGCCGAATGGTGTTCGGCAAGTTCGAATCCACCGCCGGCTCAAACGGACGATAGTCCGATAGTCGCGATTCGCTCCGCGAATCAGCGCTTTCTGAAATTGCTCTAGGCTCGACGCCATCGCCAAGCGAGCACACCGAGTGCGCCGCTGGCTAGGAGCAGTATGCTGGAAGGCTCGGGCACGACGCCGGAAGTTGTACCGAGCACGGTCGAGAGGTTGAGCGAAGCGCCGCCCGCTTGTTGGAAGCCGCTGCGGAGCAAGAGGAAGTCGTTAAGGTCGGTGATTCCATCCTGATTCAGGTCGCCCTGCTTCCAGGAGAAGATATCGCCCGTGGCCTGCTCGTTTCCCCAGCCGGCGACGAATGCCTCGACATCGTCGTTGTCGACATCGCCGTCGAGATCGATGTCGCCCCACAAGCCTTCGTTGAGCAGGACGATGTTATCGCTGGCGTCGTAGCCGAACTCACGCCCCACCAGCGAGAAGAATCGTGTGTCCTCGCCGGGTGCACCTCCCCACTCGTACCCTTCGGGCGGGGCCATGTAGGCTTCGATTTGATCTTTGTAGACCGACAGGTCGGTAAACACGGTAAGGTCACCCAGTTTGCTGCTGCCGTTGCGAAGTGCTGCAGACGTGGTGGTGTTAACGTAATTGGCAACGGAGTGCATGACGCCGGCGAGTTCCCAGCGGCCTTGAGAAGTGTTCCAGTAGTAGATGCCGGAGCCGGAGTCGCCCTGGGCCGCTTGAATCTCGGAACCACCGCCTACAACTTGCGAGCCATCGTAGGTGAACGTGTAATCGTCGAAGTCGAAGCCCATGACAACGGTGTCGTTCCCACTTACTTCGAGGGTATAGTGGCTGGTTCCACTGACACTGTCGAAATCTTCCAAGCGACTACTGACAGTACTGGACGATTCAACCCGATTCGTCCCCCATGCCTGGCGGAAATTGCCGCGATTGGAGTAGCCGAGCGCATGCCAACCGCTTCCGTCGTGCAGACAATTGCCTGTGCAATCGGAAAGCGAACTGGGAACAGTCGAGCCTGTCCATTCTGCCTGAAGCAACGGATCACCGTCGGGTCGCGTGCGGCCATTGCTAATGGCTACAATCTGCGTGTTGAAGCTCGGTTTGGAAGAGGCGATGTGAATCGACTGCATATTGAGCCCCTGGCTGGCTGCCTGCTGCTCAGGCGTTCCGGAGGTCTCAAAGGAATTCAGCCGCGCGATTCGTAAATCGGCTTGCGCGGTGAGTCCTTTGTTTGTCAGCGTCGTTGGATTCTTCAGTGTGACGGTAGCGCCATCAATGATGCTATAGGAGTCGCCGTTGAGCGACTCGGAGAAATTGCCCAGGCCGGTATGCTTGGCCGAGAGAACCCATCCATTGCCCAAGTAAACGCCGCGCTCGGTGGAGTTGTACCAACCGGGATCGACATTCGTGCCCCAAGCTCCCGTTGGCATCGTCTGGGTGGTGGGAGGTGCGTAGTAGGGCGTGGGGTCGATATCCATGACGACCAGGGCGCTGGCTTGCTGCGATAGCAATGCCACAACGATGGCCGCGCCCACCACCCAGGCGGGTGGGGAGAAAAACGCACGACTTACGTTCACCGGTGGGTACATCAAGGAGCCTGTTCCAGTACAGAAAGGAGCGAAAAGTTATCTTGCCGGCTAGTGGTAGATACAGCGCCCCCGGCAATCGGAGTGCGACAACCACGCTCCAACTTTTATCTTAGCCATGCACCGCAGTTTAGCAAGCATTTGGCGGTCGCCATAGCGTTGTCGTAAGTGCTTGCAGCGAAAATGGTTGCAGCTATCCGAATGCCTCCGGAAGTGTCGATTTGCGCGGTTTTAAGCCCGCTCGCTTGCAGCAACCGCCCCAGCGGCATGCATAATGCAATATTCGATTGCCTTAGGTTCGTTTTGCCGTAGCCCACTCGACACCCCGTCATGCGTATCGCCGTCCTCATGGGCACCCGCCCCGAAGCCATCAAAATGGCGCCCGTCATCCGCGCCATTGAGCGGCATCCGAAGCTGGATGCGTGGGTGGTGAACACCGGTCAGCATCGCGAATTGATCGACCAGGTGATCGGCTTGTTCGAACTGCCGGTTCACCGAAAGTTGGATGTGATGCAAGCGAATCAGACGCTCGCGTCGCTCACCGCGCGGCTGATGGAGCGGATCGACGAAATGCTGCTCGCTGACCAGCCCGATATGGTGCTGGTGCAGGGCGACACGACCACCGTGCTGTGCGGCGCGCTCGCCAGCTTCTACCGCGGCATTCCGGTGGGGCACGTCGAAGCGGGGCTGAGGACCGGCAACCTGGCGGCACCGTTTCCCGAGGAAGGCAATCGCCGGCTGACCACGCCGCTGGTGTCGCTGCACTTCGCGCCGACAACAACCTCCAAACAGCATTTGCTGGCCGAGCACGTTCCCGCAGGCGACATCGTGGTGACCGGCAACACGGTGATCGATGCACTGGAGTGGGAAGTCGAGCGGCAGCAGCAGGACGCCACCCAGGCGATTGAGAGAAAGCTCGCTGCGATCGTGGGTGACCAGGTGCTGACGCGCCCGTTTGTGCTGGTCACGGGGCATCGCCGGGAGAACTTTGGCGGCGGCTTCGACCAAATCTGTAGCGCGTTGAAAACCCTGGCCGAGCGCTTCGCCGATCACTTGTTCGTCTACCCGGTGCACTTGAATCCAAACGTCAAGCAAGTGGTGCACCGCGAACTGGCCGAGACACCGAACATTCGATTGATCGACCCGCAGCCGTATCGCGAGTTCGTCGCCCTGTTAGTCCGCTGCCGCCTGGTGCTGACCGACTCGGGCGGTGTGCAGGAGGAAGCACCCAGCCTGGGCAAGCCAGTGTTGGTGATGCGCGACACGACCGAACGACCCGAAGGCGTGGAGGCCGGCACGGTGAAACTGGTGGGGCCGCACGAGCAGGCGATTGTCGACGAAGTCTCGCGGCTATTAAGCGACGAGGCCGCATATCGATCGATGGCCGAAGTGGCCAACCCCTACGGCGACGGCCACGCGGCCGCGCGAATCGTCGAGGCGATCACCGAGCGCTACCTGTAAGCTCAAGCCACACCCGCCACCGCGGCGCAGGTGTCGAATTTGTACCGGCTGAGCATCATCTCGAGCTTGCGCTGTGTACTGGCGAGACCGACGTACGACTTGAATCGCCGATGAATGGGCATCGGCACGCGAGGGCAGTCGGCCGCGAAGTCGCGCGGATGCAAGTACACAACCACCGGCGTGTTCTGCTGCTCGAACTGGGCAAACCCTCGCTGTATGAGCCACTCGGGCAGCAGCCGCAGGTAACCACCGCCGCTGAACGCCAGGCGGCGGCCGGCGAACCGCCCGATGCTCATGGGCAGTTCGCGAATCGATCGGCCCGAGGGTGTTGCGGAAAAGTCGTGCGCGGGTTGCTCGCAGGGATAACCACCATGGCCACGGCGGGCGGGAAACAAGCTGGCGTCGTACGCAAATCCGAGGTCGAGCAGCACGTCGATGGCCCACTCCGCGCCGGGCGTGATCGAGAAGCTCGGCGCCCGATAGCCCAGCACCTTCTGCCCCGAGTTCTGCTCGATGACATCAACCGTTCGCTGCGTGTCGTCACGGAATTCTTCGGCAGTGAGCTGGTCGACGCGGCGATGCCAATACGAGTGGCAAGCCAGCTCATGCCCCGCGTCGGCAATCCTGCGAACCATGTTGGGGTAGCGCTCGGCCACCCAACCAAGCATAAAGAACGTCGCCTTCACTCCGGCGTCGCCCACCGTTGCGAGGATCTGATCGGTGTATCGTTCGACCAATGTGGGAAAGTTAGGCCACTTCTCGATGTCGGACACCGCATCGATTTCCACCATGTGGAACCAGTCTTCGATGTCGAACGACAGGGCGTGGGTCAGGACAGGTTGTGGCGTGTCGGGCATCGATTAAAACGCGTCGTGATCGCGGAACGAGTAATTCCAGTTGGCCAGGTCGGTCAACCAGGCGTGTTCGGTACGTGCCTTCTTGGGGTAGACCATGAACGTGTACTTCTCGGGCGACTTGCGGAAGCCGCAGCTCTGCATCAGGTCGCGCATTGCGCTGCCCAATCCATCGAAGTACAGAATCGCTTCGATGTTTGACTTCTGGGCCAGCGATTCCAGCCGATGCACCGTGGCAACAGCCGCCGAGGCGTTGCCAGACGCGTGCACCAGGTCCATGACCACGGCCACCTGGATGTCCGCGCCGCGCTCCGCTTGCCGATAGACCAAAGCGGCTTGCAGTGAGGAATCGGCCGCATCTCGGCAGACCAACGCTCGGTAGACTCCACCTTCGCGGGTTTGAGCGTACCGCTCGGCGAGCATCTCAGCGGTCCAAATTTGGGCAAACTGCCCAGCGGCCGCGCGGTTCGCCAGGTCGGCGATCTCCGCCAGCGGTGCCTCGTCGATCGCAACATCCTCGATCGGGTGACTCTTCGCCAGCCGGCCGCGTAGCGCGACTCCCAGTCCGTAGGCGGCATCCAGCGGCGCGGTCAGCAGACCGGTTGCTGCTGGGAGCTGTTTGTACTTGGCGGCGAAGCGGCCGGGGCGCAGGAAGCGCACCCATACGTGCTGGTCGCCAATCTCGCCAAACCCCATCCCGCTATGCGCCCTGGCGACGTCCTGCAGGCGGACCGCTGCGTAGAGGAACTCGGCCCCGGCGTCCTTGAGCCCCCGCAGCATGGTCATGGGCAGCCGCGGGTAGAGCATCTGCGAGCGATACTCAGGATCGATGTAGAGATTAGCCCAGTAGGCGACGCGATGCTGCTGGTCTTGCCATTGGAGCGAGCGGAGGAAGAAGCTGGTCAGCGCGACCAGCTTATCGCCATCCACCGCGCCCCACGCACGGCATTTGTCTTCGTCGAGTCCTTGCAGGAACCACCGCGTCGATTCGAGGCTCCATGAGTGGTTGTCGCGCCGCGCGAGAATCTCTGCGACTTGCGGTAGGTCGTCGGGCGCGAGAGGGCGAATCTTGGCGGTGCCGACTGCGGGCGTGCTGGCGGCGGACATCGGCGATACCTATTCGGACTGCGTACGCTGCTTCTTGAATCGCTCGCTCATGTGCGACGTGTCGTCGCACAGGCGGATCTTCACGGGGATCTTGTACGATGGCAACTTCGTGAAGCAGTGCTTGCGGATTCGCTTGGTCACGTCGGCCAGTGGTTCGTCCTCGTGCAACTTAAGCTCGGCAACGACGATGTTCCCCATGATGGCGTGCGGCTCTTTGGTCACGGTGGCGTCCGCCACGTTGGGGTCTTCCATCAATACGGTTTCTACTTCGGCCGGATAGACCTTCTCGCCGCCCACGTTGATGATGTCCGACTTGCGGCCCTTGAACCGCAACCACTCGCCGTCCACTTCCACTTCGTCCTGCGTGTTGAACCAGCCTTCGTCGTCAAACGGGCTCGGCGCGTTCAAGTAGCCGAGCATCGACGATTTGGCCTTGATGTGCAGGATGCCGTCGACGATACGCGTCTGGTAGTCTTCACCGCCCACGCGAATCCAAACCGAGTCGTTGCTGCGCGACTGGGTGCGCATGATGCCCAGTTCGGTCATGCCATACGACTGGCGGAAGGTCACGCCGGGGAACGCGTCGTTCAGTCGCTGCAGCGTGGCCGGGGGCATCACCTCGGTGGCGTAGTTGATGATCTTCAAGCTCGACAGATCGTGCTTCTCGTGCTCGCCGCTGACAAGCAGCAAATTCAGGAACGTGGGCGAGGTGGGCAGCACTTCGGCGCGGTGTTGTTCGACCGCCCGGCAGATGGTGGCCGCGTCGCGCGAGGTGACCGTGATCACGCAGCCGTGGTTCGACAGCGTGTACATCATGGTGTTGAAGCCACCGATGTGGTCGAACAGCAGGAAGGTGATCATCCGCTGCGAATGCCGCGGCACTTTGAACTTGTTGAGCAGGAAGTCGAGGTTGTGCACCGCCGCCTTGGGCTCGCCGGTGGAGCCGGAGCTGAACAGCACCAGCCCAGGGCTGCCGCTTTGCTTCAGCTCGACCAACAGCGGATGGGAGACCTCGCTCGCTGCGTCGGCCGTACGGGTGTATTGGTCGTTCTCGTCCACCGATAGTCGGTGGCTCACCTCGGCCAGTCGGGCGTACTTGTCGCGGTCGGCGGTAACTTGGCGGGCGACCGGCACGATGATGTTGCGATTCTGCATGACCGCCAGCAGCAGGGCGATCGAGCCCGGCGAGAAGTCGGCGTCCAGCATCACGCACTGCCCGGGCAGCACCTGCTCGGCGGCGAGGAACTCGCTAGCCCGCTCGACCATGTCGAGCAGTTCGCCGTACCGGGTGGCGCGATCCTGCCACACGACGGCGTCCTGATCGCGGTGCTCGGCAAATCGCTCGAGAAGCCAGGAGAGCGGCATCAGGGGCCCCCGAGATAAATAACCTGGCCTGTGGTGAAGGTGTTCTTCTCGTCGAGCAAGAAGTCAACCACCCGCAACACGTCCTCGTACTCGCCGTAGCGCTTGATCGACTGGCGGTCGACGAGGCGCTGCATCTTGTCGTCGGGCACGCCGGCGATCAGGTCGGTCTTCACCGGGTTGGGCGAAACGGAGTTGGCCGTGATGCCGTGGTAGCCCATCTCGCGAGCGAGCACCTTGGTGTACGATTCGACGGCCGCCTTCGACGCGGTGTACACGGCTTCGCCTTCCAGCGAGTAGGCCACCGCGACGCTGCCGAAGTTGATGATGCGTCCTTCGCCGTGCTTGAGCATCAGCTTGGCCGCTTCGCGCGAGCAGAGCATGGTGCCGAACACGTTCACCGAGAACAGCTTGTGCATGGTGCTCAGTGGTGTGGTGAGCACGTGATTCATCGACGCGGTGCCGGCGTTGTTCAGCACCGCGAACAACTGCTTGCCGCTTTTGCGCACCGCGGCGAACATGTGGGCGATGGCTTTTTCGTCGGCCACGTCGAGTTCGAAGTGTTGGTAGCGCTCGTGCTTGGTGTCGCTGGGGCCACGGCTGCAGCCGAACACCCACCAACCACGCTCAAGCATGGTTTGGGTCATTTGCAGCCCCAGTCCGCGACTGGTGCCAGTGATCAGCATGGCTTTGTCGGACGTGCTCATGCTGCTGCTCCCGATTCATCGAGCAAGCTCACCGAGTAATCTGCCAGGGCGTTGAGCGACCGGAACGGGCTGTTCCGCATCGACATCGCTTTCTCGTTGGCCAGCACCAGCTCGGTGTTGTACTTGTCATTCAATTGAGCCTCGAACGAGGTGATCACCATCACCAGGCCGAGCGAGTCGACCGTTGCCTCGGGACCAATCAGCGGCGTGTCCTCACCAATATTCAGCTCCTGCCCTGACTGCTCGCTGTACTCCTGGACACACTCTTTCAGCAGCGCCATCACTTCGTCTCGTTTACCCATCGTCAGGTTGTCCTCGGGTTCAATCTTGGGGGGATAGCGACCGTATCTTGCCGCGGGCAGGGGGATTAGTTCGGCTTCGGGGCCACAGCGTCGCAAAACTGCTGGCACAGGCGATTTCGGCTCAGTTGGTCTTCGATCGCCTGGCGGGCCTGCTGGCCCATCGACTGCAACGCCTCGGCCGGTAGCTCCGCGATGCGGCGCATCTCGCTCGCCGCCTGGGCCGGGTCGTCGGGCGAGACTCGCCAACCTATGTTATATCGCTCAATCAAGTCTGTCACGTGCGACGGTTCGGGCCCAGCAAACAGGATCGGGCGGGCCACGGTCATGGCTCCATACACCTTGCAGGGATGGAAATAGCCGATACCGCTCTCTTCCATGGTGGCCAGATGCACATCGGCTGCCGAGAGCGAAAACCGCAGCTCGCTGAGCGGCTGGTACGGCAGCAACAGCAGGTTGGGGGGCTGGCGGTCGCGGATGGCCGCCTCGATCTCCGCCCGGCGGACACCGCCACCGATGAACACGAACTTCACGTGCTCCAAGTCTTCCATCGCCTGGGCGGCCTCGAGCAGCACGCCGATCGGGTGACCGATGCCCATGTTGCCGCTGTACATGAACACGAACTTGCCATCCAAATCGTGTTCGTTGCGGAACTTGTTCTGGTCGTGCGGCACGGGCTCCAGTTGATCTTCCAGCGGCCAGGGCGGAATCACGTGCACGCGATCCGCCAGGCCGTAGTTGTCCTTGATTCGTTGCTGCATGAATCGATCGAGCGCTACAATCGCGTGCGAGCGATGCAGGGTCTTGGTGACCGATCGCTTCAACAGCCAGCCAAACGGCGAACGCGGATTGAGCGAGCCACTGGCGATCAGCTGATCGACGTTCAGGTCCATCACCCAGAAGCTCATCGGCACCCGGCGGAAGAACCGAATGAATAGCGCTGCCGAGCCAGCCATCGGCGGGCTGGTGCTCACCAGGATGCTCGCCAGACGCGGTGTGAACAATCCGCGCACCGCTGCCTGCATGACAAACAACAACTGGCCCAGCAATCGCAGCAGCAGGGTCTTCTTGCCAAACGACGATAGCGGCAGGCGAATGATCTCCACTCCGTCGCGCATCTCCCGCCGCGGGTACTTGGCCGAAGGATCTTCGTAGCCGCGGGCCGAGGTGAGCACGCGCACGTCGTAGCCCCGCTCGACCAGCGTGGCAGCGGCATCGGCCATGTACTGACCGACGGCGGCCGGGTCGGGGACGTAGACCTGGCTAATGACGAGGATGCGCGGCTTGGAACTCATGCGGCAGGGAGGAGACATACATCTCCCCGGATACCTTCAACGGAGAAAAGAGGGTGCGGATCAGGTGGTGGCGATGCCGTGATCGGCGGCTTCGGTCACGGCGAGTTCCAAATCGCTTTGCACCATCATCCGCGCCAAATCGGCGAGCGTCACGGTTGGTTCCCAATCGAGCAGTCGCTTTGCCTTGCCGGGGTCGCCCAGCAGCAGGTCGACTTCAGCAGGACGGAAGTACTTGGGATCGATCTTGATGAGCGTTTGGCCATCGGGACCGATGCCAACCTCATCGACACCCGACCCACGCCACTCGATCGGCAAGCCGACTTCCTGGAAGCAGAGTTCGCAGAACTCGCGAACCGAATGCGTCTCGCCGGTCGCGATGACAAAATCGTCGGGCGTGTCGACCTGCAGCATCCGCCACATGGCGTCGACGTAGTCGCCGGCGAATCCCCAATCGCGCTGTGCATCCAGATTGCCCAAGTACAGCGTGTCCTGGGCGCCGAGCTTGATCTTTGCCGCCGCCCGACTGATCTTGCGCGTGACAAAGGTCTCGCCTCGTCGCGGCGATTCGTGGTTAAACAAGATGCCATTCACCGCGAACATGTTGTACGATTCGCGGTAGTTGCGCGTGATGTGAAAGCCGAACGCTTTGGCACATGCATATGGACTGCGGGGCCAGAACCGGGTGGTTTCCGACTGCGGTGTCTCGGTCACTCGGCCGTAGAGTTCGGAAGAGGATGCTTGGTAGAAACGCGTATCCAGACCCAACTCGCGAATGGCTTCGAGAATGCGCACCACGCCCAAGCCGGTGACGTCCGACGTGTACTCAGGAATCTCGAACGACACCTTCACATGCGACTGCGCGGCCAAGTTGTAGACTTCGTCGGGGCGCGACTCGGCCAGGATGCGATGGATGCTCGAGGCGTCCGCCAGGTCGCCGTATCGCAAATGCAGGCGTACGTCTGGCTCGTGTGGATCCTGGTACAGGTGATCAATGCGGCCCGTGTTGAAGCTGGAACTACGGCGAATGATGCCCCACACCTCGTACCCCTTGGCCAGGAGCAACTCGGTCAGGTAGGAGCCGTCCTGACCGGTGATGCCGGTGATCAGGGCGACTTTGTCCGGGCGATTGGTAGCGGGCATGGTGGCTTTTTCCGAGGGTAGGGGTGGGACTGTATTCGGGGGGGATGGAGGAGGGGAGGGGGCTGAGGGCAGCTACGGCGTGGCGAGGCCTCGGGCGAGCGTTTCGCCTTCGGCGTGGGCCTGGAACCACTCGTAGGTCTGCTCGATGCCCTCCCGTAGCTCAATTCTATGCCGCCAACCCAGCTTGTGTATACGGGACACGTCCAGCAGCTTTTGCGGCGTACCGTCCGGCATGCTGGTGTCGAATTGGAGCGTTGCGGTGGGACAAACCACCTGGCGGATCATTTCGGCGAGTTCGCCAATCGACTGGTCGACACCCGTGCCGACGTTAATTGTCTCTTCCGCCTCGTAGTGTTCCATCAAGTACAGGCACGCATCGGCCAGGTCGTCCACGTGCAGAAATTCTCGCCTTGGTTTGCCGGTGCCCCACACGGTTACCTCGCCCGTCGCTGCGGTGCGGCATTCGTGGAACTTGCGAATCAAAGCAGGCAGCACGTGGCTGTTCTTCAGATCGAAGTGGTCGTGGGGGCCGTACAGATTGGTGGGCATGGCCGAGATGAAGTTCATGCCGTACTGCTTGCGATACGCTTCGCACGACTTCAGGCCGGCGATCTTGGCGATGGCGTACGCCTCGTTCGTTTTCTCCAGGGGGCCGGAGAGCAAGTACTCCTCGCGAATCGGTTGAGGGCAATCGCGGGGATAGATGCAACTGCTTCCCAAGTACAGCAACTTGTCGACGCCCGTCTGCCACGACGCGTGCAACACCGTGGCGTGGATCATCAGGTTGTCGTACATGAACTCGGCCGGTCGGGTGGAGTTGGCGTGAATGCCTCCCACGGTGCCGGCAGCGTGAATCACGTACTGGGGGCGGTGCTCGCGAAACCACTCGTCGACAGCTTGCTGGCTGCGGAGTTCGAGTTCTTGCCGTGTGGCGGTAAGGATGCGAGTGAAACCAGCCTGGCGCAACCGTCGGACCACGGCGGAGCCAACCATGCCACGGTGGCCGGTTACGAAGAAGGGGGCATCGCGGGAGATTTCGGTGTGCGACATAGGTGGGAAATCGATGAGGGCGACAAAGTCGAGTCGATAGCCGGCGTTCGGAGCCGAAGCACCGGACGGAACAAATACGCAGGGACTAAACTAGGGGCCGCTGGCCGAGGGATTAACCGGGAGCCGAAGGCGAATCTTCTACCAAGCTCGCTAGCGGGGAGGAGTCGGCTAGCGTTTCGTTCGGTATCCGCACCGAATGCATCGAGAGTTCGTCGGCCTTGATGTTCTCGCGAATGTAGCGGATGTCCTCCTCGATTGGTTCGAGGAAGTCGAGCACCTGGCCGATCTGGTTGAGGGTCGACCCTCGTGCGTCGGGTTTTGTTTCGCCGGTGATATCCATCTGGCCGACCTGATCGCCGTCGACCACCAGCGGATGAGTCAATCGCCACAGCGTGGCATCGCTATCCAGATTCCGCGATGTTTCCCACGAAGCGTAAAACGATTCGTGCAACAGCGGGATGTCGATAGTGAGCTTGATGCGGCAAAGGTTGTAGTTGTCGGCCGCTTCGACAATGGCGGTCCAC
Organism: Aeoliella sp.; assembly: GCF_965227375.1. Lineage (NCBI taxonomy): Bacteria > Pseudomonadati > Planctomycetota > Planctomycetia > Pirellulales > Lacipirellulaceae > Aeoliella > Aeoliella sp. Next base: position 1,767,847 of record NZ_CBDDFX010000001.1, read on the forward strand.
AACTTGTTCCACTCGCGGGAGCCCTGCAATTGGAGCGAACTTTCGCGGATACTTGCTCCGTTGGTGGATTCGTTGGTCGCCAGCGAATTGGCGAAGCGACTCATACGGCCTTTCAGCAGCGCGAATTCGATATGGCCAAACGTCTTGGTCGACACCAGGAACACCATCACCGCGGCGACGGTTACCAGGGCGATCCACTCTTTCTTCAGGTAGATGCTGAGCACCGCACTGAGGCACGTCGTGGCGCAGATTAACGCAATGAACAGCGATGCCTGCTGCACGGTCCAGCCCCGTACCAGGAGCGAATGGTGCAAGTGGCCGCGATCGGGTGCAAACATGCTGCGGCCGGTCAGCTTGCGCCGCAGGAGTGCTGCGAACGAATCGAGAATGGGGATCGACCACACTGCAATCGGCACCGCGAAGGCCATGGCGGCCGACGATTTGCCGTTGGCCAACACGGCGATGGTGCCGCACACCAGGCCAACCAACATGCTGCCAGCGTCGCCCAGGTAGATGGTGGCAGGAGCGAAGTTATATCGCAGGAAGCCGAGCAGCGCGCCGGATAGGGCCAGCACGATGGCGGCCAAAGCCACGTTGCCCTGCCAGCCACAAATGGCTGCCAGCGTGACGCAGAGAATGAATCCAACACCGCCGGCCAAACCGTCGATGCCGTCGATCAGGTTCACGGCGTTCGTGGTTCCCACCAGCCAGAACAAAGTGCCAGGGATAGCGAACCACCCGAGGTTGATGGGATAGCCAAAGGCCGTGAATCCCTCGATGCGTACGCCCGACCAGATGAGCAGCCCCGCAATGGCAAGCTGGCCCAGCAACTTGTAGCGACCACGCATGCCCTTGAGGTCGTCGATCAGCCCCAAGGCGACAATACTGGTAGCACCAATCAGGAGACAACCGAGCGGCAGCGAGTTCCATGGTGTCGCGAGGCTCACGCCGTATAGGCTGGCCACGACGAACACGATCGCCATGGCGAGCACCATGGAGAGAAATACGGCCGCTCCGCCACCTAGCGCAACCGGTTCCTTGTGCGCCTTTCGTCGACGATCAGGTCGGTCGACGAATCCAAACTTCTTGGATGTTTCGCGTACGATGGGGGTGAGGATCAGGCTCACGAGGAACGAGCCCACACCCGCAATCAGATAGAGGAGGATGGTGGAATCCAACATGTACCGCTGGCCTTGGTGTCGTCGTCAGTATGGGTGATTCAAACTTGTCGCTGCCTCAGCCCGCGAAGCTGTTTGCTAACTGTTCAATATACGCAGTTGTGGCAAATCGTCGACGTTTCGCGGAGCGGTTTCCAGGTGTTGGGCTGTGCGGTTTCTCGGCCTGCGCCATACTTCCGCTGCTTACGCTACTGTCTGCTCAATTAGCCCAGTTTCCTTGGGGCGAGTTCTTTCGCCAGGCTCTTGCGTTGCAGCTATCGTGCCACACCCCAGATACCCGAACGGTCCACAGAGCTTCTCCCGTGGAATCCAGCCGTCCTGGCAAGTGGATTAGAAAAGGCAGAAAGCGAAGTTTACCCCGGCCACACTTGGAAAAACAGTGACGCTCCGCCGCGCCGTCCGCCTGCGGTTCGGTGGTCTGAACCGCAGGATCGCTACAACCGGTTGTACGTGGCAGGTGTCGCGGAAGTTCGCGGCCCCGGCGGTAGTCTGGCGGAGAGCCGCCGAAGATGTCGCAAAAAGTCGACATGGCGAGGCCCGATGGCCTCATGCTAGCTGTCGCTGGCCGGCTTTTGGCGATCGCGGATAACCACCGCCGGATTGCCCCCCACGATCACCCCGGCCGGTACGTCCTTGTGTACCATGCTGGCGGCGGCCACCAGGGCGTTGGGGCCCACGGAAACTCCGCCCAGAAGCGTAGTGCGGGCTGCCACCCAGGCGCCGTCGCCCACTGTGATGGGGGCGGTGAGAAGGTCGAAATTCTGTTTGCGGTGGTCGTGGCTACCCGTGCAAAAATAGGTGCCCTGCGAGATGCATACATGGCTGCCGACGTCGACCATCGCCAGGTTGTCGATCCAGCTCCCCTCTCCGATCCACGTGTGATCGCCTATGCGAAGCTGCCACGGAAACTTGATTCGTACCCGAGGCTTGATCACGACGCCATTGCCGATTTGTGCTCCGAAACATCGCAGCAGGGCGCATTTCCAGCTCGATGGGAGCGGCAAGGCCGAGGCAAACAGGAGTTCGCACACCACATACCACGTCGCACGCGCGGGCAAGCTGCCGGGGTTGTAGTCGGTTACCCGGAAGTGCTCCAAGTCGACCCAAGCGACCCGATGGTCGGCCGAACTGTCGGGCGATGGGTTGGCGTTGTCGGACACGAGGTGCGGGCGTGTGAAGGATTCGTGAAGGGATGCCGGGCAGCGTTTCTGAAGCGTAGTTCACCCTGGTGCCCGTTGCCAGCAACAGTACCGCGCGCAACGATTAGCGCGATTGTAGGGCCTGCGGGCCAGGCGATGAGCCCGGGCGCCTTACTGTGGCTGAACAAACACGCCGTTGGCTACGATCCGCAGCGATCCCAACTCGACCGAGCCGATGCCGGTGACTACCACTTTGGTACCAGGCTTGAGCCCCAGCAACAAATCGCTGCGGGCGGCAATCGGTTTGTCTTCGTCGCCGGGAAACGTGACCAGGGCGACCGTGTCGACCAAATCGCGAGCCTTGCCCGCGCAGAACATACACTCCTCGCCTGGTGCGTGGGCGTGCTCACCCTCGAACTCGGCCGCGGTCGTCGGGTCGGCCAGCGAGAAGATGGCTTGGCCGTCGACCCAGGGGAATTGGGGCATGGCGTCGCCGTAGGGATTCGGCATGCCGCCGATCACGCCCACCACGGCGACTTCGGTCGGCGCAGCATCGCTGTCCTCGGCATCCTCTTCGGACGGTTTCAGGGCGTCGCGGACCTCAATCACCGTTTTCGCCTCGGAGGGCTCGGCATCCAGCAGCAGTTTGGAGCGGTAGTCGGCCACCTGCTCGGCGGTCATCCCGGCCGGAAGCACCTGGGTTTGTGGTTTTTCGCAACCGACCACGGCAGCTAGCAGTACGGCGGCGGGCAGATACCGGATCATCGGAGGGGCTCCAGGGAGGGGAAAGGGCAGCGTTTCTACGCTGTTTTGCAGTGTCCGGTTCATTTTGCGCCTCGAGCAAGCTGGGCCGCAACCCGAGGTGGGCCGCGGCCGCTGGTTTCAAAAAAAATCTTGCGGGATCCAAATATCTCCTGGCCGAGGGCGAATCGCTTAGTGGACCAGCACTTTCGAGTGTTCGGTCCTTTTGGTGTTTCCCCGTTTTCGTTCGTCTTTTCCCCAGCCGAGCAAATCGCCATGCGAAAGCCCACAAAATGTTGCTTTCGATCGTTCCACCTCGATCAAGGAGCCAAACCCATGATCAAAAAAACCCTACTCACCGTTGCTGTGGTCGGCCTGGTTGCCGGCTTGTTGTTTGGGCGGGATGCCTTCAGTTATCTCAAAACTGGCGCCAATCGAGTGTCGGACGGTGTGAGGGACTCGGTGCCCACGTCGTTCCAGATCGATCGCGCCCGGCACTTGGTCAGCGAATTGACTCCCACCATTCGCGAAGCAATGCACATGATCGCCAAGGAAGAAGTGGCCCTCGAGGGGCTCGACGAGCAGATCGCCAACGCTGAGAAGAGTTCCGGCAAGCTGCAGGGCGAGATCATGCAGTTGCAGGCCGACCTGCAGAGCGGCAAGAGCACGTTCCGCTACGCCAGTCGCAGCTACGAGCGCGACGACGTGCAGCGGAGCTTGAAGAGCAAGTTTGCCCGCTACAAGGTCGGCGACGAGACGCTCAGCAGCCTGAAGCAGATGCGCGACGCTCGCGCGGCCAACCTGATGGCGGCCCGCGAGAAGTATGCCGCGATGGTGGCAGCGCAGAAGAAGCTGGAAACCGACGTGAAGTGTCTGGAGGCCAAGCAGCAATTGGTTGAAGTGGCCCAGGCTTCCAGCGATGTGGTGCTGGACGACAGCAAGCTGGCTCGCGCCAAGGAGCTGATCAACGACATCCGCGCCACGCTCGACGTGAAAGCTCGTATCGCCAACGCCGATGTGGACGTGGTGACCGAAATCTCGCTCGACCCGGAAGACTCGGCCGACATCACCGATCAGGTGGCCGCCTACTTCAATCTGGGCGAGAACGACAGCAACGTGGCTCAAGTGAGCTACGAAGACTAAAGAAACGATGTCCAAGAACGAATGACCAATGACCAGTGCAGCATCCTCGCATTGGTCATTGGGAGTTCGGACCCGTTCATTCACCCTACCAACCTGGAATATCCAATAAGTTGTCTGTAATGTTTCCGTCTTGGCGAATGCAACTTGGCGAGGCGCGGCGAGCGCTCAAGGAGGGTCAACTCGACCGCGCCTGCGCCATCGTGCAGCAAGAAGAACTCCGCGAGTTTCGCCAAGCACGGGAATTGTCGGCCAAATTGGCCGGCATCGTGGCGCAGCGAGCACGGGGCCGATTGGCCGCGGGCCGCTCGAATGCGGGTTGGAACGATCTGCAGTTGGCCGAGCACGTTGCCGGCTGCGACCGATTGGTCGCCGAAGTGCGCGACGAGTACCGCCAGGCGGTGCTCGTCCGTACGGTGAACTACCTGGCCGACGGGCGTGCGCCCGCGGCGCAGCAGGAACTCGCCAAGCTCGCCCGTCGCGGGCTGCGAGACGAAGCTTCGCGTCGACTGGAAGAAGTCACGCGCCGCATGGCCGAAGCCGAACAAATGTTGTCGGTGGGCAGTAGCGCCGAAGCGCGTCGGGCGTTGGAGGATCTCTCGCCTACCGAACTGTCCGAGAATCTGGCGGCCATATCGGCTAAGATCGATGGGCCGCGACTCGTCGAGCGCATCGAGTGGCTCATCGAGCAATGCGAGCGCCATGCGCAGTTGCGTGGCGAGTTGCACGCCGTGGCCGAACAGCGAGACTGGCACCAAATGCTGGCCCGCGCCGATCAACTGCTGAGCTTGGCGCCGCGCGATCGCGTGGCCCGGGCGGCGCGTCGGCAAGCCTGGCACGCGGTGGGCCTCGACGCCACGGCCGTGTACCACCGCGAAGGCCGCCCGGTCGCTTCGCTGGCGTTAAACGATACCAAGCGCGGAATCAAAGGCTCTAAGTCCACGAAGGCAGACGACACCATGACCGGCTCTCCGCATCCCAATCGATTCATGCTGTGGGTCGACGCGGTGGGAGGTTTTCTGGTGTGCCTGGACGACGAAGTGGTGCTGGGACAGCCTACGCCTGGCTCGGCGATTGCGGTGCCGCTGTGTGCCGACCTGTCACGGCGGCATGCTGTGATTCGTCGCCACGAGGGAACCTACACCTTGGATCCTCTGGGCGAGGTGAAGGTCGACGGACGGCTGCTTACTGGGCCGATGGTGCTGGGCAACCGTCACGAGATCGAACTCGGCTCGGGCGTTCGGCTCGAATTCACACGCCCACACGCCTTGAGCGCCACGGCCCGGCTCACGCCGCTGAGTGGTCATCGCACCGAGCCGCGTGCCGACGCGGTGCTGTTGATGGCCGATAGCTGCCTGCTGGGTCCAAAATCGCACTCGCACATCTCCTGCCGACGGTGGGAGGGCGATGTGATCCTGTTTCGACAGCAGGGAAGCTTGCACTGCCGGTCGACCATGGAGATGACCGTCGACGGGGCGAAGGCCGAGGGGCCGACTCCCCTGGAGAGTGGGGCGAGATTGGAGGGCGAGGAATTCGCTGTCAGCCTCGAAGATGTCTGAGTTGCGGGCCCTTGGGCTACGCACTCGCGCAATTAGGGAAAACTGGGGAACGATAGGGATCGCGGGACGTCTAATTTGGGGGATTCTTGCTGTTTTTGCGACAAGGTTCCCCCACGGCCAGCGAAATGGCTATCAGAACCGGTTACACTAGAAGGCGATAACCAAACAACATCTACAAACAATGGACGTCCGCACGCCGCAACCTGAGGAAATGCTCGACCCCACTGGGGCGAGTGCCGAGCGTGCGCCTCTCAAGTTTCTCTATCCCACCGGCAGCCAGCCACTCGAAGGCTACACCATCAAGCGGGGCATCGGTCGGGGTGGATTCGGCGAAGTCTATTTTGCCACCAGCGACGCCGGCAAGGAAGTTGCCCTGAAGCTCATCCGTCGCAACCTCGACGTCGAACTGCGCGGCGTGCGTCACTGCCTGAATCTCAAACACACGAATCTGATCGGCGTGTACGACATCCGCACCGACTCGCTGGGCGACCAGTGGGTGGTGATGGAATACGTGTCGGGCGAGTCGCTCGAGGAAGCCGTCCAGCGCCATCCCGATGGCATGCCCGCCGAAGAAGTGGTCCGCTGGATGCGCGGCATCGGCGCGGGCGTGGCCTACTTGCACGATCATGGCATCGTGCACCGCGATCTGAAGCCGGGCAACGTGTTCCTCGACCTCGATTCCACCGAGGGCGGCACCGTGAAGCTCGGCGACTACGGCCTGTCGAAGTTCATCTCTTGCAGTCGCCGCAGCGGCCAGACCGAGAGCGTCGGCACCGTGCACTACATGGCGCCGGAAATCGCCAACGGTCGTTACGGACGCGAGATCGACACCTACGCCTTGGGCATCATGTTGTACGAGATGCTCACCGGCCACGTACCTTTCGAAGGCGAGAGCGTTGGCGAAGTGCTGATGAAGCACCTTACCGCCGAGCCCGATCTATCGTCGCTCGAAAGCCCGTACCGCGAGATCGTTGAGCGAACGCTGGCCAAGGATCCCGAACTGCGCATCGGCAGCGTGCAGGAATTGCTGGACCAACTGCCCGATGGACGCAGCGTGGACGTGCGTTCGGAGCGGATCGATGGCTGGAGCGGTGAGCACGCGGCAGCCGATGGCATTGGCGCCGCGCACTTGTTCTCCGACACCACGGTCCGCGGCAGTCGCGCGTCCATGCCCGCAATGACGCCCGGCGACACCGAACGCGTGGTGCGCGAACCGCTGTACGACTGGATGAGCAGCACTTGGAGCAGTTGGGTCGAGAGCTGGCACAGTTGGCACGCCAACCGGGTGGGCAAAGCGCTCTTGTTGTTTGTGCTGGTCGGCATCGCGGTCAGCACCGTCACCATCTGGGGTTCGATTGTCACACTGCTGGGCATCGTGTACGTGTTCTACTACGCGTTCTGGGCCACGCTGGTGCGTCCCGCCGAAGTTCGCCGGCAGCGAAGAGCACCCCGCCGGCCGGAGGCCGTTGCCCCAACGGCTGCGCAGACGCCTTCGCCCGAGGAGCGAGCGCAGAAGTACATGTCGCGCACCGAACAGCGCCGTGCCGCGGCCATTCGCGCTCAGCGTCTACGGACCACCTGGAAGGAGAAAGTCCACGAACAACTCCGCGTTAAACCGTTCCGCCAACGAGCAACCGAGTTGCTTACGTCCATGGTGCTCTCGGGCATCCTGTGTACGTTCCTCTCGTTATTGGCGGTGGTGATCGTGGGCGGCGCTAGCACGAGCGAGCGTATCCCACTGCACATCTGGCTCACGGGTGTCACCACGGTTGGTACGTGGGTGGTGCTGATGACGAGCAAATTCACCGAAGGTCGCTTCGAAGATCAGATACCGATGCGTTTGTGGCAACTGGTTGGGGGAGCCGTGGTTGGCCTGGTGGCCTGGGGCTTAGCCAGCGCGTTGCTTATGGGCGTTCCGCAAGTCAATGACATGGGCCCTGGCTTCCACGACAGTTTCCTGGGCGAGGTGCTCAACCTGCCGGAAAGCGAATACCTCAAGTCGCACGGCGGACAGGCACATGGACAGAGGCTGGTCGCACCTAGCGCGCTGTTGAGCGTGATGTACTTCTCGCTCACCATGGTCGCCCTTCGCTGGTGGCGTTTGGCTGAGTACGCTCGGCGGACTCGCTTGAGCCTGCTGGGCGTGGGACTGGCCATCTGCGGTGCGTGGGTTGCACATCTGGTGTGCTGGTATCCCCAACCCACCGGCATGGCGGTCGCCGGCATCATTGCCGTGGCGACGCAACTGGTGAGCCCCTGGTTGCCGCCGAGCGGGCGCAAGAGTGCGGCTGAACAAGCGATGGCGGCATAGAATATGGCAGTTTCCTGGTTACTACTGATCTTGCTCAGCGCGGCGATTGCGGCAGGCGTGGCGGTTGCCACCGTGCTGTTGGGCAATCGTCACACGCGCGGCGCGGCTCGCATCGTGGCCACGATTCTGGCGGTTTGTGTGTTCCTGGTCGTGCTGTGGCGTTTCGCAGCAGCGCCGACTCCCCAGCGAGTCGCTGAATCCAACGCTCACATGCAGCATCAGCGAACACTAATCGAGAATCAGGCAGCGCACTTCGACCAACTGGCGGCGAACCACGAAAATCAGGGTGGTTCGCATGCACAGCAACTCGCGCAGCAGTACCGCGAGCAAGCCGAACTCACCCGTAGCCAACTACACGACTATTCAGATTACACCGTCACCAGCACCCAGCATCGCAGCAGGGCGTTTTTCATGTTCTCACCAGCCATTCTCATTGCGTTCCTGGTGATCGTCTTCATGCTGTTCAAGCACGCCGGTCCAGGTGTGGGATTCGCCGCGCTCGCGCTGCCATTAGTGGCCATGTTCTTCGGCTACTTCTCCATGGAACGTCGTTCCAGCTATCAATCGCACAACCCACCGCAACCAATGGCGCGTGCGGAAGCCATTTCCGTGGGGGTGGAAGTTCCCCCCGACGAAATCCAACTTAGCGCCGAAGCCGATAACAAAGCCCAACCTGCGGTGGCCGAAGCGGAGGATACGGCTGAGTTGACGAGCGTCTCGAGTAGTTCGACCAAGGTTGCAACGTCCGATGCTAATGAGACGACTCCCGAACCGATCGAGCCCTCCCCGGCGACACCCGCCGAAGAGATACCCGACTGGGTCCGCCAGCCACCCAAGAGTGTGCCGAACGTTCACCGTCGGGTGTTGGAATCGAGTTGGTACGGAACCACCGATGAATGCCTGCACAAGCTCGAGGACGGGCCGATTGAAGCGGCAGTTGTAGAGCATCTGCGTGAACTGGCGGTCGAGGACTCCATGCAGTCCTATGTACACATTCCATCACTGCGAAGTTTGGGAATCACCAAGCGATACCTTCGAGAGAAGGTGATCAAGGACGAGTTCTACGAAACCGGCGACTTCGAGCACCAGCCGAACATGAAGAACCTGCATGTGCTCTTGGAATTCGATAGCCGCACCTCCGACGACCTGCTCGCCCGCTGGCGTGACCACGCTCGGCAGGGCACGATTACCGCGGTGGGTTTGGGGATGGGGGGCATTTTGGCCTGCCTGGCCGGGGTGCTGGGGCTGATCAAGCTCGACACTTATACCAAGGGATACTACACCAAGCGGTTGTTTATCGGCGTGCCGGCAGCGATAATCGGGATTGGACTCATCATTGCCAAGTTCCATTGAACGGTGGTAGTGAGTGGCCGCCGATGGGCGGCTGTTGCCAGTTTTCCGAACCATTCGCCTTGGTCCCATGCCCAATCCCGACGCCCTCCTAGTCGACGACATCCGCCGGGGAAACCCCGACGCCTGGACTCGTCTGATCGACGAGTACGAAGGCCGGCTGCTGGCGTTCGTCGAAAGCCGTCTCCGTCGCCGGGCGGCCAGTGAGGACGTGGTGCAGGAAACCTTCGTCGGCTTCCTTACCAGCCTGCCTAACTACGACGCCCGTCGTCCGCTCGAGAGCTGGCTTTTCTCGATCGCCGCTCACAAGCTTACCGATCACTTGCGCCGCGAAGGTCGCCGACCGGCGCTACCGCTTTCCAGCACCGATGGTTCCGACGGCGCCGCTTGGGACTTGCCGGGCAGTGCGCGCGCCGCCAGCAGCATCGCCCGTAGCGGCGAACGCCGCGGCCTGGAAGAGCGAGCCATCGCCGACGCGATCGCGGGCGAAGTGCAGCGTTGGCGCGAGCGGGGCGATTGGACGAAGCTCAAATGCATCGAACTGTTGTTCGCCCGCGGCCTGGCCAACAAACGCGTTGCCAAGCTGCTCGACTTGAGCGAACAGCAGGTAGCCAACTTCAAGTTCGACTTCCTGGCGCGACTCAAAACCTTAGTCCGTCGTCAGGATTTGAGCGAAGACATTTTTCCCGAGTTGTACGAGTCGGAGTAACTAGCTGGAGAGGGCTCGACCGAGAATGTAGCGATTCCTCCGTGCTCTCCGTGTCCTCCGTGGTTAATAAACAATGAGTGACCCTTTCACCAACCCGACACTCGAAGCCTACCTCGACGAGGCCTTGCCACCCGACGATATGGCGGCTATCGAGGACGAGCTTCGCACGAGCGACGCACTGCGCGAGCAACTCAAGGCCGTGACCGGTCGCCGCGATGCGGGTGTGCATTCGTTGGGCGGCATCTGGCGGCGGCATCGGCTTTCGTGCCCTTCGCGAAGCGACTTGGGCAACTACCTGATGGGCATCCTTACCGACGACGAGTGCGACTACATCCGCTTCCACGTCGAAGTAGCTGGCTGCCGCGTCTGCACGGCCAGCATTGCCGATCTCTCCGCGGCGCAAGAGGCCGCCGACAAAGAGGAAGTCTCCGGCCGGCGGAAGAAGTACTTTCAATCGAGCGTGGGGCACTTGCCGAAGGAGTGAGCACTCGTCAGGCTGCACTCATGGACCTCGACGACGAACTTTGCCTCTGTTTCCACGTCACCAAGCGCAAGGTGGTGAACTACCTGCGGATCGAGCGGCCGCGGTCTGCGTCGCAGCTTTCGGACTGTCACGGAGCGGGCACGGGGTGTGGGTGGTGTCGCAATTATCTGATGAAGCTGTTCGAGGCCTCGCGCTCTGAGGGCTCCCAGGAGGCCGATCTGCCCGCGGCCGCCGACTACGCCCAGCAGCGGGCCGAGTACGTCCGCCGCGGCGGTGGGACGCCTCCAGCCGGCGCCACGCCGATCGAGTGAGCGTTCTCCCACAGTGCCGTGTCGAATCCGCCCGAAAGTGCGGATTTTCGGACATTGAGGTTCAGATTCCCGAAGCCAGCCCCCGTTTGCCCTACTGCATCGGCCGGGGCTAAAATGGTCCCTCGGTATACATCCCCGGAGGAACATCGAAGGAGATTGAAATGCTAAGCCGCAGTTGCACCACTCTGCTGTTAGCTCTGTCGTTTGTCATGATTGCCGACGCCAATGCCCAGTTGTTACGTCGTCGGCTGATCGATCGCTCGGGCGAGCGCGATCGTGGTCGCGAACGTGACTTGAAGGCGATGGAGGAGTACTACGACGACTTGGAAGACTACTACGAAGATCGCAATCCGCGACTGGCGCGCGAAGCCGAGCGGATGGAGAACTACTACAAAGACCTGCGCAAGGGTCGCGCCGTGCAGCCACCGGCTGTCTCCATTCCCGGCGTGCGTTTGAGATTGCAGGAGCGCATCGGCGGCGCTTTGCTAGAAGAGCGTTCGGTGCTGGTGCCCAACGCGGCCGAGTCGGCGCGCACCACTCCGCAACAACCCAACGGACGTTGGCAGACGTGGGGTTCGTCGTCGCAACCATCGCAGCCATCGAACGCTTCGCCAGCGGCGCCTGCACCAGCGGGGGCGGAAGAGCCAACGCTCGCCCCGCCGCAGCCCACCGAGGCGTACCGGGTGCCGGCCGAAGAGGCTAGCGCAAGCGGCGACCTTCGCTTCCCGCCGATCACTTCCTCGGCCGATCCGCAAACTCGATTGGATACCGCTCACGGAGCGTTGGTTCGCGACTTGAACAACTTGGCCGAGAAGAGTCCCGAGGCAGCAGGGCAGTGGCTCGATTACCTCGACCTGCCAAGCAGCGATCGCGAGGACGTCGATCTGGCCGAGTACTACACCACCGAGACTGGTCGTGAAGAACTCACCGCGACGCTCGGTCGGTACGACAGCATTGCCGGCGATCCCAAGTTCGCAGCCATAACGCGTCTGCCTTCGTTCGGACGCACGCGTGTTGCCATGCGTGGGTTGATCGACTGGCTCGAGCAGCAACCGACGCTGGCTGAGCCGGAAGCCGATGTGGCCGAAGAACTACCAGCCCCGCCACCCAAGTAGGGTGGTGAGCGTCAAACGAATCGACAATACAAGGCCCGGCGGCCAGCACGCCGGGCCTTTGTTCGTGTCGTGCAGGTGCGTGTGAAGCTCTGCGGGCTGGAAGGGTTGGTCCCACAAGCGAAGGTGTGTGCACCACGGGGACATCGCCGATTTGCGCGAGCGAAGCGCATTGCGTGCTGAGAATTTTGCTCCTTGGCAGGGTGGATTCGTTTGCCACGTGCACTTTAGCGTGTAGTGTTTCAATGCCGCTGGCGACGGCACCTCACCTACGCACGACACCTTGGACTTTCGCCTTCGCTGGGGCCTGGTGATGAGCAGTCATCTCCAGCCTTCCATTCCCTCCCCACCTCGACACGGAACAGAACAATGAACAGATTGCTTTTGGTTTGTGCCGCCATGTTCATCGTGGCGAGCACCACCGGCTGCGGATGCTTCCGGCGGCATACGCAAACGGTAGCGATGCCCGCTGTGCAGTGCGCGCCTGCCTGCCAGCCATGTTGCCCACCGGCTTGCGACTCTTGCGGCTGCGGCGGCTATAGCGGTGGAATGTACACCGAGCCGATGGCCCAGTAACCCGGTGCTTTGGAGAATGTTATCTGATTAGCGGCGGCCCTTCATGCGGCAGTGGGTGTGGTGCCCCACGGCCTGCGGGCCTCGCGACGACGGACGCCGACCGGTCTATTCCCCCTCCCAAAGACCGGTTGGCGTTCTTTTTTGCGCGGATGCCAAGATCGAGCGTGGTTGATTAGAATAACCCCATCATGGACACCGCAAAGCTCGAACGCGACTCGCACATCCGCACCACCGCAATGGTGATTCTTACTTTCATTGCAGTGGCTGTCGCTCTCTACTTTCTGCGCCCGGTGCTGATGCCGTTCGTGCTGGCGCTGTTCATTGCCAGTGGCCTGGTGCCGCTGCTAAGCTCCGTGCAGAAGTGGCTCAAATCGTCACGGCCGATGGCCATCTTCGCAACCTTCTTGATGTCCATCGCGGTGACAATCGTCCTGTGGTGGATGATCGCGGTGTCGGTTCAAGAACTGGTTGGCGCGCAGGGCAAGTACAACGAAGGGTTTAATCTGATGCTGGACCGCATCGGCGATCTCGCAGAACCCTTGCTGCCTGATGGAGAGAACTTGCCGAAGCAAGAGAAGACTGAGGTCGATCCTCCGCCGGTCACCACGGATTCGCCGGCAACCGAGCCTGGCAATCCACTGGATGCGCAGTCGGAGTCGGCGGCATCCGGCGATTTGAATGTCATCGCCCCGACGGATTCCGAGCATGCCAGCCTCAAACGGCTGAACGACTACCTGTCGAGTCGGCTCAGCAGCGTCATTCTCTTGGGTGCGAATGAACTGCTCACGGTACTCTCCAGCGGCCTGTTGGTGATGATCTTCTTGTTCTTCATGCTGCTCGGTGGTAGTCAGGTGCGGTTGCCAGAGAACAACATCTGGCGCGACGTCGACGCGCATGTGCGCAAGTACATCGTGGCCAAGACGGTGATCTCCCTGATCACAGGCTTCGTGTTTGGAATGGTGTTGTGGCTGTTCGGCGTGCCGCTGGCGTTTGTGTTGGGCGTGCTGGCGTTCCTGTTGAATTTCATTCCGAACTTGGGGCCGATCATCTCCAGCTTGTTGCCCGTGCCGCTGGTGTGGGTGTTGGTGGAAGCAACGTGGGCCGATCAGCCGGGGGCCGACATGGGACTTGTCAAAGCCATCGTTGTCATCGTGCTGGCTGCGAGTGTGCAGTTTATCAGCGGCAACGTGTTCGAACCCAAGATCATGGGCGATCAGTTCCGCCTACACCCGATTGCGATCCTGCTATCGCTGATGTTCTGGTACATGATCTGGGGTTTGGTGGGCGCGTTCTTAGCCGTACCGATCACTTCGGCGCTGAAGATCGTGTTTGCCGAACTCGAAAGCACCCGCCCGGCAGCCGATCTGCTGGAAGGAAACCTGACAATTCTCGCCAAGCGCGAAACGACCGCGGCCACGGCGTGAATCGGGAGAAGCGAAACGAAAAAGCCCGGCCGCCTTGCGGGGCGACCGGGCTTGAGTGTTTCGGTGCTTAGCGTCGTTTACGCCAGCGGGGCGGAGTTGCGTTCGTGAATGGCGCTCAAGTACAGCAGTGACGACTCCGTCGTTTTCTCGACATAGCTGTCGTCAATCACCTTCAGGCCGGCCGCCATTACGTCGCGGCGGCTGATCTGGCCAAGGAGCGTTCCGCCTTCGTCCACCACCGCCAAGCGGCGGAAGTTCGTCAGCAGGAACACTTGAGCGATCGACAGCAAGTCGGTGTCGGGGCGAATGGTTCGCGCCTGGGTGTCCATGAACGCGCCCACATGATTGGTGGGCAGCGAGTCGTAAGCCGCGTCGAGGATGACCTGCATCGCGCACTTCTCGCTGAACACGCCCAGGTACTTGCCGTCGGCATCCACTACCGGTGCCCCCGAAATTCGATTCTTGAGCAAGAGCCGAACGGCGTCGAGCACGTCGACGTGCGGGCTTAGCGTCACCAACTTGGTGACCATGATGTCTTCGGCAACCATCGTCATACTTGTACCTCCAGGGATAAGGGATTTGCCAGTTGTTGTTCTACGAACCGCTGACAGCGAGTGTTCGCAGACAAGCAACCGCGTGGCCGCGGGATGATTCCCGGTAGGATGATTCCGTCGCAACTATGCAGGGGATGAGTGGGGCAGGCGAAGCGGTGCAAAGGGATAAGATAAGGGGATCAATGTTGCCTCGCTGGCCACCGAAAGTATAACGATGCCACTAGCGGCCACCAAAAGAATTCTGAACAAAAAGCGGCGGATTGATTGTGAACTTTTTCACGGAGTCGCCCTCCAAAAATCCAGGGCAAACATGGTGATAGCAAGCTACAATCCGCAGAGGGGATTGTGAAATTGTTCACAAAGTCCCCTTAGACTGGCTATCCGATCTCTTCGGAGATTCGCCAGAAGCGATGTCGAAGTTCCACTCCGTATCTGGGCCATTGGTCACACCAAGACACCAGATACTTTCAAAGAAACTGAGATGCCAAACGGACATGAACTCTCTTTCGTCGACCGGTATCCAGCGATACGAAAACTCGTTTTCAGAAACGACTTTGTGAGGGGCGTCGAACAAATCGGCTCTAATCTGGTCCAGGGTTTCTCGCTGCGGGCTTGGTATCTCGTCAAAGGCTAGGTCCATAATTGCCAACGCATTGACTGTAAGTGGCAGCATCTCGCCAACTTCGTGATAATACAAGCCTCGTACTATACGGCCGGCGACCATCGCCTGGCGCTGAAAGTCCTGTCTAATCTGATAACGAGGCTGTAGGATTCCTCCAGCAGATGTGTCCCAGCGGATTCTGGTATGCTCATTCCACTTTTCGACAAGTCCGCTTGCCTCAGGTCTTCGAAAGGAACGCTCGATGGCTTTGTAGTGTTTGAGAATACCGGGGCTTTTTCCAGCTTCGGTTCGAGCACAGAGCTGAAGTCGAAAGAACTCGTCGTCTTTAGACTGCTTGCCATTGTGCTGTTCACATGCTGGGACCGTAATCAAATTGGAAGGTCTCGGCTTTGAAAACAGACATACAGGTGGTACGTGATCCCGCCCAGTTGCTGGTTCGCCACAATAGATGCAAGTGGTCGACATCTTCATCCTTGTTTGGACACGCAACACTTACTTCCCCACCACCGCCTCCTGCAGCTTCTCACCCAATCGATCCAGGGCGCGGCTCGAATCGGTTTCGCTCAAATGCACGTGCAGGATGCTGGGGCCCGTGAGGTCTTCCCACGCGCTATTCAACGCTTTATCAAAGTCGCCTTCGGTGCGAATCTCGTAACCGGTGCCGCCGCCTAAGACTTTGGGCAGTTCGTGGTAGTTCCAATTGTGGATATCGTTGAACTTATACTCGCCGGGGTGCAGCAATCGTTCGGTGCCGTAGCCGTGATTGTTCAGGATGATGACGATTGCGGGTACTTTGCGAGCGACCAGGTTCGAGAGTTCCATGCCGGTCATCTGGAACGCACCGTCGCCCACGATGGCCACCACGCGCGACTTGGGCGCGGCGGTCGAAGCGCCTAGTGTGGCTGGCACGGCGAAGCCCATCGACGTGTAGTAGGCAGGACTGATGAACTCGGTGCGGCCGCGTGTGGTCAGTTCGGTGGACGAAAACAGCGAGTCGCCGATGTCGGCAATTACGATCGTGTCGTCGACTAACTGTTCGTCCAAGCGGTCGATCATCCGCGTGATGGTGATCTTCTCATCGGCCGCCAGCACAAAGGGCTCTTTATTCCAGTCCGTCGGCGCGGGAGGCAGTGGTTGCTTGGGTTGCGGCTTGCGCGCCACCAGGCCGGCCAGGAAATCCTCCAGGCGCACGTTGTGGTAATGGTGGTGGCGGATGCGCAGCTCCTCGCTCGTGGCGTAGATGCAGTCGCTCATGTCGAGTTCGGCCGTGTAGATACCCAGGTTGATATCGGTCATGAACGTGCCGAGCATCACCACGCAGTCGCTCGCTTCCACGTACCGCGTGACTTCCGGCTCGCCGAGCGCGCCTTCGTACAGTCCCATGTACTGCGGGTGCGTCTCTCCGACGACGCCTTTGCCCAGCATCGTGGCGGCCATCGGAATGCCGGCAGCCTCGGCCAGCTTGAGCACCTGATCCTGCAGACCAAAGCGATGAATCTCCACGCCTAACAGCAGCACCGGTTGCCGCGCGTTTTCGATTCGCATCGCGGCTTCCTCCACCGCTTCGGCAAGTGCCCGCTGATCGCTGATGGCGGTCGTATGTTCATACGGCGGTGTCGTTTCGGGGCGAACGTGCACCATGTCGCGCGGGATCTCCAAGTAAACCGGCCTGCTGTATCGCTTGCAGGCGGCCAGCACACGATCGATCTCGCGAAACGCCGCGTTGGCATCGTTCAACTCGGCGCCGGCGATGCAGAGCTTCTCGAACACGTCGTACTGCGTGCGGAAGTTGCGCACCATGTGGTGCAGCAGCGGGTTGTGTACACGCTCGCGCATGCCAGGCGAGCCGGTGATCATCACCACGGGCGACTTCTCGGCGTACGCGCCGGCGATGGAGTTACAGACGCTCAACCCACCCACGCAATAAGTAACGCACAGCGCGCCCATGCCTTTCACGCGGGCATAGGCGTCGGCTGCAAAGCCGGCGCAGTCTTCGCGCGTGCAACCGATGGCATTGATCGGGCTCTGTTCCAGCAGCGTGTAGAACGACAGCACGTAGTCGCCCGGGATGCCAAACACGTCGCCAATGCCATAGTCCTGCAGGCGTTTGATCAGATACTCGCCGATCGACGGCGTGGATTCACTCGAGTGGTGGGAGGGGACAGACATCGGCATGGCGGCGATCCTTCATGAAAGCGCATAAAAACGGCTGGCGGGCCCCCCGACCAGCCAGCCGAATTGTAACGCGCCGAAGCTATTCGCCAAACCTATCGATCCGCTCGTTCCTGCGGAGGAAGTAGTACAGCAAGGCGCCGGGAAAGCTGCCCAAGAAAATCACCAAGCCCCAAACCAGCTTGTCGTTGCCTTCGGACGGTTCTTTGGTAAGACACTCAATCAGCATCCACAACCAAAAGACCCCACCTGCCAGCGACAGCAGCACAAGGACACCTATGCAACCCAAACCTCCTGCTACTTCCATTGCTTTGTTTCTCCCCGTATAGAGTTGTCGGAACACCCAGTCGACTATGTATTCGCCGGCTGGGGGGGAGATATTGGGTACCACGAGCGATTTATTGGCCGATCAACGCAGAGACAGTTTGCTCGTTCACTGGCGAGATAACACCGCGCTCGGTGATGATGCCGGCGATCAGTTCGGCCGGGGCGACGTCGAACGCCGGATTGTAGACCTCCGCCCCATCGGGCGCGAACGCTACACCGCCGGGATGGGTGATCTCTTCGGTAGCCCGCTGCTCGATGGGAATCGCATCGCCCGAGGCGAGCGACAAGTCGAACGTGGTGCTGGGCGCGGCGACGTAGAACGGCAAACCATGCGCGCGGCAGTGCAGGGCGACACCGTACGTGCCGATTTTGTTGGCCGCGTCGCCGTTGGCCGCGATGCGATCCGCGCCGACGATGGCGGCCGCTACTCGACCTTCGCGCATCACCTGGGCCGACATCGAATCGCAAATGAGCGTGGCCTTCACGCCGCGCTCCATCAGTTCCCACATCGTCAGCCGACCGCCTTGCAACAACGGACGCGTTTCGTCGGCGTAGACGTGCGGCGCGAAGCCACGGCGATGCAACTCGAACAACACGGCCAGCGCGGTGCCGTCGCCGCCGGTCGCCAGCGCGCCGGTGTTGCAGTGGGTGAGGATGCCGCTTCCCTTGGGCAGGGTGCTTTCCAGCAGGTCCGCCCCGTGACGACCCATAGCCGCGCACTGCTCGGCGTCCTCGGCGTGAATCGCACGGGCTTCGGCCAGTAGGCGTTCGGCGAGTTCCGACTCGCGGGCCCCTTCGGCGACGCGCCGCATGCGATCAAGCGCCCAAAACAGATTCACCGCCGTCGGGCGGCTGGTCGCCAGATGGTCACACGCCTGTCCGACGGTTTCGTGCGAGTCGCCGGCCGCAAAAACCACCGCGTAAGCGGCCGCAATACCAATGGCCGGCGCGCCGCGGACCGAGAGCTTCTTGATCGCCCACCACACGTCGTCCACCGAGTCGCAATCGAGCACCGTGGTTTCGGTGGGGAGCTTCGTTTGATCCAATAGCCGTAAGTGGCCACCGGTGTCGCCAATCCATTCGATGGTGGGAGTGGTCATGAGGCTTCTGTTCTGTGCATCGGTCCAACGAGGCGTAGCTCGCCGGCTAGTGCGATAAGTGAATGCTAACTGACTGCCGCGCTCTGCACTGCGTCCAAGTGCTCGCGGAGGAACCCTTCCAAATCGCCGCGCTCGAAGTCTTCCATCGACGTGAAGTACAGTCGGACGCGGTCGCGACTGTCCGAGTCGTTATCGAGCACTTGCTCGGCGGCCAAGTCGGTGACGCGGCCCAATTGGAAGGCTCCCTTGGGACCGTTGAGCACCAGTTCCACGTTCTCGGCGCGCTTCGTGACCACCGTGGCCCACGGGTCGCTATTGCCCGGTGCCATCAGGTGCACCAGCACTTTGTTGTTCCACAGGAATTGCCCCTTGGGCACGACCGCGTCCAGCATCTCGAACAGTTCTTCGAGCAACTCCACCGGCCACGCGACCTTCTTGCCGGGGGAGAAGCCCTTGCGGGTGGTGTGCCACTTCTGGCCGAGCACCTTCCACGGCATTAGGTTGTCGGGATTCTTCTCTTTCCGCTCGGCGAATTGTTGGAAGCCCTCAATGGCCCGTTCCAAGAAACGCCAAAATTCGGGCTTGTCGATTTCGTCGAGCGAGTGGGCGTTGATTTGCACTTCCTGCCAGGGCCCGGTCAGGTTCTTGCACTTCACGCGAGGGCCGCTGCCGTAGGCTTCGACGTCGTCCATGTCGTTGAGCGAAGGCAATCGCAGGTCGGCCAGCAGTTTATCGCGATCGAAGGTCCGTTTGGCGGTGCGGAACTTGAGCTTCACCAGCCACTTCTCGCCGGTAATCGCATGGAAGAACCAGCCATCGCTCTTGGTGTGGCCGGTGATCTCGACCACCGAGCGGTGGTTCCAGTTCGTCGGCGCGAAGTCGCCCAACTCGTGAATCCGACGTTCGATCTGTTCCAGCACTTCGCCGTCCCAGTGGCAGGCGTCGCCGTCGCGGGCGACGCGCTCCACGGTGTGCCAGTGCCGGCCGTCGACTTCCCACGGCATCTTCGTGTCTTCGCCCACGCGGTCCAAATCGACGTCGCCTTCCTTCTCGGCATCGGCGGCGAACGGATCATGAATCTTCCGCTCTTCGTAAGGTCCTTCCTCCAACACCGGCGCGAGGGCAATGGCCGTGTGCGAGACGGTCTTAGCCTTCTTTTTCTTGTTGCCGCTCGCCGTGACGAATTGCTCGACCAACTTCTCCGGCGTGCCACACCCGACGACTTGCCCACCGTCGCGTCCCGCTTCGGGACCAATGTCGATGATCCAGTCGGCCGTCTTGATCACGTCGAGGTTGTGTTCGATCACCAGCACCGTATTACCCAGGTCGACCAAGCGGTGCAGCACGTCGAGCAGCTTGGCTAAGTCGTCGAAGTGCAGACCGGTGGTCGGCTCGTCCAATAGGTAGAGCGTCTGTCCGGTATCAGGACGGGCGAGTTCGGCCGCCAGTTTGACGCGCTGTGCTTCGCCGCCCGAGAGCGTCGGCGCGCTTTGGCCGAGTGTCACGTAGTCGAGCCCGACGTCGCACAGCGTTTGCAGCACGCGGCGAATCTTGGGGATGTTTTCGAACAACGCGAGCGCCTCGCGGCAACTCATCGACAGTACGTCGGCGATGGTCATGCCGCGGTACTTCACCGACAGCGTATCAGGGTTGTATCGTTTGCCGTTGCACGTCTCGCAGGTGATCCACACGTCGGGCAGGAAGTGCATCTCGACGCAGTACTCGCCGGCACCTTCGCAATCGTCGCACCGACCGCCCGCCACGTTGAAGCTGAACTGCCGCGCGGTGTAGCCGCGAAGCTTCGAGGCAGGCAGCTGCGCGAACAACTGGCGAATCAGGTCAAATACGCCAGTGTAGGTGGCCGGGTTCGAGGTCGGCGTGTTGCCGAGCGGCTGCTGATCGACGCGGATCACCTTGTTGATCTGCTCGACGCCCTGGATGTCGTCGTGCGCACCCGGCACGGTGCTCGCTCGATGGAGCGACCGCGCAAGCGTGTTGTACAGCACGTCCTCGACCAGCGAACTCTTGCCGCTGCCTGACACGCCAGTCACCGCGGTGAGCGTGCCCAGCGGGATGTCGACCGTGATGTTTTTCAAGTTGTTGTGTCGGGCACCCGCGACTCGCAGGAAAGACGTGAGCTTCTTGTCGTCTTTGCCAATCCGGCGATTGCTCGGCACTGGCAGGTTCTTCTTGCCGCTGAGGTAGGGGCCAGTGACGCTCGCGCGGCGCTTGGCGACTTGCGCGGGTGTTCCGCGGGCGACGATCTCGCCCCCCAACCGCCCGGCCGCGGGGCCGAAGTCGAGCAGAGCGTCGGCGCTTTCGACCACTTCGCGATCGTGCTCCACCACCAGCAGCGTGTTGCCCAAGTCGCGCAGCTTGTGCAACGCGGCAATCAGCCGAGTGTTGTCTCTGGGGTGCAGGCCGATGGTCGGTTCGTCGAGCACGTACAACACGCCGACCAATCCGCTGCCGACCTGGCTGGCCAGGCGGATGCGTTGCGACTCGCCGCCGGAGAGCGTTGGCGCGCTGCGGCCGAGCGTCAAATAGTCGAGCCCGACGTCCACGAGGAACGTCAGCCGGTTGGTGATTTCTTTGATCAGCTCGCCCGCCACTTTCTTCTCGCGCGCGGTGAGCTTCCACTTCTTCACCTGATCGACCAACTCGCCGAGCGGCGTGCGGCAGATCTCTTCGATCGTCTGCTTGCGGAACTGCACCGCCGAGGCGTCGTCCCGCAGCCGGCTACCGCAGCACTCGCTGCATTCGATCTCGCCCACCAAGTGCTCGAGCGCTGTGCGCAGCCGCACCGAAAGCTTCGACGCTTCCTCAAGCGCGGGATACAAGCCTTTGAATTGGAACTTCAGCAGCGACTGACCTTTCTTGGCTCCGGGCACTTCGATCCACTCTTCCTGCGTGCCGTACAGCAGCACGCGGCGGTGCTTGGCCGACAGCTTGTTGTACGGCACATCGAGCGGCACGCCGGTATGCTGATGCAGCGCTTGGAGCATCGCTTGGGCGAGCGGAGTCTTGAGGTCGGGCCACAGCAACACGGCGCCTTTGGCGAGTGTCAACTCGTCGTCGCGCAGCAGCGCCGCGGGATTCGCGCCGACTTGCGTGCCGAGACCTTCGCAAGCGCCGCACCAACCGAGCGAGCTGTTGAACGAAAAATTGTGCGGTGTGAGCCGCGTGAAGCTTCGCCCGCACGACTCGCACGCCAGGTGTTGGCTGTGCGTCTTGGTCTGCCAACGAGGCTCGGGGACGTTCTCGTCGGCGTAGGCGACGCGAAGCACACCTTTACCCACGGCCAAGGCGCTCTCGACGCTTTCGGCCAGTCGGGCGCGGCCTTCGCGCTTGATGCTGATGCGGTCGATCACCACTTCCACTTCGTGCTTGCGGCGACGGGTCATCGCGGGGATGTCGTCCAGCGAATGCGTCTTGCCGTCGATCCGCACGCGGAGGTAGCCCTGGTCGGTGAGCGATTTCCACAGCTTGTCGTACTGCTCGCCCACTTCGATGTCGACCGGCGCGAGCAAATACAACCGCGTGCCTTCGGGCTCGGCGATGATCTTGTCGACAATATCGTCCACCGTCTGCGTGCCGACCGGCACTTCGCAGTCGGGGCAGTAAGGCTGCCCCAGCCGTGCGAGCAGCACGCGGAAGTAGTCGTAGATTTCGGTCACCGTACCGACCGTCGAGCGCGGCGTGTGGCCGGTGCTGCGTTGTTCGATAGCGATCGCTGGTGAAAGGCCCTCGATGTGCTCGAGCGCCGGCTTCTGCATTTGGCCGACGAACTGCCGAGCGTAGCTACTGAGGCTCTCGACGTACCGCCGCTGTCCTTCGGCGTAGATCGTGTCCATGGCCAGCGAAGTCTTGCCCGAACCACTCGGCCCGCAGCAAACGGTAAACTGTTCGCGGGCGATCTTCACGTCCACGCCGCGGAGATTGTGCTGCTGAGCACCGCGGACTTCGATGTGTTTGGTTTCCTTCGCCGCCCGCTTGGTCGACTTCCGCGCGCTGCCATTGGCTGCGTGCGTGCCATCGAGAATCGGAATGAGCGCCTCACCGGTGTGCGAGCGGAGCGTGTCCTTCTTTTGCTTCTTCCCCCGTGCGTAGTCGGCCACTTCTTCGGGCGTGCCCGCAACCACGACCCTTCCGCCGTCGCGTCCCCCCTCGGGGCCGATGTCGATCAGCCAGTCGGCGGTCTTGATCACGTCGAGGTTGTGCTCCACGACCAGCACCGTATTGCCGGCGTCGACGAAGTCGTGCAGCACTTTCAGAAGCAACTCAATATCGGCGAAGTGCAGTCCCGTGGTCGGTTCGTCGAGCACGTAGAGCGTCTTGCCGGTCGACTTCTTCACTAGCTCGCGGGCGAGCTTCACCCGCTGCGCTTCCCCACCGGAGAGCGTGGGCGATGGTTGCCCCAGCTTCAGGTAGTCGAGACCCACCGCATGCAAGGTTTGCAGCTTGTCGGCGATCGGCGGGATCGCCTCGAAGTGCTCAAGCGCTTGTTGGATGTCCATTTCCAACACGTCCGAGATGCTCTTGCCTTTGAACAGCACCGAGAGCGTCTCACGATTGAAGCGGTGGCCTTCGCATACGGGACAAGTCACCCAGATGTCGGCCAGGAAGTCCATTTCGAGTTTGTTGGCGCCGTTGCCGTCGCAGGCATCGCACCGCCCGCCGGCTACGTTGAAGCTGAATCGTCCCGGCTTGAAGCCACGTCGTTTTGCTTCGGGTAGGCCCGCGTAGAGTTTGCGAATCTCGTCGAACACCTTGATGTAGGTGGCCGGGTTCGAGCGCGGTGTGCGACCGATGGGCGACTGGTCGATCGAGATCACCTTGTCGAGATTGTCGAGTCCCTCGATTGTGTCGTGCGCGCCAGGCTCGCCTTTGCCGTTCATCAGGTCGCGCCTGAGCGCTTCCATCAGAATGTCGGACACCAGCGAACTCTTGCCCGAACCGCTCACACCAGTGACGCAGACAAACTTGCCCAGCGGCACCTCGAAGTCGACACCCTTGAGGTTGTTGTGCCGCGCGTTGACGATGCGCAGCGTTGGGGGCGCTTCACCATCACCGTTGAGGGACTGAGGCGAGGTTCTCCGCGACTCCGGTACCTCGATGCTTCGTTTCCCCGCTAGAAACGCCCCCGTGACGCTGTCTTTCTTCTTCGCAATCTCGTCGGCGGTGCCGGTCGCTACGACGTATCCACCTTTCACGCCGGGGCCTGGGCCGAAGTCGACCAGATGGTCGGCCGCCCGCATGGTGTCCTCGTCGTGCTCCACGACCACCACCGTGTTGCCCATGTCGCGCAGCGTCTGCATCGTGTCGAGCAGCCGATCGTTGTCGCGCGGGTGGAGGCCGATCGAAGGCTCGTCGAGGATGTACAGCACGCCGACCAACCCACAACCAATCTGACCAGCCAGCCGGATACGCTGTGACTCGCCGCCCGACAGCGTGGGTGCGGTGCGGTTGAGCGACAAGTACTCGAGCCCCACGTTGGTCAGGAAGCCGAGCCGACCGCGGACCTCTTTGAGCACCTCGGTGGCGATCATCGCCTGCGCGCCGGCGAGTTCCAGATCGATGAAGAACTCGGCTGCGTCGCTAACGGGAAGATCGCACACTTCGGGCAGCGATAGGCTCGGGCGATCGGTGAACCGCGGAGCGGTAGTGGTCAGCCGGACCGAGCGGGCTTGCGGATTGAGCCGCGCGCCGCGGCAATCGGCGCAGTCGAGCACCCGCATGTAGTTTTCGAGTTTCTTGATCTGCGTGGCGCTCTTGCTGTTGCGGTACTTGTCCAACAGATCCGCCACGATGCCTTCGAACTCGCCGCCGTACTTCTGGCTGCTCTTGCCGGCTCGCCAAGTGTAGGTGATGTGCTCGTCGCCGGTGCCCCACAGCCACACGTCGCGCAGTTCATCGGACAGGTCGCTCCAGGCGGTTTCCAGCAGCGTGCCTTCTTCGAGTTCCCACTTCCGCTCGATGGTGTCGGCCACGCCTTTGTAGATGTGCCGCTTCCACCGGCCGAGGTCTTTCCACTTGCCGACCAGTTCGATGGCGCCTTGGGCGAACGACTTCGAAGGGTCGGGCACCAGCAGCTCCGGCGCGAAGCTGTAGTACTCGCCCAACCCGTCGCACTCCAGGCACATACCTTGCGGGCTGTTGAAGCTAAACAGTTGCGGTGTCGGTTGGTCGAAGCTCAACCCGCACTTAGTGCAGGCGAAGTGGCTCGACAGGGCGATGTCGCCATCGCGCAGTCCCACGCGGCGTCGCTTGGTGCTCTTGGCCTTGGGAGCTTCTTCATCCTGTTCGACCGAAACAATGATGTTACCGCCGGCCAGTCGCAGCGCGGCGTCGACCGCTTCGCCCAACCGCCCGCGGACGTTTGGTCCGGCCACCAATCGGTCGACGACCACTTCGATGTTATGCCGCATCTGGCGATCGAGCGATTGGTCTTCGGAGAGTTGCACCACGTTGCCATCCACCCGCGCACGGACGTAGCCCTGCTTCTGCAGGTCCTCGAGCAGGTCGCGGAACTCGCCTTTCTGCTGTCGCACGACCGGTGCGAGCACCGCGAACTTCGTCTTGTCCGGCAGCGTCAGAATCTGGCCGATGATCTGCTCGCGGGTTTGCGCGGTGATCGGCTGGTCGCACTTCGGGCAGTGCCCCTGACCCACGCGGGCGTACAGCACCCGCAGGAAGTCGTAGATTTCGGTGATCGTGCCGACCGTGGAGCGAGGGTTGTTACCCGAGGACTTCTGCGAAATCGAAATCGAAGGCGACAGTCCGCTCAGATGGTCGACGTCCGGCTTGGGCATCTGGCCCAGGAACTGGCGGGCGAAGGTCGAGAGGCTCTCGACGTACCGCCGCTGGCCTTCGGCGTAGAGCGTGTCGAACGCCAGCGAACTTTTCCCCGAGCCCGACACGCCGGTCAAGCAGATCAGCTTGTTTCGCGGTAGGCGTACATCGACATCGCGGAGGTTGTGTTCGCGGGCTCCTTTGATGACGATATCAGAAGCTGGCATCACGGCGTCCTTGCGGCTGGCGGGCATCTTGGCGGGAGTGGGCGCGAACCAAGCATTATACGAAACCTGCACACAGGCGGGAAGATTCGCAATTTCGGAGAAACACAATGAGAACAAGGCTTTTCCCACTGGTTTTGGTTTTGCTGGCACTCGCGGCTCCGGCCATCGCCCAGCGCGAGTTCACCGGCCGCTGGGCCAAAGATATGGAGAAGTTCGCCAAGCAGGACGCCGAACACCCGACCGCGCCGGGCGGAGTGGTTTTTGTTGGCAGCTCGAGTATCCGGCTGTGGGACCTCGAGAAGAACTTCCCCGATCTCGATCCGGCCGCGCTCAACCGCGGGTTTGGCGGCTCGGAACTCTCCGACTCGATTCGGAATGCCGAACATCTGGTGACCAAACACAAACCCCGCGTGGTGGTGATCTACGCCGGCGACAACGACATCGCCGGCGGCAAAAGTGCCGAGCGGGTGGAGAAGGACTTCGCCAAGCTGGTTGAGAAAATCCAGAGCAAGCTGCCCGAAGCAAAGATCGCCTACATCGCCATCAAGCCGAGCACCAAGCGGTGGAACCTGGCCGACACGATGAAAGACGCCAACCACCGCATCGCCAAGCGATGTGCGGACGACGAGCAATTGACCTTTGTTGACATTTGGAAACCCATGCTGGGCGAGGACGGAAAGCCTCGCGAAGAGCTACTCCGCGACGACGGATTGCATCTCACCGACGAAGGCTACGAGCTGTGGTCGTCGCTCGTGCGGCCGATCATCAAACCTAAGGAAGAAGAGTAAGTGGAGAAGGTGAAGGGTGGCTGTGGTCGAGTTGAGCTCGCCCACAGTGGTAGGATCTGTGGGCTCGTTGCACTCGACCACAGCCACCCAGAACGCAGCCAAACACTGTCAGATCTTATGTCCCAACCCTGGCCCGACTACGAACTCCTGGACTTCGGCGACGGGCGGAAGCTCGAGCGGTTTGGCGAGTTGGTGTTCGATCGCCCCTCGCCCCAAGCCAGCGGCAAGCGTTCGCTCGACGCAGCCACCTGGCGGGCAGCCACCGCCAAGTTCCTTGGTGACAAAATGGGCGAGGGCCGCTGGAGAAAATCCACAGCCGGCGCTCCACGCCCTCCGCGATCGATCGAGGTTCCACTCCCCAACAACCGCTCTTTCCAAATCACCATCGACACGCTGCCCACCGGTCAGGTCGGCATCTTCCCCGAGCAACTCGATAACTGGCAGTGGATCGCCGAGCGCGTTGCCCGCACTGGTGAGACTTGTCGCGTGCTGAACCTGTTCGGCTACACTGGCGCGAGCACGCTGGCAGCCGCAGCCGCTGGCGCCGAAGTGACGCACGTCGACGCCTCGAAACCCGCGGTGATGCTCGCGCGAGAGAACGCAGAGAAATCGGGCCTCGTGGGCGCGCCGATTCGGTGGATCGTGGAAGACGTACTGAAGTACTGCCGCCGCGAGTTAAAACGCGGCAGCCAGTATCATGGCATCGTGCTCGACCCACCGACCTACGGCCACGGACCCAAGAGCGAAGAGTGGCGCCTGGTCCGCGATTTGCCGAAGCTGCTAGAGATGTGCCGAGAGTTGACGCAAGACGCGCAGCAGTTCGTCGTAGCCACCTGCCACACCCCGAGCGTTGGCCCCGCGGAACTTGCCGCCTATCTGTCGGACGGGCTGTTCGGGCATTGTGGCCAGCCGCCCAAGAGCGGACGGTTGCAGCTCGCAACTGAAACGAATCGGCAGTTGGAAAGCGGTGTCTACGCGCGCTGGCCGAACAACCGCTCAGTTACACAGTAGCCGACGAGCTACGTCTCGTCGTGAAGTGACCCTGAACGAGTCGTTACGGCGGGTGCTCGCGATACTCGCGTTCGACGTCGCACTCGTGCGTTTTTCCCAGGTGTTTGTCGAGCGGTTTGAGCACTGCCAGAATGATGATGGCGACGATCATCGCGGCGATCATCAACTCGTAGCGTCCAAAGCCAGCCACGCAGCCCAGCCCGGCGGCCAGCCAGATGCTGCTGGCGGTGGTGAGGCCTTTGATCTTGCCGCGGTCGCTTAGCTTAAGGATCGTCCCGGCGCCCAAGAAGCCAATGCCGGCTGCCACGCCTTGCACGACTCGAGCCGCTGCGTTGGGATCGCTCCCGGCAATGTGATCGGCCAAGAGCGCGAACACCGCAGCGCCGACCGACACCACCATGTGCGTTCGCAAGCCGGCCCATTGTCCAGAAAGCTCACGCTCGAAACCAAGCACACCTCCGGCCAGCGCGGCAATCGTGAGCCGCACCAGGTTGTCGCCGAGGAGTGCTGTGTCGAATTCCATTAGAAATGCCTGCCGCGATTATTTTAACGCGGAGGAGACGACGTGCACTAGCGGTCAAACAGCTTTTTGGACCAAGTGCTCCATTCGAGCACGCAAATCCTGCTCGGGATACAAGCAGAACGCGTACTCGCGCGATTCGAGTATCGCAGTCGCACGCGCGGCGCTGGTGAGATTCGCGAGTTCCGATTCCAGTTCTCGGGTCCGCGACGCGATCGCTGCACGCAACAATTGGTTAGCCGCTTCAATCGCACGGTGACGCTCGCCGGCGTTGACTTGCGTCTTTGCGGTTGCAATCCACTGCCGCTTGAAACGGAGTGCTTCTTCTACTTCCGTGGAAACCTCGCTGGGCAACATCCGCTCGGGATGCCACTCACAATCGCGAAGTCGCTGTTGCACTTGGTGAATCTGCTCCTGGCCGACGTGACGATGCTCAATCGGCAGTTGCAGCGTGGCCGAGAGGGTCAGATATGGCGGCGGAGGGCAGCCCCACAGGCGGCGGGCGAGGTCGTCGGTCACCTCGTCGTACTTTGCGCCGCCGATGCCGTGCAGGAACAAGTCGCCAAGCACCGTACGGGCAAACAGCGTTGTGGTTAGCGCTCGCGTGCGGAGCTTCACGCCGCGCGTGGCGAGGTCGGCCAGCTGCTCGGTCAGCTTGTTGTGTGAACTTCCAACCAGCTCGGTCGACCATCGATCGCGATCCGAGAGTTTCAAGCGATCTCCGGAGTGCTGCGCGAACAACGCTCGCCGTTCGGGGTTCTTCGCCGTCCAGATCCACAGCGGCATCTCCATCCAACCGTCGTCGGTCGCGAGGTCGGGCATCGGTTGGGCGTCGTTGCGCAGGCGGTGTGCGCGGCGGTATTCGGCGAGCGACTCGTTGTACGATTGGTGCAACTGCGGGGCATCGAGCAGCAGCGCGGCCGCGAACCGTTGGAACGAAGGCAACTCGCAGCAATGGCTGATCGGCACTTCGAGCGAGGCGGAACCCCAAGCCGCTTCGAGTTCATGCCGCGCCTGGGCGATGGCCAGACCCAGCTTGCCAGCGGTGCGTCGGCTCGCTTCGACGACGGTTGGCCACCAATCGCGGACCAGCGGATTGGGTAGGAGCGGCTCGATAGTCTGCGAGGCGCGCTCGCCGAACGAGGCAAACAGTTCGTGGTCGGCGATCTGTAGCTCTTCGATGGGTAGCTTGGTGGCCATCGAGTCGAGACGCACCGCTTCGATTCGCGGCGCGCCAACCGTGCCGGTCGGCACGCGAACGCTGGGGGAGTGCAACGTGTCGCTGTCGATCACCAAATGGATGCCAACTCCATGCTGTTCGGCCAGGCGGCTGAGTACGAAGTTCTTGAACCACACGCCAGGGTGGAACAACTCGGCCTGATGCCCGGTGAGGAGCAGCGGTGCGTCCGGGCTGGTTGGCAGAGCGACGTTGCGGTAGCTGGAAGTGTAGTCGGTCGCGGCGGTGAGCAGTTCGTGCCGCGCCTCGGAGCGTAACTCACTGAGCGACTTGTCGCCCAAGTCGATCTCGAGGCCAGGGCAGGGCGGGGCGATGCGCAGCTCGCGGGTTGCCGGTTCGACCAGCAACGTGTTGTCCTCGCGCGGAACGCGATATTGCCGATAGTGCGACGTCGCCTCCCTCAGCATTGCTCGTAGTCCGCAACGTACTGGGAGCAGCCACACGGGCCGAAGTCGAAGTGGGGCGTCTCGCCCGAGTTGCGCAAGCGGACAATCGCCCGATGGATCACCTCGCGATAGTGGGCCAGCCGCTTTTTGGCGTCGTCGAGCGAGCCGCCGAAGCTGCGCTTTTCATCCAGGTAGATCAGCGGCACAGCGATCTCCACAATCCGCAGACCGCGGTACGCCGCCTGCACCCAAAGTTCCAGCGGCATCGCGTAGCCGGGCTCGGTTGGATCGAGTTGCTCGAGGGCATTCACACGGTACGCCTTGAAGCCGCAGAAGGCGTCGGTGAGCGACAGGCCGAGGCACTCGTTCAATTCGTGAGTGATTGTCTGGTTGATCAGCCGGCGATCGACTGGGGCGGCTTCGGACGATTTCTCTTCTACGTCGAGGTAGCGACTGCCAGAGACGATGTCGACTTCGGCAGCGCAGGCCTCGGCCAGGTGGCGAATGCGCTGCGGCTCGTGCTGCCCGTCGCAATCGATGGTGACTAGCACGTCGTAGCCGTGGGTCACTGCGTAATCGAACGCGGTCTTCAGGGCGGCTCCGTAGCCGCGGTTCTCCTCGTGATGCACTACGCGCACATCGCCGCGAGCGGAGAGTAGATCGCGGGTGCCGTCGGTCGAGCCGTCGTCGACCACCAGCACGTCGTCGGCGTACAGCACCACTTCGTCGAGCACACTGGCGACGTGTTGGGCTTCGTTGTACACAGGCAAGGCGGTCAAGAAGCGAAGTGGTTCGGACATGATCGTTTTCGCTTTCGCGCAAGAAGGAAGGACGCGGTGGGTGGGTCGCGAAATCCCTTCCAAGGGGCCCAGGCCAGCCCTGCCCAGGGTCGAGGGGGTCGCATCGGCTAGCCGCACGACGCGCACGACTCCCTATTGTAGACGCCGGCAACCGGAGGGCAAACCCGCAGCAAAACAGCCACCCGTTTGGAGCGTTTTACGGCACGATTAGCCGCAGCGGATCGCTTTCTTGGCGGCTCGCCCACGCAGTGACACTTAGCGGCTGCTCAGCCAACCAGGTGGCAAGCTTCTCCAGCGCGAAACGCTCGCTGGCGTAGTGTCCTGTGAGCACCATCGCCACGCCGGCAGCGCGGGCGGCCAGCAAAGTGTGGAAGGTGGCCTCGCCAGTCACTAACGCATCGGCCCCCACGTCGATGGCCGCGTCGAGGAACGAACCGCCACTGCCGCAAGCCACGGCCACGCGGGCGACCGGCTGCTGGTCGTCGCCCACCACGCGAACGTGATCGATGCCGAGCAGCTTGGTGGTGTTAGCGGCCAGCCGCGCCAGGTTGGTAGGTTCGAGCACCGCACCACAGCGGCCCGAGCCAAGTGTCGGGCTGGCTTCAGTGGGATCGGCTGGAACCAATGGTTCGACTTCCACCAGTTGCAGCCCATCGGCCAGTTGGTGGTTGATTCCCTCGGCCGCCGAATCAAGCGCGGTGTGAGGACTGTAGATTGAGATGCCTGCGCCGATCAATTTCCAGAGCACGCGACCTTCGGGAGTGGCGGTGGTGAGTTGCTTGACCGGGCGGAAGGGGAGCGGGTGGTGCGTCACTACCAGTTGAGCTTGTTCGGCAATCGCTTCGTCGGCCACGTCTTCGGTAAGCGTCAAGCAGGTTATCACGCGCTGGACTTCACGAGCCCCGTCGCCCACCACCAGGCCGACGTTGTCCCAATCTTCGGCCAGGTTGGTAGGGGCGAATTGTTCGAGCAGCGCGACCACGTCGGCAATGGTTGGCATTTTCTCAGATCTCCTGAATCTCGCGGGGCGTTAGTCTGGTATCATAAGCAGTGACGCGCCGATTTGTAACACTCGGAGCCCATTCGTATTTCGCGGGGATTATTGCTATGTGGATTCGCCTCTGTGGTGTCTTGTTCGTTTGCCTGGGGTTGGCCAGCTTGCGATCGGCTTCGGCTCAGGATGCGATCGACGACCCAACTACCCTGGAGAGCATCGAAGAGTTTGAAGACGATCCCGGTGCTCAGATGGCTACTGCCATCGATTCGGGCAGTGTGGCAGCCGTGCGGAGGCTGCTCGACGGGGGCATGTCGCCCGACATCTTGGTGTATGACGAGCCTGCCGTGCAGTACGCCATCTGGGGCGACCACTACTACGTGGTGAAGCTGCTGGTGGATCGCGGCGCCGATGTGAACTCGACCGGCGAGGATGGTTTCACCTCGCTGATGGGCGCTGCTCTGGTGGGCAACATCCGGATTGCGAAGTTCCTGCTCGACAAGGGAGCCGACATCGACGCAGTGGACAAGACCTACGGACTAACCGTACTGCAAAACGCCTGTGACAAGGAAAGCGAAGCGGTGTTCGATTTGCTTGTGGAACGGGGTGCGGACATTCAGCACGTCGACAAGCACGGTGGCAACTGTCTGGAAGAAGCCGCCTTCAACGGCGCCAACAGCATTGCCGAGAAGCTCCGCGCCAAAGGGCTGAAGACTAAATGGCCGTTGCATGTAGCGTGTGGGTTGGGCGAAATGGAGCAGGTGAACAAGTTGCTGGCCGAAGGGGCCGATGCCAGCCAGGCGAACGATGGGTGGAAGAACACGCCGATGCATTTCGCTGCGAACAATGGACACTTGGCAGTGGCCAAGCTACTGAAAGAGCAGGGCGCCGAGGTGAACGCGAAGAACTTACTCGGCGCGACTCCACTGCACTATGCTGCCGAGAACGACGATATCGCGATGACCAAATGGTTGCTCGAACAAGGGGCCGATATCAACGCTGCCGACGAAGACGGGATGACGCCCCGCGATTGGTCGGGCGCCGAAGCCGACGAGTTCCTCGCCTCCAAAGGCGCCAAGTACGGCGAGTGGGCCGACGAGTCAGGGGAGTAGTCGCTCGGTCTGTCCGAATCAGTCGCCAAACAGATTGCCGAGGTGGCCGAGCACCGAGCCTTCACCCTGGCTCGATCCGCCTGCGGAGGGAGCGTGCTGCAAAACGCGGTTCGCCAGGCGCGAGAACGGCAGGCTCTGCAGCAGCACGGTGCCGGTTCCGCTGAGCGTGGCGAGGAACATGCCCTCGCCGCCGAAGAACATACTCTTCAGGCTGCCGGCGCGCTGGATGTCGTAGTGGATGCCTTCGGTGAACGCGACCAGGCAGCCCGTGTCGACGCGCAGCGTCTCGCCGCGGAGCGTTTTCTTGATGATCGCGCCGCTAGCGTGAATGAACGCCTGCCCGTCGCCTTCGAGGCGCTGCAGGATGAAACCTTCGCCGCCGAAAAAACCAGCGCCCAAGCGTTTCTGGAACGCGATGCCGATCTGCGTGCCGTACGCCGCGCACAGAAACGAGTCTTTCTGGCAGGTCAGCACGCCGCCGATCTTCTGCATGTCGAGCGGCACGATCTTGCCCGGAAACGGCGCGGCGAACGCCACGCGGCGTTTGCCGTCGGCGTGGTTGGTAAAGTGGGTCATGAAGATCGACTCGCCGGTGAGCGTCCGCTTCCCCGCATCCAGCAGCTTGCCGAACAAGCCTTGATCGTTGCCCTTCGAGCCATCGCCCATGCGGGCCTCGAACTCGATGCCTTCTTCCACATAGTTCATCGCGCCGGCCTCGGCCACCACGATCTCGCCCGGATCGAGTTCCACCTCGACGTACTGCATGTCGTCGCCAAACACCTGGTAGTCGACTTCGTGGCACTGCATGACAAATCTCCGATTGCGATGGAACACTCTAACGGCCGAGGCCCTTAGCATACGCCAATCGCCCACGGCGGCTCAATGTGAGTAGGGGCTATTCGCCGGACGCTGGTGGGTATTGGAGCAATTCGGCAGAGAAACTCCACAATCGCTAGCTAAGAGAAGGTTGGTAGAACTTGCTTACGCAACTTCCCTCTCCGCCCCTCACCCGCGTCGGGGAGAGGGAAGCTGCGTAGCTCACCCCATCGCCAGGCTGCGCAGGTACTCGACGGCCGCGCCCAGTTCGCCCTTCGGATCGCCCGTCTCGCTGCGGTCGACTGTAAACCAGCCGGCGTAGTCGCGCGCGTCGAGCGATGCCACGATGGCCGGCAAGTCGGCGGAGCCGCGGCCCAGTTGCACTGGCACCGTACGGCTGGCACCGAAGTCGCGGACCGCGTCGTTGGCCTGCACGTAGGAAACGTATTGGCCCAAATGCTCCAGGGCGTCGAGCGGCGATTGGTTGCTTTCGAGCAGCCTGGCCGGGTCGAGCGCCACGCCGATGGTGCCGTCGGGCAGTTCGCCGAGCACGCTGGCCAGTTCTTCGACAGGAACCGAGGTGGTGAGCGCGGTGAACTGCGCGCCCACGCGGTTGCCTTCGTGCGCTAGCGACTCCAGCGCCTGCATCAACGCGTCGCGCCTTGGCGAGCCTTCCTCGGGCAGTTCACCGTAGGCGCGGCCGACCAGAACGCGTGCCCCGAGCTGCGCGGCGAGTCGCATCGCCTGGCGGGTGCCTTGAAGTCGACGATCAAGTTCCGCGGGCTCCTCGTAGCCGCGCCGCGTGGGGTACGTGGCCGCCGCCAGGCGGAGGTTCTGGTCCTCCAGCAGCTTGCGAAACTGCCGCACGCCCGACTGCGACAAATCGGCCAGCGGCAGTTCGGTTCGCAGGTCGATTTCCACGCCATCGGCGCCCAGTTCGGCGGCCGTGGCCAGGGCTCTGCGTAGCGGTTGCCCCAGCGCGCGGGTTGCCAGGCCGATTTTGACGATTGTCACAACTGGAGGTCCTTGTTTTGATTCGTTTGGTGGGGTTTCGCGACAGCGCCACGTTACCGCTACGGTACATTTTCACAGCGCGTACGGGCCTTGTCGAACAATTCCCTCAAACCAAGCGTTTTACGGGTAGGAATGGATTCTATTTCTTATCTGAAGGAGCGTTGTCATGGGGAAGAAGCGGAAGACTGCTTACAAGGTCACGAATTGGCGTGAGTACAACGAGTCGTTAGTGCGGCGGGGTGATATCACTTTGTGGTTCGACGAGGACGCGCTAGCGACCTGGGAGCATGCTAACGAGGAGGTAAAGCGAGGGCGCCCTTTTACTTACAGTGACACCGCGATTGAGTGCTTGCTGATGCTCCGTGAGTTGTTTCGCTTGCCCTATCGCCAGACCGAAGGTCTGGGGCGGGCGCTGGTGCAACTGATGGACGTGGATGTTCCGATTCCCAGTTTCACGCTGCTAGCGAAACGAGCGGCAAGGCTGAAGACGTCGCTGGACGTTTCGCATACCCGTGGTCCGATCGATATGGTGGTCGACAGCACGGGCCTGAAAGTAGTAGGCGAAGGGGAATGGCGTTCGGCCGCTTACCAGACGTGTAGACGAAAGACCTGGCGAAAGCTCCATCTTTCGATCAATCCCGAGACGCAGGAGATCATGGCCGAGGTGCTGACCACGCGGAGCAAGGTGGATGCAGAGTCGGTGCCGGAGTTGCTGAAGCAAGTGGATCAGCCGATCGACAAGTTCTACGGCGATGGAGCCTACGATCGTTGGGCGGTTCATGAGCAGTTGGAAAAACAAGGAATTGCCCCGATCATTCCGCCTCAAC
The DNA here is from genome assembly GCF_965227375.1 of Aeoliella sp. Classification (NCBI taxonomy): domain Bacteria; kingdom Pseudomonadati; phylum Planctomycetota; class Planctomycetia; order Pirellulales; family Lacipirellulaceae; genus Aeoliella; species Aeoliella sp. The sequence goes on from NZ_CBDDFX010000001.1 coordinate 1,803,180, forward strand.
GAGGGGCGGTCATCAAGCAGCATGGCAACTGCAAAGCCAAGCCGTTAGCTCGCGACGAGGCGGTTCGCAGGATTCGACGAACGGGACGAAGCAGTTGGAAAAGAGAGATCGGATACCATCGGCGGAGCCTGGTCGAGACGAGCATGTTTCGCTTGAAACAGGCGTTCGGCAACCGCCTGAAAAACAAAGCCTTCGAGAACCAACGGATCGAGGTCCGCTTGAGATGCAAGTTGCTAAACCACTTCACACAACTGGGTATGCCTAAATCCAAATGGAATTAGGAGACAAGGCCGCGCGTACGCCTAGCAGCCAATGGCCTTCGCTCCGCTGCCGTTTGACACCTTCTATTTGCGAATCGTGATGTACCTACGTTTGCCAGTGGCAATTTGCTTCTTGTGCACAGCTTTTGCGCCATCGGCGATGGGGCGGGCGGTGAGCCATGCGGCCATCTTTGCCACGAAGTTCGAGCAGGAGTCCGACTCCAACTACGACCTGTGGCCCGACTACTGGACGCGGAAGACCAATCCCGAGTATCCCCACTACACGAAGGTTGAGATTGTCGATGACGCGACGGCCGAAAATGGTCGTAGCTTGCAGGTTCTCTTCGATGGCGGCGGAGCGTTCGTCTCGACGCCGGCCATCCCCATTCTGCCAAAGTTCGGCTACAAGGTCTTCATCCGCGCCAAGGCGGAGAAGTTGAACTACACCCAGGCTCGTTTCGTGATCGAACTGCAGAACCGCAATCAGGAGCGGATGCAGGTGGAGCTGAGCGAGCCGATCGAAGCGGATGGCGAGTGGCACGATGTGAAGGTCAACTCGCTGCGGCCCAGCACCGCGGAGATCGACCGCGCGGTGATCTACCTCGACGCCCCTCGAGGGCGGCGGGGCGACCTGCAAGGCAAGCTTGCGATCGATTATATCATCCTGGAGCGGTTGCCCAGCATGGTGGTGAAGACTGGCCGTCAATACAACGTCTACAACGACTTCAATGAAGTCAAGGTCGAGTGCACCCTGTCCGGTATCCGCGAACAGAATCCGGAGATCCGCTTTCAGTTGCTCGACGAAACCAGTCGTGAAATCGAAGGCAAGTCAGATACGAAGACGCTGAAAGGAAAGCTGATTGTCGAAGACTCGTTCCGAGCCAACGACATCGTCGGCACGATTGGCAATCGCCCGAGCGGCTACGAAGGAACCCAGTACTGGACCCCCGACATCGACGACTATGGGTTCTACAAGATCCGCGTGGAGATGTTGCGCGACGATGAAAAGCAGGAGGGCGAAGAGGTCAGTGAGTACGAGCGCCAGCTCGAGGAGCGGGTGATTACGCTGGCCGTGTTGCCGAAATTGCCCCGCCCCCAGGACGGCGAGTTCGGCTGGACACTTCCCTTGGCGGACAAGCCGCTGGCGTTTGAGGTGCTGGCCGACCTGCTCCCGCGCGTTGGCGTGCACTGGGTGAAGATGCCGGTCTGGTACGAGGCGACCGACCGTGAGCGTGGTGAGGAGATTATTCGATTTGCCGAGCGCACGTCGGCCTCCGGCATCGAGGTGATTGGCATTCTGGACGATCCTCTTGCAGAGGACTGGGAAATCCGCGATGCCAACCGTCCATCGGACGTTGCCGACCTGCTGCTCACCGACCCCTCGTTCTGGCAACCACAGTTCGAGCACGTGATGACCCGCCTGAGTCTGCGGTTGCGTTGGTGGCAATTGGGCAACGACTGGGACACCTCGTTCTACGGTTACTCCGATCTGCCAAAGAAGATCCTCAGCATTCGCAAGCACCTGTTCCGTTTTGGCCAGGACGTAAAGCTGGGGCTCGGTTGGCGTTGGCCCCAAGAAGGCAAGGAGCTGGATTGGCTCCCTTCCTATTCCGATGCGGTGTGGGAATACGAACAAATGTCGGCCGATCCACCCTTGAACGCCGACGGATTGGATCAGCGGATGAGAGATTTCCGGCGCGGCGGGGCCGCGCGATGGGTGTTGGTGGACCCGACGATGCACTCGGAGTTCAATCGCCCCGAGAAAGACCTGACTGCCAGCGAGAAGAAACGTCTGCACGAGAACCACGTGCGCGAGTTCGTCCGCACAATGGTGGCGGCCAAGATCCACGGCGCCGATGGTATCTTTGTCGCCAATCCCTTCACCGGCCCCGAAGGCGTGATGAACACCGACGGCACGCCGGGCGAGTTGCTGTTGCCCTGGCGCACCACGGCTCACTTGTTAGGCGGTTGCAAGTACCTCGGCCACCTGGAGCTGCCTGGGCACAGTACGAATCACGTGTTCGAAAACGCTCAAGGCCAGGTGCTGATGATCGTATGGAACGACACGCCCACTACCGAACAGCTGTACCTGGGCGAACAAATCGAGCGGCTCGACGTGTGGGGCAAGCGACAAGCACTCGAGGCGGATGAAGAAGGTCGCGTGAGTTTGCAGGTGGACCGCAATCCATCGTTCGTGCTGGGACTCCATCCGGCGATCACCGCATGGCGGATGGGCGTGACGTTCGACCAGTTGCGCGTGCCGAGTGTGTTCAGTCAGCCTCATGAGAACCTGGTTCGCGGAAGGAACGGGTTTAGCCAGGGCGTAAGCGGACACTATTCAATCTTCGTGCCCGAACGCCCCGACGAAGAAGAGCTGGATCAGTCGGAGGAAGATGAGTCGCTAGCGTTGGTGGAGCAACGCAACAAGAAGTGGGAAGTACTGCCACGCCGTGGCGACTTGTCCATTGGATCCCTCGAAGAATTCAAACTGCCTATACACATCCAGTTGGACGATGCAACGTTCGGTCTGCAGCCTGTGCGCATCGACTTTTTCGTGGAAGCCGACCAGCAGTATCGGTTCAGCGTGTGGCGGAGCCTCCGCGTGGGTATGGGCGACGTGGACATTAAGGTATCGACCTTCCTGGACGAACGCGGGCAACTTGTGGTTGAACAGATCATGACGAATACGGGCCCGCGCACCACCGACTTTAAGTGTTTGCTGTACGCACCTCCGCGACGGCGAAAGCGAACCCAGGTGGTAATGTTGGGGCCCGATGAAAACAAGAAAATTTATCAGTACCCTCATGGGGCGGAGCTGATCGGCAACGTGCTGAAGCTGCGCGCGGAGGAAATCAATGGCAGTCGCGTGTTGATCCATCGTTTCCGAGCCGAGGCTGGTCCGTCGGAAGAAGAGAAAGCGGAGGAGGCCGCCCAGCAGCAGGTCAACGAGACCGACCCCACTGCATTTTGATGGGGGAGTCTCCGCCCCCCCGGCAGTGGAATGGCTTGGCAGAATTGCTTTTGTGGCCAATAGCTCCCCTCCCTTGATCGCGTTACACTTAGCGGTAGCCCCGCCCACCTGCAAGACTAGAGTTTGCCACCATGTTGCTCGAAGAACGAATTGGCGCTCACCTGACTGGTCAAGGTTGTTTCTTTCGTGTGTGGGCTCCCCATGCCGAGCGAGTGCGGGTGCTCTTGCAGCAGGGCGATCTCTGGCGGCCGAACGACGCGGCCGATGAGGTCGAACTCGAGCGCGCCCCTAGCGGCTACTGGAGCGCCACGGTGCCGGGTATTGGAGCGGGTACGCTTTATCGATTTGAGATCACAAACGCGGGTCACGTTAGCCAGCGACTCGATCCCGCGGCTCGCGATGTGGTGAACTCGGCGCTCACACGCTCCGATAGCAACAGCCAGAACGCGTCGATCGTGGTGGAGAACAAGCCGTATCCCTGGGAGCCGTGGGCGACGCCGGGGTTCGAGAACTTTCTCATCTATCAGATGCACGTTGGTAGTTTCGCGGGGCGGAACGACTACCTCAATAAGCCGATTGCAACATTTTCGGATGTCGAGTCGAAGTTCGACTATGTTCGCTCCATGGGATTTAACGCGATCGAGCCGCTGCCGATTGCCGAGTTTGCCTTCGATCGTTCGTGGGGCTACAACCCCGCGGCCTTCTTTGCACCGGAGAGCGCCTACGGAACACCATCGGATCTGAAGCACTTCGTCAACACCGCGCATTCCAAAGGACTGGCGGTGATTTTCGACGTGGTTTACAACCACGCCGGGCCGGGCGACAACGTGCTGTGGCAGTTCGACGGCTACGAAAAAGACGGCGGCATCTACTTCGAAGGGGGCAGCATGACCCCCTGGGGGCGCGGACCCGCCTGGTGGAAGTGGGAAGTGCAAGATTTCTTCTACCAGAACGCCCGCATGTACTTCGAGGAGTACCACGCCGACGGGCTGCGGTTCGACGCCACGACCATGATCAACGGCAACTACCTGCGCAACGTGTTGTGGCGACTGCGGCAGGACTTCCCCGACAAGTACCTGATCGCCGAGCACCTGCCGGCGCACCCGTGGATCATCACTGCGGGCAACTTCAATGCCACCTGGCACGCCTCGGCGCATCACGAAGCGCAACGCGCGCTGGTGGGCGACGCGTCGATCGATCGGTTGCTCGGCATCCTGGGCCACGCCCCGTTCGACCACAGTTGGAACCTGGTGAACTATCTCTCCGGCTCGCACGACGATGTGGGCGACTCGGAAAACGGCGATGCCGAGAACGGACATCGCAACTGGGACCGCCGACACCGCTACCTGGTCGACCTGTTGGGCGGCCGGCACAACAGTTGGGCGCGGGCCAAGTGCCGACTCGCCTGGGCGCTGAACGTTGCTATGCCCGGCACGCCGATGTGCTTCATGGGCAGCGAGTGCCTGCTGGCCTCACCGCACGTGGCGTGGGGCTACTGGCACGACGGAGTCGACCAGTGGGGCGACCACCGCTTCGACTGGCGGACCGCCGGCGATGCGTTGGGGCTGGAAATGCGGCAACTGGTGGGCGCCGCCAACGCGGTCCGCTGGGAGAACCCCGCGCTACGGTCCGACGATTTCCGCATCGTCCACGTCGATCGCGACAACAGCGTACTGGCCTTTGTCCGCGAGTTCTACGACAACAAGCTGTTGGTGGTCGTGAACGTGGGCGATCACAATTTTACCGATCACAACTACGAGGTTCCGACAGGGGGAATCGCAGGAACCTTCACCGAACTGTTGTGTTCGCAGGACGAGCGATTCGGCGGCTGGCAGGGCGCCGGCAACGCGGGGCACAACCCCACGACGAACGACTACGGCCGCCTGGCCATTAATCTGCCGCAGTGGAGTGTGGTGGTTCTGAAGGCGACGTGACGTGCTGCAACAGTGTTGCATTTCATTGCCTCCAGCGTCAAATGCTGCTAACTTAATTGGTATGACTGCAGCCAAACAACTCGAATTCGTTTCCGTTGCCGACTACTTGGCTGGCGAGCAACTCTCTGACGTGAAACACGAGTATGCGGGCGGCTACGTTTATGCTATGGCCGGAGCCAGAACCGTCCATAATCGGATTGCCACCAACTGGTTGTTGATTACCGGCAATCACCTGCGGGGTCAGCCGTGCGAACCGTTTAACTCCGACATGAAGGTCCGCGTTCAGCTCCCCGCCCACACCCGATTCTATTATCCCGATGGCACGGTGGTGTGCGACGCGAACGATCCCGATGACTTGTATCAGGATCGTCCCGTTATCATTGCCGAAGTACTGTCGGAGGCGACACGCCGTATCGATGAAGGCGAAAAGCGCGAAGCGTATCTTACCATCCCTACGCTTGCCGCATATCTTCTGATCGAGACCGATTCGCCGCGCGTCGTAATGCACCGCCGTACTAATGGGGGCTTTGTCGCCGAATGCTACGATGGGCTTGATGCAGTAGTGCCAATGCCCGGCATCGATGTCGAGCTGCCATTGGCGGAACTCTACGAGCGGGTGGAGTTCAAGGCGGAGTAAGACCTATATCTCACGACGCGCTAGACTCTATTGGTTCGAGTTGGCCGTTTTCGGAGAGGAGCCTCACTTCGCCGGTTTTGATGTCGTACACCATGCCGACCACCATCACGCGCTCGTCGCGCACTGCGTCGCGGACCACACGGCTGCGGGCGGTAATTTCGTTCACGGTGCGTTGTACGTTGCGGCAAACGATGTCGTCGAGCAGCTCCTCGCGCTCCTCTTCGTTGAGCCGCAAGAACTTGCGGGCTTCGTCGTCGCGGACGCTTACCAGCACTTCGTCGACCACCGCGCCTAGGTGTTCGCAGCCGGTGGCGTCCTTGGCATTCTTGCCCTCGGCCATCAGTCCCACGGACGAGGTGACCGCACCACAGCGGGTGTGGCCCAGTACTACGACCAGTTTCACTCCGGCGACGCCAACGCCGTACTCGATGCTGCCGAGGCTCTTGGTGCCGATGATGTTACCAGCCACGCGGACCGCGAACATGTCGCCGATGCCCAGGTCGAAGACGATCTCGGCCGGCACGCGCGAGTCGATGCAGCCCAAGATGCAGGCAATCGGATTCTGTCCGCCCGCGGTGCCATCGATCGCTCGACTGAAGTCGCGGGTGAGTTGCTCGCCGGTGCGGAAGCGTCGATTCCCCTCCTTCAGGATGTCGAGCGCCTGCTGTGGAGTGATGCGGTCCTGCAGTTCGCGGGTGGAGTAATCAGCAAAGTGGATATCGTCGAGCAGTTGGTACTTGCTGCGGAATCCGCGGAGGCTGACTTTCACTCCATGCGCAGGAGCAATGTTGTTCTTGAAGTCGCGAATCAGGCTCAGCACGTCGGGATCGATGTAGTCGGTACCGCTGGCGTCGATCAACACGTTGCTTCCTTCTGGGGCGTCGTTGAACACCTTGTCGAGCGACGCCTTGTTCAGGAAGCTCACCTGGTTCGCCAGCTCGATGTGCATTACGTCGCCGCCGAGGTGCGTCTCGACAATCCGCCGCACTGGCCGGCGGAGATTGCTGTTAAGGATGAATAACAGCGCGACGCCCAAACCAATGAGAATGCCAATCAGCAGGTCGGTGCGTACGATGGCGACCACTGTGATAATAAACGGCAAGAACTGATACCGTCCCTCTTTCCACATCTCGGCAAACAGCTTCGGGCTGGCGAGCTTAAAGCCGGTGACCAACAGAATGGCGGCCAGCGCCGAGAGGGGGATCATGTTGAGGTATTGCGGAAAGAAACCGACGCACACGGCCAGTAGCAAGCCGTGAAAGATGGCCGATCGTTTCGTCTTACAGCCGCTGTTCACGTTCACCGAGCTGCGAATGATCACCGACGTCATCGGCAGACCACCCACCATGCCGGCCGCGATGTTGCCGATACCTTGTGCCCAAAGTTCGCGGCTGGGAGGCGAGTTGCGACGCTCGTGATCGAGCTTATCGACCGCTTCGAGATTCAATAGCGTTTCCAACGAGGCGACAATAGCGATAGTTACGGCCGCTACATAAACGGTGGGGTTCAGCAGCGCGCGGAAGTCAGGAAAACGGAAGAAGCCTACAAAGTCGCTGGCCGACTTGGCGATCGGGATGTCGACCAGGTGACTTTGACCAATCGCCCAGGGACCGCCCAACTGTTGGAACCACAGGTGCATTCCAACGCCCAAGAGCACCACGGCCAATGCACCTGGAATGGGGAGGGCCTTCAAAAACTTGAGGCGAGGCCACGCCAGGAGCACCGCTACCCCGACTGCTCCGATTACCGCCGCCCCGAGGTGGATGTCGCCTTCGGAGATCATCGCCCAGATTTCGCTGAACGTGTTGTGTTCGTCCGGCTGCTCGTAGGACATCTCCCCCTCCGGATCGGAGTCGTGCCCGACCACATGAGGGATTTGTTTTAAGATGAGAATCACACCAATGGCGGCTAGCAGCCCCTTGATGACACTCGTAGGAAAGAAGGCTGATAGCGCACCCGCTTTCAAGATCCCCATCACTAGCTGAAGCACACCACCCAACACCACGGCTACAAGAAACGCTTCGTAGGACTCCAAGTTGGAGATCTGCGCCGCAACAATCGCGGTGAGTCCCGCCGCCGGGCCGCTAACGCTGGTGTGCGAACCGCTTAGCCAACCCACTACCAGACCGGCAATCACACCGGTCAACAGACCGGCGATCAGTGGTGGGTCCTCCATGCCCGCAGGACGCGACGCCAGCGCGATGCCCAAGCACAGTGGTAGTGCCACCAGGAACACGACCAAGCCGCTCGACAGGTCGGCGGGCAGAGTCTTCAGGTCGTAGATCGAGAACTTGTCGTTGTTGTTCGGCTGCTTGGGCATGACTGTAGGGCGCTAAGAAAATGGCGCCGACCATTGGGCGGTGGCAGGGAGCCACACACAGGAGCGGGGCCGGCTTGGCGGAATCGGGGAACCTTGAGATCGCGGGACTCCCGGCCTTGGGAGTTCCAATCGCTAGCGTGCGCAGCGGCTGCACATTAACAGCGCAATGGCGCCATGATTCCACACGAGAGCCGGTGGCCTGAAAGAGGGTAGCAAGTCGGATGTCCGGGCTTCTGATGGGCCAGGGACGGTAGCGAAATGGCTTGCTGGAAGTCTGTACGGGGGCGTCGGCTGGCGGGGCGGCTGTCGGTTGCCCAGGCCAAGAGTTCCACGCTGTCGGTGGTGGTTGCTTCGCGTTCCGAGTTGGCCTCCAGCACCGATTCGGCCACCGTTGGTGCGGCCAACGGCAAAACCAGCATCAGCACCGCCGCAGCCAGCGAGGCCGGGTTGCGCCGGGATAGGTTCTGGTGCCCGAAGACTGGCAGCATAGCGGGGGGACTGCGGGGGAGCGGGGGGAACAGGGATCAAGCACTTCTTGGCCGTAGAATAATGACCCATATTGTAGCGTCAAGTGCTTTGCGGGGCGCAGGGGGCTACTTCGTCGCTTTTTTCACAAAGTACGGCCCGCTGGGGGGAGAATAATCTCGCGACGACTGGCAGAAAAATCTTACGGCCCAGTGAGCCCTTTTTACCGAGCCGCGTGTTAGTATTGAAATAGACCCCACTGATTGGCACTCGAGACGAGACTTCCGGAGGAGTACCCTATGATGCGCTTCAAGCCGGATCGCCCGAACCTGGACGACCCCTCTATCTATTCGCTCCCCGCCTGGGACAAGTTCGTGCCCGTGGCCGCCAGCGTGCTGATGCTGGCGCTGATCTGCCTGTTCCTGTCGAGCATCATGGCGCACCTGGGAGCATTTCCCACGCTGTTCCTGGCCGCGGTGGCCGTGGTAACCGTGGTCATGCAATTGGGCGAGCTTACGACGCCGCACCATCCGCAGCTCTGAATTCCGTTTCGCCTCGTCGCTTCGTGGACCTACGCGTGCGCGTTGAGGTTGTCGACTTGTTCGTTAAGTGTCCAGAAGTCGTAGAGATAGAACAGCGCCACGACGATCGCAGCGGGGATTGCTAGCACCACGGTGCTCGCGAGTGCCCAGCAGGCCAGATAGACCAGGCCGCCGGCCCACTTGCCCAAGTAGAACCGATGCGCGCCAAACGCGCCGAGGAACGTCAGCAGCAGCCAGGCGATGTTGTAGTCGAAGGGGCCCGCAACATAGCGACGACCGGCGGCGCGGTCCATGCTGGGGATCAGGAACAGGTCAATCAACCAACCCACTCCAACCAGGCCCAGCGTGAGGAACCAAATGGTGCCCGTGATTGGTTTGCCGTAGTAAAAGCGGTGCGCGCCGGAGAATCCAAAGATCCACAGGCAGTATCCGATCACCAGGTTGTGAGTTTCTTCGCCGTAGAGATTCGTATCGGCGTAGTCCGAATGAGTCGAGTGGGTCACGGTATTCATCGTTTCTAATTGGTTGCTGAGGAAGGGGGGCATCTTTCGCCCACCACAGTATTCGTTGCCGAACAACCGTTATTGTTGGCAAATTGCTAGTATCCGGCCATTTCGCAAAACGGATGCCAAGAGCGCCAATCGGGCGGATTCGCCAGCGAATACGACTCGGCGGCAGCTGCCGCCGAGCAATTCGCGTCCAGTCCGGGCGTTTGGCGACCAGTTCTACCGTGAGGCGATTGCCCCGACGACTGCGGAGAGCCACAATAGTGTAGTGGGACCTGTGCCACCGACCCGTTCGTTTCGGCGAAGCAAGCCATGCCAACCGCTACCACATCGCGACTCTCCCTGCTCTGGCGCGCCGTGCGGCGTACGCTGCATGTGGCCCTCGTGGCGCTCTTGGCGTTCGGCGGGGCGGTGCTGATTGGTCTGGTGCCGGTGAACCGCGGCTTCAAAAGTCCCGCCGAGGGCATCGACATCATCGTCTACATCGACCCGGCCCACTCGGAGATCATCCTGCCGATCGTAACCGACGTGCACGACTGGGGGCCTTGGTTCTCGGCCAGCGACTTTCCCGACCAAACCGGATTCGAGACACACGTGGCGCTCGGCTGGGGCGATCGCGAATTCTTCCTCCACACGCCCACCTGGGACGACCTGCGGGCCGATCTCACCGCGCGATCGATGCTGCTGCCCACCGACACGGTGATGCACGTCGAGCTGATGCACCTGCCGCCGGAGAACGAGTACTACCGTCACGTGACGATCGACCGAGCGGGCTACCAACGAATGGTCGAGTTCATCCAGTCGTCGTTCGTGCTTGATGGTTCGCCGCAGTCGGGTGGCGTCGAGCCGCGACCGCTTGTCGGGTGGCACTATGACGGGCGGTGCGACGCGTTCTACGAAGCTCAAGGCACCTACTCGATGCTGTACACCTGCAACGCCTGGACTGGCGACTGCTTGGAGGTGGCCGGTGTACGGACCGGGTGCTGGACTCCGTTTCCGATGGGCATCCTGCAAACCGACGATTAGAAAGGCGGACGGGGGCATGGACGGACAGCGACAACTGACCGACACCTGGCAGGCCAATCTCTACGAGCGAGACGGTTGGCAAGTGGTGGAACTCGTGCCGGTAGGCGACAGTTCGGTCGACGCGTACCCGCTGGCCACGGCCTTGTGGGACATCGTTGCCGACTGGCGACCGCCGCAGATGATCGTCGACATGCACCAGGTCACGTTTCTGGGCAGTAGCATGATGGGCGCACTGGTGCGGCTCCACAAACGCATATCGATGGCCAACGGCGAACTGCGGTTGTGCCGCCTATTGCCGCATCCCGCCGAAGCGATGCACGCCTGCCGATTGCACCTGGTGTTCCCGATCTACAACGAGGTTGACGAGGCCACGCACTTCGCCGAGTAGCCCGTAGAACGGAATTTATTCCGTTGAATCTCGATCTATGGCGGAGCATTGCATGCCCTCCATCGTCAAAACACCGCCAGAACTGCGACTTGCCAATCTCGGACATGATCGCGACACAGGCGAGTTGCTCATCGTCAATTTGCCGAAGTACGTTTGCCCCGAGTGCGATGCGCTAACTCCATTCGCCATTGGCGAGGCAAGTCTTTCGGAAACGGATCGGAAGGCCCTGGATGCCGTCTCCGGTGAAGTGAAGCCATACGAGACGGAACACAGCGATTTCTACTGCCGAGTTTGTGGCCGCGCGGTTCGAGTTGTCTGCCGCGTGCATGAGTTTGCGATGAGCGCCTACAAGTATCATCCAACGTTGGTATGGGAAATGGCGACAGACGGGAGCGTCGATCGTTGAACCTTATGCCATTCGACTACCGCGCCATCCTCGCCGCGATCCTCGAAGACTACGCCCTGGACATTGATGGTGCGCACGGCGTGGCGCACTGGGCGCGGGTGTATGAAAACGGAATGCGACTGGCCAAAGAGACCAGCGCGCGGGTCGACGTGGTGGGGCTGTTCGCCGTGTTTCACGACGCCCGCCGCATCAACGAGCACCACGACCCGGGTCACGGTCGCCGCGGGGCGGAGCTTGCCGAGACGTTGCACGGCGAGTTGTTCGACCTCTCCGACGACGACTTCGACTTGCTGTACGAAGCCTGCGCCGGCCACACCGACGAGCGAACGCACCTGGACGTTACCGTGCAAACCTGCTGGGATGCCGACCGCCTGGACCTGGGCCGCGTGGGCATCGAACCCCACGCGGACTACCTCTGCACCGCGGTCGCCAAACGCAAATCGACCATCCGCTGGGCCGACGGTCGGGCGAGCTTTCAAGTGGTGCCGGATTGGCTGGAAGAGGAGTGGGACGTGGATTTCAACTGTTAGATTGGTAGGATCTCTAGTTGGTGTATTCTCCGATATGTGCGTGCGTGTCTTCGTCGCTGCAAGCGTAGGGCGACACTAAACGACACTTGTCGCAACGGAACGGAAGATTCCAGAAATCAGCGCTATTGGGGTCAAAGTCCGGAGAGTTCCACGAGCCGCCGCAAGCGGGGCAGCAGCGGTTCACTTCGTCCACACCGCGACCGTAGTGACGCATCAAGAAGTAGTACACCGGCACATTCATGGCTGCTTCGATTGTCGCGCAGAAATCTCGCGCATTCTGAGCCAGTAGTGACGTTGGTGTTGCCAGTTGTTCGTACGCAGCGATTTCCAATTCGCCACAGGCCAACCAGATGCCATCAAGGCGAGCGTACTCTCGAGCCCAAAACACAAGTCGTTCGCGCTCATCAGGATCAATGGAGATGCAATAGAGTGGAACGCTCTGGCCGCTCTGCAAGATGCGCACTGGTGACTCACGAGATGTTGCCGAGGTAAACAGGCACAGCGGCTGATCATTTGGCAGTGTGCATTCGGTACTTGGCTGATCGTCCTCCATGACCGTCCATTGCGGAAAGTCTCCCAAGAGGCTGTGTAGGTTTTCTTGATACTCTAGTGTGTAAGGCGAGAAGTACTTGAGCAAATGAGAATCGGGCCGCGCCAGATAGGCGTATGCCACCACTTTACCTCCGGAAACTCCAAAGACTTCATCACCGCAGACTTGGCCATTCCTGCGGAGACTCTCAAAGTAGCTGGTCAGATTATCTTCCAGCTGTTCAAGGTCTAGGTTCGCTGGGGCGTTGCCGAAACTGACTTGCGACAAGAACATGGTAGGGTCTCACGAGTTGCTGCATCGAGTACTTGCCTCGACACTTGCCGAAGTACGAAGGTTCGCAGCGAATGAGTGTGTATTGACCGATTGATCCTTGCGCAGAAATGAACCATCACCGCTGGTGGGTTCGGTCGTTGATGGGAGTGTAGGTCATTGGGCGACGTTTGTTTGGCCCGCCAGGCGATTTGTCGTCCGGTTACCTCTATTCGCTCACAACAGCGGCTACCATTCCCAGCCAAATCGCAAAGCGGTGGTCGTGTAGGTGAACTGGCCGAAGATGTTTGTATGCCACAACTGCTTTTCGACCTGCAGTTGCATCAGGAAAGCGGAGAACTCGCGATGGCGAAGGTACTGGATGCCCAGGTTGGCTTCGGTGATTGGCATCATGCCATCGGTGCGGCTGTAGGCCGGCAAGTTGTCGAGCTCGGCCTCGCCCGAGAGTGCGCTGATGCGTCCGCCGCCGATGAAACCCCATTCGCTGTGCGGGCCGACGTAGAACGGATGGTAGCCATCGACGAAAGCCGACAGTCCGCCGGCGCCGATGCTGTCTTCCGTATCGTCGGGGAAGGTCATGCCGATACCCACCGCTCGACCGCCTACCCCCACGACCAATCGGGTGTCGTCGATTTGCAGTCGTTTGTAGAGGTCGAAGTCGATAACGGCCGCGCCTGTCTCGATGTCGAACGGCGCGCCGGTGCCGGCGGTGAAGGCTTCTGTTTCGACACCAAACAGCCAAGCCTGCACACGGAAGCCCGCGCCGCTGTAGCTTTCCCAACCCACGTAAGGTTGCAAGGATAGCCCCGTCCGATTCTTGTTGAAGGCAAAGGTGCTGTTGGTGTGGCTGACGGTAGTGATCCCTACGTCGACGCCGCCGAACCAATGGGAGCAGCCATCGAGAGAGTCGGAGACCTGCGGTAGACAAACCGGCATCTCGGCCGCCATGGGATTGTAGGCGGACATTGGATCGTAAGCGGGTTCCACGGCCACTGGAGGTGTCGCCGGCGCTGGGGGAGCGGCGAAGCTCGCCGGCGCGACAGCCGGTGCTTCCTGGTTCGATTCGGGCACCTCGGCAACTGGCTCAATGGACGGGTCGACCGGTAGCGCAGCGTACCGCGACTCGCCAGCCGAACACCACACGCAAGGCAAGAGAGCAATGGCGGCCGTGAAAAGTGTCGTACGTCGCATGGGTCAAATCCCTGACAAAGCAGAATGATAGAAAAGTGCGCGATAGCTTTTAGCAGAAGCTCCTGGGGACCGCGAGAGACATTTGCCGGAAAAACTCGCAGCAAAACCGTGGTTTTACCCTACAAAAGCCAGTTATCGCGGAAACGGCCCGTTTGGTCCGTAGTTGCTGGCATCCGTCTCTTCGCCCACAATGGCGTTATGACAGTACTAGGCGACTATCTCACGAACTTCTATCGTCCCGGCGACAAGTTTGAGCGACTGAATGCAGTTGTTCACTGGCAGCAGAACGCGACCCCAGGCAACACGGGAAGGCGGCCGCCCGCTGGCAGGCGAAAAGTGAACTCTAGAAGTGGGGACGAACAGCAAGGAAGTTACGAATTCTGGGCCGCGATGCCCGATCGCGTGCGAGTGGAATCGTTGCAGCAGAAGGGAGGCCGTGAGATTCGAACCCTCACGGTTTCCGCTGGGGAGACCGCTTGGAAGCAGCACGCCGACGGTCGGTTGGAATCGAGCGAAGTACGCACGCACGCGAGCTTGTCAGTTCGCGAGTCGCTGCCAACCGAGTTCCGCCGCCACTTCGACGAGCAACTGTTGAGACGGTTCTTTGCATCTTTGACGCTGGAAGGTATGGGAGAGTATGAGATTGCCGGCCGGCAGTGCGTTGTAATCAGGGCGATTCCGGTGGCGAACGATAGGCTTTGGCCACACTGGCTCCCTAGCGAAGCGGACGAATTTGAGTTTGCTGGGGATTTGGAACGCGGCTCGTTATTGCGAATCGTCGCGAAGGCCGATGGCGTAGAGTTTCAACGGCAAGAGGTCACCAGTGTCGACTATGATGCCGATGTGGAAGACGAACACTTCGAGTGCAAGCCGCCCGAGGGGCAAGCTGTTGAACCAGCCGATCCTGTCACTCGAATAGTCGACCTGGAGGAAGCGATTTCCCGGCTGCCCTATCCAATTCTGTTGCCGGGTGGCAGAGAGCATGCAGATCGCTATCAGTTTCATCTGCAGCGCCGGAATTCGCCCGACGACAATGAAACGCTGATGGTCTGCCCCAGCAACCTGAATGGGAGGACCCACCGCATCTTCCTGAGCGACAAGAGCGATTCCAAATTGGAGGAGGACCTGGAGTGGGAGACGATCGAAAGCGAGCTTGGGCCCATCCGCCTGTCGGACCCCGAAGTGGAAGGGGGACAAAAGGTCCTGCTCTTCGCGCACGAAGGTGCCACCGTGGTTCTATTCTCGGATGAACCACGGGACCAGTTGGTTGAGTTGGCCAAATCGTTCGAGCGAGTTAATTAGAGGTTGGCACACTTGATTGCGTCGTGACGACCATCAGACCCAACTTCAACGGAACCAGCCCTTCTTTTTCTTGCGACTCGAGTAGTCCAATTTCATGACGTCGCCTTCGTGTCCGAAGGGCGATGGCCCGTACACCACGGTGATCTGCTCGTGGGCGTCCTGGCCCACGGTGTGGCCGTCTTGGATCACAGGGCCGTTGGTCAGCAGGTAGTCGGCCAGGCTCATCAGTCGCTCGCGGAGTTCACCAGGAGGTTCCGTGGCGTTTTCGGTCACCAACTCCATCAAGCCGAGCTCTTCCATGCCGTCGGTGAACCCAAATGAGAGTCCGCTGTCTTGATCGACGGCGCCAACGCGAAAGTCGATCCACAGCAGGAACGGCAGCGCGTCGGGCAGTAGTTCGGTGGCCATCTCGACAAACAGTTCGCGACCTATCAGTTGACCCGCGTCGCCCCAGTACACCCCCAGCGCTCCGTCGGTGCTCGCGAGAATCGACGCCGTCGCCTTAGTGAGGAGCTTGCGGATTTCGATCGGGTCTGCGTCGTCCGGTGTGTTGGCGGTGACGATCAAATGCCCTTTGTGTTGGGCCATCTCAGTGGCGGCATCAGGCCACAACCAGCTCGTAGCGATGGGGCCTTCCAGCTCTTCCGCTGGGATCGGCGCGGGCATCAAGCCGATAGCGACGAAGTAGTTGCCAACTTCGAAGCTCATTGTGTTCTGCTTCTTGGCAACCTCGGGCTCTGCAACCACGTCGTCCCACGTGGAGAAGTGCTTGGCAAGTCCCGACCGAGAAAGCCGTGCACCACCCGCAAGTGGTACGATGGCAATGGCGATGCTCATGCTGCGATCCCCCAACCAAAAATGAGTGTTCAAGCAATAGTAGATTAGTTTAGCGCTTGGGGGACTGCAACAATTGCGCGTCACTCCCCAGCAGCTCCCGGTTTCAGGGTCACCTTCCACTCGCAAGTTCCGTTGGCCGGCGCCTCGGCGTTCCAGGTCAAGATGCTCACGCCGGGCATCTCCTCGCCGAAGAATCCCTCCGGCGGCGCGTACGGGGCAACGTTCCATGTGCCGGGCGTTGTGCTGTGCATTGCCAGGTCGAGCTGCTTACCGTTCTGGGTGAGCGTGACGTGCTGGCCGTCGATCGTGACCTCGGCCTCGGTGATCATCGTCCAGCGAATCTCCGCGCCGGGTTGCAGTCCGGCGAGTTGGTCGGTCACCATGACTTGTCGCCCTTCGGCATCGAACACGAATCGTCGTATCGCCTGATCGACGCCAGGCAGCGCCTCGCTCAAGTCGATCTCCACTCCGCCACGGTCCTTCACCAGTGGTGTGAACTGCGTGATGGGGGCATCGCCGTCCACGGTGTGTGGCTCGCCGTCCACGGTGAGCGTGTTGTGCGCAAGGTTGCAGTAGCGAAACACTTTCCACCGCTGGCCGTCCTGGTTGCGATTCCAGATGCTGATGCCTTTTTGCTCGTAGGTGTTGTAGTTCACGCCGCCCATGTCGATAGCCCACCGCACTCCGTCGGCCTCGAACACGAACGTGCCAACGTCCATGTGCCCGTGATTGATCGACGCTCGACCTCCCTTGGCGGCCAGGTACATCGCGTCGGGATCGGTCCATGAAGTGCGAAACATGGCCACCGGTTGGTGGCCGCGACCGTGCCAGCTAAGCGGCAGCGGCTTGGCCGACTCCGCGGCCGCCGGCATCCACAGCGGCAACACGGCCGAGGCTCGCTCTTCGCCGGGCTTCGACGTGAATCGCGCCGTGGCGTCGACCCAGCCAGGCGTGTTGCCCTCGCGAGCGATCCAATACAGCACGGGCGGCGCGCCGACCGAGTCCTTGCCATCGGAGAAGTTGAACGCCTTGCCCGTAGGACCCGTGGCGTGGGCGATGAACTCACCGCTGGCGACAAACGCCGGTGGGCTCAGCCCCAGGTCGTCGCCCACCGCGGTCCGTAGCGCGCTGACCAACAGCGCTTGATACGCAGTGCCATAGCTCCAGTACCCGGGACCCTCGGGATACACTCCGTTGGGCTCGTACTCCGCCAACGCGATGGGGTTGTTCTGCTTCGCTTCGGCCAGCACCTGCCTGGCGAGTTCAGGTTCGTCTTCGGCAATCGCGAGCGCCGCAAGGGTCATCCCACCGTAGCAAACAGAGTTCCAGTTGTTGGCCCGTCGCTTCCATGAGTAGTCGTTGCCAATCAGCCCGACCGCTTTGTCGCGGAGTCCCTCGCGAATTCTCACGCGCGAGTCTTCGGAGAGCGCGTCGTACAGCCAGTCGTAGCCCAATCCCACCGCGGCCGCCATTTCTGCCACGTCGAGAAAGTGACTCGGATTCCAGTCCTCGAACTCGCACACGTTCAGCATCTCCCGCTCTGCGCGCTCGGCGAAACGCTTGTCGCCAGTAATGCGGTACGCCATCGCCGTTTGAGTGATCCGACCAAGCGCAGCGCGCGAGACGCCCAACAACCGCTTGCCCTTCAACTTTCGCTCCAACAGCGGAGCATCGAGCTGGCCTTCCGCCGATTGCACAAGGCGATTCAAGGTTTCGTCGAGCTGCGGATCATCCGCGCGCCGAATTTGCAGTTGCTCGAAGTCCTCGGCGGTTCCCAACAGCCGCGGATGCTCGGGCCGCAACGTCGCCAGCAAGTCCTCCTCGGCCAGCGCCGGCGCGGTGAGGATCAAGGTGAGCAGCAGCGCATGCAAGCGATAGAAGGGAAGAGACATGAGAACCTCCTGAGGTGGGGTGTGGGGCGGGACCCTCAGTATACCAAAACAGGAAGCTTCCCGCGGAGCATTCATTCCACGGGGGTCTGGAATGCTGCAGGTGATGCACCGCCCCGAGAATACGGCAAAAGGTGGAAGTTTGCCTATCAGGTGTTTATGATCCACATCCGGAGAGACCACTTCGCTACGACTGGATTCGCCGACCACCAACCGAGTGGCAACATGCCCGACACCCAGAAGATCAAGACGCGTTGTCCTCACTGCAAAGCATCTTTTAAAGTCTCCGCGCAGCACGTGGGCAAAGTGGCCAAGTGCCCTGCGGACGGTTGCGGTGAGAAGTTCAAGGTGAAGGCCGTGGCCCCGCGGCCGAAACCGCGCAGGCCGATGGAAGAGGAGTTGGATCCCGACAACCCGTTCGCCGATCCCCACGCGATATCCGAACCTCCCAACCGCTATCTGGCGGAGGTTCCCCACCAGGAACCTTCGGCATTCGAAGTGGCTCAATCTGCCAGGGCCAGCAATCCGGGAGAGGTACAAGTCAACTACCTGCGGTGGGTCCGTTCCAGTCCGACTTGGCCGCTTGTGCTGACCAGCTTGCTGGCGGTCAGTTTGGTGCTGATTTCGGTGATGCCAGGTTTCATCTTTGGCACCGTGTTTCTGCTGGTCCTAGGCGTCAACTATCTCTATTGGCGACGCGTGACGGCGCATTTCCAGAACGGCGATACGAATCCAGGAGTGGTCGTGGCGTTGGACCCCACGTTGATCGCCGTGTTCACGGACCTGACGATGGGCGAGGGCGAGTACCCTGTCATCAAGATTTTGGAGATTCACCTCACTGAATCTGGGGGCCAGCAACTCGAACTGGGCAGCTACGTGCCGACCATTGCTCTGTACGACTTTCCCATCCCGAACGACGCGCCGCACTGGTCCGACTTTCAACCCATTCCCGCCGAGTACGGAACGGGTGACCCCGAAGTCGTCGCCCAACTGATGAGCACGTTCGATCAAGCCTACTACTCCAACCTGCTCGAGGGCCTCAAACTCGTCCCCAAGCCCTACGAGGAAGGCCTGTACGTCCTCTGGCCGGAGCCCGGTAAGGAGTTGGGCCGCCGAGCCGATTTTAGAGAAGCTCGTGAGCGGTAGCGCTACTCGATCGTGTACTCAAACGTCAGCGTCACGTTCGCGTCCACGTAGGTCGATGCGCCGATGTTGTCGGTGGTCGACGTGCCGCCCCCGCCGCCGCGGTTGCCAAACTCGCCGTGGGGGCTGAGTCCCGCGCTGTTGCGGTGGTGGTGCCCGTACCATCGCAAGTTGCCGTACTGGATCGTAATCGGCTTGCCAAGTTTCCAGCCAAGCTGCTCGCAAGTGAACGCCGCCTTCTGCTTGGCGTCGTCAATGGCACGGCGTCGCGCGTCGTCTTCCAGGTCGCGGCGATTCGAGTTGAAGAGAGTCAGCTCCTGAATTCCATCCACACCTCGTTCCACCAGCGACGCCTGCAGGTCACTTAGCTGGTCGATGCGGGTGGTTCGCATCGAGTAGACCGTCTGGCAAGCATACTCATCTTGGCTCGGGGTGCGAGGGTGCTTGGGGATGAACCACAGTCTTGTCGAGCGGAGCTGTATCTTGTCTTGTTCGAAGCCGTTCTCGGTCAAGTACTTCGTACAGCGATCCCGAGCGTCGTCGTGTCGCTCCTTGGCCACCCGCGACTCTTCGTGGCGAGTGGTGATGCTAAACACCAAGTCGGCGGTGTCGATCTCCTCGAACTGTTTGCCATAGCCAGTAACGGTCAACTGGAGTGTACGTTCCTGGTCGGGCGCTGCCAGGATCGAAGGGCATGCGGTAAGGCAAATCATCAAACATAAGAGTTGGCGCGACATAGCAAGTTCTCCAACGAGTCGTGTAAACGAACCAGGCGACCACCGCCTGTGTCCATTCGCACTTCGCGGAGGGCGAGCGACTTATTCACAAGTTGAAGAACTTGCGGAATCTTGCGAACGCTGAAGAGATGTCGGGAACTGGCGACCAGCGCCGCGCGTCAAATATCTCTGGCGGATCGTAACGACCGCAAGAATGTGTCGGAAGAAGATCTCGTTGCCTAATTCGGCAGCTTGAACACAAAGTCGCCTTGTTTCTTCTGGTAGTCGTAAAGCACGGTGCCGCCATCGTCTATCACGTCCGTCCCCACCGAGTAGACCACCAGTTTTCCGTCCACGTCGGCCGTGCGGAGCGGTTCGTCGGTGAAGGGGTCGATCGGAATCTCGTCGATTCCCGCTGCCTTCAGTGCTGCGGCGAGATCGGTGGGAGGTGCGCCGTTTTCGAGTTGCAAGCGTTTCATGGCGACCAGGCAAAGAGTACCGTAGACGTTCGTGTCGGACACGAGTGGTTTTTCCAATATGTGGCGATTTGTATTGGGGGCCAGCCAGATCGCGACATCGGTATCGAGCAGTGGTTCGCGAACCTTGGCCACTTGTTCGATGCGCTCGCGGATGGGCAACTCCCCCAGCGCAAGGAGATTCTTGTAGCACTTGTTCAGTGCGGCGATCTCCCGCTGGTAGTCGCTGTCTCGCATCGAAGCGAGTTTTTGAGAGTATTTCAGGCGCGCCTCTTCCCCGGCAGGGCTGGGGGGACCCTGTGCTTTTGACAGGAGTGGATGCAGCCGTTCAGGGGAGTCACTCCACAGGGAGAGACTAATGTCCTTAAGGTAAACGTAGGGATTCGGCCCGGTAGGTGGAACTCGCATATCGAATTCCTTCATTATCTGACGGTACTCACCCGATTGCAGATCATGCAGGATGCCTCGCCGGATGATGTAGTCCGCGCAGCATTGGTCGACGAAATAGTCCCCTTGCTCATCGAGGTGCTGCTGCAAGAGTTGGATCCAGCGGTCGCAGTGCGCGACAGTGAGGAAGTCGGATGCAAGGAGCCTGTTGGCCACAGAAATGTAGCCAGACGAATCCGTGCTTTCAGGATCTACGCAGGCGTAGTGTGCGTGCCTAGAGGCTGTAAGTTGTCTTGATAGTTCCCCTCGTGGCTGTAAATCGCGACTGAACCGCAGTTCGATTTGGAAGTATTGCAGTACGGCCTCGACATTCCCTGCTTTCAACGCGTAGTAGGCACGCACCTCCATCATAAGTGGCAGGTCGAATGTCCGAACTCCATCCCAAGTTCGATCAACTTGGAAGACGCACTGATTTCTATTTTGCGCCTCCAGCAACATCTGTGTTGTCTGATCAAACGGACCCATGACTGCCATCGCTTCTGAGGCAGGAGGTTCCGGGTGCTCCGTGGGTTCGTCCTCATAATCGTAGAACTTGATCCAGAACTTGCTTGCAGCCCTGCTACGCCTGCGTGGCTCTTCCAAGAACGCTTGCCCTTCTTCCGACTCCCTTTCGAGACCACGGACATGCAGAGCGAGACGCAGGTTGGACTCGGCCATCGCCTTGATGTACAGCGGCGCTGCGTTCTCTTCCTGGGGCGGGACCTTGAAAAACTCGTTCAAATCGAATGGCACGCCTGGATCGCTGGCCAACCACTCCGGCGGCTCCGTCATCGCATTGGGGAGTGTCAGGTTGAGTTCACTCTCATTGGACTGATCAGACTGCTGTAGAAACTCCTGATCCGCCTTGCTCAGCTTCTCGATCGGCACCGCAACGTTCTCGCCACTGGTCTTCTTGAGCACCGCCTTGCCGTCTTTGACTTCGACCAACTCGGCCTCGACCGAGAACTTGCCGGTGATGTCGGTCCAGGTGCGCATCTCGGCACGAACCGCGGCGGTCTGCAGAATTGCAGCGATCGTCAGGGCTACCAGCACACGACGAGAGATGGATACAAACACTTGCTACCCCCTAATTCCTCCCAGTCGGCTTGGATCCTTGGAGCGCAATGCTGCCTCCTCATGACGCCGAAATCACTCGGTTGCCCTTTGCTCTTTGAGTCTCTTTTTGAGTTCATCCGCCGACATTTCTTGGGTATCACCCAACGCAAGCAATACCGGCCCCCCATCCGACAGCGCGGACTTAGGGTAAGCAAGGATAAACTCCGAATGGGGCACCGCTTTAGACGATTCGTCGGCTCTATACTCGTCGTAGGATCGAACTTGGTATCCCCAATTGACGACCACGTCGTTCTCCTCGATTTCTGGCTTCAGGTCGGCCAGTGTCCCAAGAGGGTCGAACGCCAGTAAGTCCTCCCACGATTCTGCTCCAACAACCCACTTGCCTTCATTGTCATCCATGAACTGGCGTTGGAGCTTCGAATCCACGCATTCTATGTTACTCAAGCCGATTGCACGGAGACTGAGTCTCAATCGTGCTTCCTTCCTGCCGCAGCCAAGGGACGGGAGAAGCAAAATAGCCACTACAGGCATAGAGATACAGAGTGCAATGCACTTCATCGCTGAACCCCCCAAGTTAGAATTTAAGCAGAATAGAATCTTCCAACCATTTCACAATATGCTGGTCGACGTGAAATGGTCTTCGCCAATTGAAGTTTGATATTGCCGAAATGAGAAGAGTGTTTGCCGCAACTTAGGGCATTTGCGTACCCGCTGCAAACAAAAAACCCCGGCGGAGCCAAAGGCGCCGCCGGGGTCTTCTATAGTGAACCACCCACCTAAGTGAGTGAGTGGATTCGTTCTGCAGGAGTGAGAAATCTCGTATCGGTTGAGTCAGTTCCCTGACCCCCGACGCCTGAATCCTCACCCCTCCTTCATCAATACATGTCGTCCATACCAGGGGCGCCGGCGCCTGCCTTGCCCTTCTTCGGGGCTTCGGCAATCAAAGCGTCCGAGGTCAACAGCAGCGTGGCGACGCTTGCCGCGTTCTGCAGGGCGGTGCGGGTGACCTTCACGGGGTCGATCACACCGCTCTTCACCAGGTCCTCGTAAGCGTCGGTCGCGGCGTTGTAGCCCATGTTGGCCTTCTCGCCAGCCACCTTCTCGCACACCACACCACCGTCTTTGCCGGCGTTCGTGGCGATCGAGGTCAGCGGCGAACGGGCCGCACGCAGCACGATGTTGTAGCCAACTTCCTGGTCGTGCGAGAGGCCTTCGGGCTTCACCTTGGCCGCACAGCGAACCAAAGCCACGCCGCCGCCCGGCAGGATGCCTTCTTCCACCGCAGCGCGGGTGGCGTGCAGGGCGTCTTCGACGCGGGCCTTCTTCTCTTTCATCTCGCTCTCGGTCGCGGCGCCAACGTTCACCTTGGCCACGCCACCGGACAGCTTCGCCAGCCGCTCTTCGAGCTTCTCGCGATCGTAATCGCTCGAAGTGTTGTCGATCTCGGCGCGAATCTGGTCGATGCGGCCCTTGATCTGACCGCTCTTGCCAGCGCCTTCGATGATGGTGGTGTTGTCCTTGTCGACAATCACCTTCTTCGCGCGGCCTAGTTCCGCCAGGCCGATCGAGTCGAGCTTGATGCCCAGGTCCTCGAAGATCGCCTGACCGCCGGTCAGTACCGCGATGTCCTCGAGCATGGCCTTCCGACGATCGCCAAAGCCAGGCGCCTTGACCGCCACGACGTTGAACGTGCCGCGGAGCTTGTTGATCACCAGGGTGGCGAGTGCTTCGCCATCGATGTCCTCGGCAATGATCAACAGCGGCTTGCCACTGTTCACCACGGCTTCCAGCACGGGCACCAGGTCCTTGACCGTCGAGATCTTCTTCTCGTGGATCAGCACGTAGCAGTCTTCGAGCACTGCTTCCATGCCTTGCGGATCGGTCACGAAGTAAGGCGACAGGTAGCCGCGGTCGAACTGCATGCCCTCGACCCACTCCACTTCGGTGGCGAGCGACTTGCCTTCGTCGACGGTGATCACGCCGTCCTTGCCGACTTTTTCCATGGCCTTGGCCAGCATGTCGCCGATCTCGCCGTCGCCGTTCGAGGCCACGGTGCCGACCTGCGCCATCTCTTCGGTGCTCTTGACCTTGATGCTCATCTTCTTGAGCTGCTCGGTCACGTCGGCCACGGCCTTCTCGATACCCTGCTTCATTTGAATCGGGTTCACGCCGGCCACTACGGCCTTGAGACCTTCGTTGAAGATCGCTTCGGCCAACACGGTCGCAGTGGTGGTGCCGTCGCCGGCCACGTCGGAAGTCTTGCTGGCGACTTCCTTCACCATCTGGGCGCCCATGTTCTCATAGGTGTCCTCGAGCTCGATCTCCTTGGCGACGCTCACGCCGTCCTTGGTGACGGTCGGGCTGCCAAAGCTCTTTTGCAGGATTACGTTGCGGCCTTTGGGGCCGAGCGTCACTTTCACAGCACGAGCGAGCTTCTGCACGCCCCGCCGCATCGCCTCACGGGCTTCTTGATCGAAAGCGATCATTTTGGCCATTGGGTTGACTCCTGTGTGATTGGAATTGTTCTATTGGTTGTTCGGATAGCCCTCGACGGAAGTCGAGGATTTCTGTGCTTCAAGCAAACCCACCGCTTCCGCGATGGGCTGTTGGCTCTCACACGTGGAGAGCTTATTCGATCACTGCGAGAATGTCGCCTTCGCTCATCAGCAGCAGTTCTTCGTCGTCGATCTCGATCGTCTCGGGAGCGTAGCTAGTGAACAGCACGCGGTCGCCGACTTTCACTTGCATCTCGCCATGCGAGCCATCGTCGAGCGTCTTGCCAGTGCCCACGGCCACGATGGTGCCACGGCTCGGCTTGTCCTTGGCACTGTCGGGCAGGACGATGCCGCCGGCGGTGACGTCTTCCGACTCGTCACGCGACACGACCACTTTGTCGCCCAGCGGTTGCAGCTTGCACTTGCCCTTCTTCTTGGTTGCGGTTGCAGCCATGTGAGTTTGCTCCTGTAAGTTTCGTTAGTGAAGTCGTAGCCGGATTCGCAAGAATTCGGTCTGTGTATCTTCTTATCCCTCTCCCCTCTGGGGAGAGGTTAAATGAGGGGCCCTTTGGGTGCCCGGGGTCGAGCTCCGCGAGCCCCCGGCCATGCTCCCAGCGTGAGCGGGAACCCCCTAGTGTCCGCCATCCAGCCGCCTGCGCGCAGGGAGGGGTCGCGGTCGGAGAATGCAACCCGCGCGCCAAACTGTCCAATTGGCGTAAGTGATGGACTAGAGGGGACTTACCGCGTCGGAGCGAATTGCCGGGCCTGTCAGAGTGACGCTTGGCAGTCGCCGGGGGCTGGGGAGTTGGGGCTTGGGGGTGTCATTTTGGCAGGGGGGCAATCGAGTTGAGACTGTGGTGTTGTAGCTCAATTGCTGCGGACTGTACGATTGCACCTATCAAGGAGTCTGCGTCTTACAAGTTCCAGGGAGGGCCACTGATCGTGCGAGTTCTAGCGTGCTATGTGTTCGTTGTATGTCTGTTTGCACGTGCAAGCGCCGTCGAGATCGAGTGGGTCACTGTGGGAAATCCTGGGAACCTAGCCGATCCAGTAACTGGGTTGGGCTCAGTAGACTACACATTTCGAATCAGCAAGTTTGAGACTACGACCAGCCAATTCGCAGAGTTCTTGAGAACGAAACGTAGGCAGCCGAGTGTATATAACCGTCGCAATACAGGCGGGATATACCGCGACAATTACGGGCGTTATCGGCCCAAACTAGGTCGTGAGGACCAACCTGCGGACACCGTCGCGATAGAAGATGCGATGCGATTTGCCAACTGGTTGCACAATGGACAGGGAAACGGCGATACCGAAACAGGTGCATACGATTTCACCAAAGCTCCGCCCGGCGAACTTCCTCTGCACAGAGAGCTGGGGGCCAAGTACTGGATTCCGTCCGAAGACGAGTGGTACAAAGCGGCGTACCATGATGCAGGTGCCGGCACCGCCGGCAAGTACTTCCGCTATGCGACTCGTAGCGACGAGCGGCCTTACTCCGATAATCCAGACAGTCTCAACACACCCGATAATGGCAACGTGGCCAACTACTACCATGATGATCATATTGACAATGGCTACAATGGTGGGACCGCCGTAGTTGGATTGCCGCTGGAAGGCTATCCTCAATCGGCGCCGTCCCCCTTTACAAACGTCGGAGCCTACCGCGAATCCGTTGGTCCTTACGGCACTTTTGACCAAAATGGAAACGTATCTGAATTGACGGACACGTGGCTAGACGAATACGACTATCGCGCGCGAGTTCTTCGCGGCGGATCGTGGAATTATTACGATGCTCTTCTGGCCTCAGACGGTCCTCATTCCGGCGCCGCCAAGGGCCGCCCACATGACAATGAGGGGTTTAGACTCGCCAGCGTGGAAAATCCTACGTTGCCCATATCAGTTCCCAAATTTCCAGAAGTCCATACGGTCTATCCAACGTCTGCGTTCTCGATTCAAAATCCTCCCTCGGGGCTGCGGATCGCATATGGACGCGAGGAAGGGGAGGAATCGCTTGACTTTTCCTTTGGGTTTGATCATCCAGCTTCCTATTGGTTTACTCAACCAACCCTGGAATTTGATCTATCTAATGCGAAGCTGGAATCGGATGTATGTTTGTCGCTTCTGTTTAGCAATCGTGATCCTTCCGATGTGTTTACATTTCAATTGTTCGCTTTTTCCGGGAATGGGAAAGTCGATTCTTCGGACTACTACCGCACAGATGAACTAGTGGGTACCTATACTGATAGTGATAGTGAGCCGACAACCCGATTGGATTTGGATGTGACAGCAGTTTACAACCGCTTTGTCCAGCAGGAAGCAGACTACCTGAGTTTTGCGATCGTGGCAGATTGGAGTACTGATGTCCCGTGGAATATTTTTACTTACCCAACACTCGAGATCACAACGATTCCAGAGCCATCTACGCAGGCGCTTGGGCTAATTTGCTTCTTGGTTTTTGCCGCGTTTGGGAGCCGGGCGATGGCGGCTAGTTCCGACAATGCGTAGTTGTTTATTGGCTCCCCGGGCATCCGGCGAACCGCGTAAAGCAGGGAGATCCGACGGCCGGTTCGCTGGCGACGGTCGTGGCCGGGATGATCCTGCTCGTGTGCTTTCCTGTCGGGCTGTTTCTGATCATTCGGCTTAGCAACTGCTACGAGCCGTATTGCCGATACCTCGAAGGCCCCGAGCCCGACGGCTGGCGAAGCCGCACAGAGTTGGCGGCGTAGTCGGCATTTCGTTCTCCACCGCTGGCAGCGTCTGCTAGCCAGCGACCGAAGCGGCTTGGTCGTTTTGCGGTTTTAGAGACGGCCGGCCTACTTTTCTTACAACGGTCTGGGACAATGGAGCGTGGTGGGGTTTGCGCTGCACGTGTTGGTACGGCAAAAGCCCCCACCCTAGCCCTCCCCCAAACGATTTGGCGAGAGCGGTGGCTGGTTGTTGGGAGTTCCCGCGCCAAATCGTCCGGGGGAGGGAACCTAGACGGCGCTCGTTCGGCGGAGCGAACGGCGACTATGGGTTTTGGTCCACCTGCGGTTAACCCTGGGGCAAAACTCCCTGTGGGACGGTCTTGCCGGTGTGCTGTAAGTTCTTTGACAACTTAGTCTTACGAAGTTGTGCCTCGCGCCTTGTCGGCGTAGTTTTGGGCCAGTGGATCGATAACCCGTTTTGGGCCAGTTGGGGCAAAACTCTAACTGTAAGCGGTGTAACGAGTTGCGCGGAACGACCTGAGACAGTTTTGGGACAGGGGTGGACCAAAACTCCAAGTGCTTGTGGAACAACGAGTTACGCGCGATGGAGAAGTGGGGCGATCGTGGCTACAGGATTCCTACTAGCCGGAGGGACACTTCCCTCCGTGAGATCGTGAAAGATCTGGGGGGTCGAGGTTCCCTCTTGTGCGACCCTCACCCGCGTCGGGGAGAGGGAACTTAAGGGGGAGAGGGAACTTAAGTGCGCATGGGGTGATCGATGTTCCGCAATCGGTGGGATGGCTGCCCGTGGTCGTTTGGTTTGTCGCTTGGTCTTATAGCTCGGCGGAAGCGCTGTCGGGTTAGGGGACAACCACACTTCTTCGGATAGGGGCACTCGAATGACTTCTCGCAAGAGCTACTTCACTCTTACTACTACGGGCGTCGCTCTGTTTGTTACGCTGGCCGCGGCGAGCAGCACGCGGGCGGGGCAGTTGTATGCGGTCGACAACTTTGGGCAGCAGTTGGTGACCATCGATCCGACCACGGCCGCGGTGGCGCCGGTTGGGCCGTTGGGCATTGGTGGGTTGGCGATTGAAGCGTTGGCTTACGACCCCACCGGCGGTGCGCTGTTTGCCGTGGATAACAACGCAAACAACCTGCTGAAGATCGACCCGATGACCGGCGCGGCTGGAGTGGTCGGCCCGTTGGGTTACGACTTTGTGCTGGGTTTGACGTTCGACCCGGTGAGCGGCAGCTTGCTGGGCGTCGATGAGGGGACCGACGAACTGCTGCGGATCGACACCAACACCGGTGCGGCCGTGGCCATTGGGCCGACGGGGTTCAACCAGGTGGGCGGACTGTCGGCCGATCCGCTGACTGGCACGATTTACGGCGTGTCGATCGGCAGCGACGATTTGATCGAACTTGATCCGGCAACCGGCGCTGGGGTATTGATCGGCTCGACGGGCGTGGCCGACTTTCAGGTGGGCGTGGCGTTCGTACCCGAACTCGATTCGCTGTTTGGCGTGCACCTCGAAGTCGGTCCCGACGACCTGTACCGCTTAGACCCCATGACCGGCAGCGAGACGCTCGTCGGCTCGCTAGGCATGATCTCGGTGGCGTCGCTCACCTACGTGCCGAGCAGTGTGCCAGAGCCGACGTCGGTGGTGCTGGCGGCAGCCGGGTTGGTGGCGGTGGTGTGGGTCGGTCGCCGGGCGCGAGCCCGCAGCTAACACTGTGGGTTGATTTGTTCGGCGAGTCGTTCCAAGAAAGGTACTTGCGCGTCCTTGAGCTTCACCCGCGCCGTCGCCAGGTCGAACCACTCGGCGCGATCCATCTCAGGGAATTCTGCGACCCGGCCCGACTTGGGCGGCCACTCCATGGTGAACAGGTTGCTGTGGCAATCGCTCGGGTCGCAATCGCCGGCGAAGGCCCAGGCGTGGACCACCTTGCCGCCTTTTTGCTTGATGGAGCCGAGCGGCAGGTACTCGCCGGTGGGGGTGAGGCCGGTTTCTTCGTGGAACTCGCGCTCGGCGACTGCGAGCAAGTGGTCGTCGCTATCGTGCTGCTCGCCAGGGTCGGGCTCGCCTTTGGGTAAGGTCCAGGCACCGGCGTCTTTGTTGGCGAAGTACGGTCCGCCGGGATGGGCGAGCAGCACCTCGAGCGTTCCTTCGCGAAGGCGGTACATCAGCAGACCGGCGGCGATTCTTGGCATGGGCGATTCACCTCTCGCCGAACGCCAGGCCTTCGATCTCCTGCGCCTGGCACCACTTGGGCGACGCCGACGACCAAACGCGGGTCTTCGGCTTCAACAGCCCCTCGCGGCTGTGGGCTACCAGTTGGTCGAACCCGAGCGGGCCGACTTTGCCTTCGTCCGAGATATAGTGCCAGGTGATCTCGGGCGGTTCGCTCGGCATGGCCTTGTGGGTGGCGCTGCTGGCTTCGCTCTCGAGCGCTTGCTTCACTTCGGGCGGCAGGCTGGCCATGATGATGGTCGACGCGCCGGGGTCTTCGAACAGCCCCTTCACGCGACTGGCCTCAACCCAGCGGCCGGTGGGACCTTTGCGGACTGCGTCGTCCGGCGTGATCTGGTGACTTCGAGCCATCTCCAGCAGTTGCCTGGAGGAATACGGCCCCATCTCGGTACCCATCAACCGACAATACCATTGGCTAGCCATGGCGTTTTCCGTGCGAGGAGCAATTGTAGAAGAGGATGCACCGCGAGCGGCGTATCTCGATTGTACCCGAACCGGGGGCGGTGGTGCGAGACGAAAGTTTGGGCGAATTGCCGGTCGGCGGGAGGTCGCGAGCCCATGGATGGCCGCCGGGGATCACTTGGTCAGTGCAGGTGGCAACCGGAATACCTCGACCAACGAGCCAATGGGGGCCCCAATGGCCGCGATGTGGAGTCCATCTGGCGAGACCGCCACGTGTTGCACGTAGCCAGATTCTTGCATCTTGAACTCGTGAGCCAGACGGCCGTTCTCCAAGTCCCAAATCGACACGAGCTCCGATCCACCTGTGATGAGCAGTTTGCCGTTGGTAGAGAACTGTGCGGACCACTGGATCTCGTCGACTGGAATCTCCGGCAGTCGCTTGCCCGAGCGCGTTTCCCAGACGGTGATCGCTCCTCCTTCGCAGATGGCGATGCGCGAGCCATCGCTGGTCAAGGCGGCGCTGTGCACACTCGCGGGGTAGTCGCACAGGTGCATCACTTGCAGCAACTTGGCCGATTCGACATCCACCAGGGCCAATACCCCGCCATCGGTGATCAGCGCTTGCCCACCCTGCCGACTGAACAACGCAGTAGCGCTGTCGCGGAGGCGGAAATCGTTATAGCTGCCCAGGACTTTGCCTGTTTCGACGTCCCACAGACAGGCCACCTCTCGGCTGTGGCCGGTGATGGCCCGTTTGCCGTCGGGCGAAACCGAAATCGCCACGACGGGATCCTCGTAGATGGCCAAGCGGCTTTGCGGCGACAGCTTTGCGTACTCGAACCGCCAGATGAGCACTTCGCCGTCCCGGTTGCCAGCGAACAACTGCTTGCCGTCCGGCGAGAGGGCCAGAGACTCGCGCGTGGCGACGTCGTGATCAATCTTATGGACTTCGGCCTTGGACGCATCGATATCGTACACGGTGATGTTGTCGCTGCCGAGCAACAGCAGGTGCGCGCCGTCGTCGGAGAACACCAACCCCTTGTATCCCCAACTCCCCGAGCGAAGCTGGCGCACCGACCCCGATTCGAGGTGCGTTCGAATCTCCGCCATCTTCTTCGTGGGGCTGGGCTCGGGCGCTGTGACATCGGCCGGCAGAAGTGGCGTTACTTGGTCGCTGTACTGTGGCAACGAAGCGATGTGGCGCAAGTCGGCCACGCTCAGTTTCTCGAGGGAGATCTTCTTGACGTCACCCGACGGGATCTCCAAATACGCATTTCCTTTTCTCACGGTCACCAGCTCGGCTTCGACCTTGTGCTTGCCACTGCGATCCGTCCAGGTCCTTCCCAGCACGCTCGACGTAAGAGCCGTGCAGCCCCACGCGAGGAGCACCAGGGTAGTGAGCAAGAGAGTTGTCTTGGACATGACCAGTTCCGGCTACTTGTCGAAGTTGAACTTGTTGAGCTTGCGCGAGGCGGGTATCGATTTGACACTCGTGTGCGGCTGGTTGTCCGAGTCTTGCATTGGTGTCGGCGAGGAGAACGAGGAGCCGTCTTGCTCGGCTTGCTTCTGCTCGGCGGCGAGCTTCTCTCGTTCCTTCTTGCGCTGTTCCGCCCGCTCCCGCTCCTCTGCCAATTGCTCCTCGGTCATCCGCTCGTACTTCAGCCGCACCGGGATCCGCACGCTAACGTTGTCCTCCGTCAGCACCAGCTCCGCCTGATAGTCCATCGATTGCATCAAGCCGATTGCCTGGTCGAACTTACCGGTGCCTTTGCCGGTCATCTTGAGGTAAGGCTCATCGCCCTTCGACGCGCCGTCGATGTGCAGCTCGTACACTTTCGTGAGTTCGATCAGGTCACCCTCTGGAACACCGAACGAGTATTCCACGGATTCCAGGCCGCTAAGAAGTTGAGTGTTGGTTCGCGGCTTTGGATCTTCGAGCCAAGGTCGTCCCAGCCGAGACCGATAGCTGGGACGCCAACTGTATGGCGAGAAACGATCCTGCTGGCGGGCTTTGTCGAGGCGTTGCAGCACCAGCGGAGAGGTTGTCCTGGTGTTCCCGGGCGCGCTGGTTGGAAGTTTCTCGATGCCAATCGAACCACTTCCTTCCAGCAGGCAGGGCAGCATCGGTTTGTCGCCGCCATCGAGGATGTCGCCCGATCGATTCAGCACGATGGCGCCTCGACCATCGTTGGGTAACGCGTAGCCGTAGCTTCGTGCGCCCGGCTTTGGAATGGTGGAGTTGTACCAATATGCCGAGTACTCCAGTTCGCTAAGGTGTTCCGTACCGATCCCATTCGCGCCGTAGGTGGCCTCAATCAGCACGCACGCAGGACTGACCTGAGCGACGATATCGGCGGGCGACTGGGGGTTGGTTTCGTCCGACAAGGCCACTGGCACATGAAGCGACTTGACGAACGAGACGGCAACATTGGCCGGAATCGCAAAGCCCACCTCGGAGAGTCGCGCACCCGAGAGCAGCGAACTAGCGACGCCCACCACGCGCCCCGAAGAATCGATGATGGGCCCGCCACTGTTGCCCGGGTTCAGCGAGGCGTCGATTTGCAGTGCCGTGGAGTTGTTGGCGCCACCGATTCCCGATACTTCGCCGCGAATCACTTTGATCGACTTGCCCAGCACCTCGGTCAGGGGAAAGCCCAAAGCGCGCACTTCGTCGGCCAGTCGCACGTTGTCCGAATCGGCAAACGTCACGTGCGGCAGGTCTTTCCCTCGCACGCGGAGCACCGCGATGTCTTGATCGTAGTCGGCGCCGATCAGGGTGGCATCGTAGTCGCGATCGCCGATTTTTGCGCTCAGCTTGGTAGCGCCGCGAACCACATGCGCACACGTGACGATGATTCCTTCGGGATGAACCACAAACCCGCTGCCCGATCCACGCTGCTCGGCCAAGCCTGGTGCGGCGATGCTGGGTTTGCGATTGGTTGGGGTCAGCGAGTTTCGCCCGCTGAACTCGTACGTCTCGCGGGCGATGTCGACTTCCACTTCGAACTTGTAGACGAGCCTCGTGCCGCTTTTCCACGAGTACGCGATTTTCGATTCTGTCTCACTCGCCAACTTGGGCACGTTGCGGCCCAGCGGCGGCAGGTTGGCTCCGAATGCGGACTCGACAACCAACGCGGAAAGCACCGCCGCGGCGACCACGAGGCGTCGGTATAGAAAGCAAGACGAGGAGCGGCGCATCGAAACTCTCCGAGCTGGACTGCATCATCCAGTGCCCCTGAATGACTGCAGGTCGATTGTAACAGCCGCGGTGTACGATTTCGCGGCGAAACCGCCAGATTCCAAGAAGCTCCTGGGAAAGCACCTGTCGTGTTCCAGCTACTCCACCATCTTCTCCACTGCCGAACGCAGCTCGCTGGCGTCGGCCGCGTCGAGTTCCACCCAATTGGCCACGACCTTATAGTCCCTGTAAATCATCACCGTATTATCGACCTGAGGGTTCACATTGTACGCGGCCAGGTCTTTCTTTCCGGTCCTGTCGTCGGGGTAGCAGAGCGAAGTGAGCACGATGCCGCGCTCGGTGGCCAACTGCTGCAAGTCGTTGGGCGAGGCGTCCAGCACGGCGACGAAGCCCTTCAGGCCTTGAGCGTTGTGCTCGGCCAACAGTTGTTCGACTTCCGCCAGCAGTCGCTCGGTGTTGGGGCCATCCTTGGCGAACACCACGATGGCCGGCTGCGTCAGGTAGGTACACAGCGGGCAGGTACGCGTCCCTTTGTCGGGGCCGGCGACGTGCACCGGGGTCCACGGTTCGATCGACTCGCCCACGGCCAGGCCCGAGCGCGGGGCGTCGGCCGTTGCGGCCTTCTCCTTCTTTTCGGCCGGCTTGTCGTTGTCTTTGTCGTCGCTATCCTTGTCGTCGTCGGCCCCTTTGGTGGCCTGGCCCACGGCGACCGTCACGTTCACCATGGCGTCGACTCCGTCGGTGTGCTCGGTCATGCCGAACGCGGTGCGGTCGAGCTTGAACTCGCTGGTGAGCGTGATGCCTTTGTCGGTGACCTTGATCTTGGCGGGGAAGGTCACTTCGCCGTCGGTACCCATCATGTTCAGCATGCCAGTCACTTTCACTTCGCCCGTCTCGTCGCCCGGCGTGATCTTGGTGCTTTTGAACGTGGCGGTGGGGTACTCCTTCACGTTAAAGAAGTCGGCCGCCTGCAGGTGCGAGGTCAGCTTGTCGAACTCGGTCCAGATCGAACCGATCTCGATCTTCACGCTAACCTTCTTCAGCTCGCCTTCCTCCACCAGCAGCACCCCGTCGAACTTCTTGAACCCACCGAGCCGCGGCTTGGGATCGTCGCCGGTGTGAATGCCAACGAACTCGATCGCGGTGTTCTTCGCGCTCAGCTTCGCGGTGTCCGCCTCGACCGGCACCGGAGTGAGCTTCTTCGCTTTGTTCTTATCCTTCGTAACCGGCTGCTGTGCGATGGTGAGACTCGCACTCATGCAAACGACGAACGCGACGATAACGGCGAACTTGGAGTACTGCATAACAACCCTTCTTCTCTAAGGACCGGAAAACCCGCGCGACGTGCCTCCTGCCGCGTGAACGGGAATTATAGCAGACATGCAGGTCCAAAGTACCACCATACTCCGTATGGTGCGAAGCGAGTCGACGCGTTGCGATTTCAGAAGAGTGCCCCCAGGCGGATTGCGTTTTCACGCATACTCTCCACACGGAGTGTGGAGGTACTATGAGCAGCCGACACTCTAATGCCAACTTTCTCCCCGCGCAGCGTGGCGGTCCGGCTAGAGAGATAGCGAGAATCTGCGTAACAACTAGTCCAACTTGGGAAGCCCAAGCAGGCCAGCTTCCGAATCCGCTTCTTCACTCATCGCGGCAAAGGCGTCGTCGCGCGAGGGGAGTTCGCTGGTGGCCAGTGCTTGTTCTTGGCGGGCGTGCCGGCGCAGGAGCAGTAGGCCGTCCGGATCGCCCTCGGCAGAGGTGCTGCCTACGGTCGACTTGGTGCTGCGCTCGTCGTCGCTACTGGACTCGAAGGCCGATGGCAGCGGGATGGCTGCGCTGTAGGCAGTTGGAGTGGACGCGGCGGGCTCGCCACTTGTCGATTGCAGCGCGGCCACTTGTGGCGGGGCGGTTGCGGCGGCCGCGGCGTAGGTGTTGCCGAAGTTGTCCTTCCACAGTTGATAGTCGGCCTGGTCGACGCCGTTCTGTCCGTCGCCGTTGTTGCCGATGGCCGACTCGTCCGCAGCGCCGCGGTGGTTGCGCCACACGACGTAGTCGGCGAGATTCACGACACCGTCGCTATTGAAGTCGCCGGCCGCGGTGGGTTCGTCGACCAGGAACGACAACGCCCGATCCATGATCTCCGCTCGCAACGCAGCGTTGGTGATGGTTTCGAAGGGGAATCCGAACATCACGAGTTTGGCCCCGTCGGGTCCGCCATCGTATTGGATGGCCGCCCCGCCGCCGGAGCCGCCGCTGTACGACATGACCTGCGTGGCGCCGCCGAGAGGAGAAATGACATCCGGAAACTGAGCGTCGTAGTACAGATCGCCATCGTCGAAGGAGAAGGTCAGGCCCTCGAAGAGGGTTCCTGCGGTTCCGGTCACGTTGTACGTGTTGGCGTCGTCCGACACGTAGTCGGCGCGGAGCGTGTTGTTGTAGAACGAGCGGCCGTTGTTCAGGTTGTCGAGGTCCCACCCGATCTCGGCGCCGGAGACAAACAAGCTACCGCCATCGGCCAGGTATTGAGAAACAAGTGTCTGTTCCGTGGCGTTGAACGTGTCGTCGACCGAAGACTCTTCGCCGAGAATCCAAATAACCGTGGAGTAGTCGCCGAGTTGCACCTCACCATCGATGATCAACTGGTTGGACGTGGTGTGAACGGTCAACTCCGGGTGAGAGGCTTCGATTGCCTCGGCCACTTGCACCGGGTAGTCGAACGAGTTGCTTTGGCGGGGGCGCACCCGCTCGACCTCACCACCCACGGCAGGTTGCGTGGGATTCAGTGGTCGATCGAACCGATTGAAGCCCGACACGATCAGCACGTCGCCGGACGAATCGTTGGCGATGGCCGCCATCACCTGCGAACTGGGCGACTCGCCCCCTTGGTTTACCGCCACGACCTTGAAGTAATAGGCCGCGCCCGTGTCGAGTCCGGTGATCGAGAGCGAATTGGAAGCACCACCGGGTACGTAGCGCCCACCATCGAAGCCATATCCATTGGCCGACGTGTAGACCCGATAGCCGGTGGGCGTGCCGCCGTTGTAGGAGTTGACCGCTGGCGGTTCCCAGTGCACCGTGACCTCGCCCGCGCCGGTCGACTCGACGCGCACGTCCTCCGGAGCGCCAGGCAGGTCGGTCGCTGGGGTGGCTCCACCGTCGACCGCGCCGAAGTAGTCCACCAGCCCCTGATAGGTCGCCCGCGCTATCGCATCGCGCACCTTCGGGTCGCGAAGCATCTCGGCGTCTTCCATGTTGTCGTGGAAGCCGGTCTCGACGATGGTCGCGTCGAACTCGTCGTTGATCCGATAGTTGTTGATCTCGCCGAACTCGATGTCGCTGCGATCCAGCGTGACCGTCGAGCGATGCTGCCAATCGTGCTCGAACTGCCCCACCTGGGCGATCAGATCGTCATTGACCTCGCGGCCCAACTCGTTGGCCAGCAAGAACTGATTCGGCGTGGCCGTGTTGGGGTCGTTGTTGCCGTTGTACAGAGCGAGTACGCCGCGGGCGCCACCGCCTCCCGCGTTGGAATGGAAGCTTACGAACACGCGATCCGAAAGCGAGCCATCGGTCGAGCGGTTCATGTATTCCGCATAGCGAGGCGCCAGCGACACCGTGGCGCTGCGGTCGTCGCTGCTTGCGCGATACTCCGAGTCGGGAATGCCTTGCGAACGATCGACATGCCACTTCACCCAGTACAGCCCGGCCTCGTCCTCTCGGTTGCGCCCGGAGACACCGCCGCCACGATCGATGTCGCCGACGCCGTTGCCGAAGCGAATCATGTCGGCGATTACCACGCGGCCCGACTCGCTCGACTTGTTGCTGATCTCGACATAGCCTTCGGTTCCCTCCTCGAAGTAGTAGGTGCCCAGGTACACCAGCCCGTTGCCGACGCGGCGATGGTTGATGGTGACCTCGGTCGCTCCGCCGCTGTGGTGAACGCGGTACAACTGGTCGCTCGCGCGGTCCGATCCGTAACGCGTCCACGCGTACACGGGATAGTAGCCGGCTTCTTGCACGTTCGGGCGGTACTCGGCGGTGGCCGTTTCGGTCGCCGAGGTGCTGGCAAAGCGGTACGGCACGTCGCCCGCGTCGCCGAAGTAGATGCCCGCCGAGCTGTTGCTCCACGCGCCGGTAAACGTCACACCGACATCGTCGTTGTCCAGCACGATCTCGTTGGGCTGGTGCCCCACAGGGCGGAGCGGCACCACCGTAGCGCCAGCGTTAAACAGGTAGTTGACCAAAAAACTCATCTGATCCTGGTTGCCCAGGTCTTCGATCATGTCCAGCAGCAGCGGGCGCTGAAACGACCAATCGCCGTCGTCCAAGTTGTCGGCCGTGTAGCCATGACCACCGTGCACGTACACGATCTTGTCCGACAGCCCACCTTCGGGCTGCGTACCGACTTCCACAAGTCCCGCTGCGTCGAGAAGATCACGAACTTCCAAGTGTTCGTAGCACAGTTTGCGTTGGCGCTGGATTTCCATCGTTGCTCTGTTGATTTCTATGTTCCGGTGACAGCCAAGCATCAGCGTCTTGGCCAAGCGGGGCGACTACCGAGTATCGCTGCGCGACAAGAGTCTGTCGGAGGTTGCCAGAGCGCTTCGACCTTCCAAGTCGACGAAGCACTAGAACTCAATTCTACCCACCCTGCGAATGCTTGTCTTGCACTTCGCCCTAAGATCACCGGCACTTTCGACTCAAAGTGCGGCTTCCTGATCGATTTGTCGGCTAGGAAGCTACGCGTTGCGCACGGCGTTCTGCGCATTGCGATTGTGGGGGTGGGTGAGATGAAGCGGGACGCGGACGGCTTGCCGCTGTCCAGTGGAGATGAATCTATAGAGTCTGACTGCTATCACACGGCCCTAGAAAATCTGCTTTAATCCTAGCTCGATCGCCACATCACTTTGCTGTAAGGGGCTTGGGCACGCTGAGAGATAGAATTCGAGCCAATCGTGGCAGTCGTCGCGAATCGTGTGCTCGGTGATGGGCAGTTTCTCAAGCAGTTGTGATACTAGATCCAATGCCCAACGTTCGCCGCGGTGCTTTAGCAATGCACGCGTGAACAAGCGGTATGTAGGCTGCATGTCGTCAAGATTGTCTAGAATTGTTGTTGCGACCCAATCGACTTCTTCTGACGTCAACTCGCCTTGCCAGAACAGGAGGAACAGGACTTCATTCACAAAGACGTTCTGTTGGTCCAACACTGCTCTGAGCGTGGTTTTGGGAATCGGTGTCGATTCCGGGTAGTATGGCACCAAGCCAGCAATCCACTTCAGAAGGCCTGTGCGTTGCGGAGACCGCAAAAACGCATCTATGCAGTTTTCGAGAAATCGGAAATGGTGTGGTTCTTCCGTCCGTGTCACACGTCTTACTCGAGAAAGCAGCTGAAAACTGAGACCCATCTCATCTAGAGTGTCAATCCACTCTGTCGGCAAGGGGTGTGGCCACGGCATCGTCCTGACTAAATGCAATGGCAAGAAGCGGCTGTCCGAAGGCTCAAAAAATGATTGAAAAACTGTTGGATTAGGTAACTGTTCCAACATAAACTCTACTTCGGGATCAGCTGATTGCCGTATGGACAGCCCCGAAACAATAATCATTCGAAGAGCCGACTTTTGCTTGGATTCCGGCATTTTCGAGTATTTGGCGATGAGGTGCTCAAGATGCTCACATCGATGCATCCTCAGAGAGTTCGAAATAGATATATAGCGTCCTAGGTACATACATGCCATTCGCGAATCGAGGCATTCCGTGCAATCGTTACTTGGGTTTCTGACGAATGCTTCCAGGTCGATTCCTTCTTCTCGCCACTCCTCTTCATGTTCCTTCCAGTCTTGAGTATCTCCAAACTTCCCCCTGCTAACTGACTGTGCAATTGCGAGAAGTTCCTCGCTGTTGTCGGCAATTGCGAGGCATGCTGCTAGGGGCCAAGGGCACCGCGTGATCCACCATGGTGTTACGTCTCGCAACTCAAAAGTCTCATTTTGTGCGAGAATGCTCAATTCTGTTGCCAAGGTTTTCTGATTTGGTTGCGCGACGAAGTGAGCTGTGGATTTGAGGATTGCCCAGGTGCCATGAGTAATTGGAGTGTCCGCCAGCGCCTTCCAGGTACTGTCCATCTCGCCGAGCCGTGCAATTCGAATTGCTAAACACGATTTCTGACGGCTGGGTACCTGTAGAGCGACGTGAATCTCTCGACGAACGCCCATTAGTTTCTCTACTGCTGCAAGCCATTTGGGCCTGTGTTCTTTTGCAATTGAATCGATCAGAGAAAGTGGATGGCTGTTCGCCGCGAGTTTCATCTTCTGTTCTACTAACCAACTGTCGTTGACCGGGACCCATGTCGGCAATGTATCAAGTACAGCGGTTCGTTCTTTAGTCTCGGTGGGCCACAATTCAACTGCTATTGGCTTTGCCCAATCTTCACCCTGTTCGATAAGATCCAACAGAGTCCGCCAACCACCGTGATACCCGTCGACGCGCCTTGTTTCGATACTCCTGCGTATCGATTTTTGTACTAGACTGGTGGTGTGACCGTTGCGTGAGCAAGCTCTAGCCAAGCGACCATGGACAGACTCCGAGGGTGAGTCTAATAATGCAAGCGCCAACTCTTGGAGTGCGAGTGTATGCTTGACAGAACGCCGGAACGTACCATCCTCTAGGAGTTCCAAAGCGAGCAACGACCCTGCATGCGTGTGTATGCAAGCTGGGTTGTCAGAGTCGTTGTTTAATGTTGTGCAAATGCCAATAATTAGCTCTGTCAAATGGCTGCGGTCGTTGACACATCGTCCTGCGGCGAAAAGGAATACGTTGCGCCAGAAAGGATAAGGTGCAATGGCCGCCAGCCTGTTGCAAATCTGTTCGTCCTTGCCGTCCGTCAGCGCCTTGGCAGCCATGAACTCTTGAAGAGATCGGATTTCAAAACCTACATCCTCACCTTCTGGGGATACTAGGAATACAAGGCGCTCCAGTGCTGCCGTCTCAATCTGTTTGGCAACATCATCCAATTTGGGGTCGCCATGCTCAAATCGTTCGCTCAGCGCTTGGTGTAAGATCGATGCTAGTTGCGAGCGATTGAGGTACGCATCATTCTCGCCAACGATTTCGTTCATCATGTGTAGTTCGATGCCCACGCGTTCGTGGGCTCGACTGATCTCAACACGATACTCGCTAAGTATCGGGGATAGCGCCTGATTTCTCTGAGTTTCGCGCTTGTATATCGTCTGATAGTACTCTTGAAACAGTTCCCATCGATCGTCCGGCAGTTCACCCTGCAGCTCAGCCAAGACGGCGAGAATCGTCACTTGTAGTGGGCTTAACATCAGTCGACGCGTGTTCTCGTGAGCCGCTGCGTTCTCAAGTCGACGCAACACTTCTTCTTGTTTGTCATGGTCATCGGCGTGGCAGACTTCCACAAGTCTTTCGGCGTAAGATAGTGCTCGAGAGGCGCTGAGAGGAGCTAAATAGCGGTGCCAGTACAAGTCAGACCGAAATGCTTCTCCATACCCTTGAGGACGTGATGTGGCAATGATCATTACATCTGCGCCGCGCGATGCGCATATCGCGTTGAAACTTCCAATTTCGTCAAGGATGGCGTTTCGGTTCCCGGCTGCTGGAACCTCATCGAGGCCGTCCAGGATCAACAGCCAAGGATAGTCTTGGAGCCATGTGCCAAGGTCACTTCGATCAATGTGACGTCCCGAACGGAGATCTACACGCTGCGCAATGAAGTCGAGCAATGAATTGCAATGGTCTTTTGCGATCTCATCTGCAAAGGTCTTAAGCTCCACCCGAATGGGAAATCGTCTCGCAGTTGGCAGCGCAAAATTGTCGCGTTTGCACCACGCGTGGATCATATGAAGAGTCGACTCGGCTCCAGCAGATAATTGAGAGTAATCGAGGTCTTGCAGCAGCGCTGCTCGAAAAAGCTGACAGATGAACTGGCCTAATGTACTCTTTCCTTGACCGGGGCCGCCAATCAGGACCAAGTGCCCCGAGGTAACTACCAACTCATGAGAGTCATTGGGGTCACTTTGCTCGCGTCTATCAAGTACGCTTGATCGGTCAAATCGGAGTTTGGAAATCTCCAGGACCTCACTAAGAAAGCCAACTGGTTCATCTTGACTTTGGCCGTCCATATCCGAGGGACGATTTACAACGGGTAGGTCAACAAACACATGAGCAAGTGGCTTGCGAGGAACTGTGCTTCCGGCTTCACTCAGCCGAGCATACTGGTCGGAACCAATGAGTTCCGCTTGCAGGAAGTCATACATCACTTCCACAAAGTCAGGCTTGAGTTGCTGTAAGTATGCGTGCATTTCCGACAGTACATCGCCAGTGAGTATGAAACCGGCATAACTGACTGCTATGTCACGATGCTTGTCCAGCAACGCACATATTTTTCGCCCATCCCAAACATCGTGGCCCTTCAAGTCTAAATGTTGCGCGTAGTCATTGAGAAGCGCACGCACCTTTGCATCTGATCCGGTCTCCGGTACTGGGGTGAGTCCGACATTTGTGATCGCGAGATAATAGTCTGGGGGCTTCGGTCTGCTGCGCTTCTTCGTCCCCTTGGCTCTCGGTGCGCCTTCAAACTTGTTTAGGTCTTGCCTTAGTTGGCGAATAACCCAGGTTCCCGCTTTTTGGGTGTCGTCAAACCTGTCTTTTCTGAATTTGGCTTGAATTACTATGGACCCGTTCCATGGGTCCGAGTCACTGGGATACGGAACCTTGCCAGCGAAAGCGGCATCGCGATTGCCATCTCGGCCGTCTCCGAAGACAACGACACCCGGCCCCATTTCGGCAACCGCCAATGCTTGGCATAGTTGCTGAAACGTTCTGGTTTCTAAACCATATAGATCGTAGTCTGGCACGTCTTACCTTCCGCAACGCTAGTGGTTAGACATTGGAGCTGTCAGAACAACAAGTGTACTCATGCGATCAGCTTACCACGCATATGACTCAGCCTCCTACACTATGCCGATTGTACTGTGATAAGTGAAAGGCATCATAGCTTCAACTTTCACCAGAATTTCAGAATCAACGCGACAGAGAAGGAGCACCAGAAGTGGTCGATGCAACGCCGTGATAGCTCTGTTGGCCTTGTTGCCGCACCTTTATTCCACTTTCTCTCCCCTCACGAGTAGTAATCTTACACCCACACCGGACAATGGAGTGTGGCGTGGAGTGTCGCCGGGCTGCGTCGTTGGCACTCGGCGGCCGCGGTGGTTAGTCAGCGCGATGGGGTTTTGTCGCACCTGCGGCGATCCGAGCGCAACAACTCTCTGGGTCGGAGCTTCGGTGGATGTCGCAAGTTGCTTTTAACACTGGGCTTACGACGATCGCGCGGAGGAGCTGTGGAGGGAGTTTTGTCGCACCCAATCGATGTGTCGCGAGGGGCGCGCTGCGACAAAACTCGAAGTGCTTGTGGGGCAAGGAGTTGCGCAGATTGGGTTTTGTCGCAGGGGCGACAAAACAGAAACTACAAGTTTTCCAGTAGGAGAGGAGAGAGATTAGGTCT
This sequence comes from Aeoliella sp., assembly GCF_965227375.1. Classification (NCBI taxonomy): domain Bacteria; kingdom Pseudomonadati; phylum Planctomycetota; class Planctomycetia; order Pirellulales; family Lacipirellulaceae; genus Aeoliella; species Aeoliella sp. Next base: position 1,845,606 of record NZ_CBDDFX010000001.1, read on the forward strand.
TGGCTCGCGGGTACGCGAAGTACCACAGTGCAAACCCGACCACTGGCATCAGAATGTCGGTCCATAGCATGATGCCGGCGTTTCCAGGGGCGTAGTTATGTTCGTGGACGATTTGCAGCACGTGCCCCACCGCGGCGCCCCATTGAAAGATGGCCGGTCCCAGGATGGCCGCGAGTTGTGTCTCGCGCGCTCCGCGAAACGCCTGAAAGGCCACGGCCGCGAACCCCAAACTGGCGTATCCCACTTCGGCTTGAAATGGGCTGTTCTTCCAACCGATGAACTCGGCGGCCATGTCGGGAAAGAACACATGCATTGCGAAGTTGTAAGCAAAGCAGATCCCGATCGCGAAGAACAAGTATCCCGCCAAGAATCGCCGCACAACCGCCGGCCGCGAATCGGCAGGCTGCACCCACAACGAAACCGCCGCAGCCACCACACCCAACACCAAAAAGGTGAGCGTGAAATTGCTGAGTACGAACTTGATCACGGTTTCAATGGGGTTGAGTATTCGCTCGGTGGAGAGAGATTGGCTAAGTGCACTTGCTTGCGCTAGTTCCCTCTCGTGCGTCCCTCACCCGCGACGGGGAGAGGGAACTTACTTGGCTACGCGGGTTGGGATTCGATCCCCAGGGCGACCGACCAGACGCTTACGCGGTCGTTGCGGCGCAGTCGGGAGAGGAACTCGTGCGAGATGCCGGAGGCTTCGCCCATCGGGTTCTTGCTCGAAGTCAGGATCGCTTCGGCGGCGTGCACGGCGGCCAGTGGTGTCAGGCGGTCGTGGGTCGACTCGAACGGCGTGTGGTGCCAGACGATTGCCTCGACGATCGGCGACGGAAGGCCCCACAGGCCGAGCAGGTACGCGCCGAGGTCGGCGTGGTTGGCTTGGAACTCGGCCCGCTCCAACTCGTGTAGCGGAGTTTCCGACTCGATCGCGTGGGCGCGCATCTGGTCGTACTGGGCCGGGTAGTTCTTGGCCAGCACCAGTTGTCCCATGTCGTGCAGCATGCCCGCCATGAACGCGTGGTCGCAGTCCTCGGGCGCGGCGCCTTCGAGTTGGGCGATGCACCGCGCGGCCAGGGCCACTTCGGCACTGTGGTCCACCAGGTGCGCCAGCGAGTACTCGCCGAGCGAGCCGGGCGAGAACTGTTCGAACAAACCACTGGAGAGCACCAGAGGTTTCACCACGTTCATGCCCAACAGCGCGGTGGCGTGCGACACGTCGGTCACGTGCACCGGCAGTCCGAAGAAGCTGGAGTTTACAAGTTGCAGGATCTTGGCCGAGATGGATACATCCCGACGAATGATGTCGCCCACCCGCGCGAGGCTGGAATGGGGCGAGTTGAGTTCTTCCACCAGGGAGGTGTACGTGTCGGGCAGCGTCGGCAGGTGGTCGAGTCGTCCCACCAGGTCGCGGATGGCATCGTTTTCCAAATGGTACCGCAGCGCGAAGGTATCGCTGATGGTCATTTCCAACAGGTCGGCGTCGCACGGTTTCACCAGGTGCTGGTGGGCCACGCCGGTCGACTCGATGGCTTGTTCCTGCTCGCCCCGCTTGGAAAGGAGGATGCGCGTCGCCTTGGGCCATTGCTCGAGCACTCGTCGCAGCACGTCGGTGCCGGAGACCTCCGGCATGTTCAAATCGCAAACCACCACGTCGTACTCGGTCGACTCCAACCGGCGGAGCGCCTCCTGGCCGCCGAGGGCAAAGTCCATGCACCACTCCTGGCGGAATTTGCGAAGCGACTGTTCGAGTTCGGCCAGTTCTTCCGGTCGGTCGTCGACAAACAGAATCTCAATCATCAGAGGCTTTCCTTCGCGGACGGTTGTCAGCCGGCAAGTTGCCGTGGCTGTGCCCCACCGTCACGTGGTGGTGGCGTGGTGGCGAACATGATGCAGGTGGTAAGACGAGAGGGCGTTGAGCCCCAAAGCTGGCGGCGTACCGTCCAACCGGGCGTGGATACACCCCCAGACAATCTTATGTCACAAACGACTCTGCGGCGGACGCCGGGCCGCTTTCGCTCCAGAGCGACCACGGGAGGTTCGCCAATCCGTCACAACCCACACAACTGGCACCGCGTTCGGCGGGCGGTACGTGTTGTGCAAACTGGACTTTGCGCTCTCGATCAGGGCCTCCTTGTGGACGGGATTACGAGTTTCTCACAAAAACGAAGGGAGTTTGCGCAGCAAACAGGGGTTGTTTGAATGAGAATGAGCGGGGAAAACAGAGTCGCTTGGCTGTCACCCGCTTCTCTTCGCCTCGAACCCCGTGCTTGTGAAATGTCGATTGAAGTGCTCGCGATTCTGGCGCTGTTGCCCATTGCCTCGGTGGGACTGTTGTTGTTGGTGCTGCGCTGGCCAGCGAGCTACGCCATGCCGATCTGCTACGCGGTGGCGCTAGTGCTGGCGTTCTTCGTGTGGCGTGTCGATTCGACCCAGATCACCGCGGCCACGCTCAAAGGCGCCATCGTGGCGGCCGAGTTGTTGTTCATCGTGTTCGGCGCGATCCTGCTGATGAACACGCTCGAACAATGCGGAGCGATGAACAGCCTGAGGGCCAGCTTCCGCGGCATCTCGCCCGACCGCCGGGTGCAAGCGATCATCGTGGCGTGGTTGTTCGGTTCGTTCATCGAAGGCTCGGCCGGGTTTGGCACTCCAGCGGCGCTGGCGGTGCCGCTGCTGGTGGGGCTGGGCTTCCCGCCGATGGCCGCGGTGTTCTGCGGCATGGTGATTCAAAGCACGCCGGTGTCGTTCGGCGCGGCCGGCACGCCCATCCTGATCGGCGTGAACACCGGCCTGAGCGACTCGCCGGTCGTCAGGGAGTACGCCGCCAGCTTGGGATACGTGGGCGAAGCGGGTTGGCACGGTTTCCTGGCGCTGATCGGCACGCGGGTCGCCACGATCCACGGTTGCCTCGGGATGTTGATTCCGCTGATCATGGTTTCGCTGATGACACGGTTCTTCGGCGCGAATCGCTCGTGGAGAGAAGGCTTCGCCATCTGGCCATTCGCGCTGTTCTCGGCCGCGGCAATGATCGTGCCGTACGTCACCGCTGCGTTCGTGCTGGGGCCGGAGTTTCCGTCGCTCGCCGGCGGACTGTTCGGCATGGCGATTGTCATCACCGCCGCGAAGCGAGGCTTCCTCGTGCCCAAGACCAACGAGGCGTGGGACTTCGCGCCGGAAGACCAGTGGGATCCCACCTGGACCGGCAGCATCGTGCCGCACAGCGACGTCGAACTCGAGCGGCCCATTCCCGTCCTGCAGGCGTGGCTGCCGTACCTCACGGTGGCCGCGTTGTTGGTGCTGACGCGGTTGCCGCAGCTGCCGCTGGGTAAGTGGGCCAAGCAGGCAGCGCTGGTTTGGAGCGACATGTTGGGGACCTCGATCGAAGTGAAGCTGTACCCGCTCTACACACCCGGCATGATCTTCGTGTCGGTGTCGGTGCTGAGTTACCTGTTCTTCCGCGCGACCGCCGGTTTCACCGCCGCCGGTTACAAGCAGGCTTGGAGGGATGCCGGTCGGACGATGCTGCATGCGTTTCCCGCGCTGTTGTTTGCCGTGATGATGGTGCAAGTGTTCTTGAACTCCGGCGACGGCGTCGAAGGCTACAAGGAGATGCCCATCGCCCTGGCGACCGGCGCCGAAAAGTTGGTCAACAAAGCGTGGCCGCTCCTGGCGCCCACCATCGGCGGCGTCGGCGCAGCGGTCGCAGGCAGCAACACGGTGAGCAACATGATGTTTTCGCTGTTCCAGTTCGACGTCGCGCAACGCATCGGCGCCGACCCGGTATGGATCGTCGCCCTGCAAGCCATCGGCGGCGCAGCCGGCAACACCATCTGCGTGCACAACGTGGTAGCCGCCTCGGCCGTGGTAGGCCTGATCGGCCGCGAAGGAGTCATCCTCCGCAAGACGCTGCTGGTATTCCTGTACTACGCCCTGGTGCCGGGCGTGGTGTTTTTGGCGTTGGCCAAGGTGTTGTTGTATTGAGGGAAGGCGAGCCTTGGAATGATCGATCATTTGAAGTGCCCAAAATAGTCTTCGAGCGACAGGTCACCCTCATAGTCAGTGTAGATATTGCCAAACGCGGAGTTCTTTGTTTGCACTAGCACTCCTCCATTGTCCTGGTGGTCTTCCCAGCGGCTGTAGAGCTTGAATTGCGAACCATTTGGCTTATAGACGAATGTCGCGTTCGACTCGCTGAACGGGTCGCCCCAAATGCTGGGGGATCCAAGGTCAGCTAGTTGCTCTAAAGTCTCTGGCAAACTGTCTTGGGCGAGCACGTGTTCATTGAGAAGTAGCTCGGTTGTGAGAAGCGATGTAAACGTTCGGGCTTTTAGATACCCTTCGTTCTGCTCAGGAGGACGAACGATTCCAACCAGGTAATCGATGCTGTGATTGTCCTGTCTCATCGAAAGCTGGGACAGATACTGACCCAAGTGACCTCCCCAACCCGTCGCATGCTGTTCGTAGCAGTGCTCGTTCAAAAGCACGGGGGCCAGAGAAGGACGATCCTCGACATACTTTATCAAGAACTTCAGAAGTTGGCGTGTTTGACTTCTGTCAAGCAGCGGTAGCGTGTGATACGCACTGTTCACGGCTGCGAATTCGATCCGCACGGACATTCCCAACTCATTGCGACGCCCTTGTCCTTCGAGCTTCCGCGCGAATTCGAACAACAACAGAGTCGATTCGAACGCCAACTCCGATTGTCCATTTTCTCGAGCATATTCGGCACGAAGCGAGATCGCTTGGGCGACGGTCACCAGCGCTTCGCGATTGTTGTCATCGACTTCCCAGAGATTCCTGTCGTATTGTTTAATCACCGCAATCGGCCTCGCCAGGCACTGCTGAACTAGGCTCACGTCACCGTCCGTCAACTTAGGAGCTTCAGTCTCGACAAGTCGGTTACCCAGAGCCACCAAGTCATCATAAGCGTTGTCACCGCGCGCTGGTTGTGGAACGGGGATAGGGGTAAGCAACTCAATGGCTACGAATGCTGGCCACGCTCCCAGGATTGCGATACATACGCCGAGGATACCCTTGCGAACCCCTAGCCGCAGAGGGTGAGCGATTCGCCAAAGCAGTACCGGCAAGGCGAGTAGCGAGATGAGGAGAGCTACAGCCCGAGTCCCCTCGCCAACCAATTCGAACCACCACAGTTCAAACCCCGTCCAGTACCACAGGGGTGCGTTGCATTGTCGCTCGCACACGTCGAAGACGTCCGACGTGTACTCGAACATGCTCCATGCAAGCCCCATCGCTGGCACTGCGAGGCACACAGCGATCGCACGGCTCGCACCCAACCAGCGATTCGTTGTTACCAGCCAAGTCGCAAGTAGCGTACAGCTTCCACTTACTACCCCCATGCCGAACACCGCCCGCCACAAATAGAAATCCATCTCCGGCGCGCGGGCCAGTCCCGCCATCACCACCGCCACCACGACCGTAAACATCATCACACCCGACAGCGAGAACTGCCAGCGCGGCCAGCGACGGCGGTAGATCGCGACTCCCAGCACCACAGTCGCCACTTCCACCAGCAGCGTGACGAACGGCTCGTAGATCGGCCGACACAACAGCGGAGCCAGTAGACCAAGCACTACCGTGCAGCGGGCGAACCAGTGCCACCGCGACGTGGCCGCCCACAGGCCCAGGAGTCCACCCATGGCCAGCGAGGTGATTTCCAACAGCGTCAGCAGTAGTGGCGGCGTGAGTTGGGGCATGGCGGTTCGGCGTGCGGGCAGAGCGGGGCTTCTACGGGATACGTCATTCGGCGGTCTGCGGTTCGCCGTTTGTGGGGCGTTCGTTGCTCCGTCTATAATGGAAAGGCCCATGGCAGCTTCCCTCCCACGCGAGCCCCCGCGTTGCGTATTCCCATTCGTTATCAATTCATGGTCCCCTTGGTGGTCGTGGCTCTGGCGAGTCTCGCGGCTATTTCGGTGGTTCATGCGCATCTATCGACCGTGCGGACGCGCGACCGTGTCGAGCGGCAATTGCAAGGCGTGGCGGCCGTGCTCACCGGTAGTGGCTTTCCGCTCACCGAGGCCGTGCTGCAGCAGATGAGCGATCTGGCCAGCGCCGAGTTTGTACTCACTACCGAGTCGGGCGACACCGTGGCATCGAGCTTCGCACTCTCCGACGACTCCATCGATTGGCCCACCACCACGCCGGCGGCCGAGCACGCTACCGAAGTGTCGCTCGGCTCGGTGCTCAAGCTCAACGACAACAAGTACTTCCACTCCAGTCTCGAGCTGGCCGACCGTCGCGGCGGGCTCTCGCCTCAGGTGCTGCACATCCTGTTTCCGCAGGACGAGTTCAACACCGCCTGGCGTGCCATGTTCCTTCCGCCGCTGTTGATCGGCCTGGCGGCCATCATCGCGGTGATACTCACTACGGGGCTCGTCGCTGCGCGAATCAATCGAGTGCTGCAGCGGCTCGGGCGCGACGTCCACCGGTTGGCCGAAGGCGACTTCTCTGCGGTCGAAGTCCCGAGCGTCGACGACGAAACCAAAGACCTGGCGGTGGCCGTGAACCAAACCGCCACGCGACTGGCCGAGTACGAAGCCGAGACGCGACGCACCGAACAGATGCGCACCCTGGCGATCCTCGGCTCGGGGCTCGCCCACGAAATGCGAAACGCGGCCACCGGTTGCCGCATGGCGGTCGACTTGCACAGCGAAGTTTGTAGCGGCTCGACCGCGGACGACGACAGCATGGAGATGGCCCGCCATCAGTTGAGCTTGATGGAGCGGCGACTGCAGAAGTTCCTGCAACTCGGCAAGCAATCGGTCGACGGAGCGGAGGTCGATCTCGATCTGGCCGAACTGGTGGGCGAGCTGGTCGCGCTGGTCCGACCGTCGGCCAAGCATGCAGGCGTTGCGCTCGATTGGCAAGTGCTGGCCGACGACACCACCGTGCACGCCGATGCGGAACAATTGAGCCAAGCGGTGATGAATCTACTGCTGAACGCCGTGGACGCAGCCGCCCATCAGTCGGCCGTGAAAGGTGGCTCGGCGCGAGTGCGCGTCGCGCTCGACACCAGCGATGGATTCCTGGTGCTGACCGTGGCCGACTCCGGCGAGGGTCCGCCCGAGAAGTTGGCCGACACGCTGTTCGAACCGTTTGTGTCCGACAAACCCGAAGGCGTGGGGCTCGGGCTGGCGGTTGCTCGGCAGGTTGCAAAGAATAGTGGTGGCTTGCTGGAGTGGAGTCGCTCGGCAGACGAAACGCAGTTCGTGCTTCGTCTTCCATCCGTAACAGAGAGAGTAACGAATGTCTAAGATTCTGGTTGTCGACGACGAACAAGCGATTTGCTGGGGCATCACCAAGGTGGCCACGATGCTGGGGCACGAAGCGGAGGTGGCTGCCTCGGCCGAAGAAGGCCTGCGCCTGGCACAGAGCGCGAAGCCCGACGTGCTGGTGCTCGACGTCCGCCTGCCCGGCATCGACGGCATCACTGCGGTCGAGCAGTTCCGCGAAGTACTGGGCGACGTGCCGATCATCATCATCACCGCGTTCGGCGACATGCAAACCGCCGTGCGCGCCGTCCGCAGCGGAGCGTTCGAGTACCTGCTCAAACCATTTGACGTGCCAGAGATCCGCGCGGCCATCGAACGTGCGCTGCGAACCACACCCGCGGCCGCGACCATCGCTCCGGCCACGAGCAACGAACCGCAACTCGTCGGCCAAACGCCCACCATGCAGGAGCTGTTCAAGCAGATCGCTTTGGTGGCCGCCACCGACACCAGCGTGCTCTTGCGCGGCGAAAGCGGATCGGGCAAGGAACTCGTTGCCCGGGCGATCCACCAGCACAGCGCGAGCGCCGACCGGCCGTTCGTCGCGGTGAACGTGGCCGCGCTCAGCCCCACGGTCGCCGAGTCGGAACTGTTCGGCCACGTCGCCGGCGCGTACACCGGTGCGCAGCGCGCTCGCGACGGGCTGTTGGTTCAAGCGGGCGGTGGTACGCTGTTCCTCGACGAAGTTGCCGACATCCCGCTGCCCATCCAAGTGAAGCTGCTGCGGGCGCTCGAGCAGGGCGAAGTGCTCCCCGTCGGCGCCGACCAGCCGGTGAAGACACGGTTCCGCATCATTGGTGCTTCGCATCAAAACCTCAAACAACGAGTGCAGGAAGGCGAGTTCCGTCACGATTTGTACTTCCGTTTGTGTGCGTTCGAAATCGTGATTCCACCGCTCCGCGACCGCGCCGACGACATACCGCTGTTGGTGCAGCACTTCGTTTCGCAACTTTCATCCACGCCGCGGGCGTTCGCCGAGGAAACCCTGGCCGAACTGGCCCGTCGCCCCTGGCACGGCAACGTTCGCGAGCTCCGCAACGCGATCGAACACGCCCACGTAGTCGCCCGCAGCGGCTTGGTGATGCCCGAGCACCTGCCACCGCCGCAACCATCGTTCCAATCCACCGGCGATGGCAACCACGAGCAGCAGCTGACCGAAGTCTCCCGCGCCCGCGCCGACGAACTGCTGAGCGACCCTCAACTTGCCGGCGACGTCTACAATCGATTCCTGAACGAAGTGGAACGCCCACTCTTAACCCGCGCCCTCGACCGCTTCAGCGGCGAATACGCCCCCGCCGCCCGAGCATTGGGCCTACACCGCACAACGCTCAAGAAAAAACTCGACGACTACGACTCGCCGGAGTGACCCATCTAAGTTCCCTCTCCCCGACGTGGGTGAGGGTCGCACAAGAGGGAACCTCGCCCCCCCCAATCTTTCACAACTTCACGGACCCTCCGGCTAGTAAGAATCCTGTAGCCACAGTTGCTCCACTTCTCCCACGCGCGTAACTCCTTAGTCCACAAGCACTTGGAGTTTTGGTCCACCACTGGACCAAAACGGCCTCAGGTCGTTCCGCGCAACTCGTTACACCACTTGCAGTTAGAGTTTTGCCCCACCTGGCCCAAAGCGGGTTATCGAACCACTGGCCCAAAACTCCGCCGACGAGGCGCGAGGCACAACTTCGTAAGACTAAGTTGTCAAAGAACTTACGGCACATCGGCAAGGCTGTCCCACAGGGAGTTTTGCCCCAGGGTTAACCGCAGGTGGACCAAAACCCGATAGTCGCCGTTCGCTCCGCCGAACGAGCGCCGTCTAGGTTCCCTCCCCCGAACGATTTGGCGCGGGGACTTCAAACAACCAGCCACCGCTCTCGCCAAATCGTTTGGGGGAGGGCTAGGGTGGGGGCCTATTTGGAGTACCAAGCGCACGCAGCGCAAAATCCACCACGCTCCATTGTCCCAGCCCGTTGTAAGAAAAGTAGGCTGGGCGTCTCTAAAACCGCAAAACGACCAAGCCGCTTCGGTCGCAAGCTAGCAGACGCTGCCAGAGGTATGTGGATTCGATAGGCTCTACTTTCGTGGTGCCGCGCGCTCGCGCGGGGCGTGCTGCTATCGATGGATGACAGCGCCATTGCGGCACGGTATGTTCGGAGTGGGTACGCGAAAACAAATCGCTTGAAACATCCTCTGGAACCCCTAGTAGAAGTCGAATGTCCACCAGAGTTCTCCCGCCGTTTGTTGCATGGACCACGGTGCTCTGCTTGTTTGTTGTCCCATCCGTGACGGCGCAAGATAAGTCAGATGTTCAAGAGGTTCCTGCGAAAGCTTTCACCGACGTGGAAGGGGAAGCGGAAAAAGTCCAGGAATTGACTTCAAAGCAGCAACTGCAACGGCTCCTTAGGGAACTCAAAGCAAGCGAGCCGAGCGTAGGAGCGAAACATGATGGACCGCGGCTGTATTCTATCCCTGGGCGTTACGTCGTTCGTGGTCGCGTGCCAGGATATCGGACGAAGGCGCCCGATGAATTGAGCACCGACTGGTATTCCTTTTCGCTTTTTCGAAGCTGGTCGGGCGAGATATTCGAAGCCGGAGGCAAACTGCCCAAGGTAGTCGCGGTGGGTCGGCTCTACTATCAGACTTCGTACGAGTACCAAGAACCCGATCGCAAAGGAATGTTGATGGCCAGTCGCGGGACAGATTACAAGCAGGGTGATCAGGTTCCCGCTGAATTCCGATTCAAGGTGGATGAAGTCTGGATTCGGATGGATCTGAGAGACGAGGAAGAAGCTTCAAAGCCAAAGTAGTGTGGGGGCGGGTAGCCAATTTCGCCCCCGGCTACAAACTCTCACCCACCACCGGCGGAAGCAGCTCCACTACCAGCTCGCCCTCGCGGCAGGTGAGCGCGCTCACTGTGGGCGATTTGCTATCGGCGGTTGGCAGGTTGACGATCACGCAGGGCGTCTCGGCGGAGAGGTCGAGCTCTACGTCGCCGGACGCGGCGGGGCGGGTCATTTCGCTTGGCAGGTTCGTTAGAATGGTTTTCATCGGCAAGGGAAGCTGGCCGATGTGGGCCGACACGATTCCCAGCCGCAGCTTGCCATCGTCGGTGAGCGAGGGTTCGAGGGAGATCGAAGGGACGCACGAGAACTCGTCGCTTGCTACCTCGAACGCCAGGTCGATACGATCCTCGCCAAAACGAATGCGCGGGTTGCGCCAGTCGCCCGAGCGGGATGCTTTGTTCGATGCCAGGTGCGCGTTGAACTGCGCCTGGGTGAGATGAACCTCGTGGGTGTCGGTCGTCGGGTCGTAGGGCGCCCCGGCGCCAGCCAGCAGTTGCATGACGGAGGGCTCGTCGGCGGATGCGGCTTGTTGCCGCGCGATGGAACTCTGCAGCCACCGCTTGACATTGGCCTCGGTCTGTCGCATCGAAAGTTCCGCCGCTGACTGCTCGGCCGGCGAGTACGCCACCGCCCGCAGCTGGGCGTAGTAGCTCGGTTGCTGCAGCGCGAAATACCCGGCGACCACCACGGTGGTGATAACCAGCCCAACCATGGCGAAACAGGCCAGAAAGAATCGAAGGATCAGTTTGCGGAGCATGTCCAGGTTTCCTGGGACGGACGGGAGGGAGTACAGGGTGTCTAGGAAGGATAGCTCACGGAAGGCCTGGAGTTTGCTCTGGAAATCGACCTCTTTTTCACCCGCTGGGACGAAACTTCTGCAGCTTTGAGAAAAAAACGCCGACAACTATTGACGCAAAGATAGTTTACACGTAAGGTAATTACAGGGAGACGGTAATCAGCACATGGCGTCCAGCAAACTGCAACACGAAATCAAAAAACGCACGCCGTTTCGCAGTGCGGAGCAAGAAGCGTACCTCAACCTGATGCGGACCAGCGACTTGCTGCACAATCGGATGGGGCGTTTCTTCCGCGAGTACGGATTGACCGCCTCGCAGTACAACGTGCTTCGAATCCTGCGTGGCGAGGGTCAGCCGATGCCGTCGCTGGAGATTGCCGAGCGGATGATCCAGGTCGTGCCGGCCATTACCGGTTTGATTGATCGACTTGAGAAGCTGGGGCTGGTCGAACGCCGACGTTGCGAGCAGGATCGACGAGTCGTGTACGTGGAGATCACCTCGCCGGCAAAGAAGCTGCTGGCGCGGATCGACAAGCCACTGGAAAAAATGCACAAGCAGTTGTTGGGGCATCTTTCCCGAAGCGATCTAAAGCAGCTTAGTTCGCTGCTGGAGAAGGCGCGCGATACTGAGGGGGAATAGCAAGGTGTTTTTTTCGTCATTTAGTTGATATGTAAACTATTGTCGCGAAGTGTAAAAAGTGGAGGCAAGTCATGTTAAGGGTAAGAAAAGCGAGCGATCGCGGGCACGCCAATCATGGATGGCTCGATACGTATCACACCTTCTCGTTCTCCAGCTACTACGATCCGGAGCACATGGGTTTCCGATCGCTGCGCGTGATGAACGAGGACTGGGTTGCTCCCGGCAAGGGGTTCGGCACCCATCCGCACGACAACATGGAGATCGTCACTTACGTGCTCGAAGGTGCGCTCGAACATAAGGACTCCATGGGTTACGGCGAAGTGCTGCGCCCGGGTGAGTTTCAACGCATCACGGCCGGCACAGGTATCACGCACAGCGAGTTCAATCCGTCGGCCACCGAAGCGACGCACCTCTATCAGATCTGGCTGTTGCCCGAGGCCCGCGACTTGGAGCCGAGCTACGAGCAGAAGCGATTCGACGATCAGGCGATGCGCAACCAACTAAAACTGGTTGCCTCGCCCGCCGGCGTCGGCGGAGCTTTGGCTATTCACCAGGATGCGCAGATCTACCTGGCGAAGCTCGACGCCGACGCGCAGGTGAAACACGAGATCCCCAGCGGCCGCCACGCCTGGCTACAGGTGCTCCGCGGATCGGTCACCGCTGCTGACCAGACGTTCGATGCCGGCGACGGGCTCGCGGTCAGCGACGAGCCCCATCTCACCGTGCAGGCAACCTCCGACGCGGAAGTCATGCTGTTCGACCTGGCCTGAAGCACGAATGGCCCCATCGGCCGTGCTGCAACTACGCGCGTTTTCACGAATCAGGCTGCGCGTTTTTGGAGTTCGTGGACCCCATCCGCAGATTTCGATCCGGTCATCGAGGCGGTATGATGCATGGTTTTGGTGTTTCTACACTCAAGCCACAGCATCATGTCAAATACCGACCTGACCGATCAAGTTGCCATCATCACCGGAGCCTCCAGCGGGCTCGGGGTGGGACTGGCGGAGGAACTCCGCACCGCGGGCATGCGACTAGTGCTTACCGCTCGTCGCGAGGATCGTTTGAACGAGCTGGCCGAACGGCTTGGCGAGTGCACGGTGGTGGCGGGCGACATTGCCGATGAATCGATGCCGCAGCGGTTGATCGATACGGCCATCGAGAGTTTCGGACGCTGCGACGTGGTGTTCAACAGCGCGGGCATCATGCACGCGGGGCCTTACGATGAAGTGGACGTCGACCAGATGTGCCGGATGGTGCGGGTGAATGTCGAAGCGGCCACGCGGATGGCTTACATGGCGCTCGCGCACTTCAAGCAAGCGGGCGGCGGGCACCTGGTGAACGTCTCCAGCATCCTCGGCACCAAGGTCCGACCGGGCACCGGAGTGTACGCGGGCACCAAGCACGCCATCGAGGCGCTCAGCGAATCGCTGCGAATGGAAGTCGCCAAGACCAACATTCGCGTGAGCGTGATCGAGCCAGGGGTGGTGCAGACGGAGCTGCAGGATCATTTTCCCGTCCACCCGCGCGATGTACTGGGCATTACGCAGCCGCTCGTGCCGGCGGACATCGCTCGCTGTGTTCGCTTCGTTCTCGAGCAACCGGCGCACGTTCGCATTCCAGTGATGATGATCCTGCCCGGCGAACAGGCCATGTAGGCGCGCTCGCTTTTTCGCTTCCCTAACCATCAGGCGGTTGGTGTGACGGTACTAGGCATCCACGTTCTCGACTTGCTGGTGCTGGTGGTCTATTTCGGCCTGGTCTTGTACCTGGGGGTGTTCCTCGGGGCGAGCAAGACCAAGACGCTGGGCGACTTCTTCGTGGCCGGCGGCAAATGGGGACCGCTGGTGTCGTTCATCTTTGTGTTCGCCTCGGCCATCGCCGGCAACGAAGCGGTAGTGGTGAGCGGCGAGGCTTACCACGGCGGCCTGAGCGGCGTGTGGTACTGGTGGAGTTTTCTGTTCGCCACGCCGGTGTACTTTCTGTTCGCCACCTACTACCGTCGCGCCCGGGTGTACAACCTGGCGGAGTTTTTGGAGATGCGTTTCGGCCGCGGCGTCGCGGCGTTCTACTCGCTGGTGGCGGGGCTGATTTGCCTGTTGTTCATCGGCATGTTTGTGTTGGCGATTGGCAAGATTCTATCCGGCTTCGCCGACGTGCCACTCGAGTGGTGCATCGGAGGCATCACGCTGATCGTGGCAGCCTACGTTTGTTCGGGCGGAATGATGTCCGCACTGTTGACCGACCTGCTACAGGGCGTGATGTGCCTGGTGATCCTGGCGTTCATCATGCTGCCGTTCCTGTGGAGCCATGCTGGCGGGTTTGAGGCACTTCGCGAGTTGCCCATCGAGACCTGGGACTTCACTGCCAAGGGAATGTCGCTGTGGAAGGTCGTCGCGCTTAACCTCTCGGCGCTCGCCGGAGGAATCGCGGCGCCTTGGATCTATAACTGGATGTCTATCTCCGCCGACGAAAAGGCGGCCACGCAGTGCGCGTGGGGCCACCTTTGGAAGCGTCTGGTAACGCTCATTTTCGCGCTCTATGGCATCTTCTTCGCCGTGCTGCAGCCAGGGTTGGAAGACTCCGAACTCGCCTGGGGCACGGTGATGAAGGAAGTGCTGCCAGTGGGCTTTGGCGTCGTGGGACTAATGATCGCGAGCTTCTTCGCCGCGGCCATGTCGTCGGCCGACACTTACGCGGCAACGTCGTCGGCCATGTACGTCGACTACTTCTTCCGCCGCGTGGCGTGTCCCGGGTTGCCGCTGGGCCGCTACCTGACGATCGCGCGCGTGTGGGCCGCCGCGTCGATCGTTGTCGCTGCATTGTCGACGATTTTCATTTCGTCCATCGAGGGGTACGTCAAACTGTCGCTGTCGCTGCTGTCGTTCCTCGGCATTCCCATTTACTTCGGCGTCGTGTGGCGCAAGGCGAGCGAGAAGGCCACGTGGCTGTCGTTCCTGCTGGCGATTAGCGTTTATGCCACGCTGCACTTCATGCCGGTGGGCGAGGACCAATGGTTCGCCGACGACGACACGCGGTTCATTGCCAAAGTGTTCATTCCCACGGCGCTGGCCGTCGTGGGAATGTGGATTGGCAGCCTCGTCTGGCCCGAGACCGACGAGCGCAAGCTTCGCCGGTTCTTTGTGATCATGAACACGCCGATCGGGCAGGAGCAGCGACTCGTCGACGCCGGTATCAATCTGCCGGCGCTGGTCGATGCAGGACTCGCGGAGCCCGGCGCCGAGCACATCAACCAGCAGGTTCTCGACGAGCTTTACGAAGCCGACGCGCAACAAAAGATGTTTGGCCCCGAGAGCGTGATCGAAGTGCGACGCGAACGCTTGCCGTGGTACGCCCGCGGATTCGTCGCGGTCACTGCGGGCTGTGTGTTGTTGGTGGTGCTGACCTGGCTGGCGACGCGATTGTTGTTTGTGTGGACGTGAGTAGTACCTCGCAGGACGCGATACTGTTGGTGCGGATGGTGATCGGTTATCCTTTCGTGCGGTGACGTTTTTCAATAACAGGGGAGCGGGTGATGCTTGTTTACAGAGTCTCCGAGGGCCTTGCGGTCGCCGAGCAGTCCGGTGGGCCGCTGCGACTGTTCTCGGGCGCTACGATCGATCAGTTGTTTACCGGCGAGTTGGCTCCGAATGAGCTTGCTGAGGGTGGCGAGCCGCTCAATTCGCTCCCCGCCGGTGAGCTCTTGCCGCCGATTGGCACGCAGGAAGTGTGGGCGGCCGGCGTCACCTACCAACGCAGCCGCACCGCGCGGATGGAAGAGTCGGCCAAGGCGGGCGCGAGCGACTTTTACGACAAAGTGTACAACGCCCATCGCCCCGAGTTGTTCTTCAAAGCCACGCCGCATCGCGTGATCGGATCCGGCGGCAACTTGCAACTTCGCAAGGACTCGACCTGGATGGTGCCCGAGCCGGAAGTCACGCTGGCGCTGAAGTCGGACGGTTCGCTATTGGGATTCACCGTCGGCAACGACCTCTCGAGCCGCGACATCGAAGGCGAGAACCCACTCTATCTGCCGCAGGCCAAGGTGTTCGACCGCTGTGCGGGACTCGGCCCGGCGATCTGGCTCACCAGCGAATGGCCTTCGCCCGACACCACGATCGCCCTTTCCATCAAGCGTGGCGGCAGTGAAGTGTTCGGCGGCCAGATGGAACTTTCGCAGATGAAGCAGACATTGCCGAATCTGGTGGAGCATTTGTTCCGCGAGTGCTCGTTCCCCACCGGCACCTTCCTGATGACTGGCACCGGGCTGGTGCCGCCCGACGAATTCACCCTGCAGGCGGGCGACGAAGTCGCCATTACGATTGAGCCTGCGGGAACCTTGGTCAACACCATGCAGTAAAGCAGTCATGACGCAAATCCCCAACACATCGATCATCGCCGGCGAACTGGCGAGCCCGGGCGCCGGCGGCACGTTCCACGGCGTGAACGCTTCGACCGGCGAAGACCTCGAGCCCGCGTTCCACAACGCCACACCCGACGACTTGAACGCAGCGGTGGCCGCCGCCACCGAAGCGTTCACCGTGTATCGCAGCCTCAACGGCGCGCGGCGGGCCGAGTTCCTCCGCGCGATCGCCACGCAGATCGAGGGCATCGTCGACCAACTGGTCGAGCGCATCGGCCTCGAAACCGCGCTACCCGAAGGCCGCGTGCGGGGCGAAACCGGTCGTACAGTCGGGCAGCTACGCATGTTCGCCGATCTCATCGACGAAGGCTCGTGGGTCGACGCGCGAATCGATCCGGCGATGCCCGACCGCCAGCCGCTGCCGCGCGCCGACGTGCGTTCGATGCTCCGCCCGCTCGGCCCGGTAGCCGTGTTCGGCGCGAGCAATTTTCCATTGGCGTTCTCCGTGGCCGGCGGCGACACCGCTTCGGCCCTGGCGGCTGGTTGTCCCGTGGTGGTCAAGGCCCATCCCGCACACCCCGGTACGAGCCAACTCGTCGGCCAGGCGGTCGCCGCCGCCGCAAAAGAAACCGACATGCCGCCCGGCGTGTTTTCGTTGCTGCTCGACTCCGCCCGCGACGTCGGCCAGGCGCTCGTCCAACACCCGAGCATCCAGGCAGTGGGGTTCACCGGTTCGCTGAAGGGCGGTCGGGCGTTGTTCGATTTGGCTGCCGCGCGCCAGCAGCCGATTCCCGTTTACGCCGAAATGGGCAGCGTCAATCCACAGTTCATGCTGCCCGCGGCTTTGGCCGCGCGGGGAGAAGAGATCGCCACCGCGCTGCATGGTTCAGTCACGCTCGGTTGGGGCCAGTTCTGCACCAAGCCAGGCATCGTGCTTACCAATGGCGACACCGCGTTCCGCGACAAGCTGGCCGCACTGCTCGGCGACTCGCCGCCAACGTGCATGCTCAATCCCGGCATCGCCGGAGCATACACCGAGGGTGCCAATCGACTGGCGGGCGACTCGTCGGTCGAGGTGCTTGTCGCGCCGCAGCAACATAGCGGCGAAGCGGTTACCGCGACGCTGTTCGAAACCACGGCCGCCGCGGTGCTCGCCAATCCGGCGCTGCTAGAGGAGTGCTTCGGACCAACGACCGTGCTCGTGAACTACGGCAGCGAAGAGGAGTTGATGCAGGTCGCCGCCGCGCTCGAAGGGCAACTCACCGCATCGATCCACTGCGACGACGCCGACGCGGAACTGGCCGCGAAGCTTGCCGCGACGGTTGAAATGCGCCTCGGGCGTTTGTGTTACAACCAGTTTCCCACCGGCGTCGAAGTGAATCACGCCATGGTACACGGCGGCCCCTACCCAGCTACGACCGACAGCCGCACCACGTCGGTCGGCGCCACGGCCATTTATCGCTTCGCCCGCCCCGTGTGTTACCAAAACGTCCCCGACGCCGCGCTGCCACCGGAACTACAAGCCAGCAATCCACTTGGCATCCGCCGATTGGTCGATGGCAAGCCTGAGTGATGACGGCCCACGAATCCACGCAAATGGTCGCGAATAGAGAATACTAGGCCCGGCGTTTACGCCGGGTTGGTGCGTTGACGCAACCAAGCCGAGGTTCGCCACAAAGAGGACAAAAAGCCACGAAGAGGAAAGCACGTTCAACCGAACAACGAAACCTTTTCGTGCCTTTTCATCCTTTTCGTGGCTATCCCTGCCATCGCAACACATCACGGCAACCTTAATAAACATCCAACCAACAAAGGCCTACCTTCCATGCGACTGGCGATGCTCGTTACTCCCGAGTCGGACCGCAATCTGCAACTTGCCGCGCAGGTGGGTGTGACCGACATCGTGGCCATCTATCCCGGCTTGGAGCTTAAGCCGCTGCTGGAACTCAAGTCGCGCGTCGAGTCGTTCGGCATGCGATTGACGCACGTCGAGCGGAAGATTCCGCACTTGAAGTTCGTGCACAACCTGCCAGGGCGGGACGAGCAGATCGAGGACTTTAAGACGCTCATTCGCAACATGGCCGAGGCCGAGATGGAGGTGCTCTGCTACAACTGGATGCCGGACGAGGACTGGCAGCGGACCACCGGCGCCGCGCCGGAGCGGGCCGGCGCGAAGGTCACCGCATTCGACATCGACCAGATCAACAGCAATGTTACCGACGCCACGCCCGCCGAGCACGATCCCACGCCGGCCGACGCCTTGTGGGACCACCTGAAGTACTTTCTCGAACAAGTGCTACCAACGGCCGAGGACGCCAACATCCGCCTGGCGATCCACCCGGACGATCCACCGCTGCCGGTGCTCCGCGGCCAACCGCGGATCATCATTAACCACGATGCCATGCAGAAGGTCGTGGACCTCGTGCCGAGCCCCATGAACGGTGTTTGCTATTGCCAGGGCTCGTTCGCTCCCGCCGGCTTGGATCCGGTGGAGGGCATCAAGCAACTCGGCCCGCACATCTTCTTTGCCCATTTCCGCAACACGGTGGGGCAGGGCGAGCGATTCCGCGAATCGTTCCACGACAACGGCGACATCGACATGGTCGCCGCGATGCAGGCGTATCACGACATCGGCTACACCGGCGCCATTCGGCCCGACCACGCTCCGTCGCTCGCCGGCGAAACCAATGAGACGCCAGGGTACGAAATCATGGGCCGCTTGTACGCCGCCGGCTACATGAAGGGGCTGATGCAGGCGGCTGCGGGGTATCGCAACGCGTAGCGCTTATCACCCGCTTGTCGCGCAGCGCGACACAAGTGTCGAGCGGCGCGACACGGCATGCAGGAGCTATGCGCGAGAATGCGCGCAATCTACGGAGTTCTAGTATTCGCGCCGTTCGGCACAAGATTTTCATAAGTGTCGTGACTTCGCTCGATCCCACACCGATCGTGCGACCTCTACGAACGATGGGTGGTCCGAGCTTCCAATCGTTCCCATGCCGACTGACGGGGGCCCGGGCAGGCCTGACGAATCCTGGGTCCCTGTCGGTCGGTCGCTTTTTTGCCGACATTGCCTCGGAGCATCTGGCCCAGGTCGTTTTGGTGTATCATCAACGGCTGTCGATTCCCGTGGCCACATTGCTTGGAGGTCCCCATGAAGTTCGTGTTAGCAACCTTCGTACCAGTCGTTCTGTTGTGCACTAGCGGCTTGGCGCACAGCCAGGAACCGCCGGCTGCAACGCCCGAGCACAAGTGGCTCGAGAAGTTTGTCGGAAACTGGGAGAGCAAAAGCTCCGCGCCGGCTGGACCCGACGGCGAAGCGATCGAGTGCACCGGCACCGCCAACTATCGCAAGATCGGAGACTTGTGGGTGGTTTGCGATGTCACGGGCGACGTGGCGGGCAGTCAGTTTCAAGCAGTCCAGACCATTGGCTACGACCCCAAGTCGAAGGTCTACGTCGGAACCTGGGTCGACTCGATGTGGAATCACCTGTGGCAGTACAAGGGCAAGGTCGACGAGAGCGGCAACAAGCTACTGCTCGAAGCCGAGGGACCCAACCCGATGGACGCCGGCAAGACGGCCAAGTTCCGCGACTCGTACGAGTTCGACGGCCCCGACCACATCATCGTTCGGGCGGAGATCATGAGCGACGACGGCAAATGGGTCGAAATGATGCGCGGCGATATGCAACGCGTGAAAGAGAAAGATTGAACGCTGGAAGTAGGCGAGCGGTCAGTCTGCCGATGTGCGCCACTTCTCCGCTTGCTCCAGCCGCTCGAACTCCAGGTGGTGCGTCACGCCACAGATAAAACAAGACGCCCCGCTTTCACGAGGCTATCACTTGCATTATGAGCAAACGGACTCAAACAAACCGGCGCCATAAGTTGGTGTAATATCCAATCGATGCGACCATCGGCGCGGGCAATGCTCCCACCACCCCATTATCGGGTAGAGCGACAAGCCTCGCGGAGAATGCCAGCAAAGTGTCCCGGTGGCGGGGCCGCCGGTTGCCTGGAAAACGTCGCAACTTGCTTTGCTTAGCGCGGCGACCGCCCTACAAAATAGGGGGTGCTCCAAGTTGTGTTCTTTGAGAAAGGCTACCGATATGTTGCGATGGATAGTTTGTCTGGGACTGTTGGCGGGCACGATGGCAGTGACTATGGACTCAGCCGACGCGCGGTTGTTTGGGCGGCGCACTCGGAGTTCGTATTCGTCGCCATCCAAGACGTATCGCTCCACACCGCGCCGAGGCGGCTACGTGGTTCGCGGTGCTTCGCCCATACCGATGCACGTGAGCCCCGCGCGGTATCGCTATCTGAAGACCTTCTACCCGAACATGGTTCGCGACGCGCGGTAGCAGGGTTAGACAGAGCTTAGCCTAACAAGTCGGCGTCCACGCTCTGTTCCGGCTCGCACTCGTCGTCGATCGACAGGCATTTGTATTCGCCGGTCTTCCACCGTTCGAGGTCCGACTGGTACCACCAGCTGAACGCGCTTTCGCTCGGCCCGCCCGGCAGGTTGGTCCACGCCTGGTCGCTGCCCATGTCGGTGACGAAGTGATAGCTGGGCGCGAAGGTGCTCTCGCGGGTCTTGGTTGTCAGCAAATGCCCCTGAAACGGGGTGGCATGACAGCCGGGCATGGCGATCGGCGGCGACTTGAGGCCCAACAGCCGCCCCACGCGTCCCAGGTTGATGAAGCGATTCACGAAGTGGAATTCATTCACCTGCGACCACGGCTTATCGGGCTCGGCTTGCGCACGCTCGGCGGCGAGGCGGATCATCGCGCCTTTGTCACGTTCGCGCCACCAACTGCTAGTCACTTTGCGCAGCGCACGGTCGCACGCGGTGAGCAAGAACTTCGAGTAGCCCATCCGCGTGGAGAGGTACAACATCCGCCGCCAGCCAATGCCCGCCTCGTGCCCGAATATCTCCAAGAGCACATGGCGATAGAAACTGTGAAACAGCGAGGCGTCGATGCTCTCGGGGTTGTAGCGGCAGTCCCATGCGGTGAGTCGGCGCTTCAGCGGGCAGTCTTCCAAGTGCGACAGGAGCACTGGCAGCAGGTCGCGTGCGTGCGTGCTCAGTACGTCGTACTGCAAAGCCTGCATGTCCTCGATGGTCGCTTTCGGCATTTCGGTCAAACGCTCGACAATCCGCCGCAATCGATAGTCGGCCAGGTGGCTGGCGTGCAGCGGTGGCCCGTCGGTGCGGTATTGCTCTTCGTTGGCTGTGGCCACAAAGCCGATGGGCGGATCGTACACGTGCGGCAACAGTTCCGACGGCACCACGCCGCGCCAGTGGTTGGCCATGTTCCACGCCGGCAGCGGCGTAATGCCCGACGCGTGCGGCGGCCGTTGTGGCAGCCAGCCGCTGGCCTGCATGCCGATGTGCCCCTCGCTATCGGCGAACACCCACACCAGCGACGGGTGCGGCGAGTCGCGCACTGTGTCCATCGCTTCGCGAGTGTTCCCGGCGGCCAGTAGTTCGAGCCACGTGCCAATCGCCCGTCCGCTTCCACGGTGCGAGCCGATCCAGGCGACACTCATGTAGGTGCCAGCGTCGTCGGGCGTGCGGGTGAGTGTGCCGAGGTCGTTCTCCAACACTTCCAACTCGAGCGGCGACTGTCCCTTGCGCTTGATCTGCTCTTTGCGCAACTGAAAGTCGTGCCACGATTCGTCGCGGCGATACTGCCAACCGGTTGCGCCGCCGGGGCGGCAGTCTTCGATGAAGTAATCGCTGGTGTCGGCTGCCAGGTAAGTGACGCCCCACGAGAGTTTCGGCGTCCGTCCCACGGCCATCAACGGACAGCCCGGCAGCGTCGCGCCCATGGCGTATTGCTTCTCGCCGGATCCGTTGGACCAGTCGAGCACCACTTCGTACCAGATGGCCGGCAAGCGGTTGACTTCCAGGTGCGGATCGCTGGCGAGTAGCGCGCTGCCCGTGGCGCTACGCGCGGGGCTCACCGCCCAGGCGTTGCTGCCGGCCAGTCGTGGTAAGTCGGCAAGCAGTTCCAGCGCTTCGTCGCTCAGCCGCTTGGTGATGTGAATGTTGCGCAGCGGCGCGAAGTCGATTCCATCCAGGTACGGCGCGAACAGCTCGCGGATGCGATCGTCTTCCACACCCAGTTGGATGAGTTCCAGCAGCGTGAGCTCTGCCTCCTGCTCTCCCACCGCCAGTCCGGCGAACGACAACAGGTTGCCCAGCAGCAACACGGCCGAAGGATCCCATGGCCCCGGCTCGAAACCGACCACCCACATCGGCAGCGACCGGCGACTGTCGGCCAACCCGTCGTTCACGCCTTCGCAGTACCAGAGCAGTTGCTCGAGGATGTGCGGCTCGAGCGACTCGACTTCTTCGTCGATGCGCTCCGCGAGGTTGGCGCGGCGGAGGAAGGTGTCCATCTCCACCAACTCGGGCTTGGCGGCAATGCGTTCGGCCGCGCGGCCCGCGGCGATGGAGCGGGCGAAGTAAATCTGTGTTGGCCGGTCGAGTGCATGCAGGTAGCCCATGGCGTAGACCGCCGCCTGCCAGTCCGCCGCCTTGACGTGCGGCACCCCCGCGTCGTCGCGCACGGCCGTGAAGGGGTACCTCGCCTTTCGGATATTGATCGATTCCATCTAGCTCAGTTTAGAGTACCGCGAGAAATGCTCCAAGGTTAGCGCTAAACGCACTCCGCCTGCAATACTTTGCCCGGTTTCGAGCGAACGGAATTCATTGAGTGTTTCGCTGGCAGCAGGTCTCGGGTTATGATGAGGACGACCGTATTTGCTGCGCCTTTTCGATACCTTATCGGCACGTGCATGAACTCCCCCGCTTCGACCGACGAAACCCTGGCCGCCTGGCAGGAATACCTGGCGTCGCTCACCGCCGAGCCAGGTTCGGCGGTCGATTTGGTCGATCGGCTCCTGCTGCTGGTTAGCCAGTCGCGGGCCAGCGACGTGCACATCGATCCCACCGAAGGCGATCTGATGCTCCGCTGGCGACTCGACGGAGTGCTGGCCCCTCTAGGCACCGTGCCGCGGGTGATGGCCACCAGCGTGGTGGGGCGGCTCAAAGTGCTCGCGGGTCTGCTCACTTACGAGACCGCGCTGCCGCAAGAAGGACGACTCGTGAGCGAAGCAACCGGCGGCGAGTTTCGCGTCAGCACGTTCCCCACACTGTTCGGCGAACGGGCGGTGCTCCGCTCGTTGGGCACCAGCAACTCGGGACTCGAAACGCTCGAACAGTTAGGCGTTGGGCAAAGCGTATTGAACACCATGCGCGACGCACTGGCCGCTACCACCGGCGCGGTGGTCATTGTGGGCCCGGCCGGTAGTGGCAAAACCACCACGGCCTATGCGGCGGTGCGCGAAGTGGTCGAGCAGTCGGGCGGCGGCCGCGCGATTCACTCGCTCGAAGACCCCGTGGAAGTCGTCGTGCCGGGCGTTGCCCAGTCGCAGGTCAGTCATTCCTCCGGCTTTACCATGGCCGAGGCGCTCAAGTCGCTGGTGCGGCAAGACCCCGAAGTATTGATGCTGGGCGAGATACGCGACCGCGCGACGGCCGCCACCACGCTCGAAGCGGCGCTCACCGGCAGCTTGGTGATTACCACCTTCCACGCGGGCAGCACGCACGAGGCAGTCGATCGGTTGGTCGATATGGGCATCCCGCCCGACGCGGTGCAGCACGCGGTGCGACTGGTGGTCGCGCAGCGGTTGGTGCGCAAGCTGTGCGACTGCGCGCTCGAAGGCGAGCCCACTCACGATGCGGCGCCGCTGGGATTCGACGTCGCGCGGTGCATGGGCCCGGCTGGCTGCGCGAGCTGCGCGGGCACCGGCTATCGGGGCCGCGTACTGATGGCGGAAGTATCGACCAATATCACCCCGCACCAAACGAACACGCAAATACCATTCGCCGATGCGGCGCGGGAGCTGATCGACTCCGGCGTGACGAGTCCCGGCGAATTGGTCCGCGCCCTGGGCTGGCGGCCCGCGGCAGGCGATTAGTTGATGAACGTAGGAACTACCGTGAGCAGAGGATCTGCCGGAGCACGTTTCTGTGGTCCGGCGAGCCGCGCTGCGCAGCGATTGCTCCCGTCCCGTGAGTTGCACCGTTGATGTCCGAACCTGACCCCCGACCGACGACGCTCGACGATTTGGCCGCGCTCAACGCCGAGCTGGCGGCGCTAGCCAAAGCGCGGATGCCGCTCGAGCCGGAACTACGGCGTTTGGCCAGGCAGCTCTCGCCGGGCGCTGGATCGCTGGCCACTCGGCTGGCCAATCGCATCGAGCGGGGCAGTTCGCTGATTGATGCGCTCGACGCCGAAGGCGACCAGCTGCCAGAGGTGTATCGAGCGGTGGTCGAGGCCGGTATCGCCAGCGGTGACCCCGCGGGCGCGCTGGAGGAGATGGCTCGCAGCACCCGCCGGCTTTCCAATCTACAGCGGACTACCAGCGCGGCCCTGCTGGTGCCGATCACGGTGATCATCCTGGCCAGCCTGCTCCTGGCGCTCTTGCTAACAGGTGTGTTCAGCAACATCGCCTGGATCGCGCCGGAGACGCTCACTCCCTACGCAAAGTTTGCCGACAATCCGTGGCTCATCAAGACACTCACCATCGTGGTGCCGGTGCTGGCGATTGTGATTCCGCTGGTGTGGTGGTGGCGCAGCCGCCGCGCGACGAGCCTCGCTGCACCAAGGTGGTCGCTGCTGGGATGGATTCCCGGTGCGCGGGCGCTACATCGGCTTAGTGCGTCCGGCACGATGGCCGAAGTGTTGCGAATGACCACCGCGGCCGGAGTTCCGCTCGATCGGTCGCTCCGCATCGCCGCCGGTGCGGTAGGACATCGCGGTTATCGCAAAGCGGCGTTGGAACTAGCCGATCAGGTCGCCGCTGGCGGCGTGCCCGGCGACAGCGACGATCACCCCGGGCGCTCGCCTTTGGACCGCCTGCCGCCTTTGGTGCAAGTGGCACTGCGTTATAGTGGTCGCCGCCCGCTGATGACCGCGTCGCTCGATCGCGCGCGACGATCGTATCAAGCGCGGGCCGACCTGCTGCAGACGTCGCTCAACGATCTCGTGCCGGCGGTGCTCACCGTTGGCGTCGCTGGCACCGTGGTGGCGGCCTACTGTATTGGTATGATGTGGCCTTACACCGAGATGCTTCACACCTTGGCCGATTCCCTGTGGCAATAGACGCGTGGACCACCAGCAAGAAAAATCGAACGCGATACCATCGGCCGCTGCGATTGCCAGCGACGAGCGGATGTCGATCGAAGTCGTGCTGGAGGCTTTGGCCGAGGACCTGGACGATCGACAGTTGCGCGAAGCGGTCGATCGACTCAAGCAGGAACTGGCAAAGGGTAAGTCGCTCGATGCGGCGCTTGAGAGCATCCAAGGATTCGCGCCGCGATACCTGGTGGGCATGCTGCGCGCGGCCACCACGTCCGAACAACTCTCGGCCGTGTGTAACTCGTTCGCGCAACTGCGCGATTCGTCCGAACGTGCGTGGAGAACCTTGCGGAGCCTGCTGGTCTACCCACTCGTGATGCTGATTGTGCTCACGGCGGTTTCGTTGTTGCTGTCGTATGTGCTGTTGCCGCACTTCGAGGAGATGTACACCGAATTCGATCTGCCGCTGCCGGCTGCTACAGAGAGTATTCTAAACGGGCTACCGGTGATGCCGTGGGCGATGATCGTCGCGATGGCCGCGTGGCTAGCGGTGATTCTCGCGCCGGGCATCTTTGGGGTGGGCTACTCGATGAGAAACTCGCTGCCGCTGTTGGGGCGGATGTTCAGCAGCATTTCGCAGCAGCAACTTGCCGCAACGCTGTCCAGCTTTGTCGGGCTGCGGATACCGCTCGCCGCGGCCCTGGAGTACACGGGGGACCTGCTCGACGATCGCAGCCTGGGGCGGGCCACCCATCGTGTTGCCGAACAGGTGGAGCGTGGGATCTCGCTGGAGGAAGCGATGGCCGGGTCGCGGGCGTTCGACCGCTCGCTCACCACCATCGCCGGCTGGGGCGAGCGCCGTTCGCAATTGGCGAGCGGTCTGGCGCTGGCCGCCGACATGTTCGCCAACCGCCGCCAACAGCGATTGGTGCTCATCCGCCGACTGGTTCCGCCCATAGCGCTAGTGGCTGTGGCCAGCGGCATTGCCGCTGCGGCCGCTGCATTGATGATGCCGTTGGTAAAGTTGATGGGAAGTCTCACCGGATGACTTGTTCCTTAGTTTCCCTGTTGTAGTGTGCTGTGATATTTCTCGCTCCACTCATTGTGCTCCTCGTTGGACTCGCCATGCGGATGGCGCTGGGGATGGTCTATGGTGTGCGAGGACCGGAACCCGACGATATCCTCTTCTGGCTGCTTCGAGGGGTGAGTTGGGCCTTCATCGTGTTGGGCATCTTCGCCTGGTGCTTGTTGCCGCTGGCTGGTTCGGTTGGTTCGCTCGTGATTTGTGTGCTGTTGTGGATCATGGCAGTCTTCGCGCTGGTGGATGGGGTCACCACCTCGCGCGATTCCCACCGCCGCACCAACGCCAAGTTGCTCTCCATCGCGCAGCGCGAGGGGAAATTGAAAGAGACCAGCGAGCTATTTGAGGGATTGCAGCAGGGGGCATTTGTCGGCCGACCCGCCAGGGCGCTGGGGTACGACCTGCAAGCGGGCACGCCGCTGTACGAATCGGTACGGATTCACCCTCGCGCACTCCCCCGTACCGCTCCAGCTTACGCGGCCATCGGCTCTTTGGCCGGCGCAGAACCCCAGGCGCTCGACGAGTTAAGTCAGCCGGTCGATCCGGCGCTTGCGTCGGCTTCCAGGAGTTGGTGCGACTACGTCGCCTATCTCGTGGCGATGGTGCTGACGATGGGATTGCTCCTCGCGTTCTACGGAATGTTTATTATTCCTCAGTTTAGCGAGATCTTTTACGAGTTCGGATTGCCGCTCCCCGTGATGACTCAGCTATTCATCACCAGCTACCCTGTAGGGGCTGTGATTGCGGTTTTCGCGGTAGCTACCTTGTTGGCATTGGGTTTCGTGGCGTTTCTCTACTTGATCGACGTGCGGATTCTGCACGTCGCCACCGACTTCTTGTTTCGTCGATCACATATCGCCACGGTGCAGCGCATGATAGCGCTCGGCGTCGAGCATCGCGTCGAACTCCCTCGGCTGCTCTACGCCCTGTCGGTCACCTACCCGGTCCGCGCGCTGCGCAATCGACTATCCGCGGCCTACGTCGCCGCCGATGCAGGGCAGTCGCTGCCCAATGTGCTGCAGACCAACCGGTTGCTAAGTACCAACGAGCTAGGTTTGATCGAAACGGCCGAACGGGTGGGTAACGTGCCATGGGCGCTGCGGCAGCTCGCTTTTCGCCGCGAGAGTTTGCTTGCTACTCGCATGAATGTAGTGATTCGCATCGCCTATCCGTTCGTTGTGCTTTCGATCGCTTTTCTCGTAGCATTCATTGTCGTTTCGCTATTCATACCGCTGGTCAAACTGGTGGAGGGGCTTTCGTAATGAGCCATCACGCACCCAACTCGGTCCGTCTCCACCGGCGCGGCATGACCCTACTGGAAGTCACGCTGTCGGCCGCCGCGCTGGCCATCGTGGCCACCAGCGTGGTGCAAGCCACGGTGGGACTCGACCGCGCACACCAGGCCAGCGGCCAAGTGGACTACGCCAGTCGCGAAATGGAGAACAGTCTCAAGCAGTTCATCAACCAGCCGCCGAGCGACATTACCCAAGAAGCAGCCGATCAGTGGCAACTGCCCGCGGAAGTCGTCCAGCAACTGCCGGGCTCTCGACTCACCACCACGGTGGCCGACCTGCAAGATCCCATCGCCAAGCGAGTGACGATGAAACTGCAGCTTTCCAATCGTGGCCAGCCGCTGGTGCTTACCCGCTGGGTGCCGGGCGAGCAGGAGGAGCAACCATGAGGAATCTCCGCCGCCGTCGCGCATTTTCACTGGTCGAGTTGATGGTCGTTGTGTTCTGCACGTCCGTGATTGCCGCCGCGGCCATTGCGCTATTGCACCACCTAGGCGCTTGGGGCCGCTCGGTCCAAGACTCGGCCACGCAGGCGGCCGCCGCCGACCGGATGGAGCAAGCACTCCGTCGCGAGTTGCAACAAGCGACCGACCTGCAGGCGACCGGCGCGACACTCGCGATTGCGACCTACCACGGCACGAGTCAGTGGCAACTCGCCAAGGACGCTTGCCAGGTGAAGTGGACCGCCGGCGACGACTCGCCACGCCACGAGCGGTTCGACATCGGCCCCCACAGCGATTGGCAAGTCGCCACCGAAGAGGGACTGGCCATCGTGGTGCTCGACATAGAAGCCGGCGAGCGAGGAATGCCATTGCGCGTGGTCGAGCCGCTCCGCGAACGGGAAGGAGCGAGTGATGAATAAGCACACCCGCCGCGGCGTGACAATGCTGATTGTGCTGGCCGTGATCGGCGCTAGCGGCCTGCTGCTGGCGTACGCCATGGGGTCGATCGTCGATCATCACCGCCAGGGGCGCCTGCGCCACGAGCACCGCCAGTGCCGACTGCTGAGCGAGTCGGGCGTTGATCGCGCCGAAGCGCAGTTGGCCGCCGATGCCGACTACACCGGCGAGCGCTGGCAACTCGCCGCCAGCGAGACTGGCCTTGCGAAAGATGCAGTGGTGGTGATTGAAGTGAAACCCAGCGACAGCGGTACGCAGATCACCGCCACGACCAACTACCCGGCCACCGGCCAGAGTCGAATCACGCACACGCAAAACCGCGCTATGGAAGACGAATGACGCCACGCTAGTTCTGCGTGAGAGAATACACTAACAGCCTTTTCACAAGGACCTATATCATGAACGTTAAGCATCGCAGAGCCTTTACACTCGTCGAACTCTTGGTGGTGATTGCCATTATCGGCATCCTGGTGGCGCTGCTGCTGCCCGCGGTGCAAGCCGCGCGCGAGGCCGCGCGGCGTAGTTCGTGCCTGAACAACGTTCGGCAGACAACGCTGGGCATCCACAACTACGAACTCGCGTATGGATACCTGCCGGTCGGCACGACCAACAAGACAGGTCCGATACGCAACGTGCCCAACGGTCACCACATTAGCTGGCTCGCCAGGACCCTGCCTTACATTGGCGAGCAAAATCGCGCCAACCAACTCGATCTGACGAAGAGCGCGTACCACAAAGCGAACGATCAGGTGCGGCAAACGTACTTTGATCTGCTGATGTGCCCGAGCTACGGCGGCGATGAGGGGCCGATCACTACGTATGCCGCCTGCCATCACGACCGCGAAGCACCGATCGACGTCGACAACAACGGTGCGTTCGTCCTCAATAAGCGGATCACGCTCGACGACATTAGCGACGGAGCGAGCTACACGATCTTCATCGGCGAGAAGTTCCCGGAGTACGGCGACCTTGGCTGGCTCAGCGGCACGCCCAGCACGCTCCGCAACGGCGGCTTTGCCATCACCGCCGGTGGAGGTGGTGGAATGGGCGGCGATTTTCCATGGACCGGAACCGGCTCGAGCGACGATCCCTGGGGATTCGAGGAAGATCCCGACGCCGAGCAATGGGACGACGCCGTATTGGAGTCGCAGGACTTCGGCATGGATGGGGAAGTGGACGAGCCATTCGCCGACTTGGAGGAACTAGAAGGAGAGGTGAAATCGCCCGAGTCAGCAGCACCCAAGCCGGAGGCTGCCGCTGAGGACGTGAAAGAAGCCACCGAGGGCGAACCAACCGAGGAGAAACCAAAGGACGACAAGAAGCCAGAGGATATGAGCATCTACGACGTCGGTACCAAGTACATTATGGACCTGAACAAGCGGTTCAATAACGATGTGCTTACCGCCGAGCCCGAGGATTTCGAGGTCGGAGACGACACTGGCTACGAAGACGAAGTGCGACCTGGGTTCTACCTGCGGGGTCTGCTGGGCGGAAACTGGAGTTCGCCACTGCGTGTAGGTGGATTCCAGGGCAGTCACTCCGGCATCGTTACCTTTGGTTTCGGAGACGGCTCGGTGCGGAGCATCTCCGAGGATGTCGACGTGAGAACGTTTCGCCAAATGACTAACCGTCACGATGGCGAGATTCCCAACGACATATGGTAACCTGCGGTGCTAGCACCCGTGCGTTGACCTTGCTTACAGCCAGCGGTTCGTCCTACCATCCGCCACATGGCTGATGGTGAAGACAAAACCGACGAGTCGCCCCTGTCGATCAAGCGGCTCACCAATGCGTTTGCAGCGATGCTCGGTCGCAAGTCGACCGCTGCCGAAGAGGCCGCGCCACGCGAGGCGGCGGTCGACACACGGAGTATCACCGAGGCGCTGTTGTTCGTGGGCCGGCCCGACAACCAACCGCTATCGGCCGAATCGATCGCCGCCACGATGCGCGACATTACACCCGACGAGGTGTCAGCGGTCGTCGAGCAGCTCAACGCCGAGTACGCCGAAGACGACTCGGCGATGACGATCGTCGAATCGGCGGCCGGGTACCGGCTGACCCTGCGGGAAGACCTTTCCCGCGTGCGCGACAAGTTCTATGGCAAGGTGCAGCAGGCCACGCTCACGCCGGCGGCCATGGAGGTGCTGAGCATCGTCGCCTACCGCCAACCGGTCGACCTGAAGACCATCGACGCGATGCGCGCGCAGAAGAGTCAGTCGCTGGCCAGCAGTCTGGTGCGCCGCGGTTTGGTGGAGATCCGCCGGCCGGAGAAGAGCCCACGGAAGGTGCAGTACGCCACTACGGGGCGATTCCTTCAGGTATTTGGGCTCTCGAGTATCGAGCAATTACCA
Source organism: Aeoliella sp. (assembly GCF_965227375.1). NCBI lineage: Bacteria > Pseudomonadati > Planctomycetota > Planctomycetia > Pirellulales > Lacipirellulaceae > Aeoliella > Aeoliella sp. The sequence continues at coordinate 1,876,306 of NZ_CBDDFX010000001.1, forward strand.
CAATCGGCTGAGTTCGAGGCGGCGTGACGAGTGCTGTAAGTGCTTTGGTGGCTTTGGTTTGTGTTGCAAATGCAGGCGAATCCGGGAGTTAACGGAGGACCGAAAACCCGCCGATTAGCGGTAGCGGGCCCGCCCACCCGAGGAGTAAAATCCTGCTTTTGCCAAAACTGCACGTTTGTGCCAGGCAGCCCGCCAGCGTGGCGGCGTGCCACAAAACCAAGGACCCCCGCACGATCGCGCGAAATCCTCCCTCCTGCGTCACTTGGTTCCCCCTGTCCATCGCGAAGAGAAGCACTTGTTGGTGACTGCGCATACCCATCGCGACCAAATCCGCGCCCGGCTGGCCTCCGCCACGCCGGCGATCAATCCGTCTATCCTGGGTTGCGACTACGCGCACCTGGGGCGGGAGATTGCCGACATGGAGCAGGCCGGTGCCAAGGTGCTGCACCTGGACGTGATGGACGGCCACTTCGTGCCGAACTTCACCTTCGGCATGACCATCGTCGAGGCCGCTCGGCGGTGCACTGAGTTGCCGCTGGACGTGCACCTGATGATGGAGAACCCTGGACGCTACATCCGCCAGTTCCGCGAAGCGGGCGCCGACGTGATCACGGTGCACGAGGAAGTTTGCCGCGACCAATCGGAGCTTGCCGACTTGGTGGCGGAGATTCGCGAGTTGGATGCGCTAGCTGGCATTGCTATCAATCCACCGACGCCGCTTGAGAAAATCGACCAGGTGGCTGCCAACTGCGACCTGATCCTGTGCATGAGCGTGATGCCAGGCTTCGGCGGGCAGGAGCTTGATCCGGTGGCCTTGGAGAAGCTCGCCGTGCTGCGGGACCGCCCGGACGTCGACGCCTTCCTGGAAGTCGATGGCGGCGTGAATCTCGAGACCATTGCCGATTGCACCGCCGCTGGCGCGAATCTGCTGGTGATTGGTTCGGCCATTTCAGCCAGCGACGACTATCGCCAGCGATTTGTCGAGCTCGAGAGGCTCATTAAGTAACCCAAACAGGCACTGCGACTCGTCCACACACGAAATACTGTCGAATCTGGAACGACAATCATGAGACATCTGGTTCTTGTACACACTGGCACCACCGAATACGACAAGCAAGGCCGTATTCAAGGCACGTTGGATGTTCCCCTGAGCGAGGACGGCAAGCAGCAAGCGGCCGACATTGCCGAGGAGCTGAGTGCGCTCAATCCATCTGCCCTTTACTCGGCGCCGGGACAAGCGTCGCAGCAGACAGCCGAGGTACTGGCCGGGCGACTGTCGCTCAAGCGGCGGGTCCTCGACAAGCTGAGCAATGTCGACCAGGGCCTGTGGCAGGGCATGTTGGTCGACGACGTAAAGACCAAGCAACCTAAGGTTTTCCGCAAGTGGATCGAGCACCCTGAGTCGGTTTGCCCGCCCGAAGGCGAGACCATCGCCCACGCCCGCGAACGAGCCGCCGAGGTGCTCACCAAATTGGGCAAAAAGCAGAAGGCCGACACCACACTGGTGCTGGTGGCGCCGTACCCGCTGGCGTGCATCATCCGCCAAGTGCTCTCCGGCGCCGACCTGGGCGACCTGTGGCATGCGGGCAACCACGCGGGCCGGTGGGAGAAGTTCGAACTCGACAAGCCTGCCGAAGTGATTGCCGAGGTAAATAGCTAGCCAGGCGGCACGCATCCGTCTCCCATCCATTCCGGCAAACTGGTATCATTGACTGCCCCACGGAACCACTATTCCCCCTAGCTCTCGCATGGCCACCGGCGAATTGAAGGAAAACCGCGATCAGCCTGACAACTCGGACGACCCCTTGGTGGGCGACGAGCCGAAGAAGCACCGCGCCAAACGCGGCGTGCCGAGCGGATTGTGGCTGCGTTGCGACGATTGCGGCGAGACGGTTTTCCGCAAGACAGTCGCCGAAAACATGAGCGTCTGCCCCGTGTGCGGGTACCACATGTACCTGAGCGCGGCCGATCGCATCCATTACCTGCTGGACGAGGGAACGTTCGAAGAGTGGGACGGCAACCTAATTCCGGCCGACCCGCTGGAGTTCTTCGACAAGAAAGCCTACGCCGAGCGCGTGGTGGCCGAACAGAAACGAACCGGCCTGCGCGATGCAGCGATCACGGGCACCGGCATGATCCGCGCTCGACGCGTGGCCGTAGGCGTGACCGACTCGGCGTTCATCATGGGCAGCATGGGCTCGGTGGTGGGCGAACGCCTGGCGCGACTCATCGAGCGAGCCACCGAGCAGAACCTGCCGCTAGTGATCGTGAGCGGCTCGGGCGGCGGGGCACGCATGCACGAAGGCATCCTGTCGCTGATGCAGATGGCCAAAGTCTCTGCAGCCCTCGCTCGATACGACGAAGCGGGCGGACTGTTCATCTCGGTGCTGACCAATCCCACCATGGGCGGCGTGGCAGCCAGCTTCGCCTCGCTGGGCGACCTGGTGTTCGCCGAACCCAAAGCCCTAATCGGCTTCGCCGGCCCCCGCACCATCAAAGCCACGATCCGCCTGGAACTGCCCGAGGGATTCCAAACGAGCGAATTCCTGCTCGAACACGGCTACATCGACCGCATCGTCAAACGCGCGGACATGAAGAGCGAGATCGCCCGAGCGATTGACTACTGCGGGAAGTGAGGGGGGCGCGTCATGGTGGACGAACCTCTGGATCCGCGCGTTGTTGCCTGCTGGCGGCGAATGACACCGCTGCAAAAGCTCGCCACCATGTTCGAAGCGAACGAAACAGCTCGTCAGTTGTCCGCGGCTGGAATTCGACACCTCCACCCGAACTGGTCCCACGAGCAAATCGAGGCCGAAGTCGGTAGGAGGTTCTTGCGTGCAGCAATGCGAGTTGATGCGTCACACGATTGATGCATTCGAACTTCTGAAAGTTCCCTACGCCATCGTCGGTTCGATGGCCAGTGGTGTATGGGGCGAGCCACGCATGACACTCGACATCGACGTCGTTGCGCGCTTTGGAAACAACGTCGACAGGTTCTGCGAGCTGTTTCCCGACGATCAGTTCTACGTCAGTGTTCCCGCTGCCGAGGAGGCTGTTCGTCGCGGGAGCCAGTTCAATGTTATCGACAACTTGTCGAGCCAAAAGATCGATGTGATGACAATCGCCGACTCGCCATGGTCGCAAAGCCAGCTATGGAGGCGCCGGCTGGTAGAGTTGATCGAAGGCGTTGAAGGATACGTCGCTGCACCAGAAGACGTCGTCCTGGGTAAACTGCTCTACTACCGCGATGGCCAATCTGAGAAGCACCTGCGAGACATCCGCGGAATCTTCGCCGCGAGTGGCGAAATAATCGACCGGGAGTATCTCGAACAGTGGGTGGCCAGGCTTGATGTTGTCGACGCATGGGGCGATGCGCGGAAGTGGTTGGAGGGGTGATGTACCACCGAGTTCGTTGGGGGATCGTACTTGCCTTGTTGGCTTGTCCCGCGTTCCCGACTCACGCTGGTCTATCTGGCGGCGGTTGGTACGAGTGGTCGGCATCCTCGACTTCCGAGAATGGTGAGTACGTCTTCGTTAGCTTGCATCCGAATCCCATCGATGAGCAAGTCGCTCGCATTCGTAGCTGCGGCAATGATCCGCCTTACTTAATCGTTGAGGACGAAGTCGACGAAGTACAACGGCTTTACGATACTTATCCATGCTCTGGTATGTATCGCAACGATGGATCCACCACACCTCTGTGGACGACCGGTGGACGCATATACGGTGGGATTCCAAGTCCCAATGGCAGAATGCTGTTCTCGTCTAGTTTCAACTACTTCTTTAGTATCAGCGTTTGCGATGGCCCAACACCGAAGCGAACTCTCACAGATCTCGACATGATAGGTTACGTGCCGTTCGCTTTGAACACGATTGCCAACAGTCCTGGGCGATACATGGAAGACTACCAGCTCGACGCGAACTGGCAACACGCAAAGGTGATTTGGGACAATGGCTCGACCACCACGGTGCGTCTCGACGACTTCGCGATCGTGCAGTCCAACACGTTGGGCTACTCTCTCTATCACCTATTCACGACCGTCCGCGGCCTCTTGTTTGTCCTCGTGGTGTGTTTCGTCACCTCGATGCTGGGCTATCTGCTCACGATCCTTGTGATGCGCGTGCGAAAAGTCGATGACCGGCGGTGAGGCTTAGCTCTCTCCCCCCTCGTTACTTTCGTCTTTGTGATGATAGTACTCGTCCCAGGTCTTCTCGTGCGGTTCGCCCAGCTTGCCGACACTCTTGGCCACCAGCATCGAGACCGTCGCATCGCTGGTGACGTTCGCGACTGTGCGGAGCATGTCGAGGATGCGGTCGACGCCAAGGATCAGGGCAATGGCCGGGACGAGGTCGACTGCCGCCTCGATTTGGCCCAGCACCACCACCAGCATTACCACCCCGGCGCTCGGCACTGCGGCGGTGCCGATGGAGGCCAGGATGCACGTGAATGCGATGCCGGCCAGTTGCACGAATGTAAGTGTGTGGTCGAACGCCTGGCAGATGAACACCGCGGCCACCGCCTGATACAAACTGGTGCCGTCCATGTTCACCGTGGCGCCGATCGGTAGGACGAAGCTCGCCACCTCTTCGTCGACACCCAGGTGTTCTTCTACCCGCTCCATCGTCACGGGCAGCGTTGCCGCGCTGCTGCTTGTGCTAAAGGCCAAGAACTGAGCGGGTGAGAGTCCGCGGAAGAACCACGTATAACCTCGCCCAGTAAAAGTGACGACCAGCAGTGGGTAGAACAGAAAGGTCATTGCCGCGAGTCCGCCCACGACGCAGCCGCAGTACTTGATGAGCGCCCAGAAGATGTCCCACGAAGGTGTCTGGGCAATTAGCGATGCCATTAGGGCAAACACGCCGATCGGCGCAGCCAGCATAATCAAATCGATCAGCTTGAGAATCACTTCGTTGAGGCCATCGAAGAAGTCCTTAACAGGCTTCGACTTGTCCGGTGGCACCAGCAGCATGCCGACGCCGAAGAACAACACGAACACAATGACCTGCAACATTGCTTTGTTGTTGCTTGAAGCGGCGAATAGATTATCGGCAACCAAGTCTTCCAGCGGTTGCAGCGGCCCCTTTTCCTTTTGTTTCTCGGCCTCGGCTATCTTCGAGGCCGCGTCGTCGGCAAACGCCTCGATCAACTGATCGCGGTCCTGCTTGTTGATACCTCTGCCCGGTCCAGCCATCGTGGCAATTGTCAGGCCCAGCGTCACCGCCACGGCGGTGGTGATCAGGTAGAGCACGATCGTTCGTCCGCCGAGCGACGAAAGTCGCGTCAAATCTTGCAGGTCGGAAACGCCCTTGAGTAGCGATGCGATGATCAGCGGCACCGCGATCAACTTCAGAGCGTTGATGAAGATCGAACCGAACGGCTTGATCCAATCGATGACAAACTCAGCTCCCGTGTTAATGGGGTTGCCTTGCTTGTCCACGATCACATTGCCGAGTTCGTCCAGCTTGTCGTTGCCAAGCCACACCGCCACCAGGCCCACGACAATCCCCAAAACCATGCCAATGATGATCTTCCAATGCAGCGCGAGCTTCTTCATCGGGGCTCTTTTCCAGGTTCGGGGGTGACAGAAAGTCCCTAACGTAACGCATCGCCAGGCTCGCGGGCAGCCAAGCTTTGGCAGCTTTTGGTGTGGATGGGCGGGCAACTCGCCGCACAAATTCCGTAAGCGACAAAAATAACTCAAACATCCTGTTTTATCCATCCGATGTTAATTTGCGTAAGACAGTGAATATGCAATGGGCCAAAAGCGGCCCTTGCTAGCAGGATTTGCCGCGAAGTAGGAGCCGAGTCGCCATGCAATCAGGAATCAACCAGCACGCCGCGTTGCCGGGCGAACTCCTGGGTGTCGTGGTGCCGAAAGTTCGCGAGCCTCAGGTCGTCACCAGCCCGTCAGCGGCCGCCGGCCAGGCTGCGGGCGTGGCGCGGCAAGAGAAACTCGATCAACGCCTCACGGCGGTGCTGCGGGGCCTGGTTTCCGGTTTCGCCTGCGACGCGGCCGACTTTTATACGCTCAACGCGGCCAGCAACGAGCTGGCGCTGCGGTCGCACTATCACGCCGAAGAGGGTGAGCCGGGTGCGGCGCGGCGGAAGTTGGCCGACGCTCGTGCGGACATCGCTGCCATGTCGGGCAGCGCCATCGTGCTGGAAGACGATGTGCAGGTGGCTGGTTGGCCGGTGCCGGTGTGGTGCGGCGCGGCGATTTGCCTGCCGGTGGCCAGCGACGAGACAATTCACGGAACGCTGTGGCTCTACAGCAGTCAGCCGCGGTCGTTCGCCGACGCCGAAATCGAGCTGGCCGAAGTGGTGGCCGGTCGATTGGCCGTCGAACTTGAACTAAACGCGTGGCGTGCCGCGGGTAATGGGGGTAACGATCCGGCGCCCGCCCCGCAGCCCGCCACCGACGAAGCCCCGTCCTCCCGCCCGGCAGCCAGTCCCACTACCACAGCGCGCATCGCCCGACCCGCGTCGAATCCGTTGGTCGACGAGTGGGAGCTTGCCGGGTGGACAACTGATGGCCTCGCGCCGCAGGCGTTCTACGATTGGCAAACGCTGCCCGACGGTCGCACGCTGGTGGTTACCGGTTCGATCGACTGTGCGGACCCCATGGCCGAAGGTTGGTTGCAGGCGGCGCGGATCGCTTTGCGAGCCCATGCCGGTGACGCGACCGACGCAGGTGAGTTGCTCACCAGCGCGAACCATACGTTGTGGCTCGCTTCGCCCGGCGGCGAAGGGCTGGCGGTGTCTGTCGCCATGCTCGATGTCGACGGCACGCACGCTTCGGTGGCCATGGCCGGCGCGGCCGGGTTCGCCCGCTGGCGAGCCTCGTCATGCGATTGGAGCAGCACCAGTTGCCCACCGCTGGGTTGGTCGGAGCGAGCCGTCTACTCGCAGAGTCGCGTGGAACTGATGGTTCGCGAGCGACTCGTGCTTACATCCGCGGTCACGCCGATCAGCGAAAAGCGCGAGGCCAGCCGCCTGTCGAGCCGCCTTCGCCACAACTCGCCCGACGAACTGCGGGCGATGCCGGGCAAGCGCGCTTTGCGACTGTTCGCCGAGGCCGCTCATAGTGTCGGCAAGCGACCTGCAGGGCTGGCGCTAGTGCGTCGGCGCTAAGAGTAGCACGGCTGGATCACAGCTCGCCGCTGTAGCGGAGCGAAACGAAGGGGCCGTATGTTTCGTTCGGAAGCAGTGTATCGAGCGTGACTACCTCGCCTGTGAAGGGCGGTTGGTCGGTGAAGCCCATCTCCCAGGCAAACTCGGCCCAGAGCGCATCGTCCTCGATGGGCCATCGAACCTCCAGTCTCTCGCGAGTGTGCTCGACGCCGTGCGAGAGAACCAGTCGTCGCAGCGTATCGCGGCAGGCGTAGAAGCCGTCTCGTTCGGCCTCGGCTTCAAAGTCCGCGAGCCAGTACTTCCAGGTTGGCAGATCGTTGTCGCTGGCGAGATCGACGTCCAGGTGCGCCCGCAGAGCGTCGGGGGTCCACAAGAATCGGCGCGCGTATTCCTGCCAGCCTGCGCGATGCCACGCCCGGTAGAGTTTTTCCGCATCCTTTTCGACGGGCTCACCACCCGGGCCATCTGACACGAGGACCTTCTGGGGAAGATCAAACGGCACGATGCAGTTGTACTCGGCCACAATGGGCATGGGCCGGAAGCAGCAGGCGACGCCGGCAACTGCGGTCACCAGCAGTATGGGCGTTTGGAGGCGAATCTGCAGCATTGCTACTCTCGGCGCCATCATGCTCGTGGCGGGGAAGTCACAACTGGCGTCAAAATGCTACTTGGGGGCGGTCTGCGGCTGCTGCGCTTGACGCAACGGTTCAATCACCTTTTTCCAACCAAACGGCGCGCGAGGTTCCTGGAACATGGCAGAGAACCAACCGGCGATGGTGGGGTTTACCTGGGCGTCTTCGAGATTGAACACGTATTCGTCCCAACTGCGGTTGGGGTGCACCACACGGATGCCAATCGGCATGAACGGCTTGCCCGCCGCGTTTTGCAGCACCACGTAGATGTCGGAGTATTCAGAGGCGTCAGCCATGAACTTTGGCTTGGCATGAATACCGATCAAGGTGCCACGCGTGGTATCCTTGTCCAGCTTCATGAAGAACCGCTTTTTCAGCTTGTCGGCTTCAGCACCGAACAGGAAAGGCAGCGGACCGTTGACGATCTCCTTGCCCTGCATCTCTTTGGGAATGGGCGTTACTACCAGTTGCTTCTTGAGGTGGCGGAACTGGAAGATCTTGTCGCCACTGCAGACCCAGTGCTCGCCGGGCTCTTCGCTCAGTTCGTACTTGCCCTGAGCAGCTGGCGCTTGTTGAGGCTGCTGGGGGAGCTGGTTTGGCTGAGGGAGCGGCTGCGCGGCGGCTTTCCACTCGTGCGCCTCGGTGATTTGGAAACTACCGCGGTCGGGTTGGTGGTAGGCCAGCTTGCCCTTTTCCTTTACGGCCGGGGGGCCGTTGATTCCCGCGGGGCCGATGATTGTGTGACGTTCCCGCGAGAACTCCACGTAGATGTTGTTGATCTCGTCGCTCTTCTTCTCCCAGGTATCCAGCACTTGGTTGATGTAGGCTTGTTCCTTCGGAGACAAGTTAAACGGGTCATGCTGCGCGACGGTCGGCACCTGCGGGTGCACCGCTGGCTGCGTGGGCTGATTTGGCTGGGCGGCCGGCGGGGCCGTGGCGGCTGGTTGCTGTGCGGGGGCGGTGGACGCTGCCGCGAGGCAACCGATGGCAACGAGGAAGAGTGTGCGAGGCATGGACCGTTTCTCTCCGACGCGAGGTGGCGTAGGCTGGGGGGAACAATTGGGGGGCCGGGAGTGTAGCAAGCAATCCCCAGGCCACCTAGAGCGATTGGCAGAGGTGAGTTTGCAGCGAAAACATAGGCCATGGGCGGTGCGGATGAATCTCACATGGAAGGCCTCGGAGTCGGCCAGCGCCCTGCATGCAGTGCATGCACAAGCGCGTGGTCTTACGCTGTTGCCGCCGGGACTTACCGAAGTGCTCGAGCCGTTGGTTAGCGAGCCACCCACGGCCGCTCGCGGCGACCTGGCGGGGCTCACCGCTGGGCTGTTGCAGTACGCGGCCGCTGGCTTCGAGAATCGCGAACTGGCCCGGCAAACACTCGACAAGCGGTGGGGGCGTGGCAACGTGGGCGATGCGGATGTCTCGGCGCTCGCCGCCTGGGTAAGCAGCGTCGAACAGGCGTTTTTTGGTTGGCATCGCTGGCAAACCGATCGGCAATTGGTCGACGAAATCGCCACTCGCACCGCGCCGCTTCGCGATCACTGGGACGCCCGTGGGCCCGGCATGATGCGGCAGATCGGGCGGCTCACCGAGCCGTGTTTGGTGGCCGAGCGGGCCGACGTGGTGATGGTGCTGCCGGTGGTCGGAGGCGGTGGCACGGCGCATCTGCCGACGAACATCGTGACCATCGAAGCGCTGCTGGCGAACACCGATCCCCAACTGCCCGAAGTCGTCCGCCTGGCGTGGCTCGCCGGGCAGTTGCAGTTCGATCTGCCGGCAGTGGCCGAGCAACTCTCGCCCGGCGGTGCGCCGCGGATCGCGGTACTCGCCATGCTGCCGCCAGCGCTCTCGGCCGCCGAGTCGGTCGAACTGGCAGAGTACACGCCGGCCAGCTTGAGCCACGCGCTCGGCTTGTGGCGGGTCGCTAGCACTCCGGCGGAAGCCGACCAGCTGGCGGATGTCCTTACGCAGTGGTGGGGCACGTACCTGGCGAGCGACATCACCTGGCCTGCGGCCGCCGCGGCGCTCGAGGCGATGCTCGCACGGTAGTCAGCCGACCTTGACCCGTAGCGTGGAACCTACCATCATCCGCCGCGAACCGCTCCGTTCCTCTCTTGGATGATAGTAATGCGATTTCACTTGGCTATCGCCGCTATGTTGTGTAGCTCGCTGACTCTGGCCCAGGACAATGGTCCTCGGTTGGCGGCTTACGAAACGTTGAGTGTTCCCAATCGCGGCGCGAGCGTCACGTTTGCCAAGCAGGTCACCCAGCGGGGCGACCGGGTGGATCAGCAGTTGGCGGTCTCGCTTAGCATGCAATCGACTACCCGCCAGCCCAACCAAGAGATTCAAAAGTCCTCCAGCAGCATTGCTCGCAAGCAGCAACGAACGCTCCTCGTCGAACGCGTGGTCGATGGAAAGACCGTCGCCGCGACCGTGCGGTTCGGCGAGTGCCAGCGCACTGCCGATGGCCAGACGCACGAGCCGCCGATCGTCGGGCAGACTTACCTTTGCGAGCGAAAAGACGACGACACGCTGGTGGTGAACCGCGCCGATGGCAGCTTGCCCACGCCCGACGAGTTCGCCCTGGTGAGTGAAAGCATGCACGCGTTGGGACGCTCCAATCCGCTGGCCGATTACCTGGACGGCAAAACGATTCGCACCGGAGAGGCTTTGGAGGTGCCAAAGGAGTTGGGAAGCGCGCTGCTATCGGGCGATGGTGCTTTGGGCCGCGTGTCGAAGTTTCAGCTGGTGCTCAAGAGTGTCGATCCGGCAACCAAGGTCGCCAGTTTCGACATCGAGCTTCAATCCGAAGGCGCGGAGACCACGCAGATGCGGCTCATGGTGAACGGCACGCTGCAGGTCGAGACCGACACCTGCCGCACGCGGAAGCTTGCGTTCAGTGGCCCGCTGGGAATGGCGACCACCGTGGGTAGCTACAGCTCGCAGAAGACCACGTTCGTGAGTGGCAATCTGAAGATGGAAATGACCGCCAGCTACCGCGACAAATGAGCAGCCCGCGTTCCAGCTATTGGCGGCTCACTCGGGGAACTCGGACTCGACCGCGTCGGTCTGGTAGATGGGCATGTGGCGGTAGTAGACTTCCAGCGTCATGCACGCCAGGGCGGTGCAGTACAGCCGGCCGCCTTTTTGGGTGTCGTGACCGTGGTTCACGTGCCAACTGCCTTTGAGGTGTCCCTCTTTTTCCTGCGAATTGACCAGGAAGTCGCGTAGCTTGGTGTTCCATTCACGCCACATCGGTCCGGTGCCGTTGGTGTATTGGAACACGAGCTGAGCAGCGTAGTAGTTGTAGTAGAAGTCGTTTCGCGACGGGCCGATCTTGGCGATTTTCTCGGTGCCTTCGATGATCGCCTGGTGATCACGTTTCCAGCCCAAGTACATGCGGCACAATAGGCCTACGGCGCTGGTGCTGGGGCGGTAGTTCTTCGCCTCGGGGGTGTAGGAATAGCCGGTGCCGTAGTCGTCGACCTGCACGAAGTCGAGGAATCGCGACGAGCCTTCCACCGTGGAGTGCGGCACGTTCAGGTGCGCGAGGTGGGCACTTTTGAGGGCCATGATCTGCCAGCCCACCACTGAAGTGTCGCCCGGCTGCTGGAAGCTGTACCGCCAGCCGCCGTCGTTGGGGTTCTGGGACGAGACGATGTAGTCGATGGCCGCCTGCGCAGGCAGCGCGAGCTGGCTTTCGCCGGTCATGCCGTAGGCTTCGGTCATGGCGATGGCGCTCAGGCCATGGGCGTACATGGTGCCGCCGTCGGTCCAGGCGACGCCGGCTCCCTTGCGAGGCTTCTCTCCCAGACGCACCAAGGCGTCGAGTCCGCGGCCGACCACCGCTTTGTACTTGCCCTCGTAGCGGGTTTGTCCCGCACCCAGGAACGGCAGCAGCGCCAGGGCGGTGCCGCTCTTCAATGAGTTTTCGATTTCGCCGGGGTCGCCACATTGACCATTGCAGTCGCCACCGCCGCGATGGTCAAGGTGCCAGGTGCCGTCGCGATTCTGGTGCGACGCGAGCCACTTCAAAGCGGCCTCAACCGCCTCTTCGCTCTCGGCGCTACCACCTTTGGCGCGAACCAGCGCGGCCCGCGACTCGTGTCCTCGACCTTCCAGAGCGTTACCGGCGAATGCGTTGGCGTTAGCCGTTATCGCTTCGGGGGCACTGGTTAGACCGAAGTCCGAAATATCCACTGGTGCTGCGGCTTCCAATTCGTCCATGAACGGGGATTCGCTCACAACCTCTTCGATCACTTCGGTGTCGGGTTGGAAGTCGAGATCTTCGGGTTCGATTTCGACGTCGACGTCGTTGAAGTCGACTTCGGGAACATCGACCACTTCGTCCGAAATCTCTTCGGCAGTGGTGGCGGACAACAAGGAGTCGAGTTGGCTCGGAACATCGATGACACACAGCGCCAGGATGATGATGGCGATCATGTGCACCACGACACTGATCATCCAGCTGGCGCTGTTGCTCATCATGCGGCCAAAGAAGCCCTGGTCGTCGTCATCCAGATACTCCTCTTCGGACTGGGCTTGCTTCTCCTTCTCTTTCACCTGTCGGCGCGCCGACTTGCCCGCCGGGTCCTTCGCCTCGGCAGGGGGGTCCGCCACCGCCACGTTGGGGGCGTCGGAAGGGAGGTCGGAAGAAGAGTGTGACTTAGCCATAGACCGGTCGCTCTCTGTTCGTGGGTGGCTCGGCGCAGAAGGAATCCGAGGACAGGACGATGCATATCGTCCCTTCTGTTATCGTAACAAATACCGGGGTACGGGACCACTACTAGACGGTGGAGAAATTGCCCATTATTCCCGGAGAAAACCGTTCCCACGGCGAATACCCCTAGGTCGCCCTGCCAACCGTTTCAGGCGCGATACTTTGCCTACTGGCGGGTGGAAAACTATAATTCGGCCGCCCCACACTACTCCGACCTTGCAGGATTCGCTCGGATGGTTCCGATTAGCCAAGCTTTACGGGTCCCCAGCCCAGTCGCCGTTCGCCAGCTACGGTTGGCGGTAGTCGCCATGCTGGCCGCATCCGTGGTGCTGGCCCCAGCGACGCTACAGGCTCAGGAAGAGGCCGCCGACGCTCCGGCCGACCAGGCCGATGAGGCCCGCCGCCCAGGGCGGCTGCTCCGCTTGCGGCTGCCAATCACCGGCAGCGCCGACGCGTCGTTCCGTAGCATCGTGCAGCGCACCAAGTCCCGCCTGTTGGCCGACTACGATGGCGAGGACCGCCCGGTGATTGTCATTGAGTTTGCGCCGCTGGCCGATGGCGACGGGTTTGGTCAAGGAACCGACTTCGAGCGGGCGTTTTCGCTGGCGCGTTATTTGACCAGCGACCAGCTATCGGGCATCAAGACCGTGGCGTTCATCCCCCGCACCATCAAAGGGCACGGGGTGCTGGTCGCTTTGGCGTGCGAAGAAATCGCCATGGCGCCGACCGCCGAACTGGGCGAGGCGGGCATCGACGAGGACCCAACTCGACCCATCGAGCCTGCGGTGATCGAGGCCTACCGCCAGATCGCCCGCGCGCGACGCACCGCGCCCGAAGCAGTGGCCATCGGCCTGGTGGATCGCAGCACCGAAGTGCTGGAGGTGGAGACCGAAGCGGACATCGAGTACGTCGAGCGGAAGGACTTGGAGAAGATCGAACGCGACGAAACGGTGATTCGCACCACGCCGCTGTTTGCCAGCGGCTCGATGGGCATCTTCACCGCCCGCGAGGGCCGCATGTTCGGCGCGGTGAAGTACGTGGTGGAGGATCGCGAGTCGTTGGCGAACCTGCTGCGACTCGACTCCGACGCCCTGGCCGAAGACGCCGGGCTGGTGGCCGACTGGCGACCCATGTTCTACACCATCGAAGGACCCATCACTGCCAAGACGCCCGGCCGCGTGCGAAGGCTCGTGGATGGGGCTATCGACGACCAAGGCGCAAACTGGATCGGCCTGCGAATCAAAAGCAGCGGCGGCAGCAGCACCTACGCTGTCGACTTGGCTTCGTACGTCGCCAGCTTGGGCAACGACCAGCGGCGCAGCGTGTCCTACGTGTCGGAAGAAGCCAGCGGCGTTTCAGCCCTGGTGGCTCTGTCGGCCGACCAATTGGTGATGGGCCACGGCGCCACGCTGGGCGGCGGCGAGCCGGAGCAACTCGACGAAGGCATGATGCTCTCGCTGCGCGATTCGATTCGCGAGTCGCTCGCTCCCAACACGCCCCACACCTGGTCATTGTTAATGGCGATGGTCGACCCCAACCTGGAAGTCTATCGCTACACGAACACCCAGACCGGCGCCGAGCAGTTGTTCTGCGAAGACGAAGCCGCCGAGCAAGCCGACGCCGACGACTGGCGGCAAGGCGACCAGGTGACCATTCCGGGCGAAGTGCTGCGGCTCGACGGCGACGAGGCCATGTCGCTGGGCGTCGCCACGCACGTGGTGGACAACGTGGAAGAGCTGAACCAGATTTACGGTTTCGAATCAACGCCGCGTGAAGTGCAAACCACCTGGTCGCTCGAACTGGCCGAAGCACTCGCCTCGCCGGGCGTGACCGTGCTGCTGCTGGTGATTGCGTTTGCCGGCATCTATTTCGAGTTGCACACGCCCGGGCTGGGCATCGGCGGGTTCGTGGCTGCGGTGGCGCTGTTGCTGTTCTTCTGGAGCAAAGCCCTCAACGGCACGGCCGACTGGCTCGAGGTGCTACTGTTCGTCGGCGGTGTGGTCGCCATCCTGATGGAGATCTTCGTGCTGCCAGGCGTGGGCATCTTCGGTCTCGGCGGCGCGCTGATGGTGGTGGCCTCGCTGGTTTTGGCCGGTCAACATCGGCTCATCCCGCGCAGCCCTGCGGAGTTCGCCGAACTGCAGACATCGCTGGCCGTGGTGGCGACTGCCGGGGCGTTAATGGTGGTAGCGGCGCTACTGCTGCGCCGGTACTTACCGTCGATACCGATTCTCAACGACATGATGCTGGCGGGACCCGAAGGGGAAGAACTGGCCGAGCTGAACTACCGCGAGAGCCTGGCCGAGTACTCGCACCTGGTCGGCAAGCAAGGCGTGACAACCACGCCGCTCATGCCGTCGGGTAGGGCCGAGATCGATGGCGAACTGGTTGACGTGATCGCCGACGGCCTGATCGACCGCGGCGCCACGGTCGAAGTCGTCAGCGCCCGCGGCAGCCGCGTCGAGGTCCGCGAAGTCAAAGCGTAAACTCAGCCACCATAAGGACTCTGGCTACTCTTCTGCCTGCGTCGGCGCTTCGCGCACCGCCCAGCCAATTTCTGGTCGCAACGCCAGCGTATCGGGATCTTGCGCAACGCCGATCAGGCCACCGAACAACTCCATCGCGTACTCGTCGGTAAGGTAGTTCCAGACGAAGGGGGCCCTGGAGGGACCTCTAGGGATGTCTATCGGATCGGGTCCGCTTCTCTCGTCGTCACGCTCCAGATAGTCATTGTGCATGGCTTTTTTATGGCGCCTGATGTACGGAAACAGTTTTCGTAACCACCCGGAGATGAAAGGAGTCCCGCTACCTTTGGGACCATGAAACTTGTAGATGGAGTCCCAGAACGACCGATCGACTTTGCCCTGTGAGGCTTCGACAAACTGCTGCAGCACTTCGCCAAGCGGATCGATCCACCAATTCAGATCATAATGTCGGAGCGACTCCGCGCGCGAGGCCACTGCTTGCCAGTCGTCGGAGGTTCCCTCCAGGGTGATCGTAGGAATCCCACAAAGAGTGATGAATGAGTAATTGAAGTAGGATTGCATCGTGTCTAGCAGTGCCACCTCGTAAGCCGCCTTCTCCACTGGGCCGGTAGTGGAGAAGTCGCCGACGACCAAATCGTAAGCATCGGAGATGAGCGGCTTGATCTGCGCCGAGAACTCCGAAAACAATTCGGGCCAAGGGTTCTCGGGCGATCCTTTGACAAAGTCGTCGCGCCGCACGGTGATTTCGTCCTTACCCTCGTGAGAAACGAACTTGTGCCGCAGCTCTTCGGGATTTTCGTTCACGTGGACCGCGAAGCCCTGTACGATCGTCAGCCATACGATGTCGGGAGACAGCACCAAAGGGTAGTGGTGGCAAAAGGAGCAGTGGACTGCCGCCACAAGTGGATGCATGTTGGGAGATTGGAGGAGTTGTCCGTGGTATCGCGAACAAGCCTCAATCGGACTGCCAAGAAACTCACGAACAGCCTGATGGTAGTCGACCTTGGCCAGCTGTTCGGTGTTTGGCGTCACCGACGAGACTTCAAAGGTTGTGCTGGTGGTTGCGGTGGGCATGGCTCTGCTCCGGAATGAGTTTTGGGGTAGACAATCCAACTGGCCAGCAAGCCTCATTCTAGAAGCGTTTCGTAAGGCCACCCAAGGGGGTCGCCTGCTAGCTGCAATTGCGGCATTTCCCGCGACGGCAATACCTGCGGCATTTTTCGCCGAACCTCCTGTGGCATTTCACGGGTCGTTTTCTGGAAAATTCGCTATAATTGAAGCATACGGGCGAATAGGTGTTCGTAGGTTGGAGATGCCGAGCCATGGAAACCATCGATCCCTTAGTCTGGTGTGCGCTACTGGTCGTGGCTGGGTTTGCGCTACTAGTGCTGGAAGTGCTGCTCCCTTCGGGCGGTATCTTGAGCATCCTGGCGGGATCGGCCCTGGTGGCCAGCATCGTCATCGCATTCCGCGTTGGTGGACCCACGACCGGTTTCACCTTCGTTACCATCGTGATGGTCCTTGCGCCGGCCATCCTTACCGCGGCGTTTCGATATCTTCCCTACACGCCGATCGGCCGCGCGCTGTTGGGCGAACCTCCGAAGGACGAGGACGTAGCGCCGACCGATCCACGACGCCAGCTCATCGGCAAGGTGGGCGTAGCGCGGAGCAAGATGTTGCCGAGCGGTTCGGTGGAGATCGACGGCCAGATGCTCGACGCAGTGTCGAAAGGCCAGGCCATCGAGCCTGGTCAGAATGTCCAAGTAATCGAAGTCCGCGGCAACCGCGTGGTGGTCCGCCTCGCCCCCGACGGGATGCACCCCGGCACATCGAATGCAGGCGACCTGTTGAACCGCAGCATCGAAGAGCTGGGCATCGATTCGCTGGATGATCCGTTGGCTTAGGGCTATAGGCTATTGGCTGTAAGCTCCTATCGGACGTGTTGCTTAGGCTTCTCCCTTCTTGCTAAAAGCTGAAAGCCGACAGCCAGTAGCCACGTACCTACAGCAAGTGCCGCGCTTTGACTTCCAGGTAGCGGTTCACTAGTTGCCCGGTGAGGTTCTCGGGGAACGTGTCGACCATCAGCACGCCCTTCATCTCGAGGTCGGCCAGCACGTGGCGTCGCCAGGTGAGGATGTCGGCGGCGCCGGCTGCTTGGAATAGCTTGTCGTCGGGCACGTCGTCGAAGGCGGTGGTGTCCTGGTAGCTGCCGTCGACGGTTTGCAGCCGCTCGGCCACGTGCATCTCGTCCTCCACCGCATCCACGGCGTTGTACAACTCGTGATCGCGCAACAGGACGGCCATCGGCAGGTGGCGGCCGCCAAACGCGGTGAGGTGCTTTTCGATCTGGTGCGCGTTCACGTCGTCGATCACGTTGGTGATCAGCACCACCAGCGCCCGCTTGCGAATGTGCGACGCCAGGTGCAGGAAGGCGTCGTCGTACCGCGACTCGACCATCTCCGGGAAGCGGTCGTAAGCAGCGTGCAGCAGGTGGTTCATCTGCTTGCTGCCTCCCTTGGGCGGGACGAACGTGTGCACCTCGTTCGAAAAGCACAGCAGGCCCACTTGGTCTTTGCGCGCGAGCGCCACGTAGCTGAGCATCAGCATCGCGTTCAGAGCGTGGTCCAACAGGCTCACGCCGCCGCTGGTGCCGGTCATCATGCGGCCGCAGTCCACCATGAATACCACGCGTTGGCTTTGGTTGGCTTGAAAGTCCTTGACGGTCAGCTTGTTCCGTCGCGCGGTGCTCCGCCATTCGATGTGGCGGTAGTTGTCGTCGATGGTGTAGTCGCGGAGCCGCTCGAATTCATTGTCCTGGCCCACGCGGCGCGTCTTCCGCAGCCCCATCAGGCTCAGTCGGTTGGTCCGCGCCAACAGGGCGTACTCGCCCAGCTGCTTCATGTCGGGATAAACGTTGATGCGCGAGTGGCAATCGAGCTGCACATAGCGGTTCCACAAACCCCAGCGGCTTCGCACGCGCACGTAAGCATGCTCGAAGTCGAACCCGCCGCGTCGCTTGGGGCGGAGATGGTATTCCAGCGTCGCACGCCGTTCGGCCGGCAGCACCACGTTGAAATCCTCCGGCTCGGCCTCCAGGTGTTCGGGCACGCCGTCGCGAATCCAGACGGGCCACTCTTTTTTACCGCGGTTGGTGGCGGTGAGCGTTACCTTGTGCAGTTGGCCGAGCGAAGCGATCAGGGCCACTTGGCGTTCGATCTGGATGCGCCCCGCTCCTCTCAGGCTCTCGAGGTCCACCACCGCTACGAGCAGCACCAACAGATCCACCACCGCGACCATGGGCCACACCGAAGGCAGGAATGCGATCCAAATGGCCATGAACGATGGCACGATCATCAGCAACACGAGCGGCCGATGCGGATACACCCCGCCCCACCGCGCCAGGGCGACCAGCGCGACAAGCAATGCGACAAGTGACCAGAAGACGAGTTGCATGGAGTTGGGTTGCGTGTGGTTCTTGGAGTTGCGGTGCAGGGCGTTGGCTGGTGAGTCTTGCCCCCGCGCCAAATCGCCCGGGGGAGGGGACTTGTGGGTTACATCCTTGGTACTTCGACGGTGCGGATCATTTCGCGCAAGGCCTGGTCGACCTGGTGGCCTTCCACTTCGGCTTCGGCGGTGAGCACCACGCGGTGGCGGAGGGCGGGCAGGGCGATTTCGTTTACGTCGTCGGGGATGGCGAAGTCGCGGCCGTTGAACGCGGCCAGTGTTCGCGCGCCCTGCACCAGGGCGATACCCGCCCGCGGCGATGCGCCGAGGTGGAACTGTGGCCACGCGCGGGTTTGGCGGACGATGTTGTTGATGTAGTTGATCAACTCGTCGGCCACCAGCACTTCGCCACACAGTTTGGTGGCCTGGACGATCTGCTCGGGCCCAGTGACCGTGGCCACTTCCTCTTCCAATCGCTTCTCCACCGCCACCTGGCGGCTGTGCTCCTTCAGCACGCGAGCTTCTTCGCCCGCGGTGGGATAGTCGACCAGCACCTTGAACATGAAGCGATCGAGTTGTGCTTCAGGTAGGTTGTAGGTGCCTTCGCTCTCGATGGGGTTCTGCGTGGCCATGACCAGGAACGGCGGTTCCAGCGGGTGCGTGGTCCGTTCGACGGTCACGTGGCGTTCCTGCATGATCTCCAGCAGCGCGGCGTGGGTCTTGGCGGGCGAGCGGTTGATTTCGTCGGCCAGCAGCAACTGCGTGAACACCGGACCCGGGCGGAAGACGAACTCTTGCGTCTTCATGTTGAAGATCGGCGCGCCAGTGATGTCCGAGGGCATCAGGTCGGCGGTGAACTGGATGCGTCCGAACTTGGCGCCCAATGCCTTGGCCAAGGTGCGAACGAACAGCGTCTTGCCGAGGCCCGGCACGCTTTCGATCAACACGTGCCCGCCGGAAAACAGGGCGACCAGCGTGGAGAGGACCAGTTCGTCCTGCCCGACGTACACCTTGCCGACTTCAGCAGAGAGCCGCTGGTACAACGACTGCACTCCAGCCGTTCGCGCCGGCTGCATGGGCGTGGGCTGGGGCTGATGGACGTCGCCCGCGACCTCTGGCTCGTTCAGCGGTGGTGTCGGTTCGGGGGACCCAAAATTGGGCTGATTGAAATGGTGAGGCTGATTCATTCCGAGTCGCTGGCTGGGGGTTCGGGGGGTGGGAGAGGTGTTGAAGGTTGACTGATTTCGGTTCCGCCCGATTCATGGCGGAGCGATTGACGATACAACATTAACAGGCCAATGGCGTGTGCGCGGTTGCGGGCGTTGGCCAACATGCGACCGACCGCGGCGACGTGGCTGCCGAAATCGGACAACGACTTCCGCTCCAGCCGCTTGGGGATGCCGAAGATGGGCCACAGCATCATGGATACGACCACGCCCAGCGCGGCCAGTTGCGTGAGCACTGCTCCAATCGGCCAGACGCGAAACAATTCCAGACCGGTCGGCATACCAGCGCTGGGATCTTCGTCTCGTATGGGAGGACCGTTGGTGCCCGACTCCAGGAACAGCACATTTCGCCTGGGCGGACCGATGTCGTCGATCAGGCGCCCCGCGAGTTTGCGGTGTTCGTGGTTTACCAGCCGCGAATTGAGCAACCACGAGCCATTCTCCACCATGATCACTCGCCCGACAGGCATCGGTCCACTCAGGTAGCCGCCGTCGTAGGCCAGTTCGCTGACGATCAGGTTGTCTGCTTCGTCGCTCAACAGAGGTTCGTAGTGTCGGTCGCGGGGGACCACTCGATTGCGGCGGGAGATATCGATTTTCGACGAGTCGATGCCTTGGGCCCAATCGCCGGTAAGCTGCTTGACCTTGGTTTGCTTGTTCTTGGCGTCCAGTGTGAACCAGTCTTCGGTCTCGGTGCGAGTCAAAGGTCGGGGGCGTTGGGCCAGGGCGTCGGCCCTGGCCTCGGACAGTCGCCGCTTGTATTCCGCATTCAGGCCCTGTGGAGCTTTCCCTTGCATATGCTGCCAGTAGTCCGGCGCGGCATCGTAGTCGCGCCCCACGTAGATCAACACGCGTTGCCCGCCATCCTCGCTGTCGGTGGTCAGCCATTCGGTCAGCCAGTACTCGACCTCCGGGCTGGGCGCGTTGAAGTCGTCGGGGAACCACACAATCACGTCGAAGTTCTTCACCTTGGGCGACAGGTACCGCCAGCTCCGCACCCGATGGCCAGCTTCCTCGAACATCTCGGCCAGGACGCGGGTGCCGTTCAAGCTCGTCGCGCCGATTCCGCCCCGCTGCCCGTAAGTGGAGGGGACGTAGTCTGTACAGCCGGTGGCCACCAGCAGGCTCGCCAGCAGCAAGGTGAGCCATTTCGAATTGCCAATTAGCGCGTTGTTCATGCGGCCTGCTCCTCCAGCACGCCGACGAGCGACTCGAACTGGTCGATCTGACGCCAGACCTCCTCGATCGATTCGCGCGGCGGCAGTCGTTTGCCGAAGAACACTTCCTCGAACAGCAGCACGGTTCGGTGGAAAATGTCGGCCAGTGTGTCGGCCGATGGCGACGCGCTGCGGCGCACTTCGCGCAGGTACTGGCGGTTGGTCTTCCCTTTGACCAGGCGAATCCAATGCCGCCGATCGAGTTGCAGCAGTTGGTGGCTGAACAGGTAGACGATGGCCTGCGCGTAGTCGCCCTTGGCGTACAACCGCTGCGCTTCGTCCAGGTAGTCGCTGGGCGATTTCTTGAGCGTCACCGGCAATTCTTCCACGCGCGAGATGTCGGCCCCTACGTTGGCGTGGCTCACGACAATGCTGTCCTTCACCTCGCGTCGGAGGAACGACTTGGCGATGAAGTACACCAACATTACCAACAGCATTGCCAGCAGGAACCAACCGAGCCACATCATGAAGTCGAATATGTCGAAGTTGCTGTTCCGGGTGCGACGCGGCTTGGGCGCGTCGACTTTGGCCGCCCGATAGTCGTCGGTTTGGGGGTCGTACCAGGGAAGCTTCGGCGCGCTGGAGAGCGCTTCGCGGCCGGCCTCCACAGCGGTATCCCCGTTCGTCATGTCCTGCGCCGCCAGGGAGGTTGCCAGCAGGCACCACACGATCGCCACCAGCACAGCAGCAGCCATGCTTCGGGGAGTTCGGATGCTGGCGGGACACACGGCTGTCATCGAGCACTCACCAGGGACGAAGGGCGTCGCAACCGGGCGGCTTCGGCCCGCATTAGTAGTTCCACTTCCCATCCTTCGCGACGGATCCGCAAATCGAGGTACGCCAGAAAGCGTACCACGGCCATCCACCCGACCACTACCCACAGGGCAAGCGGATAGATCACCAGGTGCCGCGCAAACCAGGTGATTTCCAAGCCTCCGAGTTTGGCGAGCAGCAGTTCGAAGCCGAGTCCCAAGGCCAAGGTCAGCACGACTCCCACCAGCAGGGCCAGCATCCAGCGGCCAAATAGTTCGCCGCCGTTGTTGGAGTGCAGATTGCGACTGCGGCGATTGGTGGTCAATCGCTTGGTGCGGCCGCTGGCCAGCGGGTTGCGTTCCAGCAGAATCAACTCGCCCACGTACGGCATGATCCAGTAGGGCAGCAACAGGAATGGCATCATCAGCGTGCGCAGCACCACCTGATAAAGCACCAGTTGTGGCAGACTGCGCAGCAACTCCACCAGCATGGTGCGGAAGCGGAACGGGCTGTTGAACGTGAGTTTGCCCAGATACAGCGTGATCGGCGCGGTCGCCAGTGGGGTTTCGATGGCCACCAGCATCACCAGCAAGTTCCAGTATCCAACCGGCGGGTCGCCAATATCGATCTCATCGGCAAGGATCCCATACAGCAGCAAGGCGTTCAGCAACGCGAACCCCGTTACGCCCAAGAGCCACAGCAGAGAAATCCACTTGATGCCAGTGCGGGTGACCTGCAGCGCAAGCCCCATGATCTCGCCAAAGCGGCGCTCGCGAATCACAATGCGTGTCTGGTCGAGTTGCATGGCTTGGTAGGACGAATCGGCGAACGGTGGATGGCCCGTGGGAGGGCGGATTCTGCTAAGGTCTTACGGTTAGAACAGTGCTGCTTGTTCGAGTTCGTCGTCAGGCGGCTCCTCGGAATAGCCCAGTACCGTGAAGTAAATCATCAGCATCAGCGACGAGATCATGGCAACCATGGCCTTCACTCCGTAGGGAGCCGGCGAGGGGGAGAGGAATCCTTCGATCACCGCGGCCATGAAAAACAGCACCACGGCCACCAGCATGGTCGGCAGGCTTTGCCGCGCTGCGAGCGCTAGCGAGTCGAATCGCCTCATCCCTTTGGTGTTGACCAGCGAGAACCCGAGGCGCATACCGGCAGCGGCCGACAACACGACGGCCGTCAATTCGAACGGACCATGGGCGGTAACAAACTGGTAAAAGTTCTCCCCCTGTGGCACGGTGGTCATGTGGCCGAAGGCCGCGCCCAGGAACACCGCGTTGGACATGGTTTCGAACAGTCCCCCGATGCCAAACAGCAAGCCCATTGCGAAGCATCGCAAGCCGATGGTGGTGTTGTGGTTGATGTAGAAACCCATCATGGCGCCTTCGGCGCCGGATGATCGTCCCCGGTCCCAGGGGGCCTCGGTGTACATGTCCTCCAATCCCAGGATGGCCTCGCGGGTCATCACCGTCTCGCTGAATCGGTAGACGGGAGTCCATTTGCTGGACAGGAAGGCCGAAACGAGGAACGTACCCCAGAACAGGGCGAACGCCAGGCGAACGTATCCGTCGTGAAACAGTCGCTGCGGCACTCGGCGGAACAACTCGTCGAACCACGTGTTGTAGGCAAATCGTTTGCTGCGGTAGAGCTGATTGTGCGCCCGGCCGACCAGTTGATGCAGGTATCGCACGGTGGTGGCCGGCAGTTGGTAGGCGTCGGCCAGGGCCAGGTCGGCGCAGGCCGCTCGATAGGCGGCGGCGAACTGGGTGCGTGCGTGGGGACTCAACCGGTTGCGCTTGCCGCCGGTCTCGAGCATGATGCACGCCTTCTCCAGCTTTCGCCAGTCGGCCATCCGTGATTCAACAAGTTCGGCAGCTTTCATGCGTAGGCTGGATGGGGGGCGAAGTATTGCGAAAGTGGAGTGGAGGTGTGGTCGCTACCTTGGCGGTTCGAACTCGCGCCGCACTAGCGGCTCGATATAGGGATTCCGTTGGCTAGCAGGGGGCGGCAAAGCGCGGCTCGACGAGTCGGGCGGCAGCGCCACGTTGTCCAGGTCTTCGTCGGTGTTCGTCGAGAGAAACGCTCGACGGTACAGCACGCACAGCAGGGCATCGTAGTCGATGCCGGTTGGCAGGTTGTACTCGTCGACGAAGATCTTGCCGATATGACCCGCAATCTCGGCTCGACGTTCGGGTCCGAAATACTGCCGTCGCTCGACGTACTGGGCAATCGCCTTGGCCAGCGTGCGACTGGGCAGCGCGCCCGGCGGTAACATGTCTTCGACGGGTCCGAGCATCACATCGTTGATTTCGTTGAACCGCTTTGCCTTGGAGCGGTCCTCGGCCACCACCATGGTGCCACACGCCAGATCGCCCAGTCGCTGATAGCGGGAGTTCATGGATGTCGCCAGTAGTCCCACCAGGTAGGTCGGAATGGTCAGGCCAATGAACAGGCCGGGTAGACCGTCGACCAGTCGCAGAAAGTTTCGCAGCACTGCCTGCCCCGCGTTAATCGGGCTGCCATCGGTGCGAACCACGCGCAGCCCCATCGATCGTTTGCCCGGCGTCTGGCCGTTCCAGAACGTCTCGAAGACGGCCCCGTAGAACCAAGTCACGACGAATAGCGAGATCAACCCGACACCGATAGCGAGCTCGAAAAATCCCATACTCCCAAGAATCATGAAGGAGACAAACACAATCACGGTCACGAAGATGATCATGATGATCGCGTCGATGAAATACGCAAACGCCCGCTCGAAGGGGCTCGCCACACGGTACTCGAACGCAATGTTCTCTGGCGTTACCACGCGGATGTGTGAGTCGATTTGTGGTAACTGCTTGGGCAAGTTGTTTTCTCCGGCGAATTTGGCGAGACAATGCATTATCAATACGTGACCACGCGCCTGCAACCAACAGAAAACCACCCATGTTGCTGGCCCTGAGGGAAAACTACTGGCTCCGCCCTTCCCAAACGGCCGCGAACAGAGGGAAAATAGTAGTTCGTCGCACAGCGATGTTCCTTTGCGTACTGGCTCGAGGTTACCGGTTTTAACGTGTAGTTTTCCATTCCCCG
Source organism: Aeoliella sp. (assembly GCF_965227375.1). Classification (NCBI taxonomy): domain Bacteria; kingdom Pseudomonadati; phylum Planctomycetota; class Planctomycetia; order Pirellulales; family Lacipirellulaceae; genus Aeoliella; species Aeoliella sp. Next base: position 1,900,994 of record NZ_CBDDFX010000001.1, read on the forward strand.
CCCTGAACTCCCATCCGACAGTATGTCCTCCGCTCGTTCGAACGACCCCCAACTCGCAACCATCCTTGCCAATTTTCAGCCCGACGACGCCAGCGACGCCCATCCGCTGGTCGCTAAGGCGGTGTACTTGGCCAGGCAGTTGCAGGAGCGTGCGCAGGACCTGCAGACTCCGGCCGAGCGGCGCCAGCAGGCGGAGTTGGATCGGATGATCCAGAGCCCGCACGACAAGGCGACGCTCACCCAGATGACCGATCAGACGTTCCGCTCGCGCGAGGCGCAGCGGTCGGCCGATCAGTTCATCCACATCCTCGACGTGCAGGGCGTGCCGCGGTTCTTCAGCCCGCTCGACCGCACGCTGCTGCGCGGCTTCCAGTCGTTCGGCGCGTACTTGCCTGGCGTGGCGATGCCGCTGGTGAAGGAGAAGATGCAGCACGAGACGGCCAACGTGATCCTGCCCGCCGAACCGGAACTGCTCGAAAAGCACCTCGCCGAGCGGCGCCGCGAAGGGGTGCGGATGAACGTGAACCACTTGGGCGAGGCGCTACTCGGCGAGCGCGACGCCCGGCGGCGACTCGAAAAGTACCTGGCGGTGTTGCAGCGACCCGAGATCGAAGTGATCAGCGTGAAGATCTCGACGATCTACTCGCAGATCACGCCACTGGCCCGCAAGCACACGGTGGCCGAACTGTGCGACCGCATCGAGCTGTTGTTCCGCGCGGCCGCGCGGGGCACGTTCACGCGTGCCGACGGGTCCGTGGTGCCGAAGTTCGTGTACCTCGACATGGAGGAGTACCGCGACATGCACCTGACGGCCGACGCGTTCATGCAAACGCTCGACCGTAAGGGACTCGAAAGCGTCGAGGCCGGCATCGCCCTGCAGGCGTATGTGCCCGACTCGCTGTTGGTGCTGCAGCAACTCTTGGAGTGGGCTCGCGGTCGCGTAGCGGCCGGCGGCGCGCCGATCACCGTGCGACTCGTCAAAGGCGCAAACATGGAGATGGAACGCGTCGAGGCGAGCATCGAAGGTTGGCCCCAAGCGCCCTACAAGCAGAAGATCGATACCGACGCCAATTACCTGCGCATGCTGCACGAGGCACTGCTGCCCGAGAACCGCGACGTCGTGCGGGTGGGCGTGGCGTCGCACAACTTGTTCACGCTTGCCTACGGCCTGGTGGCCGCGCACGACGCGGGCATGCTCGATCGCGTGCAGTTCGAGATGCTCGAAGGCATGGCCAACCACCAGCGGCGGGCCCTGTTCGAACTGGCCGGCAACCTGCTGTTGTACGCCCCGGCCGCCCATCAAGACGAGTTCACCAGCGCCATCGGCTACCTGGTTCGCCGGCTCGACGAGAACACCGGGCCGGACAACTTCCTCCGCCACGCGTTCAACGTCCGTGTCGGCTCCGCCGAGTGGGAGCGGCTCGAGCAGCAGTTCCGCGAGTCGTTCGCCAAGCTCGATACGCTCTCGAGTGCTCCGCGCCGAACGCAGGACCGCCGCGAATCCGGCGGCACGCTCCAGTCTGTAGCGCCCAGCCCCGAGGTGCCCTTCGCCAACGAACCCAACACCGACTGGGCGTTGCCGCAGCATAGCGAGTGGGCCGAGTCGATCGTCGCCGAGTGGCAGCCTCGCCACAGCGACCAAGCAGGCGAAGTGCCGCTGGTGATCGGCGGCGAGGAGATCACCACAGGGCGCACTGTGGCCGAGACGATCGACCCTTCGCGCCCCGAGCTGGTCGTCGGTCGCTACCACGCCGCTACGCCGGAGGACGCCGAGGTGGCGATGACCACGGCTGCGGCCGACACCGACGGCTGGCGGCGACGCACTCCGCGCGAGCGGTCCGAGGCGCTGTTCCGCGCTGCGGAACTTATGGCCCAGCGTCGTGGCGACCTGTTGGGCGTGATGATGGCCGAAGGTGGCAAGCTCTTCACCGAGTCGGATCCCGAAGTGAGCGAAGCGATCGACTTTTGCCGCTTCTACGCCCAAACGGCCAGCAGCTATCACGAGTTGGCCGGACTCACGCCGCGCGGCAAAGGCGTGGTGGTTGTCGTGTCGCCGTGGAACTTCCCACTCGCCATCCCGTGCGGCGGAGTTGCTGCGGCGCTGGCGGCCGGCAACACGGTGATCCTGAAGCCGGCCAGCGACACGGTGCTCATCGCCTACAAGATGTGCCAGTGCCTGTGGGACGCCGGGGTGCCGCGGACCGCGCTGCAAATGGTCGGTTGCGCCCACGGCGAAGGCGTCGCCCAGCAACTGGTCACGCATCCCGCGGCCGACGTGGTGGTGCTGACCGGCGGAACCGACACCGCCGCGCACCTGCTGCGGGTCGATCCGACGATGAACCTCCTGGCCGAGACCGGTGGCAAGAACGCGACCATCGTCACCGCGCTGGCCGACCGCGACCTGGCGGTGAAGAACGTGGTCACCAGCGCCTTCGGCCACAGCGGCCAGAAGTGTTCGGCCACGTCGCTGTTGATCCTCGAAGACGAAGTCTACCACGACCGCGGCTTCCGCGACGTGCTGTGCGACGCGGTGGAGAGCCTGAAGGTCGATAGCGCGTGGAACCTCTCGGCGCGCGTCGGACCGCTGATCCGCCCACCGAGCGGCGTGCTGGAAAAGGGCCTCAAGGAACTCGAACCCGGCGAGTCGTGGGCCGTGATGCCGGACATCGGCGTCAACGACAATCCGCACCTCGTATCGCCGGGCGTGAAGTGGGACGTCCAACCTGGCTCGCTCACCCACTGCACCGAGTTCTTCGGGCCGCTCCTCGGTGTGATGTGCGTGCGAACCCTGGCCGAGGCGATCGAACTGGTGAACGCGACCGGCTTTGGTTTGACCTCGGGACTCGAAAGCCTCGACGACCGCGAGCAACAGCAGTGGCGCGACGGCATCCGCGCAGGCAACCTGTACATCAACCGCTCAACCACCGGAGCGATCGTCCTCCGCCAACCGTTCGGCGGGATGGGCAAAAGCAACGTCGGACCCGGCATCAAGGCAGGCGGACCGAACTACGTCGCCCAGCTGATGAACTTCGACGGCGGTGACGAGCGAGTACCCACCGATCCGGTTAGCAATCCGTTGTTGGCCGAGTTGGTCACGGCGTTCGATAGCGACGCCTCGTTGGGCCTGGCTGCGGCCGTGGCAAGTTACGACCACTGGGCCGCCGAGGAGTTTGGCACGTCGCACGATCACTTCCGACTGTTGGGCGAGGACAACGAGCGACGCTACTTGCCGGTGGAGATGGTCCGCATCCGCGTGCACCAGTCCGATAGCGATTTTGAACTGCTCGCCCGCATCGCCGCCGCCCAGGCGGCCGGCGCCCGGGTGGTCGTAAGCTCACCGCACTTCGACGAAGGTTCCGCGCTCGCTGGCCTGATCGCCAAGCTCGACGAAGCGACCGACACCTGGGCCGGCGCGATCGAGTTCGTCGAAGAATCGGACGAACAGCTCGCCGAGACGATCGGCCAAGAGCTCGCCGGCCGCGTCCGCTACGCCACGCCGGACCGCGTTCCACAGTGCGTCCGCACAGCCGCCGCCGAAGTGCTGTCGTACGTCGCCGACACCCCGGTCTCACCACACGGCCGGGTCGAGCTGCTGTGGTACATCCGCGAACAATCGGTCACTTTCCGCTACCACCGCTACGGCAACCTGGGCTTCCGAGCAGAAGAAGAGCGCGACGAACCGACATAAAGTTAAGCGTGTACCTTCGCGGACCCCTAGCCGCAGAGCTACGCCTCTCCGGAACAACCTCTTACAGCTCCGACGCGTTTTGGGCCAACAGGGTTTTGTCCCCAAAATCGATCCATTGGCCCAAAACCCCAAGCGTTGTGGTCCACCCAAGTGGCAAACCCCCTAGTTTTCCAGTCCAAACCAATCGGGGGGTGCGACAAAACTCCCCACGTTGTTCCCCGCATGTTTTCGATGGGGACAAAACGATAGTCGCAATTCGCTCCGCGAATCAGCGCAGGAACCACCACCTCGCTCAATTTGGAGTCGCAGCCGAACTTGGCAGAAACGCGTCCAGATTCCGACAACACGTAGGTTGTCGGCTAGGGGGCAAATCCGCGAAGGGCAAGCCAGTGGAGAACTAACAAGTTGCCAAAGATCTACAGCGCGTGCATCACGCTGCAACTCCATTGGACCACACCGCCACGCGACTGCAACGGCGATTTTTTTACAGCCAACATTTAATGCAAATTTGCGATGGCTGGCCCCGCTAAGGGTGGCCCGCGAATGCACGCGGAGGATCGCGAATGAATGCGACGCTGCCCTGGGCAGATTTAGCCCCGTCGTTTAATACTTGAGGTTTGAGCTAACCCGGAGGTGGTCAGCAATCGCCGCCCGGGTTAAGATTGTTATCAATCGCTCTTACTCCAGATCGCGGGCAAGAAAGTGGAACTTGTAGTCCTTGAGGTCGATGGAGTCGAGTTTGTCTTCCACCACTCGCAAGACCTCGATCTTGTTTTCTAGCTGCGTTCTCTGCTCAAGATCGGACGCGCCAAGCTTCTTCTCCATCTCTGCGATCACCGCGCGGACCGTGCCGAGGCCCTCGGAGGCTGGAAACCAGCGGGGCTGATCGCAAGGTGCGAACGTGTGGTCCTGCAGCGAAGGGCGATCATAGGCATCGCCGTCGCACACCATGATGAAAGCGAACTGCTCAGCGTCGATCCCCTCATTCGGATCGAAATCCAACGCGCCTGCCACACGGATAAAGAGACGTTCGGCTCCGAAGTTGGCCATCGTTGAAGTCGCCTCACTTTCGCTCCTAAATGCTTGCCCCACGCGGCAGTTATGCGAGCGAGTATACCCCGCGGCCATCCACAGCACCAAACGCCAGTCGTTTCGCGATGCACATCCGGCGCGAACGATAGCTCCGGTGCATTATGTCGTTATGGCTTGCTTAGCTTTACTTCACCGAAGGTCATAAAGACTAGAGCCGTCCCAGCGGGGCCGCGGTAAGCCCCATTTGCTTCGCCAAGTCGTGCAGCAACTGCAGTAAACTCCCAAGCTTGTTCTTCGGTGCACTCTACCATTCTTTCCGTGTATTGAGCCAAGCCATTCTCCTCACCAAACTGTTTGGCCAATGCCGCGTGCTTGCGGAGTGGTTCAGCGACCGATGGATGGTCCCAGCCCCAGAGGAAGGTGCCATTGTCTGTGTTGTACGTGCCTACAATTTGCATGTTAGCTTCTGCGATGGTCCCATCAGCAAACGTAAAAGTTATGCGACCGGTTTCCTGATCGGCAGCCCAATTGTCCGCGTCGCCAAGATGCCACGTCGAGTTATGCGATGCAGTTTGCGCGCGAAGCCCTTCAAGAGATTGCTGTATGTAGAGCTCAGGTCTCACCGTGGGCTCGGTGGATGACGCCGCGGAGTTGTCGGATGTGGTACTGCTGGGGCTTGTCGACCGCTGTTCACAGCCGACGAACGAAACACTCACGACAAGTAGAAGCAAACCAGTTCTGCTCATAGTCTTAGTCTTCGAAACGCCATAAGATCTCGGCGAACGACTCGGCAAGATGACCCAAACACGCGGGATCGTAGTTGTGTTCAGGAAACAGCGCCACGAGGCCCTTGTTGAGATCGTGGGCTCGATGGTCCAGTGTTTGGTTCTTGTTCTTCACATTTCGGCGTGCGTAGGACCGCCATCTTCGAATTGCGGGGGCAATCAGGGATTCGTGGGCCATGCAACAACCGTCTGCATACTCGCGATGAATTAGGTCGAGCATTGCTGCGCGGAGTTCGGCATCCGTGTCATCGGAGTGCTGCGACATGATCAATCGATTCGGTGGGCGTTGTCTTGCGGTCAATTGTACCACGTCTAGACAAGACTCCCCAATTGCGAAAACGGCTGCACGGAGCACCGAAAATCGCCGTTGGTCGGCCCTTAGCCCGTAAGCTACACTTGCCTCATGAGCGATCCGTCTACCGCAAAACCAGAGAAAAGGCCCAAACTCGGTCCCGGGCCGGCCGAGTGGCAGCAGAAGTGGTACGACGTGATCTTCGAGCACGACACGGCCGCCGGCCGCTGGTTCGACTTGGGGCTGTTGGTGGTCATCGTGGCGAGCATCATCGCGGTGATGCTGGAGAGCATTCACGACTCCGACAAGCCACCCGAATTCTGGTACGACGACCTGCGGGTGGCGGAGTGGATCATCACCATCCTGTTTACCGTGGAGTTCGCCGCGCGGCTGGCGTGTGTGAACAGGCCTGCCAGGTACGTGTTCAGCTTCTTCGGCGTGGTGGATCTGGTGTCGTTGCTACCGACCTACCTGATGTTGTTCATTCCTAGCGCGGGATCGCTGGCCACCATCCGCACCGTGCGGCTGTTGCGTGTGTTTCGAATCTTGAAACTCGCTCACCATGTCCGCGAAGGCCAGGGGTGGCTGATGGCGCTCAAGCACACGTGGCCCAAGATCACCGTGTTCATCTCGGTGATTGTCTGCACCATCATCATTCTGGGCTCGGTGATGTACCTGGTGGAGGGGGGCGCGGACAGTGGCTTCGACAACATCCCAGTGAGTGTCTATTGGGCCATCGTTACGATGACCACCGTGGGCTACGGAGACATCGCACCGGTCACGCCGCTGGGCAAGACGATCGCCGCCCTGGTGATGCTGTTGGGCTACGCGATTATCATCGTGCCGACCGGCTTGTTCAGCGCCGAAGTGCTGAAGCAGCGGACACTGTATGGCGCCACGCGTAGCTGCACACGCTGCCCCCACACTACCAACGACGACGGAGCTCGCTACTGCAGCCGCTGCGGAGAGCAGCTAGGAAACTTGTCGTCGACGGGCGAGACAGCCACAACCTAGCGCGGCCAGCAGACCAAGCGCGGTGGTGGGTTCGGGCACCGCTTGGGTACCCTGCAAGATGTTCGCAGGGACCGTGTTGCCGAAGTTAAGCCTAAATAGTGTGTAGTCGCCAGCGTCGACCGTGCCGGAGTTGTCGCCGTTGCCGGCGATGACGTCTTCGGTGTCGGCTCCCAGGTTGTTTCGCCACACCAGGTAGTCGCCGAGGTTCACGGTACCATCGCCATTGAAGTCGCCCGGCAGACCGTTGCTGACCAGTAGGCTGCCCAGCGGATTGTGCATCACCGCGTCGAGGTACACGGTCGCCTGGCCGGAGCCAAAGAACTGTATCGAGTCGATCGTGGCGGTGGGGGTGTCGATGATGCCGTCGCCGGCGACCCAGGCTTCCCATTGGTCGTCGTCTTCCAGCGACCATTGATAGAGGTGCCACTGGCCATCAGCGATGACGTCCTTGGCGATGCCCCGATCGGCCGTGCTGGGCGCGTCGAGGGCCAGGCTCACCGAAACATCCTCGTCGTCGGTCTTGAGCCAGAAGCCGATGTAGCCGGTGGTGTCGAACTCCCGATTCGAACCGGGCGACCCCGGCGTGCCGATGCCCGCGAGGTGCCGCAGGAACCACCCTCCGGCATCGCCGTCGATGAACAATTCCTGCGAGGCATTGCCTTCCTGCGCTTCGGTGGTCACTCGCTCGGCGTAGCTCGATTCGCCAACGCCGCTGGTGGATCCCGAATAGAGAATGGAAGAACCGAAGTAACCCTCATCCACTTCGAAGTCGGCAATCATGGTCGTCGCGCCGGGCGTTTCCTGCAGGCTGATCAACTCCGCTTCGAGCTGCTGCCGGGTGCCGTTGTACAGATTGCGATCCACATTGCCGCTCACTCCAGACACGCTGCCGGTGGCGGTCCACTGCCAGTACTTCCAGGTATCCCAACTGGGCGCATCGGACGGTGTGGGCGGGTTGGAGGTTCCATTCTTCCACCACGCCATCCACAGATCGTGCTGCGAGGCGACCGAGTTGGTGAAGTACGTGTTCGCGTAGGATTTACTCGTATAGATAATGGGGCGCACTCCAAGTTCGCTCAGCACCGTGTCGCTGAAGTCCTGCACCCATCCGGAGACAAAGTTCTTGAGCGATTGGCCGCCAGGCGGCGTGAAAGAGAACTCTTCGACATCCAACACCGGTGGAAGGTAGGAGCCGGTTTCGTAGTACGGCACAATCGCATCCAGAAAGTCGTTGGCCTCGTTCACCGGGTCCTGGGGGTTGGTCGCGGAGCTATCGGGCCGTGCGTAATGGTAGGGACCAGCCAGCACTCCAGCGGCGTCCGCGTTTTGGAAATTGGTGTGGAACCATGGATCGACGAAGTCGACCCCTTCGGTGGCCTTGATAAAGGCGAACTCGGTTCCCGAGTTCAGTACCGATGTCCAATTGATCGATGTCTGCCACCTCGACACGTCGATGCCATCGACGTACGACTGCGCCTGAGCCACGCTGGTAGTGAGCAGGGATACAACGATAGCGGTGTAAAGGCAGCGAAAGCGCATGGGGCAGATAGGGGCAGCAAGATGAGCGAGGCGAGTGGGAGAGCGAACAACGACTCGTTCGCACGAACTTCCAGTTTACCCCTTCAACGCCGTGCCGCGGAGGGCTTTGCGCACTAACGAGAAACTCTTGCGGACAACAGTAGTGAGCAGCCGAGCATCGTGGCCAACAGAAGCGTGTTGGGTTCGGGAACACGCGACGTTTCGGCTGCGAGCGCGGCGTTGCTGTCGCCGAGATGCATCTTCCAAAGATCGTAGTCCCCTGTGTCGACCGTGCCGGAATTGTCGCCATTGTTGGCCAGCACACCCTCGTCCGACGCTCCGAGATTGTTCCGCCACACGGTGTAGTCGGCCAGGTTCACGTGGCCGTCGCCATTGAAGTCGCCAGGCAGGCCGCCCTCGATCACGCGGAGCACGACTTCCGCGCCGGTGTAGTCGAACTCCCAGGCGAGCCCGGCGCCTGGGCTGGGTAGTTCGCTGGCCAGCGTGGAGAACGTTCCAAGCAGTCCGCCGGCGCCGGTCAGGATGTGAAAACTATCGCCCAGCGTGGGTACGTAGCCGCTGTCGATACTGAGCAGCAGTCCGCCGTCCAGCGAAGATGAATTGGCGAAGGTTAATTGATCGAAGGCCGAGGTGTTCTCAATATCGATGTTCAGGTTGCCCGTCGCCGCTTGGCTGAAGGCATGCACGGTTGCCTGGCCATCGAGGTGCAGCTCGCCGTGGTTGTCGAGGCGGATGCCCACGCTCGTGTTGTCGTCAAGCGACAGTGAGCCCGTCGCCAGGTTCTGCAGCAAACCGGCGCCGGTAAACGTGGCGTCGGCGTCGATCGTGGAGTTTCCGTCGAGTTCCAGCAGATCGCTGACCAGCTCGACGGTCGCGTCGGAGTGAAACGCGACGTTGTCCATCTGGCCGATTCCGCTAACTTCGACCGTGCCGTTCAATATGGCTCCGGTTCCTCCGCTAAGCAGCGAGGCACGGTCGACGCCGTTGCTGTTGAGTTGCACCGAACCATCGCTGCCGAGCGTCCACCAATTCTGCAAGGTCAAGGTTCGCCCGCTTCCAACGAACATGCGGCCGTCGAAGTCGTCGGTCAGGGGGCTGGCGATGGTGAGATTGCCAGACGTGGCGTGGGCCTCGCCAGACGTACTGTCGCCATCGAGATCGACGCCGGTGGCGGAGGAGACAACCAGTGTCTGGTCCGACGCGCCGGCCGCGAACAAGGTGGCGTTGTTGACAAACGTGTCGACGGCGATTTCACCCTGGCCGCGGAGGAGATTGTTGTTAGCGATACCGGTGCCCGTCACCGAGCCACCGGTCAAATTCAGGTACGTGAGGTTGCTGGTATCGAGGATCGTTCCCAATTGAAGCGTGGCGTCGTTGTCGACGATTATCTGATCGGCGGCGAGCACCTCGCCATTGACCGTTAAAGTCCCGCCGGTCACCAACAGGTCGGCATTGCCCATGAGATTCATGTCGGTGGAGATGGTGCCATGCCCTGACAAGCCGGACGAGCTTTGCACCTGGAGTTCACCTGGACCTTGGATGGTTCCACCCGAGATCGTGTTAGGCCCGGCAGCGGTGATCCCCTTCAGGCGAAGGGCGGCGCCGGGCGTGTTGATGTCGATCGTGCCGCCCGCGGCGACGTCGATTCGAGCAGAAAACAGCGTGTTGTCCGTGACGACCACACGCCCTTCGATCCGCATGTCGTCGCCAATGAGCGAACTTTCGAAGCCAGTCGTGCCGTTGACGTTCAAGATGCCCGATTCGCCCAGCGTCCAGGAGTCGCTGTCAGCCAAGTCGACCAACAGCTGACCGGCGGCGCCATGCACGAAGATAGTGTCGTCCACACTTTCGGTGTTGCTTCCAAACACGTCCATTTCGCTAGCTTGCACCGACAGCCGGGCGTGCAGGTGCCAAACCTCGCTGGCGGTCGGGTCGGCGGCCAGGTTGACCGCGCCATCTTGCATGGCAATGGCCTGGTTGCCGCCGACCGTGAACGTGGCGCCGCGGAACTCGAGCGTTCCGGCGCCGGTGTGGGTGCTGCCACCGTCGAAAGTGACGTCCCGCTCGACCCGCAGCGTGGCGCCGTCGTCGATGTGGATGCCACCCGAGGCGTTGCTCGTGAACACGGTGGGCGTACGAAGGACGTTGATGCCGCTGATGACGTTGATCACGCCGCCATCGACGGTCATCGTCTCGTCCGCGGTGATGGTGGTAACCGGAAGAAGCGTGGAGCTGGAACTCAAGTTCATCTCGCCACCCAGCACCCACCCGTTCGTAATCTCCGGGTGGAATACCGAGTCGATCAGATTGATGGTGCCATCGTACGAGTCATCCGTGGCCGAAGGCGAGATATCGTTGCTTTGCACGTACAGGTGACCGGACTGGACCTGTGTCACCACGTCTTCGGGGCCGTCCCAGTCGAACGAGGGAGTATTCAGTTTTAAAGTAGTATTCTCGACCAATATCATCGCCCCAGGGCCGTTGATATTCAGCATTCCCTGTATCTCGGAGACCGACTGACTACGGAAGGTGAGATCCTGAAACACCAAGGAGGTGTTCGCAGCCATATTCATTACCGAGGGCGAGTTCAGATTGAACCCCTCTTCGTGCACAAAGCTGCCAGAGTTGACGTTGAAAGTTGTGGGCGTCGTGTGGGTTGCTTCACCACCGATGCGTTGCCCGCGGATCGTTGCCGTGCCGGTTGCTCCAGCGTCGACATTCACCGTTGCGCCGTCCGTGAGGAGTTTGTGAAGATCCAGGTCGAGCACCGCGCCGGCTGCGAGGTTGATGGTTCCTGCAAAAGTCTCCGCTTCGACTTTCAGTTCGAGCGTGGTGTCTTCATGAACGTTCACCACACCATTTCCAGTCACACCGTCGAGGTCGATCCGATGATCGGCGTCGCTGGTGTCGATGGTCAGCATGAAACGCTCCCCGGGCGTCGCTCCCACGGGGCGGCTGCTTTGCAGGGTGCCATCGTTGATGAGCGTGGTGGTGGTCGTTCCACCGAGGTTTTCATCCAGCAGGATCGTGCCGAAGCCCGTGACCAGGCCCGAACTGCTCACCAGCGTGGCGACGTTCGCCGGGCCGCTCGCCGGATCGTCGAGTACCAGCCGCCCGCCAGCTAGTTGCAAGGCGCCGCTGCTGTTGAGAGAGATCGATTCGGCCATTGCCGCCGGGCTGCTCGCGCCGTTGGTGTGTTCGGAGATCACCAGAGTGCTGCCGGCGCCGCTGACATCCACGTTGCCATTAACGGTGAGCAGGTTGCCCGAGGTGACCGCATTCGCGCCATTGGACAGAGCAAGGCTGGCGATGCTGAAATCGGTGTCGACCAGCGTGGTGGCTTCCGTGGCCGCTGGCAGGTCGCCGATCGATAAGTCGTTGTCGGTTGGGCTGCCGTTGGGCGACCAATTGTCGAGGTCCGACCACTGGTCGGTCGAAGCGCCCTGGTCCCAACTGACGTTGGCCGCCGACGCCCCGGTGCCTAGCGCGAGCCAGCAAACGCTCCCCACGAGTGCACTTCGAACCAAACCCATTACTTGAGACCCCAACCAGGAGAACTAGCCCGCAGGCGGACTTCCCGGGCCGAGCGGACCAGGAGCAAGCCTCTAGACTACGCGGCGTGGACGCTGGAGGCAAGAAATCTGGCGTTTTTCATGGTTTTCACTGACGCTGGCGCCAGTAAAGTCCCACCAGGCTGAACATTGCCACCGCCAGCGAACTCGGTTCGGGAACCGAAGTGGTTACAGCCTCGGTGAGCGAAGTGGTTTGTCCGAAGTGCTCGCGCCACAGATCGTAGTCGCCGGCGTCGACGATTGCGCTGCCGTCTCCGTTGCCGTTCAGCGTGCTTGCCTCCGCCGCGCCGAGGTGATTGCGCCACACCGTGTAGTCGGCCAGGTTCACGGAGCCGTCGCCGTTGAAGTCGCCGGGCAGGGCGATGGCGTCGAGAATCGCCACGTGCATCATCGACGAGAGTAACTCTAGGTTGCGAAAATACGTGGTATCGGTAGCGAAGGTGAACACCAGGTTGTGTTCGATATCGATCCAGCTATGAAATCCTCGTGCACCGCCCGCCATGACCTCGACCGGCGGCCCGGCCTCCTCCAGTTGATCGAGCCACACGCCAATGCCGTACTTCGAGTCGTCGGTCGGCGAGTTGTGAATGGTCTCGACACCCGCGGTTTGCAGCGTGGTCATCTCGGCGACCGCCTCGGGCGACAGCACCTGGTGGCCAGCCGCGCGGTCGGTGCCCTGGTTGAGCAGCATGTCCATGAACCGTGAGTAGTCAGTGGCCGTCGACTGAACTCCACCGGCGATGCGCGGATTGAACTGGCTGGCGGCGAAGAACGACGTGTTGGTCATGCCCAGCGGCGTGGTGATGCGGTCGGCGAACAACTCGACGTAGCGAACGCCGGCAGCCACTTCGGCCGCCGCGCCGGCCGCCTGCATCGACAAACCCCCGTAGGCGAAGGTCGTCACCGGCTCATGGGCCAGCGGCAACTCGGCCACGCGTCGGGCGCTCTCGCGTAGGCCAATCAGAGGGTTGGACAGGATGGCGGCCGAGCTTTCGCTGCCTTCGATTCCCGAGGTGTGGCTGAACGCCTGGCGAATGGTGATGCTGGCCAGTTCGCCTTCGTCGAACTCGTCGAGGAAGGCACCCAAGTGGCTGTCGAGCGAAAACCCCAGCCCTGGCGTGTCGGCGAGCGACATCAGTAGCGCGCCACTCAGGGTCTTGGTGCTGCTGTCGATGGCTGCGATCTGGTCGACCTGCCAATCGCCGAACGCCTGGTGGTAGATCGGCTGACCGTGACGGAGCACGCGAATGTCGAAGCCCGGCACGGGCACCGTCACGTTCTCCCCCACCACCGCGCCCTCGGCCAGGCTGGTGAGTCCATCGAACTGCGCCACGGCCGCCCTGGAGTCGCCGGCCAATGTTGCGATGGCCATCACGGCCAACAACAGCTTCGGCGTCCGTCGATCACTCAGAGACATGGCGGCTATCGTGGCAGGGGGCTCAGATGTGCGTTCAGGAGGTTAACCCCGCACTGCTTGGCGAGTTCTGCCTGAAAGCCACCAGCCCATCCCCAGGCCCAGGCAGGCTAGCAAGGCCGCATGGGGTTCGGGCACCAGCGAGGGACTCGAGAAACTGCCCGCGGCTTGCAAGTTTCCAAAGTTGTCCTTCCAGATCGTGTAGTCGGCCGAAGTGATGCCGCCGCCGTTGCCATGAAAGTTGATAGCAGCTTCGTTGCCGGCGCCCAGGTTGTTGCGCCAGAGGACGTAGTCGGCCAGGTTGACGATCCCGTCGTCGTTAAAGTCGCCAGGGATGCCGAACTCCGGCGTGATCGTGCTGTAGCCCAGATCGCGGAGGAATGCCAGGTCGAGCGTGGTCAGGTACTTCCGCGTGCCGACATTCAAGGTAGGATCCATCACCGCTTCTTGCGTCGCGCCGGTATAGATGTTCTTACCCGTTTTGCCATGGGCAACATGCCCACCGGTGACCATGTTTGCGCCAGTTCCCGCCTCGGCGATCACTTCATCGCCGGTCCAACTGGTGCCGCTGCTAAGTTCGTTCCAGGTCTCCGATGCGCCGACACCGATCGCGTGCAGAATCTCGTGCAGCGCTACTGAGTAGAGATCGCGCTTGCCGGAAGCAACCGGCGTGGCGTGATCGATGTGCCAGTAGTTGCTGAACGTGCCTGTGTGGCTGGTGTCGAGCGCGAGCGTGCCGTAGGCGGGACCGTAGGTGAACTCGTAATCTTCCGAGGCGGTCAGGCCATTGCCAAAGTCAATGGAGGTAACGCCCTGAAGAGTGCCAATCACTGGTCCCGCGTTTCGAGTCAACTCACCTTCGAGCAGACCCGACATTTGGTCGGTCAGATAGCTGAACTGGCTTTGAAGCGCTGGTTGGCTGATCGAACCACTGTAGCTCAGGTTGTATCCGCGCGAGATGTTGTAACCGGTCGGTCCGCCTTGCCCCAAAGTCGATCCCGACAGAGCCTCGCCACGCACAAAGATCTTGATCGTGTGCGCTGCGAGCGTCTCGGCAGGAATCATCACGGTAGCGCCATCGGTGTACTGATAGTTCCATCCGTAAGTTGCGGTAAGCGTTTGGCTGCCGCTGGTCCTCGACCGTTCCCACTTGTATTGCGTGGTGCCAACGTCTGAGTTGTAGAACGTGCCCTGATTGATCGGCGAGAGTGCCGAGGTGATCGCGTCGCTAATGTCCTCGGCCGCCTGCTCGATCGTGTTGCGGGCGGTGGTGTTGGTGTAGAAGTTGCTGCTGTCGGTGAATTCTAGATCGATCGTCAGCGCACTGGCGGACGTCGCGGCGAGCCACGCTACGACGAGAGCCAGTGGATAGCGGCTGTGATCGATGAGTCGCATGCCGATGCGGTTTGGCCTTTCTCCCCCGCGCCCCTTGTTGGTTCATCCTAGCGGACCGTAGCGGTGCATCAACTGAATCGTACGGATCGCCGTGTGAAGAATCCGCGAAAACGGCCCGCGGTCGCCAATCCCAATAGCAGTACCAGCACGCTACTTGGCTCCGGCACGGCGGCTGCCGCGGACGAATGGGAAGCGCCGAGCGACATGCCGAAGTTGTCTTTCCACAGCGTGTAGTGGCTGGCGTTATACAGGCCACCCAGATTGTTGCGCCATTCGACGTAGTCGGCCAAGTTCACGGTGCCATCGCCGTTGAAGTCGCCCTGGAGGCCGGCGACTATCCGCAGGCTGTTCGCCAAGTACTGCACGTCGAAGTTGTATTCAGATGGAAAGACGATGGAATCGAACTGCCCCGCCATGCCTTCGGTGGAAGTGAGAAGTGTAAAGGTGTCACCAGCAGTCGGTGCAAATGTTCCGCCACCCAGATCGACAAGCGATAATTCCAGCGTGCCACCAAGCGAAACGGATCCTTCCACCACAATCTGGTCGTACTCGTCGCCTGCCGACAGGCCTCCGAGATCGAACTGCAGCGTGCTGCCGTCGGAGGTTGCAAAGCGACCGTCGATTTCCAGGGAACCGACCTCGCTGCCGGGCGAGTAGATTCCAGGCGACACGGTGCCGCGGACCACTTCGACCTGGCCGGGGATGGTGCCACTACCGGTGCGGATGGTTCCGCTTCCGGCCAGCAGTCCACCTTCCCGAATGTCGACGAACTGGGCGTCGACCGTGGCGTCGTCGAGTTGCAACGCACCATCGGTCTCCACGTTCACACCCGAAAAAGTAGTGAGGCTCACGCCATTGGCAATGCTGAGCTTCATCTGTTCGCCAGAACTTCCACCAGAGATGTTTACTTCGAATGCTTCCGCATCCACCTCTACGGTTGCCTGTTGGTCGCCACCGGTAACGTGACGCACATTGGCAATGGACAAGAGGTCAGGGACACTTGCGGTGCTCCAGGAACCGGCAGAAGCCCAAGAGTCGGTGGCAGCCGCGCTTGCCCAATTGAAGTCGGTGGTCACTGGATCGCTAATGTAGAGGCCCGGGCTTGGCCCGCCGCCACCCAGGGAGGGGTTGGGATCGATCACAAGATCGCGCCCCTGGAACACGTTCATGCCGATGATCCCGTCGACAATGTTGCCAGGGTTCGACACGTTGGTGACATCGAGCACGATCACGGGAACATTGGCGACGGTGAAACTGCCACCCAATGCCGGGACGGTGAGTTGATCGATGAAGAACCCTGGCACGTCTCCCAGTGTGCCACCCGATCCCACGATCGAGATGGTAAACTCCGGCTCGTCGAGCGTAACGTCAAACCCCATTTCCAGGGCCTTGAACTGCGACAACACGGTA
Source organism: Aeoliella sp. (assembly GCF_965227375.1). Lineage (NCBI taxonomy): Bacteria > Pseudomonadati > Planctomycetota > Planctomycetia > Pirellulales > Lacipirellulaceae > Aeoliella > Aeoliella sp. Next base: position 1,917,135 of record NZ_CBDDFX010000001.1, read on the forward strand.
ACGCTGGCGCCGGTGTCCAAAAAGAACTGCGACGTCAGCGAAGCGCCATCATTGTTGAACGTCGCATCCAGAAAGTGGCCACCTTGTATGAAGGTTGGCTGGGAAGGATTCTCCGAGGGAAAATCGAGGTCGAAGTTTCCGAGGTTGGGGAACATCAGCGGCGTGGAGGGAGAGTCGCCCAGCAGGTGGAGTTGCGCCTTGCGGGTGATGCCCATCCCTTCGCTGCCCAAGGGTTGGAAGTCGACAGCAGGGGATCGTACGGTCTTGCCGTTGACTTCGAGGATCTGGGGCACGCTGTTGCGAATGCGCGTGGCGTACTGGCCGGCAAACGGCAGCCCTAGCACGTTTGGAAGATCGGACTCGGGTGGCACCGTGATGATCGACGTGTTGGTTTGCCCCAACAGGGCCGAGTTATTCATCTTTAGCGTCGCACCACTCGCGGTGCGATCCTGCAAGCCGCCTGCGTACAGACCAAGGGCGTCGCCAATGCTTGCATCGAGAAAGCCGGATGCACCGCCGATCGTGATCACTTCGGTCCCGCGAAACCCCTCACCTCTTCCGTCGCCCGAGTAAGGTCCATCGATATTGAACGCCGTGTCAGTCGCGGTGGTAATCAACGAGACAGCGGCCCCCGTGTCGAGTAGCGCCACGTCGTAGTAGCCCTGGCTGTCGCCTAGGAAGATGCCACCCGGTTGTGAACTGGGAAACGGCGAGAACTCGAGATCGTCGGAATGCTCGGTCGTGAGCGTGATGCCGATCTGGGGTAGAAACCCATCCAGCGGAATCCCGGTTGCGCTGGCGGTGGTGAGAGTGGCATCGGCTACCAGCGCCGCGCAGAACAGCAATGAGAGCTTCAGCAGCAAGCGCGCACCAAGGGTGTCATTGCCACAGGCGGTATTCGACTTCATGATGTTCCGTTCCGACGAGGAGTCGCGGCGCGAACCGTGCTGCCAACGATTTCCTCTAGAGGAGCGGTCGGCACCTTCACGACCACCGCTCTTCGATTAGGGCAAGCTTGCCGACGCCGCGCGGCCGGAAATGCTGCGCTTAGCGTCTATCTATCGAGTTTATTAGCCCCTTTCGGCACCGTCAAGCAAAGATCGTTCGGGTGACCGCAGGGGACCGGCGCCGGCGGCCTGTATTGCGTGAAGCCGCCTGGAGTCACTGAACCATCGGACGGCCGATGCTGTAGTACTTGTAACCCCGTCGCTTCATCCGAGCGGGCTCGTACAGGTTGCGGCCATCGAAGATCACCGGCGATTTCATCAGCTGGTACATCTCGGCGAAGTCCGGCGAGTGGTAGTCTTTCCACTCGGTCATGATCACCAGGGCGTCGACGCCTTCGACGGTTTCCATCCGGCGGTGGCAGTAGGTGACTTTGTCGCTCAGTTCGGCTTCGACGTTCTCCATCGCTTCGGGATCGTGCACGCGAACCGTCGCGCCCTTCTCGAGCAGCCAATCGATGAGCACCAGGGCGGGCGCTTCGCGGATGTCGTCGGTGCGGGGTTTGAACGCCAGGCCCCAGATGGCGATGGTCTTGCCCTTCAGGTCGCCGTCGAAGTGCTCGTTGAGCTTGTAGGTGAACACCGACTTCTGCCGCTCGTTCACTTCGTCCACGGCGCGGAGCATGGTGGGCTCGCACCCGTGATCGGTGCTCATGGCGGTGAGCGCCCGGACGTCTTTCGGGAAACAGCTACCGCCGTACCCGACGCCGGGGAACAGGAAGGCGAAGCCGATGCGGCTGTCGTGCCCGATGCCGCGGCGCACGTCGTTGATGTCGCCGCCCATCTTCTCGCACAAGTTGGCCATTTCGTTGATGAAGCTGATCTTCGTGGCCAACAGCGCGTTGGCCACGTACTTGGTCATCTCTGCGCTCTCAGGCGACATGCTGATGAACGGCTTCTCGGTTCGCAGGAATGGCTGGTAGAGCTGCTGCAGCACGTCGGCCACTTCGGGCCGGCGCACGCCGACCACCACGCGGTCGGGCTTCATGAAGTCCTCGATCGCTGCACCTTCCTTCAGGAACTCCGGGTTGCTGGCCACATCGCACTCGCGACCAGTCAGCTCCTTGAGCATGCCAAAGATCTTGGCGTTGGTGCCCACTGGCACGGTGCTCTTGGTCACCACCACGGCGTCTTCGCGTAGGTGCGGCGCGATGGCCTTCACCACGCTCCACATAGCCGACAGGTCGGCCGCGCCGTCGTCGCCCTGCGGAGTGCCGACGGCCAGGTAAACCACCTCGGCGTCCTTCACGCCTTCGGCGGTATTAGTGGTGAACACCAGCCGTCCCGCCTCGGAGTTGTGCTCCACCAGTTCGGCCAGCCCAGGTTCGTAGATGGGGATCTCGCCCCGCTTCAGCCCCTCGATTTTCTTCTCGTTGATGTCGATGCAAGTGACGTTGTTGCCACTGTCGGCGAAGCAGGTGCCTGTGACCAAACCGACGTATCCAGTTCCGATAACGGCGATTTTCATCGCGTGGGTACTCCGCAATTTGTCTTGTAGTGGCGTAGAGCTCGAATAGGAGCATTTTGGAAACCTAATATCATAGTCTGCTGAGACTGGGCGTCGAGCGACCCTAAATCCCGGAAATCGGGCGTTTTCTGAGGGTTTCCAAGCTCGGTCGAGTGGTTCTGGTCCGGACAATCGCTACAAGAATCGCGCCCGGCCCACGGGCCGAGCCATTTGTCGCCTTGTGGGTCGCCATGGCGGATATGTGGTTACCGCACCGAATTTGGTGTTAGTTCGTCCGCAAAACACCCGGACGCCCCGGTGAATAACGTAGGCTGCATGGGTAAGATGAATGATTCGGGTGAGATTTCGGGCTACTTGTTGTAGTAGGTTGCCCCAATCGCTTTGTAGCTCGGTTTTCAGGCAGCGACTCCCACCAGCGGCTTTCCTTCGATACAGCACCATGCCTTCGCCAGACCAACACGCCGACAACCAGCCGGCGGTCTCCCGGTTACCTTTCTCCGTGTTCGCCGAGGACGTCCTTGGCCACCTGTTCGCGCTGCATGAGGAGTTTGGTCCCGTAGCGGCGGTCGAGGACCAAGGACTGCGGCTCGTGCTGCTGTTCGATCCGGAGCTGAACTTCCAGGTGCTGCGCGACACCGAAACCTACCAGGGCCGCTTCTTTCCTATTCGTGGTCCCAAACGCTCCAGCCAGCGACGCCTTACTTGTGGGCTGCTGGGCATGAACGGCGAGCAGCACAGTCGCAACCGACGCATCCTGAAGGACGCGTTCAGCCTGCGGGCCATCGCCGGCTATCGTCCGGCGGTCGAGTCGATTACCGATCGCTGGATCGACTCGTGGCAGCCCGGCACCACGATCGACCTGAACGAAGAGATGACACGGTACATGCTGACCGTGACCAGCACGCTGTTGTTCGGCATGAACGATCAGCAGAAGGCGTGCGAGCTGGGCGAGCAGATTGCCGATTGGGCCGCGCGGATGCACGAAGTGGGCACCGGCGCGCTGGTGCCCGACGCGGCGTTCGACGCGGGGTACGAACCGCTATTGGCGCAAGCCGAAGAGCTCGAGAAGTCGGTCATCTCGATGATCGCCCACCGCCGCGAGACCATCGCCAGCCAGTCCGAGGCGTGCGACGTGCTGTCGCTGCTGATTCGTGGCCATGGCGAACTTGGCAAACTCAACGACGAGGAACTCGTCGGTCAGGCGTGCGTGCTGTTCGGCGCGGCGCACATGACCACGGCTCACTCGCTCACTTGGACACTGCTGTTGTTGTCGCTGCACCCACAAATCGCGGCCGACTTGCTGGCCGAGTCGCTCCTGCCCGAAGAGTCGCAGACCGGCCTGATCGAACGAGTTATCAAGGAGAGCATGCGGGTGTTGCCGGCCTCGGCCTACTCGCAGCGGGTAACCGGCAAACGCGTGACCGTCGGCCCGTACGACTGCCCGCCCGGTACGCCGGTGGTGTTCACGCCGCTGGTGACGCATCGCCTGCCGTCGCTCTATCCCGAGCCGCGGAAGTTCGACCCCGATCGCTGGCGCGAGCTCAAGCCGTCACCGTACGAGTACCTGCCATTTGGCGCCGGCGCGCGGATGTGCGTGGGCGGCCCGCTGGCGATGGACATCCTGCGCCACGCCATCCCACGGATGCTGCAGGGGTTCCGCTTCGACGTGCCTGAGGGCGCGGAGATTAGCGCGATGGTCCGCGGCACAATGCTCGCGCCGGTCGGCGATGTGCCGGTGCAGCTGAACGAAGCCGATGGCCAGTTCACCAGCCACCCCATTCGGGGCAATCTCACCACGTTACTCGACCTTCCCGGCGCAGCGCAAGCCAACACGCGCCCACGGCAACCGCGGTAGTCTTGGTTAGCTTCCGTCGCCAGACGGAGGAGACTTGCCCTGGGTCTTACGGCGCCAGTTTCTTGAGCTTTCGCTGCAAGGTGCGTCTCGGGATGCCCAACAGGTTGGCCGCCCGACTCAGGTTGCCGCTGCAATCGGCGAGCACCTGCTGAATGTGGTTCCACTCCACTTCGGCTAGCGATGGGGGCTGGAACTCCTCGGATGTAGTTTCGGCGTACAGCGCCGGTTGGGCGTCGAAGGCGGCCAGCACCTGATCGGCATCGGCCGGCTTGGCGATGTAGCCAACGGCCCCTTCGCGCATCGCATCCACCGCGTTGGCAATGCTGCCATAGCCGGTGAGCATCACCACCTCAGTGTCGGGCGACCGCTCGCGCAAGAGCTTCAACAGCGAGAGACCTGAACCACCTGGCATCTTCAAGTCGAGCACCGCTCGATCGGGGCGCAGCGTGCCGAGCGTCTCCACGGCTTCGTCGTAGGTGCCGGCTTCGACGACGTCGTAGTCGCGAGAGGTGAGCGCTCGCCCCATCCGTTCGCGGAGCAATTCGTCGTCGTCAACCAGGAAAAGCGTGGGCATGAGTTGTGGTCCTCTAAGTCCACTTTAGTCGGTCGAAGGCAGTTCGACCACCGCTATTGTGCCTTCGCCTGCGGTCGACTGAATCTCGAGCGTACCTCCCAGCCGCTCCACCACGCTCCGCGCCAGAAACAGCCCCAAGCCCATGCCTTGCCCAGGCTGCTTGGTTGTGAAGAACGGATCGCCCGCCCGGGCCAGCACTTCGGGCGGCATGCCGGCGCCCCGGTCGGCAATTTCCAGGCGCACTCCGCCGGGCTGCGATTTGAGCGCGATCGTCACCGCGCCGGTCGACGCGTCGAGGCCGTTCTGCACCAAGCCTCGCAGCGCCTGGGCCGTTGCCACTGGCGGCACCTGTAGCACTTGTTCGGTGGCGTCGCCTTGGGACTCGACCTCGATGCGGTTGGCCGCCGACAAGTCTTCGATTACCAACTCCACCAAGTCGCCCGCGGAGATTCGCTCCAGCGCTTCGGCAATCGACTGCCCGGCGTCGAGCGACATGCGGTCGAGAATCGTGCGGCACCGCGCCAGCTCGCGCCGCACCAGCGCCAGGTCGGCCGCGATGTGTTCAGGCAGTTCGTGCGCGGCCAATTCGCGCTCGACTTCCGTGGCCACGACCGCGATGGTGGACAGGGGAGTGGCCAGTTCGTGCGCGGCGCCGGCGGCCAGCGTTCCGAGGGCTTCGAGTTTCTCGCTCCGCGCCCGCTGGTCTTCGGCGCGTCGCTGGGCAAGTTGGCTGGCGCGGAGCTCGCTCGTCACGCGGGTGATGAATGCCACGATCACTCCAGCGCCTGTCACCAGGGCGACCAGTTCGCCCACGGCCGCCAGTGGCAGTCGTTCTTGCGAGGCCATGCTGGTGAGCCGCGCGGGGTCGTTCAGTACCTCCAGCGGCCACCGCTGCCAGAACAACAACCCCATGCCGGCGCTAGCCGCGACGACCAGCAGCCACGCCAAGGGGGGCTCCAACAGCACGCCCGCTAGCGCCAAGTTCACCACGTAAAACACCACGAAGGGGTTGGTCGGCCCGCCAGTGACGTAGAGCATCACGGTCAGCACCACCAAGTCGAGTAGCATCACCGTAGAGATGACGCCCAGCGCCTTGCGCGGCGTCACGACCTGCTGCCGCACCGCCCGGCGGACCCACCAGTCGAGCGCAAGGTTGGTCACTGCGGTGATCGCGAGCGCCGTGACAAGCGGCGCCAGCGGCAGCGGCACCTCCAGGCCGAACTGCACAAACAAAATGGTGGCCAACTGCCCCACCACCGCCACCCACCGCAGCTTCACCAGCCACGGCGCATTCACCGCCAGGCGCGTCGTCGGCAGGTCGGCAGTAGCGGCGGACATGGTCACTCGAGGGTCCCTTGGATACACAACTTCATTATCCTTGGTACAGGGCGAAGTTGCGAGCCATGCCAACCAGCAGCGAGTGATCTGCCACTCTCCGCATCGGCGATTGGCCAATATTTGCTTCCACCGCCCAAATACGGCACAATAGGAAGTCCTACCTTACCTCAACTTTCGGCGTTCCGCTTCCGAAGGTTCCCGCCATGCATACGTGTTTCGAACGTCTCACTTGGGCAGTCGCCGTATTTCTCTGCGTGGCCCATTCTCCGTGCCTGGCCAACGAGGCTGGCGAGGCGTTGTTCGCCGCGCAGTGTGCGCGTTGCCATGGCGACCAGGGCGAGGGCACCAAGGACTACCCCACGCCGCTCGCGGGCGAGTTATCGGTCGATCAACTTGCCGAGCAGGTTCGGCTCACCATGCCGGAGGACAACCCCGAGTCGCTTACCCGCGACGAGGCGCATGACGTGGCCGAGTTTGTGCACGCCGCGTTCTACTCAGCCATCGCCCGGGCGCGGAACGAACCACCGGCGATTGAACTGGCGCGGCTCACGGTGAACCAGTACCGCCAGGTGACCGCCGATCTGGTGGGCAGTTTTCAATGGCAAGCGAAGCTCACCGACGAGCGCGGGCTATCGGCCGAATACTACCAGGATCGACGGCCGAAGGGACGCAAGCAGGCCGCGCTCACACGCACCGATGCGACCGTCGATTTCGACTTTGGCACCGAAGTTCCCATCGCGGAGATCGAAGATGCGTTTCGCTACTCGATGCGTTGGAAGGGAGTCGTGCTGCCCACCGAAACCGGCTGGCACGAGTTTGTCGTCCGCACCGAGCACGCTTGCCGGTTGTGGGTGAACGACAACGATACGGCCGTCATCGACGCTTGGGTCAAAAGCGGCGACGACACCGAGTACCGCGCGAAGGTCTACTTACTGGGCGGGCGGGCGTATCCGCTGAAGCTCGAATTCTCGCGTGGCAACCAAGGCGTGAGCGATGAGAAGATACACGAGAAGAACAACAAAGCCACGCCGGCGTCGATCCAGTTGTTATGGACTCCGCCGATGGGCGCCGAGCAGGTGATCCCCGCGCGGTGCCTGGCGCCGGTCGAGTTGCCGCCGGCCTACGTCTGCACCACGCACTTCCCGCCCGACGATCGCAGCTACGGCTGGGAACGCGGCACGGCCGTGTCGCAAGCGTGGTTCGACGCCACCACGGCGGCAGCCATCGAAACCACCAGCTACGTCTGCGACCACTTGAACCGTCTGGCCAAGACCAAGGACGGCGACGAACAGCGAGCGGAGAAGCTGAAGCAGTTTTGCCAACAGTTCACCGAGCGCGCATTCCGCCAGCCGCTCGACGACGAGCTGCGTGCGCGATACGTCGATCAGCACTTCGACGACTTGGACGACGAGCAGATGGCCGCACGGCGGGCGCTGTTGATGACGCTCACTTCACCGCGATTTTTGTTCCGCGAAGTCTCCGGTGCCAGCGAGCCCCACGAAACGGCCGCCCGCCTGGCCCTCGCACTGTGGGACTCGCTGCCCGACGAAGAACTGCGTTCCGCGGCCGCCGAGGACCGTCTATCCAGCGACGACGCCATCCGCGATCAGGCGAAGCGAATGCTGGCCGACCCACGGGCGAAGCGGAAGTTGCGGCAGTACATGTTCACCTGGCTGCAAGTCGATACGGTGGTCGACCTGCACAAGGATTCGAAACGGTATCCGCAGTTCGACGCCCACACGGTAGCCGACCTGCGAACCTCGCTCGACTTGCTGCTGGACGAAGTGGTGTGGTCCGAGGGCTCCGACTACCGCCTGCTGTTCCTTACTGACGAGGTGTTCCTGAACCAGCGGCTCGCGCAGTTCTACGGCCTTGGCGGCGAGCCGTCCGACGACTTCGCCAAGGCCCGGCTCGACGATGGCCAACGGGCCGGCGTGATCACGCATCCCTACGTGATGAGCAAGTTCGCCCATGCCGACGTCACTTCGCCCATCCATCGCGGCGTGTTCCTGGTGCGCGGCGTGCTGGGGCACGCGCTGAAGCCGCCGCCCGAGGCCGTGGCCCCGCTGTCGCCCGACCTGCACCCGGACCTCACGACTCGCGAGCGCGTCACGCTACAAACCCAGCCGCCGGCGTGCATGACGTGCCACCATTTGATCAACCCGCTGGGCTTCACGCTCGAACGGTTCGACGCGGTGGGCCGGTTCCGCGACACCGAGCAGGACAAACCGATCGACGACGAAGGGGAGTACCAGCCGGAAGAAGGCCCGTCGGTAAAACTGAGCGGCGCGCGGCAGCTCGCGCAGTTCCTGGCCGATAGCGACGAAGTGAGCCGCGCGTTTACCGAGCAGATGTTCCGCTACCTGGTTCAACAGTCGCTTCAAGCGTATGGCCCCGACGTGGCCGACCAGCTGCATCATTCGTTCGTTCAGAGCAACTACTCCATCCAAGAACTGGCCATCGAGGTGGCCGTTGCCGCGAGCCGCGTGGGCCGCGACAACGACCTGGCGTCGCAAGCCAGCAAGTAAGTACACAACATTCCCAAGGACGTGATCATGGGTCGATACAACACGCGTCGCGATTTCCTTCGTGCCATGGGGCTCAGCGCCGCAGTGGCGCCGTTTGTGATGAACCGGCCCAGCCTGGCGTTTGCGAACGCCGCCGGGCGCAAACAGCGGCTGGTGATCGTCTTCACGCCCAACGGCGTGGTGCCGCCCACGTTCTGGCCCGACGAGGAAGGTAGCGAGTTTACCTTGAAGGAGAGCCTCGCGCCGCTCGAGCCCTTCAAGGATCGCACACTCATCCTGCACGGCGTGCGGAACGGCGTGGCCGGCGATGGCGACCTGCACATGCGCGGCATGGGCTGCCTGCTGACCGGCATCGAGCTGTTCCCCGGCAACATCCAAGGCGGCGGCGACACGCCGGCCGGTTGGGCGAGCGGTTTGTCGATCGATCAGGAGATCAAAAACTACTTGCAATCGCAGGATGCCACCCGCACCCGGTTTGGCTCGCTGGAGTTCGGCGTGATGGTGCCCGATCGGGCCGACACGTGGACTCGCATGGTTTACGGTGGGCCCAACAAGCCGATCGCCCCGATCGACGATCCGTACCAGATGTTCGCCAAGCTGTACGGCGAGATGAAGGACCGCGAAAACATGGCCAGCATCCTCGACGACCTGGAGGAAGACCTGGCCAAGGTCCGCAACCTGGTGAGCGCCGAAGATCGCGGGCTGCTGGAGCAGCAGGAGACGTTCGTGCGCGAGTTTGAACGCTCGCTGCAAGCCGAAGACCAGCGCGCGCCGGACCACGCCGAACCAGAGCTGACGCCCGACGTGGAGCGGAAGAACGAGAACATGCCCGAGCTCACCCGGATGCAGATCGAGCTGATGGTGCACAGCTTCCTGAACGACTTCTCGAGGATTGCCACCTTCCAGATCACCAACTCAGTGGGCCAAGCGCGGATGAACTGGATTGGCATCGAGGAAGGCCACCACAGTCTATCGCACGAGCCCGACAGCAATACCGAGGCGATGGAGAAGCTCACCAAGATCAATCGTTGGTACTGCGAGCAACTGGCCCATTTGGCCAAGCGACTCGACGAGACCCCCGAGCCCGGCGGCGAGGGGACGATGCTCGACAACACCACGATCGTGTGGACCAACGAGCTGGGCAAAGGCAGCAGCCACACGCACGAGAACACGCCATTCGTGATGGTTGGCGGCGGGTTGGGCCTCCAGATGGGCCAATCGCTGAAGCTCGGCGGCGTGTCTCACAACCGGCTGTTGATGTCGCTGGCCGGCGGCTTCGGGCACGAACTAAAAACGTTCGGCAATCCCGACTACTGCGGCAAAGGCCCGCTGGCGCTGGGCTGATCGCAAGCCTCGCGGTAAACGCCGGCGACAAGCTCAGCTGCCGTGGCCGGTGAGTAATGCTCTTCGAACCGCCGCCGACCTGCATCGCCGATGGTCTTGCGCAACTCTCGATCGACCAACAGCTGATCCGTGATGCGCGTGCGATCGGATCGGGCGTCGAAGCCAACGAGATAACCGGTCTCGCCGTCTGTGATCCAATCGCGATGCTGCGCGGTGTCGCTCGCTACGACCGGCACGCCGGCCGACATGGCGGTGAGCAGCGCAGTGGGCGAAGCGGCCGCTGCTTCGGTGCCCTGCCAGTACACGTCGAGGTGCGGCACGATGTCGTTCCACCGGTTGGTGTCGCCCAGGAAGCAAACGTTCTCCGGCACCGCCGCGGTGCAGGCGAAGTGTTCCAGGTGATCGCGTTGAGGACCGTCGCCGGCAATGAGCAGCCGGATGTTGGGGTGCAACACACGCACCATGTCGACTGCCCAGATGAGTTCCTTCACGCCCATCGAAGCGGTGAGCTGAGCGGCCGTGCCAACTAGCAGAGCATCGGCCGGCAGGCCAAACTCCACCATGAGTTCCGCGCGCTGCAGCGTCGATGTGGCCGGCGTGGCCGTGGGCGGCACCACGGCGATCACGCCTTCGGCAATTTGCTGCGCGAGTGAGTCGCGCGCCCACTTGCCCTCCACCAGCCAGCGGTCGGGGCTTCGCGGAAAGAACATCGGCAGGTCGACTCGCAGCCGCGCCCGCTCCACGGTGTTCCAACTGGCCACCAGCCCACAGCCTCGCAAACCGGCGGTGGCCAACGATACGTATCGACGCGACGGCTGGTCCCAGGCGTGCACGACGTTTGGGTTCGCTTTGCGCACGTGCATTGTCAGTTGGGCCGCGGCGCCGGGATCGAGCGTCCACCGTTGCCCCAGACAAGTCGGCTCGATACCCATCTCGGCCAGCCCGCCGGCCAACTCACCACGGTGCCCGAGCACGAGAACCGACTGCTCGAATTGCTGCGCCGCCAACACCGGCGCCAGGGCGAGCAGTTGGTCCGCTGGCGTATAGCGGTCTAGCGATTGGATTACGTGCAGAATACGCTGAGACATTGCAAGTCGCGGTCGGAGGGTCCAATGGGAGATACGCATGGTACAAAATAGTTCCCCCTCTGGCGCGTGGTCGTCGGTCGAAATCGCAGGGCATCGCGCTAGCGTTTTGGAGCCCACCGAGCCGCATCCGCACAATTTGGCCGTCATCTACCTGCATGCGGTGGGCTGCGAGGATCTGGCCGAAGACCCGGTGTTCACCGCCGAGTTGGCCCAGCGCGGATTGCGGGTGATCGCTCCCCATTCGGGCGAGAGTTGGTGGAGCGATCGGCCGCTTGGAGATTTCGACGATAGCAGAACCGCCGAGCACTACGTAGTGCACGACGTGGTGCAGGCCATCCAGGAGCGGTGGGCGATCGAGCCCCCTCGAATCGGCCTGGTGGGCGTGAGCATGGGCGGCCAGGCGGCCCTGCGCATGGCCTACAGATTCCCCGGCAAATTCCCGGTGGCGGCTGCCATTTCGCCCGCCATCGACTTTCACCAGTGGCTCGAGCGGCCAACGGCCCAGACGGATATCGTGCCCGGCTTGCGCAAGCTGTACCGCGACCCCGAGCACGCCCGACAGGACACCGCCACGCTGCACGTGCATCCCTTGAACTGGCCGCGACACCAGTTTTTCTGCTCCGACCCGCTCGACCACTGGCACGAGGGGGCCGATCGGCTGCAGATGAAGCTCTCGTCGCTGGGCATTCCCCACCAGTGCGATCTCGTAACTTCAGCCGGGGGCCACAGTTGGGACTATTTTCACGCCATGGCCCCCCGAGTGGTGGAGTTCGTCGCTCAAAGTCTTGAGCAAGAACATTTGCGACTACCGGTCTGATTGCCCGGGCGCGGGGTTGAGTGGGCGGGGGAAAATAGTCGCGTCCGGGGTCTCGATTCGTTATTATACGAAGTCCCACCCCGCGGCCGCAGGCGATCCAGGCGTCATTCTCCGGCCGCCCGCCGTCGCGAAGTTGCGCGATTCGACGAACCTACCTGCCTTGCACCCTTTTGACGAAGAATCTCTGCACCATGAATCGATTTGTCTGTTGGACGTTTGGAATTGTGTTTCTGTTTACCGCCGCGATGGAAGTGCGGGGGGATATTTTGGTCAGTTCGGTCGACCCGGTCACTTTCCAACCCAGCGGAGTCAAACGGTACGACGAATGGACTGGTACTCCGCTTCCGGTGGGAGACATTCCAGCCGTGTCGATCCCCCTTGGAGAATCCGCGGTTCCTTTGTTTCCTTCGAGCATGGCCACGACTTCAGATGGCCGGCTGTTTGTCGCCGACAGTGCAGGACTGGTACTGCAATTCGACGCGGCCACTAGCACACCGCTGCCACACCCCTCGGCTCCTCTGCCACCTGGAGTGTTCGCAACTACCCAGACCGATCCACCAACGTTTGGATTTCCGGCACTCACTATCGGCCCCGACTCCATGCTGTACGTCATAGATGGAGATGATGTATCTGGCTCTGGCGGCAAGCCGGGCATACGCATCTTCAATCCCGATACCGGGGCTCCGGTTGATACCCTGTTGGAGTCCACCACGGTCGAATTTGGACGCCTTACCGGTTTGGCGTTCGACCCGGCCGGCGATTTGCTTCTTGCCGATTACGACCTGGGCACCATCTTCAAGGTCGATGTCGAGAACGACACGATTGAGTCCTTCATTACCCAAGCGCCAGGCGAAGCACTTGCACCGACGGGAATGTACGTCGATGGTTCAGGCAACATTTTTGTCTCTCATGCTCCTTCGTTGAATCCTTCGGGACATTCGGTCCTGCAGTACGACCCAGACGGCACCAATCCCAGCACGTTGGCGACACTGCCCCCCGTGAGCGGAGCTTTCGTCAGTTCCCCGACCAACATGTGGCCCAACCGCGCGGGCGATGGACTGCTGGTTGCCGCCCTTGGTATGGGCAGCGCCGGAACCGGGCAAGTGTTCGAGGTCGACTTCGCGGGAAATCCAGCAGTCCCGTTTCTGTCGGAGATCGAGCCAGCCAGTGCTGTGATCGTGGTGCCCGACCTGCTTCCGGGCGACTTCAACGGAGACGGCAACGTCGATAACGCCGACTACGTGAAGTGGAAGGACGATTTTGGCAGCCAGGTGATTCCAACCAGCGGCGCCGATGGCAACGGCGATGGCCTGGTCGACATCGCTGACTACACTATCTGGCGCAATACCCTGGGAGCGACTGGCTTGGTGCCGGGCGCTGCTGTAGTAGCCAACGTGCCAGAGCCCGCCACTGTTTGGGTGGCCGGAATGGCACTGTTGGGAACCGTCTGCTGGTATCGCAAACAGGGACGTTGCTAAACACCTCCGCAAGGGAAGGAACTGCATGAAGGATGCTCGCGCCAATCGTGGGGTCGGTGCAACTGGCTTTACGCTGGTCGAGTTGCTGGTGGTGATTGCCATCATCGGCATCCTGGTAGGGCTGTTGCTGCCAGCCATTCAGGCCGCGCGGGGGTCGGCAAGAAATACGCAGTGCAAAAACAACCTGCGACAATTGGGAATCGCCACGCAGAACCACGTAAGCGCCCGAGGTTACTTCCCACCCGGCACAACGGCCCAGGAGTACCCTGCATCGCCAGCCGCTCCGTGGACGTTCTACCGATGGAGCGGTCTCGCTCACCTCTCTCCCTACATGGAGAACACGGCGGCTTACAACGCGATCGATCTGACGGTTCCGCTCTACACACCTCAGCTGGTGGTGAGTGAAGAGAACGTGGATGCGGTTCGCATTCGGGTGCCGGAATTCCTTTGCGCCAGCGACATTGGCCAAACGGAGAACACCGATTTCGCGCCAACCAACTATGCACTTTCCACCGGATCGGGAATCGATGGCGGGGCTCCTCACGATACCGACGGAGTAGCGTTCGAGAATTCGCGCGTCCGTCCAGCTCGCATCCAGGATGGACTGTCGAACACCGCTCTGGCGTCGGAGAGCACGCTTGGTCAACCCGCTGGAAGGGGCGACGCGGAACACAACGTCCAGCTAGAGTACAAGTTCATTACTCGAAAAGATCTCTCCGAGTCGCGCTGTGGTTCGACCCAGCAGTGGAACGTCACCGACCCCCGTGGATTCGGTTGGGTGAACGGCGAGTACCGCTGCGCGATGTACAATCACTACTTGCTACCCAACTCGGCCGTGCCCGACTGCATGGGAGTCGAGGCCGGTTTCAGCAGCACTCCCCAAACTCGCTTCCGCCCCTACGGCTGGCGCGCCGCGCGCAGCAATCATCCCGGTGGGGTCAATGTGCTGATGGCCGACGGGGCGGTGATGTTTGTCAGCGACGAAGTCGACGCGAGCGTCTGGCAGGCGATGGCCACTCGTGCCGGGGGCGAAGTGCCGCAGTAACGCCGCAAGGCGAACTGTGTGCCGCTCCAAGTTCCCCAGTAGCTGGAACGCCCTTAGCGCTTCATGACCCGCGAGCGGTTATTGGTCCGCTGCTGTTGCTGCTGTTGAGGCGAAGTGGAGTTGCGGCGCGACGCGGTCGCCGAACTGCGCTGCCGGCTCCTGTTCTGCGCGACGCCGGGCGACTTCGTCTTGGTTGGCGGCTTGGCTTCGGCGCTGGTGGCGGCCTTCACCGAATCGACTAGCTTGGCGTACCGTTGGGCCTCGGCGGTGTTGCCCAATTGCTTGTGCATCGCTGCCAGGTTGCCGTACGGCACGGCCAGGTTCTCCTTGGTGATCACGCCGCCGGTCACCGCCTGCTCGATCAAATCGGCGCCCATCTCGGTGAGCTTGATCGCGCGGTCCTGGTCGTCCTGATCCCAGTAGGAGACGGCCATGCTCACCAGGGCTTCGCCCTCGTGGCGGGGCACCAGCAACTCCGACTTTGGCTTGTCATTGACCATCAGCGGGAATGCACGATCGTACCACTCCACGGCCTCGCCGTGCTCCGACTCGTGCACGGCGTGAACCGCACCGATGTGGAAGTACAGCTTGCCGATGACTTGCTCGGTGGAGGCCAACTCACGACGCGCTTCCGCCTTATCGGCCATCAGTTCGATTGCCTTCTCGGAGTACTCGAGCGCCTGCTTTGGATGACGACGGTGATGCTCAATTTCCAGTGCGTGCTGATACGCGACGCCGATGGTCCACTCCAGCTGATCCATCCACAGAGGATCGTCCGTCTGCGATTTGATCTCTTTGAGCGTCTCCTCGATCTCATGAATCAGCGGCTCGGGATTGTTCGACGGCTTGAAGCTGGCCAGGGCCGCAAGCGAACGTTCGGCCACCGTGATCCGCAGACCCAGGTCGCCTCCGTCGTTCTCGATCAGTTCTTCGGCCAGTGCCGACGCCCGGGTGACCCACTGGGCGACGTTGTCCATGTTGTCTTCGTAATCGCGATGCGAAATCTCGATGGCGATGGCCAGGTGGGCGCCCACCAACAGCCGCTTCGCTTCGCGACGTTCGCCCGCGTTATCGCTGGTGGCCAGCTTGTCCGCTTCGGCGATTGCCATGTTGTGGAATCCGACGGCCTTACCCGCGATGCTGGCATCGCCCAACGACGCCAACAGGCCCATCTCGTGCAGAGCGGCAGCGCGGGTCAGCGTGGCGACGTTTTCGGCGTCGAGCACCTCGCGGGTGATGATCACCGCGTTGTCGTATTTGCCCACCGCGGCGAGGGTCTTGCCCCACTGCTGACGGTAAGCCATGTTGTCGGATTCGAGGTCCACCGCCCGCTTGGCTTCGGCCTCGGCTTCTTCCGCCAAGCCAGCGTCGGTCAACGCCCGCGAAAGCATCCAGTGCGCGTGAGCCTCACGCGGCGCCAAGGTCACCGCCTGCTTGAGGTCGGCGATGCGGAGCGTCAGGTTGCCCAGGGTCCGCTGCTCGGCACGCAGGCAGAAGGTCTCGGCGTCGAGCGGTTGAAGCAGCATCTCGGAGACCTGTTCGGTCTCCTGCGGCGTGATGTCGTCGGACGTGTCGATGACCATCACGATGCCGCGCTCGGGATAAGCGTAAGCGGCCACGTGCCCGGTTTCGTCGTTGATCACCTTGACGGCTTCTTGGGGATCGGCGGCCACCTTCTGGGCCAATTCATCCGGCGAGGATGCCGCGTGTAGGCTGATTTTCATCAGCGTCACCAGACCATCCTCCACCAGGACTTCGACGCCCCGGAAGCTGTCCATGTGGAACTTCATCAGTTGGCCGGTCTCGGTGGGACCCACTTCGTCGGGCGTGCCCCACAGGTCGATCAGTTGCTTCTTGGTCGACACACCCGGCTGAATGCCATGGAACACGGCCGGCTGCGGAGGCTGAGGCGCCATCTCCGCCGGCGCGGTTTCGACCTCGGTGGTGTTCGAGGCGACCTTGATGGGCGCCTTCTGGGCAGCGCTGGCGGATACCTCCGAGGTGGGAGGTTCGAGCTGCTGCTCGGGGTCGGCAAGCTGCGGTTCCTTTTCCGCCACGGTGGAAATGGGCTGAAGGCCTTCGCCTTGCTCATCCACCATCTCGGCTGGATCTAGTTTGCTCTTGGCGACCACTACCGAGTTATCGAGCGAGTCGTCGACCACCGATGTGGCGATGTCGTCCGCGGCATGCACGAAGGTCGTCGGTACCAGGCAAAAAGCGCCGCCCACCAGGACGATGCGACAACCGCGAGCAATCCGCGCGATGCGAGAGAAGTGGCCGAAATGACGCATGGGTGTTCCTCCTGAACCCGTGTCGCGCCGCCCAAATAGCACCCTTCCAGGGGCCGACGTCGACAATGTTTGGCTATATGGCGCGGCGTGAGCTACTGTTGCACCTTTCCGCGCTTGTGCGCCTTATCGACAACCGCTCAGATCGTGCAACAGGAATACCAAGAGAAATCGCCATAATCGTCACAAACAGCGCCTTGCCGCTAGCATCGCTAATTCTGAAAGCGCTCTAGTAGGATAGGCGTGGCGCACTCAGCGCGCAGCGATCGACAGACGCTTCTGAGACGCGTAACAGGCGTAGCCACGAATGCTAGCGGCGGCGAAGGTACCAGACGCCAGCGACGGCCGATAGCAGCAGGCAAACCGTGCTCGGCTCGGGAACGGCAGATCCGACGAATTGGCCAGCGGTCACCGACGCGATCGGCGCCGCAGGCGCACCGCCCACCTGGCCGAGCCAGATGTAGTAGTCGTCGATGTCGACGTCGCCATCCATGTCGGCATCGCCCTGCGCGCCGGTGGCGCCCATTTGAATGCCGAAGTTCTCCTGCCAAATGGCCAGGTCCGCAGCATCGACGAAGTTGTCTCCGTTGAAGTCGCCGCCCAAGGTTATGATGTCGAGCACCACCAGGGTGAAGTCGGAATTGCTGTAGTCGATACCCCAGCTCCAGGTCGGATCGGACAGCATTGGCAGTGACAGAATCGAGAACACGCCGTTCATGATGCCGGTGCTGGAGATGATCTCAAACTCATCGCCAGGGTCCAGCGTGAGCGGGCTGGGCCCGGTGCTGGTGAGGTCGACAATCAACTCGCCGCCCAGTTCGACGTTGCCAGCGACGGTCAGGTTGCTGATCGCAGGTCCGTTCACGCCGGCGCCGATTCCCAGGCTCAAGGTTGAGTTGGTCATGCCGGTGAAATTCCCCAGCACGGTGAGCGACACGGTGGTTCCGTCGGGGCCCAGCTCGATGTCGCCCAGGTTTGTCAGGTCGTCCTCGAACACCGCGTTGGCACCACCCGACAGGATGATGTTGCCGGTGGGGGCGTTTACGGTGTCTCCTTCCAGGCTATTGTCGCCAGCGGTGAAGGCCAGCTCCGCTTGGTTTTCCAAGCCCGAGCGGAAACGCATCACCGCGTTCTGTCCGTGAATCCGCCCTGGCTTGGGGGGCAGGGTGGGGGAGCTGAAGTCGATGCGATTGAAGAACTGGTCGGTCGGGAATTCGTAGAGCCGCTCGAACACGATTTCGCCGCCATCGACGTCAATCAAACCGTCGTTGGCGATCACGTAGGTGCCGTTAATGTCGGTTACAAGTTCATCGCCTCCAGCCGTGACTCGCAGCACTTCATCCTCGTTCACACGCACAGTGCCGAGCCGGCGATTTCGGAAGGTGCCGGTGTCGAGGAATCCGGAACCGCCCAGAATCCCATCGTTGCCGACGCGATCTTCGACCGTGATGTAGCCGCCGTCGAGGGTCAGCTGGCCGAGCTTGCCCACCAGCAGATCCGCCTCTTCCGGCGTGTCGCCTTCGGAGTCGACGGTTCGCGAGATCTTCAGCGAGCCACCGTTGGTTACCGTGAGCAGACTGCTAAAGCCAACCGGATTCGTATACTCGTCGATTTCGTTGTGCCAAATGCCAACACCCAGGCCACCCTGGGACAGCACTCGTGATCCGTATCCGTCGATGTCCAGAATGGCGCTGCCCTGGATACGATCGTTGGTGCTGAATTCGCTGTCCTGGTCGCTATCTTCGTCGTCCAGCGTGCCTACGTTCAACGAACCAACGGCAATGCCAGCGCCAGCTCGAATGAGCCCACCTTCGCGCACTTCCACGATGCCGGTGCCCAGTGCGCCGATGACCATCGGGTTCGATTCGTCCGGGTCGTTCTCGTTGTCCGAAGGAGTGAGGCCGGCCTGGTCGAGCACCGAGCCGATACCGCGCACGAGCACGTAGCCGTGCGATTCGGGCCCCTGGCCAACGTACAGTCCATCTTCGATTTCCATTCGACCACCGTCGCTGAGTTCCAGCGCGCCGGAGCCACTCAGGCCGACGTAAACGTCGTAGCCCGTGCCGCTGTCAGGACGCGGTGAGGGATCCGTCAGGGCACGCAGGGCGGAGGGAATCAAACCCGGTCTGGGGTTGCTGTTGAACACCGTGCCAAAACCAGAAATGGTGACCGTGCCCACACCGGTCGGACTGCTAAAGTCGTCGGGGTCATCGACATCGATGTCGTCCAAAGATCCACCAATTACCAAGTGGCCGTACCGCAGCATGCTGCCACCGTCCATCGCCATGGCACCAACACCGTTGATGCCGATCTCGATGTTGACCTTGCCAATATCGCCCTCTTCGAAAGTGTGTTGATACTCAATGTCGGGGCCAGGTGGATCAGGGAAGCCAAAGGACTGAAATCGCAGCCACTCTTGGATACCTTCGTTGCCCACCACGGTGCCAAACAGAGATGGATCTTCCGAGTTGCTGAAGTCCTTGTCCGTAAAGATGCTGTCGGCGGGCGAATGGTCGCCCGTCAGGCGGACATCCGCTTGCACCGTTGCCACCGGCAACAGCAAGGCCACCGCGAGCGGGGCGAACGACAAGCGAACCCACCGCAGCGCGCGGCAGGAGGAAACGATCGCGGAGGGAGTCATGAAAGGTGCCTTTTCTCTTACTTCGCCCCAATAGGTGCCGAGTACTTATTGATATCGTCGAAGGCGTGACCGTCGTAAGCGTTGCGCCACTCGCCGAAGGCCCGCGGGGCGAGCGGCTGCAATGAGGAAGCGATAATCTATGTGGGTGGGCAGTTTTGTTCCGTTACCCAAGAGCTCGTAGGCTCCCCGGTGGCGCCCAGGGAGGCGCAGCGGGAACCGTGGCGCTGGGCTCCCTCTATAATCACTAACAGCAGTGGTGTTTGTCAACCTTTTTGCTGGCGCCGCCGGCGTGCCCAAGTCCCGTATTTGCGGGTATTTAGGTCCTATTTCGGCGGTTCGGAGCCCGGCAATCGCAGGTACTCCACGCGCTGGCCCGCGGCCAACTCGATGCCCGATTCGGGTAAATGGGCCAGGCAATTGGCTCGGGCCATGCCCGCCAGATCGGCCGAACCGTGCCAGGGGAACATCTCGACGCGGTGCTGCGCATCGACGTACGCGGGGCGAAACATCTCGCGGCCGCCGGCGTAGGAGAACTCGCCAGCGGCTGTGCCGGTCGCCAGACGCTGCACCACCGAGTCGGCCCTCCCGGCCAAAACTGCCAACGCGGGGGCCACGAATAAGTGGAAACAGACCAGTCCGCTCACCGGATTGCCGGGCAGCCCGAACACCAACCGCGCGGGGCCGTTCTCACGGGGCACGATGCCAAACCATAGGGGCTTGCCCGGCTTGAGGGCCACCTTGTGGAACACCTGCTCGACGCCCGCCGCACTCAGAGCGGCCGGAACCAGATCCTTCACGCCGGCCGAAACGCCGCCGGTCACCAGCAGCACATCGGCGTCGAGGCCTTGCTGTGAGAGTTCCACCAGTTCGTGCAATTCGTCGCGGCCCGAAGGTAGCACGTTGGGGGTGCAGTTCCTTTCGAGCAACGCGCTCTCGAGCAGCGGTCCGTTGGAATTGCGAATCTGACCCGCGGCGGGGCGTTCGTCGACCGATACCAATTCGTTGCCGGTGGTGAGCACCGACACGGTGGGCCGTGGAACAGCGCTCACCACGGCCGCGCCAGCTTCGGCGAGAATGGCCATGACGACCGAGTTCACCACGGTGCCGGCCTGGGCGATGCACTGCCCGGTCGACATCGACAAGCCTTGCGGCATGATGTGCTTGCCGGGCGGGGGATCGACCCACTCGAGGCGCACCGTCTGCTCGTCCACCAGTTCGGTTTGCTCCACCGGCACCACCGCGGTGGCTCCGTCGGGCAGCGGCGCGCCGGTCATCACTCGGGCAGTAGTGCCGGGGCGAATGGGCCGCCGCGGAACGTCGCCCGCCATGATGCTTTCGATGATGGTCCGCGTGGGCGAACGGTCGCTTGCCACCACGGCAAAGCCATCCATCATCGCTTTATTGTAGGGCGGCGAGTCGACGTCGCTGGTCACGTCGGCGGCCAGTACCAGGCCCAGCGCATCGCGCAGGCGGACTCGCATCGGCGCAAGTTGCGCCGCGTGCTGCCCCACCAGTTGCAGTGCTTCGTCGACCGTTTTCATGCTGGACACCGCCTTGAGTGAATCCATTTTACCTTGACTCGAGAAGCTTGCAAAAGTCGGCGCGCCACGATTCGGACAAGCGGGGCAAGTTGGCCGCATGGGTTAGCTGCTCGGTCTGGGCGGATGCGTCAAAGCGCAACTGGTAGATGTCGGTCATCGACAGCGAATCTTCGCACCGCTCGACCCGTTCGATCGCGTCCCCCGCGGCGAGCGTGCCTGGTTCCAGTACCCGCAGGTAAAAGCCAGTTCGCGCGGCCCAGTGGAACTGCTTGACGAACGTGGGCATCTGCATGCGGATACCCAATTTCGAGCAAGGCTGCCGCGGCTGAGTGACTTCCACCAGCACCGTGCCGATACGGTAGCGATCGCCAACTTGGACCTCCGCGCTCGGCAAGCCACGGACAGTGAGGTTCTCGCCGAACTCGCCCGGCGAGAGTTCTCGGCCATCCAACTCGTTTTGCCACCACTCGTAGTCGGCCATGTCGTAAGCGTACACGGCCTTGTCCACACCGCCGTGGGCTGACTTGTCCGATTGCGCGTCGCCATTCAGGCCCATCTCGGTGACTTCCACCGCTCCCTCGACCGGCGACTTGAAGATGGCTGTGCTGATGGTTCGGCCTTGATACTGCACCAGCTTGGGGCGGCCAACATTGATCGACAGGAGTTGCATGGCGGGAGGTTGTGTGGGAGTTGGACGGGGCGCACGTCAGAGATCAAGCTCCCAGCACACTACACCGCCAGGAAGGCTCGCAGCAGGTCGAAGCCACGGTGGGTGAGGAAACTCTCGGGGTGGAATTGCACGCCGTAGAGTGGCAGCTCGTTGTGCTGGATCGCCATGATCTCGCGGCCGCCGTGTGGTTCGTTGGCCCACGCGGTCACGGTGAACTCGTCGGGCAGCGTTGCCGGGTCGATCACCAGGCTGTGATAACGTGTCGCTTGAAAGGGATTCTCCAGCCCCGCGAACAGCCCCCGCCCGTCGTGATGAATCTGATCGACCTTGCCGTGCATCAGGTTGCGAGCGCGAACGATCGTGGCGCCGTACGCCTGGCCCATTGACTGATGCCCCAGGCACACGCCCAACACCGGCACCTTGCCCGCCATCTGCTTGATGGCCTCCATCGACACACCCGCCTCGTTGGGGGTGCAGGGACCGGGCGAGACGATCAACCGCTCGGGCTTGGCTTCTTCGACTTGCTCAGCAGTCCACTCGTCGTTGCGGACCACGCGAACGTCCAGCGCACCATTAATCTCGCCCAACCGTTGCACGAGGTTGTAGGTGAACGAATCGTAGTTGTCGATGACCAGAATCATAGCTTGGGCTCTCAAACTTACGCGGAAATGCCATTCTACCTGCGAGCACATAGTGCTACTAGCGGCAAACCGCGCAGGGTGTTGTAATGATCGCTTCCCCTCACACCACTTTCGCAGCAGAGTCATCATGGCCAAGCGTCGTACCAAGAAGAAATCCCCTGCCAAGTCCGCCAATTCCGCTGAACTCGACTTGGTCATGCAGTTGATGGCCATCCCGGGTGCAAGCGGGCAGGAGGGGGCCGTGATGGAATTCATCCGCAAGCGACTGGTCGCCGCCGGGGCTGACGCGAAAGCCCTGGTGCACGACAACGCCCACAAGAAAACGCCGCTCGCCGGACAAGTGGGCAACCTCGTGTTCAAACTGCCAGGCACGGTTCGCGGGCCGCGACGGATGCTTTCGGCCCACGTTGACACGGTGCCGGTCTGCGTTGGCAGCCAGCCAGTGCGCAAAGGCAAGTTCGTCGAATCGGCCGATCCTAACACTGGACTCGGTGCCGACGACCGAGCGGGTGCGGCGGTGCTGCTGTCCACAGCCGAGAAGCTTCTGGCCGGCGACGTACCGCACTACCCGATCACGTTTCTGTGGACCGTGCAGGAGGAGGTCGGCCTGTACGGCGCGCGGTACGTGGTACCATCGAAGCTGGGCAAGCCGCAACTTGCGTTCAACTACGATGGCGGCTCGGCCACCAAGCTCACCATCGGCGCGACTGGCGGCTACCGCATGACGATCCACATCCACGGCATCGCCAGCCACGCCGGCGGTGCGCCGGAAGAAGGGGTGAGCGCCATCGCGATTGCGTCGCTGGCGATCGCCGACCTGGTGGAGAACGGCTGGCACGGACTCATCGAGAAGCGCGGCGGCACCGGCACCAGCAACGTGGGCGTGTTCGAAGGCGGGCAGGCTACGAACGTGGTGACCAACTACGTGAAGCTCCGCGCCGAAGCCCGCAGCCACGACAGCAAGTTCCGCGAGCGAATCGTCCGCGAGATCGAGAAGGCATTCCAGCGGGCCGCCAAAAAAGTGAAGAACGTCAGCGGCAAACGCGGCAGCATCGATTTTGAAGGCCACTTGGACTACGACTCGTTCCGCTTACCGAAGGACGATCCCTCGATCGCTGCTGCTCAAGCCGCCGTGGAAGCCGAAGGGGGCACCGCGACCCTCGAAATCAGCAACGGCGGCCTCGACGCCAACTGGCTGGCAGCCAACGGAGTGCCCGCCGTGACGCTGGGCTGCGGGCAGAAGAACATCCACACGGTGGACGAACTGCTGGACATCGAGCAGTTCGAACTCGCGTGTCGACAGGCGATGCGGCTGGTGACCGCGGAGTGACGCAAGTTTGCTGCTGTGCTCTACCAACACCCTAACCCTCCCCCAAACAATTTCACGGGAGGAGCGCCACGTCGATGAGAGGTCCCCCGCGCGAAATCGCCCGGGGGAGGGAACTGGACTTAGATCCCCAGATTCTGCAGCCCGTCGGCGATTTGGCCTAGCGCTTGGGCCAGCTTGGGGTGTTCGGCCTCGAACTCCGACATCATGTTGCGGATGTTTTCGCTCGAAGCCTGCGGCGCGTCGCTCTCGCCGGTTTGCTCGCCGCTGAGCACTTTGACGATGTCCTGCATCACCGTGGTTAGCATCTCCTTAGTCGAATCGTCGACCGAATCGACGGTGCTCAACTCTTGGTGCAGCTTGGTGAGTTCGGTGCGGAGTTGATCGCTATCCATGATTACGTGCCGGTTGCGAGAGAAGTTGGGGACGGACTATCCCTATTGTACCAAAACAATCTGCGAGGTGGCCAACAAGAATTGCCGGCTTGCTTAGCTTGCCGCCTTGGCGCTCCAAGTCACCTGACCGTGAGCACTTTCGACAATGCCCGTGTCGATGATGGCCGTGGAGGCTGCCGCGCCGACCACCAGCGAAAAGTCGGCCAGGCGGGACACCTGTCGGGGGATGCCATGCGACAGACCGTAGATCAGACGCAGGGCGTCTTCGGTGAACACCGGCTCCAACCGCCCGGCGGCCATCAGCGCGTGTTGCACGTAGTCGACCGTGGTGTCCTCGTCCCACGCGTAGAGTTCGATTCGCAGGTCGATTAACTCCAACAGGCTGTCGGGCCACCGCTCGGCTTCCGTGGGAGTGGCGGCCAGCACCACCGTCCAGGCTGCGCCAGCCATGCCAGCCACTCGCGTCAGTCGCACCAACTGCTGGCACAAGTCGGGCCCCGCCTGCCCGGCGTCGTCCACTAGCACCATGGCCGACTCGCGTCGCCACGCGTGTTCCGCGGCCGTGTCGGCCAGGCGTTGCCACAGTCGCGAGATGCTATCGCCGAGCGTCGGCTGTGCGTCGAAACCGCACGCGATCTGCCACAACAGCTCCCGCGGCGTCATGCCGAACGCATCGACCTCGGCCACGTAACGCCCGTCGCGGGTGCGATGCCGATGAGCATCGGCCAGCACCATCGTCTTGCCCATCCCGCGCGGCGCGATGAGTGCGCCCAGCGAGCGCTGCTCGGTGGCCAGATAGTCGATCCGGGCCAGGGCCTCCTGGTGAGGCGGTGCGGGATAGACCTCGCCGGTGGGGCGGTAAGGTGAGCTTTCGAGCTGCCAGTGACGCAGGTAAGACATGGAAGCAGTAAACTGAGGTGATGAACCAGGGATTGGGCAGCGCCCCCTCAATCGTCATAATCGGCCCCAGATGCCAGCTAACTTCACCCGCATTGTGCTAGCGTCTCGTCAAGCCGGACTTTTCGGATAGCGATCACAAAACGTCTCCGTTGATAGAGGAGTTCTTGGAGATCGCTACCCGAAAAGATCCGTTTGGCAATGCACTAGCAGCACCTAACGTATGTCCGACCGTTTCTACCTGCCGACCCCACCCACCGATGGCCACGCGGTGATCGATGGACCCGAAGCGCACCACCTGCTGCACGTGATGCGAGCGCAGCCGGGCGACGAAGTGACGCTGTTCGATGGCCAAGGCGCCGAGTACACGGCCAGCGTCGAAAAGTGCGGACGCAGCGAAGTGCTGCTAGCGGTGGGCAAGCGCACGGAGGTCGATCGCGAACTGGGCGTGCGGATCACGGTCGGGGTCGCGCTGCCCAAAGGCGACCGCCAGAAGTGGCTCGTCGAGAAACTCACCGAACTAGGCGCAAGCCGACTGGTGCCGCTTTCCACCGAGCGCAGCGTCGCCGACCTCAAGGGCAAGTCGCTTGAGAAGCTCCGCCGCGGTGTGATCGAAGCCAGCAAACAATGCGGCCGCAACACGCTGCTGCAGATCGACGAGCCGCAACCGCTGGCAGGGTTCATCGCGTCGGCGACCGGCACGAAGTGGATCGCCCATCCCAGTGGCGAACCACTCGGCGCGCAGAGCGTGAGCGACCAAGTGTCGCTGCTCGTCGGCCCCGAAGGAGGTTTCACCGACGAGGAAGTCGCCGCGGCTATTGAGCAAGGCTGGCAATGCGTCGGTCTGGGACCAAGCATCCTGCGAATCGAAACCGCCGCGCTTGCGCTGGTGACCGTGGTTGCTTCGAAAGTACCGACGGACTAGCCACCGCGCAAGGCTCTACTCCTCGCTTTCTTCCTCCTCGTTCTTCTCAATCGTTCCAAACAGATTGCCACCGTGGTCCGCGCCGTTCCAGTGGCCTGCGTAGTGGCCAGCGTGGAACAACACTCTTGCACTGTAGGTGCCCAGGCCGGGGAAGCCGATGTTGTCGACCACCACCACCGGGGTGTCGCCGGCCCACTTCACTGGCAGGGTCATCGGCAGCGTCACGTCGTGGTCGCCGTAGCGGATGCGGGCTTTGAATAGCCAGTTGCCCTTGTTGTCGACCTTGCGAACTTCCACCAGGTCGTACCGCTCGCCGCGCAAGCGGGGCGGGGTGTCGTCATCGCCGTCGCGGGTGACGGTGAAGAACCCGTGCAACGTCGCGCCGGTGAGCATTTCGGAGAGCTTGGCCTCCTGCTCGTTGATGGTGACTTCTTCGGCCTCGGCCGTTTCTTGTGCACGAGCGTCGCCGGTTGCAAACACCAATAACAGCAGCAGGACAGTGCTTAACGCCTTCATCGCCAGTCTCCGTTACTCGGTAGGATTGAATGGAACAACCTGAGTCGCCTTCAATCTAACGAGCCAGCGGGCGGCGGGCCAGCATCGTTCAGCGCAGGCGTCGCGTGGTGGGATAGTAGCGGCCTCGGTTCAGGTAGCGGGTGCCGTGCCCGGTGGAGGGCACTCCGGCACCTTGGTTTTGCACGGCTTCGCCATACGAAACGGTGCGAATCTCCCGCTGCAAGGTGTTGAACTCACGCTGCGCCCGACGGTTGGTTTGCTGCTGCTGCAGGGCAGGGCGGACGTAGGCGAAGTAGTTGGGCGGTGCTTCGTCCGATTCTTCGATGAACAAGTTCAGGTAGGGGCTCACCGTGGGTGGACGGCTCACGGAGCCTTCAAACGGCTTGGTGACCTGTTGCACCGGCGGCGGTGAGCTCATCCCGGACGAGGGGCGGTTCGGCAATTGCGCGAGCGCTCGAGCGGAGGTTGCACCGCCGTAAAAATCGATCACGTTCTGCACGCGAGTCGGCAGGTGGGCGGTCGACTCGTAGCTCAAACGTTGTGGTGTGTTCGGGCTGACCAGCGGTGCATGCGGTGCGCGAGCCGGAGCCGGCTTCGGCGCTGCGGCGGGTGCTGTGACGCGAGGAGCCGGCTTCACCGGCTTGGTCTCAGGATCGGCCCAACTCGGTATCTCGGGCGGCGCGTCGACTTGTCCCCACGCCGCGGGCGCGGACATCCAGGCAAACAGCAACGTCAAAGCGCATCCAAACAATCTGGTCGACACAACGACCTCCCGAAAAGCGAGTAAGACAAGCCTCCGCGGTGGTACACCGCTACGGACTCTCTAATCGTCAAACTCGGCCACAAGACTTTGAAAATTATCTATCCCAGCATTGCTAGCAACGTTTGCTTCGCCGAGGCAACCTCACCACTTGCCGCATGTTGATGTGCTGCTTCCAGCGATTCGAATTGTTCTTTGGTCACAGGCACCGCCGCGCCGGGCGGTAGTTCTTGTGGTACGACCACTTCGGCGATTCGCGCGAGCAGAGTGTCGATGCCTTCTACCGCGGTTGCGGAAGTCAATGCAAACGAGTCGCTAGCACGCTCCAAGAGCTCGCTACGTTCCTCCGCCAATAGCAAGTCCGCCTTGTTGGCCACTTCCACGATCGACTTGCCATCGACCCATTTGTCGAAAACAGTTTCGGGCGCTGCGCCCGACAGACAGGTCCGCGCATCGCCGACGCGGAGCACTAGATCGGCCGCGGCGATCGCCTGCTGGGCGAGTTCGATTCCCGTCTGTTCGATGCCGGTTGCCTCCGCGCGCAAACCGGCTGTGTCGACCAGCTCCACCGCCCAACCATCAATGGCCGTGGTGGCTGTGACCAAGTCGCGCGTCGTGCCCGGCAGGTCGAACACGATCGCCCGTTCGTAGCCCACCAGGGCGTTGATCAGGCTGCTCTTACCGACGTTCGGCGGTCCGGTGAGCACCACGCGGGCGGGTTGGGTGAGTCGCTCGCCCAACGGCTGGCGCTCAAGCAGCGTCTGGAGCACCTGCTGGGCTTCGCTCCATTGCTCGGTATCAAGCAGTTTCACGATGCGTTCGATCTCAGCGCGTAGTGCTCCGTTGAGTTGGTCCAACAGAATGAGCGCGGCCTTTTCGGTCTGCACCCGTCCCAGTAACTCGTGCGCGGCAGCGGCGATGGGGTAGGGCGTGTTCGCTTCAAGCCACTCGGCGCGGCCGATCGGCTGGCAACCGCGCTGCTCGAGCGACTCCACAATCGCCCGACTCGCCGCGACGCCGCCGTGGCAGTGGACTTCGACGCGATCGTCGAACCGGGTGACGACCACTTCCTCGCCGTTCGCCGCGTTCCAACGCCCGAAAGCGATTCGGCCCACAGGAAGCTCGCCAAGCGGCTGCCCACTCGCGGACAGGAAGAGAGGCTCCACCGCGTTCGCGGCGCCTGGCCCATCGACGCTGACCACAGCAATCGCCCCCCGCCCACTCGGAGTGAGGACGCTTACGGTTGGCGAGTTGTCAGTTTTCGTAGACATGAAGAATTTGCTTGCGAAGTATACCGGAGCCCGGGGTTTTGTCCCCACCATCGATCCAGTGGCCCAAAACCGGGGGTTTTGTCCCAACACACGATCCAGTGGTCCAAAACCCCAATCGTTTTGGTCCCACCCAAGTGGTGAAACCCCTTGTTTTATCGACTAAACCATTCGGGGGGTGCGACAAAACCCACCACGTTGTTCCCCGCATGTTTTCCGTTGGCCCAAAACCCCGATAGTGGCCGTTCGCTCCGCCGAACGAGCCGGGCCCTAACAAGGACACCTGGCGACTTGGAGTTACCAATGCTGGTGGCCAGTCCTCCGCGGGTCTGGCGACGGCAGCTACCCCAGCATTCCAACCAGGCCCAATTCGCACCCCGCATTATCCCCCGCTGCGTGTAAAATTCCTACAGGCAGCGGCAAAGAAAAAGCAAATCGTCCCACCATAGAGGTAGCCTGATTCGCAAGAATTCGGAAGTAGCTACTTACGCCACAGCGCAAAGACGCCAAGGAGTTTCCTGTTCATTCTGTCCAGCTTCGCGCACGCTCACCATTCCATGCTCGCCATTCACACAGGGACCTACATCACCCTCCTCGTCGGACTGATGCTGCTATTCATCGTCTTCGAAGTCAGGGCGTGGCGACGTCGTGTCCGGCGCATCACTTCGTCGCGAGACGAACTTTCCTTTGACGAGTGGTTAAAGCTGTCGCGGTTGGAATCGCTCGATAGCCAGCATCGCCAACTGGTGCAGCAGGTGCTGGAAATCGCCAGCGACTGCTACATGTTGCCGCCAACCTGCCTGCGCATGGAGGACGGTTTCTGGGACGAGTTGGGTCTAGACAACTGGCTCTCTAATGGCGACGACGCCTTGGAGACCCTTCAAGAACGTTTGCCGGACGAGTTGAACATTGCCTGGGATAAGGATTGGGCAACCATTGGAGACGTAATCCGCGGAGTCGTTGCGGCCCCATCTTAGTAGCCGGATTCGCAAGAATTCGGGACGTAGCTACTCACGCCAAGGCGCAAAGACGCCAAGGAGTTTCCTATGCGAGCTGTCTCACAACTTCGCGCCTTTGCGCCTTTGCGTGAGACGAGTGGAACCAAGAACTAAGACGTTCTTCCGAATTCTTGCGAATCCGGCTACCACCACAGGGCGCGGCGCACTGTCGTGAACTATCGCGGCACGAACCACCGTCGTTGCGCACTGGCGGCCAGGCAGGATACGATTAGCAAGGCGACGGTACACGGTTCTGGAACTGCCGAAGAAGAAGCGAACAAACTGCCCACGCCAATGGTTCCAAAGTTGCTTTTCCAAACCGTGTAGTCGGCTACGGATACCGTGCCATCCCCATCTCCGTCGGCGAACGTAAATGGTGCGACCGTACTGCCGAGCGAATTGCGCCACACGGTGTAGTCGACGAGATTGACGGCGCCGTCGTTGTTAAAGTCAGCCGGGTTGAATGCGATCTCGATTCCTGTCAACAGAATCTGGTTGTCCACCGCGTTGATCGTAACCGTGGCGGACGACGTATCCCAATCAGGAGCCAATGAGCCATCGATCGTCCATACCGGGTTGCTTGGATCGATTTGCGTGTCGGGATAGGCAAAGAGAACGAACTCATCGCTCGTTGCCGGAGCGCCGCCGAGTTGGACGATTCGAAGCGTCGCCGTCGTGCCAAGCGTGAGCTGTTGGTTCGCGACAACGGAGTCGGCTTCGACTCCGTCGAACTCCCACTCGTAGATGGCCCCATTGCTGAGTTCCAAACTATCGACGGTGAGTGTGCCGGGGCTCGAACCTGGCGTGACGACTCCATCGGTGCCGATCACGACTTCGCCGGGTACAAATCCGCCACCGCCAAGCGCGGCGCCATCAGCAAAGGTTGCGGGGCCACCAGGAGAGAGGAACTCGCCGTCGACTTGAAGCGAGCTGTCGTTGCCGGTTTGGGTAAACGTTCCTGTGACGGTGAAGGTGCTTCCCTGGCCAATGACCACGTCGCCGCTATTGGTAAAGTCACCCACGGTCGTGAAATCACGGCCTTCAGCGATCTCGAACACCCCGCGGTTGTCAGCCAAGGGATCGATCGCGGCCAGGGTCGACCCAGGGCCGAACAGACGGACCGCGGCGTTGTTGATCGTGACCGTCCGGGCGCCCATGTTGATCGCGGCGCCGTCGCGAACGATCCACTCGCCACCGGTGAGGGTGGTCCCCGAGTGGTTGTCGAAGTTTCCGCCAACGGTGACCGTCGACGCGATCACATCGAGCGTGCCGTAGTTGGCGAACCAGTTGATTGTCGCGTTGGCTCCGGTGTTCTCGATCACTCCACCACCCGGGTTCTCCAGGCGGACGATGTTGCGAGGGGTGACAAGGTCCATCGTGAAAAGGCCCTCGTTACGCAGCCGAGCAGCGGTCACCGAGCCCGAGCCGACGTTGCCGTCGTTCCAGGTCAATTCGCCCTGATTGACGAGCGTCGTCGCGACCGCTTTTGCGGCGGGACCGCTGATAACGCCTTGGCCTGTCAAGATCGGCTGTCCCACAGCGTTGCCAAAACCGCCGCCGGTCCAAGTGATCTCGTCGAATGCGAATTCGGTCTCGACCTTGACTTCGCCCGCGTTGATCGTGAGCGAGTCGGTGGTCGCGGGCGACGGAGTGTTGAAGGTGACCACGCCGCCATTAATCGTGGTCGTGTTGACGTCGTAGGCACCGTTGAACGAAGTGGTCCCGGTCACCGACCGGAAGTCCTGGCCAGTGATGCTGCCGTTGTACTTGTGGTCGGCGCCAAAGCCAACGCTCGACTCCAGCACGCCGTTGGTGATCACGAAGTCGCCGTCGCTGCCGTTGTTGCGGTCGCGGGCGACCCTGAGCGTTCCGCCGCCGGTGATCTCGACCAGGCCGTCGTTCTCGAAACCAGCGGTCGGTCCGAGGATCGCTACTGCAGAGGACGTGTGGCGAACCACGCCGGTCGTCGTGTTGTACAGGTGATACAGCGACCGTTCGGCGGCGAGTTCGATCAGTAGCGTGCCTTCGTTCCGGAAGAGGCCCTGAGAGCTCTGCGAGAAGTTGCCGTCCCGCCAGATGACTTCGCCCTGGTTCACGAACCGGCCGGTGAGTGTCTTGCCCGCGGAGGTGTCGACAACCGCGGAGGTCGTCAGCACCGTTTCGCCTCCGGATGTAACGAACCCGCCACCGTTCCAGGTAAGTTGGTCCACTTCGAGCGTCGTTTCCACGGCGATGTTTCCCGAGTTGATTGTTAGCATACTCGTGGTCGCAGGTGTCGCCGTATTGAACGTGACCACGCTGTTGGTAACGCTGGTTGTATCGACGTCGTAAGCGCCGTTGAACGAGATGGTCCCCGCCGACGCGCGGAACTCTTGCCCCGTGACGCTGCCGTTGAACTTGTGGTCGGCGCCAAAGCCAACGCTCGACTCCAGCACGCCGTTGGTGATCACGAAGTCGCCGTCGCTGCCGTTGTTGCGGTCGCGGGCGACCCTGAGCGTTCCGCCGCCGGTGATCTCGACCAGCCCGTCGTTCTCGAAGCCAAAGGTCGGTCCGAAGATGGCCCGCGCGGAGGTCGTGTGCCTGATCACGCCGGTCGAAGTGTTGAACGAGTGGTACATCGAACGTTCGGCGGCGAGTTCGATCAGCAGCGTACCTTCGTTCTGGAAAAGGCCCACAAAACTCTGCGAGAAGTCGCCGTCACGCCAGATCGCCTCGCCCTGGTTCACGAACCGGCCGGAGAGCGTCTTTTGCGCTGAAGTGTCGATGACGGCCGACGTCGTCAGCACCGTCTCGCCGGCGGCAGTGGCGAAACCGCCGCCGTTCCATTCGAGTTGGTCTACTGTGAGTATCGACTCGACCGCGACGTCCCCCGTGGTAAGGATCAGCGTGTCGGTTGTTGCGGGCGTTGTGGTGTTGAGGGTGACCACACCAGCATCAATCCTCGTCGTGTCGACGTCGTAAGTGCCGTTGAACGAGATGGTCCCGGTCACCGAGCGGAACTCTTGCCCCGTGACGCTGCCGTTGAACTTGTGGTCGACGCCGAAGCCGATGCTCGACTCGAGCACCCCGTCGGTGATCACGAAGTCGCCGTCGCTGCCGTTGTTGCGGTCGCGGCCGACCCGGAGCGTTCCGCCGCCGGTGATCTCGACCAGCCCGTCGTTCTCGAAGCCAAAGGTCGGTCCGAAGATGGCCCGCGCGGAGGTCGTGTGCCTGATCACGCCGGTCGAAGTGTTGAACGAGTGGTACATCGAACGTTCGGCGGCGAGTTCGATCAGCAGCGTACCTTCGTTCTGGAAAAGGCCCACAAAACTCTGCGAGAAGTCGCCGTCACGCCAGATCGCCTCGCCCTGGTTCACGAACCGGCCGGAGAGCGTCTTTTGCGCTGAAGTGTCGATGACGGCCGACGTCGTCAGCACCGTCTCGCCGGCGGCAGTGGCGAAACCGCCGCCGTTCCACTCTAAATCGTCCACAAACAACATGGTCTCGACTTTCAACTCGCCCGAGCTGATCGTCAGCGTGTCACTTGTTGCTGGCGCAGCGGTGTTGAAGGTGACCGACCCGGCGGACACCGTGGTCGTGTCGATGTCGTAAGCGCCATTGAACGAGATAGTACCGGTCACCGAGCGGTACTCCTGACCCGTGATGCTGCCGTTGAACTTGTGGTCGACGCCGAAGCCGATGCTCGACTCGAGCACCCCGTCGGTGATCACGAAATCGCCGTCGCTGCCGTTGTTGAAGTCTCGGCCAACTCGCATGGTGCCGCCGCCGGTGATCTCGACCAGCCCGTCGTTCTCGAAGCCGGTGTTCCCGCCGAGCCACGCGCGGGCGGTCCCGGTGTGGCGGATCACACCGGTCGCGGTGTTGGTGACGTACCGGAAGTCATGATCGTCGACCAGCTCGATCAGGAACTCGCCCTCGTTGACGAACCCTTGCTGGTTGAAAGTGCCGTTGAGGTCGCCGTCTACCCAGGTTGCGGTTCCTTGGTTGATCAGTCCCGGACCGGTGTTGACCTGTTGAGTTGTCTCGAAGCGGCTCTCGCCCGTGATGGTCAGGGCGTTTGGCCCGCCGAGGTGGCCGGCGGTCCAGTAGAGGTCCTCGACCGTCATCGTCTGGTTGAGCGTTAACGTGCCGCCAGAGTTGTTCAGCGTCAGGCCGCTGAGTGTGACTGGCACGTTCACATCGACGTTTCCGGAATTGACAACGGCATGAAAAATCAGCGCGCCGTCGTTGTTCGGCACACGCAACAGGTCCCAGTTGATGGGGGAGCCCCAAACCGAATTGCCGCCGATCCAGAAAATCTGCTGGGGCTCGCGGACAAATTCGGAAAACACCACATGATCCGGATTGAAAGGACTAGTTGGGCCGTAGTCGATCTGTGCCGAGGCAAGGCCGCCGTCGAATAGCACACGATCGCCCGGGGCAACGTTGGCGAACTGACCGCTGAGACCGCTGGACGTGAGCAGCACGAGCTGATCGTTGATATTCAGCGTGTTCTCAATGTAGTCGACAAGCTGTAGGTCGAGGTCACCGCCGAGGACGACGCTGCCGGTGGAGACGAGACGATCGAACCCGGGGTTGAGAACGTTCTGGTTGGTGATCTCGATGCGGAGATCGGCATTGGGACCGTATGCGAGTGATCCGGCGGTGGTGAACTCGGTCCCACTGCCTGGTGAGTGGGTTCCTTCGAACAGCACGTTATCGAGGAGGCCGTCTCCCTCGATCCAACCTGTGAGGGTGATCGGCTCGGCAGTACTCGTCCCGGTGATGGGCGACGTGATGTGGGTGGGCGTGGCAGGATTGTTCGGCGTGACGATCGTACCGGAGCCAACTGCCGATCCATCAAGCACGAACGATGGCGTGTCGAGCACCCCACCGGCAAGCGTGAGCACGCCGCCTGGGTCGATGGTCACGCTGGGGGCCGTGACCGTCGCGCCCGCGTCGACACGCAGCTCGCCGCCCGTCGCGACTGGAATCGGGACCGCAGCGGTCAAGTCGGCCTGGGCGTTGAGCACGCCGGATACTTGGAATGCAACGTCCTCGATGCCCGCCGCGGTGGTCACGACGCGGAGCGTCGCACCCGATTCGATGGTTAACGACCCGGCGCCGTCGGTTGTCGAGCCAGCGATGGTCGCGCCCGAGAGCTCGGTGACGCCGCCGGTGATGCGAACCTGTTGTCCAGATCCGAATCGCATCGCGGCGCTCGTGCCGGAGACGATCTGCGCTGGAGCGAAGGGTCCGGCCTCCTCAAAGACGACCTCACCGGTTCCGAGCCACTCGCCACCGATCGCGTTGAGGCGACCTCCGGTGAACAGCGCATTCGCGTTGGTGGTGAATGGCCCGTCGATCGTGAGGATTCCATCGTTCCGCACTCGGAGCGCGACGTCGGTGAACGTGGGCGAGTCGCTCAGCCGTAGAGACGCGTCCTCATCCACCACGACTTCCTCCGGCGGCACGAACTCCGTGTTCGATCCGACGATCTGCCCGCCGCGGAGCGTCGCTTCAGCCAGATCCGCGAAGTGTTCGAAACGCATCTCCGACGCCACCTCGAGACGGATCACCCCGTTGCGGTTGTCGATCGTGGTCGCGACGGGCGTCAACTCGTCGACATCGTGGGTCCGAAACACGAGCTGCGAGTCACTCCCGAGGATTAGCTCGCCGTTGTTCACCAGCGTGAAGTCTTGCAGGGTGGCGCCCGGGACAGGGAAATCCGTGTCGCTTTGCACGAACGTCACGGTGGCGAATTGGCCGAGTTGTGTAAGTCCGTCGTTCACCAGCGTCACGCCACCCGAGCCGGAACCATAAACAAAGCTCTCTAAGAACTGGTCGAACAACAGCGTTTGGTCGGCGCCAACCGTTAACGATCCTCCACCGCCGATCTCGATCCTAGGAGCGGCGGTTCCCGACCCCATCGTTAGCTCGGTCGTCCCCGAGCCGTTGAAGGTCGAGTCGCCCAGGACTCGGAGTGTCGATCGCTGAATCCGCACAAAGCCGTTGTTGGTCAAGTCGCCGTCGATCGTGAGCGTCGCTCCCGGTTCGACCCGCAGCGTGATGTCGGTGAACGTCGGCGAGTCGGTGAGTCGAAGCGATGCATCCTCGGTCACAACGACTTCCTGAAGCGATACGAATTCCGTGCTCGAACCGACGATCTGGCCGCCGCGGAGGGTCACGTCGATCGGGAAGCCCGCTTGCTGGAAACTGATCTCCGACGCCACTTCGAGCGTGATCACGCCCTGGCGGTTATCGATCGTGGTCGCGACCGGAGTCAGGTGGTCGTCCACCTCAGCGAAAAACACCAACCGGGCGTCGCTTTCGAGCAGCAGTTCGCCGTTGTTCACCAGCGTGAAGTCTTGCAGCGTTGCATTGTCGAGCGCCGAGACATCGGACTGGACGACGTAGAGGGTGTCGAAAACGCCGACCTGCACCAGGCCGTCGTTTATCAGCGTCACGCCGCCCGAGCCGGCGCCGTACAAGAAATTGATATTCGGCGACTCGAACAGGAGCGATTGATCGACTCCGACAGTCAGCGATCCGCCGCCGGATAGCTCCACGAACGGGGGTAAGTTTCCGTCGGTCCCGACTTCGGTCACTCCTGTTCCGTTCAGTGTCACGTCGCCGAGGAAGCGGAGCATTGCGCCGTCGGCCCGCAGCACTCCGTTGTTGGTCACGTCGCCGTCGATCGTGAGCGTCGCTCCCGGTTCGACCCGCAGCGTGATGTCGGTGAACGTGGGCGAGTCGGTGAGTCGAAGCGATGCATCCTCGGTCACAACGACTTCCTGAAGCGATACGAATTCCGTGCTCGAACCGACGATCTGGCCGCCGCGGAGGGTCACGTCGATCGGGAAGCCCGCTTGCTGGAAACTGATCTCCGACGCCACTTCGAGCGTGATCACGCCCTGGCGGTTGTCGATCGTGGTCGCGACCGGAGTCAGGTGGTCGTCCACCTCAGCGAAGAACACCAACCGGGCGTCGCTTTCGAGCAGCAGTTCGCCGTTGTTCACCAGCGTGAAGTCTTGCAGCGTTGCATTGTCGAGCGCCGAGACATCGGACTGGACGACGTAGAGGGTGTCGAAAACGCCGACCTGCACCAGGCCGTCGTTTATCAGCGTCACGCCCCCCGCGCCGGCACCGGACAAAAAGTTGATGTTTGGCGAATCGAACAGGAGCGATTGATCGACGCCTACAGTCAGCGACCCGCCGCCGGATAGCTCCACGAACGGGGGCCCGTTTCCGGCATCGGTCACGGCTTCGGTCACTCCTGTTCCGTTCAGTGTCACGTCGCCGAGGAAGCGGAGCGTCGCGCCGTCGGCCCGCAGCACTCCGTTGTTCGTCACGTCGCCGTCGATGGTGAGCAGACCGCCTTGGTATGAGCGGTAGGTCATTCCCGCGTCGACCACAAATCCGTCGGGCAGCGCGTAGGATGAGAATTGGCCAATCGCGATGTCGGCCGATTGCAGCGTCACTCCAGCGTCGAGGGTCAAGGCGGCGCCGTTCTCCACCGCGATCGTCGAGCCGTCGATCACTGCTCCGCCGTTGATCAGTAAGTCGCCGCCCGAGGAACGCACCGCGCCGCCGCCCGTGATGAGCCCGCCTTGCAGTACGACCGTGCTGGTGAAGTTGGGTTGGTCGAAGACCAACTCCGCACTGGGGCTGAGCGTGATGACGCCGCCCACGTTGTCGATCGTGGTGACCGGAGTCGACGCGGTTGACGAATCGTTCAGCAGCGTGAGCCGCGAGCCGCCCACTAGCAGTAGCTCGCCGCGATTCTCGAGCGTGAAGTCCTGCAACGTGGCCGCAGCGATCGGGGAAGCCACGTTGTCCGACTGTAGCACGGTGGCTTGCCCGTTCACTCCCACTTGCAGGAGTCCATTGTTCACCAGTGTTAGTCCGCCCGAGCCGGTCCCGTAGAGGTAACCGTCGCCTGGGGTGTCGAACAGGAGAGTCTGGTCGGCGCCCACAGTGAGCGAACCGCCGCCCGCCAGCTCGATGCGGGGCGCGACGCCGAGAGTGCCAGCGGACGCCAGCGTGGTGGTGCCGGCGCCGTCGATCGTTGTGTCGCCGACTACGCGGAGCGTAGCCCGTTCGGCCCGCAGCGAGCCGTCGTTCGCCACGGCCGGACCGATGGTGACAACACCGCCGCTGGTCGATCGGTACGCCGATCCGGCGCCGATCGCGAAGCCGGATGGGATGTCGCTAGTCGATCCATTCCTGACCTCGACGTCGACCGACTGCAGTGTCACGCCGACGCCCAGCGACAGCGACGCGCCGTTGTTGGCCAGGATCGACACGCTGTCGATTACGGCCGCGTCGCTGACGACTAAATCGGCACCGTCGGCGCGGAGATTTCCGCCCCCCTCGATCAAGCCTCCCCGGATGACGAGTTCACCTTCGTCGACAACGAAACTCGAAAGAGAGTTGATGTTGAGCACGCCCGTTGTGTTGTCGATCGTCAGCGACTGACTGACGCCTGGGGAGTCGTCGAAACCGATCGTGAGGCTTCCCAGAGACGCGGTCCAGAGTTCTCCAAAGTTGGTGATCAGGTGGCTGTCGCCGGCGCCCATCAGCTGCCCGTCGAGAATCGCGACCAAGCTAGGCGCGATGGTTAGCTCCGAGTCGCCGACAAGGGTTGTGGTGCCCTCCAACTGCAGCATGGTGCCGGAGTTGCCCCCGAGCGTGACGTTGGGCCCGATCGAGACGTTGTTCAAGATCGACGGATCGACGGTCTGGGTGCGCGAGACAAGCGAGTTCCTCAGCTCAACTCCGTCCAGAAGTGCAGTCGCGTCGCTAAGGAGCACATGCACGCCATCGATCACCCCGCCGGTGACGCGGGCCTCTTCGAGGAGTTCAAGCTTGGCGTCCTCTACCCCCATCCCGATGACGCTGCCCGAGAGGGCGAGGCGCACCTCGTCGAGCAGGAGGCTTGCGGAGTCTTCCAGGAAGACGTCGTCCACGGCGAGGGTGCGGACACCGCTGTCGGATTGGAACACGAAGCCAACGTTCTGGTCGACCGTGATCGAGTCAACCGCGCCGTCGACCGCGAAGTTTGCGTTGGCGGAGTCCTCGAACGTGACGGTGTCCCCGACGGTCGGCGCCGTCGTCGATGGGAACCAACTGTTCGGGTCGTCGAATTCGCCGAGCGCGACGCTCGAGTTCCAAGTGAAGTCCACGGCAAGCGTTGCCCCGCTCAAGACGAGAGCCAAGAGGAACGCCAGAACACGTTGCCAAATGAGCGAGCAGGACGCCATTCGAATACCTCGGAGGAGCCTGAGCCAATCAAGGCGAAATGCGATTCAGTGCACAGTAGTGGATAGCCTCCTGCTCTCCGAGCAGATTAAGCACCATTCTGCCTAAGTTTGTCCGGAATGTCACGCAGGCTTGGGTCGATCGGGGCAGAATTCACCCAAAAGTAGGGAGATACTCGCCCTCCAACGCCAGCATCGGTGAAATCATGAGCGCGACCGTTGATTATCGACTCGGATCGCAGCAAGTTTCTCAGAGCCCGCGCGGTCTACCCCAGGTGACACTCAACCGGCGGCCAGAGCCAGCCCCGCCAAGACCAGATTCGGCAAGTAGCGCACCGTATAGTCCGGCGCGCCGAGCAGGCGGGCCATGTCGGGCGAGGTGCTGCCGGTGACGAACACTTGCGGCGCGGCGACCAGTCCGTCGCGCTGGCGGGCGATCAACTCGCGGACCGCGCCCACCGCGCCCCAGTACAGACCGGCGTGGATGGCGCTCGACGTGTCGGTGCCCACGGCCGGCGGCGATTTGCCTTCCAGCGGTACGTGCACCGCGGGCAGCGCGTCGGTCCTGGCGTGCAGGGCCTCGGCCGACGTGCCCACGCCTGGCAGGATAGCGCCGCCGACGAACGCACCGTCGGCGGATACCAAGTCGACCGTGATGGCCGTGCCAAAGTCGATCACAATCGCCGGTGTCTCCGCGCGGCGAATGGCGCACGCGGCCACGGCCGCGGCCAACCGGTCGATGCCCACCCGGTCGGGCTGCTGGGTGCGGTTCTCGATGGCAAAGTCGCTGCCGGCAAGCTGCCGGACGTTGTTCCACGCTCCGTCGTCGAATTCGGCGAGAAACTGCACGAGCGCCTCGGTGGCCGGCTTGCTCACGCTGCCAATGGCGATCGGAGTCGCTGGCGCGACGAACTCAGAAAGCCAATCGGCCAGCGTTGCCACGTCGAACTCGCCGCGCGACTCGGTATAAGGAATGGCCAGCGTTTCGGCCGGCTCGGGCAGGCCAGCGCGAGCGGCATCATCGCGATCGAACCTGCCAAATTTCACCCGGCTGTTGCCGATGTCGACGGCTACCAAGGATTGAAGTTGCATGGGGAGGAGCACACCAAAACCGGTACCAGGGTAGCGGCTGATGCCGCAACCCTTCGCTGGGAGACACAACGCCTTCGGCGTAAGGCGATGGTCTCACCACCTATCCCGAAGGGATTTCGTCATTCAGCCCAGTGTTGCGGCGTCAGCCGCTACGCTGGGTGAAGCAGCCAGTATAGGCGATTCCCGTTTACTGGTCGCCCTGGGCCTTCGTGCTGACCTTTGCGGTGGGCGTCTCTTTGTTCGCTTCGGTCTTGGCCTTGAGCGTGGCGAGCTCCTTCTGCAGCGATGCCTGCTCTTTCTTCAGTTCGTTCACCATTTTGCGGAGTTCGCGGACTTCGCGGGGAACGAACGGGGCGTCGTCGGTGAGCTTCTTTACCGCGTCCTTCGCCGCGTTTTGGTCGCGGCCGCGGCCTTCGCGTTCGGCGAAAGTCTGCAGGGCGGGGATCGCTTGCGGGTCGCCCAGTGCACCGAGGCCTTCGATCGCGCCGACGCGCACTTTGCGGGCCGGGTCTTGCAGGCACTCGACCAGCATCACCCGCACCGGCTCTTTGTCGTCGGCGTCCTTCCACAGTTTGGCGAGCACCTCGAGCGCCGAGGCGTAATCGCGGTCGGTGAAATCGTGGCGATCGGCCTTCAGGGTGTTGAGCACCTTGCCACGGAGTTGCGAGTCGCCAGTCTGGCCGAGGGCTTCA
Source organism: Aeoliella sp. (assembly GCF_965227375.1). Classification (NCBI taxonomy): domain Bacteria; kingdom Pseudomonadati; phylum Planctomycetota; class Planctomycetia; order Pirellulales; family Lacipirellulaceae; genus Aeoliella; species Aeoliella sp. Next base: position 1,957,564 of record NZ_CBDDFX010000001.1, read on the forward strand.
ATGGCCGCGGCGGCGATGCGATTGTTGAAGCACTCGCGGTCCATCGACTCGACAATCAGGCTGCGAACATCGTCGGCCGGGTACTTGCTGAGCGACTTGAGGGCCGTGGCGACAATCGCCGGATTGGCCTCGTCGGCAACCACGCCCTTGAGCACCGTAAGCGCCTCGGGACGATAAAACTTGCCGAGTTGCTCGACCACTTCGTTACGCACGCGGGCGTCGGACTGGTCGAGGCTCGATGCGAGCGCCTCGTAGGCTTCGTCGGTGCCAATGTCCTGCAGCGACTTGGCCGCCGTGATGCGAACACCATAAAACTCGTCGGAGTTTAGCGCGGTCTTCAGCAGCCCGACCGACTTCTGGCTGTTGTCCTTGCCGAGCGACTTGGCCGCAAACAGCCGCCCCATCATGTCGCCTTCGAGGACAATCTGCTTGGCGAGCATGTTTTGCGGCTTCTTGAAGTCGACCTCCGCCAGGACCGAGTACTCGGGATCGAATCGTACGACCTGAGGCTGAGCGGCTAGCGGGACGTAGAAATCCTGCTTCTTCTCTTTGATCAAGATGTCATGGTCCACCGCGTGGCCATCGATCACGAATCGCAGCTTGGTGGGAATCTCGAATAGCCCGGTGTTGTCATCCTCTTTGTGGGTCTGCTCGACGGTGACCCGGGCCAGCTTTTCCTTGGGTAGCCACTTGTAGGTGACCTTCAGCTTGGGCGTGCCGGCGCCGAATACCCATTGATCGAAGAACCGATCCAGCTCGCGGCCAGAGACGCCTTCGAGCGACGCGATCAGGTCGGAGGTGACCACGGCCGTTTGGGCGTTGGTCTCGAGGTACTGCTTGATGCCGGCGCGGTACAGGTCGGTGCCCAGTTGGCTGCGGAGCATGTGCAGCACCCAGCTGCCCTTGGGATAGGCGCGGAAGTCGAACTGCTCCCAGGCGTTCGCGTAGCCGCGGTACACGATGGGCCGCGGGTCGTCGGTCGCGGGCAGCACGCGCCCGGTGGCATCTTTGTACAAGCCGTACAGCATCTCGTCGCGGCCCAGCTTGTGCTCGTTGTACAAGTGCGTGTAGTACGTGGCGAAGCCTTCGTTCAGCCACAGGTGGCCCCAGTCTTCGCAGGTCACATAGTCGCCGAACCACTGATGCGCCATCTCATGGGCATCGAGGTTGCGGCTGGAGTAGATGTTCTCGGTTTCCTTGGCCCAGATGGTGCCATGGTACAGCGTGGTGATGGTGGTGTTTTCCATGCCGCCGCTGTTGAAGTCGCGGATCGTCGCCTGATCGTACTTGTCCCACGGGAACGGTACGCCGATTTCCTCTTCGAAGAACGCCATGATGGTCCGCGTGTCGAGGAACGCATTGGGAGCGTGTTCGGCCAATGTGGGTTGGGTGTAGAAGCCGAGCTTTACGCCTTTGTGTTGGTCTTCGAGTTTCTCGAATTTGCCCGCCACCAGGCACACCAGGTAGCTGGCGTGGGGCTTGTCCTGCACCCAGTGCACGCGCCGCTGGCCGCCGGTGGTTTCGTCGGAGGCAATCTTGCCATTGGAGACAACCACCATGCCCTCGGGCACAGTGCAAATGACTTCGGTGGTGGAGCGTTCGTTGGGATAGTCGAAGCAGGGGAACCAGTGCGGCGCTTCGTGCGTCTGGCCTTGGGTCCAAATGTGCGTGTCCTCTTCGGGGTAGCCCAGCTCGGGCGTGCGGAAGTACAGTCCCTTCTTCGGCTCGGCGCTGTAAGTGATCGCCACCTCGGTCTTCTCGCCCACCTTCAGCGGTTCGTCGAACAGCAGCACCACGTGATGATCGGTCACCACGTAGTCGGCGAGCGGTGCGGAGGACTCGATCTTCTCGATGTCGAGCTTCTCGGCGTCGAGCGTCAGCTCTTCCACCGGCTTGGAAATTGGCGCGAAGGTCAGGGTTGTGGTGCCGCTCACGGTGCGCTTGTCGAAGTTCGGCACCACGTCGATCTTGATGTTCAGCACGTCGACCAAACGATCGGGCGCGTACTTCCGCCCGCTGGCCGTATTGCCCGCGGCAGCAGCGGCCGCTTCGGCAGCATGATCGCGACCACAAAACCGGCAGATGTGCTCCTCGATGGCGGAAGCTCCGGAAGCACTGAAGATCAACAGCGCGAGCATGGCTAGGGTCGAACGGGTACGCATCAACGTCTCTCTTTCGCTGCAGAAAACGAAGGTAGGCCTGTAGGTGGGAAATAGTCGTACGATCCCTTTCCCGGACCTCACCATGGGCGGGGAACAGCACGAACCCGAAATAGTATAGCCGCAGACTCCACGAATCTCGACTAATGGGTCCAAATGCGCGATTTCGGCGGGCTTTGGCCCGGAATTCTACGGGTTGTATTAGGTTCTATGGTTCCACCCGGCCCTATGGTTCGCGCAACTTGGCGGAGAAATGGCCGCTGATATCCGCAGCGGCGGGAGTGGGGTGTCGGTTATCATCGTGTGGAGCGGCACGGCAATGCCGATGCTGGAGTCCTACGAAAGCAGTGAAAAACTACCCATGTACCGCATCTCGTTGCTGATTGTTCTCGCCGTGTTTGCCAGTCGGCCCATTTTGGCCGAACAACCGAACATTCTGCTGATCCTCACCGACGATCAGGCATACGACGCCGCGCGGTGCTTGGGTTGGGACGAGGTCGACACGCCGAACATCGACCGCCTGGCCGCGCGGGGCACGACGTTCACCCACGCCTACAACCCGGGCAGTTGGAGCGGCGCGGTTTGCGTCGCCAGTCGCACCATGCTGTTCACCGGCAAGCAACTTTGGCACGCGCAGCGCGACGTGCCGCGCCTTGCCGATCGATATGTCCGCGCCGAGCAAAGTTGGCCGCAGCGATTCCGCGCCGCCGGCTACCGCACCGCGATGACTGGCAAGTGGCACGTGGCGGCCGACGTCGAGAAGGTGTTCGACCAGGTGCGGCACGTCCGGCCCGGTATGCCGAAGGATCAGAAGAACATGTACAACCGCCCGCACGAAGGTCAGCCCGACCCGTTCGACCCCGCGGACAAATCTGCTGGCGGCTACTGGAAAGGTGGCCGGCACTGGAGCGAAGTAGTGGCCGACGACGCCATCGAGTTGATGCAAAACGAGGAGGGCGACAAGCGACCATTCTTCCTGTACGCAGCGTTCAACGCCCCGCACGATCCGCGTCAAGCGCCAGCGGAGTACGTGGCTCGCTATCCGCGCGACAAAATGTCGGTGCCTGAGAGTTTCCAACCCGAGTATCCATTCGCCGAAGCGATGGGCGCGGGCCGCGGTTTGCGCGACGAACGCCTGGCCCCGTTCCCGCGGACCGAGTACGCCGTGCGTGCCCACCGCGCGGAGTACGCAGCGATCGTCACGCACCTCGACACGCAGATCGGCCGCATCCTGGATGCCGTGCAGGAGCACGGCCTGGCCGATAACACACGGATCATTTTGACTTCCGATCACGGTTTGGCCATCGGCCGGCATGGGCTGCTGGGCAAGCAGAACATGCACGACCACAGCGTCCGCGTTCCGTTCATCTTATCCGGGCCGGGCGTGGCTGAGGGGGAACAAATCGCCGCGCCGATTTATATGCAGGACATCGTGCCCACGACACTCGCCTGGGCCGGCGCGGCGACCGATGGCATCGAGTTCCAGGACCTCAACCCACTGCTCGACGCGACCACCCAGACCCAACCGCGCGAGGCAATCTACGGCGCCTACCTCGACCGCCAGCGGATGATCACCCGCGGCGACTGGAAACTCATTGTTTATCCTAAGGCCCCGCGAGTACGACTGTACCATCTGAAGAACGACTCGCAAGAAATGGACGACCTGGCCGAAGACCCCGTGTACCAATCGATAGCCGAAGGGCTGCTCGACGATCTGCGTGCGCTGCAAACCGAAATGGGCGACGATCTCAAACTGCCGAAGCTCACGACCATGGAGCCCTACGCTTCGTACACCCCCAAAGCGAGCCCCACGCGCTAGCCTCCCATGCTCAAACGCATTCTCACATGGACCGGCATCGCCTGCGGGCTGTTCGTAGTCTACATGCTCCTGCAGCTGTTCTGGCCTGCCGGGCCGATCAAGGTTTCGCGAGAGACGACATTCATCACCGAGCCGCTGGCCGACGACGGGCTGCCGAACTACTCCGGCTACTTGCTCGCTCACATGCGCGAAGGTGTGACGCCGGAGAATAACGGGGCGATACCGTTTCTCCAGGCGATGTGGCCGGCGGGGCTGGATCCTACGGAGCAGCAGTTGGTTTGCAACGAGTTGGGAATGGAGATGCCAGGCGAGGAAGGCCTCGGCTCCCGGGACTCCAATCGCCAGCTCATGTCGGATTTGCGCGAGTGGTGCGGACTCGTGCCCGAGCCCGAACCAACTAGTGGCGAGTTCGATCAGGTAGGCTTCGCAGGGGACGACGATTCCGATCCCGAGTACGACCTCCTAGATGCCATCGAAACGGGCCCTTGGACTGCCGAAGATGCTGCGCCGATGGCCCACTGGTTGGAGGAGCACGGTTGGCACTTCGATTTGCTTTACGAGGCGGTGGAGCGCGACAAGTTCTATTTTCCGTCGCCTACATTGCTCGCCGATCCCAAGGCTAGTCTTCTCAGCATGACAAACCCAGGCGCACATGCTCTGCGCAGCGCCGCCAACCGTCTTCGATTGAGGGCCAACCTGCGACTGGGGAGCGGCGACATCCGCGGCGCATGGAATGACTGCCGCGTGATCTACCAACTTGCCGACGTTTCGACGCACAGCACCGTGCTCTGCGGATTGATGGCGAGCAAGCGGGAAGAAGTCGGGAATGCGGCGCTGCTCAACATCCTCCAGTCGCCCGAAATCACACCGGAACTGGCCAATGAGATCACCAAGTTTCTCGCTGCCCGCCGGCCGCAACACAACATGCGCGACATCCTGGCAACTGGCGCGCGGGTGGAGTTCATCTCCGACCTTCTATCCATCGCGGGGTACCGTGGCGACGAACCCAAGGCGGCTTCGGGTTGGGCGGCGCCGCGTGTGGAAGACGAAGAGGAAGAACCAAAAGTCGACTGGACTGCCGTACTGCGGATTGCCAATGAGCACTACGATCTGTTTTTGGAAGCCGTCAACCAACCAACCTACGACCAGCAACAACAGGCGCTTGCCACCTGGGCGGACGCGATTGACGCCGGCGCCACGAAACCCGGCTGGGCGAAGATGATGCTCAGCCGCAACACTCGTTCCGAGTACACGGCTTACTCGCTTCAGCAGATACTTGGCTTCACTTACGTACAAGGCCTGAAATACGAACAAAACAACCTCGCATACCGTCAGCTCCACCAAACAGCCGTCGCTCTGTCGCGTTACCAACTTGCCACCGGCGAGTATCCCGAGTCGCTTGAAGCGTTGATACCGAAGTACCTCGACGCGCTGCCCATCGATCCGTTCGACCGCCCAATCGTGTACCAGCGAACCACCGACGGCTACTTGCTCTACTCGCTTGGCGCCAACGGCATCGACGAGGGCGGCAGCAGCGACGAACTGCGTCTCCTGCAGGGCTATCCGATCCCAGAGGACGAAGCTGCTGAAAAGAAACTTCGCCAGCGCCTGGGCGAATCGGTTGTCGACGTGGAGAGTGAGGACTTCGACGACACGCTCGTCATCGACGAATCGTTCGGCCTGGAGCAAAAGTCCGACGACATCGCCATCCGCCTGCCACTGCTCGAAGTGCCGATCCCGAAATTCGAACGGGACGAATAGCGAAATCCGGCACGCGTGCCCGTACGCTGATTCGCGGAGCGAATCGCCACTGACAGGGCTTAGGCCGACTTGCTGAACACGCGGTGCACGCAAGCCAATAGCGCCAAGGCGAACGCTAGTTGGTTTGCTGGGGGTGTGGGCACCGCCGCTACGCTCGATGGGTCCATCATCGACACTGCCGACGAGAAGAACGACTTCCAAATCTCGTAGTCTTCCACTCCGACGATTCCACTATGGTCGGCGTCGGCCATGAGGCCGTCTCCTGTTTGCCCGAGCGAGTTTCGCCATACAGCGTAGTCGGCGAGGTTCACCAAGCCATCGCGATTGAAATCGCCAGGCAGTTGGGTGGCAGCCAGATAGTGGCTTTGAATCTCGGCGGCGGTCAATGCGCGGTTGTACACGGCAGCCTCGTCAATCTGACCAGGCAGGCGAAAGTCGCTGGAGCTGCTGAACTGTGCTCCGAGCCACAGGTCGGCCGTGTTGGAGTAGATGCTGCTGGGAATGTTGTCGGCAGCTTCGGTTTCCTCGTGAACAAGCTCTCCATTGACGTACAGCTTCATGAAGTCGTCTGGTTTGAACACACCCACAACGTGAACCCACTCGCCGATGGGTAGGGGAGTGTCGTCCACCATGTCGGCGGCACTGCCAAAGCTGCCATCGGGCGAGATGACCATACCGAGCGCGCCGACACCGCCACTTTGCAGGTTGACGTACAAGTTGTAACCTCGCTCGTCGCCAGAACCTTGATACTTGGCGATGATGCCACCGTTGCCTTCAGGATACTCGTCGAGTTTGATCCAAGCCTCCATGGTCAACTCGCCTGTGATGTCGAGTTCTGGCGTGTCGGTCACGGTCACATACGTCGTATCGCCATCGAGGTGAGCGGAGCGGTTGTCGCTCGACATTCCGTAGAAACCGGTCGAGGGGCGGGGCCCGGGCTGCCCTAGATTTGCCGGGCCCGCATTTGCCCCCAGACCGATGTAGAGTCCACGGATGTCTTCGTTGCCTGTCGCACTCGGGGCGACCAAGCCGCCCGTTTGTCCCAGCCGCCAGTAGCCGACCGGCCCATCCGCCAGCACGACATCCGCGTAGATGGACGGAACATCGGAGCCCACGGGTTCCAGGTCGACCGTCAGCGTTTCGACGGCCGCGGTTTGGTACAGTTTCGGGTCGGTAAAAATGTCGGTCCACTCCGCCCCTGAACTGTCGGGAAACGCGTCGGGCGCGAGCTGGTTCAGCAGGCCAAAGCCTCCAACCTTCGCCAGCGTTTCGTGCATGGTAGGACCGCTCGCCAGGAACCCATTGATGCTGCCGGCGAGATAGTCGCCGAACTCTCCAACGGCTGCGTCGATCTCGTTCGATCGATACTCAGGCGAGAGCGAACGCATGAACTTCAGACCATACAACGCGTCGAGGTCCATGTATCCGCTGTTGCCGTTGCCAAATCGACCGCTGGCAAGCTGCATGCCCAGGATGCGATCGATCACACGTTCCGGTTCTGGGAAATCGCGGTCCAAGTGCTCGTAGATGGGCCAGATGTGCGCCCCACCACCAAGGCCTTGCACATCGCTGCTGGGTTGCTGACCGGTCCGCCACCAACCGGTGTTGGTGTCGATGTTCGAATCGAGCCAATTAAAGACGGTGTCGTGCCATTGGTCGGTGGCCTCGCTGCTCAAGCTGTAAACGTGCAGTCCTCCCCAGAACTTGTGCGACTGCGACCACTGACTGGCCCAGTTGATGCTGTTTTCCAGATAGTTCGCCACTTCGGCGGGTTGGTCGAAGGGGGCATAGAGCGGAGCGGCCGGATAGAGTTGCTTGCCGCCAAGAGGTCCCAACGCTCCCACGGTCATGCCATTGGCGTGCAACTGATGGTGCCCATAGGTCGAGCTGTAGGTGCCATTCGCCAGGGCGTAGGAGTGAAGGTGGTCGATCCACTCGGTGCGCTGCTGTTCGGTGAGAGACTGGGTGAGGTCTTCGCCCATCACAGTCCTCGAGATCGCCACGTCGAGCGACGCGTAGTAGTCGGGTCCCGTGTCGCTCGCTCGCATGCGATACTGGCCATAAGGTTCGTCGGTGAGTCGGCGACTCTCGAAGAAGGCTTCAAACGCCGGACGGATGGTCGCCAAGTCGAGCACTTCTTCCGATTTGCCGACACTTGGCATCAAGGCCACCCAGCCCGACAACAGACAGGCTACGGCTGTGCACGTAGAGCGCAACATAACTCTCGCTTTCGCAGTGATAGCGTTGTGGTATCCAGTTGCAGGGAGTGCTGCTGACTAACCTTGCCGACGGCGATACATCCAAGGCAAGGCCATCGACATCAAGGTGCCCAGCAACACCGTGGTCGGTTCCGGGATGGCAGTCACCATCAGACTGCCTCCTGAAAGGGAGAGCGCAAACTGGTCGGAGTACTCGGGACTCAATGCAACCCCTCCGTCGATGAGCTCTCCAGCGGATAGCAAGAGGTACGACTCGCCGGGAGCAGGCTGGAATCCTGCAGACAAGTCGGGTGTGATGGTGCCCGACAGGTAGGCTTTTCCACTGATCGAGGCGGGCGCTGCTGCTCCCAGTCCCAAGACCAGCTCGCCTTCGTTGACCAGGTCGCCACCAACGAGTGCCGAACTGGCCAGCGCCAACGATCCGGTATTGATGACTGTTCCACCATCGGTTGGCAGCAAGCGGTAGTCGAAACTAACCGTTCCGGCGCCAGCGATGGTGAGATCGTTGCCGTTCAGATCGACCGTGCCTTCGAAGCTCAGGCTGCCGGAGGAAACGGTGAGTGTGGTATCGTCATCCAGTCGAATGTTCGTCTGCATGAGATGATCGCCTTGCTGCACGTTAATCTCAGCGCTTCCTGCGTCGGTTCGCAGGATCAATGTCGAGAAGCTCGCGACCGCATACTGTTGAGCGCTATCGATGTTGAGCGTGCCAATGATCATGGGGTCTTCGTGGTAGACCGTCTGCGGCGATGTGATTACATTGCCGAGATTCACCACCGCACCGGTGCGATTAGGCACCGAGGCTTGCGACCAATTGTCGATGCTGGCCCAGTTGCCCGAACCGTCGACGTTCCAGGTGTAGGCGCCCGAAGAGGCTCCAGTGGCTGCTTCGAAGTGAGCTTGCACTTCACTGCCCGATAGCGCTTTGTCGTAGACAGCCACCTCGTCGATGCGGCCTTCAAAACCCCAGAGGTTGTCCGGAGAGAATTGGTGGCCAATCCAGAAGTCGCCAGCACCGTCGAAAACGCCCGCCGCTGCAACCACCTGTTGCGCCGACAGCAGTCCGTTAATGTAGATCGACATGGTTGTGGTGCTTTGGTCGTAGGTAGCCGCGATGTGCGTCCACTCTCCCAGAGCGATGTCCGTTTCCGAGAGAACCTGATTCGCCGCCTGGAAGGCGCCGGAGTCGCTCATCACGAAACCTACGCGACCTGGAACCGGGTCGTAGAACAGATTGTAAGAGCGGTTGCCGCCATCTCCGACGTACTTGGAGACGATGCCTTCGTTGCCGCCGGTATCGGTTTGTGCGTCTCGGTTCACCCACGCTTCCAAAGTCAGGCTGCCGGTCACGTCCAACGGGTTTGGTGTCACGGCGTCGTCTGTCACTTCGAGTCGGCCGAAGCCGGATACGGGGATTCCAAAGTGTACCGACCGATTGTCGTTGGCGAAGCCATCAATGACATGACCTCCAGCGATGTCGCCGGGTCGGGGTCCCACCTGACCGATGTTGTTCGGTCCAGTATCTCCAAAGTTGTCGATGTTCTGGATAGCGGCATCGATTCCCGTTTCGCTGGTCGAGTTCTCGGCGAAGAAGGTCAGTCCGTCGCCTTGCTCGTTCAACTGATAGTAAGCCACTGGGCTGCTCGACAGCACGGCCGTGTTGTATTGAGCGCGGGATGTTGCTGGTAGCGCAACAAGCAACAGTGCGGCCGCCAGAGGAGCAAGTGCTCGGGTCAATCGGCGCCAGTTGAAGAGTCCAGCGAGCGCCAACAGCGCGATCGAAGCAGGTTCCGGCACGGCGTTCACGCTGCTTGCCACAGCAGCGCTGCTCATGCCAAAGTTCTGCTTCCATACCTGGTAGTCGTTGATGTCGATTCCGGCCACTCCGTCGCCATTGTCGTTGATGGGCGAATCGTCCAGCGCCCCCAGATTGTTGCGCCACAGCGTGTAGTCAGCGAGATTCACGATGCCATCGTCATTGAAGTCGCCATCCAATCCCGTGTCGATGGAAAGCACGAGGCTATTGCCAACGACGGACAGAGCGAACATGTCGCTACTTGGGCCGACCAGTGTGATTCCGTTGTCGACGAGCGAGGTGGCCGTCAATACGGTAAAGGTCTCATCACCTGAGAGGGCGTAGCCGTTGTAGAGTTCGACGGACAGCACGCCCGACAGGGTGGCCGTGCCCGTGATGTTGAAGAAATCGAACTCGCCAGGGTTCTCGCCAGCGATGTCGATATCCAGCGTGCCTGTGCTGATGAGATTCGCCCCGAAGTCGACTGCCCCTCCGGTGCCGAGCGTATCGCTGTTGACCACCGTTGCACCGCTGGTGGAGGTCACCGAGTTGCTAATGTTCAGAGTTCCACTCAAGATGTTCAAGTTATTGTCACCCAGATCGAGATTGCCCGTGAGATTGACGAAGCCGTCGCTGAAATCGGTCTCGGAGTCGAGCACCACATCGACAGCAATGGTGTGCGTACCCGATCCGTTAACCTGGGCGTTGCCGGTGTCTGCCGATAGAGTAATGCTGCCAGTTCCGCCAAGGACATACTGATTGCCGTTGGAAATGGTCAGCCCCTTCACGGTGACATTGCTGTTGGTGTACACGACGCGTGGCTCGCTAATCGAGCTGCCGAGCACCGCGCTCTGCTGATTGCTGTTGGGCACCGTGTTGAAGCTCCAGTTGCCAGACACATTCCAGTCGCCCGAGGCGTCGGTGTTCCAAGAGAAGGATGTTGGGATGTTGGTGGTCGCCGACTCGTAATGCTCCATAATGCGCGTGGCGCTCAGCGGGAAATCGTACACGGCAACCTCGTCGATCGTCCCCTCGAACGTCCAATTGCTGGCTTCGGTGAACTGCTGACCAATCCAGAGATCAGCCGCACCCGTGTAGAGGCTGGTGAGCGGCGTAGTTCTATTGGCTACGAGATTTCCGTTCGCGTAAATGTTCATGTTCGCCGACCCACTACCCATGGGCTCGATGGTTGCCGCGACATGGACCCATTCTTGCAGCGGCACGTCGTAGTCGGTTGCCTCGAGAACACCGTTGGTGCCGTCGAAGTTGCCATCATCGCTAATCGCAAAGCCAAACGCGTTGATGTCGTCGTCGTAGTACAGATTGTAGGAACGCCCCTCTGCACCATCCGGGCTGGAGACGTTGTCTTGATAGCGACTCACGATGCCCTCGTTGTCGGCGCCCGAAACCACCGCAGGATCGCGGTAGATCCAGGCTTCGAGGGTCAAACCGGTCGAACCATCCAGCGCCAGCGGGTTGGAGCCTCCCATGTCCCAGGGCACCTCGACACCGGGAAAATCGGGCGCGGTAAGCGGCGACAAGCGTATCGCGTTGTTATCTACCCCAAATCCGTCGATAGCGAATCCACCGGCCAAATCCCCCAGGCGGGGCCCCGCCTGGCCAATGTTGTTCACGCCGGTACCAGTTCCGAGATTCAGGAAATTGCCATCCACCGTGGCGCCGAGCGAACCGCTGTTGGTGGCCACACTTCCTGCGGTCTCTTCCAGTCGATAGTAGGCAATCGGCGAATCCGCCAAGACTTCGGTGGAGTACTGACCGAGCGCAGAACCGCTTAGCCCAATCAACGACAAGCACGCAAGCAAGATAGTGTTAGTACGAAGCATCGACGGGTCCTTGGTCGAGAGGGTCGCGAAGACCAACATGAATACGAAGCTGCAAGTGAGCCCAGTCCCTTGAGGGGTGCTGGGCTCGCGTTTGCAGAGGTCGATTGTGCTGCGTTTGGCTAGCTGCTCGAAGCGGTTCGCGCCATGGTTGTCTTGCGACAAGCAAAGAGGGCAAGCGTGCCGAGCACCGCGAGTGCAACAGAACCCGGTTCGGGAATGGCCGCGGCGTAGTGTCGCGCAACCGCATCGGGACTGAGCGGATAATCGTAGATTGCAACTTCATCAATGTTGCCTTCGAAGGTCCACTGGTCCGTGTTTTGGTACTGCCTGCCAATCCAGAGATCCGTCTGGCCGGTGTAGATGGATGTCTTGGTGGTTTCCTTGCTGGCGACTTCCTCTCCGTTGACGTAGATCTTCATCATGCCAGGATCCCCAGGGTTCACGAGCCCGGGAGGCGAGTAGGTGCTTACGACGTGCAACCACTCCTCGAGTGGTACGTCGTAGTCGCTGGCGATGAGCTGATCCGCGTGCGAGAAGTTGCCTAGATCGGTGACCAGGAAGATGAAAGCGTTGTCTTCTTCGTCGTAGCCTAGCAGGTAGGAGCGGGCTTCCATTCCGTCGGGGCTGGCCAAATTGTCCTGGTATCTACCGACGATGCCTTCGCTGTCGTTCGACGTATCGATTGATTGGGGTGCAAGCTTCACCCATGCCTCGAGGCTGAGGCCGGTCGCGCCATCAATCGCCAGCGGATCGGGATCCGTCCAAGCGCGGACAACGGCGGGGTTGCCACCTGCACCCTCATTGGGGTCGATGAGAATCGACGTGTTCGAAGGGTCGAAGCCAGGCAGATTGGGGCCTGGTACGCCGTAGGCACTCATGTTCTCGGCCGTTCCGCCTGGAATGGAATCGTACACCGCGTCGATCCCCGCCGCTGTGCCACTATTGGCGGCAGTGCTGCCGGAGGTTTCGTTAAGCCGGTAATACGCCAAGGGATTGTCGGCAAGGACCGCATCGCTATACGTGCCCGCCAAACTAGCAGTGCAAACGACAGGCGAGAGCGCCAGAAGAGTCGTAGCGAGCAAAGGAAGGGGTAACCGCAGGTCTTGGATGGTCATTAGTACAATTCCTCCGCTAGAGATGAACATCAGTAAGGTTGCATCCGCCATCTTTTCGGTTGGTAGCGCCGTAGTAGTTGCTCTTCTTGGACGAACTGCAAGCGATCGCGAGCTACGGCACTAACTCTTAGAAGGCGCAAGGCACGCATAGTGGACACCAAAACTGAAGAATTCAAATGCTGCGAAAAAGTTTGCGATCAACAGCCCATCGCCTTACGCTGTAGGCGTTTGAGAAATCGGCGATTGGAAGTATTTCTGCGTCCAAGTCGCAATTCTTGCGCCTTATATCGGTAGGAGGCTTTGATGCCAACGCAACGGACACCTGACGATGCAAAGACGAAAGCCAACTGCGCAACCGATCCAGGCGACGAGGCCACTCAACCAATGCGTGATAGTGTTAATGGCTTGGAAGGAGACTCGGACCATGACTTAACGAGCATGGACAAGGCTCGTTTTGTTCGATTGTGGGCAACGCACAAACGAAGAGTGTACGCCTACGTGCTGAGTCTGGTTCCCAATTGGGCCGATGCCGACGAAGTGTTTCAGGAGACCAATATTCGTCTCTGGCGAGACTTCTCACGGTTCGATGGCGAGACCGATTTTGGCACTTGGGCTGTAAGCGTCGCTTACTATCAGGTGCTCACTTGGCGCAAACGCCAATCGCGAAATCGCCTGGTGTTCGACGATGAGACGATCAACGCCATTGCGGAACAACATGGAAACCTGCTGCCAGTCACCGATGCTCGCTTCGGCGCATTGCGAGATTGCTTTCAGGAACTGCATGGAAGGCAGCGAGAGCTGATTACCAAGTTCTATGCCCCTGGGACGAGCATTGAAGAACTCGGCAACTCCGTCGGCAAGACCCGCGCCGCGGTATACAAAGCTCTACAACGTATCAGGGCTTCGCTTCGCACTTGTATCGAGCGAAGACTGAAACGAGACCAAATAACATGAGAGAACTTCACAAACAAGGCGACAGTCGGACCTCCCGACTCGACCAGTTGCTGACGACACAGCTCAACGGAGAGGCTACTAGGGCCGACTCCGAGGAGTTGAATCGGCTGCTGCAGTCAGAGCCGGGAGCGATCGCCGACTACGTGGAGCTAGTGACGGATTCCTCCGTCCTAAGAGGGCTCAGCGAAGCCGCTTTGTTCTGTGCAACGCCGAAGAGCGATAACGAAAGCAACACCGAAGAGTCGTTGGCGTTGCTCGACCGATCTTTGCGAACGCGACTCTACGAGCGGGTACCCTTGGCCTACATGGCCACCGCTGCGTGCATTCTGCTGGCAGTCGTGCTGTTGCTTTCTCGCAGTAATACTGGTTCACCAGAGTTTGCCGGATCCAACCCGAACGATGAGCCCGCTGTGTCCGGCGAAGGCAAGTCGCGTGTAGTTTCAACGACTACCGTAAACGATGAAATTGCCACCGTGCTTCGCGAAGACGACGTGGTGTGGGCGAAAGACAACGTGGACATTGGTGAGTTGAGCCGCGTTTCGGTGGGAGATACGCTCCACTTGAGTTCTGGTGAAATCGAGTTGGTGTTTGATCGCTCGGTGAGAATGCGCGTGCGAGGTCCGGCGCTCTTGGAGCTTCGTTCGGACACCATGGTATATAGCCGTTTCGGTGTGTTATCCGCCAGAGTAGGAGAGGCCGGCAGGGGATTTACCATCGAGACGCCGAACGGTCGCATTGTGGACTTGGGAACAGAGTTTGGTGTAGCCGTTGACGAGAAAGGTTCGACGGATGTGGCCGTGTTTATGGGCGCCGTCGACTTGACTATTGGACCTCAGGATAACCTGAGGAAACCCCGGGTGATTCGCCGCCTTGTTCAAGGGCAAGCGCTGACGCTGGATGTTGACGGTTCGATGCGCAGGCTGGTGTCGTATGACGATTCGCAGTTTCCGACTTTCCGCAACGAGTTGCCGGTAGATTCGGATCGACCTTCCAGCATCTTTACCAACGTAAGCGACAACATTCGCGACGGAATCGATGCGAAGTCGTACCGAATTGTCCCCGGCGGGTTGCGTGAGGACGCGCTGGCCTACGTCGATCGGCAGCATCAGTGGAACGGCATCGACTCCGAAGGAATACCCAAGATACTTTATGGCGCCGACTACATCATGCCATTCAACGCCGACAAGGGGCGACCCACCTTAAACGTCGAGGTATCGCTTGGCCGGCCTTCTCGGCTGTTCGTGTTCATGAGCACCATAGCCAAGGTTCCGAAGTGGCTATCCGATGATTTTACGAAGACCGATATGCGAATCGGCCTGGATGAGTCGGGTGAGTATGCACTAGTCGACGGTTACCGACTCGCAACCGGGCCTGGAAAAGCAATCGATACGGAATTCTATGTTTGGCAGCGAGACGTTGAATTTCCTGACACTGTCATGCTGGGTAGTGTAAGACAAGCCCGACGTGGAACGGGTTATTGTATGTATGGTATCGCAGCAGTACCTCTCGAGGTCGCGCGACACTACGACGTTTTGTCGGATTAGTGCTCCGCGATCAAACGGCCAACCAAGCTGGAGACCTTGGATGATGCTACGCCAACGCCCACTACGCCCCACGCCTGGGTTTACCCTCGTTGAGTTGCTGGTGGTTATTGCCATCATCGGAATTTTGGTAGCCCTGCTTTTACCGGCAGTGCAAGCCGCCCGAGAAGCCGCTCGCCGGACCCAGTGTGTGAACAACCTCAAACAACTGGGGCTCGCGTTGCACAACCACCTGACAGCGCACGAGACGTTTCCCACCGGTGGCCATAAGTGTGAGATCAGGGGGTTTTTCGATTCCGTGATCCCCTATGTCGAAGACGAAGTGCTATTCGACCAGCTTGTAAAGACCGGTAATCGCTGGGCCGGCTATGGCACTCCTGGCACGCAGAATGCCGCCTTGCTGCAAGCGTGGTCGCCCAACTACCTCTGGTGCCCTTCAAGTAGTTTGCCAAAACGCATTATCTTGGACGAAGACAACTTGAACCCATTGTACGAAGGGCACGTCTTGCCGATGTACGTAGCCATATCGGGCGCCACCGATAACAACCCGAACAGTGCCGAATTCCGGGCGGTGGTTCCGGTGCAGCGAGGGCTGCTGTCGCGCAACGGGTTGTTCTACGCCGATAGCATGATGAAGCCCAAGCGAATTACCGACGGACTGTCCAACACCATGGCCATGGGAGAACAGTCGGCTTGGGGTTTTGAGCAGAACAATCCAGAGAAGCAACGAGACATTCGTAGCAGCGCCACAGGTGGCGTGTTCGCCAGCTCCTGCGATGGGCAAATGTCCGGCCATGGGGTGGATCCCGTGCCGCTGGACGACGTGCGGGGGACCGACGTGTTCCTGTACAACATGACAACCTTGCGGTACCCCATCAATAACACCGACTGGCTAAGCGTTCGACAAGCTGGCAAATCCCACTTTGGTGAGTTCAACAAGAGCATCAACTCGGACCATCCGGGCGGCGTAAATGTACTCATCGCGGATGGCAGTGTCCGTTTCCTCAATGAGGATACGACCATAGACACGCTTCGACGCTTGGGTTGCCGTTTCGACGGCTTGGTCATTAACGAGTAGGGCCCTATGTTCTGTTACTGGTCATCCGCCATGCCCGAGCGATCCGGAGTACTCTCCCGCGTAGCCGCCATGGTCGCTATCGTGGCTGTTACAGCAGCAGCTGTTGGTTGCAACCAGAGCGGTGCACCCACTGGTTCTGTGCATGGTCGGATCAACTTCAACGACGAATCCATCGGCGAAGCCCAAGTCATGTTCGAGAACGGCGACATCGGAAGCGTGGCCGCGGTTCCCCTCAGCGCGGACGGTTCCTACAAGATCGAGGAACTTAGAACGGGCGAGTACGTGGTAACAGTGATTCCTCCGAATACTCACGTGAGCCAAGAGATTGGCGACTTCGACGGGTCGGAGACGGTGCGCCAAAATCGATTCACCGCACCCAAGAAATTTCCTGCCAAGTTCAGTAGTGGTCAGACCAGTCCACTGCGGCATACGATTGTTGAGGGCGATAGCGAGTTCAGCGTCAACCTTGCCGACCAATAAAATTAGCGCCCATTGAATCGCCAAGTAAGGATACCGCAGACCATGTACCACTCCAGTCGTCGCGACTTCCTGCGATACTCCGCGGCCGGCGTTTCGTCGCTGGCGATAGGGGCGAGCCCTCTATTGGGCAACGAAGTCCCATCTGACCTCCCTCCGGTCAGGCGCATTACCACGGGCCCAAAACACCATTGGTTCGGCTACTACGACAAGTGGCAGTTTAGCGAAGACAATCGCTTCGTATTAAGCAATCAAGTCGACTTCGAGCATCGCTCGCCCACGGGCGATGATGCGATCAAGGTCGGTATGGTCGATACCGATAATGGCGACAAGTGGATTGAACTCGGCGAAACAAATGCGTGGGGGTGGCAACAAGGGTGCATGTTGCAATGGGTGCCGAACCGCCCGCACGAAGTGATCTGGAACGACCGTGAAGGCGACCGATTCGTGTCGCACATTCTGAATGTCGAGACCAATGAGAAGCGAACGCTACCTTACCCCATCTACAATGTCAGCCCCGATGGCAAGTACGCGGTCACAACGGACTTCGCGCGCCTGAACGACCGACGTCCCGGTTACGGCTACGCCGGCTTGCCAGACAAGAACAAGGCGGTCGGCGCTCCCGAAGATACCGGCCTATGGATCGTCGACCTGGACACCGGTGAGCGCAAGCTGATCATGAGCCTGGCTCAGGCAGTCGAGGTTCCCTTTGAAGGTTCGGAGCGGCTTGGGTTCACCGACGATTCGCTACATTGGTTCAACCATCTGCTGTTCAACACCGATGGTACTCGCATCTGGTTCTTGCAGCGATGGACGATTGGCCGCGGATGGGCGACCCGGGCGTTCACCATCAATCCCGATGGCACCGATCCCTACGTGCTTGATCCGTATGGTCAAACGTCGCACTTCATTTGGCGCGACCCCGAACATGTGATGGCATGGGCGTGGCATCCTTCCAGTGGTCATAAATTTTACCTCTACAAAGACCACACCAACGAAGTGCATCCTGTTGGGCGGGAAGTAATGACCCACAACGGGCACAACACCTACCTGCCGATGTCGGATAACGAGTGGGTGCTGAACGATACCTATCCCGACTCCAGTCGCCTTCAGCATCCGTATCTGTATCACATCCCCACCAACCGCAAAGTACCACTCGGCCACTTCCTCAGCCCTTCTGAATACAAGGGCGAGTGGCGATGCGACACCCACCCCCGGGCCAGTCGCGATGGTCGAACCGTGTGCATCGATTCGCCACACGAGATGGGCCGACAGCTCTACTTGATCGACGTTGGCGAAATCGTTGGCTGACGATCCAGCCATGCACGCCGGCGCGACCGCCGCCTTCCCAGCTTGTTTGCCATGCAGCTTCCCCCAACTGCGATTGCTATGCGCCGCCAACCGTTGCACCGCTTCGTCACGATGTCCGCAATAGCCATGATGGCAATGTGTGGTAGTGTCCGCGCCGAGAGCGGCATCGACTTCAATCGCGACGTCCGCCCAATCCTCTCGACCAACTGTTTCCATTGTCACGGCCCTGACGCCGAGTCGCGCGAGGCCGATTTGCGCCTTGATCTAGAGAAGCATGCAAAGTCGATCGAGTCAGACGCGCCGGCCATTGTCGCGGGAAAGCCTGAGGAAAGTGGACTGATCCAGCGCATCGAATCCACCGAACAATGGGAGCGGATGCCGCCGGTCGACAGTGGAAAGCAACTGACAGCCGACGAGATTGCGATCCTGCGGAAGTGGGTGGCTGCGGGCGGTGAGTACTCTGACGCTTGGGCGTACGTGGAGCCCAAAGATGCTGGCCGATCGATGCCACAAGATGACCAGTGGAAAGAACATTGGATCGACGCGTACGTTTACGACGCCATGCAGGCGAAAGGGTTGTCACCCTCGAGGGACGCTGATCGAGTGACACTCATCCGCCGCGTGAGCTTCGATCTGACCGGTCTGCCGCCTACTCCCGCCGAAGTGCAGGCGTTTGTGAATGACGATTCGCCCGATGCCTACGAGTCGCTTGTTGACCGACTGCTGGAGTCGCCGCGGTTTGGAGAGCGGATGGCCGTGTTCTGGCTCGACTTGGTTCGCTATGCGGACACGGTGGGCTATCACGGAGACCAAAACCACCATGCGAGCCCCTATCGCGATTGGGTGATTAACGCGCTGAACGACAACATGCGGTTCGACGATTTCACGGTGGCGCAACTGGCGGGCGACTTCCTGCCCGGCGACGACCAGCAGAATCTGATCGCGTCGGGCTACAACCGCATCTTGCAGACGAATCACGAAGGAGGAGTGCAGGTCAAGGAGTACACGGCTGTTTACGCCGCGGACCGCGTGCGCAATCTCTCGTCGGTGTGGATGGCGTCGACCATGGGTTGCTGCCAATGTCACGATCACAAGTACGACCCCCTCGCGACCAAAGAGTTCTACGCGCTGGCCGCGTTCTTCGCCGATATCGACGACACGCACCACCTGAGATACATCGTCAACCGCGAGTTCACCCTGCGCCGCCCGGAGATCACCGTGCTTAGCCAGGAGGAGCAGGCAGCCATCGATCGCTTGGAGGCCGAAGCGGAGCAACTCCGTCAGGCTGCGACGAATCAAGTGACCACCGTTAGCGTAGAAACGCCCGAACAGCGACTCGAGGAGATCAAGGCCGAGATCGACGAGATCAAGAAGTCGGCTCGGCGGATGATGATCACGAAACATATCGAGCCTCGTGTCACACGCGTCCTTCCGCGGGGCAATTGGATGGATGAGTCGGGCGAGGTTGTCGAACCGCAGGTGCCCGCAGCGTTCGGCGAGATAGCAGTGGAAGGTCGGGCAACGCGACTCGATCTGGCAAAGTGGCTCTGCGATGCTGAGCAGGGTGCGGGAGCACTGACAGCGCGGGTGATGGTCAATCGCTTCTGGGCCCTGGCTTTCGGCAAAGGTCTCGCGGCGAATCTCGAAGATTTCGGCGCCCAAGGCGAATCGCCATCCCATCCTGAGCTACTCGACGCACTTGCCATTGAGTTCGTCGAGAGCGGCTGGGACATCAAGCACATGATGAAAACGATCGTTCTCAGCCGCACCTACCGCCAAGCTTCGGCGATCGACGAGCAGGCGTTGCAAACAGATCCTTACAATCGATGGTTGGCGCGTCAGGCGCGGTTCCGCCTGCCCGCAGAGATGATACGCGACAACGCCCTCACAATCTCCGGACTGATCGTCCACGATCTTGGCGGTGCAAGCATCAAGCCTTATCAGCCCGAAGGCCATTACCGGCATTTGAACTTCCCCAAGCGGAAGTACCACCCCCATTTAGATAATCGTCAGTGGCGGCGGGGTGTTTACATGCACTGGCAACGGCAGTTCCTCCATCCGATGTTGTCCGCGTTCGACGCTCCCAACCGCGAGCAGTGCACGGCGCAACGTCCTCGATCGAATACACCGCTCGCCTCACTGACCCTGATGAACGATCCGACGTTTGTCGAAGCGGCACGCGGGCTCGCGACTCGTACTCTATTGATGCCGCTCGCGAGTGATTCGGAACGTGTGGATGCCGCTTTCGAGTTGGCGACGTCGCGCAGTCCGGACGACGGCGAGCAAGCCACATTGCTCAGTTGCCTGGATGAGTACCGCCAAAACTACTCCGACCATCGCGACGAGGCCGAACAGCTGCTAGCGGTTGGGATTGCCCCTGTTGAAGGATCGCTGGATCGAACGGAACTCGCCGCCTGGACGGCACTTTGTCGAGTCTTGCTGAACTTGAGTGAAACGAATGCACGCAACTGATCAAAGTGATGTTCGCCGCGCCGAGGCAAACTTAGCCAGTCGCCGATCGTTTCTAAGGCAGTCGGGCGTTAGTCTTGGGATGGGAGCTTTGGGTTCGCTTTTGTCGGGCGAAGCTCGTGGCGCGAGCACGACTCGCTCTACGACCGACTCGCTCGCCAACTTGCCGCATCACCGCCCGCGCATCAAACGAGTCATCTTTCTGTGTATGGCCGGCGGCCCATCACAATTGGAGACCTTTGACTACAAGCCAGAACTGGTGCGCCGCGACCGTGAGTCGATGCCTGCATCGCTCACTGCGGGTCAGCCCATCGCACAACTGCAGTCGAAGGAGTTGCGAATCCTGGCGCCGCGGGCGAAGTTCGCGCCGTGTGGTCAAAGTGGGCAGTTGATTAGCGATTTGTTGCCTTGGCACCGCAAGATGGCCGACGACATTTGCATCGTCAACTCCATGGTCACCGAGCAAATCAACCACGATCCCGCCAACACGTTTCTTAACACCGGAACGATTACTCCGAACCGACCGAGCATGGGATCGTGGATCACCTACGGCTTGGGGAGCGAAACGCAGGATCTGCCGGCTTTTGTGGTGCTCACCAGTCAGGGCGGACGTAACCCGCAACCCATTGCTTCGCGTCAATGGTCGAGCGGCATCTTGCCTAGTCGCTACCAAGGAGTGCAATTCAACTCGGCGGGCACTCCCGTGCACTACGTCCAGAACCCGCCCGGCGTGAGCGACCGCGTGCAGCGACGACTGGTGGAGACTGTCGCCGATTTCGACCAGCGCCTATTGAGCGAAGTGGGCGATCCAGAGATCGCCACCCGAGTGGCCGCCTACGAGATGGCGTTTCGCATGCAAACCGCGGTGCCGGAGTTGATGGACGTTTCGGATGAACCGCAGCACGTCTTCGATAACTATCAAGCGACACCGGGCGATGGTTCCTTTGCCTCCAACTGCATCATGGCTCGCCGGCTTGCTGAAAGAGGAGTCAGGTTCATTCAGTTGTACCACCGAGGCTGGGACCACCATGATCACCTCGACAAGTACATGAAGCAGTGCTGTGAACTGACCGATCGACCAACCTTCGCGTTGATCAACGACCTCAAGGAACGAGGCATGCTGGACGACACGCTGGTTATCTGGGGCGGCGAGTTTGGTCGCACGCCGATGTCCCAAGGAACCGACCTTTCAAAGATCGGTCGCGACCACCACATCAAAGGATTTTCGATGTGGCTCGCGGGAGGCGGCATTCGGGGAGGAGTCAACTATGGCCAAACCGACGACTTCGGCTACAACGCGACGGAGAACCCAGTCCACATCCGCGATCTGCACGCCACGATGCTTCACATGTTGGGGATCGACTATCAGCGATTCAGCGTTCGGTCCCAGGGACTCGACGTGCGACTCACTGGAGTTGAAGAACCCCAGGTGCTGACGCAACTGCTGACCTAGAGTTGTCCGAGGTGGGTCTGAAATCACCTTGGGCACTGACGCACGACCAACTTATTGCCTGGTAGTGGCGGCTCGCTGAGACTCTTGCGTTTCGATGTTCACCGACAAAATGCCCACGCTAGTGTCGCGGCGGTGGGGGGTCATGAAGATTCGCACGCGGCGGGTCACCAGGGGCTTCGCTGGGTGGACCGTGTTATAGGTGTCTGCAAGCGAGCTGTACTCGTCGGTGTTGTAGATCGCGACACGTTGCCAGCGACTGCCTTGCGGAACCGCGAGATACCAGTCGCCGGGGAGTTGGACGCCGCCGCCATCGTCATAAAAGTACACGCCCAGGCTGCCGATGGTTCGTTCGTCGCCCAGGTCGATCTCCACCCATTGCGTTTCGCCTTTTTGCGGCCAACTAGTCCAGCGGCGAATCGACTCGTCGGCCGACGACTTGGGGGTGTGCTTCATCCGCACCGCTTCGACCGTATCCATGTCGAACGTGTGCGAAGCCGTGGCGCCGGCGAACTTCAGGTTCTCAGGCGCGGTGGCGTCGATCTCGGCGAGGTCCTTGGTGGTCGGAATCCAAGTGATCATCGACCCGCGATCACGATTTGACCAGGCGAAGTAGGGGATGAGCGTGAGCGTTGCGTCTTGCACTCCGTCGCTACGCTTCTCTTTGACCGGCAAGGCGATCTCCGTCAGCCCGGTCAGCGGCATCTGATTGATGGTTCCCACCTTCGCCTTGCGGAGCTGCGCGGGCGTTGGCGCTTCGTCGAAGAACAATCGCTGCACCGCGCCGCCGTTGTCGATCTCTTCAGCCGAGTAGACGAGCGGGCCCCGCGTAATCGCGATGCGGTCGCGGTTGGCTTTGACATCCGGGATGCAGCGATTGGCGTGTACCGGCATCGGTAGCGTCAATTGAACCTTGTCGCCTGGACTCCAAGTGCGTTTGACGACCGCGAATCCGCGATCCATCTCGGCCTCGACCGGTTGGCCGTTCACTTCAAGCTGCCAAGCGCCCGACGAAGTTTGGTAGTGGTACAACTCGCCCGGCACGAACTTCTCGCCGGCCCAAGTGGGAATACGCAGAGCCAACTCGAACTCCGTCGGTTCTTCGGGCGTTATCTTCAATTCGATATTGCCATCGTAGGGATAGCCCGTCTGCTGGGTGAGGCGAATCTTGCGTTCGCCAAGTGCCAGTTCGCCCTGGTTGCTGCCGTACAACAGGCAGTAGACGCGGTGGTGGTTGTCGGTGGCGTAGGTGTAGCCCGCGACTTGTGGAATGAGCCGTGCGAGGTTCGATGGACAGCAAGCGGTGCCGAACCATCCGGAGCGCGGCGCGTGACCCGCTTCGGCCTCCAGAGGATTCGGGTAGAAGAAGCTTGTGCCGTCGACGCCGATGCCGGCCAGGCAGTTGTTGTACAGGGCGACCTCGGCCACATCGACGTATTGCGCGTCGCCATGCTTGAGGAACATTCGCAGGTTGAACAGCACGTTGCCCACTGCCGCGCAGGTTTCGAGATAGGTTTCCTTGTTAGGCAGTTCGTACTCGGGCCCGAAGCCTTCGATGTGCGGCACCGCGCCCAGTCCGCCGGACAGGTGCATCTTGGTGTCGACGATGCTGTGCCAGATGCTGTCGAGCGCCGGGCCGTAGTCGTCGGTGCCCATCAGGCTGTCGACTTCGGCCATGGCTGCGTACAGATAGCAGGCTCGAACCGCGTGGCCCACCGCTTCGGTCTGCTGGGCAACCGGCATGTGCTGCTGGGCGTACTGCGGCGAGTTGGTCCCCTCGCCATCGGGCACGAACGTCTCGCCGCGGATGTCGAGGAACCGCTTGGCCATCTCCAGGTACTGGTGCTTGCCGGTGTAAAGGTATAGCTTGACCAGCCCGAGCTCGATTTCTTCATGGCCCGGCGCTTGGTTTACCGGCTTGCCGTCGTTGTAGTTGGGGTCGCCCTCGAAGAACACGCGCTCGACGTGCTGGGCGTTCTTCTCAGCGACGTCCAGCAGCGTGGTCTTGCCCGTGGCTTGGGCGTAGGCCACGGACGCCTCGTACAGGTGGCCCATGTTGTACAGCTCGTGGCTGTGGATCACGTAGCTGTAAGGGCGGTGGCCCATCTCGCGCTCGTTGATCGACTTGGTAATGTGCGCCACGTACAAATAGCCATCGTCCTGCTGCGCCCGCGAGATAATGTCGATGATGCGGTCCATCATCGCCTCGACGCCGGGATTGGGCTCCGCCTGGATCATCAGCGCGGCGCCTTCCATCACCTTGTACAGGTCGGAGGTGCGGAATCGATGGGGAGGCGGAGCAGGTCCCTGGCCGCCGTGTTCCAGATAGTTTGCGCAGAGCCGCAGGCTTTCCAGCGCGCCCTCGGTATTCTTGAAAGCGTGTGGCAACGTGCGACTGACCAATTGGCGCGTCCGCGGCGCCCAGATCTGATCCATCATGTCGACCTGATGAAACGGCACCATGCGAATCGCTTGCTCAGCGGGGACGCGATCTGTCTCGCCGCGCGCAGACGTGGAGCAAAGTAGCGCGAGGACGATGGCCGCTAAACATCTAGCCATCGGATTGGGATTGGAGTCCGCCATGAAAGTCGTGAGGTGATGAATCAGATGTTGAAATAGGTTAGCTGTACTACCAGCTATCCAGCGAGCAGGGCGAAATTCGACAAAAAACGCCTGATTCTGCGGGATTACTTGTGCGGAGAGCTGCAGCAGAATGGCGAGAGCGACCCCGCCGACGTGCGGGTGGCCATTATAACAGCGAACCCCCCATGTGGGTGTGACGATTTACCGCGCCGTCACAATCCGATGAAGGTAGTTATGTTAGTGGGCTATTACCGAGCTTTTTCGCACAGCCCCCGCTTGGCCAAACAGGCTGGATCGGGTTAACTGTGTGCAGTTTTTCATGTTGCGCCACGTCACAGCAGCAGAGTGGAGCACTTCTGCGGCCCGCTGGCGGGGTTAGTCCGGGAATTTCTCTGCGCTGGAAGCAGGTCTGTGGATCGATTCTATTTTCCTAGTTGGGTTAACCGCCTCGTTGTGCTGCTGGGCCTGGGCGCCGGAGCTGGCGCGACTTATTTGGCGGTGGCCTACACCTACGGTACGTTGCCCTCGACGCTCAACGTCGGCTATTCGCCCGAGCAGCCGGTGCCGTTTAGTCATCAGCTCCACGCTGGCGAGTTGAAGATGGACTGCCGCTATTGTCATACGACAGTCGAGAAGTCGAGCTTCGCGGCCGTGCCGCCGACGGCCACCTGTATCAACTGCCACAGCGGAGCAGGTCCCAATGGCACCACGGAGTACACCGCGGTCCACGCGACGAGCCTCAAGCTGCTACCGATTCGCGAAAGCGCTCGCACCGGCAAGCCGGTCGATTGGCAGAAGATTCATGACCTGGCCGACTACGTCTACTTCAATCACGCGGCGCACGTGAACCGTGGTGTGAGTTGCGTCGAGTGCCACGGCCGTGTCGATCGCATGGAGCGGGTGTGGCAGGACAAGACGCTATCGATGGCGTTTTGCCTCGACTGCCATCGCGACCCCGTGCCGCGACTCCGGCCGCCTAACGAGATCACCAACCTGGCGTGGACCGATCAGCCGGATCCTAGCGACCCCGAGAGCATGAAAAAGCACGCCGAGGAGATGCAGAAATACTACGGCGAGATCCACGCCAGCACGAACTGCTCCACGTGTCACCGCTAAACGCAGAGGTTTTTACGCCAAGTGGCAAGCGGACGCTCGCCACGAAGTGGAAGAAGACAGACCTTAACGACTATGACCGAAACGAAGATTCCCAAATACTGGCGCAGCTTGGAGCAGCTGGAGAACTCTGAGGAGTTCCAGGAGTTCATGCATCGCGAGTTCCCGGTGGCGGCCTCCGAGTTCCCGGCCGGCGTCTCGCGGCGTCGGTGGTTGCAATTGATGGGCGCGTCGTTCGCGCTGGCCAGTGTGGCGGGCTGCCGTTGGCAGACTCAGAAGATCGCGCCGTTGGCCGAACGCCCCGAAGAGTACATCCCCGGCAACACGCAGAAGTACGCCACCACGATCGAATTGGCTGGCGCGCCGCGACACTTGCTGGTCACGTGCTACGATGGCCGGCCGATCAAGGTCGAAGGCAATCCCGAGCACCCCGGAAGCCTCGGCGCGACGGATGGATTCTCGCAGGCCACTACGCTGTCGCTGTACGATCCCGACCGTTCCAGCACGGTCCGCCAGCGATTGGCTTCTGATGAACTGGCCAAGAACTGGGAAGACTTCGAAGCCTACCTCGAAAAGCAACTGACCAAAGCCCGCTCCGTCGAAGGCGCCGGCCTGGCCGTGTTGATGGAGCCATCGAGTTCGCTATCGTTGGCCGCCACGGTGAAGAAGTTGGCCGATGCTTTGCCGAAGGCCAAGCTGTACGAGTACGCTCCGCTCAACCGCACCACCGAAATGGCTGGCGCCGAGCAGGCGTTAGGCTCGAAGGTGCGAACGCATTACAAGCTGGCCGACGCCAAGGTGATTGCGGCGATCGACTCCGACATCCTCTGCGGCCACCCCAACTCGACTCGCTACGCCCGCGATTGGGCCGCCACCCGCGAGTTGGGCGACGACCCGGCGCATCCCACCATGGGCCGTACTTATGCGGTGGAGAGCCAGTTCAGCGTGGTCGGCGCGGCGGCCGATCATCGCGCGGCGATCAAGAGCAGCGACATCGGTGCGGCGCTCGCCCAGGTGCGCGACATGGTTCGCCAGCGACTGGATGGCAACCCGCCCGAAGATCTCGAGGTGTTCGCCAAGCGGAAGGAGTACCGCGAGAAGGTCGAAGAGGCAGAACACCCCAAAGTGGCGCTCCGAGAAGAAGCCGAGAACCGCCCGCCGGTCACCGCCGAGCAGGTGCTCTGGGCGCTGGCCGACGACCTGGCGGCCAACCAGGGCGAGAGCGTCGTGGTTGTTGGCCCCCGCCAGCCAGCCGAAGTGCACGCCTTGGCCTATGAGTTGAACTCGATGCTGGGCAACCTTGGCAAGACGGTCGTGTTCACCGACGAGCCCGAGCAAACGGTCGAGCGCGGCACCATCAGCGACCTTTCCGCGGCGATCGACGCTGGCGAGGTCGAGACGCTGGTGATTATCGGCGGCAACCCCGCGTACGACGCGCCGGCCGACCTCGGCCTGGCCGACAAGATCGACAAGAAGGTCACCGAGACCATTCGGTTGGGCTACTACGAAGACGAGACTTCGGAGAAGTGCCAGTGGCACGTGCCGATGTGTCACCCCTTCGAGACCTGGGGCGACTCGGTCAGCTTCGAAGGCCTGCCGAGCGTGGCGCAGCCGTTGATCGAGCCGATTTACGAATCGCTCTCGCCGCTGCAGATGATCGGCAAGCTGGCCGGCATTGCTACTGGTCAGCCGCAGGTGCTGGTGCGCGAGGCGATGTCGTCGATTGCTGCCTCGGAGCTCTCGGACGACGCCTGGAACAAGTTGCTGCACGACGGATTTGTCGATAGCAGCGTGCTCACCGTGGCCAATCCCAAGGTGGTCGACGGGCTCGACATCAAGCCGGCTAAGAGCGATGCCGAGCAGTTGGAAGTGGTCTTCACCGGTTCGACCAGCGTGTACGACGGCCGCTTTGCCAATAACGGTTGGCTACAAGAAACGCCCGATTTCATCACCAAGGTCACTTGGGACAACGTGGCGATCCTCAGCCCGAACACGGCTCAGATTCTGAAAGTCAAGCAGGGCGATGTGATCTCGCTCACGATCGGCGAGGAAACACTCGAACTGCCAGTGTACATGTTGCCGGGCCAGGCCAACGGTTCGATTGGCATCCAGCTGGGCTACGGGCGCACTGGCGCTGGTTCAGTCGGTGGTTTGAGTATCGCACGATTCCGCCGCTGGTGGAGTCCGATGGGCGAAGCGGAGAGCATCGTCGTTGGCACCGATGTCTACCCAGCTCGCAAATCGGACGCGATGAACTTCGTGAGTCTGCCCCGCGAGAAGGCCAAACCCACCGGCAAGACGTACGAGCTGGCCACCACGCAGGATCACTTTGCCATCGACACGGTGGGCCTGGAGTTGACCGCCGGCCGCATTGGCGATCTGGTCCGCGAGACGTCGGTCAAGGGCTACGAGGAAATGCCCGACTTCGCCGAGCATGTGGTCCACGAGATCCAGACCGATCCGCTGTTCCCCGACCGCACCTGGGGCCGCCCGGCAAACGAAGGCGAGATCATCGAGCCGATCGATCCCGTAAAGTCGCCGCACGCGTGGGGCATGTCGATCGACCTCAACAAGTGCATCGGCTGCAACGCTTGTTTGCTCGCGTGCCAGAGCGAGAACAACGTGCCGGTGGTGGGCAAGGAGCAAGTGGCTGTGGGACGCGAGATGCACTGGATTCGCATCGATCGCTACTTCCACGGTATGCCTCAGGATTTCAACAACGAAGATCCCGAGAGTCCCAGTGTGGCCACGCAGATGGTCACGTGCCAGCAGTGCGAGAGCGCCCCGTGCGAGGAGGTTTGCCCGGTAGCAGCGACCACGCATTCGGACGAGGGCCTCAACGACATGGTCTACAACCGCTGCGTGGGCACGCGGTACTGCGCGAACAACTGCCCGTACAAAGTGCGGCGGTTCAACTACTTCCACATGACCGGTTACATGGAGAAGCCGGAGAACCAGCTGATCCAGTTGGCCAACAACCCGCAAGTAACCGTTCGCAGCCGTGGCGTGATGGAGAAGTGCACCTTCTGCACGCAGCGAATCGCCAAGGCCCGCACCGATGTTCGCATCACCGGCGAGCCAATCGCCGATGGCGACGTCCAGACCGCTTGCCAGCAGGCGTGTGCGACGCGGGCGATTGAGTTTGGCGACCTTCGCGACCCGAAGAGTCGCGTGAGCCTGAACCACCAGAACCCCCGCGCCTACGGCATGCTGGCGGAGCTCGACGTGCGGCCGCGCAATAAGTACCTGGCCAAGATCACCAACCCGCACCCGCTGCTGGCCGAGCCGGTGGTGTTGCCCGAGGTGCATCACGGCGAGCATGGAGAGCACGCCGAAGGCGACGATCATCACCCAGGCGATGATCACGACACGCACGAGCACAACGAAGGCGACGGCCACACGCACGACAACGATGGCACCGAGACCGCCCGCCGCGACCCGTGGGTATTGCCCATTATTGGGTAAGCACAAATTAACCGCACGAACAGATAACCAACACCAAGCAACAATAAAAATCACATGGCATCGGGTGATTTAGTAGTGAACGGCGGACCGGTACCGGTTGCCGACCAGCGCGATCCGCGGTGGGTGAATCCTCCGCTGGTGGAGAAAGATCAGACCTACGAGTCGATCTCCGACTCGATCTGCGCCATCAACGAACTGGAGGTCCAAAAGACCCCAGCCGGTTGGCTGTTTGCCTTTGCCATCAGCGCCGCACTGGCAGGACTGCTGGCGGCGTTGATCGGCTATCTGATCTTCACCGGTGTCGGCGTGTGGGGAAACACGAGCCCCATCTTCTGGGCCTTCCCAATCGTGAACTTCGTGTTCTGGGTTGGTATTGGTCACGCGGGTACGCTGATTTCCGCCATTCTGTTTATCTTCCGCCAGGACTGGCGAACTAGTATCAACCGCTTTGCCGAGGCGATGACCATCTTCGCGGTCGTCTGCGCCGGCACGTTCCCTGGCATTCACATCGGCCGTGTGTGGTTCGCTTACTTCCTGTTCCCGCTGCCGACGACGCACTTGTACATGTGGCCGCAGTTCCGCAGCCCGCTGTTGTGGGACGTGTTCGCGGTGGGCACCTACGCTTCGGTGTCGCTGGTGTTCTGGTACATGGGCATGATCCCCGACCTCGCCACGCTTCGCGATCGGGCGAAGGGCAAGATCCGCCAGATCGCTTACGGCATCGCTTGCCTGGGCTGGACCGGCAGCGCTTCACAGTGGCGGGTGTACGAAAAGGCCTACGTGCTGCTCTCCGCCCTGGCCGCCCCGCTGGTGCTCTCGGTGCATACGATCGTTAGTTTCGACTTTGCCGTGAGCCAACTACCCGGTTGGCACACCACGATCTTCCCGCCGTACTTCGTGGCGGGTGCGGTGTTCAGTGGTTTTGCGATGGTCATCACGCTCATTGTGCCGTGCCGCAAGTGGTACCGGCTCGAGCACGTGGTAACCATGCAGCACCTGGAAAACATCTGCAAGATTCTGCTGGCCACCGGCACGATGGTCGGCCTGGCGTACACCACCGAGTTTTTCCTCGCCTGGTACGGTGCGGTGCCGCTGGAGCAGGCCGCGTTCTGGAACCGCATGTTCGGTCTGCAATGGCCGGCCTACTGGATCATGTTTACGTGCAACGCGTTCATTCCACAGATCTTCTGGTGGAAGAAGGCGCGGACCACACCGTGGATCATGTTCATCGTGTCGATCTTCGTGAACATCGGTATGTGGTTCGAACGTTACGTGATCGTGGTCACCACGCTCGAGCGTCCGCAATTGCCGAGCAGTTGGAATGGGTTCAGCCCCACGTGGGTCGACTTCGGCATGTTGATTGGCAGCTTCGGCTTGTTCTTCACGCTGTTCCTGCTATTCCTGCGGTTCTTGCCGATCGTGGCCATCGCCGAAGTGAAGGGCGTGTTGGCTCACGAGAAGTCCCATCACCCCGACCTGGTCGAGGGCGACTACCACTAGTCCTGGTACTGCGAAAACACTAGTTGGTTGCGAAGCAAGTAATCACGAAGTTCAGATAAACATGTCACACGAACCCAAACCCGAACCGAAGCCGTACGAGCCCCAAGTGATTGGTGTGCTTGCCGAGTTCGACGGTCCGGACGAACTGATCGACGGCGCGCGAGCCATTCGCGAGAAGGGCTACCGGCGGGTCGAAGCCTTCTCGCCGTTCCCGATTCACGGCATCGACGACGCACTGGCCGCTCCCAAGCCAATCCTGCCGTGGGTGGTGCTCGGCGCGGGCCTCACCGGCTGCCTGGTGGCCGTGTTGATGCAGTGGTACATGAACGCGTTCGAAGCGCCCATTCCGTTCAGTGGCTACGACTACAACATCAGCGGCAAGCCGGCCTGGAGTTTGCCGGCCAACATTCCGGTGACGTTCGAGTTGATCATCCTGTTCAGCGCGTTTACCGCCTTCTTGGGCATGATCGCGTTCAACAAGTTGCCGAAGTTTTCCAATCCGCTGTTCCGCAACGAGCGATTCCTCAAGGCGACCGACAACAAGTTCTTCTTGTTGGTCGAAGCCGACGATCCGCAGTTCGCCACCGAGACGATCACCGGCGCGTTCCAGTCGATCGGCGCTCAGCACGTCGAGCCACTGTACGATCAGCCAAACGAGCCGCTGCCGGGTGTATTCCTGTTGGTGGGCGGTGTGCTGGCCGTGGCGGCGCTGGTGCCGTTGGGACTGATCGCCATGAGTCGCGACACCACGAGCCAGACGCCACGACTGTCGATCTGGTGGGACATGGACTACCAGCCCAAGTACAAGGCCCAGACAACCATCGAAACGGGCATCTTCGCCGACGGGCGTTCAATGCGTGTGCCTGTTGAAGGCACCGTGGCCCGTGGCAGCTTGCGTGACAATCCCGCGCTGTATCTGGGTTACATCCCCAAGGGCGAAGAGACTTTCGAAACCTCGTTCCGCCTGCAAGAGGAGGGGAGCGAGGAAGAGGCCGGCGAAGCATCGCCAGACGATACCGATGAGGCGGCCTCCGAGGACGACGCGGCCGCTGCAGGTGCGGAAGAAACTCCGAGTGATGCGGCACCAGCCGCAGCCGCCGAAGCACCTCCGCAGCCCGACTGGGTGACCGAGTTTCCCAAAGAGATTCCGGTGAACATGGACACCATGAAGCGTGGACAAGAGCGGTACAAGATCTACTGCGCGGTATGCCACGGCATGGCCGGTGATGGCGATGGACTGGTGCACGAGCGAGCGGTGGAACTCGACCAGCTGGTCACGTGGAGTCCCCCTACGTCGCTGCACCAGGGTGAGTTGCCCAACTACCCGGTGGGCCGGCTGTACGACACGATTGCCAACGGCAACGCGGCTGGTTTCCTCGAGAACGGCGGCATCAAGCGGGGCCGGATGGCTGGCTACAAGGCGCAGATTCCGGTGAAGGATCGCTGGGCGATCGTGCTGTACGTCAAAGCCCTGCAAAAAACCCGCACCGCCTCGCCGGGCGATCTGACCGAACAAGAACTCGAGTCACTCAAGAACAACTAAACGCGTTCAACACACGCCCTTTGCGTCAACATGGCACACACGACTTCACTCGATACCTGGATTAACGACACCACCGAGCGGCGGCGGGCCAGTCCCGATTTGAAAACGTCGTTTGGCAAGCTGGCGCTAGTCGGCCTCCTGGTGGTGGGTGCGCTGTTCCTTTGGAGTTGGAGCCTCGCAAACTCCGAGACCACCGAGGCCCTCAAAAAGTCGGAGGCGATGCCGCGGTTCTGGCACGCCTATCTGATCGCCTGTTGCTACGTCAGCAGCATCTCGCTGGGTGCGTTGTTCTTCGTGATTGTCCAGTACCTGGCGGCCGCTCGTTGGGGCGTGGTGCTTCGCCGTTTGGCGGAGATCATCGCCATGGGCATCGGATTCTGCGGTCTGCTGTTCGCGGTGATCTGGGTGTTCTCGATCCTGGCTGGCAGCGGCGACCTCTACCCTTGGGCCGGCGATAGTGGACCGCTAGCGCTGAAGAACCTACAAGAGCCGAAGCAAATCTGGCTGAACCCGCCGTTCTTCATTGGCCGGCAGGTGTTTTACTTCGTCGTCTGGTTCGGCCTCGCGCGGATGTTCTACCGTCGTTCGGTGGCCCAGGATCGGGCGAGCGATAACGACGTCGTGGCGCCGCTCTTGTGGCACAGTGGTTGGTCGATGTTTGTGTTCGCCATGACCATCAACTTCGCCTCGATGGACTGGATGATGACGCTCAACCCCACGTGGTTCAGCACTATCTTCGGCGTGTACTACTTCGCTGGCTGTGCGGTCGCCTTCTTCGCTTTACTGGCAGTGCTGATCTCGCGGCTGCAAGCCCGCGACATTTTGACGCATACCATTACCACCGAACACCGTCATGATATTGGTAAGCTGCTGTTCGGTTTTGTGTTCTTCTGGGGCTACATCGCGTTCAGCCAGTTCCTGCTGATTTGGTACGCGTCGATTCCCGAAGAAGTGCAGTGGTATGCAGTGCGGCACATCGATCCCACCATGACCGGCATTGGTTGGGCGACGGGACTGTTGTTCCTGTTCCACTTGATCATTCCGTTCCTGGGACTGCTGTCGCGGCACGTGCGTCGCAGCAAGCCCGCGCTCACGTTCTGGGGCGTGTACATGCTGATCATGCACTGGTTCGACCTGTACTACATCATCGCCCCTGAGAAGCAACTAAACGAATGGCGATACGACCTGCCGACCATCGTCACCTACGGAGGTGTGATGCTGGGAGTTGGTTGCATGTACGTCGGCGTGCTGTTGTACATTGCCGCCGGCAACTGGCTGGTCCCGGTTCGCGACCCCCGTTTGGCCGCATCGCTGTCGTTCCAAAATCACTGATGAGGGAAGTTTAGCTTCCCTGACCCCTGACACCCAAATCCTGATCCCCTCAACACCATGTCCGAGCCAACTTCCGACGCCGCGGCCCCAGTCGATACCAAGTACGGCGACGACGTCGACAACCGGGCGATCGTCATCTGGGGCCTGGTGTGCGTGCTGATTACAGTGGCCTCGATTGCGGGGTTGCATGCGGTGTACAACACCGTGGCGGCCGAGCAGCGGGTTACCAAGGACTTCGACGTCAAGTTTGCCGCCTCCGAGAGCACCATCAGCCAGCAACTCGATGCACGCGACAAATGGGATTGGGCCGACGACCAGGGCAAGGTTGTACAAGTACCGATTGAAAAAGCCATGGAGATTACCGTTAAGGAGTACACCCAACCGTAGTCGTCGTTCGTCGGGTTGCCGACCGATGCCTACAATTTCTTGGAGTTCGATAACGCCAAGGTAGCTGGAGTTTTTCTCATGTTCCGCCTTCATTCAACTCGACTGATTCGCCCCCTGTTGGTGCTGGCGCTGGTGTCGTCAGTCACGGCGCGCTGCGAGGCGAAAATCATCACCGATGGCCCCGAGGAGATGATCGGCGTCGGCGTCGAGGAGAAGGTTGGCACGCAGATTCCGCTCGACCTGAAGTTCCGCGATCGCCACGGATTGCCGCTCACCTTGGGCAAGTTGTTCAACGGCGAGCGGCCCGTGCTGCTCACGCTGAATTACTCCAACTGCCCGATGCTTTGCGGGCAGCAGCTCAACGACCTGGTCCGCGCCCTGAGCGACGAAGAGATGAAGTGGAACGCTGGCGACCAATTCGAGATCGTGAGTGTCAGCATCGATCCCACCGAACGACCTGAGCGCGCCAAACAGACGTACAAGCGATACGCCGAGCAGTACGGACGCCCTGGTACGGCCGATGGCTGGAACTTCCTGGTCGGCGACAGCAAGAACATCGAGGCGCTCGCCGACGCGGTCGGCTTTCGCTACAAGTACGTGCCCGACACTGGCGAGTACGCTCACGCAGCGGCGCTGATCGTAGTGACGCCTGATGGAGTGGTTTCGCGTTACCTCGACGGGCTGGGCAACGATCCGCAGACGATCCGCATGAGCCTGGTCGAGGCGGGCGAGGGCAAGGTTGGCTCGGCGCTGGACCGCGTGTGGCTCACCTGCTTCGTGTACGACCACACCAAGGGCCAATACGCTCCGCAAGCCGTGGGGATCATGAAACTCGGTGGCGCGGTTACCGTGGTGATCCTCGGCCTCGCGCTGATGCCGTACTGGCTGATGCGCCGCCACCGCCAGCAACTTGTTCCCGCAGATTCCCAACCCACAGAAACCGATCCCAACCCCGAACTGGAACGCTAGTCCCCACTAATCCCTCCGACGCTGAACTGTTTGAGTCCAGCCTCGCCTAGCGAAGATTAGTGCTCCAACCTCCGAGATTACCGATGTCAGTCAGTCAGTCACCGTTACAACTGCCGCTCGCGGGCTTCTGGTTTGGCGATTCCGCCACCACCACGGCCCAGAACGTCGACCATATATTCGGCATCATCACCTGGATCTGCATCGCCTTCTTCGTGTTGATCGTCGGCGTGATGATCACGTTCATCGTGAAGTATCGCGCCCGACCTGGCCACGAAGAGCAACCGTCGCCGTCGCACAACAACTCGCTGGAAATCATCTGGTCGGTGATTCCCATTCTACTGGTGGCGCTGATCTTCTTCCTGGGCTTCAGCGGCTTCATGGAAATGCGAACGCCGCCGGCCAACTCCTACGACATCCAGGTCCTCGCGTCGAAGTGGAAGTTCCTGTTCCGCTACCCGAACGGGGTCGAAAGCGAAGTCTTGCACCTACCGCCCAACCAGCCGGTGCGATTGGTGCAGCAGTCGGCCGACGTGATTCACAGCTTGTACATCCCCGCATTCCGCACCAAGCAGGACTGCGTCCCCGGTCGCTACACGTACCAGTGGTTCGAAGCCAACAAGCCAGGGCAGTACGACGTGTTCTGTGCAGAGTATTGCGGGCTGGATCACTCGAACATGAACACTTTTGCGGTCGTGCATGAGACCGAAGCGGAGTTCAAGAAAATGCTGGATACACTCGGCACGCCGCCTTTTTGGCCCCCGGAATGGGGTGAAGAACTTTGGTCTCGCAAGGGTTGCAAGACATGCCACACGATCGATGGCTCGGCCGTCGTCGGCGGCGGGCCAAGTTGGAAGGACTTGTGGGGCAAGGAAGAGGTCCTCACCGACGGCTCGAAGGTGGTCGTCGACCACGATTACATTCTCGAGTCGATCCGCAAGCCGCAAGCAAAAGTCGTTGCTGGCTACACAGGCGTCAACATGACCGCCTATCCCGAATCGCTTGTCAGCCGGGAGGAAGTCGACGCGATCATCGCTTATATCCAGTACTTGTCGGATGCCTACGACGGTCCCACCAAGGAAGAGGCCGAAGCGGCTGCCGAGGAAGCAAAGAACAAAGCGGCCGAAGAGGCGGGCACCACCGAGGAAGGAGCGGCCGAAGACGATGCAACGGAAGCCGAACCCGCTGACGATCAACCTGCCGAAGACCAAGCTGCTGAGAATAAGCCGGCAGAAGAAGCAAGCGAGAGTTCAGAGACAACCGATGAGGAGCCAGAGGCTCCGAAAGCAGGAGAAGAAGAATGATTGCCACGCCTGCACAACTCGAGCAGGGTAGCGACTCGGCCGAACCGAACTACCTGAACGCCAGCAGTGGCTTCGCATCTTGGGCCTTTACGCTCGACCATAAGCGTATCGGCGTCATGTACCTGGTGGGCATTTGCGTGTCGCTCCTGCTGGGCGGCATCTTCGCGCTGTTGGTGCGAATGCAATTGTGGGAGCCCTCTGGTGCGTTGTTCAATGCCCAAAAGTACAACGAGCTGTTCACGCTACACGGCGCCATTATGGTGTTCCTGTTCATCATCCCTAGCGTCCCTGCGTCGTTGGGTAACTTCTTCCTGCCCATCATGCTGGGCGCGAAGGACGTGGCTTTCCCACGGATGAACCTGGCCAGTTTCTATCTGTGGGTGATTGGGGCCATCTTCTTTTTGGGTGCGATGCTCATCACAGGTCTCGATACCGGCTGGACGTTTTACACCCCGTATAGTGTCGAAACGAGCACCGCGCCGGTAATCTGCGCCACGATGGGCGTATTCATTCTTGGTTTCAGTTCGATCTTCACCGGCCTAAACTTCGTGGTCACGGTAAACACGATGCGGCCGCCAGGAATGACCTGGTTCCGCATGCCGTTGTTCCTGTGGTCGATCTACGCCACGGGTATCATTCAGTTGTTGGCCACCCCGGTGTTGGGCATTACCGTGCTGCTCTTGGCCGCTGAAGCCACACTGCACATCGGCATCTTCGATCCCAAGTACAACGGCGACCCGGTGCTGTTCCAGCACTTCTTCTGGTTCTACTCGCACCCGGCGGTGTACATCATGATTCTGCCGGCGATGGGTGTGATCAGCGAGTTGCTGCCGGTGTACTGCCGCAAGCACATCTTCGGCTACAAGTTCATCGCGCTGTCGAGCTTGGCGATTGCCATGATTGGCTTTTTGGTCTGGGGCCACCATATGTTTGTCAGCAGCGAGTCGAAGCTGGTAGCGGTGATCTTTAGCGGCTTGACGTTCGCCGTGGCGATTCCCTCCGGTATCAAAGTGTTTAACTGGCTGGCGACCATGTACAAGGGCAACTTGTACCTCACCACCAGCATGTGCTACGTGCTGAGCTTCCTGTTCCTGTTTACCATCGGCGGTCTGACCGGTTTGCATCTCGGTGCGTTGGCCACCGACATCGCCCTGCACGACACCTACTTCGTGGTAGCCCACTTCCACTACGTGATGATGGGCGGCTCGCTGATCGCGTTCATCGCTGGATTGTTCCACTGGTGGCCCAAGATGTTCGGCAAGATGTACAACGAAACCTGGGGGCGAATCTCGGCCCTGTTGGTGTTCGTAGGCTTCAACATGACGTTCTTCCCGCAGTTCCTACTTGGCTCGCTCGGCATGCCCCGGCGTTACGCTTCGTACGAGGGACACGAGGGCTTCGAAGTCAGCGAAGCCATGCTCAGCCAGTTCACCGCGTTGCACCGCGTGTCGACCACCGGGGCCATGATCCTGGGCGCCGGCCTGTTCATCGCCGCTGGAACGCTGATCGCCGCGTTGTTCACCGGGCGTCGCGCTCCGCGGAACCCGTGGGGCGGGGCCACGCTGGAGTGGACCTGCACGTCGCCGCCGATTGCCCACAATTTCCACGAGACGCCAAGCGTGGGCGACCCGTACATCTATACCAACCTGGAGTGGGATGCCGATCTGGAGGGCTACAAGCCCAAACCGGCGGCCAGCCCCGCTCCGACGCACGAACAAGAACCCGTCAGTTAAGCAATGTCCGATCACGAATGACCAATGACCACAACAGTTTGGCCTAGGTCATTGGATTTTCGATATTGGTCATTTCACACATCCGCTTAAACAGCCACACGACGTTCCACAGCCCATGTCTGCTTCTGCACACGCCGACGATCACGGTCATCACCGGTTCCAGGCCCATCACTTCGAAACCGGCGAGCAGCAGTTTCAAGCTGGCAAGCTCGGTATGTGGTTGTTCCTGTCGACCGAAGTGTTGTTCTTCAGCGGTATGTTCTGCGCTTACGCTGCATTTCGCGCTTCGAACCCCGAGGTGTTTGAGTTTGCCGCGGAGTTTCTCAAGCCTTCGCTCGGCGCAGCTAACACCGTGGTGCTGCTGCTTTCCAGCCTCACCGTGGCCTGGAGCGTGCGTTGCGTGCAGCTCAATAACCAGAAGGGCTTGCTAGCGAACCTGATCGTGACCCTGGCGTGTGCCGGAATCTTCATGGGCGTGAAGACCGTGGAGTACTCCATCAAGTTCAAGGAAGGCTTGTTCTGGCGAGGCAATTACACCTACGTCAAAGGATCGCACCCCGACCTGACGGATACGCATGCCATGCTCCAGACCGCCGGCTTGGTAATGTTGGGCATTGCGGTGTTGATCGGCGTATTGGGCTTCGTGCTGGGCGCCAGTTCCGTAGGTCGCCGCTGGGCCTTCTTTGCGTTGGCCGCCACCGTGCTGGGGGCCGGAGCCGGCTGCCTGGCGGGTAACGCCTACACAATGCATCTGGAAGAGCTCGATCATCATGAGTCCGGCGCGGCGCACCATGATCACGGTGAAGAAGGGGCGCACGGCGAAGAAGGGCATCACGATGAGGCAGGCGCCCACGACGAAGCAGCAGCCCACGACGAAACTGCACCTGACACCGAAGAGATCGTCGAGGGTGAGGAGGTCGTCGAAGAACTCCAGGGCGACGACCGCGTCGACGCCCGCCACAATCCGGAGACCGCCGAGGAGGCCCTCGAGGAGGTCCCGTCGCCTGCGGAAGTCGAGCAGGTAGAGAACACCGGCGACTTTGTGCTCGGCGAGAGCACGCTCCTCTACGCGGCGGAAGGACCTAAGTTCCCCGGTATCTTCTTCAGCATTTACTACGCCATGACCGGCGTGCACGCCATCCATATCCTGGCGGGCATCGGTGTGTTTGTGTGGAT
Organism: Aeoliella sp.; assembly: GCF_965227375.1. NCBI lineage: Bacteria > Pseudomonadati > Planctomycetota > Planctomycetia > Pirellulales > Lacipirellulaceae > Aeoliella > Aeoliella sp. The sequence continues at coordinate 1,996,658 of NZ_CBDDFX010000001.1, forward strand.
CGTCAGCCGCGCCGCCCGCGGCCACTTCGAGCCCCACTACTACGGCCCCGTCGAGTACACCGGCCTTTATTGGCACTTGGTCGACTTGATTTGGATTTTCCTGTTCCCGCTGTTGTATTTGATCCAATAAGGAGCGATCAGCTCGACTCCGCTCATGAGGGTCGACCGCTGACAGCCAACGATGTCCGATAACCATTCGCATTACGTCACTCCGATGCCGGTGCTTTTTGGCACGTTCTTCTGCCTGGTGGGGCTCACGGTGCTCACCGTGTTCCAGGCCACGCAGGACTACGTCGACTTCGGCCGCTACGAAGTGACGCTGACGCTGCTGATCGCCGCCGCCAAGGCCATCCTCGTGGCGCTGTTCTTCATGCAACTGGCCCACGACAAGCCGCTCAACGGCATCATCCTGGTGCTATCCGTGCTGTTCGTGGCGCTCTTCCTGGGCATCACGCTCATGGACCGGGCGGAGTACAAGCCGCAGGTCGATGACTACCGGATCCAGAATCCGTTTAACGCCGACAGTCCGTAGGCGTCCCTGGGTTTGTAGCTGGATTCGCAAGAATTCAGAGGCGTAGCGTGTAATCTGAATTCTTGCGAAACCAGATACGCATAGAAATCTCTGGGCAAGCTGTAACAGTTCTCCATCTGGGCGTATGAGAGGGTGAAGCAGGCAAGAACGACCTGCGAGACCCTTAACCCTCTCTGGCATGGAGACAAGCGATGAATACTCTACGTAACTCGAAGGCATTGGCAGTTTTTGGCATGTTGGCAGTGGCCCTGGCGGTCACCCTGGTCTCGGCCCCGTCGGCCGACGCTGGTTGCCACGGATACGGTTACCGCTACACCACGTACCACGCCCCGATCGTGAAGCACTACGTGGCCCCCGTGAAGGTCGTGAAGGTCGTCACCCCGACCTACATCGCCCCACCTTGCTACACTCCAACGTACTACGCCCCCACTTACGTTGCTCCCACCTTTAACTATGGTTACGGCTGGTAAGCCACGCTCAAAACCGGTACGAAAAAGCCGACCTCCGCCTCCGGGCAGGTCGGCTTTTTTCGTGCGCGCAGTAGAGATGCCCCTCGCCATACTCGCCTCCGTAGCTGGATTCGCAAGAATTCAGACGAACTACCAGTTGCCGCGTCATTGACGAGCCAGGCCGAATTCTTGCGAATCCGGCTACCAATCGACGAGGAGTGTCAGCTTAGATTCTTACCACTTGCGTACCACTCACCCGGCGGATGAGTTTTCGCATCTCCAGCACACTGATCGTCGAGAGCACACGGTGCACCGGCAGGCCCGACTGGACGACTACGTCGTCGATTTGCGTGTTCGCAGTGTCGATGGCCGACAGCACTTGGCGTTCCACGTCGTTGAGCGCCAACTCGGCAGCGTGGCGCAGTTCGCCTCCGTCGGGCTGGGGAATCGGTGCGGCGGGGTGGCTCAGTTCGCCGAGGATGTCGTCGACGCTCATGACGAGCTTTGCTCCGTCCTGAATCAGCTTGTGGCAGCCGCGCGACTGACGACTGGCGAGCGAACCTGGCACGGCGAAAACGTCGCGGCCTTGCTCGCCGGCGTGGCGGGCGGTGATTAGGGCTCCGGAGCGGTCGTCGGCCTCGACCACCACCACGCCAAGCGACAGCCCGCTGATCAGCCGGTTGCGTTGCGGAAACGAGCCAGCGACCGGCGGCCGGCGAGGCGGGGCTTCGCTCACCAGGCAGCCATGCTCGGCGACTTCGTCGGCCAGCTTGAGATTCTCGGACGGAGTGATCTCGAGCAGGCCGCCCGCAATCACCGCGAGAGTTCGGCCGCCAGCCTCGAGCGCACCACGATGGACTGCGGTGTCGATTCCCCGCGCCAGCCCGCTCACCACGGTCACTCCAGCACGGGCGAGCCCGGCCGCCAGGAGCGCGGCCTGTTCCAAACCGTATTGAGTTGCGTGGCGGGTGCCGACCATCGCCACGGCCATCGCATCGTCGGGGAGAAGACTGCCCCGCAGGTAGAGCACTTGCGGAGGATCGTCGATCTCGGCGAGCGACGCCGGATAATGCTCGCCCGAACGCGTGACAAGCTGAATGCCGCTGCGTTTTGCCAAACGGAGCTCGGCCTCGACGTCCTCGAGCGTGGGCGCAGCGGCAATCCGCCCCACGAGCTTTGGGCCAATGCCATCCACCGCAAGCAACTGCTCGCGCGTGGCCTCGAACACCGCCTGAGAAGAACCCAACGCCGCCCGCAAATTCTGCGACAATCGCGGGCCAATGTCCTTGACCAAGCTAAGCCGCACATCGGCCAAAAGCTCAGCGGGCCAATCGGACATGGAGCACCCAACGAATCACGGGACCAGGGATAACGCGTGTTATCCTAGTCCCGTGATCTGTGGAATACCAGCAAAACGACGTAAAGACCGCACCTGACGAGTTCCCTAACGACTGCGCTACTCGACGCTGCAGGTTTCGGGCTTGGGCGCTAGCCGGCCAGACTGGCAAATGAACTTCACCAACTCGGCGACGCTCTTGGCCTGCATCTTCCGCATGATCTTCGAGCGACGAAGCTCGACGGTCCGCAGTCCGATACCAAGCCGTTGGGCAATCTGCTTGTTAGCCAGCCCGTCGAGCATGGCCTCGACCACGTCGTTTTCAGCGGGAGTCAACAGGTCCATACGGGCCTGCATTTCGGTCTGCACGGCTCTGCACGCCGCCTCGGCGCCAGACTGTTTTAGAGTCTGGCTGACGCGGTCCCTGAACTCTTCGCGGCTACAGGGCAGCACGACGACGTCTTTGGCGCCGTGCTTCATGAGGTCGACCGCATGTTCCACCGTGGTGGAAGAAGTGGTGACCACCACCGGCAACATGTGGGCCAGCGCATCCACACTCGACTGAGACAGGTCGGGACCTGACCCTGCAAGAATGGCGATGTCTGGCGTACCCGTCGTCTGACCGGTGGTCGACAGATCCTGAATGTGTTGAGCTAGAGAAGAGGTTGAGGTGTGACGTGAGACCTCAAAACCGAAGGAGGAAATGGTGGATTCAGCAAAATCGGCTTCAGAGGGATTTGAAGCGACGATTGCCGCCTGACGAGGAATGTAGTTCACCTTTCTGGTCTCTCATAATTGGTTGGCGTTTTGTGCAGCCGGCAGTGCTAAGCACGTACCGACAAACGCCCCCTGACGATTGTTTTTATAGTCTATGCGGGAACACGTGACTACTCTCAAGCGCAGAATTCGTTCGTTTTTTTGCACGCCGAAAGAAATGTGGAAACTCACAGAGTCCCCATAGAATGCGCCCAACCTTACGCACCGACATGACTTACGGCGCTAATCCTGGCCGTTTAACACCGCGATTACGTCGCCCGATTTCACGTCGGAAGTCAAAATAACTTCCCCTAATCGGTTGGGCAACACAAACCGGAGCTTGCCTTCGGCAACCTTCTTGTCGTGCCACATCAGTCGGTAGATTTCTTCGCTGTCGAACTCTAGCGGTTGGGTCGGTAGCGACAAGGCCTCCAGCAGCTTTACCTGCCGCTCGGTGCTCTTCGCATCGATCATGCCAATCCGCTCAGCCAGGCGCGAGGCACAAACCATGCCCATGGCCACCGCTTCGCCGTGCAGCAGTTGGCCGTACTCCGTGGCGGCCTCAAACGCGTGGGCAAACGTATGCCCGTAGTTGAGAATCGCTCGTCGGCCCGACTCTTCGCGCTCGTCTTCCTCCACCACGTCGGCCTTCAGTCGGCAGCATCGCTCGACCACATACTGCAGCGCCTCGCTATCGCGGGCGTTGATTGCTTCGACGTGCGACTCAAGGTACTCGAAGAACGGCAGGTCCATGATCACGCCGTACTTCACCACTTCGGCCATCCCTGCGGCAAACTCGTTGGCCGGCAATGTGCTCAGCACGTCGACATCGATCAACACGCCCAGCGGCTGCCAGAATGCGCCAACGATGTTCTTCGCCTCCGGCAGGTTGATGCCCACCTTGCCGCCCACCGAGCTATCGACCTGCGCCAGCAGTGTGGTCGGAATCTGAAAGAAGGGAACTCCGCGAGCAAACGTGGCCGCGACGAAACCCGCAATGTCGCCTACCACGCCACCACCCACGGCGGCTACCACGCTGCCGCGATCGGCCCCTTCGGCCAGCATGGTCTGCCAGAGATCGATCAACGTCTCCGCGTTCTTGCTCTCTTCGCCCGCTTCGATCACCAGCAGCTCGACCTCAAGCCCCGCGTCGACGAAGAGGTCGCCCACCGCGTCGGCGTACAGCTCGTCGACCACCGAATCGGTAATCAGCACCACATGCGACGTGCCGCAGCGCTCGCTGAGGAACTGTGGGCACTGAGCGAGCGTACCGCTGCCGATGGTGATGTCGTAGCCACGTTCTTTCAGGTCGACGCGAAGGGTGCGAGTGGGCATAGGATATTGGTAGCGAGTGGCAAGTGACACAGAATCACACGCCGAGACGTTTCAAGTCGTCGGGCGTCACGGTAATGCGGCGGCAGAATCCGGTGTGGGTGCGAATGTACTCGAGGTTCGCGGCCGCCGCGGGATCCTCATGCACCGCGAGCGACACCCGCTCGCGCGCCGTGTCGTCGAGCGTTGCGCATGCTTCGTCCCACTGGGTGTCGGTCTCCATTACCAGACGTTCGCGGTAGGGATCGAACTTGTCGGGCATCGCGGTCACTCCTCGGTAACGGTGACCTTCTCCATCACGTCACCCTGCTTGATGCTGTCGACCACGCTTTGCGTGTCGTCGATCACCCGACCGAACACGGAGTGCTTGCCGTCGAGCCAATCGGTGGCGACGTGGGTGATAAAGAACTGGCTACCGTTGGTGTTGGGCCCCGCGTTGGCCATGCTCAACACACCAGGTCCCGAGTGCTTGAGGTCGGGGTGAAACTCGTCCTCGAATGTATAGCCAGGACCTCCGGTACCGGTGCCTTGAGGGCAGCCGGTCTGAATCATGAAGTCGTCGATCACACGATGGAACTTGATCCCATCGTAAAAGCCCTCGCTGGCCAGTTTTTCGAAGTTGGCCACAGTCTTAGGCACTTCGTTGGCGAACAACTCCAGTCGGATGTCGCCGCGATTGGTTTTAATGGTTGCAACTTTCATGGATGCCTGAGGGGCTAGAGATGCAGGTATGGTGAAGCGTTCCAGATGGACGCTGTGACAGCTCGACTTTTTAGGAGTGGGTTGTCAACGAACGACTAGTTCACCAGCATCGCCGCAAGTGTGTTTTGTCGCAAGGGTTGGAGAACCCGCGACGATTGGCATGCGATTTTTCTCCGGATTGTTTTGACCTTCGAATGTGGGTTTGATATACTTCACTAGTAGCGGTAATTGATGCTTCTTTACTCGACAAAACGAGGAGGCCATCAAGATGGATGATCCGCCTTACGGGCATTTGCGAGGCACTGCCTCTGCCTGAATTCTCAGGCACGACTGCAGCGCTTCGATTTCTGCTAGAAACCCGTTTCTTCCTAGACACAAGGAGTGAAGGCCAAGCGAAGTAGGCTTGGCTGCCCCCGGCTGGCGCAAACGCGCTTTTTCGTGCCCGGTGTACATCGTACGACAGTCCGAGCGGTGGGAATTAAAGCCTCCGTGCCGCCGAACGAAACACTGCCCTTTGGGGTTGAGTTCACCACACGAGAGAGAGTTCGAGTGCCAGCCCCCGGGCGCTCCGGCTGGACAAAGGTAAGGCCCTTGCCGCCTCTCGGTGTGCGGCAAGGGCCTCGTTTTTTTCTGTGGCCAAACTCGACGATTGGCCGTTGTCAGTTCAGGCAACTACCAAGGGTAGTGACCACCGTAGCCGAACCCGTAGCAGCTCGGCGTGTACAGCGGAGCGTGGTACGTGGGAGCCACGTAAGTGGGGTAAACCGGAGCAACGTAGTGCGTGTGGATCGGGGCGTGGTAGGTGGCATAGCCGAAACCATAACCACAACCAGCTTCGGCCGACGGGGCCGCCACCAGGGTGACCGCCAGGGCCACTGCCAACACACCAAACACAGCCAAGACCTTCGAGTTACGTAGAGACTTCATCGCTTTTCTCCATGCTAGAGAGGTTTAAGTGTTATGCAGGTCACTGTTGCCTGCTTCACCTTCTCATACGCCGGCCCGGAGAACTGTTACAGCTTCCCCAGAGTTTTTTCTGAGGCGATTCCTTGTAGCTCAACTCGCTGTCGCCAAAGTAGCCGGATTCGCAAAAATTCGGCCTGGCTCGGCAATGACGCGGCAACTGGTAGTTCGTCTGAATTCTTGCGAATCCAGCTACGAACTCGGCGAGGAGTTACCACCGGGCACTGCGCGCACGAAAAAAGCCGACCCAGCCCGGAGGCGGAGGTCGGCTTTTTCGTGTCGGTTTTGAGCGGGGGCTTACCAGCCGTAACCATAGTTAAAGGTGGGAGCAACGTAAGTGGGGGCATAGTACGTTGGCGTGTAGCAAGGTGGGGCGATGTAGGTCGGGGTGACGACCTTCACGACCTTCACTGGGGCCACGTAGTGCTTCACGATCGGGGCGTGGTACGTGGTGTAGCGGTAACCGTATCTGTGGCAACCAGCGTCGGCCGACGGGGCCGAAACCAGGGTGACCGCCAGGGCCACTGCCAACATGCCAAAAACTGCCAAAGCCTTCGAGTTACGTAGAGTATTCATCGCTTGTCTCCATGCCAGAGAGGGTTAAGGGTCTCGCAGGTCGTTCTTGCCTGCTTCACCCTCTCATACGCCCAGATAGAGAACTGTTACAAAGCGACCGGTGTTTTCTTTGGCCGGGTCAGATACCTGCCATAGCAGACGGCGGCGAAAACGGTCCCATAGACGGCCGCCTCGATGGCCCACACTTGCAGATTGTGGGTGCTCCACAGGTGGTGACGGTCCATGACCGAGAACCAGGGCACCGCCAGCGACAGCCTTCCGGGACTCAGCGGCCAGTACATCGCCAGCCCCTTGTCGTGGTTGTACATCGTGTCGAGCAGCAGGTGGCTGTACCAGGCGAGCCCGCCGGCCACATACAGCCTCAGTGGCAAGGTTCTCGCTCCCACGAGCAGTCGCACCACGAGCCCGACAACCAGCACTCCCACCGTGGTGACGATGATGCTGTGGCTGATGTGGTACCGGTCGTGCCCCCAACCGGGGAACGGAAAGTCGGGAGCGTTGGCCAGCAGCACGATGGCGGCCATCGTCGAGACCCGACTGTGCAGCGACCACTCCCGCGGAGTCGCTAAAACGGCGATTGTCAGGCCGGTGAGCGTGTGGCCAACGGGAGTCATGCGCGGGGGGCGGGGTCAGCGTGGCGAGGCGGGCGATGCTGGGTTCTACGGCGGCAGCATGGTGGTGGTTCGGCTCAGAGTGGATAAAACTGCTATCACGCGCGCGGCGTCTTTATGCCGTTCGCTCATGGTGCCCCGTGGTCGGTGCCGATATAGTCGATGAGGTTCTATAGTTCGATCACGCAGCGGGGGAAAGATGCAGGTCGACTCATCCACAGCAGCGGGTTCGCTGCTCGCGCCGGCGGGTTCTCATTCGCATCACCACCGCGTCCAGGCGGTGTTCAGCGATGTGCTCGAAGCGGTAGGACGAGCGGGTTACGCATCGGCTCAGGAAGTCGAAGGCGACCAGCCGCTCAGCGAGAACGTTGTCGGCGCCTGGAACCAGTGGTTCGCTACGGAGCGCGCCGCGCGGTACTCCCAGGCCGAAGCTCCAGAGCAACTGCGGCAGGAGTACGGCCAACTGTTGCTCCAAGCCCATCAGTCGGGCGGTTACGCAGCGCCGAAGGACTTCCTGCAATCCCTCAGCGGCGAGCAGCTCGAGGTCGTACAGAATGTCCAACAACTGGCCGATCCGATTGATGTCGGATCGCTCACCGAAGAGGGCGCGCTGAACCTGTTGCTGCCACCTGCGGCGCAGGTCGACCTGAACCACGACGGCATCACCCAGTCGGGCGCGGCCAATGGACTGCGGTTCCCGGACAGCAACACACCATTGGAGGTGGTGCAAGCGTGGGAAGAAGCCACGGCCGGCATGACTTTTGGTGAACGGATGATGGCCGAGTTTCGCATGGTCGCCCCTACTATGCTGAGCAACATGGTGGTCGACGAAAACGGCGCTTACTCGCACCACTACGAACCCGGCGATCCCGAGTGGCGCAATCCGCGCGCCGAGCCGGGCTACTCCTACGTGCAGGCGGCCCAGGACTGGCTCGATCATCTGGACTTTGTGAGGCCGTGGATATCGAGAGAGCAGTACGAAGAGCAGACGGCCTTCTGGACCAATTTCAAAGGCCTGCTGGAAGACCACGGCGCGAAGTAAACGCAACCGGGCTGCGTCAGCGCAACACCCGCAAACGCTCTGGCGGCCAGACGATGTGCGACACAACGCCGCGCACATGCGAGTGCGGCACGGCGTACGGTGGATGGCCCTCGGCGCCCTGTTCCCATAGTCGAGCGTCGTAGGCGTTGATGCTGAAGTCGCCCAGCACGAAGTACTCGTCGTCGGCCAGTTGGGCGGGGTGCTCGGCAGAACCAGCGCGGATAGGGCGGGGATAAGGCCCATCCGTTAGCATCTCGGTCAGGTACTCAAGGCCTTCGAGTTCCTCCGGCATTTCGACTTCCTTGCCATTGATCAGTACACGGCCGTTCTCGATGACGACCGTCTCTCCCGGCAAGCCAACGACGCGTTTTACATAGACATCCTGTGGATTTGATGGCAAGTCGAATACGATCAAGTCCCATCGTTTGGGTCGCAAGAACTTGGCCACCGCGATACGCGTAGGGATGAAGGTCTCCGACGAACTCGGCTGCTTGTGGGTAACGTGGAACTGGTCGCAGATCATGGGTAATGGGGGGACGTGGCGAACATGACCAGGCGGCGGGGTGAAGTAGCAAGTTCCGCCGCATGTCGCACAGGTGTCACGCCCATGCCAACCAAGCAAGGTTGGAGCCATGCTATTGGTTGGAATCACATACGGCTCGAACAGCAGCGGGCGAACCAACAGAAAGGAAAGCGCCACTCCCGCCAAGCCGGACAGCAATGTCGGCAACCACGCCTGAAACGCACGCAAGACCGACAGGCGAAAACTCCAGGAGACGATGCCCACGGTGAATACGAAGTAGCCCACAAGAAACAATGTTGCGGCTGCGAGTTTGTGCTCCGTTGGTTGGTCGATGAGCCGCAAAGCGAGAAGCATGTAAGCGGTTGAAGCTACGTTCACCACCACGGTCGTGGCTGCAGCACGTCGCCAGGTCCATTCGCGAGCCTTGGCCCATCGCAGGCCCAGGCCCAACAGCAAGGCCCAAGCGATTAGGCCAATCGCGATGAATGCGACGATTACCAGAACCAACAGAACAGAAGTCAGCATCGAAGACCAATGGCGAGTCGAAAGGGCAGGCGTACTGACGCCCTTTATAGCGGCTCCTCGCCGGTGGCGAAATCAGGCGAAACCACGTGCGCCGGTCCTCATACTCACTCCGCCGGTAACGGATCCGCCCGAATGTAGAGTTCCTGTGGCGGCTCGTCGTAATACTTGAACAAGGCGGGGCAGATCCAGCCCTCCATCGGCGGGTCGTCGAGCGTGTACCAGTTGCCGGAGGACTCGCTGCGGTTCCAGGTAAGGCGTTTGTCGTAGCCGGGAAACTCCTCGGCAGAGAATGTCATACGGAAACCCTGGTCGGCATCGGGAATATCGGCCACCAGCACGTCAATCATTTCCGGAACGCCGGCGACGAACGGCTCCTGCACCAACCCGACGCGCGGGTCGTCGAACACCCAGGTTCCATGCGCGCGGTAGGGAGTGATCACCAGCAGCGTGTTCTGAGGAACGCGGTGCTGCGGCAGTGGCAACCATCCAGCCGCCCATAAAGCGGGGACCGCCACCGCCAGCATCAAAAGCAGCAACAACGCCGTGCGGCGCACGCTGAACTTGGACTTCATCGAAGACCTCGGCACGAAACAAGTTGAGAGACACTGAGCGTTTGACGAGATAGGCCGCAGAAGAGTTCCACAGAGTAGTTCGTGGAAACACCAAGAGTTTATTCGCACGCGCATATGTAGCTGAATTCGCAAGAATTCAAATGCCAAGCCAATGCACCCCGAATTCTTGCGAATTCAGCTACAGGATTTGCCTACTTCCTGGCGCACCAGGTCCAATGGCGATCGCTTGTCGCGGCGACGGTTTGCGGATCGTACGAGTGAGCGGCTACGATCGCTCGGACTTCGTCGACCGTGAGCGCCGCGCGCAGGGAGTCGGCGAACATCTGTCGGGCGTGGGGTTTTTCTTTGCCGGCGTAGGTCTCGACAAGATGTCGCCACTCGGCTTCGTCCACCGGGCGCAACAGGTCGCGGACGAAGATCAATCCGCCGGGACGCGCCAGTTCGACGAGGCGGTCGAACATCACGGCCGGCTCGGGCAGGTGGTGCGCCAGGCTGTTGCTCATCACGATGTCGTACTCGCCGACCGCGGGCAGCTTAGCATCGGCTAGTACCAGCTCGATCTGTTCTTCCAGCACCGCTGCGGCCACGTTCCGCCGCGCGACCTCGAGCATGTGCTCCGCCGCGTCGACCGCTTGGACATGGATCCGCGCATTGCGCCCGCAGAGTTCCATCGGAATCTGCGCGGTCCCCGTGCCGAGGTCGACAACCGTCACGTGCGACTCAATCGCACCCCAAGCGGCCAGTAGATCGTCGACGAACACCCGGTTCACTTCCGAGTGATCCATCCGATCGTAGTCCACCGCCTCCTCGGGCGTGTCCATCAGTTCGGGTTCGAGTTTACGTTGCATCTGTTGAGCTGTGGCTAATGTGAATGCGTCTCGCGGATTCACTCGCATCTCGTCAATCCGCCAAGATTCGGTGGACGGACCTAGCATACCACAGAATGTTGCGCAGCAATGCATCACTGCCCGCTGGCCTGCTCAATCCGATCGACCGCGCTGGCCGAGAGTGACCAGGCCGAACCGCTGACATCTTTGCTGAGCGACAACCGTTCGAGCTTGGCGGTGGCGAGCACGGTGGATTTGTGCTGGATGCGGACCACGACCTCGCCGGACAGTGGCAGGGTGGGCTCCGCGGCGCCGCTAGCGAGTTCGAACTGGGCGTCCTTCAGCGCGGGCCACATCTCTTCGACCGGAGTGTAGTCGGGTACCGCGGTGTGCCCCTCGAACACCGCGGCGCCGTCGACTTCGATCACCACCGTCAGCAGTCGCTGCCCCACATGCCCGCAAGAGAGCATTGGCAGCACCAAAATCAGCATGCCAAGCGAGCGGCTGGTGGGCATCGGCAAATTCTCCGGCAGGACGGGCAACCTAAGAACGGGGCTAGGAGGTAGACGCAACGCTCCCCGCCGGAGTTCCGCAGACTTGCTAATATTGGCCCGCAGCGGGTGAACCGAGGCCAGCGGACACGGGTCCTTCAGGACGCCCGGGCGGTTGACCCCCGTGGCCGGGTGGTTAGACTTTAGGTTCGGTCGAAATGACCGAAAAATTGGGCCCGTGGCGGAATAGGCAGACGCGCATGCTTGAGGGGCATGTGCCCGCAAGGGCGTGCTGGTTCGACTCCAGTCGGGCCCACTATTTCTGGCCAAACGAACTTTCCCGGTTGGTTGCGTTGAACGCCCACAGCAGGCGACTTTGACACGCAACCACCCGGGAAAGATTCGTTTGGCGAAGGGGGATTCGCTTTCAGAGTCCATCCGCTAGCTGGACTGCCGCGCGGTCCGCGTTGTCGCTTCCCCAAGTGCTTGGGGCCTTTTTCGCTCTGGTCTCGATCGGTTATCCTTCACAGCAGCAGCGTCGCGCGTTCTTACTTGCGCGGAAATGCTCCGCTGCGAACACGTCTCGTACTGAAGGAAATCCGATGTCCAGTCTCTCGCAGGTCATGACCGACGCCATTAACGAGCAGATCAACAACGAACTGTTCGCTTCTTACAGCTACATGGCGATGAGTGCGTATTGCGAGCATCAGCAGTTCACCGGCTGTGCCCATTGGATGCGGATGCAGAGCCAGGAGGAGTATGCCCACGCGATGCGGCTGTACGACTTCCTCATCGCTCGCGGCGCCAGGGTCCACCTGGCCTCGATCTCCGAGCCTCAGGCCGATTTCGAGTCGGTGCCAGCGGTGTTCAAGATTGCCTACGCCCAGGAGCAGGGCGTTACCGGGCAGATCGAGCGGCTGTACGAGCTGGCGTTCCAGGAGAAGGCTTTTGCCGCGCTGGTGGAACTCGAGTGGTTCATCAAGGAGCAGGTCGAAGAAGAAAAGACCGCCCGCGACATCGTGCACAAGTTCAGCCTGGTCGATGGCGATCCAGCGTCGCTGTTGGACCTCGATCGCGAACTCGGTTCGCGCTCCGGAGGAGACGACCCAACTGCCGGAGAGTAGCCGGACGACCTCATTGTCCGCGAAGCGCAGATCCAACGAGTGAATGGCCTTGCGCGCTACTAGAGCGCTTTCAGAATTAGCAAGCCAAGGCGGTGCGCTAAGGCTGAAAGCGGTCTAGGGACCGCTCGCCGCTTCCCAGAGCTTGAAGGGGCTCAAGCTGCCTTCGGCGTACTGCGACCAAGCCAGCAGTAGGAACATGCAAGCGAGCATCAGGCAGAGCAGCGAGATGCCCAGCAGAGCGGTGTAGATGTTGCTCTTGGGCTTCTGCACCACCATCGAACGTGGTTGATCGGTAGTCTCTGGCTGCGACACGTCGCACCTCTTCAAAGCGATGAGTGATTTACTTGGCCGACGTGACCACGCCAAACCAACCGGACGTGGCGCCGTAGTCGCTGGCGTAGCGGTTGATTTCGATCACCAGCAGGATGCAGGCGATGGCCAGGCACATGGCGGCCACGCCCATCAGGCCTGTGTAGATGTTGCTTTTGGGTTTCTGACCCGACGCCATGGGGCGGGGGCTAGTTAAGTCGGGTTGCGACACGATCGCCTCTCTGGATTTGACCCTTCTTCAGTTTCGGCAGCACCCGAGCGTAGGCCTTGTCGCCATCGGTGCTGAGCACCACCGCGCGGCCCAGCCACTTCGACTGGCCGGGATCGGATGCGGTGCGATAGATCTCTACGGTGTGTTCGGGCTTGATTCCATCGTCGGAGCCAATGGTAATCTCGATGGTCTCGTCGCCGCCGCGACGGGAGACCGTGCTGATGTAGCCTTGGACGGTCGGGATGGTGTCGCCAACCAGCATGTGCGGATCGAGGCCTTCGCGACGCATGATGATGGTCATCTCGGCCACTCGTTCGGTCAGTTGCTCAATATTCTCTTCGGCCACGACGAGCTTCACTTCTTTGTCGTGCAACTCCGAAGTCGCCCGAACGGTTTGTTCAAAGGCCTTGTCCGAGGCTTCCTGGGCGGCGATGATTTCCCGCTGCAGCACGTTGTTTTCGTCGGCCAGCCGTTCGGCATTGGCCTGCGTGGAGGAGACGGCCGCTTTGGCGTCGCGATTCTCTTGCGTCAAATCGCTGACTTGCTTTTGCAGCAGCTCATAGTCGCCTACCAGCCGCTCCCGCTCGGATTGCAGAGCGCCGATTTCCTTGTTTGCAGCCAGGATCTGACGGTTCAGTTCGGCCTCGGTCAGGTCCGTCGAACTTACCAGTCGCTTGTACTCCGTGTCTCGCTGAGTGTACAGTTCCTGCGACTTCTTGTAGGCATCGCGCCAGTTGACCTGCGACGAATAGACTGCCATGGCCAGGACCATGAACAGACCACCCATCAGGAAAATGATGACGACGAATATTTTTCCAATGAGATTCATATCGGCTAATTACCTCCGGCTTGCTCGATAAGTTGAGCGTTGCGTTCCAACTCGGTTTCGAGCATCATTTTTGCTTCGTGCAGCTTGCTGGTGGCCTCAACGGTTGCATCGAATGCTGCGTCGGTGGCCTGCATGGTGCTAGTGATGTCCTGCTGCAGTTCTGCATTGGTTTCTGCAAGCTGCTTGTTCTTGGCTTGGGTGCCCGCTAAGGCGGTGGTCAGGTCGCGACCCTGCTGGCGGAGGTTTTCGATCTCTGCCTGCTTGGCCGCGTTACGGTTGGCCAGGGCCACACGATCGCGCTCCAGCTTCACCGCCTGTTGCTCAGCGGTCTCGATCTCCAGCGCCAGGTTGCGTTCCACACGCTTGTAGTCGGTTTGCAAAGTATCCAGGTCCGCGCGCAGCTCGGTGATCTCGGTGCTCTGCTCCTGCATGGTCGCCGACCAGTTCTTGTGCGTGGCGAATATGGCTGTCGCCACACCCAAGAACGAAATGCTCATGAGCGCGACGAGGACGACCATTATCTTCCCGAGGAGATTCATCAATTCGGCGAGCTTTCCCACCACGGCCGAAGTCGGACGGGTGGAGGGCAAAAATAAGAAAACACGAACGTGGGCCGTTGCTGGCCCTGCGGTCCGCAAGGGGTGTTCCGCGGTGGGGCAATCTAGGCCTGGACAAGGGGCAGCGGCAGTCAACCAAGGGTCGTCAGCCGGACACCAAATTATTCATCCAAGGCTCTTCGCAGTATAGTCAGGGCCGGAAAGCGCTGTCAATTTAGGAGGTTTGAGCAATTTCCGCCGTAGCGGCTCTAACCCACCGATTGTGCCGAACATGCCGCCTGGGGTGGGCCAACTGGGGCCGATTTGACGCCTGGGGCTCGGTCGGCCCTACCAGCGGTCGGTCGGGCGACCCAATACCTCGCTGAGAATTACCGCCTGCTGGACTCCTTGGGGCGTCGAAAGCATGTCCAGCAGGCCTTCCGTCAGTGGGTTTCCTTCTGCCGCGATATCCCGCTGGGCCAGATCAGCGGCCTCCCGGGCCTGCCGCATGGCCGACAAGGATCCTAAACGGTGGTCGAATTTCTGGTGCAGCCGGGCTTCCAGCCGCTCGTCGGAGTGAGCTACCACCTCGCCCAGATGCGACGCACGCTCCTCGAACTCGCCCCGCTTCAGGTGCTCTGCGAGGTGGTCGCTGACGGATTCTAGTTCTGGATTCATTAGTTCGGCACGCCGCTCTGGCTTGGGCGTTTGCCGAGGTTTGCGCCGCGATTGGCGGGGCCGTTCGTCCACATCGAAGCCCGAATCGTCCAGTATTTCGATTTGCGACTCCTGCGGTCGCTGCCGTGGCTGTCGACGGGCCGGTTTGGGATCTTCTTCCTGGCCCACGCGGCGAAGAAACTCTTCGACCTCGGTGCGGATGTTCTCCTGCGGTGCCTGACGCCGGGGACCCGCTTCGGCCGCCTCGAGCACTACCTCGTCGCCGCCGCCCTGTTGGGGGCGGGGCCGGGGTCGCGGGCGCTGCTGGTCGGCGCGGCGCTGGACCTCTTTCGACTCGCGAAACATCTTCGCCACGCCGGAGGCCAGGATCACCAGAAAGATGATCGCCTGGATCACGGCGCCAAGATCGAGTGCCAGGATGAGCGGGATATGGAGAACCATGATGTCCGTTAGTTATTGGCGAGCGGCCGGTTAACCCGCGGTTCGTTTCACGCCTGCGCCGGCGATGGCTTCACGCATGTCGGTATCGGCTTGGACGTTCTGCAATTTGTAGTAATCGAGAATGCCGAGTCGGCCGGACTGGAATGCCTCGGCCATCGACTTGGGCACTTCGGCCTGAGCTTCGACCAGCGTGGCGCGGTTCTGCTCGATAGTAGCTATGTTTTCTTGCTCGGTGGCGACCGCTTTCGCACGGCGACCTTCCGCCCGGGCCTGGGCCACGCGGGTGTCGGCCTCGGCCTTATCGGCTTGCAAGCGGGCACCGATGTTGTCGCCGACGTCGATATCCGCGATGTCGATCGATACGATCTCGAAGGCCGTCTGCGAGTCGAGCCGTCGAGACAGTACCGCCTTGGAGATGCGATCGGGATTCTCCAGCACGTCGGCGTGCGTGTCGGCTGAGCCGATTGCGCTGACAATGCCTTCGCCCACGCGGGCCACGATCGTTTCCTCGGTGGCTCCACCGATCAACTGGTCCAGGTTTGCTCGCACGGTGACGCGAGCCTTTACTTTGAGTTGAATGCCGTCTTTAGCGACCGCATCGAGCGACGGCTTCTTACTGCTCTTGCTGGGGCAGTCGATCACCCGCGGGTAGACGCTGGTCTGCACCGCTTCGAGAATGTTACGGCCGGCCAAGTCGATGGCCGTGGCCTTCTTGAAGTCGAGGTTGATGATCTTGGCTTTACGCGCGGCGATCATCGAGCGGATCACCAGCGGCACATTCCCGCCCGCCATGTAGTGAGCTTCGAGACCTTTGGTCGTCAGGCCTTCGTCGTCGGTCAGGCCGGCTTGCACGGCCATGATTTTGCTCCGCACGATCACGGAGGGGTTCACTTTACGGAAGGTCATGCGAATCAGGTCGAACAGGTCGATGCCCGCCTTGGTCATGTACGACTGGATCCACAGCCGGAAGTAGCGCGCGAAGATGGTCAAGAATACCAACGCCGCGATGATGATCACTACGACGATGATAATGAGGAAGGTGCTGCTAAGGGCGAGTGGTGGGTAGATCGGGAACATCGAAAACCTAAACAGGCTCACTGGGGACGGGAAAACCGAACATCTGCCTTCAGTTGTACGCCGCCAAGGCGTCCCGTTCAAGCATTCAAACCGTTAAAGGCGTTACCGGTGCGAACTGCCGGGAAACCACGCTCACGGGCATTCCAAGATTCCCGCCATTTGAGCGAATAGGCGCGATTGGCCGGGTTCTTGCCGAACTGCGCTGCCGTACTCGGAAGCAACCCGCCAACGCCGGCCGGACATGGGCGGGGCGAAGACCGCATTTTCCAGCGGTTTCGTGATGTTTGCACGATCGGCACAACTGTCGCGTAGACCGCGTGGCAACTTCCACATCTACGTTTTCCCTTACCGCTCCCTGGATTTACGCGTTCTATACTCTTCATGGGGAGGTTCCGCGCGAACTTCTGAAAGCGGTGCCTCCACGAAAGCATCGCGGTACCAACCAAAGCAGCTACCTATCAACTCGCGCCGGCTCATTGGTTGTGTGCGTTTCGCTGAAGCAGACGATCTGGATGAGTAAACGAATTCTCTTTGTCGACGACGAAGTCTCTGTGCTCAAGGCGTACAAACGCGTGTTGCAGCACCGCGGCTGCCAGTGGGACCTGGTGTTTTGCGAGCGGGCCACGGAAGTCTGGGAGCGAGTCCAAACCGAATCGATTGACGTCGTTGTCTCGGACGTCGACATGCCGGGCATGACCGGGCTCGACTTGCTGGAGAAAATGCAGGGCGAGCCTGTTACGCGCGACATTCCGTTCATCATTGTCACCGGGCGTGGAGAAACGGGGCTCAAGTCACGCGCCCTGGACATGGGTGCGGTCGACCTACTGCTTAAACCCGTCGACAGCAACGAGTTGATGGCCCGGGTCTACAGTGCCTTGCGGCTCAAGCAGTATTCCGATGAACTGAAGGCCCAGAAGGAATCGCTCGATCAACAAGTACGCCGGCGGACACAGGAACTGGCCAACTCGCGCCTCGAGATCGTCTGGCGGCTCGCCAAGGCGGCCGAGTGCCGCGACGACGATACAGGGACCCATGTTCTCCGCGTTGGCACTTACAGTCGCCTGGTGGCCGAAGCAATGGGCCTCGGCAGCCAGCATTGCGAGACACTGTTGTTGGCCGCCACCCTGCACGACATCGGCAAGATCGGAATTCCCGACGCCGTGCTCCGAAAGCCGGGCAAGCTCAGCGATCACGAGTGGCACACCATGCAGCAGCACTGCGAAATCGGGTGGTGCATTCTGGCCGAATCCGGACCCGCGCCCATGTGTCTGACGACCGGCATCTACGATTGGAGTCCCGCCGACCAAGTACGAAACCCGCTGCTTCGCATGGGCGCCGACATTGCCTTGTCGCATCATGAACGATGGGACGGCATGGGCTACCCACACGGCCTATCGCAAGATCAGATCCCAGTGCCCGCGCGCATCGTGGCCATCACCGACGTGTACGACGCACTGCGTAGCGAACGTCCCTACAAGGCGGCGTACACGGTTGATCACAGTTTGCAGATCATCAAGCGATCGGGCGGGACGCACTTCGACCCTGACGTACTCTTGGCGTTCCTCTCCGCGTTCGACGACATCCAGGAAGCGGAGTTCGAGTACAGTCAGTATCTGTCACAAGTACCCGCAGGTGCGACCGGTTCTGCCGAACTCGACCCCGTGCAATTGCACACAGCTAACTTGTTGTGAGCTGTCGACCAGTCTCGGATGTGGGCTGGATCCGACTGTGCGATTGGCAGCGACTCGCTGGGCTTGCAGCAGTGGACCATCGCCACGCAACGCCGACCAGTCCCAAGCATGCCAGCGCGAACGCGCTGGGTTCAGGAACGATCGCGATCTCGACGGTGGTGTGCAGATCATCGCCTTGACCTAGAACGGCGACTCCTTCGGTGTTGCTCAGGAACTCGCCGGTTGGGAGAGCAAGATAGGCTACCGGAGCCGAACCGCCAGCAGGAACGATTTCCTGGTATCCGGCGACTAACCAGGCTGCCGCTAACACACCTTCAACTTCGGTAGAAGCCCCGACAAGTTGGTGACCGTTGGAGATGAAGAACGAATCAGGAATCAGAAAATCCGCAAGCTGTGGTATCTCTGGAACAAGCCGGAACAGTTCGTCTATAGGAGGTCCGTGCTCAGACAGGTCAACAAGTGATCCTGTGAATCTCAGGTCCAATGCGAGGACGGGGTCTGCACTCTTGTTTGTGAGTTCGAAGATGTAAGTATCTACACCCGTGTCGCCTAAGAAACCTCCAACATCCACGTCTTGCTGGTCCAGAAGGAACTTACCGGTAACAGTTCCCGATGCTTGGCTGGGCACAGTGATGGCGAACAACACCAAGGCAAGTGGAGCGTGAGTCCTAAGAAGTGCTTCTAGCCGCATTAGCGTCTCCCTTGTTGTGCAGTGCTCGTGTTTTGACGGTAGTCCTCAGAGCGGACTATCCTAGCACAAGGTCGGGCGCTGGTCGACAATCTGTGTTGAGGGAGAGTTAAGCGGACCAGTCAGGAGAACGACTGTCGCAGGTCGATTAGCAGCCGACTCGCGTCCGCGTAACGACGTGCAGGATCGTCGGCCACGCAGCGACGAATCACTCCCTGTAGCGATGCGTCGCCCTTGAGCATGCATTGCAGTAGCTTTCCCAGCGAGTACACGTCGGCGGTGGGCGTAGGGGCCGTGCCGGGGCGGAGGAGTTCCGGGGCGAGGAAGCCAAGCGTGCCGCCCAGCGATGCTGGCGTCTTCGCTGCTGCGTGCAGCAGGTAGGCGAAACCAAAGTCGGTTACCAGGGCGCGGCCGTTGGAGGTCACCAGTACGTTGGCGGGCTTCAAGTCGCAATGCACGATGCCGTGGCGATGAGCGTGGGCGGTTGCTTCGACAATCTGCCGAAACAAATCTAGGGCGATTCGTTGCGACAACGGGCCGCTCGCCAACCGCGACTGCAAGTCGCCGCCTGCCACGTGCTCGAGCACCATGAAGTGGCCGCCGCTGGGAAACCTGCCGAGGCCGCGGACGCCGACGATATTTGGATGAGTCAACTGCTCGAGGATCTGCGCCTCCTGCACGAACCGCTCGACCGCGCGGTGGTCGGTCTGTCGCGACTTGTGCAACGCTTTGAGCGCGACGGTCTCGCCAGTTTGCTTCACCCGAGCGCGAAACACCTTGCCCATGCCACCGGCGCCGACGAGTTTCTCCAACACGTAGTCGCCGTACGCCAAGGGCGTTGGCGAGAGGTCGCGGGGATCGGTGGGCGTCGATGCGATGCCGCTCATTTGCAGAACTTCGCGCAAATGCAAGAGGATGCGGCGGACGGTTCGCTCCGACTTTCCCAGCGCTGCGGCGATGCGGCCGTTGGACCATCCATCGAGCGCGTGCTCGAGCACTGCCCGTTGCTCGGCGTTGAATTTCTCAACGGCCAATTGTAGATGTTCTTGCGCCTGCACTTCTTCCGACGCGGTGCGCGTGTGCGGAGAGCACACCAGCAGAGAGGAAGACGCCTGCTGCTCGCGGTACACATCGCGTCGCGCGGCACGATGCCGCTCCAGTTGCTTGCGGGTCTTGTTGGTGGCCATGCTGGCCAGCAGCCGCCAGAGGTCGCCCGGCGTTCCGAGTTGGTACTCACCCGCCTGGGCGCGGAGGAAAAAGCTGCGGAAGGTCGATTGGGTCACGTCGTCGGCGTCGATTCGCCGCCGCAGCTTGGGCCCGAGCCGATTGCGAACCAGCGCCTGCAAACGCCGGCCGTAGCGATGGTAGATCGCCGCAGCGGCCTGTTCGGGATCCGCCGACCAGGGGATTAGTTCGCTGGATGCTGGCATCGAGGTGGCCTACCGAGGTGCGGAGCAAGTGACTGTGCTGCGGCAGTTTATGGGAATCTTTGGAATTCGGCCAGTTTGTTTGGCCACTACGCGCGGGGAATCGGATGTACCGATAGCGGTAGGACTCACTCACGCGGCGGTGGGTTCGTTTAATCACGATCCGAATAGGAAACGAAGCATGGCTTACGTCGTAACCCAACCCTGCGATGGCTGCAAATACACCGATTGCGTGACGGCCTGCCCCTGCGAGTGCTTTCGCGAAGGCGATCGAATGTTGTACATCGATCCGGTCGAGTGCATCGACTGCGACGCGTGCGTGCACGAATGCCCGGTGGAAGCGATCTTTCCCGAGTGGAGTGTCCCAGCGGAGTGGGAGAGCTACATCGCCCTGAACGCGGAGATGGCGGCGAAGCTGCCTGCGATCACGGAGAAGAAGCCGCCCTTAACAGGCGAGTGATTGTAGCTCGGATCTCCGAGTCAAACGCCGAGCAGTTTGGCGTGGCGCTACGGCCGAGGCGGCCATAGTACGCGGCTACTTTCCCGCCGCGGCCGCTTCACCTCGCGCCCAGCGGGCGAGCCGGAGTGCCTGGCAGCGGATTGCGGTGAGCGGGGTGTAGGTCAACTCGTGGCTCGGTAGTTCGCTCGTGCAAAGTCGGCGTTTGAACGACTGGCCGCCGGCGCCCAGGTCGAGTAGGGTGTCGCCGCGCTCGCAGCTATCGGCCAGCATCGAGGCCACCAGCAGCATGCCGGCGCCGAGCCGTGACGCGTGGGGATCGTATCCCATGCGGAGACCGGTGAGCCGCCCGTCGGTGACGTAGTTGTAGTTGAACGCCAACGGTCGGCCGCCGACGTACAGCAGGTTCAGGTCGACCATGCCCAACCGCGTGGCGGTCGCGTGCGTTTCGCGGTAGAAATCACGATACCGCGAGTGGCATAGCGTGTTGCCCTCGATGGAGTCCGACTGCCAACTCTGCTCGGCCACTTGCTGGCACGCATCGTACAGATCCCACCGCGGGTCGGCGTCGTCCAACTCAGCACCCTGTGGGCGGTGGCGGACATACTCGATCGCGCCGGACTGCTCGACTTCGCGCAAGTTGCGTCGCAACATGTGACGGGTCTTCGCGCTGCGCGTCGCGAGGTACCGCTCCCAGCCGCCGGCGAGGTCCACCATCGACGCGGCGCCGGTTTGCGTCGCCACTGGCGGCATGCCACCGATAGTCATGCCCTGCCGCGTCGAATCGCTATCGTCTGCCGCGCCGACCAGCTGCAAGCGGTCCCAATCGCGCGGCGTTGCGTGCAGGTGCCGGATGGCGGCTACAAGTGTTTCTTGCGGGCGGTCGCCCAGTGGGGCGTAGAAGTGGTCCCACGCGTCGAGCGGATAGCCGAGCGTTCGCACCTTGCCGAGTCGATGCCGCTCGGTCCGGACGCACATCGGCACGACGCCAATCGCCTCGCCACACTGCTGGACGATCAGTACCCGCAGCTTCTGGTCTGCCCCGAAGTGCCGCCAGTAGACCTGCAACCAGTCGAGCGTCTGAAAGAACGTGGCGCACCGCGTGCGGGCGAACAGTACTTCCCAGGTCGCGCGGTGGGCCTCCAGGTCGCGTGGGTCGTTGATTTCGATAACTTCGGCCATGGGGCGCTCGCGCGGAGAGTTGCTTGCTACAGCAATTCCCGCACTCCGCGTGCCACCTAGGCCGCGGAGACGTGCTCCTCCGCCATCGCTCCCGGTTTCGAGGGCTAAATCGGTTGCTTTTGGGCTGCAAGCGGTCGCCGGCTTTGATGCACGGAATCAACGTGTTGCGAAAAGGCAACAGATCAGAAACTGCGTTCTGCTCGCACGAAGGCTCCGTGCAGTAGCAGGCTGCCGTTGCTATCGATCACACGGACGTCGTTGATGCCGCGGGTGTCGAAGTAGATCTGATCGGTCGGCAGGGCGAGGCCGGTAGCACCGACCACGCGATAGTCGGCACCCAGCCGCCAGCGGCTACCCACGCGGCAGGCGACGCCGGCGCCGAATTCGCCGAGGAAGGCCAGGTCGTTGGTGCTGGTGTTCACCACCATCGCTTGGCCGGCGTTGGGGCCGTTGTTGATCACCGCGGCGCCAGCTGAGCCACCTTCGAAGTAGTTCATCGTGATGTGGTTGTTATACAGGCCGGCTTTGCCGATCAACCGCACGGTCCATCGCTGGCCGATGCAGCGTTCGGTGATTCCGCCAAGTTGGAAGCCGATCAGCTGGTTGTCGGTGCGAATGTCGATGCGGTACTCGTCGGCGTCGCCGTCGATGATCGTTTCGCTGGGATCGGAGACGAAGCCGAGTGTCTCCTTGAACTTGAAGTACCGGAAACCGGCCACGCTTTGGAAACGCCAGGGGCTGCCACAACCGTCGTTGCGGAAGACGATCAGGCGATTGGCTTCCACGTTGTACACATCCCAACTACGAGTGAGTCGGTGGATCACCGCGGCGTTCACGCTCGCGTCGGCGGTGCCGCCGTTGTAGTCGAGCTGGTCGTAGTTGCGGATGCCGTCGAGAAAACCAGGCGCGAGGTCGGCACCGAGCATCTGGGTCGACTCGTCGCCCGGTAGCAACTGCCAGTAGGTCAGTTCGAAGCCCGTGTTGGTGCAGCAGTCGTACCAACCCACCGAGGCCTCGACGCCAGGGGAGAAGCTCATGTCGCAATCGGCCGCGTCGACGTACTGGTCGTCTTCGTTAGCGCTGTCGTAGGAGAACGTGTAGGAGTCCTGTGGCTCGCGGGTGATAAACAGTGCTCCCAGCGAAGCGAACCAACAGCGCGTGCAAGGCGTGGGGCAGGGGGCGCAAGCGGGCGGTGGGCAGCAAGGTTCGCAGCCGCCATAGGCGACGCCGGTGTTGCAGGTGTCGCAGCCGCTGTACGAGCCGTAGCCCTGATGGTTGGCCACGTTGTAGGCGGGCATGTTGTAGGCTGTCGCACTGTAATTAGGCAGCGTGTAACCTTGCGGCGGGGTTTGATAGGCGGAAGCCACGCGGTAGCCCTGCTGCGGTGCCGACGGTGCGATGTAGCTCTGCCACTCGCCCGCGCTGGGAGCCGCGTGGTAGTTACCGGCGGGAGCTTGCGTGTAGTTAACCTGTGCGTTGGCTTCGATGACAGCGATCAACCAGGCGATGGCGACGGCGGCGCAGATGGTGCGTGACATTTCGGACTTCCCTATCCAATTACGTGAAAGGGAGAGCCTGCAAATTGCATCGAACGCGTGCGAGCGGCAGACTCCCATACTCGTTTGCAATTATCGTAGTTTGACGCGACGATCGAGAAGGGAAACCACCCATGTTGTGGCGAACCGGCCAAAGCGTCGGATCAAACACGATAAAGCCCAACGGGTTTACCCAGGCGGTAAGGTCGGTAGTGAACGGTAAAGTCGAGCGGGAGGGTCGAATGACGAAGTACCCAAATACCCAAGTACCCAAGGACAGGATTTATATCCGAGAGCCTAATAAGCGACGCTTGCGCGTTCATTCGTCATTGGGTATTTCGTCATTCGTCATTCACAACAGGATGTCCGTCACCAGTTCCCCGTGCACGTCGGTCAGTCGCATGTCGCGGCCGCCGAAGCGGTAGGTGAGCTTGGTGTGGTCGATGCCCAGTAGATGTAGCATCGTGGCGTGCAGGTCGTGGATGTGGACCTTGTTCTCCACCGCGCGGTAGCCGAACTCGTCGGTCTGGCCGTAGGCCATGCCGCCGCGGACGCCGCCGCCAACCATGAAGATGGTGAAGCCGAACGGGTTGTGGTCGCGGCCATTGGTACGTTGAGCGAACGGCGTGCGGCCAAATTCGCCGGCCCACACCACCAGGGTTTCGTCCAACATTCCCCGCGCGTCGAGATCCTGAATCAAAGCGGCGATCGGTTGGTCGACGGTGCGGGCGTTTTCCGAGTGGTTGTTTACGAGGTTCGAGTGGGCGTCCCAGCGGTCGTAGCCACTGAGGTTGGGGCAGGTCAGTTCGATGAACCGCACGCCGCGCTCCACCATCCGCCGCGCGAGCAAGCATTCGCGGCCGAAGATCTGAGTGCCCTCGAACTTGCTATCCAGTCCATACAGCCGGCGAATGTACTCCGGTTCGTCGTCGAGTCCCGCGACCTCCGGCACCGCTTGCTGCATGCGGTAGGCGAGTTCGTAGTTGGCGATTGCGCTCTCGATGGCGTCGTCGTGCGCGTACTGCTCGGCAACACCTGCGTCGAGCGAGGCGAGCAGTTGCTGTACGTCGCGGCTGCGCTCGTTGGTCATCCCATCGGGGCAGCGAAGGTTGGCGACCGGCAACGCCTGCGGTTTGAACATCGTGGCCTGGTGCAGCGCTGGTAGGAATCCGGCGGCAAAGTTCTCGGGTCCACCGCTCGGCACCAGTCCGCCGTTGATGACGACGAACGTCGGCAGGTCCTGCGTTTCGCTGCCCAGACCATAGCTGAGCCACGCCCCCATGCTGGGCCGCCCCGCCTGACCGAACCCGGTGTGCAGGAAATAGTTGGCCGTGTTGTGCTCGGAGAAGTCGCTCACCATGCTCCGCACCACGCACAGTTTGTCCGCTTGCTTCGCGATGTGAGGGAACAACTCGCTGACCCACAAGCCCGACTCGCCATGCCGGGCGAACTTCCATGGCGACGCCAGGGTGTTGCCGATATCGGCGAATTGAGTGGGCTCGATCTTCTCGCTGTAGGGTTTGCCGTCGTAGCGTTGGAGGGCCGGCTTGTAGTCGAAGCTGTCGACCTGCGAGACGCCGCCGTCCATGTACAGAAAAATGATGCTCTTCGCGCGACCGCGATAGCCGGGCGGAGCTGGTGTGGCTCCGCCGGCCAGTCCTGCCAGGGCCACGCTGCCAAAACCGCAGGCGCAGCGGGCCAGCATTTCGCGGCGAGTGAGCGGTTGGGCGGCAAATTGGTGGCAGTGCATGGACGTCTCTCGGAAGTTACCTCAAAAACACAAACTCTTTGCTGTTCACCAGCGCCAAGCAGACATCACGCCACGCCGTTTCGCGAGAAAGTTGTTTGGCTTGCTGCGACTGGATGTACTTGGTGACTTGCTCCAGTTCGTGCGCGCTGGGCCCTCGGGCGTAAGCGGTCAAGTAGGCTTGTTGGGCAGCCTGTGCGTCGTCGTCGAACTGTGAAGTAAGCGACGCCGACCATGCATCCATCAAGTGGTGCACCAAGGGATCGTTCAGCAGCATTAGCGGCTGGGCGGCCGAGTTGCTCACGTGGCGATAGCCCACCGCTGTGAATGGCAGCGGCTTGTCGAACGCTGCGAGGAAGTGGTTGAACGCGTTGCGACGCACTTCCACATAAATGCTCCGCCGGCAGTCGCCGTCCATTGGTCCGCTGCCATCGGGGCTGCGATTGTGACGCATGAAGTCGGTGATGTGAATCTTAACGCTCTTCCCGTACGGCTTCGAGTCGAGCTGGCCGGAGATGGCCAGCAGCGAATCGCGAACCGCTTCGGCCGGAACGCGGCGCACCCGGGTGGCGTGCAGCAGCTTGTTGGCCGGGTCGACCTTTTCGATCTGTCCGCTGGCGATCGCCGGCGACGGGCGGCTCTGTTGGCGGTAGGTGCTCGAAAGCACCAGTCGGCGGATCAGGGCCTTCGTGTTCCAGCCGCTGTCGACAAACTCGCTGGCCAAGTAGTCAAGCAACTCCGGGTGCGTTGGCGGTTGGCCCAGCACGCCGAGGTTGTCGACGGTCGGAACGATGCCGCCACCCATCACGTGCGCCCACACACGATTCACGTAGGTGCGTGCGACCAACGGATTGTCGCCGCTGGCGATGCGTTGCGCGAGTTCCAAACGCCCGCTGCCGTGCTCGATGGGAAACTCGCCTCCCAGCGCGGTCAACAACCTGCGCGGCGTAGCTTCTTCAGCCAGGCGCTTGGGACTGCCGCGCAGATGGACGAACTCGTTTTCGCTGCTGCCGTCGAGCAGCGCCAGCGAATACTGCGGCCTGGGAAGCTGGCGTTCGAGCTGACGTCGCTGCTTGTGAAACTCGGCAAGCGATGTTTGGTAAGCGACCGCTTCGTCGCTGTTGGCTCCGGGCAGGTGCTGGTCGTGTGCGATGAGCCAATTCACCAGCCGCGCGTCTTCTACGGTGGCCTCGCCCGCTGTGGTGCGTTCTAGTGCTGTGGACAAGGCGGCAACGGTGGCCGCTTCGATGCTTGCCAGGTCGAATTGTCCGCTGTCGCGCAGCGCGGACGCAATGGCGCTGACCACTTGCGGTTGCTGTTCGGGACGCTCGTCGCAGTGCCGCACTTCGGCCAGCTCGAACGGTCCGCGGGGCACGAAGTCGACATGCACGCGGTGCCCCAAGTAGCCCTTGGTCTCGTGCGAGTACCACGCCCAGTCGTCGCCCGAATCGAGCGACTGTTCGCATTCGCGATGCAGCGGGCCGTAGACCGTGCGGTGCGAGTCGACTGCCAGGAAGACGTCAACCTTGCCACGGTAGCGATACCACACGCGGTTAGCGGCCACTTCGAACGTTCGTGTGCGGTACAGTCCGGTGAGTCGCGGGCTGGCCGCGAGGTTCGTGGCCGCGGTGTGTTGCAGGACGCGCAGCGGGCGGTGTGGATCGCCGGTCGCCAGCACCGACATGGCGTTCGCTGGCGCCTCGCCCATCGCGTAGCCGCTCGTCCGCCAGTCGTCGTAGGGTAGCGGCCCGTTGGCCTGGGAAAAGTCGATAACCGTTGCATCGGAGCGTTGCTCAGGGGCCGGGCCGTTCGGGCTGTTGTGCAATGCCTGCTGCACCGCTTGCGGCACATCGCGTCCCTGCACGCCCGCGTACAGAGCAACGGCCAGCAGATGCAGTGGGTCGTCCACGTCGGCGAGCAACCGGCACAACTCTTCCGATCCGCGCTCGGAGAGCAGGTGCTCACTGGCAACGGCCGGAAGTCCTTCGATTCGCCCCTGGGCTTGCTTGGCGTACGCGGCAAACAGCGAGGGGGCGTTGCGCTGGTTGAGCTGGGCCAACTCGCTGGCCAACCGCGATTGTAGTTCGGGATCGGACACGTTGGTTACCTGGTAGCTGCTGCTTTGCAGGAAGCCACACAGCGCGTAGTAGTCTGCGCTCGAGATGGCGTCGAACTTGTGATCGTGACAGCGAGCGCAGGCGACGGTCATGCCCAGGAACGCTTTGCCGAACACGTCGATCTGGTTGTCGATGCGATCGGCTTCCTCGGCGCGAATGTCGACCGGCGAGTGCGTCGCCTCGCCCAGGTGCCACCACGCGGTGGCTTGGATTGACTGATTGGTGCGCGTTTCGGGATCGATTCTCGGCACCGGCATCAGATCGCCGGCGATATGCTCGACGATCATTTGGTTGTAGGGCACGTTCGAGTTGAACGCGCGGATCGCGTAGTCGCGATACCGAAAGGCGTGGGGGATGTCGTAGTCGCCTTCGTGCCCGCGCGTTTCGGCGTAGCGCATCAGGTCGAGCCAATGCTGCGCCCAGCACTCGCCAAACGCGACGCTGGCGAGCAAGCGATCGACCACGCGCTCGTAGGCGTCGACCGACTCGTCGGCCTGGAACTGCTCGATCTCGTCCACCGTGGGAGGCAATCCGGTCAAGTCGTAGGTCACGCGCCGCAGCCACGTGGAGCGCTCAGTCGTTTCAGCCGGCGCCAGGCCTTCGGCCTCCAACCGCGCCAGGATGAATCGATCAATCTCGTCGCGCGACCACTCGGCATTTCGTACTTCCGGCACCGCGGGGCGAGCCACCGGTTGCCAGGCCCAATGCGCGGCGCGGCGGGCCTCGATGTCGAACGATACACTGTCGGTCGTGGCCGCAGGTTCCGTATCGGGAGCAATCGCGCCGCCGGCGATCCATTCTTTGAGTAGCTGGATCTCTCGATCGGGCAGCTTGCTGCGGGGCGGCATCTGCAGGTCGGGGTCGTCGTACGAGATGGCGCGCAGCAGCAAACTCTCGTCGGACTTGTCGGCCTCGATGGCCGGCCCGCTGTCGCCGCCGGTTTGCCAGCCGCCACGATAGTCGAGCCGCAGGTTCGCCGCGCCTTCGGCATTCTCGGCGTCGTGGCATTCGTAGCAGCGATTGACCAGGATGGGTCGAATCTTGGCTTCGTAGAAGTCGAGTGCAGATTGATCGTTGGCCGAAGTGCTCTCGGCGATCAGCAAGCAGCAAGCAACTGCAGTCAACAATTGACGCACGGCGGGGCCCATGGCAGGTGGGTGGCGTGACGGGGGGTAGGTGCGACGATTTTAACCGCCTCGGCCGCAGATTGCCAACTTTATTGGCCGGACTAATTCCGTTTATTTGCCATCCATGTGCGTTTCAACAGCACGCCCGGCATCGCGTATCCATTCGCTCCATGAGCCAGCGTACAGCTTGGTGCCGCTCAAACCCGCGTGTTCGCACGCCAACAAGTTAACGCACGCGGTCACTCCGGAGCCGCACA
Source organism: Aeoliella sp. (assembly GCF_965227375.1). NCBI lineage: Bacteria > Pseudomonadati > Planctomycetota > Planctomycetia > Pirellulales > Lacipirellulaceae > Aeoliella > Aeoliella sp. The sequence continues at coordinate 2,025,349 of NZ_CBDDFX010000001.1, forward strand.
TGTGGACCATGTTTCCCGCCTCGCTTGCCACAGAAATAAATCGTTCGCGCAATTCGTCCTTCGGCAAATAGCAGCCTGCGTCGTTCAAGTTTTGCTTGAATGGCAGATTTACCGCGCCCGGCACGTGGCCAGCGACTGGGTCGATGGGCTCCACATCGCCGCGGTAGCGTTCTGGATCACGAGCATCGACGAGCACCACATCGCCCGTGCCGAGTGCCGCGGCCAGTTTGTCGGAAGTGATCCACAGCGAGTCGTCCGGCGTGGCGGTGAACTCGGTTGGTTCTGGCGTGGGGACCTCTTGCGTGACTGCGCCGCCGGAGGCTTGCCATGCGGCGAAACCGCCGTCGAGCACCGCAACGTCGCGCAGTCGCAACCAGCGGGCGAGCCACCACAACCGCGAGGCGAACGCCCCGCCCGAGTTGTCGTAGGCCACGACTTGCTTCGAGCCGTCGATGCCCCAGGCGGAGAACTTCGCGGCCAGCGCGCTTGGGTCGGGCAGGGGGTGCCGGCCGGACGTCGCAATGATTGGTGAACTGAGGTCGCGATCCAAGTGAGCGTACACGGCCCCCGGAATGTGCCCGGCGGCGTATTGCTGCTCGCCTGCGTCGGGGTCGGCCAACTCGAATCGGCAATCGACCACGACCACGTCGCGTGGTTGCTCGAGTAACTGCGTGAGTTGATCGACCGAGAGGAGTGTTTGATATGCCATGGCGTGCGCTGAAAATCGATGGGCTGTGAGTTGCAAACAAGGCAGCGATTTTAGCACGCACACTGCGCGGATCACAGCACCACGATGCACTGGCCATCGAAACAAAAAGAGCGTCGTGCCGACCGTGGCACGACGCTCTGCGTTGCGTTTCAAGACGGTTACACGACTAACGTCGGCGACTTGCCACCGCCAGCAACCCTGCGCCTGCGATCACGAGCAGCACGCTACTGGGTTCGGGCACGGCGAACTCGCCGACCGCCTCAATGGCGTTGATGTCCAGGATGGCCCGCTGGTTGTCGACTCCGATGTCGAACGCCGACAGTGCGTACATCTTGTCCCAAAGGTGTCCACCATGCTTCAGGAAGGTTGTCGGCGCGCTGGCGTTCAGCACAAACAACTCGCTTCCGGTGGCGTAAAAGCCACTGGGATACCCAGGATGCGGAATCTGCCGAATGCTGAAGATAATCTCGTCGCCCGGCCCGGCGGGACCGTCGTCCCAACGATCCCGGTCGCCGAATCGGTCCTGCACCATCAGCGCGTCGAGATTGATCTGATCGGGATCCACGTCGGTTCCCAGCAGCGACATCACCGCCCCAGCGATCACACCGTGAGGAAGATAGGTGCTTCCCGACGCATTCCAAATCGAGGTGCCGCTGAAGATGTCAGGATCGAGCGAGTACTTGTCGGCGTCCCACAGCGGTGGTTCCGGGCCCCAAACTTCCACGGCATCGATGTCGTCGGGGCGGGGCATCGCGTTGATTTCCTCTTGCTCGGCCCACAGACCCACCGTGCTTGGCAATGCTCCGTAGAACGTGCCCAGCTCGTACGAAAGTTCTCCGGCGCCGCCCACCATCCCGACAGGCGTGGTAATCAGTCCGTCGGAGGGCAACGTGGAAACCACCGCGCCGCCTGCGGCGGTGATGGTGTGGTAGGTGTCGTCGAAGGAGAACACCAGATGGGCCCGCTCTTCTTTCAACTCCCGGTAGGCGAAGTCGCCCGAGTTCGCCAGGGCGTCAATATCTTGATCGGCCGTCCAATTGAGGCGCGTGCCGGTGTAGTCCACCACGTCCACCACGCCGCCCGAGCCGTCCCAGGCAATCACTTGCTGCGGATCGGCCACCAGCGGTGGTGGGGCGCCCATGCTGGTGGTGTCGAAGTCGTGTGAGTATTCTTTGCCGCCAACGGCCTTGGGGTCGATGATGTCGGGACCAAATCCGGGAAATGGCCCTCCCGCGGTTCCGTAGGGAATTGTGGCCAGAGCCGAGTTGCCTGCCAGCAATACGGAGAGGCACCCGGCGAGTGTCCAGCAGGTAGCTTTAGCGCAGTTCATCATTAGGCTCCTTATCAGATTCAATGGGCAGATCTTGCGCGAACCCGGTTTCCCCGAAGACACCGCTGGCCTTAGATGGCGAGCGCAAAGTCCGCGCAGCTAACAGAAAAGAATGCTGTGAGGTTCACTAGCAACCCGCACGTCAAGAGAAGAGGTGTCCCCGCAAGGACGCGATGCTCCCCTAGCATCTAGATGACGAACACTAACCGTCACTTTCGGTAAACTGAACGATCCGTCAACCCTTTCGTTGGCCATTTGCGGTAAGAGGCCAGTATTCGCCTCGGCGGTCCCCTGATGGCGGGGTGTCGATCTGCGGAGTTCCGCAAATCGTGGCTGTCTCATTTTGACCCAACAGCTCCACTTCGAGACACCAGTTATGCAACAAAGTGCAATTTTGGCAGATGGATAAATTGTAGGATTTTCAAAAAATGCGCGAACCAAGGGACCCTGGTAGTGCGTAACCGAGGAACTGCTATGGGGTTAAATGCTGCACGGCAGCAATCCGTACCAGGAACCGTGTGCCGGTGGCACACCGGTTGCACTAAAAACTTCCTTGCGATTGGCCATGAGGGGGTGGAACCCAATCTCGGGCCTATTGCCTATCCTGCTGTCCATGGATGCGCGTAGAATGCGAGGACGGCGGGTACCCATTTTAGACGGGAGGGGAATCCACGGATTCGGTTCCCTTGAGCGTCGAACTCTCCATTAGAGGAGTTCGGATTACTATGAAAACGACACGCAAGGAAGAAACACGACGTAAGAACACCCGCGCGGCGAGTGCCGACGCACGGGAAGACGAACAATTGCTGCTCGAGTACCGCGAATCTGGCGACGAGCTGTTGCTCAGCGAGCTGGTGCAGCGCTACGAGCGGGAATTATATAGCTACCTGCGAAGGTTCCTGGGCGATGCCGCCCTGGCCGAGGACGCGTTTCAGAACACGTTCATGCAGGTGCATAGCAAGTGCCACACGTTCGACGGCTCCCGTCGATTCCGTCCGTGGTTGTACACCATCGCCACGAACCAGGCGATTGATCTGCAACGGCGGAACAAGCGGCATCAGATTGCCAGCCTCGACCGGCCGCAACGCTCGGCCCATTCCGAGGTCGGCACGCTGATGAACCTGCTGGAATCGGACGAAGCCAGCCCCTCCGAGCGGTTTGACCTCCGCGAGCGGATGGAGTGGGTGCGTAGTGCCGTGGCCGCGCTGCCCGAACAATTGGCTTCGGCCATTGGCCTGGTTTACTTCCGCGGGATGAAGTACCGAGAAGCGGCCGAAGAACTGGCTGTACCGGTTGGAACGGTTAAAAGCCGTCTGCACTCGGCCGTGCAACAGCTGGGCGACGCCTGGGAGCAATCCCATGGCTCCAAGGGCGACAATTGAGCTTGGCGAATAACCGCCAAAGAGCCCAAAAACGCCGAACGTTTCTGCCCTGTGGGCGTAGTAGAATAGAGAGCGAGACAACCTGCTTCCCACCTCCCACTGGTGACCGCAGGTTTACGTAACACTCGACTCCCCGCTAGTTGTATACTGGCGGGGAGTTTTTCCTACTCTACTGGCAATCTGCAGCTGGCGATTCTGACGTTTCGATGCGCGAAGACCTGATAGCTTACGCCCTGGGCGAACTGGACGACGACGACCGCTTGCGGATCGAATCGGCGCTCGCCGAGGACCCGGAGCTTCGCGACGAACTCGAACAGATTCGCGACTGCTTGGGCGATCCGGAGTGCGAGAGCCGCAGTTCCCTTCCGCCCATCCCTCGCGGACTCGCCGACCGCACGACCGCCACGGTATTGGCCGGTTGTGACGAGTCGGAAGATTCGACCCCCCGCGCTTCGCTGGGTCTTGCTGCCGCCAGCGGCTTCATGACTCCCATGGACATGACCGTCGCGCTCGGCATCCTGCTCGCGGTGGGCAGCTTGCTCGCGCCGGCGTTGTACAGCGTTCGTAACCAATCGCAGTCGCTCAGTTGCAAGAACAACTTGCGGCAACTTGGCCAACTTCTCACGCGATACTCGGAGGACAACAACGGCTACTTCCCGTTGGTGGGACCCGACGAACACGTAGGCATTTTTGCTTCCCGCCTGCGAGAAGCGGACTACATGCAGGGCGAGGCGTTCGATCAGTTGTTCATCTGCCCCGACTCGTCGTTTGCCGAGCAGATCGAGTACGGCGACCGCGAGTTCCATGTGCCCACCATGGCCGAACTGGCCGTGGCCAAGGGACCGTGGCTGAAAGAACTCAAGCAGATGTCGGCCGGCGGCTATGCCTATCAGCCTGGATATGTCCAGGGGAATCGCTACCTGCCCGCGCGCAATCGTCGTAACTGCCTGGTGCCGGTGTTGGCCGACGAGCCGAGCCTGGTGGCGAACTATCAGACCGGCGCCAACCATGGTGGCGACCTGGTGAACACCTTGTTCCAGGACGGCAGCGTGCAAAGCCTCGACGTGCCGCTGGTGCCGCGGGTGAACGACCATCTGTTCGTCAACCACGATGGCGAGCCAACCCTCAGCGATACCTGGAACGACGCGGTGGTGCTGCGCAGCAGTGTCTCGCCCCGCACCCACTTCCCCACGCAGCAGATGCCCGAGCGATTGCGGCTGATGCTGAAGATCCAGATCCGCACGCCGGCTCAACCACTCCAGCCGGGGCAGTTCGAGGTGCAGAGCCTCCCGTCGCGGTGAGTTGCCGCCTCATGTGGCCAAGTGGCATCATCGGGCCACCTGGGATGCTGCCAAAACGCAACACCGCGCGGAACCTCCGCCGACTCTTCTGGCCAAAAGTGCCTACGTTTCGTGCACTTGGCGAATTCCGACTTAGCTCTGGCACGCAGGGTGCGTAACTCCAGGGGCAGGAACTTCTCTACTTCCCCACCCCTGTGGCGAGTCCTTGCGGCTCGCGCCCGATGCCATGCAATCGCAAGAACTTCTGGAAGTGGCCGGACTGTTGGCCGCCAACGCTCGCACTCTCGCTTGCGAGCAACCCAACCTGGCCGAGCAGTCGTTGGTCGATTACTGGGTAGCGTCGCGCTGCCGATTTGATAGCTGGGGGCAGGACCTCCGCATGTATGCGGTGGCAGCCAGCAAATCGGAGAACCGGCCGCTCACGCCGCGACTGTTTCGCCTGGCGGTGGAGATCGACGCCAGCGAGGTGCTCGCCCGCACGCTGGCCGCGTTGGGCTTCACGCACGACGCCCAACACGCTCGCCACGAAACGGGCCCCATCACCACCAACGTGCTGGCCGGGCATCGCGACGTGGCCAATCGGCTGAACGAGATTCTCTCGGGCCGCGACGAGTCGGCCTATCGCGAGGTGGTCCGCTTCCGCAATCTACGCACGCGACTGCATCGCCTGACCGACGAACTGGTCGCCTGCTTCTTGCCGTTCGCCCAGGTGGCCGCGTTCGCCCACAACCCGCGCGAGATCGAACACCTGGGCACGCTGGCAGCGAGCCGCGCGGCACGCGGCGAGGAGCCGGCCGACTGGCCCTCGCTCAGCAGCACCATCAGCGGCCTCCGCCACGAGTGCGGCGAAGCGGGGCCGAATGCCAACGAGAATCACCAGGTGGCCTCCGCGGCGATGGGCCTATTCGACCCCGAAATGTTCGACAGCTACGGCCTTCTGAGAACCACCTGGCTCCGCCGCCTCGAACGCACCGGAGACGACACGAGTGTGTTGATCGAAGAATGGCTATCGACCGATCTAGAACCGACGATGGGGCCGGTGAATCGGTTGATTCAGGATTAGTGGGGGAAACGAGCTACCCTTCGGAATCACGTTCGCGACGTAGCTCCTCCATTGCCGAGCTCAGAAACCCACTTGGATCTAAGGTCGAAAGTTGTCCTTCCAAGAAGCGTTCGAGAGCCTTATTCAAGCGTGACTGTGTCGGAATTGCATTCTCCAGCTGTTGAGACTCAGCTTCAACCTCCTTGCTAGGAACGGCAACGTCCATCGCCTCCAGAGCGGATGATAAGCGGTTAGTGAAGATTATACTCTTCTGACCGACGCGGTCTCTAAACTCTTGAAACAGCTGGTCGTTCAAATAGCTTTGATCGTCAATCGTGATTCCGTAGTCGCCGTCTCGTGACACGATGATAAATTTGCCTCGCAACTCGCGCGCACACGTAAGAAACCACTCCCAATTCAAGGCATCTCCATATGAAGTGTCGCTAGCTTTGCGGGGCGGATAGCCGAGTAGGAACCTTCTGTGGGCCTTTCTTTTCACTCTATGCCGTATGTCCATGTCTCGAGTAAGGACATGTTCGGATTCAGAATGAAATATTTCCTCCAACACTTGGTACACTACATCATTTGACTTCGGTTGGCGTAGCAGTGTTACAATCCGTTTCTTAAGTAGCTTTGTTTTCTTTTGAGCTTCTTTGCTAATACTCTTCAGTGATGTATTGGTGGCGGAGTCGGCAAAGATAGCCGGGGGTTGAGGTAACTCGGGGTTCTTGATCTTCTTGTACGACTCCAACAAGACGTTCTGCCGGTTCTTTAAGAATTCCATCTCCACCTGATACGTGCAGATTATGCGATCCTTGACGGGCTTCAACCGCTCAAGGAGCTTCAATGTTGCTCCGTTTCCGCTGCGGTAGAAGTCCAAGAAAATATTGGTGTCGACGAACGCGTAGGACGGCATGACTCCCCCACGATTCAGATGTTGCTGACTTTGAATCCACCATCTTTGCCCACCAGACGCATGTTATCGACTCCCCCCGTGTGGGTGTCTTCCCACTATGTATGGGCTGGGTTGAAAACAGGAGAGTTGGGGTATCGGGAAACAGCGCCTCAAGCTTGAGGAATTCTCAGTTTTAGCCTTTGCAGCGGAAGTTTGGCTTTGCATTCCTTTTCCCGCAAGAATTAGACGAATCCGTAGATTTCTTGCTTGCGGATAGGCGAATGAAGCGCAACATTACAACATAGTAGTGCAGCGTACCCTAACACGGATGTTTTCCAATGCGGCATATTCTACTTCTGGCAATTGCCCTGCTTCTCACTGGTTGTAGTACTTTCTCGCCATGTTCCCATAGCGGCTACGTCGCGGATACGACTTCTACGGCAAGTATCGTGTTCGTTAGCCAGCCTTGCGTACCGCACGTCTGCGAGTATTTGGTTGAGGACTTTGATGAGGTGGACGATGTGCTTCAATGTAAACTGGTGCCAGAAACAAAGACTTCCACTTATACGACGGTCCGCAACGCCGAACATTTTGGAGATGTTATCGCAGCTTCGGCGGTTCCTGGTATTCAGGGTGTTAACGCAGTAAAGTTACTAGAAGTCCTGACGACGGCTTTGGAGAAGTGTGGATATACTGTTGAGCGGTCCGGGATTTACAAAGATGAAGTTGCCGTGACTACCGCGGTGGAGCCGATTAGTGGCCAAGACTACGTTCACCGTGTGATCGCACGCATAAGCTCAGCTACTGCTCCAAACGTTGAAGATCGGATCTCTATCCAGGTTTACTCTCAACCCATGGACGGCAGTCGCGCCCCAAAGGTAGTCCCACGCGATCTTTTCAAAGAGTTGAAATCAAATCTAATCGGGCAGGAGACGGATGATGGCTGAGCAGGCGACTTCTGTTGGCACTGCAATACGAACGGTCGCCACACTGCTGCTTTGGACTACCATCATCTCATGTTTGTTCTTAGTATTTGGCCAGTTCTCGCGTAGCTTGACCGGTGCGTTGGGTGTCATTCCGACGAATGATCGATTGTTGGCGGCCCTAAACATCGGATTTGCTTGTTTGCCGGCGATAATACTGAGCGGCCCGATACTTGGATCCTCAACCCGTTACAAGTCTGCGAAGGCGAATAAGGCCTTCAGTTTTCAGCAGAAGAATGTGTTGGGAATTACAATTCTCTTTTGCGTTGTGATGCTTGCCTATGTAACGTGGGCCGTGGCATTCGCGAACTACAACCCGGCAACGCCGCCCACGAAGCCACCTGAGGTTCAACCTCTACTTCAAGTAGCTGATCCTGCGAACGAGGTACAGGAATTCCCGTCTCTTATCGAGAATATCCAGTTTTTGTCCACTTTCATATCATTCTATTTGGTGCTTCTAATCTGGATGGCGCGAGAATTGATAGGTGACAACGAATCTGCCTAACACTGACGGGTTGCACAGTCCTCCTGTGTGCCACTGGCTCCGCCAGTGTGAACTGTTCGGCCAACCCGCACTTGTATGAGGTTGCGGTAGGCAACGGTTTCGGGTCGTCCCGAAAACTGGCAGAGCCAGTGGAACGCGTAGCGGTCAGCTACGGCCGGGGCGGCCATAGTACGACATCTGGGATTCTTAGGCCGGCGTGATGGTTTTCTGACACCCGCGTGGGACAATGGGAGGGTGGTCTGTTGTTGGTCGCTTGAGGTGTGGGTCGTGGACCGGGTGGTGGGGCTGGTTGGTGGTGCGTAGGCACTCGTTCGGCGGAGCGAACGGCGACTATCGGAGGCTTGGGCCCGTTTTCTTGCCTCTAGTGGGGCGGAAATCAGCGGTTTTTTGCTGTTCAGCGAGAAATCCGAAGTTAGCGGCTATCTTATTTGTCGGGGCATGGTAAGCTTGTCGCGTGGCGCGACCGCTCTGTTATGGTAATTTTGGGTCGACGTCACATTTTTTCTTTTTGAGGTTTTGAGAGTAATGGCCGAAGGCACAATCAAGCGTTTGACAGACAAGGGTTTTGGATTCATCGACACCGGAACCGGACAGGACATGTTCTTCCACTCGTCGAATGTCGAAGGAACCAGCTTTGACCAGCTTCGCGAAGGCGAAAAAGTGACCTTTGTCGAAGGTCAGGGTCCCAAGGGACCGCGGGCCGAGCAGGTAACCCCTGTCTGATCGCCCCGTCGATCACATGAAACACGAAAAGCCGGCGAGCAATCGTCGGCTTTTCTTATGCGCCGCCGAGAACGCGGCTTCGCACTCGCACTGCGCCTTGGGTCGAGTGGCACCCCGATTCAAAGCATGGAGAGGAACACTCATTTTCGCTAACCGGCACGAATCTCCATTAGAACGAGTTTCAAAACCGTAGCTGGATTCGCAAGAATTCAGAGATCGCACGGAAACTTCTGAATTCTTGCGAATCCAGCTACCACGACTTGGAGGTTTTGAAACGGCTTCTAGTGAAGATCAGCGCAGATTAGCGTTCCAGCCTCCTGGCGTTTCGAGTTCTCTGACAAGTCAATTCGCGGGCTCGTTGCGGTCTCGGTCACACTCCGGCCAGTGGAGAGTTGGCTTCTCGACCGCGGTTTCTAACGCTCATCGACCCCGGGGCGGCGCTTTGCTCGTTCCTCGCTACGCTTGCCCCGGGCGACCCTATTTCGCTCCTTCGGAGCTGCTCTCGTTCAATGCTTCTCTGTCAAAAGTCCGTGCCCATCTGTGCTTATCCGTGGCTCATATCGCAGCGCGACCACCAACGTGCGGCTTTGTAGCTCTGTTCCCTCTGTTTGATCCTGTTCAAACATCTTTGGTTGCGGCTTCGCTGCGCTGTGTCTATCGGTGTGCATCCGTGGCTGACGTCCCAACTTGACCAACTCTGTGGAGGCTCCGCAAAAACGCGGCTGTAAAATAATCGCCGTTGAAATCGCGCGGTGGTTTGATCCAATGGAGGTGCGGGACTTTGTGCCTGCGATGGATCTTTGGCAATTTGTTAGAGGTGAGTTGAGTAAGTGAGTAGGTGAGAGCCGCTAGCCGACAACCTACGTGTTGTCGGAATCTAGACGAGTCTTTCCTAGGTTCGGCTCTGTCTCCAACAGCGAGCGTGGTGGTGCATGCACTCGTTCGCGGAGCGAACGGCGACTATCGTTTTGCCCCACTGGGAACATGCGGGGAACAACGTGGTGGGTTTTGTCGCAACCACCTCGAATCGCCCAATTGCCGAAAAACGCAGCACTGCAATAATAGTGATTCTGGGTTGTGAAGCAAGTAGCCAAGTTGTTTCAGGAAGGGCGCTGAAGTGCGTCTAGGAGGTGTATATACACCTGGGCTTGTACACCTGGTTTGGTCGGAGATGCGAAACTACTTCCGCCACTGCGGATACCGCTACGCTTAGATGTAGTGCGATCTAGGGACTAAGCTCTCCGCCCCATGGTTCAATCAACATATTGAGCTCAGCGATCTTCACGGGATGAACAACGCGCACGCTGATTCGGGTAGGGTGCTTCCCGGCATGATAGTCTTCTTCAATCGCGTGGTGCGTGATCTCGTACGACTCGTTGGGTGAGTCGAAAGAGACCTTGAGGGCTTCGCTACGCCCGATGATAAGGAACGTGTCGTCGGAGAGGAGCTCTACCTCCCCAAAAGATATGATGGCAGACTCGAAGTCATTGGGCGTGGCAAATCGTACACGATCGCGAATTGTGAGGCCCCCCTGCCCGTGCCGATCGTAATGAAACGATCGCGTGAGCGATTCTAAAGCATTGACGTCGTATGCAGACGCATAGTCGATCTCCAGGTAGTCGGATTCAGGAGAGAACTCCTTACGTACGATTCTCGCCCTGGCTTGGCGTCCTGCTCTTTGGAGTTTATTCGCCACGACCGGGACAGAATGCCCAAAAGAGTTGTTTGTGGCACGGTCGTATCTATTCTTCCCAAACGTCTTGCGTGTGTAGATCTCTCTTCCAGGATCAACGATCAATGCCTCGTCTCGCACCGCCACAACGAAGGATCCTACGTCATTGTGGTTGTGGAATTCCGCATTATGACCGCCTTTCATGGCAACGGATAAGATACCATCCGACTTTGACGCAGGGCGTGTGATTAGCAGTTGTCCATCTGCAAACCAACTCCGGAGCGCCAGACCCCCGCTAGTCGGCGCTAGGTCGACGGCAGTGGCGGAATTTGGAAACGCATAGATGAGGTTATCCGGCAGCACCGTGTCGCCAGCCCCTGGTACGTAGTTGCTGACGCCGGACGGCAGAACCAGCCTCCGACCGATGTACCAAACCATGTCCGGGTTCGGAATCTCATCGACGTGGCAATCGGAGAAAGCGGGGCTTAATTTCTGAGTGAGTTGAGTATTCCAGCCGAACTTGGCAGCAGATTCGGCGTTTGGTAGTTGGAGTAGGTCGAGCTTTCCTTCAGTCGCTTGGTGAGCCGTTTCAACTAGTGTTAGAAAACGACCAAATCCATAGTTCCAATAGTGAAGGCCCTCTGAGCAATATCCATCGGCTGTAAAACCGTTCAAGTAGTTCTGGGAGAAGTGTTCCGCGGCGGCCAGATACAGCGCTCGCTCCTCACGGTCATCCAGCAAGGCCAGTGCGGCGCCAGTCACCCTAGAGTGGCAGACTGGATTATGATTACCCTTGCTGTACACCCAGGTGTGACGTTTTTGCTGACCGAGGTACATTTGCTTCGCCGGCTCTAGCACCCGGCGTTCAACGTTACGCCTGATTAACGATTGCGTTTCGCCCGAAAGGCGGTCTCCCAGCACCCATGAGTAACAGGCCATGTCCCATGCTTTTCGGGCGCACTGGATGTTTACGATGTACTCATGTCCTTTAAAACACTTCAGAGCACCGTCATGGGCGGGGAGCGTCCACGCCTTGAGCTGGCACGTTTGCCTTATTCGGGCCTCGATGTCATCGATGAATCGCCCCTTGTCCTCAATGCACTCAGCCAGAACAGTCACTCGCAACCGCTCCGTCAGCGCCTTGTCTTGCGCTTCGTAGTTGGTTCTGTTGCCGTTGCGCGAGAATTCGAGGTAGAGTTCGTCCGTCAACTGCGGGATCGGCTCGTCGATGGCTTGCTCAGCCAACTCGACGTAGTCTCGAAAAACGGGATGGTTAGCGAGCTTTTCCCAGGCCTCGCGGTTCGATATAGGCTGACCTACCCCGCGTGCCGTTTCCGGCAGCCATTGAGCTATTTCTACAGCTCGCCGCTCGAGTGGAGTAGACTCCTGTCCCCAGCAGTTCACGTTGGAGGTTATCAAGGTCAGCAGTGCCAAGTGCACTAGTACGTAAAGCCTGCCGTTAGGTTCGCACATGTTTTGCCCATAACTTTCTGTGTCGATTGTCAGTTTACAGCCGAAGAGACCGGGAATCCTGATATAACAGCATGAGTCGGCTTCACTCCATGTCCACTGGTGTACCCGAGGGTGGTAGCTCAGCCATAAATTTTTCGCCGTTGAACGTCCCATGAATCGTCCCTCCCGTTTGTGTAGGATCGCAGATCTGGAGAGAGCCCGTGGTCCAAATGGCAATACACGGGCGGTCGACAGCAAGGGATGGCAGTTCTGTACTGCTGGAGCAAACCACGGTTCCTGGAGCAAAGAAGGTTGCCATGGCTATCTCGCCGAACTCGACTGCCTGGCACAGACCGTCATTTCGAAGGACTCTCCACGGCGGCCGCTCGGCCACGTCAACCAATCTCTGTTGAGTAGCTCCGACGATCACGGCATACCCACAGGGCTCGGGATTGGAGGCATGTTGCATTTCGATCTGCAGAACCGGCACGGCTACAGAAGGTTCGCCCTGATACCGTCGATTAACGCTTCCCCACTCCCCAGTTCTCTTGCTCGCGGTGACGCTCAACCGGCCATCACCCAACGCAAGATACCCAACACCATGATGGAGTACACCAACAACGCCATCAGCCTCACCTTCCTCTGTGTTCCACTCCTCCCATGACTTGGCAGGCAGGAAGCACGCCATGCCCTTGCGGTAGCGGCATTGCTCCAATGAAGTGACAACGTCCTCCATTTGGATGGCAATGTTCCAACCGCTCAGTAGACAAATGGCAATATCGTTGTAAAAGAACCAAGACTTGCGGCAACTTAGCGCACGGCCATCGCTTTCGTCGCGGCGATAGTCCATGGCAGTAATACCCGAGTTCTCGGCGCCCAAGCCGCCGACAATGGAAAGTGAATGCTGCTGTGTCGCATTGCCTGAGGTAGTGATGCCCGGCAGACGTCGCCAATCCAAGACTGGTTGAAGGCCCTCGTATTCCATTCCATCCCGCACGACGTACATGTCGCCGGAATGTAGGTAGGGCTTGCCCTTGAGGTTTTCGCTGTTGATCGACTCGGTGGTGCGGGTGCGAGGGGAGAGTGTCTTCAGAAAGAAGCTCCCCGCTGGTCGATGGTGAACGGTGAAGTCGGCGACGCGAAAGTGTCGGTGGCCTACCAACGGCGGGGCGCTTCCGTTCAGTCGATCGAGGTACGTTTGAAACGCCTGTTGGTCGATGCCAGAAACCTGATTCCAGAGCGGCAAGAGGTGACTGAAATCTGCGGATTGCAATTGACTCTTCCGCGAGTAGACCCTGTCCATCGTGCTTGGCACGGTGTGCTTGCCTCGCGACATCCACTGCTGCCCATCCAGCAGGAACCACGAGAAGATGTCTCTCTTCTCCGGTGGAAATTGCCAAGGGGTGCCATCCAGTTCCCACGCCACGGCCAACATGATCTCGGTATAAAACCTGCCGTACCCAAAGGAGTGCAGCCGGGGGCCGTGCTGAAAGAAGCTGGCGTCGCGTTGGATGCCGGCTTCCGCACCAAGGGTGACTTCGTTGGCCAGCCGCTGCGCGGCCTTAGCGGTAAGCTCCGCATTGTTGGTCAAGCAACCATGGTGAAGCGTGACCTCGGCCGTCCACACCAGGTTGGCGCCGGTGCCACCCATTGTACATTGGTCGATCACTTCGATAACACCGGGCTGTAGGTGCTCGTCTAGATCATCGCCCATCAATACGACCACGTCCCGCATCGCCTGAGGCACGCCGATTCGGTTGTACCACCAGTTCGGGCACTTGTAACGTTTGGTGACCCAATGTTCGACCGCGCGGTTGATGGCCGCGCGTAGTTCAGCATCGCCAGCCAGTGGCTGGCTTTCGGTCGCGTAGGCCTGCGCCATCGCCCTCGCGCGAAGCAGGTGGTCGCAAGGGATCCAACCGGCGTGTGACTGGTCGTCGTAGTCGAGATCGTCCCAGCTGCCGGAGTCCGACAGCGAAGAAATCAGTCGCTGCACCTCGTCGGCCTGCATGGAAGGAGCCACTTTCAACACTTGGCGGTGGCGTTGCAGGACCTGCTCGAAGTGCTGCTGCAAGTCGGAGGTTGCGTTCGCTGCGTGAACATCGACGGAGCCAGGAATTACCAGCACGAGGAAACAAGTGATTTGACCGGCCGAACGCGTTCTCATGGTTTGCCTATGGTGTCTTCTTGTCGTGTCGGGTAACTGCGCTATGCATCGAGAGACTGCAAGTACAACTTCTCGAGGGTGTGTAGTGTGTCGCGCGTCGCGCACTCCCCACGTAAGAAACTCTGCAGCAACTGGCCAGCCGCACTTTGGAACACAGGGAACCCGAGGTAGGTCGGGCGACAATAGGCGTGGTCGCAGTCGGGGAGCGTGTCGCGGAAGAACCCGCCAGTGATGTGGTTGTTGGTATCATCGAGCCAAGCAGCGCGATGCCCTGGCTGTCCGCCGGCGTGAGTGTATAGTGTCCGCTGGATCTCCTCGCTTGCGATCCAGCGAAGATAGTCGACCGCCTCCGCACGATGCTTCGAGGCAGCGAACACACCAATCCCTGCTCCCCCCAGATTGGCTCCTCCCGTGTTAGCCGCATCCAGAGTAGGAACCGGCCCGAAACTCAAGCGATGCGCGGCGTGCCCTTCACGGGCGAAGTTGTTGTAACCGTACTGGCAAGGGGCGTAGATCACCTCGTCGGAGGTCGCCATCCGCTGGAGTATTCCGGCCGCTCCGGTGGTGAGGCATTCGGAGCCACTCACGCGATAAAGCGCGGCCAAGGTGTCGAGCGCCATTGCGCCTACCTCTTCGGCGACGAACCGTTCGCAGCTCGCGGCGGCAGGCTTTCCAGCTCCCGCACAGATGCTGAAGAATGTGCCCATGGCTCCCATCGGCGCTAGCGGCGCGACGACTCGCCCAGTGGCCTCCGCCAGGTCGATTACTTCCTGCCAAGTATTTGGCGGCCGATGACCTGCCGCGTCCATCAGGTCCGTCCGCCACGCGGCCAGTTGCACGGCAGCATCAATCGCTAGCGCGACTTGCTTATCCTGGTAGGTGTAGCTGGCGAACGAATGACCGACGCTGTTTTCGCGCTGATCGGCAAGGTACGACGCGGGAAGTACATCGTCCAACGCAATAAGCAAACCCTGTTTGGCGGACGCTCCCGTGAATGGATGGTCGAAGACGATAAAGTCGTACTCGCTGGCGAAGCGGTCGAGGGGTTCCTCGCCAAACGACCAAAAGTTGCGCGCCTCCCACTGAATCGAAATGTTCGGGTGCAGTTCGCTGTAGGTGGGCGCGGTGGCGAGCAGCGGCGCGAGTCCCCGCGTGTGGTTCCAAGTCAAGCCGCGCAAGGTGAGTGTGGTCATTCCACTACTCCCGGCTTATCCCGCAGCGCATGCAGTAGTCCCTTCAGGTAGCCCACCGTGTACGCACGACCCCGGTAGCCGCCCATCGGATGGTAGTACGGCGTGGAGTTGAGCGACTCTTGCGTTCTCCAAGGTTCGTCGCCTTCCATTTCGGGTACGTGACCCGGGATCATCACGCCGCGAAACTTCGCCGCGTCGAAAGCCTTTACCAGCTTCCAGGCGTCGTAGTCGGCCTCGTCGATGAACGTCTCATGGAAATTGGGCACCCGTCCTCGCACGGCCTGAAAGTGCACGTACACCAACTCCTCGCGGCTACCATAGTGCTTGATGGCGTCGTAGATGTCTTCGCCCATCTCGGTCCAGTTGCCCAGACAGAAGCAAAGCCCGTGACTGCTGCTGGGGCGGATCTCCATCGCGCGATCGAACGCGGCACGACTGCGAAACAAGCACGGCGCTCCACCGACCTCGGGCACTGGGGGATCGTTGGGATGCAAGGCCAACGTCACCCCTTCCTCTTCGGCAACCGGAAGGACGCGCTCGATGAACCACGTGTAGTAGCCCCAGAACTCCTCTTCGCTGAAGCGTCGGCCGCGAATGAGTGGAGCATCGCTGGCTTCGGCCAGTGCAAAGCCAGTGCTGGTGGCTCCTCCGCGGAGCGGCGTGTTGAGCGACGTCCGCCACACGCCTTGGGGCATCCAGTTGTACCCCAACACGGCGATGCCGGCTCGTCCGACGTGACGGATGGTGGAGATGAAATGCTCCAGTTGTTGCTCGCGACCTTCTTTGCCGAAGATCAGCTTGTCGTACATCTGGGCGGGCAGCGTTTCCACCGCGAAGAGCCTCAGCCCGTGATTTTCGACCCGATTGCGCAGCGACACCAGTTCCTTGTAGGGCACGTCGCCTCCGCCGTGCTGGCGTGGATTGCGGAACGTGGTTCCCCACAAGATGATGTCTTCGACGCCAAGTTGACGGATAAAACGCAAGCGTTCGTCACTGGGAGTAACGAACGTGGCGACGGCCACGCGCATGGGCAATTCGCGATTGGCTTGCCGGCGTTCTGCTGCCGAGGTGCCAGCGTCGGGGATGGGGCGTCCGTCGGTGGTGTTGCTCATGAAACCTGGGGCGACTTCTGCGAAATGGGGAACTGCGAATGCCAGCGGACGGGCGTCGTGGGCGGGTTCCATTATATGCCAAGGTTGGGCGTCGGCGCGACATCTGCCGCAGCGCCTGCAGGAACATCGAACTTCATCTCTGCAGATTCTGGAGTGATCTCGACCTCCACGCGGTACTCATGGAACAGTGGAGTCGACGGCGCCGCGCCCGGCTGCGAATCGAACCCCGTGATCCGAGCAATATAGTGCCCGCCGGACACGCCTTTGCCGCTGCTTCGGGTATCGAACTTCCCGTCGACGATCTTGGCGACTCCTTGGCGGCCGTCGTGGCCTTTGCTGGCGTCGGGATCAAAGAAGATCACACCACTGGGCACCGCTCGCCCATCAAAGGTAACCTCGCCAGTCAGTTGCTGGCGGTCGCTGTCGCTGGAGGTGCACCCGCCCGCGGTAAGAACGCACGCCAGCACCAGGAATAATCGTTGCATTATTGCTTGAGTGGTAAGGGTTCAGACCTAATTAAGGGGAGTCGACTTGGACTTCGCCAACATCGCGACTTGCCATCGCTTTGAAGACGCCCAGATTGATCTCCTCGCTCACAAATCGAGAAGAGCCATCGCCCATGGCGAAATGCATGCCACCTGGGTGATTGCTGCCAAACCCGATGTCGTTGAAGCCAACATTGAAAGTGGTGTACTCCCCGAGATTGGGGCTGTAGACGATGTTCTTGCACGACGCACACCACTCGCTGCCGCACCCGCGGGTCCACACGCGATAGATGTTCGCGTCGTCCCAGGAGATCTCGCCCAACAACAGCGTTTGCGAAGTGCCATCGGTAATCCGCCGCATCGCGACGTTACTATCCTTGTACAGAATGCCAGAAGTAGCAAAGCCTCCGTTCGGGCCTTGGTTCACCCATTCGTACTCGTCGCGTGTTGTACCAATCACGCCCTTGGGGCCGGCGATGCCGTAATAGTGAATCGTCTTAGTGTTCACCCCGTTAGCCAATTCATCAGGAACACCGAACACGGGGTGCAACACTGAGAATTGTTCTTGCTGGCTTGGGCAGTAGAACGTCTTCGGGGAATTGACTGCCACGGTGAGGTTGTGCTGGCTGCGATAACGCTCCGAGTCCCTCAACTGGTCGGAGATAGTTTCCGACTCCATGTAGGGCATCACCGAACCGACCCACGAAAACTGCGAGACCCTGCTGATCCCGCCAGCGGGAAACGCGCTGTGAACGTCGTGGTAGTTGTGCAGCGCCAGAGCCAGTTGTTTCAGCTGGTTGAGGCACTGGGTGCGCCGCGCGGCTTCACGCGCCGCCTGCACGGCCGGCAGCAACAGCGCTACCAGGATGCCGATGATGGCGATCACCACCAGTAGTTCCACCAAGGTGAATGCAGCCGATTGCGGACGGGAGAATCGATTAATCTTCATGACTCGTCAGTACTCGGGATTGGGACCAGCACGCGGGAGGGCCACCACGGGTCGGTGGCCCTCCAACGCACCTACTTATCTAACTAACTCCATCTCTTGGCGAGCGCAACTAGGCTCGCTGATGCCAATAGCAAAATCGAAGCGGGCTCGGGCACGGGGGCGAGATCGCCATGCACGCCGGCTATGGCCAGATCGACACCGCCAGGGCCAGTGACCGCGATGCCGGCCACGCCGGTCAGAGGTCCGCCGCCGCCGGTGAAGTCGCTCAGGTCGAACCCGGTGCCTACGTTCTTGAAGAAATTCTGCGATAGCGAATTACCGCCAATGCGAATCGGAGGTGGGTCAATCAGGCCCCAGTCGCTGGGAACGATAGATAGCGAGTAGGTGCTGATCGGGTTGCCGCTGGAGTCGAGCGGAACGATCGTCAGGTCGTCGTCACCTCCGGTGCCGCTGTTGGGGACGATCTCCACCAGGAAGATGTCGTTGCCATCGCCCGGTGCTCCGGCGTCGGGCAGCACGTTGGCGAAGAAGAAGTTCATGCTGGTGCCACCCACGCCGCCAACGTCGACGGAGGAAGCCTCGCTAGCGGAGGAATCGCCCGAGTTTAGTACGCCGGTCGAAACATCCAGGTTCAGCACCGCGTCGACGCCGTCGATTTCTGTGCTGTTGGCTCCCCAGAAGTTGCGCACGGTTCCCGACGAGGTATGAAGCAGGAATCGCCCTGTGGCCGAGACCGCATGCGACAGGCTGCTCGTGGTGCCAGCGGAGTTGGTGAACGACGACATTGGCGAGGGGGCGTCGATGGCGATCGTGCCGCCATAGTCATTTGTGTTCAGGGGGTTGTACGTTGCACCGGTCATCGGAAGCACGGCTCCCTGCACCGACTGCATCACGCCGCAGCAGGCGACTGCGACACACGACAAGTTGCGAAGCAATGTTAGACAGCTCATTAGTCTCCCTCACGTTAAGAAAAGGTGTCAAAAACAAGTTCCAATCATCTCTGTTTCTCTACGCAATCTTGCAACTGCAGCGGGTGCCTGGCCCGGCCCAGGAAGGGGAAGGCTGCCCGTGTCCCCTTCCTAGGCGGACCGTCGGCTGGTTATCCATGCGCCAACCAGTGGCAATCCCATTGCCAGCACACCCAGAGCATTCGGCTCTGGCACAGTTGTAGGCGCTACCAGCCGGCTGAAATCTAACCCACCAATGGGAAGCAGTTCGGTATGCAGCAGATAAGCGTCGCGGAGGTTCACCTGACCGTCCTGATTCAGGTCGCCGTTCTGCCAAGTTGTCAAATCAGGCACTAACAGATCGCCGTGAAAACCATCGATGCGGTTCTTGGAAAACCACCCATCCACAAAGGCGTCTTCGTCCAGCTGATCGACGGTTCCGTCGACGTTCACGTCGCCCATCGGGATCGCTCCGTCGGTGATCGACCCGCTGCTCAAAACGTTGATCTGTTGGCGGATCGCTGGGTTGTCGCTAAACAAGTCGAATCCGCTTGGCGTGCTGTACACGTCCAGATCGCCGATCACTCCATCGAAGAAGCTGGTCTCGCTGCCGGGCGATTCGGCGCCCACTAGAAGTGGGGCGTCGGCCGTGGTGGTGTGATCGTCCAAGTGGGCGCTCACCGCTTTGCCGTTGACGTACAGCACGCTAATGAAGTCTCTCGCCGCGCCAGTTCCTGCCACGAGGGTCGGCGCGCCGGTGTCGCCGAAGGCGTACGTGTGTTGCATCACGTGGACCCATGCGTTGGGCACCACGTCCTCGCTGGCTACGATATCCGCTTCGTTGACATGTCCAGCTGCCAACTGTGTCCACTTGCCGGAAGACGTGATGGCGACGCCTACGTCGTTCACGCCGTTGTAGTACAGCACTTGGCGGTTGCTGTCGCTGCGAGGGTAAACCCACATCGACACCGCACCCGCCACTGTGCTGATGGGCGATACGTGCGTAGCGGTGGGGTCCTGTACCGCATCGCCGACACCATCGAAGCTAATTCCCCACGTGCCGGCTTCGGCCGGCAAGCCATTGTTCAGTGGTGCTTGGGTCAGCAGCGCGTAAGTGGGATCCCCTGACACCTGGGACAAGTCTCGCTGGAGGCTCACGTCGTCGAACGTGCCGTTGGAGGGTGGAACCGGGACACCATCGCCGACGCTGTTGGCACCTTGCTCGGCGGGCAGATCGCCCATCTGGTAAGCGCCATCCACAGTCACCGCGCCTTCGGAGCGGGCGGCGAAGGTTAGCATCGCAAGGCCTAAGCAGGCGACTTGCGATAGGTTGACTTGGCACCATCGGCGTCTTCTTGCCACCACTGCGGCGATGCCGAGACCCAAGAGGCAGCAGGCGCCGGGCTCGGGAACCGACAAGGAGGCCACGGTGCTCAGCGAACCGGCCGATTGTCCGAAATTGTCTTTCCACACCTGGTAGTCGGAAGCCGTGATGCCGCCCCCGTCGCCGTTGCCATTGATGGCAGTTTCGTCGGCTGCACCGAGGTTGTTACGCCACAAGGTGTAGTCGGCAAGGCCAACCACGCCATCGTTGTTGAAGTCGCCCAGCAGCCCGCCGGTGACGTACTCGACGACGCCTTGCACGACGCTGCCGGACACCACGTCGTAGTAGGAGAGGGAAATCTCGCCGCCAACCAGGTCGTTGTACGCGGCGCCAAGGCTGAGGGAGTTGCCACCGGCGAGTGTCGTGGAACCCAGTAAGAATTGCTCCGACAGCACCTGGGCACTGGACGCGCCGCCCTCGGCCCATGTTTCACCGAGTCCATCGCCAGACACGGTGCCGACGTCGTTGCCGTCCACGGGGTCGAGCGCGGGGACGCGGTCGGCCAGGCTTTGCCAACCACTGGGATCGAGTGTCGCTACATCGTTGCTCATGAGCTGGTAGGAATTGAACTCGATCGGCGCGATGGCGTCGTTTTTGAGGCTGATGTTGCCCGTGTCGATGTTCACCGTGGCGGTCAGCACCGGCACCGCGGCGAGGTCGCCATGCACGCCGGCAACCGCCAAGTCGACACCGCCGGGTCCGGTGACCGCGATGCCGGCCACGCCAGTCAGAGGTCCGACGCCACCGGTGAAGTCGCTGAGGTCGAAGCCGGTTCCTACGTTCTTGAAGGTGTTCTGCGAGAGCGAATTGCCGCCGATGCGAATTGGAGGTGGTGAAATCTCGCCCCAGTCACTCGGGCTGATGGAGAGCGAGTAAGTGCTGATCGGGTTGCCGCCAGTGTCGAGCGGAACGATCGTCAAGTCGTCGTCTCCTCCTGTCCCGCTATTGGGAATGATCTCCACCAGGAACAAGTCGTTGCCATCGCCCGGCGCGCCCGCGTCGGGCAGCACGTTGGCGAAGAAGAAGTTCATGCTTGTGCCGCCAACTCCACCTACGTCGACCGATGCATCCTCGCTGGCCGCCGAATCGCCCGAGTTGAGCACGCCGGTCGAGACGTCCAGGTTGAGCACCGCCGCAGCGCCGTCGATTTCGGTGCTGTTGGCTCCCCAGAAGTTACGCACAGTGCCCGATGAGGTATGAAGTTGAAACCGCCCCGTCGCCGCGATGGCATGCGAAAGGCTACTCGTGGTGCCGGACGAATTGGTAAACGAAGCCATCGGCGAAGGGGCATCGATGGCGATCGTTCCGCCATAGTCGTTGGTGTTCAGCGGATCGTAGGTTGCGCCGGTCATCGGAAGCACCAGGGCGTTGGCCTCGTTGCAAATGCATACTCCCGATACAACTAGCAGACCCAGCGTCGTGCGCAGACGTCGCTGGCGTCGGCCGATGGTGCCGCCCAGAACTGCACCGATTGACAACGTCAGCAGGATCCAACTCGACGACTCGGGCACAGCTTGCGAGGCCGCGAGCATGGCCGCGAAGGACCCGGCACCGTTGGTGTTTTCGAAGTCCTGCAGGAAGATGGCAAAGTCGTTGATGTCGTTCCAGCCATCGTTATTCAAATCGCCTTGTGCGTAGCGCAGCGCTCCGGAGGGCGTGGTCAGCAGCGCCGGACCGTTGTTGTTGAGAATCTGCCAGTCCTGCTCATCGATGTCGTTGTCGAAGTCCAAATCACTACGGATGAACGGTACGTCTCCGTTGCCTACGAACAACACTTCGGGCTGGAGAAACACACCGCCGGGCAGCGAGAGTTCGACGACGACGTCTTCCACAGGCGATTGAATCCAAGCACCACCCGCCTGGCTCAGCACCAAGTCTTCCCCCGCGGCAACCTGGCCTCCGTCGCCTCCAAAAGCGTATTCGCTGAGGTCTTCATAGGTGCCGGGCTCGGTGAGGATGGTCCATTGGTCGTCGCTGTCGATTTGGTCGGGCCCGGGATGGTCGGCATCGTAGTTGTCCGCCACCGACTTCCACCCAGCTTGATCCAGGGAGCCCGTGTCGGAAGTAATTGAGTACCCCAGCAACTCGATCGGGCCAGCCGCGCCGTTGGGATTGTGCAGCGTGATGAATCCTGTGTTACGGTCGATGGTAACGGTTGGATCGACGGGAGCCTGGGCCAAGGTGGAGTTCACG
The DNA here is from genome assembly GCF_965227375.1 of Aeoliella sp. Lineage (NCBI taxonomy): Bacteria > Pseudomonadati > Planctomycetota > Planctomycetia > Pirellulales > Lacipirellulaceae > Aeoliella > Aeoliella sp. The sequence continues at coordinate 2,047,773 of NZ_CBDDFX010000001.1, forward strand.
CCGGCGACCGCCAGGTCCAGACCTGCTGGTCCGACAACGCTAATGCCCGCGACTCCTGTGAGGGACCCCGTGCCGGAGAAATCGCTCAGATCGAAGGCCACTCCTCCCAAGTTGAAAGTGGCCGCCGAGAGCGAGTTCCCTCCGACCCGTATGGAAGGAGGGGAGATGTCGCCCCAGTCGCCAGCAGCGATGTCTAGTGAGAAGTCGCCAATCGGATTGCCCGATGCATTGAGCGGAACAATGGTTAGCGCATCGTTGCCGCTGATCTCTACTAGGAAAATGTCGTTGGCATTGCCAGGCGCGCCGGCGTCGGCCAGGACGTTCTGGAAGAAGAAGTTCATGCTCTCCCCGCCCGTATCGCCAAAGTTAATCGTGGTGCCAGCGGGAGCTCCGCTCATGCCGGAGTTCAACACACCTCGGGAAACATCCAAGTTGAGCACCGCGTCGGGGCCTTCGATCTCCGAACCGTCGACCCCCCAGAAGTTCCGCACACCCGCCCCGCTGAGCTGAAAACTGCCCGTTGCACTCACCGCGTGAGAAAGTGTGGTTACCTCCCCGGCCGACGTGGTATAGCTGCCCAGCAACGACGTGTTGGAAATGTGCCCATCGCCATTGGTGTTGAGCACCGAATACGAAGCCCCCGTCATGGGAAGAACATCGGCCCGGAGGGGCGCTTGCGAACCCAAGATCAGCCCACACGTAAGGGCCACAAAGAATCGACAGCGATGGCAGTGAGCAAGCTTGCTGCATGACATAGTGGTAAATCCTGCGAATGCCGGGTTATCAGTTAGATGAGACTAGTAGGCAATGGAGAACGTCAAAGAGGAGGCAGACGTTGCCGGCTGTGAAGGCAGCCTTCGTCGCCTGGGGCAGCTGTCTAGAAATAGCCACCCCGTTCGCTAATCTCTTCCGCCTTCATGCCAGCATCGACCCATGATTTGATTTCGATTTCGTTTCGTTCGACTTGTTCAGCGCGAAGCAGCACTTCTTCCACGCGCGAGCGCGGCACCACCAAAGCGCCATCGATGTCTGCCATCACCAGATCGCCGGGCTTGATGAGTACGCCGCCGATCAAGACGGGAACCTGGTATCCGGTGATCTTGCAGCGCGACAGCGCCCCATTCGAAGTGCGATAGCGCGTCCACACGGGGAACTTGAGTTGAAGGATGTCGCGGGTGTCGCGAATTCCTCCGTCGATGATCGCCCCGCGAACGCCTCGCTTCTTGGCGGCGCGAGTCATCACACCTCCCCAATGTGAAGCGTTGTCCTCGCCATTGGCGTTCCACACACACACGGAGTTGGGGGTCAGCTTGTCGAGCATCTCCACCCGAGTGGCGAGCTCGCCCTCGATGGTGGGATCGCAAACCGAGCGGATGGTGAACGCAAACCCGGCGACCACCATTTCGTCGCGGAGCGGGGCAATGCCCGGCGGCAGTGCCTGATTGAGCAGGCACATCTCGCGGAGCACGTCGTTCACGGCTCCTGTGTAGAGACTCTCGTAACGACTGACGATCTCGGCTTCCGGCTCCGTCAACTCGACGATCTCCACGGCATCGCGGAGGAGTTCAAGCTGATCGGTTGCTGGCAAAAATGAAGACACTACTACTGCTCCTGGTTCTACGTTCTGCTTGGAGACACATTGGCGTAAGAGGAAAATTGGACGCAAACTGCTGCCAACGCTCCAAGGCATTATGCCGGAACCAAAGCTCCAGGCACACACAATTGTTGTGTACAATGGAACAAATAACTTATACTACTGACCACTCGCGTCAGTTCGCTTTTTCGTTCCGTTTGCAACCGAAAAGATGCCATATGCCGCAGGTTAAGCGCAAGCTGAAGAAAGTCGCCGTACTGGTCGAGACGACGCGTTCCTACGCTCGCGGGTTGGTAACCGGCATCTCGCGCTACGCCAGAGAGCAGGGCGACTGGGCGTTGTACTTCACGCCCCGCGGCTTGGACGATCCTGTGCCCCACTGGTTGAAGGACTGGTCCGGCGATGGAATCCTCGCCCGCATCGAGAACGAGAAAATGTTGCAAGAGGTTCGCGCCTGCAAAGTGCCAGTGGTCGACTTTCGACGGGTGGTGGAAGTGGGCAACATCCCCGTGATCGGACCGAACGACCAATTGGTATCGCGGAATGTGTACGAGCACTTTCGGCAGCGTGGCTTCCGGCACATCGGCTACTATGGAATGCCGGATAGCGCTGCAGGAGCCATGAAGCGCCGCGCGCAGTACCTGGCTGCGGAGTGCGAAAACGATGACATTCCGTTGTTGCGGTTTCGCAGTCGCACGCGCCGCCGTTATCACACGGCCAGCAGTTGGGAACGCGAGCACGATACGCTGGCGCAATGGCTGTCGGAGCTACCCAAGCCGGTTGGCGTGATGGCTTGCACCGACGACTACGGCGTCCGCTTGCTTGACGCCGCGCGCCGAGCGGACGTTGCCGTTCCCGAAGAGGTAGCGGTCGTGGCTGTGGGCAATGACGAATGCCTGTGCCAATTGGCCACGCCCTCGCTCTCGAGCGTGGCGCTGAACTCCGAACATATTGGCTACGAGGGGGCAAAGGTGTTGGATGGGTTGATGCGTGGTAAGTCGAGAAAGCAAAACAAACAGATTCATATCGATCCCGCTGGGGTCGTACCGCGGTTGTCCAGCGACATCCTGGCGGTGTCCGATCCTCGTGCGGCCTCTGCCATTCGGTTCATTCGAGAGCATGCATTTCGCGAGATCGGCGTCACCGACGTGATGAAGCACGTGCACATGTCGCGCACCGGCCTCAATACCCTGCTGCGGAATGCCATCAACCGCTCCGTCCACGAAGAGATCCGCCGCGTCCGCCTGGAACGCGTCCGCGAACTGCTGATCACGACCGATGCACCGATCAAAGAGATCGCCTACAAGACGGGGTTCCACTATCCGGAGTACCTGGTCCGCGCTTTCAAGAACACGACGGGAAAGACTCCACGAGAGTTCCGCCAGGAAGCGCGCGCGCCGGGCTGAGCGTCGTGCAACTGCTCGAAAGTATATCTTTTATGTTGCCTTGTGCAGCACTTCCTCCTGTTGGTGGGGACTGGTTTTGCTTAGAATTGACCGCACCTTATCAACACACGCCTTCGGCGACTCCCGCGCGATTAAGTTTGCGAAAGCCGCCCGACACCACTTGCGCCAACGCCCGTTATGAGTGAATCCGCTACGAAGTCTCGCGTTGCCCTGGTCACCGGCGGAGGCCGCGGAATTGGGTCCGCGATTGCCCGCCGGCTCGCCGGGGATGGATGTCGCGTGGCGGTGAACTACGCCCATAGTGCGGAGCAAGCCAATCAAGTCTGCGACGAACTGCGAGCGCAAGGACTCACCGCCAAGGCCTATCAGGCGGACGTGCGGCAGGTGAAGCAGATCCATGCGATGTTCGACGAGATTGAGAGCGATTGGGGCTGCGCAAGTGTCCTTATCAACAACGCCGGCATCGTAATCCAGCACGGCACCGAAGAGTTTACCGAGGCCGCCTACGACGCGATCCTCGATACGAACTTGAAGGGCGCTTACTTCTGTGCGCAGCGTGCCATCGCTGCCATGAAGAGCCAGCAGTGGGGTCGCATTGTCAACATCTCCTCGGTGCATGAAACAACGCCCACCGGTTCTAGTGCGCCCTACAGTATGAGCAAGGGCGGGATGCTCATGATGACCCGCGAACTGGCGCGCGAGTTGGGTCCGAGTGGCATTACGGTCAACAACGTCACGCCGGGAGCCATTCGCACGGACATGAATCGCGAGGTGCTGCAGGACGCCGACTACGAAGCGCAAGTCGTCGCCCGCATCCCCGCTCGCCGCATCGGAGATGCCGATGAGATTGCCCACGCGGTTAGTTACCTTGTTTCCGAGGAAGGTGCGTACGTTAATGGAACCTCCCTTTTCGTCGATGGCGGATTGAGCCTCTAGCCTTCGGCGAATACCAAAGCGGCCGATTCAATTCAGACTTTTCAATACCTGGCGGTGATTTCTAGTGAGCCACGCATATGAGGATACCGAGCGGGTCGCCAGCGATACGGACGGTCAGCCAGAAGCGATAACTCCAACGGAGGGAGGTTCCTTCTACCGCTGGGAACTGATCGCCCTGTTGTGGTTTGCATTCTTCTTGAACCAAGGGGATCGGCAAGCCTACGGCGCGGTGATGCCGTTGATTCGCGACGACCTCGGCCTTACCAGCGCCCAACTCGGGCTGGTGGTCACTGTTTTCACCATCATTTATGGGCTGCTCGTTCCCGTGGCGGGACTCGCCGGCGACCTTATTCAAAAGCGTTGGGTCGTCTTCGCCAGCCTATTCATCTTCAGCACCGGAACGCTCCTTACGGGCAGCGCCATGGGACTGGGGATGCTGATCATCTTCCGCAGCCTGGCCACTGGCGCTGGCGAAGCGTTCTATTATCCCGCTGCCAACTCGTTGATCGGTCAGTACCATCACCGCAGTCGCGCGCAAGCGATGGCTATTCATCAAACGGCCAACTACACGGGCATTGTGATCGGCGGATGGTTGGCTGCCTGGATCGGCGAGCACTACGGCTGGCGCACCGCGTTCTATGTTTTCGGCATCGCCGGCATTGCCTGGTCGGCGCTGTTGCTACTACGTTTGAAGAACGATCGGCGACCAGCGCCCGCTGTCTCTCCCGACGCCCAGGTGGAGACAAGCCGTACCGCCTTGCGCCATGCACTCTCCACTCCCACGCTCTATCTGCTTTCGCTTGCCTTTGGCGGAATGATCTTCGTCCATGTTGGGTTCGTCACCTGGATGCCAACGTATTTGTTTGAAAGCTTCGATCTGTCGTTGTCCGAGGCGAGCTTTACCGCCATGTTCTATCATCATATCACTGCTTACGCCGGAGTGCTCATCGGAGCGCGCATAGCTGACCGACTCGTCCTTCGTAGAAAGGGCGCCAGACTGGATGTGGAATTCATTGGATTGCTCTTCGGTGCTCCGTTCATTTGGCTCATGGGAGCCGCCGATACCTACTGGCTAATGTGCTTGGGACTCCTGGGGTTTGGTTTCTTCCGCGGTGTCTACGACTCCAACCTGTTCGCCGCTCTGTTCGACGTCATCCACCCGCGTTACCACTCGACCGCCACCGGCGTCATGCTGTCCATTGCCTTCGTCGTTGGTTCGGTCTCTCCACTTCTCTTAGGCATGATCGAGCAAGACATTGGCCTCGGCACCGGCATCGCGGCCCTCGCCGCGGTGTACGTTGCATCGGCCGTGGTCATATTGATTGCTAGATACGTGACCTTTGATAAAGATCTGTTGAGAGAGGGAGGTCCTAGCTAACCAGGTGACATGAAAGAGATCACACTACACCTAAGCGTAGCGGTATCCGCAGTGGCGGAAGTAGTTTCGCATCTCCGTTTCGCTGAATAGTTCGAGCACTTTGCCGCAGAGTTCAACGAGCGTCTCTTGGGTTCGCTTCGCACCGTCTCGTAGACAACGTTTGAATTTGCTGAACGCCAGTGCGATGCGACACGGACCTCCATGGTCGGCGGCTCCTGGTCAGCACTCCGTTAGCTATTCCATTTGGTGTGCCAGTCTCCCCTTGTGCAACGCCTTACTTTAGCTATCAGGAAACGCAGGCGAGATCGCCACTGCTACGAGCATCGCAACAAGCAGAAGCATTAGCGGATCGAATCGCTCTTAAAGTAGCCGAGAAGTTCACTAAGAGAGCCGGCGCGACGTCAACTTTAGCCTCTGAGGCAAATGGTGCCAAGGTATCTTCACCGAATCAAGGCGTTATACCTACAGCCAGTATCATTTTAGAGAAGTGGAAGTTAGTTCCCGAAGGTAAGGTGGCCCCATTTTACTTAGGGCCGCCCATTTTCTTCTGGTTCGATACTTAGACCCTTAGTCGATAAGTATGTCAAATCACCATCAACATGGAAGAAGTGCTCCTCAGCGTTTTCCCGAGGCGCGACTAGTGGCCCTCGAACAAGGTAAAAAGTCGCATGTAACGACAGATAGATTTATTGGCCGAATCTATTGCCAAGCAAGGGGACGAGTTTCAGAGGGCACTAGAGAAACAAGGTCGACAACTGAGCGCGGCGCTCGAGCGCCAGGGTGAAAAGTCGCGTCGACAGTATGCGGAGCTTCAGCAGCACCTTACGGGACTGGGAGGCACATCGAAGACGAGCGCAGGGAGCGGGAACAGCTGCGGGATGAGCACTATCGCAGAGAGCTACAGCTCACAGTTGAGGCGGCCGCTGCCCAACGATATGAATCCTCCAAGCGATTCGATAAAGAACTAGTCTTGACCCGACAAACGAATGTCGATCGTATTGAATCTTTAGAGCGAGATTTTGACCATCAACAGTGATTAAGCGGCGGTGCATGCATTCTATCACAGCATCCTTCAATCATCCTCATCAAAGACATCCTGCGAGATATCGACCAGCGTGTAGGTACTGCTCGAAGCCACGCCAACCTGGTAGTCGATCATCAGGCGGGTAAGCTCCCCGCCGCCGATCAGAACTACCTTCTTCTTATCGTATCGGTCGACGTATTCGATGGCTTCTCGTGCTGCTGGGGTTTAGTTTGCTGTTTCTGGTTTGTCTGAGGTGTCTCAGTGGGGAGGGTGCCGCGTGTTCAGGGTCGGGGTGGGTCTAAGTTCGGCCGCCAGGAGTCATCTTGAAATAGCACCGGCGTTTACGGCCGAGGCAGACTAGATCTGACCGCGTGAATCGCAATTGCCGAACGCCAAGGAAGAATATGCTTGACAGCCTTCACCTAAACTATTAGGTTAGGCTTCACCCAACGAGAACCAAGCATCATGAACCCCACCGACCGAGAGATTGAAATTCTAAAAGTCCTCTGGGAAATAGGGGAAGGGAGCGTGCGCGAAGTGTTGGAGCGAATGTCGCCCGACGGTCGCATTCACTTCAATACCGTTCAAACGCAGCTGCGAATCATGGATCGCAAGGGTTTGGTTTCGCATCGTCGAGAGGGGCGGACGATGATCTACCAGCCCTTGTATTCCCGTGAGCAGGAGTCGTCTCGTTTTTTAAAGCAAGTCTTTGACGGTTCGTTGGACCAGCTCGTGTTAAGCATGCTTGCCGCGGAGAAGATCAAACCCGAAACGCTGGATGAGCTGGAGGAGTTGATCAAAAAGGCTCGCAAGAGCCAGCGCCGCAAGTGAGACTCGTTGGCAACCAAATGACGACCAAGTGTATCCTCAGGGGAGGTCATTGCTATGCTCGTGTCTGCAATTTTTACGTGGATCGTCCACTGCTGTGTGGTTGGCACTGTGCTGCTGTCAATCGGATGTGCAGTCGCTTGGGCCTGTCGGCAGCCCGTCGATCGACTTCGCGTACTTCAGTGGACGATGGCAACGGTGCTGGCTTCGTTGGTGCTCACCGCCGCGCCGGCGACATGGAAGTTTGCGATCTCGATACCAGCAACCGAGCCCGAAACAGTCTCACGCGTTTCCGTGGCCGATGCAACGCCTGTGGCGAACGACGCCGTCAGGGAGAAGCTATCGGAGGTGGATCTGCAGACGCCGGTACTACCAGCAATCAGTCAGCCGAGCATAGAGGTTGCTGCGCAGCGTGAAGCGTTGCGCCCGACCGTTCAAGCAGCCCCCGCGATAGACTATCGCTGGTGGGCCGTTGCGTCGGTTGTCTTCGTCTATCTCGTGGGCTGCTTCGTCCGCATCGCGCGGACGGTCGTCACTCGCATCCAGTTGCACCTGCTGTATCGTGGTTCTGATGATGTGTCGGTAGCGACTCGGCAAGAGTTTGACCTGATCGCTGGCGAGGCCGGCAATGGTGTGCGCTTACGCAGCAGCGATCGGATAGTTTCGCCCATCACTTGGGGAACGTGGCGGCCGGTGATTGCTTTGCCGCAGCGGGAGATCGCCGGCGACGACTCGAGAACGTTGAACTACTGCCTGGCTCACGAATGGGCGCATGTGCGTCGTGGTGATGCGCGGACGTGGTCGCTGGCGACTTGCCTCCAACTGTTCTTGTACTACCACCCACTATTTTGGCTCCTGCGACGCCAATTGCTGCTTTGCATGGATCGCCTGGCCGACGCGGAGGCATCCGGCGAAGCAGAGCATCCGGCCGACTACGCTGCCTTCCTGGTGCAACTCGCCCGCCGCCAGGCCACTCCGCGCCCGCAGCTGGCCCTGGGGGTAACCGACAGCCGATCGGCGCTCAGGAATCGCGTTGAATCGCTTCTGCAGGCCAAGGAGGCTACCAGAATGCTCTGTCCTGCATGGCGTAGTGTTGCGATCGCCTTCGCTGCTATCGCGCTGTGCTTTGTGACTTCGGGGGTGAGACTCGAAGCAGAACCAGTTGGCACGGATAAGGCAGGAGGCAATTCGGAATCCATTGAGGCAACCGAGTCAGCAGCCGAACCAGACGCTGCCCCAGCTGCCGACATCGAAGTGCCCGACTTCTGGCCGATGGTCAGCGAAGCAGTCGACATCGCCAAGCCGCAAATCGCGGAGTGGCTCAAGGGCACGATGAAGAAAAAGGAGGATGGCAGCATCACCTACATCGGTTTTGTCACCGACGCGGTCACCGAAAAGCCTATCTCGGGCGCAACCGTCAGCGTCCACCACAAACTGAGCCGCGATCCGAAGACCGGGGGATGGACCACCCTGGAGGTTACGAAACACAAGTCGAACCCGATCGGCATGTATAGTTTCGAGCTGCCACCTGAGCAGGTCAAGGAGAGCAGCCTATATATCGAGGTCGAGGCGCACCATCCCGACTTTGCCGCAAAGGGCCGATCAGGGTATTCGCACGGCATGATTCGCAGGAACTTGGAACTGGGCGAGTTGCCATTTTATACGCAGATCAAACTGTGGCCCGGCGAGGCGATCGAAGCAACCGTCGTGTCGCCCGATGGTGAACCCGTCGAAGGCGTGGAAATCTTAATGTACGCCGCGTCCGAATCGTCGAAGAGCTTTCCAAGAGGCTCTTTCGGAAAAACCCAAACGGATGCATCCGGCTACTTTCGCATCGTCCCACCAACGCCAGGCGATGGCGTGCTGTGGATCACAGCGGAGGAATACGAACCGCAGGCCCATCGGATTCGAGATCGCCGAGGCGACTGGGGAACTTTGAAGTTGGCAAAGGGCGCGGACGTTGCTGGAAAGGTGCTCGACGTTAATGGCGAGCCGGTCCCAGACGTGAAGATCGAGGTGCGTCGCAAGGGCGATGGTGAAGAAGTGGATGAGTACTTGAATAGTAACGCGGTCGCCAACCATATCGGTCGGACCACCGTTTCGAGTGAGACGGGCGAGTTTGAACTGGCATCGCTTCCCGATGGCGACTACACGCTGCAGGTTCGACCTAACAGCGACAGCTATGACCCACCACCGCTCGAGCAGGTGTTTCTCCGGCAGAATTTCACCATTGTCGATTCCGAGCCGAAAAATCTCATTGTGCGAGCGGTGCCGCATGTCGAAGTGCACGGGACCTACCTCGACAGCAGTGGCAAACCGCGATCGGGTCACGAGGTGATGCTGTTTGGGCGACTGGATGGTGACTTCTACTTCACGCGAAGCTCGACGCCAGGCAAAGACGGCAAGTTCACCGCCAAGCTGCCGCACGGATTGACGGAAACGAAACTCGACCTCATCACCAACGAGCACAGTGCATTACGCTGGCGAAAATCGTCCGATGAACCGTTGCAGCGTGGCAGGGACGTACGACTGGGCACCGTTGAGGACGACATCCACGGCTTCGAAGTGGTTCGATACGTCGCTCCTATTCTGCTGGTCAAGGCGGTGAACTCCGAGGGAGACGTCGTGTCGGATGTAACGCCGATTGTCACCTATGTGCAGGAAGCGGGAGAAGGGGAGGAAATGACCATGTACACCACCGGTAGCCAAGTGAGCTTCGAGGCTCAGGGCGACGGACGGCATCGTTCGTCGCAGTTGCTGCCGGACGAAACCATCTCGGTCACGATCAAGAAAGAGGGCTACGAGACAACCGCCCAAGAGCTGTCGCTCGAAGAAGGCGAGGAGCGCGAGATCGAATTCACACTTACTCCTATCGCCGACGCTCCCGCCGAAGAAGGTTGAAATGCGCCGCTCATTGATCATCTTCGTTTGGGTGGTGGCGATCTCGCTAGTCAGTCGCTGTGTGCATGCGGACATAGCGCGCAATGACGATGCGGATTCGGGGAATCCGATCGATGAGTTTGTCTTTGCTAGTTTGCAGAAACACGATATCCCACCGTCCGAGCAGTCGACCGACACGGAGTTCCTGCGTCGTCTGTCGCTCACCACGATTGGCCAGCTTCCGACACCGGCAGAGGTGCGCGCTTTCGTTGCCGACTCACATCCCGACAAGCGAGATCGCAAGATTGACGAACTGCTCCGTCACGATTTACATGCAGCGGTGTGGGCGACTGAATTCTGCGAGTTGACTGGTAGCAGTAGCGAAACACTCGCGGGCGCGGATGACGAGAAGATCGATCTCGCGCAGATGTGGCACGAGTGGTTGCGGGTTCGGTTTGCGCAGAACCAGCCGTACGACGAGTTGGTGCGAGCGATTGTCACCGCGACCAGCCGTGGCGAATCGTCTGTGTCGGATTGGATCGACGAGCAAGCAGCCATCACTTTGGCAGCCCGTGAAGGAACGCCAACATCGTACGCCGATCGCGCGAGCCTCGACTTGTTCTGGCGTCGCAGCGATGTCGAGGACAAGTACCCAACGCGGGAAGTCGCAGAACGCATTGCCTCGCGGTTCATGGGTGTACGCATCAACTGCGCCCGCTGCCACGACCACCCGTTCGATCAGTGGACTCAAGAGGACTACCGCGGATTCTCACGGATCTTCGAGCGAGTGCGGTACGGCATGTCGCCCGAACTCCGCCGTGAAGTGGCCAAGCGGATTCAGCAGCGACGCGAAGCGCTGGCGGCCGGCGACGCTGCTCCTCCTGCACTACCTCGATTGACGGAGGTCTACCTGGCCGATGTGGAATCGTCGTTTGCCGACGTGGAGGCCACACCGTTGGGAGGTCCGCCGCTGGACGAAGGAGCGACAGACCCACGTATTGAGTTTGCCGATTGGCTCACTCATCCTGAGAACGAGTTCTTCGCGCGCAATTTCGTCAATCGGGTGTGGGATCACTATTTCGGTCGCGGGCTGGTTGCCCCCCTCGACGGTCACTCGGTGGGCGCCGGCGGTGCGCACTCACGTTTGCTCGATGAATTGGCCACCCGCTTCGTAGCCAGCGGATACGATATCCGTCAACTCGAACGCATGGTGCTTACCTCGCGAACCTGGCAGCTATCGTCGCGAGCGCAAGACGCCGACAGTGCCAACAGCGACTACCTCGCGCGGGCGCGGGTTCGTATCCCCTCGCCAGCGGTGGTGGTCGATATGTGGCATGGAGCCACCGGCATCGATCGCGATTACGGTATCGACAAACTCGGAGGACTGAAGGCAGTCGAACTTGGATCGAGTCGCTTGCCCAATAGCCGGTGGGACCGTTTTCTTAGGCTGTTTGGCCAGACGGGTAGAACCGAAACCTGCGATTGTACGCCGAAAGGTCATCCCACGATCAGGCAGACGCTCGTGTTGATGAGTGATCCACAACTGCTCACCGACATCTCCGGCGGCCACTTGCAGCAACTACTCGCCAGCGAACTATCCGATGCGGAACTCGTCGACGAGCTGTTCCTGCGAACCGTTTCGCGCTGGCCTACCGATAGCGAACGCACCGCAGCGTTGGACGCCTGCGCGGTAGGCAACCGTGGCGAGAAGTTTGAAGACATTCTCTGGGGCCTGTTGAATACGCAAGAGTTCCTCACTATTCATTAACTCGCACTGCCACCAGGCGTGAAAGGCTCGCACCCGATGCCACCAGCTCGAAGACTTGTTGGACGAGGTTCCTCCCGTCGTGGCTTCTTGAAGGTCGGGTTCAGCGGTCTCTTGGGGCTTGGCCTGGCCGACTTCTTGCGCGCCGAGTCGCACCTGCCCAAACACAGGGCTCGCGCGAAATCGATGATCTTTATCTGGCTCGACGGCGGACCCGCGACTATCGACATGTGGGACCCGAAGCCGGACGCGCCGAGCGAGGTGCGAGGTGAGTTTCGCTCGATTGCGACCAGCGTTCCCGGAGTCCAGTTCGGCGAGCAGATGCGCAAAACGGCGGGAGTGCTCGACCATTGCACGGTCGTGCGATCACTGCATCACAACGCGCCGGACCATGATCCCGGTTCGCAGTACCTGATGACTGGTAACAAGCCGAACGCCTCGCTCGAGTTTCCGTCGGTGGGTTCCGTGTTGGCCAGCTTGCTTCCGCCATCGGTAGGGATGCCTCCGTATTTCTGTTTGGGCGACGCGGCATATAGCGGCGCCGGTTTCTTGGGTGCTCAGCATGATCCCTTTCGCATGGCCGTAGGACGACGACCTGATCCAACCGCCATGCATGGCGTGGTACTGCCGGATTCGATGTCTGCCGAACGATTTAAGCAGCGACAGCGACTGCGCGAGGTATTCGATGCGGGATTCGTCCGCAGCCACCACGAAGCGGACATCGTTTCGACACTATCCGATTTCCAGCAACAAGCCTACGACATTCTGGCGTCCGACCGGATTGGCAAGGCCTTCGATCTGCAGCAGGAACCCGAAGCGGTCCGCCAGGACTACGGCGAAAGTAATGTAGGACGCTCAACGCTCGTTGCCCGGCGATTGATCGAGGCCGGTGCGCGGTTCGTCACCGTAAGCACCACCGGGTGGGATACTCACACTGAGAACTTCAGCGCGCTGCGTGGGCTGCTCCCGCCACTGGATCAGGCGCTTGCCGCGCTGATTGTCGATCTTCGGCAGCGAGGAATGCTCGACGAAACGCTCGTCGTGTGCGGTGGAGAGTTTGGTCGAACTCCCCACGTCAACCGCTCCGCCGGACGTGATCACTGGGCCAGGGCGATGAGCTACCTGCTCGCCGGTGGCGGTTTGAAATCGGGTGTCGTTCATGGCAGCACCGATGCCCACGGCCTCGATCCAGTCTCCGATGCTTGCTCTCCCGACGACTTGGCTGCAACCCTGCTTTCGCAGTTTGGCTTCCCACCTGAGTACACTCTTCACACCACATCCGGCCGCCCGGTGAGACTTTTCGAGCACGGACAGGTAATCGATGGGATTGTTGCCTAGCCTACCGCTGCCCGCCGAGAACACGGTTGTGCCACTCACACCTCTGACGCACACGGGTCCACAACTCTCAGGCAGGCCTTGTCGTCATCGTCAGTGGCAAGCGACACCGCCTGGTCAGTGCTCAGTGCTTTCTGGGAGTTGCCAGTCGGGTCATCATGAGGCGATAATACGTCCTGCGTCGACGCTCTTGTCGACGTAAGGGGGACGAGAATCGTGGATCGCCGTCTTTTCTATGCTCACACCTTGCCCGATCGGCCCGAAGCCGACTGGGGGCGAATCGCCGGGGCGTGGCATGACGTGGGTAAGTATTCAGACGCATTTCAGGCGTATTTATCAAGCAATGGGACAAGGCGACGGCGTAACGAAGGGCGATCCTCCGCTCGCCCACTCGGCTCGCGACGGCATTCCGGTGCAGACGTACGTCGACCATGTTCAGAACGTCTGTTGCGGTACGGCATCGCGTTCGGCTGAGATGCTGTGTCACGCCGCGAGTCCGCCGCCGTGGCTCACAGACGAAATAGCGGCAGCGGCAATGTGGCATGATCTCGGCAAGCTTGACAAGACCTTTCAATCGCTCCTTCGAGGCGATGTGAGCAAGATGTCTGAGGATGACTACGTCGATCACATCGATGCGGGCGTCGCCCACTTGATGGCGTCGAGTCATCCGGTTGCTGCGTGGATTGTCCGTGCCCATCACGCACCCGGCCTGCCCGCCTACACGCGGCACTTCGGGTACCGTGGACGCGGCCGAAAGCTCCGCGGTCGTCGCAACGACGAAGTCGACCGTGAAAAACACATGGCGCAGGAGCAGCGAACAGACAAACGTCTTCATGAATATGTCACGCTGCACCGTTCCGTCATGTCGGACAGTTCGACTCCAGCCCCTGTCGCGCTTTCGGATTCGGAAGCGGCGCATGGGCTTACGATGCGGCTGGCGTTGTCGTGCCTCGTCGATGCCGATCATGCCGATACTGCTCAGCACTACAGCGGCATTGCCTTTTCCAAAGGAGCAGAAGCCCCACGGTGGGCAGAGCGTCTTGAACAACTCAAGGCGTACGTTCACGGTCTGCCCGCTGGCAAGTCGCCTGAGGAGTGTGAGCGAAACCGCCGCCGCCGTGACGTCTTCGATGCGTGCCTCGCGAGCGAACTCGATGATCCACTCGTGGCGTGCGAGGGACCAGTCGGCATCGGCAAGACGACCGCGGTCGTTGCTTACCTGATGCGACAGGCGCTGCTCCAGACGCCTGAGCAACGCCGGCTCATCATCGTCGCCCCGTATGCGAACATCCTCACGCAGACAGCCCGGACGCTTCGAGAGGTATTGGTCTTGCCTGGCGAGCGCACCGAGGATGTCCTGGTAGAGCACCATCACCGGGCTGACTTTCATTGCGAGCGGGATCGTGACCTCGCAGTGCTGTGGCGTGCGCCGATCGTACTGACGACGGCGGTAAGCTTTTTCGAGACACTCTCGGCCGCCAATCCCGCCACCTTGCGAAAGCTACATTCGGTGCCGGGCAGCGCTGTTTTTGTGGATGAGGCGCATGCCGCGCTTCCAACGCACTTATGGCCACAGAATTGGAAGTGGATTCGTGAGTTGGCTGAGTCATGGAACTGCCGCATCGTGATGGCCAGTGGTTCGCTCGCCCGCTTCTGGGAAGATCCACAGATCGTTGACGAGCCGCGCCGGTTGCGGGAACTCATGCCCGCGCCCCAAGCGAAGGACGCTCAGGCCGCCGAGCAGCAACGAGTTCGCTACTCGACACTCGCCTCATCCACGAGCGGCGGCTCAGTGCTAACGGTGGCGGAACTAATCCAGCACGTCCTGAATGCCCACGGTCCGCGGCTGGTGATCCTTAACACGGTGCAGTCGACGGCGGTGGTCACGAGGGCAATTCGGGATGAGATGGGTGCGGATAGAGTCCTGCACCTTTCGACCGCACTTACCTCACGATCGTGGACGAGCATTGAAGCGGGTTGAAAAGAAGCTGTCGAGCGACGCCGACGATTGGGTGCTTGTGGCGACGAGTTGCGTTGAGGCGGGGGTCGACCTGTCGTTCCAGGCCGCCTTCCGTGAACGCTTCGCCGCAGCGAGTACGCTGCAGACGGCAGGCCGCGTCAACCGACATGGCGAACGTGGTCGCGGAGAGGTCTTCGACTTCGAGTTGGTAGGTAAGAAACGTTACGCAACACCCAGCGGCCAAGCTCTCGGCGCCCGTACTGAGGGATCTGATGGCTCTTAACGCGTTGAACAAGCGTCCGTCGGCGAAAGTCGTCACGGAGGCAATGCGTCGCGAACTGATGGAGAAAGGCGGGCTCGGCCATAGAAAACTCGTGAAGGCGGAATCCGAGCATGACTATCCGGCGGCGCAGGAAGCGGGACGCGTCATCACGAGTGACACGCGACTCGTTGTGGTGGACGCACAACTTAAGGCAGATTTGGTGGAGGGGAAACCCATCGGATTCCGGCGCCTGCTATCAGGCAGCGTGCAGCTATGGGCGGAGCGGATCGAAGAGCTCGGACTAGCCCAAATCGAGGGTCGCATCGAGCTTTTTAAATGGAGCGACGGCAAGGAGGACTACGACGCCGACTTCGATGGCATAATGGCCGGAATATTGAGGCTTCGGGCGTTTCTTGATGCAAGTGGTGGAGTTATCTAGAACCATGCTCTACTCCGAGTCCGACCTACTCCCGATCTCCGCCCTGCAGCACTTGCTGTTCTGCGAACGCCAGTGTGCGCTGATTCATCTCGAGCGGATGTGGGAGGAGAATCGCTGGACGGCCGAGGGGCAGGTGCTGCATAAGAAGGCTCACGAAGGTAAGCCCGAGACGCGGGATGGGGAGCGGATCTCGCGGAGTTTGCCGTTGCGATCGTATCGCCTTGGGTTGTTCGGTGTGGCCGACATCGTGCTTTGGCGGCCTCCACCTGGATCGAAAGGTCGCGCGAAGACACTGCGCCAAGCCCCGCGCTGATGGCTGCCGCAGCGGCCGCGGGGGTGTCGATCTCGATGCTCTCGGAGCACGGCCGATTCCTTGCCTCGATCGTCGGTTACACCTCGGGCAATGTCCTGCTGCGTCGAGAACAGTATCGTCGCGCAGACGACACGCAACAGACGCTCGCCCTGGCGCGAGCGTTTGTCCTGGGCAAGGTGGTCAACTGCCGAGCCGTATTGCTCCGGGCGGCCCGCGACGCAGGCCAGGAAGAGCGCAAAGAAACCCTGGCCGCGGCGGCCAAGCGTTTGGCTGGCCGATTGATCGAGATCAACCAAGCGAGCTCTGTTGATATCGTGCGAGGTCTGGAAGGTGAAGCTGCCACGCAGTACTTCGCCGCGTTCCCACACTTGTTGACTCGTCCCGCGGTTGAGTTTGAGTTCACCAAACGAACGCGCCGCCCTCCCACCGATCCGATCAACGCCCTCATGTCCTTCGTGTACTCGCTCTTGTTGCACGATGTCCGGTCGGCCTGCGAGGCAACCGGGCGGGATGCTGCAGTCGGCTACCTGCATCGAGATCGCCCCGGCCGCCCGGGGTTGGCGCTCGACCTGATGGAGGAGTTTCGTCCCTACTTGGCAGACCGCCTGGTGTTCAGTCTCATCAATCGAGGTCAGGTTTCGCCCAGTGGCTTTCAAACACAAGAAACGGGCGGCGTGGTAATGGACGACGCCACTCGCAAGCGAGTGCTGGTAGCCTGGCAGGAGCGAAAACAGGAGGAGATAAAGCACCCGTTTACCGGCGACCGCATGACAGTCGGCCTGCTGCCGCACCTGCAAGCGAGGATCCTGGCCCGCCACTTACGCGGCGACCTGGATGCCTATCCCCCGTTCGTCTGGAAGTAAGAGATCGCGCAGTGTATGTTCTGGTAACCTACGACGTGAGCACGAAAACACCTGCGGGCCGCAAGCGACTCTCGCGAGTAGCAAAGATCTGCCTCGACTTCGGGCAGCGGGTGCAGAATTCCGTTTTTGAAATGAAAGTCGATCCCGCTCAGTGGACTACCTGTAAGTCTAGGCTCCTGGAAACGATCGACGATTCGGTAGACTCACTGCGGTTTTACTATCTCGGCAGCAACTGGAAACGCCGCGTGGAACATGTGGGCGCGAAGCCTACCTACGACGTGGACGGTCCGTTGATTGCTTGAAAGTTGACGGGCATTTGGATAAGACCAGAGTAGACCGCGAACCCGAAGCGCGCGCACCCCGCCTGACAGGCTCGCGAATTCTGTAACTGCCGTCTCCCCTGCGACTTAGGATCTGCCTGATGTCGGACCTTCTCAAGCGACTCTTGCCAACTCGCCGGTTCGCGAAAACGACGCTCTTACTCCAGTGCAGGCAAGCAGTTACGATGGCGGTATCGCCCCCTCACGGGGGCGCGGATTGAAACGGATGCAGCGGAGATCACACGTGCTCGAACTGGATATCGCCCCCTCACGGGGGCGCGGATTGAAACCAAACGTGTCGCCCGCCACGCAAGACTGCCGGGCCACATCGCCCCCTCACGGGGGCGCGGATTGAAACACTGTGTTAACGCTGGGCGGCTGAGTTCGCCACATCGCCCCCTCACGGGGGCGCGGATTGAAACGCTGCGAGCGCTCGCCCTTCGATCTGCGTATAAATCGCCCCCTCACGGGGGCGCGGATTGAAACGCAATCGACCGCTGCGGACTACTAGAAGCGATGACATCGCCCCCTCACGGGGGCGCGGATTGAAACAACGTCAGTATCTCCGACAAGTCGCCCGGCTTGGGATCGCCCCCTCACGGGGGCGCGGATTGAAACAAGGCCCTGCTGTCGGGCAAATACGATCCGAACGCGATCGCCCCCTCACGGGGGCGCGGATTGAAACAAACATAGGCACCTCGTCAAATGACGGGTGGGTCAATCGCCCCCTCACGGGGGCGCGGATTGAAACATGTGGGACCGCGAGGGCGCCACCGATGGCGAGATCGCCCCCTCACGGGGGCGCGGATTGAAACCACTTGCGGCATCTCGAGGTGGTGGTAGCGCGAGATCGCCCCCTCACGGGGGCGCGGATTGAAACATCGGGCTCAAGATGGTCGCATCGCGACTGACATCATCGCCCCCTCACGGGGGCGCGGATTGAAACCTCGAAGCCGAACTGGCTGGACTGCAGGACCGAGATCGCCCCCTCACGGGGGCGCGGATTGAAACGTTGCCGCCGCGGCCTGAGTCAGGGCGGGCAGCATCGCCCCCTCACGGGGGCGCGGATTGAAACATAGCCAGATCGAATTCGTCGTAACGCAAGCCGAGATCGCCCCCTCACGGGGGCGCGGATTGAAACGGCGCTACGGTGCTGGCCACTATCCCGCTCAACATCGCCCCCTCACGGGGGCGCGGATTGAAACAGCACGGGCGGCCCTCAACTCATCATGCACTGCATCGCCCCCTCACGGGGGCGCGGATTGAAACTCTCCGTGGGGCAATAAAAAAACGCAGGGCGCCTCATCGCCCCCTCACGGGGGCGCGGATTGAAACTCGACATGGCGAGTTGTCAGCTCGCAAGGCGTCTTATCGCCCCCTCACGGGGGCGCGGATTGAAACTCCGCCAGCTTGCCGCGAACGTCTCGCAGCGCCATCGCCCCCTCACGGGGGCGCGGATTGAAACGCCCCCAGCTTGATCAGCGTACTCTTGACCTTATCGCCCCCTCACGGGGGCGCGGATTGAAACAACAAGCAGACCGGCGAGCTGGTCTGTGGTCACCATCGCCCCCTCACGGGGGCGCGGATTGAAACACTTTGAAGTGGCTCGGGGGTGAGCGCTCACCCATCGCCCCCTCACGGGGGCGCGGATTGAAACCGACGGCGACAGCGCTTGCTCGCGTTGGGCTGGCATCGCCCCCTCACGGGGGCGCGGATTGAAACAAAGACATCGCCAGCGAGTTTAACCGCATGAGCGCATCGCCCCCTCACGGGGGCGCGGATTGAAACCAGTCGGCGTGTAACCGTCGATCTCGGTTATCACATCGCCCCCTCACGGGGGCGCGGATTGAAACCATCGGGATCGCGACGGCAGTGTAACGGGTTGGAGGTGTAGGTCGAGGTGTATTCGCGAGCAAACGTCTCCCGGTGTTATGGGGGCAACAAAGAAAAACCACTACAAATCAAGGGGTTTTTCCGATTGTGAGGGCTTGAGCACCCACAAAGTGATGTGGGGGGGTTTGTCGCACCCCCCGAATGGTTTAGTCAATAAAACAAGGGGTTTCACCACTTGGGTGGGACCAAAACGTTTTGGGTTTTGGGCCAATGAATCGATGTAGGGGACAAAACCCCGGTTTTGGGCCAATGGATGAAAATCGGGGAACTACGGCTACGGACACAACTTGGGGACAAAACTCCCCAGCGGAACGGGCGGCCCGTGGGCGGCGCGATGGCCTGCTAGCACTGGCTGCGAATTGGGCTGGGAGCACCGCGGGCGTTCTCATACACTCTGCCGCCTGTGTGTTTTGTTATTTCGTTTTTGCCCGGCCAAGGATTGCCCCCATGCGCTCGATTGCCATCATCAATCAAAAAGGTGGCGTTGGTAAGACAACCACCGCTGTGAACCTGAGCGACGGCCTCGCCCGGCAAGGGAAACGCGTGGCGCTGGTGGACCTCGATCCTCAGGCGCACGCGACGCTGCACTTGGGCATCGACCCGCGGAGCGCGCGGAACACGACCTATCACCTGCTGACCGGCGACGCCGAGTTTTCCGGCATGTGGCGCAGCGTGGATAACGGTCTGAAAGTGGCCGCCGCGCACCTGGACCTGGCGGCCGCAGAAGTGGAACTGGCTGGCGTGGTGGGGCGCGAAGCGATCTTGCGCGACAAGCTGGCCAAGGTGTCCGACGACTTCGACTACTTGATTATCGACTGCCCCCCGTCGCTCGGACTGCTGACGCTCAACGCCCTGGCGGCCGTGGAAGACGTGTTTTTGCCGCTGCAACCGCACTTTTTGGCGCTGCACGGGTTGAGCAAGCTGATGCAGACGGTCGGCCTGGTGGCCAGCCGGTTGAACAGTCGGTTGCGAATGGCCGGCGTGGTGCTGTGCTTGTACGAGTCGGGCACGCGGCTGGCGAACGAGGTGGCGGGCGACGTCGAGGAGTACTTCGACCACCTGCGGACCGAAGGTCCCGTGTGGGAGCACGCGCGGCTGTTCAGTTCGCGCATCCGGCGGAACATCCGCTTGGCCGAGGCCCCGAGCTTCGGCAAGTCGATCTTCGGCTACGACGGCTCCTCAGCCGGCGCCCAAGACTACCAGGCCCTCACCAGCGAGGTGCTGTCGTACTACGCCGGCCGCAAGCTAGTCGAGTCGCCTGCGAGCCTGCCCCGGCAAACGCAGCCGGGCCTGATCGAGCACCGCGACGCGGCGTAGCGTGCTGTAAGTCCAAGTGACGACTCGATCCTGGAGTCATTCCGACGGGAGCTCCGCGACCGAGGAATCTTGCTTGCACTACGTGGATGGAGCGATTGAGGGCAGTTGGCGGATCGAGCTTTTCGCGCATTTTCATGGCGTGATGGTCGGGCCACGTAGATTTCTCAGTCGGTTAGCCTCCTTCGAAATGACACAGCGGCGCACCCCCTCTCGCGCCCGGGCTGCTATCACTCGCGTTAAACTTTGCGGGCTACGGAAAGTCTGTCCGTTACCGAAGGTCTTCTCGGCGTAGCGGTTGATCGGCCTGCGGGTGTCCATTTTGCGTCCGGTTAGCGCGATTATCGCGACCGGCGCGCTTGGAGGGACGATGGATGGTGTTAGGAAGAGCCGCGCAGACCCCTAGGGGTTCGACTACCCGTAAAGTCGATCCGGTGGGCCATCCAGGGAAGTGATGGAAAGTCTGATTGCGACTCGTGCACCCGCACACCAGAACCCGCGCCATCGGCGTGGGGCCGCGAACCTATAAAACGGAGTTTAGGAGGTCGCTCGGATGATACGTTCTCGTTTAACAGGTCTGCGCACTTGGGGGGCATTCGTGCTTGCGTTGGCCGGTGGTTCGATCGCCACAGCGCAAACGGCCCAAAACATGTGGCCATACCCTCAGACCGCACAGCACTCAACACCACAGCAGTACGGTCAGTATCAACAGACTGCGCCGCCTGTGCAGCCGCAAACGGGTCCCTACACGGTGACCACGCCGCCTGCGCAACAGCCTTACCCGCAGGCGCAGGCTTACACGCAAGGGCAGACGGCCGCGGCCTACACGCAGCCTCAGGCAACGCAGCCCGTGCAGCAACAGCCCAGCTACCACGTAGCGCAGTACCAACTGCCCAACTACCAGGCGCCCGCGCCTGGTCAGCGTTACGCGATGAAGGACGAGGCTCAGGAGCAACCCGAGTCGGTTCCACCCCCCGCGCCCACGGCCGAAGCCCACTCGGCTCCCGTGCAGCACGGTGGCGGCTACCCCACGACGGGTGATCAGCCGGCTGGAGACTGTAACTGCAACCAGGTGAGCACCGGCAGCTGGGAAGGCTACGTGCAGGCTCCCGCCGCTTCGTACGCTGGCTGCAACGGCACCTCGTGCTACCCCGACTGCGACTACGGCGGATTCGGCGGCGCAAGCTGCCACGCTGGCGGCTTGGGCGGCAAGCTGGGCGCCGACTGCGGTTGCCCCCGTCAGTGGTTCTTCGGCGTGTACGGGCTTTTCATGACGCGTGACAACCCCAGCTACCACAAGTTCGCCGCGAGCGTCGACGGTACGCCTGCTGCTTATCCTTACTACCCCACGCAGGACACGATCATTCTGTCGACCGACGACATCGAGCCCGACTGGCAGTGGGGCGCCGAGGTTCGCTTCGGCAGCACCTTTGGTCGTCCGCGTAACTGCGATCCTTGCGGAGGTTGCTGTGGTCAGCGTCCCTGTGCCTGGGAAGTGGTCT
Source organism: Aeoliella sp. (assembly GCF_965227375.1). Taxonomy (NCBI): domain Bacteria; kingdom Pseudomonadati; phylum Planctomycetota; class Planctomycetia; order Pirellulales; family Lacipirellulaceae; genus Aeoliella; species Aeoliella sp. The sequence goes on from NZ_CBDDFX010000001.1 coordinate 2,069,785, forward strand.
ACTGGGGCCTGGCGGAAGACAGCCAGATGGCGCTGGCAACTGACATCCTCGGCGACACCGACCGGATGTACGGCCTGATCAACTACGCTGGTTTGAACTACGACCTCGATGGTTCCGGCGGCGGTACCTATGCCGATCGTCCCCTGAACGACTACATCGACTACGGTTCGCCAGTTCAAGACCCGACCACCACGGCTGATGACGTGCGACTGCTGGCCGTTCGGGTGCGCTCGAACTTCAGTGCCCAGAACCTGGAGCTGAACTTCATTCGCTTCCCAGTTGCTGGTTGCGGTGGAGGTTGCAACCCTTGCTGCCCCTCGCCACTGAGCGTGAACGCTCTGTGTGGCGTGCGGTACCTCAAGATGGACGAAGACTTGTTGTACGATGCGTTTACCACGCCGGGTGGCGACCCAGGCGGCGGATGGGTTCCCGACGCCGGTATGCCTTCGTCGTACCCTGGCGGGTTCCCCGACACGATGCCCAATAGCATCTTCCACGACATCAACGTCGACAACGAGATGGTCGGTGTTCAGTTCGGTGGCAACATCAACTACCAGGTTGGTTGCAAGGTAACCCTGTTCTGCGATTCGAACATGGGCATCTACGGCAACCGCATCAGCAGCTTCCAGCGTGTATGGGCTGGCGGTGCTGGCGAAGTGTCCTGGGTGAACAGCGGCAACCCGGTTGCGGTGCGATCCGACAAGACGGACGTTTCGTTCCTGGGTGAGATGCGTGCCGGTGTTGGCTACCAGGTTAGCTGCAACTGCCGCTTGACGGCCGCCTATCGCGTGATCGGTATCACCGGCGTCGCGCTCGCTGGCGAGCAGATCCCTACCGACTGGTCGAGCCCCGAGTACGTCGGCATCATCGACTCGAACGATTCGATCGTGCTGCACGGCTTGCAGACCGGTGTGGAGTGGAAGTACTAAGAGTTCAACCCCCGGTGAGCGGCACATGCCGCGCCGCTCGCCTGCGATTCCCCCACGTGGTCGCCCCCACGACCACGTAACCCCCAACCCCGGCGACTTCCCCCTCCTTGGAGTCGCCGGGGTTTCTTTATGCGCCTATGGTGACTAGCCCCGTCGTTTACGGCGGGGTGAACTGGAACGCAACGCTCCTGCGGTCGAGCCATCGACTTCCATATCAGTCGGAGCGTGACCGAGACCGCAACCAAGCCGTGATTCACGCTGAGCAAGGCGCGCATGACGCAGGATCTCAAAATGTAGAGCAGAGACTTCATGGTTTGGAGAAGACTAGTTCGCGCGAATTCGTCATTCCGTCCACGCCATCCACATATGACCAGCAGTGAGTCACGGAGTTTCGAGACTTGAGACGCGGCCTCATTGCGGTCTCGGGCATACTCCGGCTGATGGAGTGCCGGTTCCTCGACCGCAGAAGTTGGTTCCGCGAGCCAACCCGGCGTAAACGCCGGGTCTATGTTGCTGACCTATGGATTCGCGCTCAACGCTTCTCCATGAGGCGTGCACCGCGACCACGGCTCTGCTCTAATGAGGGCGCACACCCCACAGCCTCCCACCCCCGACTTCCCGAGCCATGCAACGCTTCTTATTCCTTTGTTGGGTAGCCGCCTGCATTTCCAGTACCTGCACCTTCGCCCAACCAGCGGCGGTCGCGCTGCCCGAGGGGATCAACGACAGGTTCCTCGATCCGGAGATGAACCCCGAAGAGTGGACCGAGCGGTTCGAGCGCGACGGGCGCGAAGCCTACGCAGCGCGGAACCAGATCCTCGATGCCATTGGCCTGAAGCCCGGCATGCGGGTGGCGGACGTGGGAGCGGGCACCGGGCTGTTCACGGTGCTGTTCTCCGACGCGGTGGGCGAAGAGGGGTGGGTGTTCGCAGTCGACATCGCGCCGAAGTTCATCGAGCACATCGCCAACCGCGCTCAGGCGGCCAGCATTGACAACATCACACCGGTGCTGTGCGACGAGGACTCGGTGAACCTGCCCGCCGAGTCGATCGACGTGGCCTTCGTGTGCGACACGTACCACCACTTCGAACATCCGCGAAAGACGATCGCCTCGATCCTCAAGGCGCTGCGTCCCGGCGGGCGGTTGGTGGTGGTCGATTTCATTCGCGAGGAAGGTATCAGCAGCGAGTGGACGCTCAGTCACGTTCGCGCTGGCAAGGAGGTGTTCAAAGAGGAGATCCTCTCCACCGGTTTCGAACTAGCCGACGAGCCACAGCTCAAGGCGCTAGAGGAAAACTACCTGCTGGTGTTCCGCAAGCCAGCAGGCAAGAAGCCGTAGCGCGTCTTACGGCAGCGGCACTTCTTCGACTTCCGGTTCGCCGGTAAAGATAAACTTCACGCCCACGATTGCCACCGCAGCCACGGCCAGCAGAATCAGCAGCCCGCGCACGGTGAACCGGCCTCGCCAGCGGGTGGCGAGCGCCAGCGCCGAGCCCACCAGCACCAGCGACCAGTAGGGCACGATGAATCCATTGCCGCGGAGCCAGTAGGTTTCGCCCATCATCACCACCCCGTCGCCTCGCTCCAACGTGGGCGACACGACGTACGTTGCGTAGTCGAGTTCGCCGAACCCGCCGCGTCCGGTGTGCTGCGACATGTCGTCGGCGGGAAACGAACTGGTATCGTCGACCGCGCGACTCTTGAGTTGCCACTTCCAGTCGCCAGCAGGGCCTTTCCACTCAAACGTCATCACGGCCACCCCGCCTTGTTTGCTGGCGACGATCAACGAATCGCCCCCCGGCGCCCAACCCTCCAGTCGATCGGCCGCGTAGTAGCTCCGAATCCATATGACCAGCAGCACCGCGGTGGCAACACCAAACAGAATCGTCGAGGCCAAGCGTAAGCGTTTCATGATGGGGCGACTTTCGAGCTTTGAGAGTTTCCGACTCCCAGTAGGACGTGCCGTACGAGACCGAGTTCCATATCTCCCCGACGAATTCGGGAATCGTGCAACGAGATCGCGCACACTTCAGTCGAAAACCATGTTGGTTGGGGATCGTTATCAATCCCAACAGAAGCGCCAGTAGTTCGATTCTAGCAACTGAGCCGCGAGTTTGGATATCGAATCGCATCTCTGGTGAACTACATCGCCGCAGTACCAAAACTGCTCCCAAGCCAAAGCCAGGGCGGCTTCCTTGTCCTGGGGAGGACGGTTCACAATGCATTCGAGCGTGTCGCTCGACGCGGCAGCGATCTCCGCGCCAAACAATCGTTGCCAGCGTGCAAAGAAAGCACAGTGCACCACGGCGTCGGGGCAGTCGTTCCAGTTGCCGAATCGCAACATGGCTGGCAAGTGCCACGGCTGGTCAATCTGAGCGAACCCCATTTGCACCTTTGGCTTCGTTCTGTTCGTCGCCTCGTCTCGGTGCAACGAGATGGCACCCGGCGCAGCCGTTTGATCGGGCCAACTGCCTAGCACCTGCTCGGCGTCGAACGAGTACAACTCTTGCTCTTCCCTCCGCGTCGACATCCAATTGGCCAGGTCCAATGAAAGCGAACGCTGAACAATCTCGCTCGGCGCGCGGCCCTCGAAGTTGGCGATCGCCTGCAGGCACAGCAGCGTGTCTTCGTCACCGATCAGAAAGGGGTATTCGCCACTGCTGCGGTACGATTCGCGCTTCAGTTCGAGTAGCTCAATGGCTTGAGCACCCGCAATCTCCAGCGTGGAATACTCCATGCCTGCCCCCACAGGTTTCGAACGAGCCTCTTTGACGACGAGTGCGCCGTCTAATGTTTGGCGACCGACCTGTGTATCAACTCTAACCCGCTGCGTACTGCTCTGCGTAGTCGAGCACCCAGCGTTCAATGAGTTGCCGAAAATCGTCCAGGTCGGCGTCGTCCAGTTTGGTGTAGTGCTGGCGGTTGAAGTTCTCTTTGTTGCGGACCGCGCCTTTGGCGGAGATCTCCAACACGTGATAAGAGTTGTGGGTGCCCACCAAGACCTGCAAACGGCTATACGCGTTGCGACGCTTGCCGGCCACGATCTCCAGGTCGTCGCGACTCACCGCGCCGCCCCAGCCACTCTCGCCCACCAGCGTTTCGTATTTGAAGCCCGGGAAGTTATCGGCAAGTTGTCCGAGGCACGCTTCGATGTGATCAGAAAGTTCCAGGCGATAGTTCGAATGCAGCCGGCGGTACTCTTCTTCGCTGAACGCCTTTGCGGCTTCTCGCTTCTCGCGCTCGCTGCGCGTGCGCATTCCTCGGTCGGCAGCGAGTTGCAGGCGTTTGCGAAAATCCATGACGGGTGGCACTCAGCGATCGGCGTGCAGCGATTAGTTGGTGAGACTGCAATTCTACGCACTTACCAGAGCGCCGACTAGGCGCATCAGTTCTGTTGGCCGCCCTCGTCGGACTGGTCATCGTCCTTCTTCTTCACGAATTGCAGCAGATCGCTGAAGCTGCGCATGGCTTCCTTGCCTTCTTCCATCTCTTTGGTGATGGGAACCACCTCACGCTTGGCTCGTTTTTCGTACGAACCGTGCCGTTCGCGGGGGCGTTCGTCCCGATTGCTCCGCCGGCCCCGCTTGCCGCCCCGTTCGCGGCGTTCGCCTCGACCTCCGCGGTCGTCGCGCTTCGCGCGGGGTGGACGTTCGCCTTCTGGCTTCTGGGAGGCTTGCTCCCCTTCGCCCGACGATGGTTTGCTCCGCCGGCGTGGTTTGCGACGCGAGGTCTTCTCGGGCTTCGGGCGCTCGGTGCCTGGCTCGATCATGGTCAATGCCACGCGGCGGCGGTCGGTGTCGATGGCCGTGACCCAGCAATCGACCTGATCGCCCACCGAAACCACTTCGTGCGGATCGCGGACAAAGTCGTTCTGCAACTGACTCACGTGCACCAGTCCGCTGTCCGACAGTCCCACGTCGACGAACGCGCCGAAGTCGACCACGTTGAGCACCGTGCCGCGCAGTTGCATGCCAACTGCCAGGTCGTCGAGCTTCACCACGTCGCGGCGAAACACCGGCGGCGGCAAGTCGGCTCGCAGGTCGCGACCCGGCCGTTCGAGCGCTTCGATCAACTGCCCCAAAGCGTGCTCGCCCAGTTCCAGCTTGGTGGCCAGCTCCGCGCGGTCGCGATCCTTCAGCGACTCGGCGAACGTCGAGGCCCAACCCGGCTTGCCGACTTGCTCCAGTGCGATGCCCAACTCGGCAAGCAACTTGGTAGCCGCTTCGTAACTTTCCGGGTGCACCCAAGTGGTGTCGAGCGGGTTCTCGCCTTCGTCGACTTTCAAGAAGCCGGCCGCTTGCACGAAGGTTGCCTCGCCCAGTCCTTTGACGTCTCGCAGCGACGAACGCGACTTGAATGGACCATGCTCGGTGCGGTGTTCGAGGATTCGCCGCGCGACGAGTTGGTTGAGTCCCGCGACGTTGCGAAGCAGCGCGGCGCTGGCCGTGTTGACGTCGACGCCTACGAAGCTCACGCACGATTGGACCGTCTGGTCGAGTGTCTCTTTCAGGTGCGCCGGCTTGGCGTCGTGCTGGTACAAGCCCACGCCGATGCTGGCCGGGTCGATCTTTACCAACTCGCTCAGCGGATCCTGCAAGCGCCGGCCAATGGATATCGCGCTGCGGTCGATCGCCTCGCACTCGGGAAACTCCTCGCGACCAATAGCGCTGGTGGAGTAGACGCTCGCGCCCGCCTCGTTGACGATCACGTACTGGATTTCGGTGTCGGCCAGGTCGGTGGAGAGCAGATCGCTCACCATGTTCTCCGTCGGGCGGCAGGCCGAGCCGTTGCCGATGGCAATCACGTTCGGCGTGTGCTCGCGGATCACCTCGAGCAACTGCGCGCGGGCTTCGGCCGTTTTTTCTTCCGAGCCGGTGATGTTCACCAGCCCCAGGGCCATCAGATTGCCGTGCTCGTCGATCATCGCCAGCTTGCAACCGTTCTTGTAGCCCGGATCGATCGCCAACACGCGACGCCCCGGCACGGGCGGCTGCAGTAATAACGCCTTGAGGTTGCGGGCGAACACCTCCACCGCGTGTGTTTCGGCCTTGTCGGTCAGCTCGCGTCGAGTTTCGCGTTCCAGCGAGGGAATCACCAGTCGCTCGAGCGAATCGCGCACGCAACCCTTGAGGAAATCGGCGTGCGCGTGGTCGGGCCGCACCATCAGCTCGATGGCCAACTGCTCAATCGCCGCCGTGTCCGACTCGATGCCCACCCGCAGCACCTTGGCCTTCTCGCCACGGTTGATGGCCAGCACGCGATGCGGCGGCACTTTGGTAACGGGTTCGCGGTACTCGAAGTAGTCCTTGAACAGCGGGTTCTTCTTGTGGTCGTCGGAGATCTTGGTCGAGGTGAGCTTGGCAGTCTTGCGGAACAACTTGCGGACGCGCTGGCGGAGCTCCACCGACTCGCTGAACCGCTCGGCCAGAATATGCCCCGCGCCCACCAAGGCGAGCGCGGCTTCCTTGATGCCTTTGTCTTCGTTCACGAAGTCGGCCGCGCGGGCGTCGAGGTCCATGGCCGCGGACAGTTCGCCGCTGATCTCGTCGGCCAGCGGTTCGAGGCCTTGCTCGCGTGCCTTGGAGGCCAGCGATTGCTTCTTCGGCTTGAACGGCAGGTACAGGTCCTCGAGCCGCCTGAGCGTCTCGGCCGTCTCGACCTGCTTGCGCAGTTCCTCGGTCAGCTTGTTCTGCGTTTCGAGCGAACGAAGAATCGTGCCTTTGCGCGCTTCGAGTTGGCGCAGTTCGTCGGCCGCGGCGCGGATCTGTTCGATCTGCTCCTCGTCGAGCCCGCCGGTCTGATCGCGGCGATAGCGCGTGATGAAGGGAATTGTGTTGCCATCGTCGAGCAGCTCGACCGTGGCGCGCACCTGATCGGCAGGTAGCTTCGTCTTACGAGCTACCCGGGCGAAGTCGATTACAAGCGGTGAATCCATGAAAAGCCTTGCGTCAGCAAATCGACGCTTGTCGCCGTGATGGGCGACCTGGGAGCCACGCTGGAAGCGGGCTCGAAACGGGAGATGGTAGCGGTGTTATCAACGGACTTATCTATGCGACCGATGGATGGTGGAGGTTTGCTAGCAGGGTGGATTCAATCAAAAAAGGTCCATCTACATCAAGCCGCGTCATAGTTAACGATGCTATCAACTGGAAGCGCTGTCGAGCATTGTGGTTTGCCCAGACCCGCGCTGTCAAGAAATCGTGACAGCAGCGCCAGCGGTCGCGAAAGCAGATTTCCGCAAAAGCGATTCATTTTGCCATATGCGTTAAACCTGCCCAGGGTGGAATCCCGATGAAGAACGAGCCGGAACGAATCTGGCTCTCTTCTCCCCCCATTGATGTTGTGAAGGATCACACCCATGAACGCCACACGACTGCGAGTCTATCACGGACCCGACACCGCGAATACGCCTGAGTCCGATGAAAATCGCCTTTGCGAGCAGGATACGGTGACCGTGAAGGCCGAGGAGATCATCCCTCTGTTGGCCGATGCCTACGCTAGTCGCCGCACTTGGCTCGCGGACTTCGCCGACGACGAAGTGACTGTCTCCGCCGATCTGTACGAAGTGCTCGTGGCCTACCGGTTCTTCAACCGCCCCGCCTGATTTCAGGGCCCTCGTGGGTCTCAGAGTGGTTGGCGGCGCAGTCAAAATGAGTGCACTAGAAGTGCATCGCGTGTCTAAATGGCGGCGCGTGCCAATTCTGTGTGTTTTTGTAAGTCGTTTTAAATAAACGACTTGCGTGTATTCTGGTCTCCCAGCTGGTGTTGCTGGCACTGTGGTTGCCTTATTGGTTTGGCATGACCGGCCAAGCCGGAAACCACAACCCGCAACATCCTGAATTGGGAGACCCAACCATGACACGCACGACCACCCTCACCACCGCGTTTGCTTTGACCCTCGCCGCATTGCTGGCCACCGACGCCTCGGCCAAGCCGAAAGCGTACCTGGTTGGCGGGAATGTCGCCCCGGCGATTCAGCCTCCGATCACCAATCCGATTTATCTGCCGAAGTTTGGCTTCCAGAGCTACAACCTCAGCGGAGTCGGCGAGCGAGTGACCTTCGTCAACTGCCACGGCATCGCCCGCAACTTGGGCCTGGAGCCGGGCGATACGATCCTCGCCATGAACGGCATGCCGCTCACTTACCACGGTGCGTGGAATCAGGCCCTGACGCAGGCCGTGTACCAGGGCGGGCACGTGACCCTGGCCATCCGCGACATTCGCAGCGGCGCAGTGGTTTACCGCTCGGCGTTCCTGGGCGGCGGCCCCGGCCCGATGCCCGGCCCGATCACTCCGAAGTCGGCTCCCGTGACGCAGAAGTTCGTGCAGCCGCCCGTCCAACCTGCTCCGATGCCGATCGGCGTCCCCGGCCCGATCACCTCGAAGTCGGTGACCAACAATAACAACCTTTCAGCCAACAACGGCCTGAAAGTTAACTCCCAATCGCTCAAGCAGTTCGGAAAGCTGCTGAAGATTGGCGAATAGTGCGAGACGCACGACAAGAAGACTCGGGGCAGACGGCGAACGACTCGCCGACACCGAAACCACCAAGCCGACCGGCACTCGCAAGAGGGCCGGTCGGTTTTTTGGTGCGCTAGGCCCACGATTTCTTCGCACAACGCAATGCGCCTACAGGGTATAGTACGCGAAGCAATCTTGCGTAGCGCTCATACTGAAGCAAGCATGAACCTTGCCATGGAACTCCGCCCAGAACTAACGCCAATTGAACTCGACGAATCACTCGTCGCGCGTCTCGCTAAGTTGGCAAGTGCTATTGATGGTGCGGCGGCAGGTGAGTGGGAAGAGAAACTGGCAGAATTCAATCGCCTGGCTGGAACTTCGATTGCTTTCGAGGAACTGCAAGGCATATATGGTGGTGAAGAGCACGAGGATTATGTGCGTCGTCTCTTGTGGTGTCAAAAACTGCACTCGGATCCAGAGTTGACCGTTGCCGAGATGACAGAGATCGTCGAACGCGTCATTGATTGTCGCGAAGCATGCGATTTTTACATGGAGGTCTTCTTGGCTAATTGCAAGCATCCTAGTGGGTCCGACCTTATCTACTGGCCCGATCTAGTGCCAGAGTTACCTCAAGATCGCGAGCCAACTTCGGCAGAGATTGCGGAGTTGGCCATGCGGAGTATGGATTGAGGCCGTTAGGGCTTTCGATGAACACTCTTTCTCCCAATCGATTTGCAATCCTCTGCATCACAGCACTGGTTTCCCTGGGATGCACCCAAGAGAACCCGCCGACTCGTGGTGGGCCTCTCAAGGGGCCGATCACGGTCAAACTGGAGAACGTCGGTAGTTTTGCAGAAGGAGAGTCGTGGTCGTTGGAATTGGATGCGGATCGTATCGTCCATCTCAATATCGGGGGGTATCCGAGCGATAATAGTCGCGTGTTTCAGATCACTCGTGGTCAGGTCGAAGAGCTTCGCGATTTGTTGATCGAACAAGACTTCTTTGCCTTGGATGACGAGTACGGTGAGCTTGTCTCAAGTGGCAGCGAGCAAACGATGACCGTTACTTGCGGCGAGCAGTCGCATACGGTGAAGCTGCATTTTTTGATGAACTGGGCGCGCTTCGAACCCGACCGACTACGTGACCCCGCACGGGCGGTTCGCGTGTGGCGACTGATTCGCGATTGGTTCGACGATGAGGAAGCGGCTGACCTGCGCCGCTACGACGACATGGTGCTGAATGCTGCGCCCGCCTGGTGAGTCGAGGGAGCGTGGATTAACCCCCAATCGCCTTCTCCAACCCCGCTTGATCCAGCACCGGCGTGATTTGGTTCACGTTCAGATTCGTCCACACGCGGAGCGCCTTGAACAGCTCTTGGGAATCGTCGGCCTCGACCAGCGCCCAACCTTCGAGCTGCGTGACCGATTGCCAGTGCCCGAGTTCCTTGACGCCCGCGGGACGTCCCTCGCCCATCGTGCGAAAGCGCTCTTGCGACGCGTCGCGGTGCTCGGGGCTGATTTTGTAAGAGATCATGAATTGCACGGTGAGCCTCCTCCGAACGCAGTAGAGTGAAGTACCTGGCCGCAGCCCAGAGTGTACCAGAGATTCGCTTTCCCGCCTGCTTGTTCCATGGATTGATTTCGACGCAAGTATCGCTAGAGCTATCGCCAAGCCGACGACGCTGGCGGGCGTGTAGGTGTATCGAAGAACCACCCAGCGGCATCGCCGCTATTATTCTGGGAGGTTTCTTTTGTCAGGCCAATTGGGAAAGTCTGGCTTGCTTGGGAATAGGTCGGCGAAGCTCAATGCCAATCGATTGCCATCAGTCGTGAGCTTGCAGGCAGTGAAAGTAGGATCCGCGGGACTGTCAAAGTCGCCACCTCCTAGGATGAGGTCCGGGTGATTCCGCAATAGTTCGATCAAGTCACCGTATCGACTAGCCACCAAAGGACTCAATTCTCCGCCTTCAACATATAGGTCGCCGACGTATCCTTCTCTGCTGAAGCGACTTTCACATTCGTGGAAGGTAAGGTCGCGAGTGTAAAACAAAGAAAGCGTAACGATCTGATCAGAACTTGATGTCCAACGCTCTTGTTCCAGAGTGTTTCCTCGAAAGTAGGTAGCAAGCAAAAGTGACTTTTCGACATCGGTAAGATTCACAAGAAGGCCGCTCACTCACTCAGTGTAGTTGCACCGTAAAACGATATCGCGATTCAAAGATCAAGTAGCGTCAAAACTGTTGACCGACGCTGATTCGGCAATTGGATGTCCGCATTACTCGGCAACTTTACAGGGCTCGCCCAGTTCAGGTTTAGCTGCTACCAGCTTGTTCATATTCTCTCGCGTGGTAACGTAATTCCCAAAGAGGTGGAGGAACTGTAACGAAGGGGTTTTGGCGAAGACAGAGATCTACTCGAATGTCCCAGCCCAACAGCGTTTGCAGGCGGATGTCCAGGCTTTGGACGTTTTGCAGGCGGCTCAGCGCCTTGAGCCCGTCGTCGTCAATGGACGTGCCTTCGATATAGATGGACTCGATTCCGTGACTAGAGGGCCAACCGATAAAGCCGGATCCATCCATGTTCAATTTCTGTATCCACAGCTCCCTCAGGTTGGTGGCTTGATGCCATTTGGCGATGCCTGCGTCGCTCACACCGGAGTTGCGTTCCAGTGTTAACTTTTCGAGGCTAACCATTCCTTGAGCCATGGACATATCGCCGTCGCTAAGGCCATGAATCCCGCTGAGGTCGAGAGTGCGAAGCTTCTTCAAATTCTTGAGGTGCGAAAAGTCCGCGCCGGCGCCCTTGCGGCACTCCCTGAGTTTCAGTGTTTCCAGATTGGGCAACGCACCTATCGCTTTGGCATCGGCGGTTGAGAGTGATGCGCCGTTGTAGATGTCAAGTGAGCCTAAGTTCTCTAGGCGTCCTAGATCTGCCAGCGATCCCGGCTCGAGATGCACATGCCACAGAACTAGCTCTTTCAGCTTTGGAAGAGATGCAATCGCCTCGCCATCAGATGCCCCCAGGCGGTAGCCTCGAGACAGATGCAGCGTTTCGAGATTTTCTAGCCGCGAAATGCTTACCAGGGAGCCCACGTCGGCTTGCACGCTCGGACCACCAAAGCTGAAATCGGGGACCTGACCATTACTACAGGCCTGCAGTTCTTTCAGCAAAGGCAGTGAGCTGATGTAGTCAATCTTCTCTTTGTCGAGCGCTTGGTAGTGCAGCACCAAGCTTTGCAGTTGCTGACATCCTCGAGAGATCGAACGAAACCACTCAACGGGCAATTCCTGTTCACTGTTCACTTGAATGCGGCGTAGGCTTGATATCTTTCCAAGATGTATCGCCTCCGCTGGCGCGAGACTGCCAGTAAACGTAAACTCATCTAGCTCCAGGCGACCTTGAATCTCGGATAGAAAAGCACCTTGCACTTCATCGCAGTTGACAACCGTAAGCGAGTTCAGAGATTTCAGTTTCGATAGGCTGGACAACGCGGTCTCGTCAATGTGCCTCGAGTCGTAGAAGCCGATGGACTCAAGCGTTGCAATAGCCGAAAGGGAAGCTATGCCGTCTCCATCAATGGGCGAGCGGCTTACTTCGAGATGCTGGAGCTTCTGGCCACAGGTGTCGTGGATGCGTTCCCAAGGGACGAACTCGCACTGGGAGAACTCAAGTTGTGTTACCGACGGTATGGAGGAGAGAAGGTCGGTGCTCACGTGGTCGTAGCCAGCAAGTTCGATCTGCGTCACGTTCCTAAAAGGAGCCAGTTTGGTGAGATCCGTTTTGGAAAGCGGAACTTCTCGAAATGTTATCTTCTCCAACTTGGGGAGATGCGCGAGGTTTCCAAGTATGACGTCCTTCTCGAGAGTACTCGAGAGTCGAATTGAATCTAGGTCACTTGGCGTATCCCACAGAAAATGCTCCTTGAGAACTGCCGCGAACGTTTCCGCAGCGAGTTCCGGCGGAGGAATTTCCGCTATTACTTCATGGGATATGGACGGGTTTAAGTCGCTCTCCGGTTTAGAGCAGCCAGCGATCCAACCAACGGCCAAAAGAGCCAATGCTATCCGCATGACGTTTCTCTTGCTCCTCTCTTGGGCCGACGGCTCACCGTGCACTCAACTCATGCACCAAATCCACCAGCGCCTTCGCGTTGTCCGGCGGAGTCTGCGGAAGGATGCCGTGCCCGAGATTGAAAATGTGCCCCGGGCGGTCGGCGGCCTGGTCGAGGACTTGCTGGGTTCGGGCGCGGAGTGTCTCTCGGTCGGCTAGTAGCACCAGTGGGTCGAGGTTGCCTTGCACCGCGCGGTCGTGACCGATGCGCTGCCACGCTTCATCGAGATCGATTCGCCAGTCGACGCCCACGACGTGGCCGCCGGCTTGGGACATCGGCACCAGAAGTTCCGGGTTGCCGGTGCCGAAGTGGATGACTGGCACGCCTGGCGTGAGGCTTTCGATGAGCTGCTTGACGTGTGGCGCGACGAACGTGTTGTAGTCCGTGGGGCCGAGGCAGCCGACCCAGCTGTCGAACAGTTGCACCACCTGTGCGCCAGCGGCGATTTGGGCGTTGAGGTACACGGCCACCGAACGCGCGAGCCGCCCCATCAGCGCGTCCCACGCGCCGCGGTCGCGATACATGAGGGTCTTGGTGTGCAGGTAGTTGCGGCTCGCCCCGCCCTCGATGGCGTAGCTGGCCAGCGTGAACGGAGCGCCGGCGAAACCAATCAACGGCAAGTGGTCGGGCAGGTCGGCGCGGGTTTGCGCGACGGTTTCGATCACGTAGTGCAGCGAATCGGCGCTCTCCAGGTCGATCACACGATCGACGTCGGCCGCTTCGCGGACAGGATTATGAATCACGGGGCCGTCGCCCTTGGCAAACTCGAGGTCCAGGCCCATGGGCTCGAGGATGGGGAGCAAATCGGAGAAGATGATCGCCGCGTCGACGCCCAGGAACTCAACCGCAGTGCACATCACCTCGCTGCACAGTTGTGGGTTGCGGCACAGTTCGAGGAAGCCCACCTTCGCGCGAACTTCGCGATACTCGGCCATGTATCGGCCCGCTTGCCGCATGAGCCACACCGGCGTGTAGTCGGTCGGTTCGCGTCGGCACGCTTTCATGAACGCGCTCTGGTCGTACGGCTTCGCTTCGGTATCGTTGGGCGCGGTGAGTGTCGACAGCGTGGCGACGCGCCGCTTGCGCGCCAGCACATCGTGCGCAGCTTTGGCGGCATGGTTTACCAGGATGCCCATCTTGGGTGGCGAAGCCTCGAAGTCAACCGCCAGCGCGTGCTCGCGCAGCGCGTCGCTGCAGGTGGGACCGATCGAAGCGATCATCATCTGTCGCGCCGCATTCTGGACCTTTTCGGAAAGTCCCAGGTCGTCGGCCAACTTCATCAGGTGGTGCACCTGGTTGGCGGAGGTGAACATCACGACGTCCAACTCGCCGGCGGCCATTCGCCGTACGTTGGCTTCCAGCGGCGCGATGTCTTCGGGGAAGTCCCAAGTGTAGACTTGCAGCTGATCGACCTTGGCGCCTCGCGCTTCGAGCCCCGCGATCAGGCTGGGGTTGGTGGTGCCATACTCCTGTAAGCCCACCACCAGGTTGGCAACCGGTAGCTCCGTGTCGAGCGTGGTCAGCAGCTCGCGCCAGGTGTTGGGCTCGGGAACCCGAACGGTTGGTGTAATGCCAAGTTCCTTTAGCGCAGCAGTTGGTTTGGGTCCTCGAACAACCGTGGTCATGTCGCTGAGCGCGTCGATCAAACGTTGGCGACCGATATGACGTTCGACCGCGTTGACGAAATGCCGCGTGCCAACACCCGTGAGCAACACGAACACGTCGATCTGCCCAGTGATCAGACGATTGGCGAACTCAACTGCGTCGCGGGAATCGGGCAGAGGGACTTCGCGCATGGAGGGACTAACGTACGCGTGTCCACCAACTCGCTCGATCATTCGCGCAATATCGTCTGCGCGCCTGCTTTCCAGCGAAGCGACGCGCAGGCCGTCGAAGTCGCGATTGTCATCGGGCATTGGTTAAATCGGTTGACGGATGTGTAGAAGTGGTTGATTGGGAGTGTTCGAGCCACCAGCTTATCGACGGTCGACTATCATTGTAGGTGAGTCACCGAAGCGCAACCACGCCCTCGATGTGCCAAATCACATGGCACAATTGCGCACAATCTGCGTATCGATTGGTGCGAAAAAGTCGACAAGCGATGTGGAAAACTGGTGCATCCACAAATAGTCGTATTGGGTTGTTGACATTTCTGTTCGACTCAGCACAATAGCAGTCGCGGTGGACATGAATAGTAGTTTGCAGCTTTGAAATAGTCGTAATTTTGTCCCCCGCAAACTGAGATTGAAACACAAAAAGTCAGTCTTTGCTGCCCGCAGGGCAGTCAAGACTCGTTCGGGGCAAGTCTCCCATACCTATTCGACCGCTGAGCTGGGACTCTCAGCGGTTGCGTGTTTTTTTAACGAGCTGGTTTACCCACTGTTGTTTGAGTGCGCACTTAAACAACCACTTGCGGGCCGTTGCTTGTGAGGCCTGTGGCGTTGGGTGAGTGCTAGCATATGGGCTTCGACTTGTGCCGACAGGTAATGCTCGAACGACTCGAGCGGTGTTTCAGGCGTTTCGTCACCTCCCCGTTGTTTTGCTACAACGCACCCGACCATAAACGGGGAGCTAGACCGATGGATCGACGTAGACGGCACCTGTCGTGGGCCCAGGAAACCCTCCCCCTATTTTATAAGTGACTCGCCCGGCTGGTGCTCTGCGCCAGCCGGCTTTGTTTTTACCGGCCTAGGATATTTCGCCAAGCTGAACTTTCCTCAGAGTGATCGCAAGGTCGTTCGCATCGTTCAGACGTTCGTCGAGATCACTAGCCAAGAAGATTCGTTTGACGAAGCATTAGCCATGCCCGAGGTACTCGTCGCCCTTGGCTCCAATCTGGGCGACAGCCAAGCGTCTGTGGAGCGTGCGCTCGAGCGGCTGGACGCGACCGAGGGCTTCTCGCTGCTGGCGGCCAGTTCGTTGCACTCTACCGCACCCGTGGGTGGTCCTGCAGGGCAGGGTGGGTTCACCAACGCGGCGGCGCGGGTTCAAGTCGATAGCTCGCCGCGGCAAGTGCTCACCACGTTGCACAATATCGAGCACGATTTCGGTCGGCTCCGCGACGAGTATTGGGGACCGAGGACTCTGGACCTCGATATCCTGTTAATCGAAGAGCGGGTGATCCAGTCGCCGCTGTTGTCGATTCCTCACCCGCGGATGAGCTTCCGTCCGTTCATGTTGGACCCCGCGGTCGAGATTGCCGGCCAGTGGCAGCATCCCAAGCTGGAAGCCACGCTGCAAGAACTGGCTGACCGTTTGCACCAAGGCAACGACGCCATTTTGCTGTATGGAGGCCTGTCGCACGATCGGAGCTGGCACGCGCGCCAGTTGGCTCGATTGGATCCCAGGGTGCAAGTGGCCCTGGAAGAGGACGATCGAGTCGTGTTATCCGTCGGCCAACCGTCCAGCATCGACCAACCGCGGCTGGCCATCTTTCTCCATACGCCAAGCAGTCGGCTGAAAGCGGGATTTCCGACCCTAACTCTCAAGGCGGGCCTTCGCGAAGAGGCACTGTTTGATACCAGGGCGGCACTGCGTTGCTTGTGGCCGGACCTGGGTCGCGACGACCTCGCGGGGTAGAATACAGGCGCTCGAAGTTCCTGCAGGCCGGCTATGAAGACAGTTACCTCCCCCACGATCGTTCGCACAGGCGAGGACATTCGCCAAGTGGTTCACGACGCACAGCGTGTGGGCCGCCGAGTCGGCGTGGTGCCCACCATGGGTGCGTTGCACCAGGGGCACCTGAGTCTGGTGGACGCCGCGCGCGAGCATTGCGACTTGGTGGTGGTGACTGTGTTCGTGAACCCCACACAGTTCGCGCCGCATGAAGACTACCAGCGGTACCCCCGCGAACTCGACTCCGACGCAGCGAAGCTGGCCCAGCACGGTTGCGACTACGTGTTCGCACCATCGGTCGAAGAAATGTACCCCGATGGCTTCGAGACGTCGATCGACGTGGGCAGCGTCGCGCTACCTTACGAAGGCGAGCGGCGACCGACGCACTTTGCTGGGGTGGCGACCGTGGTGCTGAAGTTGCTGTCGTTGGTGCCAGCCGATGCGGCGTTCTTTGGCCAGAAGGACTACCAGCAGACACTGGTAGTGGGCCAAATGATCCGCGACCTCAACGTGCCGACCGACCTGGTAGTCTGCCCGACCGTTCGTGAGTCGGATGGTCTGGCCATGAGTTCGCGCAACGCCTACCTCGACGAGGACCAGCGGCAACGGGCCACCGCGCTGAGTGCTAGCATGCAACTGGCCGGGCGAATGGTCGATCGTGGCGAGCGGGACGTCGCCACGTTGCGCAGGGCCATGGAGTCGCACTTAGCAGAGGTGGGCGGCGTCGACGTCGACTACATCGCCTTCGTGCGTGCCGGTACGGTCGAAGCCGTGGAGACGATTGCCGGTGAGACGATGGTGCTCATCGCCGCGCGAGTTGGCCAAACGCGATTGATCGATAACATGCAGATCGGGTAAAAGTCTGGCAACGCTTCCCTTATAACGCGTTGGTCATTGGTCAATCGAACTTGGTCATTCACCAACGATCTTGACCCTTCGCCGCCACGTTCCCGCCATGTGTTCCACTCTGTTCCACGTTCCATCGCACCTGTTTGGTGTGCCGCTGTTCGGGTTTGGGCTGTTGTTAGCCATCTTGGTGGTGGGCGCAGCCATCTGGGCAGCGTGGGCGCTGAAACGCGACGGTGGCAAGCAGGACGTTTTGACCTCGCTGCCGGTGTTGGCGATTCTGGCCGGCGGCATCGTGTTCTTGCCGCGGGTATTTCCCGATGGCTTTCCGATTCGCGGATACGGGTTGATGTTAATCGCCGCGGGTGCGTCGGGGCTTGGTTTGGCGTACGTGCGGATGCGGCAGGCGGGGCTGAATCCCGATCTGTTGTTCTCGCTCGCTTTTTGGATGTTCTTGTTGGGCATCGTCGGTGGTCGGGTGTTCTACGTGGTGGAGTATTGGGAGTCCAACTTCTCCCACTTGGAACGTGGCCAAGCGTTGATTGAAGCCGTCAAGTACGTCAACGGAGGCTTGGTGGTGTACGGGGCGCTGGTCGGTGCGACGGTGGCCTTTTTGATCTTCGTGCGGCGGCATCATTTGCCAACGCTGGCCATGGCCGACTTGATCGCGCCCAGCCTGGTGGTGGGCCTGGCGTTTGGTCGCATCGGCTGTTTGCTCAACGGGTGTTGCTTCGGTGGCGTGGCCGATGTGCCGTGGGCGGTGACATTTCCCAAAGAGGGATCGGTAGGCTACAGCCCGCCGTACAAGGCTCAGGTCGATGGTGGCGACTTCTTCGGAATGCACCTGGCGGAGAAAGATGGCCAGGTGCAAGTCGCCCTGGTGCTGCCCGGCAGCCCTGCCGCCAAAGCGGGCGCGGAGGTGGGCGATGTGGTCGAGAGCCTGGCTGGGCACCAAGTGACCAGCGCGACGATGGCGGCCAGCATATTCGAGGCCGCTTTGGCCGAAGGGCACACGTTGCCGGTGAGGTTTCAGGACAAGCCGGAAGTGGTGTTGTCCGCAGTGACCCTGCCGCCGAGAAGCCTGCCCGTGCATCCCACCCAGATTTACAGCGCGGTGAACGCGGGCCTGTTGGCCTGGCTGCTGTGGAGCTACTACCCGTATCGCCGGCGCGACGGCGAGGTCTTCGCCCTGTTGATCACCGTGTACCCAGTGGCACGATTCCTGCTCGAGCGGATTCGCATCGACGAATCATCGTTTTTCGGTACGGGACTCAGCATTTCGCAAAACGTGAGCCTGGTGCTGCTAGCAGCGGCCCTCCTTCTGTGGGGGTACCTGTCGCGGCAGCCCCGCGAGCGGCAATTCGACCCGCCCAAAGCAGAATTTTCTCCAGCGTGAACCCCCCGCGGGCGGCCTGCGTATAGATTTCTAGGTGAGCTGAAATCAGCTGGATGGCACCTGGAACCGACCAGCCGGCCCAATCTGCCTATGGGCCGGCCGAGTCGGTTGGAGTTTCACAATTATTTTCCTTCCCAAGGACCCTCGCGCGCCAATCGAGAGACGATAGTCCCTGTTTCTGGGTCGTCACTTGGTGTTCGGCGATTAGCGCGAGGGTCGCATTTATTTGTCAGGAGTGGAGACCGATGAATTTTGCGTGGCAGAAAATGGCAATCGCTTTTGCAGGTGGCCTGCTGGCGGTCGGCATGATCTTGAATGCCTCGAAGGCTCAGGATGCCACCGCCGACGACGAAGGCACCGTGATCCAAGTTGGTCCCGGGGCTGCGGCCAAGGACCCACTGCCCGGTGAGTTGAACCCCCGGCCCGATATGTTCCGCGGGCGGATGGGCCAGTGGCTACTGCCCGGCAATCCCGACGACCTGGCGCGGCAGCGCCGGCCGGTGTCGCCTTACTACATTGGTGTGGCCGCTGAGAAAGTCGATGCCGCGCTCCGATCGCACGTCGACCTGCCCGATGGGGTTGGCCTCGTGGTGCAAGCGGTGTTCGATGGCAGCCCCGCCGACGAAGGTGGCTTGAAGCCGTACGACATTCTGGTCTCGGCCGACGGCCAAGATCTGCACGACCTGGAAGACTTGATCAATGTGGTGAACGAGCACTCGGGCGACCAGATGTCGCAGTTCACGCTGGAAGTGATTCGCCACAACCAGCCACAGACCGTGTGGGTCACTCCGGCCGAGCGCCCGCAATCCGACAACGTGGCTCGGCCAGGCTTCGGCCGATTGATGCCGCATGGCGAGGACTTCCCCATGTTTGGTGGTCCCGGATTCAACCTGAATCAGGTTCCCGGCAACGTGTCGGTGCAGGTCCAGAGGCAGGGCGATGGGCCCGCGAAGATAACTGTCCAGCGCGGCGATGAAAAATGGGAGATCGAAGGCGACGATCCCGAGTCGCTTGCCCAACTGCCTGAAGACCTGCGGCCGATGGTCGAACGTATGCTCCACGGCGGCAGCGACGATGTGCAGCACTTCGAATTCAAACCGGACATGCAGGGCGACTTGCATCAACGGCTGGAGGAGATGGAGCAGCGGATGCGCGAACTGCAACAGCAGATGCGCGACCGGACGAACGAGGGCGAGCTAAGGTAACACCACACGTAGCCATCGCTCGACGGTATAATTGAAGACAATCAGGCGGTACCTTTGCTCCGAGCCGTGCCCACCTCACCCGCGGGCGCGGTTCGGACTTTTTTGTGCGCGTAGAGTGAAGCCTTGGGTGGCTGGGGACGAGCTCCGCGAGCCCCCAGTTCGATACATCTGTTTGCTGGGGGCTCGTTGCACTCGTCCCCAGGCACCCGACGCTTGCCCGTTCGGCTCACTTGTCGATTTGCGTCAGCCCCGAACTGCGCCGCAATTGCCCGCAAGCGGCGTTGATCTTGTCGCCTTTGCGATGGCGGAACCGCACGGCCAGCCCGCCACTTTCGAGAATCGAACGGAACGTCTGCTGCGCTTCGCTCGATGGCGTGCCGTAAGGCAAGCCGGCGACCGGGTTGTAGGGGATCACGTTCACCAGGGCGGTGCGTCCCGCGAGCAGTTTCACCAGCTGATGCGCGTGTTCCGGGCGGTCGTTCAACTTGGCCAATAGCACGTACTCGAAAGTGAGTCGCCGGCCGCTGTGTTCGAAGTAATAGTCGGCCGCGTCGAGGATGTCGCCGAGTGGCATCTTATCGTTCACCGGCACGATCTGATTCCGCAACTCGTCGTTCGGCGCGTGCAGCGAGATGGCCAGGCGGTAGCGAGTGTCGAGTTCGGCCAAGCGGCGGATCTGTTTGGGCAGCCCGACCGTCGAAACCGTGATCCGCCGATGGCTGATGCCCAGCCCGTCTTCGCGGGCGATCTGATCCAAAGCCGGCAGCAGCGCGGGCAGGTTCGCCAAAGGCTCGCCCATGCCCATCACCACGATGTGGCTGAGCCGTTCCTGGGGATCCAACAGCTGCTGCAGCAGCAGCACCTGCTCGAGGATCTCGCCAGTGGTGAGGTTGCGATCCACGCCGTCGAGGCCGCTGGCGCAGAACACGCAGCCCATGCCGCAGCCCACCTGAGTGCTGATGCACAGCGTGCGGCGCACCTTGTCGCGCAGCAGCACGCACTCGATCTGCCCCCCGCCGGCAAGCGAGAGTAGCAGCTTCTCGGTACCGTCGTCTGCGGTGGTGTGCTTGGCGATGGTGCTGGTCCACAGCGTGAACGACTCGGCCAACTCGTCGCGAACCTTCTGCGGCAAGTCGCTCATCGCCTGAAAGTCGCCCGCTCGTCCCTCGAACAACCAGCGCCGAATTTGCTTGACGCGGAACTTGGGAAGCTTCCGCGCAGCGCACCACTCGGCGAGTTGGTTGTCGATGTCGTCGAGTAGGTGAGAAGAATTCATGGGGGATCGAGTTTCGCGTCATTCCGACAGGAGTTTCACGACTGAGGAATCTACGTTGCTTTGCAACGGCCACGCTGCCACATGGGGTGCTTGGAGTACCAACCTCTTACGTGTTGCAAAGCTGTATCTTGTCCAAACTAGATTTCTCGGTCGCTGGACTCCCTTCGAAATGACACAAAGGGAGACCCTCTTCGAGTTGTCGCCAGAACTTGCAACTATTCCATCCCTGGCACCCACGCGTACAAGTAATACGCCTTCGGCGTGGCCAGTTCGCTAAGCGATGAGAGGTCGATCGCCGGTTGCTGCGGAGCTTTGACCGAGCCGAACAACGCGTCGAGCGGCGCGGGGGGCTTCTTGTATTGCACGCAGCGGACCGTCTTCATGTCCTTCTCCGCCAGATCGGCGGCGCGGGCCAGGGCGGCATCGAGGTAGTCGACCTGGTCCACCAGGCCCAACTCCTTGGCTTGCTGGGCGGTGAATACCTGCCCGGTGGCCACCGCGTCGAGGTCCTCGGGGTTCGCCTTGAAGGCGGGCCGGCCGTCTTTGATCTTCTCCTTGAACTCCGCCAGCATGTCGTCGACCAGCGTTTGGAAGATTTCGCGCTCTTCGGGAGTCATTGGTTTGGTGGGGCTGCCCATGTCTTTGAGTTTATGGCTGACGATCGAATCGTCCTTGATATTCCAGTCTTCCAACGTTCCCGAGAAGTCGTAGTGCGGAATGATCACGCCGATCGAGCCGGTGATGGTGGCCGGCTCGGCAAAGATGCTGTCGGGCGTGTCGCCCACGGCCGAAGCCAGGTAGTAGCCTCCGCTGGCGCAGACGCTGCCCATGCTGACCACGATCGGCAGCTCTTTGCCCTCGACCTTGCCCGTGCGGATAGTGCCATCGGCTAGTTGGCGGAGCTTGTGGTGCAGGTAGTCGCTGTAAGTGACGGTGCCGCCGGGTGAGTTGATCCGCAGCACCACGGCCACCACGTTTTCGTCTTTCCGCACGCGGTCGATCTGATCCATGACGAACGTATCCGCTTCAGAGATCGTTCCCGTGACGTTGATAACCGCAACTTTGTGCACCGCGCTCTCATTGCCGGCGAGGTAACTTTCCTGCGGCCCTGTGGAGGGGTTGAGGTAGCTGTTGTAGGCCAACCGCGTGCTGATGGTCACCAGAATGCTGAACACCAGTGCGGCGATCAGGAATTTTCCGTACCGGCCAAATAGGCTTTCCTTCTGCTGAATGACGATTTGGGGTGGGGTGGGCGTGGGGTCGGCGGTCGACATGGAAATCACCTCGGGGCAGGGGGGAGCGGGCAGGGCGCGACACCGCTGGCGGCCGCAACCGCTAGCACGCCCGCGCGGCGATCCACTATTCTAGGGCGCGCGGGGCGGCAGACAAAGCGTGCCTGCTCCGGCGATGGGTGTTGCCAATTCCGCCGGCAAACAGGTACAGTAAGCCCGTTGACGCGGCTCGGCCGCATCTGCAAGCACCACTGGCGACAAAGGACTGGCAACGTGTTTATCTGTGCTTCCACCGAGTGTTTTCCCGAACTTGGCCCGCGCGAGGTGCTACAGCAACTGGTCGACCTGGAGTACACCGGGGTCGAGCTGACGCTGCACGAGACCGACGGGTGGATGAAGCCCAGCGAGGTGCTTGCCGACTTGGAACGCGCGGTTCAGACCTGTGGCGACACGCACCGCATGCATATCGCCGCGCTGTCGATCGAGATCGAGGCCACCGGCGACGACTACTACAAGCAGTTCGCCGCCTGCTGCAAACTGGCCAAAGCCATCAAGGTGGTCACTTTGGTGGTTCCCTCCTCCGAGTTGGGCACTCCGTTCAACGAGGAGATCGAACGGCTCAAGAGCATGGTAGCGATTGCCGCGTTCGAGGGAGCAGTAGTCGCCATGAAGACCACCATCGGCTCGATGAGCCAGGACCCCGACACGGCCGCAGTGATTTGCGACAACGTGAAAGGCCTGGCCCTGGCGCTCGACCCCAGTCACTACATCGCCGGACCCAACCAAGGGCGGAACTACGACAAGCTGATGAAGTACACCCAGCACGTCCATCTGCGCGACACCACCAAAAACGATCTACAGGTCCGCGTTGGCCAGGGCGAGGTGGACTATGGACGACTCGTCCAGCAACTGGCCAAGGAAAAGTACAACCGCGCCCTGTCGGTGCACATCACGCCCAGCGAAGATGTCGACCACCACGGCGAAATGCGGAAAATGCGGCTCCTGTTGGACAGCTTGCTGTAAGCCGACATCGAATCTCGCCCAATCGGTGGCCAATTGGCCGAGGAGCCAGCTCCCGTCGGTCTTTCGGCCGGTCTGCTTGCATTCCAGGAGGCCAGAACCTCCCTGCTTTCGCGGGGTTTCTTATTACAGCCATCGTCCGTTGGCCCTCGGCTGGCTGAGCGGATAAACTGATACAGTGACCTTCGTTGGTTTTTCGAGTCGCGGACCCGCCCGGCAGGTCCGGCGGAGAAGTTGTCACCGAGAGGTTTTTTGAGCGTAAGCCAGGCCACTATCGATCGCTACACGCAAGCGGACCCCGACGTGCGGCTCATGCTGCGCGTCGCGGCCGACGATGCGCACGCGTTCGAGGAATTGATGCGGCGGTACCAAAGCCGCGTGGTGGGTGTGCTCACTCACTTGGTGGGCCGGCGCGACATGGCCGAAGACCTTGCGCAAGACGTCTTCCTGCGGGTGTACCGCGCCAGGAAGCGATACGTGCCAGCGTCGAAGTTTTCGACATGGCTGTTTACGATTACCAACAATGTGGCCTCAAACGCACTACGTACCCTGTCGCGTCGCAAGGAGGTGAACGTCACACCTGTCTCGCCCGACGCTTCGGGCGCGAACCCCATCGAGCACACGGCCCTGGCGGCCAGCGCGCTGATGCCCACGCGGCAACTCGACAAGTCGGAGATGTCGGAAGTAGTGCGCACGGCCATCGAGACCCTGAACGAACGCCAGCGAATGGCGGTGTTGTTGGCGAAGTTCGAACAACTGAGCTACGCCGAGATCGGCGAGATCATGGACATGACCCCCCAGGCGATCAAGTCGCTCCTGTCCCGAGCCCGAGCCAACCTGCGAGAAGTCCTGGAACCGTATTTAGAACAAGGTGAAGCACTGAAGGTCTAAGTGGCTATTAGCCATAGATCAACGTGAAGAGCTTATAGCCTACGGCTTACAGCCAACAGCAGTTTTCCTAATGTCCGAACCCGGCAAACAATCCGACGAGCACCTCAGCGAAGAGCTGGTGGCGTACCTCGATGGCGAGCTTTCGGCTTCCGAAAGCGAGTCGGTGGAGTCGCGCATCCAGTCGGACGAGCACGCTCGCAACGAACTGCAGAAGTTCGACCGGGTGTGGAACGCGTTGGACGAGTTGCCGCAGGTCACCGTGGACGAAGGCTTCACGCAGACCACCATCGAGATGGCGGCCGTCGAGGCCAAGAAAGAACTGGCGCACGAAACCGCCATGCTGCCGGTGCGACAACGCAGCCGCTGGCTGAAACTGGCCGGCATGGTTGCCATGGCAGCCGCAGCGGGCTTCATCGCCTTGCTGGTGCTCACGCCGAATCGTAATCGCGACCTTTACACCAACCTGCCGGTGATCCTGGAACTCGACGCTTACACCGAAGTCCGCGACATCGAGTTCCTGCAAATGTTGGACACCGAGGCGGGCGACTGGTTGCTCGACGAGTGGGGCGAAGAGGTCGAGCAGAACGCCGCAGAGCTGGCCACCGTCACCTCCGCCAGCTACGCCGAGCGGAAGAAGTTTGTCGACGGCCTCAGCGATGACCAACGCGCCGACCTGGCTAGCAAGCACCGTCGCTACCAGAGCTTCATGCCCGAAATGCGCGACGATCTGAACCGCTGGCACGCTACCCTGGCGTCCGACCCCGATGCCGACCGGCTGCAGCCATTGCTGTTGGCCTACTACGCCTGGGTGTCGCAGCAGGACGAAATGCAGCAGGCGCAACTCCGATTGAAAGATCCCGTCGAGCGTGTTGCGCTGACCAACGAAATGCACAAGCAGGACATGAAGGAGGATCGTTGGCGTCTGAGGCCGGCCAACGCCAGGGCGCTGCGCGTGGCGATTGACGAAATCGCCGACGATTCCGCGATGCGCCAGCTGCGGCACGCCATGGTCGAATCGCTGCCGGTGGCCGACAGCCTGGGAGAACGCTTTTCTGCTCGCGTGGTCGAAGGTTTACGCACTTGCAGCAAGTCGAGTCCCCGCCGACCGGTGCAGCTGACGATGTTCATCGCGGCAACTGGCCGAAACGACGTCATCGAAAAGTTGGGAGACGGCTTTGCCGCCTACCATCAGGCGATTGAAGAGCGATTAGTCGAGTCGCTGGATGAAAAGGCCCAGGCGCAGCTTCAGCAGGACGAACCGCTGTTGCGGACCCGGAGACTGACCAAGTGGTTGTTCGATGCGTCGCGAGGACAACGAAATCCGGACGTGGCAACGCTGGAAGAGTTCTTTATCAACGGTGACCTACCGGACGATACCCGCCAACGACTGCTCGCTATGCCCCGTGAGGAAATGCTCGCGGAACTCGAGCACTTGTACGTCAAGGAAGTCGTTGGAGAAGAAGGAATGCGGGGCGACTTCGGAGAATTCATGCGAGGCTTTGGTCGAGGGCGTGGTGGCGAATGGCGAGGCCGCCGCCGCGACGGACCGCCTGGGGACGGGCCGCCAGGAGAGGGAGCACGCGGAAACGGGCCACCGGGAGAACGCGGGCAACGCGGACGAGGACCTCGAAGCGATCGACCCGATGGCGAACGCCCGGGACCGGGTAGACCACCCTTCGGCCGAGATGGTCCGCCTCCGCCGAGACCAGAGGGGCCGATGCCCTAAAGCTGTCCCACTCTAGGTGTTCTGACCCTTCGCCGACTTGTTGCGTTCCAGCAGCCCAATGGCGATGCCCACTGGGTCGTCGCGGTCGCGCAGGATCGCTTCGTAGTGCTCCCAGCCATCGCACTTGGCCGCCAGATCGACCAGCCGCGGTGCAAATGGTGAAAGCTGCACGCCCGCTGGAGCCGACTGCTCGTACAGTTCCATCGCTTCGGCCGCGTGGCCCGTGCGGTCGAGCACCACCATCAGCGTCTCCAGCGGCGCGGTGCCCGCCATGTGCGTGTCGCACGCGTCGAGCTGATTTCGGAAGTACTCAATCGCCTCCGGCACTTCGCGTCGTAGCGTGGCCAGGAAGAACAAACGGTGCGCCGGGTACAGCTCCTCGAACGGCGGATCGCCCGCGTATTGCAGATCGGGGTTCAGTCGCCGCCCGTACTCGGCGAGCCCCAGCGCCACTTCCACCACCGCCGGGTGCGTGAGCACGCGGGCGAACCGCACCGCGGCGGCCAGGTGCGAAGCGTCGACGTGCGACGCCTGCGAATCGAACAGCCACTGGCGGTCGGTGATCAGTTCGGCGACGCTGGCGTTGGCGTCCGGCGCGGACGATTCCTGTTGGGCGATGTGGCTGCGAAGATTCTCGCGCAGCTCGCGATCGAGTTGCCGCACCAGCACTGCCGCGCAGGCCTCGAGGCTGTCGGGCGGCAACTGCGGGGCCATGCCTTCGAGCGTGGTAATTGCGTTGCAGGTCCCCAAGTGGCCGAGCATCCAGCCGTAGCCGCGCTCGATGTCGATGCCTTCGTACAGGGCTAGCTCGATGAGTTGCTCGATGTTTTCGTCGTTGGGCACCATCTGCCCCAGCGCGGCGTGCATCATCCGCTTCTCGCCGGCAGGGCGCAGATAGCGCCAGGCTTCGCGGAGTTGTCCCGCATCGAGCATCAGCCCGCCCACCTCGCGGCAGGCGGCCGTGTAGTCGTTTTCGAGCGTGCTGCGAGCCGGCTCGGGCAACTCGTCCAGCGGCGGCGAATCGGTGAGCGACAGCCCCAACCGCGAGCGGGCCTCGATCAGCCGCGCTTCGAACAATTCATGCCATCTGCCGGCCTGGGCCAACTCATGTGTGAGCCGATCGAACAACTCTTCTTTGCTGCCCGACCAGTTGGATAGTGTTGCAAGGTCCATGTGGATATTCTACCGCGCGACGCGAACGGAAAGTACCGGTTGAGGGTGGTGTTATTCGGTCGGAAAGTGAGCCATGCGGTGCGTGGTTCTGCCGGGCGGGAGCTTCGCCACTTGGATCACCTCACCTCCGGCAGGTTCACCCACCATTCAATGCGGGTTTGAATGGTGGGCGAATTAGATTTCTCGGTCGCTGGGCTCACTTCGAAATGACACGTACGCGTCAGGAAGTCCTACGACAACAAAAAAGCCCGGCCTTCGCTGGTGCGAAGGCCGGGCCGTGGGTTTGCTTGGCGGGTGCCAGGCGAGTCTTTAGATCAGGTCGTAGCCGTTTTGGTACTCGGGCTTAACGATCTTCGCCAGCGACTCGTCGTTCAGCGGAGTCATGGTCTTGGCGTCCCACAGCACCTTCTCGCCGTTCTTCCAGACGGCCAGATTGCCGAGCAGGATGGTCTCGGTGAGAGGTCCGCCGTAGTCCACGAAGTTCGACATCGGGACCTTCGAACGATCCTTGATGCCGTCGTAGAACTCGCGTTCGTGACCACGCGAACGGGGGTAGTCGACCTTCATCGGCTCGGCGCCGATGATCTCGATTCCCTCCTGAGCGTAATCGCCCGCGGCGTACATCTTGGCCTTGTCGCCAATGATCATCGTTCCCGCCTTATTCGGAGCGGGCGTGCCGTCGCCGTTCTTGATAGTCACTTCAGAGAACAGCGAGTTGTCGGGCTTCTTGCCGCCGTCGTACCAGTACAACGTGAACGGCGCCCGGCCATCCAGTTCGGGGAATTCGAACTTGATGGTTGACCACTCGGGATAGCTGTCGCCATTGTGGCCCGAAGTAGTGGCCTCGACCGAAACCGGATCACGCATGTTGAGGGCCATGAACGGCAAGTTGCACGTGTGGCAAGCCATGTCGCCCAACGCGCCGGTGCCGAAGTCCCACCAACCACGCCACTTGAAGTCGTGGTAAGCGCCCTCGGCGAAGGGACGCGACGGAGCGACACCCAGCCACAGATCCCAATGCACATGCTCGGGAGGGCTGGTGGGGGTGGGGCGTGGGCCGCCTTGTGGCCACACGGGACGATTGGTCCAGACGTGAACTTCCTTCACCGCGCCCAGGTTGCCTTCGCGAATCTGGTAGGCAGCTTCGCGCATAGGGTTGTGGGCCGTGTATTGGTTGCCCATCTGGGTAACCACGTCCATCTCGCGAGCGATCTCGCCCAACCGCCGCGCTTCCCAGATGGTGCGCGTCAGCGGCTTCTGGCAGTACACATGCTTGCCCAGCTTCATGGCAGCCGCAGCAATCACTGCGTGCATGTGGTCGGGCGTGCTCACGGTCACCGCGTCGATCTTGTCGCCCATGGTGTCGAACAGTTCACGGTAGTCGTTGAACGTGTTGCCCGACTTCATCACGTTTTCTTTACCGGCCAGCGTCTGGTCGTCGATGTCGCACAGGGCGACGATCTTGCCGAAGCGGCTGGCGTTGGTGACGTCCGAGTCGCCCTTGCCGCCGACACCAATGCCGGCGACCTGAACACGTTCATTCGGCGACTTGCTCTGGGCCGTGGCGACACCGCCAAGCGCCCAGTAGCCTGCCCCAACTGCGGCGCCAGTCCGCAGGAAGTCGCGTCGGTTTTGTCTGGTTCGCATCGTCTCTTCTACTCCTCGAGTAAGAAAAAAATGGAATTGCAAGCATCCAGGAGGCCCGGGCGGGGCAGTGGGGTGGGCCTCGTCTAGACGGAATCCCGAAGGATTCCCGCCCGTATTCTACCCAAAACCTGCGCCGATTACAAAAGTTTATGGTTTAGCCAGATGTGCTCCCCGTGGTCCAGTGGGGGTAGGTGCCCAAAACGTGTATGGACCGACAGGTTGCTCGCAACTGGCCGAGTTTCTGGGTATAACAAAGGACCCGCCTCGACTTGCCTTCTCGAGTCTGACAGCTATTTCCCTTGAATTCGTCGGTGACCCTCCATGCGCTTTACCCCACTGTTGACCCTGTTGTGTGCCCTGCTGACTGGATTCTGTACTAGTTCGCTCGTCTCGGCCCAGGCCACCGCCGTGGCGGATAATCCGGCCGTTGCCCACGCCGAAACCCTGCTGGCCAAGGTCACCGTCAACGCCGCGGGCGACGTGGTGACCATCGACCTGGACGAACGCCCTGTGAGCGATGCCGACCTGGTGCCGCTGCTGGGCGCGACGAAACTCACCAAGCTCAAGCTGTGGGGCGCCAACATCACCGACGCGGCCCTCGATACGATCGTCAAGTTCGAGGACCTTAACGATCTGTCGCTCCGCAACACCAGCATCACCGACGCCGGCCTGGCGAAGTTGCGCGAGATGCCCCAGCTCAAGTCGCTGAACCTCGAGCGCACCACCCAGATGACCAACGACGGCATGAAGCATCTGGCCGAGTTGCCCAACCTGACTTACCTCTACGTGCTGTTCAACCGCATCGACGACGCGGGTGTGGCGAATCTCGAGTCGGCGCCGAAGCTGCGTTTGCTCGACCTCCGCGGTTGCACCATTACCGACGCCGGCATGGAGAGCCTGGCGAAGATCAAGTCGCTGGCCGCCATCAAGATTCGCAGCGCCTCGGTCACCGATAAGGGACTGGAAGCGGTCGCCAAACTGCCCAAGCTCAAAGGCCTGATGCTGCAGGATACGTCGATCACCGACGCGGGGCTTGCGCACATCGCGCATCTCGCCAACATGGACGACCTCGACCTGATGCGAGCCTCCATTACCGACGAGGCCCTGGTGCACTTCGCCAACATGAAGAAGCTGCGGCATTTGAATCTCCGTGGCACCTACATCACGGGCTCGGGTCTCGAGCATCTGAAGGACTGCACCCTGCTGCGTAAGCTCGACGTCAGCGAGACCGGCGTGGACGATGCGGGCCTTGCGCACCTGACCGATAAGCAGAACCTGGTGTACCTGAATCTGTGGAACTCCATGGTTACCAACGACGGCATGGACGCGATCAACGACCTTGGCCTGTTGTACTTGAACCTACAAAACACGATGGTCGACGACGCCGGCATGGCCACGCTGTCGTCGCTGCCAGCGCTCACCACGCTGATCATCGAAGGCTGCGACGTGGGCGACGATGGACTGGCGGAGCTGGGCAAGATCAAGACACTCAATCGCGCATCGGCCCGCCTGACGCTCATCACCGAAGACGGTGTGGCAAAGATCAAAGAGCAGTTGCCCAACGTGACCATCGAGTGGGATGAATAGAGCGCGCCGCACGGGCGTGTAGTGCGTTCTGGTCCGGTCGTATCGATGGGGCGGCAAGGCCACGCTGCGGCAATTCGCCAACATTGCTTTGCCAACCTCCCACGGCTTGGTTAGCCTGGAAGGTATGTCTTCGCCCTACGCATCTCCTCAGGCTGTGGATACGCCCGTCCGCGGGATCGCGTGGGTGCTGCGCGGCGCGGCGGCCCTGGTGGCCATCGCCGCTTGGCTGGTGTTGCTACTGCACGTGCTGCTGCTGGTGCGGGCGGAGCACCGACTCGACCAGGTGGTGAGCGACGCCAACCGCTTTGCCCAACTGCCCGGCATGACCTCTGCGGAACTTACCAACTACACCCAACGCCGACTGGCCGAGCAAGGATTGCAGGGCCAAGTTCAGTTGGGTAGCTATCCAAGAACTTCGCCGCGGTACAGCGTCCACGAGATCCAGGCCAAGCCCACCGGTGGAGTGCTGCAACTTACCGGTCAGGTCGCTGGCTGGTTCACCGAGCCCACCCAGATCAAGATTGTTGGTGGCTCGCGAGATTCGCGGTTACCGCTGCTCAGAGCGGAATAAATCGCACGGTGCGGAAGCCCAGCGATTCGAGCTTGGTTTCGCCCAGTTCGGCGTTGACTACCGTGAGCAGCCGTTCGCGGAACGTCGTCAGGCGCGGATCCGCGATCTCCGCCGCCGTGGTTTTGCGAAGTGCGATGATCACTGCTTGCCGCACTCGGTAATCGTCTCGTTCAATCACCTGCGACACTTCGGGAATCTTGTACCGCGGCACCGTGCCGAACAGGTCGACCACCACTTCCATCGGCGACGAATCGGCGTCGGGGCGAGGCAGGGTCGTACGGAACTCGCCGAGCTGCACTTCGTCCAACCGAGTGCGAATCGCCTGGTTGCGAGCCTCTTCCAGCAGTTTCTTGCTGTTGTAGCATCCCGAGGCCGCCAACAGCGCACCAGCGGTCAGGAGTATCAGGAAGACGCGGTTCATCGTTGGCAATGGCCTGCGGATGGAGCGGACAAAGTGCGCGTCGCCACCAAGCTTGGTCGCGACTACTGAATCATGGTTTACGCAGCATGTGGCCGCGGGGCTATCCGTCGCTTGGTGTGTGTTACGTTGCGGCGGTCCATCCTCGCAACCGATACATTCGCTACCAGCGGTCCGGCTGGGGTGCTCGTCCTGTGTCGTGTCATGCGTTCCTGGCAGCAATTCTACTGCACGCACTATGTTTGTGTGATGAAGTCCAGTTACACCAATTCGACTGCGAACGACCGCCTCTGGCTGGTGGCCGGACTGCTCTGCGCGACGACTGCCGGTTGTGGCAGCGACGCGATTTCGCCCATCGAACGGTTCGAACGACTGCCGTCGGTCGAGCAACTGGTGACGGTCGATCTGGGCGAGTACGTCATTCCGATTCCTGTCGAGCCAACAACTCCCAGCCCCATCGCGGCCACCCAGGTGCAGATCGAGTTCCGCTTGCACGCAGCTGTGTTGCCGGAGTACGAAAGCACGTTGCGGAACAACTACAAGCGGCTCGAAGGTCGACTCCGCGACAACGTGATTGAGATCACCCGCAATACCTCCATCGAAGACCTGCTCGATCCTGCGCTCACAACGCTCAAAACGCACTTGGCCGACTCGCTCAAACCGTTCGTCGGCGCCGCCCACATCGAACGCATTCACATTGCCGACCCTCAGGTGAAACGACTGTGACACAAGTCAGCAAAGAATCTTCTGCCACCTTGCCACGTCGCATCGTGCTCGTCGCCTGCTGCGCGATGCTAGCTATCGCACTCGCCGTCACTCCGCCCGCGCGCGCGGCGGACAAGCCTGCCGGCAAGCCAGCGGACGGCCAGGAGGAGGAGCCGGCCGAGCCCAAGCGGCACGCGTATAAACTGGGCGACTTCCGCATCAAGAACTTCCGCCCCGTCGAGCGGGAGAAAGTAACGCTCGTTTTCACCGTCTGGGTGGAGGTGACTGAAGAGAACGCCGAGCAGTTCAGCCGTGCCTGGGAGTCGCGCAAGCACCGGGTGCGCAACCAGGTGATCACGTCCGCCCGCCTAGTGCCGCCGACCGCATTCGAGGACGCGACGCTCAAGACGCTACGGCGGCGAATCTACCTCCGCCTCCGCCGCGCGGTGCCGGAACTGCCAATCGCCGATGTGTACATCAGCGACTTCAGCTACATCGTAGAGTAGGCCGCCGGCAGAGCAGGGCGGTGGTTGGGTCGATGCATGCGCATTGACCGGCGTTCGGCACACTTGTTAGCATAACCGCTTGGAACGGTGAATATAGGCGGCATCCGACGCCCCGGACCAGCAGGCTTGGGCATCTCACAGCCGTTCCGAGTCGAATTGGCCGACGTTTTTCCTCTTTCCCCGCGGATGTGATGATGACGCGTGATGCTCGTTTTGGTTTTGTCCATTTGCTTGCGCTCTTTGTGGCGGTTGTACTCTGTACGCCTGGGTGCATGAGGACCAATCCCGCCGGTGGTGAAATGGCCGACAGCGATCTGACAGGTGATAACGTGTCGGAAGAGAGCGGCGAGGAGAGCTCGCATGGTTCGACGACCGATAATGACGAATTGTTCGAGCCGCTACAGCCATATGATGCGCCTCCCCTGGCAGAGATCGATGCTTCGGCAAACTGGATTGACCAAAAGGTAGCGTATGGACGCGACCTGTTGCGTGAGCGATTGCAAGACCACCCGCCACTCGTATCCGAGGAGGAAGCGCTGTCGTTGAAGAACGAATCGGAAGCGGACAACGAGAAGATCTACAGCGTCATGCGTCAGCTCCCTGAGAGCGCCGACCAAGTTGATTGGGAGGCGACTTACGTCCATCACTTCGCTGGCGAAGCCAACAGTTTGAACCCACTCATGCGAAGTTCAGTGGTTGACGGCGAGCTGCAGGAGATGACCGGTCTGATGTTGATCGCATTCGATGCGGACTTCACTCCATTCGCGGTCGCGTGGGCTGTTGAGTCTTGGCAGACCAGCGAAGACCACATGATGGACAAGTTTGTCTTGCGCGACGACTTGACTTGGTCGGATGGTAAGCCGGTGACCGCGCATGATGTCGTGTTTGCCTTTAAGACCATCATGAATCCGCGTGTCACGATTCCAGCGATCCGCTCCAGCGTTCAGCATTTAAAGTGGGTGGAAGCGTACGACGACCAGACGATTGTGATGTTCCACAAGAAGCCGATGGCCTCGTGGACAGAGAACATTCAGTTCCCCGTTATCCCGAAACACATCTATGAGAAGAGTGTGGAGGATGATCCCACGATGGAAACTAGCAAGTACCACTTGCAGTTTCTCGACAAGCCGGTGACCTGCGGACCGTACAAGTTTGTGTCGCGTGAGCGGGGGCAGGAGACCGTGCTGGAGCGTCGCGACGAATGGTGGCAGAAGGATGGCAAGGAAATCCGCCCAAGGCCCTATTTCAAGCGGATTCGATGCCGCGTCATCACCGACCCCAACACCACTCTCCTGTCATTGAAGAAAGGTGATCTCGACACAAGCACCATTACCGCGGAACAGTGGCTTACACAGACAAGCGGCAAGGACTTCTATGACCGCAATACCAAGATGCGGGGATTGGAATGGAGTGTCACGCAAGTGATTTGGAATACGTCGCGCCCTTACTTCCGCGACAAGCGTACGCGTCAAGCATTGGCGTTGGCATTCGATCACCAGGAAATGCTGGAGACCATCTACTATGGCCTGACCGAGCCAGGGAGGGGAACATTTCATCCCACCGCTTGGATGGCTTCGAAGAACCCGACCCCCTACGAGCGCGATCTCGACGCGGCCGAAGACCTGCTGGCCGAAGCAGGCTGGGGCGACGAAGACGGAGACGGTTTCCTTGACAAGCGAGTGGATGGTCGGTTGGTGCCGTTCCAGTTCACGATCCTATGTCCCGAACCTCCCAATGCTATTAAGATCTGCAACCTGCTAAAGGACAATCTAGCGCAAATCGGAATCAAGTGCGATGTTAAGGTCACCGAATGGACGGCTTTGCAGGACAAATCGCTGAAACACCAATTCGATGCCATGCTC
Source organism: Aeoliella sp. (assembly GCF_965227375.1). NCBI lineage: Bacteria > Pseudomonadati > Planctomycetota > Planctomycetia > Pirellulales > Lacipirellulaceae > Aeoliella > Aeoliella sp. The sequence continues at coordinate 2,103,961 of NZ_CBDDFX010000001.1, forward strand.
AGTGGTTGGGGCACAGGTACCGACCCAGCAACTCTGGATAATATCTTCAAGACCGGCGGCGGCCGTAACTACGGCCGCTACTCCAACGAGCGCGTCGACGAGCTGTTTGAGTTGGCACAATTGGAATTCGATCGCGACGAACGCGCCGGACACTACGCGGAGATCCATGAGATTCTGTGGGAGGATCAGCCGTACATGTGGCTCTACTACCGACCAAGCTTGTACGGAGTGAACAAGAAGATTCGTGGCTTCAACTTCAGCCCTCGTGATCCTTTCGGTGTCAATCCAGGCATTCTCGGCCTCTGGATGCCGAAGGACTAAGTGTCGCCATTGCTTGCACTGCTGGAAGCAGCAGCTATGACGTTATCTCGGTTTCGCACTGTTGTTGCCATCCTGTGTTAGATGCGGTCCGCCATGATTCACTATTTGACACGCCGAATGTTGTTGGCAGGGCTGACGCTATTCTTAATTTCGTTCTTGATTTATGGACTAATACGCAACATTCCTGGCACTCCCCTCACAGTGGCCACGATCGCAGCTGACCCCAGCCTGCAAATGAGCGAAGCCGACCAGAAGCGGCTTGAGAGGGCGTACGGCCTAGACAAACATTGGACCCTAGGCTATCTGGATTGGGCGTCCAAGGCTCTACAACTCGACCTTGGGAATTCGCTCCGCCGGAAGGTGCCGGTGAAGCGCTTGATACGCGAGCGGTTGGGCAACACGCTGATCCTTACGGTTTCGTCGTTGTTGTTGAGCTATCTGCTCTCCATTCCGCTGGGCCTGTGGAGTACCGCTCGGGCGGGCACTTTGTCCGAACGTTCCATGGCGCTAGTGCTCTACATGCTCTACTCGCTTCCCACTTACGTGGCAGCACTCTACCTGCAGATTCTCTTTGCGGTGAAATTGGATTTACTACCACTAACCGGTATCAAATCGGAGAACTTCGCCGATCTGTCGGCGTTCGGAAGAACCTGGGACATCTTTCAGCACGCAATCCTACCGGTTACCTGCTTTACCTATGGCACGCTAGCCTACTACTCGCGATTCATCAAAGCCAACATGCAGGAAGTGGTACGTCAGGACTACATCCGCACAGCCAAGGCCAAGGGTTTGGGTGAACGCACGATTCTTCTCAAGCACGCGTTTCGCAACACGCTAATTCCACTGGTGACGCTGATGGGCCTAACACTGCCAAGTTTGCTCAGCGGGGCGATCATACTAGAGATGATCTTCAACTGGCCTGGAATGGGAACGCTGTTTTTCGAGTCGCTGCGCGAACGCGACTATCCCACGGTGATGGGGCTGACGCTCATGTTCAGTGTGATGACCCTGGCTGGGCAGTTGCTGGCGGACATTTTGTATTCAGTGGTGGATCCACGCGTGACGTACAACTAGTTCTTCGATATGGCGACCGAAAATAACAAAGCGAAAGAGACTCGAGCCCCTAAGTCGCCCGGATTCTGGCGCGAGACCTGGGTACGGTTCCGACGTCGCCCAATGGCCATGCTGGCCCTGGTGTACGTGATGTTGATGGCGGTCGTGGCGTTCACCGCGCCGGCCATCGTCGGCGACAGACCCATTGTCTGCAAGTACAAAGGGCATATCTACTTTCCCGCCATGGGGTACTTTAATCCCAAGTGGGAGAACCCCATCTTCCTGAAGGACCGCTTCCGCCGGCGATATAGTCCCGAGAAGTTTAAGGAGAAAGATCCGCAGAGTTGGGCAGTGTGGCCGCTCGTGTTCCAGGATCCCTTTCGCCGCATTCGCGAGAACGAATGGCCTGGCCAGCCGGAAAACCCCATCGGGGCTGATGGACATCCCAGTTGGCAGAATCTGTTCGGAACGAATCAGCAAGGAATCGACGTGTTTGCGCAGATGGTGCACGGTACACGCATCGCGCTATTGGTCGGCATCTTCTCGATGGCCATTGCCGGCACGATCGGTATAGTGGCCGGGGCCTTAGCCGGATACTTCGGTGGCTGGATCGACGCGTTGATCAGCCGCATTATCGAGGTGGTGCTGTGCATTCCCGCGCTGGTGCTGATCCTTGCTTTGCTAGCGGTGGTGCCCAAGCCGACCATCTGGCACATCATGGGCGTAATCGGCCTTACGCGTTGGACAGGCATTGCCCGACTGGCTCGAGCCGAGTTCCTCAAACTTAAAGAGGCCGACTTCGTCATGGCGGCTCGAAGCATCGGGTCGGGGCAAATGCGAATTGTATTCTCCCACATTCTCCGCAACGGACTTGCTCCGGTGTTGGTGCCCATTTCCTTCGGCATCGCCTCGGCGGTGCTTATTGAAAGCGGCCTCAGCTTCCTCGGCTTCGGTCCACAACCCAGCACCAGTTGGGGCAGCATTCTGGCCAGCGGCCGACCGACTATCCAACAGACCTGGTGGCTCATTTTTTTCCCCGGCACCGCCATCTTCCTCACCGTCCTGGCCTACAACCTGATCGGCGAAGGAATCCAAGAAGCCACCGACCCACGACTACGTAGCGACGACTAGAATGATGAACGTGAGCGACCTTGAAAGAATGACTAGATCCTTCAGTCGCTTACGCTCCCTCAGGATGAAATAGACACTTCCTACCCGACCTCCAACCGCATGACTACCGCCCCGCCTGTTGTCGATATCCAGCACCTCCGCACCTACTTCCACACCGAGGAAGGAACCGTGAGGGCGGTGAATGATGTTTCGTTTCGTGTCGAGCGGGGGCATACGCTCGGCATTGTGGGTGAGAGTGGGTCGGGGAAGAGCGTTACCTCGCTGTCGATCATGCAGCTACTAGCCTCCACGGCCGAGATTGAGTCGGGCAGCATTTCGTTCCTGGGCAAGGACCTGGTGAAGCTGCCGGAGCCCGAGATGCGGGACATTCGTGGCAAAGACATCAGCATGATCTTTCAGGAGCCGATGACCTCGCTGAATCCCGTATTCACGGTCGGCGACCAGGTGGCCGAAGCGATCGTGCTGCATCAGAAAGTCTCAAAGGACGAAGCTCGCAAGAAGACGATCGACCTGTTTCGCGAGGTCGGCATCCCCGAGCCCGAGTCGCGCGTCGACTACTATCCGCACCAGATGTCGGGCGGACAGAAGCAGCGGGTGATGATCGCCATGGCGCTCTCCTGCAACCCGCAACTGCTGATCGCCGATGAGCCGACCACCGCGCTCGACGTGACCATCCAGGCGCAGATTCTCGATATCCTCCGCCGTCTGCGCGACACCCGCGGCATGAGCATCTTGTTCATTACGCACGACCTGGGCGTGATCGCCGAGATCGCCGACGACGTGCTGGTGATGTACCGCGGCAAGATGGTCGAGTACGGCGACGTGCTGCAGATCTTCGAGAACCCGCAGCACCCTTACACCAAGGGACTGCTCGCTTGTCGGCCGCGACTCGACAGCAAGTACCGGCTGCTGCCCACCGTGAGCGACTTCATGGAGGCCAAGGAAATCGAAATGCCGGACGGACCGGACGTGGACATTGTCGAAATGAAGCTCGACGAAACGCGGCAGAAAGAGCTAATGACGCACGGCCGCGGGCGGCTGTTGCACCCGCGTGCGGAGCTGGCCGCCATGGGCCATCCGTGGGAAGAAGGGCACCACTCGCCCGACTCGACCATGGTGCCGGACGACGCCAAGCCACTGCTCGCGGTGCAGGACTTGCAAGTGCACTTCCCCGTCCGCAAGGGCGTGTTCTCCCGCGTGGTGGGGCACGTCAAAGCAGTCGACGGCATTAGCTTCAACGTCTATCGCGGGCAGACGCTCGGCCTGGTGGGCGAAAGCGGTTGCGGCAAGACCACCACTGGCCGCGCGATCCTGCGGCTGGTGGACGCCACCGGCGGCCGCGTGCTGTACGACGATCGCGACGTGTTCGCACTGCGGGGTGGCGACATGCGGGCGATGCGGCGCAACATGCAAATCATCTTTCAGGATCCGTACGGGTCGCTGAATCCGCGGATGACGATCGAGTCGACGCTCACCGAACCGATGGTGATCCACGGCCTCGCCAGCAGCAAGGCCGAACGCCGCGACAAGGCGGCCGCGCTGTTGGAAGAAGTCGACCTGAAGCCCGAGCACTTGCGGCGTTACCCCCACGAGTTCAGCGGCGGCCAGCGGCAGCGGATCTCCATCGCGCGGGCGTTGGCTGTGGAGCCCGACTTTATCATCTGCGACGAATCGGTATCGGCACTCGACGTCTCAGTGCAGGCGCAGGTGCTCAACTTGCTGAAGAAGTTGCAGGAGGATCGCGGGCTGACTTACATCTTCATCAGCCACGACCTGAGCGTGGTGAAGTTCATGGCCGACATGATGGCCGTGATGAATGAAGGGAAGATCGTGGAGTTCGGCCCCAGCGACAACATCTATGCGGTGCCCAAGCAGGACTACACCCGCAAGCTGATCGAAGCGACGCCCCGCGACAGTCTGGAGCACATTCGCGAGTTAAAGAAGCAGCGCGAGAAGCTCCGCAGCGGAACCTAGTGGGCCATGAACTCTCCCCTCCAGCCGCAGACCGAGCGATTGCTGCTCCGGCAGTGGCGCGACAGCGACTACGAGCCCTTCGCCCGACTGAACGGCGACCCGGTGGCGATGGAGTTCTTTCCTTGTTTGCTCGATCGCCAGCAGAGCGACGCGACCGCGGACAAGTTTCGCGGCCGCATTGCATCGCAGGGGTGGGGGCTCTGGGCGGTGGAAGTGCGCGACGGTGCGCCGTTCGTCGGATTCGTGGGACTCAACCGCCCCGACCCGCCGGTGCCGATCAGCCCCTGCGTCGAGATCGGCTGGCGGCTACTTCCCGAACACTGGGGGCGCGGCTACGCTTCGGAGGCCGCCCGCGCGGCACTTTGCGTAGGGTTCGAGTCGCTGGAATTGGACGAGATCGTCTCGTACACCGCCACGATCAACGTTCGTTCGCAGCGCGTGATGCAGCGGATTGGTATGCATTACAATGAAGAGAAGTTCGACCATCCCGCGATAACGAACGACAGTCCCCTGTGCGAACACGTGGTGTATCGCCTGGGGCGAGCGGAATGGCAGGCAACTGCGAGGGAGGGGAGTGAATGAGCGAGTCATCCGATCCACGCGTCTACCTGGCGGCCGAGCGCACACTCTTGGCGTGGCTCCGCAGCGGCATTGCCGTGATCGGGCTGGGCTTCCTGGTCGCGAAGTTCGGCATGTTCTTGCGGATGATCCGCGGCACCGTCGAGGGTGGCCACCCCATCGCGTCGACGATCATCGGCATCGCCTTCATCATGCTGGGCACCGCCATGATCGCTCTGGCAGCCTGGCAGCATCAGCACTTCGTCAAGGAGTTCCAGGGGTCGTTCCCACCCACGCAACACTGGCCCAAACTTAGTCTGTGGGTGTCGATCCTAGTCGCTCTGTCCGGCGCGGCGCTGGCTGTTTATCTGGGTGTGAGCGTCGTGAGCGAGTGAACGCCAACAGAGGTAGCCGGATTCGCAAGAATTCGGATCGTCACAACCCAGCACAATAGCGCGTTGCTTGCTGGTTCCGCGCTCATTCCGAAGGAGCCACTGCCAGCGCTTTGAGCGCGTCGAGCGAGGCCAGGACGTCGTCTCTTGAGACGTCTTCCCAGTTGGAGAGTTTGTGGGCCAGGATGGCCAGCTTCATCGCTTCGAATGCGTCGGCCAGGTCGTCGGGTAGTTCCGAGAGCGACTCGAAGGGGCGGTGCTTTGGCACCGTGGTCTTGCCGGCCGCTGGCATCTCTTCGTCGAAGGGAGCTTCCGAGTCGTCGTGTTCGGCGCGCTCGCGGGGTTCGGCCGAGTCGGACTCGCTGTTCTCATCGTCAGGATCGACCACCGTGGCCAGTTCGCCGCCCGAGGAGTCGTCGAGTTCGCCCTTGGCGACCTTCGACATGGTCACGTCGGCATCGTCTTCGGTCTTGCCGTGAGCCTTGTCGTGTGCCTTGCGCATCTGCGAGATCGACCAGCCCTTTTGCAGCGCGCCTTCGAGCCAGATCTCCGCGTCGTCCCAATCCAAGGCGGCGTGGAAGTGGCTCCAGTACAGGCCTTCGTACTGCGTGTAGGTTTCGCCGTACTTTTCGAACACGCGGCGCAAGCGGCCGACGTGCTGGCTGGTCACTTCGCCCACGAGCGTCGCCCACGCTTCGTCGGAGTACTCGCTCACTTCCTCGCCCGCTGCCTGCTTGGCGGCGCGCCACTCGTTGATGATGCGTCCCTTCTCCCAGTTGGTGGTGCTGATGAGCGTGTGCCACTTGCCCACGAACGGGCGCGAGGCGTCGTCGACCTGGCCGATGGTGGTGGTGGTGGGTTGCTCTTGAGTATCTTCCTGGGCCATGGTTGCCTCCTGCTCGCGGTGGGGAGAAGTCGAATCGGCGACACTCGGTAGCGATTACCAAGCGTCGGGGCGGCGATTCTAGCACGCTAGCGGAGGCCGCGCACAGATAGTTGCTGGCAACTTCGCGGCGAGAATCACGCGCACCGCGCGATACGTGCGGGAGAATCGTTAAGATCGTGCGCGAGCGGCTAGAAACCAGGTGATACCAAGCCGTGGAAAACATGTTCGCAATAGCCCCGACCAAGCTTGGCCGGGGCTGTTGCGAACCGAAATCGGACCATTCAACCGGCTCGTTCATCCGAGTCGAAGCCGCAACCTTTGTGGCTTCCGTCGCAGAACGGTCGTTTGGCCGACTCGCCACATCGGCACAGCGCGATGGCCGGCTTGTCCGCTGGGATGTCGAATTTGTTGCCTTCCGAGTCGGTCAACTCGAAGGGGCCTTCCACCACGAACGGCCCGTTGGGTCGCATACGAATTTTTACGTCAGCCATATCGACAAAGTCTCCCACGTTGAATGCCATCGAGCGAGTGGAGTCGTCGCGACTCCTGAGGTCAACAACGCTAATGTAGACCGAGCGGTACGGAAAGACCATCCTCATGCGAAATGGTCCTGCGGCGCGAGGAGTGACATCGCGCGCTCGAGAGGCCTTACGGCGAAGCGGGCGCCGGGGCGGCGGGCGTGGGTTCGACTTCGGAGGCTTCCAAAGGGCCGCTCTCGCTGGTGGTGGCGGAGTCCGCAGCCAGGGCGGGATTGGGCAGCTTCGAGTTGCGCAGTACGAACAGCACTTGTACGGGTTGCTGTTCCTGCAGCGGCTCGGGCAGAATCTTTGTCGGCATCAATTGTTGTTGCTCTTCGACCAGGAGATTGAGCCGTGCGAGTTCCGACTTGCGGCGAGACAAATCGTCTTCGCCTTTGGTATTGATCTTGGTCTTCGTGCCAGAAGCAGCAGTTTGGCCAGAAGCCTTGTCAACCACTACTGGCAGTTGAATGAACTGCTGCTTGTCTTGCGGGGCGGTGTTGTAGTAGTACCAATCCTCGGGCCGGGCGAGGCGGCGGGCTTGGGGTTGTTGCAGTTGCTTGGCCATTTGCTTCATATCGCCCTGCTTTTCCTCTTGAGGTTGGGCCTGGGGCACTGCCAAGAAAAAGTCGCTCGACTGCGCGGCACCATCATTGTTCTGGTCGCGATCGGCCACGCTCCCGCGGAACGACGCTCCTTCGCCAGCGAGTCGTTGTTGGGCCAGTTGCTCGGACAGCGTGCGTTCGTTGACCGGCTCCACGGCGATCGACGCGTAATTGCCTGGATCGCTTTGCATGGCGGCCAGGCAACTAGCGATCTGGTCGGCCGTGGCGTCGACCAGGATGGTCTCGCCCTCGATCTCGACGTCCTCGCCGTCTCGTCTCTCAAGTTCGCGCCGAGAGGCTTCCTCTGTCTCTACGTTAGCCTCTGCCTCCATACCTTCTGCTGACTCCGTGGGTGGTGCCTCACGGGTGGGTTGGTTGCGACTTTCCAGCGACAGTTCCGGACGGGCGGCGCGTGGTGCAGTTCTGGCATATCGGGCCGTGTCGCCTGCTGGTAAGCTATCCACCGCACCATCGGTTTCCACGCCACCGCCGCCGAAGCCACCACGGTTCATGGTGATGTTGTTCCGCAGTTCGATCTGCCGGCGCACTGGCACCGCTGCGGTGGCCCAGCTTTCGGTGCGTTCGTTGACCGCGATGCCGTTGTCGCCGAACACGTTGTTGATCTCGCGCTCGCGGAGCGCCTCAGGCGGTACTTCGCACCACACGATCAGGTAAGCGTTGCTGGCGTTGGTGATCGAATCGAAAGAATCGCCACGCGCGCCGGCCACGCCGCTCGGTTCGGTCAGATCGCGTACCGATTCGGGCAGCGGCGACTCCTCTGGCATGTCGTTGCGCAGGTCATCGAGTGGACTTTCTTCGGCCGCGGCGGTTGCGGGCTCCGCCAGGAGTTCGTTGTCGGCGACAGACTCGTCGGCCGGTTCACCGGTTGGGGCCGGGGCGAATTCTCTCCCCGCTGCGGGTCTCTTGAGGGCCACATGATCAGGAGCCGGGCCATTCACGCCTTGGGGCAGCAACATCACGATGCCCACGGCTGCTGCGATTGCTGCGGCCGACCACCACCAACCTCGCCGACTGCGACCAATGGGCAAGCTGGCGATCGAGCCCGCCTGACCGTTCTGCTCGTGCTTGGAATCGGTTGCGGTTGGTGCAGCGGCTGCGTCGTCCAATCGTTGCGCGAGTTGGGCGGTCCATTCCGCCGGCACCGCAGCGCGGGGCAGCGACTGCACAGTATTCGAGACGTTCCGCAGTTCCTCCACCAACGCTTGGGCGCCGGGATCGCTGGCAATCCACTCTTCCACGGCGCGCAACTCGTCGGCTGAGAGTTCACCATCAATGTAGGCGCTCAGCAGCTCGTCGTCGGGTTGGAAGGGATTTTGGGACACGGGTCTAACGCGGATTCAAAGGAGTCGTACTGCTCAGGTTCTAGTTTTCATGGATTCACAAAATCGTGCAACGCTTGTGACTGGCGGTGGCGTGTCGAGCACCCTAGGTCCTAGCCCCCCAGCCAGGGTCTCAATCCACCATGGTTGCTAGCTTCTCTTTCAAGCAGGCGCGGGCGCGGAACAGGCGGCTGCGTACGGTGCCGATCGGTATTTCTAGTATGTCGGCTATTTGCTCGTAGTCGCATCCTTCCAGTTCTCGCAGCACCACCACCTGGCGGTGTTCGTCTGCTAAATCGTGGATCGCCGCTTGCACGCCTGCCACTCGTTCGGCCGTTTCCAGGGGCTCGCTGGGAGCATTCTCGGTGCTGGAAGGTTCGATGGTGCGGGTTGTATCGTCTGTGTCCATGATCGTCAGCGGCCGCCGCTTCCGCGCATGGCTCATCGCCAGATTAAACGCAATGCGATAGAGCCACGTGTAAAAAGCGGCTGTTTCCTTGAACGTATCGAGCTTCACGTAGGCCTGTACGAAAGCGTCCTGGGCGATGTCCAGGGCGTCGTCCGACGAGCCCATGAGTCGCGCGAGCGTGTTGAACAGCCGGTCCTGGTATCGCAGCACCAACGTGTCGAACGCCGCCCGCTCGCCAACGCGAGCTTTGGCAATACATTCGGCGTCGGTTGGCTGGCTGGTCAAGGGTACGAACCAGTGTGTTTGAGAATTGGACGCAGAGCGCGGCGTGAGAGTTCCCTGCCCAGTACATACGGAAGTGCGCGAAAAGCCCTCGCCGGGGCCACTTTTTCAGCTTTCGCACCAACTTAGCAAATATTTGGTGCAAGTCGCCTACTGGACCCAGTTCCATGCGATCTAGCGCGAATTCCTCCACGAGAGTGTACGGAGACCACGTGGGTTTTGTTCCCGTAGAAACCGCAAAGAACGGGGAGAGGTGCTAGATTCGTAGCCGGATTCGCGAGAATTCGGATGACCAACGACCGAGGTCCGAATTCTTGCGAATCCGGCTACGGCAATACTCGCGGAATCTGGCGACGAAACTTCAGGTAGCTACTCCCTCGTACGGGTCCTGCCGGTTGTGCCGGCACCGCTGGCCTAAATGCCGCGGGGTAGGGGACTTACGACCCCTAGTAGCCGCTCGGATTAGTTGACCCGAGCGGTGGGCCCATTTATCATCGATACAGGTAGTTTGCCCAATTTCACACCTCCCCGCCCGACGCCAAGGCACCGGAACCCGGCGTCGTTGCTCGTTTTGCAGCAAGGACTCGTTCGTCGATGATTGCGTTACTCCTCCTAGGCTTGCTGCTGGTATTGTCCTTCGTGGCTTGCTTCTTCTGCTCGAAGTATTGGCACTGGTCGCACGTGCTGTTGACCGAGACGGTGTTCCTGCTCTCCCTGGCGTTCTTCATCCTCGCCAGCGAGGTGTTTCGCATTCAGAATCTGTATGGCGAACAGAACCAGAAGAACATCAAGCAAATCGCCGATCTCAAGCCGCAGGTCGATGCACTCAAGTTCGGCACCGAGGACCAGATGATCATCGGCCGGCTGGAGGGTGCCGAGGTTCCCGTGCAGATGGCCGAGACCGATAGCGAAGACGAGGTCGCCCGCATGCTCAGCTTCAACGATCTGTCGCACGAGCTGGGCATGGTGTCGCGGGCGCGAGGTCGCGCTTGGCGGGACGTCGAACCTGTGAGTCTCGACGACACCACCTTTACCGCCACGCTGAATATACCGGCGCCCACGCCACACGGTATTGCCGCCAATACCATCCTGTACGTGTTCGAGCAGGGCGAGGCGCAGCCACTCAATCAGCCGGGGCCGCGGTACATTGGCGACTTCAAAGTCGTGAATGCCAACGAACAGCAGATCCAGGTGCAGCCCTCGTCGCAGTTCGACGAGGCCGCGCTCCAGCGGCTGCAGGGCACCCGCGGGCCTTGGATCATGTACGAGAACATGCCGGTCGATCAGCACCCCGATGGCATTCTGGAGATCCTGGCCGGCGAGCCTGAAGATCGACTGCGCCAGTTGATACCAGCGGAGTCGGCCGACGAGTACGTTCGTCACGGCACTCCTGCTCAACCGGGCGACGACGATTGGCACAAGACCGGCTACAACAACGACGGCGAACTGGTGCCTCGCGACCTGTGGGATGCTAGCACCCAATTCATGTACCGCCGGATGCTGCGTGATTACAACCTGCTGTTCCAGGAGTACTCCAAGCAGTTCACGCAGATGGAAGCCGACATGAACGCGCTGGTCGAGGACAACAAGTTGCTCACCCAGGCGCTCGCTAGCGCCAAGCAGGTGCAAACGATGCACGAAGCCGAGCAGGCCAAGCTGAAGCAGGACGTGCAAGGCACCGCCCGCGACCGCCAGGCGATCGAGGCCCACCAGGCGCAGGTGGACACCCAACTCTCCAACGCCCAAGCCCTGCTGTCCGATCTGATCAAGCAGAACGGCGAACTAGCCCGAGAAATGGGCTCCCGCATCGAATAATAGCCGTTTCCGCGCGTTTCGCCTTCTTGTCGCGCGGCTGCTCTTTATGCGGATTGTGACGTAAGATATGGTAGCACCCCCGTGGGCGGTGCGCGCCGGGACCAGCTTGCTAGCATTCTCTTGATTAAAGACCACATGGGCTTCAACGATCGCGACTACGGACGATCCGGCTACGACGATGGCTACGGAAGTGGCTATGGTGGTGGCTACGGCGGAGGAGGCTACGGCCAGCCGGGCATGCACTTCGGCGGACCTAAGTCGGTGACCGTGAAGATTGTGATCGTCACGGCCATTGTGTTCGTCCTGCAGCTTGTGTTTCGGGTCCCCAATGGGCTCTCTTGGTTCGACTCGCTGTTTTCATTGCACCCCCATTGGTATCAAAAGCCATGGCAGGTGTTTGAATTCCTCACTTACGGGTTCTTGCACGATCCGTGGAGTCTGTGGCACATCGGCAGCAACATGCTTGTGCTGTGGATGTTTGGCCGCATGGTGGAGGATCGGTATGGAGGCAAAGAGTTCCTGCTGTTCTACCTCACCGCCATCGTGTTCGCCGGCGTGACTTGGAACCTGACCGAACTGGTCGCCGGCGGCGACCGCCCCATGCTGGGTGCATCGGGTGGTGTGTCGGCGGTGCTGCTGCTGTATATCTTCCTCTATCCGCGTGTCACGATCCTGTTCATGTTTCTCATTCCCATGCCCGCTTGGGTGGTGGGGGTATTCGTCGTGGCAACAGATATGTTCGGCGCGATAGGCCGCACCGGTGCCGTGGCCTTCACCGCGCACTTGGGCGGTTTCCTGTTCGCCTACCTGTATTACAAATCGGGCATCCGCCTGATGGACTACGTGCCTACCAGCTTCAAGATGCCGAGTTTCAAGCGGAAGCCAAAACTCCGGGTGCATCGCCCCGACAACCAGGACGAAAAGAACGAACGTCGCTTGAACGAACTACTCGACAAAGTCAATGCGGGAGGCCAGGACAGCCTCTCGTCGAGCGAACGCCGCGAACTGCAGAAGCTCAGCAAGTACTACCAAGACAAACGAAAGTGAACGACCAGTGGGGTGAGCCAAACGCCACCCTGGGAAACTTGAGCCCGGCGCCCGCGCCGGGTTGGCACTGGGTGGAAGCCTCGCGCCGGCTGCACAAACATGGAATGTTAGCTGCCACGTCATGCAAAATCGCTTTTGGACCATCGTAATCATTGTGCTCGTCGCGCCGTTGCCAATCGGTATCTGGGCAGCGGGGCGGGCGGCGTTCTTGTGGTGGCATGGTCCGATGGACGCTGCCGCGCCGTTGGAACTTACCGCGGCCGGCGATCCGCCGACCCGCGAGCACGCCGGCATGATTCGCATTGCGCCGATGCGCGCGCTGGTGGGCGACTCCACCAGCAGCCTGGCCGATCGCCAACCTGCGCACGAGGTGGTGCTCGACGCTTATTGGGTCGATTCCCACGCGGTCACCAACGACCAGTTCGCCCTGTTCGTTGCCGCTACCGAGTACGTCACCACGGCCGAGCGGCGTGGTTCGTCGCTGGTGTTCGATCTGGAGCGCCGCGAGTGGCTGGAGGTCGACGGCGCGATGTGGACCGCGCCCGAGGGGCCGCTCAGCACGTTGGCCGACCGCGGCGCATTGCCGGTGGTGCACGTGAGTTGGGACGACGCAGTGGCCTACGCTCGCTGGGCCGGTAAGCGGCTGCTCACCGAGGCGGAGTACGAAGTGGCCGCCCGCGGCGGGTTGATGGACAACGTCTACTCCTGGGGCAATCAGCTCGATCCCGATTCGCCGCTGGCAAACTACTGGCAGGGGCGCTTTCCGAACAAGGACCTGGCCCTCGATGGTTTTCGCGGCGCGTCGCCGGTGGGCCAGTTCCCGCCAAATCGCTTCGGACTGTACGACATGACCGGCAACGTGTGGTGTTGGTGCCAGGACTGGTACGCCGCCGACTATTACTTCGCCAGCCCGAAGCAGAATCCCACCGGCCCCATGAGCGGCCGCGCCCGCGTGCTGCGTGGCGGCTCGTGGCTTAGCACGGGCGGGGCGAGTAGCGAATTGGCCGTGGCCGCCCGGGGGCATGCTCCTGCGTATCACACAGCCAGTAACGTGGGTTTCCGCTGCGCGAGCGACCGCCGCCCGGTCGAGCAGGTGGAAGTCGCCGCCAAGTCGTCGACCACTCGGTGAGCCGTAGCCTCGGGTTTCCACGCCGGGCGTGCGAGGCTAGCGCCAGCGGCTCACGTATAGTGGTGGGCAAGTCTAGGCGAGGCGATCATACCGTCTATACTGTGGTGACCTGGCAGGCGCGCCTTTGACTCTGTCGCTGCGGCACACCAACCGTCCGGCGACCCAGCGAGCGACATTCCATGATCAACCATCCATCGCAAGTGATCGCCATCGGCGGGGCATCGGGTTTAATTGGCAAGGCCTTGTGCACAGCCCTCGAGCGCGACGGCCACACCGTAAAGCGCCTGGTGCGCCGCGAGGTGAAAGACCCGGAGCACGAAATCTACTGGAAGCCTTCGGCCGGAGAGATCGACGCCGAATCGCTGCGAGGCGTCGACGCCACGGTGCACTTGGGTGGCGTGGGCATTGCCGATCAGCGATGGACCGCAGAGTTTAAGAAGAAGCTGCACGACAGCCGGGTGCAAAGTACGCGGTTGATTTGCGAGACGCTGGCCGCGATGGACGAGAAGCCTCGCGTGCACGTGAACGCATCGGCCATCGGCTACTACGGTGTGCGGGGCGACGAGCGAATCGACGAGTCTTCACCCGGCGGCACCGGCTTTTTGGCCGATATGTGTCGCGACTGGGAAGCCGCCACGCAATCTGCTTGGGAGTCGGGTATTCGCGTCTGTCAGATGCGGATCGGTGTAGTGCTCAGCAGCCAGGGCGGCGCGCTGGCCAAGATGCTCACTCCGTTTCGCATGGGCGCCGGCGGTGTGCTGGGCTCGGGCGATCAATACATGAGCTGGGCGGCGCTCGACGACGTGGTCTCGGCGATTCAGTTCGCACTCGACCACGATCCCATGCACGGCGCGGTGAACGCCACCTCGCCGCAACCCGTGACCAATCGCGAATTCACCGAAGCGCTGGGCGAAGTGCTCCACCGACCGACCGTGCTGCGTACGCCCGCTTTTGCCGTTCGTTTGGCGGCCGGCCGCGAGATGGCCGAAGAGATGCTGCTAGGCGGCGCGCGGATTTATCCCACGCGGCTCACCAGCGAGGGCTTTTCGTTCGTCTATCCAGATATTCGCGACGCGCTGAAAGCCGCGTTGGCGTGACGCTCGCCCACCACGATCTGGACCTGTAACGCCACATTCCCAAACAACTTATCCGGTAGGCATTTGCGCGTCGTTCGGGTAATCTAGAGGGGCCGCGCCAGCGGCGCGATGGTGGCTGTTCGCAAAACTCGCTTCAAGGTGCGGTGATGGTCTCGTTTCGTCTGCTCTTCTCCGGGCTGCTGGGTGCGGCCTGCCTGGTGCCTCTGGCTGGTTGCAAGGAACCACCACCTCCGCCGGAGGTGATTCGTCCCGTGCGGGCGGTGCGGTTGAACGACGCGGCCGCGTTCGACAGCGGCTACTTGCCGGGCCGGGCGAAGGCCACGCAGGAGGTCGACTTGGCGTTTCGTGTTGCGGGCCCATTGATCGATTTTCCGGTGGACCTTGGCACCAGGGTCGAAGCGGGGGACGTCGTGGCGCAGATCGATCCCCGTCCATTCGAATACGAAGTTCAACGCACCAAGGCGGATCTGGCCGCGGCCGCGGCCGAACTGGATGCCATGAACATTGGTGCTCGTGAAGAGGAGATCATCCAGCTAAAGGCAGCGCTTCGAAAAGCGGAAGCTCAAGAGTACACCGCAAAGAGAGAGCTGGAACGGGCCACCCCTCTGGTGGAGTCGCGCACCATTTCCGAGAGCGACTTCGATCGCTACAAGGAGGCGGTGAGTTTGGCGGAAGCCGAAGTCGAGCAGGCCAAGGAGGAACTCCGCATTGGTGAGGAAGGTGCTCGTGCCGAAGACATCAAAGCGAAGGAGTCGCAGATCAAGTCGCTGGAGTCGCGACTGGAATTGGCCAAAGACGACGTGGATTACACCAAGCTCAAGGCGCCGTTCACCGGAACCGTGGTCGCCAAGTACGTGGAGAACTACGAGGACGTGCGGGCCAAAGAACGCATCGTGCGAATCGTCGACACCAGCCGCATCGAGATCATCGTCAACGTGCCGGAAGGCTCCATCTCGCTGGTGCCGCGGGTGACCGAAATCACGTGCACGTTCGACGCGCTGCCCGACCGACCTCTGCCGGCGACGGTCAAGGAGATCGGAGTCGAGGCCACGCGGTCCACGCGCACCTATCCCGTGACATTGATTATGGATCAGCCGGACGACGTGGAAATCCTGCCGGGCATGACCGGGCGCGTGCGGGGCAAAGTAAAGGCCGAGACCGAAGACGGTCACGCCCTGATCGAAGTGCCCGAGACCGCCGTGTTCGAGGGTGAGGGGAAGAAGTCGTACGTCTGGATCATCGAATCCAGCGATGGTAAGACCGGCACCGCGAAGCTTCGCGAGGTGGTGGTCAACCAACTCACCTCACGTGGGTTACAAATCGCCAGTGGGCTCGAGGCCCAGGATATCGTCGCCACCGCGGGCGTTTACGAAATCAAAGAGGGGCAAGAGGTTCGCCTCCTGCTAACGCCGTACGAGGTGGCCGTCCAATGAGCATCGCTAGCGTTGCGGTCAACAAGCCCACGGTCACCAGCTTCACCACGTTCACGCTACTCGTGGCGGGTGCGCTTTCCTATTTTAATCTCGGCCAACTCGAAGATCCCGAGTTCACCGTCAAAAGCGCGACGATCGTCACCAGTTATCCCGGCGCTAGCGCTGCGGAAGTGGAACTGGAAGTCACCGATCGTATCGAGATCGCCATCCAGGAACTTGCGCAACTCGACTACGTGAAGAGTATTTCTCGCCCCGGGTCGTCGATCGTACAAATCGAGATCAAGCCGAGCTACGACTCGAAAGACCTGCCGGGCATCTGGAACCAGGTCCGCAACAAGGTGGACGACATCCGCGATCAATTGCCTCCCGGCGCGGGCTCGCCGGAGGTGGTGGACGACTTTGGCGACGTCTACGGTTTTCTGCTCGCGGTGACGCGCGACGATGCGTTTACCGACGCGGATCTCGAGTCGTACGTCGATGCGCTGAAGAAGGAACTCAGCCTAGTCGACGGAGTGGCCCGCGTTGAACTGTGGGGCGTGCAGCCGCAGTGCATCTACATCGACGTGCAGGACTCGCAGCTCTCGCAGTTGGGCATCTCGATGGAGCAAATCGGCGCCACGCTCGCCAAGCAGAACGAGGTGGTCGACTCTGGCGCCATGAACCTGCCGCACCAGCGCCTACGGATCGAGCAAACCGGCGCATTTCGCTCGCCTGAAGAAATCGCCGGACTGACCGTGCAGGGCGGGGTGAACCTTGCGCAAGGCAGAGAGGCAACGGACGAACTCATCCGCATCGGCGACCTCGGCACGGTCGAGCGCGGCTATCGCGATCCGCCCGTCAACCTGATGCGCTACAACGGCAAGCCGGCGATTGGCATCGCCATCGCCAACATCCCAGGCGCTAACATCGTCGACCTGGGTCGCGCCATCGACCAGCGATTGGAAGAGCTCAAGGCCGAACTGCCAGTCGGCATCGAGCCGCACCGCGTTTCCTGGCAATCGGACCTGGTGGCCGAGTCGATCGATGCGTTCATGATCAGCCTGGCCGAAGCGGTGATAATTGTGCTGGTGGTGTTGTGGATCGCCATGGGATTCAGCACCGCCATGGTGGTTGGATTATGCGGTCTGGTGTTCGTGATCCTCGGTTCGTTCCTGGTGATGTCGATGTGGGGCATCGACCTGCAGCGAATGTCGCTCGGTGCGTTGATCATCGCCATGGGCATGATGGTCGACAACGCCATCGTGGTGGCCGATGGCATCCTGGTCCGCATCCAGCAAGGCATGGACCGCAAAAAGGCCGCTATCGAAGCGGCCACGCAGCCCTCGCTGCCCCTGCTGGGCGCCACGGCCATCGCCGTGATGGCCTTCTATCCAATCTACGCCTCCGACGAGAGCGCCGGCGAGTATTGTGCGTCGCTGTTTCAGGTCGTCGCGGTTGCGCTATTGTTGAGCTGGTTGCTGTCGGTCACGATCACGCCGCTGATGTGCATGTGGATGTTGCCCCAGCCCAAGACTGACACCAGCGAGCAGCGCGATCCTTACGATGGTGCTTTCTATCAAGCGTTCGGGCGTTTGCTCACCTTGGCGATTCGCTTCCGCTGGCTGGTGGTCGGCGGCATGACGGCCATGTTGGTCGTGGCGATGTCGTTCTTCGGATCGATCGACCGTACGTTCTTTCCCGACTCGGCCCGACTGCAAATCATGGTCGACTACTGGGCGCCGCAGGGCACGCGCATCGAAACCGTATCGCAGGACCTCGAGCGAATCGAAGAGCACCTACTGGACGACGAACGGGTGACGGCCGTCAGTAGCTTCATCGGCCAAGGCCCGCCGCGGTTTTACTTGCCGGTGGAGCCCGAGAAGCAGTACTCCTGCTACGCGCAGCTCATTGTAAACGTCCGCGACTTGGCCGCACTCAACACGCTGGTGCCCGAGTTGGGCGATTGGGCCAAACAAAACGTGCCCGAAGCGCAGACCATCGTCCGCCGTTATGGTCTCGGTCCGTGCAAGACTTGGACCGTCGAGGCGCGACTCAGCGGGCCCGCGGTGGCCGATATCGACGAGTTGCGTGGACTAGCCCAACAAGCCATCGAGGCATTCGAAGAGAGTCCGAACCTGGAAGTGGCCCAGACCGACTGGCGGCAGTTCGAAAAGAAGGTGGTGGTCGACTACGATCAGGAGCGAGCACGGTGGGCGAATGTGAGTCGCGCAAACGTTGCCAACGCGACCAAGCGTGCGTTCGATGGCCTCACCGTGGGACAGTATCGCGAGAATGACAAACTGTTGCCCATTCTGGTCCGCAACACGCCCGACGAATCGCGGCAGCTTACCGGCGCGCTGGGCACGCTGCAGGTGCATCCCTCGTTCTCCACCGAAACGGTGCCACTCGCGCAGCCGACGTCCGAGATCGAAGTGGAGTGGGACGACGGCATCATCTGGCGCCGCGACCGCCGACGCACGATTACCATTCAGGCTCGCACCCCCGACGGCGTGCCGGCTTCGCTGTTGCAGGCGGACGTTACGCCCGCGCTGGAAGCCATTGAGCTACCGCCTGGCTACAACCTGGAATGGGGCGGCGAGTACGAAGACGCGCGCGACTCGCAACAGTCGCTCATCCCCGGCATCGTACCGGCCGTGGTGATCGTCGCCCTGGTGCTGGTCGGCCTGTTCGACGGCTTCCGCCCACCACTGATCATCCTCTGTACGATCCCCTTCGCGATGATCGGCGTGGTCGTGGGACTCTTGAGCACTGGGCAGCCGTTCGGGTTCCTGGCGCTGTTGGGCGCGATGAGTCTGGCAGGCATGATGATCAAGAACGCCATCGTGCTCTTGGACCAGATCAACATCGAGAAGGCCGAAGGCAAGAGCGACTACCACGCGGTGATCGACGCCGCGATGAGCCGCCTGCGCCCCGTGCTGCTAGCCGCCGGCACCACCGTGCTAGGCGTCATCCCGCTGCTGCAAGACGTGTTCTGGGTCGCCATGGCGGTGACCATCATGTTCGGCCTGGCGTTCGGCACCATCCTGACCATGGTGCTTCTGCCGGTGCTCTACGCGTGCTTCTTCAAGGTGGAAATCCCGGCAGATGCAAAGTGATTTCACGCACAGGCGCAAAGACGCTAAGCAAGCCGGAGTGTGATGGGGCGAACCGCGGTTGATGAGTTAACCACAAGCATGAAACTCGCAAGCGCTCATTTCGGACTAGACGACTTCTCCTTCGAAGTGGATTTTCTTACTAGAGATAGCGTTTCGTTTCGTATTGTTGATGTGGGAAAGAGCTTGGTGCGAGGTGCGACGCGCGGTTGGATCGACCTGCATTGGTCGGCCGAGGCAGAGCACTCCAAAGCCTACCTGCGCGCGGCTGTCCCCGCTCGGTGCCTTGAACGAGAGTTCATGAATCAGATCGTCGATGCAGTAGCTGCGCAATGTTGCTTGCCTCGATCCACACCCGTCCAAGCTACGTTCTTCTCCACCGACAAGATTGTGGGATTGCAACGCACTGTGGGGAGTGAAGTATGATCTCACGCGAAGTCGCCAAGGAAGCGAAGGGCAGTGTCTGAGTGGCAAGCCGAATTGCATGTCACTACGCATTGAGGTGAGTCAGTCCATGAACCGCATGATCGCCATCCTTGGGTTCGTCGTGGCGATTGCCATCTTGTGTCCAATTTTGTGGCTTGCATATTCCCCTTACTCGGCCTGGAGGAATCTGCCATTCGCAAGAGGATGGCTTCATGGCGAGGTCTTGAACGACCCCACGCATGTTGGCTCGAACAAATCGGAGGTTCTAGCCAAGCTTGGAGAACCGACCAACAGACAAGGTCCCTACAGCTGGTGGTCGCTCATCGACGGTGACTCGCCGAAACAGGAGCGGTCTGCTCTGATGTTTCGCTACGATGATTCACTAGTGATCTCGCGTATCATGCTCTACGGCGTGAGGGCCCCTGAGGACAAATCGATGGAGCCCCTTTCTATCGACCTCGACGCCTGGAAGGATTCGAGCGACGAAGTGCAGCACCGCATGAACCTCGATCTGGTGAACAAATCAAAACGTGGAGAAATCCCTGCAGAGCTTAGAACTCTCGCGGATGTGGAGAAGTACTTTCCTCGTGCGCGGTATGTCGATCATTGGAATTACAGTACGGGAATGCTCCAGTCGATAGCGATGTCGTTTGACCCTGACGGCATTGTGACCGAGGTGTGGGAAGGGAACGATTGACCGTCCCGTCGGTGTTTTCGCTTTGTCGCACGAGGGAAACTACCATGCAAAGCATCCACTTCACGAGCCAGGACGCGTCGATCCTGTATGCAGTTCCAAAACCTCCTGCGGATCTTTGCACGATCGTAAGGTACCACACGTTTGTCAACCGATGCGCGCCTCCCAGTTTGGACGAACTGCAGGGATGTCTTGATAGAGCCTTCGCCGCGGGGGTGCTGAGCTGCAAACGAAAGAAGATCGTTGTCGAGCAGCCATGGTACGATCGCATTCACGCTGCCGACGCGTCGGCGGACAATGAGATTGAGTCGATGCTTGAATTCGAGGAGTGGCTGACAGCCCAAGAGTTCGCGCAGGTGAGCGACGAGAGATTCGAGATCACGCCGGCTGAGTACGCATCGATTTGCGGGCAGGAAAGATCAGACGTTACTTAAACCGATAGCCCCTTGATCTCAAGTCTCGTCCCGCAGCCGCCGCTTTCCCTTGATCACCGATTTGTAGAATCGCCCCAGCTTGCGGTCGGCTTCCCGGCGCTCCGCCAGCGTTCGCGCGTTGTGCGCCTGCTCGGCCAGTAGTTTCAGGTAGTTGGCCAGTCGCCGCTGGTCGAGTTCGCCCGCTTCGACCGCCGCGGTGACCGCGCAGCCAGCGTCGCCGTTGTGGTTGCAATCGTTGAAGCGGCAGTTTGCGGCGAGCGCGACGATGTCGTCGAACACATCGTGCAGTCCGTCTTCGCATGCGGGGAGTTGCAGCTCGCGGATACCCGGGTTGTCGATCAGCACTCCGCCCGTGGAGAGCGGATGCAGCGACCGCGCGGTGGTGGTGTGACGGCCTTTGCCGTCGGTTTCGCGAATCTCGCCGATGGCCAACCCGCCTACGCCAAGCGTGTTGGCCAAGGTCGACTTCCCCACGCCCGAAGAGCCCAACAGGGCCACGGTTTGTCCCGGCCCGCACCATGGTTCGAGCGCTTCGGCGTGCTGGGGATCACGCGCGTCGAGTGTTTCGACCAGTAGTCCGGCGTGAAGTTGCTCGGCCTGGCGGCGCAGCGCGTCGGGGTCGTCGCACAGGTCGGACTTGGTGAGCACGACAACCGGAGTGGTGCCCGCCTCCACGGCGAGGGCCAGGTAGCGCTCGATGCGCGACAGGTTGAAGTCTTCGTTGCACGAACAGACGATGAAGATCGTATCGATGTTGGCCGCAATCAGTTGCGACTTGACCTCCGCGCCGGCCGCTTTGCGGTGCAGCAGCGTGTGCCGCTCGAGCCGCAGCACCGCGCGATGGTCGTCGGACGACAGCAGCAGCCAGTCGCCGACCGCCAACTCCCCGGCCGACTCGGCCAATTGCACCGGCACGCGGAACTCGCCCGACGTGCCGAGCATCAGCACCTGACTGCCAAAATGCGCCGACACCCGCGCCACGACCGTCGCCCCGTCGTCGTCGGGCGGGAGTTGCTGTTGAAAAAATGGCTTCCATCCGATCGCACGAAGCTGCTGATAGTCCATTTCCGTGGGCCCTTTTCGGTGTGCGCTTAGCGACACATCCGGCAGCGAGAAGGTTCGCGCACGCTGGGCAAGATCAATCGCCTTGCGCGAAATTCAAGGTTTGATTGACTTGGCAATTCGTCGTTGGCTAGATTGTCTCAAGGCACGAATCGAATGGGCGCGATTAAAACCAGAGGAGTCGGCGATGGATCAACACGAGATCGACCAGGCCGCGCATGAGACGCTGGCGATTCTTCGCGAGTCAGGAGCCATCGTCGAGAACGTACATGTGGTGCACATCTCGGGGCTGCACTTTCCGATGACCATCAACAAAGACGCCATCTTTCCTCACCTTGAACGCGTCGAACGACTGACGCGCTTATTGGCGAAGCGGCTGACGGATAAGTCCATCGAGATTGTCTGCGGACCGGCGATGGGCGGGCTGGTGGTGGGCGAGTGGTTGGCGCACGAGCTCGGCGTGATGTGCGCCTTTGCCGAACACGACCCCGATCCCCAGCCGGGCGAAATCCGCGGCCGCTTCGTACTCCGCCGCGGCTACGACCAACTCGTCGCCGGCCGCCAGGTGCTGGTGGTGGACGACATCGTGAACACGGGCCACTCGATTCGGCAAACCATCGATGCAGTCCGCGCAGCTGGCGGGAACGTGGTCGCCGCCGTGTCGCTGGTGTTCGTCGGTAAATTCGACGCCCACGCGCTGGGAGTCGACGACTATCTCTACCTACTCCACTACGACGTACCATCCGGCTGGCCGCCCGAAGAGTGCCCGCTATGCAGGGACGGGGTGCCGGTCAACACGCGGTACGGTCACGGGAAGGAATTCCTGGCGGCGCAGGGGAAGGGTTAACGACTGAAGTGGTGGCTTAGCCAATTCGGGGAGTCCAGATACAATCACTTCTCCTCATCTAGACCACGCAAGAAAGGGTGACTCTCAATGGACGCTTTTGGAATTCTCGGATTTGTACTGGGGTCAACTGGCATGACTTTCGGAATTATGGCGTGGAGTCACGTAGCCAACCTGAACAAGGACTTTGAGGAATTGAAGAAAAGTCTGATCAACTCTGGCGTCCTCAAAGAGAAGCAGAGCGCCGAGGACTAGAGCGCTTTCAGAATTAGCGTGCCGACTTGGCTTGTTGTGTCGTCCCGCTGCTTTGTCGGCCTGCATCGACGGATACCAATTCGCCTGCTTCGGCCTTCGCGCATCGTGCCAACACCACGGCGCCAATCCGGCATGCTAATTCTGAAAACGCTCTAGGGCTGAATACAAAGTGGTGGGCCAAGGGTCTGATGCAATCTGTTGCGCGCAGCTCTGATTTTGCTAAGCAGGAACAAAGGCCTCATTGTACTGCCGACGATCGAATGTGAATTTCAAGCCATCATACGACCAATCACGGTGGAACTGTTGAAAATTACTCCATGTAACGTGATCCTCATCAACCGCGATGGTTGCCAATAGAAACCAACAATCAGTTATCCCGCAAGTGCATTGGAGAATGAGAGATTTGTTGTTTGACGGATCATCTGGTTCGGTGCAAAAGCCATGGTCGTACACCGCGCCAAAGAAGTTCCTGGATGGCGGATACACGATCGAAGGTGGCAAGTAGAGGTATCGACCAGCGAGAGAGTCACGAGGGCCAAGGTCCGCTTCCGATTCCTCACCTGCGGTACGCTCATCCCATTCTTGGCGGACGTATGGAAGTTCGTATTGCCGTACTAGGTCGATCAGAGGTTCACCATTGACGCGCATTTCGATTTGCTGGAACCCGCCACCGTTGGGCCAACGAACCACTAAATCAGGCGAACTTCGCAGCAGTATCGTATCCATGGAGAATTAGGGAGCGATGAGCAGTGGCATATGCGACACACTCGAACCTGGATGTTCGCTAGCAGTGAGCGTCTACCTCGACGTCGATCCTTGTCGCCATGGCAAAGCCAGGAGCGCAACGCATAGTAGCGCAATTGCGGACGGCTCTGGCACGGTCGAAATGCTAGTCAGCATGGGAAGACCAGCCTGCCCTCCATAGGCGGACCAGATGGCTCCGTCGCCATCCAGTCCATTGCCCCAGGTTGCGAGACCCACCGTACCCCACAGTAGTGGATCATTGCTGTCGATGATCTCGGGGTACTCGATAAGCTGAGCCGCGCCGTCGGGGTCATTTAACACTTCCAGCACGAGCGAATTCTGTTCTGCTTTGATCGTGACGTCGAAGGGGACACCTTCCTGAAAGACAAACAGTGGGTTGCTCTGGTCGTCGCGAAACAATTCGGTCCACACTCCGTCCTGAGACTTCTGTACCGACAAGCCTTGCGGCGGGCGCTGATGGAACTGCCCGGAAACGTTGGGTGGTAGCATCCGCTGCCGCGTGAACATGACGCGGTAGAAGGTGTCGTCGTCCTGCACTCGCAGCAAGGTTCCGATGCCATCGTCGTCGTCGTTTTGCATACGAACTCGCATTTCGTAATCGGTGAAGCCCTCACTTCCAGGTTCGTCGACAACAATGGATGGAGTCAGAAAGTCGATGTTCGGCGCGGCGGTCGTCGCATAGCCAAACCCGTTGCTCGAATCGTTGATGGTGCCGGTCGTGAATTGCAGCCCTAGATTGCCCAGGGATTCCTTGTCAGGGTCCTGGTCCAAGCGGTTGCCGAATGAATCGTTCATCTGAAGCGGCCGCCATGCCACAGGGGAGACGTTGTCGAACTCTTCCACAAACAGAGGGCTGCCGGTGGAATCGGATACCGTTAGATAGTCGAGCTCCGTTCCCCACGCCGGACGTTGTGGATCGTTGTCGCGACGCCGTTGAGCCCAGGAGAGAACACCCAGCTTTCCTGCTCCTAGCTGTGGATCGGTGCCGGAAATGAGTGGATTGTCGTTATTGAATCCGGGTGCGGTGACGGACCAATTGTTGCCGTCGACAGAGAGAATGACATCAAGCGGTTCGCGATTGTTGATCATGCCGGCGGTTGGCACGCTTGTGTTGCCAACTCCTGTGCCATCGGGAGATATCTGCGTTACCACACCGTTCGTAACTCGTTGTACTGAAACGCCACGCGTAAATCCTAAATTGCCGTTCTCCTGATGGCGCAGACTGAGTCGGTGGTAGTTGTTGATGTCTTGCCATCCGAACACAACTCCCAGACCGTCGTTGTCCGACGTGTAGAAGCGAGCGTCGACGTCATATGTCTCAGGCGAAACGAAGCCGTCTTGCAGCAGGATGTAGGGCGTGTAGTCGCCCGCGTTCGTCGAGCCGTCACCCGCGCGGCCGTCCGAGGGCTCCATCAACGTGCCGTTTTCAAAGTGGTACCGCCAACCTGGTGGTCCGTTGATGACCGGAGTACTCGTAAATGTATCGATCCAATTGTTGTAACCCTGTTGAAACGGGTCCTGCACCAGCACATTGCTGGGATTGGCGCCCGCCGCATTAGGCACCAGGATCGCTACAAAGAACAACGCACACGAGTATCGAATCTGCATGACAAGCTCCCCTGAAAACGCGCTACTGTCATTCACCCAATCCCACAATGTTGTCCACTTATAACCCTGCCCGATACGAATTGCAACCAAGCATCCGTTGCCGTGAGGCTACTTCGCAGTAAACAGGAACTCATTAAGGTATTTCAGGGATTCCCTGGCGATGCGCCGCGGTTTCGTGTGGGGTTTGTTAGCTGCCGGCGACCGACTTCTCTACGAACCAAGCCGATCCCCCGCGAACCCGATGCCCGCCTGCGTTGTCACTGACTGGATGAAAATCCAGTCGTTCAACAACGAGCCCATTCGCAACATCCCTTTTCTCAACGCTGGCAAAGGGCCGGGGGCGTTCTATGTCGATCAGTTGCCGGTGCATGTGGGGCGGTTGAGCGGGCTGCCTGAGGGAATCGACGCCATCCTGGCCACGGCCGACCTGCAGGGTCGTGAGCGCCTGGAGAGTGCCCGAGGCGAACCGCCGCGGTTGTTGGGAGAAGTGCTGCCCGAGTTGCTCGCCGCCGAGGTGCTTCCCGACTTGGGGGTTGCGCCGGAGCGAACCGGTGTGGTGCTGGCGGGCGATTTCTACACGGTGCCGAATCTCGACCAGCGCGGCGGCTCGGGCGACGTGCGCAGTGTGTGGCAGGCGTTTGCCCGGCAGTTCAAATGGGTGGTTGGCGTGGCCGGCAACCACGACACGTTCGGCAGCACGCTGGCCCCCGCGCGCCGCATGGCAGCCAACGCCGACTACCTGGACGGCGACGTCGCAATCGTCGACGGCCTCACCATCGCCGGCGTCGGTGGCATCATCGGCAACCCGCGCAAACCACACCGCAAGACCGATCAAGAAATGGCCGCGCACCT
This sequence comes from Aeoliella sp., assembly GCF_965227375.1. Taxonomy (NCBI): domain Bacteria; kingdom Pseudomonadati; phylum Planctomycetota; class Planctomycetia; order Pirellulales; family Lacipirellulaceae; genus Aeoliella; species Aeoliella sp. The sequence continues at coordinate 2,129,983 of NZ_CBDDFX010000001.1, forward strand.
GAGCGAGGTGCTTTCGCTCGAGCCCGACATTCTCCTCATGCACGACGGACCGAACGATGCCGACAAGGGCCAACGAGGTTCGCCGATGATCCTGCACGCGCTAGAGAACCACGCACCGGCGCTCGTGATCCGAGGCCACGCGCACTGGACCGAGCCGCTGGCCGAGTTGGCCGGCGGGACGCAGGTGTTGAATGTTGACTGCCGGGTGGCGGTTTTAGGACGGTAGGGAATTGATCGGCAGTATCAGCTTGAGGACGCCATTGGCCACCCGTTAGAATGCGATTGGAAGCAGGCCGTATCGCTACACACCCCGGGCAAACCATGGATAGCGACGAAGCAGTTCTCGTCTTACGCAAGCACAACGGCGAGCTTGAGGATACCTCCGATACGCTGCTCGACTCACTTCGTCCTTACAAGGGTATCTACAAGGCGCACTTCTCAGAAATCGTCAAGGCATTGTACTTTGCCGCCCCGCTGCTGAATACGAAGAAAGTGGATAGCGATCTTGTTCACACCATCTGGGACTTAACGCGTACTGCGCGGCTGTGGACGGAAGGTCCACGCGAACCGATGTTTCACGGCGTCGATTTCATATCGGATGCAGACAAAGAGACACTCGCTCGGTGGATATCTGAGATCGAATCCATCACGCTGTACCTGCTGCGTGGCTTTGAAGACTGGGAGGCGATTGACCGCTTGGCGGAAGAGATAAACCAGCATGACTCCATCCTGAATCCCGATTGGCTCGTAGCGCCATTGATGAAGTCGCTGGAGTACCATCTCGAACATGAAAGCGAAGGCGGCTTCGGCGAAGACGAGGAGATTCTGTGCAACGCATTGACCAAGATAGGTGCACCTGCCTTGCCAGCGGTACCGCTTCTGCAGCGTGTGGCTACGAGCACCGCGTTTCCTGAAGCAAAATCGGCCGCCGAGAACGCCATCGCGGCGCTGACGGGGTTCGGTGCGGATGGTGGGTGAACCTATCGTTAGGAGTATTCTTTCGAGAACGCATACGGCCACTGCCGATGCAAGTTCCGCCCTGCGTCCAACCCTCAGCCGCGGAGCGGCGACCGCGCATAGCCAGGGACGTGAGTCCCTGGTTGGGAGTGCTGACTTTATCTGAGAGCCACGGAGTGGCGGCAGACTTCAAGACGGGCGATGGGTGGTGTCCCACGGGTCGTGATGCAGGCCTAGAGAGACCGACAATAGTTGCCTTACCTTGCTTCTGCGACCCGAAGGTAGTCGGCGTCCGTTCGAATCGATGGAAACATAGATGGAAATACCTGGCAGTCCCGATTGAATCTCTGTGGACCACGATCCGCGAAGTTTGGATGTAAATGACAGGCTGCTTTCCGCGAGGGTATCTTCCGTAGCGCTGGGAGATAGCGTGATGCCGCCGACGTGGAGTTGTCCGGTAAATGGCCGCTCTGTGGGATGAGCCGCTTCATCGATATCCAAGACAAAACCGACTTCTTGAATCTGATAAGTGAAGTGGTGTTCGTTCAGGTACACGCCTAGGTGGTCGTAGAAGTGAATGTAGTTGTTTCGATGGCCGGCAGGCGCAGGCGGCCCAGCGGGGTCTATGCGAGTTGGAGTCCCGAAAAGGGAATGGAATCTTGCAACAGAATCAGCCGCCTGAATCGGCATGCCATTGATCGTTGCGCCGGTTGCCTCGATCAACACGGTACAGGGACCACAGTCTTGGCGGATTGCCATCACGGGATGTTTGGCGATCAGGAGTTTGGGTCCTAGCTGGTCGACTAGGCAGTTAGAGCGGCAATACCTCAAGTGTAACCGCTTCCGCCCGGTACTGCGAACGCGCTGTCGCCGCTTCGCGGCTTGCGATCTTCAATTCACGTAAACCAGGGACTGGCGTCCCTGGCTATGCGCGGTTGCCGCTCCGCGGCTGCGATCTTGCCGCACTCCATGACCTCTTGTGCGACGTATGCCTTCCAGTTCTTCGTGCCGTAACTGCGCTTAGCTTGTTACGGCCTACGGTTGGCTACGGTTGGCGGCCGCTAACTCTCTTTTCTTACCGTTTCGAGGTCGTTTTCTTACATCGGTGTGGTAGAACGAATTCGCGGCATAGTGTACGCGTGAATACTTTCTGTTAACCCGGTTTCTGTGAGGTGAATGATGGCTCGGCCTAGTGTTTTGGATGAAGTGGTGCAGCGGGAGGTTTGTGCTTTGACTTCCACGGGGATGAGTTTGACTCGGATTGCCCGGTACGTGGGGTGCGATCGGCGGACGATTCAGCGGTTGCGGAAGTCGAGCGACGAGTTCGACCACCGGATGCGGCGAGCGGCCATGACGGCGGAGCTCAGCCCGCTGCAGGCGTTGCGCAACGCGGCGAAAACGCACTGGCGGGCAGCTGCCTATTTGCTTGACCGGCAGGATCGGCGCGAGGCAGAAATGCGGAAGGCCAAAGCGAAGAAGAAAGTTCCGCGCGATCTGCAGGGGTTGTCCAGGGCGGTGATGCAGGCCGTGGCGGACTACGCGGGCGACACCGCAACCGAGGTGATGCTCACCGAGCGGATCGAAGAGATCTTCCGCAATCCGGCAGCCGCGGCAAAACATGCCAAGAGCACCCGCTTGCGGCCGACAGGTCCTCAGACGCGCGACGCGATGCGGTGGCTGAGCGAGCTGGAAGCGCGCCGCGCGGCGGCCGAAGACGAGGAGGAGCGTCAGGAAGTCGACGAGCTTTACGAGGAACTGCGGGAGTGCCTGGTGAATACGCGGGGCGAGAGTTTTGTCGCAGCGGTTGAAGAATCGGTGCGGCAACTCTCCGCGGAGCAGCTGGCGGAGATACGATTCGGCTCGGAAAATACCGACTCGAGCGAGTGTGACGAAATGTCGCAGCCGGCCGAGGGTAATGTCGCGGAAGTGCGGCAAAACTCCGGCGAGTTGGAAGGTGTTGCTGGTGAGGCGGTCCACCGTCTGGCGACGGTAGCTACGGATAGCCGGATCGTTACGTTTGATTCGTCAGCGGACCATGTTCACGGCCGTGCGGTCTTCGAGGTTCGGTCGGAAGACCATCAACAGCAGCAGCGGCAGGTACCAGGCGAGTGCGAGTCCGCCGGAGTGGGCGTGCCAGAATTGCACGCCGAGCATCACGGCGGCCGAGCAGGAGAGGAGCGAAGCGAGCGTCTTGGGTTGCGGCCAGAGCGGCAGCGACAGCAGGCTCAAACCGAGGAACGTCGCCAGGATGGGCCAACGGAACACGGGGTTCCAGTACTCCCACGCCCCGGACAGGTTCTTCATTTGCGGCAAATGGATGCCGAACATCTGCTGCATCCGCGAACCGAACATCGCGAGGTCGGAACTGGTGGCGATCTGCGTGATGATCAGCACGCTGAGCGCGATGCCGATGCCGATCAGGAATCGCCACGCGCCGCGCTTCCAGTAGAAGCTGAACCACAGCGGCAGCAGGAACACGGGGTAGTAGATGGTGCCGAACGCGAGACCCAGCAGCACGCCGGCCAGCATCGGCAGTCGGTAGTTGAACACCGCCCACACCAACAGAGCGGCCGGCAGCAGGTGCGTGACGTTGCCGGTGTACATGGCCGTGTACGGTAAGAACAAGTACAGCATCGCGGCCGCGCAGCCCATGGTGAAGTTGTCGAAGTGTCGGGCGCCGATCAGCACCATGCCCAGCACGATCATTAGCTGGCTGAGAATCGCGGCCACCTTGGCGGTGACCACCTGGCCGGTAGTGAACGCGTACTCGTCGGCGGATTCATCCTCTGGCGGGGTGTCGGGCGAGTTGTCCGGCGGCGATTCGTCCTCCGGTGCAACTTCGGTGGCTCCGTTGCTCGGCACGTCGGCCGGTTCGCTGCCGCGGTCGCCGAGGACGCGCGACGTGGGAATCGCGGGAAGCGAGAACAACAACGGGAATCCTGGTCCGTGGGTCTCGAGCGAGATCTGCTCGACGCTTGACGCCTGGCGGTGGCTGAGCAGTTGCGCGCGCTGGGCTGAGTTTAAGTCGGCTTCGTTCGACGCGCCGTTTATGATGTTGGCCATCAGGAACATGAACAACGAAATTGCCAAGAACAGCAACCCCGACGCGTTCATGTTGGGATCGAGCAGCGGCCGCCGGACCATGGCCGAGTCCCACAGCGCGCGGATCAGCAACACCGCGTTCACGCCGAACAACCACCAATACCCGAACAGCTGGGTGGAGGCCGATTCATTTTCGATGCCTTGCCGGAGACTCAACAGCCCGGGGCCGAGCATCAGCAGCAGGAACAAGTCGAGATTGCGAACGCTAAAGATGCGATTGAACTTGAAGAAGAGCGCAACAATCAACAGACCGGACAAGTACGCCCAGGTAATGGGCGACGGCGGGTCGTATTTGAATAGGAATTCGCTCATCGACGTGGGTCACGCAAGGAGTGGGGAGCGCACGTGCGCCAGCTTGCAGAATAAGCGAAACGGGCAGGTTTTCAATGGAATTCGCGGCTGGCCGCCGGGGGGCGAACACGGCGGTGGTCCGGTGGTAACGATTGGGGTAAGGATCGCGATCGTAGCGCACCGGTTACGACAGCCACTGCAGGGCCTTCTCCATCAGTCGGAGCACGCTCTGTTCGGCGGTCAATTCGCGCAGTTGTTGCTCGTCGAACCATTGCACGTCGTGCGATTCGTCGCTCACCTCGAGCGACCGATCGCTGGCCACGAACAGGAAGCGGATATCGTGATGTTGATGGGCGTCTTCCACGAGTTGGCCGTCGGCGTCGTACCGCGGCGGAATGTCGTGCACGTCGACGTCGAGCGGAACGAGCGAGCCCCCGGTCTCGACCACCAACAGGCGGGAGAGGCCGAGCTCCTCGGTCGCTTCGCGCCAGGCGACGTTCACCACGTCGCCATCTCCGTCGGCATGCCCGCCGGGCTGCAGCCAGCGATCGAGCTTGCGGTGATGCACCAGCGCCATATGACGATGATCGGCCGACACGACCCAAGCCGCACCGGTGATATGCCCTGGCCGGCAAGTTCGCTCGAAGCAATCGGGATGCTGCTCGACGAGTTCGACAATGCGCGTCACGGTCGGCTCTTCGTGCGGATAGAGCACGAGGTAACGCTGCAGCGTTTGAACCAATTCGTAGCGGTACATGGGAGTTTAATTAACCACGGAGAGCACGGAGGACGCGGAGGAGTGTTGGCTAATCGTAATTATGAACCGGAGGGCGGGGAGTGAACAGAGTAGAAAGGCGGGAGAGCTGGTGGCGGTGGAGGATTGCCCGCGAAACCACGCGAATCGGCGCGAATGGGACCGGTCGTAGGGTGGGTGGTTCTGCCGGCAGAACGCTTGATGATTGGGTTCGCTCAACCACCGGCAGGTTCACCCACCGTTCAGAACGTTGTGGATGGTGGGTGAACCCATCGGCAGCAATGCTCCCTGGCCACGACAGTTTGTCACCGCCGATGGAACCACCCACCCTACGGCGTGCGTTCACCGGCTCTCGTTCCACGCGTCAGTCGAGTAGCGGGTTTGAACCAACTGCTCGGTGCGCGAGCGGGGCCAGTTGGTCAGGGGTTCTCGCGCGTGCCAGGCGTCGGCGACGGCGGCGACGAGCGACTCGCGGCCGATGGGTAGGTTGGCGACGAACTGGCCATGCTCGCGGCCGGCGCGGTAGTCGGGCGAGCGGGGTGGCTGTTGGAGGTAACGCGTGATGAGTGGTAAATCGAAATCGTACAGCAACGTCCCGTGGTACAGGAACGCACCTTGGCGAAGTCGCAGGCTGTTGCCGGACACCTTGCGGAGCAGCCCGTCGGTGGACTCGACCACCAGATCGCTGGTCCCCGCTCGAGCGACGGCCAGCCCAGCTTGCTGGAATCCGGCGACCAGTGTGTCGAGCACTCGTTGGTGCACGAGGTCGATGTTCGATTTGCCGCCGGTTTGGCGATCGACGACCGCGTACATCAAGCAGCCCGGCCCGGCGACGATCGACATTCCGCCGCTAGCGCGCCGCAGCACGGGCACGTCGGCAGCACCGCACGCGTCGAGGTTCACTTCCTTGAGTAACCGCGAACCGCGTCCCACGACCACCATCGGCGAAGGAGCTTCCCACAGACGCAGCACCCCGCCGAGCTCGCCAGCGGCGCACGCTTCGAGCAGTGCCTCGTCGAGGGCAATGTTCTCAGCGGGAGAGTCGAGGGTGAGGTCGAGCAGATGCATGGGGGTAGTGAGCCAGTTATTCAGCCACGGATTAACACGGATGAAACACGGATGGTTGGTATTCGAGGTTTCAAGTCGCGGGCTGGTTGCGGTCTCGGTCGCGCTCCGGCTGGTGGTGAGTTTGCTCCTCGACCGCCGGAGCGAGTTTGCCCGAGACCCCGACGTAAACGTCGGGGCTAAGTGGTGCGAGTAACGATCGAATCTGTGGCTCCATTGTTCCTAAATTTCAAACTGTAACGGTTAGATCGATTGCGATGACGAAGGGTGAAGAAAACCCGCTAGCACATGATGTTTCTAGCTTGTTCGCTCCAGGGGTGTCGCCCCACAATGACATCGGCTTGAAAGTTTTTTGGAGACGGAAGTGTAGATAGGGTTGAAACTTTCTGACTTGCTAGCACATGTAGCGGTCGGAATTAATTTGCCGCGCGCCGGTTTGCGTGGCACACTTCCCTAGCCAGGTCTGTGTAGTACGACAGACCGCATTTTAGCCGTTGCATGCCGAGCGGAGGAAGTCGGCGTGTGGGTGATCGCTGGTCGGCGGGATTCCGCGGGGACCCGAGGGCAGCGACAACGCAAGGATGTGAAGGAATTGAGCCGGCCGCCAAACGCGGCGCAGGGTGGAAAAAACAGAATGACCTTCTCAAAACTAATTCGATGCACGTTGGCCGGTGTGGTTGTGGCGGGTTCGCTGCCGGTGGCCCCAGCCAGCGCACAGGATGGCTGCAGCGCGTGTTGCGGTCAGACCTATCGTTTGGAATGCCAGACCGTGTGGGATGAGAAGCAGATAACCTGCTATCGCACGGTTTGCGAAACCGCCTACGAAGAGCGGGAAGTCACTCGCCAGATCCCCGTGTACGAAACGCAGCAGCGGGAACGCCGGTTCACGGTGCTGAAGCCGGTGCGCGAGACTTCCACCCGACAGGAGCGCTACACGGTGCAGCGCCCTGTGTATGAGACTCAATACCGCGACGCGAGCTACAACCGCGTGCGGAACATTGTCGAGACGCACCAGCGCGAAGAGCGTTACACGGTGCAGCGCCCGGTCGTCGAAACGCAAACCCGGCAAGAGCGGTACTGCGTGCAACGCCCGGTAACCGAGACGTTCGAGCGTCAGCAATGCCGCACGGTGATGCGTCCGGTGACTACTTGCCAGACGCGATACGTCGACCAAGGTTGCTACGTCAACCAGGTCGTCGGCGTTCAGCCTGGCGCGACCACGGGACCCCGGCTCCGCTGGGTACCGCCGACACAGACCGTAAACCCTGCAACCGGCGTGGTACAGACCACTCGACCCGGTTTGGGCTGGGTGACACAAACCGCTCCGGCGCAGCCTGTGGTTCAGCAAGTTTGGAGGCCGAACCTGGTGGCCGTGCAAACGCCGGTTACCCAGTACGTGCCTGAGCAAGTGGTGGAGAAGGTGCCGGTGCAGGTCACGCGAATGGTGACCGAGCAACGAGTTCGCGAAGTGCCGGTGCAGGTGTGCCGGATGGTTTGCGAAGAGCGTGTCCGCAAGGTGCCGTACCAGACCTGCCGCCAGGTGGTGGAACGCGTCGAGAAGCAGGTGCCGGTCAAAGTCTGCCGGATGGTCTGCGAAGAGCGCGTCCGCGAAGTACCAGTAACCACCTGCCGGATGGTTCGCGAAGAGCGCGTCGAACCGTACACGGTGCGAGTCTGCAAGCTGGTGACCAAGGTCGAAAAGGTGCAGGTCCCGCACACGGTACAAAAGCAGGTACCATTCACACGCACGATCCGCGTCCCGCGGACCGTGATGGTCCGAGTGCCGATCGATCCGTGCGACACATGCGGCGGTTAATCCCGCCGAGCCGCAGGCATCGCGCGACGCGTGGCGTCGCGACTAGAAAACAACTAAAAACACGCGAAGCCGCAAGCAATGCTTGCGGCTTCGCGGCGTTTAACAAACTCAACTCGCGCGGTCTACCAAGGTCCTCGGACGTTGTACACGCCGAAGTTGGTGGTGTCGTGCGGCCAGCGGGGTGTCATCATGAAACCACCACCGAACGGACCCGCGCCTGGGTAGTTGCGGCCGAACTGGTGGTCGATGCGTGAGATCCGCGAACTGCCTACGCCCCAACCCCAGTTGGTCTGCAGGTTGGCCGTTGGCGGGACGACCATGGCGACGGGCGCGCCGTACGACGAATGCGCGTAGTTGCCGTGCCACGGATAGAGCGCCGCGCGGTGGTTGGGCCACATGTAGGGATCCATCGCGCTGGCGGAGTTGGCCGATACCGACGTGACCACAAAGGCCACCGCCAGCACGGCGAGGGAACTGAACTTGGACATGAGCGGGGGCTCCGTTGTAGTGAATGCGTAAAGAGAGCGCGCCGACCAGCGGGCGGTCGGCGACTCGCCTTGGGTGGGTCAGAACTACGGACAGCAATGCAGTATCGCGTCCCAATCAAACAGGTTGCACGTTCCGCTGCAGATGTCGCGGCAGAACCAGCAATGGCTCGATCCGTAGCGGGCGTTCGTGCGCGTCCACCCGGCGCCGGGATGGTAGTTGTAGTACGAGCGGGTGTGCTGGTAGAGGTATTCGTTGGGATAGAACGGCTGATAGGTGTTGTACATGTGACCGACGTGCGCAGGCACGGGCATCGGCGACGTGTACATCTCGGCAGCCGCGCGGCCCGGGCCGGGTCCGACGTACTGGTTGTAGAACAAGTCCTTGGAGTGCTGATAGCTGATCCGGCGGCGGCCGTTCCAGCCGTACTCGGCATCTGCCGTGTCGCTGGTGACCGGCAGGCTCTGCCAGGCAATGGCGGCCACGACGGCCGTAAACACAAGTTGTTTCAGGCAGCGCATGATGGCGTGCTCCTCTTCCGGGGTCTGGGCTCCGATCTTGCGATCGGGCACGGGGGAAAGGGGGCCGCCGCGGGGGGTGTCGATGCGCGGGGTCGGCACGCCAGGGGAGGGGTGCCACATCGACCGGCGGTGGGGATTCGCAAGGGGTCAATCGGTTATCCGAGCAAGGCATCACCTCGCTCTGTATGCCAAGGAATCGGACAGTACCGGCCCCGCGGGTGAATCTTTATTTGCCAACTGTAACAGTTGAACACATCGTACAAGTTTGACGCCTGCGACTCGGGTGGGAGACCCGCACCGCGGCCGCTATAATCGGCACGGTCGGCAAAGTTTAACACCGCGAGGCCAATCCCACCTCGCCGCCCACGGCTGGGATCGGCCGGCGGCGATTGCCGATTCGGTATCGGTAGCCCTCGATCAAGACTGCATCTCCGGAGCAATTCGCCTTGGCTAAGACGACTTCTCGAAAGAAGAAACCCGCAACGCGCACAGCAGCCGCCAGCACATCGAATGGCACTCCGGCGCGAAAGGCCTCGCGACGGCGGAGCGACGCCAAGGCCATGGCGGCCAACCAGAAGGAAATCTCGGTCAGCGAGTTCTTCGCCAAGAACCGCCACCTGCTGGGATTCGACAATCCCCGCAAGGCGCTGCTCACTACCGTGAAGGAAGCGGTCGACAACTCACTCGACGCTTGCGAAGAAGCCGGCATCCTGCCCGAGATCTGGGTGCACATCGAACAGACGGGCAACGGACGTTACAAGGTTGGCATCCAGGACAACGGCCCCGGCATTCTCAAGAAACAGATTCCGCTGATCTTCGGCAAGCTGCTGTACGGTTCGAAGTTCCACCGGCTGCGTCAAAGTCGCGGCCAGCAAGGCATCGGCATCTCGGCCGCCGGCATGTACGGCGTGCAGACCACTGGCAAGCCGGTGAAGATCATCTCGAAGGTCTCGCCCCGCAAGCCGGCGCATTACTACGAGATTCAGATCGACACCAAGAAGAACGAACCGAAGATTCTCAACGGCCGCGGCGAAGGAGTCGACATCCCGCCCGGCGACAAAGGCGCCAAGTACATCGAGAAGCACGGCATCGAGTGGGTCGATCAACCGCATGGCACGCGCGTCACCATCGAGCTCGAAGCGAAGTTCGTCCGCGGCCGCGGCAGCGTCGACGAGTACCTGCAACAAACGGCCATCGCCAATCCGCACATCACGCTGCACTACATCGATCCGGAAGATTACGAATACGAATACGCCCGCAGCGCCGAAGTGCTTCCGCCCGAGCCGAAGGAAATCAAACCGCACCCGTACGGCGTGGAGGTTGGCCGACTGGCGCAGATGCTCGAAGAGTCGGATCCGATGTCGATCAGCGAGTTCCTGCGAAGCAAGTTCTCGCGCGTTACGCCGGCGGTCGCTCGCAAACTGTGCGAAGGAGCCAAGGTCAAACCCCGCGTCGGAGTTCGCAAGCTCGATCGCTCGCACGCCGACGCCATCTACCAGGCGATCCAAACCACCAAGATCTCCGCGCCCGCAACCGACTGCATTTGCCCGATCGGCGAGGACCTGATTCTCAAAGGCCTGCACCACGTGGTGCCCGGCGAGTTCTACGCGGCGGCCACTCGCCCGCCGGCCGTGTATCGGGGCAACCCGTTTCAGATCGAGGTTGGCCTGGCCTACGGTGGCAGCGCCCCCACGCAGAACGTGACGATGGACCTGCTGGTCGAGCTGCTGGAAGAGACCGACACTCGCACCGTGCGGCAGTTCCTCATCCACACATTCAACGGCCTCGGCGGCGAAGGTGCGGATAAGATCGTCAAAGCGGCCTCCCTCAAGACTCGCCAGGCGCCCAGCGGGCTGAAGCCCAAGGAACGCGAGCGGCTGTTCGACGCGATGAAGAACATCAACGTCGCCGAGGGCCAGCAGATGGAGGTCATGCGTTACGCCAACCGCGTGCCGCTGCAGTTCCAGCAGGCCGCGTGCGCGGTAACGCAAACCGTGGTCGGCACCAACTGGCGAGGGTACGGCCTCAGCCAGTCGCGCGGTGGGCTGCCGAAAGGGCCAGTGAGCATCATGGTGCACATCGCCAGCGTGTGGGTGCCGTTCACCAGCGAAAGCAAAGAGGCCATCGCCAGCTACCCGGAGATCCAAAAGGAGATTCGCCTCGGCCTGCAAGCCGTGGGCCGCAAGCTGGGCATGTACCTCCGCCGCCGAATGAAGGTCCGCCAGCAAAGCGACCGCCGCGAGATCTTCATGCGTTATCTGAAGGAAGTGTCGAGCGCGGTAAGCACCATCAACGGCGTCCAGCAGGAAGAACTGTACGACGAACTGTTGAAGGTAGCCAAGAAGGTCACCAGCGACGCGGACATGAAACTCGACGACCGCGGCCGCCCCATCGAAGAAGACCCCACCCAACTCGACCTGGGCGACAACGTACTGATCGTCGACCCCGCCGAACACGAAGCGGCGATCAACCGCGTGGAGGTGGTAGAGGAGGGGGAGGACGAGGAGTATGAGGAAGAGTGATCCAGGTGGGATTCAGTCCAAACCGACTTCTAACCCCTGCTATAATGAAGGTACGCGATTCCGTGTTCCATTGAGGTGTTGAGATGGTACGAATGACAGTTGATGAAGAAACACTGAAGGTCTTGTCGAGTGGCGAGATTGTCGAAGTAGTCGACTCGTCAGGAAGATTACTTGGTCGACTAATGTCGCCCACTGGTGAGTTAGGCGGCCTAAAGGGGCTTGCCGGTGACTTCACGGAAGACGAGTTGAGCACTTCACGTGACTACGACGGCCCTGGCATGACCACCAATGAGTTGATTGCCCATCTGAGATCGATCAAGTAATGTACGCCGTCGCATGGAATCCGGCGGCCACCGAGCAGATCGACACTGCTTGGAGGTCTTTCGATGTCGTTCGCCGCGAAAAACTCGTCGAGAGTTTGGATATCGTCGAACGACAACTAACTATGATCCCGACGGAGGTCGGTGAGTCGCGCGAGGTGAGTAATGAGCGAATACTCATTGAACCACCTCTGGTGGTTTACTTTCGAGTGGACGAAAGCAAGCAGCAAGTGAGGGTGCTCAGCGCGCGAGTCGCAAACACCGATCTTTGAAATTCAACAGATAAGATTTCGATCCCTATGGCCAAAAAACGCCCCGTTCGACCAACCGCCACCAAAGCCCCCGTGAAGCTCACGCCGCGCGACAAGAAGACCCTGGCCTCGATCACCGGTCTAGCCGATGGGGTGGTCAAAGCGGCCAAGGGGCGGCGCGATCCGTACGTCGACATCCCCAGCCGCACCCTGTCGAACGTCCGCTACAGCGCCCGCAAGCGGATCATCGAGATGGGCAACAGCAAGAACCGCCGCCAGCTGTTCGACCTGTCGCAGGCCAAGGCGTACATGCGGACCATGCTCGTGGCCAGCGGCTGCAAGCGTTTGCTGAACGAAGGTAAAACGACCAGCCTTCGGGGTATGTACTACATGCTCAAGCACCGTATCGCGGGATCGAACGAGAACACGTTCGACGACCAGAAGGATAGCGACCCGATCATCGAGGACCTGGAAGTGCTGTTAGGCAGCATTCGTGAAGAACTGCATCTCTACGCGAAGGCAGCCGGCAACATGGTCGGACCAATCACGCTGATTGACAAGGGAGACGTTATCGATTGCTCGCGAATGGGCTCCGGTGGTTACGGCATACCTTCCATCGTGGAATCGAACGTCATCGAACTCGACCGCAAGAAGTGCGGCGCGAAGTTCATCCTGCATGTTGAAAAAGATACGGTCTGGCAGCGGTTCAATGAAGATCGGTTTTGGGAGAAACACAACTGCTTGCTCACTCACGGCGGCGGACAGCCGCCTCGTGGCGTGCGGCGACTGCTACACCGCATGCACAACGAACTCAAGTTGCCTGTCTACTGCGTTCTCGACAATGACCCTTGGGGATACTACATCTACAGTGTGCTGAAGCAGGGGTCGATTAACCTGGCGTTCGAATCGCAGCGAATGGCCATCCCGGATGCCAAGTACATCGGACTTCGCAGCATCGATGTTGAGCGGTGTGGACTTCCTGATGCGGCAATCATTGGACTGAATGATAACGACCGCAAGCGAGCCAAGCAGATTGCCAACTATCCATGGTTCGAGAAGAAACGCCCCTGGCAGGCCGAAATTCAACGCATGCTCAAGAACGATTTTAAGGTTGAGGTGGAAGGCCTGATGACTGTGGACATCAGCTACGTTACCGAGGAGTATGTCCCCGAGCGGCTCGAAGCGCAAGACTGGCTCGACTAGCCGATTACTCTCGAAAGGGATCGAGGCTGGCGCCCAGTCGTTGGGCAGGGGGGAAGATCGATTGGTGAATCCATACGAAGCGCCAGAGGCGTCCGATCGTGGTGAGCCAACACCGGAAAGCGAGGCACCGGCCGTGGACTATCACCGGCAGCTCCATTGGGCGCTGTTGTTGGTGGCAGTGGGGACCGCAGGGATGGCCGCCTGTTTGGTCCTTAATCTTGTGGAGCTGCTCGTTCTTCCTGACTTAACTCGCGCCACCCTGCTGCTGGTGTTGTGGGTGATTCGGCTCCGCTGGCTGGCCGGGTGCGTGTTGTTGGTTGGTTTCCTGCTTAGCGTCTACGTGTCACCCCGGTACCGAGTGGTCCGATACGCCATGCTGGCCGCGGCACTGCAACTGGTCATGATGTCGCGATTACTTGATTGGCTGCCAATCAGCATTCCTAGTTTCGTGGACATTGCCATCTTCGCTTTCCTGCCATCGTTGGCTTCCTTTTGGCCCTTTGTCTACTTGTACTCACTTCGTGCAGACCACCCCCTCGCCGCCAAGCGGCTCAAGCGTGTCGGGTTGGTGGGCGCTGTCGTGCTGGGACTCTGTGCATTTGCAGGATTTGCAGCCACCGCGGGCGATACGATTGGGAACATGATCAACCCATACCTGTTCATTGAGTTCATGTGTTGCCTTCTACTGGGAATTGCCTACGCGTTCTTTGCCTGGCAACTGCTTTTAGTCCGCGGGGAGCTTGGTAAACTAGAGGCTTCCACTGCGTCGAGTGCGCAACCAGGCAGCCCTGGTGTATAGTCCCTTTCCGTATCTTTACCATTTGGTCGCAGCCATGTCAGACGACGTCAATCCATTTGCCTCACCCCAGACCTCGGGCATCGAACGTCCCGAAGTCCTCTGGGCTACCGAACAACCCGAGGCGCTACGGAAGGTGAAAATTGGCCTTACGCTTGTCTACGCAAGTATTTGTGGAATACTGCTCGCGGTGTTGGGCGGACCAATTGTCATGATCACTTTGGCGGGGCCGGAGAACTTCGTCCTAATTGGTGTTGTCTTGGGAGTCGTCACGGTATTGCTGAATTTGATGATGATTGTTGGCCAGGTTCTGTGTTTGGCCGTCCCCGCTGAGTCGGGAGCCAAACCTCTGATCAATGCTGCGGTCGGATTGCAGGGACTTGCTTTCGTGTGCACTCTGCTGACGTTCGCCCTCTCCGACGGTCCTGCCGCGATCGTCGTTGTCGGCATTTCGTATCTCGCCAACGCTGTTTCTCTCATTTGCTTTATCTTGTTCCTCCGGCGCGTGGCGCTCTATATCCAAAGGCCCGACATCGCGGGCCGTGCAATGCGCGCGTTGGTGGTGGGTCTTGTTTCCGTTGCTGTTCTGGCGGTTGCTGGGATACTCGTAAGCATCACTCCCAACCCAGCGCTGGGACTGATCATGTTGCCGGCCATGCTCGGTATGCTTATCGGTTTCGTGATGTACGCCAACACGGTCACCTATCTCCGCAAAGCCATCTCCGTGTAACGTCTACAGCGCGGGGGCTGATCGAGCATGCCAGAAGAGACCAATCCCTTTGCCGCTCCGCAAACGGCCGACTTCACGCCGCCGGAGGTTGCCTGGCTGCAGTCGTCGTCCAAGTCGTTGGGGAGCGTAAAGCTGGGGCTCACCCTGGTGTACACCGGCATCTGCTGCCTGTTGCTGTGGCTGATGACCGTGCCCGTGCTTGTTAGCAGTGAAGCTTTCGGGCCGGTGGAGGACTTGCTCAATCAGCGAGCGCTGCTGGCCGTGTGTGGTGGCGTGCTCGTGCTGATATCGCTGGTGTTCTTTGCCGGCGAGGTGCTCTGTCACTCCGCCCCAACGGAAATTAAAGGCAAGCCGCTGGTCGTGGCGTCGATCGTGCTACAGGGGCTGACGCTGGTGTTGGTCTGCGCGGCATTTGTCGTGCAACCCGCGGAAGGCACTTTGTTCCTGTGGTGCCTGGCCACGGGGCTGGTCGCCTTCGCTTCGCTCAACTGCTTTGTGCTGTTCATGTACTCGGTGGCGCGATTCATCAAACGCCCGGACGTCTCGGGCCGCGCCGTGCGGACCATCGTGTTCGGCATCGCAGCAATTCTCGTGCTCTATGTGTCGCTTGCCGCAGCGTATACCAAGCGCATGAACATGGAGAACGTCAGCGCTGTGGTGGGCTGGAGCATCTTTATCGGCGCTTGCGCGACACTCATCGGGCTGGTGATGTACGCCAACACGGTGACCTACCTTCGCAAAGCCATTTCAGCGTAACGACCATGGAAAACCCATACGCCCCGCCAGGAACAACGGTGCCGACAGAAGGGGACGGTCCGCTTGAAGAGCCCAAGCCCACACTGACTCCAGCGGCCAGCAACGGCTTGCTGGTGCTCGCTTGCGGTTTCGCGATCTCGGCAATCCTCTCGGCGGTGTATGGATGGCTGATGTCCACTCCCGTCTACGTCGACTCAGTCCCCGATGGCATGCTGGGATCGATCATGTGGGGGCTTGCCCTGTTAACCCGTTTTGGTTTGGGGGTGGGCTACTTGATGTGCACCTTCGTTCCGGCCAAGACGAATGCCACGCAGTGGGCCGTGAGTGCGGCCTTCATGCACTACGTCGGCGGCGTGATGGGTGGTAGCGCAACGACCGACACCATGGTTGTCATGGTAGTCTGCTTCTTCGGGGCGCCCACCTTGTTCTGGCTGTGCTTGTATCGCGTTGCCAAGTGGTGCGATAGCGAACGACTGAAACGAGCCACTGCGCGGCTCGCCTGGGTGGGCATCATCGCACTGCTGTTGTCCGTGGTCGCGAGCACCGCGTTCTTGCTAGCGGGCACGCCTAAGCAGACCTACTTCGCAGAACAAGTCTTCGGTGTCGTGTCGGGCCTGCTTGCAGCGGCAAATTGGCTGTACTACGCATGGGTAGCCTGGCAGTTCCAAAGGGAACTGCGATAAGCGAAGGCGTTGCTCTAGGGCAAGCGCACCGTTGCCTTGATCGTCTCCGCCGAATCCAGGTCGTCATGCCCTTCCAGCCAAGCTTTGGCGTCGACTTCGACTTCGCCACCGGAATGCTTGATGCGATACCGGGCCAGCGCGCCCAACTCGGGATACTTCAGCGCGATCTTGCCGGCGTCGTCGGACGGCTTGACGGGCGAGTAAGAGCCACGCAGGTTGGGACCAAGGTACTCAAGCTGTGCGCCGACCACTGGCGTATCATTCGCGTCCAGAATGGTCAGTTCGATGGAAGGGGCGGGCTTCAATTCGACCCGTTGGTGGACCGTCTTCTCGGGACTCAGCTGCTCGGAGAGTTGAAACTCCACCGGGTAGTAGCCTTCGCGAGTGGCCATGAACTGGGCGGTGGACATCTCGGGGATGAGCGTCGTGAAGAAGTCCAGCCCCAAGCGACCCACATCCTCTCCGCCGGGATCTCCTACGTAGTCCTGCAGAGCCGCCACGGTCCAGTTATCGACGCGATCGTCTTTGAATAGCAACTGCGCGAAGTGTTTCCGCTTACCGGTTGCAGCGTCGACGATCTCGATGTCGGCCGGACACTTTTCACGCAGGGTTAGAGTGATCTCGAGGCCACCGGCGATTTCTTTGGTGTTAATGAGCGGATTTTCCGCGTGCAACTTAGTAAGGCCGGCCGCCCAACCGATGAGTCGTTTGGGAGGGCTCCAGTTTGCTCCTTCCTGGCGAAATATCTCGATCCAGTAGCCCGCCCCCTCAGGGATGCGCTCAAAGAACCCATCCAAAACGGCATCGCCCTCGGCATTGGACACGACTTGCTCCATCTTGTACTTGGCGGCTTGGCCACTCCAAACGTTTTGGCCGTCATACACCCGGAGCTTGACGTTCGGGATGGGATTGCCGTCTTTGTCTCGGAGTTTGACAACCAACGAGTCATCAGGCTGAGATTGCTGTGGCTCATGGTGGGTGTGGTCGTCGTGGAGGTGGTGTGGTTGCGGCTCTTCCCTCGGCTGGACCGCGACCTCCTGTAGATCCAACACGGCTCCGAGATCCTGATCCGGAACAACCAGTTCGGGATTGATCAGCTTGAGACGCGGACGACCTTCTTCCCAATATTGTTCGTTCAGAAGCAATTCGTATTTGCCAGGCGGCAGCGAGGGGAAGTGAAAGCTGCCGTCTGGCGAAACCGGAACGGTAATGTGGCGCCGGTAGTACTCCGTGTTGTTTCGGGCTTGGTCGGACTTCCAGTACTCGTCCCACCATGCTTGCTGCTCAGTATCGCTAAGGCCGCGAGGTGCCCGAGGATAAGAAAAGGGGATATCGACTTCGTAACGAGTCCAAATCCGCATCCCAGAAAAGTCAAAGTTGTCATTCGATGCCATGCTGAGCTTGCCAATAACGCTGCGACCTTCGTCCCCCAGTGAGAGGTTCAGCGTCTCGCCGCCCTTCACATAAAACGGTCCGTAGGACGCAACGGCGTCAGTACCTGAATTGCCGCCAAACTGTGTGCGAATGCGATGGACGAACGTGTGCCATCCAGCCAAACGCTGTGGTAATTCAAACGACCCGTTGGCAGCGAGCTCAACGGTCTCGGCCCCTTCGGTTGAATTCCTATCGCGCTTTAGCCGGTGGACTTCCAGAAATTCGTCATCTCGCACTTGAGGAAGCAGTCGTCCTTGGATGGTCGCGCGAGGAATCAGGCGGAGTGGATGCCCCTGGGCAGTCGCTTGCTTTGAAACGTCGGCAATTCGGAAATCGACATGGCCGGAACCGTGAATAACACGATATTTTGCGGCGTCGCCGAAGGCTGGCCGCGGAAAGATGATTATTCCGTCGCGATCAGACTTTGTGTCGACATGCACCAAGTGCTTGAAACGCCCACTGCGATGTGAGAAATGGTTGTTCGGTCGATGTTCGTAAGGGGACAATGCTTCCAGGGTCGCACCGACTGCAGGCTTTCCATCCTGGGTTGTAACTACCAATTGGACAGGCGGAAGAGATTTCATCCGTAGGGTCTTGGTGACCGCTTGGCCCCGTTCGAGCAGCGCTTGGCCCTTGAATTCAACGGGCTCGTATCCAGTCGCGAAGACCTGAAAATGAGCCAGCCCGATCGCAGCATTAAGTTCGCCGACTCGCTTGAGTTTTCCGTCTTGAATCACGGAATAAGTGCTCCAGCGGGCATCTTCGTAGCTCGATTCCCCATCCCCAAACCACGTTGTTTCGTCTTCTTTAAAACGGACGGCGGCATTCTGAATGGGCTTGCCGGTGGTGTCATCGACGAGGTTGATGGTGAACTCAAACTCCCCTGGTGTGGTGTCGGAGGTCTTTAACCGCGCTGGCGCGTTGGCAGCTGCTCTGGCGGCAGCCGTTTCGGCCGCGAGTTCTGCATGAGTCAGGATGCGGTCGTCTTCCTGGATGCGACGAATCGCCTCGCGGACTTCTTTGGCAACTCGCTCATTCGGGACATTTTCATATTCGCGTAGTTGCGGGATCATCGACTCCGCCTGGCTGCCCAACGCGGCCAACGCGGTGGCGGCTAACATGCGACTCTCAACCGTCCCCGCACGAACTTTGCCGATGAGAAAATCGAACCCCCGTGCTTCGTCATAGCCAGATGTCACCAGGGCAGAAGCGGCCCAGATCTGCGTTCGCTCCGATTCTGCATCGAGCAATTCTACGAACTTGGGACCGAGTGGCTTGGCCAACTTGCCATAACGCCCTAACTCATAAACGGTTCGCGGATCATCCGTTCGCTTGGCAATCGCGTGCATGACTTCCGTCGACGACGGGGCGATCTTCACCAACGCATCGACGACCGCGCCGCGCAGTCGCAAGTCTTCCGTATCGAGTAGCTTTAGCAACACGGAAATGGCATCGCTCGCATCTGGCCCGATATCTCCCAAGACACCGATTTGATGATACAAGAGGAGATCGTCGCTATCGGTCAGGGAGAACTTGCTTGTCGGATCTATTTTTTCGATTAGCAGCGGTACTAGTCGCTCTGGTGCGGAACCGGCCAAACGCTTCATTGCCAAGCGTTGCTGGAACAGACCTTCCAGTAGCTCTCCGTCGACCACCCGGAGCAATACATCAACCACCTCGTCTTGCTGTGGTAAAGCCGCGAGCCCAAAATAGATAGCCGAATCGTGAGCGCCAGCTTGCCATGACCCTTTCGCTGGATCGAAATCGAGAGGTGTGCGCAGTATTTCGAGTACTCGCGATTCGATATCCTCCGCTGGTGACGAGGAAGTGGTCGGCGGTTCCTCATCCACGGCAGTGGTGGAATCAACCTCGATGGCCTTCACGCCGGGGTGGCCCCTGAAGCCTTCCGCTTGGGCGTCGGCCTCCTCGACGTCTTCGAAGTCGATGTCTTTAATCAGCCACTGTCCGTCCACTTGGTGAAGGCGAAAGACCATAACACCAACACGACCTCTCTTCGATGGCAGGGCGGAGGTGATGACCACCGCGCCTTGCGACGTAGCGTAGGCTTCTTTCAGGGTGATCTCATTTCTACTGGCCGCCTCGCGGTAGTCGTCCGTTTGATTGGGCCCGCCTGGCGCGACCAACTTCGCGGCCGCATCGTCGTCGCCGGCAACTGCCAGCCGCATCCACTGCCGCACGGTGGTGACGGGGCTGCCTTGCAGTTGCTTAGTGTGCTCGTCCGCGGTGGACTGTTCAGAACTCGCCTCACCACCAAGGTTAATCTCAACCACCGTGTCGCCACGCGGGTTGATCGCGACCGTTCGTTCGTAGCCCTCGTTCCCCGGGAGGTAGACCCTGACTTCCTGCTGTTCCAGCGGCGAGTTCAGATCGACGGCCAGGCCGCGGAGCACTGCTTTGCCACCGCCGGGCACCGGTTCGATGACGACGTCGCCGCCGAGCAGTTCCCCCACGTTCTCATTGGGCCACGGTTTGAATGGCACGCGCTGCCGCGCACTGATTCGCGGTTTCCAATTGCCCTGCTTGAGTTGACTCAAGTCGCCGGTGAGATTCACCACCAGGTCGCGCCGCGGCGGAACCAGAATCTCAGACGAACCGCCTGCTTCCAGTCCGTGGACAATGACGCGGGCGCCGTCTTCCGCTTCGATCACGGCCAGGTACTTGGATCCGCGGGTAAGTCGGTCGAGAGTGAACTGGCCCTGCTCGTCGGTTACCGTGTATTGTTCTCCCCACCAAGAGTATTTGCGCGAGTCGCTAAAGCCTCGATCAGGCCCCGCTTGGCTTGATTGGTGCACCAGCCGGATACTGGCGCCTGCCAGTGGCGTGCGGTCAGATTCCCGCAGCACCACGCCGGTTGTCTTTGCAGCGGCCGAAAGTTGCAAGGTGATCGTAGCGTCGGGTTGCAAATCATGAAGTTCGCCTTGCATCGGTTCATAGCCGGAGGCTTCCACGTTGAAGGAGTACTTGGCCTCGGCCAGGTGCTCCAGCAAGTATTCACCGCGCTGGTCGGTTTGATGTTTGTGGACGGGTCCTCCAGACTGACCGTAAATCTCGGGGTGTGCCACCAGGGTCGCGTTCGGGATGGGCTCTCCATCCTCGTCGACGATCCGCACGCGCTGCGAGACGCCAGGCTTGAGCACCAGCACGATATCGTCGCGAAGCTCACCCGGCGATAGTTCGAGTTTGCTGGTCCACGTCGGGGCGTAGCCATCGGCGTAGTAGGTAAGCCACGTGGTCCCAGCGCCGACTCCGAAGGCGAACTCATCGGTGTAGCGACCCTGATTTCCACTGGCCCCGTTTCCGCTTAAGTATCGCGAGTGGTAGGTCATCCATCCTTCCACGTCGGCAGGCGAACCGTCCTCTAGTACGATCTTGCCGACAATCCTGGCAGGTGATTCCGCACTTTGCTTCTGGTGCTTTTTCAATAGCTCAGGCCGACGTTGGTCGTCTGCTCCGTGCTGGCGAAAGACCTCCTGAATTTCCAGTGCGGTTTCGGGCGCGATCGCGTTAATCTGGTCGATCGGTCGAAAGCCTGCGTCATTGCGCAACTCCGGATCGGCGTCGTTATCGAGCAGAAGCTTCGCCAGTTCCGGCGCGCCAACCATCACTGCGAACTGCAACGGCGTGGAACCTTTCAACGACTTCTTATTGACATCGGCCCCAGCCTCAAGAAGTTGCTCAGATAGCGCTACCGACTTTGCGACACGCACCGCGTAATGCAGAGGAGACTCCCCGTAGGTGGGTTCGACAGCATTGGCATCCGCACCGTGGTCTAAGAGTTGCTGCCCGATGTCCACGCCCTTGGGACCCGAGTTGCAGAACGCGTTACAATGCAGTGGTGTCCATCCTTGCTTCAAGTCAGCGATGTTTGGGTCGGCACCATCCGCCAGCAGCGCACGCACACTCTCCGATTTCGAAAACCGTACTGCTCTCCAGAGCGGAGTCACGCCATCGGCATCGCGGTCGTCTACGCTCGAATTGTCACCGATCAGATCCACGCTTTCCTCTTCCGGCATCGCCGCCAGCAACACGGCCGACGTAACGGCGATCGCCAGCAGCGTGCCAACGCCCAGACGCGTGAGGCCGATGCTCGGCCCGGCGTGTGGCATTCCCAGCACACGCAGCACTCGGCTCCGCAATTGACTGGGCCGGCCGCGCGAGGCTGCCAGCGAAGCCGCGCTCGACACGCTTAACCCCACCGTGCGGTATTGGGATTCCGATACTCGCACCAGCAATTCGGCGTAGTCGCACGGCTTGCTGCCCCAGCGGATCGCCAGGTCGTCGCAGCAGTGCTCTCGCTCGACGCTGATCTTGTGGCTCAACCACCACACGGCCGGGTGAAAGAACAGCACCGCTTCGACGACTCGCTGTAGCAGGTTCACCCAATGGTCGTAGCGGCGGATGTGGGCCAGTTCGTGCATCAACAGCGACTCGACCTGTTCGGTGGTCAGGTCGCTGAGGATCGCTACTGGCAGCAGGATTGCCGGTTTGACCACACCCACAACCAGCGGTGTCGTGACACGCGCCGAGTAGGCGACCACCGGCAGCACCTTCAGACGAAGCCGCTCGCCTAGTCGAGCCAGCAACTGTTGAACTTGCGGGTCGCGAATCGGCTGTGCCGTCTTTCGCAGGCGTTGGCAACCGTAAAGGCCCATCATCAGTCGCACGGCCATCGCTACGATGCCCGCAATGTACACGATCACGATCCACGGGGTGGCCCACTGCCATGCAGCGATCCAGTCGGTATCGGTTGGGAGAGGCTCGGAGACTTCCTGCGCAGGATTTAGTTCTACTGGCGCGGGTGGAACGGGAGCGTGCGACGCATCGACATTCCCTGGAGCCGCTTCGGCGCTCGCAGGAGCGATGGGGCTTGTCGAGTCGACCGCTGCTACCGGCAGGACGACGGCCGAACCGCTGGTGTCATTCGGCGCGAGCAGCCACAGATTGAGCGGCAAACACGCCGCGGTGAGCAGCATCGCGGTGCAGTACACACCATAACGGGCCTGCGCGGAACGCCTGCGCAGCAGCAGCGCAGCGACCGCGGCCAATCCCGCGAAGAGAACGCCTTGCCAAAGCACGTGCGCCAGCGATTGGACGACCCAGGCAGAGGTTTCCGGAGCGATGTAAGTCGAGAGATTCATTGCTTGCCTCCTCCCCGTTTGCGGTTGATCAACCGACGCAAGGCACGGTGTTCTTCGTCGTCCACATGCTCCGAGTCGAGCAAGTTCAGCAGCAACGCCTCGGCGGAACCGTCAAAGACGCGGTCGAGCAAGTCACCCAGCATGCCTTGAGAAACTTCTTCCTGCGTCACCGCGTGCGAAAAGAGATACGCCCGCCCTTCCTGTCGCCGATGGACCAGCCCTTTGTCGGCCATCACGTTGAGCGTGGTGACGACCGAAGTGCGAGCGATGTCGCGGTCTCGATCCTCGGCCAGGGCATCGCGGACGCCCATGACCGAACTCTCGCCGACACGCCACAAAATCTGCAGTACTTGCAGCTCCAATTCTGTCGGATAGCGGGAGGGAGGACGGGCCATGGCGGGTTTCCTGAGGGATCGTCGAGTTTCATAGACATTAACGTCTATAAAACTCGACGTCAACAGCTGCTGGCCAAAAAACCCGAGGTTTAGTAAACGCAGACGATGAACGTAGTCGGATGAGGTATCGCTCGCGTCGAGGTTTGTGCCCAGGTAAGATGAGCTTCGTCCCTTCTGATTACGTTCTCTTGTTTCGAAATCGCATGCTTAAGTATCTTCTGCCAGTCGCCATGCCCGTCTTGTTGTTCAGTGCGACCGCCGGAGCCGAAGAGCGCCCTCGGCCCGTGCGTGTTGGTGTTGTTGGTTTGGTACATACCCACGTGCACGGCATTCTGGGCCGCGGTGACCGGGGCGACATCGAGGTCGTCGGCATTGCCGAGCCCAACACGGAATTGGCGCGCCGCTATGCCGATCAACATGGTTTCAGCATGGACATCGTCTATCCCACGATTGAGGAGATGTTACAGAAGTCCAAGCCCGAGGCGGTTGCCGCGTTCAACACGATTCACGGCCACCTGGAAGTAGTGCGCGCTTGCGCGCCACGCAACATCCATGTGATGGTCGAGAAGCCGCTCGCTGTAAATCTTGCGCACGGACGCGAAATGGCGACCCTCGCCCGCGAGCACAACATCTTGCTGCTGACCAACTACGAAACCACCTGGTACGCCAGCAATGCGGAGGCTTACCGCCTGGCGCGGGACAGCGCGCTAGGGCCGCTGCGAAAAATCGTGGTTCATGATGGCCATTCTGGCCCTCGTGAGATTGGCGTCAACGAGGAGTTTCTCGAGTGGCTGGTCGATCCCAAACTCAACGGCGGCGGGGCGATTACCGACTTCGGTTGCTACGGGGCGAACCTTATCACGCAGCTGATGGGCAACAAGCGACCGCTGTCGGTGACGGCCGTGACCCAGCAGATCAAACCCGAGGTCTATCCCCACGTCGACGACGAAGCGACCATCCTGCTCCAGTACCCGCAGACGCAGGGCATCATCCAAGCTTCGTGGAACTGGCCGTTCAATCGCAAAGACATGGAGGTCTACGGCAAGACAGGCTACGTCATTTGCGTCGACGGTACCCGCATGCGAGTGCGACTGGCCGGCGAAGCCGAGGAACAACAGTTCACCGCGCCGAACATCGCCCCGCCGGCCAACGACCCCTTTGCACTGCTCGCAGCCGCCGTGCGGAAGTCTATCACCATCTCGCCATCGGACTTGTCATCGCTCGAAAACAATCTGATCGTGATGGAGATTTTGGAAGCGGCCAAGCAATCGGCGGCGAGCGGTAAGACGGTGGAATTGGATTGATGCGCAGGGTGGAGCATGGCTGCCGGCGTCGCCCGGACCAGCGCTTAGGAGTTAGCCGCGGAGCGGCGACCGCGCATAGCCTGGGACGCCAGTCCCTGGGACGCGTGCATTGAATAACGCAAGCCACGGAGTGGCGACAGCGATTCTGGGCAACGTATGCCATGCGAGGGGAGCCCGCTGTCGCCGCTCCGCGGCTCTCGGGTAATTGGCGTTCCCAACCTGGGGCTCGCGCCCCAGGCTATGCGCGGTCGCCACTCCGTGGCTACACGCTGTGCCGCGTTTTCTACGGCCACCGGCGGCCATAGTACTAAGGAAGCGGCGCGTTACTCCAGCTGCTGCTTCAACAACTCCGGGCGTTCGTTGTCGATCTTCACGATCAGCTCGCCGAACAGGGTGTTGGCCCAGGCGAACCAGTCGCGGGTGTAGTCCTGGGGGTCGTCTTTGTTGAACGCTTCGTGCATGAAACCGGTGTCGGCGTGGGTGTTTTTGAGCATCGTCAGGCACTGCGTGATCTCGTCGTCCGAGGCGCTAGTCATTGCTCGCAGGATGATGCCCATCGGCCAGATGCGGACTTTGCCGGTGTGAGGGCTCGCTTGTCCCTCGGCGGCCGTGCCGCGGAAGTAGTACGGGTTGTTTTCGCTCAAAAGGAACTTGCGCGTTCGCATGTAGATGGGGTCGCTCGGCTGGTGCACGCCGAGGTACGCCAGCGACATCAAACTTGGCACGTTGGCGTCGTCCCAGAACACGCGGTTGCCGTGGCCGTCGACTTCGTAGGCGTAGATCTCGCCGAAGTCGAGATGGTCGACCTTGGCGTACTTGTCGATCGCCGCCTGCACTTCGTTGGCCAGCGACTTGCACTCGTCGGCAGTCTCGTCGTCGTTCAATACGTCGCGGAAGATGGCCTCCATCTGCCCGAGCGATTGCACCGCGAACAGGTTCGACGGGATGAGGAACGGAAACAGCGTGCTGTCGTCGCTGGGGCGGAAGGCCGACGCGATCAGTCCCACCGGCTTCACCGGGCGGCTGGTGCCATCAAACGGCGGGGCGTCGAGCATGCGGTCGGTCTTGCGCGTGAAGCGGAACGGCGTGCCGTTCTTGCGTTGCTCGGTGCGGAACGTCTCGACAATCGTCTTCGCGGCGCGCTGCCAATCGTCGTCGAATATCGAAACATCGCCGGTCAGTTGGTAGTACTCGTTGGCCAGACGCACGGTGTAGCACAGCGAGTCGATCTCCCACTTCCGCTCGTGCACCCCGTCGATCGGCGTCGGGCGGTCGTCCTTCCAGTGCGACTCACGCTGCATGTCCTTGTAAAACGCGTTGGCGTACGGATCCAACAGCACGCACTTGGTCTGCCGCCGCACCAGGCCCTCGACCAGCTTCCGCAGCTTCTCGTCCTCTTTGATGTACGGCATGTACGGCCACACCTGGGCCGTGGAATCGCGGAGCCACATCGCGTCGATGTCGCCGGTGATGATGAACGTGTCGGGCTTGCCGTCGATCACCTCGTAGTCGACCGTTGTGTCGAGCGTGTTGGGGTAGCAGTTCTCGAACATCCACGCGAGCTCGGGATCGGCAATGCGACTCTTCACGTCGGCGATCGTCTTCTCGATGGTCGGGCTGGTGAAGCAACGTTCGCTTTCGGGCGGGCGTTTGGATTGGAACTCTGTTTGCGCGTCGAGGCGGCAGGGCAGGGCGGTGAGCGCGAGTAGTAGGATGACTTGTAAGGTGCGATGGGTGTTCATGGGGGTGTCTCTGGTGAAAGCCATTATTGTTGTGAAAGTCATGTCCGACTCGTGGTGCTGCCCTCCCCGCGGCTGAGACCGCGACCCTCCCGCAAGCGGGAGGGTGAAGACGTTAGTTTTCTAGTGCCGCGATTGCCACGGCGTACGCGCCAAGGCCCACGGCTTCGTTGGCGCCGAGGCGCGAGATGCCTACGGCGGTGCGGGGGTGGTACTCGGGCTCGCCGCTGGCCGATAGTGGTGGCGGTTGGTAGAACCTCTCGGCTTCGGACGGGTCTTCCAGGTTGTAAACGTGTTGCACCAGGCGCGGCTGCGCGCCGGGTTGGTCGGAGTAAGGGCTGTTGACCATCTTCAGTAGCGCCGGCATGAACAGCTCGTGCGACTTGGACAAGCCGCCGCCGATCACCACCAAACCATCGAGCACGGTGACCAGGTTTGCGATCGCGTCGCCCAGCACGAGACCGAGCTTGGCGAACGCTTCGCGCGCGGCCATGGCGTCGCCTTCGAGTTCTTCCTCCGCGATGCGGGCGATGTCGTGCGGAGTGCGCTCGCCCGCCTTGGGATCCGAGGCTGCCGCGGTGTACGCGCCGGTTACCGCGCGGATGCTCACGCCCTCTTCAGCGTTCACGTCGGGTTCGAGGCCGTGCCGCAGCAGCCAGACTTCGCCGGAGAGTGAGTTGTCGCCCTCGAGCAACTCGCCATTGAGCACAATGCCGCCGCCGAACCCGGTGCCGAGCGTTAGTCCGATCAAGTTGCGATACCGTTGCGGGCTGCCGGCCGCTTCGAGTTTGGAATTCACCTCGGGCAAGAGGCCGGCGGTCGCTTCGCCCAGCGCGAACAGGTCGCCATCGTTGTTGATCAGCACCGGGACGCCGAACCTCTCGGAGAGAATATCGGCGAGCGGCACGCCGCCCGCGTAGGCCGGCAGGTTGCCGACGTTGTACAACACGCCGCGGCGATAATCGGCCGGGCCGGGGAACGCAAAGCTGATCGCGCGCGGCGAACCACCTGCTGCATCGGCGACGCGCCCGAAGCCTTCGAACAAGTTGGCGAGGCTCCGCTCCCGGTCGTTGGCCTCGGCTGGTAACACCACGGTGTCGCCCACCTGCTTGCCATCGCACAACGCGGCGAACGAGAAATTCGTCCCGCCAGCATCGAGCGTGAGGACCAGCGGTTTGTCCGAGTTCCCGGTCATGTTGCCACCTGCTTGGCCGCAATCCGCCGCTGGCTCCACCAGCCGTAGAAGCCGATGTAGATGTAGCTAATGATGGGCACCAGGAAGGCGGCGCGGACACCCACGAAGTCGGCCGTGGCGCCCATGATCAGCGGAAAAATCGCACCGCCGACGATCATCATCACCAATAGCGACGAACCTTGCGAAGTGTGCTCACCCAGATCGTCGATGGCCAGCGTAAAGATGTTCGACCACATAATCGAGTTGAATAGCCCGATACCGAGCGCTGCCCACAGAGCAATTTTGCCACTAGCCAGTGCCGTGACCACAAGCAGCAGGATTAACGTGGCACAGAAGATGGCCAGCGTGAGCGCAGGTTTGCCTTTGCCCACGGCTAACGTGCCCAGGCAGAGGACTACCAGGCCAATAAACGGCAAGAGTTCGGCGAACGGCATGAACTCCATGGTGAACACGTTGCCCTCGTGGCGAATCGCCGTGACGAAGTAAATCAGCGCAATCAAGCCGGCTGCGGTAAGCACAATGTAGATAGGCTTCTTGGCAGGATTGGCCATCTGGGTCATGGCAATCGCACCGCACAGACGGCCGATCATCAGGCCTCCCCAATAGTAGGAGAGGTAGATACTGGCGACGTCTTCAGGCCAGCCCATGATGTCTTCGTGCGCCATGAAGTTGATCAAGAAGCTGCCGATAGCCACCTCGGCGCCGACATATAGGAAGATTCCGATCATCCCTAATACGAGCTGTGGGAACTGCAGGGCGTTGCCCCCCTCGATCTTGTTACCGCCGGCGATGGAAGGGAGTTTGCTTACGCCAACCAATACGGCAAGAGCGAGGAACATTCCGCCGTAAATCAGGTAGGGCGTTTCGATGGATTGAAGTGTCACTTCGCCCTCGGACGCAAACACTTTGTAGAGCAATAGTCCTCCTACAATCGGTGCGAGCGTGGTGCCAAGCGAATTGAACCCCTGCGCGAGATTCAAACGTGCCGAAGCGTTCTCCGGCTTACCGAGGATCGCGGCGTAAGGATTCGCCGCGATCTGCAGAATGGTCACGCCGGTTGCTAGCAGAAACAACGCCCCCAGGAAGAACGGGTAGTAAGCAAAGCCCGCCGCTGGAGAAAACAAGGCACAACCCGCCGCGCATACGATCAGCGCTAGTACGATCGTCTTCTGGTAGCCGAATCGGTTGATCGGATCGCCACTACTGGAAGAAATTCCGAAGTAGATGGCTGAAATCACAAAGAAAGCGCCAAAGAACGCACCTTGAACAAGCGCTGCCTGGAAGAACGACAGCTCGAAGCTGCCCTTCAGGAAGGGGATCAACACATCATTCATCACCGTGATGAAGCCCCAAAAGAAGAACAACAACGTGATGGTGATGAACGGCCCTGTCGTTTTACCACTATAGACCGAATTGGGCGCGGCCTCGGACGACTCGTAGGGATTGGTCGAAGTATCAACAGCACCTGGCATAGATGGATCCCGTTACGGAATGAAAGGTAAGAGGTAGCGATAGCAACTCAGCTCACTCGCCGAACGGGCGGTCGGCCGGTTCGGTGGCCCACTCGGTGTTCGGCGTGGTGCTCATTTCGAGCTCAAGCACGCCGCCCGAGGCGATCTCGTCGTGCGAAATCCACGAGCGGGTGAGTGGCTTGCCATTGAGCTTCATGCTTTGGATATGAATCGCTTCATCGGAGTTGCCATTAGCTTCAATCACGAAGTCCTTACCGTTTTGCAGGTGGATCGTTGCCTTGGCGAAGCGGGGGCTGCCGAGCACGTAGCCAGGCTTGCCGGGGCACACGGGGTAGAAGCCCAGCGTACTGAACAGGTACCAGGCCGACATCTGGCCGTTGTCTTCGTCGCCGCAGTACCCGTCGGGCCCCGCGCCGTACAGCGTGTCGACTACCTGACGGACTGGCGCGGCGGTCTTCCACGGCTGGCCGCCGAAGTTATACAGGTACAGCACGTGATGCACCGGCTGGTTGCCGTGGGCGTACTGGCCCATCTTGCATGCGACCATCTCGGTCATCTCGTGAATCACACCGCCGTAGTGCCCAACGCCGAACGTGGGTTCGGCAGCCAGCATCTCGTCGAGTTTATCGACGAACGCCTGATCGCCGCCCATTAGGTCGATCAAGCCAGGCACGTCGTGCAGCACGCTCCAACTGTAATGCCACGAGCTGCCCTCGGTGAACGGGCCGCCCCACTCGTCGGCCTTGAAGTTCGGCCGCCATTGGCCATCAGCCTCGCGGCCGCGCATCATGCCGACCTCAGGATCGAACACGTTGCGGTAGTTCTGCGCCCGCTCTAGCAGCATCGGCACCACATCGTCGCGGCCGGCTGCCTTGCACACCTGGGCGGCGCACCAATCGTCGTAGGCGAACTCCAACGTCCGCGCGGTGGCCTCGCCGGTGCGATCGCTGGCGACGTAGCCCAGGTTGATGTACTCCCGCAGACCCTTGCGGCCGTATGCACCGTTGTCGCTGAACGCGGTGGCATCTTTGATCGACGCTTCGGCGGCCGTTTGCAGATCGAAGTCGGTGATGCCTTTGCACAGTGCGTCGGCGATCACGCTCTCAACGTGCGTGCCGATCATGCAGTCGCGGTAGCCGGGGCTGGCCCATTTGGGGAACCAGCCGCCCTCCTTGTAGGCGTTAATCCAGCCGCGAACCATCGAGGCGTTGATCTCAGGATCCACCACGCTCAACAGCGGATAGACCGCGCGGAACGTATCCCAAAAACCGTTGTCGGCGTACATCTCGCCCGGCTCGACCTTGCCCGAGTACGGACTGTAGTGCACCATCTCGCCATCGGCGTTGAACTCGTGGAAGATGCGGGGGAACAGCAGTGCGCGGTACAGGTTCGAATAGAACGTGACCATCTGTTCGTCGGTAGCGCCTTCGATCTCGATGACCGACAGCCGCTTGTTCCACTCGGCTTTGGCGTCCTCGACGACCTGATCGAACGACTTCTCGCCGATTTCGCGGTCGAGGTTCACCTGCGCCTGATCGTGACTGATGAACGAAGTGCCGACCGCGAGATTGGCGGTCGTCTTGCCCGCCAGGTCGAGCTTCACGGCGATCCAGTGGCGGTCGCCCGAGCGTTCGACCTCGGTGATCTTGCAATCGAACTTGGCCACGAACCGGCAACCAAAGTCGCCAGCCACGCCGCCGCGATTGAATCGACCGACGGCGCGGATCAAGCCCTCGTCCTCGTCGACTTCAAAGTCGCCCACGCCGTAGGTGTCGAAGTGCACCCAGGCGTTCGCGCCCTCCGGGTAGGTGAAACGCATCGCACTGCATCGTGTCGTGGCGGTCATCTCCGCGCGGATGTCGGTGTCCTCGAGCGTCACTCCATAGTAGTAGGCCTTCGACTCCTCCGTGTCGTGCGAGAACTTCGAAACCGGCAGCGGTCCGCCGGTCGGGCCATCGACGAAAGGCATGATGCCAAAGTTGCCGTAGTCGCCCATCCAGGGACTCGGCTGATGCGTCGCGTGGAAGCCTCGCAACTCGTTCTTGCTGTACTGATAGATCCAGCCGGTTTCGTCCCCGGTGCGCGGCGTCCAGAACGTCATACCAAACGGCGCGGCCACGGCCGGGTAGATGTTGCCGTTGGAGAACTTGAACTCCGAGTCGGTGCCGATCAGCGGACTCGCCAG
Source organism: Aeoliella sp. (assembly GCF_965227375.1). Taxonomy (NCBI): domain Bacteria; kingdom Pseudomonadati; phylum Planctomycetota; class Planctomycetia; order Pirellulales; family Lacipirellulaceae; genus Aeoliella; species Aeoliella sp. The sequence goes on from NZ_CBDDFX010000001.1 coordinate 2,161,119, forward strand.
TTTGGCGTAGTCGGTTGCGGCAGCGGCGGGTCGGGTGAAGCAGCTTGCCAGCGCAAGCAGCGTGATGCATAGACGTAGAGAGGTATTCATGGCCAAGGTCACTTAGTGGAAGAACACGGACGACTAACGATTCGCAACTGCGCATACGCTTGCGCAAGCAAGGGGCAGTTGCGGCGCCGAGGCCCGTAAACTTGGGCAGTCGTCTGGAGAAACCTTGGCACGCAAAATCGAGTATGTTTTTTGCAACCGCGCCCGTCAAGCCTCGAGCGGCCGAACGGCGCCCAGGGTGGGCCAATCCGCACAGAATTACCGCGGTTGTGGGCTACCTCGGGGTTGCCTCACCGCCGCCGTGGCGGGCGAATCACCGGGCGCTGCAGCAACTTGCTCATGGCTGTGAGGTTGCGGCTGAACTGCTCGCTCGACAGGTACTTGTCGCCTCGCGTCATCTTCGCCTGGCCGACGAGCGGCTGTCCGTCGTAAGTGCTTACCCACCGCCCTTTGTCGTCGAGGTCGTCGATGATCTGCTGGACCGTTTCGCGTGCGACGAGCTCGGGCTTGGCTTTGTCGCCGCGGCGCACGGAATTGTAACGCTGCTTCAGTTCCGCCAACTGCGACTCGACTTTCCAGCCGTAGTGATCTGGCAGGTTCGTATCGCTGTAGGTCAACTCGTACGCCCTGCCTCGACGCGTCATGTAGAGCGGGCGATTGGTTTGCAGTTCGTAGTACCGCGCAAGACGACCGTCGGGCAGTAGCGATTGCTCGAGATACGCAAGCGCCTTGGGGATTGGCTGCAGGTACTTCTGGTCACCCGTCATTTCGGCGATTAAGCAAAGCGTAGCAATCGTTTCCTGCGACTCGTCACTTGCGATTGCTGCAGGCTCGAACTTGCGGGCCCAGATCGGTTGCATCTGGTAGTTGTACTGCTGCGCCCAACCGGGTTGAGGGTTGGGCATCTGGGCAAGAACTAGAAAGTCGCCCAGTTTGCGGAGCGCGTCGAGATAACGCTCGTCGCCATACACCCGATGCGCGTCGACGAGCGCCTGGGCGACGTACCCGCACACGTTGTCGTTCAGCGTGTACATGTTCCAGTACTCTTTGATGCGGCCCTCGGTGCGCCAATCGTAGTCGGGGTAGCTCGCCGGCAGGATCGGCTGCGGCTCGACCGGTCCTTCCCACACTTGAGGAAACGCCCCGTTGGGGAACTGCGCGGCCAACAGGGCGTCCAGAGCGATGGTCGCCGATTGATGGATCGCTGCGTGCTTAAACTCGTGCGCCTCGTCGACCGCGATAAGCAGCCGAAGGGCCGACTGCGTCTGTCCATCGTCGAGCGACGAATAGTTCTTGCCGCGCCCCTTTCCATTCAGATAGTCGGCCGAACGCTCACCTTGCGGATCAAAGTCGATGCAGTTGGTCCACCCGCCCGACTTCAAATGTCCATATACGAGCGTCTCGGCCGCTGCGGTGGCCGCGTCCAGGTAGTCGGCGTCGCCGGTTGCCTTGTAAGCTTCCACAAACGCCAACCCCACGGTCGGCGTGCCCGGTGGTTGGACCCAGATTTGATCCTTCGTGGCGACTCCTTCACCCCACCGCTGCTCGAGATCGAGCGAGTAAAAGTAAACGTACCCACCATGCGACGCGACCTCGTGGCGATAGAAGTCCGCGGCCCGCTTCATGGCTGCGGTAACCTCTTCGCGAAACGCTTGGTCGTCGGCGTGGACGGGGACGCACGCGAACAGCAGTACGGCGGCGATGGCGGCTTGGGAGGAGTTCATCGGTTCCAGTTTACCCATGGGCCCAAAACGGGTTTTGCCCCAGTTATGGGGAATTACGATTCATTGGCCCAAAACCCTTCGAGTTTTGGTCCCACCCGAGTAGTAAAACCCCTTGTTTTCTCGATCAAAAACGCACACGGTGGGACCAAACGCTCCGCGTTGTTCCCCGCATGTTTCACTAGTTGGCCCAAAACCCAGCCGGCCGGCCCAAAGCTCAAGGTGGGTTCAGCGAGCCGAACGTCGGTGTCCCCAAAGTGGGATCGTACTTCTCACGGCCATTTCCGACGTTGCACAACGTTGTCCAAACCCATTGGATCACACCACTGCACGATTTCAACCGCGATTCTTTTACACGCACCATTTCGTGTATCGCCGACATTCGCGGCGGAGGTGTGCCCGCGAACTAATCCGCGCTCATGATCAGTGGAGATTGGCGCTCATTCGTATTCCGAAAACTATCCGGCGAGCCCGGAAGCATCAGCGCCCGGAGTTGAATTGCGGTGAAGTTGCCTCAAGTAGAACGGCAGCGCGGCGACCACCGCAATCGCTAGCGGCACAGCAGCGGATGGCTCGGGGATTGGCAGAAAGGCCATGCCGCTAGTTTGGGGAAGATCAAGAGGGGAGACTTGGTTGATCGCGCCCGTGACCGGATCGATGGAGACCAACATGTTGTCAGTTCCATCAATGGTATAGAGCAATCCGGACGTTGCGTCGAAGGCAAGCCCGCTGCCGATGCCGGGAACACGGTCGACGATCGACGTGCCAATTCCAGTTGCCGGGTCAAACGCCAAGAGCCCCAGATGATTCCAAGCATAGAGAGTGTGGGACGTGGAATCAAACGCCAGGCTGTGTAGCCCAATGTCGATGTGCACACCATCGACTTCGGTTGGCGAAATGGCCAATACCTCCTGTGTGTCGCGGTCGAAGGTGACGATGGAACCTATATTCTCCACGAGGATTGCACGTCGCGCTGGGTCGTAGGCCATGTTGTTGACGCCAGCAACATGCAAGGCTGGCAGCGTGCCGATCTGCGTTTCCACGTGAGTGTCGGGATCGAACTCCATCAGCCTGCCGGTTCCCAGACCGTAGGCAATCAAAGTGCCCGCGACAGGATCGGCCGTGAGACCCACAAAGCCATCGTTGTAGGGTCCGCCGATGATAGTCGCTTCACCGGTCGCCACATCGATCTCCGCCAGGGATTGAGCGACTCCATCCCAGGTGAGCGTAAAGAGCCGCCCCGCCGCGTTGGCCGCGGACATATGTGGAAGGACGGCCAGTATGGCGAGAATCAAGACCTGCAGGCAACGAATGTGAATCATGGGTGTCGAGATCAATTCAAGAAGTCGATTGTGCAAACAAAAAAACCGCCACCAAACCCATTCACGGCCCACGAAGGCAGTGCCAGGAGTTCGATGGCGGTTTTTGAGGGATTAGCTGTTCTCTAGGTGGTACTCAGGTGATTACTGTTTTCAGCCTAGATGCTACCGGGCGTTGTGTCAACTTTGGGGTATCACCACCAAGCCGAGTCGTACGTTCGCGCAAACCATAGGCCGCGAATCCATGCGAAGAGTCACGAATAGAGTGGGTTGCACGAGCCCGATGGACACGATGCAACAATAGTGGACTCAACCATCATGCGCTGTTAGCCCCGCCGTTTACGGCGGGGTGATATGAGAGTTCTCCCTCCGGCGGTCGAGGAGCAGATTCACCATTTGTCGGAGTACGACCGAGACCGCAATGCGGCCACGGGTTGCCTCCGTTCAGTGATCTAGCTCGGCACTCGCCAGCACGCGACCCAGCGGAGCATCCGGCCACACGTGGCCGAACTCGATGCATTGGTTGGCATGTTCCAATGCGCTGGAGACGAGCGATTGATGTTCGTCGCTCAGTACATCTTCCAAGAACACCTGCTCCAATAGTTCGCGCGACGACTTGCGAAGTAGCAGCAGTAGAAACTGTTCGGCGACCCTTGAGGGCGTGGGGATGCCGTAGTTCTTCTGCCATTCTCGGGGCCAGCCGCTTTTAAGTGCCGTGTCCCAGTGCCGCCCGATTTCCGACGCCAACCATAAGATACACGTGGTGGGATGGGAATTGCGAAAGTCGTCGAAGAAGTCGTTCAGGTCACAACCCACAAACGCCGCGAACTGGGTTGCGTCATCGCAAACCCACCAACTGTCATGGCAGGCATCGTTTTGGATGCGGGCAAATATCCATTCGCGAACCGTGGCCACTTCTTCCGCGTCCCACTGTTGCCACTCCACGTCATTGAGCAGCTTTACGAACAACTCCTGAAACCAGACGCCCACAGTTTGTCGATTCATTAAATCGGTTGAAGAGTGGTTGCGCGCTACCCGAGGCAAAAAGTACTGCACGGCTTGCTTCAACTCGCCCGGCGGACCACAGACCGAGTGCCAACCAAAGTCCTTGAACTCTTCCTCTGAAAGCTCCCACACGCTGTGCTTGATTGTCACGCTCGAGTCGGTCATGTCACCCCAGTGCGCGGTGCCACGATAGTTGCGGAACACGCGGCTCAGTTCCTCCAAGGCATTGTCGAGTCGGCGTTGGGCTGTGTCTTTACTCATCAGAGATTCAAGCGAAGCTGCAAGGCGAGTCCTTGCTTCCATCATAGCCGGACCGCCACGCGGTCCGCGACCTGCAACCAATCGGATAAGAGACGTCCAACCCCGGTTCACTTCCGGCCGCATCAACGCTCCGGCCAATGGTGCATCGCTCGCTCGGCCGATGAACGTACTGAACACAAAACCTGGGGCGGCGCTTGCTCGTTCCTCGCTGCTTGCCCCAGGCTGGCATGTTAGGCCTCTTCGGGGCACCCTTGGATCAACGGCCTTTCGCGCCATTCGCGTGATTCGCGGGCAACCCTCCGGCGCGACGAGCGGTCGTGACTGGCTACTCCGCTGTTCCGAAACCGTTTGCCAAATAAAAGAAACGCATCGCCCTCATGTCACCTCCGGTGCGACTTTCGGGCGATGCGTTTGGGGGGCATCGGTTGAGTTGTAAATGGCTGCTGGCGGGCGTCCGTGGTGCCCCACACATCCTGTTACCAGCAGCCCGTGTGGTTGAGGGGTCGGGATTCAGAGGTCGGGGCTCAGCTTAAACGGCATCGTATCGATTCGTTCCCTGCCTTGCCACCGGCCTCTAGCCTCTCGCCTCTCAGCTGCATCCCATGCTGTTGCCACAGTTGTGGCACAGGTAGCAGTTGCCGTTGCGGACTGTGATGCTGCCACAGTTTTCGCAAGCGGGGGCGTCGGCCTGGAAGCCGGCGAACTGTTCGCTGCGGTTGTGGTGAGCCTCTGGCTCGTCGGACATCACCGCGCCGGCTCGTTCGAGCAGTTTGGCGCTCAATTCGGCCATCGCTTGTGCCGAGCCGTTGCCGCCGGTGTGACCATTGGCATGACCGTTGGTCTCGCCGGGGGCCTTGGTGGCAGTGTCGGCGGCTTGGGCTTCAGTGCCCCCGCTCAGCCCATCGGCCTTCTTGGCGACGGGCTTGATCTCGGTGAGACCGTCCTCCTTACCGCTGGGCCCGGCAAGCTTCCCGCCCGCGTCGTTGTCACCCGGCGCGGAGCCACTTGTGGCTTCCCTGTATCCAGGCAGGAATTCATTGCCGAGCCAACGGAAGATGTAGTCGATCAAACTCTTGGCGATGCGGATGTCGGGGTTCTTGGTGTAACCCTGCGGCTCGAATCGCATGTGCGAGAACTTTCGCACGTAGTCTTCCAGCGGCACGCCGTACTGCAAGCTCATCGACACGCTGGTGCCGAACGCGTCCATCAAGCCACCGATCGTGGAGCCCTCTTTGGCCATGGTGATGAACAACTCGCCCGGGCGGCCGTCGGGGAACATGCCGACGGTGATGTAGCCCTCGTGGCCAGCGACGCTGAACTTGTGCGTCTTGCTGTCGCGAGTGTCGGGCAGGCGTTCGCGGCGGGGCTTGCCGATGGCGGCCTCGTCCTTGGCCTTCTGGTCCCGCTTGGTGTTGAGCGGCTGGCTGTCCTTCGAACCATCGCGGTAGATCGCGAGGGCCTTAAGACCAAGCTTCCAACCGTCGTAGTACGCCTCGGCGATTTCCTCGGGCGTGGTGTCACGCGGCATGTTGACCGTCTTGCTGATCGCTCCGGAGAGGAACGGCTGCGCGGCGGCCATCATCGTGACGTGGGCCTTCCACGGAATGCTCCGCGTACCGCCCGACGGGGTGAACGCACAGTCGAAGATCGGCAGGTGCTCTTCTTCCAGGTCGACCGCACCTTCGATGGTGTCCTCGCGATCGATGTGCGCCAGGATCGACTCGATCTGTGGCTGGCTGTAACCCAGCGTTTCCAGAGCGAGCGGCACCGTGCGGTTGACGATCTTCAGCATGCCGCCGCCGGCAAGCTGCTTGTACTTCACCAGCGCGATGTCCGGCTCGATGCCGGTGGTGTCGCAATCCATCATGAAGCTGATGGTGCCGGTGGGAGCAAGCACCGTGGCCTGGGCGTTGCGGAAGCCGTGCACCGCGCCGGCGGCCAGCACGTCGTCCCACACCGTGCGAGCCGCGCCGACCAGGTAGTCGGGGCAGGCCGCGTCGATGTTCTCGACCTGGTCGCGGTGCATCTGCATCACGCGATTCATCGGTTGGGCGTTCTCCTCGTAGCAGTCGAACGTGCCCACCGCCTCGGCCAGCTCGGCGCTGGTGAGGTTGGCCGCTCCGTGCAACATGGCGGTGATCGCACCGCACACGCCGCGGCCTTCGTCCGAGTCATAACCCTTGCCGGCCGCCATCAGCAGGCTGCCGAGGTTTGAGTAGCCCAGACCCAGCGGGCGGAACAGGTGGCTGTTGCGAGCGATGTTCGCCGTGGGATAGCTGGCGTGGTCGACCAGAATCTCCTGAGCGATGAAGTACAACCGGCAAGCCGCCATGAAGCGGTCGCTGTCGAACGTGCCATCCTTCTGGCGGAACTTCATCAGGTTGATGCTCGCCAGGTTGCAGGCCGTGTCGTCGAGGAACATGTACTCGCTGCACGGGTTCGAAGCGTTGATCCGTCCACTGTTGGGGCAGGTGTGCCAGTTGTTGATGGTGGTGTCGTACTGCACGCCGGGATCGCCGCAGTGCCACGCACAATCGGCCATCCGATCGAGCACCTCGCGAGCCTGGTAGGTCGGGCCCTCGGTGGTGTTGTCAGTCACCCAGCGGGTGGTCCACTTCTCGTCGTTCTCCACGGCTTGCATGAAGTCGTCGGTAACGCGGATCGACAGGTTGGCGTTCTGGAACATCACCGAGCTGTACGCTTCGCCGTTGAAGTTGGCTTCGTACTTACCGCTGGCGATCAGCGTTTGCGCCTTCTTTTCTTCGTTCCACTTGCACTCGATGAACTCCATCACGTCCGGGTGCCAGACCTTGATCGACTGCATCTTGGCCGCGCGGCGAGTCTTGCCGCCGCTCTTTACCACTGCAGCAATCTGGTCGTACACCCGCATGAAGGAGAGCGGGCCGGAGGGGATGCCGCCGCCGGAGAGCTTCTCGCGCTTGCTACGCAACGTGGAGAGGTCGGTGCCGGTGCCGGAACCGAACTTGAACAGCATGGCCTCGCTGGTCGCGAGTCGCATGATGTCTTCCATGTTGTCCGAAACGTGCTGAATAAAGCAGGCGGAGCCTTGGGGGTACTCGTAGGGATTCTCGGGCTGCACGACGTCCTGCGTCTGCGGATCCCAACGCCAGTTGCACTTGTCGCCACGCACGCCGTACTGGTGGTACAGGCCGACGTTGAACCACACTGGCGAGTTGAACGCCCCATGCTGGTGCAGGCAGAGCCACGACAGATCGCGATAGAACCGCTCGCCGTCGGCCGCCGAAGCAAAGTAGCCGTCTTCCAGGCCCCAGTCGGTGATGGTCCGCGTCACGCGGTGCACCAGTTGGCGGACGCTGTACTCGCGCTCCTCGGTGCCGATCTCGCCGTAGAAGTATTTGCTGCAGATAACGTTGGTTGCCAGCTGACTCCAGAAGCTGGGGACTTCGCAGTTGTCCTGCTCGAACAGGACTTCGCCGTTCTCGCCTTTGATCTGCGATGTGCGAACCTCCCAATTTACCGTGTCGAACACGTCGTCCACGTTGTCGGGGCAGAAGGTGGTATCGACCTTCAACCTGCCGTGAAATTTCTTTTCGCCGGGCTTGGGAGCGGACGAGGAGGCGGGTGACGACAAACCGGTATCTATAGCCATTGAGAGAATCTCCTATTCTGCAAAGCGAGAAAAACGGGGCATCCATGTCCGTTGGGGGGAGCGTCCACATGCAAAGTGCCAATATAGATTCGCACGGTACATTTGTACACACCACCCGCAGCCGAGTCATCGGCAAACGAGGCCGCCGATCTGGAGGTTACCTGGCTTAACACCAGACTCCGTCACGACTTATTGCGAGGCCCCACTACATCTTGGTGGTAAAGCCTCAAATCCCGGTACTTACCGAGGTCTGCAGTATCATCGACCCAATATATTGTATCTGATGCCCAATTCGCTACAACATTTGGGTGGCTGAAGGCAAAATCATACGCGCTGGCCGTCGGTCGTCAATCCAATTCTTTGTATTCCCTAAGTCGCTAGCACACAACAGGTTGTGGCGACGTGTGAAGTGATAGCGAAGCTAGCATGAAGCTAGTGTGAAGGACTTAACATGCTTTCTGTAAAGGACTTAGGTAAATAGACACTTGATTGCGGGCCCGCGCTGCTCCGGGAAAAGTTTTCCGAAGGAAGTTGCCCCGCGCGGCCCAAACCGCTCGACACATTTTGCCAGGTCTTCCTCGCCCGCCCAAACCTAACCGGTAAGTTCGTGATTCCGCGGCCGCCGATTGTAGCCGGGCGTTGCAGGGACGTGGATAATTGTAGCCAATCGAAGACGAGGTTGAGGGGGCTCCTGACCATTTCAATTGACCATGTCACCGCAACAGTCAACCAAGGCAGCAGCCGAATCCGAAGTTGAGACGATTCTCGAGCACGTCCGCAGTGACTTCGAGCACAACGAGGATTTTGGCGGCCTGAACTTTGATTCAACACCTGTCTATCACTATGTGGTCAGCGGTTCTCATGTCGATCCAGATCTTGGCCGCGAGTATGTTCCGCTGAATGAGCCCGTCAACTCCTACCGGCGCCGCAAGATCTCGCAGCGAAACAATAAAGTCCGAGAGTTGGTTGCCGAGTTGTTAGAATCGCTGAAGGCTGGCAAGCCTGTTCAGAGCGTTCAAGAAGAGTTGAACAAGAAGCAGACTCACAACGCGGTCCACTTGGCGGCATCACCTGACGAACTTCGGATGATTCTAACCGCTGTCTTTGAGGCTGACGAATGCATGCTGGGATGTCTTGACGGAGGTTACTACGATTTCGTTGGTGAAAAGGCGATCATCTACGGCTGGGAAGAGGCATTGCCTTGTGAAGGCGGTGTGACTGACCGATACTTTGAGGCCGAAATGCAGCGGCAGAGTGGCAGCCAATAGAACTGGAGTGGCGACTTCTGCGAGATCTGAAAACAATACGTAACGAACCGCACAACGACGGATAACACAAAACCGAGCCGGCGGGCTGGGCCCAAACTGAAACCAACACGTAGCATGAAAAAACCACCCCCCGGCACCGCCGAGCGCATCGCCAAGATGACCTTTGCGTCGGTCTACCCTCACTACGTTGCGAAGGTCGAGAAGAAGGGCAAAACCGTCAAGGAACTGCACGAAGTGATAAAGTGGCTTACTGGCTACGATACGAAGAAGCTGAAAGCAATTATCAAGAACGAAGTGACGTTCGAGGAGTTCTTCAAAAAAGCCAAACTCCATCCCAACGCCCACCTGATCACGGGCGTGATTTGCGGTTACCGAGTCGAAGAACTTGAAGATCCGCTGATTCAACAAACCAGGTATCTCGACAAGCTCGTCGACGAGTTGGCTAAGGGGAAAAAGATGGAGAAGATATTGCGGAGTGAGTGAGGTTTCTCTTTCGTCGTTGTTGAACAGGTCTCAATTGAGCGAAGGATCCTGATCGAATGCGATATGAGGCCTTATCAAACTATGCCCGTTTCCGATGAACTCGCACAGGCTGCTTTTGACGGTGATACCGAGCGCGTCACCGAACTGCTAGATGCTGGAGCATCGATCAACGCCGCAGGGCGCAACTGGACCCCTCTGCATGCTGCAATCGAAAATGAGCAGTTTGAATGTGTGGAGTTGCTCATTTCACGGGGTGCAGATATTCACGAAGCATCCAGCGACTTCCCACCCCTCGCTCATGCTGTCGACATCGCCATCGATGGCACTCGTCAGACCGGTGGATCGCCAGGGGATGAACCGATTGAAATCATCCAGTTTCTACTTGAAAAGGGCGCGAATCCTCTGGCTGGCCTTAAGGTAGCGCGAGACTACCACAACGAGAAGCTCGTCAAACTTCTGGAGGCGGCGGCCAACAAGGACAAACCACCGCGAGAACCTGAGTAGACAGGGATTCGCAAGCACGGCGGATGCTCCACTGGAGAGCGACCTTGCTATCGCTGCTATCTTGCCGTCCGCTCTGGCGGCAAGCTGCGGGTGTTTGTAGACTCCCGCGCCTTTTCTCCTAACTCTTCATGTTCCAAGTATGCGCCTGGTGCTTCTCATTTTGCTCGCCATGTTGGTGGTGCTTAGTGGCTGCCGTGGTTCGCGGTGGGCAAAGCGCGATGCCGATTATCGGCTGAAGTACCCCGAGCATACCGACGACCCGGTGAAGACCGTGAAGCAGGCCATCGACGCGCGGCATGTGGCTGGAAAACGTGGTGCGTACGTGACGTTTGCCGGCCGTGACGAACCGTTTGCCGGCGGCTTCGATATTGGTGGCTTTGCGTACTCCGAGCCGTGGCTCGAACAGCGCATCGGTCTTTCTGGCTTGATACACGAGGAAGGGAAGCGGCCCGTTTCCCTCGGCGCCCTGACCAGCCTGAGGGCGCAGGTGCCCAGCCGTTTGGCGCCGTTCGCTGGCGTGGGCGCCTACTGCGGCTGGGCCGGTGGCGATCAGCGGGAGACGCTGCTCTCCGACGAAGACGACAGTCTCGTTACCAAGATCATACTAGACACCAAGCACGAGTTCGTGGTGGCTGCGTTTCCCGAAGTCGGCGCGCATTTCTGGATCGACCACCGCCGCCGCATCACTGCTTCGGCCAGCTACTGGTTCACCAATCAGGACCGCAGCGAGGATTTCTTGTTCTTCAGCATTGGTTTCTCCTGGTTCGGCGACCAGTACCAGCAGTTCAGCACCTATCCCGATCCCGAGTTTCACCACCGTTTCACACCCTACCGTTTCCCACCCCCGCCACACCCGTCAGACACGGCCGGCGTAGCGGTGGCTTCTCCGTACGGCGAGTTGGGAGTGCCGCCCGAGAGCATCCAGCCGCCGGCGACCTATCCATCGACGGGTGCTCCGCCTGTGCAGCTTCCCCTCGCTCCGCCAGAGGGCGAGGAATAGGCGGTTTTTGCTTTTTTCGCCCCCGCGTGGCGGGTGCCGCGGGCGTTTGTTGATTGGCTGTACGTACACACGCCCGGGGCGAAGGAAACCGCCGGGCTGCGGCCACTTAGCAGAGGAGACGACCCATGTGCGGGACTCACGCTATCGAGCTTCGACGATTCGTCCAAGGAGCAGGACTGACGCTGCTGGCAGTGATCGCTCTCACCGCAGCGCTTCCCGCCCAGGCGTTGGCGCTGCCCACCAGCGAGTCCGACGACGCCACGGCCGAGTGGCAGGCGTTGCTGACTGTCGATCCCACGTTTGTCGACTCGCACGACCCCCACGCGCTGCCATCCGATCTGCACGCCGGCACGGCCGAGTCGCTGCCTTCGAGTGACGACGTCGTAACCACGTCGATCGCCGTGCCGGAGCCTTCGACCGTGGCCACAGTGCTACTAGCGAGCATGGGCGGAGCCATCTACTGGTGCCGCCGCCGGTTCGACGCTATGTGCGAGCAGGCGTGAGCCGCCGGCTGATGGCGTACAAATCCTCGACGGGTCACATGGCGTATTGCGTTGCAAGAAGTCAACCATCAACCTGCCGAACGACTTCCCCGATTCGCACCAACTTTTCTTCCGGCACCTGAATATCGTGCGGCACGAATACCGTCTTTCGAAACCAGTGTTCCGGGGAGTCGTTTTCCACGACCACCAGGCCCGAGTGTTGCGAGGCGTCGAAGCCTGCTTGGCGGAGTGATTGCACTAGTTCGCTGGGGTGCGAAGAGACTACCGGGAACACCCAGTAGGTATGCGTGGAGTTGTCGCAGCCGGCCGTGTAAATGTCCGTACCCTGGTCGAGCGATTGGGCAAGCTGGCGGCCGCGCTCGGTGCGCGCGGCGATGTGCGTGGAGTCGAAGTGCGCCAGGCGGTGGGCCATCATCCGGTTCAGCGCCGCGCAAGGTTGTTGTCGGAGGTGCTCGAACAGCGCCGCGTCGGAAAAGCCGCGCGCCGAGTGACCGACGAACGCATCGGCGTCGCCCCCGGTGTGATGGATGCACCACACCATGGGTGTGAACAGCAGCCGCGTGGAAAGCAGCTTCAGACCGCCCATCTTCAGCACCCGCGCCAGATAGCTCAGGCTCGACTGGCGTGGCCAGCCGCTTGAGATCTGTTGCATTCGCTGCCGCATCTTGGTGTCTTCAACCAGTACCACCCCACCACCGCACGCGGTGGCCGTTTTGATGGGCCCAAAGCTGTAGAGGGCGACCGTGGCGGCCGGGTGGCGGGTGAGCTCCGACATGGTGAGCGCCTGGGCGCAGTCTTCTACCAGCAGCACATCGCGTTGTCGGCAGAGCTCGCCGATCTCCTCCAGCGGCATCCGCGTTCCGTATAAGTGAGCTGCGACCATCACGCGAGTTCGCGGTGTTATTCGCCGCTCGAGGTCGCGGGCGCTCACCGAAAGCGTGCGCGGATCGACGGGGACCGCCACCGGAGTGAGGTCATGCTCGCGAACAATCCGCGCCATGTGGGGTACGGTCACTTCGCTCAAGAGTACTTCGCTGCCGGATGGTAACTCCAGCGCGCCGAGCAGTAGGTCGAAGCCCGATCGCACGGACAATGTCGCGAGCGCTTCAGGTCCCAGATCAACCGTCGCCGGGCGGGGCGAAACGGCGTAGGCGGCCGCTCGCCAGAGGTCGCGCCAAGTAATGTCGATCCGAAGCCGCGGGTACATCGGGTAGCTCCAGCGACATCTCTGACTTGCGCCGAGACAAAGGAAACGTAGTACCGAGGCGCCTTATTCTACCAGCGCGGCAGAAGCCCGGCACCACTGTTTACCACCAGAACTCGTACCATTCGTCGTCGCGCAGTGGATTCCAGCGCAAAGGTGTTCCCCACGGAGTCACGGCGTGATACGGCCTGCGATTGAGGTCCCGGGATACGGAGTCGAAATCGGTGAAGTTGGGCAAATCCTGTGCACGCGGTGCGTAGGGACTCCGGGCTTGGGCGTTGATCGCGGCGCGCGAGCGACTATCGGTAATCTGCTGCTGCGTTTGCCGCCTGGCTGCGTGAACTCCCATTGCAGCCTCCGCCTGCATAGCGCGGATGCGATCGAAATCGGCCTGCGACTGCTGTTGGGCACTCTGCCGTCGCTGAATGCCCTGCAGCTCACTGCGAATCTCATCTGCCGACATCGTCATCACATCGGGTCGATCGGCACGAGTCTCGGAAGCTCGTGGGTCAGCCAGATATTGCGAGGCCCATTTGCGAGCATCGGCGGCCTCGGGGCTCAGCAGCACTTCCAGGCGGTCTTGCATCTCGCTGAGGAGTTCTCGCAGTTCGTCGGCCGAGAGTCGCAGCGCCCGATCGTTCAATTGGTTGACGATTGCGGTGACCTCGTCCGCCGAGTAGGCCTTTTGTATGCGGAGCCACTTCTGAAAATCGTTCCGCATCGTTACCCACTCTTTGCTCTCCAAGACCTCGCGACGAGCTGCGTCCTCCGCTGAGCTGGCCTGGGTAGCACTTTCCGTTGCGTTGGGGCTTCCCTCCTGCCCGTGAGAGGCTTGCGAAGCCACAACCACCGTGGCGATCACCACAACGCTATTCATCACGGTACGAGTAGTTGGCATGGGTAGTCTCCTGCACGACACTCCGGTTTGGAGGACATGCTTCGGTGGGTGTCTTCTGGGGCGCGGCGAAATTCGACCTGCCGGGCTGGTAGCTTGTCGGTTCCAACTTGCGACTCGGAAACCTTCCAAATGAAGCTGTCCAAGCCGTTCGGCTGATAACTGGTCTGCGTGGTAGCTCGCTGGCCATCGGGCAGGAGCACGGAGGTTTCGACCAGCCACTGGCCGTTGGCTTCTCGCCAAAGGGATTCGCTGGTACTTCCGGTGGAGTCAATTGCCTGCGACTTGAAGGTTTGCTTTTCGGCATCCCAACCGATGCGTTCGGTCGCCGTCAGAACTTCGCCACCAGCGCCGCGGATCAAGCACGACCGCACAAGGTAGTTGCCATCTTTGGAGTAGTGGGCGGAGACCAGCATCTCCGCCTCTTCGGCCTTGCCGGCCCATTCGCCAATCAGCCAATCCAGCTCGCGCAATTGACTCCTGACGGCCGGGCCTTCCATCGTGGCCTCACGCAGTCCGTCCAGCAGCCACTTTCCATCCCGCTTGACCCAGATGGCGGTGAACCTTCGAGAGTAGACGCCCCCGTTTGCATGTTCCACATTGCGGAGCACGCCATCCTCGATGGCGACCGTAGGAGTGACAAGTCGCAACGACCGCTCCCACGCCGGCACTTCAATCGCTTCTTTGGCAGCCGGCTGTTGCTCGGGCTCAGGCTGGAAAAGGTCTCGCGCCTTGTGGGCGTTGCCTGCGGCGTCCAGGTAGTCGCCGTCTTCCGTCCACATGCTTCGCAGGACTTCCACGTCGCCCCGCTGCATGGCCACGACATAGGCGTCGCCGGCAGCGCGAATTGCCGCCAACTCCGCATCGTTGGGCGACACGCCTTGCGCGAAAAGCGTGGCGGGCAGGCAGGCTCCTGCCATTACCAAGAATGCAAACAGTGCACCGGAGAGGTTGCGCTTCATATCAAGTAGAAAAGTTGGGTGATTATAGTGGCAGATGGCCACCTTCCATGGCGCTTCTTAAATTAGAAACAGCGAAAATTACCCAGTCAAGGCAATTCACTTTTCACAGGCGTTTATGCCCGTCGCCGACTCCTTTCGCCGGAGTATCCAGAGGCTAAACCAGCCCCGGGTAGAATCAACTTGCGGCGGCCAGATCGTTGCTTGGCCGTTATCGCGGATCTATACTTCGTGTCCGATACTGCGATTCAGCTAGTGAAAGCCTACGGGAGATCAATCGATGGCCAAACCTGGTTTCTGCTGGTTGACTCCAGTGTTGTGCGTGAAGGACCTAGTCGCGAGCTTGAAGCACTATCAGGAAGTCCTTGGTTTCGAGTTGTCCTGGAAGTGGTCGGAAGGAGATGCGTTCGCCGAGCCGGAGCACCCTACTTTTGCCTGCGTGTGCCGTGGTGAATGTAGTGTGTTTCTTTGCCAGCAGGGACAGGGGAATCCTGGTTCGTGGATTTGTCTGAACATGCCGAGCTTGGATGCGCTGCAAGAGATTTTAGAGGAGTACAAGACGACTGGGGCGGATATTGTCGAACCCCCAGAGGACCGCTCCTGGGGAATGCGCGAGATGATCGTTCAGGACCCAGATGGCAATACTTTTCGAATTGGATGTCAGTTGCAGTGAGCAACTCACGGCGGCCAGAACGTTGCTTGCCGGCAATCGCAGATTTATACTCCGTGTGCCAATGGATAGGCGCGACCTTCGAATCGTGCAGGGACAACGCATTATGCCGCAGTACAAGAAGATTGCCGGCAGATTCTGTATCGGCAACGCATTCAAAGAGTACCATGGCGCCGTGATCGCCAGCGACGAAGCCTTCTTCCTGGTGATCGACCGATCCGAGTACGAAGCACTTGGGCAAACGCTGGCATCGTCCGGGTGGCCTAGCGGCTACTCGCTGGGAAAGTTCATCAGCAAGCTCATCGAGCCCACCACACTGGACTACAACGAACTTCCACCGCAACTCACGGACGACCCAAGTTGGCCCATTAAGCGAACGGAGGCACGCGTCATCGTGCTTCCCAAGACCGCGGTGTCAGGGCTGAATTCTCGGTATTGGGGAGCGCCACTTTCCATCGAGGCCGGAGGCGAGAGATACTTCATCAGCGTGGGCATTCTCACGTGGTCGAGAACCATGAAGTACCTGCGATCCCAGGGCTGGGAGGAGCAGTTCAGCGCGGGCAGATCGATTTCCGCCGCGAGCTACGAGGCTCCAGTCGTCGGATTCTCTGTGGGCGTGTTCGCCGGAATAGCCGTGGTGAAGCTCACCGACGTCGACAAAGTCTTCGGCCTATCCGTCGAGGCAGTGGCTGCAATACCGCCCGTCATCGGCTTGCTCTGTGGGCTGCTGTACGCTTATCTGAGGAGATGATCGCGACAGCGAACTCCAAAGCTTGCACGTAGCGAAGCTACACCCGATCATAGTAGTGCAGTTCCACCCACGGAGGTCTGGGCCACAGCGTCAGTCGATGATCGTCACGAATAATGAACATGCCGGAAGTAATGCGACTCTTGATCCTCATAGTTCTGTTCGCCATTTCGAATGTCGCACGTTGCGAACTGCTGGGGTCGGACGACTGGCCGCAGTTCCGTGGCACCAACGCATCGGGTGTAGCCAGCGGTGACGCGCCGCCGACGAGTTGGGACATCTCCGCGCGAGAGAACATCGCCTGGAAGACCGAGATCCCGGGACTCGGTCTCGCTTCGCCCATCATCTGCCGCGACCAGGTGATCATCGTCACGGCGGTCGGCGACCAGCTGGACCCCAGCCTTCGTACCGGGCTGTACGGCGACATAAAACCAGTCGACGACGAAGGATCGCAATCCTGGGAAGTATACTCCCTGTCGCTCCGCACTGGAAAAGTCCGCTGGATACGGGTGCTACACTCTGGTCCGCCCACGATGAAGCGACACACCAAGTCGTCGCACGCCAACGCGACGCCCGCCACGGACGGACGGCATGTGATCGTCAATCTGGCTTCGGAAGGACTCTACTGCTTGAATATGTCCGGCAAGTTATGCTGGAGAAAAGACCTTGGACCACTAGACTCCGGCTACTATATGGCGCCCGACGCACAGTGGGGCTACGCCAGTTCGCCGATCATCTATCGCGGCATGGCCATCGTTCTGGCCGACGTGCAAGAGGGTTCGTTTCTGGCAGCGTTCGATGTTCGTAGCGGCCGCGAGCGCTGGCGCACGGAGCGCCACGACGTTCCCACCTGGGGTACGCCGGCAGTTGTCGAGGGGCCGCAATCCACCGAAATCGTGATTAACGGCTACCGGCAGACATGCGGTTATGATCCACAAACGGGGCGTGAGCTGTGGTCACTGGGCGACGGGGGCGACATCCCCGTTCCGACCCCCATCACGGGGCATGGATTGGTGTACCTGAGCAGTGCTCATGGTGGAAACCGACCGCTGCGCGCGATCCGACCTGGCGGGACCGGCGACATCGGTGCTGCAGAAGACGACGCTGCCAATGAGAATATCGCCTGGACGAACCCAAAGGACGGAATCTATCTCCAAACACCGCTGGTGTACGGTCCCCATCTTTACGCTTGCCGAAACAACGGGGTTCTCAGTTGTTACGATGCCCAAACGGGAGAACGCTTGTACCGCAAGCGACTTGGCGGCGGAGGAGGATTCACCGCTTCCCCGGTTGCCGCTCCCGATCGACTCTATTTCACGAGCGAGGAAGGCGACGTCTACGTGGTTCGAGCAGGCGCAGAGTATGAACTGCTCGCCAAGAATCAGATGAACGACATCTGCCTGGCGACACCCGCCATCTCGAAAGGCATTCTCGTCATACGCACCAAGGACCACGTCTACGGCATTCAGCAGAAGCCCGAGAACGATCGGAGCTACCACGTCGATTCCGTCGTGAGTCCGCCAGGCGAGTGATGGTTAGGATGCCAGAGCGTGAGAGACAGCGAATGAGCCGAAGGAAATCTGCGTCGGACGATGTGGCCGAAATAGGTTTCAGGTCTGTTCTATCTCGCCGGGGTGAGCTGCACCGCGGGGAGCTGGGAAGGTCTGTTCCTTTCATCGGTTGTGACAACCTCAGCAGGTTCGATGCCGACTTGCGTTGGTAACAGCTTGGCTAGATCTACCATGGCCAAGGGCTTATTCTGGAGTCTCCTTACTACGACCTGCTTATGCAGAGAATTCCTATCTAACAACAAGCTATCCAGCATGAACATAAGCCTCGTACTCGACGTTCTGCGAAGTGGTGCGATTGGTGCGCCGCTCGGTTACGATGACTTCTTCGCCAGGACATGGCAGTGCAGTCACGTTCGGTATTGCTGTGGCCTATGGGATGCTGATGACTACTCACACGAAGAGGCTCTCGCATGGATACTGAAACGGAACGAATCAGACTACAAAACCAAATGGATAGATTCATTGGCAACATCTACGCTCCGTCCAATTGACATTGAAGAAATCAAATCGTCGATTCCCCAAACTGTCAACGAAATACGGGATAGCGACCATCTTGCAAATCCACCGGCTTTTCCGCTAACGGATTCAGATTTAACTGATGCTACAGCCGCCGCGAGAATTGATGGACTGTCATTGTATGACTACGGGCCAACGGCGGCCTACGTTTGGCGTCGGGCATGCGAATTTAACTACTTGGAACTCCACTACGAATCCTGATTGCTGGATAACAAAAAAGAAATGCACCCGAGTCGCGAAGTCGGGCGTATTGACAATGGAGAATCTCTCGTCGCGACCGGGTGAATTTGGACGTGATCGGGCTCGTCAGCAGCGCACAAATTAGCTGAGGTGTACCCAACCGCAGTCTCTCAGCTCAGTTCCTAAGCCGCTGAGGTCTACTGAAACTCGTTCGCCGTGACACGCCGAGGCGCCCGAAAGATCGAGCTCATGCCGCTGCGTTTGCGAACGGGCGGGCACGCTTTCCTGTCACGACAGCGTATGCTCCAACCACGAACTACGACGACGCGTCGCTCCGCGCCGGCGACTCGGCGTGGCCGTTGGTGGCCCGGGTGTCTGGCTTCTCGATGCCTGGCGGGGATGCCCAGCCCGAGGGCATGCTGCGGATGTGCAAGTCGCGTTGCGGGAAGGCGATTTCGATACCTTCTTCGTTGAAGCGTTTGTTGATCGAGGAGTGCAGTTCGGAGATGGTGAACACGCGGCGCTCCAAGCTGGGCAGGTAACAGCGCGCCATCAGGTTCAGCGTGCTGTCGCCGAAGCCCTCGAACGTGATGACCGGCATGGGGTCCTCCAGCACTTCGGAGTGGGCTTGTACCACTTCGCGGAGTACTTCCATCGCCCGATCTGGGTCGCTGCCGTAGGCCACGCCGACTTCGATGACGATGCGATTCATTTGGTCGGACAGAGTCCAGTTCAACAGGCGCTCGGTCACCAGGTCTTTGTTCGGCACCACGTACTCTTTGCGGTCCCAGTCGACGATCGTGGTTGCCCGCATGCGGATGCGATTCACCACGCCGGTCTTCTCGCCCAGCGTGATGATGTCACCCACGCGAATCGGGCGCTCGAACAGCAGGATGATGCCCGAGACGAAGTTGGCGAAGATCTCCTGCAAGCCGAAGCCAAGGCCAACACCCATCGCGGCCACCAGCCAACCCAGGCTCGCGCCGATTTCCAATAGCGCTCCCGCGATGAGAATGCCGACCGTCAGGATCGCGTACCGGACCAGCGTCGAGATGGCGTAGCGGGCACCTTGGTCGATGGGCAGGTGTTGCAGCACCACCAGTTCCAGCAGGCTCGGTATGTCGCGGACCGCCACGTAGGTGATCAGCAGCGTCAAAAACGCTCGCAGCAGATGTCCCCAGGTGGTGGGCGTGTCGTGGTTGCCCATGCCGGGCAGGGCGATGCCATCGAGCCAGGCGAGCGCGGGGAACACGTCTTGCCAGATCAGCACCGCACCGATCACGCCCGCGACGAATAGCAGCACGCGGAGCAGCTTGCGTGTCGCTTCGCTCAGCGCGGTGAGGTCCACGGTCTCTTCTGGCACTTCGATGGCCGCGGCCATTTCGTCACCCTCGGCGGCGGCCGCGGCTTGCGCCTGAGCGCGCCGCTGTCGGGCTTGCTCGCGAGCCAGTTGGCGACGGTTCAACAACACCCACCTTCGCAGCAGCCCGCCGGCGATCATCAACACCAGCAGCATGGCGGCCGTTTGCAACGACCGCTCGGCCAGTTGCTCGGCCGTGTAGTAGTAGCCCATCGCGGCCACGATGCCCAACGCCGGCGGCAACATCACCATCGCCGGGCGCCACACGCGGTGCAGATTGAGTAGCCAGTTCTCCGTACCGCGGTCGAGCGCCTGGTAGATGGCGCTAGAGTGCGTAATCAGGATCCGCCACAGGGCGAACGTGGTATAGGCCATGACGAGCAGGAACAGCACGCGTCCCAGCGACTCGCTCCACATCGGCTCGGTGCCTTGGGCATCGAGACCCACGAACCAGAACACCAGTGGCACGATCAGCACCGGCACCCATCGCAGGTAACGACGCAGTTGTAAGAGCGCCGAGCGCGGCCAGCCGAGGTGCGCTTCGGCAAGTCCGTCGCTGCGACAGCTTTGCCGAAAGAACTCCGCGATCAGCAGGATCCAGGCCGCGCTGCGGGTGGATTGGGACATGGCGAGGGTGAACTCCGACTCGATCGCCGCGCCGCGCAGAAGCCAACCGATGCCCCACAGCAACAACGGCCACGGCAGCGACACCACCAGCGTGAGCCACAACGCGCGGAGCGACGGCCAGAAGTCGGTGCAGGTTCGCTGGGCGGCTTCGACGCCAAGCTCCTTGATCTGTTTGCGTGCCTTCTGCTGGAAATAGAGCAGCAGCAGAAACGTGGCGATCAGCGCGCCGGCCATCAGTGGTTCGCGGTAAGCGGCCGCGCGCAAGTCGACCAGTGCTTGTTGCCAATTGGCAGGACTGAGGCTCCAGGCGACCGCGTCGACGCCGTGACTCAGGTAGAGCGGCGTCCAATTGGCGTACGTGCGAGGTTTGCCCAACTGAGTGACCGGCGCCCAGAGCGGTCGGCAACTGCGAATCCACAGGTCTCGCTCGGCGATGAAGTCCTGGAACTTCTCTGTGTTGCGGCGGAGCGTTTCCTTGGCCGTGATCAACTCTTGTAGTTTTTGGTCCAGCTTGTCGAGGTAGTCGACGTAAGTCTTGAGAGACGCGACCTGGCTTTCGAGCATCTTGCGGATGACCGGTTCTGCCTCGGTGCGGTCTGCGGGGCGGACGTTCTCGAGCACTTTGGCTACTTCCGCGTCGAGGTCCTGCAACTCACTCAACTTCTGGTTCGCCAGGTAGGCTTCGTAGTTGTACTCGTTCCTGTCGGTTGTCCGCTCGGTGACGTCGCGCCGCAGTTGCAGCAGCCGGGGCAGCTTTGCGCGCTGATCGCGAAGTTGTTGCCCGATGGCTTGGGTTAACGATCCGTCGGCCAGGGTTTGCTCGAAAGTCTCGAAATTCGTGGTGACCGTCCCGTTGCGATTCACGGCCTCGTTGGTCTCGTCCTGAACCTTGTCGAGCTCCGCAGTCACGTGCTGTACGTTCTTGGTAAGCTCCTGATTGGTCGCGGCCAGCTGGCCCAGCGACTCGGGATTCCGCTCGATGAGTTGCTTGTTGCGCTCGGCCAGTGCGTTGTCGGCACGCTGTCGCTCGTTGGCCGCCGTCTTGCGGCGCTCGCTCAGTTCGTTGCGTGCGGCGGCCAGATGCTCGGCATAGGCCGCGGCTTTGCGTTTGGCGACTTCTAGTTCCGCATCGTAAGCTTCCTGCCCGAGCAGGATCTTCTTGCGCTCCGCGTCCAGGTTCTTCAGTTGTGCTTCCAGCTTGGCCGCTTGCTGTGTGTAGGCGATCCGCCGGGCGTTGGTTACTTCGTTGGTGATTTCTTTGATGTCGGCCAGCTCTTTCTCCACTTCGGACAGCTGCTGTTCAATTTGCTGGCGGTTGTTCTGGTAGCTGCTGAGAAACTGCTTGCGGAGCGCCGGCTTGGCTTCGATCGTCTTGACGCGCTTGTTCCACTTGTTCGCGTACTCTTCCCAGGAGGCGGCTTTCTCTTCCAACTCCGGTGTCTCGGCGCGCCGAACATTGAACGGATCCAAGAACTTGCTGAGAAACTCTTCGGGTGGCAGCGCCAAGAGTTTGTCGTAGAATCCCTTCGATCGCCCGCGGGTTATCGTGTCCGCGTTGTCGTAGTCTTTGTTGTATTCAGCCGTGTTCTCTGCGATCTTCTTGTCGAGTTCCTTTAGTTCGGTAGTCGATTGCAGCGCTTCTTGGTAGTACTTCTTGGCGTCCGCCTTTTCGGCATCCGATAGCTCCAGTCCGTCGATGCGACCCCGCCGCTCTTCAATTTCCTTGGGCGTGAATGTCTCGCGACTGGGGGGAGCTTCGTTTTCTTCGGAGGTCTGCTTTTCGGCATCGCTACCCGCCGCCTGATCCTGTTGCGGCGGAGGTGTCGGTTGTTCGTTCTGCGGTTGCGAAGCTGGTTGCGCAGCGGGAGCGCCGTCGCGCAGGGGATTCGCTGCGGGTTGTTCGGGAAACGGCTGAGCGAGAGCCGGTCCGACGGGCAGCATCAGCAGGAGAGAGAGAGTTGCGCGTCGCGCTTGGGGTGTCATGCCATCGTCCCTGGGCCACCTGAGCTACGTAATCGTTAGACCCCAGCATGAAGGAATTTGCGCGGCGGCGAAAGGGACGTTTGCCCGCAATCCACTGCGCACGCAAACGCCGCGGCTGCTGGGGCAAGCCGCGGCGTGGCGGTGATTCGTTGGATGCTGCTGCTAGCAGGAGATTTCGGCGATCTTCACGCGGGTGAACATCGCGCGGTGTCCGGTGCGGCGGCGGCTGTTCTTGCGGCGGCGGATCTTCTGCACGCTGATCTTCTCGCCCTGCGTGGTGCCGACGATCTCGGCCACAACGCTGGCACCCTCGACCGTGGGGCTGCCGAGCTTCACGTCGTCGGTGCCGCCAATGGCCAGCACGCGGTCAAACGTGAGCTTTTCGCCCTTGGCAACGTCCCGGTAGGCCAGATCGAGTTCCTGACCTTCTTCGACTTTCAGTTGGCGACCACCGTCGGCGATAATGGCATACATCGGTTAGGGTTCCTGCCACAGGGGCTATGAATCATGGGTATTTGAGAGTCCCGAAGTATAACCGACCAATGGGGAGGGCAAAAGGGGGTGAAATGCACGTCTTCCCGGGTCTTTTACGCATCGGACCACCCTAACCGGAGGTACACTTGCCCCACTTGAGATCGCTCAACCTCGCGGATCGCGTGGCGATCCGGCTAGAAGACGCTCTCTGAATCGTCTGTAGCAACCGTTGGGTTCCACTACTGGCACCCACCGAATCACCGCACCGTTTCCAACCTCAGATCCCGTCCACCAGCACGACGCGGCCGGCTTCGTCTTCGCACACGATCTCCAGGTGCTCGGGCGAGATGCCTTCGCGGCCGTTGACGTACACGATCATCTCGTTTTCGTCTTCCAGCTTGGCTAGCTCCCGGCGTTTGCGGTTGTTCAGGTAGGCGGCCACTTCTTCCTCGACGGTTACCGTGACCTTCTGCACCCGCTCGCCCTGCGTGGCCATCATTAGTTTGCGAACCACCTCGATGGCCATGCTCTCGGCGCTCTTGACCAGCCCGGCGCCGCTGCAACTCGGGCATTCCTTGAACACGCTGCGTTTCAGGCTCGGGCGGATGCGCTGGCGGGTCATTTCGATGAGGCCGAAGGGGCTAATGCGGAGGATCTTGGTCCGCGCCCGATCGCGCTTCACCGCGTCGCGCAAGGTCCGCTCGACGATGCGACGATGGCGGTCCTTGCGCATGTCGATAAAGTCGTTCACCACCACGCCGCCCAGGTCGCGGAGACGTAACTGGCGAGCGATTTCCTTGGCGGCGATCTGGTTGAGCTGGAACGCCGACTCTTCGGCCGAGCCGTCGGTGCGGAAGCTGCCGCTGTTCACGTCGATGGCCACCAGCGCTTCGGTTTGATCGATCACCAGCGAGCCGCCACCCTTCAGCGGCACCTTGCGGTGATTGATCTGCGCAATCTCCTCGTCGATCTTGTACTTGTGGAACAGCGGGTCACGGCCTTCGTACAGCTGCAGTCGACTGACGTACCGCGGCATCACAATCTGCAGGAACTCCTTCGCCCGCTCGTAGGCGGCGGGTTCGTCGATGTGTATCGCATCCACGTCCGAGGTAAAGATGTCTCGGATGGTGCGGATGATCATGTCGCTTTCTTCATAGATGTCCGTCGGCGCTTCGGCGCTCTTGATGCGGCGGACGATCGTCTTCCACAACCGCAGCAGGTACGCCAGGTCGCGGGAGATTTCCTTCTTCGTACGGTCGGTTCCGGCAGTGCGAACGATGAATCCCAAGCCCTTGGGTGGGTTGAGTTCGCGGAGGATGTCGCGCAATCGCCGGCGATCGTCGTCGCTTTCGATCTTGCGCGATACGCCAATCCGACCGAGCGCCGGCATCAGCACCACGTAGCGGCCGGGAATGCTGATGTAGGTCGACAGCGTCGGGCCTTTGGTGCCGATGCCTTCCTTGATGACTTGCACGACGACTTCGTCGCCGCGTTGGAAGATGTCCTGGATGGGCGGCTTGATGCGCGGGCGGACTCCGGCGCGGCGGCGGTTGCCGCTGTTGCGCGACGGGCGAGGTCCTGACTCGTCGACGTCTTCGTCGTCGTCGCCGGTGTCCACGTCGGCGGGCGGGTTGTCGGGTATTTGGCTGCCATCGGGTTGGATGGGTTTATCGGGGTCGTAGCCGCCTTGGCGGAAGTACTGAGGTTCGACGTCGCTGATGTGCAGGAAGCCGTTGCGGCCGACACCGAAGTCGACGAACGCCGCTTGGATGCTCGGCTCGAGGTTGACGATCTTGCCTTTGTAGATGTTGCCGACGTAGTTGTCCTGGCTGCTGCGCTCGACATACAGCTCTTCCAGCACGCCGTCTTCCAGGATGCCGATGCGGCATTCTTCGGGCTGGGCGACGTTGATCAGCATCTCCTGCTTGACCGAGGGCGCCTTCTTGCTCTTGGGCTCCTCTTCGGTCTTGCGTTTTCGTCCGGCCGCCACTTTCTTTTTCTTAGCGCCGCGGCGGCGTCGACGCTTGGGAGGAGCGGTGCCTTCGTCGGCCACGGCGCGTAGACCGCCCGGATCGTCCGGCTCGAGATCAGGTTGGGGGGCAGGTGAGTCCATGCTTGTCTCGTGTTTTCTTTCTGTGGATAAGTGAACCACGTTAGACCGGTTGGTCGGGAAGAATCTTGATCAATTCTTCGCGAAGCGCGGTCTTCACGTCGCGCGCGCTCTCCAGCGACATCACCCTGGCGGCGAATTCCTCGCACTGCGGGATGGTGACGCTGCGGCACACGCGTTTGACTTCGGGAATCGCTGCAGGCACCACGCTGAATGTTCTCAGCCCCAGTCCCAGCAGCACCATGGTGTAAATCGGGTTGCCACACATCTGGCCGCACATGCTGATCGGCTTGTTGTGCTGTGCAGCGGTATCGATGGCCATCTTCACGAGCCGCAGGATCGACGGGTCGCTGCCGGTGTACAGCGAGGCGACATCCTTGTTGCTGCGGTCGACGGCCAATGCGTATTGAATCAGGTCGTTGGTACCGATGCTGAAGAAATCAACCTCTTCGACGAAGTGATCCATCATCACCACCGCCGATGGCACCTCGACCATCATGCCAATGTCGATGTCGCGACTGAACGGAATGCCTTCCTCCTCCAGGTCCTCCATGGCGTCGGACAGCACCATCTTGGCCCGGCGAAGCTCCAGCAGGTTGGTCACCAACGGGAACATGATCTTCATCGGCCCCGCGGTGCTCGCCCTGAGCATGGCCCGCAGTTGAATGCGGAACATGTCGACGTGCTTCAGCGCCAGGCGAATGCTGCGGAGGCCGAGGAACGGGTTTCGCTCGTCGTCGGGCAGGGGGAAGTTGGGGATCTTGTCCGCCCCCAGGTCCAGCGTTCGCATCACCACCGGTTGGCCGTTCAAGGCTTCGATCACCTCGCGATACGCGGCCAAGTGATCGGCTTCGTTGGGCTGCACGTCGCGCGTGAGGTACAGGAACTCGGTGCGATACAGTCCGATGCCTTCGGCGCCGCGTTCCTGGCACTGGCGGACCTCGCCGGGGAACTCGATGTTGCCCAACATCGTGATGTGCTGCCCATCGAGCGTGTCCGAGGGCAGATCACGCAGCGATTCCAGCTTGGCGTTGTGTTGCTTGTGCTCGTCGACCTCGTGGCGATAGCGGGCGAGGGTCTCTTCATCGGGCTGTAGGATCACCAGGCCGTTGTCGCCGTCGATGATCAGCGTTTCGCCGCCGGACACTTCGGTCAGGAAGGGACCGGTACCGACCACCGCGGGAATGTCGAGCGCTTCGGCCACGATAGCCGTGTGGCTGCCGGGGCCACCGGTCTCGGTGACGAAGCCTTTGACGAACTCCGGATTCAGGTTGGCCGTTTCACTGGGCGTGAGGTTGTTGGCCAGGATCAGCACCTCGCCGGTCAACTCGCCCAGCCCTTCGCGGCGCTGCCCCAGCAGGTGGCGGAGCAGTCGCTTCTCGATGTCGAATACGTCGTTGGCCCGCTCGGCCATGGTGTCGCCTTCGAGCGACAAGAACACCTTGGCGTACCGCCGCAGCGCGCGGCTGACCGAATACTCGGGCGAGTAGTGTCGGTCGCGGATCATTTGATCCAGTTCTTCGCGGAGCTTGCGATCCTGCAGCATCTGCAGGTGGGCGGAGAAGATGGCCGCGTAGTCGTCGCCCAGTTGTTCGGCGACGCGTTGCCGGTTCAGGTCGATTTCCTTGGCCGCTGCAGCGATGGCCTGGTCCAATCGCTGCAGTTCGGCGCCTACGGCTTCGCGCGGCAGGAACCGCCGAGAGATACGAAATCCCTCGTTTCCGAAGATCACTGCTTCGCCGATGGCAACGCCGGGCGAAACTGCTATTCCCTGCAAACGCTGCATGCCGCGCTCGTTGAGGCGACCAGAGCTGACACGTGTTGGGAATTGCGGCTGCCGACTATCGTCGTAGTGAGATAGGGCAGACTAATGGAGCAATATTGCGGTACACGGACAGGTTCACTGGGTGCGGGCGCGCCGCAGCAAGGGGAAGCACATTGGTCGGCGGGAGTACTCGTTTCGTGTACAGCATCCGCAGTTCTCGCAATGTGTCTGCCAGTGTTGACTCGCTTTTGGGCAGCGAACAATCTTGCTGGTGACGGCTCCGCATGGCTTCCTGTTGGCGTGGGGTTCACCTCGCCGCCACAGATCAGCCCTGGTATGCCTTGTAAGGTTATGTGGGTAACTCTAAATCACGCTTGTATCGATCTCTTTCCGGTGGACCCATTCTATCATGCGTGCTACGCAGAATGTGCCACTTTGTTCGGTCGGCCGCAAGCTCAACTGGGCGGATCGCCCGAGGTGGCTTCGCTGGCCTGCTCGGCGAACTCGCTCTGGACCAAGGCCAAGATCGCTTCCACCGCTTCCTGGGCATCGCTGCCCTGCGCCTCGATTACGACGCTTGCGCCCTGTCGGGCGCCCAGCGTCAACATCTCCATGATGCTCTTGGCATCAACGCGTTGACTCTCGTGAATCAAACCTATCTGTGCGACAAAACGGTTCGCCAGCCGCGCAAGCTGCTCGGCTGGGCGAATATGTAGTCCGTTTTTGGACGTGACCACAAACGTTTTGGTAATCACTAAGTCAGCCATAACTCAATTGTCGGGGGAAGATGAGAAGGAAAGGGTTCCCCCAAACCTCTCCCTCGACCCTAGCGGCTACGAACCGAATTGATTGTTGTCGGCCTCTTCCAGAAGCGTCCAAACATCGTCGGAATTCTTGGACTGCTTCAAGAATCGACAGAACGTATCATTCCGCAGTTGACGAGATATATTCTCCAGCGCGCGAAGGTGATCGCCCGGCCGATCGGGGGGCGAGACCAGCAGGAACAACAGGTGGACCTTCTCGCCATCCAGGCTGTCGAACTCCACGCCTTCGGCGCTCACGCCCACCGCGCCGCACAACTTGTCGACCGTCGGGTGCTTGGTATGAGGGACCGCTACGCCGCGTCCGATGCCGGTGCTGCCCAACTCCTCACGCTTCAGGATCGCTTCGACCACGCTCTCGAACTGTTCGTCGTCGATTGTGTGGGCGGCTTGCAATGCCTTGGCCATCTCGCGAATCACCGATTCCTTGTCCACGGACTCGAGATTCGGGCGGATAGCTTCTTTTGATATGAACTCAGAGAATTTCATGTTCCATGGGGTTCCTTGTGTCGGCGGGCAACGATCGGTGCCCGGAATGTTTCTCGGTGGTTTGGTTCTTAGGCAGCGAAGCGGGGCAGGGCGCTGTGGCTCCTGCGGTCCGATGCGTTGCGATTACTCTTCCTCGGGCGTTTGCTCAGCTTCCACCTCTCGAGCCTGGCGGTTGCGGTCGCGATTGCGCTCCACCACCCGCTCTTTGTATTTTCGCAGTTGCTGTTCGATCTTGTGCAGGGCTGCGTCCAGAGCCGCCATCATTTCGGAGGCCTGCTCGCTAGCCATGAAGTCGTGTTTGTGCTCGGCCGATACCTGCACATCGACCACTGGGTTATGCTCGTCCTTCAGATCTACCACCACCACGATGTCGCTCAGCCGGTCGAAAATCCTCAGCAACTTTTCCGCTTTGCCAGTGATCTTTGCCTGACTAGCTTCACTCAAATGCCCGTGGCGGGTCGAAACTCGAACTTGCACAGATGGTGCCCTTGCCTGATTGCCTTCGTCGGGGATTTTTTGGGCAGATCCGCACACCGCACGTCCCAGTCGCCAGGCCCAAATTCATCGAGCCGGAATCCCAGAACGGCCAACGTCCGGTCTACCCCAACAGACCTCCCAGTCTACCAATACTCTAAGGGTCTGGGAACCGAGCTATCCGCAGGCGAAATAGGCAACTTCGGCAACTTGCTAGTAAGTGGCTATCGGCAAATTGGCGTCGATTCTCACAGCAAGCCGGCTCGTCCCCGAGCCCGGTAATCGGTGCGATCAATTTGGGGCTCTCCGGGGCCGAGGACGGCCCGGCTCGCGGGGGCAAATGACCATAGTTTTGGGCCAACTTTTTGGGAACATCATCCATTGGCCCAAAACCCTTCGAGTTCTGTCCTCCACAGCTTGAAGAAACCCCTTGTTTTCCAGCGTTCCTTTCACGGGCATGGGCCCAAAACCCTCCACGTTGTTCCCCGCACGTTCCGCAAGTTGGCCCAAAACCCAACGGTTGGCCCGAAACCCCGATAGTGGCCGTTCGCTCCGCCGAACGAGCGAAGGACCTACCACCACACTCGTTCGTGTGCGTCGACTTCGAGCTTGAAGAGTACTCTGGCATCATTCCGACGACGTGTAAGTCGTCGGCTATTGGACCACTTACTCACTTGCTCAACCTACTCACTCACTCACTCTCCTATTCACCTACCTTGCACACGATCCTGCAACTCCATTGGATCACACCCCCGCGTGAATTCAACAGCGACTTTTTTACAGGGGCGATTTTACCCTCGTTCCCACGCTCTGCGTGGGAACACTATGCGACCGCTCTGCGGTCATTGAGTAATGCGCAGGCATCCCCTCCTGCACTCGCTTGGCTTCGATGCTTTCCTGATGGTGCGTTGCTGTAGAGTCTATCCTCAAGCACGCCGAGGATGTTCAAGATGGATAGCACAACCTACCAGAATCTCTCCACCTTGGCCGACTCCCGCTTCTCGAACTTCAACTGGTAGGTAGGGTCCGACCTTAGCCGCTGAGACCATTGCTCGTTTTCTTCGGCGATGTTCTGCAGGTACTTCAGAGCACTCCCTTCATCTTGCTCGCGGCGGGTGAATTCCCGTTCCAGCTCAGCAATGTCGACAAGATGAGCTCGAACGTATTGCTCTGCCCCTTCTGGGGCTTGCAGTGCGTCTCGCTCCACCTTTCGTAGGAACTTGCCCCTCTTCTTCACAAAATCAGCTTCCCATACTCGCTTGCTGCGTTCCGTTCTTATCAGCAACTCGTAGAGCGATCCGGTGACGACCTCCGCGATTTCCTTGACATCGCCTCCCCAATCGTTGCGACAACTCAAAGTAACGTGAACGGCTTGGTGTTTGTTGTCATAACTTACCAATGTGTGGTCGCTCAACCACTCCAATGGATTGTCCGTTTCCCTAATCAAGGAGTTGTCGGTTTCGGTGAGTTTCAACAATGCGTAGGGGAGAAGGATTTCCGGATCCGCCGATCTTTCAAAGATTGCTTCGATATCAGCATTCTCATATGTCACCGGAGTTAGAGCTTGAAAAGGAGTATCAGGTACCACGAGTGCTGAGGAGGGAGTATTGGTCACCACTACAGAAGAGGAAACCACCCACCCGCGATGCTGCGAGTACCAGTAGCACGCTCCGCTAAGCGCAGCTACTAGAATCAGCAATGCAAGCAGTGAGAACCTTGGCTGCACAGTCATGTCACGCCCACCGTTAAGACAAGAAGTGCTGGCTTCACATGTAGCTGGCATGTTAGGAAGTGGTTATAAAAAATGACTTCTGTTCTGAAGACATTCACACAGGAGGCGTTATTGTGGACAGCCCAGGCGATCCTGGCGGTGAAGGCGTTGGCGGCCCAAGCATAGACGGAGACGGGTGTTTTTGGCATTTCGTCTCTTTCGTCATCTTTGTTGTGTTGGTTGTAGCGCTTCTGAATTGGTTAGGGTAACACGGTGGAGATTTGAGTGTGATGCTTCAGCTACTTGCAGACTTTCCAGGAAAGCAAGGAGAAGATCACAGCAGTTAGTGGAAAGGCTACTTTGCTGGTGATTGACATACGCGAATACCGACAGTAATGCGGCAACGGCAAGTAACGCGCAAGGTAGGCGATTGTTTGTTTGCATCGTAGTCCATTGGCTCCACACTATAGTAGACGATCGCGACGGGTATTCTCATCCTGCGTGCCCCTGGCTCTGCTGGCGACGGTGAGTGGAACACAGAGTTTGGGGCTAGTCTCAGTCACCCGGCCGTTTCCCACCTCGACCAAAAAGCGGTCCGAACGTCAACAAGCAAGGCAAGCTGAGCGGCAACGCAAACTGAAGGATCAAGTAAACGAGCATCCCGCGGAGGGGCGGTGAGTTCTCTGGTGGCGACCCGGAGCCGAACGTCGCACTGAGAAACACCCCATCTGTTAGCAACCCAACCGCAAGGGCCAGGCCAATCGTGAGTGTTCGCGACTCGAGGCGAAACAACCACGCCACTCCCCAGGCTACAGGTGCCAGTACCGCCCAGAGTACGAACGCGGCAAGAGTAACGTACCACACGCCATAGCGCGGGAGCCAATGATCGGCGACGGCATTCGTATGCCACCCGAACCAATCGGTAAGTGCTGTAAACAACCAGTGCGTTAGCAAGAACACGACCGGCGTAGCCAGAAAAGAGCACGCCACGAGAACCAGCAGACGTGCTCCTGACCTACCCTCAGCCATGCTTTGCCCCTCGCACAGAGTCACTCCCTACGAATGACCGCAGAGCGGTCTTGCAGTCTGTTCCCACGCAGATCGTGGGAACAAGGTGCGATTAGATTACCTACTCCGGGGCGTCCTTCCCTACATGCGAAGGCACCAGCTCGTTGTCGGCCAGGCGGGTGCGCCATTGTTTGACCGCGCGGTCTTGCCGTGCCGGCTCGGTGATTACCGGGTTGTAGCCCAGCGTCTTGCCGCCGTAGATCTGCTTGAGGTTGTAGATGGCCAGCACGCGGTACTCCAGCCGATCGTGCTTCAGCCAGTCGATCAACTGTCGCGTTACGCCCGACTGCACGTCTTCGGGCGTGGTGCCGATCTGCTCCGGCGTGTAGCCCCGGAGCATTTGGAACAAGTCGTCGGCCAGGGCGGCGCCGCGTTGTTGGGTCAATGTTTGATGCACCAGCGTGGCGGCTTGCGTGCTCCGCGAAATAGCCCGCCGCAGTTCGGCGATGTGCTCGTCCCAACTCGACTGCTGCTGCGTGTCGGCCAGCGCCTGAACGAACGGCACGAACTGCCCGACGTGCGTGCCGCACACCGCGGCTAGCGCTTTGTCTTCGCGGCGACGGGAGCTTTCGTACAGTTCCAAGGTCTGCACGCGCGCCGGCTGGTCGCCGGTGAGTTGTTTGTTGAAGTAGCTGGAGACGTTTTGTTCCAGGTAGTCGAGCGATTGGCCATCGAGCCACTCGACGTTGTCGGTTATCGACACCAGGGCGGGCTCCTTCCACGACCATTGCGCTGGCTTGTCGACCAACAGCGGCGTGCCTTCAGTGTCCCAGGTCACTTTGCCTCCGGGGGCGTAGAACGTGGCCGCGAACTCGCCGAGCGAGGCTTCCACATCCGCGCCGGGTACGAACGGGCGGTCGACATCCAGGCCCAACACGCCGGTCGACGCCAGTTCGATGGTGCGCGTATCGCCACTGACCATCAACTCGACCTCGGTCGTCTCCATGCCCGTGTTGTGCAAGAGGAAGCGGCCGTACGCGAGCTCCAGGCGAATGGTCTTGCCGTCGTCGGCGTAGCCAACGGTGGCCATGGCGCCGTCGCACATCTCGACACGCAACACGGGAGCCAGGGAGAGCGAAGGTCGATAGGTTGGCAGCGATAGCAGTTGATCGCCCGCCTTCACGCTGGCCCGCGGTGGCATGCGATACCACTCGGCCGTCTCGTCATCCCACCGCAACAGCACCTGATTGGTGACAATCATCGTGCCCATCGGCGCCGCCTCCGGCGGTGGCAACGGAGCTTCGTCGCCGGCTTCTGCAGCGTTGTCGGTCGGCACGTTCGTGGTAGGAACGGTCGGTACATCCGTGTTCATCGCCACGCGGGGCGGCTCGTCGGTGGTTGGATCGGTGGGCTGCGCGTCCTCGGTCGGCGGGGTAGCTGGCGGAGTCGCGTTGTCTGTCGGCTCGACTACAGGTTCGACAACTGGCTCGGTTGCACCTTCGGTGGGCGAATCCTGTGTCACCATCGGCGGCGTGTCGACCTCGGGATCTTGCGCCTGCGTGTCGGGCGGGGTGGTCGGCTCGGTCGGCGGCGGCTCTGGTGCAGCACCGCCTTCTACTTCAGGCTCCGCTGGTTGCTCGACCGGTTCGCCGGGCGTTGAGGGCTCGACGGGATCATCGGGACCCAGTGGTGGTACGGGGGGTACATCGACGTCGCCGCCGTTCGCTGTGCCTTCCGGACCGCCGGCTGTTGCATTCGGATCGTTCTGCGCGAGCTCTTGGTCGCCGGACAGCAAACCTCCTTCGCTAAACAGCACGAAAGCCCCCACGCCCAGCATCAAGCAGGCGGCGAACGCCAAGGCCAGCTTGCCGAAGTTCGACGACTCTTCTTCCTTCAAGTAGTCGGGCACGTGGCTAACGGGTTCGTCCTCGCCAGTGGCAGCTGGTTGCGTCTCAGGAACTGCTGCGGCGGTAGCTGCTGCTGCTGGAGCGGGAGCGGCGGCGGCCACATGCGACTGATGCCACTCGTCGACGCGTCCTGGCACGCCGTACATGCGTTGCCGCATCTCGGGATCAATCTCGGCCGGCTCGCCCAACACCATCGTCAGGATGTGATGGCACGAGGCCACTTCGGCCAGGTGCACGTCCGAATCGAGGCACACCTGTTGGTACTCGCCCATCTCGTCGCCCGACAACGTGCTGTCGAGATACTCGGCGGCATAGTTGGGGTCCAACTCCATTCCTTCGCCAAGCACCGGCGGCGCGCCGAGTCGCAAGCGGCGCGTAGCGTCGCGCGTGCGATGGATCAGTTCCGAAGCCTTCTCACTTTCGGTCACCTGTTGCGCGAGGTTCTCCTGATCCGACGGATCAAGGATGTCGTCCATGTAAGCGAGCAGTGTGCGAAGTGTAAGTCGCATGGTCTTGCACCGTGTAAGAGATATGGGCGGAAGTGTCCTCCCGCGGGATTCCGCTGCTAGCAATGTGCCCGAGCGGTTTGCCTTCTACAGGTAGTAGTGACACGCGCAGCGAGAATCCGTGCAAGGATTTCTGAATTTCCTGGGGCCGACCGACTCGCGATTTTCAACCGCGGCTGCGTTTCGGCGGGGCGAGTAGGGCAAGCGGCCCTGCGAGAGTCATAAACCCTGCCACGACAAGAGGATGCAGCGAAGCGTCGCGCGGCGGAGTCGAGTGCAGATGGGCCGCGTATTCCCAGCCATCGGCGGTGCGTACCCAGTCGATTTGCGGTGCGGCACTCACCTGAGCCCCATTCCTCGCAGCGGGCGGGACCACTGTGGCTGCCCAACCACCCACGGACAATAGCACGAGCACCATTAGCAGGATGTGCTTCACGTCGTGGGCCTGGGGAGCGAGAGAAGAGGGTCGCACGGCGCTGCCCGAGGGGACCAGGGCAGCGCCATGCGAGGCGGAGGAATGCTGCAGGCCTACTAAGGCAACCGCCGCGCCAAGAGCCGGGGGCGGGGTCGCAAAATCGCCGTAACCGCAATGTTTAAAGGGGTTTGCGCCAAGCTGGGCAGGTTGGCCCGGCGCGTCTCAGCGTGGTGGAAAGGCAACACGCTTGCGAGTTGATGTTGGCCGAACGCCACATGTGGCAATCGGGCAGCGTGCGAGTCGTCCTGCGCAAGCGGTAGAGGAGCTCTTCAGCGACGAGCGGAAGCGCAGATTGTTGAGTGTCCAATGCGCAACAGTTTGCCAGCGCGATACAGGTGGTACGTCGGCCAAACTCGATTTTTGGGCACTTAGTCCAACGCCTGCAACTACTTGCGGCGCGACTTTTAATTAGGTGCTTGGGCGCGGCCGAGTCTCTGCATAGAATGCAAGCACACCAGGAGCGCGTGCCGTCGGAAGGGAATCAGTCGGCCTTTGAACACTGCCCATCAACGTGCTTTCGAACTCATTATGCCCCAACGCAACTCACGCATCTCCCGTGCAATCCGCGAGGCGGAAGGTTATCTCGAACTAGGTCTACCCGAACAAGCTGCCGAGTGTTTGAAGCGCCGCCAAAAAATGGTAGCCGATAGCGGTCGTGCCAATTATTTGTTGGGCGAAGCCCTTCGTGAATCCGAAGCTTATCACGAAGCCGCCGCTCCGCTCGAGCGTGCTTACGAGTTGATGCCCGGCGATATGCACGTCGGTTTGGCGCTGGCGTGGTGTTACAAACGGACCGGTCGCTTGGATCGCGCCATCGAGACGCTGGAAGAATCGCTACGCAGCGATCCCCGCGAAGCCATCCTTCACTACAACCTCGCCTGCTATTGGTGCCTGGCTCGCAACCGCCGCAGGGCGCTGCGCTGCCTGGGTCGTGCGCTCGATCTGGACATCAACTATCTTGACCTGGTGCCCTACGAGTCGGACTTCGACGCCCTGCGCGACGATCGCGAATTCCAGGAACTCACCAGCGTGATTGTTTAGGGTTGAGGATCGAGGGGCTAGAGGCGAGAGGGATTCTTACTGCACGCCCGCTCTCCCACGGCAACCAGCATGGATGACTCTGAAGCCGCCCACCGAACGCAGCACGGCTCGCTGCTCGTCTCGCTGTGCACGTACAACGAGCGCGAGAACCTGCGCCCGCTCATCGAGTCGATCCACGAGCACGCGCCCGACGCCCACGTCCTGGTGGTCGACGACGGCTCACCCGACGGCACCGGCGAGTTGGCCGACGAGATGTCGGCCGCCGACCCGCGCGTGCACGTGATGCACCGCGCGAAGAAGATGGGCCTTGGCACGGCGCTGTTGGCAGCCATGCAGTACGCGATCGACCACGACTACGAGTACCTGCTGAACATGGACGCCGACTTCAGCCACCACCCGCGATACATTCCCGCGCTCCGCGCGGCGATGGACACCGCCGACGTGGCCATCGGCTCGCGCTACATCCCCGGCGGCCAGGTCGTCGACTGGGGCGCCAAACGCCGCGTGATGAGCTGGTGCATCAACACCTACGCCCGCACGCTGCTGCGTCTTGCGCCACAAGACACCAGCGGCAGCTTCCGCTGCTACCGTGTAGCGAAGCTGAAAGAACTCGACCTGTCGCTCGTCAAAGCACGCGGCTACGCGGTGCTGCAAGAGTTGCTCTACCGCTGCCGCAGAATCGACTGCCGCTTCGCCGAAGTGCCGATCACTTTCGAAGACCGCCGGTTCGGCCAGTCGAAGATCAACTACCGCGAAGTGTTCGCGGCGCTCGGCGTGATCGCGCGGCTGGGCGTCGCGGGCGGGCCGGTGCGGAAGTAGGTGGAAGCGACAATGGCCTGAGTTGCTCACCAATCGGAGAGGAATTCGAGTCGGTCCCGCATGGCGTTTTCGTCTAGACTACCCACCAGGTTCAACAACCTCGCAATCACGTCACCAATTGGTCGCTGGGACGACACGATAATACCGCAATGGTGCTGGCCAGCGGTAAGCCAGTTCGTGTGCAACTCCACGAAGTCACCAACATTGAACGTGACGATCGCCCGCTGCTCTTGAATTGCCCACTCGAGTTGGGATACATCCGATTCGCTGATACGACCTGTTTCAGGCGTCGATGTCACATCGACACCCGCTGCGCGCAAGGCAATCGTAACGGCACCATAGACATCTTCGTCAATGAAGAGTCGGATATTGCTCACGGACCGGCATTGCCCTGGCGGAGTTTTTGCTTGGCTACGAGCTCATCATCATCGGCAAGCGCCCGTTCAATTTCCGCAATGTGATCGTAAGCGTAGGCCAGAGCGTCATGAACGTCCGCCGGTTTGAGCGAGGGATACTGTTGGGTGATCTCCTCGACACTCATGCCATGACGGTAGCACGTCAGGACCGTCGCGACACGGATACGCGTCCCCACAACGACCGGCTGGCCCCCGCATCGTTCGGAGTCGATTTCGATATTGCGATAGTCGAGCTTTGGCATGGGATGAGTGTTCAGCAGGCTATGTCGGGATTCTCTATTCTACCACGCTGCAGTCGGCAAAACAAACATGGATACTCATTTGAATAGAGTCCTGCGGGTAGCACCGGCTATCCGTGCTACCCGCTGCGCAATGTCGAGGACGTGGCGGTAAACTGTCACTCGTCAACGATGCTAATCGGCAGGGTGCACTGCACGTCCTCGAATTCTCTGAGGCCTTCGTGAGAGAACAGGATGGTCAAATCCAACTGGGCGGATAGCTTGCCATTCTCCAGGGCGCCGAAGGCAATTCTCGTGATGTCGACCGGATGGTGGGCATGCTCGATGTACACAGAAGCGTCGATGCACCCGTCGTCGGGATTGGTCGGAAAGTCGAAGCTTTGCTTCGACAGGGCGGCAAGGTCCAACGTCGGAAGTTCAATGCAATCGCACACAATCTCCGTTTCGACACTCAAGTCATCGAGTTCGAACGGCACTAGTGGAATCTGCAATTCGGCCTCATCCGGCTCTCCGGATAGCGTTGCATCGAATGGTTGCAACTTGGCAACGGGAAATACAGACATCGGACGCCCCCTTCTTACTGCGGATCGAATAGTGTCGAGCCTGCAAACCCCAGACGCAACGTGATTGAGTGCTAGAGCATACACATCTCGCGCTCGATGCAACAAGAGGAGCGACCCCGGTCTAGTGACACTGGGTGACCATCCAAACTCGATCCAATCGACCGCTTCGGAGGTCGTCCTTATGGATGAACCAGTACAGGACGCCCGCGTCTCCCCACATCATATCGCCGACCTCGAAGAGCTGAAGCAGTAGTCGCCAATCTTCTGGTTGCCCGTAGTCGAAGGCCGCGACGCAATCGCGCTCCATGTCGTCATTTTGGATCGGGTAAGGATTTCCGCCGAACTGAATTTCGGGACATACTTCCGCACAGAATTCAGCGTAGGCCTCTTCGTAGCCGCTATCTGCGAATTCGATGCTATTTCGCATCCATGGCGGATAGCTTCGTTCAGGGCGAATGGTCACGTTCACGCGCTCATACACCTTTGGCTGCACAGTGCTTTTCAGCCAACCAAACAGCCGTTTGACCTGGCAGCTGGGCAAGTCCGATGCCTCAAGCTGGTTGTTGCCTTGCTGATGCAGCACCACCGCATGGCCAAGGTCTTTTGGGGAGTAGCCCCAGTGCCGAAGGTCGTAGAAGAACAGCAAACGTCCATTTTCGATTGGAATCAAATCTAGTTCGCTGCAATTCAACTGCCCAACGAAGTTGAGCGGGTATCCCTTCTTCGTTGGCCACACAAAGTCGTCGTCGACGATTGGAAAACCGCCAAAGTAGGATACGGAATCCTGCTCCACCGGTATCCCGGCGAAGCAGTCGAGGGCAGTCGATTCGATCTCGGTGCGATATTGCAGCAGCTCGTGTTTCTTGAGTTCAGCTTCGTGCATCTTCGTCAACCGTGCAGTTGGTAGGCGAGACAAATTCACAGGCGAGGATAGTCCCACTCCCTATTGCCCCACAACCTCCAACTCCCCATCCACCTCCAAATTCTCCCCCGACTCAAGCTCCACTCCCAAACGGTGCCTCCCATAAACCAGAATCGCACTTTTCCCACCCAGCGACGTGATCGTCGCCGAAGTCAGCTTGCCATCCTCCCAAGCAATGTCGACCTTAAAGCCGCCGCGCGCGCGGAGGCCGGTTACTTTGCCGGTCGGCCAGGCGTTGGGTAGGGCGGGGAGGAGTTCGATTTCGTAGGCGCCTGCCGGTCCGTTTTGTTGGGTGTGCGATTGCAGGAGCATTTCGGCGATGCCGGCGGTGGCGCCGAAGTTGCCGTCGATCTGGAACGGGGGGTGATTGTCCAGCAGGTTGGGGTGCGTGCTCTTGGCCAATAGCGCCTGGATGTTCTCTTGCGCGAGGTTGCCTTCGCCGAAGCGGGCGAAGAAGTTGATGATCCATGCGCGGCTCCAGCCGGTGTGGCCGCCGCCGTGCGACAGGCGGTAGTCGATCGTCTTGCGCGCGGCAGCCAGCATTTCCGGCGACTGCCGCTGGTTGTATTGCCGCCCGGGGTGCACTGCGAACAGGTGCGACATGTGGCGGTGGCCGGGTTCCGGCTCGTCGAACGGTTTGCTCCACTCCATCAGCCGGCCATCGTCGCCAATCTGCGGCAGGTAGAGCTTTTCGCGCGCTGCGCGAATTTCGTCCAGCAGCGCGTCGCTTTCACCAAGCACTTCGGCCGCTTCGAGCGTCGACGTGAACGCTTCCCACGCCATTTGCTGGCTCATGCTCGAGCCCATCGACACGGAGTAGCGCTGGCCGCCGGCGCCGTAAGAGTTCTCAGGCGAGGTGTCGGGCCCGGCCATGAGCAGACCGGTTTCGGGGTCGGGCGTGAGGTAGTCGAGGTAAAACGACGACACCTCGCGCAGTAGCGGATACGCCCGCTCGCGGAGGAACTGTTTGTCGCCGGTAAAGCGGTAGTGCTCGGTGAAGTGCGTGGAGTTCCACGCCAATCCATGCGGCCACATGCCGTACCCAAGGTCGCCGAACACGGTCGTCCAGTGCCACACGTCGCTGGTGTGCCCACTGGTAGCGCCGCGGGCGGCGAACATCTCGCGGGCGGTCTCGCGGCCTGCTGGCACGAGTCGTTCGGTGTAGTCGAGCATCGGCCCGTGCAGTTCGCTGAGCCCGGTGACTTCGGCGGGCCAGTAGTTCATCTGCAGGTTGATGTTCACGTGGTAGTCGGCGTTCCACGGTGCTTCGATGTGCTGGTTCCAGATACCCTGCAAGTTGGCCGGCAGGCAGCCGGGACGCGACGAACTGATCAGCAAGTACCGCCCATACTGAAAGAGGAGTGCTTCGAGCGCGGTGTCGGTTTCGCCGCGCTTCACGCGCTCGAGTCGCTTGTCGGTCGGTAGGGTATTGTCTGATTTATCGCCGAGGTCCAGGTACACCCGGCGGAAGTACTCGCGATGGGCGGCGATGTGGTGTTTGCGGAGTTCGTCAAACGATTTGCCTTCGATTTGCTTGAAGCTGGCGGCTACCAGCTCGGCGGGAACTTCTGGCGAGCGGGTTTCGGGCGAGTCGGCGCTATAGTCGGTCGCCGCTGCGAGCAAAAACGTCACGCTATCGGCGCCAGTGATCGCAAACTCGTTGCCCTTCAGTTGCTTGTCGCCACCATCGTTTCTGGCTGCGAGCGTCGCCTGCCAGAACGTACCGAGGTGCTTTCCCTTGTGTTGCGCCTGGCCGGTCATGGTGACCCTTCCCAACGGATCGGTGGCGAGTTCGAAGTCGACTGGCCGATCGATCCACGCCCGCAAGTTCAGCTTACCTGGCTGGCTGGCTGTAACGCGGACCACCAGTACGTCGTCGACCGGCGAGGCGAATACCTCGCGTTTGTACGTGATTTTGTTCATGTCGAACGTGGTCGTGGCGATAGCCGTGTCGAGGTCCAACTCGCGGCGATAGTTGGTCACCTCTCCCCGTGTACCGATGGGTGAGATCCGCAAATCGCCCAGCGTCTGATAGCTGCGCGGCGAGATGCGTTTGGCCATGGCTGGC
Source organism: Aeoliella sp. (assembly GCF_965227375.1). Lineage (NCBI taxonomy): Bacteria > Pseudomonadati > Planctomycetota > Planctomycetia > Pirellulales > Lacipirellulaceae > Aeoliella > Aeoliella sp. The sequence continues at coordinate 2,201,383 of NZ_CBDDFX010000001.1, forward strand.
TGTAAAAGCTGGTGCGCCTTGGCGTAGTCGCCAGCGAACCACGCCTCGCGGGCTGCGGGCAGGGCTGCGCGCATGGCGGGTGTGTTCTGTGGCACTGGCGGTCCGGCCCACACCGACTCTTCGTTCAGTTGAATCCGGGCGTCGGTCGTTCCGCCAAAGCACATCGCGCCCAAGCGGCCGTTGCCCACCGGCAGCGCCTCGTTCCAGTTCGCGGCTGGCTCGTCGTACCATAGTTGGTAGGCTTCCCAATTGTCGGCCGTCGCACCGCGGGCGGAGAGGGCCACCAGCAGGATTGCAGCGGATCGAGCGATAAGGCGGGGAAACCAGTGGCTAGTCATCGTGGTGCTCGCGGTGGAGTTCGGAAAGGCGAAAATACCACTATAGCACCGCGAAACGGGGCTTTTTAGTCGCCCAAAGCGTACGGAAATATGCACCTGCTTCTACGGTAAGCTACAATATTCGGTAGCTTTTCTCCGGTGATTTGCTACGGCCAGTAGTTTCAATGCCTTTTTCTGAATTGAGTACCGCATCATGAGTTCCATGTCGTTGTTCCTCCGCAGGTTTGCTGCGCATACGGTCCAAACGCTACTCGCATTTGCACTGCTCTTCTCCTCGCACGCGATGGCCGACGACTGGGCCACTCGGCTTGGCTATCCGGCCGACGCCAAGGTGCTGGTGATCCACGCTCACCGCATGGGGCTCAGCTTCGAGTCGAATGAAGCCATCGAGAAACTAATGACCGCTGGCGTGGTAAGTTCGGCCAGCGCCATGCCGACTTGTCCCTGGTTTGCCGACGCAGCCCAGTGGCGCCAGGAGCATGGCAAACTGGACATCGGTCTCGACTTCACACTCAACAGCCACTTGGCCCGCTATCGTTGGAAGCCGATCAGCAACAGCCGCGATGTGCCCACGCTGGTGGACCGCGATGGTTACCAGTGGGCAAACGTCGTGCAGATCATGGTCAACGCCCGGGCGGAAGACGTGGAGCAGGAACTGCGTATGCAATTGCTGCACGCCGATCGCATGGGGCTGAAGCCAACGCACTTCACCACGCACCTGGGCGCTTTGTACTCGCGTCCCGATCTGGCGGAGATGTACCTGCGAATCGCCCGCGAACAGTGGATCCCCGCGGTGGTGATCGACCTGACGCCGGAGCTTGCGGAGCGTTTTCGCCAAGATGGTTTCCCCGTGCCCGACACGCTGGTTCAAGCGTTGGAGGACTATCCGTTCCCCAAGGTGCGAGATTTTCTCATCCTGCCGCAAGCAGACACGCTGGAAGCCAAGGCCGCAGCGACCGCCAAGATGATCGCGGAGTTGCCGCCGGGCCTGACCCAATTGGCCTGCGCCCCCGCCAGCGATAGCCCGGCCCTGCGGGCGATGGATCCCCAATGGCAGCAACGCGTGTGGGACGCGGAAGTCTGGAACACCGAGGCAGTTAAAGCGGAGCTTGCCAAGAAGAACGTGGTGATTACCAATTGGAAAGAGATCATGCAACGGTTCGACGGTTCGGTCGAGTAAGTGGCCAATTGAAGGAGCCCTCAACCATGTTAAATAAGACGGCGGCATTCAAAACTGTTCTGTGCATCGCCATGCTGCTGCCGGCCTTGCTGGCAACCCGCCAGGCGTGCGCCGAAACGAGCTACGGCCAAGCCTATCAGAAGATGTGGGGCAACACCCCCGGCGTAGGCTATGGCACCAATCGCTACTTGTACGACAAGTACTACCGCAGCAATCCGAATGTCAGTCCCTATGTCAGCGGCGCAGTGCTCGGCGGGAACCTGTCTGGCAACGCCTATACGGCTGTGGTCCGGCCAGAGCAGCAGGCCCGTGCACGTACCGCTTCTGCCCAGTCCAATTACGTTCAGCAGCGGAAGCTGCAGGGCAATGTTGGCTACACCGCCAACCCCGGCGCCACGGTGTATAACCTTGACCCCGGCGTGACCACCGGCAAGCCTGTTCCGGCGGGACGCAGGAACAGCGGCGCGTATCAGAATCACTGGTACGGCTCGTGGAACAAGTAGCTTGCTAGAGTCGACTCCGCGGTACCGGCGGTGGCTCGCAAGAGACACCGTTGTCATGAATCCAGGCTGCCCGATTCGGCTGCTGACGCATCGATACGCCCTCCATGAGGTGGTTCGCCTACCACTTCAGGATACCGCCAGACCGGGCGATGGCCAAGGCGTTGCCGAGCGATCGCGCCGCTATAATAGATGCAGTCTAGTAATGCTTCACCTGACCGCCGGGCAACAGTTTGAGCGATGGCGTCAGGAAATCGGCGCCCTCGCACGTGGGGCTTCCGCTTGTCGAAGTCGGACGTGGCGGTCCTGTTGGTCACCGTCGCGCTGACGGCTCTATTTTGGAACGCAACAGCGGGGTACACGTTTCTTGGCCTTTTGGTAGTGCTGCATTTCTTCCTGTTCTGCAACATCTTTCGCATCCCTCGCAAGCCGGAGCTGATCTGGGCGGCATGCTTCGTGGCCATCTGCGTCGCCTGTGTGCTACTAAATCGGATGACGCCACTGAATGTCACGCTCGCAGTCCTGCCAGTGACGCTCGCGATTCTTCTGTGGTCCATCCGCCTGCCGACCTATCACGGCATCTTCGCCAAGCGAATCAACCCTCGCTTGGACGATTATCTGGCAGCGCGTGTTCCCTGATGTAGCTAACCTCTGCGCTACTAAAGTCTCGATTTATCGCAGCCTGCGCAAATCTTCTGGCAAGGCAGTTCGCGGCTCACTTGCGGTCTCGGTCGCAGTCCGGCTAGTGGAGAGGTTTCCTCCTCGACCGCAGGGGTGGCTCGACACGTAACCCAGGGCGGCACTTCGCTCGTTCCTCGCTTCGTTTGCCCTGGGCTATCCTATTTCGCTCCTTCGGAGCTGCTCTCGTTCAATGCTGCTCTGTCAAAAGTCCGTGCCCATCAGTGTTCATCCGTGGCTCATCTCGCTGCGCGACCACCAACGTGCGGCTTTGTATCTCTGTTCCCTCTGTTTGCTCCTGTTCAAACATCTTTGGTTGCGGCTTCTGGAATCTCTGTGGTTGCCTTCCTTGCAAACTCACTCCTGGCGCTAACGCTTCCGACTCGCCGGGAATAGTCCATGAGTCCCAGCGTTTTTTCCCAGCAACCACAGAATTGAGTTGACACCGCCGCCAAGTGGCAATATATTCACACGTGTTAACTGATTGCCACATGGGGTTGGGGCTACAAAAACCATGGCCAAGAAGAAACCCAGTTCCAGCGACCTGGGGCGTCGTGAGCGCCAAATTATGGACGCGATCCATCAGCTCGGCGAAGCGTCGGTAAGCGACGTTCGCAGTCAGATCCCCGACCCGCCGGGCTATTCGTCGGTCCGCACCATGGTGCGCCTGCTGGAATCGAAGGGGCTGCTCACGCACCGGCAAAGTGGCAAGCGATACGTCTACCGGGCGACGCAGTCGCGCGAGCAGGCAAGCAAGTCGGCGCTGCAGCATTTGCTCGCGACGTTCTTCAAAGGGTCGGCCACCGACGCAGTGGCGGCGATTCTCGACGCCGAAAGTGTGGGAGCAGATGAGCTGAAGCGGATTGAGTCCATCGTTCGGAAGGCACGAAAAGAGGGGAAGTAGAATGCCGCGACTAGCAGAACTCCTGAACCTTGTGGAAAACGCGTTTCCCTTCGACGTGCTCGATGTCACGGTCAAAGCGACGGTAGTCTTGCTCCTGGCCGCGCTGGCAGTGCGGTTGCTGAGGCGATCGTCGGCCGCGGTGCGACACGCGGTACTGGCGTCGGCCTTGCTATCCACGATGGCACTGCCTTGGCTCTCTCAAAGTCTGCCGCGCTGGGAAGTACCGCTGCTCGCCGGACTGCTCAAGACAGAGACGCCCACAGCGCACCAACCAGCCGCGCCCGCTCCGCCAACAGCAACCGCAGTCGATGCGCCCAACACTACGCAAACGACCGCAGGGAAGTCGGCCGTTGTTGCCAGCGCGGTAACAAACGCGGCTACGGAACGCGTGATCGAACCGGCGCCCGCTGCTTCGCCTGTGCGATGGACTGCAGTCGCTCTGGCAGTGTGGCTGTTGGGGGCCCTTGCGCTAACGTCGGCAATCGTGGTGAGCGAATTCCGCGTGCGACGCTTGCGTCGGGCGTGCCGCGAACTGCTCGATACCGAGTGGAATCGCAGCCTGAACGAGGTCACCGCACTGCACCCACTAATGCGTCGCATTGCGATGCTCGAGAGTTCGGCAGTCACCGTTCCCATGACTTGCGGTACGATCCGCCCGGCTATCGTAATCCCTCCAGGGTTCACTGCCACGAGCCCCGAGCGGCGTAGGATCTTGCTGCACGAGCTCGCGCACGTCGCGCGGTTCGACGTGGTGCTGCAAGCGCTCGGCCGCCTGGCGTGCGCGCTCTTTTGGTTCCACCCGCTCGCGTGGTGGTGCCTGCGGCACATGCAACGCGAGCGCGAGCAAGCGTGCGACGATTGGGTGGTGCGCTCGGGCGAGCGGGCCACCGAATACGCCGACCAGTTGGTGTCGCTCGCCGAGAGAAACCTCGCCCAGCGGACACTGCCCGCGGCCGTGGGAATCGTCCGCGGCGGAAACCTGGAGAAGCGCGTCCGTGCGATGCTCAGCAGCGATTGCAGTCACGCAGGCGTAGGGCGGGTGCGCGGCATGCTGCTCGTCGCGATGTGTCTGTGCCTATGCGCCGTGGTGGCGGTTGTGCATCCCCAGCCACTGAGTGCAGCGGACCCCGCCCCGCCCACGCCCGACTCCAAGGAAGAGTCGCCTGAACCTTTCGAAGAAACCAAGAACGATCCCACCAAGTCCAACAGCTACACGGTCCCCATCAATGTGAGTGGAATGGCTTTTGACCAGCAGGGCAGTCCGATTTCGGGCGCGACCATCTACATATCTTCTCAACGGGTGCTGTGGGACTCGAAACGCCTGGCCGAAACCAGAACGGACGAGAACGGTCGGTACCAGTTCGAAGATGTCGAGCTCCCTGTCGAGCGTGCGGACACCAACACTGGTCGTGACCATGGTGGTTTCATCCTCTTTGGCACCGCCGATGGTTACGGTTTTAGTTGGCGACCGCTGAAGTGGTACTATCCGGATTCCAACCCAAACACTTACATGGGGAGAGATAGGGATCGACCGAGGCACTTCGACGGTGATGACAAGATCGAACTTGATTTGGCGTTTCGTACCTCTGCGACCATTCGGGGGACGATTGTCGACGAAGCGGGTAAGCCGGTTCCCAAGACCAAGCTCGCCATCTGGAATGCGGAACAGATTCCGACGAATGGTTATGGCCCTCGTGTAGCGGGCTTGGACCAGCGGCCATTCAACGAGATGGACAACGATGGGTTCGAGCTATTGAACGCCGATGTGCCGCCTGAGATGTGGATCACGCATACCGACGACGAAGGACGGTTCGAGTTCACCGGCGTGCCCAGCGGCTGTCGATTCCGAGTCACGGTGAACCCACCTTCGGGGTTCTCGGGGGGCGGGGGCTGGTTTGCCACGCAACCGGGCATGCCGAAGTACTACGGTAAGTCCCGCCTGTACGATGCGACGAAGGACGTTCAACTCACTTTCCGCAAAACCTTGGACGTTCCCATACAAGTGATATACGCCGATACCGGTGAGCCGGCTCCCAAGGTGTTTGTGTCAGGGGCCGGCACTTTCGCAACAACCGATCCGCAGGGACGCGTCAACTTGGGAATGTCCCCAGGCGAGTACAAGCTTCATGTCCTTCGCGAGTATGGCACTCCGTACCTGGAAACGGAAGTCGACTTGGTGGTTGGCGACCAGGCGCCTTCCGAACCTTTCGTTGCCGAGCTGCCTGCCGCCGCGCAGGTAGAAGTGCAGGTGATCGACAAAGAAACCGGGGATGGTTTGGAGAACGTCGACTTCTGGAGCGGCGAATCCCTCCAACGGCGGGATCTGCACTACACCACCGGCTGGGAAGTAGCGACGCGAATCGTCCACCGCGACCGCGTGCGAACCGACGAAAACGGCACCATCCAGGCGTTGTTCGAACCCGGAAGGCACCTCATCGGCGTCGCGTGGCAGGCGTATCCCAAAGGCTATCGGCCGGTGGATCCCAACGGCAAAGAGATCGAATGCCAAGCGGGCGAGAAGCTGAAAGTCGTGTTCGAACTCGAGCGAGTCTCGGACGACTGACTCTTGCATTCCTCAGAGCCAGCAGAAGCTCCAGTACTCACTTTCCATGAGATAGTAGGCCAATTCGTCGACTTTGGGCAGCACGTTTTGCGATGTTACTGGGCAGCTGGAATAGGCATTAAGCTGGACTGCAACTTGAAGCGCCACTGTCGCATCCGTGGGGCGCGACTTGGGGATCACCTCCATCATGCGGCTGTCTAGGCTTACTAGTTCCGCTCCAAAACTATCGAACAAGTACTTCAAAGCCGCAACGTGTACTTGAGGCTGGCGTTCGTCTTCCAGAGTAGAATAGAACAAGTACGCGGGAACCTCCCAGGAATGCTCCGTGGGAACGAAAAGCAACGTGACGGAGTCGGACACGCGCATCTCGCCAGCCTTGATATCAAAGTACTTGAGGCAGTGCAGTTCGTGCTGAGGTGGATTGTGATTCAGCTTTGGAGGAAGGTCATACTCGGCGGGATCGAACTGCTTGTCGGGAAAATCGGTGAGCGCCGACGCGGCACTGCGATGAAACTCAGCCATCGATGATGCACCTTCCAGGCTGTCGAAGTACGCCGCCTTGCGCAGATGCTCTTCAACTAAGAATTGTTTGCTGCGTTGACGCTCCGCCCACTGCAGGAAGGGTAGGCGTCGTGCTTCTTCGAGCGTCTCTGCAGTAGTCTTCTTCAGTCGAGTTACATCCAGTACTTTGTCGGACATCTCTCGCAGGGCCGTTGCCGATTGCGCCATCAACTCAACAGCCGCATCGGAGCCGCCATGTTCAGGTCCGTACATGTCTCCCACAATGACGGGCCAGAAGTTTGTCTCAGGAGCCTGATCTCGAAACTCAGTCCACACCGCCAGAGCGCCGGATCCGGCGACGCGAATCGACCAGCATGGCGAATCTCCAAAGCCGTTGATCTGGCAAAGATCGCTCTTCATCAGTAGCGACTGTGCGAGCGACAGCAGTTTGTCGGGAGGATTCATGGCTTATGCGACGCAATCAAGAGTCTTACACTACTCTTCACCACTGAGAGACGTTGAACCTCCAAGGGTCCTTGAGCATAACACCAGTCTTCGACAACGGCATCCAAAAATTGTTTGGTTTGCGAAGATTTGCGGTGTAGATTAGCACCTTAAGAATCGAAGCCGCAACTCACCTCGAAGACTTGGATCATGCAAATCTGCCACCCCGCTGCAACCGTGTCCCGCCTCGTTTTAGTACTGGCCACGGCGATATTCTGTCTGCCGGCCAGCGCCCTCGCCGAAACATCCTCTGGCGCGCTCGTCATTTGTGGCGGTGGTAAGTTGCCCTCATCGATCTTCGAACGGTTTGTCCATCTCGCCGGAGGAGCCGACGCCCGGTTGGTTGTGATCCCCACTGCCGGCGGGAATGAGCCCAACGCCGACTCGATCACCGAGCGATGGACCGACAGGGGATTCGCCACCGTGGAAGTGCTGCACACGCGCGACCGGGCTGTCGCCGACAGCGAAGAGTTCGCCGAGCCGCTCCGCACTGCCGATGCGGTTTGGATTAGTGGTGGGCAGCAGTCGCGGTTGGCGAAGGTCTACGCCGGCGGCCCGGTAGAGCGCGAGCTCAAAGCACTCGTTAGCCGCGGAGGCGTGATCGGCGGCACGTCGGCTGGCGCTGCGATCCAATCGCAAGTGATGATCGCCAGCGGCAACCCCAAGCCGAACATCCGCACCGGTTTCGATCTCGCGCCGGGCGTCGTGATCGATCAGCACTTCCTGGTCCGCAACCGCATCAACCGCCTGCTCACCGCGCTGGCGCGTCATCCCGACAAGCTGGGTGTCGGCATCGACGAGGGCACGGCCATCGAAGTCCACGGCCACACGGCCACCGTGCTCGGCAACTCGTTTGTCATCGTCGCGAAGCGCTCGATGGACGACGTGTCGATGAAGTCGTTGTCGAAGGGGGACAAGTTTGAACTCACAAATCGGTGAACGGAGAGTCGACAATGCCCGACATGCACACGCCGCAAGGTCGCAATCTCAACACCGCGTACCCGCACTTTGCCACCGCGCGCGACATGTATGAACACATTCGCAATCGCCGAGGTACTAGATAACGGTCAACCCAGATTGAAATAGACAACGTGCGTGAAGTAACACCCGAGTTGTTGCTGCCAGTCAGATATTCCACGCAACTGTTCATGCTCAAATGAGTCGATCGTGGATCCTTCAGTGTGGATTACGCGTTTCACGTCAAGAAACACCTCTTCTGCAAGCACCGCATTGGTTTCTGTTTCCGATTCCATCTCCGGTAGGTCGAGTCCTTCCAACTCATAGATCTCGCCGAGTTCAAGGTGAAACTTCTCTCCTTGCCGATCTTCCCGCATCAAATACTCGCGAGCTTCGCTTGCAGAAGTTGCAAATCCGCTGTCTACCTGTGGTGTTAGCCATTCAAGAAAGGCGAGGAACACGGGTCGAGTCTCGCTCGCGTCTCCTTCAATTGCGATCTTTTCGTCGACGGTCCAAATCGCGGACTTGCACGGCGTAGGATTCGCGCCGACAAGAATTAGATGGGCGAGAGGTATGTCGGAGTTCCACTCGGCGATGTCACGAAACTCAACCTCTGCTCCAATGTGGCGTGTATAGAGATACGAACGATTTGCCATGAGTCGAGTCTCGAAATGTGGGTATATGGCTACCGATCAGTGCTTCCTGGACAAGCGACGCCCCTGCAGGCAGAATCAGGGTAAGCCCTTGTCGCCGGAAAGTCCATGGACAACATCGACACCGACTTCTTGATTTCCCGAATGGAAGACTTCTACGAAGTGTGGTCGGACGGTTACACGGGCGATCCGCGGACCGTGGCTGCGAAACTCGCCGACTACAACACGGGCTCGCGTCAGACCGCAAAGAAGACGATGAAAACGCCAACGCTTCTTTGTGAGCGAACGAGAAAGATCTACGCGATCTCGGAAGCTCAAAAAATCGAAGCATTAGGGCTGAAGTGTCGCATCATCCACGTTGGGAAAACGCAATTGGACGCCATCGATGGCTCAACCATTTCGAACGCACTGACCGCAAATGGCAAGTGGTCGTTGGACTCTGTATTTACCGACCGCGATGCGAAGTTAGTTGTGCATGTTCCAGACGATGGAGCGCCACAATCAGTCGGACTGGATATCGAGACCGACGAAGGTTTCTGCCTTCACTTGGCATGCTTGCGTGACTTAGTCCGCCGCGACAAGATCCTCGACCTCGGAACTCTTGCGAGCTAGCAAACGCTACAATTCTAAGTACAGAGTAATTTGTCAGCGAGCACTATACGTAACCACCCCAACCAATATGCAAACCGACGACCTCCGCATCACCAAGACCCACCCACTCCTCACGCCGGCGCTGTTGTCCGAGGAGATTCCGTTGACCGACACCGCGGGGCAGGTCGTGACCGATGGCCGGCGGGCGGTGGAGCGGATTTTGGATGGCGACGACGATCGCTTGCTGGTGGTGGTGGGCCCTTGTTCGATTCACGACCTCACCGCCGCGGAGGAGTACGCCGAGAAGCTGTTGGGGCTGGTGGAGCAGGTCGAGTCGAAGCTACTGGTGGTAATGCGGGTGTACTTCGAGAAGCCGCGAACCGTGATCGGCTGGAAGGGGCTAATCAACGACCCGGACCTCGACGGTTCGTACCACATTAACAAGGGGCTCCGACTGGCGCGACGGTTGTTGGTCGACATCGCCGAGATGGGACTGCCGGCCGGCACCGAGTTCCTCGATACCACGCTGGGCCAGTTCTACACCGACCTGATCAGTTGGGGCGCTATCGGCGCTCGCACGGCCGAAAGCCAGACGCATCGCGAGTTGGCCTCAGGGCTTTCGATGCCGGTGGGCATCAAGAATCGCACCGATGGCGACATCCAGGTGGCGGTCGATGCGATTCGCTCCGCGCGGCATCGGCATTTGTTCCCGTCGCTCACCAAGGCTGGCATGCCGGCCATTCTCGAAACCGCGGGCAATCCTTATTGCCACTTGGTGTTGCGCGGCGGCCGCGAGACGGGGCCCAACTACTCCGAACAGGCAGTCGCCGCGGCCTGCGAGCGGCTCGCTCAAGCCGGACTGCCGGAGGTGGTGATGGTCGACTGCAGCCACGGCAACAGCGAGAAGGACCCCGCGCGGCAAGCCGTGGTGGCCGCCGAAGTCGCCCGACAGCGCGCGGCCGGCCAAACGGCGATCAAAGCGGTGATGCTCGAAAGCCACCTCGTTGCCGGCCGGCAAGATACCGGCAAGGGCCAACTCACCTACGGGCAGAGCATCACCGACGCGTGCATCGGCTTCGAAGAGACAGCCGACGTGCTGCGACGGTTGGCGGAGGGCTGAGGTCGAGCCGCTCGCTGGGAGGTTCGGAAACGCAATCGGCAAGCGACAGCCGCCAGCAGTATGAGCAATCCCGCGGTGGCCGGTTCGGGTACAATCGTCACCGTATTGCCGGGCTGAGTATCGAATGCATCGAACTCTGCTGCATATCGCCCGTACAGCGATCCATCGATGCGCACGTGGTCCAGCTGCGGTAGACTCAACAGCTGGTTGAGATCGCTTGGCGCCGAATCGACAAAACGTGTGTGCACCAGCGACGCGTCGACAATCCACGTTGTCTGTTGCAGGATGACCTCGAACGACTGCCGTGAAAGGCTTGCACTGTCCAGCACCAACGAGCTAATTTCATCCTGATCGATCGTGAAGCCACCCGGCTGCAGGTTCGTGAACATCGCGTTCGTAAAGTCAAGTTCCGTCAACAAGGTGCGAGTGAGATCGAGCTCCTGCAGATTAGACAATTCGGCAAACGTCCCCGGCTCAAGGCTGGTGAGATAGTTGCGGTTAAGTTTCAGCACTTCCAGGTTCGCTAGGCCTCGGAACGCGTCGACGTCGATCCGGCGAATCCGGCTGTCACTTAGCCAAAGTGACTGCAGGTTCACCAGGTCGCTGAATTCGTCCGCATACAAAGTGCCGAGGAGGTTGCCATTCAGCAGTAGCGTATGCAGTTGAGCGAGCCCCGCGAACGTGCCCTGCTCGATCGAGTTTACTCGACTTGAGGATAAGTCTAGCTCTTCCAGATTGGAAACGTGGCGGAAGATGCCCGAGTTGATTCCGCCGATTGGGTTGGAGCGCAGATTAAGCGTTCGTAGTCCCGTCAATCCAGCGAACATGTCCGGTTCGATATGAAAAATCTCCGTGTCTTGCAGGTTCAGTGACTCCAGGTTGCTCAATCCGACAAAAGTCCCCGGCTCAATCGTGGCGAGTTCATTTCTGAGGAGATTTAACGCCCGCAGGTTCTCCAAGCCACTAAAGTCACCCGGCCTTAGCGCCGTTAGATCGGCATAGAAGAGATTCAATTCCAGCAGATGACTCAGCTCGGCGAAGGCACCGGATTCGATAGTGTGGATGGGGTTGCCTCCTAGATCGAGCGTTTGCAGCGTGGCGAGACCTGCGAAGTCTCCAGGCTTCAGCGTAGTAATATCATTGCCATCCAGCCTGAGCGTTTGCAGCGATGTCAACTCACTGAAGTCGACCGACGCGAGATCTGCAATCGCGTTTTCTCGCACATCGAGCGTCTGCAGGTTGGCAAGGGGAAGAAAGGTGCCTGCTTCAATCGTGTCGATTGAGTTGCCATGTAGCTGGAGTGTTTGCAGGTTGTCGAGCCCGACGAACTGCCCAGGGCCGATGCTTTGTAGCACTCCTTCCCGCAGACTCAATATTTGCAAGTTGGCCAGGCCGCTGAAGGTGCCTGCCTGAAGCACGGGGATTCTGTTGAAATACAGGTCGAGTGATTGCAGGTTTGTCAGCTCATCAAAGGAACCTGGTTCAATGGACGTAATGTTATTCAGGCCGAAGGACAGGACTCGAAGATTGGACAGTCCGATGAAGTCGCCGACCTCAAGGCGGGTGATGGGGTTCTGATCCAGACTCAGGATATCCAGCGCGGATAAGCCGCTGAACGCGCCGGGTTCGAAGCCCGTGAACCGGTTTGAGAACAGAGTCAGTCGAAGCAGGTTCGTCAGTCCGCTAAATGCGCCGGGTTCGATATGGTCGATTCGGTTGACGTCCAATTCGAGGTTCTGCAGACTGTCCAACCCCCGGAAGGACTCAGGCGTGAGGCTCGTGAACTGGTTTTCCATCAACCTCAGGTGTTGCAGCTTGGGCAGCCCGTTGAAATTGCCGGACTCGATGCTCGCAAGCTGATTGGAGGTTAAATCGAGGCTATGCAAGTTGTTTAATCCATCAAAGGCTCCGGCCGCGAGGTTGGCGATTGAGTTGCCCACCAGGTCGAGACTCTGCAAGTTGTCCAGGCCAACGAAGTCGCCCGACTCGATGCCTGCAATGCGATTCTGGCGTAGTGAGATCGTTTCCGCATTCGTTAGCAGGCTTGCCCCGTCGAGATCCTCAATCGACTTATGGCTGAGATCGACGAGGCCTGTTGCGCTCGCCGGATCGGCGGGAAAGCCTGGCGCCTCGCCGACGTCCAGCAGGCCGTCGTTGTCGTTGGGGAACGCTTGCGCCAGAACAACTCCGCACCAGCACGAGAGACACAGCGCTATAGTGATCCACCGCAGCGCGAGGAATGGATAGCGTTTTTTCACGATTCGCCTCCTGGTTCTCTGGACCGGAGGGCGATTATAGAGGCGGCAGGGGATTTCAGGCAACCCAAATGCACGAGGAACCAGCCGCACGCGCAGTACGCCGCCGCCGCGTGGCCCAATTACTTGTCGCCCGACACGGCCTCGGCGATGTTTTGTTCGTAGTCGAGCACTCGCGCGTAGGCGTTGAGCGACGCCAGGTAAGCGACGTTCACCAGCGGGGGTACGCCGCCGTGAGAGAGGGCTTCGAGATGCTTCGCGCGCATTTGCTTGATGTGGTTGCGGATGCGCTTGGCGGCTGCAGCGGTCTCGACCAGGATGTTCTTGTTGCCAACCTTGAGGGCTCCGTTGATCGCGATTAGTTGCTCGAGCAATTCACGATTCAGGTCGTTCAGCGCCGCGCGTTGATCGGGGGAGAAGCGGTGACCATCGCGACGCAGTTTGCGATCGAACTTATCGAGATCGGCGATGTAATCGCTCACCGACTCGAACTCGTCGGCCATCCGCAATTGTTGCCGCGCTTCGTCGGCCACGGTGTGTGGGACATTTCCGGAGAGCAGATTGGTGATGTAGACGGCGATCTCGTCTTGAATCGAGTCGAGCACCTGCTCGCGACGTTTGAGTCGGTTCGCCAGCTGTTTGTCGGGATCGTCCTGGTCTCGTAGTTCCACCAGCCACCGCATCATCTTCTCGCAGCCGTCGCCCATCCGCTCCAACTCGACCCGCGATTGCTCGATGGCCAACGCCGGCGTATCGAGCATCCTCATGTCGAGGTCCGTGAGGTGTGGTTTCTCCTTGAACTCCTTGGAGGGGACCCAACGCTCGAGCATCCGCACGATCATTGGCACAAAGGGAAAGAACAGGATCGTGTTCGCGATATTAAACATGCTATGGGTGGTGGCAATCGCTGGTGTGGTATTGGGAAAAGTCTCCACGCCGTCGACCATGGTTGGCGCGCTGATCTTTACGTCCAGAAACCACTCCACGATCCACTGTACGAACTCGATGTACCACGAGAATACGAGTGTGATCCAGAACACTCCGATGATATTGAACAGCACATGAAAATAGGCCGCACGGCGAGCGTTGGTGGTAGCCCCCAGCGACGCCAGGAAGGCGGTGATGGTGGTGCCGATGTTCTCGCCGAGGATCAGCGCAGCGGCGGTCTCGTAGGAGATGACGCCTTGCGAGGCAAGCGAAACGGTGATGGCCAAGGTAGCGGAGGAGGACTGCACCATGGTGGTGAGCAGGCAGCCGACCAGCGCGCACTTGAGCACGCCCAGGTAGCTGTCGGCCTGGAACTTATGGAACCAGTCTTCGAAGGCCGGGTTTTCTTTGATGATGCTGCAGGCGTCCTTCATGATCTCCAAGCCGAAGAACACCATGCCAACCCCCATGATGGCCATGGCCCAGTACCGCCAGCGGTCGCCTCGGGAGAACAGGAAGACGAACGCTGCCGCGCCCAGCAGGGGCAGGCCGTATTTGCCGACCTTGAGTACCAGGATCCAGCCGGTGATCGTCGTGCCGATGTTGGCACCCATGATCACGCCCACCGCCTGCATCAGGCTCATCACGCCGCTGTTCACGAAGCCGACCACCATCACGGTAGTGATGGAACTCGACTGAACAAAGAACGTAACAAGCGTCCCCATGGTGATGGCGAACAAGCGGTTGCCGGTAACCGTGCTGATGAGTCGCCGCAGGCTGTTGCCCGCCACGCTTTGCATGCCGTCGGACATGTTCTTCATGCCCAACAAGAAGATGCCCAGACCGCCGATCAACTCGAAGGCGAGTTGCAGAAAAGTAGGAAGGTTCAAAGAGCCGTATCCGCCATCAGAGTATTGTTAAGATTGCGTTAAGGAGATAATCTGGATAAGAGTATAGGGGGCACTTCCACGTTTTCAACCGGCGGTTGGCATCAGGCGTTTGAAGCCCGGCGATTCGGTGGTCTACCGCAAGCAGAAGCACAGCACCTCGCCCGGTCCGCGGGCGAAGGAGGCGGTAACGGTGGATGCACCAAGCGCGATTTCACGACGCCGAGAAGGTGGTCGATGTTTGACGGAAACACCGCCGATGGTGCGTTGGTTTATCGTCGCGCCTGCAGCGTTGTGACCACCCGCCACGTTGCCGAGAGCCAGCAGTGCTTATCGGTTGGGTGAGTGGCTGAGCAGTTCAAAGTCTCACCGGCACTGCTGGCTCAACTTCTCTTCGCGTCCTCTAAGCCCTACCGCGGTTCTATCGACCCTTGTCTCACATCAGTCGGTCCGTTCCCGCACGCGCCGCGACGACCAGCAAGCCAATGGCGGCCACCAATGCCAGCGACGACGGCTCGGGAACGATCACTCCGTCGTCGGTCAGCGAGATTGCCACGTCTGCTTCGGGTCCACTGACAAGTCGCCAAGGTTCCCCTTGCTCGATGGGACGCCATGCGCTGATGTCGTTTCCTCCGTCCGATCTCGCCCACAGCCAGGCCGAATCCGGGCTGGTCTCGATGATCGACAGCCAGTACTGCGTGCCAGGTGTCGCCTCAAATGGATCCACGGCGACCGAGTAGCGATAGAGCGGGCGCGCAGGCGAGGTGCCGGGTTGCTCCACGCTTACGGGACCTGCGACCACCGATAGCACCTGGTAGTCATCCATCGCCGGGCGATCGCCCTCATGGGTGTAGATGCGAAGTTCGAACTCCGAAGTATCCGGAGTCTGCCCATTGTACCCACCATACCAGTGGACATCGCGAATGATGTTCTCGCCTTGAGGCAACTGAAAGTCATCGGCGTAGATGGAGCCGAAAGAAAGATCGCTGTAAGGGTAGCTTGTCTCCAGAATGGGTTCCCCGTTGTCATGAATCACTTCCGCACGCGTCACCGCGCCGAACAGCACGCTGGCGCACGCACCAACCAATAGCCATTGTGAACGCATTTCACCACCTCGCTCTCCTAACACGTTTAGGAAGAAAGGGTTGCGCATCACCACTGGCGGCGTGAAGTCCGCCGATGGTGATACCACACAACCTTGGTGTCTTTGGGTGCAAAGATTGCGCCAGGGAGAAGCGTGTGCCCACTGCTGGTTTATCGAGCGTTGTCGAGTTGTCGGTGTTAAGAACACACACGTCTTATTGAGATGCCGCCCGTGGGAAGTGGCCCAGCAGTGCTTGTTGGTTGCTGAGAGCCCTTGGGCGGAACGACCACCGCCGCTCAGTCGAACTTCATCAGTTTCTCGATCGCCCAGTTGACCCAGGTCAACGCCTCGCCTTTGATACCGGCGACGGGGGCGTGCGTTTCCAGCTTTCCTTTCTTTTCCAACTTCCCGCGGACGATCTTGATCTCTTTGAGTTCGCTCTTGTACAGCCACAGCCCATTGCATTTGCTGCACATGTCGATCTCGACGCAGGTCTGTGGATAGCTAAAAGCTTCCAGAGGAACAAGGCATTTTGGGCAAGTCATCCCCGTGGGCTTGGCGTCTTTGGGGACTTGCAAGTCCTTGCTGGCGACCGGCAACAACTCGTTCAACTCATTGGCATCGAACCAGATACCCTTGCAGCGCTGGCACACGTCGACGACCACGTCGGTGTTCTTGAACTTGTGGGGCTTCAGCGATGTCTGGTTGCACTTGGGGCAATGCATGTTCTGTCTCCCTACCAACTACCGGTTGCGCCTCCACCGCCCGACGATCCTCCACCAAACCCTCCGCCGAATCCGCCTGAACTCCAAGAACTGCTGGAGCCGGAACCGCCCGAGCCGCCAGACTTCAGGACGGTAACCAGGATTTGCAGAACGGCGAGCAGGAGAATGAAGAGGATTCCCACACACACCCAGCCCCAGCCGCGTTTGCCGCTCCTGAAGAGGCTGAACGCAATTGCGCCGACGATGGGGATGGCGACGAGCAGTGCAATCAATGGCCAGTTGGTGCCGACTCGCACGTCGGCGAACTCCAACATGATCCCGCGGACACCATTGGTAATTCCCTGGGCATATCGATCCTCCTTGAACTGAGGAATGATGCGACCTTCCATAATGGCCACCGCATCAGCATCGCGCGCTCGACCATAGGCCTTGCCTAGTTCGATGCGAGCTTTGCGATCGTTCCGCGCTACCACCAGCAACACACCATCGTTTTTGGGCAGGTTACCGATGCCATATTTGTCGAACAGGCCCGTTGCGAACGATTCGATGGAATCGTTTGCGGTGCCAGGATAGTCGCGAATGGAGTTAATGGTGACGACCGCAATCTCCACGCCTGTCCGCTCCTCGACATCCCACAGCCACTGCTCAATCTGCTCCTCATCCTCAGTCGGGAGCAAACCCGCCAGGTCGGTCACGTAGCCCGCGTCCGGCTCGGGGTAGGGGGCGTAGTTGCCTTGCTGCACGAGTCCCTGCTCGGCGTCCGGCGCGGCTGGCGGCTGTTGTTGGGCGGTGCTCATGGGCGCGAGCACCACCAACACGACGAGTGCCCGTAGTGCATCAGTCTTCATGGACCACCTCGTCGGCAATTTCGTTCTCGTCGTCCTCCGTCCGCGGGAAGTAGGTAGCAAGCTGATCGCCAACGCGTTCCACGCCCGTGCAGAGCCCTTCGACCAAATCGCCCGCGGCGAACTTCTCTCGCATCGCGTTACAGACTTGCAGCCAGAAATCCTCGTCTACCTTCTCGTGGATCCCTTTGTCTCCATAGACGAGAAACTCGCGGTTGACCAAGACGAGCAGAATCATCACCGCGTTGCGATCTTTCGTCTTGTCGAGTTGGTACTTGTAGAAGAGCGACTCCGCTTTGTCGCGGATGTCTTGCCAGCAATAGCGTGAGACGACCACCTTTATTTCCGCGGAAGTGCGTAATTCCGCGGCGGCGACCGCTTTGGCAATGCGGTCGGTCGCTTCCGTGGGCAGGCGGTGTGCCGATTTCAATCGAGAACTGGAAATGTCGCCCCCCTTCGTGGTTGGTGTCAGCCAGACTCACCCTCCAGCACAACGCATTCTGAGCTTGAAACTCTGCCAATAGCAAGTCCAGATAGTCAGCGAACTCGGTCGGCAGTGCGGTTTCTACGCATCGAACGATCCACGCAGGCGGAGCTTCCCACCCTGCGCAACTGACATGTATTCGTCACGAGGACGGGATGCTTGGATCGTGGTTTTGGAATCGGCGCCTTGGTTGGCATGGACCAGCATGTCAGGCAGCTAAGATTCGGTCTGAATAATACCGTGCATCTCGGCTATTGCTCTAAAAACGAAGTGTTCGTTCAGCTGGTGCGCCATAGGGACGGAGTACTCAAGCTCCGCAGCACGGGACGATTCGTCTGGAACAGGCACCGCCAAGCGGAATGAGGGTCGAGCAATCTCGCATTTGCGGAAACTGAAGAGTCGCCATTCCGCATCGAGCAAACGGTAGGCTCCGTCGATCTCAGTATTGTCCCAGACCAAGGAGGAATGGAATCGGATCTCCATCACATGATCTGAGGCATCCACTTCAGAGCATAGATTATTCGACATCTGTCCTGTAGCGAATAGCGAAGTAGCGACCACGTCAATGCAATCTTGTAGTCGTTGGACGAAGACGGAATAAGTCCACCGCTCGGGGCTGCTTGGGTGGAGTCGCAGGCTACTAGTATGAAGCCGAATAACAGTTCCGTAATAGCCAATGGTCGCGCCAGACGCTGGGTCTTCTGCGACAACGACTACTCTCTCAAGATCGTGGAGTCGTCTTTGCCCGGCAGTTGGACTGAGGAGTGGCATCTCTTGTTAATTTTGGGTTCGGACAAAACTGCTTGGTCAAAGCTAATTGTAACTCTCCCCCAACTCCGGGCAACGCTGATGAGCTCAAGCACTACCGCCCGTCCCTTAGAATCTCCCCCGCTGCATTCTTCCCGCAAGCCCCCATCACGCCGCCGCCCGGGTGGCTGGCGGCGCCGCAGAGATACAAACCGTCGATGGGGCAGCGGTGGTCGGCCCAGCCGGCGATGGGGCGGAAGCAGAACAGTTGGTTGGCGTTCATCGCGCCTTGCATGATGTTGCCGCCAGTGATGCCGTACACCCGCTCGAGGTCCACCGGGCTGAGCACCTGGCGGTGTTCGATCGCGCCGGGCACGTTGGGGGCGTACTCGCCGATGATCTCCACGCAGCGGTCGGCGAACTGGTCTTTGATGTCGTCCCAGGTTTGAGGTGCCGCAGCCCCCACCCCTAACCCCTCCCCCGCAAGCGGGGGAGGGGAACTAAGGTTGTACGGCGCGAACTGTACGAAGCACGACAGGATGTGTTTGCCGGGTGGGGCGATCGTGTCGTCGACGCTCGAGGCCATGGTCATTTCGATCACCGGCGACTCGCTGGGGCGGCCGTACTTGGCGTCGTCGTAGGCTCGCTCGATGTACTCCAGCGACGGGCCAATGTGCATGGTGCCGTGGTGGTGCGGCGCGATGCCGCTGGAGGGCAGGGCGGTGAAGTTCGGCGGCTCGGCCAAGGCGAGGTTGATCTTCATCGAGGCCGACGCGTAGTCGATGTTCTCGATGGCCGTGCGGAAGTTCTCCGGCAGCACGCTTGAGTCGAGCAGCTTGAGGTACGTAAGGTTGGCGTCGACACTCGAAGCAACGATCGGCGCGTCGAACGTCGCCCCGTTGGAGAGCGTCACGCCGGTTACCTTGCCATCGTTGGTGTGAATCTCGCTGACTGAGGTCTCGCGCAGAATGTCGACCCCCATCTCGGTGGCCGAGCGGGCGATGGCGTCGCTCAGCGCGCCCATGCCACCGCGGACGTAACCCCACACGCCGCGCGCTCCGCCCGCCTCGCCCATCACGTGATGCAGCAGCACGTAGGCGCTACCGGGTGAGCTGATGGAGAGGAACGCGCCGATGATCGCGTCGGTTGCTAATGTGGCCTTGAGCGCGTCGGACTCGAACCAACGATCGAGTATCGGCCGCGCGGCGCCGGTGAGTATCTCCACCGCCGCCGGCAGGTCCTCGCCCAGCGCGGCCATCGCCTGGTACAGCGACCACTGCTTCTTCAGGTCGCGCATCTTCTTGGTGAAGCTGACCTTCCGCCATTCGTTGGGTAGCGGCAGCGGGTCGGGCGCGGTTTGGCTGAGCACCGGCTCCAGCACGCTCGCCACTCGCTCCAACAGCGACTCGTAACGCGGGTATGCTTCGGCGTCGGCGGGGCTGAACTTGGCGATCTCGCGCTGGTTGAGTCCGGGCTCGGGGCCCATCAACAAGCTCCGCCCGTCGGGCAGTGGGGTGAACGACGAAGGAGTGCGCGGCAGGATCTCGAGTCCATGCGCGCGGAGCTTCAGGTCCTGGATGATCTCAGGCAGGAACAAGCTGATCACGTAGGCGGCGGTCGACACTTTGTAGCCTGGCCACAGTTCCTCGGTGGTCGCACAACCGCCCAGCACGGCCCGACGTTCGACCACGGCCACCTTCTTGCCGGCCTTCGCCAGGTAGGCCGCACACACCAGCCCGTTATGGCCGCCGCCAATCACCACCGCATCGTATGCCGCTTGTTTTGCCATCGAACTCACACTCGGGGAAGAAAAATAATCGGGCAGAAAGCCTCTTTTTCCATCGGACGCCAAGCCCGTGCTGGCACGGTGAAAAAGCGTAAGACAGAATAGGAGAGTCGAGTTCCGGTGAAACCAGAGGAATTGCGCGTGCACGGTAATTGGAAAAGTCTGGCGATTGTGACGATTGGTGCGATGGCGCTAGCTGGCGTCCGCTCGTCGCATGCGGCCGACCGAGTGATGATGGGCTACTTCGCCACGTTCGCCGAGATGAAGGTCGAGGACATTCCCTTCGGGCGACTGACGCATATCGCCCACGCGTTCCTCACCGCCGATGAAGAGGGCAACTTGGTCACGGGCAAGGAGGTCCCCAACGCCGAGCTGACCAAGGCGGCCCACGGGCACAACGTAAAGGTGCTCTTGAGCCTGGGCGGTGGCAACACTACCTCGGCGATCAAGAACTTGACCACCGACAAGGATCGCACCGCAAAGTACGTCGACGAGGTCGTCGCGCTGGTGGTCGACAACCAATACGACGGGGTCGACATCGATTGGGAGTACCCGCGCACCGAAGCGGAGAAGGGACAGTTCGTCGCGCTGGTAAAAGCGTTTCGCAAGAAGCTGCAGCAGACGGCCGAAGAGAATGGTCGACAGGAGCCATATCTGCTCACGGCCGCGGTGAGCCCGACGGAGTACTTTGGCAAGTACATCGACGTCGATGCGGTGATGGATGACCTCGATTGGCTGAACGTGATGACGTACGACTACTCGGGCCCGTGGGACCGCGTGGTGGCGCACAACTCGCCGCTCGTTCCGTCGGAAAACGATCCTGGCCGCCAATGGCGAGCGGTTTCGCTTTCGATGGAGTACTGGCAGAAAGAGCGCGGTGTGCCGGCCGACAAGTTGGTGATGGGACTGCCGTTCTACGGGCGGGGGTTCCCGGCCACCGAGAAGTACGCGCCGCTCGACCGCACGCAGCGCGATAAACACCAGGTGCTGACCTACACGCAGATCCGCGAGATGCTCCAAAACGATTGGAACGCCGCGTGGGACGACGAGATCAAAGCCCCCTGGATGGCCGCGCCCGACGGCGAGAACCTGCTGGTGGCGTACGACGACCGCAACTCGATCTACCGCAAAACCGTGTGGGCCCGCAGCCAGAAGTTCCGCGGCGTCTTCTTCTGGGCCCTGCACCAAGACCGCATGCCCGACGGCAAAAGCTGGCTGGTAGAAGCGGCGTACAAGGCGTGGCCAAAGTAACAAGGTTCCCTCCCCCGGGCGATTTCGCGCGCGGGGGTTGGTAGTTGGTTCACGCGCTCTCGCGAAATCGTTTGGGGGAGGGCTAGGGTGGGGGCCTGAACCAGGCAAAGCGTCCGACCAACCGTCGTGTCATTCCGATGGACGCGGTAGCGGCCAGAGGAATCTCGTTGGCCATTGGAGAGCAAAGGCGAGCCGGAAGCGTCAGCGCCCGGAGTTAAATCGCAGAGAACGCTCACGAGTTTTCAACGTATGTTTGAATTGCATTGCTACCAAGTCAATCCCCTCCGGCGACTCGCGATGGAATGAACTACTTGTCTCAACTTCGGGCCGCTGGTCATAATGGGTGCCGACAATTCATCCGTGAGTTGCAGCCATCACCGTCCAACGCACGGCTCGGTCGCCGCTTCGCGATACACTAGAACCGCTGACACGGCAACATTCGGGCAATGGCTGAACGATTAGGTCTCAAAGAGTTTGGGCGTCGCGTTGTTGCTGGCTTCTTTCCCGAGTTCCTGAGTCTGGCCGATGCCTTCGAAAGCATGCGGTTCGTGCAGGCTGATCCGATCAGGTCGCCAGCGAGAGCGCAAGACTTGGTGCTCCGGCAGCGCGTCAGCGGATACGTCGCGGGAGATTTGGAAGAGAAGTTTCCAAGCCTGGGACTAGAAGAAGGCTACCTCTTTGCCTACGGATTCATGACGCCCGAGGTTTGGCGACACCTCCGGTTTCGGTCCGGGAGCACATTGAAGAAGCGAGAGCGTGCGGTACTCGAAGCCGTGGATGAGATGGGCGAGGCTCACCCGCGTGACTTGGGCGAGAAGTATGGCCGCAAGACAGTGAGGAACTATTGGGGTGGCAAATCCCAAGAAGTGAAGCAACATCTAGACAAGCTTCACCATCACGGTTACCTACGCGTGAGCCGTCGCGAAAATGGAATTCGCGTCTACCAGGTTCCCAAGGATTCGAAACGCAAAACTGCCGATCCGTTTGAGCGATATTGCTTTCTTGCCTTGACGACTGCCCTCGTATTCGGGCCGACGACGAGACGTTTTCTGATGTCGGAGTTGCGAAGTCACAACCACCTGTTGCCCGCCCGCGGGGACAGACTAGCCGCTGTCGAGAACTTGGTTGAGACAGGGAAACTGGCCGAGGTCACCGTCGCTGGCGTCACGTATCTTTGGGTGCGTCAGAATTGGATGTCGACCGATGTTCCCGAGCGAGTTCGAATCCTGGCGCCCTTTGATCCGTTGGTACGCGACAGAGAGAGATTTTTGCAACTTTGGGGGTGGGAGTATCGTTTCGAGGCGTATGTCCCGAAGGCCAAACGGGAGCGGGGATACTACACAATGCCGCTATTGTGGCGAGACAACGTGCTCGGTTGGGCGAACGCAAAAGTGGAACATGAACGTCTGTTGGTCGAGCTTGGATTCGTCGGCAAGCAACCTCGGGGCAAGGCGTTTCGTTCGCTGCTCGAGGTCGAGGTAGAGGCTCTGGCGAGATTTCTGGGCCTGGCGAGTGGTGCTTGGGAGCTTACCTGAACACGCCGTAGGACAGAGCCATTGGCTCTGTTCTACCTTGTGCCGTTGCTAACTCTGTGCGATCTGTGGTTAACTTCTCGACAGCTCAACTCCGGGCGCTGACGCTTCCGGCTCGCCTTAGACGCCGAGTAGTTTGGCGGTTGCCAGCCAGTACAACTCGCCGCTGGCGGGTTCTACCTGGTCGTAGAATTTCACCGCGGCCACGGCGCCTTTGGCGAAGCGGATGGCGCTGTTGTCTCCGCCGAGTAGCGCGGCGGCCAGGTGGGGCATGTCGGGGTTGTGGCCAACCCAACAGACCTGCTCGGCCGCGTGGTGGTTGGTCCACGTTACCAGTTCATCCAGCTCTGCGCCGAGCGCCAAGGTCTCGAGTGGTGTCACTCGCCCGCCACATATTTCGGAGATCAACTCGGCCGTTTGTTCGCAGCGCACGTAGGGGCTGGTGGCAATGGTCTCGGGCCGCATGCCGCTTTGCGAGAGTTTCTCGAGCATGCGTCGATAGCGGTCGATGCCTTCGTCGGTGAGCGGCCGCTCGCTATCGTCCGGCCAATTCGGATCGCCATAGTGCCCCGCCCAAGCATGCCGCGCTAGATAAAGAAACATCGTCAGTTAATCACTAACTCATAAAGATCTTGGCTGTTGATTGATCAACCACGACGACACAACGAGCACGACGTACGTCACTTGAACGTTCTGACGAATGCGTTGTGATCGTTGTGTCGTCGTGGTAAATGTTACCGTTCACGCCACAGAATGTCATCCTCTATCTTGAGCTCGCGTTGTTTGTCCAGGATGTCCGCTTTAAAGCGTTTGGCGTCCATCGGGTAGCCGGCGGTCGGCTTCAGCTCCGGCAGGTGCGACTGCCAGTAGCGGTTGAACGAGTGCATCGCCAGTTCGCGCAGCAGCTTGGCGATCATCGAAGCGAGCGCGGCCTCGAGTTGCGATTCGCCCTTGCTGCGGAACTCGATGCGGACCTCCGCGCCGTCGCGCGCGAGCAGGTACGCGCTTCGCGGCCGGCTTTCGATAATCACCCGCAACGTATAGCCGGGGAAGTGCTCGCTCAACAGCCCCGCGTAGTTGTTGCGGCCGCCGTGCTTGTCGCAAGTGACGTGAATCGGGGGCGAGGATTGAGGGGCCAGGGGCGCGGTCAGTTCTTCGAGCGTTTTGGCGACTAGATCTAACGTCCAGCCGGAGAGTGCGCGGCCTTTGCTGCCGTGGCGGCGCGACTCGCGGTTGAACTCGGCCGGGTAGACCAATCGCGATTTCATGGCCCGTAGCGCCACGTCGTCGGGCAGGCCGCCGCGCAGTTTCGATTGGGCGTCGGCCAATCGGTCGGGCGCTGCGTTGCACGGCACGGCGGTGTTGAAATCTTCGGCGTGCCACGGCAGTTCGCGGCGGGTACCTTCGGTGTCGGCCGCGAGTCCGTCGACGAGTGTATCCCAACACTCGATCGGCGGAGTGTCCAGCAGCGCGAGCATCGACAAAACACCAAGCTCCAGCGTGTCGAGCCCCCCACCCGGCTTGTAGAGCACCTTGGAGTCGGCCACCGCCAGACGGTCTGCGGTAACTTTGGAGCTAACGACCGGCTCGAGCCGCCGAAACAGGCTTACTCCCTCGCCGCTCGCCCCTCGCTCCTCGTCGCTCACTTCCCACGCCGACAGCCCGATACACAGCGGCCCCAAGTTCGGCCCGTACCCCGCTTCGTCGACTCCCATCACCAGCGTCATGCGATGGATTGTAACGCGAGCGGGGTTGCAGCGTCAGCACCCCGGAGTCACGTGGCAATTTTCCGCGGAGGCGTAGCTCCGCGGCTATGGGAGAATCTTGCTTGTGCAGTTTGAATATGTGCGAAGCTAGAAAGCTCCTCCTCCGCCGAAGCCGCCGGAATACGGATCGGGGATGAACAACTCTTCGAGTTCGGCACCGTATTTCTTTCCGAGGTTCTCATACGCATCGATGTCGATATTCTCATCGTCTAGCGGCACACTGAATTGTGTCAGTATTTCCCTCTGCACTTTCTTAGGCACCCTTCCAATGTTATCCAGATTGCCTGACACTC
The DNA here is from genome assembly GCF_965227375.1 of Aeoliella sp. Taxonomy (NCBI): domain Bacteria; kingdom Pseudomonadati; phylum Planctomycetota; class Planctomycetia; order Pirellulales; family Lacipirellulaceae; genus Aeoliella; species Aeoliella sp. The sequence continues at coordinate 2,226,454 of NZ_CBDDFX010000001.1, forward strand.
CATGGGCTAGGAAAATAGCCGTGCAGGCGGCGATCTTCAGGTCGTCATCGTCTTTCTCAAGCCAACTGGTAAGCTCAGAGATTGCAGGCTTGCCGTACTCTTGTGTCGCGGCCAGCGCGCGAAGCGCCGCCAACTCTACTTGATGCTGCGAGTCATTTTCGACCTCATACAACTTGGTGGTCTGCCATCTGTGATCCGCCCTTGGGTCTTTCAGCACCGCGGTCAGTAGCGACACGACCGGTTTGAGTTGCTCTGCGGACCCTTTGCTTAGCGCCCGACGAGCAGCCTGTTGGAGCATCGGATCCTTGTCGAACAACAGTGCAAGCATTTCAGGCGTGAGCGTTGGCAGCTCGAAACCCCATCCATTCATGTTCGGTCGTTTATCCGCTGGCGAGGTTAACATTCGCAGGGCATGGATCACCACTTGCCGGTCACTATCGGTAAGCATTTCACCGATCGCCTGTTGAGTGAGTTCCGACTCGATCTTTCGGTCCGAGTTTACCAGACAGCTAAGGGCGGCCTGGCGGATGCCGACAGGTCCATCGGCAGTAAGCTTCGCGACTTCGCCAAGCAGTGTGGCATCGCGAATATACGAGTGGGACAGAATCCACTCAGTAAGACGAAGCCGATCGTCTGCAGGCTTCTCGCGATACCACTCTAGTAGGATCGGGTAGGCAACTTCGGTGGGTAGCGGGTTGGATTGGTTGACGTCGACAAAGGAATAGGCAATGGCGGTTTGCAACGCGCCAACCGCCGTTCTCTCACTTCCAATGAAGAGCATGTCGTATTCTTCGGCTACTTCCAGGATCGTCTCAGCGGCCTCCTTCGCGTACCCCGCGCGCCCGAATGCTCGCAGCGCTTTAATGGCTTCGGCTCGGTTTTCGACTTTCAATTCCGTCTCGAACGACTCACGCCATTGGTCGAACGTCTTGCCGTCGTACAGGAGTTTGGGCTGCGACGGCTTGCTGGGCGGTGTCGCAGGAACAACTGCGGCAACCGCGGGGGCAGGTACGACTGGTGCCGGGAGTGCCTTGGGAGCTTCCTTTGCCGCCGCTATCTTCATCCGATCTTGCTCGTCTCTCCACGCGGACGAGTCGAATCGCACGCGCCCGGTGTGCAGCTTCCAGACATAGGGGATTTCGACTTCGACCGTTTCGTCTTCCATGCCCATGCCGCGGCCCATACCGCCACGGCCGCGCCCGCCGCCGTAACCTCCTCCGAATTCGCCGCCACCGCGGCCTCGCATTCCGCCACCACGGCCGCCGAATCCCTCGTCGAATCCACCCCTTCCTGCCTCTTCCCTTTCTTGTTCCCGCTTCCGTTCGGCTTCCTGGGCCTTGCGATACTGCTCTTCTTGCCACTTGGGGTCCACCTCCTGCCGCAGCACGTAGTATTTGAGCGGATTGAACTCATGGAGATCGTCACGGCGGAGCACTTCGCCCAGTTGTTCGAGGTTCGAGGTCGGCCAGACGTGTAGCCCAACCAGGATGTCACCCTCCAGGAAACCAGCAGAAGAGATTTGCCCTCGTTGATCACGGCGATCCAGGCTGAGCACCACGCCGCCTCGAAAGCCTTTGGCCTTCACCGCGGCGGCGACTTCGTCGTCGTCGATCTGGCTTACTTCCGCTCCGAACATGCCATACGCCAAGTCAGCAATTCGCTGGTCTTCGAGTGACGGGAAGGGAGAATCTGGCAGGATGGAAGCGTCGACATTTGGCTTCACCACCACCAGCACCGCGCCGTTGTTGCTCTTGATCTGGATGTGATGCCCGGCCTTGCGATGAGCTCCAATGACTTTGGCTAGTTCGGTATGGGGAGTGTCGTCCGTGAAGTGGTAGGTCTTGCTGGTGCCGCTGATCGTGGTGTCGATCTCGGTGGTGCTCTCGGATTCACTCTCCGCGCTCTCCGTGGCTTCCTTCTCATTATTCGCCTCCGCCTTCTTTTGTCCGGCCCGGGCAAGCTTGTCTGCGTCGGCAAGAGAGGTGATAGCGTCGTCGACAATCAGATACTTGAAGCCAACATAGATCTTACGTTCCGCTCGTAGACCCACAAAGTCGCCATCAATGGACACCTCGTAGTTCTTGCCAGCGCGTCGCAACTCGGCCCGCGCTTTGTCGAGCGCATCCTCACTAAGATCGCTGTGCAGTTCGACATTCAGCGAACCCTCTGCACCTTCTGGACGACGATGCCAGAGGTAGCTCTTGGCAATCGCATTGACCGCCTCGCTTCGCTGAACGGGGTCGGGTGAGTCGGGTGATTCGCCGTCCAGTTGGATCCGCAGGACTCCATCGTCGGTGGTCACTTCCAGTTGTTCCATCAACCACGACTCGGTAATATTGGAGGCCGAGTTGTCGCCAGCCACCGACCGCTTGTGCAGTTCTTGAAGTGCCCGGTCCACGACCTCGCGACTCGTTGCAAGTGCCTTCTGCTCTTCCAGCCATGCCGCCCTCTCGTTTGCATCGACTTTCTTCGACCGATCCTGTACGAAGTGGATGACGGCCACCGCGGGCACATCCTGGGCAAGTTCAACCTCGTCTCTTGTTGCAGCAGTTTCGTCTGGGGTTTCTCCGGGAGCAGCTTCCTCTGCTGCGGGGTTTAGCGCTTCGGGCTCGCCAACGGTTTCGTCGGCCGACGAGTTCGTCCAGAACGCCGCCGTGGTGATGGCGACAAACAACGCGGCGACAAACAGCAATGTTCGCTTCGAGACCAGCATCGGATCGTCCTCCAATTGCAGGATGCGACGAATCCGCCGCGCCAGGGGATGTTGGGTTAACGCGACCGCCATCGACGGAAGTCGCTCGTTATGCGCGTCGCGCGCTACGCTCAGCAGCAGCTCCGCGTAGCCTTCGCGGTCGCCGCACTGGGCGACGACTACCGCGTCGCAGCATTGTTCGCGTCCCTCGCGCAGCCAGCGACTCACCAGCCACACCGCGGGATGGAAGAACAGCAGCGACTCGACCACCCGCTGCACGAAGTTCACCAGGTTGTCCCACCGCCGCACGTGCGCCAGCTCGTGCACCAGGGCCATTTCGAGTTCCGCCGGCGTCCAACCGGTTACCGCGGCCGATGGCAGCAACACCAACGGCCGCACGATGCCCAGCAGCACCGGCTGCAGCACGCGATCGCTCACCGCGATGGTCACCTGTCGGGCGATGCCGAGCGACGCGCGGAGTCGCTCGGCCGCCTCGTAGACAGCTCCTTCGGTCAGCACGGTGGCCTGCCGCCGCATCCGCTCGCTGCCGACCAGACCGGTTGCCAATAGCAGAAACGTGAGCGGTGTGCCCACCAGCCACAGCCAGGGAAGATAATTGGTGATCGCTTCGAGCAGCGCGAGCGGATCCCACTGCGCGCGTTGCTTCACTTCGGTATTCGGCGTGGCGATCGACTCTGGTGTTGGTTCGACCGCAAGCTCCACACTTGCCGGCGGCGGTTCGGCGGGTGCCTCGACTGGCAACTCAATGGGATTGTACTTCAAGTCGATCACTTCCTCGTTCGCTGGCGTCATCGCGACGGACGGCATCTCCACCAACGCGGCCGGCTCAGCGGTGCGAGTCACCACCATGGTGCTCGGCTGCGGGGCAAACTCGCCGCTGGCGAGCAACCAACCGGCAATCACCAGCGGCGCCATGGCAAGTATCGCGAAGCCCAAGAGCGTTGTTGTGTAGCGAACGTTGGGACCCGCGCGGCGTAACGCCAGCCGCATGACCAGGATCGCCAGGGCGACGAGCGAGCCGATCCACAGGAAGTGGAGCATCGTCCAGCCGATGAGTTGCCAGTGCACTACGTTCATGATTTGCCCCCTCGTCTTGCTTCGCGCCGCTTGGCGTCGACTAGTTTTTCCAGCTCCGCCAGGTCCTGCTTGGTGAGTCGCTCGGTCTCGACCAGATGCGCGACCAGCCGGCTCGCCGACCCGTCGAACACTCCGTCGACCAGCTTGCCCACCATGCTGCCGGCGGTTTTCTCCTGCGTAGCCGCGGCCGACCACTGATACCCCCGCCCGGCGGCCGCTTTGCGTTTAACCAGCTTCTTGTCGAGCATCACCTTGAGCATCGTGGCCACGGTGGTGGTGGCCACGTCGCGGTGCTCCCGCAACGCGTCGCACACTTCCGACAGCGTACAACTGCCGCTCGCCCACAGGATCCGCAGTATCTCGAGTTCCCCATCAGTAGGGTGCTTGCTAGCCGGTCGGGCCATGGCCGCTACTCCTTGAAATTGGTGAGACAAGCTCTCCGCCGCCGCCAATTCTATAGAATTAGAATGACAGGTCAAGTTTATTTTCGGCGGCAGGAGGGTGGTTTATTCCGGCGAAGAGCAGAAACTCTTGGAGTTGGCGAAGCCGCGGGTGGGCGGAGTCTAAGGTGTGCGGTCTAACTTGGCGAGGTGATGTACACCTCGTTCAGCTCCGAGGCCACCAAAATCTAACTCAGCCGATCGAGCTAAGGCAGGCCAGCGGATAGCAACAGCCGTCCATATCCACAGCACTATCTAAGGGATTTGCGCTCCCTTATATTCTGAAGATGAGCCAATCGCCTCTGCAAGCTGCGTATGAGACTTTTCTTGGCACCCACGACGAGCATGAGCTGCTTGCCGCCGTAGAATTGCATGGTGGCATCGCACCTCCTCAGGAAGCGGATTGTCCGTTGGCTCATCGCATACATGATATTGAACTCTGCGGCTCTTGGTATCGGGTAGTTCGAGTCGTCACACTTCCAGAGGGCAATTCTGACTTACTGATTTATGCCACTGATACTCCGGGCAAGTCGGCCGGAGTTCCTTACTCGCTGACTGGGGAAGGACTTCTTCGCTGGGTTCACGATGAACTGAATGAGCCCACAGAAGGCAAAACTAACTGGAGCAAGTACCTTCCTAGGAAATAGACATGGGCTCTATGGGCCTGTCACGGAATCTGCCTCAGCATGACGCGAATGAGGAATTCACAACCGTCTTGGCAAAAAGCACACTCCATGATCGAACGCGATATCTGCGAAGCTAACCGGAAGAGCTGGAACGAAACGGCGGCAGTTCACGCACGAGTAGCGATGGGTGAACTGCTGGAAGCGGTGCGGAGTCCCAGCTTTTGCACATTTGATGCCGTTGAGCAGCGTGTGTTCAGTCGCATCGACTTGGCCGGAAAATCTGTCGTCCAGCTAGCCTGTAACAATGCCCGCGAGCTGATCTCCATCAAGCGCGCCGGGGCGGGGCGTTGCGTCGGATTCGATATTTCTGACGCCTTCGTCAATCAGGCACACCAACTGGCGGCCGCTGCAGCGCTCGACGTCCGAGTGATTCGATCGAGTGTCTACGACATCCCATCGGAGTTTAGCGGTCAATTCGACCTCGCCTACATCTCCATCGGGGCTCTGGGATGGCTTCCGAACCTGCCCCGCTTGTGCTCGAAAGCTGCTGAGCTTCTCAGGCCGAGCGGACAGTTGTTCATTTATGAAATGCACCCCATCCTTTTCATGTATGACGACGCGTCTGCAGACCCGCGCGACCCCAGAATCAGCCGCTCTTACTTCCGCGATGATCCGTTGGTATTCGCCGATTGCAAGGACTACCTTGATCCTCAAGCGATCATCGGTTCTCCCGGATACTGGCACCAGCACACTCTCGGGGAGATCATATCCAGTATTCTAGCGGCGGGATTCACCCTCGAATTCTTCGAGGAGTATCCCCATGACATCGCGGTCTCGTATGCCGAGTTTGCCAAGCAGCCCAACAAGCTACCCATGTGCTACGCGCTGGTTGCAAGGAAGGGATGAAACTCTGAGATATACGGTTCGGATTGCGTGCACTCGCGTGCCGCATGAACAACCTAGGTGATCGCTATGGACATGGTACATATCTTCTGTTGCCTCGCACGATTTCGCTCCGAGGATGACCCGGAACGTTTCGTGCTTCCCACGTACACCGACGACGGTGATCTGAGAGAGTCGGATTTCATGCGTGAGATCGGGTTGTCGAACGACTACGAACCCATGGCGATTGAAATTGAGTTCTTTTCGCGAACGACGGACTTGCTGTCTGCGTTGTGCGGATTCTCATACTCAACCCAGTTTCGGGTCGTTCGCGTGGTTCCCACAGAAGTTAACTCCGTGGTCTGCGTCTACTCACCCAATTCTCCAGACCACCCGGCGAGGTCGTCGCTCGACTACGTCGGAGCGTTTCGCTACGACCCAAATGGCGGATGACAATTACGCCTACCGGAGTGTGCGACCAGCAAGCGAGGCCTGTATAATCGTATTACTCAAGTCGCAATCCGATGGACCATTTCGCGCCCCGCATTTGTACTAAGAGGTGACCGTGACAGAGAACCCTTACCAGCCGCCTGCATCCGCTCCGAGCAGCGCCACCGACGAATCGCAACGCGAAACGATGGCTCGTCCCGTCGGCGTGACGATACTGGCCATCCTTCACTTTATTGGCGGCGTTGTGCTTCTTATCGCACAGTTTCTGCTGTTTACCAATCTTGAAACCATCGGGGGCAATTTGCGGTTCGTTGGAGTATCGCCACTGCTACTCGTCATCGGCTTGATGTTCCTGGCCATCCTGACCATTGCATCAGGCGTCGGTATGTGGATGGGCACGAAGTGGGGTTGGTGGCTGGCCACCTTCTACTACGTTTACAGCATTTTTCGCAATGGGGCGGCGTTGTTCACTATCATGGTGATGATGGACCAACTGGAAGGCGGCAGTCGCGGGCCAGAGTACTATGTGGTCAAGCATGGTGTGCGCGTCATCGTTCATTTCTTACTGTTCTTGTACTTCTTCCAGGGCAACGTGCTCGATTTCTTTGGCTTGAGAGCATTGAGCAAGCCGAAGGCAGTTGGCATTCTGGTGGGCGTATGCATTGCCATTTCGGTGGCCATGTCGGCGATCGGAGTGCTCTTGAGTTGAGCGACCAGAGCGCAGGAAACTTTCACCCAGGTCATATTCGACCGACTGACATGAACGAATCGCCCGCCGAATTACCGCCGTCCACCGACTCCGAACCAGCCCCGGAACGACAGCGATTCTTCCACTTCTGGCGGTGCTTCTGGCTGACGTTCCTGGTTGTCTCGCTGGCGTACGCCTGGTACTGCTTTTATGTGCCCGCGAACGACATCGCTTGGGCGGATGGCTACAGTTTGGCTCAGCAGCAAGCGGCCGACGCTGGCAAGCCGATGATCCTCTACTTCACCGGCCAATGGTGTGTGCCCTGCCGAGTGATGAAACGCCAGGTGTGGGCCGACGAGGAGGTGAAGTCGGTGGTCAACGAGCAATTCGTCCCAGTGGCAATCGACGTCGGTAGCCCAGACAACGCGGAGTTGCTCACCCGCTACAACATCGGCGGCACCCCGGTCACGATCGTTACCGATTCGCAAGGCAATGCGCTGCGATGGCGGGTAGGGGGGATTGGTAAAGTGGAATTTCTGGATTTGCTTGCGGGGCGGGATTCATCTGCGGCGGAGGAGGAGTAGTGGCAGGTTGGGGGGCCGTGCAACGATTGATCAAGCATTCTTTGGCTTGCGGCGCGCCATTCGTTCGGCGTCGACGCGCTTTAGCTCGGCAACTGTCTCTCGCCAATTGGAGTCGTCCAAAGCGTTCTGAATCCTGTCGGGAATCCCCTCGCGTCCTCCCCAGTTGTATCCGCCTGCGTTTGATTTACGCAGTTCTTTGTGCCACGCAAGAAGATCGTATCCATGGTCGCAATGGCAGATTCGCACCAGCATCCGATGGCCTTCGCGAATGCGTTGTGCTTTGGTCATGTCGCGCGTCGCCATGCGCAGCGATTCGCCGGTGATTAGACGGATGGCAACCTGTGCGGGGGTTAATCTCATGGTGGTAAATGTATGCTAGGGCGTTCGCGTGGCGTGAGTCGTCAAGGCCGAGTGTCGCGCAGGGTCACAAGGATTGCTTCGGCCGCTTTCAGATGGGCGTCTAAGTTACCATCTTCGCACGTGAGTTCGATGTCCAGGAGAATCTCGGCGAGCGTTAGGTACCAGGTGTGGTAAGCGAGGTTGTCTTCGACGCCTCGGAAGGCGATTCCGGCGTACTGGCCACAGTTGCTTTCCATGACTTCTACAGATTCGCCAGCGCGATTTTTCGCCAATTGAACAAGTTCAGTAAGCGTCACGCTGCGACCATAATCATACGCGGTGACTCGCAGTTCCGCGCTTCCTTCAGGGGATACCATCGATATTACGTAGTCGTCTTGCACGACGGACCACTCGCCTGCGTCGAACGAGCAGCAGTTGGTGGCATTGACTAACATCGTTTACCGTTTTGCTGAAGGCAGTGTTGTCCCAAGCGATCCTGAGCGAGTGTATCGCCCGGCACCTCGCGATGCCAGTTAGCAAATGCCGTTCAATTCTCGCAACGGTGCTGGCAAGTGAAAGTGCTGCCGGAGCGCCGAAGGCTACTGTAAAATAATCGCCGTTGAAATCGCGTGGGGGTGTGGTCCAATAGTTTAGGGCACTCTGTGTGTCCGTAGGTTCGTAGCTACCGTCACCAGACGGTGGGGGCGTTGCCGCCGAGGTTTGCTGCGCGTGGTCGTTCAGGCCCCCACCCTAACCCTCCCCCAAGCGATTTGGCGGGATAGTGGCAATTGGAAGGTTAATCTCGCTCTCGCCAAATCGCCCGGGGGAGGGGATGGGCTTGGAGCGACGGAGCGAACGGCGACTATCGTTTTGCCCCAACGAGAAACATGCGGGGAACAACGTGGAGGGTTTTGTCGCACCCCCCGAATGGTTTTGTCGAGAAAACTAGGGGTTTCACCACTTGGATGGGACCATAACGTATAGGGTTTTGGGCCAATGGATCGATATGTGGGACAAAACCCTCGGTCTTGGGCCAATGAATGTCGCTGGTTTTCCTCCGTCTGGCGACGGAAGCTACGGAGTTAGCGGAAAAGCGTTAAGCCGAAGCTTTCCGGCGTGTCGCCCGATGTGCCGGTCCAGCTGGTGGTGTGGCCGTGGGACGTCTGGCGGGTGATGCCCAGGCACCAGGTGTCGAGTAGCGCGGGGCCGCTGGGGGCCAGGTTGGTCCAGGGCACGGCCACCTCGGCGGTCCAGGCGGTGTCCGTGAGTTTGTGGGCGACGAACCAACGCGGGTTCCAGCTCGCATCGCCCCAGCAGGCGTCGCGGGTCCAGCCGCGGCAGTCGACCGTCAGTTCGTACGCGGTCGCGTAGTCGCGGTCCATGTCGATGCGAAGTTGCACGCGATCGAACGCACGGAGGTCGGCATCGCGGAGGCGGCGGGCGTCGTTCGTTTCGTAGGTTTCCTCAGCCAATCGTGGAGCACTGATCGCCATGTACAAGTATTGTTCGTCACGCGCCAGACGCACTTCCACCGCGGTGGGATCGTTGCGCAGCGCCTTGTTGCCAACGCGTGCGACTTCGGCCGACTTCCACAGCGGTTCGTCGAGCACTCCGTCGAGGTGCGGAACGTCCTGCGTGTCTTTGCACGTGACGATCGGCTTGTCGGGTGGCAGTTGTTCGGGCTTGGCGAGCCAGTTTTCCACCTTGGCGGCCGAGACCCAACCCTCGTCGACGCCCGATCGGCTGAGGATGGCGAAGTATCGTTCGGCCGTGTTGTTGAAGCCCAGCTTGCGCGAGGCGGTGACGAGCGGGAAACGCAGCTCGGGCTCGGTGAACAGCGCGGGGCGTGCTTTGTCCATGTATTCGCCAAGCAGCGTGGCGCGCTCGAGTCGCTCATCGGCCGTGAGCGTGGCGGTGCCGCCATCGGAGGTTTGTGGTATTTCGACCTTCGGTTCTTCCGGCGCGCCGGCATTGTCCCCGTACTTGACGTTCGCCAGTGGTCGAGTGCGGGCGGCTTGTGCTTGTTGCTGGCTGGCGACGTGAGCCACTTCGCCGCTGGCGTAGTAACGCACCAGCCACACCAGCGCTTGCTCGGCCAGCGGGTGTTCGGGATAGCGACGTGCGAGCAGATACAGCGTGTCGGCCGCCATGGCTTGCCGCCCTGTTTCGCGGTAGCCCTCGGCCAATTGGAACAACAATTCACCGCCGGTCTGGGCGTCGAGCCCGCCGGTCAGGTTCACCACCTGGGCGCTCCACACGGGGCTGCCCTCGGCGTAGTCGAGCAGTCGCACGAGTTGACCGCGCTTCTGCGAGAGCTTGCGAAGTCGGTCGAGGTCGCTGGGATTGCTGGCCACCAGCGGCCGACGGGCGTCGGGTCCGGCGGCGAGCGCGAGCCCGGCGAACAGGTCGCGATTGTTAGAAGGCAAACCATCGAGCTGCGAGATCAATTCCAATTCGTGCAACGAAGGCGGCACCGTATGCTGAGTAAACAACAAACCTCGAGCGGGCGAACTCCACGCGCTAGGCGAGCCGCCGAGCGCTGCGATGAAGTCGTCGCTGGCAAGCCGGATCGAACCGCGCTCGCCCGGCGGAAGCAGCCCGACCGTGCGCTTCACCTGCCACGCGGGCAGGCCCACGGCGGCAAGCTCCACCGCGTAGGTGGGATCGGCCGCAAGCTGCTGGGCTTCGCTGGCCAACTGTTCGATCACCGTGCTGGCCGCGTCGCGGCTCGCCTCGCGCGGGTGTGGTACCAGCAGCACTTCAGGCTGCCAGGTGCGGATCGACAGCACCAGCGCGGCCAACAACTGCTGGCGAGCCAGGCCATCCGTTTGACGATCGAGTTCGGCCATGAGCTGTTCGGCCGAGGCATGGAAGCCAACGGCTGGCGTACCGAACGGCCACAGCGGCGGTGCGTAGTTCGTGCCGCAGTGGGCGAGCGCTTGACTGGCGCGATGCAGATCGGCGGTTGCGGTAGAGTCGGGCAACGCGTCGAACAGCGGCAGCGCAGCGGTGCGGTAGCCTTCGCCAGCGGCGTAGCGGGTGGCGATCTCCAGCGGCAGCTTTGCCGGCGCGGCCGCCAGGGCGAGCATCGCGGCGCGGCCGCCGCCGCGTTGTCGTTTCCAGGTTCGGCCGCCGTCGTTGGTGGTGAGGATGGCGCCGAGCTCGCCGACCGCCCAACCGCGCTGCGCGTCGACGAACACCAGTTGATGGATCGGAGCGCGGACGCCGGTGGGGGTGAGTGTCCAGGACTGGCCGCCATCGGTGGAGTGCGCCATCACGCTGCCAGGTGCGCCGGCGATCCACACGTGCTGACCTACCGCGGCCACGGTGTTCCAGTGCCAGGCACCGCGGGTGTGGCGGTCGAGCGGCAGCGGCTCGGCGGTGGGCGGTTGCCACGTGGCGCCGGCGTCGGTCGTCGTGGACAGCAAACCGTCGTCGCCGACCATCCAACCTTCGCTGGCGCTCTGCATGGCAATGTCGCGCGGCAGTCGCTGGTCGGTGCCGGCCATGGGGCTGGGGCGCAGCTCGTGATCGATCAGCACCGCGCGGTCGCCCTGCGGTCCGGCGAGCAGTCCGGCTTCCGGCGAGAGGAAGTCGCACGCCAGCCAGGTGCGAGCCTGCCCCGGCGCGAGCGGCTGCCAGCTCTTGCCACCGTCGGTCGAAGCAAACAAGCCGGAGGGATAGAAGTTGCTACCGTACCCGGCGGCCACGCCGCGGGCGGCGTCGAAGAACTTGACGTACGTCAGCCGCGGCAAGGTGGGCGTACGAACGCGCTGCCAGGAGGTGCCGCCATCGATGGTCCGCAGCACGACGCCTTCGGTGCGATGATTGATGGGAGTCGCACTTCCGCCGACGATCCAGCCGCGGTGGGGATCAGCAAACGTAACCGACAGCAGGGGGCAATCGACGCCGGAGCGCTGCGGGTACCAATGCGCGCCGCCGTCGTCGGTCACCAGCACCACGCCGCGGTCGCCCACGGCCCAACCATGCTGCGCATCGACGAAGGTCACATCGTGCAGCGTGGCGTCGGCATCCAGAACATCCGAAAGCGTTTCCGACCGCGCCGAAGTGGCCAGCGCAGCGACCATGAAATAAAGAGCAATCTGTGCAGAGCATCTCATCGAGCGAGCATCCTTGCTGTCGACGGAAAAGATCGAGTGAACCAGCCGCCGATTGTAAGCGAACTGAGCGTACGGCGGAACGCGAAATGGCCATGGCGGTCCGGAATTCCTGGTACGACGCACCCCATTGGTCATCGCGGCTTGGGCGTGGGTCGCTCTGTACCGATTGTGCTAGCAGTGCGGGCGCTGGCCGTCGGCACGGCGGGTGAGCGTAAGCTAGATTTCGGTGCCGACTTGCGCGCCGCTCACGAACATGTAATTCCCGCACCCATGCCCAGTCCCAAATCGCCGCTTGATTCGATGGTCGCGAAGGCCGAGTCATTGTACTCGCTGCCCGCGGTAGCCATGGAAGTCGTGCGGCTGACCGACAACCAGCGAGTCGACACCCGCGCTCTGAAGGAATGCATAGAGCGCGATCCGGCGCTGGTGGCCAAACTGCTCAAGGTGGTCAATAGCTCGCTGTTCGGACTGTCCGGCAGGGTGGAGAACTTGACGCAGGCGCTGGCGCTGATGGGCATCAAGCCGCTGAAGCTGCTGGTGCTGGGATTCAGCCTGCCCGAGAAGCTGTTTAGCGGCCTCAGCGCCGAGCAACTGCGCGGTTATTGGCGAGCCGCCATCACGCGGGCCGTGGCCGCCCGGCAGTTGGTCGAAACGCAATGGCACGGCCCAGGCGATGACGCCTTCCTGGTGGCGCTGCTGCACGACATTGGCAAGCTGGTGCTGCTGCAGCAACTGGGCGAACCGTACGCGCGGTTTCTCGAGCAAGTGAGCAGCGAGCAAGGCGAACTGATTGAACTCGAACGCCGCTCCTTGGGATTCGATCACGCTCAGCTTACAGTCGAGCTGCTGCGGCAATGGAAACTACCCGAGATGTATGCCATGGCGGTGCAGGACCGCCCGGCGAGCACCAACACGTCGGAGTCCTACGAACCGGGAGCGTCGCTGCCGCAAGTCATGGCGCTGGCGAACTTATTGGTCGAACTGGTGGGCGAGCACCAACTGCAGGTGCTGCCGGAACTATTGGAGCGTGGCCAGCTCTACTGCGATTTGACCAACGACGACCTGAGTCGGCTGGTGGCGGAGATGGAGCCTCAGGTGGCGCAATTGGCCGAAGTGCTGGACGTCGACCTGGCCGAAGGCGAGGCCTACACCGACGTGCTGGCCGAGGCGCATCGGCAAATGGCTCGCCTTAGCGAAATGGCAGTCACCCGGATGGTGCAGAGCGACGACCAGTTGTGCGATGCTCTGCTGGCCGAGTCGCGGGAGCTGCAGCAGGCGATGAGCGACTTCACCAACCAGTCGCGCGTCGCGCCGAGTACCGCCGAAGTGGGTGGCCGCGCCGACGCTCCGCAGGCATCGACGCCGAGTCCCCGTGGCCGCACTGCTACCGAGCCAGCGCCGGCCGATCAGCGGCAGCGACTCACCGAAGCGGTGACCCGCGCGGCAGCCGAGTGTCGCAACGAGCGGACCTCGCTATCGTTGGCCTGCTTGGAAGTTTCCGGCGACGGAGAGGAACAACTGTCGACCGATGCGGCCGATGCGTTGCAGCGAGCACTCGAGGTGTTGGTGGTCGAGCAGCACCTCGCCCCTTCGCAGCTGTTTCGTAGTTCGCCAACGAGCGCCGCGGTGATGCTCGCAGGAACCGAACGCCGCGACGCGGTGGAGGTTGCCCAGTGGCTCGGCAGTCTGGTTGCCAGCGAGTCGGGCTCGCTGCCGCTGGCGCTCAAGGCGGGCGTGGCCTCGATTTCGACGATTCCCAAGTCGTACAACGCCGAAGGGCTGCTGGCAGCCGCCGAGCGGTGCCTGGCAGCGGCACTTTCCTCGGGCGGCGGGGCGGTCAAGAGCATCGAAGTCTATTGAGTTGCCGCTCGCGGCATCGCGGGCGGTTTGATAAGATCGGCACCATGAGCGAGCAACCGACGACCGGAGAATCCGACCCCCAAACGCCGCCGGAAGAGGCTCAGGTCGACGCGCCTGCCGCGAAGCCCGCAGCACCGGACGACGGCAAGCAGCCAGCGGCCGACGGCGCGGCCACGGTGGAGTATCCGGAACTCAAACGGTCGGACGTCGAGAGCGACCCGTCGGCAGAACCCGAGCCGGTGGAGCGCAACCGCACGTTGCCCATCGTGTTGTTCGTGGCCACCTGCCTGAGCACGTTCTGGGTAGGCGCGGCGAAGTACGAGCCGGTGATGGCCATGTCGAGCATCAAGATGATGTGGATCACCATCCAAACCAACTGGCTCGAAGGGCTCACTTACATGGGCGCGGTGCTCGCCATCTTGCTCACGCACGAGATGGGGCACTTCCTGCAAACGGTCCGCCACGGGATCCCCGCTAGCTACCCGCTCTGCATCCCGGTGCCGTTCAATCCCATCGGCACGATGGGCGCGGTGATCAGCATGGATGGCATGAAGGCCGATCGCAAACAGATCTTCGACATCGGCATCGCCGGGCCGCTCGCCGGGTTGGTCGTGGCGATTCCCATCCTGGCGTACGGTGTGCACAAGCTGAACCTCGACACCGAGATCGGCGTGCGCGAGATCCAACTCAACAGCCCGTTGATCGTTTCCTGGATGATGGATTGGCTGCACCCCGACTGGTCGCACAAAGCCGACTGGATTGGCATCTCGCAAGTCAATCCGTGGTTCATGGCCGGCTGGGTTGGCATGTTGATCACGGGACTCAACATGCTGCCCATCAGTCAACTCGACGGAGGGCACACGCTGTATGGTTTGTTCGGACCCCGAGCGCACACCTACGCGCGGGCGTTCGTCGTCGTGGCGATCGCCTACGTGGTGATCAACCTCGACCAAGCAGCCATTTGGACGCCGATGCTGATCCTGGTGATCCTGATGGGCGTGAACCACCCCAAGACCGCCAACGACGATGTGGAACTCGACGACTTCCGCTGGCTGCTGGGCGTCGCATCGCTGTCGATCCCCATCCTGTGCTTCCCGCTGTTGGGGTTGAAGCAATAGGCGAGCCGGAAGCGTCAGCGCCCGGAGTTCAGCCACGGAGAACACCGAGAGCGCAGAGTTCGCCTCTTGCCACAGTGGTCTCCGTGACCTCGGTGGTTCACTCCAAACAGATTCATCGCGCTAGCCTACGACTTCTGCGTTGGCGACGCGAACGGATTGTCGGGGTCGGCAATCGTGGCTGGGGAATAGCCAGCACCCGCGGCGGGGGTAGCAGGGGCAACCAGCGTAGCCGCCTGCTCATCGTCCAATTGTCGCGCGTACATGGTGTTGCCGATCATGAAAACGACTATCAGATTAACGATTACCAGGCCGAATTCCATGATTCGAAGACTTCCGTCCACGGGTAATTCGGCAGATCCCATTTCGGCCGCGATGCCCCAGACGATTCCTATCCCGAAGGCGACAAAGATATTCGCCCAACACAATCCACCCAGAATGCGAGCCCGAGTGCCGGTAACCACCTTTTCCCTGCCGAGGGCAAACTTGCCAAAGATGAGGGCGTATAGTCCGTATAGGAGCAGTGCGATCTGAATCATCGAAGTCTCGTGCGGCTTGAGGAGGTGTTCGGATGACCAATGATCCGAGCCTACCTACGCCGCAGGAGTGGGTCAACTAGAGAACCCGTCACGAATATTCCTTTTAAAGGAAAACCGCTAATCGGCAGCTGATCGCAGACTACGCAAACCGCCCCGTGCGCAAGAAACTCGTCACGTGCCTGGCGGTCCGCTTTCGCCACAGGATGCTCGTGTGCAGGCTGGGCAGGGTGATTTCGTCGGCGTGGTCGTCCAGCAGCGTCGAACCTTTCGGCACCACGCGATCGTGCTTGGCGGTGACGATGCCCACTTCGTGGCTGCCGACGCATCGCGGTAGGGCGTTCACGAAGCTGTCGGGCGTGTCGGACAGCTCGGTCAGCGTTTGAGAGAACCAACCATAGCGCGGCACGAGCCGCCGTGCGACGTGCGAGCCGCGGTTCGGTGGGCCGACCATCACGATCCGCCCCAAGCTCTCTGGCACGCCTGAGAGCAGCGCGCACCGTGTGACGATGCTTCCCATGCTGTGGGCGACAACATGGATCGTCTGGTCGGGATACTGCTCCGCCACTCGGTGCAGCTTCGTGGCGAATCGCGCTCCGATGTCGCGAATCGATCCCCGCAAACTGAAGTACCCGTACAACTCGGTATCAAACCCGTGGCCGCGCAACCGCCCGGCGAGCGGTGCGAGCATGTACTTTGTCGAAGCGATGCCGTGCAGCAGCACCACGCGGTCGCGCGTAGTGGATGGTAGCGACGGCTCGGAATCAGCAGTCGGCGCGGAGCGATCAAGCGTGGGGGCGTTCATACAGGACCTCTATAACAGGACCCTGAACTGTACGCATCGGCCGCCTGGATGGCTAGTTCGCTTACTTGCGATTCCGCCGATACCAACCCAGCAGGTACAGAAACAGCACGGCCCCGCCAGTGGCGGTGATCAATTCGGCGATAGTGCTGTTGGCCGAAAAACCGGCTAGCCAGATTACCATGCCGCCCAGCATGGCCCCGATCACCCCGACTACCAGGTTGCCGACAATGCCAAACCCGTCGCCCCGCGTAAGCTGCCCGGCAATCCAACCGGCTGCCAGGCCAATCAATAGAAACCAAAGGAGGTGGAGCATGGCAACTTTGGGGGTTAGGCCTATTCGCTTTCCGTTGGCCAGCGGCGTTCGACTTCTTCCCAGAACGTGGTGAGGTCCAACTTCACCTCTTCGAACTGTGGCGATTGATACTCGCCGGAATCCTTGGCCGTTACGCGGTAGCTAGCGCCGTCGAGCGTGTGGAACTCAATGACATGGGAATCGGGATCGACAATCCAATATTCCCGCACACCAGCTTTGGCGTAAAGCTCAAGTTTAGTTACGCGGTCACGGCTAGCTGTTGAGGGCGAGAGGATCTCTACCAGCAAGTCTGGTGCACCGTGAATTCGGTCCTGAATGAGGTTTACCTTATCGTGGCGAACATAAACAACATCGGGTTGGAGTACAGTTTTTTCGTCCAGCTGCACATCAATAGGCGACGCAAGTGCAATTCCGCGGTGCTCCGTGGCGATGGCGTCCAGCACGACAGCGAGTTTGACTCCGATGAACTGATGGCGCGCTCTCGGCGCTGGAGACATCATCACTAACCTCCCCCTGATAAGCTCAACTCGCTCCCCCTCAGGGAGTGAAAGGTAGTCCTCCGCCGTGTACGGCCCGACCGTCGTGTGCGGAGTCGTTTGGTCGAACGTCTCGTATAGGAGCGATTCGGCGGACATGAATAACCTCCAGCTGGCTTCGTGAGGGGGTAATTCATTATAGCAGACGGCAGCGCTTCAGTCGCAACTACGGCGCCAGTAGCAATCGTCCCGGTGCCGACAGGAAGCCCTTCACTTCGTTTACAAACCGTGCGGCGTCGGCCCCGTCGACCACGCGGTGGTCGTAGGTCATCGAGAGCGGCATGATCAGCCGCGCCTCGATGGCGTCGTCGACGATGGTTGGCAGCATGCGGCTGCGGCCGATCAGCAGGATGCCGACTTCAGGCGAGTTGATGATTGGCGTGGAGTAGGTGCCACCTACCGCGCCCATGTTGCTGATGGTGAAGGTGCCGCCGCGCATCTCTTCGATCGCCAGCGTTCCCTCGCGAGCCGCATCGATCAGGCGATCCAGCTCGCGGGCGATTTGCGAAATCGACAGCCGGTCGGCGTCGCGGAGTACGGGGACCATCAAGCCGCGGTCGGTATCGACCGCGATGCCGATGTTGACGTACTCCTTGTAGATGACGTTGCCCGCCTCCATGTCGACCGAGGCGTTCACAATCGGGTGCAGCTTCAGGCTCGACGCGATGGCCTTTACCAAGAACGGCATGTGCGACAGCTTCAGCCCGCGCTTCAGGTAGTCGTCCTTCGACTGCTGTCGCATCTCCTCGAGTTCGGTGATGTCGACGTCGTCGAAGTTGGTGAGCTGCGGAATGGTGGTGTAACTGGCCACCATGTTGGCCGCGATGGTCTTTCGCATGCGGCTCATCTTTTCGATCCGCACCGCGCCCTGTCCGTCGGAGTTCGGAGCGCCGGGCGGAGTGACGCTCGGCGAGGCGGCCGCTTTGGCTTTTTCTTGTTCGGCACGGACGTGGTTCCGCACATCGTCTTCGGTGACGCGTCCACCGGTACCGCTAGGCCGCACGCGCCGCAGGTCGACGCCCAATTCGCGAGCGAGTCGACGGACGCTTGGTCCCGCCGCCGATGAGGCGACTCCGTCGCCGGGAATGTCGGCTTGGGGGGCGGACCGAGGTGGGGCTTCTTCCATCACGGCAGTTGCTGCAGGGGCCGCTTGGGTGGCTGGCGCTGGCTGAGCCTTGGGGGCTTCCGCCTTGGGCTCTTCTTTCGCCGGCTCTGGCTCTGGTTCCGGCTTCTTCTCTTCCGCTTTGGGTTCTTCCTTGGCTGGAGCCGCTGCTGCGCCGGCTTCGATCTGGAAGATCGGCGCGCCGACGTTTACCGTGTCGCCTTCGGAAACCAGGATCTTGACGATCGTTCCGGTCGCGGGACTCGGCACAGCGGCCGTGGCCTTGTCGGTTTCGATCTCCAAAAGGTCCTGGTCCTTCTCGACCGCGTCGCCCTCAGAGACCAGGATCGTGAGCACGTCGCCCGCGTCGATGTTTTCGCCAAGATTCGGAAGCGTGATTTCAGTTGCCATGTTCGTTGTCTGCTCGTTTAGTACCTCCACACTCCGTGTGGAGATGATTCACAAAGTGACGCTCCAGCGCCATGTGCTGATGTTGCTTGTAGGGTTTGTTCGTTTTCTCCACACGGAGTGTGGAGGTACTATGCGTACAGTGCGGACTCCTTGTCCGGGTCGATGCCCAGGTCCGTGATCACCTGCTTCAAGCACGGCAGGTCTTCCTTGCCGGCTTTCTTCAATTGGTCCAAGGTTGCCAGGGTCACAAACTCGGCGTCCACTTCAAAGTGCCGACGCAGGGCTTCGCGGCTTTCGCTGCGGCCCATGCCGTCGGTGCCCAGGGCGAACAGGCCGCCGGGGACCCACGGGTCAATCTGCTCAGCCAGCGCCCGCATGTAGTCGCTCGCCGCGATGAAAGGACCTTCGAGTCCCTCGAGTTGACGCTCCAGGTAGCTGACGCGCGGCTCCTCGCCGGGGTGCAGCATGTTCCAGCGGCGGCACTCCTGTGCTTCGCGGCGGAGCTCGGTGTAACTGGTCACGCTCCATACGTCGGCCGAAGTGTCGTACTTCTCGGCCAACAGCTTCTGCGCGTCGAGCACGCCGCGGAGGATTGCACCGCTGCCGAACAGTTGCACATGGTGCTTTTTGCGCTCGGGTGCGGGGCTCACCTTGTACATGCCCTTGATGATCCCCTCTTCGACCTCTTTGCAGGGACCTCCGTCGGGGCCCTGGGGCATCGGCGGCATCATGTAGTTCTCGTTCTCGAGCATGATGTAGTAGATGCACGTTTCGTTGTCGACGTACATCCGCTTCATGCCATGGAACATGATGACGGCCGTCTCGTAGTTGAACGCCGGGTCGTATGCCCGCACCGTGGGGAAGGCCATGGCGTTCACCAAACTGTGGCCATCCTGGTGCTGCAGGCCTTCGCCATTGAGCGTGGTGCGGCCGGCGGTGCCGCCCAGCAGGAAGCCCTTGGCTCGCATGTCGGCCGCGGCCCAGATCAAATCGCCGATGCGTTGGAAGCCGAACATCGAATAGTAGATGTACATCGGAATCATCGGCACGCCGTGCGCACTGTAGCTGGTGCCAGCGGCGTTGAACGAGCTCATGCTACCCGCTTCGGTGATACCTTCTTCCAACAACTGACCATTCTGGGCTTCCTTGTAGTAGGAGAGCTCGCCGGCGTCGACGGGTTCGTAAAGCTGTCCAGCGTGAGCGTAGATTCCCACCTGCTTGAATAGGCCTTCCATGCCAAACGTACGCGACTCGTCGGGCACGATGGGCACGATGAACTTACCCATCTCCTTGTCGCGCAGCAGGTCGCTAAGCAAGCGAACGAAGCCCATGGTAGTGGACATTTCCTTGCCTTCGCCTTGCGACACCATCTTGGTGTTGACCGTCTTTTCGTAGGCAGGCAGTGCCGGCACGCTGATCGTGCTCCGCGAGGCATTGCGTGACGGCACCGGTCCACCGAGCGCTTCGCGGCGGGCCCGCATGTACTTCATTTCGGGGCTATCTTCCGGCGGACGGTAAAACGGCGCTTCGGCCACGCGCTCGTCGGAGATTGGAATGCCGAACCGAGTGCGGAACTCGCGAAGTTCTTCTTCGTTGGCTTTCTTTTTGTTGTGTGTGATATTGCGGCCTTCGCCACCTTCACCCAAACCATATCCCTTGATCGTTTTGGCGATCACGACTGTCGGCTTACCGTTCTTTAAGTTCACCGCACGGTTGTACGCAGCGTATACCTTGTCAGGATCGTGCCCACCACGGCGCATCTTGGTGAGTTTCTCGTCGGAGAGGCTCTTAACCATCGCCTCCAGGCGAGGATCGACTCCGAAGAAGTGCTCGCGAATGTAGCTACCCGGTGAGACGGTATACTTTTGGTATTGGCCATCGACGATTTCCATCATTCGGTTGGCCAGCACTCCTTCGTCGTCGTGTTCGATCAGCGGATCCCACTCTCCACCCCAGATGACTTTAATCACGTTCCAACCGGCGCCACGGAACGTACCTTCTAGTTCCTGAATGATCTTTCCGTTTCCGCGCACTGGCCCATCGAGACGTTGCAGATTGCAGTTGATCACGAAGATCAAGTTTTGTAGTTGCTCGCGAGTCGCCAGCGAGATGGCGCCCAGCGTTTCGGGCTCGTCGCATTCACCGTCGCCCAGGAAGGCCCAGACGTGCTTGTTCGACAGATCGGCGATGCCGCGGTCGGTCAGGTACTCGTTGAACCGCGCCTGGTAGATGGCCATGATCGGCGCGAGGCCCATCGACACGGTGGGATACTCCCAGAAGTCGGGCATCAGCCACGGGTGGGGGTAGCTGCTGAGGCCGCCGCCATCGGACAGCTCGCGGCGGAAGTTCACCAGATTCCGCTCGGTCAACCGGCCTTCGAGGTACGCCCGGGCGTACATGCCTGGCGCAGCGTGGCCCTGGAAGTAAACCTGGTCTCCGCTGAAGCCATCTTCCCCGCGACCTTTGAAGAAGTGATTCTGTGCCACTTCATACAGCGTGGCGCTGGACGCAAACGTCGAGATGTGTCCGCCCGGTTCTGCCGGGTGGCGGTTGGCGCGGGTGACCATGGCCATCGCGTTCCAGCGGACGTAGCTCTTGATCCGCCGCTCGAGTTCGCGATCGCCAGGGTAGGGGGGCTGCTCGCTGCGCGGGATGGTGTTGATGTAGGGAGTCGTTGCGGTGAACGGCAGTTCGACGTCGTTGCGATGCGCAGCTTCTTCCAGCGCGCCAAGCAGTTGCTTCACCCGCTCGGGGCCTTTGTGCTCGAGCACGTAGTCGAGCGACTCCAGCCATTCAGCGGTTTCCGTCGGATCGCTGTCGTCGGGAATGGGCGAGTGATGTTCTTTTGCGTCAACGCTTGCCATGATTATCGCTCTCTAAGGACTATACGTTTGAGCTGCTGGGTGGGTAGTTCTGCAGCCGGCGGCTGTCTCAATCCTAACGCCAAACCCCAAAAGCCCAACTATCTATTTCTTCCGTTTTGGCCGATACACTTCCGTGGCGGTGCCCAAGTGCACCTCGCCGGCAAAGGCAATCGTCTCGCTCATCGTCGGGTGGGGATGGACACTCTCCGCGATGTCGCGAATGTTGCAGCCCATCTCGATGGCCAGCACTGCCTCGCCGATCAGTTCGCCCGCTCCGTAGCCCACGACGCCACAGCCCAGTACGCGGTCGGTCTCGGGGTCGATGATCCACTTGGTCAAACCATCGGTGCGGCCGTTGGCCATCGCCCGGCCGCTGGCTTGCCAGGGGTACTGGGCCACTTTCACTTCGCGACCTTGGGCCTTGGCCTCTTCTACGGTCAGACCGGCCCAGGCGATTTCCGGATCGGTGAACACCACCGCCGGAATAGCTACCACGTCGAGTGCGGCCGGCTCGCCGGCGAGCACTTCGGCCGCCACTTTGCCTTCGACGGCCGCCTTGTGCGCGAGCATCGGATCGCCCGCAACGTCGCCGATCGCCATGATCGACGGGTCGCTGGTCCGTTGCTGCTTGTCGACTTCCACAAAGCCCCGCTCGTTGACCGTGACCTTAGTGTTCTCCAGGCCGAAGCCCGATGAAACCGGACGGCGGCCGATGGAGATCAGTACGCGGTCGAACTTGGTGGTTTGCTTCCCCTCGGGGCCTTCGAGTTCGACATCCACGCCGTCGCCGACGTCTTTCAGGCTCACCACCTTGGTGTTGACTTGCACGCTGGCAAATCGCTCGTTCACGCGGTTGATTAGCGGCTTCACCAGATCGCGATCCGCGCCTGGCAGCAGTCCATCGGCCAACTCGACGACGGAGACCGCGGTGCCCAGCTCGGAGTAAACCGTGCCCATTTCCAGACCGATGTAGCCGCCGCCGACGACCAGTAGCGAGTCGGGCAACTCCTCGAGGTCGAGCGCGCCGGTGGAGTCCATCACCCGCGGCGAGCCAATGTCGAACGCCTTGGGCATGGCTGGCACCGAGCCGGTCGCCAGGATGCAGTGATCGAACGTCAGGCGTTTGTGTTCGTAGGTTTCGGGGTTGCCGCCTTCGAGTTCCAGCGTGTTGGAGTCGACAAACACCCCGCGGGCGTGGATCTTCTTCACCTTCCGACGATCAGCCAGCTGCCCCAGGCCGCCGGAGAGCGTTTCGATGATCTTATTCTTGCGCTCGCGGACCTTGTCGATGTTGACCTGTGGCTTGCTGAACTCGACACCCCAATCGGCCATCTCCTCGGCTTCGGAAATCACCTTGGCCACATGCAGCAGGGCCTTGGAAGGAATGCAACCTCGCAGCAGGCACGTACCACCCAGGCGAGGGTCGGCCTCGACGATGGTGACTTCCAAACCAAGATCGGCAGCGAGAAAAGCGGCCGCGTAACCACCGGGACCACCACCTAAGACGACAACTTGCGAATGCATAGACAGACGATATTTCTACTGCGGACAGGGCGGGACAGGTTTCGAGTGCCTCGCCCCACCCAAAGCGGGAGACGAAAGCACTTATGTCGGCATTCCAGGCGCGCCAGCGCTCGGAAAAACAATAATACAAGGCGGTTAAAGACGCCGAAGTCCTCTAGTTTACCCCTCCCTTATCAACTGACAAAGGTACGGCCCTCCGACCGGCACAGCCGGCACACACCGCACAATCGCTAAAGTGCTGGGACGTAAGGGGTTAAGTCCCTTGGCGAGCCAGGAGCGAGAGCGACTGGAGTGACCCGCGAGCGGTCTTGGTGCTCAACTCCGGTCGCTGACGCTCCCAGCTCGCCGAGATTGAAGCGTTGGGACTGGCTGGTGAGTAGAATCGGTGCCATGCGGCATTGGCTTCTTACCAGCGACCGGAGTGAGTTGCGAGCGGTCTTGGACTTATCTCCGGTCGCTGACGCTCTCGGCTCGCCGGATTGACCAAGACCGACTTTAACGTCGAAGAGATCGACATGCCGCGATTCCAGTTTTCACTCCGCAGGCTCTTGGCGTCGATGCTGTTGGCGATTCTTAGTATTCAGTGTTGGTGGGGATGGGGTTGGGCAATGGACCACCATTGGCCCATGCTCGTATTCACTTGCTACCTAGGCGGCTTCGCGTGCGCTGGTGCATCGTTCGGCACACTTCTCGGAGATGCCGTCGCTGGGCTGCACTTCGGGTTGATCATGGCGGTCGTCATACCAATGGTGTTCATTTACTGAGGCACTTTCCGAAAGCATGCCCCCGCGCTCCCTCATCGCTGGATACTTCGCCTTGCAGGCCGTGGCCGGCGCGGTGTGGTGGATGATGCTCTGGCTCTGGCCGGCGAGTCGCGAGTGGTTTTGGCCCACGCGGACCAGCGACTCGGTGCTCCTGGCCTTCGCTGCGGCCGACGTGGTTTGCTTTGTGGGTGGTTCGGCATTGGCGGCAGTTGCTGTGGCGAAGAGGCTTCCCGGCGCGCGGGCGGTGTTGTGGTTCGTGGTTGGGGCGGTGAGTTATGCGACGCTTTATGTGTTGGCGTCCTTCCTCTTTACCGGCGAGTGCATCTTGGCCGTGGTGCTGATGTGTGCGGCCGCGGTGTTGGCCTGGCTCGCCGCCCTCGGCTATCGGGAGTAGCGATGTCGCCAAGCCGCTACTTTCGCCAGGCGCGTCCTGCTTCGACCGGTTGGAATCTGTGGAAGACGTTCCTGCAATCGATCGTGTTCTGGGGCGTATTCCTGTTCGTGCTGCCGGTTTCGCTTCGCTGGTTCGAAGACCTCATGGGCTGGCCCGCGTTTCATTTCACTGGACAGATTCCTGTGGCAGTTGTGTTGTTCCTGGTGACCAGCGCGCTCAACGTCTGGACGGCGGTCACCATGGCCGTGGTGGGACGGGGCACACCGCTGCCGACCGACTGCCCGCGGCATCTGGTGGTGGCCGGTCCCTATCGCTGGGTGCGAAACCCGATGGCCGTTGCCGGACTCTCGCAAGGTCTGGCCGTAGGACTTGGCCTTGGTTCGTGGTTGATGCCGGCAGTTGTAGTGGCCGGGGGGCTGCTGTGGAACTATACGGTCCGCCCCGTAGAAGAAGAGCACCTCGAACAACTGTTCGGCGACGAGTACACCGGCTATCGCCAGCGCGTGAAGTGCTGGTGGCCCTGCTAAGAGCAGTGGCTCACTAGCAGCACCACGCCCACGGCGCTAGCGCCGATCGATGCGACCAACACTGCGCCGCTGGCGATGTCCAGCGCGTCGCGGATCTCGGGGTGTTCTTCGCGTGTGACCGCGCGGGCCAGGTGTTCGATGGCCGAGTTGATCAGCTCCGCCGACAGCACCACCGTGATGCACAGCACCACGACGAGCCACTCGGCGAGCGGCAAGTCCAGCCACGCGGCCATGATGCACGCCACGATGGCCGCGGGAACGTGCACGTAGAAACTGTTTTGTCCCCGCATGCCCACGGCCACCCCACGCAGTGCGCAGGCGAACTTCCAAATCCAACGTTTCATGGGCGAACTTGGCGGCGGCACGGGCGTCGGGTGGTGGACTCGTGGCATGGCGACAATGCGTTGGTTTGGTGGCTGGGGGAGAGTTCCATTGTAACTCAAGCCCCTAGCCGCCTGTCCCAAACCTCGATTATTCCAATCCGCCTGCACCGACTGGTGGGATATCGATTCCGGTGGTCCGCGTGAGGCTGAGTGTGGGCAGGAAGCGGGGTTCGATCAGGAAGTTAAAGCCGACATTGTCTTTCGACTCGTCGATGTTCGCGCCGAAGCTGACGATGAGCGACTCGCCGATGCGGCTGAACGTGATCGATTGGCCAATGTTGCCCGCTTCGCTGAAGTCGACTACCGAGCTGACCGAGCCGACCCACTTCGAGTTCATGCGGTAGTTGATCGTGGCCGTGAGCACGTCGGCGGTGAACGGGCCGCGAAGCGTGCGGTAGCCCAGGTACAGGTTGCCGCGCGAGGGACGGTTGACGATCATGCCGGCCGACAGCGTGCGGAATCCTTCGCCGAAGAAGTCGGCTGCTCCGTCGGAGAGGATCGTGAACCGGTCGCCCACGTGCCAGCGATAGTCGTAGTCGGCCAGGCCCATCGCCGAGCCGTAGTTGTCGCGGTTTTCGTCGGGGAACCAGGAGACGTTCGTGTCGAGCGTCATCCAGTCGACGATGTGTTGCCGCCCTGGCAGGCCGCGCTTGGTTTGCAGTCGGTGTCGCATGCCGAACCGCACCAACGCCAGGTCGTCCGCCACTTCCATCGCCGGCGAGGTCACCCAGCTTTGGGTGTTGGTTCGCAGCAACCAGAAACGCGGGTCGAACTTCGGATCGATGCTCGTGGGCACCGTGGTGGGATCGAAGAACGTGCCCGCCAATTGGCCGCCGAAGGGTGGGAAGAACAACCGCCGGCGGATTTCCTCGAACACGTCGTCGTCGATTTCGTCGTACAGCGGGAACTCTTCCATGTCGCGGTTCGAACTGGAGACCGAAGCCTCCATGTTGAATACCACCTTGTGTGCCAGGCCGTTGAGGTTGAACACTGGGTCCTGGATGTAAGGGTTCGCGGTCCAGAACGGGATGCTCGCGCGCACGCCGGCTTGGCCGTAGACGCGTTGGATGTCGTCGCCGTTGCGGTCGGCGCCCCAGTGGCCGAGTTCGCCCACCGCGTACGGCACCACCTTGAATGGCTCGAAGTTTAGCGGCGCAGCGATCGAGCTGCGATTGAGGAAGCGCTCGCCCGCTCCTGAAATCCGACCGCCGGCGTCGGTCTGTTCCCAGGGCAGCAAGGTCCATTCCGATTCGAGCTGTGGATTCGTCGGCGTGCTGGCGATGTTCTGGTTGGCGTACGCCAGGCTGGTGTGCGTGTTGAGTGTGAGCGACTCGTTGAAGAGGTCCTGGCCCAGGATGTAGTGATCGAGACGCGGCAGCCACTGCGTTCGCGTAAAGAACGTGTTGACCTGTCCGTTGGCCTCGATCGACAGCGACCGGTTGTCGGTGATCCGCTTGAGCCGCACTCCGGTGATCTGGTCCTTGCGGTCGTCCCATTCCTGTTCGTAGTACTGCTCGAGGAACGTGCGATCGCTGATCCAGCCCACCTCGGCCTGCACGGTCCATCCTTCGAGCCAACCTTGCATCACCTTCTGGCGATGATTCCAGAACGTGCGCCCGCGGTACGATGCCTCGGGCACGATGTCGCGGCGGAAGAAGCCCAGGTTGTCGACGCCGTGGTCGTCGATGAACCAGGCGTCGAGCCGACCACTGGTCGGCCCGATGGTGTTGAAGAACATGTCGCGGTTGTACTCGACGGTGGTGCCGTAGCCGAAGCCGCGCTCGTTTAAGTAGTCGAGGCTGATGTCCCAATCCACACCCGCCGGCGGCTCGTCGACGCCCAACAGTTGGAACATGTCGAGGTCGACCAGTGTCTGGAAGCCGTAGATGCGGTCGTTGCGGACACGCAAGTTGCTAATGTAGTAGCTTGGCTCTTGGAGGTCGGTTGCCAGCGTAGGCCAGTAGAACACCGGCACGTTGCCCACGTACACGAAGTTGCCCCGGCTTTGCGCCAGGCTTCTCGAATCATAAATCGGCTGGAACGTAACGGGGTCGACTGCCTGCACGCCGGTGAAGGGATCGATGGCCGGTTGCTGCGTGTTTTCGAGCGTGATCGTTTGCGACCCCAAGTGGAAGCTGGGCACTTCTAGGCGGCTGGTCGTGAGCATCGCGTCGTGCGCGACGAACCGCGAGTCGTCGAGCTGTTCGATCACTCCGGCCTTGAGCCTCACCAGGCCATCGTAGTCCAGGCCGTCGAATCCCGAGAGCGGTGTCTGCAGTTCGGCGTTGATAATGGTGCCCACTTTGCGCCGCACGTCGTAGTACATGCGGTCGGCGTAGATCACGCGGTCGCCCTGCCGAAACTCGATGTTGCCCTCCATGTAGATTTCCAGCGGCATGTCGTTCTGCTGCTCGAACGCGCCGGCGCTAAAGATCGACGCCGACGACCAAACGACCGCGCGGTCGGTTTGAATGTCGAGCAAATCAATGGGACCCAATGCATCGGGCAGACCGCTAACTTTGAGTCCCTCGATGATGATCCGCGTGCCACCGGTAATCGTGGCCGCATATTGGCCGCCCGGCAGTGGCTTCGAGTTGATTTGCATGCCCACGTCGCTCCGCTGCCCGATACGCACGCGGCGAATGCCGCTGGGGTTGGTGACCACCGGCGCAGGCGGCGCAACGAACTGCTGGAACTGCACGGTCTGCACTTCGCCCGATTTGTTGACACCCAATTCGGTGGCCGCACTCGCGGCGAGGGAATGGAAGTGCGCCGATGCGCGGGTGTGAATCGCGGGAGCGTTGGGCGGTGGGGTGGATTGCCGCGCAACGCGCCATGCCACGCCGGGACCGGTCCGCCAGCGGCCGAACCACTGTTGCACATCTTGTCGGGCTTGCTGGCCTGTGGGGTCGCGATGCGACAGCGCGACCATTTGGCCGGCGGCCGGTTCGGCGTAGATGATCACCTTGTGCGACTCGCCGGGTCGAGCGACGTCCGGTGGCTCGACCCACACGATGGCCTCGGCGGCCTGCACGGTGTTCGAGCCCTGCGTGATGGTGCATCCGCCCGACAGATGCCACGTTTCGTACACGCCCTCTTGCCACTTGGTGGCGGCGGCCGCAGTGATGGCTACCGCCGGATCGTCCGCAGGGCGTGGCAGGAACACTTCGCCGCGCGCGAGGTTCGTCGTGGCGACCAGCAGCGCGCACCCGGCCGCGCATATTCCGAGCGTTCGCACCGCGCAGCGATGCATCAGCGCGAACACGCGAATCGGACTAAACGATGCCTGGACGATGGACGAGGCTTCCTTGCCGCACGAAACGAGAGGAGCGAGCCCTCTGCCGAAATCCATTTCGAACAGATAGAGGGGCCGCGGAGTATAGAATCGCGGCTGCCCAGCGGTCAAGGCGCGTTCGCGCCCCTGCTAGCAGGCGTAAGTCACTGGCAGAGAATACTTTGCGCCAGTCTCGGGCAGCCGCGAAACGTATCGGCCGCTGTCGGGGTATACTCAGCAGACAGGCGTACCTCCCCAACCCTTTGTGAACCGATGCATCAAGTGCCTTACGATCGACGCTACGTGTTTGCCAATTCCTCCCTTTTGCCCCAGACTCGCACGGCGATCGTTGCTTGGCTGCTGCTCGCCAGCGCCACGACCGCGTCGGCCAATTCGATCGGGCGGAAGATCGACCCCTTCGAGCTGCCCAACCACCTGGGTAAGACTTATTCGTTCAGCGAGCTGGATGATAGCAAGCTGGTGGTGGTCGCCTTTCTGGGGACCGAATGCCCGCTGGCGAAGCTCTACGCGGGACGCTTGCAGGCGATCGCCGACGAGTACGCCGAGCGCGGCGTGGCCGTTGTAGCGGTCGACTCGAACCGCCAGGATTCGCTCCGCGAGCTGGCCGCGTTCGTCCGCCAGCACGAGCTGAAATATGCCGTGCTGAAAGACCAAGCCAACAAGGTGGCCGATCTGTTTGGCGCCGAGCGCACTCCGCAGGTGTTCGTGCTCGACGCCGACCGGAAGGTGCGATATCAAGGCCGAGTCGACGACCAGTACGTGGTGGGCGTGGTGCGCGACCATGCGGATCGCGAAGAC
The DNA here is from genome assembly GCF_965227375.1 of Aeoliella sp. Classification (NCBI taxonomy): domain Bacteria; kingdom Pseudomonadati; phylum Planctomycetota; class Planctomycetia; order Pirellulales; family Lacipirellulaceae; genus Aeoliella; species Aeoliella sp. Next base: position 2,255,601 of record NZ_CBDDFX010000001.1, read on the forward strand.
CTGCGGATCGCGCTGGATGAATTGCTCGCCGGCAAAGACGTTTCGCAGCCCGAGACCAAGGCGCTGGGCTGCATCATCGGCCGCGTGCGCGAGGCGGAAGCTTCGAGCGACGTAACCTACAGCCGCGACATCGCGCCGATCCTGCAAGCCCGCTGCGTGGAGTGCCACCGCGCCGGGGAGATCGGTCCGTTCGAACTGGCCAACTACGACGACGTCGCCGGGTGGGGCGAGATGATGGCCGAAGTGGTTCGCGAGCAGCGGATGCCGCCATGGCACGCCAGTGGTGAGCATGGCAAGTTCGCCAACGATCGCAGCATGCCTGGGAAGGAGAAAGAACTGATCTACAAATGGGTGGCCGCTGGCTGCCCCGAAGGCGACCCGGCCGACCTGCCGGAGCCGCCGGTTTACACCAAAGGTTGGCAGCTTTCCCACCAGCCCGACCTGGTGTTTGCGATGCAAGAAGAATTCGAGGTGCCGGCCGACGCGGGCAAGCGCGGCGTGCCGTACCAGTATTTCCGCGTGCCGAGTGGATTCGAGGAGGACACTTGGATCGAACAGACCGAAGTGCAGCCGGGCAATGCTTCGGTGGTGCACCACACGATCGTCTACGCCGAACCGCCCGGCAAGCGCGGCCGCCGGAACTGGATCTTCCTGTCGGCTTACGTGCCGGGACTGCGGGGTGAACCGCTTCCGCAAGGCTCGGCCAAGCTGGTGCCGGCAGGTTCGGAGTTCATCTTCGAAATGCACTACACGCCGGTTGGCTCACCACAAACCGACGTGACAAAAATGGGCGTGGTGTTGGCCGATCCGGAGAAGATCGACCACGAAGTCATCACTGCCGAGGTGGGCAACATGCGGTTCGAGATTCCGCCCAACGACAGCGCCCACGTGGTGACCGCCACGAGTCAGCCGCTGAAGCACGACGTGACGCTAATCTCGATGTCGCCGCACATGCATCTGCGCGGCAGAGCATTCAGCTATGTGCTGGTCACCCCGGACGGAGAGCGCGAAACGCTGCTCGACGTGCCGGCCTACGACTTCAACTGGCAAACGCGGTACGTGCTGGCCGAGCCTCGCACGTTAACTGCAGGATCGGTGATCCACTGCCGCGCGGTGTTCGACAATTCGAAGCAGAACTTGGCGAATCCCGATCCGAGCGAAACCGTTCGTTGGGGCGACCAAAGCTGGGAAGAAATGATGCTCGGCTTTGTCGACGTGATGCTCCCCAAAGACGACCAGCGCCGCGCCGGCCAGAAACCAATGCACACCGGGCTCGACATCGTCGCCATGTTCGACGGCGCCGACGCCGACGCCAACGGAGGCCTGGCAAAACAAGAAACCGCTGCCCACCCGATGGTCTATAACGCCTTCGACCGCATCGACACCTCCGGCGACGAGCTGCTGCAGCTCGGCGAGATCCTGGCGGCACTGGCGAAGATGCGGGATTGACCGCCGCGGTATCGTCAAAAGTCAAATGTAGGCCGTAACAAGCTTGCGCAGTTACGGCAGCAACAAAGCCATGCCGTAACTGCGCAAGCTTGTTACGGCCTACGAATTCACTTCGCCGCGTGGCGGTTTTTCGTCAGTTTGCCCTTAATCTCCGACTTCAAGTGGTCGATCACCGATTGCTTGTCGGTGTTTTCCAGGATGCGGGCGACGACGCGTTTGGGGCCTTTTTCGCCCCAGCTGGCGCCGTGTTCGAAGTAAAATCGCGCGGCCTGGCCGACGATGTACGAGCCGTAGCCGGCGGCAGCGCCTTGTGGTAGGGCGCTGATGGCCGTGCTGGTGCCCCACGTGAGGCCTTTGAAGAAGCTCGAGATGTAGCTCACCACCGCTTCGCCCGCCATCACCCAACCGGCTGCTTTGAGGATGCTGGTGACCAGCGCCCTGGCGTTGTCGGTGGTCATTTCGATGCCGTACACCTTGCCGAGCGTGGCGACCATGGCCGCGTCGACTGCGGTGCCGCCGAGCACGTCGAGCACGGGAAAGTGATTCACCGCCACTGCCACGCTCTTCACCGCGGCGTAGCTCCAGATGATCGCGTTGGCGCGGTCGTTGCGCATCTTTACGCGGATCGCGCCCACACGGTCGCTGCGGTCGGCAGCGAACATCGAAGCGTTGAGCGCCACCAGGTCGGAGCCGTCGTGCTGCAGGACTTCGAGGATTCGCACCCGCAGCGCTTCGACGTCGGGTTCCGGCTCACGCCACTCGGTGCGGACTTTACCATCGGCCGATTCGATGTGGTACTCCACCGGGCGGGGATCAGCGGCCACGCACACGATGTTCTCCGGCTCGACGATGCCCTTGAGCCTCGGTCCGCGGAACAGTTCGAGCAGGTCTTCGAGTTGCTTGGGCGTGTACAGGTCGACCTTGTTGACGACCAGGATGATCGGTTTGTGGCCGGTTGCGAGTTCTACCAGCGCGGAGTATTCGGTTTCGTTCAGGTCCGAGTCGGTGACGAACAGCACCAGGTCGGCCCGCTCGGCCGTGTCGCGCGCCATGGCCGAGCGCTCGGCGCCGTCCACTTCGTTCAGGCCCGGGGTGTCCAGCAGCACCACGCCCGAGTCCTCAAAGCCGGGCACTTCATACCCGTCCGCTTCCCACGGCACGTCCCACACGTCGCGCGTCCAGCCGCCGCGGATGCTCACCGAGGCAACCTCTTTGCCCACCAGCGCGTTGATCAGCGCACTCTTGCCGGTGCTGATCTCGCCAAACACGGCGATCTCCACCCGCCCACTTTTGAGCTTACCCAGCATGTCGCGCAAGCTGCGAATATCGGACGCCAACGCCGCCCGCTCCTCCGGCGTGCAATCATCCAACTGCTCGAGCGCATGCTCCACCGCGCCCAGTGCGTCGTGCAGGGGTTGGTCGATGTCGGGGGTGGTTTCAGGCGTGGTCATTGGGTCATCACTGTCATCCAGGGTAGCGGCGTAGCCGCAACCCTTCGCTGGGAGTCGCAATGCCTTCGGCATACTAGGAGGATAGTACACTCCTATCCCGAAGGGATTTCGTCAATCAGCCCAGGGTTGCGGCGTCGCCGCTACCCTGGGGTTGTGTGTCGTTCGCCTCCCTGGGGTTGTATGTCGTTGCTACCTCACTCCTCCAACTTCTGCCGCCCCTTTACGATCAGCTTCTTCAATTCATCCGGGCTCGTTACCAGGTTCCATTCTTCGCGGGCCAGTTCGGCGATGCTGCCGGTGGTCGCTTGCATTTCGCTCTTGAAGTATTTCATGAACACGCGGCCGATCCACCGGGTGACTAGCGCTTGGGCCAGGCCAACCAACAGGCCGCCGGCGATGGTGCCGACGCCGGGCAGGCTCTTGAGCGTGGTGCCGATCGCGCCGACCACGGCCGGCGCGGCGGCGCTCGCGCCGAGCATGGCTACCAGGCTCTTGGTCATCTGCGAGAGCATCTCGACGATCGTCTCCGAGTCGATTTTCTGCTTGTAGATCACCGCCAAGTCCATGACCATCTTCACCGTGACCGCGGTGCCACCCGCCACGTCTAGCAGCGGCACCGGGTTCGCGCCGGTCACGCCGGCGGCGGCCCACATGTAGTGGTCGATCACTTTGCGAGCCTGGTCGTCGAGCGCCGCGAGCACCCGCTCTTTGGCGTCGTCCACGACGCCGCGCGATTGCATGAGCAAGTTGGCCAACAGTAGCGAGTCGCCTTCCTTGGTGACGATCTGCACCAATCGATCGGCCAGCGGCGAGATGTCCGGCGGCTCGGTGACCGTCCCGTCTTCTTCGGTTCCGTCTGGGAGCACGCGTTTGATGGGCCGCTCCACGGGGCGCGAGCGTACGCTCACCACGTCGTCGGCCGCCACCAGCCCGCGGGCTTGCTCGGCGATTTGCTTACATAGTTCGGCCCGCTCGCTGTCGGTGAACCAGTCGGCTTTGTTCAGGCAGATGAGGATTCGCTTGCCCATTTCGGCGAGCGTCTCCAGCAATTCGTGCTCGTAGTCGCGCAGCGGGCCATCGACCACCATCAACACCAGGTCGGCGTTTTTGGCCGCTTCGGCGGCATCGCGCCCGCGAATCTCGCCCGCCACTTCGGCGAGTCCCGGTGTGTCGACCAGCACAACGCGGTCGCTGCCGGGCCACTCGACCTGGCTTTGCGCCGAGGTGGTTCCGCCGACCACGCCCGTGCGAAACGCATCGCGGCCAGCTAGGGCATTCAAGAGCGAACTCTTGCCGCTGGAGATCGCGCCGAACGCGACCACTTCGAGCCGCTCGGCCTCGTGCTTGGCCTCCATCTCGCTCACCGCCCGCTCGATTTCGGCGCGAACCGCGTCGCTGATGCCACCAGTCGAAGCATAGTCCCTGCCGGCGGCGATGTTCTCGGAGAGTTCCTCGCGGCGCTCCTTAGCCGATAGCTTGCCGGGGTCTTTGGTGCGCCGCTCGACTTGGCGTTCCTTGGTGCGTGTGTTTTGCCACACTTTCCACATCACCCACAGCATGATTCCCGCCAACACCACGGTGCCCAGCAGCACCACCGCCAGGTAGGCATAGCCAACAAGGCGACTATGTTCGCTGGCAGCCGCGTACTGCTCCACAACCTTTGGCGGCAGCGTGATGGCAAAATAGGCAGCCACAGCCACCAAACCGAGCAGCAAAAAGCGGTAGGTGGTGGTGCGATTGGGCATGGGGGAGGCTGCCGGCCGTTGGCTCTGCGGAAGAAAGTGGTCAAGCGGATGTTGAAGTATAGGATTCCCATGCGAGCGAGGGGATGTCGCATGCGCCGGGTGTGACGATTGTCCAGCGCGAGGAGTGCGTGCTCCCACGGCCGGCATCGCCGCAGTATGCTATTAAAACAGATGGACGCGTGTGACACGATGCCACCGCGCGATTAGTCGGAGACACCTGCAAGGGGCACGCGATGAAAGCAGCCTATATCGACCAGACCGGACCGCCAGAAATCATCCAGATCGGCGATGTCCCCAAGCCAAAGATCGATCCCGGGCAGGTGCTGGTGCGGGTACATGCCGCGTCGGTCAATCCGATCGACACTTACATCCGCAGTGGAGTGGTGGCGGCCGATCTGCCCAAGCCGTTCATTATCGGCTCCGACTTTGCCGGCGTGATCGAGGAGGTGGGCGAGGAAGTCGTCAACCTGCCAGTCGGCATGCGAGTGTGGGGCAGCAATCAGGGACTCTTGGGCCGGCAAGGAACGTTCGCCGAGTACGTGGCGGTCGACGCCGACTTGGTTTACCCCACGCCCGGCAACGTGGCCGACGACACCGCGGCCGCGGTGGCGCTGGTCGGCATCACAGCTCACTTGGGCCTGGTCCGCGAGGCGAAACTGCAAGAGGGCGAGACGCTGTTCATCAACGGCGGATCCGGCGGTGTCGGGTCGATGGTGGTGCAGATGGCCAAAGCGATCGGCGCGCGAGTGATCACCACCGCCGGCACCGAAGAGAAGGCCGAGATGTGCCGCAGCTACGGCGCCGACCTGGTGTTGAATTACAAAACCGACGACGTACCGACCGCGGTGAAGGAGTTCTGCTCGTGGGGCGTCGACGTGTGGTGGGAGACTTTGCGCGAACCGGACTTCGACCGCGCGATCGATTTGCTCGCGCCGCGCGGACGCATGCTCGTGATGGCCGGCCGAGATGCTCGACCTGAGTTTCCCGTGGGACCGTTCTACGTGAAAGAGTGCCGCCTGATGGGCTTCGTGATGTTCAAGGCTCCCGCGGCCGAACAACAGAAGGCCGGCATGAACATCAACCAATGGTTGGCCTCGGGCAAGCTGAAGGTGCCGATCGGCGCCACCTTCCCACTCGACCAGGCCGCCGCAGCGCACACGCTGCAGGAAGACAACACGCTCCGTGCTGCAGGCACGCTGCAAGGCAAGATTGTCATCGAGGTCGCCAGTGGCGAGCAGCCAGAAGAGTACCAAGCGCTGCTGTCGTAGTGCGAGTACTCGGTCTGAATGATCCATAGGGTGGGTTCCATCGGCACTCACCGCAAATTGGCTGATGGAAATTGCCGCCGATGGGTTCACTCACCACGCGCCACCACGAATGGTGGGTGAACCTGCCGGTGGTGTAAAATGGCCAACCACCGCTCCGGCAGAACCACCCATCTATGAACGGCTACGTGTCTACGTTACTTTGCGCCTCTGCGTGACACTACGGCAATGCCGTCAACTCCACCGCGTGCCCGTCGAAATCGCGAACCACCGCGCGGCGGCCCCAGGGGCTGTCGGTGGGTGGTTGAGTGGTTTCCACTCCCAGCGATTCGAGCTTCGCAATCGTCTGGTCGACGTCGGCTACCTGAAAGCCAATGCGCGTTGCGGTTGTTGCTTTGCTTTCGGTGGCTGGATACACCTCGAACACCATGCCGTCGTGCTCCGCGGCCAGATGTTCAGGGCCGTTGCCATGCCGATGTTTCTCGAACACCAGACCAAGCGCCGTGTAGAACGTCTCGGCGCGATGGAGATCGGCGGAGCGGATGACGACGAGGTTTAGTCGAGGTGGGTGGGGCATGGGTGACCATCAACCCGGCGTAAACGCCGGGCCTAAGGACCATCGACCACTACGGGTCGAGTGTGTACCTCAGAATATTCAGACCAATCCGTGCTGCGTCTTCGCGCGTGTAGCCTCGGCATTGCACTGCTTCGTGTTTTTCCAGGGCGCAGCTGATGTCCAGTGGCGAGAAGATCACCGCCCAGCGGTCGCCTAGCTTGATGCCTTCGAGTTGCGGTTCGATTTGCCGCACCCGCGCGGCCAGGGGGCGGTCGTCGGCCGAGGGTTGTGGGTCGCGCACTTCCACCAGGTGCAGGTCGTAGCCGCCGTGTTCGGTGGTCAGTAGGCTGTCGGTCACGGGGATGCGCTGCAGTGAGTCGTCGGGCAGCACCTCGGCCATCTCGCGGCGGAAGGCTTTGGTGAACGCGGCCGATGCGCAGATGCTGTCGGCCATCACGGTGCCGCCGTTCTCGAGGAACTTTCGCAGGTTGTTGCGCTCGGCCGGCGTGAAGCGGAAATCGTGGCGGCCGTGCATGAACACCAGGTGGTGGCGGAACAATTGCTCGCCGCCCGCGCTGATCAAGTTGCTGTCGGTCGAAACGCGAAGCTTCATGTCGCCCTGCGAAGCGGCCCGCAGCAGATTGGCCAGCGCGCCCGGCGCGTCGTCGCAGCCGCCGCCATGCCGCAACTTGGCCACGTCGATCACGCCCCGGCCGCCCAGCTGGTTCTCGGGGTCGGCGGCGAACTCGTCGACGAAGCTCTGCTCCTTGCCTTCCGGTTCGCGGTTCGTCGCGTACGTCAGCACGTTGATGCCGACGGTCAGCGCGTCGTCGATGTGTTGCTCGACCTCTTCGGGGTACTTGCCAGTGCGGCCCGGGCGGTCGAGTTCCCAGTAGCACGACAGGTCTTCCTCGCACAGCACCACGCACGTGCGGCAGCCGTACTCCACGCTCCACAGCTTGCCCGCGTAAGGCGAATCCGCCCGCACCAGGCGTTCCATCCGCCAAATCGGGTGGCTGGGCGGAATGCGTTGCAGGCGGTACTCTGGCTCGGGGAACATCTTGGCCACCAGCTCGCGGAAGCCCTGGTTGAACTGCTCCGAATTGCGGCAGCACGACTCGGCGAACAGGAACCCGCCGCGGTCGATGTAGTCGCGCAGCTTTTTGGCGTCGGCCTCCAGTCCCTTCGGCGATTGGTTACCGCTAACGTACAACACCGGCGCTTGCAGCAGGTCTTCCACCGTCGAGGGGCGGGGGTGCATCACTTGCCAGGTGAGGTCGAGGTCCCACCGCTCTTCGGCGAAGGCGGTCAGATTCGCTGCGTCACGGCGGTGGTTGTTCCAGTCGACACCAACGCCATGCTGCAGCTTGCCAACCACAATCGGCCGGCGTCCCTTGGCCAGGAACAATAGCGCCATGGCCGTGGCGACGTGTGGCTGGTTTTCGATGGCGCTGCTGCCGCGCCAGTAGTGATGCAGCGGATCCTGATGATTGACCAGGTACTCGGCCCCTTCGCGATACCAGTCGCTATCGCCAATCAACCGCCGCGCGGTCAACCGCCCAACGCGCTCCACGCCATACAGGTAGTAGTAGTGCCAGATCTCGCCCAACTCGATGGGTCCCGGGTTACGCTCGACCGAAAAGTGCTTGCCGAGCCAATCGAGTCCACGCTCGACGTTGTCGTCTTCATCATGAGGCTGGCAGCACAGCACGCGACCATTCACCACGCGGGCGTCGCCTTCGCCCGTGGCCAGCCCTGTAATCACCAGCGCGCCGATGCCTGCGCAGGTCATGCTTCCCGAAGGAGGGTTGTCGCCGTATTGCCAGGAGCCATCGGCATTCTGCGTGCGTCGCCAGTAAGCGGCGGCCAGTTGCCACGTGTGCGGGTTCACCTTCACGCCAGCGCGTTGGGCTTCGTGCAGCGCGAGCACGGCGAACTGCGAGTTGCTCTTGTCACCCCCGGCTCCGGGATACGACCACGCCCCACTGTGCTGGCCGGCTTGCACTTGTGTCTTCTCCAGCCACCTTACGTTGCGCTCGATCAATAGCCGATCGCGCTTCGGTTCGGCGTTGGCCAGCACCATCGTCTGCAGCGCCACCGCGTAGGTGCGACGGAACTCGTTGCTCCGCAGGTAGGCGAGCGACTTCTGCATCTCGGCACTGTCGACGTCCACGCCGGCGTTCAACAAAGCAAACGCCACCAAGGCGGTCACCCCACCCGGGTTGGTGCCCAGGTCGTCCCAGGTTCCGCGGGGCGATTGCTCGCGGAGCAGGTAGTCGCGACCACGGTCGATGGCCGCGGTGACGTCGGCCGCATTGATAGCCCCGTGCGCAGTACGCATCGCGGGCGCGAACAGCGCGATTAGAGCGCTCGTAACGATTAGCGAATACCGCCGGCCTGACATGGCGAACTCCTTTAACGGGCGAGACGCAATATCGCGCCCAACTATCGTACGCTACGATACTTACCTCGACTACCAGGGCGTTTATTGCAGATTGTCGCATTCGGTAGCCACCCGTAGAATGAACGGTTCGCCTTGGTCGGATCGCCACGCGGTCCGCGAAACCCTGAAAAGTCGAGAAGTCTCCATAGTTCGCGGACCGCGTGGCGGTCCGGCTAGGGGGCAAATTGTTCGAAGGCACCGAAGGAAAACAGTTTGAGTACCGCCACGCCTCCTGGATCGCCGAATCCACAAGCTCAGAATCCCGGTGCAAAGACTCGTAACCTGGGAGACATTCTGCAGGAATTCCGCCAGCACCGGTTGGTGATGCAGCAGGAACTGCAGAAGATTATCGTCGGGCAGGACCTGGTGATCGAACAGCTGTTCGCCGCCATCTTCACCCGCGGCCACTGTTTGCTCGAAGGCGTGCCGGGTTTGGCGAAGACGCTGATGGTGAGCACGCTATCGCGGATTCTCGATCTGGAGTTCAAGCGCATCCAGTTCACGCCCGACCTGATGCCTTCGGACATCACCGGCACCAACGTGCTGGAAGAAGACGAGCAGGGCCGGCGGAACTTCCGCTTCGTCGAAGGGCCGATCTTCACCAACATCCTGCTGGCCGACGAAATCAACCGTACGCCGCCCAAGACGCAAGCCGCGCTTTTGCAAGCGATGCAGGAACGTGAAGTGAGCGTCGGCCAGGAAACCTACAACCTGCCCGACCCGTTCTTTACCATCGCCACGCAGAACCCCATCGAGCAGGAAGGCACCTACCCGCTGCCCGAAGCGCAACTCGACCGGTTCATGTTCAACATCAAGATCGACTACCCCACGCTCGACGAAGAACAGCGGATTCTGACCACCACCACGCGAAGCGAGAAGCAAGAGCCGAACAAGGTGCTGTCGGCCCGCGCGATCTTGAACCTGCAGAAGCTGGTCGGCAGCGTGGCGGTGAGCGAGTACATCATTAAGTACGTCGCCGCCCTGGTGCGCGCGACGCGGCCCAGAGACGAATCGGCGCCGGAGTTCGTGAAGGAACTCGTGGAGTGGGGCGCCGGCCCCCGCGCAGGTCAATTCCTCATCCACGGCGGCAAAGCCCTCGCGGCAATGGACGGCCGCTTCAGCGTGGCGATCGAAGACATCCAAAAGTGCGCCATCCCGGTGCTCCGCCACCGCGTGAGCACCAACTTCCAAGCCCAAGCCGAAGGTATGACCAACGAAGACGTAGTGAACCGCTTGCTAAAAGAGATCCCCACGCCGGAGATTCCGAAGTTCAACGAAAACAAATAAGGCGAGCCGGGAGCGTCAGCGCCCGGAGTGAGTTTGCGGAGAAGGAAACCACGGAGTTCACAGCGGTCATGGAGACAGGAATCAGTCGCGGATTGGCGCGGATTTGGGCGGATGGACGCGGATTCATTCTCAACACTAATCGACGCTAATCTTCACTAATGAAAGGTTTGATTAGCGCAATTTAGTGTTCCCCTTTTTGGCCAACGAGATCCTTCAGTCGCTTAGGCTCCCTCAGGATGACACGTACTGTCTGATCCGCGAACATCCGCCCAAATCCGCGCCGATCCGCGACTAATTCAAAACACCTCGCAAACTCACTCCGGGCGCTAACGCTTCCGGCTCGCCGCAAGACCAATGGCCACTGTCGAGCAATACCTGAAACCGGCTGTCATTCAGCAGATCAAGCGGCTCGATTTGCGCGCGCAGTTCATTGTCAAAGGGTTTCTGCAGGGTCTGCACGCCAGCCCGTTTCATGGGTTCTCGGTCGAGTTCAGCGAGCATCGCAAGTACACGCCGGGTGATAATCCGCAGGACATCGACTGGCTGGTCTACGCCAAGACCGACAAGTACTACACCAAGAAGTTCGAGGCCGAGACGAACATCACCGGCTACCTGGTCATGGATCAGAGCCGCAGCATGGCGTACACCTACCGGCAGGACATGACGAAGTTCGACTACGCGATCTGCATCGCGGCCGCGCTGTGCTACTTGATGGTGCACCAGAACGACCCTGTGGGCCTGGTGACGTTTGGCCAGAAGATCGACAAATTCCTACCGCCCAAGAGCAAGCGGCAGCAGATTGGCAACGTGCTGAGTGTGCTCGCGCGGATGGAACCTGCAGGCGAGACCGACATTGCGAAGAGCCTCACGCAACTGGCCGCGATGATCAAGCACGCCAGTCTCGTGATGGTGTTCAGCGACCTACTGGGCGACTCGGACGAGACGATTGCCTCGCTGCGCCGCCTGCGTCATGGCGGCAACGACGTGATCCTGTTTCACATCCTCGACGAAGCGGAAGTCGGCTTCCCCTTCCACGGCCTGATGGAACTCGAAGACCCGGAGACCAACGAAAAGCTGGAAGTCGACGCCGACAGCTTCAAGAACGACTACGCCGAAGAACTCAACGCCTTCCGTGAACAATACCGCGTCGAGTGCCACAAAAGCGGCATCGACTACGTACCGCTCGACACGAGCATGCCATTCGACAGGGCGCTGATGGAGTACTTGGTGACTCGCCGGCAACGAGCGTGAAAGGCTGTAGGCTGTTAGCTTTATTTCCGCCGCACAAATCAAACGAATGCTCATCGCCCTACTAAAACGACTTCGCACCGACAAGAACGAATAGCCAAGAGCTAACAGCCCATAGCCTTCCTCCATGTCCTTCCTCTCCCCACTCCTGCTCGCTGGCACAGCACTCATCGCCTTGCCGATAGTGCTGCATCTGGTCATGCGCCGTGAGCCGAAGAAGGTGGAGTTTCCGGCGCTACGGTTTGTGCGGAAGCGGCAAAGTACCAACCAGACGCGGCTGCGGTTGCGGCATTGGATTCTCCTCGCGCTGCGGTGCGCGTTCATTTTGTTTTTGGCGCTCGCGCTCGCACGGCCAGTGCTCCGGGGTTCGGGGCTGCTGGGCAGTGGCTCGGCGGGGCTGGCGGCGGCTGTGGTGATCGATAACTCGCCGCGGATGGAGTACCTCCAGAAGAACGTCTCGCGGCTCGACGCTGCCAAAGAGACCGCCAACTGGCTCTTGGAACAATTGCCGGCCGATAGCGAAGTGGCCCTGGTGGAGCCCGGCCGGGCGCGGCGAGCGAAGCTCGGAGAGCGCGACTCTGCCATCCTCCGCACCGAGCGACTGCGAATCACGCCCGCCGCCGCGCCGCTGGCCGATGCAGTGATCGAAGCGATCAATCTGCTGGCCGAGCGACCCGACCATCGCCGCGAAGTCTACGTGTTCACCGACCTGAGCCGCGTGGTGTGGAACGACGCGGCGTTCAACCAGATTGCCGAAGCGCTCGACGCGAACGAAGGAACCAAGCTCTACCTGGTGGACGTTGGTGAGAAGGATCCCGTGAACGCCGGCCTTGGCGAGTTGGAACTGTCGGCCGATCATCTGGCAACCGGCGAGATCGTCACTCTCCGCACCAACGCCCTGGCGACCGAGAACCTCAGCGGGCGGCCGCGCTCGGTGGAGGTGTGGCTCGCCCCGGCTGGCGAAAAACCCACAAAGCGGGCGGAGGTGGAAGTGGAGCTTAGCGACACGGCCCAAACGGTCGAAGCGCCGCTGGCCGGACTCACGGCCGGCGTGCATCAAGGTTACGTGCGGCTCTCTGGCGACGATCCGCTCTCGGCCGACAACGCGCGGTATTTCACAGTCAGCGTCGACCCTCCACCGCGCGTGCTGCTGGTCGGGGCGACGCTCGATCACACCAAACTAATGGCCGAAGCGCTCGCGCCGTCGGCGCTTTCGCAAACGGCCGCCGCGCAATACGCGGTCGAGCAGATTGCGGTCGACGGACTCGATCGCGCGCAGCTGGCCACCTACGACGCAGTGATGCTGCTCGACCCGCCCGCCTTGAGCGCCGCAGAGTGGCGGAAGCTCAGCGACTTCGTGCAAACCGGCGGCGGGCTGGCCGTGGTGCTCGGACGCAATGCGGTGGGCAACCTGGACAAGTTCAACACGCCCGCCGCGCGACCGTTGCTGCAAGGCGAACTGCGTTGGGTGGACGGCAAAACGACCTACCTGTCGCCAGCCGGTTATGGACATCCCGTGCTGCGGCAGCTCTCCGACATCGCCGAGGCAACGCCCTGGCCGGCGTTCCCGGTGTTCAAGAAGTGGGCCGTGTCGAACCTCGACGAGGCAACCCGACTCGTAGCGACGTTCGCCGACGGTACGCCGGCGATTATCCAAGGGCTGTTTGGCAGCGGCCGCGTGCTGCTGGTCACGACGCCGCTGTCGGATCGCGCGAGCGACGAACCTTGGAACCTGCTGCCCACCAATCCCGACCCGTGGCCGTTCCTTGCACTGGCCGAAGGGATGGCCGACTACCTGGTGGGTGCCGACAACCGGCCGCTGAACTACCAGGCGGGCCGCGTGGTGTCGCTGCCGCTGCCGCGCCGCAGCGACCTGGCGACCTACGTGCTCGAACCACCCACCGGCGACCCACTACCACAAAGCCTCTCGCCCGGCCAGCAAGAGATCGTGGTGACCGTCACCGACCAGGTAGGCAACTACCGCGTCCGCTCGGGCGGCGAACGGGCGCGGCTCGACCGCGGCTTCAGCGTCAACTCGGCGGCCGACGTCGGCATGCTCCAGCGCGCCGAGTTTGCAACCATCGCCGCGGCGCTCGGCAAAGACCGCGTCGAACTGGCCACCAACCGCAGATCGCTCTCCGGCACCATCGACCTGGGCCGCGTCGGCCGAGAGTTGTTCCCGTGGCTGATCGCGATCGTCGCGGTGGTCCTTGCGTGTGAACAATGGTTGGCGGATCGGTTTTATAAGAGTGAGTAGTGAGTAAGTGAGTAAGGAATGAGAATTGGTCATTGTTGATTCGACATTGGTCATTTCCCCAGTCCCTAGCCCCCACCTCCCCTAACCCCTCCCGAATGTCCCTTTCCCTCCATCCCGTCGGCGGTTTCTGGTTCGTGGCGATCATCGCCACGGTGCTGTTGGTGCTGCTGGCGCGCGTAGGGCCGCGGCACGTGGAGGTTCCGTTCGGGCGGCTGTTGACGCTTAAGATGCTGCGGTTGGTGGCGATCTTGCTGCTGCTATTCGCCATGCTGCGGCCGACGTTGCAGTTCACCCGCAGCACGCCGGAGGAAGCGACGCTGTTGGTGCTGGCCGATCGCTCGCGGAGCATGCAAGTGGAGGACTCGCTCGACAACCGCAGCCGCTACGGTGCGATGCGATTGGTGCTCGCCGAGGCGTCTGGTGACCTCGAAGAACTTCAGAAAAACTGGAACGTGCGGGCGTACACGTTTGCCGAGTCGCTCGAACCGGTGGACGTCAAGCTGGGTTCGCTCGCGCTGGCCGACAGTCCCACGGGTGAGCAATCTCCATTGGGTGCGGCGCTACAAGAACTGCTCGAACGCGAGGGCGATCAGCGCCTCAAGGGTGTAATCGTACTGAGCGACGGCGCGCAGCGGGCCGTGCCGCCGCTCGATGCCGCGCCGCAACTCGTCGCCCGGCAGTACGCTGCCGAAGGGGTTCCGCTCTACACGTTCTACTTCGGCCAGCCCGGCGGGAGCGACCGCTCGGATCTGGCAATCAACGATCTGCTGGTCAGCGGCACCGTGTTCGCCAACGCACCGATGCGCGTCAACGGCCAACTGCAGGCCTTGGGCTACGCCAACCGCCGCGTGAAGGTGCAACTGCTGTGGGAAGAAGTCGACGACAAAGGCAAGAGCGAAATGAAAGTGGTCGACACCAGCGAGCAGGAGATCGTTGCTGCTGAAACTAGCGCGCCGGTCTCGCTCGGCTACACACCCGCCACGCCCGGCGAGTACAAGGTCACACTTCGGGCCGAGAGTCCCGAAGGCGAGTTGATCACTACCAACAACGAAGCCAGCACGTTCGTCACCGTGCGCGAGGGTGGCATCAAGGTGCTCTACCTGTACGGGGCGTCGCGGATCGGCGGATCGGCGGGCGTCGAGCAGGCGTTCGTCCCGCGCACCATCGACGAATCGCCCGACATTTTGGTGAGCCGCAAGCTGTTCGACTACACGCGGCCGCGAGAAGACCTGCGTCGCGAACTGCAGCCTGGCAACTACGATGTGGTGATCCTGTCGGACGTCGATAAGGAAGCGATGAGCCCCGAAAGCTGGCAGGCGCTGGCCGAAATGGTTCGCCGCGGCACCGGACTGATGATGGGCGGCGGCTACCACAGCTTCGGTCCTGGCGGATTCTTGAACAATCCGATTACCGACGTCCTGCCGGTGGACATCGGCCCCGCCGAGCGGCAAAATTTCCGCGACAAGCTGCGCGAGGATGTGCACGTGCCTGGCCCAGTGAAGATGCAACCGGCCGGCAACGTTGGCCGCACGCACCCCATCATGCAAATCACCGCCAGCGGCCAACCAGGCGAAGGGTGGGAGGATCTGCCGCCGCTCGACGGCGCGAACCGGCTGTCGCGGCGGCTCTTGAAGCAAAACGCGCAAGTGCTGGCCGAGTCGGCCGACGCCGCACGGCATCCGCTCTTGGTTGCCGGGCAAGCGGGCAACGGTCGCACGCTCGCGTTTGCCGGCGATACCACGTTCCGCTGGCAACTTGAAAACCACGGCGACGAGTTCCGCCGCTTCTGGCGGCAAGTGATCCTGTGGCTCGCCCGCAAGGACGACGACACCAGCGGACGCGTGTGGCTCGACCTGGCGACGCGCCGCGTGAGCCGTGGCGGTCGGCTCGACGTGGAAGTGGGCGCTACGCCGGGTGAAGAAGACGACCCCAACGCGACGATCGACTTCGACGTCGTTGTCACCCTGCCCGACGGTACGCAGCAACCGCTCGTGACCGTGGCCACCGACGCTGGCCGCCGCGCGGGCACGTTCGCCACGACTGACCAACCTGGCGACTACACGGTGGAAGTGACCGCGAAGATCGACGGCAAAGAACTTGGCTCCGCCCGCGCGCGGTTCCTGGTGCCCGACCAGGACTTGGAACTCGACCGCCCCGGCGCGGAACCCACGTTGCTGGCCGGCCTGGCAAAGCTCACCGAAGCGGCCGGCGGCGAGGCCCTCGCGCCCGAGGAGCTGCCCGCCTTGATCCGCAAACTGGCCGCCGAAAGACCGGAACTGAAGACCGAAGTGATCGAACGCCACACCTACTGGGACAAGTGGCCCTTCATGCTGATGTTCATCGCCGTGGTCGGCGTGGAGTGGTTTTTGCGAAAGCGCTGGGGATTGGTGTAGGAAGCGTTATGACTTTGAAGAACTACATCACGATTGCAACGTACGGCACCGGGCTCGAAGCTCAGCTTGCCTCCACACAGTTGGAGGCGAGCGGCATCTCGACATGCGTCCTGAATAGCGAGATTGTCGACACTGCTTGGTTTCTAGGCGGGGCCATTGGTGGAGCACAGCTGCAAGTCCGAGAGGATGATGCAGATGTGGCCCGCGAGCTGATCGAGCAGATGCGTTCGGCGGGTACCGACCTGGACGACGTAGCGGAAGAAGATGACATCGCCGATGAGATCAGCGCCCCCGAAAGCGCTACCGACGCATTGGTGAATCGTGCGCTCCGCGCCGCCGCGATTGGTCTGCTGTTCCTACCACTCCAGTTCTACTCACTCTACTTGATTGGCAAAGTGCTGGTTTCGCGCGCCGCGCTCGATCGCTCGCAGCGCAAGAAGCTGGCACTCGCTGCGGTGCTGGATTGTTGCGTATTGACGCTGGCCGTTATTTTCTTCTGGCCGCAGGAAGATATTCCGATGGCACCTCTCCCCAACGGCGGAGTTCCCCGTCCGCTGGAGATTTAGGTACAGTTGCTCTGGTCGATTTATCGTAAACATGCACCGGCGAGCCGGATACGTCACCCGCGCGGAGTTGATTGACGGCGGAGCGCACCCAGGCCGCTCTTCCTTCGAAGGAAAAAATACCAGCTCAGAGGACAACCCAATGGCTGAACAGCGCGAGGCCATCATTCGATTCGACATTCGCACCATCCTCGCGCTCATGGCGTTTGCAGCGATTGCGGCCGCGGGGATAGCCTCAGCTACGCAAGGTTGGTCGTACGTGTTCGATAGTCTTTTGGTGTTGCTGCTGGGTGGCAGCTTGGTTGCATCCGCCTTCTGCATCGGGAGCCGGCGAGCTTTTTGGTTCGCTTTATTCGTCTTCACCCTGCTCTATCTGCTTGCTACGCACAACAGTCTAAAGCCTCTCGGGATTCGAGGGCTGCCCACGAATACTTGGATTCGTAACACGATGAATAGATTACACCCAGCGATAACACATGTAGAAAATCGCAGCCGTCGAGGGGTTCCCTACAAAGCCACCGTGATCGAACCTAACCCAAAAGCGTACGTTGGGTCTCAGATCGGCTACAAATCAATGGCAATTGTCGTCGGATTGATCGCCGCGTACATCAGCCGCGCTCTGTATGTGATCGCCCAGCGCCGCGTGGAGGCGACGAGTGACTGAAGCTCGTAGACCCATCATTGGGTACTGACGAAATACGTAAATACCCAATGAGCGACGCTTGCGCGTTCATTCGTCTTTGGGTATTTCGTCATGCGTCCTTCCCAAACGCGATGGGTCTGCGCGAGCTGAGACTCGCTGGACCCATCCTACGTTGCTACGCCGCGCGTCAATTCACCGCGCAACGATCCCCGTCGCACCGCCCGGTGAGTCGCAGGCGGTTCTTGGCGAACACGCGATAACCCAGATCGAGCAACTGCCGCACGCCGGGGAGTCGGCTGGCGGCCACCGGCCAGCGCCAACCCACTGCGGTGTACAACCGGCGGAACACCTCCACGCCGGTCACCAGCGTGCCATCTGGCAGGCGGCCGTGGATGCGGGCCATCATGGTTGGCATGTCGAGGCCCAACTCGTCGGCGTCGAATGCATCAGCCGTGATGTCGGTAAACAAGATGTTCTGCTGCTTATCGAGCCGCTGGAACCAACGGATCTCGCGCATGCACAAGGGGCACTCGCCGTCGTAGAAGACTTCGAATTGGTGGTTGGTGGGCATGTGCGGATTCCAATGGTAGGGTGATCGTACCACCAATAGTGTAGCCGAGCGGAGCTAAACGGCCAGCGGCCTCCAGGGTAGCGGCGACGCCGCAACCCTTCGCTGGGAGACGGAATGCCTTCGGCATAGGACGCAGATGCTCGACTATCCCGAAGGGATTCCGGCAATCAGCCCAGTGTTGCGGCTACGCCGCTACACTGGGAAACCCATCCTACGTTGACTACTCGCTTTGCGCCGCGTCGAAGTCATCGAGCGTGTCGCTCAGGATCTCGCGAATCGCCTGGCGGTCGGTGGGGCTGAGGTGTGCGAAGGCTTCCGACTGGTCCTCACCGCTGAGCACTTCTGCCAGGCGGGCGAGCGTTCGCTCGTGGATCGGGCGTGGCAACGAGGCGAATGAGTCGCTGTAGACCAGATAGCTACAGGGATACTTAAAGAGCCGCGTCTGGAGGTCGAACTCCCTCAGGCTTCGCTGCTGCGAGTCGCGCGGACCTTGAGCGGAAAACTCCTCCACAAAGTTCGACGTGCCGGCGACCGCTGAAGTCAGCTCGTACTCACCAGCAAACAACAACGCTTCGACGAGCCGCTCGCTGGCGGTTACGATCCGCCGTTTCGAAACATCGCTGACTGAACCCTCCGGGCGTTTGAGGATGCGGTTCCAGGTGATATCGTAGTGTTCGGCGCGCTTGCCTTCGTAGGCGGCGAACGTAATCGCATTGTGCACTTGCGACTGATGCTCGAGCACCATCAAGGCTACCAGGTCGCTGTGCGGCGTGAGATAGCGGTCGGTGTTGAACCGCCCGATGAGGCTGGTGACGTTCGCACCGTCTTCGTTTTCGGTCGGCTCGGGACCTTCGTCCGGAACCAGGCAATTGCCGCGGTGCCGCATCTCGCCGTGCGTGCCGGTCACGTACCAGCCGCCAAACCGCTCGGTGAACTCGGTGCTGGTATCGGTGGTGGTGCTTCCTAGCTCGAACCGCGGGTGACCATCCACCTGCGTGAACACACTGCGCACCAAGTAGCCCGGCACGTTGCGTGTCCGCTGACTATGGTGACACGCGAGGCACTTCGCGCGGTCGCGCACGATCACCGGCGAGTCGCTCTCTCGCTGCGAGATGGAGTAGAAGATGGCCCCCAACTCGGGATCGACGGCCGACAGCTCAATCAACCCGCCCGACTGCACCGAGCCGACGTACACGTCGTCGTTGAAGTACACCGCGCGGGGCTGTTGCGGCGAAATGCTGCTGACCTGCAGGCTGGTCTTGGAGAACACCAGCGTTTGCGACGAGGTGGGAACCTTCAACTGTTCGAGCAGCGCCGGCAGCCAGCCATGCTTCTCGTCCCACTCGAGTTTCGTCTTGCCCTCGGCAAGTCGCTCCGCCAACCGCCCCACCGCGTCGACCACCGGGGCCGAGTCGTAGCGGATCGGCTCGGCGTTGATGTCCTGCTGCGAGCGCGCAGACGTCGCGCTGGCGAAAAGCACACCGAGTGCGAGCAGCCACCGATAATCGTGCACATGCATGTGTAGATTATTGCATTACAGTCGGCTGGATGCAAGAACAGTGCTGGAATGGCCGGTGTAGGGTGAGTTCCGCGTCATCCCGCGGTCCTATTGGGTACTTCGTCATTAGTTATCTCTGCCCAGTGTTGCGGCGTCGCAGCTACGCTGGGATAATGCGAACGCCGTATACTACCGAGGCCCCTTTGCCGTGAAGTTCTCTCTCAAGTGGTTGCTCGTTGTCATCACCTACTTGGCGATTGCCACCGCGGCGTGTGTGCAGCAGGGCCCTGGTTGGCGGGTGGCTTTGTGGGTTGGAAACCTCGTGTTGGTGCTCTACGCGGTGTTGGTCGTGGTGTACTTTCGCGGGCGCAAGCAGGCCATGGCGCTAGGGTTCGTGTTGTTCAGCGTGGCGGCCGCGGTGGGGTTCGCGACGCTTTCGCCCATCGAGGACGCCATCCGCCCGTTTGTGCCGGGCTCCGTCGCCACAGCCAGTGAAATGGAGGAAGCTACCCGGCAAGTCGAACGACTTCACTGGGAGTTAATGATGTCGGCCAACGCGGCAAGCTCCGAGTACCGCGACCGCACGCAGCAACAGTACAATGCTGCGGCAGCGCGGTTGCGGGGTCTTGTTTCCTTGGAGTCGTTGGCGGGTGCAATCGAGTCGCTGTGCGTCATGGCGGCGGGGCTGGTGGGGTGTGTGGTGGGCCGGCAAGTGTGGATGGCGGCGCAGCGGGAGAAGGAGACAACTGCAGGGTAGGAGGTAGGCCGCAACAAGCTCTCAGTGGAACCAACGGTGTTGCCGTAGTTTCACGCAGAGGCGCAAAGACGCAAAGCGGTGACCGTCGGCATGAAACATGTCCCCATCCCGCAGGGATTCCGGCACTCAGCCCAGTGTTGCGGCGTCGCCGCTACGCTGGGATAATGGGAGTGAGGTTATTACACCATGAGCGAGCCACTCACCAAGAACCAGCAGCAGCTTCGTGGTAAGCAGGTTCGCGATATGTCGATCGACGAGCTGAACGACTGGATCGTCGCGTGCGATCGCATGGAGGTGTGGGTGCAGCACAACAAGGCTCGACGCTCGTGGAAGGACTCGCGAGAAGAAGCAGAAGAGGAACTCGCCCGGCGAGAAGTCAGGTAGGAGCCAAGTGCAATGCGTTCCAGAGCAATTGAGCGAATTGTGGCTGTGGTGGCGATGTTGCTCGTCGCGGGGGCGTGTTCTCGTTCGCCAGATGGCAAGATCAGTTCTCCAAAGGTCACGAAAGAGCGAGTTTTGGAGGGAGCGGCTGAGCGAGGAGCTATCCGAGCTGCTGCTTACCCGCCCCATCGATATTGTGGATGCGATGGAGATCAACGACGGTGGCACGACCTACGTTCACCTTCAGGACGCCAAGGGGAAGGATCTTCTGGTTTGCGTGAGCGACTCTTTGGACTCGACGATACCGAGCGGTACGGTATTTCTTGGAGGTAGGTATCCCACCGATGCAGCAGCGCGGCTGCCTCGTAGCCAGCCAGAAGCACGTGCCGCGGTTGCGACATTGGAAGCAGCCATCCGTGATACTTTCCCCAGCGAATTGAAGGAGAAGCTGAAGCAGCCAGAAGCTTCGTTCGCACAGGTCTACCTGGACGCCTACAGTCTGAATCATTCGAACCCCGAATCGAAAGAGGATTGGTGGCGGGTATTTGCCTTCCAAGCGTGGTTACTTGTTTCGGAGCAGTCGAAGTTCGACATCTACAACCCGGAGAAGTCGCTGGAGCCGGATTGGTATGCGGATTTCGAACAACAGAGAGAAGAGCATCTCGAACGAATCCAGCGTCAGAGAGCGGCAGATGAACGGTTTGCAGCGTGCTATCCCGAGGAAGCTCGGCCCCTGCTGACGATAGAGAGTGGAGAGTCCGATTTTGATCAGCACGGTAGACGCTTGGCTGCGGCAGTAGGGGATCCTGTGCGTTTGGCGGAGATCTCTAGCAGAGCTTTCGGCACGCTTCAGAATAGCTGGAGCTACGTCACCGCGCGCGATCGTATCGCCATACAGGCCGCCCGCCGAGTATCGGCCGAAGAATTCATTGAAGCGCTGCACCAACTGCAGGACGACGACACCGCCTTGTTGGGGGCTGCCAGGATGTTCTACGACCTGCACTACTGGCAGGCACTTTCGCGCGAGGAGTGGGAGCAATGGGCACCGCCGATCACAGAAGCCTTGATGCAGCACGGCGACAGCGACAACATACGGGTCGCAGTTCGCATGCTCGGGCGTACCGAATTCGCGGGGGCTACACTGCTGCTCCGCCGCATCGCCCGGGGTGAATTTGGGGACGAAGAGGAAGTTCGCCGGGAATGGGACGATGAGCCAGGTATAAACGAGGCGGCGTATTTGGCCCTGGCGACGAAGGGCGACCAAGGGGTTCGTGCGGAAATCGAAGCCGCCCTGTCCAAGGCTACCGTGAAACAGAACGTGGACGCCTTGCAGGAAGCGCTCGACCTGCTAGGCGATACGAACTAGCCAGCATAGTGGGCGCACTGTTGACGCACATACTCGCGGGCCGATTGCGGTCTCGGTCGCGCTCCGGCTGGTGGAGACCTTATCCCTGGACCGCTGCCAATTGCTCTCAACAACCCGGGGCGGCACTTGGGCTCGTGTTGTTCGCCCGCGTTTGCCCCGGGCTACCGTATTTTGCTCCCTCGGAGCTGCTCTAAACTCTCGCACTGGCTCAATTCAATCCGTGACCATCCGTGGCTGATGGGGCGATGGGTCCGCGCGAGCGGAGACTCGTTTGACCCATCCTACGTTCCTTTCTGCAAAACGGCTGGTGTAAGAAAACCGCGGTAGAATTCGCCTCTCGGTTTGGTCTAATGGTGGTTTGCGCCGCATTGCGCGGCGTGTGGTGGGCAGGTGCGTCGGCCGCTGGATCGAATCGCGCGCACCGTGGCCGAAAACGAGTTTTGTCGCACCTGCGGCGAACCGAGCGCAACAACCCCTGGAGTAATGTCGCACCCCCCGAATGGTTTAGCCTGTAATTGAAGGGTATTCTCCACACGGGGTGCGACAAAACCCGACGAGTAAAGTCGCAGTGAATCGTTTTGCCGCGCACTGCGACATTACTGCGACAAAACAAACTCAACGCTAACGAGCGCATGCAAGAAATCATCCAAGACGATTTGTACAACTACCCCAAGTACTACGACCTGGTGTTCGGGTCGGACTGGGGGGCGGAGCTGGCGTTCCTGCAGGCGGTGTTTGCGAAGCATGGCAGCGGGAAGTTCCGCCGGTTGTTCGAACCAGGGTGCGGCACCGGGCGGCTGATGTACCGCCTGGCGCAGGCGGGGTTCGAGGTGGCCGGCAACGATCTGGCGGAGCCGGCCGTGGAGTACTGCAACGACCGTTTGGAGAAACATGGTTTCCCGCGAACCGCCGTGGTAGGCGACATGTGCGACTTTACGGTCGCCGACTTCAAAGGAAAGAAGAAATTCGATGCCGCGTTCAACATGATCAACACGTTTCGCCACCTGCCCAGCGAGGATCACGCTCGGCGGCATCTGGAGTGCGTCTCCAAGGCACTGCGCAAAGGCGGGCTGTACGCGCTGGGGCTGCACCTGACGCCGACTCGCGGCGAGCCGATGGACGAAGAGAGCTGGCACGCCCGGCGAGGGAATTTGACGGTTTTGTCGCGCCTGTGGACCGTCGAACACAACCGCCGCAAGCGGATCGAGCGGGTGAGGATGAGTTTTGACGTTTATACACCTACCCGCACGTTCCGACTGGTAAATTGTGCGGATTTTCGAATCTACACGGCCCGCCAAATGGCCGATTTGCTCAGTAGCGTCCCCTCTCTAGAGGTGCTGGAGACCTACGACTTTGCCTACAACATTGACCGACCGGTTAAGATAGGACCCGAGACGGAAGACGTGGTGTACGTGTTGCGAAAGAAGTGATCCGACGGCGCTAGCCGCGGGTTTAGAGAGTAAGAGAGACATCCGTGTCATTCCGACGGGAGCCACGACCGAGGAATCTGGCTTGAGTTGCTGTCGGCTTTGGTGCACTTGGGAGCTTGGTCGATCAGGCTCCCCAAGGTACGACCGTGTGACGGTTTGGCAACGTAGATCCTTCGGGGCGCTCCGCTTCCCTCAGGATGACACCACATTGGCTCCACTTCCCTCAGGATGACACAACATTGGCTCCGCTTCCCAGAGATTGACACAGTGTCTTTTACCATCAACCAATGAACGAGTTGCAAACTCCAACCGCTGTCGAGTCGACTGCCTCGGATGCCGTGGTGCATCGCGAGTCGCTCGCTTCGTTTGTGGAGTTTGCTGCTGATGTGCTTGAAGTGCAGCACACGGTGGCCGATGGGGTGGCAACGCTGGAGTTCGAGCATCGCGAGCATCCCGCCTGGCCGCGGCCTTATCAAACGCGCGTCGCGGTGGCGAGTGAGAAGATCGACCCACTGCCGCGCAAGGTGACCTCGCCGATCGATGGAGGTCACTGGTTGTGGAACCTCGCGGCGCTGGAGCGCGGAGCACTGGTCGCGCGGCCCGCTTCGCAGCCCGAGTCGGTGCATGAGTTCTCCAGCCGCTTGTTTGACGCCTACCAGGTGGATGGCGGGCAGATGCATCTGGCGGGTTGTCGTTTGATCGATGTGCCGTTCCTCCGCGTGACCACGCTCGCGAGCGACGATGCATCGATGGTCGAGCATCGCTATTTCGATCACACGATGAAGCCGGTGTCCGAGTCGCAACTCGAGCAGCTCGGGCTGGTGGAAGTGTCGCCGCTGGCGAGCGACACTTCGCCCTACAGCCGGCCGCAGGTGGAGTCGCTTGCCGAGCCGTGCGACACGGCCGCCGAACGATTCATGGCGCTGACGGTTATCGTGGCCAAACGTGCCGAGGGCGCGCTGCAATTCGACATCGGCGAGCAGTGTGCCAGGGTGCGGTTTGGCGACTGGACGCGAACGATCGCCGCGCCGCCGTTTCGCTGCGCGGCCAGCGGGCGCGACAGCTATCACCTGGCGGCAATCGACGATGGTCGCATCGTCGCGGCCGAGGCCATTGCGACCTGCGAGGAGTCGGGCGCCAGCGTGCTGGAGTGCGAGCGAGTGAAGTGCGGCGTGACCGGCAAGCAAGTCGACCCCCGCCTGGCGTCGAAGTGTCCGGTCTCGGGCGAGCATGTGTTAAAAGACGAGATGGCCACCTGCCATGCATGCCAGCAGTCGGTCAGTCGCTTGGCGGTCTCTGGCGGGGTGTGCAAAGCGTGTCGAGAACTTCCAGCAGCGAAGCCGACGGACACTTGGGTAGCGGGACTCACCGAGCAGTTTCCAACGCTTAAACAGTACCGGAAGTTCCGCGCGGGCAAGCTGGGCGAACTAGTCCGCGTGATGGCCATCGGTTGGTGGCGGCGACTGCTGGTGATCACCGCTGGCGAAGGTGGCCCCGTGGTGGAAGTCGCCCGCCGCGAGGGTCTCGCAGGGCGATGGGAACAAGTGCCCCACACCGAA
This sequence comes from Aeoliella sp., assembly GCF_965227375.1. Classification (NCBI taxonomy): domain Bacteria; kingdom Pseudomonadati; phylum Planctomycetota; class Planctomycetia; order Pirellulales; family Lacipirellulaceae; genus Aeoliella; species Aeoliella sp. The sequence continues at coordinate 2,280,463 of NZ_CBDDFX010000001.1, forward strand.
TGGTCGCAAGTGCTCGGCGCGTCGCAAGAGCAAAGTTAGTGCCCGCTCAATTTGGCGAAGCAGACGAGGAAGTCGACTTTGGCCAAGCCGTACCACCCACCACCGTAAGCACGACCACCACGCCAGCCAAGCCCAAGACAATATTGCGATGCATCAGCCGCTCGTCGAGCTGTTGCTGGTAGCTTACTTCCTGGGCAGTGGAGATCTCGTCGAAACCGTACTCCGTGAGTGTGGGTTCGCTATGTAACCAATTCATCCAGAAATCGATAGGTTTTCCCTTTTCGAGCATCACGTCCGTACGCGCGGCAAGCTGCTGTTGGTAGCCCTTACCGAAGTCGGGTGTTTCAGGCTGCGTTGCGGTCATCCACCCTGCCACGGCGAGCAGCGCGAGAGTCAGCACGGTGCCGCCAAACGCGAACGAGTGTTGCGCGGTCCAGGCGGCAGTCGCTTCTTCGGCGATTTGCTCGTCTCGCTCGAGCGTGCGGAGTTTCCGCAATGGGGGCACATCGACCGGTGTTCCGCAAACGCAGGGCACCCGCGAGCCGGCTTGATGCACCGTCACGCTCACCGATTTGCCGCAGGTGCAGGGAACTAAGTATTTGTCGGCCATCGAGTTGGGGCGTCGTAGGCGGTGGCGGAAGAAGGCAGCCCCACTAAACTGGGGGGCTTGGTCCTGGTGGCTCGGCTTCAGCAGAACCAGTGTACGCTGCCGAACGGGGTGCGGCGACTCGCGGTTTACCCTGCGCTGGTGCGGGGACAGGGGGTATCCGAATTCGGGCTAATGTACTCCGTTTTTCGCTTTTTGCCTATGGACCCGATTAGTGGGGTGCTTACAATTAGAGGACCAGATCAGGGGGATTGCTGCCATCCCACCCTACTGGTACCGCTCTGTCCAGCCAAATCCCGAGGATGGGATTTGACTTTCACGGAAGAAGCCGTCGTATGCGCGACGGACGGATGGGAGTGGAGAATTTGCACAGCTTAGCTGGCGGGTGATGGGAACATTTCGCGGAGCCTTTCTCACAATGCGGCTCGCGGCGATCACCCTTTGGCGTCGTGCAGATTAATTGAGACAGTGACCGGGGATAACACACCGCCGCTGCTGCCCAGGCGATGTTTGATTATTGAATCGAGACGCGACGCATCCACGCTCGCTATGGAGTGCGGAGTAAATGCCGAGCAACTCGACTTGAGATAAGAGAGCCTGCGCAGTTTCACTAACCTGTTCCATTGCTTCGTTGCGATTGTTGGAGTTAATGCTCCTGGCAACGACACTGGATCGCCCACCGATGGTTTAAGCGGTAGAGGTGCAAATGTTTTCCTCAGTAGAACTTCTTACCAAATGCTTGGCGGCAACAGCCGTGCAGGTGCTTGGTGTTAAAATTGTGTGTCGCCTACCGCTGCAAGCGCATCGCTTGTTGCGTAAGGCTTTGGTTTTACAACCACAACCCGTCCGCGCTGCAGTGCGGAGGGATGTTCGATAGCTGTAGCAACCCCTGGCAATACATTGTGAGTTAGCACATAGGAGCTGGCTCGGTTGTTGCGAGTTTGTTCATCAAGGTAGGAGCCTCAACTTTGTACGATACCTTACTCGATCACACGCTCGAAGATGACTCGGATGTGTCGAGCGACGACGTTAGCCAATTGGCCGGGCACATTCGCTCGGGCAAGGAGGGCGAGGACGATGACGAAGTAAACGTCAACGCCGCGGGTAGCATTAACGATGAAGACGATAGCGACGAGGAAGGCCTGCTGGATGGCAGTGATAACGAGTCGTGGTCGGACGACCCGGTGCGCATGTATCTGACGCAGATGGGCGAGATCCCGCTGCTGACCCGTAAAGAAGAAATCTCGCTGGCGCGTCGTATCGAAAACACTCGCGCCGCATTCCGCCGCAAGCTCTTGGCCTGCGACTACGTGATCCGCAGCGCCGTGAAGGTGCTGGGCCGCGTGCATCGCGGCGAGCTGCCGTTCGACCGCACCGTGCAGGTGTCGGTGACCGATCGGCTGGAAAAAGAGCAGATCATGGGCCGCATGCCGCACAACCTGCGGACGCTCGAGGTGCTGCTGGAGCAGAACGCCGACGACTATCGCATCGCGACCAGCAAGTCGTACAAGATGGCCGAGCGTCGCGCCGCCTGGAAGCGTTTGAGCCGCCGCCGCTGTCGTGCGGTGATCCTGGTGGAAGAGCTCGGCCTCCGCACGCAGCGGATCGAGCCGATGATCGAAACGCTGGAGCAGTTCAGCGAGCGGATCGATCAACTGCAGTCGCAACTCGACAAGATGAAGAAGGACCGCCGCCCGATGAGCGAGCGGAAGCCGGTGCTGGTCGAGTACCGCAACATCCTTCGCACGCTGCAGGAGACGCCTACGAGTCTTCGCCGCCGCGTGAGTGATTTGAAGGCCGTGTACTCCAAGTACCAGCGGGCTAAGCGTGGCCTGTCGGAAGGCAACCTGCGTTTGGTGGTTTCGATCGCCAAGAAGTATCGCAACCGCGGTCTGTCGTTCCTCGATCTGATTCAGGAAGGCAACGCCGGCTTGATGCGTGCGGTCGACAAGTTCGAATACCGCCGCGGTTTCAAGTTCTGTACCTACGCCACGTGGTGGATTCGCCAGGCGATCACTCGCGCCGTGGCCGACCAGAGTCGCACCATCCGCATTCCGGTTCACATGGTCGAAACGATGAGCCGCGTCCGCAACGTGTCGCGGATGCTCTTGCAGCGTTTGGGCCGCGAGCCGACGCTGGAAGAGACCGCCCGCGCCGCTGATTGCACCGTGGAAGAAGCCCGTCGCGTGCTGGCGATGAGCCGCTACCCGATCAGCCTCGACCGCCCGGTGGGCAACAGCGAGGACAGCCACTTCGGCGACCTGCTGCCTGACGGCGGAGCCGAAAGCCCGGCCATCGGCGCCGCACAGGAAATGCTTCGCACCCGCATCACCGCGGTGCTGAAGACCCTGAGCTACCGCGAACGCGAGATCATCAAGCTCCGTTACGGCCTCGGCGACGGTTACAGCTACACGCTGGAAGAAGTGGGCCACATCTTCAAAGTGACCCGCGAGCGTATCCGCCAAATCGAAGCCAAAGCGGTCCGCAAGCTCCAGCAACCCAGCCGCAGTGCGGAGTTGCTCGGGTTCTTGGACTGATTTTTGTCAAGCCAGACTTTTCGGACCGAAAAGATTTGTTTGACGACTAAGAAACTCACATGGAAAACATGTGAACGACCCAGAAGCCCCGACCAAGCTTGGTCGGGGCTTTTTGCGTTTTGGTGAGTTGCTGCAGAAGGGACTAGGAGGTCAATCTTGATTAGCGTCTCCAAAACCTCCGATGGAGTGAGTACCTCTTCTCACCTCGGAACCATTGTCTCGGATGGCGACGCACCCAACTTTGGTGCGTTAGAGTCCAAGTTGCAAAGCGAGTACGATTGCCGTGCCTCGTTGGAGTGGAATCCTGACACCTCTTGCGTTGATATCGAGATCACCACTCCACTGGGTACCGAAGGCAAATCACAATACCTCGCCGACATCGTGGCGACTGCCCAACGGCTAATACGAGCGGCGGTCGATGAATCACCGTTTCTCGAATTTGGTGAATTGCCAGTGGTTGAAGTTCCCGGCATTGGAACATTTCGATACTCGCCGGAAGAGGAGATTTGGGAAGCCACAGTTGCAGTGCCGGTTGCCAAACGCTTTCGGCTGCCGTGGAGCAAACTGCCAAAGTGCAAAATTCTTATTGCCCCAATGGCAGGCCAGCCAGATGAGCAGTTGGTTGAGCATGTTCGTAGCTATGTAGAACGACTGGAGGAGATTGATGCTGCCAGCCGCGAAGCAATCGCGGAGGAGTTGCTCGAAACGTTTAACGATGTGTGGCGAGAAGCTGGACCGCCGTATACAAGAGAGAGGTTTATTGGCAAGCTCCAGTTAACGAACCTGACTTGGCTGTTTCGCGAGGATCGTCCCTACGCTTGGTACGGCACGGGGAAGTCGGACTTGTTCATGGGGCACGAAATCGAGGTCTACTACAACCGCGATTTCTCCGTCTACAGTGTTGGATTGTATGGCTAGGGACCTGCCAAAACGCCTCGTACATGCGTGAATTCGAGCCTCGTTCCGTGTGCTATGGTTTGAAAGGCCCCTTCGCCCGGTCCTTTCCCCACAGCTGTCATGACCAACAACACCCAACGCCCGTCAAGCCGAGGCACCGGTTGCGCTGTGTTGTTTCTGCTGCCGTTTGCGTTGGTCGGTGCGGTGATGATCGGGCTGACACTCTGGACGCTGTTCGATTGGCAGCGGATGCAGCATTGGGAGGAAGCCTCCGCGCGGCTGCTTTCGCTCGAGTTGCAGCATGGCGAAGAGACCGAGCGGATTCGTGCCAAGTACGAATACACCTACGACGGGCGGCAGTACACTGGCGACCGTGTGGCGCTCCACCAGATGGGCGACAACCTGGGCACCTACCAGAAGCGCAACTACCGCCGACTCAAGGAAGCCAAAGATGCAGAGCGGAACGTGGTGGTGTATGTGAATCCAAGCAATCCCAACGAAGCAGTGCTGCTGCGTGAACTGCGCCCCGAGATGCTCGCCTTGAAAGCAGCCTTCGGCTTCATCTTCGGCCTGGTCGGCATCGGCGGGCTGGTGGGGGTGGTGATCACTGGCAGGCAGCTCAAAGGCGAGTCGGCCGTAGCAACCCAACAGCCCGACAAGCCGTGGCTGTGGCGCGAGGACTGGCGCGCGGGTGTGATCCGTGTCTCGGGCAGCGGTTGTTTCTGGTCGACGTTCATCCTGGCGATGGTCTGGAACGCGCTCTGTTGGACCTCTGCGGTGGGAATGCTGCTGGTCGATAAGCGGGCGACACCGATCGCAATTGGCGTTTTGATCGTGTTTAACATCATCGGCGCCGGACTGCTGTACCTCGCCGGTGTGATGCTGCTGCGTTGGCGTCGGTTCCCCTACGCGAAGTTTCGCATGGCCAACATCCCTGGGGAGATCGGCGGGCAACTGGCTGGCGTCGTGCTGCTGCCAACTTGCGTCCGCCCACGCGATGGCTTTCGCGTCGGGCTCAAATGCGCGCGAACCGTCCGCTCAGGAAAGCACTCCCGCCAAGTGGTGCTGTGGCACGACGAGCAGACCATCGACCGCACGCTCGACGAGGACGACCGGACCCAGACCGCCATCCCCGTGCAGTTCGCGATTCCCACCGATGTCGAGCCCAGCGATCCCCACGCATCGGACCCGGTGCGATGGAACCTGACCATCACCGCCAAACTGCCCGGCCCGAACCTCGACTTCACATTCGAACTGCCGGTGTTTCGCACGGAGCGGGCGGATCACACCGGGCGGACAGATGCTGAAGTGGTGGAAGCTTGAGTTTTTGGAACAGGTAAGCGAATGAGCGAGTGTCAACGCGACTCAGTCCGTTTCGCACGGGCCTTGAGCATGCGGCCCAGATGTACTAGCCGCTCAAACTCTTCGAGTTCAAACTGCTCATCCACGGTCAAAGAGCCTTCGCGATTTTTTGCGAGCAGCAGATCAAGACGTTCCTGCTTTTCGGCGGGCAACCGAAAGGTCAAGAGCTGTTGCTTGTTCGCCGAGTTGGCGAACAAATCAAGCAATTCGTCGTACAAAGAAGACTGCGGAACCGTGGACATTTGAGATTCTACCTCCACATTAATTATGGACTGTGGAACGACCTTCAGCAAGATGTAGAATTATACGCAGTCCGCCAACCCAAGTAATTCGCTTAACTCCATGCAAACCTTCCTCCAATCCGTCTGGCATACCACCTTGGAGCTGGCTCCGTGGTTGTTATTGGGCGCGCTGGTGGCGGGGTTGTTGCATGTGCTGTTGCCGCGCGACTTCGTGCGTCGGCAGCTTCGCGGGCGGGGGAGCGTCGCCAAAGCGGTGGCCCTGGGCGTTCCGCTACCCCTTTGTTCGTGCGGGGTGATTCCCGTGGCGATTAGTTTGCGCGAGCAGCAAGCCAGTCGCGGGGCGACCGTGGGGTTCTTGATCTCCACCCCGCAGACCGGTGTGGATTCAATCCTGGTGAGCGCGGCGATGCTCGGCTGGCCGTTCGCGCTGTTTAAAGTGGTCGCGGCGCTGGTGACTGGACTCGTTGGCGGCATCGTGACCAACGCGGTGGAGCCCAAGACCAGCGAACTGCCTACCGTCGGTCCGACCTCAGCGGCCAATGCTCCGCGCCGATCGTGGCGCGAGTTGTTCGAACACACGCTCGAGATCCTGCATTCCATCTGGGGATGGCTGGTGATCGGTGTGCTCTTGTCCGCGGCCATTACCACGTTGGTGCCCGAGTCGATGCTCACCGGCCTGGCCGCGTATGGCGTGCTGGCGGCCATGGCGGCGGCGCTTGCCGTGTCGCTACCGTTGTACGTGTGCGCGACCGCCTCGGTGCCGATCGCCGCGGCGCTGGTGGCTGGCGGACTGCCCCCGGGCGCGGCGCTGGTGTTCCTGATGGCCGGCCCGGCGACCAACGCGGCCACGATCGGCGCAGTCCGCAAGACCATCGGCGGCCGCGCGCTGGTGGTGTACCTGCTGACGATCATCCTTGGCAGCATGGCGGCCGGGATGTTCTTCGACCAGGTGCTGAGTTCCCAAAGCGTGCACGACCACCAGCACGAGCACCCCGTCACTTGGTGGGGCGTGGCCAGCGCCGTGTTGCTGTTGGTGTTGATTGCCTGGTTCGCGGTGAGCGACCTGATGCGCAAGTTCGCCAGTAGCGCGCCGCTGAGCGCCAGTGATCAACAGCTAGCCACCACGGTGCCGATCACCGGCATGACTTGCCAAGGCTGCGTGAGCAGAGTGGAGTCGAACCTCCGCCGCGACCCGGAGGTGCGCTCCGCCCAGGTGACGCTTGAACCGCCGCAAGCGGTGGTGGTCGGAGAGATTTCCAACGAGCGCGTCCGCCAACTGGTCGAAGGAGCGGGCTTTGGCGTGGGGCAAAATCGGCTGGTTGACATCCACAGTCCGAGTCCCTAGACTGGCTGCTCGTGTGTTGGTGGTTGGTCGTGCAATCGTTTCTGCCGGCCGACACAACAGGGAACTCCGGTGCAATTCCGGGACGGCCCCGCCGCTGTGACCGAGACCAAACTCGCGGTTCGACTCTGAAGCCATTGCCCGCTACCTGGGCGAGAAGGCCGAACCAGCGATTCTCGGGAGTCAGAAGACCTACCAACGCGTGGCATGCGGATTGACTGCGAGGGACAGTCGCTGCGTCAACAATCCTACAGGATACGCGTTCGACTCGTGCTTCGTTTGCCGCGCATCGGTTTGCGTTGGCTTCTGCGCGCATGGTCGGTTGCTCCGTAAATATGTCGCGGCGTGTTGGTTTCACTTTGGTCGAGCTGTTGGTGGTCGTGGCCATCATCGGCGTGCTGGTCGCGCTGCTGCTACCAGCCGTACAGGCCGCGCGTGAATCGGCCCGCCGAGCGACGTGCAAGAACCGACTGCATCAAATCGGCATCGCCCTGCATGCCTATCACGATGTCCACGAAGAACTGCCCGTTGGCTGCACCGAGTGGCGACCCTGGCGGGGCGTCGACGAGAGGCAACTCGCGTGGTCGGCGTTTTTGCTGCCGCAACTCGAGCAGCAATCGTTGTACGACTCGCTCGACCTCGATCTGCCGTTCGATCACCCGGTAAATGCCGAAGCCGCGGCCACGGTGCTGCCGATGTATCTCTGTCCGAGCGCCTCGCGCGGTGCGGAATTGTCCTCGGGTCGCGGCCCTGCGCACTTCGGCGGCATGTACGGCGAACGGATCACCTCGCCCAACAGCCCGCCCAAGGGTGTGATGTTGATCGACCAGTCGACCGCGCTGCGTGAAATCACCGACGGCACTTCTCACACTATTGTGGTGGCCGAAGATACCGCGTTCGAAGATGGGCAGTGGATCAACGGGCGGAACCTGTTCGACCAGGCGTTTGCTGTGAACGCCGCGCCAGGGTTCGAAAACGACATTCGCAGCGACCATCCCGGCGGCGCTCAGGCGGTATTCGCCGATGGCAGCGTGCACTTTCTGGCAGACGACCTGCCGCTGGAAGTGCTGGCGGCGCTCTGCACGCGGGCCGGAGGGGAGGTGATCGATGAGTAGTTGCCTCCGCCGCTGGTGTGCGTTGCTGCTGATCGGCGTTTGCATGGGGCTCGCCCCGTATGCACCGGCGGCGTTGACCATCGACTTCGAGGAATTGTCCCTCCAGAGCGTGCAGTACGAGAACGGTTTGAATCTCGATGGCTCGTTCGAGAGCGGTGGTGCGGAGTTCAACAACAACTACGAGTCGTTCACGCCCGACTGCTGTTGGGAAGGTTTTGCCTACTCGCGGGCAACGGACACCACGACGCCCGGGCCGGGCAATCAGTACAGTACGTACGCCGGCAGCGGGGCGGGCGGGTCGAGTCAGTTTGGTATCGCGTATAGCGGGTACGACGCAGGTAACGGTGGGGCGATTCCCGCCATCACTCTGCCCGTAGGTGCTCGGCCTGTCTCGATCGAAGTGACCAACACCACCTACGCCGCGCTCTCGATGAGCATCGGCGATTCATTTGCCAAAAAGTTTGGTGGTCTGTCCGACAGCGACCCCGACTGGTTCCTGCTACGCATCGAAGGTTGGAGCGAGAGCGACACGCTGCTGGGCGAGGTGTCGTTTTATCTGGCCGACTATCGTTTTGCAGACAACGCGCAGGACTACATCGTCCAGCAGTGGACCAGCGTCGACCTGTCGCCGCTGGCGCAGGATGGTTTGGCGCGGCTCGAGATGCGCCTCGACTCGTCGGACATCCATCCCCAGTTCGGCATGAATACGCCCGCCTACGTGGCAATCGACAATCTGGTTTTCGAAAGCTCGCTGGCTGGCGACTACAACGGCGACGGCGTCGTCAACCTGGCCGACTACACCGCGTGGCGGAACACCTTGGGGGCCAGCGTGCCCAACGGAATCGAAGCCGATGGCGATGGCAACGGAACCGTAGACGCAGGCGACTATACCGTATGGAAGACGCACTTTGGCCAAGGCACACCGGCAGCGACCCGCGCCGCGAAAGTGCCCGAGCCGAGTTTCGATAAGTTTCTGTTTTTTGTTTTAGGCTTGGGAGCCTTTCTCAAGCGAACTCGCAACTGAGGAATGTACCAATGAAGAAGAGCATCGCGAGCCGCGCAGTAGCGGCATTGTTGGCCACGGTTGGATTTGCCACTTCGGGCCTTGCTGGACCGTACCCTGCGTTTACGGATGTCGCCAATCAGGTGCAACCATCGCAAGTCCAATCGTGGGCCGCGGCGGTCGTCGATTACTCCCCGGCCCCCGGCGTGGATGCAGCGTTTGCTAATCCGTCGGTGGCCCTCGGGTCCAATGATGGCGTGGGGGTCTCGCTGGGCGATCTAGAAGCCGCGCAGATTGCAACGGGAGTGTTGCCGGGTTCGATTACACTGCAGTTCTCCAAGGCGATTGTCGACAAGGCCGGACCCGACCTGGCGGTATTCGAGAACGCCGGTGAGTTCTTCTCCGCGCCGTACATCTTTGCCGAGTTGGCCTTCGTGGAAGTGTCGAGCAACGGGACCGACTTCGCGCGGTTTCCCTCAGTCTCGCTCAATATCGAACCGGACGACGACGATGTGCTGGAGACGGATGAACTGACGGTTCCCTTCGGCCGCAACTTTGCTGGCGCCGACACGACCAACATTCACAACCTGGCTGGCGTTCATCCGTCCGGCATTGGCACGCCGTTCGACCTGGCGGAATTGGTCGCTGAGTTCGAGGTTGTCAGCGGTTCGGTCGATCTGTCGGCCATTCGCTACGTCCGGTTGGTCGACATTCCCGGCAACGGCGATTCCCTCGACTCGCTCGGCAATCCGATTGTCGACACTTGGCTTACTACCGGCAGCGGCGGATTGGACCTCGACGCCGTCGGCGCGCTCAACGTCCCCGAACCCGCCAGCGTGGCACTCGTGCTACTCGCCAGCGCTGCGTTTGTCTGGCGACGAGTGAGGAGCTAACAGTGTCGACGGTCGCTCGCGACGAAACGGCGGATTACTACGTTGAGCAGGGGTTCGTCGTGTTCACCGCGGCCTATCTTCTGCGACGGGGCAAGTGCTGCGGCAACGGATGCCGCCACTGCCCCTATCGCGACCACCAGGCCGATTCTCCACCGGCCACGATCGCAAATGGTATAACGGACTCTGGTGAACACGGGCCGCGCGGCGGTCCGGCTGCCGATGGTTCGTAACATCAGGGTGCGTGGTGAGTCGCTTCGAGTCGCAGAATTCCCGCGCGTGGGACAACCTGGCGAAGGACGGAGCGCCGCTTGCGCGACCAGCTAGCGATGCCGACTTCGTCAACCCGCTGGCAACCATCGACCCGGCGGGCTGGCTGGGCGAGTCGATCGACCGTTGGCGCGTGCTCTGTTTGGCCGCCGGTGGCGGGCGGCAAAGCGCGCTGTACGCGGCGGCTGGTGCGGAGGTCACGGTGCTCGACATCAGCCGCGCGATGCTTGCCCAGGACGCCGAGGTGGCCCGCGAGCGACGTTTGAACCTCCGCATCGTGGAAGGCTCCATGACCGACCTGTCGATGTTCGCCGCCGGCGAGTTCGACCTGGTGATCCAGCCAGTGAGCACCTGCTACGTGCCCGACATCGCGGTCGTGTACCAGCAAGTGGCCCGTGTGGTTCGCGGCGGAGGGCTGTACGTCAGCCAGCACAAGTCGCCGGTGAGTCTGCAATGCAAAGCGAAGCCGAAAGCGGGCGGCTACGTGGTGGAAGAGACCTACTACCGCGACAATCCGCTGCCGGCCGACGAGCCTTCGCGGCTGCGAGAGCAAGGAGCCACCGAGTACTTGCATCGCTGGGAAGAACTGATCGGCGGCATGTGCCGTGCGGGCTTTGTGGTGGAGGACCTGCTCGAACCACTGCACGCCAAGCCCGACGCCGAGCGCGGCACCTTCGCCCACCGCGCGCAGTACATCGCCCCCTATGTGCGGATCAAAGCTCGCCGCACCGGCCCGGTAGAACGGAATCTATTCCGTTAGTAATTCGGGGTCTTCTTGCTCCTTGGGCGGCAGTTCGTCCCGCGGCTCTAGCGTGATTCGCACCGTATGTCGATCGAGGTGCGGAGCGACGAGCGTGAGAGATAGCACAATCCCCTGGCTTACATTGGCGAAGTCGACACCATTCCATTCGGTACTGACCGAGAGCAAGAAACTTCCAACGAGAAGGGCGATGAACAACAGGCCGAGTTGCCAGTAAACGGCTATCGCGCTGCGTCGGAGTTCGATCGCCACCAACGCCAGCGCGGCGCTTTGCAGGACCAAGATAACGACGATGGGGACACTCACCTCATTCAACTGGGGCACGGCGAGACGAACAACGAGCGACCCACCGGCAATCACGACGCTGGTCACCAGCAAGTGCCGGACACCGAACCTAGGCGGCTGCTCGCCTGCTTCGGTTTCGCGCCGCCCTCGGTGGCGGAACCATCGTAACGCGAGGTGCAGAACCAGAGTGATAGTAGGGTGGGAAGCCCAGATGGTGAGAATCATCGCGTAGGCGCCCGCGTTTAGCCCAGGACCTGCACAAACCACGTAATACAACGCCATGACAGCGGCCACAGCGTAGCAGATCGCAGCACGTCGCCAAGTGAGCACTTCGGCCGCGCAGGCCCATACCAGTGCAGCCCCCATTTGCCCAAAGCTGAGGCCAATCAAGAAAGTGTCTTGATGCGGGACATCGGAGATCACCAGCGGCGCGATCAAGTCGATTAACACCACGATGGCGATGGCCACAATGGTGAATGATCCGACCAGCGAGATGCTATGCGTTTTCGTCAAGGCGCTGCTCACTCGGCGGTTGGTCGCGAGGCTTCAGGGCGACTCGTAATGTGTAGCGATCGAACTGCGGCACGATCAGGCACACGGCGAGTGTGGCCATTTGGACGACGGACACGTAGATGGCCGGGCCCCAGTCGATGAGGCGACTGCATAGATAGCCGATCGCAAGCCCCGCTGCTGCGAATGCGCCTAGCCGCCACAAGCTTGGTGGGTGGTTTAAGAGCAGCAAGCCTGCCGCGATGGCAGTGACGGTCCACAACGAAACAGGAATCCACGTATCTGAGTCCATCAGTTGACCGATATCCTCACGAGCAATTCGGATGATAGTTGCTACCAGAGCCGTGATAATCATGATGGCCAATAACTGGCGCACCACAAAACGAGGCTGCCAGTCAGATCGGTTCGATCCCTGCAAGAACATCCCGTAAAGGAATAGACCACAGAGGATGCCCAGCTGATACTGAAGGAAGATGAGTGCAAACATGGCAACTTCATCCAGTGAGTTACCGGTACCGAAGATGGCGAGCACTGCCATGAGTCCTCCCCCGACAAGCGATGCCACAGCCACCAGCAATCGTTGACGCGTCCCTCTTGAGAACGTCAAAAGGGAGATCGCCCCTGCTTGCCCAAAGGTGATTCCATACAGGAACTCAATGAAAGCCTCACGTTCGGTGTCGATCCCGCCAAAGACCAGCACCAGATCCAGCAGTACCATCACCACGATCACCCCCAGAGAAAACGGCCCCACCTGCCACTTGGCGGTGCGGGAATCGTCGTCAGGAATGTCGTTTTCGTCGGTCACAGTCGCAATTCACCGGATGTGGATGGCCGAAATGCCGCATCGGCGTTGCGGCCGCGTGGTCGGGTAGTCAGAATAGTGTAAGTCAAACAGCCGACGGGGCGTACCGGAGTTTCGCGGGTCGAAAAAGCTAGCGAAGCACCCGCCCTCCAGCAGCACGGCCCATTGGCCTTTGTCCTCGACTTCACTCCTAGATTTTCACCCGCCGCCTCGTGTCCGAAACCCTGCTCGAACGATGTGCGTTCCTCGCCGCTAGCGCCGCCGGCAATCCGACGCATTACGTGGTGGAACAAGCACTCGCGCAGGCGGACCTGGATTGGCGGTTCTTGACCTTCGAAGTCGGCGAGGAGAATCTCAGCAAGGCCCTCGAAGGGCTCGACGTGCTTGGCTTCCGCGGAGTGCTGGTCGCGTCCGAGTTCCGCACTTTGGCCGTCGAGCATCTCGATAGTCTCACACCCCGCGCGGAGGCCGCCGGGTCGGTCGATTGCCTGGTCCGCGAGCAAGGCAAGCTGGTGGGGGACAACACGTTTGGCGCCGCGCTATCCGACGCGTTAGGTGGTGCGAGCGAGGTGGCTGAGCGGTCCGTGATGGTCATCGGTAGCGGTAGCGTCGCCCGATCTATCGCGGCCGGTGCGTGCGACGCTGGCGCCGTGGCGGTGCATATCGCCGACAGCGACGAAGGACAACTGGCCGAACTGGTCGAGCAACTCACCACAGCCACTGGCTCGAACATCTCGCCGGTGTCGATCGACGACAACACGGTCCGCACTCCACAAGGTGTGAGCATCGTGGTATTTGCACCCGACGGCGACGATCAGGCGACGCGCCCAGTGATCGACACCGCGGACGCAGCCAACAAATTGACCGTTGTCGACACGCGACTGCGTGGCTCGCGGACCGGGTTACTCAGGTTCGCCAACCAGCAGGGCGCGACCATCATCGATGGCGTGCAACTGTTCGCCAGCGAAACGGCCCTCGCCCTCGAGCGCTGGACCGACATGACTTTCGACCGCGCCCCGCTGCAGGAACTGGCCGAAGAGTTTCTGGGACTGTAGATCGCCACGGATAAGGAACAGAACCCGACTCTATGCGTGGCTTCTTCATCACCGGCACCGGAACCGAAGTTGGCAAGACGCACGTGGCGTCGCTGGTAGCCGCTGAGATGCACTCGCGGGGGGTCCGCGTCGGCGTTTACAAGCCGGTGGCGAGCGATTGTCGGGACGATGGCTCCGGCGAACTCGTGGCCGAAGACGCATTGCAGCTTTGGGAGGCGGCCGGGCGTCCGCTCTCGTTGCGCGAGGTCTGCCCTCAGCGGTTTCGTGCGGCCGTGGCGCCGAACGTGGCCGCGCGGATGGAAGGTCGCGAGGTCGACGCGACTCTGTTGCGCATCGGCATCGACCCGTGGCTCTCGGCGTGCGACGTGGTGCTGGTCGAGGGCGCCGGCGGGCTGATGTCGCCGATTTCCGAGGAAGACTACAACGCCGATCTGGCCGCCGATCTGGGACTGCCGCTAGTGGTGGTGGCCGCCAACCGCCTGGGCGTGATCAACGACACGCTGCAAACGGTGATCACCGCCAGCGTGTTCGGCGATGGTCTGGAGGTAGCCGGCGTGGTGCTCAATCAATGCTCGGACCTGGCGAGCGACGAGAGCCTCGCGTCCAACGCCGACGAGCTGCGCCGGCATCTGCGCGTGCCAGTGCTGGGAGAGATTGGCTACGGCGACCGCGAAGGGATTGCTGCTGTGGTCGACGCGTTGCTTGAGTCCGCCGAGTAGCTTGTAGGCCGTAACTGCGCAAGCTTGTTACGGCCTACAAATCTGTCGGTTCCTGAGTAGTAACATCGGTGGCAGTGCTGCGCCCGCGGAAGATAGCCATCAGGATCAGCACCCACCAAAATGCGTTAATCAACGATTGCGAGATTCCGTAGGCGAGAAACCACATCGAGATGTTGTTTGAGCCCAGCATGCCACTGGATAGCATCTGGATGAGCACCATCTGCCCTAAACCGCCCAGCAGCGATGTAAAGAGCAATCCGCTGAATGCGACGACGACCAACCGGGCCACCGAGCGCGGCAGTCGCCTGCTTTGCAATGCAAAGACGATTCCTGCAATCCAAACCAACGCCTGGGGCGCATAGTACGCAGCTTGCCCGAGGCCGTTGAACAATATCTGCGTTGTTTCAATACCAAACGCGCGACCGATGCCAAAGTAGGCCGCCAGAATTAGCGACGCGACGGTAAGAATCGCGAGCAGAGCGAGCGTATTGAACTGCACACCACGCGGTGGTGGTGGAGTTGGCATCTGCTGAGGATTGGGAGAGTCGTGCAGTTCCATCTTTCTTGCTCCGCAAACCGCGGAGGCGTAGCTCCGCGGCTATGGGCTAGGGGACGACGTACAACTCCACTCATGAACTGCTAACAGCAAATGGCCTACAGCTTTCCGCTCAGTTCCCCACCGCACATTCGGCTTCCGCCATCCGCGATTCGGCCTGGCTGGTGTCGATGGCCAGTCGCAGCTTGACGCTCCAGCGGCCTGACTCGTCGGCTTGCAGGATCCAGTGCGGCAGCACCACCACCGATTGGTGGACCATCTCGAAACCACCTTCGCTTTGGCTCACGGTGGAGATGGGATGCGTCCAGATGCTCGTGGGGCGGTCGATTGACAATCCGCAGTCGACGCCCAGCCAACCGTCGACCAGGTGCAGCGACTGCACATCGATCTGGTCGAGACGCTCGCCCAACTGTCCGATGGAGTTGCCATCGCCCGAGTGGAAGAACCGGTCGTCGGCCCCGGAGGGCATGCCGGCGAAATTTAACTCGATGCCGAAGTGCAGCGGCTGGTCGGTCGGCAGGCCTTCGAGCAGGTAAGCGATTTCCAGTTCGCTGCCACCCGACTCCAGCGTCACGCCCTTGGTGATGCGGACCGGGTGGCCGTCGACGTGGCCGTCGCGTGTCATCATCACTTGCATCTTGTCCGCTGCGCGACGCAGCTTGCCTTCGTAGCTGCCGGTGACAAAGTCGCCCTGCTCGCGGTAGCCGTTCGTGGCGATTTCGTCCAGCGACACGTCCAGGTCGTAGAAGTGGTCGACCAGGCTCTTGCGGAGGTAGCTGTCGTAGACGCTTACCTCTTTGTCGAGGCCTTCCTGCTTGAACACCACGCGATCGTGGATGCTGGCGACATCGCCATCGGCACCCGCCGGGCCGGCGAGCACCTTGCGGTGGTACGCTTCGGGCCGTCGCGCGAGCGTGGCCAGCACATTGTGACAGATGGAGCGAATGTCCAACTCGTACAGCGAGCCACCCGCCGCGGGAGCCGCGTAGGCCACTAGCGAGTTCGAAGCCAGACGCACTTCGTGGCGAGCGTCCAGGTTGTAGTCGGCTGCTTCGCCGGTCACCCAGTCGCCATCGGTGCGCCCTTGTCCCAGGTGCTCGTCGATCAGGTTGTCGGCAGCGATCAGGTGGTTGTAGACTGCGTTCCGCAGGTGCGGCAGATACACTCCGCCAAACGCACCGTGCCAGTAGCTGCAGTTGCACTGGCCGCGGTACAGCTCGATTTGGGCCTGATCGAGCTGGCTGCTCTGCTGGCCTTCGCCACGTAGCTCGGCCAGGCGATTGCTCACTTCGAGCATGCGGGCGTACATCTCGCCGGTCTCGGGGTAGCGGACCTTGAAGTTCCGCCAGAAGCCGCCGCGGATGAACGGAGCGACCGGCTCCCATTGGCCTTGCTCTTCCAGGCTGTGGTGCACGTCCTCGTACTTTTTCTGCTGCTCGGCGGGCAGGGCCCACTCGGTCATTTCGCGATAGCTCGATTCGGGAATGTAGATCTTGCCCAAGGGAGCTACGTTGTTCAGCGCCTCGGTGGGCGTGGTGACATGGATCCAGTCCTGGTTCTCGACCAACGCGTCGAAGAACCGATGCAGCCAGCCATGCTCGTACACGTGCGCCTTGGTGTCGGGCCACGTGCCGAATTTCTCTCCGTCGTCGCCAAAGGTCACGATGGCGTTCGGCTGGACCGACGCCACGTGGCGCAGGTAATCGATCGTTTCGTGCGGCTCGGCAAATGGCAGCGTGTAACGCAGCTTTTCGCTGCCGGGGAACACGCTCACGAGCTGACCGTTGTTCTCGGTAAGGTAGTAGCCGTGCAGTTGGTCTTCGGTCCAACCGCCGTTCTTGAAGTGGAAGTCGTCGAGCACCGTGTAACGAATGCCGGCCGTGGCCAGATCGCTGGTGAGCGTTTGCTCCCACACGCGTTCGGGCATCCACATGCCTTGCACGTCGCAGCCGAGGCGGTTGTTCAGCCACTCGGTGTAGCTGGTGATCTGCCCCACGCGGTCGCGCGGAGGAATCATCGTGAGGATCGGCTCGAAGAACGCGCCGCCAACGATTTCGAGCCGGCCGGCCGAAACCAACGCGGCTAGTCGGTCGAGATACTCGGGATGATGCTCATCGAGCCACTCGATGAGCGAACCACTTGTGTGAATGGCCAGCTTGAGCGATTCGTACGGCTCGAAGACTTCCAGAAACGGCAGATAGCTATCCTGGTAGGCCTGCTCCATGACGCCATCGAAGTTTCCGATGGGTTGGTGATTGTGCAGAACGAGAACCAGACGGATGGATGACGACATGGCGATTATAAAGGGGGCAGTAGAGTTTGACGGTTCGAAGGGGGACGGCGGCAATGCTGGCACTACCCGATTCATCGTGATACTACCGAATACCGGCACATTAGGCTACGTGCGGAGGCAAGATTGGCAGAACGATTATAGGACATTTGGTCGGTGCAATCCGCACCTTTGCCACGCCCTTGGGTAATGCTGGCAGTTTACTCAATCGTCAAGGTTTAGCTGCCGCCACAGGAAAACCGCGCTGAGTTCAACGATTCGGATGGCTCGCCAGACGGGTTTTGCAAGCGGTGCGGTTCGTGCCTGTTGGTTGCAGTAGACCCTCGCTCTAGAGCGCGGCCCGGCGAAGCTCGGCCAGGATGCGATTGTTCCCTTTCTCTTCCGCCACTTCCAGCAACGACTTCCCGCGGTATCGCACAGCTAGGTCCGCCCCTGCATCGATCAACAGCCGGGTGACCTCCGCCGAATCGTCTTTCATGAGGACGTTCATCATCAGAGGGGTGATCCCATAGAAATCGGACTCCTCACGCTGGTTGACTGAGTTGACGTCGGCCCCTCGCTCGAGCAGCAGCCTAACCACCGCGGGTTCGTGTTCCGATGCCCAATGCAGGGGAGTGCCACCATAACAACCGAGTTCCTGGGCGTGGACATCCGCGCCGGCGTCCAGTAGCAGCTGCACAATCTCGACAAATCCGTTGTGTGCGGGCCAATGCAGCGGCGTATCACCGAGCAGTCCACGTTGATGAACAGCCAGGGGGTCCAGCTGCACATGCTGGCGGACGATATCGTACCAACCCTCGCGCGCCGCGATGTGAATGGTTGCACCAAGTTTTTGGGTTCCCTTGGCCAAGTGCGGAACCTCGTGCAGGAAGTAGTCCTCGACGTGCTGTGCATTTGGTCTGTCAGGTAGGTGCCGCCAGTAGGTCGCAATGAAAAGGGCAGGGTAGCCAGCGAGTGGATTGGAATAGACTTCGGCGCCCCGCTCCACCAACAATCGGATGACTTCGAGGTGAGCATGTTTGGCAGCAACATGCAATGCGGTTCGTTCGTCCCAGGATTCATCCGCAGGGTCCACAACCTGCGCCAGGTAAGGATCGCGGTCCAGTGCTTCGCGCACTGCCGGCAGATTGCCATCGGCCACCAGTTGCTTGAATTCTGAAAACAACATGCTTGCTCCAATCGTCGTACGTATGGCGCATCACTACCAAACGAGCATAGCTCCGAAGGAGCAAAATATGACAGCCCAGGGTAGAGCGCCGGTGAGGTACGAGCCAAAGCGCCGCCCTGGGTTACGTGTCGAGCAATAACGGCGGTCGAGGAGCACAGTCTCGACTAGCCGGAGCACGTCCGAGACCGCAATCGCCCCGCGTTGCCAAACCTAGAGGTCCGTGTTTCATCGGTGTTGTTCTGTGGCTAACTCAGATTTGTCATTCGAGTTAGCGTTGTAGTGTTGGAGAACCCCTCAAAACTCCAGCACATCCAGATCCTCAGCAATCTCAATCTCCGCAAACACCTTCCGCGCGTCGCTTAGATCGAAATCAGTCTCTTTGGTCAGAAATGGGTCGACGTGCGTGACGACCAAGCGAGCTACTTCGGCGGCGGCGGCCACTTGGGCCACTTTGTCCAAGCAGCTGTGCCCTGTGAGTTCGGCCAACTCGTCGTGGCCGGCGGGGAAGTTCGACTCGTGCACCAACAGGTCGACGCCGCGGATTTGCTCAATGTAGTCGGCGTCGGCGGTGGCGGTGGTGTCGGTCACGTACGCCAGCGAATGATCGGGCCACTCGAGCCGCATGCCGATCGAGCCGCCGGGGTGCTTCATGGGGAACGTCCGCATCGTGCCGGCGTCGCCTGCCGAGTTGCACGGCAACTGGCAGGTCTCGCCAAGTTCGCAAAACTTGTAACCTGGAGCTACAGGGAAGATGGCGGGGGCGTACAGGTGCTGCTTCACGGCGGTGAGCTTGTCGGTCGTGCCGTGGACAGTCACCTGATCGTGGGCGTCGACGCCGAAGGTTTCCACCAGGTAGGTCAGCCCGCTAACATGGTCCAGGTGGGCGTGGCTCAGGAAGATGTCGACTCGCTCGGTCGCCAGATGATCGGCCAGGCGGAACAGCCCTGTGCCGGCGTCCAGCACCACTCCCACCTCGGGCAGCAGGAACGACGCGGTGTGCCGCCGCGTGTTAGGATGAAAGCCGGTGGTGCCCAAACAGATCAATTGCATGAAGGAGAATTTAGCATGGCAGCAACAACCCTGGCAAATGGCGCAAGGCTCGCAGCATCGACCAAGCCTGAAATCGCCCCCACGAAGCTTGGTCGGAGCTTCCTGAGCTTCCTACTGTTCGTCGCACTCTGCGCGGTGGGTTGTGGCAAGAAAAAGCCGCAAGAGGTGGTGGTGTACACCGCGCACGACGACGTATTCTCCGCCCCCGTGCTGAGAGGATTCAACGAGCAGACCGGCATCGAGATCCTCACCAAGACCGATACCGAGAGCACCAAGACGGTTGGGCTGGCTGAAGCGATTCTTGCCGAGCGCGGGCGGCCGCGATGCGACTTGTTCTGGAACAACGAGGTGCTGCACATGATCCGGCTCGACAAGGAGGGCCTGCTCGAGAAGGTCAACCTGCCAGAGACCGCCGACTATCCCGCCCAATACAAAAGCAGCGACGGCACCTGGGTCGGCTTCGCCGCGCGGGCGCGGGTGCTGGTGGTGAACACCAACCGCATGGCCGCCGCGCGACGCCCCAAGACGATCCACGCCCTGACCGATCCGCAGTGGCGCGACCAGTGTGCGATCGCCAAACCGCTGTTCGGCACCACCGCTACGCACGCGGCCTGCTTGTTCGCCACCTGGGGCGACGAGAAGGCCAAGGACTTCTTCGAGAAGGTGAAAGCCAACGCAAAAATCCTCTCCGGCAATCGCGACGTCGCCCGCCGCGTGGCGGCCGGCGAGTTGGCCTTCGGGCTAACCGATACAGACGACGCGATGGTCGAAATGGACGCCGGCTCGCCCATTGCGATCATCTACCCCGACCAAGGCGAAGACGAACTCGGCACGCTGTTCATTCCCAACACGGTGGCGGTGATCAAAGGCTCCGCGCACCAGGAGAACGCCAAACTGCTGATGGCGTACTTGCTCAAGCCCGAGACCGAAGGCCTGCTGGTTCGCGGCGAGAGCGCGCAGATTCCCTTGAACACCAAGACGACGGCCGTGCCCCGCGTGGAAACACCCGGGACCGTGAAAGCCATGCAGGTCGATTTCGAAGCGGCCGCCGACAAGTGGAATACCGCGTACGAGTTCCTGCGTACTGAGTTTACCGCGGCAAAGTAGGCCGCGGCTTTGGAATATCCCGGATTTCGCTGGGGAACTGCTTAGCGAATCGGATAAAACGACAAGTGGAGCCCTTCATGGATTCGTCCGACCTGAAAACGCGCTGGCATCGCGAACTCCGGCAATTTGCCTGGCGCCGCACCCCATCGCGCAGAGCCTGGGATCTATCGCAGGCCAAGGTGCTCCGCTATCTCGTCAATCGCTATCGGCAAGTCCCGGTAACGTATGTCCCGAAGCCAGCCGCGACGTCCGCTGCCACTTGCGAATTAGTCACACCGCAGTGGAAACCGCGGTCGAGCAGAGAGCTGCGAACCGCGCTCGATGGTATTCACCGGGCAAACGTGGGGAGCTATGCGGAGTTCGGGCTGCGGTGATGGCGCCTTCGGAGCACGGGGAATTGTTGGCATTCCCAGAGGGCGGTCGCTAGAATGAACGCAAGGAGACGATTTTCATGACTAGCGAATTCTTCACCGACCCCGCACTCCAGCAACAAGCTACCGCTGCTGGCTACGCTTCGGTCGAGACATACCTCCAGATCCTCGTCGAGCGAGATCGTGAGCGACTCGCGATCGCAGAAGGTGTCGAGGCGATGCGGTCCGGTCGCGTACGCCCGTTTGAGGAGTTTGATCGTGAGTTCCGCGGCTGTTATCCGAATAAGGTCTGCTGACCACTGCGATCAATACGAGATATCTTGTTCCAGAATTCCAGTCCTTTGGGATGCTTGCTGGCGTAAATGACCCGGTAAATTGCCGTAGTTCTAGATCGCATGACTTGATCTGCAAATACCTCGTATCCCAGTTTTTGGTTCAGTTGAGTCTGATAGATTTCTTGGAAGAGTTTACAAACGTTTTCGCGACTCTGATTGGGGAGATTCTGCCATTGAGTCCTCCAATCGCAATCCGAACCCAAGAATCTGTCGAGATTAGATTCGCTTTGTTGTGCGTAGAAGGCGACATTTCGAACCAGATCCATGCTATCGGCGAATAGCACGAGCAGGTCGACCTTTCGTCCATGAGCCAGCTTCTCAATTGTCTGGAAGTGAATATGAAGCCCTTCTGGATCGATGAACGCAAGCGTTAGTGCTCGAGTTGGAATCGCGGCGACAACTTCGTCGATTAGGTCATTGCAGTCGCCGACGAGGATGGTGCTTCGATCTCCAGCGCCAGCGCTTTCCAATCTCGTCTTGCAAACTCTAGCTAGCTGTTCGTCCTTCTCGCATACAATTAGCTTGTCGAATGGTTTTGGGGTGTTGGCGGCGAGTAGAGCCGATCCCGGTATGCGTCGCCGTGAATCCCGGATTTGAATTACCCCGGGACCACCAAAGAGGTCGACGTAGATGATTCCCCCATCCCATTTGGGATTTCCAACCATCGCACTGGTGGTAATCTCCAAATACCTGTTCCAGTACCAAAGCTTGTCTTCAGTCCAGATGCCAGCGTCTCGAACTGGCAGCCCATCGTCTGGGTGTACTAAGTCACACAACTCCGGCCATCGCTCGCGCTTTCTTCCCATCGCCCACCCCTTGCATTCTTGGCATTTGATCCCAAGTCCGTCCGTCAAGTTCTCTACCAGTCCTTGATTTATGCACTCCGCCCCATTGCTTGAAAAAGAAGGGCACGTTGTATTTCAGACAGCGATCACGGATCGAAACCACCCACTCGCGCCGGATTGGGCGCGCACCCGGCCCCGATTCTCCTCCTACGATCACCCATTCGCAGTTTGAAATCGGGAGTCTTGGAATTGGTCCGAGCAATGGCTCCACAGAGAGGAATCGCACAAATGCGGGCACCTTTGCCAGCTCTTTTGCTCTCCAAGAGTAATCACAATTCTCGATACTAGTTCCAATCCAAACATTTCTGGGCCATGGGAGTTTCTTCGCAACGGACGCGACGCGCTCTGGTCGCTTGGTCAATACTTGAAACGTATGTTGGTCCGCCGCCTCCATGGTGTCGAAGCAGCGTTGTATGAATTCATCGGGAACGGCCGCATGAAACAAGTCACTCATCGAGTTGACGAATATGACCTTTGGTTTTTTCCACTTGAGGGGTAGATCAACCAGATCCTCTTGAAGAGTCAACTCGAAACCGTTGCGATATCTCTCCTGTCCCATTGCCTGCAGTCGCTTTGCCATACGGTCGGCATAGCAAAACTTGCAGCCAGGGCTGATCTTGGTGCAACCGGTGACGGGGTTCCAAGTTGCCTCGGTCCATTCGATTTTTGACGCAAGCGCCACGGCAATCCTCCCCCTGTTTTGGGATTGGGTAACTTATGTACACTATTCTAGTGTCGCCGACAATTCAAGCGTTTTTTGAACTCGCTGAAAATTCGGGAAAGATTACAGCGCCCGGCGATGCCGCCGCCCGCGGCGCGAGCCCGGCAACTGTGGCGGCTTGGGCTTTTCTTCTTCCTCGGCTTCGGGCGCGTCGGGGGATCCGGCCACCGGGGTGATCGTTGAGAAGCCTTCGATTTCGTCCCGCTTCAACAAGCGGTTGATGAGCATCTCGATGCGCGTGAGTTCTTGCCCTTCTTCCGGCGTGACAAATGTGTAGGCCACGCCCTCGCGGCCCATGCGGCCGGTGCGGCCCACGCGGTGCACGTAGTCGTCGGAGGCCTGGGGAATGTCGTAGTTGACGATGTGCGAGATGCCGCTCACGTCGATACCACGGCCCACCACGTCGGTGGCCACCAGCACCTTGATCTTGCCTTCGCGGAAATTCCGCATCACTTTGTCGCGAGCGCCCTGGGCCATGTCGCCGTGAATGCAATCCACGGCCTCGACCACCTTGGTGAGCTTGCGCTGGATGCGATCGGTGCCGCGCTTGGTGCGGCAAAACACAATCGCTTGTTCGGGTTGTTCGCGCTCGATCAGCTTCTTGAGCAGGTCGAACTTGCGCTGCTGCTCGACGGTGAAGTAGTACTGATCGATGGTGTCGACCGTCTTGGTCTTGTCGGAGAAGTCGAGCACCACTGGTTGGTGCATGTACCGCTGCGCCAAACGTTCCACGGCCGGGGCCACCGTGGCGCTCAGCAGCAGTGTTTGCCGCTTCTTGGGGCAGCGGCGCAGGATCTTCTCGATGTCGGGCCGGAAGCCGATGTCGAGCATCCGATCGGCTTCATCCAGCACCACGGTTTGCAGACCTTCGAGCACCAGCGTGCCGCGACTCATGTGGTCGAGCACACGCCCTGGCGTGCCGACGACAATGTCGGCGCCCTTCTCGAGTCTCGAGACCTGTTGGCGGATCGGTTTACCACCGTACACGGCGATGGTGCGTACTTTGCGGCCGTGGCTCAGCTTGTCAATTTCGTCGCGGACCTGCACCGCCAGTTCGCGCGTCGGCACCAGCACCAATGCTTGGGGCGGGGCGCCGCGTTTGCGCTCCAGACGCTCCAGGATCGGGATGCCGAAGCTGGCCGTCTTGCCGGTGCCGGTGCGGGCCTGGCCCAGCACGTCTTTGCCAGTCAGGGCGACGGGAATCACGCCTGCCTGAACGGGACTCGGCTGGTGGTAGTGGGCTTTTTCCAGCGAAGCCAGCATGATGTCCGAGACGCCAAGCTCGGAGAATTGAGCGCTCGAATGGGGCGAGTCGGGCGTGTTGGCGGTTGGGGGAGAATCGGACACGTGGGCTAAATCTGCTCCTAACTTGTTACTTAGTTTGAAGTTAGGGTACCAGCGGAGTTTGTCACCGTCAACGCCGGATAGCCGTGGGGACCTACCGTCCGGACTACGAAAAAAGGCTGGCAACAGCACCCGAAAGTGCGATTGCCAGCCTTTTGTGTGTTGCTCGGTACGCCGCGGTCGCGGCCAAGCCGATTCGACTACTTCTTCTTCTTGGTCGACTTGCGCTTGGCGGGAGCCTTTTTGGCGGCCTTCTTCTTGGTCGACTTCTTGGCAGTGGCCTTCTTCTTTGTGGCCTTCTTCTTAGTCGACTTCTTCGCCGCGGCCTTTTTCTTTGTGGCCTTCTTCTTGGTCGACTTCTTAGCAGTGGCCTTCTTCTTGGTGGCCTTCTTCTTAGTCGACTTCTTCGGTGCGGCCTTCTTCTTGGTGGTCTTCTTAGCCACCTTCTTCTTTGTTGCCATCTCCAATGGCTCCTTCTTTACGCGCCCGTGGTAGTTACGTGGTCGAATCCCTTGGGCGCTTGAAGGAAGGGAGTGACCGAGTTGTTCGCCTCCGTTGCGAAAGGCGGGTTGATCGGTCGACAACTCAACTTCCGATCAACACTCATGCGCGAATTGAAGCAATTCACACGATAGGTTGTCAAGTGGAATCGGCAGAAATGATGGCGCTCGCCACACATTTTTTCACCGATGCACCGCGCGTTCGACACCACTTCGACGCGCACCGGAGACTGTCAGCCCATCTGCTGGGCGGTCGAGCGGATCCATTCGAGCAGCCGCGCATGCTGCCGCGCGAAGTCATGACAATCGGCGCCCAGAGGACGCTTGAAGAACGCCGCGAGCGAGGTTACCGCGCCCACTTCGCCGGCCCTCCGCGCGACATCCACCAGACGCACCAAATCGAGCACCAGCGGCGCGGCCAGGGCCGAGTCGCAACCCTGCCAGGTGAACTGCAAAGTCATTAAAGTCCCTAAAAAACCGCGAAAATGGATATGATCCCACGCGGTCTTCCAGTCGCCCAGGCTTTCGATGTACTCGATCGAAACCAGCGTCTGTGGGTCGTATCCGAGCGTTCCGCCGACCACTCGGTCCTTGGTGGCGACCTTCGCAGCACGGTTTTCGGGGTTGTCGAGAATGCGGCCGTCGAGGTTGCCAAAAATGTTGTGGCCCACCCAACTGAGGACCTCCAAATTCCGCTCAGCGAACATCGGCGCGAGCACCGTCTTCATCAACGTTTCACCCGTCTTGCCGTCTTGTCCGGCGTGGCAAATTTTTTTTCTTTTTGCCAGCTCTTCAACCGCCGGAAAGCTCGCTCCGGCGGATGGAGTAAAATTTACAAACGGCAAACCAAGCTCCAACGCGGCCACCGCATACAGCGTGCTCGCGGGGATCGCGGCTCCAGGTTCATCCAACAGCGCATCGAACGCTTCCCATCGCTCCGGCAACTCGGAGGCCAACGGCGGTTCGGTCGAGGCGACGTTTACTACCACCGCGCCGCGCAGGTCATTCGCTTCGATAAAGCTCTCTAGATCGTTCTGAAGTCGCGAGACGAGCGTTCTGGGAGCCGTTGTCGCGTCGTCGTCTACCGATACGTCGGCCAATGCACGAATCGCGTCGCCTGCTTTGTAGGCGATTCCTGGCTTGATGCGCGCATCGATCTCCGATAGTTCGTCGCCGCAAGCTTCCACCAGTTCGCGAGGCACCACTTGCTCGTTGGCCAATCGGCCAACCGTGGCGCGAAGGTTGGGCGTGCGGATGTCGTGCCCGGCGATCACCAGGTCGTCCCACTCGGCGAGCGGCAGGGCGGAGAAATCGCTCAGTTCGGTGACTAGCCCGGTGGTGGGGGCCAATTTCTTTTGCAGGCCCACGAGGCCCAGGATGGCGGTCGCGGCCACATTGCCACAGCCGCCAACCAGCCACACGCCAAGTTTCTTGTCCGCCATGGGTCTCTCGATCGTCGCCAGGTAGAGTAGAGTTTTTGCCTACCCGTCCAGGCCCGTAGGCGGGTTCGCAGTCCAGAGGCGACCCACCCGAACACTATTAACCGAACGGGTGTCGCTCTATAAACGATTTTGTAGTGCCCGCCGGCCCCTGGCAAGCGACTAACAAGGGTAGCTCACCGCCCATCCTCCAGATTCACCCGCCAGCCTCGAACCCCTTTGCACCTGCATGTTTGAATCCATCCAACCCGCACCAGCCGACCCGATTCTTGGCCTCACCGAGGCATTTCGCGCCGATCCGAATCCCCAGAAGATCAATCTGGGCGTCGGCGTCTACCAGGATTCGTCCGGCAACACGCCTGCCTTGTCGTGTATCAAGAAGGCGGAAGAGCAATTGGCTCGCGGCGATGCGGGTTCGTCCTACCTGCCGATTCCAGGCGTGGCCGAATACAACACGGCCGTGCAGCAGTTGGCCTTCGGCTCGGCGCATGAAGTAGTGACCAGCGGCCGCGCGTTCACCGCCCAAACCCCCGGCGGCACCGGCGCGCTGCGCGTGGTGGGCGACTTCCTGGCGGCCAACCTGCCGGGCGCTACGCTGTGGGTAACCGATCCCACTTGGGCCAACCACGCGAATGTCTTTTCGGCGGCCGGCGTGTCGCTGGCCAAGTTCCCTTACTTCGACAAGGCCAACAACCGCCTCGCGCTGGGCGACATGCTCGACGCGCTGCAGAAGATTCCCGCAGGCGATGCGGTGCTGCTGCATGGCTGTTGCCACAACCCAACCGGTGTCGATCCCACGCCCGACGAGTGGAGCAAGATCGCCGACGTGCTGTACGCCCAGAAGTTGCTGCCGGTGCTCGACTTCGCCTATCAGGGATTCGGCGACGGCATCGACGAGGACGCAGTCGGCCTGCGAACCATGGCCCGCTCTGGTGAAGAGTTCATACTCTGCAGTTCGTTTTCCAAGAACTTCGGTCTCTACTGCCAGCGCGTCGGCGCGGCGACATTCGTTGCGGCGGATGCCGACCGGGCGAAGGTCGTCGGCAGCCAGGTGAAGCGCGCCATCCGCGCCAACTACAGTAATCCTCCGGCGCACGGCGCGCGGCTCGTTGCCACGGTGCTGGCCGACGACGACCTGCGCAGCGAGTGGCACACCGAACTGGCCGCCATGCGTAACCGCATCAACGGCATGCGGACCTTGTTGGTCGACAAGCTGGCCGAAAAGGGCGCGCCGGGCGACTACTCGTTCATCAAGGCTCAGCGGGGCATGTTCTCGTTCTCTGGCCTCACCAAGGAGCAGGTCCTCGCGCTCCGCGAGAAGCACGCCATCTATATTGTCGATTCCGGCCGCATCAATGTGGCCGGCATCACCGAGTCGAACGTCGATCGGCTGACCGAGGCCATCGCCCAGGTGGTGGGTGGCTAGAGCCGTATGCCGAAGCCACCGCGAGTGGCGAGCCAATGGTGAATTTGCTCGCAAACTCGATACTGGCTTGCCCTTCGCCGTATTCCGCGCCCCACTCCCAGCGACTTTCCGCGCCGCCGCTCCGCTTGGTTCGCTCCTAACGATTGCACCGGGCCGTGGGGAGCTTTTCCCGCGATGCGGGTCGCGCAAGCTCAATCGGGTGCCGAAACTTTGCCGATCGTGGTATTGTTGAGTATCTGCTCCCCGCCCGCTGCCCACGGTTCTTCGCCCATGCACGTCCTGTTCGCCACTCCCGAAGCGGTTCCCTTTGCCAAAACCGGCGGCCTGGGCGACGTCTGCGGCAGCTTGCCCAGAGAGCTGGCCGCCCGCGGCCTGCACACCAGCCTGGTAATGCCGGCGTTTCGCCAAACGAAGAACTGCGGTCAACCGATCGAGCCCACCGGGCTGGAGATCGAGGTGCCGATCGCCGGCCAGCCGATTCGCGCGGCCGTGCTGCGCAGCTACTTTCCTGACTCGAAGGTGCCAGTCTACCTGATCGACCAGCCAAGCTATTACGATCGGCCAGAGTTGTACCGCGAAGCGGGCGAGGACTATCAGGACAACTGCGAGCGGTTTGTGTTCTTTAGCCGCGCGGTGCTCGAAGTAATCAAACACCTCGAGCCCGAAACGCAGATCGTGCATTGCAACGATTGGCCTTCGGGGCTGATTCCCGTGTATCTGAAGACCGAGTCGAGCAGCGACTTTGCGTTCGATCAAATCGCCTCGTTGTTCACGATTCATAATCTGGCGTATCAGGGCTCATTCTGGCATTGGGACATGGCCCTCACGGGAATCGACTGGAAGTACTTCAACTGGCAGCAGATGGAGTTCTACGGCAAGCTCAACTTCATGAAGAGCGCGCTGGTGTTCGCCGACGCGGTGAGCACGGTGAGTCCCACCTACGCCAAAGAAATCCAGCACGCCGAGCATGGTTGCGGGCTCGAAGGTGTGTTGCAGGATCGTTCGGAAGACCTGTTCGGCGTCTTGAATGGTTGCGACTACAGCGTCTGGAATCCCGAGTCCGATCCCCACATTGCCAAGCAGTACTCGTCCGACGACTTCGTCGGCGGTAAGGCCGAGTGCAAGCGGGCTCTGCAAGAAGAACTTGGGCTGCCCCAAAATCCCGAGGCACCGCTCATTTCGATCATCAGCCGGTTGGCCGATCAAAAGGGCTTCGACTTGATTGCTCCGCTCATTCCGCAGTTCGCCTCGCGCGGCGCGGTGCAGTGGGCCATCCTGGGAACCGGCGAGCCGAAGTACCATCACTTGCTGGGCGAACTGGCCGCACAGTATCCCGAACAGGTAGCCGTGTGGTTGGAATTCTCCAATCCGCTGGCCCACCGCTTGGAAGCCGGCGGCGACATGTTCCTGATGCCCAGCCGCTACGAACCGTGCGGGCTCAACCAGATGTACAGCCTGCGATACGGCACCGTGCCGGTAGTCCGCGCAACCGGCGGCCTGGCCGACACCATCACCGACGCCACGGACCACCACCTGAACAACGGCGCCGCGAACGGTTTCTCGTTCGTCGAATACACGTCCGACGCCCTGGGCGCGACCATCGAACGCGCCTTGAGCCTGTACCGCATCCCCGACGCCTGGCGCCGCCTGGTCCGCACCGGCATGGAGCAGGACTGGAGCTGGAAGACCAGTGCGGAGCAATACGTGCATGTGTACGAAGAAACGCTGGCGCGGGCGAAGTCGTTGGTGTGATTGTGGCCGTTCGCTCCGCGAACGAGCGTCCTGGGCGGGTTCCATTCCGGATTGCGGCATTCATTCCAGGGTGGCGGCTACGCCGCAACCCTTTGCTGGGGGACGTAATGCCTTCGGCATAAGGGGCGATGTCGCAATTGCTATCCCGAAGGGATTCCGACTATCAGCCCAGTGTTGCGGCGTCGCCGCTACGCTGGGAAACAAGCTCTTTGACCATCTCCGCGGGTTCGCATGTACGCGACAGCTGCGACAAGATGTGGACGTGATCCTCCACGCCGCCCACCACCATCGACGCGCAGCCTAGCGTATTGAGCACGCCACCCATGTAGTGGTGCAAGTCGGTCCGCAGGGATTCGTCACGCAGCAATGGTTCACGGTTCTTCGTGGAGAAGACCGTGTGTACAAGTATCTTGGCGAGCGATTGTGGCATTGATTCCCCCGAACGCTGATGACGAAACCCCTACGGGGTAAGCGATGTGGTTTGCACGCCTACCCAGAGTAGCGGCGTAGCCGCAACCCTGGGCTGATGGCCATTATCCCTTCGGGATAGAGCGAAATCCAACCGAGACGCAACGCCCCTTCTTATCCCGAAGGGATTCCGTCTCCCAGCGAAGGGTTGCGTCGCAGACGCTACCCTGGCGGTTGCTACCCTGGTAATTCTCACGCCGTTTCCCGCCGCACCACCGCCACCGGCAAATCTCCCAACCGCTCGCCCCCCGAGTAGCTCACCATCCGATACACCGCCCCATCCCCACCGACGATGCGATGGTTGTGATCGAGCGGCGCGTCGTCGTCCAGCAGCACGCGATACGTGGCCGTGGAGGTGATCGGGTCGGTCGTTTCGTCCACGGTGGTTTCCAAGGGCTGGATCCGCGCGTGTACCGCGGGGCGGAACGTCGTCCAGGCAGTGATTTCGTCCTCGTCCCACA
Organism: Aeoliella sp.; assembly: GCF_965227375.1. Lineage (NCBI taxonomy): Bacteria > Pseudomonadati > Planctomycetota > Planctomycetia > Pirellulales > Lacipirellulaceae > Aeoliella > Aeoliella sp. Next base: position 2,310,692 of record NZ_CBDDFX010000001.1, read on the forward strand.
CGGCCTGCTGGATGTCGACCAGACAGTCGAGGCCGTGGGCGATGCGCAGATTCCGCGCTTCGCACTTCAGCCGCGTGTTGCCTTGCGTTCGCTCGATGGCCAGTAGCGTGTAGTACTCGCCGGCCGTGTCGCGGATTTTGTCGCCCGGCTGAGGCGGGCGTACTTCCTCGGGCCACTCGAACTGCCACACCACGTCGGTCGCGGTGGCGTAGCCGCCGGAGGGTTCTCGTTCGGCCGTGCGGTGGCTGAATCGCCAGGCGGTGTCGATGTCGGTTGATGTGCGCGAACCGCGCCGCAGCAGTAAGACTGGCTCAGAGGCGTCGACAATCGTGGCGAAGTCGCCCGTTGGGTTCCAAGTGATCGGCATCATGGTACTCGTGGTTAGTGGCCGTTCGCTCCGCGAACGAGCGCAAAACGGAGTCTGGGTGGAGCGTAGTATTGCTAGCGCCGTGCACTCGTTCGCGGAGCGAACGGCGACATTCTTGCGGCGACTATCAGATGCCTCGCGAGCGGAGTTCGAATGTTTCGGCTTCGAAGAGCTTGCGGTCGCACCAGTCGACGGTTGCTTGGAGCGACTCGACGTACTCCTGCCAGTGCACGCGCTGGCCGTCGAGCCAGTAGGTGGGCTTGGGGTCGGCGCGGATCTCTTCGATCTGCGCGAGCGTCGTGGTGCGGATGGTTTCGAGTTGTTGGGTGTCGGACATTGGAGGATTCAGGGGTCAGGGGGCAGGGGTGCCGTAACTGCGCTAGCTTGTTACGGCCTACGTAGTCAAATGCACTTCACTAAGAAGCGGAACACGATCTTCTGGCCGGCTACTGGGGTTACTTCGTAGCGCACCTGGTAGTCGACGCCGGCGTTGGTGAACGCTTCGTCGGTCGCGACGTCCAGATCGTGGCGGAAGTTGTATCCCGTCTCGTCGACGCTCCACGGTCCGCCGGTTTGCAGGCTGTCGTAGAACACTTCTTCCACGTCGAGTTCGACGTTGTCGTGCCCTGCGACAGGAGAGAGCGTGTCGTGATCGACGTGGTCGATCTCCAGCACGCTGTATCGCGCGCTCGCGATGTCGCTCGTGGCCACGGCGTCGCCGTCGGGGCCAACCACGCGCCCCATCAGCACGGCTGGGCCGTTCTTGAATACGGTGCCTCGGATGTCGGTTGCCATGGACATTAGCTGTGTACCTCGCCGGTTGGAGTAGCGCCGCTTGTGCCGGTGACAAACAGCGTGCCTGGTTCGCAGTGGGAAGATCGAATCGCGCTGGCGGCCTGATGGTGAGGGCCGGCGATCGTGGAGTGGATGTCGCTCACGTAGATGGGGTTGCGACAGAGTGGAAGCACCCGGGGATGCGGCGCTGGGTTGATCGTGCCGGCGGTGCTTGCCACGGGCCCGATGCCTGGCCGGTTGACGCTGCGGATGCAGTCTTGATACACGACCAATCGCGCGGGGGCGTTCGGCAGCGCTAGCGGTGTGCGGCCAGCGGCAAGTTGAGCGATCTCGCTGTCGCTCAGCACGTCGTTGGTAATACAAAACTCGGCGACGTCGCCCTGCAGCCACTTCGACGCATCGTCCAGGCCAATGGTTACGTCGTCGCTGGTGGTGACCAGTTGGCTATGACCCACGGTGGATTCGTAGTAAGGGTCACGCACCCCGTCGACAAACAGCCGCATTCCGTCTGACTGCCCCGCTTCGAACACCATGGCCACATGGTGCCATTGATCGGTATCGTCGAGCAGCCCGTCACTGGCTACCGCCGAGACGATGCCTGCATTTGTATTCAAGTGGGCGTGTAGTGTCTTGTTGCGCGCGGTGGCTGCCGCCGCTTCGTCGCGCCACAGCACCCAGGGCACCGCTGCTTCAAACGTCGTTCCTCGCATGGCGATCACGGCGTCGACCGTGTTGGTGTCGAGCTTCAGCCACGTTGCAATGCTCATCTGGCTCGCGCCGCTTAGTTCGCTGATGGAACCCAAGACAAGACGTGGGTTGCCGCTATCAAAGGAAAGTGCCATCGCGGTTACACCTCCCGCAGTTCGACCGCCAGTAACTCGGCGTCGCCGGTCATGGTGTCCGAACCGCTGGTCGAAAGTCGCGTGAGCCGCAGCCGATACGACTCGCCAGCGTTCGGATCATCCGCGTCGGCGGCCGCGACACCGACGACCGCCTGGGCCAATTCGCCAGCGGTGGAAGAAGCCGCGCTGGTGGCGGTGGCGGCTGTGCCGAAGTCGTCGGCGTCCAGGTCGTGCGTGCCGAGGGTCGCGTCGGCGATGTGGTGACGCTCCAGCTGCGCCTGCCACACCACGTTGCCGCTGGTGGCCGAAGTAGCCGCCCAGGTGACGACGACCTCCAGGTCGCTGGCCGCGTACCCGCGAGGCAGCACGCCCAGGAAGTCGACCGACTCGGCCGCGGTGCCGTCGAAGTCGAGCACCACGTGATCGTTACGCAGGTCGAGCTGAGCAAAGTTAGAACTCGGCGGCCGCGCAGCGAGCGCGTCGAACACAGCAAGCGTTTTGGAAGTAGGCATCGTGGAGAGGGGTCAGGATTCAGGGAACAGGGGTCAAATGGCGAGCAGGAAGCGTAAGCGCCCGGAGTGGGGGAGAATGACCAATTTTGAATTACCAATGACCAATGGAGGGAAGCAGCGAGTTCGTTCAACGACTTCCCTCATTGGTCATTGGGTACTTCGTCATTCGTCATTCACTAACCCGTGCACTTCACCACGAAGCGGGGATCGATCACGGCCGCGGCGCCGCGCTCGCTGGCTTTGAACCGCAGGACGATGTCCTGGGCGAACTCGGCTTCGCTGCCGCGGGGAGCTTGCGTCACGGTGATCGGCCAGTTCTCCATGTAGGCGAACGCCTTGCGGAAGTCGCCCAGGAACCACCACTTCTTGGCGTCGGCCGCCGACTCGCCCGAAGCGACGATCCGTCGGTAGGCCAAGCGGCTTTCGGCCACCGTGTAGTTGCCCAGCGGGTTGGCCGCGATGGTGGACGTCGCGGAACCACTGGCCGTGTACTGAATCTCGGCCGCGTTGAACACGCGATGCGCCGCATGGCGGTAGGCCGGCATCACCAGCACCGAGGTGCCGGTCACCAGCACGGGCTCGCCCGTGTTGGGGTCGAGGATGTCGGCCAAGAGCTGTTCGGCCGCGTCGACATTCTCCCAGTCCACCAACTCGTTGCTCGCCAGCTCGTTGACCCACGGACCACTGGTCTGGTAGGTGTCGTAGCTGGTGCCGCGCCACTTGTAGTTGTTAGTGGTGCCGATCACCAGGTCGAGCAAACGTTTCTCCTTGTTCAGCCCCAACAGCTCGCCCACCTCGCTGGCGCGGCGGAGGATCAGGTTGGTGCGATCGAAGAAGATCGCCTCCTTGGTGACCGGGACGATGAACCCACGCTTCGTCGTAGCGGGCGTTTCGATGTAGTCCTCGCCGAAACCGACATGCGGGAACGGCATGCCCGGTCCCACTTCGGCATCGATGTCTTCCAGGCGGCCGACACCGGGAATCTTTTCGCCGTCGAGACGCGTGGGCACCGTGTCGACCAGCTTCGATACGATGAACGCCTGCTGCGTGTAGGCGTCGAGGATCTTGGAGTAGATCACCTGCCCCGCGACGTTCTGAAAGGCCGTGATGTCGACGCCGTCGGCCGCTTCCAGCAAGTGGGCGCCGCCGGATCGTGGATCGAGCGTCCGCACCCACTCGCCCCCGTCGGGCACGAGGGCCTCGGCCAGGTCGCGAATGCTGAAGTCCTCAGCCGCCAGGTGCTTCTCGCGAAGCGCATCACTCAAATGCTCGACCGTTCGTTCGGCGCCGTCGAGCTGATAACGCCGCTTTAGTTCTTTGTAGGCAATAGTCACGTGTCGTTCCTTGGTTGGGAAGTTGGGAGTTTGAGGAGCGTGTCATCCTGAGGGAGCCTAAGCGACCGAAGGATCTGGTTTGCAGTGGTTTGGCAGGGCACCATTTCGGAAGGTTGGTGGGTCCCACCTTCGCGAACTGGCGTGTTGTCGAGCAATCCGAGCTAGATTCTTCGGTCGCTCCACTCCCTTCAGAATGACACAGGTTGGTTGATCACTGGCCCGTAACTACGCGGCAGCTTGGGGACCGCCGCGGGTTACGGTGCCGACGATTTCGACGTACACGGAGGTGCTGGCCGCGCCTTCGCGCTTCGCACAGCGGCCGATCGCCAGGTCTTCGGACGTCACCGCGATCGCTTGTTGATCCTCGAGCGCGGTACCGCCGGCGTTTTCGTCGCCGCCCACCAGGTCGCCCAGTTCGAACGTGGCCGACGCACACTCGAGCTCGAACACGCCGGTGGTCGCCACGCGAATGTCGGCCGTCTGCCCGGTCGCGGAGGCCTGCATCGCCACGCCGACGAACACGTCGTGCAAGGCTTCCTGGTTGGCGGCCAAGGTGCCAGCGTCGGTCAGGCTCGAGGCGGGCTTCGCGTCGTCGGTGTCGAGGTACACCAAGTCGCCGATCTCGATCACCGTCGTACTATCGACCGGCAACATCACCGGATTCGTATCGCCATAACGCCATCGCATTTTGTTTGCCATTGAAATTTCTCCAGAGGGGTTGAGTTAGTCGCGATTCGCTCCGCGAATCAGCGTGGTAGGGATTGCGCTCGTTCGCGGAGCGAACGGCCACATTCTTTCAGCGCCGCAGCGATGCGGCGTACTCTTTGGGCGATTCGCTCTTGCGGTGCGAGTCGGTGGGCAGCCAGTGTTGTTCGCGCGACACCACCGGCCCGGCGTGGCTCGTCGCGCTGCGCACCAAGGCGGCGCGGTCGGCGATCAGCGTCTCGAGCTTTTCGTCGCTCGATGCGTGCAGCAGCGTTTCCAGAAATGCTGCCGTGGTGACGCGTTCGGCGTGCTGCGCGCCGGGCAGGGGCAGGTTGTGCTCGGCCAGGAGTTCGGCAATACGGACGCGCCGCCGCAGCAGGGCGAGTTGCTCCACTAGCGGGCGCTCAATCGCCTCGACCAGGTCGGCCCGATGGCTGGAGAGCTGCTCGACGGTGAGCGACTCCAACAGCTGCGTTTCGCCGGCCGTTTGCTCGAACAAACCGCGCGTGGTGGCCGGATCGGCGACCAGGTCGACGCTTTCGACTTTGGTGATCGCCTCGACGACGGTCACCTCACCTTCCTGCGACGTGCGGGCGAGCACGTTGTGCGACAGGCCGACTTGCTCCGGCGCGTGCTGGGCGTCCCAGGCGAGTTGCTCGGCCAGGGCGTGCTTGGGGTTGAAGTGCAAATCACCGAACAATCCCTCGCCAGCGCGGTGCTTCACCTGCCGCACTACGCCCAGCCGATCCTGGTAGTCGCGCGGCGCGAGCGGCGAGCCCTTGGGATGGTTCACATTCACCTTGGCGCCTTCGTACAACGCGATGGCGCCGGTGAGCGCCGACTCGCGGTAGGTCCGCCCGTTCCGGGAAGTGAGCCCCAGCAGCTTGACGCCACGCAGCACACCACGCTCGGCGTCCACGCGAATCGATTGGCCAGTCGAGTCGACGAATTCTTGTAGTCGTTGTTCCATGTCTGTTTCTTGGTTGGAGGTTTGAAGCTAGTACCCGTAGGCCGTAACAAGCTTGCGCCGTTACGGCGGGGGTTGTGGATGCCGTAACTGCGCAGGCTTGTTACGGCCTACGGGTGTGGCGAATGTCCACGAAAAAAGCCCATCAACCCGCGCACAAGTGCGGTGGATGATGGGCTCGTTGCGATACCGGCGCTTGGAGTGCGCCGGCTCGTTGCGATACCGTTTAGGGCTGTAGGCTATTGGCTGTAAGCTATGAGCGGCCGACAGCTCATCGAACCATTCGCTCCACGTTGACTTTCAAGTGTTGAATGTGCCCGTCCTGGATGGAGAGCGTGATGCCGGCGGTGCCGTGGAAGCCGCGCGCCGAGGCGCTGGAGAGCAGCTTGGCAAATTCCTGCTGCGCCTGCTCGGCCTTCGAGGGATTCAATACTGGTTTGCGAATTGCAGTTGTCATACAGCCCAACATAGCAAATGAAGTTTCGATTTCTACAGCGATTTTTTTACACTTGCGATTTTGTGAGAGTGGTGTGTTTAGGGGGTGTCGGTGTGTCATTCCGAAAGGAGGCTCGCCGACTGAGGAATCTAGCTTGCCGCACCACGGCGGCTTGGTCATTTCTGGAACTCGGAAGTTCGAAGCTCCTCAAGTGCAAAGTTTGAGCGTGCTGCAAACCAGATTTCTCGGTCGCCGGGCTCCCTTCGAAATGACACACAGTGCCGTGTGTGAATGCAGGTCGTGTCATTCTGAAAGGAGGCTCGTCGACTGAGGAATCTAGTTCGCCGCGCCATAGCGGATTGGTCATTTCTGGAGCTTGGAAGTTCTAAGCTCCTCAAGTGCAAAGTGTGAGCGTTCTGCAAACTAGATTTCTCGGTCGCTGGACTCCCTTCGAAATGACACGCAGTGCCGAGTGTGAATGCAGGTCGTGTCATTCCGAAAGGAGGCTCGCCGACTGAGGAATCTAGCTTGCCGCGCCACGGCGGCTTGGTTATTTCTGGAGCTTGGAAGTTCGAAGCTCCTCAAGTGCAAAGTTTGAGCGTGCTGCAATCCAGATTTCTCGGTCGCCGGACTCCCTTCGAAATGACACGTAGTTACTTCACCCACACTTACTCACCCTCACCTACTCACCCTCACTTACTCACCTCCATGCATCGCGCGGTTCTTTTGTTCCTGCTCGTAGTCGAGTCCCAGTTGTCGCGTCCAGGTTTGTGGCGAGACGATGCCGCGGCGGTAGGCGAGGTCCATCACGCGGGCGTCGTCCAGAGCGTCGCGGCTCACCAGCGCGGGTGGCGTGATTTGGATGTCGATCAGCGCGCGGATGTTCGTCGGCAGTTTACCCGCCGCGGCGGCGTTCTGGACCACGCGCCACATGATGTCGCGGTCGTCGCGGGCCATGGTGGCTTGCAGTCGCTCGAACATTCGCACCGCGGGGCCTTCGGCCACCATCGTCGAGGAGTAGTTCGCGTTCGACGCGTCGCTGGTGAACATGAACTCGGGCATCACCAGCCGCGCGGCGATCGCGCGGAGCTCCGCCTGCAGGATGGCCACGAAGGCCGAAGCGTCGACGCCGGTGGCCGGGAAGTCGTACTCCACGTGGGCCGGCGCGTCGAGAATTGTGCCGGCGCCGTACTGCGTGAGTTGCTCGATTCGCCCGGTGGGTTTGGCGACCGTCGCGTCGGCGCTGCTGGCGACGAACTGCTCGACACCGGTTCGCGTGGCCGCGCGGTGCTTGCGAATCAGCGCGATCGCCGACTGGATCTCGGCCACTACGCTCATGTTCCGCAGCAGCTTCTCGGCGCGGCGCAAGTTCTTACGCACCGGCGTGTAGAGCGGCAAACCCCGCTTGGCGTTGCGATCGACGTTCGCGCGGCGGTGTTGCACCATCTCGGCCGGCAGCAACTCGCCGTCGACGAAGTAACCGCGGACGGTTTCGACGTCGGCCGCGTCGGTCAGGATGCCATGGCTTGCAGTGGGATCGTCGCGCAGCCGATCAGGCGTGCGGACGTGTTCGGGATCGATGAATCGCACGCGCGTCTCTCCCGCGTTGTCAGTGAACAGTCGCAGAAAGGCCTCGCCGTCGCGATCCGTTCGCCGCACGATCTCTTGCTGGCGGCTGTGCCATTCGCTGGTGTCGAGAAAGTCGTCGAGCACCCGCTGCACCTCGGCCGCCAGCGAATCCGGGGCAGGGGAGTGCTTGCGAACCACCGCCTGATACGCATGCCCGCTGCCGACGATGTAGCTGATGCGGTTCTCGACGCCATTGATGGCGTACTCGTTGGCCACCAGCAGCCGCCGGCAATCGCTGCGAATGTCGGCCAGCCGCTCGGCCGCCAGCGGATGCGCCGCCGACCCGCCTGCTGCGATGTCCTGCCACAACTGCCCATCGTCGCCCTCTAGCGCTTCGCGGGGATCGATGAAGTCGGAGAGCAACAGTTCGAAGGCTTCGTGAAGTTGTTGGAGTTGGTTCATGGGGGTGCTCCAGGGAATCGTTGCTGTTTCCAGGGTAGCGACTACGTCGCAACCCTTCGCTGGGAGACGAAATGCCTTCGGCGTAGAAGGTTGTGCAGTTTTCGTATCCCGAAGGGATTGTGTCATTCAGCCCAGTGTTGCGGCGTCAGCCGCTACGCTGGGTGAGATTGCGTCGTTCATTTCCTCAACGTCAGATCTTCCGCCAGACGCAGCGCCATTTCCAATGCGTCGGGGCCGTCGTCGTGGGCGCCGCCGGGGAAGTCGCGGAGTTGGTCGACCAGAAGTTGTGTGGAGTGCGAGTGGCGTTTGAATCGCAACCGTCGTTTCGACAAGTGCGGGCCGAGGCGGCGGATGCGGACTTGCTTGTTGGTGTAGTTGGTGATCGAGGCCGGTTGAATGTTCAACAAGCCCTGGCGGCGGAACTCGGCGGTGAATTCGTCGGCCAAGAGTTCTTGCCACTGGTTGGCTTCGACGCCGAACACCGCGGGGCGAAATCGCTCGCAGATGGCCACTCCGTCGGTCACCATCACCGGCGTCGCGCGGCGGGCCAGGTCGGATTCGACGTACAGCACACCGGCCGAGTCGATGCCGAGCATCACAAACGCCGAGTAATCGCCCCGCCGCGCGTCGGCCCCTTTGCTGGGGTCGAGCGCTACGGTGCGAAGCACCATCGCGTCGGGCCACTCGTCGAACCAAATGTGATCGCCAAAGTACTCCTCGGGCCACTCGCAGCCATCGGGATCGATCGGCGCGCCTTGCTTTTCGCGCTCAAACGCGGTGCGGCCGCTCTCGAGTCGCATGCTCATTAGCGCCGGCAAGTCTTCGACCTCCGGCCACAGCACTTCGGCGCCTTCGTTCATCGCGGTGCGGTGTTGCTCGTAAAACTCGCGCGCGGTTTCCATGGCCGTCGGGTCGCCTGCGCGGGTGTAGAGCCGTTCCCATTCGTGCCACAGGTCGTCGCGGGTGGGCCACTTTTCGATCGCACGAAATAATCGGCTTCGCCAGCCCGGCGTGGTTTGCAATTCCATCGCCAAAGCGTCGCGGTGCAGGGCGGTGGCCAGGTTCACGATGTTGGTTGCGGTGGTGCCGGCCTTGAGCAGCGTGCCGTGGAACCAGTTGCGTGACGATTCGCGTTGCGCCGCGCTCGACATGTGAGCGTCGTTTTGGATGTCGTCGCAGATGATCAGCGTCGGGCGATGCTCGCCGCGGCGGCGACCACGGATTCGCTGCCCAGTGCCATAGGCTTCGATGGCGACGCCGTTGCTGAGTTGCACGGCCGTGGCTTGCCAGCGAGGTCCAACGCCGCACGCGTTGGGGTACGCAGCGGCCAACAGCTGGCTACCGGTCAGCTCGGCTTTGACGTTCTCCAGGTGCATTTGCGCTTGGGCCTCGGTGTCGGAGATGATCCAGATGTACGGTTCCCACGCCTCGCAGGCGGCGCGGAGCACGTAGGCCAGCGTGCCGAGTGTCGACTTCGCGCCGCCGCGCGGCCCAACGACGTTGAGCTTCGTGCCGCGCTGTTGGTGCATCGCGTGAAACTGCGCGGCCAGCCATCGATGCATGCCCGACGGCGGAGCGGTGAAGTGCTTGGGCAAGAACCGCTGCCCCCACGCGACGAGATCGAGCGCAGCGGGCGCGGCTCGCTTCGTTCGCAATCGCACGAGCTCATGGGCCAGCTTCTGCCGCTGTTGGCGAAGGAATTTTAAGGTGGTGTAAGAGTTTTGAGGCATGGGTTTGGTTGGAAGAGGATTACTCGTCGGGGGTGGTGATGGAATCGGTCCCCGGTGTGGTACTGGCGGTGTCGAGGTGCTCGTCTGCTAGCTCGCTGAGCTTTTCCAGCACGCGTTCGTGGTCGTCCTGGTGGCGGACCTGGCTGTCGATCAGTTGGGCTACGTCGCTGTGGAACGCTTCGACCTGCTGTTGGGTAAACGTGCGTGGCGGCTTCGAGAGGTAGCGATCGCCGCGGCAGCGTTCGAGCCACCACACGCTCGCCCTCCAGTTTTTGGGGTCCGTGCCAGCCTCCTTGATGTTGCGCAGTTGATGAAACTCCGCCAGACCCGCGGCGCGCCGCGCTCGCCGCGCGAGCTCCCCGTCGGCCCGCGTGATTTCGTCGTACTCCTCGGCCGACACGCCGGTCACGTCGAGCCCCGTGTCCACCGGACATCCAGTGGAGACGACACTGACAAAATCGTTTGCTTGTTGTTCGGTCATCTGTGAAATGTTGTGTTGGTTGTTGATTCACCGCAATGAGGCAGGGCAACGGGTACTTATTTAGAAGCCATTTCAAAACCTCAAAGCCGTGGTAGCTGGATTCGCAAGAATTCAGAAGTTTCCGTGCGATCTCTGAATTCTTGCGAATCCAGCTACGGTTTTGAAACTCGTTCTTACTCACCTACTCACCTCACTTACTCACCCAACAAACTCAAACGACACGATCGCGCGGCCGGTGCTGCTGCGGTAGTTGCCGAAGCCGCTGCCGCTGGTGCGGGAGCGGCCGGTCTTCTTGACGCTCACCGCTTTCCAGTCGGTCGAATGCTTGCAGTGCTGGATGAGTGCGGGGTGGCTGCTGGTGACGCTCACGCGATGGCCCCGTTGGCGGTGCAGTTGTGCCACGGCGCGGACGCTGCGCATGCCGATGCCAATGCCTTGGTAGTCGGGCAGGGTGACGATGCGCGTGAACCGCCGCCGGCCGCGGTAGCCGATCACGGGAATCGTCGCGCAAAAGTTCACCGGCTCGCCATTCCAGGTGGTTACGTAGCACTCGCTTTGCGGCGCGAGCGTGCCGCTCAAATAGTGATGACGCGCAAACAGCGACCACGCTTTAAGGTCGGTGCGGTGAACTTGTAGCTCGATCGTCGGTCGCCGAAGACACCTCCGCGTGAGAGTCCGCGTGGCCATGTCGAGCACCCAATCGGCCTCGAGCCACTCGGCCACGTCGTAATGACACGTCACGGCCACGAACCGGCAGTTCACCCGACCAGTGCGCACCGCCCGGGCGACGGCCGCCGAACAAACCCGCGCGACGTTGCGATCGACCACGCTGGTGAATTCGTCGAAGGCGATGGTGGGCGCCCCCACCCAACCCTCCCCCCAAGGGGGAAGGCTCTTCACTATTCCCTCCCCCTTTGGGGGAGGGCTAGGGTGGGGGCCTTCGCCCTTCGCTAGCGCTCGCGCCAAGTCGCAGCGGAAGCGTTCGCCGTTTGAAAGCACCGCGTACGGTTTGATCCATGACGGTGGGGAGCTGAATCCGACGGCCGTCAGTAGCTCGGTCGTTTTGCGAACCGAAAGTCCCTCGAAGCAGTCGATTACCGCGCGATCGGCCAGCCACTGGCTGGCGGTGTGCAGCGAATCGCCAAACGCACGGCGGGCGACGCTCGACTTGCCGCTGCCGCTGGGACCAACGATCAGCCCGACTTGCCAGTCGTCGCCGGTTGGCAATTCGACGTCGAACTCCTCCGAGAGCCGCTCGGCAAGCGGCACGTCGAACATGCCGGCCACTTGCTGGACGCGGAACGAATCGTGAACGGGGCAGGAGAGGGAGATGTGCATGGTGGTTCGTGTTGCTGGTGTCCAGGGTAGCTGCGATGCAGCAACCCTTCGCTGGGAGACGTAACGCCTTCGGCGTACAGTTGTGGATCGCTCGTTATCCCGAAGGGATTGTGTCCATCAGCCCAGTGTTGCGGCGACGCCGCTACGCTGGGGGGAGTTTTCACAGCGTGATCACGCGGCACCGAAATCCTTCGCTGCGGAGGCGGTTGAAAAGCGCTTCTTGCTCGGCTTCGCCGTCGCATTCCACGAGCACTTGGTAGGCTTCGGGGACGTCGACTTCGGGGCGGTTGTCTTCGGGGGGTGGTGGAGCGCCGTCGGGTTTGAGACCGGCGAGCATCGACTCGACCGCCTGGCATTCGAACACCGCTTCGCCGAGCAGGCTGGTGAAGTTTTGCTGGTCGACGCCGGCCATCGAGGCCAGCGCGTCGTGCGTCAGCAGCACCTTGGTGGCTTCGTTGTCGTCGAGGTCCACCACCAGCACCGGCACCAACGCGTCCTGCATGGTCTCGGCGCGAAGGTGTCCGTCGACCAGCTCCAGCGAACCGTCTGCGAGTTCCCGCGCGACGACCGCGTCGGCAAAACCGACATCGGCCAGCACGCCGCGCAGCGCGTCTTGCTGCGCGATGGGATGCGTCCGCCAGTTTCGCGGGTTGGGTTTTAACTCACTCGCCGGCACGCGGCGGAGTTCTTTCACGCGGTCTTGGATGTGCATGGGGGTGTTGGGTATTGGGAGGATGTGGTGTCCAGTCGTAGGGTGGGTGGTCCTGTCGGCCAATCGAAGTAGGAATTCCGCGAGACCGTTGCCGCCGATAGGTTCACCCACCATGGCAAGGCATCAAAGGTGGGTGAACCTGCCGGCAATGTTTTGATGCAATGGAAACGGCCGTGGCGGCAGAACCACCCACCCTACGGTTCTGCGTGACACATGAACTAGTCACCGCCCTTCATCTCGTCGCGTGTTGCCAGGCGGGTCACGTCGTTGCGGATCTCGTCGACCTTGGTGTCCATGCGGTCGAACAGCAGGCAGTTGCGCTGGAGTTGCGACTCGAGCACCTTCATCCGCGGTTCGAGTCCACGCACTTGCGACGTGAGCACAAAGCCCTCGACCACCAGCGCCAGCAACATCCCGAGCCCGCCGAGTGTGCCCCAGCGGAAGAGCATGGCTTGCAAACGGTATTCGTTGTTTTTGGTCATGGTTGGATCGGTGGTTGGTGGTTGGAAATCAGTCGCGGATGTTCGCGGATCAGTTTGTAGGGTGGGTGGTTCTGTCGGCCAACGAAGATACGAACTGCGCGAAAGCGTTGCCGCCGACAGGTTCACCCACCGAGCCTAAGACGTATGGATGGTGGGTGAACCTGCCGACAACGTTTCGATGCAACGCGAAGGGCGCTGGCGGCAGAACCACCCACCCTACGATTTACGGTGCCGGAGCTGGTGGAATGATCGGCGCGGCTGTGGTCGTGCCGTTCGAACCGCTCGCGGCGCCGATCGTTGCGTCGGTTCGCACGCTCGAATAAAAATTCGTCAGGTTTGTGGGCCACGGGGCGATGTCGGCGGGCAGCTCGGTGACCGGGATGCCTTCGCTCAGTAGTTCCAGGCGGTCTTCGGTCAGCACGCGATCCAAACGTGGCACCGTGTCGACCATTTCGGTGGCGGTGAAGAACTCGCCCGGGTTGTAGGCGGCGAAGTCGGCCTCGGTGAGCGTGAACCCGTCGGCCATCGCGGCGGTGCGGTCCTTGCCGAACAACTCGATCGCCATGTTGGCGTACACGCGGCGGAGGTACTGTCCCACCAGTCCGGCGAATGCGGTGCTGACTTCCATCTCCTTGCGGTTCTCGGTGTGCTGCATCGCCTCGGCCAGCGACAGCAGCACCAGTTCGGCCCACCGCTTGAGGAATGGGTTCCGCACCTTGAAGTACGGCACCGGGTACACGCGGAACACCTCGCCGGCGGGCCGCACGTGCTGCACTTCCATGTTCCGCTCGCCCGGCGGCACCGCCCGCCCGGCCAGGATGCTCGCCGCGCGGAGGTACAGCTTGTGGATTCGCTCGAGCGTGTTCCGCGATGGTGGAATCCGGAGGTCGACGTCCTCGTGGTGCATGATGTGGAACAAGTTGCGACCGACCAGTTGCGTCCAGTCGACAATCGTCGGGTTCAAGCTGCCGATGTCGTTCGACCAGTTCGGCACCGCATACCCGGCTTCGCCGAAGATGCCAACGTTGTAGTGAAGAATCGCGTCGGAGTTGGTGATAGGCATGATGTTGTGTGGGGTTAGAGTTGAGGATCGGTTACATGGCGAGCCGGAAGCGTTAGCGCCCGGAGTGGTTGGGAAATGACCAATGTTGAATTAACAATGACCAATGGTGGCGGCCGGAGTCACGATTTTTGGTCATTGGGTGTTTGGTCATTCGTCATTTCCATTCATCTGCTGCTTGATCAAACTCTCCAGCGTGTGCAGCGTTTCCACACTCGCGGGCAGTTTGCGGGCGACTTGGCTGGCGGCCCAGGCGTAGGCGTTTTGGAACTTCGACGTTTCGTAAGGCACGTAGGTGTTCGTCTCGACCACTTGCGGTTCGGTGGGCGGGGTTTCGAACGCTACCGGCACGGCGCGCTGCTCGCGCTGGTTCCAGCGGTAGCAGTAGTTGTCACTCGTGGGCTCGGTGGTCTTGGGGAAAGCTCTCGGTGCGCGGACCTCCCAGGCCACGCCGACGTGGGCGACGCACTCGAACCAAAAAGCCCGCCGCCAGAATCGCCACGCCAAGCGGGGTGCTCACGCCGAGCGCGGCCGCGGCTAGATGGAGCCAACCAACCGCTGGCGTGGCGATCTGCGGGGGAGGGGAGGGGGCAATCGGTTTTAGATTCGCAAGTTGCGTAAGCTGTGCTTCGATGCGCTCAAGTCGAGCGTCGCAATCGCAAGCGCGCTCGCAGCCTTCGTCGGAAGACGAGGGTTGGATGATGGGAAGCTTCCGCTCTTGGTCAGAATTCTTGCGAATCCTGCTACGTTGTGCTCTCTCGAGCAATGCTCGCACGGGACCAATCGGCACAAACGCGGTGCCGCCGTTGGGGTTGCCCCACACGACGCCCACCAAGCGGCCCTGGCTGTAGACCCCGCCGCCTGAGTTGCCGCTGCGGCTGGCGCCGGTGGCGAAAAACCCGCCCGCGCCGGCACCGTGGTAGCGACTGGTGACCTGCCCGTAGTACTTGCGAAAGGTGACGCCGGCGTCGAACGCGCGAAAGTGGACCGGCGTGCCGATCGCCACTTCGCTGCCGAGCTTCACGTGCGGCCACTCGGATTGGACTTCCAAGAGCGCGAGGTCGTTCTGGCGATCGACCGCGCAAACCACGGCCGCTGCCGACGCACCGCTGCTGGCGTGCAGCAGGACGCTCGATTGAGCGTCGATCACGTGATGGTTGGTGACGATGAGCGTTCCACCCGTTGCGCTCCGCGCCACCGAGGTGCCACTGCCGCGCGACGTGGGGCACTCGACGCGAATGTCCATGGCGGTTGGCTGTGCTTGCGGGGCGGTGGGCAGGCACCGCCAGGTGCCATCGGGTTGGCGGATGCATTCGGCTTGGGCGGTTGAGACAACAGCCACGAAGACAGAGATTACACGGAGCATATAAAGTGAATGGAACATCATAGATCGGTATGTAGGTGATGCAGTTTTTACGTTAGTGTCATTCCGAAAGGAGGCTCGCCGACTGAGGAATCTGGATTGCAGTAGTCGGCGACTTTGTCACTTCTGGACGTCTGCTCGTCCGAGCTCGCTAAAGTGCTGTGCCGTGTGGTTGTCCAAACTAGATTCTTCAGGTCGCTCCACTCCCCTCAGAATGACACGAGTCTCGTAGGGACGTTTCAAACCAGCGTCAGCACGTATTCATAAAACGGGCTTTGCGCCAGGTCGGTCGGTTCGGTTAAGCGGTCGGCCAGATGGGGCACGGGATCGACTCCGCCGGCCAGGCGGTCGGCCATGGCCACCGCCTGGCTGCAGAACGGTGGGCGGTGTTCGACCCGTTGGTCTTCGATGCTCGGTTTGGCGAACCAACGCACCAGCGGAAGGTGCAACAAGGCCGCGGTGGCGACGCCACGGTAGCCGTAGTCGCAGCCGGCCAGTCGGCGCATGTACCGCACCGACGCCACGCGGTCGTAGTGCTTCCAGCGGAGGTCGGGATTGGTGCGAAACAGGTCGATCCGGCCGGGATACTTGCGTACCTGGCTGGCCAAGGTGACCGCCCGGCCGCCGTACCATTCGCGAACCTCGCAGCAGAATGGCTCGTTGCCCCACCAGGCGACCTTACCTGCATGCGAATGGACGCCGCGGCCGGCGATGGCGATGAGGGAACCTAGCGAGCGCCGGCGTCGTCGAAACAACAACAGGTCGCCATCGAACAACTGCGGCTTGGCATGGTCTAAGGAAACGAAATTTTGCATGGTCTTGCGATTCTTGTTGTGCGCACAAAAAAAGCCCGCCGCGAGAAACGTATTTCTCGCGGCGGGCTCTGTTGGATACCGGGTGCTTCCTCACACTTTGCAAGGAAGGTTGGCTCCACTGGATACCTGCCAGTGATTTCGTGCATGTAGTATGACGCATGTGTGTAAGAAAACAACAACCACCGGGAAAGAAATCGGGATTAGTTTTCAGCACGGAGAGCGTAGAGAATCGAAAGCCGCGACCGCTGGTCGCGCCGATGAATTTAGCCACGGATGAACACTGATGGGCACGGATTTTTGACAGAGAAGTGTTGAACAGGAACAGCTCCGAAGGAGCGCAACATGTCAGCCTGGGGCAAGCGGCGAGGACGAGCCAAGCGCCGCCCCAGGATAGAAATCTGTTCTTCCAGCGGTCGAGGAGAAAAGTTTCCACCAGCCGGAGCGCGACCGAGACCGCAATCAATCCGTAGATGGCCTCACGAGAGGTCTAAGGCAACCTGCGGCCACCTACGGCGAAAGTCGCACAGAGAGCCACGCGAATCAACGTTTCTGAAAAGTTGTCCAGAGACTCATGGCCACTCGGCGGGTACAATGCAGTCCGAAATCAGCAGATCCCAGAGGTCGGGTTAAACATGGACTCCACAGCGCCATCCGGAATGGAACCCAATGCACCGGTGCGATTTCGGCTTCGTACCTTGCTGCTAGCCTTCTTGATGGTAGGTGTTGGAATCGGGATCATAGGGAGGCTCATGCGACCTTCCGCCGAAGAGCTCGAAACCTATCGGCTTCAGCAAGAGTTGTACCGTCGTTTCAAAACAGCGGATGCATTAGCGGCCCACTTGGAGGAGGAGTTTCGCACGGTGAATCCAGCCTCGATTCAGGGGTGGAGATTCAAGCGCGCGGGGAAAACCAGTCAATGGAACGGATGGCGCAAGCGCGGGATTGCTTACTACGATCGCAACGACGACGGAAAAATCGATATGAAATGTCGATATGAGCCACGCATGAGTACGAGCGAGTATTGGTGGGAGGACAACGACTACAACGGCGACTTTGACACCGAGGTGCACCAAGGCTGCTTCAACTACGGCGAATATCCGCTGGAGCCGGTGGTTCCGGTGCCATCGGTGATACGAGATTAGAACGCCCTCAACAGAAGGAGACCAACTGATGGCGGAGAAGAAACTCGGCAGCGACAAACCCAAGAGCTACCTGCCGCTGGGGCATATCGATTCGATCGAGAACAAGGAGCCCAAAGAGGGCGAGCCGCCGCGGTGGGCCCGGGTGCGGTTGCAACAAGAAGATGGCTCGGAGGCGACGTTCCTGCTGACGTTCGAAGAACTGAAGAACGGTTTGGTCCGCGCCGAAACGAACAAAGAGGACCTGCCACCGGAAGGTTGGTTGCAGAAGTTGCAGGATTTGTTTGACTGATGCGGTTCGCAGTTTTTTGTGGAGCTTTTCATTCCCCCAACGAAAGGTAGAGGTTGCCTATGCCGGAAGAAAACTGGTTGAACGACTACGTGTTTACGGTCGAAGACTTCTTAACCCCCGAGGAGTGCGCCAGGTACATACAAATGAGCGAGGACTACGGCTACGAAGACGCCCTGGTGTCGAGTCCTCAGGGGCAGGTGTTGCGAAAGGACGTGCGCAACAACGAGCGGGTGATCTTTGAGAGCGACCAGATCGCCGAGTGGCTGTGGGAGAGGGCGCAGGAGTTTGTGCCGGCGGAGTACGACGGCCGGCCGGCAGTGGGCATGAACGAGCTGCTGCGATTCTATCGCTACGATCCCGGCCAGCAGTTTAACTGGCATCAGGACTTTGCGTTTGAGCGCGACAACGGCGAGCAGAGCTACCTGACGTGCCTGGTCTATCTGAACGACGACTTCGAGGGAGGCGATACCTCGTTCGAGGATTCTTACTCCGATGACTCATTCGACGAGTTCAGTGTTGTGCCGCGAGAGGGGATGGCCCTGTTCTTCGAACACGCGGTGCATCACAAAGGCGAGCCAGTCACCAAGGGCCGCAAGTACGTTCTACGGACCGACGTCATGTACGCGGCCGAGGACGCGGAGTTGGAGGATGAAGAAGCCTACGAGGAAGAGTGGTAGCGACTCGTAGAACGGGACGCTGGCTTTCGTTTCACTCGATGTTCCAAGGAGAAGCGTATGACTCGATGGGCACTATTCTCAATCGCGTGCGTGATGCTGCTGAGTTCGCGCGTGTCGGCTGCCGGGCCAAAGCCGATTACCGACGCCGACACGGTGCTGGCCATCTACAACGAGGACTGGGGCCTTGCCTCGGAGGGCGGGCCGCAGCTGATCTTCTGCCTGTGGGAGGATGGAACAGTGGTCTGGTCCGAAGATCAATTGAAGGGAGGTGCACCCTTCCAAACGGCCAAGCTGCCGCCCGAGGCGTTAAGCAAGACGCTGAAACGCTTTGACGACCGCGGTGCGTTCGACCTGCCTGCGAAGAACCGCTCTCACTGGGGGCCCGACTCCAGGTTTACGAAGATCGTAGTCCGGGGGACCGGGGGGCAGCTCGAACTCGAATCGTGGCACGAGTTGTCCGAAGCGGGCGGCAAGGCAATTGCCGACGCGCACGGGCTGCGGGGGCTCGAGGCCGGCGAGAAGCTGATACCGGCACTGGCAACCCAGCCGGCCGAGTACCTGCATTTTCGGCTCGTTTGGCTGGAAGTGCGGTTGGCGGCAGCCAACTTGATTCCCAAGTCGGGCGCGCCGGTCACCGGCACGGCAACGATGCACGCCGGCAAGCTGACCTGGAGGCCGGAGGTTGAGTAGCCGTGTCCCAATAATGTAGACGAGAACCCCAACAAAAAGACCCGCCTTCGAGAGCAAGCTCTCGAAGGCGGGCTCATTGGATACCAAGGTCCTTGGGGGGCTTAAGACCTCGGATCCGTAGGATGTTCTCGAAACGTCTAGTCTAGGCAAGCTTGTTAGCAGCTATCAACAGTTGGCGGCCAATAATCTGGAAAAAAGGTCTCCAATGGCGCAAAAACAGCGAGCTATACCGATGACAGCGAACTGGCATCCCTGCGGGCAGAAATAATTGAATGCAGGGAGCAATTTTCGACAACGTGCCACGTCGGATTGGCGGAGTTGAGGTTGGAATTCTCCGACAGTGTGTACGCTACAAGCCCGTGTGCGGCACGCACTAGTGGATTCCTCGAATAGCTGGCAGAGGGCTGTGATGTTAGGCTGCGAGCTATGGCGCGACTGCATAATCATTACGAAGCGGCGTTCGAGGCACTGCTCCGCCAGCGGCGCACCCCGTACGTGGCGGTCGATGAGAAACGCCGCAGCTTGGTCGCCCAGCAGTCGGGGCGCGACTCGCTGAAGAGTGTCGACTTTCTCGTCTCGCCGCCGGGGCCGACCAGCTACCTGGTCGACATCAAGGGCCGCCAGTTCCCGGCGGGCCGGGCCAACAAACAGTACTGGCGCAACTGGTCGACGCGGGACGACCTGCGCAGCCTGGCCGAGTGGGCGCGGTACTTCGGCCCGGACTTCTCGCCGCTGTTGGTGTTCGCGTTCGAACTGGTAGCCGATCGATCGCCGGTCCCGGCGGACGACGTGTGGCGATTCCGCGACCGCCGCTACGGCTTCGTCGCGGTGCCGCTGGCCGACTACTGGCAATCGGCCCGCACGCTGTCGCCCAAGTGGGACACCGTGTCGATGCCCGCCGACGCGTTCCGCCAGCACGGCAGGAGCTGGACCGCCCTGCTGCAAGGGGAAGGGGTGCAGGTGGCCGAGTAGCAGGGTGAGTCAGATCCCCAGGGTAGTGGCGACAGCCGGGGTAGCGGCGCAATCAGCCACGGTAGGAAATCGGCATTTCGTCATTCCCCAGGGTAGCGGCTACGCCGCAACCCTTCGCTGGGAGCCGAAACGCCTTCGGCGTAAGGGGGGAGTATCGATTCGGGTGCCACGGTGAGCTTTTGGTCATTGGGTATTTCGTCATTGGGTGCTTTCCCCACCGTCTGCCATTCTCTCCGCGATTTCCTTATAATTGAGCGTTTCGCCTTTTGCACTCCGCGTCCCTGGTCCAATGCCGCTTTCGATTATTCACTACCCGCACCCGACGCTTCGTCACAAGTCGCAGCCGATTCGGCGTGTGGACAAAGAGCTCAAGAATTGGGTCGCCCAGATGTTCGACCTGATGTACGAGCACGAAGGCGTGGGGCTGGCGGCCAATCAGGTCGATCTGCCGTATCGGATGTTCGTGATGAACCCCACTGGCAACAGCCAGGAAAAAGACGCCGAGCAGGTGCTGATCAACCCGGTGCTTTCCAAGATGAAGGGGCATCAGGAGGGCAACGAGGGCTGCTTGAGCATCCCCGGCGTGCACGCCGACGTGGTGCGGGCCAAGACCCTGCACGTCGAGGCGTTCGACCTGGCGGGCAACCTGATCGAGGCCGACCTCGAAGGCTTCCCGGCCCGCGTGGTGCAGCATGAGAACGATCATTTGGACGGCGTGCTGTTCATCGACCGCCTGAGCGAAGGCAACCTGGCGGAGATACGGCATTTGATCGACGAATTCGAAGTCGACTTCCAAAGCCGCCTGGCGACTGGCGAAGCGCCGACCGAAGAGCAAGTCTCCGCCAAGCTGGCGGAACTTGAGAAGCTGCGGACGTAGCACGGAATTCATTCCGTTACCTTACCGCCGGTAGTGGAAAATAGGACTTGGACTTGGCAGGTTGGGTAGATGTTGAGCTGGAAGTCCATATTGCACTCGCTGCTGGCGTGTTTCAAAGGAGGTGGTTCCGTGGCGGACGGTGAATATCAGATGACGCAGCGTGAAGTTGAAACCCTGAAGGCTCGATTCGTCGAAGCTGGTTGCGAAGTCAGTGCGTTGGACGAAACAAGCTTCGAGGTACTGCTAGCTGACTACCCAGTTGTGACGCGAGTCTTCGCGAATCCCTTCTATCTGGAGTGGAGTACCGTAATTCAGGCAAGTAAAGGCGAAGAGCATCGTGACAGCAGGGCGCTTTTGCTGGACTTCGTAAATGGACTGAATCTTAGCTCTTCTTTGGCCAAGTTCGTATTGGATTTGGAATCTCAAGATTCCAATTCCCATCCACACTCGATCATCGTGACGGCAAAACTGATGAATGGGCAGGAGACTCGAAAGTTCAACAGTGAACAACTACACAACTTTCATAGTCTTTGGTTGCAGGACATAGCCAACGCCATCAACTCCGATGGAACCTTGGAGCTGGAGGCAATGCTTCGCGTCTGACTGAATCGAGAACCGAAAGTAAACCAATCTGCGAATATCCTGCTCAATCCGCGCTAATCCGCGTCGAATTCTGTTCCCCAACGGAATGAACTCCGCTGCTACGAGGTTGTGATGAAGCTTGTGATGCTGGGAACCGGACCCTTCGCTGTGCCGACACTCCAGGCGTTGGCCGGCGGTCCGCACGAAGTGGCCCTGGTCGTGTCGCGGCCGTTTAAGGGGCGCAAAAAAGCACTGCGACCGCCTATGCACACCGCGGCCGAGGAGTTGGGCATCGAATTGTGGACACCCGAGAGTGTGAACCTGCCGGAGTCGATCGTGCGGCTGGAGTCGCTTGAGGCGGACCTCTTGGTGGTGTGCGATTATGGCGAGATCCTCAAACCGGCGGCGCTCGGCGCGACCAGGCTCGGCGGAGTGAACCTGCATGGTTCGCTGCTGCCCAAGTATCGCGGCGCTGCGCCGGTGCAGTGGGCCGTTTGGAATGGCGACACCGTGACTGGTAACACGGTGATCCAGATGACCGCCGGCCTCGACGCGGGACCCTGCCTTGCGCAGCAGCGCGTCGACATCGACCCCGACGAGACGGCCGGCGAGTTGGAAGAGCGTCTGGCGTTGCTCGGCGCCGAAGCGGTTGTCGACGTGGTCGAGAAGCTCACGGCCGGTACGGCCGAGACGGTGGAGCAGGAGCACACGGCTGCCAGTAAAGCGCCGAGGCTGGCGAAGCAGGACGGGCTTGTCGACTGGTCGCTACCGGCGCTCCAGATCAAAAACCGCGTACGAGCGCTCTCGCCGTGGCCCAGAACATTTTCGTTTTGGCACATCGAAGGCCGCGAGCCTGTGCGCGTAGTGATCGACCGCGTGCAAGTCGATCAATCTGGCGAGCCGGAAGCGTCAGCGCCCGGAGCAGCGCCCGGAGTTGTGGTGGAGCAGAGCGGTAAACTCCTGGTCCAAACCGGCGAAGGCCTGCTGGAAGTCCTCACGCTCCAACCCGCCGGCAAGCGCGTGATGCAAGCAGCGGAGTTCTTGCGAGGGTACAGCGGAGGAAGATTCGCCAGCGAGTGACCCGCAAGCCGGCTTGTCCTCGAGCCCGGAGAAGGTGCGCTTGCTACCACCGCTCCACTGCAAACTTGGACGGTTGGAATTGCCACAAAGAGGCACCAAAAGACACGAAAAACGATGAGTGTTGCGAGCTTCTTTGCGCGTTTTCGTGCCTTTTTGTGGCCATCCGGACCGATCTTGTTAACGCTGCAGTGCTAGTCGGGTAAAGGAACGTGCCGGATCGCCGCAATTCCCCTCGCCTCGGCCGGGTGGTATTGAGTACCATAATGGGTCGCCCCCAATGGAACCCTCCCCAGGCAGGAGCCCCCTTCGATGGATCGCTGGGATATCGCGCTGTTGGTCGTCGCTTCGGCGGTGGCTGTTGGTACGCTGGTGAGGCTGATGCGCAGCCGCCGCGACATGCTGGTGGCCGACATCAAGCGACAGTTCGACGAGCACCGCCGCCGCGAGGCCCAGGCCGAAGAAGAACGCAAAAAACGAGAACAGGAAGAAGCAGCCTAGTGCTGCGGTCCGACATTTCCGATGAGGCGTAGCTCGTCGGCTATCCACCTACTTACTCACGCACTCACTTACTCACCTCCACGCATGCCGAAGCTCTACATCGAAACCGTTGGCTGCCAGATGAACGTGCTCGACAGCGAGTTGGTAGTTGCTGCGCTGCGTAAGGAGGGTTACGAGCTGACCAGCGACTCGCAGGCCGCCGACACGGTGATCTTCAATACGTGCAGCGTTCGCGAGCACGCCGAAGAAAAGATCTACAGCGCGTTGGGCCGATTGAAGAACGCCAAGCAGGAGAACCCCGACAAGGTGATCGGCGTGATCGGCTGCATGGCGCAGAATCACCAGCGGACCGTGTTCGAGCGTGCCCCTTATGTCGACTTGGTCGTCGGCCCTGGTCAGTTGCACCAGGTGCCCGAGCTGATTCGCAACGTGCAAACCGGCGGCGGGCAGCAGCTCGAAGTGAGCCTGGGACGCAAGGAAGGCAGCCGCACCGAGATCGCCCGCAGTCACGAGAGCTTCGATCCGCTGCGCGACCCCACGATGCGGCCGACACCGTTTCAGGCGTACGTCCGCATCCAGATTGGTTGCGACAAGTTCTGCACCTACTGCATCGTGCCGAGCGTCCGCGGCCCTGAGCAGAGCCGTCACCCGGAAGACATATTGAGCGAAGCGCGGCAACTCGCCGGCGAGGGCTGTAAGGAGATCACGCTACTGGGCCAGACGGTCAACAGTTACAAGTACACCGAAGGCGAGACGACCACGCGGTTCAGCGATCTGATCTACGCGCTGCACGAGGTCGATGGCATCGAGCGAATCAAGTTTGTCACCAACTATCCCAAGGACATGACGAACGACCTGCTCGAAGCGGTCCGCGATCTGCCGAAGTGCTCGAAGTACCTGCACGTGCCGGCCCAAAGCGGCAGCGACGAGCAGCTCAAAGCGATGCGGCGAGGTTACACGGTGGGCGAGTACCGCGAGATGCTCGCGAGAACGTACGAGTGGATTCCTCGCGTGGCGGTCACCAGCGACTTTATTGTCGGCTTCAGCGGCGAGACCGACGCCGACTTTCAGATGTCGATGGACCTGGTGCGCGAGTCGCGGTTCAAGAACAGTTTTATCTTCAAGTACAGCGAACGCCCCGGCACCAAGGGCGCACAGATCCTGCCCGACGACGTGCCCGACGCGGTGAAGCGGGCGCGGAACAACGAGATGCTGCAGCTACAGAACGAAATCAGCGAGGCCGACAACCAGCGGTTCCTCGGCGAAGCGGTGCAGGTGCTGGTCGAAGGACCGAGCAAAGCGGCCGCCAAGAAGGAAGCCGAACTCGGCACCGAGCACCCGCAAGTGCAATTGACTGGCCGCACGATGTGCGACCGCATCGTGGTGTTCGATGGCAACCGCCGCCAGATCGGCGAGACGATCGACATCGCCATCTACGACGCCAACGCCCACACCCTGTTCGGCACGGTGGTCACGCAGCACGTGCGGCCGGAGTTGGTGACGCTGGGGTGAACAATTTAGTTTGCGTGCTGGCACCCCCGCCGTGAACGGCGGGGCTCAGCGCGGGCTGCGGCAGCTTCACTCCTGCTTCTGGCTCTCCCCAAAGTCGGCCCACAGTTCTGGCGCGGTTTTGCCGGTGAGTTCCTTCCACATCTCGCTGGTATACCGGCCCTGGCGCATCGCGGCATTTAGCTTGGGCAGGATCTCCTCGCCGTGCTCGGCGATCACGTAGTTCAGGAACGCGCCGGTGATGCGGTAGCTGTTGTCGTAGTTGTGGCGGTTGAAGTTCACTTGCGGGCGGAGGCTCTCGGGCTCGTACAGGAACCAGCGGATGTAGTCGCAGAGTCCTTCGACCAGCCAACCTGGGTTGCGGCGCGAGCGGTACTGCTGAACTACGTGCACCATCTCGTGCACCACCGCGCCGGCCGCTTCGCCTTGGAGGTTGCGACTGAACCACACGCCGGCGCAGTGCACTTCGGTGCCTAGGGTGTAGGCGACGCCGTCCATGTTATTGCGAAAGTAGATGGTGAACTTCTGCGGCGCTTCGAAGTCTTCGCTCGGCAGCATCTCGACGATCTTGGGATACCACTCGCGGCAAATCGGCTTGAGCACTTCGTCGACCCAGCCGCGAAGTTCCGGCGCGCCGGTCGTGTCGAAGGTGATCTCATACTGCTCGTCGATCACGATCGAGTCGATATGCTTATCCAGGTCGGGCAGGGGGTACTCGTTGCCGTCGACCACGTCGACTTCGGTGTAAAACGTGTTGCCGAAGCGGTGGTCGGGCTGCGACTTCTTGATGTCGAGCAGCAGGAAGCGGTACTTGCCCAAACGCTGTCCTTCGCCTTCGGCGATGCTCACGCCCACCTGTCCCGGCTTACCGGCCGTAGATTGGCGAGTATCGACGTCGGCGAGCTTCGTCCAGCCGTACTGCTGTGGATCGTTATCGCCGGTGCGGCGGAGCCGGCCGGCCCGCGCGTCGTCCGTGGCCGCCCACAGCGTGTAGACTTGCGCCGAACGTTCGTTGGGATGCCACGAGTAGCTGTTCACCTGCTGGATGTCGATCTCGCGGCCCAGATCGAGCATCACCCGACCCCCTTCGCCCTGGAAGAAGAAGCAGTTCCGCGGATCGTCCGAGCTATTCGCCAGTTGGCCATTCACCAGCGCTTGGGCTGGCTGGCCGTTGCGATCCTGATTGCCGCCGAGCAGCGAGACCCGCGCTAGGTTGCCTGCATCGGTGTCCGATGGAGCGGGTAAGTTGTCGAACTTGAACGCGGGTTGGGCCTCGGCGTCAGGACGGACTTCGACTGTTACCTCGACTTCGCCCCGGACCACGCCAGGGCAGACCACCAATAGAAAGCAGCAGCAGCAGCTGAGTATGCGCATAGAATTCTCCCAGTCGCAATGTGCGAACTTGCTGGGCTGTGCCGAACCCAGCACACGGGGGCAGAAAACGTAGTGTAGTTGCTGGCGGGCGCCGTGGCTACACGCGGATTACCGATCCATAGCGATCCGCCTTGCCAAGTTGCGCACAAAGGTCGAAACTGAGGGCTTGTTCCTGATTTCCAGTCGCCGATTGTGGTCCGCCGTGCCGAGTCGTTGTGTCATTTCGATTGCCGTTGTGCTGGCTGCTTCGGCGGCCGTGGCCGACACGGTAACGCTGTCGTCCGGCGACGACGGCAAGGGGCGCATCGAGATCTCCGGCACCGTGGTCGACTACACCGGCATTGAAGTCACCATCGGCACCGTCGGCGGCAGCGAGCGAAGTTATCCCGCCGGCCGCGTTGTCGCGATCGACACTCGCTGGCCCGATGGCTACCAGCAGGGCAGCGAGGAATTGGCAGCTGGCAAATACTCGCAGGCTTCCAAGCTGTTGACCGCTGCGGTGCGGGCCGACCAGCGGGCGTGGGTGCGTCGGCTTGCCATGGAAAAGTTGATGGACTGTTATGCGGCGGTGGGCGACCCGGGCTCCGCGGGACGGCTACTCGTGGAACTGGCCAAGAGCGACCCCACCACGCCAGCGATGCGCCGCGCGCCGCTTGCGTGGCACTCCGGTACGCAAGTCGCGCCGGCCGTGGTGGCCGAGTGGCAAGCCAGCAATCAACCAGCCGCCCGACTGTTGGCCTCCAGCTACTCGCTTTCAGGCAGCGATCGCGCGGCGGCGCTCGAGACGCTTGCGTCACTCGCACACGGTGGCGACGAGCAGGTTGCCCGCCTGGCCGAGATGCAGCAGTGGCGCACCCAAGTGGTGACCGCCAGTAGTTCGGACGTCGAGCGATGGGAGAAGCGCCTCGCGGAGCTACCCGACTCTCTGCAAGCAGGCGGCTGGCTGGTGGTGGGCGACACACACCGGCAGCTCCGCCAGGCGGACTCTGCGGCCCTGGCATACCTGCGCGCGAGCATGCTTGCCGAAAAGAGGCCGCAACTTGCCGCCGCCGCCATGCTGCGCGCCGCTAAGACCCTCGAGGCAGATGGCAAGCAGGACGAAGCCCAGCAGCTGGTGGCCGAACTGATGCGCGACTACCCCAAAACTGCCGCAGCAAGCGAAGCGAAGAATATGCTACAATCGCCCGAATAGATGGGTGCGTTATCAGGAGTGTTACGAGATTGACTCCCGCAGTTTTTAAGACCCCCTCTCCTAACCTCTCCCCGCAAGGGGGAGAGGGATAGTCGGAGGGAGTCGATCTCGAAACACTCCACTAGCTCACATCCAACAGCCCCCGAACAAGGATGTTTCGTTTGCTTCGTACACTCTTCCATACGTTTCTCGCCACGCTGTTGTCGATGCTGGCGGCGCCGCTAGCCATGGCGCAGGACCCGGCACAACCCGAGGCCCCCGCGGCGGGTGAATCGATTTCCGACATCATCTTCTCAGGTGGCATCGTTGGTTTTCTCATCGTCGCGCTGTTGCTGCTACTCTCGATGGGCGGTCTGGCATTGGCGGTCGAGCACCTGATCACGATCCGCCGCAGCGTGTTGATGCCCGACGAATTGGTCTCGCAGCTTCGCGAGTTGCTTGCCCAAGGACAAGTCGGCCAGGCGGTGCAGCGGTGCGACGCGACACCGTGCGCCCTGGCGTCGATGATGCGCGCCGCGCTCATCGAAGCCGAAGCCGGTTGGCCCGCGGTCGAGAAAGGTCTGGAAGAAGAGACCGCCGACCAGGCGGGGCGGCTGTTTCGCAAGATCGAGTACCTCAGCGTGTTGGGCAACATCGCCCCGATGGTTGGGCTGCTGGGCACCGTGATCGGCATGATCATGGCCTTCCGCGAAGTGGCCGACACCCAGGGCGCGGCCCGCGCCGGCGAACTCGCCTCCGGCATTTACCAGGCGCTAGTCACCACCGTGGGCGGCCTGCTGATCGCCATCCCGTCGCTCGCCGCCTACGCCGTGTTCCGCAACCGAGTCGACGGCCTCATCGCCGAATGCATGTCGACCGCCAAGGGACTACTCGCCCCCGTGAAACGGGCGCTACTGAATCGCAAATCGTGAGGATCGTGGAACCACGGAGAGCACAGTGGACGCAGAGATTGCATAGCCGTAACCAGCGGTCGCGTTTGTGAACTAAGCCACGGATGAACACGGGTGGACACGGATTGAATGTAGTGTGTGTTAAGTGTCGCCCCGTGGAATGGAGCCGAGACCGCAACACACCCTTACTCTGCGATCTCTGTGTTCTCCGTGGTTCAATAAACTCAGCGTTCGTAACAGCCAACCCATGACCAACGCCCGATATCGCAAGCCGGTTTCGATGAACATGACGCCGATGATCGACGTCGTGTTCTTGTTGATCATTTTCTTTTTGGTCAGCAGCCACTTGGCGCAACAGGAGACGCAGCTCGAACTCGACCTGCCGCTGGCCACGACCGGTGGCGAGATCACCGAGACCCGCTCCGAGCGGGTGACCATCAACCTGAAGGCCGACGGAACCGTGCTGTTGGGCGCTGGGGCCACGACACTCGACGAACTGGACTCCCGCCTGGCCTACGAACGCGACCACGCAACCTTGCCCATCGAAGTCCGCATCCGCGCCGACTCGACCATCCCCTTCGGCGAAGTCAAACCCGTGCTAGTCGCCTGCGCCAAAGCCGGCATCTGGGACGTGAGCTTTGCGGTAGTAGAAGAGGGGAACACGAATTAGTACTACAGCGCTGCGATAAGTATCAGCAGGAATCGCCACAAAGAGGCACCAAGATGCACGAAAAACTTGTTGCGTTTGTTTCCGACGATTTGCCGAATCATTTCTTTTCGTGACTCTTCGTCCTCTTCGTGGCTATCTGAAAATCCCTGACCCCCGACCCCTGAATCCTCCCAACTCCCATGTCCTCTTGGCGTCATCCCCGTTTTCGGCAGCAGTCGGGCGAATTGTCCATGACCGCGATGATCGACGTCGTGTTCCTGCTGTTGATCTTTTTCGTTTGCACAGCCAGTTTTCAGGTGGTGGAGTTTGTGCTGCCGTCGAACCTGTTGGTGAGCAGCAACGCGTCGGTCGACGTGCCGATCGAGCCGCCGGACGACCTGGAGCGGATCGTCGTCGAGGTGGCGACCGGCGAGAGTGGGGTCACGTGGCGCGTGAACGACTTGCCATGCGCGTCGCGCGGCGAGCTTGCGGAGCTGTTGAGCGCGGTCGCGAGTGTCGACGCCTCGCTACCGGTGGTGGTCGACTGCCAGGACGCGGTGCCACTGGGCGAAGCGATCACGGTGTACGACACAGCCCGCTCGCTGGGCCTGGCGAAGGTGCAATTTGCTGCCGACGCAGAGTAGTTGGCAATGACGAATGACGAAACACCCGAATATCCAAGCAGGCATGATGGGTCCGCGCGAGCTGAGACTCGCTTGACCCCATCCTACGGCTACTCGGCGGAAAGCAGCTTCGCGATTTCTCCGGCCGCCGCTTCCATCTTCACGGTGGTGCTCGAGCCGTCGGCCAAGTTTTTGATCTGGCACTCGCCGGCTTCGATCTCGTCGGGGCCGGCGATCACCGCGACGCGATGCCCGCGCTTGTCGGCGTATTGCAGTTGCTTGCCGAGTTTCTTCGGTTCGTTGAACAGTTCCACTCGCAAGCCGGCCGCGCGGAGGTCGCTGGAGAGTTTCAAGAGCGGACCCAGCAACTCCTCATTGAACAGCGGCACGAACACTTCGGCTGGCGTGCGCACCTCGGGCACCATGCCGAGTTCTTCCATGGCTGCCAGCAAGCGATCGAGACCAAGCGACGCGCCGATGCCCGGCAGACGCTGCTTGGTGAACATCTGGGCCAGGTTGTCGTACCGGCCGCCGCTGGCGACGCTGCCAATGTCGGGCAGTTGGGTGAGCGTTGTCTCGTAGATCATGCCGGTGTAGTAGTCTAAACCGCGGGCGATCGAGACGTCGAGCTTCACCCGCTCCGGCGCAACACCAGCGGCCGCGATGCCGGTCAGCACTTCCTCGAGCCGCGCAAGGCCCGCCTCGCCGACTTCGCTCTCTGCGACCATCGGCTTGAGCTGTTCGAGCACCTGCTGGTTGGGTCCTTCGAGCGCAGCAAACTCCAACACCTGGCCGGCTTGCTCCTCCGTGGCGCCGGCGGTCTCTTGCATCTCGGCGGCCACTTTTTCGGGGCCAATCTTGGCCAGCTTGTCGATGGCGCGCAGCACATGCGTCGACTGCTCGGCCAGGCCAAGCGTCTCCAGCAGTCCGTTCAGCACTCCCCGATGATTCACCTGGATGGTGAACGCATCGGCGAAGCCGATCTTCGACAAGAGATCGTGTATCACCAGCGCGGTTTCGATGTCGCTGGCGGCCGATTCGGTGCCGATGGTGTCGAAGTCACACTGCATGAACTCGCGGTAGCGGCCGCGCTGCGTGTTCTCACCCCGCCACACGCTGGCGATGTGATACCGCTTGAACGGCAAGCCCAACTGCTGCGCGTACTGCGCGGCGAACCGTGCCAGCGGCACCGTGAGGTCGAACCGCATGCCGACGTCCCGCCCGCCCGCGTCGGTGAATTTGTACAGCTGCTTGTCGGTCTCGTCCGACCCCTTGCCAGCGAGGACCTCCAAATACTCCAGCGCCGGCGTATCGATCGGCGCAAACCCGTACGAACGATACACGCCGCGGGCCGCGTCGATCAGATGCTCCCGCGCGAGCATCGCTTGCGGCAAGTAATCGCGGAAACCTTTGAGCGTACGGGGCTGGATCATGGGGGAGGGGGGAGGATTCGGGGGTGAGGGGTCGGGGAATTAGACGCGGATCAGCGCTGATTTTAGCGGATCGACGCGGATTGGGTTAGGTGGACGGCTCGCCTAATGCCGCTTCGTGCCATAGCCAACCGCGTAGAACCAGTCGATAGCGTCCAAGTTTCTCACAGCTTCCATGGCTCTGCGCACCTGCCAGGCGTCGGAGCTGTAAGGCACTCGCTTCAGCTGCCCGTCCACGTTTTCACCCAACCGACACTCCAGCCAGCGAATACGTTCGGCCGATTCGTCGAGTTGCAATTGCAGGTGGACGGGAACCACCGTCTGATCGGTGATGAGAATCGCGTTGCCGATCAGTTCCATTTCCAGCGGGCCCGTCCTGCGAACCACCAGAGGCAAGACGCCGTCGAGGCTTTCGTACTTCCACTCGGGATGGACCTCGCGCAGCACTCCGGGGATGAACCAACTAAGACCGATTTGGTCTTGAGCCAAGGCTTCGTCTTCAAGCTCGCCACCGATTGGTACTTGCCACAACTGAGACCGCAGGTGTTGTGCGATCCGTTGTTCTAGTGGTGAAACAGGCTCATCGTTGAAGACATTCCTCCCAAATTCGAGTGTTCCAACAACACAAATCCGCGAGTACCCGACGTAATCCGCGCACATCCGCGACTAATTCAAGGCGGAGGAGGGAACACTAATCGACGCTAATCATCGCTAATAGGTTCGCTACGGAATTAGCGAAGATTAGCGCGGATTAGTGCTTCAAAAAACAAATCCGCAACTGATTCCCCAACCCTCGGCTTCCGCCGAAGGCTGATTTTGTCTCTCTAAGCCATGACCGGCAGCAGGTCGGGTTTGGGGCTGCGGATGTTCTTGCCCTTCGACTTGTAGCACGCTTCGCTGTATTCCCACACTTGCTCGTGCGTTTCGAGGTAGAAGTCGTAGGTCCAGTCCTCGTCGTACTCGCAGTTCTTGAAGCTGTAGTCGCGGCAGATTTGGGGGCGGCGTTCGTAGATGCCGCAGCGGTAGTCGTCCTGCAGCTTCTCGCAGACCGTATGGACCAGCAGGTACCAATCCTCGTCGTCCTTGAAGAACGTGGCGTTGTGGTGCAGCACGATCCAGCGGATGTACTCCATGTCCTCCAGGCAGTCGGGCGTTTCGTAAGGCACGGCGATGTAGTGGCAACACTTCGCCGTGCAGTACTCGCACAAATTGCCGTCCTTAGGCAAATCCTCGCGCTTGATCTTCTGGGTGCCAAAAGCAACTGCGGACATAGTTGAAAGCTCGAAGTGGGAAGTGAAAACAGCCAACGACCTTCGTGTCGTCGGAGACGAATGATACGGGTGGTACGGATTGTAGCGAATCGACTCCGCTTTGGGAAACCATCGCAGACATTCCCAACGGCAATTCGCACTTCGTCGAGCTAGAATTTGACTCACCCTCTGGGATATCCCAGAATTGGGCTGGGGAATACTAATTCCCTTTCGCAGAACTTCTTGAAAGGGGACCGTTATGTCGTTCGACAACTCGCTGATCGAAACTCAGGAACTGAGGAAAGCGTGGGGATGGCTGGTCGCCCTGGGAATTGGGTTGATGGTGGCCGGGTTGGCCGCCATTAGTTCGCCCTTGATGAGTACGTCCGCGATGGTGGCGTTGCTGGGCATTCTGTTGCTCGTGGCCGGCATCGCTCAACTCGTAAGCACCTTCCACTGCGCCGGCTGGCAAGGGGTGCTGCTGCATCTATTGGTATCGATTCTTTACCTGGTGACCGGCTTCCTGGTGCTGGAAAACCCCATTGAAGCAAAGAAGGGTCTCACGCTGTTGTTGGCCGTGTTCTTCCTGGCCACCGGCCTGATCCGCATCGTCGTGGCGCTCAAGGAACGCTTCCCCGGTTGGGGTTGGGTGTTGTTGAGTGGTGCCGTGACCACGGTGCTGGGTCTCATCATCTGGCGTCAGTTCCCCGACTCCGCCCTGTGGTTGATTGGCCTGCTGGTGGGCATCGACCTGGTGTTCGGTGGCTGGATGTGGTTGATGCTGGGCTTCATGTTCCGCCAAATCCCCGAGCAGGAAGCGTCATCCAGCGCGAAGTAGAGCTTGGTGCTGGCTTGGCTGCGGTTCGCGGATCGCGTGGCGATCCGGCTTGGGGGCGTTGTAGGCAACCGGTACCGTCATTGCTGGCTGCGCGCGGTTGTCAACTTGAGTCATTCTTACTGTCCATCGCTAGCATCGTAGCGAAGCGGTGCGCGTTGTGACGGTTAATCGGCTCATGACGCGCGGCAATCACCGGTTTGTCGCAGGTTGTAAGTTGAACCGCGGCCGGGTCGTGATATTGTTACAGCGGATGGGCAACCAACCGTACGCCACGGTGCTCTTGAAATTCTCCCCACTGATGGGCCTGGCGCACACTCCTAATCTTCCCTGCGTACATAGACCGGCAACCCTGATTTCTCCCCTCGTCGGTTGTTTCGTCGGTTCGGTTTGATGACATCCGGGTGTTCGCGATGCGCGCACCGCCTGCATACGAACGTCGGTCACGTCCCTCAGCGCTCCGGGGCTGAAGGCTCGAATTCTCCCCAAAAAAAAGCTGATGAAGAGGTAAAACCATGAAACCTACTTTGTGGATCGTTGTGCCGCTGGTGGCGGTTGGTTGTTTGCTCGCCACGGCGAGCCACGCCCAGCCGTACACGGTGTATGCCCCGCCGGTCTCGACCTACGCCGCACCTGGCGCGTGCCAGACGTGCCCTCCGCCGGTGCCGCCACCGGTGGTGGTTCAGCCGGCGCCGCGTCGTTGTTGCTTGTTCCGGTTATGCGACTGGATTTGCGGTCGCCCCGCACCGCAACCGACGATCGCCGCGATGCCCATCGTGCCCGCTCCGCAGGTGACCTGCATGCCGACTTGTGCACCAGTGTGCGCCCCGGCCTGCGGCTGCTCGCCGTGCGAGTGTGGCGGTGGTTGTCCTACCGGCGGTTGCTCAACAATGCCAGCGCCCTCGCTATCGAGCCGCCCGATTGCTCCGTCCACCTATGCAGCGACCGCGCCGACCACGTACCAACAGTACCCGGTGCAACAGGCCAGCTACGCCCGGCCGACGACGACTTACTCGCAGCCAGCCACAACCTATTCGCAGCCTGCTGCGGGCTACGCGGCGCCGACTTCGACCGCGCGACCAGTGAACTACGCCCAACCGGCGCGTACGTACACCGCACCTACCGCCACGGTGCGGCCGATCAACTACACGCAGCCCACGACCACGTACGCTGCCCCAACTACGCCCGTGCGTCAGGTGAACTACACCGCGCCGGCCGTCCGGCAGAGTTACAGCAAGCGGGCGCCTAGCCCGGCGGCCGTGCAGTGGGGTGCGGGACGCTAGTTGCGCAGGACGCAGCTTTAAACTGACATCAAAGAATAACGCAGCGACGGACTTCGGTTCGTCGCTGCGTTTTTTCTTTTGGTGGAGACAAACACCCCGATTTCTCGCGTCGAGCGGGCGAAATGGCGAGTGTTGACAGAAAGTGTACGTCAGTATATCATCCGCGTCTGGCGGGCGCGTGGGGCGTCACACGTTTCTTCATGACAGTTCTTTACGGGGAGTTTCTATCATGCAACCAAACCCAGTCAATTGGTTCGAGATCTATGTGCAGGACATACCGCGCGCCAAGGCGTTCTACGAGAAGGTGCTGGAGGTAGAACTGCAGCCGCTCGATTCGCCGTCGCCGGAGATCGAGATGTTCACTTTTCCCATGGAAATGGGAGCACCCGGTGCAGCCGGCGCGATTGCCAAGGTTGAAGGCGTTCCGTCGGGCGGCAACAGCGTGATGGTCTACTTCAGTTGCGAGGACTGTGCGGTCGAAGCGTCGCGCGTCGAAGCGGCTGGCGGCAAAATCTGCAAGGAGAAGTTCTCCATCGGCCAGTACGGCTTCATTGCGATTGCTTCGGACACCGAAGGCAACGTGTTCGGGCTGCACTCGCGGCCGGCGGAGTAGAGCCTTAGAGCTGATCCCAGAAACGGGGAAAGCCCTCCCTCGCCTTGAGTGGGGGAGGGCTTGTTGCAGGTTACCGCGCAAGCACCGCGCCCGATGCGGTGTCCATGTGATCCCACATCTGACGCAGTACGGCCACGTCTTTGTTGGAGACTTTTGCACCGCCATAGGCGACGCGGCCGTACAGATGGCACAGCTCGCGCATCGGTTGGTCCATGTCGGTCATGTCGCTGGCGATCGCTTCGACGAATTCCAAGGGAGTCTGGTCGGCGGTCCGCGATCGTCCGCGGTCGGCCGCCCAGGCTTCGAAGGCTTCGAAGGTGTACCGCACCAATTCGGCCGCGGGCACCTTCTGATACGCGCCGGTGGCAAATGGGTTCTGGAAGTCGCGGAATCGCTTGCGCGGCTGCAGCGGTGCGGCGGCCGCTTCGTCGGTCTCTGGCGTTTCGGCAACTTCGCGCCCCAGCAGTCGAGCGAGCAGCGCCTTGAGGTCGCGCCACAACTCGCGGGCGGCGGTAATCAGCTCGTGGCGGTACTTCCACAGCAGGTAGCCGAATACCAAAGCCAGTGCGATGTAGAACAGCCACTTGATCAGTCCGGCGATGCCGCCCACTAGATTCTGCATGGCTTGAATAACGTTGGTCTTCGAGCCGCTCGAGTGTTCGGGCGTTTGCATGTTCTGCTGCTCGGCGGACTCGCCGGTTTGCGAGTCGGATCGCTGGTTGCCGCCCTCCCGCTCGCGGTCGGTGTTTTGCGATTCATTGCCGCGCTCGCTCGGTTGGCCTTCCGAACCACGTTCACCCGGCGAGTTTTCGCTTCCGTCGGCCGATTGTTCTCCGTTTTCTCCCTGCGACTGGTCGTCGGATGAGGTGCCTTGATCGCTGCTGTCGGAAGAAGACTCGCCGGAGTCGGAGCTTTGGCCTTGGTCGCCTTGCTCGCCTTGCTCGCCGGAGTCGCTCGTCTTGGTGCCATCTTTGGACGGCTCGCCGGCGGGTCGGTTCTCCGCGTCTTCTCGCGTTTCGCTGCCGGTCGGCGCGTTCTCGTCGTTCTTGGTCACCGCCTGGGACGACTGTTCTTCGCCTTGGGCACCGTCGTTGCCCCATCCAAAACGCGACGGCGACAACCCGTCGGGCGAGCTGGCCTGCCACGGTGGTTGGGCCACGGCGAACTCGGCGGCAGGGCGGGGGAGCAGCATGGCGATGAAAAGCACGATCAGCGTGAGCACTCCACCCACACCCACCCAGGTGGCGGCCATCGGGTTGGGCATGTCGACCCCGCGCTGACGCAAGTAGCGGCGGAAGCCCAGAAAGCTGGTGGTCACCAGCAGCAGCAGCCCCGACGCCACGTACACGAACAACAGCATGAACGCCCAGCGGCGGCCGGCCGCGTCGCTGGATGGAATGAACCCCTGGCCGATACCGAAGATGGGTAGCGCGGCGAGCGAAAAGTACAGCACCCATAGCCCGGGCGCGTGCGGGCCCGACTCCATGGAGAACATCCGCTGCCAGAAGCTGGGCAGTTTCTCATCGGACAGAAGTTGATTGGTCTGTTGCGGTGTTTCCGATTCGTCGACGCCCACCAGCTGCATCAGTCCCTCGCCCGAAGCGTCTTGATCGTCGTCGATCACCGTGCAGTCCCACGTCAGGCGGTGCGCGCACCACCACACGACCGCAATGAGTATGATGTTGATCAGGGGGCTGAAAATGCTGGGATGCTCGACGAACCGTTGCAGCACCACAAACGTCGCCAGGGCGAGCGGGATGCTGTACATGGCGGCCCGCTCCGAGCCCATCTCGATCGAGATCCGCGCGACTAGCACCGTGGCGAACACGAACAACCCGAACACGTAAATCAGCCGCGCCTGGTACTCGCCGACGTACAGCACTTCGACCAGGAAGAACACCAGGCTGCCGACCAGCAGCATAATTAGCGCGGGACTGACCGCGATGGCCAGGTAGTCGGCGCTCGTCATGAACAGTCGCTTCGCCATTAGTGGACCATGCAGTTGTTACAGAGGTCGGGAATCGCCGCGCGGTCTTTCAGTTGTCGCACCTCGATGCCTTCGGCCACCAGCGGGCCGGCGAGCTCCGCGAAGCGGTGCTCTTCGTACACATTCACGATCGCGGTGACCGCGAAACCGCGGTTCTGCAAGTTACTCAGCGCGATGGCGTGTTGCGGGGTGACCATTGAGAGCAGCGCTACCACCGTGGCGCTTTGCGGCATCCGTGGGGCCGACTCCTGCACCAATTGCGGAAACGTCAGCCCGTCGGTCTTTTCGACGCGCGCGAGCGTTTCCAGGATACGAAACAACTGTGCGTCGCCACGTTCGGTCGGCACCACCACGGGGCGGAGCCGTTCGCTGCGGTCGCGCATGCCGGCCGCTTGAGCCTGTTGCCGGGAGTGAAGTTGTTGGTGCGTCCAACCTTCGGTGCGAATGCGATCGGCCGCGTCGCGGCCGTTGGTAAACAGCCCGACCTGCTGCCCCATCTCGCACACCGCGCCAGCGATCGACGCGGCCGCGGTCACGGCCAGTTCCGATCGCACCGGTTCGTCGGCCCGGTCGTAACCGTCCTTGTGGAAGTCGAGCAGCATCGTCACACCGGCCACGGTCGACGGCTCGTACACCTTGCTATGCAGCGTGCCGGTGCTGGCGGTGGCCTTCCAGTGAATGCGATTGAACGGGTCGCCCGCCTGATACTCCCGCACGCCGCGAATGCGAGTGGGGTCCTCGAACAGTTGGTACGACATCAGCACTTCGCCGATCGGTCGTCGCGACGCGATGTCGAACCCCGTGAGCGGCACCACTTCGGGCAGCACGGTCAGAAAGCTGGGCTCGCTCAGCACGCGGTACCGGCGGTACAGCCCGAACACGTCGCCGGTCTCGGCAATCAGCGGGCCGATCTGGTAGTAGCCCCGCCGGTTGCACTTCATCTGGTACATGATCGTTTTCTTGCCCTCGCTGCGAAACGAAACGAGCTGCAATCGCTGCCCGGCCACATCGAGCGGCGGTGGCGAGTGGATCAATGCGCGGCGGGGCAGCAGGTCTTCGAGCAGCATCCAAGGCACCGGCAACCGGCCGCGATTGTCGATGTGCACCACCACCGCGACCTTCGCGCCTTCGGTCACTTGGGTCGCGTTCATCTCGCGCCGCGCTTCGAGGTCGCCCGACCAGCGGTTGGCGAAGAAGCGGCTCAATGCGATGGTCGCCAACAGCGCGTACATGCTGTACGCCAGTAGCCCCAGCCGAAACACCACGGCGAACAGCAGCAGGATCAGCGCTCCGACGATCCAACGCATGGGCCATTATCCCCCCGTGCCGCCGGCCGCGACCCGCGCGCGGGGCGGTTGGATCATCGGCACTTCGGTTTCGTCGAGCACGTCGGTCAGGATTTCGTCGATCTTCACGTTTTGCAGCCGGCTCTCGGGCTTCAAGATCAGCCGGTGCGTCAGCACCGACGGCAAGATGTGCTTCACGTCGTCGGGCTCCACGTAGTTGCGGCCGCGTACCGCCGCGATCGCCTGCGAAGTGCGATACAAGGCAATCGACGCCCGCGGGCTGCCGCCGAGCGCCAGGTCGTGATGCTCGCGCGTGGCGTGGACGATGTCGGTAATGTACTTGCGAATCTTCTCGTCGACATGCACGGTGCGAATCGCCCGCTGGCAGGCGACGAGTTGTTCGGCGGTGGCCACCGGCTTGAGCGACGAGAGGGGATGCTGACGCTTGAGCATGTCGAGCATCTGCGACTCTTCCTCCCGCGTCGGGTAGCCGAGCGAGAGCTTAATGAGAAAGCGGTCGAGCTGCGCCTCGGGCAGCGGGAAGGTGCCTTCGTGGTCGACCGGGTTTTGCGTGGCGATCAACAGGAAAGGCGGAGTCAGCGTGTGCGTGGTTCCGTCGATGGTGACCGACGACTCGGCCATGGCTTCCAAGAGTGCTGCTTGCGTGCGCGGCGTGGCGCGGTTGATCTCGTCGGCCAGCACCAGTTGGGCGAAGATCGGCCCGGGGCGAAACTGGAACTCGCTGACCTTTTGATTGAAGATCGATCCGCCGGTCACATCGGTCGGCAGCAGGTCGGGCGTGCACT
Organism: Aeoliella sp.; assembly: GCF_965227375.1. Classification (NCBI taxonomy): domain Bacteria; kingdom Pseudomonadati; phylum Planctomycetota; class Planctomycetia; order Pirellulales; family Lacipirellulaceae; genus Aeoliella; species Aeoliella sp. The sequence continues at coordinate 2,349,196 of NZ_CBDDFX010000001.1, forward strand.
GCAGGCGCTTGAACGAGCAACCCATGCTGGCCGCGAACGCCCGCGCGAGCACCGTCTTTGCTACGCCCGGCACGTCTTCCAGCAGCACGTGGCCTTCGCAATACCAGGCGACCAGCACCTTGATGATCTGCTGCCGTTTGCCGACGACCACCTGCTCAACGTTGGCGATAATCCGCCGGCTGATTGCCCCGATATCGACTGTCGCACCCGTCTTTTCACTCACGTTGCTCTGCTCCCGCGACTAGTTAGCCCTCCCATAGCATAACTGTTCGGCGGTGCGGGAGGAAACAATTCCCGTTGGAGCAGGACGTTTGCGGAGGCCTGTTTCGTGTCATTCTGATGGACGCGGTAGCGGCCAGAAGAATCTCATCTGCCTCATTCGTTGACGTGGCTTGGGTGGAAACGTGACCTGGACCGCTATCAGACCGAGGTTTGCCTCGAAGAGGCACGAAGATCCACAAAAAAGAAGTCACATCCAACCTGCCCGGGCGCTTCCCTCATTCGCGACATTCGCGTGATTCGCGGGCAATGTTTGCGGGGGCCGTCGGACGCGGCTTTGTAGGTGCAATTAGCTCTTGGAAGCGTCGGCCTCTTTCGGCGATTTCTTGGCGGCCTTTTTAGTAGCCTTCTTAGTCGTTTTCTTGGTCGTCTTTTTGGCCGCCTTCTTCGTGGCTTTCTTGGGTGCCGCGGCTTTCTTTTTGGTCGGCTTGGCCTCGGGCGCGGGCGGGGCGGCGACCGTGGCGCTTTCGCCGCTCGACGCGGCCAGGTCCCAACCCTTTTTGATGTTCGCTTCCTTCATGCCGTCGAACAACTGCAGGATCTGCTCTTCGCAGCTCGAGACGCGAACCTCGCGCGCCAGTGGCGCTTTGCGGTTGGGACTGAAGTCGGTGTAGTGCAGCACGTAGGCCGGGTACTCGTCGCTCTCGGTCTCTTTGTTCGTCTTCCAGGCGACCAGTTTTCGAACCATCGTCTCGCCCTTCGCCTCTTTGGTGTAGACCTCGCGGCGGAGCACTTCGCACGGTGGCAGGCTCATCTGTCGAGCGCTGCGGTCGGCGAATGGCACTTCCACGATGCGGGTTACCTGGTCGAGGCCCGTGTCTTCGGGGCGCGGCTGCTTGTCTTCGCGGCGGCGGATGAACTGCGGTGAGATCACGGTCGCCAGCGGCAATGGCCGGACCACGCGATACTCGCCGTCGAAGTCGAGCACCATCTTGTTGATTGGGCCGCCGCGGGTGTTCTCGGCGATCAGGTCCAAGCAGCTGATCTCGATTACCCATTCGGGCCGCACCATCTGGTAGGCCACGCTGTCGGAGTTCACCTCGGCGAACTCACTCTCCACGGCCATGTCCTTCAGGTCGCACAGCATCTCGCGGCGTTGTTCAGTGTTGAAACCGCCGCCCACGCGGCAGAGCACCTGTGCGGTGCCATCCTCGCGCATCACGCCGAGCAGCAAGTCGTGCAGCAGCCCTTCGCGTTCGCCTTCGGACTCGGCGAAGCCGATCACCACCACGTCGAGCGTGTGTTTCGGCTTGATCTTGTACATGCCGGCCGAATCGCTGCGGACAACGATGCCTTCGGCGCCTTCCTTATCGACCCACTGCTCGAACAGCTTTTCGACGTCGTCGACACCGCTGACGAACTTGGCCTCCACGGGATGCACTAGTGTGCCGCCGCCGAATATGCGTTCGATCTCTTGCCACGTGTGGACGAACGACTCCAGCGGTTCGTCGTCGAGCGACATGATGTCGAACGCCGCGAAGCGGAGCCGCTCGAGATCCTCGGGCGTTTCGGGTTGGCGGGCGATGCTGGTCACGTCGTGCACGCGGCTGCGGCGGTCGTCGCACTGCACGTACAACTCGCCTGCGATTTGGGCTTGCTTCACTCCGGCCTTGCTTAGCAGCTCGGCGGCTTCGGCTTCCCAGGGCAATCCCATTCGCACCGCGCCGCCGGGGTTCACGGTGAATATCTCGCCGTCCTGGTAGACCAGCACGGTGAACTCACCGTCGATCTTGCGGCTCACGTGGTATTCGGCCGAGGGCGTCTTCTCGCGGATGTCGTCGCGCGCCAGCGAGCGCATCAGCGAACCGGTGCGGCGGCGATATTCCTGCACGCGCGGCAGCAGGGCGGGGTCGGCCAGGCTCGATGCGCCGGCCACCGCGTAGTTGCCCAGCTTGATCTCGGCGTGGGTGCGGTCGATCACGGTGTCGGTTCTCATGATGAGGTCTCCTCGTCAGCCGCCTTGGGCGCTTTGAGTTCGAGGTTCGAGAAGTGCAGGATCAAGGCGTACTTGTCGCCGTCGATGCGGCCTTCGAGGAATCCCCGGTACGGCGAGCCGCCCCGGCGGAGGATGAGCGGTTCGGCGGACTTCGGCCCCGCGCCCAACAACAGCAGGCTGTTCTTCTCGTCCAGCTCCTTGGCCATGCCGTACAGGAAGTCGTAGGTCAGCCCGTTCACATGGCGGAGCTGCACCTTGCCGGAGAAAACGAACTTTCGGCAGGCGTCTTCCTTTTTGATGTACTTGCCCGACCACCGCAGCGGTGTCTCGTTTGCCAGGTTGGTGTCGAGCAGCTTGCGGGGCCTTCGGTCGCGCTCCGAACCGTCGGGGTTGCGAACGATCTCCCAGAACTTCACCTTGTGTACGATCTTGCGGTCGCCGTCCACGTACACGCGGCTGGTATCGGACAAGATGCGCCCCGTCTGATCGAGATCGATCTCGGGATCGCCCGCCACCAGGGCCTCGGCCACCTTCGAGAGGTCGCCGTGCTGTTCTTTGAGCGCGTCGATGTCGCGGTCGATCGGCGCCTTGATGATGCGAATGCTCTGCGCCTGGCGGCTTTCGCTGTCGAGCCAACGTACGCGTTTGGCCGACCCAACGTTGGTGGTGACGACCACGGCGTCGCGGTCGGCACTGTTGCTGATGTTGATTTCACTCATGAAGATCGCGATTAGCGCGAGCCGAGGGCTCGTTCTAGATCATGTCGAAATCCATAAGGTCCGTCTCGTTGTCTCCGTCCGTGTCGTCGATCACGCTGATCGACGGCTGAATACCGATGAACTCAATCTTGGTGGGCTGACCCACGGCGAGGAACACGTTGCCGTCGTCGCCCTTGAGCATGAACGCCGCGTCCGCTTCCAGACCGCCGCGAAAACTGTAAGGGAATGCGAAGATGGTGCCGCGGTCGAGTTCCTCCATCAGGTCGTCGATCGCATCTTCCGTCTCAAGCCGATAGATGGTGCGAATGTTGTGGCTGAGGTACTCTTCGGCCGTAACCGTCTCGAACAGCTTGATCGCCTGGCTGTAGCTGGAGGCCACCGGAGTGATCTCCGCGCCGTCGAGGTCGATTGGCTTCAAGTCGCCCTTGTCGCACCACTCGCCGCCGCCGGATAGGTATCCCATGCCGGTGCCGCCACGGCCGACGACCGTTTGTCCATCGGAAGCGAGCGTCGCCAGGTCGCACGCGCCCCCTTTGTCGTCGAGCACTTCCACTTCCTTGTAGCCGTAAAGCTTGGCGCGATCGACCTTCGCCAAGTTGAACGAAAGATCACGGTCGCCGAGTTGGAAGACGAGTGGTTTGGCCATAGTGTTATTAGGGGATGGCGGTGAAACGCAACGCAGGGCGGAAAACTCACTATACCCTGGCTGCATTCAGCCGGGTACGTTCGCAGTCGCAAATTCATACAAATCTAGCTTTTTTCACTGGCCAAACGCGAAAAAAGCCGGAATGCGTGATTGGTGCACTTTTTGACGGGAATAGGGGTGGAGTTGAGTAGGGGAGGACGAGAGTAGGGGGACGGTATAGATGTCGGCTGCGGATCTCCTGGAAAACTTCTCAATCCGGTGGCGGCTCCGCCGGCCCTTTCTTGATACACCCTTCAGCCGCGGGGACCTCGGGTTCAATCGCCCTTTCTTGCAAGGAGCAATCGCGATGGATACTTGCTTCACCAAGTTTCGTGAGTCAGTACTTCAGTCCGTTCTCTGGTTCTTGTGCATCGTTGCACTCTGCCCAACTGCCAAGGCGGGCACGGTGGCGGTGCAGTACGGGCCGCCCAGCGGTATCGTGGTGGCCCCCGTGTCGGCCAACTACAGTGGGCCTCCGCTCAGTTTGTTCGGGCCTAACTACGAAGGCATCGCCGACGTGACGACCGGAGAGTTTCGTTCGTTCGCCAAACTCGACTCGTCGAACAACGACCTGCCTGGCTTCCCGTCGGCCTATTCGCAGATCGTGCAACCGTATTACATCTTCAACGATGGCAGTTCGCCGCTGGTCATCCCGCAGGGCGCGTTCAAGATGGATGTGAAGGTCACCTACACGCACTACGCCGGGTTCGATGGTGCAAGCGCCACCTATTCCGACGCGAACTTCAGCGTGACGCACCACGGCCAGACGGATCTAGCCGGTTATCGCAGTGCGGTACAGTACGAAGTCAATCCCGCCGGGACGGCGACCTTGCTCACCAACTACACCAACCCCGCACAGGCCGGCGGAGGAATCCCGCTGATCCACGGATTCAACGAGCAAGGTCTGCGCGCCACCTTGGCCATGCCGGAGATCACCCTCAACCCCGGCGAGTCGCTGACGTTCAGCACGCTGCTGACCGCGGTGGCGGTGACCAATGGAGACGGGATAGAGGCCATTGCGGACGCGTACTACGGAGGGAACGGCGCGCAACTTTCGCTCCTGCTCCCGGCCACCGTTTCGCCCAGCGACGTACTAACGCCGGTTCCCTTCAATTGGATCAGCTACGCACTACCTGGGGACTTCAATCACGATGGCAAGGTAAACCTGGCCGACTACACGGTGTGGCGCAACAACCTCGGCGCTCCGGCCGGCACCCTGCCGAACGACACTGCTGGCGGCACGATCGGCGCCGCGCAGTACGATCTGTGGAGGATGAACCTCGGTCAGTCCGTTGGCCCGGTAGCCGCCGTGGGAAACTCCACGGTGCCGGAGCCGGCGACACTCGTGACGGTGTTGATCGCAATGTGTTCAGTCGCAAGTCGTAGGGTGGGTGATTCTGCCGGAACAGTGCTTCGCCATTTTGTGGGATCATCCACCGGCAGGTTCACCCACCGTTTGTAAGGCGATGGTGGGTGAACTCATCGGCGGGAATAGTCGTTGGCCGACACACATAGACCTTGCCGATGGAACCACCCACCCTACGTCGTACGTCCCCGCTCTTTCGGTTGCCTGTGCACTTCGCGACCCCGCCGCCGGGTGGTGCAGCAATGCGTTTTGTTGACGAGCGACACAGGGTCACTTACCCTGCAAGCGCAGATCGCGATGTGCGTGCTCTGCAGCGGTTGGGGACTGCATCCAAACAAGGGGAACATCATGGTAGTGCGTATTCTGTTGGCCTTCGCGTTGGTCGCTTGCTGCGTGGCGGCAACCATTGCAGACGAGACCTCCGCCGAGTCGAAAGACGATTCGAAGATCGAGAGCGTTCGCGAGGCGAACACCAAGTTCTACGCGGCGCTAAACAGCATGTTCACCGGCGAGCTTCAGCCGATGTCGGAAGTTTGGTCGCACTCTGCCGATGTGACGTACCTTGGCCCCGATGGCTCGTTCCGACAAGGCTGGAAAGAGACTCTGGCCGACTGGCAAAAACAGGCGGAGATGAAACTCGGTGGCAAGGTCGAGCCCCAAAACGTTCGCATCACCGTCGGCAGCGAGTTGGCCGTGGTGCACAACTACGAGGTCGGCCGCAACACGGTCGACGGCAAAGAAACCAAAGTGAAGATTCGCGCCACGAACGTCTACCGCAAAGAAGACGGCCAGTGGAAGATGATCGGCCACCACACGGACTTGTTGAAGTTCTTGGAGGAGTAGGGCACGTACTATGGCCGCCCCGGCCGTAGCTCGAAGGTTCCATCAATCCCGAGATTCTGGTCCCGTGCCAGGCTGCCGCACCAGGGTGATGACCTTGGTGACAGGCCACGGTCGGGTGTATCCACCGTGGTTTACCTTGGGCGACTCGAGCTTCGCAGGGCGCTGCTTGCCAAACGCGATCGTCAGCTTATCGTCCTCGATCTGGTAGATGCCCGGCCAATCTTCCTCGCTGCTGTCTTCCCATCGAGTCTGTAGATCAATCCAAGAATAGGGCTGCTTCTTCGTGACCGTCGCGCGGCTAACGTCCATGTCGACTGTGTAAGTGGGTTCTGCCGGTTCCGGAGGTTTGGCTCCACGTTCATCTGCCGGCGCGGGAAACAGAGCGCCAGGTTCGTTGTCTTCGACTTCATCGGACTCTTCTGGCTGGCCGAAGGGTTTCGCATCGGGTTGTTCCGGCATGAACGTTCTACCCATGGGGGAAGCCGATACAACCACTCCATCGAGGATCGCGTACTTGCAATCGGAGACGTCATGCTCCACTGGCTCGCCATCGAGAACGACGCTGGTGACCACCCAGATACCGTTGAGACGTTTGTCCCAGGTTCGATCGGCTTGGTCCTCGGCGAACACCGGCAAGGAACCCAGGAGACAGGCCATGAGCGAACCGCATATCAGCAGCGACCTTTGGCGCGAACTTGGCATGGCAAATCCCGAATTGAAGTGGCAGTCGTAAGAGTCTTGTACGCTGGGTGCTGAGAACACGTGGGAACCCCTACTGCCGAGTCTGACGCCGGTATGTTTGGGGAGACTAGCTGGCGACGGGTGCGGTCACGCACTCTCTTTACTCGTTCCCCCTAACAACACTGCACGGGCGCTACTGAAACTCAGCAGCGCCCGTGTGGGAGTTTAGTAGAGTGTCGCTAGTCGAGCGATTACTTGGGCTTGATAGTCTCCAACTCCTTTAGCCGCTTCAAGGCGTCCTGCTTCTGCAAGAGGCCATAGTTGATGCCAGCGGCGTTCAGCGACGAACCGGTTTGGTACGGGTAGTCGCCGAAGTCGGAGAAGAACTCCTTGATCTGCTGTTGGATCGGCACCAGCAGCCACATCTGGCGAGCGTACCAGTCGATGTAGCCGCCACCTTCGTGTGCGGCCCGCTCGTAGGGATCCATCCGCAGGTTGGTGATGCCAGCCCAGGGAGTCACCTTGCGAGAGCCAAAGGCGATATTGCCGTCCTGCACGGCGAAGCTGACTTTCCAGTCCTGCCAGCGAACCGCGTTGAGGTTGCCGCCCTGGTCGAAGTAGAGAATTCGCTCGCGTGGTCCTTTCTCCTCGTCGCCCTTGAAGTAGGGAAGGAAGTTGTAACCGTCGAGGTGTACCTTGAATTGTTTCTCGTCGAAGGTGGCGCCTTTGGCGAGTTGCTCTTTGACGTCGGGCGCGCCGGCGGCGGCGCACAGTGTCGGGAACCAGTCGAGTTGCGAGATAATCTCGTTCGATACCGAGCCGGGTTTAATCACGCCTGGCCAGCGGATCATCATAGGCACGCGGAAGCCGCCTTCCCAGGTGGTGCCTTTTTCGCTGGCGAAGGGAGTCACGGCGCCGTCGGGCCACATGGCGAACTCGGGGCCATTATCGGTGCTGTAGATAACGATGGTGTTGTCGGCGATCTTCAACTCGTCGAGCAGGTCGAGCAACTGACCGACGTGACCATCGTGCTCCACCATGCCGTCGGCATGGATGCCTTTGCCAGTCTTGCCGTACGATTCCTTCTTCAGATGCGTAAACACGTGCATGCGCGTGCTGTTGAACCACACGAAGAATGGCTTTTTGGCTTTTACTTGCCGTTGGATAAAGTCCTTGCCGGCGGCCAGAAACTCTTCGTCGACAGTCTCCATCCGCTTGGTGTTCAGTGGCCCTGTGTCATCGATCTTGCCGTCGGCAGTCGACTGGATCACACCACGCGGGCCAAACTTTTTGAGAAACTCCGGATCCTTGGGATAGAAGTAGCCCTCAGGTTCTTCTTCGGCGTTCAGGTGATACAAGTTGCCAAAGAATTCGTCGAAACCATGGTTGGTCGGCAAGTGCTGGTCGCGATCGCCGAGGTGGTTCTTGCCAAACTGCCCCGTGGCGTAGCCTCGGTCTTTCAGCACGTTGGCAATGGTGGGCATCCATTCGGTAATACCGTGCGGATCGCCCGGCATGCCGATCGTGAGCAGCCCCGTGCGGAACGGCTCCTGACCAATGATGAAACTCGCGCGACCCGCCGTGCAGCTTTGCTGGCCATACGAGTCAGTGAACAGCATTCCCTCGTCGGCGATACGATCGATATTGGGTGTCTGGTAACCGACCAGACCGCGCGAGTACGCGCTGATGTTCGGTATGCCAATGTCGTCGCCCCAGATGACGAGGATGTTTGGCTTGTCTTGCGCCGCGACCGTGCTCACCACAGAGAGCAGCGCGCACAGCGTGGCGGCTAACGAGAAGCGATACATGGTGAACTCTCCCATTCCAGAATGCGCTGATTAGCTGTGAGCCACACCCCCTGCTACGACCGTGGGGCAGAGATTCTTGTTCCGTAAAGATGGCTCACCTTCCAGCTCAGTCTACCTTATTTTGGGTGGGGGACAAGTATTTTTCCCATCGTGCGTTTGGCTGAGAATTGGTCTCGACCAACGGCCGCGACGGCCGTCGTACTGAATGTCGCGAGTGTCAACAAATCGCGGTTGAACTGGCGTATCGGTGTGATCTAATGAATCGGGGGAATTGTCTATCGACGTAAAATTGTCGCACCCATGAGCCAACGGCGCAAGCCGCAGGTGAGTCGTGCACTTGCTTGCCCTTCGCGGAAGTGCTCGTCGCCCGAGGGTGGTGTCGACGCTCGTTCGCGGAGCGAATCGCCACTATCGGATTTGGGCCCCGTCGGGGTTTTGCCCCACCCGAAAACATGCGGGGAACAACGTGGGGCGTTTTGTCGCACCCCCCGAATGGTTTGTTCGAGAAAACTAGGGGGCTTTTCAAACAGAGGTGGTCCAAAACGCTTGGGGTTTTGGGCCCATGGATCGTATGTTGGGACAAAACCCCCGGTTTTGGGCCCATGGATCGTGAGTTGGGACAAACCTGGGATGAAACAATGAGGTTGATAGAGAAGACGAATGTCCGCGGAGCGGTCGCGCAAAGTTCCCACGTAGAGCGTGGGAAGAGTGCTCGGTTGGGCAAGCTGCTACGAAGGGCTGTCGGTGTCGAACGCTTTCCACTTCATCGCGCGGCGGAACGGTTCGATGCGGAGTTTGATTTCGCCGTTTTGGAAGACGCGCACGGTGCCGTTCGACTCGCTGATCGTGATGGCGATCGCGCCGGTCGCGGCGGTGATTTCGCCGGCCGCCCAGTGGCGAGCGCCCATGCCTTTGGGCAGGCTGAGTTCGGGCACGTTCGGTGCGCTGAGGTGTTGCGCGGAGGCAACCACCGTGGCGTCGGCCGACACGACGAACGCGCCGTCCATTTGAGCGATTTCCTTTACGTTGTCGCGGACGCTCGAGTCGGTGAGCTGACGCTCGGCCTTGGTATAGCCCTTCACGGGATCAAATCCCATCGGATGGCAGTAGCTCATGACCTTACGATGATCGCCCACCACGAACAACGACCCGACCGGCTTGCCTTCGCGACCTTCGCGGCCGATCTCCACGGCCAGGTCGACGACCTGTTTGATGGTCTCGACCGGGATCTTGGTCTTCAGTTGGCGGAGGTCGCGGACCGTGAGTCGGCCGAGGTGCTCATCGAGCTTGATGAGGCTGAGCGAGTCGATCACACCCGCCTCGAAGCCGCTGTAGGCAGCCACGACCGAGGCGCCTTCGGCAAAGTACTCGTCGGCCACCGCTTCGAGCAGCGCCTGGGTGAGCCGCTCGTACACGGGTGCTTCGTCCGGCATGTTGAGCAGGATGGTGTCGTAGTCGGACTCTTCGAAGCCTTCGAGGGCCGCTTCGGTATCGCCAGCGACGACGACCAGATCGGTGGGGAGGGCTTTTTCGAGCTGCTTGAAGTCGGTGGGTCGCTCGAGCAGCAGCAGGATGGCGTCGGCTTTTTGAGCGTTCTTCAGTCCGAGTGCGATATCGCAAAACGCTTGGAATTGATCGCTAAACTTCGCCATTCACTTGCACCACAAACCGTAAGAGACCATAGGACAGGACGCCGCGCGACAAGGCGACGGTACTGTAGTTTAGCTCATCGAGTAAGCAGCGACAATTCGGCCTGGCGAGTTATCGGTTCCACCACCAGCTGTTACTCGACCGATTGTTGCTGGATCGACTGGCCGAGCTGTTGCTGCGGCGGGTGGTCTGCGATCGCTGGTTGGTCTGCTGGCTTTGTGTGGAGGACTTCGTATCGGCCTTGGCGGTCTTATCAACCTTGTCGTGAGGTTGGAACACGCGTTGGTCGTACAGCGACAGGGCGTGCAGGGCGTGGGCCTGGGGGCCGATTTCCCACTCGTTGTCCGAGTTGCTGTAGAGCAGGTTGGTCAGATAGTTGGTTGCTTTCACAATGCGATAGGAGGTGAGTTTCTCATCCTCGGCATGGTACAACGCCCACTCCAGCAGGTGGCCGCTGGTGCGGCAGCGACGGTTAATATCCGACTCGCGGCCCGGCCCACGGAACCACTCGGTGCTAAAGCTGCCGTCGTTGTTCTGCAGGCGGTAGAGGTACTGCTCGTACTTGTTGGTAAACTGTTTCGCCTGCAACCAGACACCTTCGACCGGCTCGCCGCGTTTTTCGCGCTTGCGAACCGCCAGGCTGAGCCCACCGAGTCGGTGAGTTCCGCCACAAGCGGCGCCGCGGATGGGCTGCTTGAGCTCTTCCTCGATCAGCCGCTCGATGCTCCACGTTTCGCCGCGGTCGTTCACCCACTGGCTGTCGGACGGCAAGTAGTGCATCAGCGCGATGAGCTTGAACGTCAGCTCGGTGTTCGGATAGCAGGTCTTCTTCTCGGCTTCGATCAAGTCGTGGATGGTGAACTCTTTGCCTTCCACGCGGATCGGATAGTCGGGATCGACGTTGCACTGGGCGAGCATGGCCAGGAACTGCCCCATGTGTCCTTGCAGTCCGACGCCGTACTGGGCGCGGATCTCGCCTTCGTCGTTGAGGATCATCAACTGCTTGTGCTTGCAGGGATTGTTGTAACACAACCAACCGATGGCGGTCATCGACTCGCCCCGCGGCCCGCCCGACTTGATGCGGCTATGCAGCCCATAAGCGAGCATCATGTGCATCGCCTCCCACGTATCGTGGTCGCGGCTGTTGAGCGGCTTGCGGTAGTAGTAGCTGAGCACCTTGCGCATCTTGTTGCGCAGGTAGATCTGGTTGCGAGTGAGCGGCTTCAGCGGTTCGGCGGGCTCGATCTCCGCTGGCTCGGGCTTGGTATCGTCGGCCGCCAGGGCGGATTCGTCGGCGGGCTCGGCCTGGTCGGCGTCGGACTTTTCCTGCTGGGCAACCTTCTCGGGCTCGGCCTTGGGTGCTTCGTCGGTTACTTCGGCGTCAGCAACAAGCGGTTCGGGCTTGTCGGTTGCCTTTTTGGTCGACGCTACCTTGCCAGTGGGACGCCACTCGGGCTTGAACTCATTGGGCGCGGTGGGCGGCGCGTCGTCCGACTTGGTTTCCGATTGGGCTTTGGGCTGGCTTGTCGCCAGTGGTGCATCGATGGGCTCGACCAGTCCCGGCATGGTCAGCATGGGACCTTTGCTCGCTGCTGGAACCGGCTGCGGTTTCGCCTGCGGACGACGCGACAAGCGCAGCTTGGTCTTGGGCGGCTCGGCGAGATCCAATCCATGCACCGCTGGCAGCGACTCGATCGGCAGAGCGGCGCGGCCCGACTTGTCGATCGTGGCGCGCAGCGTGGTCGGCGCATTGATATCGTCCGCGCGCGGTGCGGAAAGTTGCTGCGCCACGGCTACACAGGAACCAACGAAAGCCAGAGTCAGGGCGGCCACACCCAGCCGAACTCCCACTCCGCGCAGAGCCAGCCATGTTGGTTGGTTAAACGGCACCGTACCCCCCAGTCGCAAACATCAACAGTCAACCAGCCTGCTAGCATCGCACGAAGGCGATGGCCATTGGAGAACGTAGCAGACCCCTCACTGATGACTGTATCGGGCGATACCGGTCAAAACTCAAGCAATGTGGCGCAAGGAAAACACCTCAAGGGATTCCCGAAATCCCTGCATGAAAAGGAGCATAGCGCTATCGGGGGGCGTGCATGCTTAGGGCGCGCTGCACAGGCGAGCGGCATCCATGGCGGTAACTCGCAAAAACAGACGCCGCAAGCGCTAGAAGGGCGTGAGACCACGCAGGCGGCGGGCGATCGAGACTTCCTCTTCCGAACTGGCTGTAGGCGTTTCGCCGCGGGCGTACTGCAGCCAGGCGGAGACGTCGTTGCCGAGGTCTTTGCCGCTGATTTCCCTCATGCTTTCAACGCCAGCATACTGCAGCGCCGGGTCGCGATCTTCCATGGCAACTGCCAGCGCGGTGTAGGCGTCGGGCGAGTGAATCGATCCCAGGGCCTCGACCGCCGCGATGCGAACCTGCAAATCTTGCTCGCCGTTGATGGCTCGCGCCAGTACGGGCACGGCCGCGGGGTCGCCCCGCTTGCCCAGCGCCATGCAGCAGTGGCGTCGCACATCGGCATCGGCGTCGCTAAGCCCTGCTTCCAATACTTGCGATGCCAGCGGAGTGCGGAACTCGGCGATGGTGTCGACAATTGCTTCGCGAACCAGCGGATCGGGTTCCACCTGGATTTGTCGTGCCAGTTGGTTGACGATCTCGCGCTGCTCGGGCGTATCGACACCAGTGGATTGAGTGCGGAAGTCGCGCACGGCGTCCATCCGCATTTCGGCGGTCCGGTAGGTGGTTCGCTCTGGTCGCTGGAACATTCGCATCGGCCAGGGCGTGGTTTGACACCCTGTGAGCAAAGTCAGCGAGGCGAGAAGCAGCGAAAGACGTGAATTCATGCTAGATTAGAAGCATCGAAAAGGTTGACAATTCCATTCCCACGACCATCGCGCAGGAAGTCGGGGCGGCGAACCTTAGCAAAGCTCCGCCCGAGGGGCTACGCCACTTTTTGTCCCGCAGCGCGAATTGCTAGCACCCACACCAACCCCCGACCGAACAGACCATGTCGCACGATACGCGTCACGCCCAGTTGGTTGCCTGGCTCGAGAACCAGGGACACTCCATCGACGAGATCGACAAGATCCTGGCCAAGGTGGCCGAGTACGATGCGAAGACCGTCCACGAGTCGATCTTCGATTCCATCGAAGAGGGAGCCTTCGATATCCAGAAGATTATCGACGAAGCACTCGAAGAGTGAGCGCACTCGCGGCTCATGCACCTTGCGTTACTGGTCCATGAAGTGGCCGCATGAGGGGCACTTGGCGTACCACATGGGGACCGACTGGTTGCAAAAACTGCATCGCACGTTGTGCCGTATGACGCTCGAACCGAGCAAGCTGGCGCTCGTGCTGGGATCGGGGTCCTGCGGAACGTCGTCGAAAATGGAGGAACTACCAGTATCCACTGCATGCGATGCGCGATGCTCGTCGGTCACCGCTTTGCGATATGCTTTGGTCATCGCGTCGGAACTATCGGCGGCGGGCACCTGGACGACAACCTGCTCGGTGCAGTGAGGGCACAGCCCGCGCTTACCGGCGTACTTGTCTTTCACTTTAAAGACGTGCCCGTGCGGACACCTGACCTGAATGCCCATATCCTGCACTCCTTCCACCAGCGGCCTGCGGCGGTTCGTGCCAGCAAGCTGTTCCCCCGTCGCACGCACCTGCGGCAGCAGGGGTATTATAGAAAAGCTCCACCTATCCGTAGCATATCGTTTGCGGCGGTCCGAATCAATAAAAACCCGCGCGGGGGCGGTCCCCGGCTGCCCGATTGACCATGCCGAACTCCAGAACTCGCTCCGATTGCGGAATGCAACGCTTTGAATAGCAGAAACAGCACAATCTGGTGGACCCTGCCGCTGGCCGTGATTGCCCTGGCGTGCCTGCTGGCGATGGGTCCGCGAGTCCGCGGTATCGCCCTGGCGACGTTCTACCTGGCTGGCGCGGCAACCGCGCTGGCCATGGTGCCCGGTGTGCTGGCCGCGGTGGTGCTCACCAAGACCAATTGCCCGCTGCGGCGGTGGATGCTGGCGGCCTTCGCCGTGCTGTTGTTCGTGCCGCTGTTTGTGCACGCCGGCGGGTGGATGGGCGCTTTGGGTGTGGGTGGATGGTTAGTGCCAACCGATGAATCGGGACAGACACGCCCGTGGATCGACGGCTGGCCGGGCGCCATCTGGGTGCACGCGATGGCCGCCGTGCCGTGGGTGGTATGCATCGTGAGCGCGGCGCTGGTGCGGGTGCCAGCCGAGTTGGAAGAAACAGCGCTGCTGTCGATGCCCGCCTGGCGGGTGTTGCGGACGGTCACGCTCCGCGCCGCCTTGCCGGGCATCGCCATTGCCGCGGTATGGACAGCCGTGAGCGTGGCGGCCGAAATGACCGTGACCGACTTCTTTCAGATCCGCACCTTCGCCGAAGAGGTCTACACCACGGCCGCCTCGGGAGCTTTTCCGACCGATCAGGTCGACGGCAAGGACACCTTGCTCGACGAAGCCGCCACCGCCTGGAACCACTACGCCGGTTTGATCGGTGGCGTGGTGCTGCTGGCGGTGTTGATGCTGTGGGTACTCGCGCCGGTCGTGTCGAGTTTCGCAGCGCACGCCGATGCGTCCACAGAGCGATTGTGGCGATGGCGACTTCGTGGCGGGCGCTGGCTACTGGCGATCGTGCCGGCGAGTGTGCTGTTGTTGGTGGCCGCGCTGCCCATCGCCGCGCTGGTTTACAAAGCGGGGCTCGGCGCTGTGGAGACGAGCGATGGTTGGCAGCGCGTGTGGCAATTGGGCAAGCTCACCACCGAGCTCACCGGCGCGGCGGGACATCACTGGCGCGAGTTACTGCAGACCTTGGGCCTCGGCGCAGCCGTTGCCACCACGGCCACGATCGTCGGGGCGTTGTTCGGTTGGCGCCTGCGAATTTGCCGCGGTACTCCATGGGCGATGCTCGCGCTGTTCGCGCTGGCGATGAGCATTCCGGGACCGATCTTAGGATTGGTGGCCATCAAGCTGTTGAACCATCCACTCGATTCGCCGCTGGCGTGGCTCACTTGGGCGTACGATCGAACGCTGCTCGCGCCGTGGCTGGTGCAAACGATTCGCTTCACGCCGGTGGCCGCGCTCATTATGGCCGCAGGGTTCGCCAGCGTACCGCGATCGCTGATCGACGCAGCCCAAACCGACGGCGCGGGCTGGTTCGCAAGGTTCTGGCGAATCGGCCTGCTGCAGGTCCTGCCGCAGGTGCTGTCCACCTGGCTGGCCACATTTGCCCTGTCGGCAGGCGAACTGTCGGCCAGCGTGCTGGTGATGCCGCCAGGGCCGCCGACGCTCACGATCCGCCTGTTCGGGCTATTGCACTACGGCGTGGAGGATCGCGTTTCGGCCATGTCGCTAGTGCTGCTGGCGACGGTCTCGCTCGTGGCCGCCGCGGCGGTGTGGCTCGTCGGCTATGGGAGACGCGAGCACACCGGGCGGGTATAATCGTGCAACCCCTGAGGAATCTGAGAATGCGGTCGGAACATTCCAAGTCAATCATTTCTCGAGCGAAGAGACTCTACGCGGAGAAATTGCAGGCGCAACTCGAAGCCGAGCACAGGGGGCGGTATGTGGCGATCGATCCCGATTCGGAGCGGTACTTCCTGGGAGACACGTTCGACGAGGCCGTGAACGCCGCGCTCGACGAGTTGCCCGACCAGATCACCCACACGATCCACATTGGTCATCGAGCGGCTCTGCACCTAGGAGTTTGCCAGCAGTGAACGGGGGGGTCGACAGCAATCAACGGGCGCTGCTCACGGTCAAGCTTGCCGCTACGCGCGCCGGGGAACAGCACAATATCGACGCTTGGGTCGACACGGCCTTCAATGGTGGGCTTGTACTGCCACGACGCGATGTCGCCCGGTTGGGTCTCAAACCTTCCAGTACCACCGAAGCGTACTTGACCGACGGAAGTTTGGTAGAATTCGCAACCTACGTCGTGTACCTGGAATGGTTTGGTGAAACCTATCGAACTCAAGTGGTAGAAGGCGATGGTGAATGGCCGCTGCTGGCCACTGCTGGGCACGATGTTGCTGGCCGACCGTGTCTTGACGATTGACTATAAAGCAAGAACCCTTTCGCTTACCGAGTGAACAGAACGATCATGGCTTCGATCGAAAACTCTCAACAAACTTCTTGCGGCAAGGCGATGCGCTCCATCGTCTGGCTACTGCTGCTTAGCGTGATGCTCGGCACCACCGGTTGTGGCGGGTGTCGCAGTGAGACGCCGCAGGAGCGGCAGGCGCGGCTCGCCAAGGAAGCCGAGGAGAAAAAGAAGAAGGAAGAGGAAGCCAAGAAGAAAGCGGAAGAGGAAAAGAAGAAACAACCATTCATTGTCGATGCGCCCATCTCCAAGCCGAGCGACACCGACCTGACCGTCTCGCGCGTCAAGCCGGGCCATTGGATGACCGTCACCCAGTTGATGAAGTCCAACTACGAAGATTGGGGCGGCGTTACCACGCTGCAGGTGATCGACAACCGGCAACGACCGGTGCCCATCGACCAAACGCCGTTCACGCTCAGCAGCTCGCGCCCGGTGCAACTGGCCAAGGGACGCCCGCGGCAGGTGGAGAACGTGTTCCTCGCGCCCAATGTGTCGGGCATGGCCAGTGTGAAGTGTACGCTCCGCGGTCGGAACTACGGCGCGGTGGTCGGCGGCAATCCCAAGGGCACGCTGCTATCGACCATGGAATCGTACCAGTACTTTTTCGTGGTGCTGGCCAAGGAGCCGAGTCGTTACAACTACGTGAAGTCGCTCAACGGGGTGCTGGTGCCCCAGGATAGTATCGACTACTCCTTCGGTGGCGGCAAAGACCTGGCGCACTATCAGGTGCTGCTACCCGATATCTCGAAGCAGGTGCCACTGCCCGACAATCCGATGTGCTGGACCACGATCGCCTACATTTTGTGGGACGAGGTCGACCCCGATCAACTCGACCGCCAACGCCGCGAAGCGCTGGTCGATTGGCTGCACTGGGGCGGACAACTCATCATCAACGGGCCCAACTCGCTCAAGCTGCTCGAGGGGAGCTTCTTGGCGCCCTACCTGCCAGCTACCGACGCCGGCGCCGTGGATATCACGCAAGACGATGTCCGCACCATGGCCGAGTACTGGAGCAAGAAGAAACCCGTCGGGCGCAGTGCTAATCCCCCCAAGGAACTCAAGCTCACCCGCGACTGGTCGGGCATCAACCTGAATCTGGCCGAGGGAGTCGACGAGAACAGCGGACTGGCTGCGTCCACCGGCGGACTGTTGGTCGAGCGCCAAGTGGGCCGCGGGCGGATTGTTGTGTCGCGAATGCAACTCGCTGAACGCGACCTGCTGACCTGGTCGCCCCACTACGACGACCTATTTAATGCGGGCATCATGCGCCGATTGCCGCGCGAGTGGAGCAAAGGCGACAACTCCTTTGACGCTGGGGAGCTTCACGCCGAATGGGACGGCAAGCGGGGCGCCATCCGCGACGCCCAGTACGTCACCCATTTGCGACTGTTTTCCCGCGACGTACACGCCGATGCCAACGCCACGAACAATGTGCCGCGCGACACGTTCGACGACGATGGATTCGTCGAGGCAGACAATCGGACCACCGAAATCGAGCCAGCTGAGAAGGTGGGCGGCATTGGCGCCTGGAACGACTACAACGCCACCAGCAACGCCGCGCGGGAGGCACTTCGCCAGGCGGCCGGCGTGCAGGTGCCCGATGCGTCGTTCGTGGTGTGGTCGCTTGGCCTGTACCTGGTGGTCTTGGTGCCGGTGAACTGGCTGTTCTTCAAGGCCTTGGGCCGCGTGGAGTACGCCTGGATCGCGGCGCCGATCATCGCTCTGTTGGGCACCGCCGCCGTGGTGCATCAGGCGCAGCTCGACATCGGTTTCGTCCGCGCCCAAACCGAAATCGCCCTGCTCGAAGTTCAAGGCGATTACCCTCGAGCGCATCTATCCCGCTACACCGCGCTCTACACGTCGCTGTCGACCAGCTACGACACGCAGTTCGACGATCCCACCGCCGTGGCCGCGCCGTTCCCCAACAGCCCGCCAGGAGAGTTCCGGATGTTGTTGGGACAGTCGCGTACGAATGTGGAGCTCACGCAGGCCAAGAACGTGCATCTCGCGGGGCTGCAAGTCTCCAGTGCCACGACCGACATGGTGCACAGCGAACAGATGTACGCGCTCGACGGACCTTTGCTGTTCCAAAAGGAGCAGGGTGCTGCGCCCAAGGTGATCAATCGAACGCAATTCAAGCTCGGCAGCGTGGCCGTCGTCCGCCGCGAGGACGACGCCGAAGGCAGCCCGCAACTCTACGGCTGTTGGATTGGCGATCTGGAGCCTAATCGCGGCACGTCGGTCAGCTTCGCCCCGGTGGGCGAGGACCTGTTCGCCGGCGAGCGAGCCAAGGAAGCCAGCAAGGACGAGAAACGCTTGGACCTCGAACCGATATTCCGTTTGGCGCTCGACCCCTTGCACATGGATCCCGGCGAGGTCCGCCTCGTGGGGCGCCTCGACACAGTGCTTCCCGGCGTCGAGGTCAATCCAGCGGCCGCACAACTCCGCGGCGCTGCGATGGTGGTAGCCCACCTGTCCCGAGCCCCCCTCGGCAAACCCAAACCCGACAAGAACAGCCCCCGCGACGTCATCGACCGCGTCGACGACCTGGGCGGCGAAGACTTTAGCAACCCGTACTTAGATCCGGACAATGAAGGCCCCGACGCGGGTATAAACGATCTGTTCGGCCCACCAAACTAGTCAACGCTCGCTTCGCTCCCTGACCCCCGACCCCTGAATCCTTACCCCTCTCCCGCATGATCACCATACGCAACTTCGGCAAGACCTACGGCGACTTTGTGGCCGTGGAGAATTTGGATCTCGACATCGACGCTGGCGAGATGTTTGGGTTCATCGGCCCTAACGGCGCCGGCAAGAGCACCACGATTCGTTTTCTGGCCACGCTCTTGCGCGCCACGCATGGCGAGGCGACCGTCAATGGGTTTAGCGTAACCAAGGAGCCGCTCAAGGTGCGGCAGAGCGTGGGGTACATGCCCGACACGTTCGGCGTGTACGACGGCATGAAGGTGTGGGAGTTCTTGGACTTCTTCGCGGTCGCGTACCAAATTCCTAAGAGCCGTCGCAAAGGCGTGATCGGCGACGTGCTCGAGCTGTTGGACCTGACTCACAAACGCGACGACTACGTGAATGGCCTGTCGCGCGGCATGAAGCAGCGGCTGTGCTTGGCCAAGACGCTCGTGCACGATCCGCCAGTGCTAATCCTCGACGAGCCCGCCAGCGGACTTGACCCCCGCGCCCGACTGGAAGTTAAAGCGCTGCTCAAGGAATTGCGGCGGATGGGCAAGACCATCCTAATCTCTAGCCACATCCTCACCGAACTGGCCGACTGCTGCACCTCGATTGGCATCATCGAGCGCGGGCAGCTGCTTCTGCACGGGCCGATCGACAAAGTCTACCGGCAGATTCAAAGCAACCGCCACATCGAAGTCCGCTTCAGCGGCGACCAGGAAGCTGGCGTCAGCCTCATTCGCAGCGATCCTCACGTCCGCAGCGTGCAGGTCAATAGCCGCAACTGCGTGGTCGAAATGGGCGGCGAGGATTCCGACGTCCAACGCCTCATGCGCCAACTCGCCGGCGCCGACGTCGGGCTGCTCTCCTTCGCCGACAAGGAACCGACTTTGGAGGACGTGTTCATGATGGTTACCAAGGGGTTGGTAACCTGAGTCAGCTTGGCGTTCTTCTTCAACTACTTCGCTAGCGGTACGAAGCGCTTGAGCTTGTTGGTCTGCGGATGGCGCGGTAGTTCGGCGACGCTTTCGATCGATACTTGGGCGTTCCCGAGTCCCGCATCGGCTAGCGCTTGCTGCAGCGCCGCGGTGGGGCGCGACGGTTCGAAATCACCGTGCGTGATAGCCAGCACCTTGGCGCCGCGTTCGGTTTGTTGCACCTGATACTCGCTGATGTGACGATCCTGCCCTAGCACACTACGGAACACCATGGGGTGGATCTTGATGTCGCCCGCGTAGACGAACCATGCATCGGAACGGCCTTTGATGTCCACGATGCGGCGATAGCCGGGCGCGTCGGGGTTGGGTCCGTTGTCGAGCACCAACGTGTCGGTCATCACGTACCGCACCAGCGGCATCACGGTTCCGCACAGCTTGGTCACCAGCACGTGGTCGGCTTGGGCAGGATCGGCAACCACTCGATGTTCGACGTCGACCGGTTCGACGATCACCATGTCTTCGGCCAGTGTGCTGCCAGCGAACGAATCGCCTTCGGTGGCGACCAGGCCAATTTCCACCGAGCCCCAACTGTTGTGAATGTTGATGCCCCAAGCCTCCAGTGCCATGTTCCGCGCTTCGGGCAGCAGCGGCTCGGAGTTGGTCAGAATCCGCTGCGGCTGGATCGCAAGCCGTCCGTCGAGCGCTTCGGCGCACAGCTCTTCGACAATCGACGCGTACCCCACCAGCCGATCAGGCTGGTAGTCGTTGAGTTGCTCGACCATCTGGCCGATCGGCGTTCCGGCCGATAGTACGAGGGTGTCGCGCTGCGGATCGAGCATCGTGGGAAACAACAACCGGCTGGCGTGCACGAACGAGCCCGCACAAATGACCGCGGTGCGTCGCGGTCCGTCGGGCGGATGGAGTTGGTCGTCGCGGACCTCCATGCGATAGGTCGCGTTGGCCGTGGCGATGAACGTTTCCCAGTCCCACAGGAACACGCCCCGCTGACCCGACGTGCCACCGGTAGCGGCCGCGTAGTACTTGCCCAGGTAGTAGTAGTTCTGGTGCTTGCCGGCGTGCAGCGCTTCGAGGTGCTCGACTACGTCGTCGAGGTGTAGCTCCGGGTCGGTGACGATCTGGTCCCAATGTGTCATCACATCCGCCTTGGTCATTGGCGGAATGGACGGCAAGTCGTCGAGTTCAAGCGCCCTGGCGTCCAAGTGCCCCAACCGCTCGGCATAATAGGGCGAGTGCTGCACCGCGTGGGATACCACCTCGCGAAGCCGCTTGGTCTGATGCGCGCGGACCTGCTCCCGTGTCCAATCGAGCCGCGCCACCGCTTCGGGCGTGAACCGCCGAACGTCTTCAACGTGCCGGCGGCGAAGTTCGGTGAAACTGTCCATAAGTTTGCTTTCGGTGGGACGAGTTGAGTGGAGAGTTGAGATTGTAAACCAACCCACCAGGTGGCCGAGGTAGAATTCGTGCGAAGAATAGCCACGAAGAGGAAGAAAAGGCATAAAGAGCAAGTGGTCGCAATCTTCCCCTTTGGTGTTTCTTCGTGCCTCTTCGTGGCTATTCAGTCCCTGCAGCACACGTTTACCGTTCAAGTTGACCAAACTTCTTCGGTGCCCTAGAATCCCTCGCGCGAAACTACCAACCGCCGACTGCTGAGAACTTCTCTTCATGAGTTCCTCGTCACCCGAAGACCGTGCGAAGCTGCCCGCTTGGATCACCTCGATGGTGGTGCATGCCAGTCTGGTGGTGCTCGTGTTGTTGTGGGCCACGCAGGTTCCCCAGGGCACGGCCGAGGAGACCGCGCGCGACGTTGGCATCGTGCTCAAGCGATCGACTTCCGACGGGGTGAAGTTCGAAGGCGAGGAGGACACACCGGCCGACAAGACGGCCGACGTCGACACGCCGAACCCCACGCCGGCCGAGCCGAGCGAGGCGTTGCCCACGCTGGCCGAGAATTCCAACTCGGCGGATGCGCTGCCTGCGACCTCAGCGGTTGGGCCCCGCGCCGAGATTGGTGGAGGTGCGTCGAGGATGGCCGACGCAGGTGGCACCCGCGGCGGGGCGCCGGGCGAGTTGGGTGAGGAGGCTAATGTCGAGTACTTTGGCGTGCAGGGCACCGGCACCAAGTTCGTGTACCTCGTCGATCGCTCGGCCAGCATGGACGGTGCTCCGCTGGCAGCCGCCAAGGCACAGATGGTCGAAAGCCTTCAATCGCTCGACGACGTGCATCAGTTTCAGATCATCTTCTTTAACGCCAGCGCGCAACCGTTTACCATCGATGGCCGACAACGAATTGCTTTCGCCACCGACCAGAACAAACGCATGGCCGAACGACAGCTGCGCGGCGTGACCGCTTACAGCAGCACCGATCGGCTCAACGCCCTCGTTGCGGCGTTGCGGTTGGGACCCGATGTGATCTTCTTTCTGACCGACGTCGACTCGCCCATGACGGAGGAGGAGCTACGGAAGATCGCCAGCGAGAACCGGCGATACAACGCGACGATTTGCACCATCGAGTTTGGCCGCGGGCCCGATCCGCAGCGGTACAACTTTCTGAAAGCCTTGGCCGATAGGACTGGCGGACAGTACGGCTACGTCAACGCCAGAGCTCTGCGGGCTGAGTAACGCCTGGGGCGCAGTGACCTGGTGGTTCGCCTCACCGACCTTCTTCCAGCAACCTGGCCAGCCGTTGGTTGCGATCGGCATCCACGAGATCGCTAAACGAGTAACCGAGCTCCTCTTGTTGCGACTTGATGTAGGCCAGCGTCACCCGCTCGAGGTCCGCACCAGTCAGGGCGGCGCGCTCCAAATCGTTCCAGCCGATGGGACAGCCCGCCTGGTTGCACATCACCCCACAACGAACGACCTCCGCCACGTTGGTGCGCCGCAGTCGCATTCCCACGATCTTCATCACCGGGAGCGAGCAACCCGCCATCATCGCCATTAGCCACGGGCGCATCAGGCTGAGCGCCGTCGCGGCCACCACCACCATCACCAGCAGCATGACGACCACCATCACGAGCACGGCGAGATTCCCGCCCTGAACGGCCACCAACGGCAAGGCATTCCATAGCGACATGCTTCGTCTCGGATTCGGGGTGAGCTGGACGAGTTCCGTTCAGTCTCCATTGTTGTCGATCGCCGCAAACGGGAAAACTGCAGGGCTTCCCACAGCGCGTCGGCACCGGCTTTACGTTCCCCCCGTAGGGCGAGTATGTTAGGGCACGTGGGAACTCGCGATAGAAATGGCAGGCGGCGCTACGCTGGCCGACGCGGGCTTTTCCACACTCCTTTTCAGATTTTTTGAAGTGTCAAACGCTATTCGGAGGAAACGGGCGATGAGCACTCTGGCTCGGCAGCGCTGCCAGTTGGTTGGGGGAAGCCAGTTGGTTTTGGCCCTACTTTGCACCCTGTTGGTAAGTTCTGCGGCCATCGGCCAGGAACCCGCCAACCCCGAACTGTCCGAAAGAATCGATGCGGCTCACGCCACGGCCGAAGAAGCCGCCTTGGCTGGCAACAACGCGTGGATGCTGACCAGTTGTGCGCTGGTGCTGTTCATGACCGCGCCGGGCCTGGCCATGTTCTACGGCGGCCTAGTGCGAAAGAAGAACGTACTGAGCGTAATGATGCAGTGCTTGTTCCTGATGGGCCTGATGACCGTGTTGTGGGCGCTCTACGGCTACTCGCTTTCGTTCGGTGGCGACGGGCTGTACGTCGGTAACGGCGAATACTTGTTCATGGACGGCGTGCAGCGCGAGTGGAACGAAGAGGCCGGCGAGCCTTACACGCCGATGTTCGATCCGGACATTCCCATTCCCACGATGACGCACATGCTGTTCCAAGGCATGTTCTTCATCATCACTCCGGCGCTGATTTGCGGTGCGTTCGCCGAGCGGATGAAGTTCAGCGCGATGGTCGTGTTCCTCGTGCTGTGGGGCACGGTGGTGTACTGTCCGCTGTGCCACTGGGTATGGGATGGCGGCATTCTGGCGTTCAATACCACCGAGAAGATTGAGGCAGGGGAGGGAACGTCCTGGGGCGGCGGCGCGCTCGACTTCGCCGGCGGTACGGTGGTGCATATCAGCTCGGGCATTTCGGCGCTCATCTGTGCGATCCTCCTCGGACGCCGAATCGGCTGGGGACAAGACGACATGCGGCCCCATAACCTGACCTACACAGCGCTGGGCGCAGCCATGCTGTGGGTCGGCTGGTTTGGTTTCAACGCAGGCAGTGAATTGTTAAGCGACGACTTGACGCAAAGCGCGTTCTGCGTGACACACTTCTCGGCCGCCGCTGGCGCGGTCGCTTGGGCCTTGTACGAGTGGATCACGCGCGGCAAGCCAAGCGTGTTGGGCACGGCCTCCGGTGCGGTAGCCGGCTTGGTATGCATCACTCCCGCGGCAGGCTTCGTGAACCCGATGCCCGCCCTGGCGATGGGCGCCATCGCCGGTGTGGTATGTGCGTACGCGTGTGGGTCGCTCAAGGCCAAGTTCGGCTACGACGATTCGCTCGACGCATTCGGCGTGCACGGCATCGGCGGCACCCTCGGCGCGGTGCTAACCGGCGTGTTCGCCACGCGAGCTTGCTGGGACATCGACAACGGGCTGCCCCTGGGGCTGATCGAAGGCGAGTCGCGCATTTTCGTCGGTCAGATCGTGGCCGTGATCGTCACGTGGGTGTACAGCATCGTCGTGACGTTTGTGCTGCTGAAGATTGTGGATATGGCGATCGGCCTTCGCGTGAACGAAGCCGACGAGCGGGCGGGCCTGGATGTCAGCCAACACGAAGAGGAAGGGTACATTTTGTTCTAGCGGTGTTGTGCCGGCACCCGATAGTCTCCCTGGCAAAAGCACTTCCGCCAGGTAGCTGTTGGGACCATCCGGCAGTTTCTGCTAGAATAGGAACCGAAGACGCCCCCGGTGGGGCGTGCATCCCCGTCTTGTAGGAGTAGCGGACACATGAAGAAAATCGAGGCGATTGTTCGCCACTATAAACTCGAGGATGTAAAGAACGCACTGGCCGAAATGGGCGTGGTCGGCATGACCATTACCGAGGTCCGCGGGTTTGGCCGCCAGAAAGGCCACACCGAGATGTACCGCGGCACCGAATACGCGGTCGATTTTGTACCCAAGGTCAAAATCGAGATCGTCGTCGACGACGACCGCTTGCAGGCGGCCGTCGATACGGTTGTCCGCTCGGCACAAACCGGACAAATCGGTGACGGAAAGATTTTTGTCTCCGAACTTCTCGATACCATCCGAATCCGGACGGGCGAAACCGGTAGCGAGGCCCTATAATGGGTTAAGCCGATCGGGGGGCGCCCGCGCCACCCCTGCGGTACCGCGTGTGGTGCTGCGCAGTGTTGCGTAGGTCGGCCCGACACGCCGCTACAAACCGTCGATTCCCTTTAAACGCTTCCCCATGAGTTCCTCCCTGCGCCTACGCTACGATGTCCTCGTCGCCCGCGAGCAGGTGCAAACCGGGCTGGAGGAAGTGAAGCGGCTGCACCAAAGCGGCATGGCGAGTGTCCAGGTGTGCGCACGCATTTCGTCGGTCATCGACCAGGTGCTGGTCAAGCTGTTCGAGTCCACGCTCGCGAAGGCCCCCGCCGATCAGACCGAGAAACTCCGCAGCCGCTTGGCCCTGGTGGCCATTGGCGGGTACGGTCGACGCCAGCAAGCGCCCTGCTCGGACGTCGATCTGATGATCTTGTACTCCGGAGCGCTGGACGAAAACGTCAAGAACTTCACCTCGCGGCTGACGCAGGATCTGTACGACGCCGGCTTGAAGCCGGGCCACAGCTTGCGGAACACCAGCGACGCAGTGCGCCTGGCCCGCACCGATACGGTGATTTGCACCTCGCTGATCGAGTCGCGGTTGATTATCGGCTCGGCCAAGCTGTTCGAAGACTTCCGCAAGGCGTTCTGCCAAATGGTAGAGCGACGCTCCACGGCGTTCTGCCGCGAGTTCATCGCCGCCCGCAAGCAGGAGCGGCACAAGTTCGGCGAGACGGTGTTCCTGTTGGAACCGAACATTAAGCGCTCGCCGGGCGGGTTGCGCGACATTCACTTGCTGCGTTGGCTGTGGTTCGCCAAGAGCGGCGAGTCGGATCCCAATCGCCTGTTGCAGAAGGGCGTGATCTCCAACTTCGACCATCGCCGGTTGATGTCGTCGCAAAGCTTCCTGCTGCAGGTCCGCAACGAGATGCACTTCGGCGGCGAGAACGGTAGTGACGTGCTGAACCGCGGCGAGCAGAAACGCATCGCCGAAGCACTGCACTTCCGCGCCCGTAGCGGCATGCTGCCGGTCGAGCAGTTCATGCGAGAGTACTTCCGGCACACCAGCCACGTGTCGTTCCTGGCCACGCGGATGAGCGACCTGGTTTGCCCGCCGCCGGTGGTGTCGCGGATGTTGCAGCCGGTGCTGAGCCAGAGCCTGTCGGCCGAGTTCCGCTTGAGTCCATGGGAGATCAGCGCCACGCAGCTCGGCACCACCAAACTGGGCAAGAACCTGGAAGATGCAGTGCGGCTGGTCGACCTCGCGCGGCTGTACGACAAGCGGATCTCGCAGGAAACCTGGTATCACGTCTACCGCTCCGCACCGAGCTACTCGATGGAGCTTTCCGACGCGAGCATCTCGCGTTTCCTGGACATGCTCGCCACGCCGCTGTTGCTGGGCGAAGCGTTGCGGCGGATGCACGAACTGGGCGTGCTGGAAAAGATCATCCCCGACTACACCCACGCCCGCTGCTTGCTGCAGTTCAACCGTTACCACAAATACACGGTTGACGAACATTGCATCCGTTCGGTGGTCGAAGCCACGCGACTGGGCGACCGCGACGACGTGGTGGGCGACACCTATCGGAAACTTGGCCGCAAGTGGCTGTTGCACCTGGCGCTGTTGATCCACGACCTGGGCAAAGGACGCGATGGCGACCACAGCGTGCTGGGCGCCGAGATTGCACGCCAGGTTGGCGCGCGGCTTGGCCTGGATCAGGCCGACATCGACTTGCTCGCCAGCCTGATCCAGAAGCACCTCTGGATGCCGCACGCGGCGCTGCGACACGATACGACCGACCCGGCTTACGTTCGTCAGTTTGCGGAGAAGTTCGACAGCGTCGAAGAACTGCAGATGCTGTACGTGCTGAGCTGCGCCGACATTGCGGCCGTTGGCCCCGGCGTGCTGAACGACTGGAAGGCCGGCGTGCTGAGCGACTTGTTCAAACGCACCAAGGCCCTGCTGTCGCCCGTGCCCGACAACGAGCAGCTACCGCGTCGCGTGGCCGCCAAGCAGAGAGTGTGGAAGTTGCTCACCGACGAGGAACGCAACGACTTGTGGTTCGAGCAGTACTTTCGCGCCCTGCCCGAGACGTTCGTCACCAAGGTGAACGCCAGCGAAGTGGTCGAGACCCTCCGCAGTCTGCAGCACCTGAAAGACGGCGCGGGCACGGCCAGCGGGCGGTACTACGAGAAGTCGAAGACCGTGGAGTTCTCCGCCGGCGTGAGCCGGGGCGTGGGACGTGGTATCTTCTCTGCGATGGCCGGCGTGCTCAGCTCCCGCGGCATGCGAATCCTGGCCGCCGAAACTGCCGTTCTCAACGGCGACATCCTGCTGCTGCGGTACTGTGCGATCGACACCGAGTCGCAGGGCACGCCCGCACAAGAACGGCTCGATCAGATCTCCCGGGAGATGGTCGCCTCGATCGACTCGGACCAGCCACCGAAGTTCCGCCGCATCTGGGGCAAGGAACCGGACGCCGACACCGCCAAGCTGTCGGACATGGCGATGGAGGTGCGACTCAATACGGAGATCTCGGCCGACAACCTGATCATCGAGGTGTTCGCCTTCGACCGCATCGGCCTGTTATACGAGCTGGCCCGCACGATCCACGAACTGGGTCTCAACATCCGCTTTGCTAAGATCAGCACACACCTCGACCAAGTGGTCGACGTGTTCTATGTCTGCGAGCGCGACGGCTCCAAACCCGACGGCCACGAACGCCTGCACGGCATCTACGAGCGAATGATGGAAGTCACCTCCAAGGCGGCCGCTTAGCTGCTACCCCGCGCTGGGAGACACGCAACTTCGTGGGTGGGGGCAAAACTGCACGATGGCAACCTCATGGCAACGTCGCTTGCAGACCGGTCCGTGGCTGAAACGCACGGGCATTCGGACGTGGTTCTATCTGCTCGTCTTTGAGAATGCGGTCTGGATTCTCTACGCGATGTCGACGCGGACCCACAGCGACAATAGCATCTTGTTTCTCTGTGCTTTCTGGGCCGTGTTGCCTCTGCAACTGCTGTTGGAGTTTCGCTCGCTCGTGTGGTTGACGCTGGCGATCACCCTGCTGAACTGGCCGATCCAATCGCGGCTGTTTCCGCTGTTCTTTTCAAGCCCCGACGCCCTATGGACCGCGCGGTCCGTGCTGGTGGCTATCCAGATTGGTGTTGTGGTCAGTCTGCTGGGAGAACTTTTTCGAGTGTCGGACAAGCTGGATGGCCGATGAGTAGGATCACGCGGGGGAGGGCAAACCAGGCATCCTGCGTCCTTCGCAATTCGGCCAATCCCCGATGCTAGCACCACGGAAACTCGCCTAGCCCCAATTGTGCTAGTCGCCTAAGCTACGTTCGCGATCGTTCTCGACACGGAAGTCCCGGTAGCCCATGGAGGGGTGACTGCGGTGCAGCGGCTTTTTTCTACAGCATTGATGGTGGCCATCCTCGGCGGTGGCGGCTGGATGTTCTTCAAGGGGCTGCACCTCGAAGACGTTAAGCAAATCCTCGTCACCGGTTCCTCCAACTCTGGCGGCGGCGGCCCCGCGATCGGCGCCTCGCCTGTGTCGAACATTCCTTCCTGGAATCCTCCACCTGGGGCGACGATCAAGATCGCCTCGTTCAACATCCAAGTCTTCGGCGACGCCAAGGCGGGGAAGCCGTACGTGATCGACACGATTTGTCAGATCATCAGCAACTTCGACGTTGTCGCAATTCAGGAGATTCGCACGCAGGACGATCTGTTTGTCCAGAAGTTCGTGCACCGACTCAATCAACTCTCGGGACGCCAGTACGACTTTCGTGTCGGGGAACGACTGGGCAACACGCGGAGTACCGAGCAGTACGCATTTGTCTTCGACACGCAGAGAATCGAGGTTCACCCGCAGCTGGTGCGGACCATCAGCGACCCCGATAACCTGATGCACCGCGAACCGTTCTACGCGTTCTTCGCCACCCGGGGCATTCCGAACCTCAACGAGCGTTTCACCTTCATGCTGGTCAACGTGCACACCGACCCCGATGTCGCCAAGGAGGAGATGGACGCCCTGGCGCAGGTCTACTCGGTGCTGCGCCGATATCCGATTGGTCAGGATCGCCGCACTGAAGACGACATCATCCTGCTGGGCGACTTCAACACCAAAGTGCCCAACGCACCGAGCGGTTCCGTCGGCCGTTCGAGTCGGCCGCTCACACTCAACGATCTGGCCGGACTGGGGCGGATCACCGACATCTATCCTGTGATTCAGAATCAACCGACCAACGTCGTGAAGTCGATGCTGCACGACAACATCCTGTTTCACCGCCCCAGCACGGCTGAGTTCACCGGCCGGGGCGGAGTGTACGACATTCAGTCGATTCACGGTCTCTCGCTCGATCAGGTGAAGCAGGTCTCCGATCACCTGCCCGTGTGGGCAGAGTTCAGCGTTACCGAAGCAGACCTCTCGAACCGCGTCGCCAGCGGCGCCGCGGGTGCTTCGCGGTAGCGTGAGCTATCGAGTTTCGACAGTGGGTGCACCGACTTAAGCCCGGCGTTTACGCCGGGTTGGGACAACAAGAGGCATTTCGGCGGTCGAGTCGTGAAATCCTCCACGAGTCGGAGCGCAACCGAGACCGCAATGCAGCCGGGGCTCAAGTTCTCTGTTCCGTGTTTCATCGGTGCAAATCCGTGGCTAATTCTCCCGCGGCCATTTGAGTTAGCCGCTCTTCACAGCCTTCGAAGTTTCACTCCATGGCGGACCGCGGGCTGGTTGCGGTCTCGGCCACACTCCGACTAGTTGAAAGCAGTCACTCGACCGCGGGTAGATTGCGCTTCAATCACCCGCCGTAAACGACGGGGCTAACAATTGCGCTGGGTGCATTAGGTGGTCCAGAGATTGGGACCAACTGGTTCAATTGAAAAACACCACCAGCCCCTCACCGCTCGGCGTCAAAGATCTTGTCGAACCGTTCTCGGGTCGCGTCGAATAGTTCGAGCGCTTTTCTCTCCAGCGCCGGCGCATCGCTGTAGCCCATCAGGTAGGCCAGCTTCGCCAATTCGTGGTGGTCGGTGGGCAGTTCGTGGCGGCCGGTGGTGTCCATCAGGCGGATGGCCGACTCGACGGTTCGCTGGAAGCGATAGCTCTGGCGGAAGAACTCGGCATCGTCCTCCGACAAGTAGCCTCCCGTCTTGAGCGCTTCGAGCGCGCCCAACGTGCCGGGCACGCGGACCGAGGGATCGGCGCCGCCGTGCTTGAGTTGCAGCATCTGCACCAAGAACTCCGTATCCACGGTGCCACCGCGGCCACGCTTCAGGTTGCGACCGGTGGCGGTTTCTTCCAGGCGGTGCCGCATCGAGCGAATCTCGGCCGCATTGGCTGGCGACCAGGCGGGCGAAAACGCGGCCGTGTTCACCGCTTGCATGGCGTACCCCGCCGCGGTGGGTGAGCCGTAGATCACCCGGGCCTTGCACAACGCCTGGCGTTCCCACAGGTCGGCGGTGCCGGAAGCGAAGTAGTGGGCGAACGCGTCGATCGGCACGGCCAGCGAGCCGCTCTTGCCGGTCGGTCGCAAGCGGGCATCGACTTCGTACAGTCGTCCGTACGGGCCAATGCGGCTGGCGCGGGTGATGATTCGTTGACCCAGTTCGCTGAAGTAATGGTTGTTGCTGGTCGTGGTGGCGCTGGTGACTTTGCTGCCGGTGTAGTCGGTGTGGAACGTGCGCCCCTCGGTTTCGTACAGGAACACCACGTCCAGGTCGCTGTGATAGTTGGGCTCGCTTCCGCCAAGTTTGCCCAGCGCCAGGATCACCAACTCGCAGGCCTCGCCCTCGCGACCGGCAAATCGCTCGCGCACCTCGTCGCTCGCCTGCTCGTTGTGTTCGAACGAGGGAATCGTGGGCGTGCCGAACTTGCTGTCGAGCTTCTTTTGTTCGCTCTTGGCGATCTGCGTCAGGCAAACTTCGGCCACGTCGGCCAGCGCGGCGTGCGTGCGTTCGACGTCGTCGCGGTGAATGATGTCGCGAACGCCGATTCGTAAATGCTGGGCGTTCTTAAAGCTGTGCAGGATCGGATCGATGTCTTCGGCGCCGCGCGTCAATTCGGCCAGTGTCGCGACGAGCATCTCGTGCGACGGCAGCCCTTCTACCAGCAGGCTGTCCATCAACTCGTCGATCATGCCAGGGTTCGACGTGAGGATGCTCGACAGGTAAGGGCAGACCGCGCACAGCGTGACGTACAGTTCGAGCGAAGGCCGGTTGGTGCGGAACAGCTCCCACAACGCCGCTTTGCCGCCCAGCGAATCGCTCACTCGGCTCAGATTCACCAGCGTGGTGTCGGGCTCGGGCGTGGCCGCGATGGCTTCGAGCAACCGCGGCGCGATCGATGCCAGGAAGTGACGGCATCGCCGCGTGGAGAGGAATCGAATTTTCTCGTTCGCCAGCGCCATCAAGTTGTGGTAAGCCCCCTGCACGTCCTCGAACGGGTACTTGCCGAGCACCTCGCCTATCTCTTCGGGCGTGGGCGCGGGGTTGTTCACCAGGTCGACTTCGGGCTCCAGCTGGGCATCGTCGCCGAAGGCATTGTGCAGCAGGTGATTGAGAATCTTGCGGTTCAGCTCGGTTCGCTCGCGGTGATCCTCCTCAAACGCCGCGGTGGCCGACCGCTCGAGCGACGGATAATACCCCATGCGCACGGCCAGCTTGCGAAGTTCCTCTGGATTCTCAGGCAGCGTGTGCGTCTGCAAGTCGTACAGGATCTGCAAACGATGCTCGAGCTTCCGCAGTTCGCAGTAGTTCTCTTCCAGAATGGTCCGCTCTTGGATCCGCAGGCAGCCGGCCTTTTCCAGTTGATCGATCGCCTCGAGCGTGTTGCCTGTACGGACCTCAGGCAGCAAGCCGCCGTTCAGCAGTTGCAGGAACTGAATGACGAACTCGATATCGCGGATGCCGCCCACGCCGGTCTTCACGTCGAGTTGATGCGTGCCGTGCGCGGTGGTGCGTTGTTCGATTTGTCGTTTGAGCGTCTTGATGCCGGTGATGTCGGCCAGGCTTAAGTAACGCGTGTAGATCCACGGTTCGAGTTCGGCGAGCAGCGCTTTGCCGAGGTCTATGTCGCCAGCGATCGGGCGGGCTTTGATCATCGCCTGCCGTTCCCAGGTGCGCCCCTTGTTGTCGTAGTAGGCCAGCGCCCTTTCGTAGGAAATCGCGGCCGAGCCGCGCGACCCTTCGGGCCGCAGCCGCAGATCCACTCGATAGGTGGTGCCCAGTTCGGTGGGCTCGGTGAGCAGCTTGACCATGTCGCGGGTCAAACGCTCGAAGAACTCCTGGTTGCTGGTCTGGCGGTTGCCATTGGTCTTGCCATCGCCTTCGCTGACGAGGATTAGGTCGATGTCGCTGGAGTAGTTGAGTTCCAACCCGCCCAGCTTTCCCATGGCCAGCACAACGAACTTCCCCGCGCGACCTTGATACATGGGCACGCCCATCTTTTCTTCCAAGGCTCGCCGGGCGAATCGCAAGGCGGCTTCCACGGCTGCGTCGGCGACGAACGAGATCTGCCGCGCCACGGTGGCGATCGGTTGCTCGCGAACGATGTCGCCGTAGGCGATGCGAAGGGTCTCGCGGCGTTTGAAGTTCCGCAGGATCCGCATCGCCTCGCTGGGGTGTGTGACCGTGAGGATCTCGCCCACCAGTTCCTCGACCAACAGATCGCGGGCCACTGGTTGGCCTTCGGTCATGCGAAGCAGATCGTAGGCCTCGTTGTCGACCACCAGCAAATCGCTCAGGTACTGGCTGGTCGACAGCAGCGCCAACAGTCGCGGCAGCGCCTGGCGATCGCGCTCGAACAACGCGCAAGTGGCGAGCGGGTTGCGCGACGCGACGATGAACCGCTCGAGGTTGTTCCACGCCATGTCGGCGTCGGCCAAGCGCGGAGCCGCTTCGGCGAATTGATCGCAGATGTCGGCCAGCAGGTCGAGCGTTACACCTGCCTCGGCCATACGGCGCAGATTGCCGTGACCCGTGTTGGTTTCACGGAGACGGAGGGACTCGTCCAGCCACGACTTGGCAGCAGCCGGCTCGTCCAGGTATTGCCGCAGAACGTCGATCTTCATTCCAGGTAGTCACCAGAAAGATGCGACCGCCTGGGTCTTCTTCCCGTCAAGCCCTCTATTGTACCTTGCCTTGGTGTAAAAGTCACCTGCCGCCGCCCCGAATCGCCACGACGATTCCGCGCAGCGAGTCTCCGCAATCCGCGCCGATCAAGGCCCAACTCGTGCGCGAATGCAGCCAAGAAACTCAAGATATCCGACTTCGCCCCCTTCGTGCAAAAGGCCCCCTGGCTTCGCTAGTTGTCGGCTTTTCTCCAGGCGACGTCCGCCACGCCAGCCAGATGGTTGCCCGCCCGGGCCAGCACGAACAGCAGGTCGCTGAGCCGGTTGAGGTAGATGCCAACCTCCGGCCGCACGGTTTCCTCCCTCGCCAGGGTTACCAGCGCCCGTTCCCCCCGGCGGCAGACGCCTCGGGCCACGTGCAGTCGGGCGGCCAGTTCGGTGCCGGCGGGCAGGATGAACTGCTTGAGCGGCGGCAGTTTGCCATCCCAATGGTCGATTGCCGACTCTAAAATCGAAACTGCTGCAGAATTCAACAGCTGTGCGCCTTTTTGCGCCGCGTCGGGCGTCGCCAGCTCCGAGCCCAGGTCGAACAGATGGTTCTGCACTTGGCTCAGCAACTCATCGATTTCGGCATACGCTTCCGGCAGCCGCGCAAGCTCGCTCCGCACCATGCCTAGCGTCGCATTGAGCTCGTCAACCGTTCCAAATGTATCGATACGCAGGTGGTCCTTGGCGACACGCCCACCACCATACAGTGAGGTCTCACCCTGGTCGCCGGTCTTGGTGTAGATCTTCATGGAGTGATTGAAGTGTCGTTTGGAGTCGGGGCCTTGCTGGCCATCTTTCGCTCATCATACCCCACCGAGGCACCAGGCCCAATAAGCGTCGGCATGGCGCCACATCTGTTCAATTCTGCAAAATACGCAGGATATCGCTCACGTGTCGCCGCTCACTGTGGTTGTCCGAGCGACCCAATGCTGGTTGCCGGTCGTAATGAATATGCCGCCGGTAAGTTTGGGCGAAATCCAGACCGCATCCGACGGATTCCTCGTCGCCGTACTGGGGTAACCTAGATTTGAGCGGTGGCCATTCGTTTGGCCAACGCACTGCCCCCGGTATAGCGGCGCGGCAGCTACCCGGAACAACTCCCCCATCCCTCCCCGCCAGTCCTGCTAGCCATTCGTGGTTCGGCATGACATAGAAAAACCACACCCATTTGTTTGCGAGTAATTTGAGATGGGATTTTTGAAGAACTTTTTCGACGACGTGTTCG
Source organism: Aeoliella sp. (assembly GCF_965227375.1). NCBI lineage: Bacteria > Pseudomonadati > Planctomycetota > Planctomycetia > Pirellulales > Lacipirellulaceae > Aeoliella > Aeoliella sp. The sequence goes on from NZ_CBDDFX010000001.1 coordinate 2,383,576, forward strand.
CCGACGAACGCCCGACCGCGATGGCCGCTCCGCCGACCAGCAGCTTCGAGCAGCTGACCGAAGGTCAACTGGAAGCGCACCTGCAGGTGGCCCAGTACGGCGACTTCACGCTGACCGACGCGGTGCGCCCTTCGTACAACCTCGAAGTGGTTCCCTCGGCCGGCTATCGGCATGATGTGTACCGCGACGAAGAGAACCGCGCCGACGTGCCCGTGCTGATGGCGGCTGCCTCGAAGGAGCGCTTGCTCGACATCTTCATGGAGCTGATCGAGCAACTCGGCGAGAGCGTCGACGTGGTGCTCGAGACTAGCCACGGTCACCGCGCCGGTCACCACACCGACCTGTACCGCGAGCAGATCGACATGCCGATCTTGCAGAGCATCCTGTGGGATTTCGAGGACCTCTTGACCAACGACGGTTGCACCGGCGTGGCGGTGCTCAATCCTTCGGTGCCGCAAGAGGTGCAACTCGACGAGCACAAGCTGCTGATCGCCTACGGAGCGAACCTGCAATCGTACGAGCAGATCCTCGACGAGCACAAGCTTCCCTGCCGCGAGCAGATGCGATTCATCACCGAAGCCGAGCACGTTCACTCCAGCAACGAACGATTCGTCGACCAGTTCGAAGAATTGAAGATGCGTCTGGGGATGGATGGGGAGTAGTCCTCACTCACTGGGTTGCTCGTAAAGCACGGGGTTACCGACGAGACGTAGCTCGTCGGCTATTGCGCAATGTGAAGTTGCTGAGATTGCGCGTGTTACTCCATTCGCTCCAGCACTTCCCACGTGCAAGCAAACTCGTTCTTCTCGTCGGCCGCATACTCGGTTTGTTCGACAACTCGCCATTCGTGCGCGTCAAGTTCCGCAAACCGCGTGTCGCCCTCGGGGGTTGCGTGGACGACCGTGCGGTAGATCCGCCCGGCGTGTGGTAGCGCGAGTCGATAGATCTCCGCGCCGCCGACGACGAAGAGCTGGTCCTGCTGCATCTCGGTTTGCACGAGCTGCTGAGTGGCCTCCTCCAGCGAATGAGCCACTCGTACTTCACCGTGTTGCGGGTCGTAGTCGCGCTGCTTGGTCAGCACAATCGTCACTCGCCCTGGCAGGGGGCGGCCGATCGAATCGTAAGTCTTGCGGCCCATCACCATCGCATGGCCCATGGTCAGCTGCTTGAATCGTTTCAAGTCGCCCGACATCCGCCACGGCAAGTCGCCCGCGTTGCCGATCACCCCGTTCTCGGCGACCGCGACAACGAGCGACAGCACGGGCAACTGCGGACTATTGGGCGAGTTGGATTTTTGGTTGTCAGTCAAGTAGCACCGCCTCACACCGCCACTGGCGCCGAAATGTGCGGATGAGGATCGTAGTCCGAGAGCTTAAAGTGCTCGTAGCGGAAATCGAATAGCGAATCGACCGCTGGATCGAGGGTCATGGTCGGCAGCGGCCGCGGCTCGCGAGCGAGTTGCGTCTTGGCTTGCTCCAGGTGGTTGTCGTACAAGTGAGCGTCGCCCAGCGTGTGCACGAACTCGCCCGACTCGAGGCCGGTCACTTGCGCGACCATCATCAACAACAGCGCGTACGAAGCAATGTTGAACGGAACGCCCAGAAACACGTCGGCGCTTCGCTGGTACAACTGGCACGACAATCGCCCGTCGGCCACGTAGAACTGGAACAACAAGTGACACGGCGGGAGCGCCATCTGCCCGATGTCGGCCGGGTTCCACGCGGTGACGATCAGCCGCCGCGAATCCGGGTTGGTCTTGATCTGCTCGACCACGTCGGTCAACTGATCGATCACTCGCCCATCGGCCGCCTGCCAACTGCGCCACTGCTTGCCGTACACGGGGCCTAGCTCACCCGACTCGTCGGCCCACTCGTTCCAGATCGACACACCGTTTTCGTTCAAGTACGCAATGTTCGTATCGCCCGCGACGAACCACAGCAGCTCATGAATAATCGACCGCGTGTGCAGCTTCTTGGTCGTGACCAACGGAAACCCCTCGGCCAGATCAAACCGCATCTGATGCCCAAACACGCTCCGCGTCCCCGTGCCAGTGCGATCCGACTTTTCGGTGCCGGTGGTGAGAACGCGATCGAGAAGATTCAAGTACTGATGCATTTGGAATAATGACGAATGACGAAGTACCCAAATACCCAATTGACGGGCACTACTAACGGTTGAGGTAGATCTTGGCAAAAATCAAATGGAGTTCTTTGGCTTCTTGCCAGACTGGTTTGGCGGATTCTCGGAGTTCTGGGACTGCGCGAACAATCATGCGGATGAAGGACTTCGACTCTCGAGCTTCTGTCTTGCAGTAGCTGATTCGATGTTTGAAGTCTTTCGTCGAGACCGCATCGTCGGCCTCGCAGTAGTTTGCCCCGACGCTTGTACCCGCGCCAATGAGCTGATCGATGAGTCGATTTGTCAGCGGACCGAATGGAACCTTCTTGGCAAAGTCGATAACCATTTTCCCAAATCTGGCCGTCCGCTCATCCAGATCGTAAACTCTTTCGGTAGCCCGACCCACAACCTCGTCCGAAACACTCCCATTAGTGCCAACCCGCTCGACATCAAGTGCTTTGTCATCAGTCATTGGGTACTTGGGTGTTTGGGTATTTCTTCATTGGGTACTTGAAGACGTCATTTTCCCGCCGCCATCAGTTCCTCCACCAGCTTCGCCAACAACTGCGGGTCGTCTTGCTCGCGGAGGTGGTCGATGCGGGATTGGGGGATTTCGAGCTTTTCCAGCGCGCCGACGATGTACTTCCACTGCCGCTCCCGGGCTTTGCCTTCGGCCAGGTACAGTTCGGTTACCAGTTCGCTGAGTCGCTGCAGCGACACCGCTTCGCGGTTGTCGTAGTAGCGTTTGATGATGTTCTGTTGGTACTTGGAATATTCTTTCGCCATGCTGCACGCTTGGATGTCGGAAGGATGGTAAGGTCAGGTGGTCGATTCTAGCGGGCGGGGGCGTTAAATCCCAGGCTCATCGTAGGGGCTGCAAAAATTGGTAGTTTGTAACGAGCAACACACCCACTTGGCGGCTTTCCGATGGTCCGTTTGCCAACTAGCGCATTTCGTCATTAGAATGAATGTTCGGCGGCTGGTTTTCACTTCAGGCTCTCCCATCTGTCCCCCGACCCCTCCCGTGAAACAAGTCATTGCGATCGTCAAACCGTTTCTCGTCGAGACGATTCTCGACAATCTCCGCCGAGCCCCCCTCGAGGCGGTCGAAGTCCGTGAGGTGAAGGGTTTCGGCAAGCAGAAAAGCTACCTCGACCAGTACACCGACAGCGAGTACAGCCAGGCGTTCCTGCCGAAGGTCGAAATCGTGCTATGGGTCGACGACTCCCGCTGCGAGGAAGTGGTCCGCCGAGTGGTCGAAGTCGCCCGCACCGGTCGCATGGGCGACGGCAAAATCCTGGTCCTCCCAGCGCAAAGCTACGAACGCGTGATCGATATGAGCAAGCTTAGCGAAACGGTCGAGCAGTAGTTGGTTGTTTCGCGGAAGTTGGAAGCAGTAGTGAGTGTGATATTATGACCACAATAGCCGACGAGCTACGCCTCGTCGGAAAGCCCACTGAGTAATTCTCTCCTACTCAAAAAGTACCCCACGCGTTCGTCCCACTTCCAGCCACGATGGTTGGGGAGGTACGAATTCGCTAGGTGGTCAAAGTGGGAACGGTCTCCGACGCGTTTTCGTGAAGCATCGCGCGAGAGCCACTTCTGATCACAGCGCGATTCTTTGAGTCGCAGCGTGAGTGACTTCTTGAAGCTCGCGCGTGTCTGCTTCCACTCCCGTTGTCGGTTGTGCCAACTCACTAGCAGGTGGATATGCTGATCGTCTGTTGCCACAGCGTGCACTCGGCATTCGACGTGTGGGCCCGCTTCAAGCAGTGTTTCGATCACTGTCAGTTGTACTTCGTCCGCCATAGAAACGGAGTCTTGCTTCATTAAGCTGCGATAGCTAGCGGCAAGTTCCTTGTCTTGGGGAAGAATCCCCTGATGCCGTCGAACAAAACCTCGAGAACGATCCGGGAGCCATGATCCATACGTGTGAAATGTGAAAAGATAGCATGGCATGTCCAAGCTCCCCCCTCGAAATCGCTTGTTCCGACGACACGTAGGTCGTCGGCTATTGCAGCTTGCTATTGCGAATTCCCCCTAGCGACGCATCGACGTCTCAACCAGCAACAAGCGAATCCGCTAACTCGTCTTCCGCACGCGCTCGTACAGCATCCTTACAAACTCCTCCAACAGCGCTCGGTCGCTGCTTTCCAGCACCACGCGAGCTTGGTTGATCACTTCGCGTTTGCGGTTCATCTCCTCAGCGGCTTTAACAGTGCCTTGTTCGTTCAGTTCGCCGCCGTGGCCGAAGCGGCTGTGTAGTTCGGCGAAGTCGGCGGCCGACCAGCCTTCGAACAGCGGTGCGTGGCTCTCGATTACCTGGCTGACGATGGGATTGGTGGCCTCGTCGAAACCTGCCGCGGCGATCGAGCCCGCGTCGACGAACAACTCCTCGACCGCCACCCCGAGCCCCTCGGCCAACTGCCGCAGCGTGCGAGCGTGGGCGTTTTTTTCGGCTCGGGCGATGGCGCGGACCGTGCGGTGGTCGAGCCCCGCAGCGTCGACCACTTCGTCGTACGTCAGAGAGTACAGCGCCATCAGCCGCCGCAGATTGTGCGCCACCACCCGGGCGGTCGCCGGCTGCGGGGCGGCAATCGGTGCAGCGATGGACATCGACAAATTCCCAGAGTGCGGACAACTCGGCAGGGTATGTGTACGAATTTACACTTTCTGCGACGTTTTGTCAACCCAGACCGCCCGAGATCGCACGAGGGACTTTGTCCCCGTTCTGTCCGTTTTGCCCCAACACTCGATCCATTGGCCCAAAACCCCAAGCGTTCCGCCCAGGAGTCGGTTGGCAAACCTCTAGTTTTCTCGGCCAAACCACTCAGGGAGTGCGACAAAACCCATCGCGTTGTTCCCCGCATGTCATGAGTTGGCCCAAAACTCGATAGTGGCCATTCGCTTCGCCGAACGAACTTCGTAGCTACAAGCACCAAGGCGCGCACCACCTCACCAACACGTGCGAAAACACGAATCGCCCGCGCCCAGTCGTCCGCCATCTGGCGACGGCAGCTACGAACCTACCGGTCGACCCTTACACTACCGCGCTGCGTGTAAGAAAAATACACAGCCGCGGCCAAGAAAATGGAAATGCAAAGACTTCCGAATGGACTCAGTCGCTACGCTACAACCTGGTCCGGAACCGGCGTGCACAGCCCCATACCAGCGTGGTGAGCAACAGGGCCACCGTAGCGGGCTCGGGAATCCGGAGGGCCTCCGTTTCGGACGAGAACTCGCTCAGCGACTTGCCGAAATTGCGCCGCCAGTTGTCGTAGTCTAGCTGATCGACTCGGCCGGAGGCGTTGCCATCGGCGCCCGTTCCCGGTGGGACAGTGCTCCCAAGTGAGTTTCGCCAAACCGTGTAGTCGGCGATATTCACACCGCCATCGCCGTTGTAGTCGCCGGCGAACAGCAGTTCCGACATCAAGTCGGGGCGGTCGGTTTCAATGGAGTCGACCCCCATCGCGATCAGTTGCTGCATCCGCGCGGTATCATTCACCGTGTAGACATCCACGTACATGTCGTTGCGATGAAACGCGTCGATCGCCTGTTGCGATATCGAGCCATGCGTCACCGATAGTCCATCGATGCCTTGCGCTTTGAGGGCTTGGAGGTTCGAGTCGCTGAGGTCGCTTGGCACGGAACTCAATAGCTGAATCTCCGCATTGCCAAAACGTGGGTCGTTCGTGTAGTTGTTACTCGGGGGCCACACCCAGATGTCCTCCACGGACGCGCCGGATTCTGTCAGCGAGGTGGCGATCGCATCCCGCAAAGCTTGACTGGCCGACACTTTGACGTCGAGCAGCAACCGGCATCTTCCGTCGATGTACTCCAGCGCCTCGGTGAGCGTCGGCACCTTTTCGCCAGCGAACTCCGATCCAAACCAACTGCCTGCATCGAGTTGTTTCACTTCGGCCAGCGTCAAGTTGGCGATTGGCCCTGTGCCGTTGGTGGTGCGATCCAAGGTGCTGTCGTGAAACACTACCGCGTGGCCATCGGCAGTAAGCTGAATATCGATCTCCATGTGGTCCGCGCCGGCCTCGAACCCCTTTTCGATCGCGGCCAGGGTATTCTCCGGCGCCAGAAAGCCGCCGCCCCGGTGAGCGACGACGAGCGTGCGGCCAAACAGCGGATCGGAGGGAGGGCCAGGGGGATCCGGAATCGTCGGCCCCGGCGTTGCGGCTCCCATCGAAGAGACGTTGCCCAGTTGGCGAATCTCTTCGGAACTCAAGGCTCGATCCGCAAAGCGATAACTGCCCAGGAAGCCCGGCTGAGTTTCGTTGTTCTCATCGGTGAGAATGTAGAAGTGCGAATCGAGCGCAAACCGAGAGCTGGAAGCGTCCTGCGTGCCAACCAACGATCCATTGATGTACTTGTTCATCACGCCGTTGGCTTGCCGCGTCATGGCGATGCGATTCCACGCGTCGGGGATCACCGCTCCGCTGTAGTTGCCGCTGATCCCGATGCCTCCGCTGGATTGGTTGCGGATGAAGAAGTCGCCGTCGTTGGAGTTCGACGTATTGGTCTGCAGCAGCGCCCGCCACTGGCCATCCGAACTAGAGGGCGAGTAGTAGTCCCAGATCATCGTGTACGCTTCGGTCAATCCGGCATTCGCTTCGATGCGGTATCCTTCGCTCGGTGTGGTAGCGGGGAATTGCATCACACGACCGGCCCCGCCGTCGGGAAACGCGGTTAGCGAGAACTGCTGAATATCGCCAAAGCTGGTTTCGACAGGTCCCCAACCCGTGCTCAGCGGATCGTAGTAGGTGACGAAGCGCGATCCGTCCGTCGACTCGAGCGGGTTTGCACCTGCGAAATCCCACACGACATCCACCGCCTGAGACGTCTTTGAGGCAAGAAAAGCGATCGCGACCAGGCAAAGCGACAAGGTGGTCTTCATAGATTCCGCACACAAGCAATCGGTCAGGGATGCAACTCAATAGTTATGGCCAGACTAAGTCCGCTGGGCCATCGCGTCAAGCAAAGAGCAATTGCGGAAGACACGACGAGAGATTTGCCCCAGCGCTGCGGACGTTTGCGGCCGAGGCGACTTGAAAGCGACTATCCATTTCCCACCGAGACCGCGGTCACCGCATGCGCTTTTGTGCCTCGGGTAACAGCTCGGTCTCGGCAATGTTCTCCAGCCCCCACTTCGCGACCTGCTTCACCAGCTTCCGCAGTGGCTGTCCGGCTTCGGTTAACTCGTACACCGACTTTCGGCGATCGTCGGCATCCTTGCTCTTCTTCACGTAGCCCATCGATTCGAGCATCTTCAACCGCGCGGCCAGGATGTTCGAGGCGATGCCCTCGGGCGAGGCGAGGAATTCTTCGAACTGCCGTGTGCCCAGCACCAGGTCTCTGATCACCAGCAGCGTCCAACGGTCGCCGACAATGTCCAGGGCGCAGGCGATTGGGCAGTCGCTGCGACGTTGGTCGAGTTGATTTCGTTTCGCCACGGAAATTCCCCTTGCAAGATGCAAGGCATTCGATACAATCCGGAAAACGCCTTGCAATATGCAACCTAATATACCACAGGAGATCCGAGAATGCACGATCAACCCACCACCGTGTTCGAGTCGGGCCCCATGTCCCATTGGAAGGACTTTCGCTTCCAGATACCCGGACTGCCGGCCACGGCGAAGGGCTTTCTCAAGGACCGGCTCGGGATGTCTGGCATGGAAGTCTCGCTGAATGTGCTGGGCCCCGGCGATCAGATGCCGTTTCTGCACCGCCACCGCGAGAACGAAGAACTCTACTTGTTCTTGAGCGGCACCGGCGAGTTCCAGGCGGATGCGCAGTTGTTTCCCATCGTCGATGGCACCTGTGTCCGGTGCGCTCCCGCCGTGAAACGCTCCTGGCGCAACACCGGCACCACCGACCTGCACTTCGTCGTCATCCAAGCGCCCAACACCCCAACCCCGGGCTCGATGATCGACGACGGAGAAATTGTCAGCGAGCCACCACAGTGGAACGCCACGAACGTTGGGTAGCGAAGCTAGGTAAGCTCAGCCCCGTCGTTCGTGGCCGAGTGCCTTGGAAGCAATTCGCCGCTGACCACCCCTTGCCGATTCCGCTACCACTTCGCAAGCTACAAGCATTGCCAACATCACCCCAGCGGAATCGCCACCATGCAGAACGAGCAACCGCCCGAAGAGACCCCAACGTGCCAGCGCGTGTGCCCGGTGTGCGGCGGCCAGCTGATCGAGATCCGCGCCAAACTCCAATGCGCGCGATGCCACACGATTTTGGAAACCTGCTGCGAAGGGGGGCGGGGGTGAAGGTGCAAGTTACCTTGCCAGCTGCTATCGATGGGTTTGCTCTGGGCGTGCGTAAGTATGCTATGCTGCGGGGAGTGACCAAATACAAGTACTCGCAGGTGATTTGTTATGTCATCCAGGGAAGAACGAATCTGGACGCATCCCAAACTGGGCGAACTGAAGTTGGGCGTTATCGATTGGGAAGGGCGGATTGAGTTGCCGTCGTTCGCCCGTTTCGATTCGCCGCTGCCGGTGGGTCGTTATGACCTGAACTTGGTTGAGAGCACCGAAGAGCCGCACCCGGACAAAGGGTTGGTCGACGCTGTGGTGGCCGTTGTGGAATCGGAAGCCGTGTTGGCCGATCGCGTGCTGCAAGCACTTTGGCAAGACCTGAATGGCACCGGACCCGAAACTGGGAATTGGTGGTATGGAAAGCTCGATAGTGGAGAAATTAATGCCTTTGTCGGTGACCCACCGACGGGGGCCAAGGACCTGATCATCTACTTTGAACTTCAAAGGCTGGAAGCTCGATTCGCGCCGGACGATTCTCCACTCGTTGAGCTATGTTGCCATGGCGACTGGGAGGAAGAACACGGGGTCGGAGTGCTCGTAGAGAAAGATGCAGTCGTTGGAATTGGTTACACCCTTGACGTTGTGCCATTCGGCGGACTTCCTCCCGCAAACAAGCCGATCAAGAACCCTTTTACGGGCGAGTGGATTTATCCGGAGTGACTACAGTCGTTGGCCTCCATTAGATCTAGTGCTTTCTGCGCCGCTGCAAGCGTCGGTTGCCATTCGTGAGTGCCTGTCCGCATAGATAACTTCTTCCATGTCATCGAGTTTCTGCAGTTCTTCGTACACGCGTTCCAATACACTAAGCTCGTTCGCTTGCAGCAGCCCTTGCCGGTCGGCCTCTGCCAGCGATTCCGCCCAATCAGTGAAACGGACTACGTTCTTCAACTGCGTAGTGTAGTTTACAGCGCAGCCTACCATGATTCGCAGGCAGTGCTTCATCATCATGCGAAACTTGTTCGTGAAGGTCGACTGCACTGGGCTTACTCCTCTCCACCCGACTCGCTGTCCACCTCCAAAACCGCCGCATACCACCCCTCCGGAGCCTCCGCTACCAGGCGAACCTCGCCCGCCTCGGTGACCGTGCCGGTCCACTCCACTTCGACGTGGAGCGCTCCGCGCGGTTCGTAGGTGAACAAGCGGTTGGCTTTGGTGAGCAACTCGCCCGCTTCGTCCTGGTCGACGTCGTTGGGGCGGAGAGGTAGTTCGATTCCGGCGGGGCGGAAGTGGACGTGCAGTTTCGTAGCGCCTGCGGGGCGTTCGACTTTCCACTGCCAGCCGTTGTCGGTTTTCTCGATGGTCGCGGTCAATTCGCGCGGCAGGCGGATGCGGGTGGCCGGGTCGCCCATCATGGCGTACATGCGGAGTTGGTCGCGGCGAAGGTTCGTGGTGTTGATCGGCTGTTCGAGGCTGCCTTCCAGGTCCTTCAACAGCGTTTCGAGCATCAGGTCGCGGAGCGCGTGGCCTGCGAGTTGCGAACCGAGCCACAGGTCGCCCAAGCGGTCGGGTAGAGTCCCTTCGGCGGTTGGTTCGAGCATCTGCTGCATGCCGGCGATCGTCAAGCAGTTGGGGAGCGGGTGCGACTGCGTGGTCGCGCCGACCGCGGCCACCGGGCCGCCGGGCGCCAGGACCATTCGCTCGGAGACGCACCTCTCACGCGCGGTGAAGTTGCCCGAGTCGCACGTGAATAACAACAGCGGGCACGCCGGTTCGCCTTCGGCGAGCGCGCCTGCGTGCCGGCGGACGTCGTAAAAGGTGCGTCGCCCGATTCCGGCGACCGACACCCAGGAGTACTCCGATCCGTGCGCGCCGACGGTGGCCAGCACTCCGCCCCGCGCGAGCCACTGGTGGAACGTGGCCGCCTGATCGTCGGGCCAGCCGCAAAACGCCGATGCGGGATCGCCGGAGATTAACGAGACCTCGCCCCACGCCGGCAGCCGCGTGCGAAGCTGGCTCACCGCCAGCCCGGTCGCCATGCGATTGACCATCGGCGTGGCCAGCGGGTGTCCCATCCAGGCGGGCATTCGCAGGTCGTCGGTGGTCCACGGCCGGCGCTCGTAAGCGATGATCTTCCGCGTCATCACGTCGAGTTCCTCAAGCGACCGCGCCGGCAATCGACCCACCGGCACCTCCGGCGCACCATCGCCGTCGAGGTCACCATGCATCGCGTCGGAGTAAAACTCTTCCCGCTGCGAGGCAATCCACCGATACAGCGAACACACCCGCGCATCGACCTGCCACGCAGGGTCGGGCTGTTCTCCCTCACTCGCCACATCGCCCACCAAGAGCAGATAGTCCGGCGCAGGATGCTGCTTCAGCGCCTCGGCCGGCTGCCCCACAAACAGGGCAACTTCGAGTCCATCCTGCTTTCGATGCTCGACGAGCGGCTTAAGCCCAGGCGCCAGTTCCGCCGTGGTGACGGCCAACCAGAGTTCGGCTTGGGCGGGCGTGACAGCTGCGATCAAAAGTGTGGCGAGGATCGGAACGATCTTCAACTTCCACCAATTCATATTGCCTTGCTCCGTTCAGCGTCAGGGTGCCACTCACCTCCGTTAGTGTAGGCCAAGTGAGTTCGGTTTGCACCCAGAGTGCACTCCCTAGCGCGGCGTCTCGCTATGGGGAACCTATCTCATTAGAATCGCGTAAGGTCAAGAGTTTCCGCAGTAGCTAGCGAGCCGCAAGGTTGGAGAGGGTCGAATGGCAAAGAAATCAGAGCGCTTTCCCAGCTGGTTCCTCTGGATCTGGGAACGGGGTTTCGTGGGATCGATCGTGATCTTGTTGATCCTCATGGCCGTCGTGTGCGGACTAGCGGTGTACTTCGACCAGCGACTGAGCGGGATCGAGGAGAAGGTAACCTACCAACCGCCGCGCAACTACGAGCCGCCCGACCTGAAAGCTCTCCTGGCGGAAAACGTCGACCCCGATTCCATCGTCACCCAGCGGCTCGTGTACGTTCCCATTTACTCCCATGTCTATTACAACCAGGGCCGGCCCTACCTTCTGGAAGCCACGCTCAGTATCCGCAACACCGACCTGCGCAACGCTGTGTATGTTCGCTCGGTCCGCTACTACGACACGAGAGGCGAGCTGGCCAAGACCTACGTCGACCAGCCAATCCGGCTCGGGCCGCTGGAAACCATCGAGTTCCTCGTCAAAGCCCACGACACCACCGGCGGATCGGGAGCCAACTTCCTCGTCGAGTGGTTCTCAACGGACTCCATCAACGAACCAATCATCGAGGCGGTGATGGTAGGCACGAATGGTGCTCAGGGGATTGCTTTTTCGCGCAGCGGACAGGTGCTGAATGGCACGGTTGATGAAGGCGCGTCGGCAGATGAATGACCGCGGAGCGGTCGGGTAGTCTGTTCCCACGCGGAGCGTGGGAACGAGGAGAGCTCGCTAAGCCCCCTCTGCCGAATACTCCACCACCACTTGCCCCTCGAGTTCGGGGTAGAACAGATCGCGCGTCGCTGCCAGCAGGCGGCGGGTGGCGGGGGTGGCCGTTTGGCATTTGGCTTGTAGCGGCAGGATTAGCCAGCGGCCTTCGGGCCAGCGGACTTCCATTACCTTGCCGCAGTCTTCGAACAGCTGGTATACCCGGGCGCGGGTCACGCCGAGGTGTTCGGCTTGTTCCTTGACGCTGACGCTCGCGCCTTCGAGGCCGAGTCGCTCGGCGGCCAACTCGGCGACTTGCTCGCCCAGGTCGAGTTCGATCTGATCGACCATCCGCTGCACCAGGTTGCGGCGCACCTCGGCCAGCGTGGGTGGCTTTTCGGTCACCAGCGTGAGGTTCAACCACCGTGTGACCGGCGGGATGAATCGCGGTACCAGATCCAGCTCCAATGTTTCGCTCTGAGCGGACGTCGACACCGCTTCGTGCACGGTGGCGAACACTTCGAGGATGGCGTGCACCCGCTTTTCGCCATGCGTGCGGAGGCGACGAATCTGCGCCAACGTTCGATCGGCGTACTCGCCCAGCGGCGTGTGCCAGATCACCGTGGGCAGCGTTTGCAGCGAGGGCGCCAGCCGGCCCAGCGAGTGGCTGGTGAATCCGTGCTGGCGGACCGTTTCGCACCAGGTGCTCCACAGCGATTCGGAGACCTGCGTGGGATCGAAGCCGGCCGAGGTGATCACTTGCTCGGTGGGCGTGGTTTCTTCCAACCCGAACGGCTGCTGCGACGACTCGAAGTCAGCCGCGCGGCGTAACAGGGCGAAGAAGCCCTCGATCTTTTTCTGCCCCACGCCGGGCGTCTTGAGGAGTTGGTCGAACGATTTTTCGAGCAGCGACCGCAGATCGCGATCCAGAAAAGCGATGGGCAGCCGTCGGTCGGTCGGCAACACCCAGTAGGAGAGTTGTTTATCCAGCCGCCCATCGTCGGGCGAGTCCAGCAAACGGCGACGAAGCCGTTCGTAGGTTCCTAGTTGCCGGTAGACGTTGGTAGAAGCGGCTTTCCTAGCCATAGTGATACGATTCTCATTGCAGGCGCATGGTGGCGATGTGTCCGCATCCGCAAGTCCCTTCGCCACCACCCAAGAGGAGTTCGGCCAGAACCCAGCAGGGCCGACAGTCATCTCGTCGCGTCGTCGCCCCGGTGGCCGATCGACGCGGGGCCGATCGCATGCAATACCAAATAGAAGCCGTCACCAAAAATGCACCAGGGCAGGGAGAGGTTCATCTCTCTCGTTGGCGACATTGTCGCGCACAGGGGTCAAAAGTCAAGCAGTATCTCGGCTTTCCACCCTTTGCGGCACGTGATTCGCTTGCTCGCGGCTCTCAAGAACGTCCCATCTTACCCAAGCTAAGAGCGCGGACGTGGTAAGGACGCAACAAAGTGAGCGCGCTGGTTGGCAAGTAGTAGGGTGGGTGGTTCTGCCGGCACGACGCTTTGCCATTCGCGTGCCCTCACCACCGGCAGGTTCACCCACCGTTCCGAGCGGTCGTGGATGGTGGGTGAACCCATCGGCGATACAATTGCCCTGCCGGTTCACTCCAGCACCGCCGATGGAACCACCCACCCTACGAATTCGGCCTGCAAACCGCGCGGTTGCCCTGGACACGAGGCACCTCTACGGGCGACAGTGGGGGAAACGTTCCCCTGATACACGCTGTGAAATATCCCACCTTCCACCTGCTGTTGTTGCTCGCACTACTCGCTGGTGGCGTCGCCCGCGCGGCTTCGTCGGATCAGCGGTACATGGACTACCTGCGCGCGCGGCAGATGTATCGCCTGGCGGAGGTTTACGCGCGCGGGCGGCTGGGCTCGGGCGAGTTGGATCCCCGCGGCGAGGTCGAGATGGCCATCGAGCTGTCGCTGGTGGAGGTGGCTCGGGCGTACGACGTTCCTTCGGTCGAGCGAAAGGGACATTGGCAAGCCGCGCACCAGGCGATTGCTCCGTGGGTCGCCGCGAAGCAGCCTTTCAGTTTGTTGGCCGAGTTGCAGGACGCATTGAACCTGCTGGATGAAGCGGAGCTCGAGCACTTGGAGCTCACTGGTCGCAACGACCCAACCGAGCGCCAACAACTGCAAGCCCGGCTGCGGCAGTCGATTGACCTATTGCGCAGCGTGGCCGACGAACTCGAGCGCCGCCGCCGCGAGCGGGCGCTGGGGCAGTCGCGCACGGCGGCCGAGTTTACCGAGTCGGAACTCGCAGGACTCGCGCGGAGCATCGCCATCGAACTCGCCCGCGCGTACCGGTTGCAGGGGCTGACCTACCCGCCGGGCTCCGACGATCGAGTGAACGCGCTGCAGCAGACGTCCGAGTCGCTCACCCGCTTGGCCGCAGGCACTCCGGCCGACGCGCTGGTGTGGCGCGCCCGCGTGGCGCTGGCCCGCGCGCTGGCGGAACTGAATCAAACGGAGCAAGGCCTCGCGCTACTTACCAGTTGGCAAACCGAAACCGTGCCTGCCGAGTTCGCCGGCGAGATGCTGGCCGCCGAAGCACGGTTGCTGGCGGCCGCCGGACGCGCGGACGAAGCGCTGGCGAAGCTCGCAACGCCCCCTCCTGGTGGTTCGGCCGCGGTGGACCTGGCGCGGCTGGAACTGCTATTGTCCGCCGACCAGCGCGACGCGGCGACCGTCGAGTCGCTGTTGGGCGTGGTTCGCGCGAACCACGCGCCACGGTACGTCCGCCAGGCCGAAGCGATGGTGGGTGAGCAATTCGCGTCCGCGGCCGACATGACCACCGCCGGCGGCAAGGTGCTGGCCGCCGAGCATTTCTACCGCGCGGGCAACTATACCGCGGCTGTCGCCGCGTACGATCAGGCGGCCGAGATGTACCGCAGGCAGGCAAATCGCGAGCGGGCGTTCGCCGCCGAGCGTGCGGCCGCCGCGGTGATGCAGCGGCAACGCGTGTTCGACGAAGCGGCCACTCGGTTCCGCCGACTCGCCCTGGCGTCGGTCGATCGCGAGGACTCTTCCATCGATCACCGCGAAGCCATCCTGTCGCTCGCCGAAGTCGCTCGCCAGGCGTCGGGCGACGAGGCCGATCAGGCGATGGCCAACTACCTGGAGCTGTGCCGCGAGCACCTGCGTCATTGGTCCTCCGGACAAACGGCCGCCGAAGTGCGTTGGTGGCTCGCCAGCGCACTGGCGGCTCGCGGGCAGTGGCAGGCGACCTTGGACGTGCTGGAAGAAGTCGACAGCTCGTCGCCCTACTACGAGCCGGCGACCGCGCTGCTCTCCACCGCGTACCGCGAGCGAGTTGGCCAGCTATCGGACAACAGCCAGCGGCAACAGATGGTCCGCACCGCGTGGACCAGGCTGCTGCCGGCCATCGTCGGTCAAGGCTCCACCACGCGCTGGCCCACCGCGTGGACCGAGTCGCAGCGCACCATCGCGCTGGAGCTCGCCAGGTTGATGCTCGACGCAGGCGACGCGAGCAATGCCGAGAAGCTGCTGAGCAAAGCGTTGAGCGACCCTCCCGAGCCGCCGCCTGAGTACAAGGACAGCGCGACGCCGGTGCTGGCCATGGCACTGGTGGCCGGTGGCAAGACGGCCGAGGCGATGGACCTGTTGCGCGGCGGCGGCGCGAGTGCGTCGCTCGAGCCGCTCGCCGATCGGCTCACTGCGCAGCTCACCACCTACGCCCGCAGCCCCACGCCCCGCCGCACCGAACGGGCCGCGCTCGGGCAACTGCTGTTGGAGGTACTGAAAGCAGCCGGCGACAGCTCCTCGAACTGGAAACTCCCCGCCGACCGCTACCGCGCAGCTGCGCTGGCCGCCGTGGCCAACCAGGCCGAAGCCCGGCAGCTCTACGAGTCGCTCACCACCACGCTGCCCAAGCGCGGCGACATCCAGGAAGAATACGCCGAGCTGCTGGCCGAGAGCGACATGGTAGCCGACCGCGAAGCCGCGCTCGCGCGGTACGCGCTGATCGAATCCGCTACGCGCCGCGGCACCGACCGCTGGCACCGCGCCCGGCGAGCGCGAATCGAATTGCTCATGAAACTCGGCCGCCGCGCGGAGGCCGAGAAGCTCGAGAAGCTCACGCGGTTGTTGGGTGGACGAGAGAATTAGTCGCGGATCGGCGCGGATTTGGGCGGATGCTCGCGGATCAGAGTGAGCGATTCGACGCGCCAAAGCAGCCCCGAAGGGGCCCAACATGTTAGCCCGGGGCAAGCGGCGAGGAACGAGCCAAGCGCCGCCCCGGGTGTTGAGGGCAAACCTAATCGCGGTCGAGCAGTACGTTGTCCACTAGTCGGAGAATGATCGAGACCGCAATCGGACCGACGTTTGCCACATAGAACCTTGGTGGTCTTTTCGCCTTGTAGTCCTCTTCGTGGCTTTTGCTCTGGTTCCTGGTTGGAGGTTAGCGCTGTATCTAGTTTCAGCCACGGATAGACACCGATGAAGCACGGACACTCAGTATTCACGCTGCGGCCCGATTGCGGTCTCGGTCGCGCTCCGGCTGATAGCGAATCTACTCCTCGACCGCGATACTATTTGCTCCTTCGCCCCGGGGCGGCACTTGGCTCGTACCTCGCCGGCGCTTGCCCCGGGCTAACATATTTCGCCCCTTCGGGGCTTTGGTTTGGTAGCAGCGCTGCCCCTGCCCATCGCCTACCGCCGGCTGTTACACTGCACGTCATGGACGATTCCCCCGCCACCACCACCGAACCGAAACTCGCCGGCGAGCGGATTGCGCTGGCGGGGCGGCTGGCTAGTATGTCGCGGGCCGAGGCCGTGAAGGTGGTCGCCGCGCATGGCGGAGTGCTGCAATCAAAGGCGGATGAATCGACCACGCTGGTGGTCAAGGGCGACGAAGTGCCGATGGCCGACGTGGCGGCCGAGCTCGCGGAGGTGGTGCAGCAGTTGCTCGCCAGCGGGCGGGTGACGCTGGTCGACGAGACGCAGCTCTGGCGGCGCGTCGGGCTGGTGGACGAAGAAGTTGGTGTGAGCCGACTCTACACGCCGGCGCTGCTCGCCGAGATGGTGAAGGTCGACTCGCGGACCATCCATCGCTGGCATCGTCGCGGCTACCTGCTCCCCGCGTGCGAGGTTCGCAAACTGCCGTACTTCGACTTCGCCGAGGTGCGTGTTGCCCGCCGCCTGGCCGAGTTGGTGCACGCCGGCGTGTCGCTGGTGAGCATCGACCGCCAGATGGCCGAGCTGGCGCGGCTCGCGCCGGACGTCGCGCGACCGTTGGCCGATCTGTCGATCGTGGTCGAAGGAGGCAAGATCTTTTTGCGGCGCGGCAGCGAGCTCACTGAGCCCAGCGGCCAGTTGCTGATCGACTTCGACGCACCCAGCGATGTTGCACCTCCGCCCGAAGTAGCCAACCCCGGTATGGCCGACGCGCCGCCGACGAGTGACGAGCTGCGCGACGCGGCCATGGAACTGGCCGACGGCGGTGAGCCGGCCGCCGCGCTTGAGCTGTATCGCGGCGTGTTGCTCTCCGGCGAAGCGGACGCCGAGGATCACTTCCTGGTGGCCGACTTGCTCTACCAAATGGGCGACCTGGCCGCCGCCCGCGAGCGATACTTCATGGCCATCGAATTGGACGACGAATACGACGAAGCCCGCGTGAACCTGGGCTGCGTGCTGTTGGAACTAGGCGAAGTGGAACACGCCACGGCTGCCTTCCGCGGCGCCCTGGCCGCCAACCCCGACCTGGCCGACGCCCACTACCACCTGGCCACGACGCTCGAGCGCCTGGGCCACGCCGACGAAGCCCGCGAGCACTGGCAATCGTTCCTGCACCTCGCGCCGGAAAGCCCGTGGGCGGAAGAAGCGCACGAGCGACTGGGGGAGTGACGGTTCTTGGTCGAATCGATCAATCCAGCAGGATTGGTCCGGCGATGCCGTCTTCTTCTTCCCAGGCCTTGCGGACTTCTTGCAGGCCGTAGGTGCAGATGTCGAAGCAGTCGCTGAGCCGTTGCAGCACTTCGCTGGGGGCTTGTTCGCGCTCGACCGGAATGCTGCTGGCGATCAGGTAGTTGCGTTTGCCCTGGTCGCGGTAGTCCAGCAGCATGTCCTTGCCGCCAGTCCGCTGCATGCGATCGGCCACCTCGGGGTAGACGCCGGTCCAGAACAAAGTGAAGTCGCCGATGTGGCGATGCAGTTGCCGCTTGGCGGGGCCCTGGCGATGCATGGCTTCTTCGAGCATGTCGGCCACTTGAGTCAGCCGCTGCCCGCGCGGACTGCGAACCGCGTACACGTCTTCGGACCGCAGGAACCGAGCCAGCAGCTCGCTGATATAGTCCACTAGCGGAGGGTCGGCGACCCCAAGACGAGTTTGAAAGACGTACTCGGTAACTCCGGCAAAAAAGCGACGGACCTGTTCGCCGCGGCGATGCTCGTGCATGTCGAAAGGCCTCCTCACGAAAGCTAATGAGCTTGAACGTCAAGCTCGCGCCTGTGGACACACGGTTAGCCAAGCGACCATTTATCAAATAGTCGCCGACTATATCAATAGTAGTTTGCGGCCACTGGGGAGGTCAAACTTTTCGCACAAGAGGATTCGGGTTCCAGCACGCTAAAGCGTGGGAAAACAGCGATTTGCGGTCAAGTCGAGCCGAACAGATTCGTTGCGAACAGAAACCCACAGCCGGAGGCACACTTGCCTCCGCGACCTTACGGACCTCGTGGAGGTCCGGCTAGTAGAGGAACGTGGACACCAGCGAGGCTACTTAAAACGCCCCCAACAACTCCGACACGTAGTCGCCCACTTCCTTGAGCACTTCGTCGCGGGGACGCTGGGCGGCTTCGGCCACCCGGCGCACTACGGCCGAGCCGACGATCAGTCCATCGGCCACCGGCGCGAGTAGCTTGACGTGCTCTGGCTTGTTGATGCCGAAGCCGATGCAGATTGGCAGCGGGGTTTGGCTTCGCAGCCAGCTCACGTTCTCCACCAGTTCCGGCGGCAGCTCGGTTCGTTCGCCGGTGATGCCGGTCACCGAGACGTAGTAGACGAAGCCGCTGGAGGTTTCGCAGATCTTTAGCGCCCGCTCGCGGGGCGTGGTGGGGGTGACCAGTTGAATGAGCGACAGGTCGCGCGCGCCGCAGATCTTGGCCAGTTGCGGCGACTCCTCCACCGGCAAGTCGGGCACGATCAGCCCTTGCACTCCGGCGGCCTTTACGTCGTCGCAGTACTGCTCGAGCCCGTGGCGGTAAATGATCGCGTAGCTGACCATCGTCACGACAGGCGCGGTGAGCTTGGGCGTCACTCGGCCGAGCATCTCGAGGATGGACGCGAGCTTCACCTTCTTCTCCAGCGCCCGCGTGTAGCTGGCCTGCACCACCGGGCCATCGGCGATGGGATCGCTGTAGGGAATGCCCACTTCGAACAGGTGCGCGCCACGGCCGACCATTTCCTCGAGCGCCGCCGCGGTGAACTCCACGTCGGGATCGCCCGCAGTGACGAACGGCATCAGCGCCTTCTTGTTTTCGGAGCGGAGGCGGGTGAACAGGTCGTCGATGGCGGACATGGTAGCGGGACGCAATGGCGGAGTATTGGAGTCTTTGGGCAAGCAGTGTCAAGATACAGGATAGGCAACCAGCCAGCGTTGCACCAGCGGGCCGATATGTCGAGAAGCACTTACTTCGTAAATGGTTCCATGGTCACAGTGTTGGGAAACACAAAGACGCCTAGTTCTCCACGGAGTTCGCCAGCGAGGAGATGGATCTCTTCGATGGGGCCCGTCACATGGCATTTCGGAAGCCGAGCCGATAGTTCCACTACGCCTTCGAATGTCATGTTAGGACCGGTTACAACCAGCGATTCCAGATTCTTCATCCCGTAGAGCAACGGTAGCCCGTCATCGGAGATTTCCGACTGGCTGATGCTCAGCCGGCGAAGCGAGTCGAGCCTGCTTAGCACAGTAAGGTCGTCGTCGTTCAGATCGGAACGGGAGATGTAAAGCTCCGTGAGATGAGGAGAGTTGGCTACGAGGTGGAGCAATCGCTTCTTCCCTCCTTCGAAGCGAGACCAGCGCGGCGAGCTGAGTTTGACCTCTTCAATCTCCTGAAAGTACTCGTCGCCCAGAGTCGTCCTCAGCCACGTTGGACCTTCCGGGTGCTCGGGATCCTTAGGAGGAGTTCCTGACCTCATCGCTCGACGCCACTGCTCAAATTGAGCTACCCTATCCGCATAACTCGGTTGCCAATCGAAGCGCAGCTCGCCACCCACACTGGTCACAGCCGCAGTCAACTGTCGTTGCCGCCGCGCTTTAACGGCCAGCGTGCCCACGGCGATGCAGAGCAGGGTGACCACTACCAGAAACGTTCGCAGGCCATACTGGAGCCAGTGTCTTCGCTTTGGTCGACGAGGGACTTCGTTGGTGCTCGCCACGTCCGTTTGCTTCTGCCAGATCATGACGAGTCCACAGTCCTTTGTTGATTACCCGCGAAAGTTGGCCGCGGTCCGTAGCGGCTTGACGACCGACGACCGCCAACACCAATGCGCGACGTGTGCGACCAGGCAGAACAGCATCACTGCGAGCGACGTGCTGAACACGAACCACCGGCCCGAGTGATGCCAAAGAAACGCTGGCGCGGGAATCCAGCACACTCCGCAGACGAGCATGGCGAGGATTGCGAGTTCACCAAATCCAATGGTCATCGTGACGCCGTGGCGGAGGTGGGTCTTGGAGTCGTCTGGCAGGTCGCCAGACGTTCCGCCGAGTATATCAGAATCTGGCCGCCGCGCTCTACGGAACTTCGACCTCCACACGGCAGCTAGCAGCCATCGCGGGATCGGGTCGGGCGGCGAGCGACGCGACGATCGTAGCCGCCGAGCGGCTCGGCGTTACCGTCGCAACCGGCCGGCCATTCACCTCGATTTCGACTGCTTGGTCGAGGTCCACTAGTTCGTCCGAAAGCAGTAGCGACAGCTTCGCACCGGTCAGCGACTGGGAGTCGCTTTCGGACTCGCCGATGTGGGTGGAACGCTACGTTGCGCAGGTTGGCCGGCGGATGGCCCAGCCCGACGCCGAATGCGAGGCTGGTTTCGAGATTCTTGAACGAATGCCAGCCTACGCCCTGTTGAGTTGGCTTTCACGGATTATAGATGAACAACTTAGGGATGTGTTGGAGGATTTGCGTCTCGGTTGCCGCATCCATGGGGGCTTCGAGGAATTGGAGTTGCGAGAACCGTTCCAGCTCCTGCAATTCCTCAGGACCAAGCTGCAAGTCGCCCAGGGGAATGCTGAGGTTTGTCAGGCTGGGGATCTGTCGGAGATGCGAGAGTGCCTGCGCGCCGACTTCGAATCCCCGTAGCTCCATACTTTCCAACTTCGGCAACTTGCGGAGGTGGACAAACCCGTCGCCGGAGATGGTGTTGGTTGGTCTCGAGCTGCCATCCTCTCGGGTTTCAGACGTGACCAGCACCAGTCGTGTGAGATTCTCGAGACCCTGCAGTGGCTGTAGTGCCGCGTTGGAGATTCCCGTCGATTCGATCGAGAGGAACTGCAATCCGGACATCACTCCGATTGCCGTCAGCGGCTCATCGGAGAGCGCGTCGCACTCGATGGCAAGTCGGGTGAGGCTCTCGCACTGAGCAACCGACGCGAGTACCCGCCCATCCACCCAGTCGCCATCGAGACGGAGATAGTCGAGATGCTTGAGTTGAGTGAGGTGGGCTACCGGATCGCCATCGATGTTTCCACGGAGATCTAACTCGCGAAGCTCTCGCAACTGGCCAAGCGGCGCCAGGTTTTCTGCTTCGGCGTTGACTTGATAGAGCGTCAGACGCTGCAGGCCCGACAGGTTTCCGACCTGTTTGAGCGTCTCGGCTTCGGTATGGGCACAGTCGAGGTCCAGCGAATGAAGCGAAGGCAGCCGAGCGAGTCGTGCGAACAGTTGCTGCGACTCGTGATCCGCCGGCGGCTTCTCCACGATGTTGACCAGCACGATACTGGTGAAGTACTCGTCGCCCAGAGTGTCGCGGAGCCATGCAGGGCCAGGCGGGTTGCTGTTTTTCAGCGTAAAGGTGGGATCGCCGGGTTCGACTTCGTAGTCGTAGGTTAGTCGGCCGCCGAGTTGTTCGACCATCGCCCTGGCGGCTCGCTGGACGCCGGCCAAATGCACGCGGTAGCCGAGCCACACGCAGGCAATCGTCGTCGCCACCAACACGGTGCGGAGACTGAACCGGGTCCAATGCGGGCGCCTGGGTGACGAGGTCGGACTACCCAAAGTCCACGCCCTTGAGCCGTGCGATTTCCATGGCGTCTTTGTCGCCGCGCCCGGAGAGGCAGACCACCACCACTTCGTCGGGCTTGCGCTCTTTGGCGATCTCCATTGCTTTGGCGACCGCGTGCGACGACTCGAGCGCCGGCATGATGCCTTCGCTGGCGGCCGTGGCGTCGAATGCGTCCATCGCGGTCGTGTCGCCGCAACTGGTGTACTGCACGCGGCCGGTGTCTTTCCAATAGCTGTGCTCGGGGCCGACGCCTGGGTAGTCGAGTCCGGCGCTCATCGAGTGGACGTCGCAAGTCTGGCCGTCTTCGTCCTGCATCACGTAGCTGAACGACCCATGCAGCACGCCCGGCTGACCGTACGTGAGCGGCGAGGCGTGGTCGCCCGGCTTATCGCTCCGCCCGCCCGCTTCGACGCCCACCAATTCGACTTCAGTGTGCTCGATGAACGGAAAGAACATGCCGGCCGCGTTCGAGCCGCCACCCACGCAAGCGACCACCACGTCGGGCAGTCGCTCGAGTCGCTCTTGGCACTGATCGATCGTCTCGCGGCCGATCACCGATTGGAAGTCGCGGACGATTTGCGGGAACGGGTGCGGGCCGACGACCGAGCCGAGGATGTAATGCGTGTCGTCCACCGAACTCATCCAGTCGCGCATCGCCTCGTTGATTGCGTCGCGCAGAGTGCGTGAACCGCTGGTTACCGGGCGGACCTCGGCGCCGAGCAGTTTCATCGAAAACACGTTCGGCTTTTGGCGGCGAATGTCTTCCTCGCCCATGTACACCACGCACGGCAGGCCGAAGTGGGCACACGCGGTGGCCGTGGCCACACCATGCTGCCCCGCGCCGGTTTCGGCGATCACGCGGCCCTTACCCATGCGGATGGTCAACAGGCATTGGCCGATGGTGTTGTTGATTTTGTGCGCGCCGGTGTGATTGACGTCTTCGCGTTTGAAATAAATCTGCGCGCCGCCGCACTGCTGGCTCAGCCGCTTGGCGTAGTACAGCGGAGAAGGGCGGCCCACGAAGTCGCGCAGCAAGTGTGTCAACTCTTCTTGAAACGCGGTGTCGGCCTTCGCCTTGGCGTATTCGTCGGTCAACTGATCGAGCGCTTTGACCAGCGTCTCGGGCACGTAGCGGCCGCCAAACGTGCCAAACCGCCCGGCAGCGTCGGGCACAGCGGTAGTGGTGGGGGTATTGCTCATGGTGATTGGTTTCCTTTGACCTTTGATTGTCGGCTGCCAGCGGCGAGGGTTCAAGGGCGAGCAGAAGAAGGCAGGATTCAGGATTCGGGCCCTCAGGGGTGGAACCGGCCGCGCCGGTGCGGTTTATTGGTAGTCTAGCGCCCCCACTTCCTTCCGGTATTGTCTATGTCCGAATCGACTGAAACCCCGCCGCCGGATGACGAAGTCGACTCTCGAAAGCTGCGCGAGCGGTGGGCGCCGTTGGGGTTGGTGTTTGCTGGAGGGTTCTGGAACCTTTTGGTTTCGCCGCTGGGCAGTGTGATTGACGAAGATCTTTGGCAATCCTATTGGATGTTTATTGTCGTCGGCACCATGTGGGTGCAACCGGCGCTCTGCGCCGTGTGGGGCGCGTTGGGGGCTCAGGCTTGGGTGTGGCGGATTCCGGCAGGTGTTGCCGTCAGCATCTTCCTGGTATTGGCCATGGGTGGCGACGGCGACGTGCTCGGGCCATTGGTGGGCATGTTGGTGATGCACCTGATGTTCCTTGCGGTGCTGGCGGTGGTTCGGTGGAAGTTCAGAATTCGTCTAGGCACCGCGGCTCACGCTTGCCTTGAAGGCGGGCAGTCAACCTCGTACGGCATGCGTTACCTGTTTCTGTGGACTTCGGTAGCAGCGTTGTTGGCGGGTATGGGAAAGATGATGGCTTTCGGCGCCCAGGATTGGTCGCAAAGCCTCGACGGGATCGCCACCTGGATGTTCGCTTTCCTGGTGCTGTTGCTGCCACCTGTTCTGTTGACGGGCTATTTGTTGCGACTCGAACGTCCGCGACCGCTGGGCGTGGCCATCCCCTTCTTGTCGGCCCCCATCACCGGGCTGGTGGCCGCTGCAGTCTTGGCGCAGCAAACGATGGTGCGATTTTTTTGGGAGGAGATGTATATTCCCTTCCTGCTGATATCTCTAGGAGCCCTATTAGGCGTCGTCGTGGCTGCCGCCGTGTTGCGCTGGGCCGGGTATCGCATCTACAGAAGTCTTCCAACCTAGCCATGCCTGAACTTCCTGAAGTCGAAACCATGCGTCGCGGGCTGCTGCCCATCGTGGGCCGGCAGGTGGTCGACGTGTTGAAGCTGCCCTGCCCGCGGAAGCCGATTGCGGTGACGCCGCGCATCGATCGCTTACGCCGCCGGATGGTAGGGCAGACGATTGAAGCGATTGACCGCGTGGGCAAGCGTGTGGTGGTGGTCCTGGCGAGCGGCGACCGGTTGGTGATCGAGCCCCGCATGACGGGGCTCGTGCTCGTGGCCGATCCGCCCGACCCGATGTACTTGCGGCTGCGGTTCGACGTGTCGGGGAAGCGCTATAAGTCGTTCTACTACTGGGACCGTCGCGGGCTGGGGAAAGTTCGCTTATACTCACCTGCGGAGTTTGCCAAAGAGTTGGGCCCCGAGAAACTCGGCCCCGACGCCCTGGTAATGACCGCCGAAGAATATCGCGCGCGACTTAGCAAGAGTAAACGCGCGATCAAAGTCGCGCTGCTCGATCAGAAGGTCGTCGCGGGCATTGGCAATTTGTACGCGGCCGAGCTATTGCACGTCGCCGGGATCCATCCCGAGAAGGCGTGTCACCGACTCACGCGCGACCAGTGGCGGCGTATGGCCGACGCCGCGGTGGCGGTGCTCGAAGAAGCCATCCGCTACGAAGGCTCCACCCTGGGCGACGGAACCTACCGCAACGCGCTCAATCAAGATGGCGGCTACCAGAACCTGCACCGCGTGTACGGCCGCGAAGGCTTACCCTGCCCACAATGCGGCGCGGCGATCAAGCGCATTGTGCAGGCGCAGCGGTCGACGTTCTTCTGCGCGGCTTGTCAACGCAAGCGACCGACGTAGAACGGAATTCATTCCGTTGCCAAAGATAGCCACGAAGAGGAAGAAAAGTCACGAAAAGTAGTAGGGTTGAATAGTCGCCCAGGGTTCCGGCTTCTCCTCTCTGTGCATCTTCGTGCCTTTTCGTGGCTATTCAATTCGTAGCCCAATGATTTGATGGGCGGCTGCCTAACGGAATAATTTCCGTTACTACGGGGCAAAGCGAATGAATTCCGTTGTGCGGTTTGGTACAATGCCTCGCGTCCCACCTTCCTCTCTCCAGGAGTCGAGCCATGCTGCTGCCAAACGGGCGGAATGCCAATCGTCGCGAGTTTCTTAGCCAAACCGGCAAATTAGCCCTTGGGGCGGGGCTCGCTGCCACGTTGCCCAACGTGCGGTTGCTCGGCGCGGAGGCCAAGCAGAAAGAGTCGACACCCGAGTCGCTTACCAAGGTGCTGTACGAGTCGCTTTCGCCCAAGCAGCGCGAGGCGGTTTGCTTCGATTGGGATCACGAAGACGGTCGCGGGCTGCTCCGCACGCACGTGTCGGCCAACTGGGACATTACCGAGCAGTACTTGGCCAGCGACTTCTACACCGACGACCAGCGCGAGATCGTGCGGCACATTCTCGAAGGCATCATCCAGCCCGAGTGGCACGAGCGGATCTATAAGCAACTGAAGGACGACTCAGGCGGGTTCGGCAAGCAGAACAGCATCGCCATCTTCGGCGAGCCGGGCTCGGACAAGTGCGAGTTGGTGCTCACCGGCCGGCACATGACCTTGCGGGCCGACGGCAACACCACGCCGCACGTGGCGTTCGGCGGACCGATCTTCTACGGCCACGCCGCGCAGGGCTTTGACGAGAAGCCGGACCATCCGGGCAACGTCTTCTGGCCGCAAGCCAAGGCAGCCAACAAGCTGTACCAAATGCTCGACGGCGAGCAGCAAGAGGCCGCGCTGGTGCGGAACCCCAAAATGCCCGCCGAGGACGATGTGTACTTCGAGGGCACGGGAGAGAAAGCCGCGAAGGAGCTGCAGGGCATTCCCATCGCGCAGCTGGCGAGTGATCAGAAAGAGCACATGCAGAAGGTGCTGAAGAAGCTGATCGAGCCCTACCGCCAAAGCGACCAGGACGAAGTCGTGGCGTGCCTCGACAAGTTCGGCGGCCTCGACGCGTGCCATTTGGCGTTCTACGAAGAGGACGACCTGGGCAAAGACCGCGTATGGGACAACTGGCGACTCGAAGGCCCTGCGTTCGTCTGGCACTTCCGCGGCGCACCGCACGTCCACTGCTGGGTGAACGTGGCCGACAATCCCGAGGTGGAACTCAACGCGGGGTAAGCCCGTTGGGGACTATAGCCGACGAGCTACGCCTCGTCGGTCCGTTACTCCACCTCGCACAACGGCTTGATCGGACTAGTCGAACTCAACAGCTTCTTCAGCGTCACGCGGCCGAAGGAGGCCTCGGTGGCCGCGTAGGCGCGGTCCAGTTCTTTGTGTAGCGGGCAGAGCTGGGTGTGCGATTCGAGGCCCAGCGGGCATTGGCGGATTCGTTCGATGGGCGAGACAGCGTTGACGATGTCGAGAATCGTCACTTTGTTGGTCGGCAGGGCCAGTTCGTAGCCGCCACCGGGGCCGGAACGCGAACGCACCAACTCGGCGGCCACCAGGTCTTGCAACACACGATGCAAGTATCGGCGCGGCACTTGGGTTTTCTTGGCCAGCAGGTCGGCCGATGCAGGCTGGCCGGACTCAGCCGCCATGTAGGCCATTGCCCGCAGGGCGTACTCGGCAGTTTTGGATAGCATGGTCGCGTTTCTCGTGTGCGAGGGCTATTCTGCACCTTGACGTGCAGGATGTATCCTGTACCTTATTGTACACGATTTTGCCCAGGGCCGGCTACTTCCAAAGCTCACCAAGTTGCGAGGAATTCATGCTTCAACCAACCACCATCGAGATCGTCAAGCAGATTACCCCCGCAGTCGCGCCGTTGGCCGAGACGATTACCAAGGCGTTCTACACGCGGATGTTTCGGGAGAACCCGGAAGTTCAGGCGTATTTCAATGCGGCCCATCAGCACGCCGGCGGTCAGCAGCGGGCCCTGGCAGGTGCGATTTGCGCTTACTTCAGCAACATCGACAATCTTGGCGAGCTCGCCGGCGCGGTGGAGTTGATCGCTCAGAAGCATTGCTCGCTCGGCATCCAGCCGGAGCACTATCCCATTGTCGGCAAGCACCTGTTGGCGGCCATCAAAGAGGTGCTGGGCGATGCGGTCACGCCGGAGGTGGAAGACGCCGTGCTGGACGCCTATCAGGTGCTGGCCGGGGTGCTGATCGACCGCGAAGCGGCCATTTACCAAGAGCAGCGCGATGCGCCTGGCGGCTGGAATGGTTACCGCGAGTTGGTGGTGGATCGCAAAGTGCCGGAGAGCGAGTTGGTGACTTCGTTCTACCTGCGGCCCAGCGACGATCGACCTCTGCCCGACTACCAGCCAGGGCAGTATATTACGGTGCGCGTCGACCATCCGACCACGCCCACCTCGCCGCGCAACTACAGCCTGTCGGATCGCCCTGGCGCGGGCTACTACCGCATTAGCGTGAAGCGCGAGTCGAGCGCCACAGCCGATGCACCGGACGGTTTGATCTCCAACTACCTGCACGACAGCGTGCAAGAGGGCGACAAGATCGAAGCGGGACCGCCGTGCGGCGAGTTCACGCTGGGCGGTTCGCCCGACGCGGCGCGTCCCGTGGTGCTGCTGGCCGGCGGCATTGGCGCCACGCCGCTGATGTCGATCGCCCGCCATCTGGCCCATCAGGATGCAGATCGGCCCGTGTATGTTTTGCACGCAGCGCGGAACAGTCGCGTGCAGGCGTTTGCCGATGAGCTGCGCGAGCTGGACTCGAAAGAGAACTTCCACGTGCATGTTCGCTACGACGAGCCGCTCGCCGACGACGTGGAACGAGGGCGATGCGACAGCACCGGTAGGGTCGACGTTGAGTTTCTGCGCGGGTGGACGCCGTATCTCGACGCGGAGTTTTATTTTTGCGGACCGCCTCCGTTTATGACCGAGGTGCACGCCGCGCTAACGCAACTCGACGTGAGCCCGGACCGCATCCGCTACGAGTACTTTGGTCCGCTGCAGGAAATCAGCAGCCCGGCGGTGGCATGACGCTGCGTGCACAGCAAAGCTACGCGATGCGATCTACCAGGCCCGGCGGAATGCCGATGTCGACCACTTCCACTTCGCCAACGAAGTCGCGCGCAGCTGGTTGTTTGTAGCCGATCTTGGTGGTGACGAACGTGGCGGTCACGTCGGCGCGGACCGTGGTGGGAGACGCCTGACCGGTGTCGCAGTCGAGCCCGCTCGGTACGTCGATGGCCAAGCGTTTGGCGTTCTCCGCATTCATCCACTCGATGATCGCATCGTACGGAGGGCGCGGCGCACCGGTTGCGCCGGTGCCGAGCAGGCAATCGACCAACCAATTACAGCCATCGGCGGCGAAGTCCAAGGCCTCGGGTAGCGAAGCGGGGCCGCCTTCCTCCGAAAGATAAACGATCTGCGCGTGCGCCTTGCGCAGGATCGCAAAATTCGCCGCCGCGTCGCCGGTGAGTTCTTCGGCTGGCGGTACCAACAGCACCCGCGGCTCGTAACCACGGATCCACAAGTGGCGGGCGATAACGAAGCCGTCGCCGCCGTTGTTGCCCTTGCCGCACACGATGGCGACCGGACCTCGCACGCCGCGCCGCTCCAAGAGATCAACGCAACCGCGGCCGGCGTTCTCCATCAACACCAGTCCCGACATGCCATACTCCTCGATGGCGATGCGGTCGACTTCGCGAGACTGCTGTCGGTTAAGTGCACGTGGAGAGTTCATACGGTTAGTTATCGCACCATCAGTGGTCGAGTTGCAACGGCCGGCCGCTTGCAGCTTGGCCCACCCCATGTGATAGAATGCACCTATGCAAGACGTTTCCTCTCAACCGCTGCCGAAGCTGGAGCCTCGCGACCGCCATGGTCACAAGGGAAGCTATGGTCGCGTGCTGCTGATTGGTGGTTCGCGGGGCATGGCAGGCAGCATTTCGCTGTCGGGGATGGCTGCGCTGCGCTCCGGTGCAGGGCTGGTGACCATTGCCACGCCGCGATGCGTGCAATCGGTGGTGGCGAGTTTCGCGCCGGCCTACATGACCGTGGGCCTGGCGGACAACGACGACACATTCGACACACCGGCCATCGATCCGCTGCTCGAGCTGGCCTCCAAGGCAGACGTCGTGGCGCTGGGGCCGGGACTGGGGCGTTCGCCGGCCGTGACGAACATCGTCAAGCGACTGTACGGCGAAGTGACCGCGCCGATGGTGGTCGACGCCGATGGACTCAACGCGGTGGCCGAGTCGCCTGCGGTGCTCTCGGCGCCGCCGGCGGTGCGGATCCTCACTCCGCACCCCGGAGAGTTTGCCCGGCTAACTGGGGATAGCGTCGGCATCCGACCATCAACGCGATCGAAAGCCGCGCTACAACTCGCCACGCGCGATCCTTCGGGGCAGACCATCGTGGTGCTCAAAGGCGCGGGAACCGTGGTGGCCAACAACCAGCAGTACGCGGTGAACTCTACGGGCAACCCCGGCATGGCGACCGGCGGCACGGGCGACGTGCTTACCGGCATCGTGGCCGCGCTCGCCGCGCAGGGGCTCGAAGCATGGCAAGCCGCGCGACTCGCTGTGCACGTCCACGGCCTGGCGGGCGATCTGGCTGCCGAGCAAGTGGGGCAGGTTTCGCTGATCGCGCCCGACCTGATCGAATTCCTGCCGGTGGCTTTCGAGCAGCTTTGATACCGAATTGCTGGTTTCGCCGGTAGTAAGCATCCGCCCCGCGTTGACCTTCCTGGCAGTGCGTTCGATACTGTAGTTTCCCCGACCATCGAGAGTGCCGAGAACCGCCTGTGCCCGTTATCCGCCATGTTCACGACCTGCCGCCCATCGCCCGAGGTGGGGCAGTGAGCATAGGCAACTTCGACGGGGTGCATCGCGGCCACGCGTGTTTGATCGAACGACTGCGGCAGCGCGCGGCCGAAGTCAACGGCCCGGCGGTGGTGTTTACGTTCGATCCGCACCCGGCGCGACTCTTGAGGCCAGAGGCCTGCCCGTTGCCGCTCACTTGGACGGAGCGGAAGGCGGAGCTGCTGGCCGAGCTGGGTATCGACTGGGTAGTGGCCTATCCCACCGACATGGGACTGCTGTCGCTCTCCCCGCGCGAATTCTTCGATCGTGTGATCGTCGAAGTGCTTGACGCCAGAGCGATTGTCGAGGGGCCCAACTTCTTCTTCGGCAAGAATCGCGCGGGCAACGTCGACACGCTGGCGGAGTTCGCCGCCAGCGAAGGGATGACGCTCGACATCGTCGAACCGATTGAAACCGACGGCTCGATGATCAGCAGCTCGCGGGTCCGCGACCTGGTGAGCCTGGGCCGCGTGGGCGAGGCGCGAAAGTGGCTCACCTCGCCGTACCGCATTCGCGGCCTCGTGACTCACGGGGCAGGGCGGGGCACCGACCTCGGGTTCCCCACCGCCAACCTCGAAGGGGTCGACACGTTGCTACCGGCCCACGGCGTGTACGCCGGAGCCGCGTGGCTTGGCAATCGGGCATGGCCCGCCGCGCTGAACCTGGGACCCAATCCCACGTTCGGCGATCTGGCGACCAAAGTGGAGGTGCACCTGATTGGCACCGACGAGACACTGTACGGCCAGATTCTGGAAGTTGATCTTCTCGAGCGACTGCGCGACACGCGCGCGTTCGACTCCGCCGATGCACTCACCAAACAACTCAAAGCCGACGTGGCGGTCGCGGGCCAGAGGGCTTCGGACTACCTTTCGAGCATCGGCCGAACCGTAGGGAGAACTTGATGGCCATCGCCTGGCGACCGTTTGTTGACTTGGTGGGCGAGCACCAGTCGTTCGTGCTCACCACCCATCAACGCCCCGACTGCGACGCGCTGGGGAGCGAACTGGCCATGGCCGCCGCGCTCGAGTCGCTCGGCAAGACGGTGCGAGTCGTCAACGCCGACGCAGTGCCGCCGCACATCGCGTTCATGGATCGGCATAACAAGATCGAAGTGTTGGGCGAACACGTTCTACCCACCGCGCTACTGGCCAACGACGTCGACGTGATGATGGTGCTCGATACCAGCGCCTGGCAGCAGGTCGGGCCGATGGGCGACGTGCTGCGCGAGTCGACCGCCAAGAAGGTAGTGATCGATCACCACGTGGGCGGCGACGACATGGATGCGGTGGTGTTCAAAGACGACTCGGCCGAAGCGAACGGCCGCTTGGTGCTCGAAGCGATCGAAGCGCTGGGCGTCTCTCTGAACGAAGAGATGGCCACTATGTTGTTCGCTGCGATCGCGACCGACACGGGTTGGTTTCGATTCAACTCGGTGGGATCGATCACCTACGCAGCGGTGGAAAAACTGGTGGCCGCCGGTGCCTCGCCGGCGGGGATCTTCAGCCTGTTGTACGAACAGAACTCGCTGGCACGCGTACTTCTACATGGATGCATCTTGCAGGATATTCGGATCGAGCCGGGCGGCCGCGTGGCGCACGCGGCGGCGACTTTGGACGACTTTGCATCGACCGGCTCGGAGCCGAGCGACAGCGAAGATGTCGTCAATCGGCTGCTCACCATCGCCGGCGTCGAGGTCGCAGCGCTGTTCGTGGCCCTGGAAAACAAGTTGACCAAGGTTAGCCTGCGAAGTCGCAACGACGCGGACGTTCGAGCGGTGGCCGAAGTGTTCGGCGGTGGCGGCCATCGTGCGGCTGCCGGGCTTCGCGTCGCAGAATCGGTAGAAAAAACCCGAGAGTTGGTTGTAGCGGAGCTGTGCAATAAAATAGGGTAAAATGAATCTTCGTCCATAAAAATGTCGACCGCCGTGCGGTGAGTATTATAGAAGGCGAGCACAACCATGAGTGAAGATACTACCACACAAGCCAACGAACCCCGACGATCGTTTGGCACCAAACTGCTGGCCGCGCTGTTGGGCATCGGGGCGCTGCTCGCGCCAACGGCCGCTGGCGTTGCCGTGCTGCTCGATCCGGTGCTCAAGAAACGCAGAGGCTCCGGCGCTGCCAGCGACGATGGCAACTGGATTCGCGTCGCATCGATCGATCAGATTCCGCCCGACGGCGTGCCGCGCCAGTTTGCGGTGGTCGATCCCAAGCCGACCGACAAGTGGAACTTATACGAGCCACAGTCCGAACGCCCGGTGCTGTTAAGACGCACCAGCGAGAACGAAACGCCCGTGGCGCTGAGCGTCACGTGTCCCCACCTGGGCTGCATCGTTAGCTACGATGCGAAAGCGGAAGACATTGTCTGCCCATGCCACAACGCGGTGTTCGACGTCGCCGGCAAGCGCCTGGACAAGAACAGCGTCAGCCCACGCGACCTCGACCCGATGGAGGTGAAGGTCGACAAGCAAACCGGCGATGTGCTGGTGAACTACAAACGCTTCAAAGGCGGCATCGCCGAGCGAGAAGCGATCTAGCGATGGGCGGTTACTGAAAACAAATGCACGCGGTTCATCATGCAATCGATACTCAACTGGCTGGATAATCGGACGGGCTTCCGCGGGGCGGTTCATTCCGTGTTCTATCAACGCGTGCCCGGCGGGGCAAAGTGGCGTTACATCTGGGGCACCGCGCTGTTGTTCGCCGTGGTGGTGCAGTTCATCACCGGCCTGTTCCTGTGGATGCACTACAGCCCCAGCACGCAAACCGCTTGGGAGAGCGTGTACTACATCGAACACGAGATGACTGGCGGCTCGATGCTGCGTGGCATTCATCACTACATGTCGTCGGCCGTGATGGTGCTGATTGCCATTCATCTGATGCAAGTGGTGATCTACGGTGCGTACCGCGCGCCGCGCGAAGTAACCTATTGGATCGGCCTGGCGATGATGATCGTGCTGTTTGGGCTCGGGCAGACTGGCTACCTGTTGCCGTGGGACCAGCGCGGCTTTCAGGCGTCGCAAGTGGCCACCAACATTGCCGGCGTGACGCCAGGCGTGGGCGACGACATGAAGTCGATCGCCGTGGGCGGCAGCGAGTTCGGCCATCACACGCTCACGCGGTTCTTCGCCCTGCACGCCGGCGTGCTGCCGGGCATTCTGTTGCTGCTGGTGGTATTGCACGCGGCCGTCGGCCGACGCCATGGTTACACACCGGACGAGGAGGATTCCGAAAAGTCCTCCGCGCCGTACTGGCCTGATCAGGCGCTGCGCGATGGAGTGGCCTGCCTGGCGGTGATCGGCACGGTGTGGACCATCACCATGCTGCGCCCCGCGGAACTTGGCCCACCGAGCGACGCCACAGTCGAATTCAACACCGCCCGTCCCGAGTGGTACTTCCGCTTTTTGTTCCAACTGCTGAAGTACTTCCAAGGCGCGAGCGGCATGTTCATTGCCTCGCAAGTGATCCCCGGCCTAATCATGCTGGTGATGGTGCTGATGCCATTTATCGGCAAGTGGAACCTGGGCCGACGGTTCAACACGTTGTTCGTGCTGGCCGTGATGGTGGGCATCATTAGCCTGTCGGCGATTTCGTTCTACGAGGACTACAACGGCAAGACCGAGAAGTCGCAGCACTACAAGGCCGATCTCCGGCTCGCTCAGGCCGAGGCCGAGCGGGCCGTGGAACTGGCGTCGATGGGTGTCCCGGTAGCGGGCGCGCGCGATCAGACGCGGCACGATCCGATGATCGCCGGCAGGCGATTGTTCAAACAGCACTGCGCGAGTTGCCACAGCCACCACGATCCAACACCGAGGAAGCTGGCTAGTGACTACGACCCATTGCTTACCGTGCACGTCGAAGAACCGACCGCGCCGAACCTGTACGGCTTTGGCAGCCGCCGGTGGATGGAAGGAATGCTCAACCCCGATCAAATTGCAGGGCCCAACTATTTCGAGCATACGATCTTCGCCGAAGGGGATATGGTCGATTGGGTGAAGACCTCCATTGGTGATGAGCTGGCCGACCTGCCAGACGACGAGAAGAAAGCGTTCCAGATGAAGGTGAAGGCTGCCGCCTGGGCCATTTCGTCGCTCGCCGAGTTGCCCTACCAGCGCGAGATGGACGCGAAGGACTCTGAGCAGATTGAGCAAGGCATGGAACTGGTAATTAACGAGTTCTCTTGCATCGATTGCCATTCGCTGGGCGAAGAGGAAGTCGGCGCGGGACCGGACCTCACCGGCTACGCCTCCGAAGAGTGGCTTACCGAGTTCATTCGCAACCCGCAGACCGAACGGTTCTATTACTCCGAGGACAACTACGACGAGGTCGATCGCCTGATGCCGGGCTTCGCCACGCATCCGGACAATCCGGACCTCAACACATTATCTGAGGAGAATATCTCGCTGATCGTCCGCTGGATGCGCCGCGACTGGCCCGTCGCGCAAGCGTCGGAAGAGCCCGATTCGCCCGAACCGGAAGCCGGCGCTGAGGCAGAGGAAGCAGAGGGCGACGACGAATCGGATGCTTCGGACAGCGATGAGTAGCCGTATCGGCTTTTCTCTAATCCGCAAAATCGTCAAAGTTTCGCGCCGCCGCTGTCGATGCAAGTAACGAGACTATCGCTCGTTCTCGACAGGATTAAGGATTGCGCGACCATGTGGTGCCAGCATTGCGGCCAAGACGTACCTGCTATCACCGCCGGGACTGGGGTGCCGGCCGAGTGCAGTCGTTGCGGACGGCCAGCCAGTCGCAAGGCCGAAGCCCTAAAGCACGAAGCTAGCGAAACGACCACCAGCGAAGAGTGGTCGACCGATCGGCGGCTGCGTCACATTGGCCGCTCGCTTCGCACACCGCTCAAGGTAAGCAGCAACTCCGACACCGGCGAGGCCACGCTGCATTGGGTCGACACGCTCGCGCTGCCGGCGGGTAGCGAGTCGACCAAGCAACGCAAACCGACCGTTGACTACTCTCGTGCCGCCCGAGCGCGACGCGCGGGCGACCGTCGCATGCAGATCGTGGCTTGGCTCGCCCTGGTGTTAGGGTTGGGGCTTGCTGCTGGCGGGGTGACGCTGGTGGGCATGGGCATGTTTGGCGAGGAGCCCCGCTTCTGGCAATGGGGCGTTGGCGTAACGCTTGCCGGGCAAGCGGTGTTGATCGGCGGACTCGTCCGCGTGCTCACCAGCCTGTGGAACGCCAGCCGCGCGGCCGCTCGCCGCGTAGTCGAGATGCAACACGAACTGGCCGAAGTCGGCCGCACCGCCGAAGCCATCATTGCCCAACGCCCAGGCGGACCAAGCGGCTTCTATGGCGAGCTGGCCCGCGGCGCCAGCCCCGCGCTGCTGCTTGCCAATCTGAAAGGCCAGATCGATCACCTTGCCACACGTTTGCATCAAGACATCTAATCGTGCCCGTTCGCTCCGCGAACGAGGTTTAGAGCGCAACGCGCCTCAATAATATGGGGCACTCGTTCGCGGAGCGAACGGCGACTATCAAGTTTACTGCTCGAGCATCGCATCCGCCGCAGCTGCGTTTGGATCGTTCGGCGGATCTTTCGGCGGCGGTGCCGGCGCTTCGGCCGGTTCCAATGGCAAGAACGCCCGCGCGTGGTTGGCCACGCCAACTAGTTCGACCACGCGACGGAACCGCAATTCGGCCGCCTCGGTCTGGCCATCGAAGTACTGCATCACGGCCAGCATGTACAGTGCGTCGGCGTTGTTGGGGTGCTCCGCAACGTAGCGGTGCAACTCCCGAAACACCTCGCGCTTCGCTTCGGCCGTGGGATAGAGTTCTTCGAGCACAAAGCCAGAGTCGGGCCAGTCGGGCTTGAGCGCCAGTCCTTCTTGCATGGCCACCACCGCTTCGGCGTACCGCCCTGCGCCCATCTCGGCGAAGCCTTGTCGGAAGTAGATATCAGCGATGTCCGACGCTTGCGACTCCGCCTTGCGATACCGCTCGGCCGCCTTCCGGTAGTTGCCACGTTGGAAGTAGCGATCGCCGTGCTCGACGAACTTCCACGCCCTGGCTCTGGCCGTGGGGTTGCTAATCCTCGGTGGCGCCACTGGCGCTTGAGCAGCGGCGATGCGGATGGGATTGCGGTTGACTACACCGGCGTTTTGGTTGTTGCCACCCACGCCCAGGAATTCCTGTGCGGCCCGCGGCCCGAACAGTGCGCCGGCGTCACCCACGATCATGGGATAGTATCCGATGCGACATCGCCCGTTGCACCAACGCCCGCCACAGTACGGACACAGGTAGCCGTCGGCAAAGTAATACGAGCCGCCGTAGTAGTAGGTGCCGCCGGGGTACCAACCATAGTAGTACCCGCCGCCGGGAGCGTAGTAATGCGTGGTCCGCCGGTTCGATGGGCGCGAGAGGATGCCGTTGCGATCCACCCCGGTGCCGGGCTGGTAGTTCCGCGGTGTTTTGATATCCGGCGCGGTGCGGATAATCTGCGCGTTGCACTCTGGCATGCTGCCCAAGGCAATCGCTGCGCAACTGACAATCAACGCCAACGGAAAACGTCTCATCTGCAGACTCCCCTGCGAAATGCACTCCATCGAGTCGCCACTGCTTGTAATTATTGCAATAATGCGGGATTCAGCAAATGGAATCTCGTCTTCCAAGGGGCGCCGCGTACTTGTGGTATCGCGCGACCGCGTGGTTTATACTGCACCGCTCGCGAAAAGTCGCGCCACTCCCGCCTCAAATCCTTCCTGTACCGCGCCACATAGACAGCATGCCTAGACTCCGCCCTTCGCGTGGCTTCACACTCGTCGAATTGCTGGTGGTGATCGCCATCATCGGCATCCTCGTCGCGTTGTTGTTGCCCGCGGTGCAGGCGGCGCGCGAGGCGGCGCGGCGCGGGACTTGCCAGAACAACCTTCGCCAGGTGGGCATCGCGATGCACTCGCACCACAGCGCCCTGGGGCACTTTCCATCTGGTGGTTGGGGGTACGTGTGGACCGGCGACCCCGATCGCGGTTCCGATCGCCGTCAGCCTGGCGGTTGGGCGTTCTCCATTTTGCCGTACATGGAGCAAACCACGCTGCAGAAGTTAGGTCGCGGCGCGTCGGACCAAGCCAAACGCGAACTAGGCGCCGAAGTGGCCTCGACGCCGGTTGCCTCGCTCAACTGCCCAAGCCGCCGCGCGCTGGGTCTCTACCCCTACGGCGGTTCGCATGAGGTTCGCAACGCAGAGCCGGCCGAGTCGGTGTTCAAGACCGATTACGGGGCCAACGCCGGCGACCTGGTGATCGGCGATCTGGGCCCAGAGACTTTGGACGACGCGGTGAACGGAAACTACGACTGGAAAAATACGGCCGACGCCACCGGAGTGTTTTATCCGCGGAGCGAAGTGCGGATTGCGAGAATCACCGACGGCACGTCGCTGACCTATTTGGTGGGCGAGAAGCGTTGCCTGATTGGCGGCTACGATTGGGGCGACGACCAGCACGCCTTCCTCGGCCACGGCAACGATACCGCCCGCTACACGTCGCTCGACTTGCCCGTAGCGCCCGATGGGGAGGAGGCCGGGCACAAGCAGTTCGGCAGCGCCCATCAGGCGGGTTGCTACTTTGCCTACGCCGACGGCGCGGTGCAGTTGGTAGCGTACGACATCGACCCCGAGATCCACCGCCGTCAAGGCCACCGCGCCGACGGACTATTGGTGGAGTAACCATACAAACAAGCGACCCAATCCACTCTCCAACCTCCCGTTTGCGGGAGGGTCGCACCTGCATTTGGTGCGGGGAGGGGCAAGACGTTGCGCAGAGCTTCCCTACTTCCTTCCGCATTGACCTACCAAGAACCACCTACGCGAGAATCCCACTCGATGACCAAATACCTCCCCACCTTCATCGTTCTCTTGTCGCTCTCCACAGCGTCCATCGCGCAGCCTCCCTCCGGCGAGGCAGTGCAGGAGGGCGCCCAAATCTACATGCAGCGTTGTGCCCAGTGCCACGGCAAGGACCTCACCGGCGGCAACACCCAGAGCATGGTCGACGGTGTCTGGCAGTTTGGTTCAGGGGGCGGCAGCCTGACGCGGAACATCAAGTTCGGCATTTCGTCGGTTGGCATGCCGGATTACCAGGACGTGTTGTCCGATCGCCAGATCAGGTCGGTCATTGCATTTATCAACGACGCCCAGGACCGCGCCGGCGTCGAGCGCCCGCCGATTCCCGAGAAGTTGCTTACGCGGCACTACGATGTGGGCGTGGAGCAGTGGATCTCCGAAGGACTCGAGATTCCTTGGAGCATCGTGTTCACCGACGACAACACGGCTCTGATTACCGAACGCCCCGGACGGCTTCGCGTGGTGACGGGTGGCCAGCTGCACCCCGACCCAATTGAGGGCACGCCCGCCGCGGTGGCCCAGAACCAGGGCGGCTACATGGACATTGCACTCGACCCCAACTACCAGGAGAACGGTTGGGTCTATCTTTCTTACGCCGACTCGCTCGATGGCTCCGACGACCGCGACACGAAGACCATGACCCGCGTGGTCCGCGGCAAGATTCGCGATCACAAATGGGTGGATCAAGAGGACGTGTTCAAAGCGCCCGACTTCAGCTACTCAGAAACCCGGCATCACTACGGGTGCCGTTTGGCATTCGACCACGATGGGCATTTATTGATCGCCGTGGGCGACCGCGGCGTCGGCGAGCAGGCGCAAGACCCGCGGCGGCCGAACGGCAAAATCCATCGCATTTGGCCCGATGGTAGCATTCCGGAGGACAATCCTTACGCCGATGGTAGCGAAGGGATGAAGAGCGTGTTCACTTACGGCAACCGCAACCCACAGGGCCTCGCCGTGCATCCAGAGACCGGCATCATTTGGGAGACCGAACACGGCCCCATGGGTGGCGACGAGGTGAACATCATCAAAAAGGGCGCGAACTACGGCTGGCCCAAGACCACCTACGGCATCGACTACAACGGCACCATCATTAGCGAGGACCTCACGCTACCCGGCACGGAACAGCCCGTGCTGTACTGGGTACCGTCGATCGCGGTGTGCGGCACGCGGTTCTGCACCGGCGACGAATTCCCCCGCTGGCAAAACAACCTGCTGGTCGGCGGATTGGGTCACGAAGAACTCCGCCGCCTGGTGCTTTCCGACAACGGAGTGATCCACCAGGAACTGATCCTCAAGAACGCCGGCCGGGTACGCGACGTGCAATGCGACCCCAGCGGCGCAGTCTACGTGCTACTGAACAAACCCGACGTGGTGCTGAAACTCACCAACCAAGGCCGCGCGATTCGACAATAGGGTGCACAGCCCTCGACGGAAGTCGAGGGTTCCTGCTGGTGCTAAGAATCGAACGAACCCGCGGCTTCCGCCGCGGGCTATGTATGGAGAATCCGCGTGCACCCGCTACAATCCGCGCGCATCCGCGTCGAATTCCTTCTTACCCTACGCGCGACTCAATCTCGCTCACCACGTCGTCCAGCTTCACGCGGATTTGTTCCAGCGAGTCGCGGTCGCGCAGCGTGACTGTCTTGTCGGTCAAAGTGTCGCCGTCGATGGTGATGCAGTACGGAGTCCCGGCTTCGTCCTGGCGGCGGTAGCGGCGTCCCACGGCGCCCTTTTCGTCGTAGAACACGGGGAACTTCGCCTTTAGTGCGCGGTACAGGTCCTTCGCCACTTCGGGCATGCCGTCTTTCTTCACCAGCGGCAGCACGGCTGCTTTGATCGGTGCGAGCCGCGGGTGGAGCTTCATCACCGTACGGGTTTGCATTTTGCCCTTGTCGTCGGGCGCTTCGTCCTCGGTGAACGCTTCGCAGATGAACGCCAGCGTCGCCCGATCGGCTCCGGCCGAAGGTTCGATCACGTGCGGCGTAAACCGCTCGTTGGTCAGGTCGTCGCGGTAGGTCAGGTCGCGCCCCGATCCCTTGTATTTGGGTTTTCCGTCCTCGCCCATCTCCACTTCCAGCGGACAACTCTTGGGGTCGAGCTTTCCCTCCATGTGGCTGCGGAGGTCGAAGTCGCCACGGTGCGCAATTCCCTCCAGCTCGCCAAACTCTCCTTCGGCCAGGAATGGGAAGGCGTACTCGATGTCGGCCGTGCCGGTCGAGTAATGGCTAAGTTCGTCGGGATCGTGATCGCGCAGTTGCAACCGTCCTTCGGCCAGGCCGTGGTCGATGTACCACTTGAAGCGGCGGTCGCGCCAGTACTGGTACCACTCCTTCGAGGTCTTGGGGTGGCAGAAGAACTCGATTTCCATCTGCTCGAACTCGCGCGAACGGAACGTGAAGTTCCGCGGCGTAATCTCGTTGCGGAAGCTCTTTCCAACTTGCGCGATTCCAAACGGGATCCGCACCCGCGAGCTATCGAGCACGTTCTTGAAGTTCACGAAGATGCCCTGCGCGGTTTCGGGACGCAGGAACGCGCGTCCTTCTTCACCGGCCAATGCTCCAATGGTGGTGGGGAACATCAGATTGAAGTCACGTGGCTCGGTGAGCGTGCCGGGTTCTTTAGCATCCGGTCCAAGTACTCTAGCTTGTTCTTCTGGTGGAAGTGATTCGTAGGTCACAGATGAGAGACTTACTCGAAGCTCTTTCGTTCCGAATATCTTCTGGAGCTTTTTGTGATAAGTGCTGGAATCCAGTTTTTCTAGAATGTCACCGGGATCGGTGAATGATACGTAACCAAGTCTATCTTCAGGAGTATCGAATTCACCCTTGTGAATAGGGAAACATTCAAGGTGATCGGCTCGATAACGCCCCTTCGATTCTCGACAATCAACTTTTTTATCCACAAATAAGTCGAAGTGTCCCGAGCACTTCCACACCTGCGGGTGCATGATGATCGTGCAGTCGAGTCCGCACATCTCGTAAGTGCTCGGCGCTCCCGGCAGCACGTCGAGGTCGTCGTGCTGCGTGACCATGTCGCGCCACCACGCTTCCTTGACGTTCCGCTTCAACTCCACGCCCAACGGCCCGTAGTCCCAGAATCCATTCAAACCGCCGTAGATCTCGCTCGACTGGAACAAGAATCCGCGGCGACGGCAGAGCGATACGATTTTTTCCATATCCATTTGGGAAGCCTCGACTCGGGGCGACGACGATTAGCTGGCTAAAACACGCATTCTACCGCTATCGCGAGAATGCGGCGAGGGGCAGCGATTGCGGTTGTATGTCATTCTGAGGGAGCCTAAGCGACTGAAGGATGACACGTTTCGCACCGGTGCGCTCCCTATAACAACCTCAGACACCCCGCGTCCCGATCAAGTTCGGGCACGACCGGCTTGGAGTCGATTTGCGCGCAAGCTACCAGGTCTTCGTCGTGGTCGATCGCCAGCAGGTTCTTGCCGCCGGGGGTGTCGCGCAGTTCGATTGCTAGCTGTTCACTCGACGAGCGGCCGCTGGCGCGTGCGGCGCTCAATAGTTCCTGCCACTCGCCGCGGGTGGCTTGGGCGCCTTCGTTCAGTCGGAACTGCTCCCCCTGGGAAAGCTGATGCGCGATCGCGCCGGCGACCAGCAGGTCGTCGCGCGACACGTGGCCGTTGGTGCCCGCGCACAGCAGGTGCACCATCTTGTCGCTTGCCACCGCTTCGCACATCGCGGTCAGGTTGGCCGCAGCGCCCATCAACACGCGCGACGCCAATCGAGCGTGGTTGATGGCCCGCGTGCCGTTGGTGGTGGTGAACAGCACTCGCTTGCCGAACACCACGTCGGCCGTGTACTCACTGGGCGAGTTGCCCAGGTCGAACGTGTCGATCCGCTCGCCGCCCCGCTCGCCGCCCAGGAGCACCTGGTCGCGCTCGTACTCGCCGGCCGCCGCCAGCACCGCGTCGACCTCTAAAAACGGCACCACGTCCTGCGCGCCCGCGGCCAGCGCGTGGCACACGGTGCTGGACGCCCGCAGTTGGTCGATCACCACCACCGTGGCGTCGGCCAAATCGTGTTCGCGGACAAAATGCGGCAGGTAGTGGACGTGCAGTTCGGGCATCGCGGTGGACCGTAGGAAAATGGAGGCAATTTTGTTCTATTGGAACCCAAGAGAGCCGGAAGCGTAAGCGCCCGGAGTTTGTTGAAAACCACGGTCAATCCTCCGGGCGCTGACGCTTCCGGCTCGCCAGATGTCGCTTGCAAGTGCTGAACACACCGTCGACAAGTCTTCCACACGCGTCCAGCGGATGTTCGGCGAGATTGCGCCGCGGTACGACTTTCTGAATCACCTGCTGAGCATGAACGTCGACCGCTACTGGCGGTGGCGAACCGTGCGAAAGCTCAAACCGCAAGCCGATGCCGGGCCGATTCTCGATGTCTGCACCGGCACAGGCGACTTGGCGATTGCGTTCGACAAGGGAGCGCGCGGGAAAGTGCCCATCGTGGCGGCCGACTTTTGCCACGAGATGCTCGAGCTGGGCGAAGTGAAGAGCGCGCGGCGTGGCTCCAGCGGTCGAATCGCGTTCGTCGAAGGCGACACCGAGAACCTGCCCGCGGGTGACAACGAGTTTCAAATCGTCTCGGTGGCCTTCGGGTTGCGAAACGTGTCGGACACCGACCGCGGTTTGGCGGAGATGACCCGCGTGGCGAAGCCGGGCGGCAAGGTGGCCGTGCTGGAGTTCACCACGCCCCGCCGTC
Organism: Aeoliella sp.; assembly: GCF_965227375.1. Lineage (NCBI taxonomy): Bacteria > Pseudomonadati > Planctomycetota > Planctomycetia > Pirellulales > Lacipirellulaceae > Aeoliella > Aeoliella sp. The sequence continues at coordinate 2,426,289 of NZ_CBDDFX010000001.1, forward strand.
AGCCGATGAAGGCGCTGTACGGCTGGTACTTCCGCAACGTGCTGCCGCGGATTGGGCAGTTCGTCATGCGCAACAACTCAGCCGCCTACGAGTACTTGCCCGAGAGCGTCGGCGAGTTCCTGCAGTACGAGCAACTCACCGAGCGAATGGAGGCCGCCGGCCTGGAGAACGTGCGTTTCTACCCGATGACCTTCGGCATCGCTACACTGTATGTAGGGGAAAAGAGGATTCAGGATTTAGGGTTCGGGGGTCAGGGAACCAAAGCGTGAACAGGCCGATCGTTGTTGGAATCACCGGGGCGAGTGGAGCGGCGTACGCCGTGCGGCTGGTGGAAGTGCTGCTCACCGCCGGGCGGGATGTGCACCTGTCGATCAGTCCCTCGGGTCGCGAGGTGATTCGGCAGGAACTCGACCTGCACGTCGACCTCGGCGACTTCACGCCCGACTCGCTGCTGCTGGGCGCGGGGCGCTCGAGCGGCGGCAACACGCTGGCCGAGATCACCGAGGTCTCCACCGGCGACAGCAACGTGCTCGGTAGCGGCATCGTCCGCCGCGGCAAGCTGCACTACCACCACTACCAGGACTACATGTGCTCGGTGGCGAGCGGATCGTTTCTCACCGGTGGCATGGTCGTTTGCCCGTGCTCGGGCACCACGCTCAGCGCGGTCGCGGGAGGTGTGGCTGGCAATCTGATCCAGCGCGCGGCGGAGGTACACCTGAAAGAACGTCGCAAGCTGGTGCTCGTGCCGCGCGAGACACCACTGTCGCTGCCGGCGATCGACAACATGCGCCGCGCCACCGAAGCCGGCGCGGTGGTGCTGCCTGCCTCGCCTGGGTTCTATCAGGGCGTCGAGTCGGTCAAGGACCTGGTCGACTTCGTCGTATCCCGCATTCTGGATCAACTGGGCATCGACAACGGCCTCGTCGACCGCTGGGGAACGGAATAGTACCTCCATACTCCGTATGGAGAGAAGGATGTAGGATGGGTCCAGCGAGTCTCAGCTCGCGCAGACCCATCGCGGTGCAATTACGAAACACGAAACGACCAATGCATGACGCACAGGCGATTGGTCGTTGAGTACTTTGCCATTGGGCATTGAGAAACATGATGGGTCCGCGCGAGCTGAGACTCGCTTGACCCATCCTACGCTCTCTGCGTGACATAGATTGATTTGCTAAGAACCATCAACCACCTCCTGTCCCTCATCCGCTTCAGCCACACGCTGTTTGCGTTGCCCTTTGCGCTGATGAGTGCGGTGATGGCTTGGTGGCTAACCGGGATCGATTTTCGCGTCGATCCGCCTTCAGAGATGTTGAGGGAAGGGCCGTCTGTTGTCAGTTTCGGCAACCACGGTATTGTCTTGCCATTCTGGAACGAGCCGCCTACCACGGAGCGTGGCTACTATTTCGCGTGTTTCCTGCATAGCATCCACTGGCAGGAAGTCCTCGGCATCCTCCTGTGCATGGTTTTCGCACGCAGCGCCGCGATGGCGTTCAATCGGCTCGTGGATCGCAAGATCGACGCCGAGAATCCGCGAACCGCGGGCAGGCACATCCCCGCCGGCATCTTGAGCGTAGCGCAAGTCACCGCGTTCACCATCGCTTGCAGCTTGGCATTTATCGCGTCGACGCTCCTGTTCCTGCCAAACAAATTGCCACTGTACCTCAGCGTGCCGGTGCTGCTGATCCTTTGTGGGTACAGCCTGACCAAGCGGTTTACGTCGCTGGCCCATTTCTGGCTCGGAGCGTCGCTTGCCTTGAGTCCGATCGCAGCGTGGATTGCCATTCGGGGCGAGGACGTGATGCAATATCCGCTCGATCTGCTGCCGCCGATGGTGCTCGGCGGGGCGGTGCTGGCGTGGGTCTCGGGGTTCGATATCCTGTACGCCTGCCAGGATTTCGAGTTCGACCGCCAGGCGAAGCTGCACAGCGTGCCGGTACGGCTCGGTGTGCCCGGCGCTTTGCGTTTGGCGGCCGGGTGCCACGCGGTTACGGTGCTGCTATTGGCGCTATTGCCGGTGGTCTATCCCCCCCTCGGTGCGCTATACTATGTGGGCGTGGTGGCCGTAGCCGGGCTGTTGGTGTACGAGCACCGCCTGGTGAAGCCCGACGACCTCGACCGTGTGAACCTCGCCTTCTTCCACGTAAACGCCGTGATCAGCATCGGACTGCTCGTGGTGACGTGCGTGGATTTGCTAGTGGTGTAGAGCGTCACTCATTTCCCACCGGCGCTGCGGGTTGGGGCTTGTTGAAGACCTTTTCGTCTTTCACGGATCCCAATACCCAATCGGCCAATTGGACTTTTCCACCCATCACATCGATTGTCTTTGGTAGCTTCATGCCTGCAACCGTTTGCTCTTCGCTGATGCGTAGGACACTCGTCGCATGCGGAGGGAGAAAGCCCAGCAGTTTTTCGCGCTTCGAAAATCGCCGGACGGGCGCTAGGCCTACTTGCCGCCCCGTTTGGGGATCGAAAGCCAGGGCGATGTATTTTGCTCTTAGTAGGGGGAAAGGAATGTCGTCGTCGCCGAGCACCAACGGGCGGACGATCAGGAAGTCGGTGTTCGATTTGGTGTCGTGAAGATGGGCATAGAATCGCAGTCCAAGCGGGTCCTGAGTGGACTCGCCCAATTTGGCGAGGCTGCTGGGGGCGAATACTGCCGCCAGGCTATGGACAGGGAGAAGTACCGAACGAATCTCCATCCCATCAGCGCCTTTGGCGGCGTCCGGCATGCCATTCAGGTTCCCGTCAACGGAGAGCCATCCCGCGCCATGGCTGAGTGCGATTTCGAATTCCTGCTGCTCGAAGAACCTCAGCTCTCCCTTCCCGTAGAATCGGTCGGGTAGCACCCAGGCGAACTGGGCGTCGATCATGTCGACGTTCTGAACTGGGTTGGTATTTGGAATGCTAGCCGTGCACCTTATGTGTACTTGTCCCTGGCGCAGCTTATCGCGTTGTCCCTGCGGATCGTGATAGGCTCGAACTTTCTCCAGCAGCGCCATCGCATCGACGTACTGCTTCTCGTATTCCTGGTGGAACTTCCAAACCTCGCGTGCCGAAATACTCGAGTCGCTATGAACTCGCAGCTGCTCGATAATGGCTTCCGACTTCCATGGGGGAACAGGGGGATCCTGCTTGCCCCACAGCGCGCGTTTGGCCTGCTTGGCTTCATCGAAGGCGGTTTGCATGTCGGGCGATGCGAACTCGGCGGGCTGGTACCACGCGTAGCCAGATGCGACGACCGAACGATTCACTAGGTCGTCGCCCAGCCAGGCCAAACCAACCCTTGGTCCGGTTTCGTTCTCGGTCGTCTCGCGCAACCGGACCCGCAGTTCCCGTCCGGCGAGCAGACTCTGCAGCGCTTGCTTCGACTCTTTGAAGTTAGGCTCGTCGAACAACTTGCGCGGTGCGGCTACACCCAACAAGCGGATACGATAACCGCCGCGCGACGTGCGGACGTAAAAAGAGTCACCGGTGGTCACCCGGGCGACTGTAACCTGCTCGGCGGGTAGCAGGTCGTCCTCGGCAATCGGTTGGCCTGCCACGGAAATTGTCAGTGACCAGCCAATCGCCACAGAGATTATGCGGCATTTTCGTCGCATCCGTTCCCTCCCCTCGAACAGAAATGAAAGACGCTTCCATTCTAGGGGACGGGCCACCGCCAGACAAATTCAGGGCGGCGGGCCGCCTGCCTGCCCGTGGTCGAACTACCCCCGTTTGCGCTATACTAGGAAGGCGTCGCGACGGATCGGGCGTTCGCTTGTGTGTCCTATCATGGCACGGTGGGTCTGCGCGGCCTGAGAGCCGTTTGACCCACCCTACGTGAATCGCGTCAATAACGAGAACCCATGCTCCAAACCACTTCCCCCATTCTGAAACCCATTCGCGAGAAAGTCGAAGCCGGTGAGCGGCTCACGGCCGAGGATGGACTACTGCTTGAGTCGCCCGAGGCGCCGCTGCCGGAGATTGGCGAGCTCGCGAACCTGGTGCGCGAGCGGAAGAATGGCAACGCGGCCTACTACAACATCAACACGCACCTGAACCCCACCAACATCTGCGTCTATCGCTGCACGTTTTGTGCGTTCCGCAGCGACTTGCGGCAGGCGAAGGGGTACTGGATGAACGACGAGCAGGTGCTCGCCCGCGGGCGCGAGGCGATGGACAACGGCTGCACCGAGATGCATATCGTCGGCGGGCTGCACCATCAGGCGAAGTACGATTGGTATCGCCGGGTGCTCGAAGTGTTGCACGAAGCCTACCCTACGCTGCACCTCAAGGCGTGGACGCCGGTCGAGATCGACTGGTTCTGCCGGCTCACCAAGAAAGACATCCGATGGGTGCTCGAAGACATGCTCGAGGTGGGCCTCGGCAGCCTGCCGGGCGGTGGGGCCGAGATCTTTCATCCCGAGGTGCGCAACCACATTTGCGAGCACAAAGCCGACAGCCGCCGGTGGTTCGAGACGCATCGCACTGCCCACGAGTTGGGCCTAAAGAGCAACTGCACCATGCTGTACGGCCACATCGAGCAGCCGTACCACCGCATCGATCACCTCATTCGACTGCGCGAACTACAGGACGAGACCGGCGGGTTCCAGACGTTCATTCCGCTGGCGTTTCATCCCGATAACACCAAGCTCGGCGCCGAGCGGAACATCAAGAAGCCGTCGAGTCTGATGGACCTGCGCGTGATGGCCATCAGCCGGTTGATGCTCGACAACATCCCGCACATCAAAGCGTACTGGATCATGCTCGGCGTCGGCACCGCGCAGGTGGCGCTCGCCTACGGCGCGGACGATCTGGACGGCACGGTGCGGCACGAGCTGATCTACCACGACGCCGGCGCGAAGACGCCGGAGATCATGTCGGTCGACGAGATTCAGCACCTCATCCGCGAAGCGGGCCGCGAACCGATCGAGCGCGATACGCTGTACCGCCGCATCGAACGCGATGGCGACGCCTGGCAGACCGGGCAGCAGATTGTGGCGAACGTGTAGGGCTTTCTCGGTTGGCGATGCTTGCGAGCGAGCCGGGCCATTCAGGGCTCAGTCATCGTCATCCTTGTCTGTGCCCTTCGCGTCGGCTGCAACCTTGGCCTGCAGCTTCTTTTCCACCAGATCGAACGAGCTTGCCAGCAGGCTGTCCATGTTGGCGTCGTTTTTAGCTTCGCGAGGGATGGCGGTGATCTTCCACACGTATTCGCCCAGGAAGAACCGCGGAGTGACGTACCCGTTGCGGGCGTCGAGCGGCACACTCAGCCCCACGGTAACCACCTTGGTGTCGTCGGTTACGATCGCCGGTTCGACCACCACATCGGCGTGAGCAATGCCGACCATCGACAGTTCGCGGTCGACGGCCGCCTTCACGTCGGCAGCGGTGGTTCCCAACACAATGCCGCGCCGCGCACCTTCGGCGGCGGCCACTTTGGCGGTGTTGATCAGCACATTGGCGCGGCTGAATTCAATGCCCGCAAACACCAACAACAACAGCAACGGCAGCGTGAGTGCAAACTCAACCGTCGCGGCGCCACGGCGAGTGTCTTTCGATCGAAGTTGGAGTCGGTGGTTGAGCATAAGTGAGCGTGCGATGTAATGAAGAGGTTGTTGTCCCGGGGCCACTCTGCACAACTATTGGGTGAGCTGTGTGGGCAGGGTTCTGGCGATGGTGCGGAACACTTCGACTAACTGAGCCCCGTTGGAAGCGTGGTAGTGGGTGCCGGCGGTCTCTTTGGCCACGGCTTTCATCCGCGTCAGGTCGGCGTCGTTGCCAAACGTGATGGTGTGCACCACGATGTCCTGCGCAGCGGCCGTTCTGGCAGGGACGATCGGCTCAATGCCGCGGTTGTGATTGCCGTCGGTCATCAGCACGATAATCGGTGCCGAAAGTTTGCGATGGTTCGCGCCGGTGACGCCGTCGATGCCTTTCTCGAGCGCCTCGCCGATGGCCGTGAATCCATCGGCCTTGTACTTGCCGACCTTCTTCCGGATCGGTCCGTAGTCGGTCGAAAGGTTCAGGTCGAGCGACGCGTTGGACGAGTAGCTGGCCAGGGCCACTTGCTCGTCGGACGTCGTTTGGTCGAGTTCGTATAGGAACACACTGACCGCGTTTTGCAGGTCCTTGAGCTTCTGCCCCTTCATCGAGCCCGAGCGGTCAAGCACCAGGCAGACATCTACGTTCATGAACGTGGAGATCGAGGTGACCGTGGGTTCGAACTCCTTGCCCCCGTAAAGGGAGCTGAAGAACAGCGAGACCGCGCCGCCACGCGAAGTGCTGCGACGATCGCCGGTCACCTGGACCGAGTTCCACGGCTTGTCGCCTTCGACGAACACCCACTGCCCGGCGCCGTTGCGCTCGGAGCGACCAATCAGTATGTCTCGGCGGCGGAGCCTCAACGGCTTGTTGGCCACTTTGTTCAGCCGAGCCATGGCAACCGCGGCGTCCTTGGCGTCGCGCTTGTTTTCGGTCTCCGCCAGTGTGATGGCGGCGGCCCGGGCGGCTACGTCGGTCGCGGTGCGCAGCTCGGCGCGTGTCGCCTGCATGAACGCCAGGTCGACCGAGAAGCCGAGCATCAGGATCAATATCGGCAGCAGCACCGCCACCATTGGCAGGATAGCGCCGCGGCGACGTCGTTGAATGGAACCACGCTGTGGTGAGCGATTGAATTGCATAATCAAATGGCGCAGCTAGAAAAAACGATAGCGGATTTGGCTACTTGGGTCCCACCGCGGTGTACTCCAGTGTGTCGGGGCAGGGGAACCAGTTGATCAACGACAGATTCGGCGCGACATCGGCACTTACGCGGATGCTCACCGGGCTGCCGGCCGACAGGTTGTTGAACGTCCCGCCGCTGGGAGAGATGTCGACGGTCGCTTTGTCGATGTCGTGCATCGAGAGAACCTGCTCGACGCGCAACTCGACCGAATCGGGCGTGGCATCGGCGCGGGCCAGCTCCAGCGTGCCTTCGTAGGCGGCCGACGTCAGGGCGTGCTTCAGGTAAATCAGGTTGCTTGCCTGAATCGAACCAAAAACCAACAGCGCCAGCATGGGCAGGCATACGGCCAGTTCCACTGTGGCGGTGCCGTGGCGCGAGTGGCGGGGGCGACGTTTCGTAGGGGACATCATTCCAGACATACAACGGGCAGTGATTCAAACGAGCGAGCAGCTAAACCGAGACGGTTTCTTGCTGCTGCTCTAGTTGTTTTTCCAGTTCGGTCACACGACTGCGCGACTGCTTCAGAGCCTCGGCGACGCGGTTGTATTCGTCGGCCAGGTCGAGCCAGTAGTCGTTGGGGCGAAAATTCAAGGTCGGCACGTCTTGGCCATCGGCCAGGTCCTTCATCATTCGCCGCAGCCGCACCACGGGGCCAGCGAATCGATGCGTGAACCGCAGCAACTGCAGCACCGCGATCGGCAGCGTCACGCCAAAGGCCAACACCAGCGGCAGCAGCGTATTGCCCGCCCCGTCCAGGTAAAACGCAAATCCCTGCGTCGGGTCGGCGAAGAACTGCATCACGAACCACACGCCCACGGCCACTGCGGTGGACGCTACCCACAACAACACCAGTCGCAAGACAATGCCGCCTTGGACATGTTGATCGACGTAGATGCGTTTGCGCTTCTTGGGCTGGGCCATGGCTCTGGACCTGCGGAGTTTCGGGATTTCGGGCGAAAACCGTTGTTCAAGCGTATGTCGGAGATACCCAATTGACGGCCGAAACTGAGAAACTGGCGGGTTACCCCCATGTGGGGTGTGACGATTCTGCGGCCGCGGCACGGGATGGAGAATTCCCGAAAGGGAACAGCAACAAAGCGAAGGGTCAGCGCGGCGAGGGACGAGCCCACCGCCACCCTGGAAGAATCGGAGTTTTTCCAGACCCCTTTCGGCCCTCGATCGGCACTTTGGTAGCATGACCGCCGTGAGCGTGCCCCTTCCACCACCTGCCGTAAGCGACCAAATGGCCCTGTTGGTCTCCCACCATCAGGCCACCATCTGGCGGTACGTCCGATACTTGGGGGCCACGGCCACCGAGGCGGACGACTTGGTGCAGGAGACGTTTCTCGCCGTTTTTCGGTCCGACTTTGTCCACGAGTCCGACCGACAGACGGCCGGTTACCTCCGCACTACCGCCCGCCGCCGATTGCTGATGCTTCGCCGCAAACAGAGCCGGCAGCCCAGCGAGGTGGAGTTGGAGTCGGCCGAACAAGTGTGGGCCGAGACCATGGGCGACGGGCCGGGCGATCCGTACCTCGAAGCCCTGGACGGCTGCCTGGAGCACATCGACGGCCGCGCCCGCCAGGCGATCAATCTGCAATACACCGACCGCTTGAGCCGCGAAGAAATCGCGAGCCGCTTGGACCTGAAACCCGAAGGCGTAAAAACCTTGCTCCGCCGCACACGCGACGCCTTGCGCGACTGCATCGAGCGGAAGCTGACTAGCCAGTGACGAGTGTTCCTTAGCCCGCGACGCAGGTCGAGGGTTTGCGCTGCCCCACGACTTCCGTCGAGGGCTGATATTTGTTGTGAGTAACTATGTCCCAAGAACCCCAAAACCCGAACACCGACCAGTGGCGCGATCAATTAGTCGCTCGAGCGCTCGAGGAGCGTCTGGGTGGCGAGTCGCCGCCCGACCTTTCGGCGCAGATTCTCTCGGCCGCTACCGAGGCCGATCCGTCCACGACAGGAGACGTAACGATGGCGACCACCACCGTATCGCGTTCATGGAACGTTCGCAGTTGGGTGCTCGCGGCCAGCGTGCTGGTGAACTGTGGGCTGATCGCCGCGCTGTTGGCGTCGCGCACCAGCGACGAATACGCGCTAGCTGCCAATCAGGCTGCCAATGAGCCGCGCGCTGCCGGAAAGTCGTCCGTTGAAGGTCTTGAACGCAACGCTGCGAAGGATGACTACGGAGTCATCGTAAGGGATGGCGGGCAAGCCAACGAGGATTTCAACGATTCGCTCGATATCCTCGCATCGACGGTGGAAATAGAATCCGGCGGTGATCGTTCCGCGCAAGGCAATTTGAACGGCGTGAACCTTAACACGCTGGGCACCAGCGGCGAGGGCCAGCAGGGCGGCGGGCAGGTTCCGCCACCGGCTGCCGATTCGCTGAGCTGGCAGGCGAAAGACGAGCCCATCGCCCTGTACGACGAGGCCCAGCAAGACGCCGGCCAGGGGCAAGCTGCCGATCGTAGCAGCGGTGGGGAGGAGGCAGCGGCGATCGGTAGCGGCCGCTTGCGTTCCGGCTACTACATGCAGGACGACGTCCAGTTCTTTGCTCCAGAGGCGGAGGTCCAACTCGCCAAAGAGGCCGCCGCTATGGACGGTCTCGGGCGTGGTCGCGGTGTGGAGCAGGAATACTCAATGGAGGCTGCGACACGTAAGTACTCGATAACCCGTGGTCCCCGCGACGAAACGGCCGCGGTGCCGGACCATAAAGTGCGCTTCGGTGTGAACGCCGATGCTGGAGTTACTGAGTTCGCTGGCGGCGTCGAGGAACCCTCGCGCAATAAAAGTTTCGATTCCTATGACGTCGAACTGGCAGGCATCCCGCAGCCCTCAGAACCTCCCATTGTTTACCCGGATTCTAATGTTTGGGCGGACCTGGCAACCGAGCGCCCTACCTGGGGCTATGCAGGTGCTAATGGGCGGCGGTGGCCGCGTGACAACAACATTGGCGAGCCAGGTTTGCTTAATCCGAACGCCGAGTGGCACGGCAGCCCCGACGGCGAAGGGCTCGGCCCCGGCGCGCCGGGCGATCAGTACGAGCGGATTCACGAGAACCGGTTCATCGCGGCTATCGGCGAAGAGGCGGTAAGCACGTTTTCGATCGACGTCGACACGGCCAGCTACGCCAACGTCCGCCAGATGCTGGTGAATGGCCAGGTCCCGCCGCCCGACGCGGTGCGGTTGGAAGAATTGGTGAACTATTTTGACTACGACTACGAGCCGCCAGCCCCCACCCCCTCCCCCGCAAGCGGAGGAGGGGAGGAAAGTGTTCCCTTCGCTGCGCACGTTGAGACGGCCGCCTGTCCGTGGCAGCCGGGGCATCGGTTGGTTCGCGTTGGCATCAAGGGTCGCGAGATCGCGGCCGAAAAACGACCGCTGTCGAACCTGGTGTTCCTGGTCGACGTCTCCGGCTCGATGAACAACCCCGAGAAGCTGCCACTGGTGAAGCACGGGCTAAAGAAGCTCGCGGAGAAGCTCGGCGAGAACGACCGCGTGGCCATCGTGGTGTACGCCTCGAGCGAAGGCCTCGCCCTGCCTAGCACCCCGGGCACCGAGCAGGAGACGATTCTCGCGGCGCTAGAGCACTTGCAGGCGGGCGGCTCGACCGCCGGCGGGGCGGGCATCCAGCTCGCCTATCAGATTGCCGAAGACAACTTCATCACCGGCGGCACCAACCGCGTGATCCTCTGCACCGACGGCGACTTCAACGTCGGCGTTACCAACACGGCCGAGCTGGAGCGCATGGTCGAGCAGAAGGCCAAAGACACCAAAGTGTTCCTCTCCTGCATCGGTTTTGGACGCGGCAATTTGAACGATGCGATGATGGAGAAGATCACCGGCATCGGCAACGGCAACTACTACTACGCCGACGACGAGCGCGAAGCCGAGCGAATTTTTGTCCAAGGCATGACCGGCATGCTGGTCACCATCGCCAAGGACGTGAAGATCCAAGTGGAGTTCAATCCGGCGAAGGTGCTCGGCTACCGCTTGCTCGGCTACGAGAATCGCATGCTGAAGACCGAGGACTTCAACGACGACACCAAAGACGCGGGCGAGATCGGCGCTGGCCACACGGTGACCTGCTTGTACGAGATCGTGCCCACGGGCGAAGCTTTCCAGGAGCCCGACGTCGACGAGCTGAAGTACCAACACCCCTCGGGCCTGACCGACGCGGCCGAGACCGACGAACTGCTGACACTCAAGATGCGTTACAAGCAACCGGACGAGGATACCAGCAGCAAGCTCGAGTGGCCGGTGACCGATAGCGGTCACAGCTTCGGCCAGGCGTCGACCGACATGCAGTTCGCTGCCGCGGTCGCCAGTTTCGGCATGCTGCTTCGCAACTCGCAGTACAAGGGCAACGCCAACTACGACGCGGTGATCGAAATTGCCGATAGCACCAAGGGCGACGACCCCGAAGGCGACCGCGCCGAGTTCGTCGAGTTGGTCCGCAAGGCGAAGCAAGTCATGCCACCGCCGATTCCGCCAGAGACGGAAGCAGATCCGGAGCCAGCAGTGGAACCGGAAGCGGAAGCAGACAATCCATCGGCTGAAGATGCACCGGCTGAAGACGATGTCGAAGCACCCAGTGACCAATGATCGCGCAAGCGTTAGGGCCGTGGAGTCGCACACGATATCTCCCACGGCCAAACGCCACGCCCGTCTTAGGCCCAGCGTCCGCAATTAGACCGAGTATTGCCACAAAGAGGCGCAATGAAGCGCGCTTGCGAGCAAGGCGTTTGTTGTAGTAGCCAACACTTCATCTGACAGATTCTCTCCTCCGTCATTCTCCAATCCCCCTCAACCGCTCCGGTCGCATGCTATCTTTTTCTCAAGACTTCTCAGAATTCTGCCAAGCTCTCACAGCGGCTGACGAGTTACTAGCGGAAATGCAAAACTCGACCCTCCTGGCGATCATTACACAGCCAGGAGAGGAATCTGAAGCCCGCTGTGCGAAAATGGCCGACGACCATCCCAATTCCGAACCGGACACGATGGAGCAACTCTGTTGGGCCTATCTGGATGGTACTCTCGATGAGCAGGAGGTCGATCGTTTCGTTCGCCTCCTGGTTGTGAACAAGGATCTGCGGCAAGAACTTCGACGCAAGTTGATGCTGCATGACGCACTGCGAGTGACAGCCCTGCGTGGCTGGGACTTCTGAACTCCAATCCTCAGTAGCCACCACACAGAGAGTGACAGATTCTTTGGAACTCTCGACCGCGCCGCTTCGTCTTTAGTCTATAGCCCGTCGTCTGGGGCGTGGTATACTCCCTCGCAGCGGCGGGACCGTTTCTTCCAGGGGTCAACACTCATGCGCATCAAATCGCTGGCTGCCACTTTCGTTCTGCTCACCATAGCAGCGCCCTCGCTGGCCTTGATCATGGGCAGCGACGGCGACGAACCCGTGGAAAACGCCGGCTGGCCGGTGGGTGCTGACGTGGCGTTCAATGTTCGTGAGCGGGTTGCCTACTGGGAGGGGCCTCCGTTTGGCGGCGGGCAGTTCCATGGCGAGTATCGCGGCGACACGGCCGCGCTCAACGAAGTGCTCGACATCTTCAAGGACATCCGCAACGACAACAAACGCATCGTCGTCGAAGATGGTGTCGGGCACAGCTTTTGGCTCAATCCCAACCGTGAGGCCGACAAGGAGAAACGCGCGCGAATCGACTGGCAACTGATGGTCTGGAGCGAGCCCAACTGGAAGCAACTCTCCGGCATGCGAGCCGATCTGAATCCCACCGACCCGGCCGACCGCGAAATTGGTCCGCCCACCGTGCTTACCATCTACACTGGCGGCAACATCGTGTGGGACCAGGTGAAACTTCCCGAGGGCGTGAAGGTCGTCGACAGTCGACTATCGGCGCATGGCTTCACCACGGACGATGGCCACGTGGTCGAAGGCCAGCTGACCGCCAAGGAGTCGGGCAAGCCGCTCGCAGGGCAAGTGGATCTCGTGCGATACGTAGCCAAGAAGACGGGCGGCTACGAGTACACGACCGTGAAGACCGTGGAGACGGACGAGGCCGGCAAGTGGGTGATCAAGAACACGCCGGAGGGCAGTTACCAGTTGGTTGGCCGCGCCGAAGGCTACGTGCCGCGGATCATGGGCTACGCCCGACCATCTGCGCAGCCGCGGTGGCAACGGCTAGACTCCAACCTTGTCGAAGGTGGCGACGTCACTGGGCGTGTCACTACAAAGAGCGGCGATCCCCTGCAGGACGTCCACGTCCGCCTGTCGAACGTGGCGGTAGCCGAGGGGGAGTCGTACCGCACCGCCGGAAAGCCTGAGACCACCACCAACGAGTCAGGCGAGTTCCGCATCGCCAACGTGCCCCGCGGCACCGCGTCGATCTACATTCACAAGGACGGCTATTGCCGCCCCGGACTCGGACTGGACGTTACCGTGCCGAGTGAAGACGTCCATCTGGAAATGCTCCGATCGTCCAACATTACGGTCATCGTGTTGTTCGAATCCACCGAGGTGCCGGAGCAGTACATGGTGGCCATCGAACCCGAGGGCGGCAACAAGGTCGGCTCCTGGGGCGGCTCGGCCAGGATCGACGAGAAGAACCAACACGTCTTCAAGAACGTCCCCCCCGGCCGCTACAAAATGTGGGGCCACCCAAACCCCCACTCGGAAGACGAAAAGTCCGAACCAATGCTGCTGGACCTGAAGGGCGGGGAGGAGATTACCAAGACGATTATTGTGACGGAGTGAGTTTTGGATTTGCATTGCCATCTCTCCCAAACTGAGGGATAATGAAAACAGATTCCAATCCGTTGCAGTGAATTCTCATGTCGACGACCTCACCCACAACCACCACGGTCGCTATTCCCGCACCCGCTTTGCCTTCGAGTTGGTCGCTCGCAGATTTGCAGCATCACCTCGGAGATGTACCGCTCGAGCGCATCCGCATGTACCCGCCACCAGGATTGGCTACTTTGGAAGATGCACTGCGGTTAGGGGCTCGAGATGGAGCGATCTGCGAAGTGGTGGACGGTGTACTGGTGGAGAAGCCGATGGGTTCCTATGAGTCGTTAGTCGCCATGATGCTAGGGCATATCCTCATGAGCCACGTTGAGAAGGATTCTCCGGGGATCGTGCTTGGCGAACAAGGAACTTTGCAGCTTCTGCCGGCGAAGATGCGCATTCCGGATGTCTCGTTCATCCGCTGGGACCGTTTCCCTGGTGGGAAGTTACCCGATAGAGCAGTCTATGAAGTTGCGCCCGATTTGGCCGTGGAGATTATTTCAGCTGGCAACACCGACCGGGAAATGGAATTGAAGCTCGACGAGTACTTCCACGCAGGTGTACGGCTAGTTTGGTATATTTATCCCAAGACAAAGACTGCATACGTCTACACGGCTCGCAACCAACGAACGGAAATCGACGAGCAGGGCATCCTCGACGGTGGCGAAGTGCTGCCCGGGTTCCAGTTGCGACTGGGAGACCTGTTCGACAGGGCGTCTCAATCGCGGGGATGAGTTACAGAGCCGACGCAGATTGAGCGATGTTCTCCAAGCTCTCGTCCTCTGACGCCTTATCGTTGGCTGATGTGAGGGCATAGGTCCCTTGTTTCAAGTGTTTCGAGGACCCAGTTGGCCGATCCGCGAGAAACTCGTGGTGGCGGGGATCGGATCAGACTACAATGTGTCCGCTGTGACGCCGTACAACCAATTGACCACTATGTGCCTGCAATCGGCCAAGCTGCTGCCGGCACGTGGACGCTCCCTCAGAACAAGAGCCGGGTACGATGCGAATCTTGATAGCAGTGGCTGTGGTGATTGTTTGTATGCAACACGGCGATCGGTGCCTTGGTGCTCCGTTGAACCCAAGTGACTTCAACTCGCTTGGTGCTCTTCCCACGGGCGACTTTCAGATCAACACCGATTCGCTTACCTTCGATGGCATCGCGGGCGGACTCTTGCATCCTCAGGGAGGCGGCGCGCCGGACATTGCCGTATTCGTATTCGATGGCGATAGCATGCTGGCAAGCGGAGACACGATTTCCGTCATCGGCAACAATGCTCTAGCGATATTGTTTCGAGGCTCGGCAACGCTGTCGGGAACCATCGACGTAAGTGGCTCCGACGGAATCGACGCGATTCAGAATGTCGTCACCGGCATTGGTGGCCTTGGAGTTGCCGGAGGTGGCAGAGGAGGCAACGGCGGTCCCTTCAGTTCCGGTCAAGATGGCGTCGGTCCTGGGCACGGCGTCGTGGGTTCCAACAGTGCTTCGGTCAGCGGTGTTGGCTCGGGCTCGGGAGCAGGATTCGGCACGATGGGCGGACAAGGTGGTGCCGCGGTCACATTCCGGCCCGGCGGCTCGCCTTATGGCGATCCGCTGAGCGAACTCCTCTTCGCTGGCAGCGGAGGTGGAGGCGGCGGCGGACGAGGCAACGAACGACTAGGCGGAGGCGGCGGAGCCGGGGGCGGCGCTGTTGAGATCGGCGCACTCACTTCGCTTGAGTTCGAAGGAGCGTCGATACTGGCCAATGGGGGCAGCGGCAGCCTCGGGTTCGCCGGCGCTGGTGGAGGCAGTGGCGGAGGAATCTTACTGCACGCATTCGACGTATCCATCGACCAAGACACCCTGATTCAAGCCAATGGAGGCCACGGCAGCGTGCCAACCAATCTCGGAGGGTGCGGCGGCGCGGGGCGCATCGAGATTCTTTACAACCCCGATGGTAGTTTCGACAGTCTCGGCGCCATCGAAGCTCAGTCGGGCGAAGGCGGCGGCGACTGCATCGATGGCCAGCCTGTCGTGACCGCCACAACTGGCGTCGGAGTGCCAGAACCCAGCAGCCTCCTGATGACGATTCTGCTGCTAAGCCTCTGCGGACGCCGAGTCGCGACTAGGGTCGCCAGTTGTAGCGTTTGAGGCCACATCAAAGTTGGGCGCGACCCGGAAGCTGGTCCCACTCACCCCGACGACCAGATGCCCCATTCGTGCGGGGGCAACTCCGTCGCGCCTGGATTGGTGGTTGCGTATCCCGCCACCGGTGTGAGCCCCGGCGGGATGTTGCACGCGACCGGCTCATCATCCGTGTTGAGCGCTGTGACCAGCTTGGCTGACTCGGAACGGACTTCGAGCGTCAGCGCGCGGTTGTCGAGGTGCGTTACCTTGAGCTCTCCGTCGACGAGCCACGGTCGGGCGCGGCGCATGGCGATCAACTCGCGGTGCAATTGCCAGAGGGGGAGATCGTCGGCGGAAAAACCACTGGGCCCGTGCGGCAGCGGCTGGCGAATCTCCGCGTCGCCGCCCTCGCGGTCGTATTTGGTGCCTTCGGCGCCTTGCTCATCGCCCGCGTAAACGGCCGGGATGCCAGGAATCGCAAACAGCACGGCCATCGCGTGTGGCAAATGGCGCTGATCGGTGAGCTTTGTGGCGATGCGGGTCGTGTCGTGGTTGCCGACGAAGTTCCAAGGCAGAAAGTACTGGCAGAACTCGACGTGGCGCTCCAGTGCATGGGCCAGCTCGTAGAAGTTGCGATCGTTCAACGAACTCCAGATGGCTTTCCATAGTTCGTACTGCGTGGCGGTCGTCAGCCGCGACGCGCGGACCATCGCGCTGTAGTCGCCATGGATCATCTCGCCAACGAGCATCACTTCGGGCTTCGCCGCGCGCACCCGATCGGAGAACGCCGCCAGAAAATCGGACGGAATGGCGTAAGCCGCGTCCAAGCGAAACGCGTCGACGCCGCGGTCGATCCAATGCTGAGCAACCTCTACCGCCCAGTCGAGCACCTGACTGTTCGAGTGGTTGAGTTTCACCAACCCGCCATGGCCTTCGAAATTCTCGTAGCTGAACCCGTCGTAACCCGGCTTGTCGAAGTCGATATGAAACCAGTCGCACCGGTCCGACTCACGCCCCCGCTCCAGCACGTCGACAAAATTTGGGTGAGCGCGGCCAACGTGGTGAAACACGACATCGAGCCCGACCTGGAGAGAACGTTTGTGACACTCGTCGACGAAGTGCGCGAGGTCCGCTTCGTCGCCCAGACGGCGATCGATGCGGCGTTGATCGACGATGTCGTAGCCGTGCGACTCCGATTCAAACACGGGACCCAGCAGCACCGCAGTGACGCCGAGCTCGACAAAATAATCCAACCATCCCACCAAATCCCGCAACCGACCACTGACAGGCCCTTCCGCCGCACCAGGCGCCGGATTCCGATCCTCCGCGCCCAAAAAGCCCAGCGGGTAGAGGTGATACCAGATGTCGTTGCGTGTCATGAAGTGGCTTTGTGGGAGGTCGACGCTAAGTCATGCCTTTGAAGTCAACCAATCACCGCTGCGACAACCTCTCGGGCGATGCCGGGGCTTGGCCCAGTAGGCGTTGCGACTCGGTGAGCAGAAAGTCGACATCGGTGAACGGCTCGTAGCTGATGTCGTGCCAGCGGACTTGTCCCTGCCTGTCGATGAGGAACGTGCCGTGTAGCGGGGCGTCCTCGAAGTCGTCGTAGCAGCGGTAGGTGCGGAAGGTTTTCTGTTGTGGATCGCAGACCAGCGGGAAGGGGATCGACTTGCCGCTCGTGCCGAAGTCGTTGACCGCTTGTTGCAGTTGATCCGCCGACTCGCTGCTGATGCCAATCAGGTCGATGCCCAAGCTCTCGAATCGCTCAGCGTCTTTGGCGAATGCGTGCAACTGCTCGACGCAGTGCAGGCAGCCGTGGCCGAGGTAGAAGATCACCACCACCGGGCGGCCAGCGAAGTCGGATTGCTTATAGGTCGCGCCCTGGTGATCGGCGAGCGACCACTCGGTCGCCGGTATGGGGCTCCAGCGGAACGGTCCCAAAGTTGCAAGTTCAGGGCGCTCGCCCAAGTCATCAGCCGGCGTGCGGGCGATTCGCCAGTCGGCGGGCAGCTCGAGTCGTTCGGCAAGCGGAGCGAGCCGCGCGAGCAGCGGGGCGTCGAGGTCGGCCTCGGCTGCAAGGTGGCGGAGCTTGTCGAATGTCTGCTCCGCCTTTTCGTGTTCACCACACGCTTCGAACAAGTAGGCTGCGCGGGCTGCGGGCAGCACTTGGTGAGGCTCTTGCTTGACGAACGACTCCGCGATCTTGTGCGCCTTTTCGTTCTCGCCCGCCCGCGTGTAGGCGACCGCCAGCTGAAAGCGGTCCATCTTCTTCGCCTTCTCCAGCTCGGCAAGCGCCGTTTCGGTGTCGCCGTCGGCCAGGAGCAGCAGCCCGAGAATCTCGGCCGCACGTTCTTCGCTGGCCTTGATGCTCCGCTCGGCCTTCGCCCGGTCCCGCTTCGACTTCTTCTCTTCGCCCTTTGACTGCTCGCCGTCGGTGTTGCTCGGTTCGCCGTTACTCTGGCGGAGCTCGTCGATCAGTCCTTCGAGTTCGGCAAGCGTCTCGGCGGCCGCTTCGTGGTCGCTCGCATTAGCCTGCGCAGTGCCTAATGCGTACAGGTATTCGCTCTCGTCGTCGGGCGTTTCGCCACGGTCGAAATCGGCCGATTGCAACGCGGCGACCATTTCGTCCCACATCTCAAACCGCGTGAGCACCTCGGTCAGCCGCTTGCGTCCGTACCCGCTGCTGCTGTTGCCGATGCTGGGAACGTTCACCTTGGGATGCCGCGGCAGCGAAACCATGTTGGCGGCCAGCGCGTGGGCGTCGTGTACGCGGCCCACGTTCATCAGGTTCCGGCACAGCCACTCGTTGTTGTGAGCGTAGTTATGAATCTGGTCGGGCAGCACCCGGTCGCGCATCATGTGCTGGTGATCGACCCGCGCGGAGGCTTCCTGCTGCCAGGCGGCGTCGTGGTAGCGATGCAGCTTCGAAAAGATGTGCGCCGGCATGTGCCACATGTGAGCGATGGTCGGCGCCGACGGCCCGCACCTGGCGGCCGCGTCGAGCCCCCGCTCCGGCTGGTTCACGTCGTCCCACAGGTGAATGCGAAAGTGATGCAGCGGGTGCATAGGCTGCTGGGCCAGCACGACTTGCATCATGTCTTCGTACGCCTGCGCGCTGGTCGGCTTCACGCCGGCGCGGTAGTGCAGGTGAAAGAAGTTGCCGATCAACGCCCGCGCTTCGAGCTGCTCGGGGTGCTTGAAGACGATCTGCTCCAGGTCCTTGACGTAGCGCAGGCGGCGGTCTTTGTCTTTCTTCTTGTTTTGTTCGTTCAGGAAGCGGTGGTAGGCTTCGATGTGCAATCGCTCGGCGTCGGTGACTTTGTCGCGCAGCTCGTAAGCTCGCTCGATGAAGCCGCGGGCGCGCTCTTCATTCTTCACGTTCGCCTGGGCCATACCCCAGTAAGCCATGCCGCAATCCGGATCGATCTTGGCCGCCTGCCGAAACGAACGCTCGGCCTCAAAATACCAGTAGCCGTGCAGTTGCCCGACGCCCTGATTGAAGAACGCCTGCGCCTCTTCGGAAGTGGTGGTCACCGGGAAGTCGACATCGCCGGTGCCATGCATCAAGTAGGCCGCCTGACGAGGGCCCTCGTTAAACGCCTCCCCCTGATGCGAATGCCCGGCGAGCAGCTCGTCGTCGGTCTCATCGGCCCGCACGGTGCATGGGGCCGAAGCCAGGCTGAGCAAGAGAACACAATTCAGCAGCGAGTGACTTCGCATGGATAGGTACCGAAGGAAGGCAGGCGGGCGGGACCGTGGGAGGGGAAAGCACAGAGCTAGAGTTTAATAGGCGGAGCACCGTAAAGCTAGTTAACCGGCGGGCCGTTTAGTAAAACGCCATCTAGTGCATGAGAAACGGCGAATGCTCCGCAGGATATTCGTGCTGGGTGGACTCTGGCGAGAGGCTAAAGTTGCGCCGAACGAAGATGTTCCAGTACCTTCATGAGGCCTTGGCGAGATCGGCACGCGGTGTGCATCGATTCACATCGGTGGCTCTGAGCCTGCTCGCTACATCGAATTCGTGCATCGCGAGTACAGGTGGCGTGCGGAAACGCACGATGCTCTTGCTTGTGGACGAATGGCGAGCTTCGCGGAGTTCGAAATTGGGACCCATGCCGCAATAAGAACAACACTTGACCATGGTACGTATTTGCCTCTTTGTGGCCCTGGCCTTTGTTGGCTCTTGGTTGTCACTCAACGCGCAATCGATGGCCAGGATCAGTTGGGACATCTGGAGCCTATTCGTAGCGGCTCCGTTCCTCGTCTTGGCGTGTGTCTCGCTTCTAAAGCGTGTGCCTTTGGCCGCCGTGGTGGGCGCATGCGTCGTCGGAGTTCTGGCCGTTGCGATACCTTACGGATTGCTTCTGCACGCTTCGAACCAGAGTGGAAGTGGCGTTCCCATCGGCGGTGTGCTGCTCGTGCTGCCAATGCCCCTATATCTTCCTATCGCCATGGCGCTGGGTGCATTTGTGGGTTTGCGCTTCAAGAGAAGAGCAGCTCCAAACAGCGGGAGAAGTTGATCGGGTTGCTTCGTCTTGTCATCCTCAAGCTTTGCCTTCGCATGGACAGGTACGACGGGGAGGATGGCGCGCGGGGCGACCTTAACAGCGGGGATAGCACAGAGCTAGAGTTAAATGGCCGGATGGCCGTGATGCTAGCGAGCGGGCACAAGTGGCGGCGCGGTCGCTTGGCGGGGCGCTGCAAGTGCATGAGAATCAGCAAATACACCGCAGGAATTTTGCAACGGTCGATACGCTGTTCGCGGTTCGCCTTACGCTTCAGCTCACCCTCAGTGGGTCGATGTGATGCTTAGCATAACTATCTTCCTCGATTAGCTCATACGGAAGGCGAACGGTGAACACAGAGCCGACTTGCTCTTCCGATTTTACGCGAATCGTGCCACCGTGCAGATTTACAATTACATTGTAGGCGATTGACAATCCTTGCCCTGTACCCTTACCTATCTCCTTGGTCGTGAAGAACGGGTCGAATATTCGCCGTTGAATGGAGTCGGGGATACCAGAACCGTTATCCTCAACTTCAATCATCACCATGTCACCTTCTCGGCGTGTGCGGATCCGAATCTTTCCGTTGCCATACTCACCATGTCTCTCGATGATGGCGTCTGCGGCGTTGACAACCAGGTTCAACAGAACTTGGTTGATTTCAGACGCGAACACCGGAACCTGCGGCATAGTGTCGTCCAGCTCAAGCTCAACACTTGCTGAACGCTTCCAACGATTTCGCGAAATGGTAAGTACCGACTGTAATGCGTGATTAAGGTCGACTGCCTCACGACCTTTCTGACCGGGATGCGAGAAGGTTCTCATTGCTTGGATGATGTCTACCGTGCACTGAATACCCTCGCGGCATTCGTCAATGGCTTCTTCAACCTGTGTTCGAATGGAGTCGAAATGGAAGTCCGCAATCGCATTGTCAATCTCGGTGCGGCGTTCATGCCAAGGGATTGGTTTCTGGCTCCTGAGGAGTGATTCGTATTGACTGACCACTGCACACATCTGGGCTACCGATTCGCCTACGTATTCGACATTGTCTTGCACATACTGCATCGGTGTATTGATTTCATGGGCGATCCCAGCAGACAGCTGTCCAATCGACTGCATCTTCTCTGCGTGCGTCACCTGCTGTTCCAGTTTCTTGATGTCTGTCAAGTCGGTGATGAAGCATAGGTAGATCAGCTCTCCCTGATAGGTCGTGGTATGAACATCAACTTCTACCGGAAACGTGTCTCCCGATTTGCGTTGATGGACAGTTTGGAACTTCAGTTGATCAACTCGTCCCGTGACTAACGGTTCGATCAACTTTCTAATCTGATCCGCAGAGAACTCGCGATCGTAGTCTAGTGGCGTCATCGACAGCAATTCATCACGTGAGTAGCCTAGGGCTTCACTCGCACCTTCGTTAACATCGATGACGCGCAAGTCTGACTGGCGAATGAGCTGTATTGCGAAGGGAGCCTCGGAGATGATCGTAGCAAGTGACTCTGCCTTTTGCGCCTCGGCCATCACCTTCTCCATCACTAAGGAAATACGATATCCAGTCAGAGTCATGATCAGCAGCACAACGACGCCCCCGACACCAAATATCCACTGTGCCGCATCTAGATACGCCCTTCTAACGGCAAGGTCGTAGGATATGACGATGCGACCGATCTCTTGATGCTGATAGTCGAAGATCGGGTAGGTAGCGATGCGATAATGTCCACTATCTTCTACATGAAGCCCCGCACGTCCACTTTCGAACATCCTGTCCGTAAGTATTTCTTCTGCAAGTCGCTTATCTGTGGCGGCCACCTGCACCCAGTTACCGATTCGCGGATGGGCGATTGAATCGCAGAGACCTGTCGCAATACTCAGCAAGTCCTCCCGCATGTAAAGGAATATCTCTTCCTTTTCGTTCCAGGCGACAGCGTTGACCAATGGAAGATAGGGGGCGAGCACCTCCACCGATCCCAGATGTTGCCCGGAAGAATCTTCGATGGGAACCAAGCCGCGAATCACAAATCCAGCACGTCCTACCTCGATTCCTGTAATGGGTTTGTCGGGGTATTTGTTGATCTGGACTACCGTCCGGCGGAACGATGCGATGTCGTCGCAATTGTCCTGATCGGGTCGCCAGACTCGGAGGAGACTTCTGCCGCTAGGTAGGTGAAAGTGCAGGCGATAATCATCGCCGACCCACTTGGAAAACCCTTCTACCGACGGTTTTAGTTCCTTTCTTAACAACTCACGGGCCTCGGCGGTGTAAGGATCCTGATTGGCGGACATGTCACCTTGGTGAGCTGTCCGATAGGCGCGACGAACGGCTGGGTTCTGACTGAATACTGCTGCATGCGACAGGCAGTGCTGTGCAGTAGCTTGTGTGCTACTGTCAATTGCAAGCATCTTTTCGGTAATCTTCCCATGCAGCAGTTCGTCCAGTTCACTCTTGCGTAAATGGATCAGCACACAGTAGGCACCGACAACCAAGACCGAAGTCACTATCGCAATCGGAAAGAGTATCTTGGTGTGAATATTCATTGCCCCACAACCTGCACTGCCAAAACGATCGAGCAGCGAGTAGCTCTTTGGGTAAGTCTACGTCGCATGCTCTCCGATTTGACTCACAGTTTCGCGTCACTTGCCACACGGTGGTGGGGTTAGCATTCGTTTGCAGATTGTGCGGGACAGCAATCGTCCACGACCGCACTGGCAATTCCTGCTCCGTTTCAATTGTGTGGCGAGCTCTTGCCGAAGCTTGCCCCCCTTTAGAGACAAGCTATTGTTTTAACTGAGGATCTTGCACTTTATTTAGGGGCCTAATAATGAAGATTCGCGTATTGCTTGTGGATGATATCCCAAATGTAGTCAAGGCGATTAGCCGACGCATTGCAAATGAGTTCGATGTGCGATTGGCATACAGTGGCCCCGAAGCACTCGCAACGATGGAACAGTCAGAAATAGACGTTGTGGTTACGGATCTCGATATGCCACGAATGACCGGCTGGGAGTTCATAGGGATCGCGAGTCGCATGTGGCCCGAAACTGCTTTTGTTGTGCTCTCTGGTAACGTGGGTCTGCGGGATCAAGAAGCGGAACACCGTGAGATGGTCAGTAGGGTGCTCTCCAAGCCAAGTACAATTGACCAAGTCAGAAACGCTATCTGCGAAGCATATCGAGGACGCGCCAGCGAACAAACATCGGATTCTGCAATCCAAGCGGCGCAGGCGCATTAATGGATGATGGGCATTGCGTGGGCATGACACGCCGACGCAACGAAGCTATGTGTTGACTTGCGCGGCAAAGCCCGTGTATGTCGAAAAACTTGGCGGCGTGGGTGTGCGCACTCGGAGCGCGGAGCGAGCGGCCACTATCCCACGTCCGACAAATCGAGCGCCGCGCCGTACCGGCGGAGCATTTGGCTGCGGAGCTTCGCGTGTTCGGCGCTTGCCAGGCCGGGGTCGGTCGAGAATAGCGCCATCGCGGAGTCGCGGGCTTGTTCCAGCACTTCGGCGTCGCGAACCAGGTCGGCGATCACCAGCGGCGGCAGTCCGTGTTGCTGGGTGCCGAACAGGTCGCCGGGGCCGCGGAGTTGGAAGTCGAGTTCGGCCAGTTCGAAGCCGCTGCTCGTGGCGGCGAACTTCTGCATCCGCTCTCTGCCGGTGTCGCCGAGGTCCTCATCCACCAGCACCGCGCAGAATCCAGGGTGCGACCCGCGGCCCACGCGCCCGCGGAGTTGATGAAGTTGGGCGATGCCGAACCGCTCGGGCGAGGCGATGATCATCAGCGACGCGTTCGGCACGTCGACGCCCACCTCGATCACCGTGGTGGCCACCAGCACTTGCGTCTCTCCGCGGCGGAAACGCTCCATGGCGTCGTCCTTCTCCATGGCGGTCATGCGGCCGTGCAGGATATCAACGCGAAAGTCAGCCAGCTCGCCGCTGGTGAGGTTCTCGAACGCCTGGTCGACGCTGGCGGCTGCGACGTTTTCAGACTCTTCGACCAGCGGAGTCACCACAAACGCCTGGCGACCTTCGCGGAGCTTGTTGCGGGCGAAGTGCCACCACCTGTCGCGTTCGCCGGGGCCGACCACGTAGCTGGTGACCGGCTGGCGGCCGGGTGGCATGTCGCGGAGCGTCGAGACGTCGAGGTCGCCGAACTGCGTCATGCTCATCGTCCGCGGGATCGGCGTGGCGGTCATCACCAGGTAGTGCGGCGAGCGATCGCCCCGCCGCAGCGCGGCCCGCTGCTCGACGCCAAACTTGTGCTGCTCGTCGATCACCACCAGCCCGAGATTCTTGAACTGAACCTTCTCTTCGAGCAGGGCGTGCGTGCCGATCACCAGGTCGATCTCGCCCTCGGCCATCTCGCGCAACACTTCTTGCCGCTCGGAAGCCTTCAAGCCGCCGACCAGCAATCGATAACGAACTCTGCTCTGTACGAGCAAGCGCTCGAGTGTGTGGGCGTGTTGCCGGGCGAGGATTTCCGTCGGCGCCATGAGCGCCGCCTGATGCCCGTGGGCCACGCACACCAGCAGCGCGTACACGGCCACCAGCGTCTTGCCGCTGCCCACGTCGCCCTGCAACAAGCGGTTCATCGGCGAAGTGGCGGCCATGTCCTGGGCGATCTCGTCGACGGCCGACCGCTGGCCGGGCGTGAATTCGTACGGCAGCAGTCGCGTGATCCGTGCGTCGATCTGCGCAGTGGCTTCGAGCGCCGGGGCGAGGAAGTTCACGCGCTGTTGATGCCGGCGCGCGGCGAGCGCCAGTTGCAGGATGAACAGTTCCTGGAAAATAAACCGCCGCCGCGCAGCGTTCACTTGCTCGAAGTTCTCCGGCAGATGAATCGAACGCAACGCTTCGCCGATAGATAGCAGGTCGTACTCGGCCAGCAGTTCGGGCGAGAACACCTCGTCGGGCACGTCGGCGAACTTGGGCACGACCTCGCCAGCGATCCGCCGCATGTGGAACTGGCTGAGTCCTTCGGTCAGCGGGTAGGTCGGTTGCAGGTCGCTGGGCTCGGAGGTTTGCTGATCGGCCTCGGCAAACTCATCTCCCAGCCACACGGTGTGCGGGTGCGTCATCTCCCAGCGGCCGCCGCGCATCTTCGGCTTCGCCGAGAACTGCACCCGCTGCCCGACTTTGAACTTGTCGCGCATGAACGGTTGATTGAACCACGTGGCGCGGAGCAGTAATCCGCGGTCGCTCACCAGCACGCCGACGCGGCTTTTGCCGAAGCCCGTGCCGCGGCTATCGACCTCCTCGACAGTGCCGCGCACGGTTTGCAGGACGTCCTCTTCCAACTCAGCGACGGGGCGCAGATCGGAGAGGTCCTCGTAGTCGCGGGGAAAGTTGAACAGCAGGTCCCGTACCGTGCGCAGCCCGAGCCGCGCTAGTTGACGCTCCTGCGGCGGGCGGACGTTGGCCGCTTCGACGATGGGCGTGGCGAGGATTTCGGCGGGAGTGGACAACAGGGAATGACCAAGGACGAAGGGACAATGACCAATGAGCGACTATTCTCTATTGGTCATTGTGAATTCGTCCTTGGTCATTCACAAGCACCGACGCCGGGAGGGCACCTATAGGTATTTCTGGTACGCCGCGACGGCCAGTTCGTCGACGCGGTCGTTTTCCGGGTGCCCGCTATGCCCGGCGACGCGGGTGTAGGTCACCTGGTGGTCGGCCAACAGGGCGTCGAGCTTCTGCCACAGGTCGACGTTCTTCACCTCGGCCCATTTCTTGCCCTCGCGCCGCCGCCAGCCATTGGCTTTCCACTTGGGCATCCACTCGCTCATGCCTTTGCCGACGTACACGCTATCGGTAAACAGCTCGACCTCACTGGGCCGCTTGAGCGTCGAGAGCCCTTCGACCACCGCGGTCAGTTCCATGCGGTTGTTGGTGGTATCGCGCTCGGCGCCAGACTTCTCAAGTTCCTTGCCGGTCGGCAAATGGCGCATCAGAAACGCCCAGCCGCCAGGGCCAGGGTTTCCAGAGCATCCGCCGTCGGTGTAGAGGTGAATCATTTAGGAGGGGTCAGGGGTCGGGGGTCAGGGGGAGGGCGGGCATCAACCCACTCGAAACGCATAGCATAACGAAGTTGATGCGTTTCATGCACCCTGCTCATTTTCTCCGGGTAAAGGCAGTGATTGTAAACATGATGGCAGCCACAATTGCGCCGGCAGCAATAGCGACTACAGTCAAGAATAGAAATGGGAAGACGAAGCGCAGGGGTTCCGTGTCTGTCCAGTCTAAAAAGGACGCGATGATTGCGCTTGCGATCACGCCCGCGACTCCGCCAAGTAGGGCTCCCAGTCCTGTCCCCCGTGCGATATACGCCCAGATCGATAAGGCCGTCGTCGTTGGATGCTTCTCGAGCGCGTTCGACGTGGTTTGTGGAGGCTCAAATGGATTTGGAGGCACGGGTTCGCTCCCCATCAGCACCTACCCCGCATCCTTATGCGCCGGTGGGTCGGCTTTCGCCCCGTCGTCGTCGCCCTTGGTCGGGGTCATATAGTCGCCGACGTGGGGGCGGTGCAGGGCGGCCACTTGTTCCTTGAGTTGCTGGTCGAGGTCGCTCGTTGGCTCGATCTTCCACGGCAGCGTCACGGTGAACGTGCTTCCCTTGCCGACCACGCTGCTCAGGGTCACTTCGCCGCCCAGCAGTCGGCACAACTCGCGGACAATCGACAAGCCGAGCCCGGTGCCGGAGTACTCGCGGGTCATCGCGTCGCCGCCGGGCAGGGCTGCGCCGCCTTGGCGGAACTTCTCGAACACCAACTGTTGGTCGGCTTCGTTGATGCCGATGCCGGTGTCGTCCACCTCGACGCATAGCATGCCGGTATCGTCTTTCGAGGCGTTGATCGTGATCCGCCCACCCTCGGGGGTGAACTTGATCGCGTTCGACAGCAGGTTATTCAGGATCTGCTGCACCTTCGCCTGATCTTGCTCCACCGGAGGCATGTTTGGCTCGAACGTGCACTCGATGTCGATGTTCTTGCTCTCGGCCAGCGGGCGGGCCATGTCGCACAGGGCGTCGACGATCGACTCGATGCGGAATTCGCTCGGCCGGATGTCCATCCGCCCACTCTCCATTTTGGCGAGGTCGAGAATGTCGTTGATCATCTCGAGCAGCAGCGATCCGCTGCGGCGGATGTTGCCAACGTACCGCTTTTGCTTGTCGTTCAGCGAGTCGATGTCGTGCAGCACGTCGCTGAAACCGAGGATGCTGTTGAGCGGTGTGCGCAGCTCGTGGCTCATCGTGGCCAGGAAGTCGCTCTTGATGCGGTTCATTTCGTACAGCCGCATGTTGGCCTGGGCCAGCTCGTCCAGCTTGCCGTCCAGCTCGCTGTTTACTTCGGTGAGCTCGTCGCGCTGCCGCAACAGCTGGCGAACCATCCGGTTAAATGCGGCGGCCAGCTCTTCGAACTCGTCGCCCGTGTAGATCTCGGCCCGCTGATCGACGTCGCCTTCGCGCACCGCGTTCGATACGTCGCGCAGGTGCTGCACCGGTTTGACGATCACGTACCGCACCACTGCCCACAACATGAGCATCGAGAGGAAACCTGTCACGATGGCCGCGGTCCACAAGATAGCTTCGCCGCGAGCCAGCTTGTTGGCCGTGGGACCATGGTCGAACGAAATCCGCATGATCGCCAGCAGCTCGCCCTCTTTCAGGTTCCTGCGAGCCCACTCCTCGGGCATGTACTTGTGGCAGTCGACGCATGACGCCCGGGCATAGAGGGGATAGTAGTACTGGTACATCTTCTTCCCATCCACCAACGCCACGCGATCATATGGTTCGGCGCCTTCGGGAAGGAAGCTGTCGGTATCGATGTCCATCGAGGCATCGAGATGCGATTCGTCTTTCAACTGGTCAGGCGAGAGATGGAATTGCTGGTACTGGGCAAACAGCGCTTCTTCGGTGTCGCCTTGCGGCTGGTTGAGGTTGTACTTGTTGGGCGGCAGAATGGCCTCCGCGCGGGACGCCGTGCCATACCGTAACCGCTCTCCCATCATCTCCTTGAGCAGATCGTCTTCGTCCTTGTCGGCCGACGATTCGCTGTCGTCTGCAGGTCCGCTTTCGATGGTCGCGATGCTTTCCCGCGCGGCGTTCTCGTCGCTCGCATCGCGGTTCTTCATCTTCATTTCGACGTCGCGGTGTACCTCGGCGTAGGCGGTGCGGACCAGTTGCTTGCCGAGTTCTTCGTTCTGCTTGTAGATTAGTTTCTTGGCGTACGCGCCATAGAAGTAGAAGCTGAGGAAGATCAACAACCCCAACGACACCCCAAACCACCAGCGGCACTTCCGCTCGAGGCTCGACTCGCCGAACACGCGTTTGAAGGTGGAGTAGGACAACGGGAGGAGTGAGGATCGAGGGGCCCGGGGTCAGGGAGTGCTAGCATTCGTACACTTTATTGTAGAGCAACAGCGGGGCAGCAGCCAATGTCATTGCCGCCGTGGTTACAGCGCATTCTCCCTGATCCCCGACCCCGGAATCCTCCTCCGCGTCACATCATGTCTACCGGGTCGATGTCCACGATCCACTGGACGTCTTCGGGCAGCTTCAGTTTGCCGGCCAGCGGCTCGGCGGCTTGGTGCAGCGTGGCCACGTCGGGGGCGATCACCAGCACGTGAAAGCGGTACAGCTCGCGGAGCTTCGAAATGGTGCAGGGGGCGGGGCCGATGACGCGCGCCCGTTCGCACGCGGCGCGCATCTTGCCGGCCAGCTCGTCGGCCACGGCCAACGTCACCTGGTCGTTTGGTCCGCGGATCACCACGCGGGCCATGCGCCCGAACGGGGGATAGCTCAGCATTTCGCGCTCGGGCAGTTCGCTGGCGGCGAACGCGGTGTAGTTGTGCTGCATGGCCGCGACGAGGGCAGGGTGGTCGGGCGAAAGAGTCTGCACCAGCACGCGCCCGCCGCGGGTGCCGCGTCCGGTGCGGCCTGCGACTTGCGTCACCAGGTGGAACGTTCGCTCAGCAGCGCGGAAGTCGGGGAAATGCAGCGACGTATCGGCATTCACCACGCCCACCAGCGTGACGTTGGGGAAGTCGAGTCCCTTGGCGATCATCTGCGTGCCGAGCAGCACGTCGACTTCACCATGGCGGAACGAGTCGAGCGCCTGCTCGTGACTGCCGGGGCGGCGCATGCTATCGGTATCCATCCGAAGGACGCGGGCGTCGGGGAATCGAGAGCGAACTTCGGCTTCAAGCTTCTGCGTGCCGAAACCGCCGTAGCGAATGTTTGCGTCTTTGCACTCGGGGCAGTGCGTGGGCGGTGGCTCCACGCGGTCGCACCAGTGGCACACCACGTGGTTTGCCTGGCGGTGGTACACCATCGACACGTCGCACGACTCGCATTTCAACGCGAAGCCACACGAGGGGCATTGCACGTGTGTCGAGAAGCCACGGCGATTCAAGAGCAGAATCACCTGCCCGCCATCGGCCAACGCGGCGGTCATCGCCTGGTGCAGTGGGCGGGAGATGGCGCCGCGGCCCCACTTGCGATGTTCTTCGTCGCGAAGGTCGACCGCCCGAACCACCGGCAGCGGCAGGTTCGACACCCGATCGGGCAGCGAAACCAACTGGTAGTCGCCCCGCCCAGCGGCGTGCCACGCTTCGAGCGACGGAGTGGCGCTAC
This sequence comes from Aeoliella sp., assembly GCF_965227375.1. NCBI lineage: Bacteria > Pseudomonadati > Planctomycetota > Planctomycetia > Pirellulales > Lacipirellulaceae > Aeoliella > Aeoliella sp. The sequence continues at coordinate 2,456,010 of NZ_CBDDFX010000001.1, forward strand.
CCAGCACCAGCGGCACGTTGTCCATTCGCGTTCGCTGGAGCGCTACCTCACGGGCGTGGTAGCGCGGTGCGGTGTCCTGCTTGAACGAAGTCTCGTGCTCCTCGTCGATCACCACCAAACCGAGATGCGGTGTGGGAGCAAAGATGGCGCTTCGCGCGCCGACCACCACTTGCACCTCGCCCGACGCGATGCGCTTCCACTGGCGATGGCGTTCCACGTCACTCTGGTGACTATGCAACACGGCCACGTGGTCGAACCGCTCGCGAAAGCGGCCCACCGTCTGTGGTGTGAGGCTGATCTCGGGCACCAGCACAATGGCCTGCCGCCTGAAGCTCACGACCTTCTCGATGGCTTGAATGTAAACCTCGGTCTTGCCGCTGCCGGTCACGCCGTGCAACAGCAGCGTCGACTGCTCGCGGCGATCGAGCGCGGTGGCAATCGTCTCGAGCGCGGCGGCTTGAGCCGGGTTGAGTTCCAACGGCTCGCGGCGGGCGACTGGCTGTTCCAGTAGCGGGTCGGTGTCGATGCGTTCGACGCGCGACTCGACGAGTTCTTTTTTCCGCAACGCGTTCAGCGGTCCCGCGGTGCACTCGGCGCGGGCCATCCACTGGTTCATCGCCAGCGGTTTGCTACTGGCCGCCAGGATCTTCAGCGCGTGGGCTTGTTTCTCCGGCAGGTCGAGTCGCGTGATGCGGGCGGCCACCTTGGTGGGCACCGAGAACAGCGTCGTCTCGCGCGTGCCCGCCTTGCCGCGGACCCCGGCCGGCAGGATGCCTTCGAGCACCTGTCCGAGCGGCGCGAGATAGTACTCGGCGATCCACCGGCCGAGTTCGAGCATTCGCGAAGAGAGCAGCGGCGCGGTGTCGAGCACCGCCGAGATCGGCTTCAGCTTGCGAGTGCCGACGTTCGTCGTGGCGACTTCCACGCAGTAGCCCACCACCGGGCGATTGCCACGCCCGAGCGGCACCCGCACACGGCGTCCCGCTTGGGCCAGGACCTCGGGCTTCTGCTCGTTGGCAAACTCCTCGGGCAACAGATAGTCGAACTCACCCGCCGGGCCTGTGGAGAGCACCACCCGCGCGACGCGGCGGTGCTCCACTTCGTCGAGTTCCCACTGCGGGGGCTCGGTGTCGAATAGGTTTTGCTGGCGGTTGGACATTGCATGTATTGTAGGGACGATCGCGGTGCGCGTGGCGATCGGGCGGTGGTCTTGTTACCATACCAGTCCCGAGCCCCCTGTCCCCAGCCCCCTTCGGCCCCAACTTCCACGATGCGACTTGGACTCTTTGGCGGAAGTTTCGACCCCGTGCACCTCGGGCATTTGGAACTTGCGCGGTCGTGCCAGCAGTCGGCGGGGCTCGACCAGGTGTGGTTCTTGCCGGCCGCCACGCAGCCGTTCAAGCAGCGTGGCCCCGTGGCGAGCGACGACGATCGGCTGGCGATGATCGAACTGGCCATCGCCGACGAACCCTCGTGGCAGATTTGCCGCGTGGAAATCGACCGCGGTGGACTCAGCTACACGGTCGACACACTCAGCGCGCTACACGCTGAGCATCCAGAGGCCCAACTGTACTTCATGATGGGCGCCGACGCGCTGCACGACTTCCCCACCTGGCGCGAGCCAGCCGCGATCTGCCAACTCGCCACACCGCTGGTCGTGGCGCGAGCCGGCGAGCCGGCGCCGGACTTCGACGCGCTGCTATCGGTTTGTACTCGGGAGCGAGTTGAAGAGGTCCGCGCCGCCCAAGTCACCATGCGCGAAATGCCGATCTCGAGTAGCTCGATCCGCGCGACGATCGCCGCCGGAGACGACGCCAGCGCTTTGTTGCCGCCGGCCGTGTGGAAGTACATCGAGTCGCACGGTTTGTATCGTACTTAGGCCCGGCGTTTACGCCGGGTTCTTGCGTTCGCCACACTCGCGGTCGAGGAGTAGACTTTCCACAGGTTGGAGCGATACCGAGACCGCAATGGCCGCGATTTGCTGTGTGGTTAGACGCGGCTTGGTTGCGGTCTCGGTCACACGCCGGCGAGTGGTGAGCGTATTCCTTGTGAGTCAACGGATAGAAACCCCGGCGTAAACACCGGGGCTAGGCATGCTTGGACTATGCCTGGTTCACGGGGCGTTACTTAGCCCCATCAATCAAGTCCCGCAGCTCGCAACTCATCTCCAACCCTTCAGGCGTCGGCTCCGAAGCGATAGCAGTCGCCAGTTGTTCGAGTTGTTCCTCCACTGGTTGCGCAACGTCGACCACCAGCCAGCGTTGCTCGCCTACCTGGCAGTAGCCGGTGCCGCTGCCGCCGAGGTGTTCGTAGCGGATTTCGAAACCTTGCTGCTTGGCGATGGCGATCGCCTCGTCGAATAGCTGTCCGCTGGTCATAGGTGTGTCTCTGGCAGTGGTGAAAAGTAGGGCGTTTCAGCGGGTGGCGGCATTCTATGCCGTTGTGCTTGAGTTGCCCACGCGAATCCGACGATAGGTTTCAGTGAGGACTCTAACTGTTGGCGTAGTAATTAGTTAAGCCCTGTTTGTCGGAGAAGATCGGCAGGCTGTCCGTGGCGAGGCAACCTGGGAAGACTCTGACTGTCGGACGGGACTTTAACGAGCACATTCCAGTTCGCATGGAGAATCCAATGCAAGGCGGCGAGTTGCACAGCACTTCCGACCTCGAACAACAGTTGCAAATGGCCAAGCAGCAACTTCGCGAGTCGCAGAGCATGGCTGCGCTGGGCGAGCTTGCTAGCACCACTACCCATGAATTCAACAACGTCCTGACCACCATCTTGAACTACGCCAAGATGGGGCTCCGCCACACCGACGATGCCACTCGCACTAAGGCGCTGCAGAAGATTCTCGGCGCTGCCGAACGAGCCAACAAGATCACCAACAGCGTGTTGGGCCTGGCGCGCAATCGCAGCACCGACCCCGCCCCGACGAGCTTGCAGGAATTAGTGGACGAAACGCTGGTGCTGTTGGAACGCGAACTGATGAAGTACCGCGTGTCGGTGGAGCGGAACTTCGCCGAAGTACCCAAAGCGATGGTCGTCGGCAACCAGATTCAGCAGGTACTGCTCAACCTGCTGACCAACGCCCGGCAGGCCATGCCGCAGGGGGGGCAGGTGATTCTCACGCTGGCCCACGAAACATCGAGCGACTTCATCGAACTCACCGTGCGCGACACCGGCAGCGGCATTCCGGCCGATCAACTGCCGAAGATATTCGACCAGGGCTTCAGCACCAAGAAGGGTCCCGACGAGACCGGCAAGGGCGGTGCGGGGCTAGGGCTGAGTGCGTGCCGCGAAATCATCGAGTCGCACGGCGGGCGGATTCGCGTCGCCAGCACCGTGGGGCGCGGCACCGCGTTTACGCTTAAGCTGCCGGTCGCGTCTGAAGCCGCCACGAACCCCACCACGCAGCCGGTGGTGACGCTGGGGGCGTGAGCGAGCACTCGCTCTATTGAACCGGCGAGATGGTCATCGGCACCGATGGCGTGAGCGCAAGGCGGTCGCGCATCTCGGCGAGCATCTTTTGCTCCAGCGCCACGTCGCGACCCAGTGGAATCCACAGCGGCGACCACTCGGTGCGGCTCACCTCGCTGCGTGCGCCCGACGGCAGGGAGCTGTCGTTGCGCAGCGTGGCTGCACCTGCGGTGGCTTCTTCCGGCTTGGGCAAGTCTTCCAATTCGCGATCGACGCGGATGTCGATCACGTAGCCGTCGGGCTCGGGCACCACGCGAATCACAGCCCGACGGCGAATGGTCTGCAGGGTGCTCTGCCAGCGATTGAACGCGCCAACGCTGTCGAGGCGGTACGGTTCGAACATCGTGGCGCCCACCTGATAGGGTGTCTCGACACGTCCCTCGGTCCACACTTGCTGATCGATGTGAACGCGCTGCTCGAAGCCAATGGGAAAGTAGTCGCTTACCACGTCGACGATCTGGTCCCACGCAAAGTCGTGATTGCTCACCGGCACTTTGAGCGGATTGGGCAGCGCGGGTGTTTCGGTTTCGGCGATGGGCAATCCCACCTGCGGAGCCAAAGCGCCGCTGGTGTCTTCCACACCTGGCGGAACGAACGCCGGCGTGGCGGCCAGGGGATCGGGGAAAGTAGGCACACCACCCGGAGTGGGCGAGGCGATCACGCCAGGCGGCGCGAACACCGGCCCCGTCTGTTCGACATACACCGGCGGCGCGTCGATGGCCACCGGTGTGGCCGGAGGCGCAAACCCCTGGCAGCCGACCATCGCGGCCAGTGCGAGAATAATTCCGGCGGACTCTTTCGAACTAGGCATCAATAGGTCGGTCGCCGACTTGGGGGCAAAAGGTTCACGGAGGAGAGCGCAAGCGGCAAGGATGCCGCGCTTTTATGCCTCTATCTCTGGCAAATGGCGGGGCATCCTCCACGATTCGGCCCAACGCTGCAAGGCCGTTCGCTACCTGCTAGCACCCCAAAATTCGGGAATTGGGAGGCCCTAGTTACTGGTTTCCCGCGAACCCCTTCTCCCATCAAAGGTGCCAACTACCGCACCTTTCAGGCATGCTCAATCGGAACATTCCGGAGAACATACCTGGTGCAACCGAGCGAGGGTGGGACGTAGCGATTGGGACGCCGCGTGGCTGTCACATTGCCCGCATACTTTCGCCGTCCCTCCTCCCGGCGCCGGTCCACACGCTAGTTTTGCTACGGGAGTCCGAATATTTGACACTCGGACATCCCCCCTCATCAACGAGGCGGAAAGAGAATTTTGGCAGGGGCAGTCCGCGATGGGCGATCGGATACTACTAGTCGATGACGACCAATCCGTTGTTCGTGCGCTATTGCGTCACATTCGGCGCGATTACGACGTGCACGTAGCGTATGACGGCAAGATGGCGCTCGAGGTCATGGAACAACACTGTTTTGCTGTCGTGCTATCGGATCTTCGTATGCCCGGAATGTCTGGCGCCGAATTCATCGAGCAAGCGCAACGCAAGTGGCCAGACACGCAGTATCTGGTGCTGACCGGCAATCAAGAGTCGGACGAAGACCCGCCGACCGACGCGCAGTTTAGTGGTGTCCGCGAAATCCTGAGGAAGCCCTGCACCATGCAGGTCTTGCGGACGGCCATCGAAGCGGCTTGCGCTGCCTATACAGAGTCTGCCTCGCAGCAAGTATTGGCTGGCGACGTTCAACCTACAACGGAGTACGAGTGTTGAAACTGTCGGCAATACGATCGAAATACTCAATGCTCACGTTGTTCGTGCTGGCGTTGGGGGTTGTCGCCACCGGACTGGGTGCCTGGCGCGAGTTCCGCACGGCCGAGCGACTCGACCACGTACGGTTTCGGGAATTGACCGAGACCGTCCGTGGCGAAATTGTGCAACGTATGCACACGTATCAGTACGGGCTGCAAAGCTTGCGATGCCTGTACCAATCGAGCGAAGTGGTGACGAACGACGAGTTCGATTCGGCCGCCCAGCTTTGGACATCGGCCAAGGACTTTCCAGGCGTGCTGGGCATCGGCTTCATCGAGCAAGTACCGCAGGAACGTCGCGACCTGTCCAATGATCGTGGCGCGGATCGCATGATCGTTCGCAGTTTCTACGCGCCGGACGGAAACGGGGCGTGGGCAGGTCGGTCTATCGGCGATCTTCCCCATGTGCGGCAGGCAGCCGAGCTGGCTGCGAAGACCGGCGAGGCAGAGCTGTCGGAGCAGATGGACATCGCCACGCGCGGCGAGACCGTCAAGGGATTCCTGTCGCTGCTTCCTGTCTACTCGTCTGCCAGCGAGAACGACGCCCCAACGCACAATATTGACTCGCTTCGCGGTTGGATCGGCATGGTGCTGGTTGCCAACAAGGTATTCGCCGACATTCCTGCATCGATCAGCGACGATGTGAACTTCCGTTTGTACGACGGTCCTCCGCTGGTGAAGAATCAGTTGTTCGGCAGCACGGCCCCCGTGCACAGCCTCGACGGACCCTACTGCGTGACCGCACCGTTGCAGGTGGGAGGGCGCGAGTGGACGGTGATCGTCAACGCGACGGACTCCTTCGACCACGCCTCGCGCGATCTCGCCTGGGCGCTGATTGCCGCCGGCTGCATCGTCACCTTGCTCATCGCCTACCTGTTGCACGGGCAAAGTCTGGCGTTACAGCAAGCCAAGGCGCTGTCCGAAGGCATGACCGAAGAGATCCGTCGACTGGCCATGGTGGCCGAGCGAACCACCAACGGAGTGCTGATTACCGACGAGCAGCACCGTGTCCTCTGGGCCAACGAAGGTTTCCGTCGTTTGTGCGGCTACCAACTGGAAGAAGTGCGGGGGATGGTGCCCGGAGACTTCTTGCGAAGTCCCAATACCAATACACAAGCCGTCGCGATGATTCAACAGGCGGTGACTGGCGGGGAAGCATTCCATGGCGAGGTGCTCAGCCGTCGTAAAAATGGCGAAGAGTTTTGGGTCGATTTGGAGATCCAACCTCGGTATGACGACACCGGTCAGTTGAATGGTTTCATCGCCATCCAGAGCGACATCACCGATCGGGTGATCGCCGAACGCCGCGCCCGAGCGCTGGCTGAGATCCTGCAGGAAGCTCCCGACGAGATCTACCTGATCGACACCGAAACGCTCTGCCTGCTGCAGGCCAATTCGGGCTGTAGCAAGCAGTTGGGCTACTCGCGCGAGAATCTGATTGGCATGCACATCTGGCAGTTCCAGCCCGACTCGGCGGAAGAGACGTTCCGCGCGAAGTGCGAGCCGCTCGACAACGGAAGCCTCGACAAGCTGGTGTTCGACACAACGCACCGCCGCAGGGACGGCAGCATTTACCAAGTGAACGTAAACCTGCACCGCTCTCGATTCGAGGGGCGCGATGTGTACGTCGCCTTCGTGGCCGATCTTACCGATCGCATGAAGCTCGAACAACAGCTGGCCCAAGCGCAGAAGCTCGAGTCGATTGGCCAACTCGCCGCCGGCGTGGCCCACGAGATCAACACGCCTATGCAATGCGTGGTGAGCAACGTCGAGTACCTGAGCGAAGTGTGCGTCAACCTGTTCGAGGTCACGGATGGTTACCGCGACTCGCTATGCCGTCCGGCCATGAGCTGGGAAGAGCGCAAAGAGGCGTTGGAGCAGCTCGAAGTGGAGTACAACTATCCAACGCTTCGTCAGGATACGCTCGAAGCCATCGTCGAGTCGGCTGAAGCGGCCAATCGAGTGGTCGAGGTGGTGCGCGCGATGAAGACCATGGCGCATCCCGGTTCGTCGGAGAAAACCTGGGTCGACCTGAACGAGATGGTCCGCAGCGCAGTGATGGTTTCGAGAAATCGCTGGAAGTACTGTGCCAGCCTCGAAATGGGGCTCGACGAGACGCTGCCCTGCATACCGCTGCTCTCCAACCACATGAATCAGGTGCTGCTCAATCTGCTGGTGAACGCCGCCGATGCGATTACCGACCAAATCGAGAAGCAGATGAACGACGAACTCGGCACCATCGAAGTGGCCACCTGGTGGGAGTCGGAGGGAGTGATGCTCCGCATCCGCGACACCGGCTGTGGAATGCCCCCACAAGTCAAACGCCGCGCCTTCGATCCCTTTTTCACCACCAAAGAGGTCGGCAAGGGCACTGGGCAGGGGCTCGCTATCTGCTACGACGTGGTGGTGCTGAAGCACGCCGGGCGCATCCATATCGAGTCGGAAGTCGGACAGGGAACCTCCATCACCGTCTGGCTGCCCGGCCAGCACGACGACGAGGAAGAGCAGACCTGCGACATTTCCGCGCTGGTTCCTCAGCCGGGCGCGGTAGAGCCTCGGTTGGAAGTCTAAATCTGCGGCGATTCTCTTGCCGGGCGTGGGAACTTTCCTCCCCGGCGGCGCGTCTATCTGGTATGCAAATAGTTGCGGCCAGTTCTGCCGGTCCGCCCCGTCTAAGTAGGCCCAAATCCAGAAGGATGGCGCCATGCGCAGTCTCCCCATCTTCTCCATTCGAGCATTCGCCACTTTATTCATCGCCTCGCTGGCCGGCCTCACCGCCGCCCAGGGCTTGTTGGTCGACGTCGATAGTCGCCGCGTGGTGCCGCTGCCCCGCCCGATCATCCAACCTCGCCCCGCGCCGCCGACGAGCTACAAGGTCGAGTCGATCGACGTGCACGTGAGCCTCAAGGACCAGATTGCCCAGGTCGGCATCAGCCAGACCTTCCAGAACACTGGCAGCCGGCAGATGGAAGTTTGCTTCGTATTCCCGCTGCCGTACGACAGCGCGGTCGACGAACTGACGCTGATGGTCGACGGCAAGGAGTTCGAAGGCAAAGTGCTGCCCGCCGACGAAGCCCGCAAGATCTACGAGGCGATCGTTCGCAAGAATCAGGACCCGGCCCTGTTGGAGTGGCTCGGCACCGGCATGGTGAAGACCAGCGTGTTCCCGGTCCCCGCGGGCGCGAAACGCACGGTCAACTTGCACTACACGCAGGTGTGCCGGCAGTCGCAGGGGCTCACCGACTTCCTGCTGCCGCTGCGAACCGCCCGCTACACCAGCGGCACGCTCGACTCGCTCAAGGTTTCAGTGGCGATCGATAGCAGTCAGCCGATCAAGAACATCTACTCCGCTTCGCACGCGGTCGACATCAAACGCAACGGCGACCGCCGCGCAGTGGTCACGTACGAATCGAAGAACGAAATCCCCTCGGCCGACTTCCGCTTGTTCTACGACGCCACAGCCGAAGGCTTGGCCGCCAGCGTGGTGAGCTACCGACCCGACTCCAGCGACGCGGGCTACTTCCTGCTATTGGCCAGCCCCGACATCAAAGCTCAGCACCAAGACCCGCCCCCAAAAACCGTGGTGTTTGTGGTCGATCGCTCCGGCAGCATGTCGGGCGAGAAGATGGAGCAAGCCAAGGGCGCCATGGAGTTCGTGCTGAACAACCTGCGCGAAGGCGACACGTTTAACATCGTGGCCTACGACAGCGAAGTGGAGACTTTCCGCCCCGAACTCGAGAAGTTTAACAACACCACCCGCGAGGAAGCCCTCGGCTTCGTCGCCGCGCTATACGCCGGCGGCAGCACCAATATCGCCGGCGCGCTCGAACGATCGCTCGGCATGCTATCCGACTCGAGCCGGCCGTCGTACGTGGTGTTCCTCAGCGATGGCATCCCCACCGCTGGCGAGACCAACGAAGCCAAGATCGTGCAAACCTCCACCAACGCCAACCACGTGCGGGCGCGGCTCTTCAGCTTTGGCGTCGGCTACGACGTCAATAGCCGTTTGCTCGACCGGCTGGTGAGTTCCAACTTCGGTCAAAGCGAGTACGTGCGTCCCGATCAGGACATCGAAGCCTCGGTCAGCCGCCTGTACCGCCGCATCGGCACGCCGGTGCTGACCGACGTGAAAGTGGCATTCGACGTCGAAGGTGCGCAGGTGTCCGATGGCCCGATCGTCACTCGCACCTATCCCGCAGGAGCGTTCGACTTGTTCGCTGGCGACCAGGCGGTGATTGTTGGCCGCTACGACAAGGCGGGCGACGCCAAGGTGAAGCTCACCGGCGCGGTCGGCGGCCACGAGCAGACGTTCGACTTCCCGGCGAAGCTGACCGAGAGCAGTTCGGACGACACAAACTCGTTCATAGCCAAACTGTGGGCCGCCCGTCGAGTGGGTGAGATCATCGACGAGATCGACCTGAACGGCAAGAACGACGAGCTGCTCGAAGAACTCGTGACGCTCGCCACCAAACACGGCATCCTTACGCAGTACACCAGCTTCCTGGCCGACGAAACCTCGGCTGCACCGACCGACCTGGCCCGCAACGTCCGCTTGAGCAGCAGGGCCAGCGGCGAAGCGCTGGCCCAAACCGATGGCCGCTACGCCTTCCGCCAGCGGGCCGCGAAAGCGAACTTCAAGAACGCCCCGCAGGCTGATAGTTTCTCGCTCAGTGGCTTGGGCGGCGCCCGCGGCGGCAACGCCGTGGACGAAGCGCTCGAAATGCCAGTCGAAGAGGCCGCTCGCGTGCAACAGGGACTCGCCATCGGCAACGCGGTATGGTTCGACGCCCAGAACGCTCGCTGCGAAGTGGCCACAAACATCATGCAGTGCGGCCGCAAGACGTTCTTCCGTCAAAACAGCCGCTGGGTCGATTCGACGGTGACCGACAAGGAGCAGCAAAGCACCAACAAAGTCGAACGCTTCAGCCGCGAGTACTTCGACCTGGTCGCCCGCCACGGCAACCACGTCAACCAGTACCTGGCCATCGACGACCCGGTGGTGGTTAGGCTGGATGGCAAAGTTTACGAGTGGTAGTGACAAGATCCTCAGCCGCGGAGCGGCGATAGCGCATAGCCTGGGACGTCAGTCCCAGGAAACTGTTGGGACGCAACGCCGTGAGCCGCGGAGCGGCGGTAGCGGACTTGGCAGGTCTAAGGACTTTGCGGCCAACCATTGCTTGCGTGGATTGCCTCAGCGGAGCGCCCGACTTCGTTTGCTCGTTGTCCTTCGCTGCCGCCGCTCCGCGGCTAAGGCGATGTTGGACTGTGCACCTGGGACTAACGTCCCAGGCTATGCGCGGTCGCCGCTACGCGGCTGCACACGAACGTGGACTGGTATATGACGCCAGTGGCACCCGACCGGGCAGTGTATCTTCACTCTCTGTTGCCTCCTCTTAAGAAGTTGTGGCTGGGTGATCGCGGAGTTCGTCCCCAGGCACGCTGAATGGGGCCTCCAAAAACTCAGGGTTTCTCCGCTCGTGCGACTCCTTTTCTTACACTCCCCATGGTATAAACGAGTTGCGGCGAATACTGTACGCACGTTTATATTCTCCAGTAGCCGACGACTTACGCGTCGTCGGAGCGACCGACCACCATCGGAGTTTTGGGCCAACGCAAAACATGCGGGGAACAACGCGGTGGACCAAAACCCCACGCGGAGCCAAATGAATCGATAAAAACAGAGGTTTGCAATGAAGCGTAGGGACAATGCACTTGGGGTTTTGGGCCAATGGATTGAATGTTGGGGCAAAACGAACGGGGCAAAACCGAAGTTGGACCAAAACCCAAGTTCTCGGAACACGTTCGCGGACCGCGTCCAGAATAGCCGGATCGCCACGCGGTCCGTGATGGTCCACGCAAGAACCCCAGGACTTGGCCATTGCATCGTCCCGAACAGACTTACCCGCGGCGGCAGTTTACTGTCGGCCACCGGGACCGGTAAACTCGCAGCATGACTACAACACCTGACGACCAGAAACCGAACCCTCTCGAACGCCACGCGGTCTCACTCGACACGGAGCGTAGCGCGCGGTGTGGATTTCCCGAAGTGATCTACTCGGCCGGCAAGACCGCGTCGGCCGTGACGGCCATTGCGAAGGAATTGCTCGCGCGTGGTGAGCACGTGCTGGCCACGCGCGTGAGCGAAGAGCAAGCCGAGGAGCTGCTCGCCGCGCTGCCGGACGCGCGCTACAACGTGACCGCGCGGACCCTGCGGATCGACCAGCCAGGCGAGCGCCAACTGGTGGGCGAGGTGGCCGTGATCACCGCAGGCACCAGCGACCTGCCGGTGGCCGAGGAAGCCAACGAGACGCTCGGTTGGATGGGCGTGCGAACCACCATGGTGCACGACGTCGGCGTCGCCGGCCCTCACCGGCTGCCGAGCCGGTTGGCGGAGTTCGCGTCGGCCGACGCGGTGGTGGTCGTAGCCGGCATGGAAGGCGCGCTGCCCAGCGTGGTAGGCGGTTACCTGGCCGCCCCCGTGGTCGCCGTGCCGACGAGCGTCGGCTACGGAGCCAACTTCGGCGGCCTCAGCGCCCTGTTGTCGATGCTCAACAGCTGCGCGGCCAACGTGACCGTGGTGAACATCGACGCGGGTTTCAAGGCAGGGTACGTGGCGGGATTGATCGCCCGCCGGGCGAAATGAGGGCGTCACCCCGTGTCGTGATCCTCAAACCCTTCGACCTTTAGAATGAAGTTTCCTTTCTTTATTGCCAAGATCGAGAACCTTAGTGTTTGCCCGATGAGATCATCCAAGCGGTCTCGAAACTCTAGTGGAATCTGCGATCGTGGGACAAATGATCGGCCTGCGATATCGACCAGCAGCCCATGCGGTTCGTTGGTTGTGCGATCGGAGAAGACCGACTCCACCACACCGGAGAGCGTCTGATCATCGACTTGCCACTTTTCTCGATCTCGAACTATATAACCATTGAGAAAGGGAATCGTTGTATCAGGACCATAAAAGAACGGGCGGAAAGTGATCGAGAAGTCACCTGTAAACAATGCATTGCAGAGCTGAGGGGGCGTTCCTTCGACTGCATAGGGATAGTCGTACTTCACCAGCTCCAGACGCCCATCGCGGTGAAGCCGCATGGTCGCCACGTATCCGCGCCAGAGATTGGTGGAGAGAAAATTGGATTCGGGAATGATGGGTTTAACCGGAAACGCCGACGCATCGCCGCCCTCGCCGCTTGCGCTACAAACAAAGTACGGACGCAGGAAACTTAATTCGACATCACTGTCGTTGATGAGAATGTCGGAATGTTGTGCTGTCAAAGGCGCGTCCTGTGAAGGAAGTGGTCGATGTCGCTGAGTGGTCCATTCTACATAGTTAGCTTGAAGCGAGCAAAGTAAGACTACGAAGTTCAAAATAGGGACACCAATGAACATCATCCTCTCAGCCGTGGAGACTCGCCTCGGGGATGCCTGGCAGCGGCATTGTGGCTCGCTGCCAGGTGTTACTATTCATCGTGCCTCGATCCTTGACCTGCAGGTCGACGCGGTGGTGAGTCCGGCGAACAGTTTTGGGTTCATGGATGGCGGCATCGATTATCTCTACAGCGCACACTTCGGCTGGCATGTGCAAAAGCGTCTGCAGCAGTTGATTCAAGAGAGACATCGTGGCGAACTGCTGGTGGGTGCGGCCGAAGTGGTCGACACCGATAACTCGGACATCCCATTCGTGATTGCTGCACCGACAATGCGAGTGCCGATGGTGCTTTCGGATTCCGTGAACCCTTACCTGGCGGCTCGTGCTGCACTGCTGTTGATCAAGCACGGAACCATTCCATCCGGCAGTTTGGCGGGCGAGAAGGCGTCGGACGCGATCAAGTCTGTGGCGTTTCCCGGCCTGGGCACCGGCGTTGGCCGCGTGAGTTTCGACACCTGCGCCCATCAGGTGCGCGCGGCCATCGAACACGTTGTTCACGAAGACACGAGTTTTCCATCCTCCTGGACCGACGCACAAGTGCGGCACCAGAAACTGTACACCAACGATTTGCGCGATCTGCAGGGCGATTGAGATCGTTGCCGCCTGCTGGCGGCAGCGACGCAGCCGTTTAATTCTTGAAAATAGTCAACTCACTCAAGCGAACATGAGCATTCCCGGAGAACAAACAACCGACGGCCTGGTGATGATCGCGCTTCGGATACGCGATGAGGACCGCCGCGAGCAAGCGATTCATCGCTTGGAGAACTTACCAACCGAGCGGCCATTCCGCGGGTTCTACGAGTTAAGTATTGCTGACTGGGACGAAGGTCTTTGGGAGGAGGAGGTGGCGTGGTTTAGTGATCTGCTGGAAGGGACTCGCGACCGCATCATCGTTTGGCAGTTCACCGACGACACCTACACGAGATATACGATTGGCGAAGGAGCTTAGTTTCCCATGTGTGGACGTTACGTACTCGGCCCGGCGACGGATAACTACTGGGTGGACCTGCGCGGGTTTCTCGACACGTTGGGCGTTCGTTACAACGTCGCGCCGACCAGCACGGTGGGCATCTTGCGGCATGGGAGCGATGGTCGCGAGGCGGCGGCCGTGCGGTGGGGGCTGATTCCTTCGTGGGCGAAGGACACCAAGATCGCGTACAGCACGATCAACGCGCGCAGCGAGTCGGTGGCCGAGAAGCCGGCCTTTCGCGCGGCGTTTAAGCGTCGGCGGTGCATGGTGTTCGCCGATGGCTACTACGAGTGGACCGGGCCCAAGGGCGACAAGCAGCCGCACTACATTCAGTTGGCCGGCGGCGAGCCGATGCTGTTCTTTGGTTTGTGGGAGTCGTGGAAAGGTCCGCCGGGCGAGCCGCTCGACGAGCCGCTGGAAACTTGCACGATCATCACCACTTCGGCCAACGAGCAACTGGCCGAGATTCACGACCGCATGCCTTCGATCGCCGCTTGCGATGCCGAAGAGATCGACCTGTGGCTCGACCCGGAGTTTGAAGACGCCGAGCACCTCAAGTCGCTGTTGGGGCCGAGCGATCTGGAATTCACCACCACGAAAGTGAGTCGCTATGTAAACAAAGTGGGCAACGAGGGCGCAGAGTGCCTGGAACCCATGGACGAGGATTCGTAGTCGCTTCCTAATCCCACCATTTTACCTGGGCAGCAGCCACTCGCGCGCTTCGTCGGCCGAAGCGCCGTGTAGTTCCAGCGTTGTGGGGTATAGCAGCAGGTCGTTTTGGTCGCAAACGAAGTAGCTGACCTGGTCGCCGCACGTGCCCGTTGGCCCGCGATGCAGAATGCAGTGTTTCTTGCGAGCGAGGTGTTCCAACTCCAACTCCACTACATCGAACTGGGCCATGGTTGCGCCTCCTTGTAACAACGGGTGAGCGGTTACGCACGGGAGACTGGAGTTAACGCTCGATATGTCGCCTGATTGCCAAACACCGCACTTTTCGCACTCGGTAAGAGCAAACGTCGTGCCGGGAAGAGTTGACGCCTTTAACAAGAAAAGACATGAACCCGAAGCAGTCAGCGACCCGGCAGGTAGATAGCGGTTACATCTACTTGTGAGTGATAAAATGCGATTGATCGATGTCCTACTAAGCAACCCGCGAATTCCAATTTTTGGGCGATTCGAGGGACTGGAGTCGGAGGAAGACAACGAAGACGATTGGTACCTCGAGCCAATCGATGCACCGCTGTTAGAAGAGTCGGAGGTAAGTCACTTCTTCGTCGTCAAGGCAAAGCGAGTGCTACCTGGCAAGGTTGACGATTGCTACATCGACATTTGCCTTCCCGAACGCATCAGCGACCACGCTTACTTTGTGCGCGAAGGCCGTCTCGAGAAAGGTTATCATCACGAGTTTTCTGGCGAGATAATTTGTGCTGTCCCCATCGATTGCTTCGGAGTCTATGACCTCTTCTACTCACGTACGATGCCCGAATTGGGAATTGAGATTCTCCAACGTGGCCTTGAAGTTGCGTCTCGCAAGACCTTCATCGCCGAAGACCTCGGTTACATCTTGCGTGATGAAGGTCGATTTGCTGAGGCAGCGGACATGTTCCAATTGGCTGTAGACAACGAGTCCTCGGCGAACGGCATCATTGCCGAATTGGCAGCCTGTTACGAAGGATCGGGTCAGTCCGAGCTCGCAGCCAAATACCGCGCTCTCTTGGATCGTTCCTCATGACTCAGAACACCATGACCCATGTTGTTTTACTACCTAACGAAACGAAACCGCCGCGCTCACCCAAGGCGAGCGCGGCGGCCGATTCTCCCCCAGCCTAGTTCACTAGTTGAGTAACTTCTTGCGACGCACCAGCGCCAGGCCGACCAGCGCGGAGCCGATCATCACGAAGGTTCCCGGCTCGGGCACGGCGAACTCGCCTACCGCTTCGATGGCGTTGATGTCGTAGGCGAATCGCTGCTGGTTGGGGCCAAAGTCACCGCCGAATACAGCGAGCGAGTAACCGTGATCCCACAAGTGACCACCATGAGCAAGGTACGAAGGCGGCATGCTGGCGTTCAGTACGAACAGCTCGCTACCGGTTGCGTAGAAGCCGTCCGGGTCGGCCGGGTTGGGGATCTGGCGGATGCTGAAGATGATCTCATCGCCAGGGCCGTCGGGGCCGTCGTCGAATCGATCGGGATCGCCAAACCGGTCTTGCACCATCAGTGCGTCGAGATTCACCAGCTCCATGATTTCCCCATCAGGAATCGGTCCGGGCAGCAGCGAAGTGACCGCACCAACAATCGCAGCGTGCGGAATGTACGGCGTGCCCGATGCATTCCATACCGAGGTGGCTCCGAGTCCAGCCCCGCCGCTGAACACGTCGTCCATCAGCGAGTACTTGTTCGCGTCGCCCAGCGGCGGTTCGGGTCCCCAGACTTCCAGGGCGTCGATGTCGTCCGGCAGCGGCATGCCGTTCACTTCTTTCTGGTTGGCCCACACACCTTGGGTGTCGGGTGGGTTGCCGCCGATCAATCCGAGTTCGAAGGAGACTTCCCCGGCGCCTCCGACGGTGTTGCCATTGCCCAAAGTCACCACACCGGGACCTGGGTACGGCGAGCTGCTACCCGACGGCAGCAACATCGGAAACACACCGCCTGTGGCAGGGCTGACGACGTTGTACGTGTCGTCGAGCGAGAACAGCAGGTGTGCCCTTTCGGTTTTCAACTCGCGATAAGCAAAGTCGCCGCGGTTGGCGAGTGCGTCGATGTCGTCTTCGGGTGTGTAGGAAGGACGCGTGCCGGTGTAGTCGGTGACGTCCACCGTGCCACCTTTGCCGTCCCAGGCAACCACCTGTTGGGCGTCGTACGGCGGCGGGCCCACGGCGCCAGCGCCGATGGTCGTGGAATCGCGGTCGTGAGAGTACTCTTTGCCGCCCACCAGGTCGTCGTCGATCACGCCCGGCCCAAACCCGGGAAACGGCCCGCCGGCCCCGCCGTAAGGAATCGTGGCCCACGCCGGCATCGCCGTGGTGAGCAGGATAGCCGCAGCCGAAACACAAGCCGCTTGAACTCTTGTTGCACCACTCATAAGTCTCGCCCCTTTCAAGAAAATCGGAACCAAAGTCGATCTTGCGAACTCCGTAGCCACGGAGCATTTCGCTTTGCCAAAGTGTGCAACCGCCGCGCGCCAGCGGTGCACAGAAGGCCAATCAACAAAGTCCGCCAGGGGCCGCCAAGTTTTTTGAGGAATTCTTCGAAGGTTGCGGAAACGCCTTGTTTTTCCGACGCGAGGGTCGCACAAGGGGGAACTTGCTCAGCAGGGTCTCACGCAAAGGTTCGCGGAGCCAAGTGTGGCTCCGACTGGTATAATCCGACTTCGAGTGGCCGGGGATTTGTGAAGCTAGTAGCCGATGTGCTGGAATCTTCTAGATCGTTTATGAACCCATGGTCTCTGACCGCATTGCTCCGAGTCGTGAATCGAAGCACTTGGAAGACGACAGAGGGTCATCAATTCTTCCAACGCAAGACAGCGAGCCGCTTTGCTAACTATCCAATGTCTTCACCATTTCAAGACTCAGCAGACGCAATCGCCCTACTGCACGGTCAGCGCCTGTCGGCGCTCTGTGGGCAACAACTCACAGAAGCCTGGGTGGCGTGGGATAAAGATGATGACTCATGGTTCGCAGATGAGCCTGTGGTATTAACGTTCGGTGACTTATGTCTATCGATTGTATTCTGGAAGACACATGAAGTCACACTGGAATGGAAGACGATTGACTTCGCCGATCCGCCCAATTGGTTTGGTTGTTATGGAGAGCTGGATATTGAATGGCGACCTTGTGAAATCGACTCCATCCGAGTTTCTATTGGTCAGACTCTGCAGAACATTTCACTCATCGAGAACTGCGAGACGCTTCAGGTGCTAGTTGACGCAAAGCACCCTGAAGACGTCGGGTCGCAGACGAGCCGCTGGTATCCTTTCGCTCTGTCGTTTCGTTTCGAGAGATCCATTATGACTGTTTACAACGCCCTCGATGAAAATGGGCTGTCCGATGAAGTACCGGAAGCTGACTACCTTCGAGCAACTTCGATTAGCGATTGGCAGAGGTGACTCATCCCCTAGGGACCCCCATGGCGACCGCGGAGCAAAGTCACCTTGTTGTAGTTTCCGAAACTCCCATCCTTTTCTCTCGTACAAGGAACATCCCCATGCTTGCGAAGGTCTTACTTGCTACATGGATTACCACTTCGGCGGCGCTGGCCGTGAGTCCGTGGGACGATCGGACAATCGAAGTCGACAAGGAGGCAAAGATCGCGGAGTTAAAGGAGTTGTACGATGCTCAGCGTAGGATGACTCGGCGAACTTACGAATTGCACCTCAACGGACTGATCCGGAGCGGCGACTTGTCACGTGGGGCTGCAGACTACTTTGTCGCGGGGTCGCGACTTGCTTGGGCGGAAGGTGAGATTCAGCGGTCTTACCGATTGGCACAATTAGCGGCAAATGTGCGTGAGCAGTTCGAAAGAGCGATCGGGCTCGCGGTAGAAAGAGGTCTTGTCTCGATCGATCAGCTATTGGTCGCGCAGGAGCAGGTGGCCGAAGCGAAGTTGGTGCTGCTTCGCTACGAAGCGGTTGCCAAAGAGCGAGGGATCCAGCTTGAATCCATCGAGCCGTTCGACCACACCGAGTATCTCAACCTGTTGCGGGAGGAGCTAGACCTCCCGGAACGCCCAGCGCGGATTCCGCCGCCAAGGCAACCGGCACGCCCCCAAGGAGAAAGGCAGAGCACGCCAGGCGTGAACAAACCGTAAGTGATATTGGATCCGATAAGAGGATGAGAACTCGGTCCCGTACAAGGAGCATCCCCATGCTTGCGAAGGTCTTTCTTGCTACCTGGATTACCACTTCGGCGGCGCTGGCCGTGAGTCCGTGGGACGATTGGACAATCGAAGTCGACAAGGAGGCAGAGCTCGAGGTGTTAAACAAGTTGTGCGATGCACGCAGCTTGACTGCTCGGCGAGTTTATCAGTCATACATCCACGGACTGAGCCGGGCGGGCGATTTGGCAAAGGTGTCGGCAGCCTACTTAGTGGCCGCGTCGCGACTTGCTTGGGCTGAGGGTGAGTTTCAGGAGTCGTACCGATTGGCGCAACTCGCGGCAAAGGCGGGTGAGTACGTCCAAAGTGCGGTCGTAAGCGCAGAAGAAAGAGGTCTTGCCTCAACCCAGCTAGTGTTGGTGGCGCAGGAGCAGGCGACCGAAGCGAAGGTTGTGCTGCTTCGCTTCGAAGCGGTTGCCAAAGAGCGAGGGATTGAACTTGAATCCATCGAGCCAATCGACCACATGGAGTTTCGCAGGCTGTTCAGGGAGGAACTGGACCTCCCAGAACCCCCGCCGCGTGTGCGGCCACCTAGGCAGCCAGCACGCCCCCAAGGAGATAGTCAGCGCACGCCAGGCGCGAACAAACCCTAAGTGACACATTGTATCCGGTAAGATGATGAGAACTCGGTTCCTTACAAGGAGCATTCCCATGCTTGCGAAGGTCTTTCTTGCTACCTGGATTACCACTTCGGCGGCGCTGGCCGTTGGTCCGTGGGACGATCGGGCAATCGAAGTCGACAAGGAGGCAGAGATCAAGGTCCTAAAGGAGTTGCGCGAAGCACGCAGGGCGACTGTTCAGCGAAGCTACCAATTGCACTCCTTGGGACTGAGCCGGGCGGGCGATATGGCACAGGCGTCCGCAGCCTACTTTGTGGCGGCGTCGCGGCTTGCTTGGGCGGAGGGTGAGTATCAGCAGTCTTACCGACTAGCGCAACTCGCGGTAAAGGCGAGTGAGTACGCTCAAAGTGCGCTCGTACAGGCGGAGGAAAGAGGTCTTTCTCCGCTAACAGCGGTTTTGGAAGCTCGGGTGCACCTGGCTGAAGCGAAGGTAGTGCTGCTCCGCTACGAAGCGGTTGCCAAGGAGCGAGGGATTAAACTTGAGCCCATCGAGCCGATCGACGAATCCGAGTTTCCCGGACTGCTCAAGGAAGAACTGGACCTCACAGATCCCCCAGCGCGCGTGCGGCCGCCGAGGTGGCCGAGGCAGCCAGCACAACCCCAAGGAGACGGTCAGCGGACGCCGGGCGCGAACAAACCATAAGCGATGTCGATCGCTACATGTCACACCCACCAGGCCTTACATGGAGTACAGCATGTCTTCCAACGAGCTTCGTCGCGATGCTAAGGAGTCTTCTGAATCCACCGACACTCTCTCGCGCCGCGACATGTTGCGGCTCTCGGGCGCGGGGGCGGCGGCGGTGGCGGGGGCGATGACATTTCGAGTTGGTCGGGCCGCGCCGGTGAGTGAGCGGAAGATCCGTCTCGGCGTGGTCGGCGGCGGGTTTGGGACCAGCTTCTACTGGCATGAGCATCCGAATTGCGTGGTGACCGGGGTGACCGACCTGCGCCCCGAGCGGCGCGAGCGACTCAAGGCCGTGTATCACTGCGACGCGGTGTACGATTCGCTCGAAGAGATGAGCGAGCGGGCCGACGACATCGACGCGGTGGCCGTGTTCTCGGGAGCGCTCGACCACGTGAAGCATGCACAGATGTGCTTCGCGCGCGGATGGCATGTCGTCTCCGCCGTGCCGGCCTGTTTCACGCTCGAAGAGGCCGAGCAACTCAAAGAGGCAGCCGAGCGTAGCGGGCTGAGCTACATGATGGCCGAGACCAGTTACTATCGCCAGCCGGCGATCCTTGCGCGCGAGATGCATGCCAAGGGGGCGTTCGGCAATCTGTTCTACACCGAAGCAGAGTACTACCACGACCGCGGTGACCTCGAGCGACTGGCTGCGGACAAGTCGACACGGTTCTTCGAGCCGGATGGTTCGCACTCGTGGCGGTGGGGGCTGCCTCCCATGCACTACCCGACGCACTCGACGGGGCTGCTGGTGGGAGTGACCGGCGAGCGGATCACCAAAGTGAGTTGCCTGGGCTGGGGCGGCCATGAGCATCCGTATGTCACCGACAACGCGTACGACAATCCTTACTGGAATCAAGCGTCGATCATGCAGACCGACCGCGGGAACATGCTGCGCTGCAATGTGTTTTGGCTCTGCTCGGCGCACGGCGAACGCGCCCAATGGATGGGCGACAACGCCATGCTGTACATGGACAAAGGCGGAGTGCACGGGCCGAAGCTGCATTTCCGCACCGCGGGCGAGACGGCATCGCGCTACGATCTGCCGGTGCAGGACGGTGGCGACGTGGACGTGCCGATCTACTGGCAGACCGACATGCTACCCGAGGCGATGCGTCACAACTCGGGGCACGGTGGTTCGCACACGTTCCTGTCGGCCGAGTTCATCAACGCCCTGGTGGAAGACCGCCCGCCGGCGATCGACCTCTACGAATCGCTGGCCATGACCGTGCCGGGCATCGTGGCCCATCAGTCGGCAAGGAAGGGTGGCGAGCAGTTGGCAGTGCCGCAGTTTGACAGGGCAGGGTAGAGGATGTCGCGCCGCAACTGCGCGTAGCTTGTTACGGCCTGCGATTGCGACTCGCCAGCCAGCACACTGCTCCGGTTGCCAACAGGACCAGCGCCGCTGGTTCCGGCACCGCAGAGTTTGCCACGGCGGCATTGTTGAGTGACTCGCCAAAGTGGTCTTTCCACACTTGGAAGTCGCCGGCGTCGATGGTGCCGCTGCCGTCGCCGTCGGCGGCGGTGCCTTGTTCGACCACCGCACCGAGCGAATTGCGCCACAGGGTGTAGTCGGCCATGTTCACGGTGCCATCGCCGTTGTAGTCGCCCGGCAACGCATCGACCGCGACGAGGCCCTCGATCACGATGTTGCGGAAGGCGAAGATCTCGCTGTTGGAGTTGGTAAAGGCCGTAAATCGCAGCGTGAGTTCATCACCGAAGCCTGCAATCGACTGGATAAATGTTTGGAAGTCGTTGGTGATGTAGGTACCGTCGAGAACTAGGGGATCGTTCTCGGTGCGAGTATCGCCATCATCCATCACGTACTCCAACGAGCCATCATCGTCGACGGTTATCTCAAACGCCGTGGTGAAGGGACTGCCATCGATGGAAGTTTCGAACAGTAGAACGTCTGTGGGTTCGAAATCGCCCATGCCGGCCATGTCGATCGATAAACTCAAGTTGCCGGTGGCCGAAGAGATATCGAACGCCCACTGCGCGGTGAGCGCCGAGGAATTCTCGTCGTTTTCCAGGTCGACCACTCCGAAGAAGTTGTCGAAGTCGTTGGCACCGATGATGCCAAGCGTATCGCTGGGGGTCGAACCAGCCGAGTCGTCCATGATGCTGAACGGCGGATCGTCGTTGCGGTCTTCGATACCAAACATGTCGCCAGGATCGGAGAAGGCAAGCGTGCGTGCATCGGAAGGCAAGGCTGCTTCGGTGGTGAACCCGCCGCCGAACTGGAAGTCGGTGACGTTGATGTCGTCGGCCACGTTGGGAAACAGCGCCCGGGCGATGACCTGCTGCTCGACGGGCGAGCCTTCGCCCACTTGGTAACTGATGGGAATGTTTACGAAGGAGTTGGCCGCACCCTGGCTAGTGGTCTCGATGATGATCGAGCCCGACTTCGTGCCCTCGGTGCTGGTGTCGAGCGTGATGGGAAAGCTGCCCGCAGCCGCCAGCGGCAGGGCCATGCCGGAACCGCTGCCCGACAAGTCGCCGGTGGTACTAAAGGTGAAATCGAGTTCGTCCGCACCGGCGGCCACCAGCACGTTGGCCGCGTTACGCACCAACAGGTCGAGCGAGAACGGCTGGTTTTGATTGAGCATCGTGGGAACCGTGCCAGTGAGGGCCTCGAGCACTGCGGGAATCTGGTAGTCGGCCACCACCGGCAAGTGGTCGCTGGTCGACTCCAGGGCGTTGAGCACCTGCGACTTGGTGAACGAAGTGATGCCGCTAAACGTGATGGTGTTGCCGTTGGTGATCGCATCGTTGTAGGTGCTACCGTTATTGCCGAACGTATGGTAGCTGCCGGGGATGTAGTCGACGCCCTCGCCATCGAGCATCTCGCCGGTGACCAGTTGGAAGTCGAAGCGATCGTCCATGCCGCCGAAGTTGCCGCGGGGACTCTGCGTGTGCCACTCGGCGTACGTGGGGTTGGTGTGCCACGAGCCAATCTGGTTGATGGGATCGTGCGCCTGGCCCGGCCCTGAGGAGATCAGTTCCTGGAAGCCGTCCTCGCTTGAGCGGTACATATTAAAGTCGCCAGCGTAGATGACATGCGTACCTTCGCCCAGAGCGTCGGAGTTGTTGCGCACTGCGTTGGCTTCGACCAGACGGCGCGCTTCGTCGGTAGCCGAATTGCTGGCCTTGTAGTGGTTGTTGTAAGCATAGAAGTCGGCCGCCGAGTCATAACCGACCGGGCGCAACTGATACCGCAACGTCTGCCGCGCCTGGCCCGACGTGCTGAGGCTGCCGAAGGCCAACTCGTCGACCAACTGCACGGTGGCCGAGTCGTAGACAATCCCCTGGCGGATGCCTCCCGGCGGGTTGCTGTTCTGCGTGCCGGCGACGTACGTATTGGTGTTGTAGATGCCGTTAAGGATATCGACGATCTGCTGCGTACTGCCACTAGGCGAACTAATGTCGTTTTGTTCTTGCAACAGCAGCACGTCGACCGGCTTAGAAAAACCGCTGTACGACTCCTCGCCGATGGCCTCCATCACGGCATCGAAGCCCGTGTTAGGACCTTGGAGCGTGTTGTACGACACGATGCGAAGCTGCGCGTCGGCAACCGAAGCCGAACCCCAACAAGCAACTAGCAGCAACAACAGACGGAGCGGATTCGTGCGGGGCATAGGCGGGCGGCAGCGAAGTTGTGGAAAACAACACATCATAGCTGCTCGCTGCAACCAACGCTACGAATCGGCCGTGAAGATTTGGCGATGGTCGCGGGTATCCGCTGGTGGGCGGATATATCTCCGCGCAAACACCGGTGGCAATTTCCAACGCAAAGGCCAGCTACGCAGCTCGCGCGAAGGCAAGTTCGCTGGCCACCGACTGAACCAGTGGCGTGTCGACCACCGTCGCGCCGCCTGCGTAGCCCAGCAGCAGGGCCAGGTCGCCCAGACGATTGATCCGCCGCACGACGCCGTGGGCCAGTTGATGCAGAGTGTCGACGGCGGCCGAAGTGAACAACTCGTGCGTCGCGCCCGCGGCTCCCAGGCGGTGTTGGACGTAGCTGTGAGTCTCCTCGGCCGACAGCGGGTCGACCAGCGCGGTGATGTCGATTCGCTCTTCCAGTCGCGGAGTGCGCGACAACGTCGACAGCAACGAACTTTGCCCCACCAGCAGCAGCGACAACAGCGGCGTGCCCTCGCGCTGCAGGTTCTGCAGCAGTCGCACGCACTCCAGGGTGCCGGCGTCTTCCAGCAGGTGCGCTTCGTCGATCACGACCATCGGACGCTCCCCGCGCTCGGCTGCAGCGGTCAGGTAGTGCTCGATGCGCAGCAGGCTCTGGTCGATGCTGGGCGTCACCTGCGGAGTTTCTTCCGCGGACGTCAGTCGCGCGGCCAGGTAGGCCAGCAGTTCGCGGCTGGGCATCTGCGGGTAGACCACCTGGACGACCGGCTGCTCGCCGCCCGGTAGCTGTCCGAGCAATTGTTGCACCAACAGCGTCTTGCCAACGCCGCTGGGTCCCGCTAAGACCGCAGCTGCGCGGTGGTTCTCCATGGCGTAGCGCAACTTCAACGTGGCGCCCATGTGCGACTCCGACGGATAGTAGAACAGTCCATCGGCAGAAGGTTCGAACGGTTTGGCGGCCAGTTGCCAGTGGTCGAGGTACATCAGTTGAGTCCGCCGAAGTTGATGAAGGGGTGCAAGTCGAGTCGCCCTTGAGCAAGTTCGCTCGGGGCATTGTCTTTCGGTGTTTAAGCCGCTTCGACCAGTCCGTTGACTTGCACGCCAAACTCGCCCATTGCCGCGACGGTCGACGCCACTTGGTCGTCGTTGGCAGCCGGCGTGCGGCAGGCGATCAAGTAGTCGACGCCCATGGCAGCCGCCAGGTCCGCGGCCGACTGGCCACTGGTCGGGCAGCCCAGGTCGATGACCACCCGGTCGTACTGTCGGCGGAGCGCTCCGGCCGCGAGCGACGTGCGGAACCGTGCCGTGGAGCTAAGCTGGGCGTCGGGCAGCGATCGGGCTAGCAGCAGGTCAACGCCCACCTCGGTTGCCGTGTGCGCCGTGTTCAGGATCGACTCGCCGGTGACGAGTGCATCGGTCCACGAAGTGTAGTGGTCGAGTTCGAGCATCTTGCCCAGCCCGAAGCTTGGCAGGTTGGCGTCGACCAGAGCTGCTCGCAGGCCGAGTGCCGAACTGCGTAGCGCGAGGCACAACGCGGTCGTCGTGCACCCCACGCCCGGCGCCACGCCGGCTACTCCGATGAGCGTGCCGGTCGAACTGCTGGGCACTTGCCGCAACAAGCTGTCGAAGCGGTCGGCCGCTCGAGCGATGAGTTGCTGGCATCCTTCGGGCCATTGCGGCTCGGAGGTCCGCGCCGGCGCCGGATTGATCCCAAACAACTCGCCCGCTTGCACCTGCGACAACGGTCGGCGTACCGCGGGTTGCTTGGCGTCCGAAAGCTCGGTCGCATTCGGTTGCGCTGGCTGTACTTCTGGCAGATTGGCCGAGTCGAACGTGAACGGCTCGCTGAGCACGATCTGGCTGCTGCTCATCAGCGGCTCCAACTCCAGCGGCTGCTGAGGAGCGTGCCGCGCGACCGGGCGACTGGGCGAACTGTTGTACGCATCGATAAAGGCTTTGTTAGTAGCGGTCATTTACCTGGTCTGCGGGTTGGCGGGTTTCAGGTCTTTGGACAAGCGAGCCCGAGGCTGCGACGCGCTGCTCGGCGTGGGCGTGGCCAGTTGGAAGGCCGGCAGTCCCGTGCTCTGGTAGCCTCCCTCGTCGAGCGACTCCATAGGTGCATCGATCCGCGGCAGGATCGTGATGTCTCGTTGCTGGGCTTCGAGCAGCGGCGCGGGCGAAGTCTCGCACGCTGCTTCTTCCGGCTCGGAGCAAGCTTCGCGCGAAATCGCCTGAGGGCCTTTGGCCATGGCGACTTGCTGGGGCGGCTCCTCAGCGGGTTCACTGCTGGCCTCGGCCATTGGCATTGGCTGCATGGCCAAGGTGTCGATGGCCGCGGGCGTAACGGTTTCGCCGGCGGGTTCGACCTCGGTTTGCTGGCTTTCCAGTACCAGCATCATTAGGCCCGCCGCGGTGAGCAGCGCCGCCAGCATGATGAAGCGGTGGTACTGGCGAATGGTGTTGTCTAGCGTAGCAACCGTCTGGTGCCAGGCGGATGGTTCGGGCGCGCGATGGAGCGCGGCCACGGGTTGTGGCTCGGGCTGGCTGACCACGGGCGGATCGAACCGCAGCTGAGTGACGCCGTCGGAGCCGCGCGACTCGGCGGACCGCACGATTGTCTGCGGCGCGGTCGTCTCCTCTTGATCGCGCTGGGTGACAGCAGGCGGTGGCTGGTGCGCGGGCGAGGAAGCGGCCAGCGGCTGAGGTGGATCGAATCGCACCACGGTGGGAACCGGCGCGAGATGCTCCAGTGGCTGGTCGGCCGTGGCGAGCAACTGATGGGGCTGGAAGAACGTCGCATCAAACACCGGCTCGGTCGCAGGTGCGACCGCTAGCGGCGCGGATTCGATGGGACGATCCAGCCACGGCACGCGGGCAAGCACCGGCGGTTGTTCCGGAGCGGTGCTTTGGCTTTCGCTCTGATTTAAAGTACTCACTTGCGATGTGCCCCTGTCTTTTGCCAACCATCCATGCAGCGCGCATCCAACGGGCGCGACATGCCTTCTTGGGCAAGTATCGGGACACGGTTGGGGGAGCCTTGAGGATTCGTCCGGTTTTGCGGGCTGTGATCGCGACTTGCTAGTACTGCTGCCAGACTATGGGTGTTTGGCGGACGAACGAGACGGGACTGCCCCTCTGATCGCGCTGATCTACGGAGCCTTCGGCATTTACCGGCCGTTCACCGGAAAGCCGACGAATCCAAAGCACGCGCCTCGGCGATTGTGTGATAGGTTTTTGATAGAGACATCGACCTGCGGTAAGTCACACCCCTGAGAGTTTTCACCTTTTGCCTACGCTGAGTCTACCCATGTTCAAAACAGTCGTGTCCGTTGCAGTCTTGGCCGCATTCGTTGCATTGCCAGCAGAATCTGCGGCGCGCGAACTCAAGTCGGTCAAGTTCGAGGTACTTCCCTCATCGAGTGTGGCCCTGTCGTTCAAGCCACGAAAAGTGGAGTGGGTGCTCGGTAAGGTGCGCATCGAGGGAACGGTCGAGAACTCGGGCCCTGACGACTACGAGTGGGTCGAAGTGGTCTACACCGCTTTGGACCGCAACCGCCAGGTGCTCGGCAGCGATGTCTGGCACGTCACCCCGTTCGATCTGGACAGTGGCATGAGCGGCGAAGTCGATGGCGACCTGATCTACACCAAGGGCCGCATCCCGGCCATCATCACCGTAGAGATCTCCGGCGACCTGCCGTAGCACGCTGCGTGTTAAACCGCGTGAGCCGCACGCGCTAGCGTCGGGTGGTGCGAGGTAAGAACCAGACCAGCCCTGCGACGGCCAGCGCCAGCACACCGCTCGTTGGTTCGGGCACTTCCACAGCGAAGGACAAGCGGTCCAGTGCGGCGGCGTTACCAATGAGGCCTTGGCGCAGGATGTACGCGTCGTGCAGGTCGGTTAGCCCGTCGTGGTTAAAGTCGCCCTTCTGCCACGACTCGAGATCGGGGTCCTGCTGCTGGTGACGCCAGCCGGCGATGAAGGCGTCGATGTCCAACTCGTTGACTTGGCCGTCGAGCGTGGCGTCGCCCGGGATGCTGAACTCTAGCGAGTTGACGCGGAAACTATCGAGCACGTCGTCGATCTGAGCAGCGGTCAGTTGTCCGCGCTGTTGTCCGTCGGGAAAGATCTGGCTGATGTTGGTCACCGCGTCGCGATCGCCACCTTCTTCCATCAGGTTCAGCGGAACCACACCACTGATGTGCGGCAGACCCAGCACGTGACCGATCTCGTGCGAAATGGTGTCCCGTCGTCCGTTGCCGCCGGAGAAGGAGAACACGCTGTTGGCGATTACCGTGTCGCCAGAACCGGCCCGGCCGTAGGAACCGCCTTCGATGGTGTTGACGAACCACATGTTGATGATGTCGCCGCCCAGTTCCTGGTTGTTGTCCGCGCTGCGCAATGGGCCGATGTTCGCGTTGTTCACCAGGTCGGAGTTCAGCATCAGCTTCCAATCGAGGAATTTGATGTCGATGCCGGCCTGACGCCAGATCTTGTCGGTCTCGGCCAGGTACAGCTCGAGATCCGGGTTGCCACAGTTGAACCCGTTGTTGTCGCACACCTGAATGGGATTGACCGTGACCTGGAAGTTGATGTCCAGGGCCACCGCCTCGGTAGCCGACCCAACTGCCGCTGCAACCAGAGTGCACAAGAAGAATCGCCCGCAGTGGTTCCGCCTCATTTCGCCTGTTCCTTGATCCGAGCTACGTCGTATCTGTTCCAGAGGATCTGGGTGGCTGGGGACGAGCTCCGCGAGCCCAGTCGCCGAACTCGACCCGAGCTGTCAGTTGGTGCTCAAGCCAGGTTCCAAGCCGCCAACCATCGACATCCAGTCTAAACGGCGTGAACTGGCGAGGTCAAAGATTCGGCGGCGCGAGTTGCAACCGTTGGTGCGAATTAGCGAGAAACCGGAATCTGGCCGTTCGTATTCCGGCAATGCAGTCGCTCGTGCGAGCGCGGATGCTCGCCCAGCAAACAGACGTCTACTCCAGCGGAGCGCCGGCGTGCCAGTCGATGGTGGGCCACAGTACTGCGGTTCCGTCGCGGCTGGCGGACAGGGCGGTGCGGCCGTCGGTGGTGAAGTCAACCGAGGTCAAGTCTTGATTGTGGCCGCTGAGCGTGAGAATCTCTCCGCCGGTCTCGGTGTCCCACAGCTTGGCGGTGGTGTCCTGGCTGGCGGTCAGCAGTCGCCGGCCATCGGGCGTGAGCGCCACTCCAGTCACCGCTGAGGTGTGGCCCGACATGGTTCGTTCGAGCGCGCCGGTGGCCGTATTCCACAGCTTGGCCGTGTTGTCCTCGCTGCCGGTCACGACGTGCTGTCCATCGCTGGAGAACGCACCGCACAACACGCCCCATTGGTGACCGGTGAGTACGTGCAGTGTCTGTACCGAGTCGGTGTCCCACAGTCGCGCGGTGCGGTCGCTGCTGGTCGTGAGCAGTTGTTGTCCATCGGGCGAGAACCGCACCGAGTGCACGCGGCCGGTGTGGCCCTTGAAGGCCATCGGCAGTACTTCGCCGCTTTGGGTGCTCCACAGTCGCACGGTGCCGTCGTCGCTGGCCGTGGCGACCATCGATCCATCGGGCGAGAAGTCGATGCTGTTGATGTAGCCCGAGTGCCCGCCGACCAGTTGATGCACCACTTGCTTGGTGGTGGTGTCCCACAGCTTGGCGGTCCCGTCCCAACTGCCGGTGGCCACCAGTTGGCCGTCGCGCGTGATCGCCACGGCGGCTACCGCGCCGTGCGGACTGAAGCGAACGCCCGCCTCGCCGGTCGCCAGATCGACCATCCGCGCGTCGTTGCCGCCGATGGTCACGAATCGATTGCCGGCGGGCGAGAACTTCGCCGTCCACAGCGTGCCTGCAGCCCGGGTGGTGACGATGGGCTGAAGTTGGCTCAGGTTGGCATTCGGCGCGGCAGAGTAGTTCCACACCCAGACGCTGCGGTTCTCGCTCGAGGTGACCAGCACTTGATGCCCGTCGGGCGACAGCGCCACGCCGGTCGCCGAACCGGAGTCGAGCGACGCGTCGGCTACGACTTTGCCGGCGTCGAGATCCCACACGCGGGTGTGGCCATCTTCGCACGCTGTGACTGCCACTCGGCCATCGGCCGAAACGTCCATCGCGGCTACCCAATCGGGATGGCTCAGCATGGCGTCGGGCACTTCGTCGCCGGTCGCTACGTTCCAGGCGCTGCAGGTGTTGTCGCCGCTGGCCGAGTAAAGCAGCTCGCCAGTGGGGCCGAACTCAAGCTCGGTCACGGTGCCGTTGTGCCCTCGAAGCGCCTCTTTCAGCGACGCTTGTTGGCCGTCGAATTGCCACAGCCGAATCTCGCCACGGTCATCGCCGGTGGCAAGCAATGCCAACTCGGGATGGAACGCCGCGGCAGTGACTTCGGCCTCGTGCCCTTCGAGCGAGGCGAGTTGTTCGCCGCTGGCCAGATCCCACCACCGCACCAGGTTGTTCGCGCCGCCAGTGGCCAGCCACTGACCGGACGGATCGACGGCCACGGTGCCAACGCGCCCGGTACCTCGGAGCACTTGCAGCTCGGCGCCGGTGCCGACGTTCCAGATTCGCACCGTGTTGTCGCCTGCGCCGGTGGCGAGTTTCCGCCCCGCGTCGAAGAACACCGCGGTGGAGGCCAGGTACTCATGACCTTGGGCGAACTTTGCTAACTCGTTTCCTTCGGTGTCCCACAGCTTGGCCGTGCGATCGCGACTGGCGGTAAGCACGCGGCCATCGGCAGCGAATCGCGCGGCAAGCACCGCATCGGCGTGCCCGGCCAAGGTCTTGCTGCCCAGCGTTTGTGATTCGACGTAGCCATCAACGTCCCACACCCGCAAAGTGCCGTCCTGGCTGCCGGAGGCGGCAAACTTGCCTTCGGGGCCCAGCGCCACCGATTCCACGCGGCTGCCGTGGCCACGCAGGGCCTTCAGCTCCACCGCTTCGCCGAGATTCCAAAGTCGCAGCGTGTTGTCGTGGCTACCGGAGAGCAACGTCTGACCCGCGGGGCCGAACGCGACACTTCGCACGGCCGCTTCGTGACCGGTGAGCACCACGGCTGCGGAGTCGTCCTCGGTTGTGCTCTGCAATTCGGCGGCCAGGTCCAGCTCGCCCACTTGGTCGGGCTGCCAGACGCGAATTGTCTTGTCGTACCCGCCGGTGGCCACGCGGTCGCCCGACGCCGAGAACGCGGCCGCGTACACGGGGCCTTCGTGATCGGTGAAGTACGACTTGGGTTGGTAACTGCCACTGTTGTCGCGCTGCCAGACGATCGCGTTGCTGTCCTGGCTGGCGGTGACGATTCGCGCCGCGTCGGGCGAGAACCTTGCCGACCAGACCCACCAGTTGTGGCCCGACAGCGTGTCGATCGACTTGCCACTCGCCAGGTCCCACACCCGCGCGGTGTTGTCGTACGAAGCGGATACCAGTTGCCGGCTGTCGCTCGAGAAGTCGACATCCAGCACGCCGTCCTGGTGACCTTCGAGGGTGCGTAGCAACCGCCCATCGGCGCTGCCGAAGATGCGAATCTTGCCATCGGCGCTTCCCGCGGCCATGTACTGCCCGCTGGGACTGAACGCTACCGAGTAAACGTACTGTCCGATGTCGGAGTCGAACGCCACGTCGCCACTGTCGGCGTGGCGCACGGTGAGCTTGCCACCACGGTCGCCGGTGGCGATCAACTGACCGTCGGGCGAGTAGGCTACCGCGTCGACCGGCGCACCAAGGTCATACACCGCCGCACTCAACTGGCACAGGTAGCCCAAGCGGCCCCACTCCCAGTCGCGACGCTCCGCGGGCGACGCATCCAGCAACTGTTGGGCGAAGTCGTAAGCGTTCTCATCAATCTTGGCCGCCGCCAGACCAATGCCGGCTACGTAGGCTTCGTATTCCTTCGCGTCTTCGGCGTCCTCGGCCTTTTGTTTGGCTACAATGGCATCTTTTTCACTCGCTTCCGCTCTAATCCGTTCAGAATTGGCAAGTTCCTTTTGCTTCCTTTCCCGCTCTTTGGCTTCTTCCGCTTCTATTCGCTTCTGATCCGCGTCGTCTCGCGCTTCTTCTGCCTCCTTTGCTTTCATGGCAGCCAGCACGGCGCTTTCATTCGCCTCCTTCTCTTTCTGAATCGCAATCTTCTCATTATCCTTCGCGATTCCTTCTTGCCGTTTTGCCTCGTCGCGCTGTGTAAGGGCTTCTTTGCGACCCTTGGCGATCTCGATATACGAGTAAGTGCCTAAGCCGACAATCGCCACCAACAGCGCCGCCACGGCCCGCTTCGACCACTTGAGGAGCGATTGTCGCGAGTTGCGTTCCTTCTCGGCTTTGCGAATCTGTGTGAGCAGTTCTTCGTGCGCGGGGTTGGCTTCGTCGAGCAGCGATTTGGACAGGTCCAGGTCGCCGTTGGAGAGCGCTAGCTCGGCGTATTCCTGCACGCTGGTTTCGTGCAGCTCGCGCGCCTTGGTGTTGTCCGACCACAACGCCAGCGACTCGTCGAAGCCGTACATCGCGCGGGCGAACAGTTGATAGTCTTTCTGCAGCCGCGCGTCGGCCAAGCGATGTTCGGCGTGCGACGCCAGCACCACGCTCTCGGAGTGCGACAGGTACGTGCGAACCGCTTCCTGGAATTCTTTGACCGACTGGTAGCGATCGCTTTGCTCGGTGGCCATCGCTCGCAGCGCCACGTCGCGCAGTTCGCCTACGTAGTCGATGGGGTCGATGGCGTTCTGCGCGGCCGACATCAGGCACTGCATCACGTCGCGCCCGGAGTGCGGGGGGCGTCCGCCGATCAGTTCGTACAGGATGGCGCCCAGCAGGTAGATGTCGCTGGTGTGGTTGATCACCTCGACCGGGCCGCGGGCCATCTCGGGCGACATGTAGGCGGGTGTGCCGCCTAGCGAGCCGGTTTGGTGGATCGCACCGGCGCTGCGGAACACTTGCGTCACCCGCGCGAGGCCCCAGTCCATCACCAGCACTTCGCCGAACTCTCCCAACATCACGTTTTCGGGCTTCAAGTCGCGATGCACCACGCCGCGGGCGTGGGCGAAGGCCACCGCGTCGGCCACGCGGAGCAGGATGTTCAGGTTTTCGTCCAGGCTCTTCTCTTCCAGCACGTCTTCCCAGGGCGTGCCCTGCACGTGCTTCATCGAGTAGAACAGCGCGCCTTGGTCGTTCGCGCCCAGATCGTAGATCGGCACGATGTTGGGGTGATCGAGTTCGCCGGTCACCACCGCTTCGCTGATGAACTTGTCTCGCTGATCCGCGCCCTCCTTGCCGCCAGGCTTGAGCATCTTCACGGCCACGGTGCGAGCGATGGACGACTGCCGCGCGGCGTACACCACGCCCATGCCGCCGGCGCCGATCTGCTTGAGCAACTCGTAGTCGGGTGCGTCGCTGGGGCGGATGTACGACACATTGTCGGAGTCGGCCGCCTCGCTCATCGTGCGGCTCTTCACCGGCACGGTCGAACGCTGCTTGGGTTTGCCCTCTCCGTCCTCGTCCTGCTGGCGGATGGTCTGGTTCTGGGGCGTTCCCAAGTCGATGGTGCCCGCCCACTGGCTACTCATCTTCTCCGCCAACTCGGGATTCGACTCCGCCAGGTCGATCGTCTTGTCGGAGTCGAAGTCGATCGTGGCATCGTGCTTCGCTGGGCCGGACGCATCGAACTCCACTGTGCGGTCGGACACGTAATCGAGCGTCGACGTGGGGTCGGCTTCGTCGGTGTCGCTGTCAATGTTGCTTACCGCCACTTCGTCGATCGTGGCGTCCGCCGAACCCGACTCTTCGAGTTCGTAGTAGTCGAGGGTCGACTCGTTCTGCTCCTCCTCGAGATGGTCTAGCTCGCTGTCCAGTTCCGATGATTCGCTTGCCACCGGATCCTCGAGCTCGATCGTGGCGTCCGGCTTGTAGTCGATGGTGGCCGATGGATCGTCAGGCTCCAGCGGAGCCTCGTCGATCACGTCGGCGTCGTCGGTTGATTCCGTCTCCACCGTGTCGTCCAGCTTGATGTGATCGATCGTCGATTGATCGCTCGACTGTTTGTCTGCAAACTCGTCGCTCGACAAATCGTCGACCGACTCCGAGCTCTCCGGCGCTGGTCGCTGGAATTCCACCGTGCCGCCGAACGGCAGTGTGGCTTCGGCATCGTCGTCGTCCAGCGACAAATCGATGTCGCCCAATACGTCGTCGTCCGACTCGCTGCCGGGAATCAGCTCGTACGTTTGTTTGCCTGCCAGGCTTTCGTCGCCCAGTGGAAGCAGACCATTGCAATGGGGGCATGCAATGCCGGCCATGGCTTGGGCGTCGAGTTCTCGGGCGCAGTGCGGGCAGTGCGGCATGAGATGGTTTGCAAAGGAGGAGATTGTTGGGACGAAAGGACGCTCGAGGCAAGCTGTGGGAAAAGCGTGGGCTCAGCTCGAGGCAAACGCCCCGCTCCCCCCATTATGTTCTGCAATGATGTGTCGGTGTACCTTCCAGTGTACTTACCGAGGCCGCCGGCGGCGAAGCCGTTGCCAGTGACGGTGGTCCGCCCGGGCAAATGCGCGGTCCAGTCGTACCGCCCAGTCCGTTTTTGGGTCCAAAACCAGCGCCGCGGCCGCCACGGCCGAAGCGGCCGCCATCCGTCGTGCGGTGTTCGAGGTGCCGCGCGATTCGGTGGCCGGCAGCGTCGAGGTCTGCTCGTCGAACAACTCGGCGGCCGCCGGATCGTCCTCGACGGGGTCCTCGATCATCTCGCCCGGCTGCTGGAACTGCTCGGTGGGCGGGCGGTCGCGCGTTCCGTCGGAGGCGTCCGCGGGATCGGTCGGGCGATGGTTCCGCAGCACCACGTCCACCACCAACCGTTCCGATTGACCATCGCCACGCACGAAGTAAATGCGGTAGTGATTGTCCGGCAGCTTTGCAAACAACGCCGGCAGGTCGTCCATCATTCCGTCCGGTAGACGAATGCCTTCGAGCATGCGACCGTCGGGCAGCACGATGTGCAAGCGGAAGAATCGTTCGGTGGCCGAAGAGACTTCGCCGCCGCCCGACTCAAGGTTGTTCGTGTTGGAGAACGGCACGTAACTGGCCGATGTCTCGTAGGCCTGCGGCGCCTCGGCGAGCTGCGGGAACTCGATCGTCGGAATGTCAGCCGTGGTGTCGATGGCGAACTTGGCGTCCTCGACACCCGGTTGACCGACGAACACGGTTTGAATGTTGCTCTGACCAATGGCCAGCGTCGTGTCGGAGGCAAAGTCGTCGTCGCGAATCACCACGCTGATCGGCACGTCGGCCGAGATGTTATCGGGATTCGGCGGGCCTTCGTAGTGATGGAACAGCACGAACGTCTCCGGCGTCGCGCCGTCGTGGTGCATCTCGACCACCCAGCGATCTTCGACCGGCACTTCCTGGTTCTCGCCCCAGGCGACCAGGATGTCGAACGAGTCGGCGCCAGGGTCCGTGAACGTCAGCGTGAGGATCGTGTTGCCGCCGCTGGTGATGTCGATCGCCGCGACCGGCATCAGCGTCGGGGCGACGTTCCACACGGTGATGTCGAAGCTCTGGACATCGTAGCCGCCGTCGTCGTCGAACAGCTTGACCGTGATGGTGAACGTGTTGTCGACGTCGTTGTCCGCGTACAAATGACTATCGGCCAGCGAGCCGGTGGTCAGCACGCCCTGGCCGCCGTCGGTTACGCTGCTGGGCAGCACGCCGGTTTCGAGCGGAGTTCCATCGCCCCAGGAGATTTCGTAGTGGAACGTTTCGACCGACGCCCCACCCGGTCGGTCGGGGTTGTTGTAGCCGGGATCGGTGAACGAACCAAGCAGCGGAATGCTGAGCGTGTCGCCTTCGTTGATGACGAACGACTCGTCGGTCAGCGTGAGCGTCGGCGCGACGTTGTTCACGATGATCGTGAACGACTCGCTGACCATGCCCCCGTCGTCGTCGGCGAACTCGACAGTCACCGTGTAGGTGCCGTTGTCGGCGTAGGCATGCGCTGCGTGATCGAAGCCGGCCGTGGTCAACTCGCCGGGCGAGCCGCTCTCGCGATCGACCACATCGACCGGCGAGGTGATGGTGCCGTCGCCCCAATTGATGGTCGTGGCCGTGAACGTCTCGGTGCTAAGCGGGAAGGTCGTGTCGGGACTTCCCATGCCGAAGTTATCGAATCCCGGATCGCTCAGCCCCACGCCCAACCCGCCGAGCGTGAAGATCTCTCCTTCGTCCAGCACGTGCGGCGTTTCGACACCGGTGAGTTGCGGCGCGACGTTGTTCACCGTGACCATGAAGGTCTCGACCGCCATGCCCATGTCGTCGTCCACCACGGTCACGGTGACCGTGTAGACGCCATTGTCGGCGTACGTGTGCTGGGCGTCGAACGATGCGAGCGTTGGGGTGCCCTCGGAGCCAATCTGATCGATGGTCGCGTCGCCGGTATCGGTCGCAGTTCCGTCGCCCCAATCGACCACGTAGCCGAACGTCTCATCGGTCGCCAAGGCGTCGTTCTGGTAGCCCGGGTCGGTGATTTGGCCGATGTTTTCGAGCGTGAGCAGCGCGCCCTCGTCGATCGTTTGATCCTCGATCACCACCAGAGTCGGCGCGACGTTGTTAACAGTCACATCGAACGTCTGTTCGTGCACGCCCCCGTCGTCGTCGACCACGGTGACAGTTACGGTGTAAACGCCGTTATCAGCGTAGGTGTGCTGTGCGTCGAACGAAGCGAGCGTGGGGATGCCCTCGCTACCAATCTGGTCGATGGTCGCGTCGCCGGTGTCGGTCGTGGTCCCGTCGCCCCAATCGATCGAGTAGCTGAACGTCTCGTCGGTCGGTATGGCGTCGTTCTTGTAGCCAGGATCGACGATCTGCCCGATGTTCTCGATCGAGAGTAGCGCGCCTTCGTCGATGGTTTGGTTGGGCACCACGGTGAGCGTCGGCGCAACGTTGCCAACCGTAACATCGAACGTCTCGGTAACCTCACCCAGGTCGTCGTCGACCACAGTGACCGTTACTGTGTAGGTACCGTTGTCTGCGTAGGTGTGCTGGGCGTCGAACGAGGCGAGCGTTGGGATGCCCTCGCTGCCAATCTGGTCGATGGTGGCCGCACCGGTGTCGGTCGCGGTTCCGTCGCCCCAATCGATCGAATAGTTGAATGTTTCGTCAGACGGTATGGCGTCGTTTTTGTAGCCAGGATCGGTGATCTGGCCAATGTTCTCGATTGTGAGCAGTGCACCTTCGTCGATGGTCTGATTGGGCACAACGGTCAGTGTCGGCGCGATGTTGGCGACCGTAACATCGAACGTCTCGGTGACCTCACCCAGGTCGTCGTCCACCACGGTGACCGCTACCGTGTAGGTGCCGTTGTCAGCGTAAGTGTGCTGGGCGTCGAACGAAGCGAGCGTTGGCACTCCCTCGCTGCCAACCTGGTCGATGGTGGCCGCGCCGGTGTCGGTCGCGGTTCCGTCGCCCCAATCGATCGAGTAGCTGAACGTCTCGTCGGTCGGTATGGCGTCGTTTTTGTAGCCAGGATCGGAGATCTGGCCAATGTTCTCGATGGAGAGCAGCGCGCCTTCGTCGATCGTTTGATCGGGCGCAACGGTCAGCGTCGGCGCGATGTTGGCAACCGTGACCGAAAACGTATCCATGGTCATGCCACCGTCGTCGTCGGCGACGGTGACCTTCACCGTGTAGGTTCCGTTGTCGGCGTAGGTGTGCTGGCCGTCGAACGAAGCCAGCGTTGGCGTGCCCTCGGAGCCAACTTGGTCGATGGTCGCCATGCCGCTGTCGAGCGGGGTGCCATCGCCCCAATCGATGGAGTAGCTGAACTCCTTCACCCCGCCGAACGCCGGGTCGGTGATCTGGCCGATGTTCTCGATCGAGAGCAGCGCGCCTTCGTCGGTGCTCTGGTCTTCCGCCACGGTGAGCGTCGGAGTCACGTTGCCCACGGTCACCATGAAGGTGTCCATGGTCATGCCGCCATCGTCGTCTTCGACGACGATCTTCACGGTGTACTGACCATTGTCGGCGTAGGTGTGTTGGCCGTTGAACGAGGCCAGCGTCGGCGTGCCTTCAGAACCAATCTGATCGATCGTCGCCGCGCCGGTGTCGAGCGCCGTTCCGTCGCCCCAATCGATCGAGTAAGTAAACGTCTCGTCGGTCGCCAGGGCGTCGTTCTTGTAGCCAGGATCGCTGATCTGGCCGATGTTCTCAATCGAGAGCAGTGCACCTTCGTCGATGCTCTGATTCGCCGCTACGGTCAACGTCGGCGCGACATTGCCGACCATCACGTCGAATGTCTCGGTAGTCTCGCCCAGATCGTCGTCCACCACGGTCACGGTTACTGTGTAGGTCCCGTCATCCGCATAGGTGTGGGCGCCGTCGAACGAAGCGAGCGTGGGCACTCCTTCGGAGCCCAACTGGTCGATCGTGGCGATGCCCATGTCGGGCGCGGTTCCATCGCCCCAGTCGATCGAGTAGCTGAAAGTCTCGTCGGTTGCGGTGGCGACGTTCTTGTAGCCGGGATCGCTGATCTGGCCGATGTTCTCGATCGAGAGCAGCGCGCCTTCGTCGACGTTCTGATTGACTGGCACGGTGAGCGTGGGGGCGACGTTGTCGACGGACACCGTGAGCGTGTCGAAAGTTTCGCCGCCGTTGTCGTCGGTTACGGTGACCGTGACGGTATACGTGCCATTGTCGGCGTAAGTGTGTGCACCGTCGAACGAGGCGAGCGTCAGCACGCCTTCGCTGCCAACCTGATCGATCGTCGCATCGCCCGCATCGATGTGCCCGTCGCCCCAGTCGATGTGGTAGGTGAAGGTCTCGTCGGTCGCCAACTCGGTGTTGCGGTAGCCAGGATCGCTGATCTGTCCCAAGTCGGGTATCGTCAGCAGGGCGCCTTCAGTGATCGATTGATCTTCCGCCAGGGTGAGCGTCGGCACGACGTTGCCGACTGTGACGGTCAGCGAGCCGCTGTCGGTGCCGCCTTCAAAGTCGTCGATCGTGATCGAGACCGTGTAGATTCCGTCGTCGGCGTAGGTATGCTGGCCATCGAACGAGCCGAGCGTCGGCGAGCCGAGTTGGTCGATTGTCGCCACGCCGACATCCACCGGGGAGCCGTCGCCCCAGTCGATCGTGTAGTTCACCCGATCGCCTTGGGCGAACGAGGGAATGCTCACCTTGCCGATGTCTTCGATCGACAGCAACGAACCTTCATCGACGTTTTGGTTGTCGGCCACGGTGAGCGTCGGCGCGGCGCTCAGCACGTTGACGTTGAACTTGCCAACCGCCATGCCGCCATCGTCGTCGGTCACCGTGACGGTAACCATGTAGGGTCCGTTGGCCGCGTAGGTGTGGGATCCGTCGAGCGAGGCCAGCGTGGCATTGTTCTCGGAGCCAATGCGGTCGATCGTGGCCGCGCCGGAGTCCACCGCCGAGCCATCGCCCCAGTCGATGGTGTAGTCGAATGTCTCCTGGTTCGCCAGCACGACGTTCACGAATCCCGGATCGCTGATCTCCGCCAGGTTCTCGATCACCAGCGGCGTGCCTTCCAGCACGGTTTGATCGCCCACGGTGGTGAGAGTCGGATCGAGATTGCTAACGGCCACATTGAAACTGCCAGAGGCGCGGCCGCCGTTGTCGTCGAGCACAATGACTCGCACGTTGTACTCGCCATTGTCGGCGTAGATGTGCGTCGCGTCGAACGACGCCAGCGTCGGCACGCCGGGTCCGCCGAGCTGATCGATCGTCGCGTTGCCCGCATCGATGTGCCCATCGCCCCACTCGACGCGGTAGGTGAATGTCTCGGCGGTGCCGAGCGTTGCATCGGCGAAGCCGGCGTCGATAATCTGGCCCAGATTCTCGATCACCAGCGGCGTGCCCTCGGCGGCCGTTTGATCGCCCACCACGGTGAGCTGCGGAGCCGTGTTGCTCACCGCGATCGTGCGACTAGTCGAGCATTGCTCTTCGCTGGCGTCGGTCACCACCAGGTCGATGGTGTAGCTGCCATCGTCGGGCGGCGTGAACTCAAACAGCGCGGCGTTGCTGGTGGCGATCACCACGTCGTCGACCGAGATGGTCCAATCGAACTGCGGCGAAGCAACTTCGCCAGCGTCGGCCGACACGGTGACCGTGTCGCCTTCGGCTGTGGGAGTGGGCGAAACCAAGATGGTGGGCAACGTGGCGTCGAGCACCCGGCGGCGTTCGAGGTGCCGAATGGAGAGTTCGCTAGAATGGCGATCGTGCTCGCCGCGCGAAGAGTGCAACAGTCGGTCTAGCCAAGGGTTGCGACTCATCGGTAGTAGCGTCCAAAGACAAACAGCGGGGGCAGGCCACGCTAGCGCGTGGTGACAAGGTGGGCAGCTTAAGTGGAGTTGGTACCAAGCTCTATTATCACGAGCCGCTAGCCGGACTGTCAAACTTTTGGCGCGACTTTGAGCCTGAAAATACCGACAAAAAGTGCTTGACCTTTCTGGTCTCGCTGATCTCAATCACTGGTTGTTGCTCTTGTTCTCCAGCAACATTCACTGAAGTTGCCCACCAGTGCGGTCGAAAAGTAGAAAACCGGTACGTACGGCTCACCGGTCTTGCTCGAGGGGGGAGCGATGCGAACATCCAACTGCCAAAATTACTGGTATCTCGCGCTAGCACTTATAGGGGTGTTCTGCACTCAGGCTACGGCCGACGATTCTGTGGAGAACCCCTTCCGCACTGCGCGTTGGCTGGCGATGGAAGCGCGCCTTGCTCAGAACACCGAAGGCGAAGAGCCAGGCAGCGAGCAATTCGCCAAACCACAGCAGGTGCCAATTACTTCCTTAGGGGTGGACATTGGTTTGCCGCCCGGCAAGCTGCCCAAGAGCGAGGCCTCGAAGATCATCGAGGCCGCACCATTGCTGGCAGGCGATATGCCGCGCCCGTGGCCTACGCAGGTTTACACCTGGGCGCCCGCTGCTACGCGGCACAACCCGTTGTACTTCGAGGAAGTGAACGCCGAGCGATACGGCTACTCGTGCAACTGGGTAACGCAGCCGTTCGTCTCGACCGCGCACTTCTTCGGCACGATTCCCGCGCTACCTTACCTGATGGCCAGCAACTGCCCAGGAGAGTGTGTCTACACGCTGGGCCACTACCGTGCGGGAAGCTGCCCACCATACCGCCGCCACTGCTGGCCTTGCGACGCGCTGGGCGGTTCAGTCGAAGCTGGAACGCTTGCGTGGATGATCTTGGTACTGCCGTAGGACAGTGCGAAAGGAAGCCGATAGCCGACGAGCTACGCCTCGTCGTGAAACGACCGACGAGGCGTAGCTCGTCGGCTACTTGAGCTTCGTGTGCTTGTGAACCTTTCGGCAACTTCGTCTTGCTAGAAGGGGCCCTACCGAAACGTATCGCGCACTTGCCGCATGATCCACTCGCCAACCGTGGTGCGGCCGACGTCTACTTTGGCTCGCCCGCCGCTGTCGATGGGCAACTCGACCAGCTCGGCGTCGAGCACCACGCGGGCTTCGTAACTCGTGGTCGTGGCAAGCTCGCTCGGCAGCCAGGCGGCCAGACCATCGGGATCGGCGGCTTCTGCTTCGCTTCCTACGCGAGCGATGTCGCGAATTACTCCTTCGAGTGGCTCGCTACCCACCGCGTGAAGTTGCACGCGGACGCGCTGGCCCAGCTCGACGCGCTCGATGTCCGTCTCGTCGATCGCCAAAGCCACTTCGCGGGTTTCGACGTCGCCGATGGTGCCGATCGTGGTGCCGGCTTCCAGCCAGGCGCCGTCGTTCAGGGTGTCGAGCGGCGAACCGGTCCAACTGGCGAGCGTCACCGCTTCTTCTTCCACGGGCTTCTTGGCAGGCGGCAACAGCACTCCGTCGCGCGGCGCGCGAAGCACCAGCCGCTGTTTCTCGCGCTCCAGTTCCGCCACGCGCCGCTTGGCATCGGCCAGCGCGGCTCGCGCGGTGGGGAGTTTGCGACTCGACTCGGCATCGCGGGCGCGCAAGGCTTCGAGTTGCTCGACGGTCAATTCCGCCAGGCGCAGCTCGCCTGCCAAAGTCTCTGCGTTGCGCTCGATGTCGAAGCTCGCCAGCCGGGCAATCACTTGTCCGTTGGTTACTTCGCTGCCCGGCGGCAAAGTCATCTCGAGCCGACCCGCCATGGTGGTCACCACGGGCATGCCGCGCGCCGGAACTACCCGGGCCTGGCACTCAACGCGGTCGGCAATCGGCAAACGCCACAGCCCGGCCGCCAGCAGACCTACAACCAGCAGCACCAACAGCGACATCGCAGGGCGGAAGTCGCGGCGGCGCACGGGGTTCTTCATCGTCTCGGACAGCTGCTGCACCGGCCGCGCCACCACGCCGGCCAGCATCACTCCGCCCAAGGCGTACGCAATGACACCCAAACCAAGCGGCTTGAGCGTGAGCGCTGCCATCCAGAAGATCGAAAGCAGCACCAACGTCAGGTACACCTTCGACATGGCACCGTAGCAAGCGAGCCACAGCGGTTCGCGCTGGGTGCGCTTGGCTGGCTTGAAGAACAGCCAACCAGTGCGCTGGTGTAGCGCGTCGCGCGAGCGTTGCCATAGGTTGGGAGCCTCGCACAGGTCGGATAGCAAGTAGTATCCGTCGTAACGCATCAGCGGATTGGCGTTCACCAGCAGCGTGCCGACCGAGGCAACCACCATCGTGTTCAGCGCGAGCATGTTTACCAGCCCGGGCTCGGTCGACCACCACACGAACGTGGCCACGCTGGCAAGCACCAGTTCCATGGCCATGCCGGCCGCCGAAACGGCCATCCGTCGCCACTTGCTTGCCAGGCTCCAGATATCGGTTACGTCGCAGTACAGCGTCGGCACGAACACCAACAGCAGGATGCCCATCTCGTGCACCTCGGCGCCCATGTGCTTGGCCACCAAGCCGTGCGCCAGCTCGTGTAGCAGCTTCACCACCGCCACGGTGACCGCCAGCCACAGCCAGTTGCTCGGCGCGGTGAGCGTCGACAGCGATGGCAGCCGCGCAACGAACTGCTCGCTGTGCGACACCAAGAGTCCCACCGCTGCCAGTACCAATAGCGCGGCGAAGAACATCGCGATCGGCGAGAGCAGCGGCCGCGCGAGCGGCAGCAACGCATCGAGCATCCGATCGGGGTTCCAACCGCGCAATCGAATCGCCAGCAGTTCGGTCCAGCTCCAACGCAGCCGCCGCGCACGGTCCTCGCCCGCTCGCTCCACGAGCGCGGTTCCCTGTCCTCGCGCTCGCGACACGAGTAGCCCCGCGCGATGCAATCGTCCGAGGTAGCTTTGCAGTTCGACCACGCCAATCGTCTTGGGCGCAAATCGACGTTGATATGCTCGCTGCAAGTTCCGCAGCGACGTCCGGTCGCCGAGCGACGTGAGCAACAGATACTCCGCCTCGCCCAACTCATGCTGCTCAAGCGTCACCGGGTCCTTAAGCACCCAGGTCGCCCGCCCCGGCACCCACACCGCCGTGGCCAATACATCCCGCCGCGCGTCGAGCGCGAGCGGTGCATCATTGGTGGCGGGGAATTGGAGCATTCGAATGGCGGGGCGTGTTGGTTTTTATTAAACAGGAGCGAACGGAGAAAAGTGCCAGCATCATTCACCCTCCCTCCGGGAGGGTCGCCGCTGCATTTGCGGCGGGGAGGGAATCGGCCAACCGTACCGACGCTCTATTTTATTTTCTTTGAGAGTGGCGCATCGTCTTTTTCGAACAGGAGGGAACAGAGAGAACAGAGGGGATTGCTAGAAGGTAGTCTCTGTTTTGTCTGTTGCCTTCTTTTCAGAACGAATCCGTGTCTATCGGTGTTCATCCGTGGCTGAAGGAACTCATTCATGTAATCGCGGCCCAGTTGCGGTCTCGTTCATGCTCCGACTCGTGGATAGTTAGCTCCTCGACCGCTGTTAGCTACGCTTCTACAACCCAGGGCGGCGCTTCGGCTCGTCCCTCACCTTCGCTTTGCCCTGGGCTATCATATTTCGCTCCTTCGGAGCTACTCTTGTTAAATGCTTCTCTATAGTCTCTGTTCTCTCTGTTGCCTCCTGTTCAGAACAACTCCTGTTCATCCATGGATCACAAACAAACTCAATCTTCGTTCTTCAGTGTCATCGCAACCGGTTGCCCAGGGCGGAGCTTTCCGTCTTTGTTATCCAGCTTGGCCCAGATGCGGACTTGTTTGTTGATCGGATCGATCTCGGGACTTACGAACGCCACACGGCCTGTGACCGTTTGCCCGTTGTCGAGTTGCACTAGTGCGGTCGCGCCGGAGAGATCTTCGGCCGCCTGGGTGGCGGAGACGAAGCCCTCGGCCTTTAGTCGTTGGGTGCTCACCAGCCGGACGACCTTCTGGCCCGGCTCGACCCACTCGCCAACCGCGGCTTCGACCTCGACGACCATCGCGTCGATGGGCGAGACAATCTTGCGGCGCTTGATTCGCAGTTCGGCCGCTTCCACCTTGCGTTCGGCCACTTGCTGAGCGAGGCCCGCCAGACGGATTTCCTGCTTGCCTGCTTCGACTTCGAGCTTCAGCTTGTCGACGCTCAAGCGTTCCACGTCGAGTTGCGATTGCGAAACGCTCTTGGGAAACCGGGCGATCGACTCCTCGCTGCGGGCGAGTTCCGCCTCGGCCACGCGCTGCGCGGTCTCGGCCGCGCGAACCGCTACGTCGTTCTCGGCCTTGGCCTTGGCGAGCGCCAACTCGGCCCGGGCCGTTTGTTCGTCGATCCGCGCGGCCGTGTCGTCGATGCGCGCGATCACGTCGCCCCGCTTGACCATTTGACCTTCACTCACGTCTAACTCCACCACGATGCCACTTTCACCAGCGGCAAGGTCGGCTTCGTCGATCAGTCGCAGCACAACCGACTCGACTTCGATGGTTTGAGCCAAGCTGAATGTGGGAGTGTAAACGAGCACGCAGAGCGCGGCTCCAACGATGCTCAGTTGTCCGAAGTTCAGTTTCTTCGTGTTCGTCATCGATCAAAACTCCCACCAGTTGCGGATGGCTCGCCACAGGTCGCTGGTCAGTACGTAGCCGAGTGATGCTTCGCCGACGATGATTCGCGCACGGACCGAACCACCGGGGCGAAGCGCGGCGGCGCGGAGCTCCTCGGATAGCGGTGCGTCCGGAGTGGCTTCGACCAGCACGGTGCGTTCTTGTTCGCCGGTTGGTTTGGTCACCAGGTCCACGCGATCGGCGATGCGCGTCACGATGGCGGTGTGCATCGTGCTGCTGTCGCTGCCGAGTCGATACTCGACCGTGAGCTTGTCAGTCTTCGCGTTGCGGAGCAGGTCCAAACGTTCGTCGGGCAGTTCGAGTTCCAGCGTCCACGCACCATCGGTCTCAGCCACCGACAACAGCACCTGCCCGCGCTCTACCGGCCGGCCT
The DNA here is from genome assembly GCF_965227375.1 of Aeoliella sp. NCBI lineage: Bacteria > Pseudomonadati > Planctomycetota > Planctomycetia > Pirellulales > Lacipirellulaceae > Aeoliella > Aeoliella sp. Next base: position 2,500,802 of record NZ_CBDDFX010000001.1, read on the forward strand.
TCGGCCAGTCGCTCGTCCACTTTCCAGGTGGTTACACTGCCGGCGATGGGACTCTCGACCACCAGCGACTTGGCCTCCGTCTCCAGCAGCTCGAGCTCCGCTTTGAGGTTGTCGCGCTGGGTCTTGAGTTCCTCTTCCTCGGCGCTCAGCTTGTAAATCTCGAGCGGGTCGCGCGTCGTGGCGTCGGCCGTGGTGCGGGTGGCGCGGACCGACTCGAGTTGCCGCTGCACTTTAAGTTGTTCGCCGCGCACCCGTTCGATCTCCACCGCCAGTTCCGGGTCGCGAAGCTTGGTGAGCGTCGCGCCAACATCGACCGCGTCGGAGTGAGCCACCAACACCTGGTCGACGATCGCCGAGCGAGGAGCGAACACTTCTTGCCGCGTGGTGGGAACCAAGTGTCCGCGCACGTCGACTGAGAGCGGCGCGGGAATCGTGAGCAGCGCCGTGGCCACGGCCGCCAGCACCAACGCGGCGGCCGCCATGCGGAACAGCGTCCGCGGCATCCGCAGCCAACCGAGCGTGCGGAGCAATCCGCCGAGTGGCAACTCGTGCCACGCCAGCGCGCTGGTCATGGCCGGCGAAGCCGCGCGGGCTAGTTCGCCGAGGAGTGGTCGGTCGAGCGTGCCGTGCTCGGCAGAGAACTGTTCGGCCACCAGCACACCGCGCGAGGGCGACTTGCTTTCGTCGCTCGCCGGCATGGGGAGCACCACCAGACTGCGAGCGTGGAACTCGTCGACGTAGCGGCTCACCACGTCGGCCACTTGGGGCAGGGCGTCGGTTTGCTGCTCGCCGGCGCCGTCGGTGTAGTAGATCGGTTTGTCGAGCTTCACTGCGATCGTTGCCAGACGCTCGAGCGCCCTGGCGGCACGGCCCCGCCGCTCGACGCGATCGGTTCCGCTTGTGGCCAATAGTCGCGCGCTGCGCCGCGAGGCGGTGAGCACGCTCAACCGGTCGCAGTTGGCAATCCGCGCCCCTTCGCTGGCGATCTTCTGCGCGGTGAGGTTCAGGTCGGGCGTACCGCCCACTTGTTCGCCGAACGCCAGCAGGGCGTCGCGCCCGGAGCGATCGATCGAGAGTTGCGCGAGCCGTCGGCGGACGTGGTACTCGGCCGCCTGAGCGCTAACCGCTTGCATCAACTCCACCGCGCCCGCGTAGCTCGACGGAGCACGGCCCGCTGGCAAGGCTAGCTCGATCACCGCCACGGCTGCTTCGGGCTGTTGGGTCCAGTCGGTTAGCGACACCGGCGCGAGCAGCAGGTGATCGCTCGAAGTGTTGCTGGCAGCGTCGAGCGCCGCGCCCGGTGAGAGTGATAGCACGCCGGGCGAGTCGAGCGCGGCGGTGATGAGTTGTTGGTGGCTCGCGCGGTTGTCGATCGACTCGGCCCAACCAGCGGTGTGCGCGGCCACGCGCATGGTGCCACTCGCTTCGCGCAGCCACACGGCCGCCTGATTGGCAGCTAGCAGCGGTGCGATGCTACCAATCAGTTGTCGGTAAAAGTCGTCGGGACTGGCGTCGCTGCGGGACAGATCGTCGAGCTGATCGAGCACCAACGACAGGTCGTCCCACACCGATTGGTCGGCGGGCGGTGCGTCGGTCGGGTTGCTGGCAGCGGGGCGCATAACCTTCAGTATAGTGGTAGCCGAGGATTCCGCCTGCCGGTGAGCAGGAAACTCGCCACGCGAATCCTGGTAATTTTTGCGGGTTGTAGTGAATGTGCCGCCGGTGATTGGCCGATGACGTACGACGACCACACGGCGCATCCGCGCGCGTCGCGTGCTGTCACGCCAAGGTGGGGGACACCGGGCAGACGCCAGCGTTTGCCACACACTCGTCGAATAATATGCATCGCACGCTTCGCATCCTAATGTCGATCGTCCTGCTCTCCACCAGTTTGGTGGGATGCAAGGGTGTTGGCGAGTTCAAGGCGTGCAGCGACAAGGTCGACAGTCATTACGAACTGGTAAGCGCCGAGATCGAATACCCGGCCCTCAACAGTTGTTCGCAGGCCGAGTGCGACATGACGGTTGACTCGCTGGCGCCGCGGATGATCTCCGATACCGAGCCGGCCAACTACCGCGACATCTCCTTGTCCGAGGCCGTGCAGATCTCGTTCGCCAGCACCGAGGTGCTTCGCGACGTCGGCGCAGCGGTGATACGCTTCCCCGACAACACCATTACCAAGTTCGACCCGGCCATCGTCGAAACCGATCCGGCCTTGGGCATCGAAGCGGCACTGAGCGACTTCGACGCGCAGTGGACCACCAGCTTGTTCTCCGAGAACAACGACCGCCAGATCAACAACGAGTTCTTCGGCGGCGGCACCCGAACGTTGCAGCAGAACGTTGGCTCGTTCCAGTCGCAACTCTCCAAGCGCGCCGTGACCGGCACCGAGCTGTCGGCCCGCAAGATCGTGGAGTTCGACGGCAACAACGCCCCGGGCAACGAGTTCGACAGCGCCTGGACCGTGAAGGTCGAAGGCGAAGTGCGGCATCCGTTGCTGCAAGGTAGCGGACTGCAGTTCAATCGCATCGCCGGACCCAACCGCACGCCCGGCGTGTACGACGGCGTGGTCCTGGCTCGCGTGAACACCGACATCGAGCTGGCCGACTTCGAAATCGCCGTGCGCGACTACGTGAGCAACGTCGAGAACGCTTACTGGGACTTGTACTTCGCCTACCGCGACCTCGACGCCAAGATCAAGGCTCGCGACGCCGCTCTCGACACGTGGCGACGCGTGCGGGCGTTGTACGACGCTGGTCGGCGCGGCGGCGAGGCCGAGAAGGAAGCTCAGGCTCGCGAGCAGTACTACCGCTTCCAGGAGGAAGTGCAGAACGCGCTGAGCGGGCGCCTGTTCGATGGAACACGCACCGGCAACGGCAGCCTGGCTGGCACGTTCCGCGGCACCGGCGGTGTGCTGGTGGCCGAGCGACGCTTGCGACGACTGCTGAACCTGCCCGCCAGCGACGGCGAGCTGCTTCGCCCGTCGGACGAACCGGTGCTCGCTCCGGTGGACTTCGACTGGGGCGAGGTCTCGGTCGAAGCGGTCGAACGCCGTGCCGAGCTCCGCCGCCAACGCTTCGCGGTCCGACGCCAGGAGCTGGAGCTGATCGCCAGCAAGAACTACCTGCTGCCGCGGCTCGACGTGGTCGGCCGGTATCGCTTCCGCGGCTTCGGTAAGGACCTGATTCACAACAGCGATACTCCGCTTCCAAGGTTCGACAACGCCTACGGCGATTTGATGTCGGGCGACTTCCAGGAGTGGCAGGCGGGCTTCGAGTTGGACGTGCCCATCGGCTTCCGCCGCGCTCACTCCGCGGTGCGTAACGCCGAGTTGGAACTCGCCAGGGCGCGGGCCATCCTCCGCGACCAGCAACGGGGCGTGGTGTACGCGGCGTCGAACAGCATTGCCGAGTTGGATCGCGCATTGGTCGTTTCCCAAACCAGTTTCAATCGTCTGGAAGCCAGTCGCGAACAACTGGCCGCCGTCACGGCCGCGTTCGAGTCGGACAAGGTCTCGCTCGACCTGCTGCTCGAAGCCCAGCGTCGTGTGTCCGACTCGGAGACTAACTACTACCGCACGCTGGCCGAGTACGCGGTGGCTATCAAAAACGTTCACTTCACCAAAGGCACGCTGCTCGAGTACGACGGCGTCTACCTGGCCGAGGGCCAGTGGCCCGACAAGGCGTACCACGACGCGGCCGCGCTCGAGCGACGCCGCGGCCGCCCACGCCAGATGAGCTACGCCTCGTCGCTGGCGCCGGTCGTGAGCCATGGCGCCTACGACCAGCACCCCAGCGACTCCGGCTTCCCAACGGTCGAGTCGGTCGAGACCACCGAAGAGCTCGAAGCTCCTCAGGAAATCGAGTTGCAACTCGATCCCGCGATGCCGCTCGAGGAGCTGGTGCCGCCCGAGCCCGAAACCACCCTGGACGACGTAAAGCTGCCCAGCCCGCTGTCGAAGCTCGAACTGCTGAAGCCGCTCTCGATGACCGACGAGTTGGGTACGACCGATCTGCCCGAGCCGCCGATGGGCGACGAGCGCGTGGCGGTCGAGCCGGCCGAAGGCAATCCCTTCCGCTAGTCGACACTCGGTAGGTGCGTTGCTCGCTACTTCGCCTGCCCCCTACGCAGCCCAAGCTTTGCCGGGCATGATGGGGGGCATGATTCTCCGCACTCGATTGTTCCTCCGACGCTTCCTCGCCATCTTTGGCCTCGCGGCCGTGGCGACCATCGTCACAGCCACGCTCGCCCGCCAGTGGCACGATAGCCCCGAACTCGGCACGCTCCTGGTTCGACTGGTGCTCACCGTGCTGGCCGTCGCGGCGGTGCTCAGCTACTTCATCGTCCGCAACGTCGTCAGTCCGCTGTTGGAGCTCGTCCGCGCGACGCGGGCCATCAGCTCCGGCGACTACGGTCAGCGCGTGCCAGTGCGGACCGACGACGAACTGGGCGACCTGGCTCGCTCCGTGAACCAGATCAGCGCCGAGCTCGGCGAGCGGCTCTCGCAACTGCATGCCAGCGACGAACGTCAGGCGGCCGTGCTCGGCGGCATGGTCGAAGGGGTGGTCGCCGTCGACAACGAGGAGCACGTGCTGTTCGCCAACTCGGCGGCCGGCAAGATGTTCGGCTTCCTTCCACCTAGCGCCGAGGGACGACCGCTGCTCGAAGTGGTCCGCCAGCACACGCTGCTCGAAGTGGTGACCGAAGTGCTCGAGAACCGTAAGCCGCGCACCTTGGAGTTCGAGTGGCAGCTCGACACGCCAAAAATCCTGGCCGCGCAGATTACGCCGCTGCCCGGTTCGGTCGACGTCGGCGCGGTGATCGTGCTGCACGACAACTCGGAACTTCGCCGCCTGGAGACGATCCGTCAGGAGTTCATCGCCAACGTGTCGCACGAACTCAAGACACCACTCAGCAGCATCATGGCCTACGCCGAAACCCTGCAGAGCGGCGCCATGGACGACCCACAAATCCGCGGCGGCTTCCTGGCCCGCATCATCGAGCAGGGCGAGCGGCTCAATAACCTCATCCAGGACATGCTGAGCCTCGCCCGCATCGAGACCGCGCAGCAACCGTTCGAGATCGAACCGGTTGACGTCGGTGGAGTTGTATCGCAATGCGTGCATGATTATCTTCCTCAAGCCGAAGCGAAGTCGATCGAGCTGTTGCTCAGCGAGCCGTCGGAAAAGACCTACGCCAGCGCCGATGAGGAAGGCCTCCGCGTGATCTGCAACAACCTGATCGACAATGCGGTGAAGTACTCGCCTGAAGGGGGCCGCGTGGAGGTCCGCTGGCGCCGTCACGGCGACACCGTGCTGCTGGAAGTGCAGGACAACGGGCCGGGTATCCCGCGCGGCGATGCGTCGCGCGTGTTCGAACGCTTCTTCCGCGTCGACAAAGCCCGCAGCCGCGAACTCGGCAGCACCGGCCTCGGCCTGTCGATCGTCAAGCACCTGGTGCAGTCTTTTAGCGGCTCGGTCGGCGTCGAAAGCCACCAAGGCCAAGGCAGCCGCTTCTGGGTAGAACTACCAACCGCCCACTGAATCTCCTGCGATTCCAGTAAACCCATAGCCGGAGAGCTACGCCTCTCCGGAATCGGAGTTGTAGTCCAACTGAGTTTTGGTCCATGGGTTTTGTCCCCACATTCGATCTATTGGCCCAAAACCCCAGTCGTATTGGTCCTACCCAAGTCGCGAAACCCCTGTTTTTCTAGGCCAAACCAATCGGGGGGTGCGACAAAACCCCCACGTTGTTCCCCGCATGTTTCCGATGGGGACAAAACGATAGTCGCCATTCGCTCCGCGAATGAGTGCATTCCGACAACACGTAGGTTGTCGGCTAGGAACTTTCACCAACTCACCTCCACCAAATTGCCAAAGATCCACCACCAACACAAACTCCCGCACCTCCATTGGACCACACCCCCGCGCGATTTCAACGCCGATTTTTTTACAACATTGTAGAAGCGACTCTCCGAGTCGAAACTCCGTCACCGGAGTTCGGTTTGCACTCCGGTGCGGTTACACTACGGGTGTCACACCTAACACAAGGAACCACTTTCAATGAGCTACGTACTGACTGCCTACTTAGTGGATATCGACAAACTGCAAGCCATCGTCGGCTCGAAGGATGCGTCGTTGGTCGAAGCGATTAAGGCCAACAACGCGGAGTTCTTCGACGACGAAGAGGAAGAATTCGACGACGATGAGCTGTGGCTCTCAACGGCCATCGAGCATCTGGTAATGGACCAGGAGAAAGATACGGACGAAGCGCACCAGTATGGCTATGCACTCATCGAAATCTGCGGTTACTGCGGCGAGCTACAACCGTGCGATCTATGGGACGCCGCCCGCTGGGCAGCCGTAGAAGCTTGCGGCCTCGAACACCTGCTAACCAAGACGAAGCCACCAGTCGAACTACCACCGAACAACGACTTTCCATCGATCGGCTGCTTGCGACGCGCGGAAGTCGCGGCCGAATTGACCACAGCCAAAGACCGCCTGGCGGCCACCAAGGACGAGGACGTGTCGGAATTGCTCGAAGAGTACGTCGGCTGGCTTCAGACGGCGGATGAGAAAGGGCAGGACATGGTGTTCTTCTACCACTAGTGCGCACACTAGTGCGCACAGAAGACGCCGGTTCTTTGTAGCTCGACTCTCCGAGTCGAAACTCCGCCAGCGGAGTTCGGTTTGCGCTCCGGTGCGGTTACACTACTGGTTTGAGCTGTGCTAACGACCACTCAAGTTTCTGATGGGGCTCGGTGGTCTTGTGGTAGTCCGATGCACGGGCAGAGGAGTTTTGAGCATGTCCAACATTGTGATCTACGTTGACACGACAAACGTGTCCGCGTCGGGTCTCATAGACTTGCATCGAGCCACAGGTCTTCCCCTAAGCGAAGTTCGCAGGGTAATTGCGTCTGGCAAGCCTGTAATTGAGCAAGAGATATTCGATGCAAACTACGACGATCATGCAGCGTTAATTCGGAGCGTGCTCAGGGCAATCGAATCCGGTGGAATGGAATATCGAATCTACGAGTTGCCAGAGGGCGAAACGACGGAATCATGCACCTTTGTTGATCGCTGCCTTGTCAGCATCGAGACTGTGAGGAACATCTTGAGCGAAGCTGATACAGAGATGGATAGGCAGTTGGACGCTTAACGCCGCGAGCAGTTGAGCGTCACTAACAGTCTCTCCATTTCTACATTTCGAAACGGATAGAAAATGTCTCCCGCGCAGCTTGTGTCCGACCAAATCTCGCGGCTGAAGGCCGGGCAAGTAACTTGCACGGAAGTCGCAAGTACTTTGTATGAAGCAATATCGAATTCACCGGAGATAGCACCAACCGTCTATAACGAATTGGCTGGTGACGACGACGTCAAGTTCGTAAAGAAGATTCTTAGCAGCTTGCTGGATTTCAAGGTGGAATAGGTGCCACGGCACGATGGCACTGGCCACCGCCACAACCTCATATATTAAACTACCATTACACAATTCCGGCAGATTGCCATCACAGAAACCAATGAGTGACGATTTCGATTGCGCGGCGTATGTTAATCAGCAACGCGAGAAGTTGCGCCAGCGTCTACGCGACCCCGATTTCGAACTCTTTGAAAAGAGGTTCAAAGTCAGTGTTCCGCCACTGCTATCTCAGCTATACGCATTAGGGGATGCGTTGATGAACACTCCCTTGGATTGTGACTTAGGCGGCGGGTGTCTTGGGATTCAGAGTTTTACGCCGATGACCGACGAGAGCATCGAGATGTGCAGGAATTACAACTGGCAGTATTTTGAATTCGCAGCTGGTTTTGATGGTGATTCTCTCCTATACGCAATGAATGACCCAGATGTCGTGTACGTCGACCACGATGGGAAGGGGAATGACATAGAACCAACGAGAGTTGTGTTCCGGCAGTTGCTGGATCAGGTGACCAAGACTTTGCTCAAGGAGAGACCGGACGACCATCCAAAGTGATGACAACGTGCGGTGTGCATAGCCTGGATATACTCTTACCAAGCCAATACGCATGATCGAACCCAAAGCCATCAACGGCAGCCAGTTCACGGTCGTACTGAGCCAGCCGGGGCTCGCTATGCCCCGCGAGCTATTCATGCAGCGATTCTCTGATGCGGTGGACGCCTGCATCTCCGTGTGCAATCTGCAAGCCGAGTCTCCGCAGAAGCGCAGCCACGTCTTTGCCTTAGAGCAGTGCGTTTTCAACGGCACTCAACTATTCGCGGACGAAGTCGTGATGGCGCCTAACGTCGGTAGGTTCCTGGGCGACGCACTATCGAAGCAGGCGGTGCTCGATCACCTCTGGAGGCGCGAGCGGTTCCCGCGGTACGTCCACCTGTTCGTCACGTCGTATAACGACGTTCAGATCCAGTTCCTCGTGCAGGCGAGTTGCTGTTACTGTTCGATCTACGATCCCGAACATTCGATACCGCTGTACCCGATTCGCGCGTGTGGGTTCTGGGACTCAGGGCATCGCTGCTTAGGACGGGAGAGTTGATTCTCCCGGTCATTCACAGTTCACAACGGTACTTCCAAATGAACACACAAGCGGACGATCGAGAATTAGACAAGCGTGCATTTTGCCGATTGTTGGAGTCACTTTCTTTACCAACTGAAAACGTCTATGAAGACCTTTCGGCACTGGGGGTTGGTCTTTGGCACAATGATAGGTTGTCCCTAAGCGTCGTTTGGTCGATTGATTTAGATCCGCATTTGCAACTGGTAGCTGTAATTGCAGACGGGAACTACCGTTATTTTGGGTGTGCCTTGTCTCAGATCTCGGCTTCAACCATAGAACGAGTTCTTCGACTCGTCGAGCACCAAAGTGACAAACTACATCATGCCGCATTGTCTGCGGAAAACCAACTGAGTGTGGTGATCGGGGAAGACGTGCTATCGATGTCGAAACTCTATCAATGATGCGCGGCTCCACCGTCCTCAACCTCCCCGCCGCAAACGCAGTGGCGGCCCTCAACGCACGGCCAAGAGTTAGTCAGCGACAGTGTTCCTGCACGCGAGATAACAGTGTCGCCCCGGTGCGAAGGCGCTTCCGCAGCGTTGCGAAAAGAGAAAGGGTGCACAGGCCGGTCATGGCGATAAGGCCACCACTTGGCTCTGGGATCACCCGGGCGAAACCGCTGGCCGGAAGGTCGATGGCAATGTCACGCTTCGGCGGTAGGTCGTACACCATCTTTAAGGTCCAGGGTTGCCCGATGTCAGCGGCCGTAGGAGTAAACACTCCCGACCAGGTGTACCATTGGTCCTCCACAGTCGGCTGGGGAGTAGAAACCCAGTCCATCGCGCCCTCTTCGGATCCGATGTAGAGTTCGTCAAAATCGCTCAGGATCAGTCCGCCGTTTTGGCCGGTGTTGTACCAAGCGATGTTTAGTTGAACCAGGTAGACGGAGTCTTGAATGGTCCCGCCCAAGGTCTTCATGAGGCCACTATTGAAGAATGTCGTATGACTGTTGCCGTTTCCGCTGCCGAAGAGCTGGGAACCTGCCGAGGGGGTTAGTCCGTCGGCAGATGAACCGAAGTTGCTCGGCTCGATCCCTCCAAAAAATACCTCAGTGCCGTCAAAGTCGAATGGATTGAACAGCGGCCCGGCGGCCCATGAGTGACGGGAGACGCTGCCGCAAACTAGTAGGCAGCCAAGCAAGGGAAGTAACCTCACGACTTGTAGATTCATTAGTCTACCTCTGTGATGCACAGTGATGTTCGTTGACGTGTTGGGCGAGACGATAATGAGTGAAAATACAGTTTTCCTACTACTGCAGCCACCAGCGGAGTGGTCACATGATAGCAGATTCAGGTGAGCGGTGCATGCACTAGAGACTGAATGTGGCAGGCGAAATGAAGTAGTGCCTTATTCGTAGCAAAAAAACATGATGATCGGCATGGGTGGCACTCACCATTCCCACCTTTCTGTGGGCCAGCCCGATGCACTTACCCTCCCCGCGGCTGAGACCGCGACCCTCCCGGAGGGAGGGTGAATAAAAAAATCACTGCGTGTAAACCACCTCCACCGGCACCCGTGAGTGCAGCTGGTAGATATCATTCCGCCGATCCTGTAGCGGTTTCACACTGCCCAGGTCGCGTTGCACGGCCAGGTCGTTGAGATCCAGTTCGGCGATCACCACCGTTTCGCAGTTGGGGTCGGCTTCGGCCAGGATGCCGTCTTTGGGGAAGGCTACGTCGCACGGAGTGCAGACGGCCGCCTGGCCGTAGTTCACCAGGAAGCTGCGTACCTGCGGCAGGTTGCCGACGCAGCCGGCCAACACCACGTAGATGATGTTCTCGATCGCCCGGGCCTGGGCGCAGTGCCGTACGCGGTGGTAGCTCTTTCGCTCGTCGGTCGCGAACGGCACGAACAGCACGTCGATGCCCTGCATCGTGAGCAGGCGGACCAGTTCGGGGAACTCGACGTCGTAGCAGATCACGATGCCGATCCGCCCCAGCGGCGTGTCGAACACTTGCAGCTTGTCGCCTGGCTGGCAGTCGTAGTATTGCCGCTCGACCGATGTGATGTGCATCTTGTCCTGCGTGTAGACATGCCCGGTGGGCGTGAACAGGTGGGCCACGTTCCGCAGCTCGTCGCCCAGATCGACCGGCGTCGAACCGGCGATGATGTACAGCCCGTGGCTTTCGGCGCACCGCTTGAAGAGATCCAAATAATGCTCGTGGTAGCGGGCGACCTCCTTCACCGCGTGCAGCGAGTCCATGTCGGGCGGCAGGATGCTGAACAATTGCGCGGTGAACAGTTCGGGCAGCAGCAGAAAGTGGCAGTGGTATTCGTTGGCCGTCTCGGCGAAGAACTCCACCTGCATTTCGAGTTGCTGCCAGCTTTCGATCGGTCGCATCTCGTACTGGGCAGCGCACACGCGAACCTTTCGCACCGGGCGGCTGATCGGCGAGGCGGCGATCAACCGCTTGGCCGGGTCGAACAACGGGTTCTGCATCTCCAGGTAGGTCGCGTAGTTCATGCTCTCCGCGTCGCTCAGGTAGGCGTAGTGCACGCTTTGCACTTCGTAGCCGGCCTTGAGGTGCGCCGAGAGCGCCATGTCCTTCAACTCGCCCGCCTTCACGCGTTCGATGTATCGCTGCGGCGAGATCTTCTTGGCGTACTCGGCGTACCCCGGTATCCGCCCGCCGGCGACCATCCGCCGCAGGTTCAGCCGCTTGAGCAGCGACTTGCGCCGCTGGTAGAGCTTCTTGGCAACGCCCTGGCCGCGGAAATCGGGGTGTACCGCGATGTCGGAGCCATACAGCGTGTCGCCGCTGGGGTCGTGCGTGCTGAAGGTGCCGCAGCCGGTGATTTCGTTGTACGAATACCACGGCGAGTCGTCGTCGAGCAGGACGATGAGCGACGTGGCATAGCCAATCACCCGCCCGGCGGACTCGGCGAGGAACTGCCCCTCGGGGAACATGGCCAGTTGCATCTCGAGCTTCCGCTCGTCGCACAGACTTTCGCGGTCGATGTGCGGGTAGGCCGCGTTCTGGCATTCCACAATCGCCGGGATGTCCGACTTCTTCCAACGACGCGTCTTGATCTCGACCCGGGAGGTCTTGGCCATGTGAGTTTTTCGTCCTTGCTGGCGCCAAGTGGCTGGTGCGCTTCAGATAGCGCGATGCAGCATTGTATCGATTTGCGGGAGCTTGGCGAGGTGGCTGCAAGTCATTTCTGTAGGATGGGTCAAGCGAGTCTCAGCTCGCGCGGACCCATCGAGGGTAAATGACGAAATACCCAAGTACCCAAGTACCCAACGAGCCACGCTTGCGCGCTGAATCGTCATTGGGTATTTCGTCATTCGTCATTGGCACGCGATGGGTCCGCGTCGCTTAGGCTCCTTGACCCATCCTACAGCTTGTTACGGCCCAGAGTACGCAGCTATTCCGCGGCGATCGGCAACTTCGCGAGCGCGGCAACCATCGCGTCTTCCCCTTCGAGGAATTCAATCTCCACCACGACCGACCAGAGCGGCACTGCCCCTAGCATCGGCGCGCGGAGCTTGACCATGTCTTTCTGGGTGCAGATGGCCATCTTCGCGCCGGACTCGGTGGCGGCTGCGGCCAGTTGGTGTACGTCGTCGGCGGTGTAGTTGTGGTGGTCGGCCAGTTCGCGCCAGCCGACTATGTCCGCGCCGGCCGCTTCGAGCGTTTTGCGAAACGCCCCTGGGTTGCCGATGCCGCAAAACCCAAAGACCTTCGCCCCGCGGAGCGTGTCGAGCGGTTGCTCGCTGCCGGAGGAGTTGAGCAGCGTGGCCGGCGCGTGGGCTACTTCGCACCACGCGGCGTCAGGCGCGAGCTTGTTTGCTCGCTGGCGGATCGCTGCCCGCTCGGCGTCGGTGGCCAGGTTCGCGCGGCTCAGGCACACCACGCCGGCGCGGTGGAGGTTCTTGGCTGGCTCGCGGAGCGTGCCGCGCGGGAAGACGTGGTCGAAGCCAAACGGCTGCGTAGCGTCCAAGAGCACGATGTCCAGGTCGCGGGCCAGACGGCGGTGTTGGAACCCGTCGTCGAGCACCAGCACCTGGCTTTCGAGTTCCTCGATGGCCGCGGTGGCGATCGCCACGCGGTCGGGCGATTGCAGGTGCGGCACGTCTGGCAGCGACTGCTCGAGCTCCAGGGCCTCGTCGTTCTTCGCGCCCTCTTCGGCGCCGTATCCGCGGCTGAGGATCGCCACCCGCAGGTCGCGTGCTCTCAAGTGTCGCGCGATCCATTTGACCATCGGCGTCTTGCCGGTGCCGCCGAGGGTGAGGTTGCCAACGCTCACCACGGGCGCGGCGACCTTGGTGATTTCCGCCCGCTGGGCGTCGTATCGGCGGTTGCGAAACTGCACTCCGGTCGCATAAAGCACTTCGGCGGCCCGCAGGCCGACCCGCATGCCGGTGGCCACGACGCCCCGCTTGCGGCCGCTGACCAGGTCGTAAAAATCGGAGGGCTCTAACACGTGGTGGGGTGGGGGAAGTGCGAAAAATGCGGGGAATTTGGGAAACCTCGGGAATCAGCAGCCATCGAAGCGAAGAATCGTATAATACAGCCAGAGCCGCACGGAACGTGAGCCCCCGCGCGAGCGTCTAAGTTATGAGACTGATCCGACACTAGAACCATCGACTTCCGTCGATGGCTGGATAACTTATGAGCACTGTTGAAACGCCTGCACCGCCTCGGAAGGATCCGGCCGTCGAGTACGTGGAGTACGACAAGTACATCGACCGGCAGGTCGAGCGGACGCGCCGCGCGGTGAAGCTGGTGGATCTGACGCAGTCGCTGTTGGTGCTGGTGATCGGCCTGGTGGCGTTTCTGCTCACGGCCGCGGTGCTGGAGCACTGGGTATTTGCCGGCGGGCTGAGCACGCTGGGCCGGTTGGCGATGTTCGCGCTGTTGCTCGGCGGGCTGGGTTATTACACGGTTCGCTACGTGTGGCCGCTGCTCGCCAGTTCCATCAACCCGGCGTACGCGGCCGCGGCCATCGAGCGCGAGCACCCGACGCTCAAGAATAGCCTGCTGAACTTCCTGTTGTTCCGCACGCACAAACAAGAGATGCCCGCCGCGGTGTACGAGGCGCTCGAAGAGCAAGCCGCGCAGCGGTTGTCGGTCACCTCGGTGGAAGACTCGATCGATCGCTCGGTGCTGGTGAAGCTGGGCTTGGTGCTGCTGGGGGTGATCGTCGCGGCGGCCGCCTACACGTCGCTGTCGCCCAAGAGTTCGCTGGCCACCGCGGCGCGAGTGCTGATGCCGTGGGCCAACATTGCCGCGCCGAGCCGCGTGCGGATCGAAAACATCGAGCCGGGCAACACGGAAGTCATCCAGGGCGAGACCGTGACCGTCACCGCCAGCGTGTTCGGCCTGAACGACGACGACGTGGTGGAAGTATCTTACGACGTGGTTGATGGTCAACGACTCGACCAGCGGGCGACCATGCAGCCGGTGAACGACGCGGGCAAGTTCACCGTGACGCTGCCCGCCGATGGCATGGGCCTCTCCGGCATCGACCAGGATCTCAAGTACCGCGTCATTGCCGGCGATGGGCGAAGCATCGACTACACGATCCACGTGCTCACCGCGCCGCACATCCGCGTGCGCAGCGTGCACTACGACTTCCCCGACTACACCGGCTACCGGGATCGCACCGTGGAGGGCCGCGGCGACATCCGCGCCATCGAAGGAACCAAAGTCACCGTGCGGGCCGAGGCCAACACCGATATCGACCAGGCTTACATCGACTTGGCTTCCGATGGCAAGCGTGACAAGCGAATGAAGTCGGAGGGGGCGTTGGCGGAAGTGGAGCTTCCGCTGCGACTGGAGGGCGATCGGCGGCAGATCAAGACCTCCAGCTACATGCTGCGATACACCAGCACCGAAGGCCTGGAGAACCACGACCCACCACAGCACAGCCTGGAGATTCTGCCCGACTACGCGCCGGAGATCGAGGTACTCGAGCCCGAGGAACGTACCCGCGACGTCCGCGTGAACGAGACGGTGGAGATGGTGGTCGACGGACGCGACCCGGACTTTGCGCTCCGCACGGTGACGCTGAAGTTCGTAAAGCAGGACGGCGCCGAGGTACACGAGCAGGCGCTGTTGAAAGACGGCCGGCACAAAGGTCGCTACGACGGTAAATGGGACTTCACGCCGGAGGAACTCAACCTCAAGCCGGGCGATGTGGTCGAGTACTGGGCCGAGGCAACCGACGTTCGCACCCCGCAAGCCAATCGTACCGCCAGCGACCGCAAGCAATTCCGCATCGTCGGCAACCCCGACCAGCAGGATGGAGAGAAGCAGCAGGGCGAGGGCGGCGGAGGAGAAGGCAAGCCCGAAGAGGGCAACGACGGCGAAGGCGAGTCGCAAGATGGCAACGAGGGCGAGGGCGGCGACGCCGGTGGCGAGGGAGAAGGCCAAGAAGGCGAGGGCCAAGAGGGTGAAGGCGCCGAAGGCGAAGGCGAAGGTCAGCAAGGCGAAGGCAGCGAAGGCCAGGGCGAGCAACAGCAAGAAGGCCAGAACGGCGGACAGAACAATAGCGGCCAGCAGAACGGCGAAGGCCAGCAGCAAGACGGCGCCGGGCAGGAAGGCGGCGAGATGCAAGAGGGCGGTGAATCCGGACAAGACGGAGAGCGCCAGGCCGATGGCGAGTCCGAAGAAGGAGAAGGCCAGTCCCAAGGCGAGCAGCAGGGCGGCGGCAGCAAGTCGAGCGACAAGCAGCAGGGCGCCGAAGGTGGCGAGCCGAGCGAAGGTGCCGACGGAGCCGGTGGCGATAACGCCAAGCCTGTGCCCAACGATGGCAGTCACGATTCGGAAGCTTTCGAAAAGTTCCAAAAGCACCTGGACGAGGAATTGCGCAAGCACGCCGAGAAACAGAAGAAACCCAACGGCGGCGGCGAGTCCGAGGGCGATCCCCAGAACTCGCAGACTGACTCCGGCGAGGGCCAGGCCGACGCCCAGAACGATCCGAAGGCCAGCGGCCAGAAGCAAGCCTCCGGCCAGGGTGAAAAGCAAGACAACCCTGCGATGGGCGAGAGCCAGAGCGACCCTAGCGAAGGCTCCGGCGAGCCGGAAGAGGGCGATACCGAGCGCACCGGTGAGCCCGACGGACAGGAAGGCACCGCTGAACAGCGCGAGGCCGAAGGCTCCGGCGCCGACACCAAGAACGACGCTCCCCAGAGCGAAGGTGGCGAGGCCAACGACACCAAGCCCGAAGCCGGCAGCGAATCGGCCGGCGGCGAGGAGCGCAACGCCTCGGGCGACCCGGGAGCGGGCAACGAAACCGAGTCGCAAGGCGCGCCCGACGCTCAGGAAGAAATGAAGCAGCGCGACAAGACCGCGCGCGAAGGGGAGGACTCGGAGACCGACCAAACCGAACCACCCACGCCTGGCCATAGCAAGCACGAGAGCGACTCGCAGGGCGAGCAGGGTGGCGATCGCGCCGGCGGTGGCGAAGAAGGTGGCGGTCAGGATGCACCCCGCGAAGGCACCGGCAGCGCCGGTCAGCATTCGGCCGCCGACGAAGGAGCCGGCGAGTCGGGCGATCAGGGGCCGGGCGAAACTGGCCAGCGCGGTGGCGACTCGCAGCAGGCCGATGGCGAGACTGGCAAGCCCGGCGAAGAACAAGGCAACGGCTCCCAGTCGCGCGAAGGCCAAGGCGACGCCCAAGCGCAGAAGCCAAGCGAGTCGGGCCAACCGGGCGAGCAAACTACCGATCAGCAAGGTCAACTTGCGAACCAGCAGCAACCCAATCAGCAGCAGGATCCCAGTCAGCAAGATCCCAATCAACAGAATCCCAATCAGCAGCCGCCACAGGATGGATCGCAGCAAGGCGGCAATCAAATGAACAACGGTCAGCCCGGCGGCAACGATGGCAGCGAGGGACCAGCAGGCGGAAAGTTCGACGGCTCCGTGGCCGAGGGCGACGAAGCCAATCTGGAATACACCCGCAAGCAAACCGACCTGATGCTCGAGGAACTCTCCGATCAACTCGACGAGGGCGACGTCGACAAGGAGATGCTCGACGACTTGGGTTGGAGCGAAGAGGACCTGCGTCGCTTTGTCGATCGCTGGAATCGCCTCCGCGCCGAGGCCGCTCGACCTGACGCAGGCGATGCGAAACAGGAACTCGACGCGCGACTCCGCAATTTGGGCGAGACGCTCGGTCCCAAGGGTGGCACGCGAAATCGCACCAAGGACGACTTCCGCGATCTTCGCGAGGGGTACAGCGACAAGGTGCCACTGAAATACCGCGACCGCTTGAAGGCGTATACCGAAGGTGTTTCGCGGGGCAGCGGCAGCGAGTAGGCGTGGTTTCGGAGCGAAGGGCAGATTTGCCCACGGGGTGCGTCAAAGGCCATCAGCCTCTGGCCCTGGCCCAGGGGGAACCTCGCCAGTGCCGGGCGGAGGGCTAACTTCAATGGATAGCCCCATCTTTTTGGCTCGCTTCTCCCACTGCGAACGGGCAAACTCCCGCATGTCGGTCCGCGTGTCGGCCTCATCCACGATCTCGAGTCCGAGCAGCGTCTCGACAATGTCCTCGAGTGTTACGAGTCCTGCTAAGCCGCCATAGTCGTCGGCTACGATCGCGATGTGATGCCGGTTCGTGACCATCTGATCGAACGCCTGGGTCAATCGAAGTGATTCGGGCACAGAAGGAACGGGGCGTGAAAACTCCGAGAGCTTAGCCTCGCTCTGGCCCCCGGCTGCGGCACGTAACACATCATCACGCAGAGCCATCCCCGTGACGTGATCTAGGGTGCCGCGATAGAGGAGCAGCCGGGAGAATGGGGAAGCTTCGTGGTGCTCCATGTATTCTCCCACGGTGCTCTCTTCGGGAAGGGAGAACACCACAACGCGCGGTGTCATCACGTCGCCAACCTCATTGTCTCGCATGTGCAGCAGGTTTTTGAGAATGCGGGATTCGCCCTCCTGGAGTTTGCCTTCCTTCTGACCGATATCCGCCATGACCTTGAGTTCTTCGCGACTGAACGCGGCCTCACTGTGACTCGAACCGCCAAACAGACGAATGAACCAGACGACAGGAGTCATCAGCCAGGTAAGTTTCTCCAGCAGAAATCCGACCATCGGAGCGAGCCTGCGCCAGTATCTGGCTCCCACGGTCTTGGGAATGATCTCCGAGAGAACAAGCACGGCAAATGTCATCAGCGCCGCGGTTAGGCCCTCAATCCAGCCACTGTGGCTGGAACCTCTGGCAAGGCCTGCTACTTCTTTTCCAACGCCGATCGATCCCACGGTGTGAGCAATGGTGTTGAGAGTCAGTATGGAAGTCAGCGGGCCATCAATCTGAGTTTTCAAAGCCTCCCATCGTTTCCCCACGATCGGTTGAGTAGCCTTCATCGTCGCGATGAAAGGTTGACTCACGCTCAACAGCACGGCTTCAAAGATCGAGCAGGCGAAAGAGACGAGGATCGCGAGGCAGAAGAAGACAACCAACATGGTCCAGCTTCCACTTCCCGCCGAACTTCCCGACGAGGTGACTACACCAAGAATGCTGCCTGAATGCCAATGGCACATTAGATCAATCATGAGAATAAAGCATGGACTCTAGAGAAAGATTGCGGTTTCAAGTTTCACTCCCAATTCCAACAGCAACAGCTTTGTAGGGCAATCCGCGGAATGATGGGGAGTGTGTATTCAACCCCCGCATCTTCGCGCGACACCGCAGGCACTGCCCCGCGTTCCTTGTGCCGCATTATAGCCCTGCTTCAATCCCATTTCCCACCTGCACGGCGGCAACGCAGTGGACGATTCACTGCTCGACCGCGTGGGTGGTATGGCGACGAACCCGGCATAGACGCGCGTAAACGACGGGCCTAAGTTGAGCTGCTGTGGCGCAGGTTTGGCAGGAACCTTGCGGTGCCGCGCTCTTTCATTTGGTGTCCATCCGCGTGGATTCGCGGGCAAAGAAACCTAGGCCGCTGCAATTGCAGCCCGCGCTCACTATAATCGCGGTATGAACTTCTCGCCGCCTCGTTATCTGGTTCCGTTTCAACCCAAGCGGATTCCGCACCACTTTGTCGATGTGATGATCATCGGTGGGGGCATTGCTGGCCTGCGGGCGGCGATGGAGGTCGATCCGCGGCTGTCGCTGCTGATCGTGACCAAGGACCAGATGCAGGAGTCGAACAGCACCTACGCCCAGGGCGGCATCGCCGGGGTGCTCGATACGGCCGACAAGTTCGAGAACCACGTGGCCGACACGCTCACCGCCGGGGCCAATCTGTGCGACTCCAAAGTGGTCGAGATGGTCGTTCGCGAGGCGCCGGGCCACATTCGCCAACTCATCGATTGGGGCACCAAGTTCGATACCGAAGAAGGTGGCGAACTGATGCTCGGCCGCGAGGGAGGGCATAGCCACCACCGCATCGTGCACGCGCTGGGCGACGCCACTGGGGCCGAAATCATGCGGGCGATGATTCGCCGGGTGAACCATGAACTAAAAGCGCAGGTTTGGCCCAACACCTTCACGATCGACCTGTTGACCACCGAAGGCGAATGCCGCGGCGCGCTGGTTTGGAACGCCCAGCATGGCAAGACGTTCGTGTGGGCCAAGCAAACCATTCTCTGCACCGGCGGGGCAGGGCAGGTGTATCGCGAAACCACCAACCCCGCGGTGGCCACCGGCGACGGTCACGCCATGTGCTATCGCGCCGGTGCGGTGCTCTCCGACATGGAGTTCATGCAGTTCCATCCCACGGTGCTGTACATCGCCGGCTCGAGTCGAAGCCTGATCACCGAAGCCATGCGGGGCGAAGGCGCGCAACTGGTCGACGCCAGCGGCCACCGCTTCATGCCCGAGTACGACGAGCGAGCCGAGCTAGCGCCGCGCGACGTGGTGAGTCGCTCGATCGTCGACCAGATGCGTAAGACCGACCACCCGTGCGTCTACTTGCAACTGAGCCACTTGGACGGCGCGTGGGTGCGGCAGCGATTCCCCGGCATCGCGCGCACCTGCCACGAGTTCGGCATCGACATCACCTGCGACCCCATCCCCGTACGCCCTGGCGCTCACTACATGCTGGGCGGTGTACGGGTCGATCACGAGGGCCGCACCTCATTGCCGCGGCTGCTGGCAGCCGGCGAAGCCACCGCCAGCGGGCTGCACGGTGCGAATCGCCTGGCCTCGAATAGCTTGCTGGAAGGCCTGGTGTACGGCGCGCACGCCGGCCGGGCCGCCAGCCGCGCGGCGCTCGAGGAGCCCGACAAGTTCCAGGCAATTCCGCTAGAGAACGTCGAAGTGTCGCAGAGCAGCGAACCGCTCGACCTGGCCGACGTGCGCAACTCGCTGAAAAGCCTCATGTGGCGCGACGCCGGCGTGTGGCGGAACGAGGAGGTGTTGGTCGACGCCGCCCGGATGATCGACCGCTGGATCCGCTACGCCCTGACCCGCCAATTCACCCACCCGGCGGGCTGGGAACTGCAGAACATGCTGACCGTATCGCGGCTGATGGTCGAATCGGCGAGGCTCCGCACCGAGTCGCGGGGCGTGCACCTGCGGCACGACTACCTCGAAACCGACGACCAGCACTGGCGCAAGCACATTCTGCTCCGCGACGGCTCGGTCGTGGACTACGCCCCGGCTTGAGGACCCCATCACAGGAGGCTCGGAGCGTTCGGTTTTCTGTGGCGGGGCGAACCGGCGGATTGTGGCCGACGTAGCCACAAGTACCGCATGGTATGGACATTACGACCGGTTGGTGGTTACCCTGGCAGTTTCTAGCTCAGCGGGAAACAGGCGACCGGCGGGGGGATTTCCCTCGATGCCTCGACTCGCTGCCCACCTGCGGATTCTCCCCAAATTCTT
The DNA here is from genome assembly GCF_965227375.1 of Aeoliella sp. Classification (NCBI taxonomy): domain Bacteria; kingdom Pseudomonadati; phylum Planctomycetota; class Planctomycetia; order Pirellulales; family Lacipirellulaceae; genus Aeoliella; species Aeoliella sp. The sequence goes on from NZ_CBDDFX010000001.1 coordinate 2,521,120, forward strand.
ACCTCTCAACGCTTTGCGTAAACGAGCGGAGTAACTAGCGATGAGCGATCCGGCAACGGGATCTAACAACGACACCATGATCGAGGCCGTGCGGCTCTCGAAGTACTACGGTCATTTTGCCGCCACGCAAGATGTGAACTTTCAGATCAAGCGGGGCGAAGTGGCTGCCTTCCTGGGCCCCAACGGCGCCGGAAAGAGCACCACCATGAAGCTGCTCACCGGGTACCTGTCCCCCTCGACGGGCAGGTCCTTCATCGGTGGCTTCGACACCCAGACCGAGCGGCTCGAGGCCTCGCAGGTGCTGGGTTACCTGCCCGAAAACGGGCCGTTGTATCCCGACATGACACCCCGGGCGCTGCTCAAGTTTTTCGGCGAAGCCCGCGGCATGTCCTCCACCCAGATCAATCGGCGGATGCACGACGTGATCGACCTGTGCAACCTGCACGAGGTACTGGGCAAGCCGATCGGCAAGCTGTCGAAGGGTTATCGCCAGCGTGTAGGCATGGCCCAGGTGCTGCTGCACGAGCCCGAGGTGCTGATTCTCGACGAGCCGACTTCGGGTCTGGATCCGAATCAGATTCGCGACGTCCGCAAGTTGATTCGCCAGCTGGGCGAGACCAAGACCATTTTGCTCTCCACGCACATCCTGCAGGAAGTCGAAGCGATGTGTAACCGAGTGATCTTCATCAACGAAGGCCGCGTGGTGTTCGATGGAAACCCTAGCGAACTCGGCTCCACGCCCGGCGAGATGGATCAGAAGTTCCACGAGTTGACCGGCGTCGTGGGGGCGCAGTCGTAAATCGTTCGTTGTAAGTTATCAGCGGCCTAGCGGCGTGGATGCACCCTTCCCACGCCAAGCCAAACTCCTAACTCCTAACGCCTGCCAAACATGAATCTCACAGTCGTCAAGGCGATCTTCAAACGCGACTTCATCAGTTATTTCTCGAACCCTACGGGGTACGTGTTTATCTGTGTGTTCGTGATGCTCAGTTCGTTTGCCGCCTTCTGGCCGCCTGCGTTCTTCAACAACAACCTGGCGAACCTCGACCAGCTGAGCAACTGGATTCCCTACATCTTGCTGGTGTTCATCCCGGCCATCACGATGAGCATGTGGAGCGAAGAGCGGCGGCAGGGAACCGACGAACTGCTGCTGACGATCCCTGCTTCCGACATGGACGTGGTGATCGGCAAGTACCTGGCCGGCGTGGCGATTTTCACCGTGTCGCTGCTGTTCTCGATGTTCAGCATCTGGCTGGTGTTCAGTTGGGGATTGGGCAACCCCGATGGTGGTTTGTTCCTCTGCACCTACCTGGGCTACTGGTTCCTGGGCATCGCCATGCTGGCGGTGGGCATGGTGGCTTCGTTCCTCACTAAGAACCTGACCGTGGGCTTCGTGCTCGGCATGGCGTTCAACGCACCGTTGGCGGTGCTCAGCTTTGGCGACTGGCTGGTGAACGATCCCGAATGGGCCCAGTTCATCACTCGCTGGGGCGCTGATGCCCAGTTGGCCGACTTCGAGCGGGGCGTCATCAGCCTGCCGGGGATTACCTACTTTGTGAGCCTCGCGGTGGTGATGCTGTATATCTGCATGGTGCTGATTGGCAAGCGACATTGGGGCACCGGCGAAGATGGCGACAGCCGCTGGGCACACTACCTGGGTCGCGCGCTGGCGCTGGTCATCGTGTTTGGTTCGCTGAACTTCGTGCTGTCGAACTACAATTCGCTGCGGGCCGACGTGACCTCCGAGCAGCTCAACTCGCTTTCCGACTCGACCGATGAATTGCTCAAGAAGCTCCGCAGGAACGACGAGGTCGATACCATCCTGGTCGACGCTTACGTCAGCCCCACCGTGCCTAGCGAGTACGCTGCCCACAAACTGAATCTGATTGGCACCTTGCAGGAAATCGAATCGAAGAGTGGCGGCAGGATTCAAGCCAACATTCACGAGATCGAGAACTTCAGCGAGCAAGCCGAGACCGCCGACACCGCCTTCGGCATTACTCCCCAATCGGTCCCGACCATGTCGCGGGGCGTGATGACCGAAGAAGAAATCTTCATGGGCGTCGCCGTGCGGCATAAGCTCGACAAGGTGGTGGTGCCATTCATCGACAAGGGTATCCCCATCGAGTACGAACTGGTCCGCTCCATCACAACCGTTGCGCAGGACTCGCGAAAGCGCGTGGGCGTGGTGACCACCGACGTCGAACTGTTCGGCGGCTTCGACATGCAGCGGATGAGTTCCCGCAACGAGTCGCAGTTGATCGCTGAACTTCGCAAGCAATACGAAGTGGTGCAGGTCGATCCCAACCAACCGATTACCGACGACTACGATGTGCTGCTGGCCGTGCAGCCTTCGGCCATGGCGCCCGAGGCGATGAACAACCTGGTCGACGCGGTGAAGCGTGGATTGCCGATCGCGGTGTTCGAGGATCCCGTGCCCGTGTTCTGGCAGGTGCCTGGCACCGGCGACCCACGGATGGCTGGCGGCGGCCAGATGGCCATGTTCGGTGGCGGACAGCAGCAGCCCAAGGGCGATATTAACCAATTGTGGGATTTGCTGGGTGTCGAGATGTATCCCGACGAAGCCATCCTGCAGGACTACAATCCTTATCCCGAGTATCCCTTCCCCGCGTTCTTCGTCTTCGTGGACGAAGGCCTTCAAGCGTACGGCGCGCCGCAGCCGTTCAACGAGGAGCAGGAGATCTCCGCCGGCTTCAAGCAGATTCTGTTTGCCGCCCCGGGTTCGCTGCGTCAAGAAGACGGCTCGAAGCTGGAATTCAGCCCGCTGACCGTTACTGGAACACTCACCGCGACCGTGCCCGCCCGCGTGCTGCGATCGCTGCGTGATCCTTCGGCTCTGGTTCGCCAGAATTCGCAGTCCAAGGATTCATATATTCTCTCCGCCCTGATCGAAGGCGAGATTGAAGACACGGACGACCTGACCGACGCGCTGAAGCTGAGCGACGAGAAGGACGACTCGACCGACGCCTCGAAGAAGGCCATCGAGAAGACTCCCATCACCGCCGTGGTGGTGAGCGACATCGACTGCCTGTACGACGAGTTCTTCGCCATCCGCGCCCGCGGCGAGCAGAGCAACTCCAGCTTCTCCGATCTCGACTTTCAGAACGTTGCGTTCGTACTGAACGTGCTGGACTATCTTGCCAAGGACGACCGCTTTCTCGACATTCGCAAGCGGAGCCGGCCCCACCGGGTGCTGACGAAGATCGAGGAAGCCACGAAGAACTCTCGCGAAGAGTCGCGCAAGACTATCGCAGCGGCCCGCAAGGAACTCGAGGCGGCCGAAGAAGAAGCCCGCGCGAAATTCAACGAGACGATCCAGGCCATTGAGAACGACCCCAACCTGGACGATCGTGAAAAAGTGTTCAAGATCCAGCAAGCCCGAGATCGTGGCGAGCGCAAACTGAATCGTACGCTGGAGCGTCTGCAGAACGATTTGCGTCGCGAGGTGCTTCGCACGCAGCGAAAGCTGGAAAAGGATGTGCGTCGCGTGCAGGACCGCTACAAGCTGTACGCGGCCGTGCTGCCACCGATCCTGCCGATTCTGTTGGGCATATTGGTCTACTTCCACCGCCGCAGCAGCGAGCGGGAAGGTGTCTCCAAGACCCGTTTGCGTTTTAACCAAAAAGACCAGCAGGACGCCGCCTAGGGTCGTCACTCGCCCCCCGACGGTTCCTGCTCCCCGACCTTTGACCCCCTTCCTCCCTCGCCATGTCCGAACTCAACAAGACCACCATCTTCTTTGTCGTCGCCCTGGTCAGTGTGACAGTCGCGGTGTTCACGAACCCGTCGGCGCATGAATTCGACGTCGACGATATCCGTGGCGACTTGCTCTTCGAGGAGTTTCCCACCGACGCTCCGAAGCGATTGCAGATCACCACGCGCAGCGAAGAGACCGGCGACCTCAAAGAGTTTGAAGTGGCCGAGATCGACGGACTGTGGAGCATCCCCTCGCGGAGCGGATACCCGGCCGACGCCACGCAGCAGATGGCCGCGGCCGTCGAAGGAGTGGTGGATCGCAAGATCCTCGATGTCATCAACGCCGGCAGCGGCGACCACGTGAAGTACGGAGTGGTCGATCCGCTGGACGCCACGGCCGACGAAGGCTTCGGCACCCACGTGCAACTGACCGGCACCGACGACAAGGTGTTGGCCGACTTGATCATTGGCAAACCAATTGAAGGTCGTGATGGACAATACTACGTTCGCAAGGAGAAGCAGGACGTCGTCTACCAGGTGGAAGTCGACCTCGATAAATTCTCGACCGACTTCGGCAACTGGATCGAGAAGGATCTGCTGGGCCTCAACCCGATGGACGTCTCCCAGGTGTACATCGACGACTACTCCTCCTCGCCCGAGGTCGTTATCAATCGGCAAGGGCAGCTGGAGCAGCGGCTGAATCTCGTGAGTCGGGCGAGGATGCGATTGACCTTCGACGAAGGCGAGAACAAGTGGGAGGCCACGTCGCTCGAGCAGTTCAATAATGAAACGGAAACGTACGAGCCCTTCACGCTGGCCGAGAACCAGACGATTAACGAGGACACGCTTCGCGAGTTGAAGAACGCCCTGGACGACCTGGTGATCGTCGACGTTGAAAAGAAGCCCGATGGCCTGAGCACCGATTTGAAGGCCGGCGACGACTTCATCAACAGTCGCGAGACGGTCATGAGCCTCGCCCGACGAGGATTCCTGGCCACCGCCGATCCCAACAACCCCGCCGGCGGAGTTACCTTGCTCTCCAGCGAGGGCGAGATCGTCGTCACCCAGAAAAACGGCGTCGAGTACGTCCTGCGGTTCGGCGATCTGCAACTCGACGCCGACGCCGCCGAAGGCGAGGAGCCCGCCGCTGCGGAAGTCGCCGCCGGCGTCGACGAGGGCGGCGAGGGGCTCAACCGCTTCCTGTTCGTGATGGCCCGCTTCAACGAGTCGGCCATCGAGAAGCCCACCCCGGAGGAGCTACCCGAGCTTCCTGCGGAGGAAGAGACCACTGAAGAGGCCACCGAAGAGTCCGCAGAGGAAACTAGCGAAGACGAAGCCAGCGGAGAGCAGGCCACCGAAGGCGAAGCCGCTGAACCCGAACCGCCCAAGCCTAGCCGAGAGGAGATCGAAGCCGAGCGCGAGCGGATCAAGCTGAACAACCAACGGGCGCAGGACGAGTACAACGATAAGGTCGAAGCCGGTAAGAAGGCGGTGGAGGAACTCAACGAACGCTTTGGCGATTGGTACTACGTGATTCCTAACGACGTATTCAAGCAGGTCCACCTCGGCCGCGACCAGGTGATCACCACCCCAGAACCCGCCGAAGGCGCCCAAGACGCTGCGGGCAGTGATTCTAACCAGTCGCTCTTTGGCAACCCAGGTGCGATGATTCCCGGCCTGCCAAACATCCTCGGCGGTGGCGGCGGTGCCGAGCAACCGCCCGCCGAACAGCCCGAGGCCGAGCAGCCCACCACAGAGCAGCCCGAAGCTTCCGAGCAGCCCGAAATGGAGGCTCCAGCCGAGACCGAACCTGCTCCGGAGACGGAATCCGACGCAACAGCCGAGGCTGCCCAGGCGGATACTCCCGCTGAAGCCGATGCTCCTGCTGAGGCCGACACTCCTCCCGAGGGCGAAGAGTAAGACTCTTCACTCGCCTGAGCCCAAGCTCTTCCGCGCGTTACGACGCAGCGACTTGGATGCGATTCTCGAGTGGTCGATCGCTCAACTCTCGCGCTTCATGCTGCGCGAGCTGCTTGGCGTGAAAGCTGGTGCAGATGCCGCTGAGTACGACACCCTGCGTGGTGACTTCGACCTCGAGATCACGGACACGGCGGTTCAAACGCTGCACGATACGGTCGCGGATAGCCTGGCATAGGTCGCTGGTGGTGACGTGACTGGCGATAACTGTAGCTCCTTCGTAAAAACCGCCTGGGTTGTCGTCTGACAACTGCCAACCGCCTCGCACCACGCTGGTAGAAATGCGTCTTGCCATGGCAGAACCGTCCCTGTAGTGGGCAAACATCTTCCGGTCGATGCTCGCCGTGGAGACTTCGCTGAAAGGATCAATCTAGGGTTAATGCGTAGGGTTTGTCAACGCAACTTTGCAACGATTCACTTTGCTGGAATGAATATCCACTTACTTGCCGTTTCACTTGTCGCCCAGCTTGCCTTGCTTACGAAGGTACGTCACTACGCGATCGGCAAGTTCCTCGGCCGACAACTCCCCACCCGGAAGAGTTAGTTCGGCTGCCTCCGGCGATTCGTACGGGTCATCGATTCCCGTGAAGTTCTTGATTTCGCCCGCGCGGGCCTTTTTATACAGGCCTTTGGGATCGCGCGACTCGCAGATCTCCAGCGGCGTGTCGACAAACACCTCGACGAAGTCGCCCGATGCTAGCATCTCGCGCACCGCCTGACGATCGCGCCGATAGGGGCTCACAAACGCGGTTAACGTCAGCAACCCGGCCTCGCAAAACAGCTTGGCCACCGCGCCGATCCGGCGAATATTTTCTTCGCGATCTTCTTGTCCGAAACCCAGCCCAAACCGCTCAGCGAACTCGGCGCCGTGCCGCTCGGCTAGCATCTGCGGCGTCGCGTTCAGCCCGTGACGCACGTTGTCGCCGTCCAGCAGGTAGGTCCGCACGCCTGCTTGGAACAGCTTCTGCTCCACCACATTCGCCACGGTGCTCTTGCCAGAGCCCGACAGCCCGGTGAACCACACCACGCACCCCCGATGCCCATTAAGCTGCTCCCGCTCGTCGCGAGATACCGAGTGATCGTGCCAAACTACTTTAGGATCGGACATATTCTATAAATGACGAATGACGAAGTACCCAATGACCAATGAACGTCGGCGAGCCAGCAGCGTCACCGCCCAGAGTGACTACCGTACACGCATCTATTCCTCTTTGACAACCACGCGTTCGCTACGGCTCAGTGCGAGGTCAATCAGCTTTCTCAAACCAACAGAAGCTGCCTCGGACCAGCAATGGTCGCAGAAGTACAAACCCTGTTCCGTTACGGTCGCATCGAATGCCCGCCAACCTTCCTGATTCGTCGGATTATCGACCCCGGCCAACCACTGTTCCAACTCCCGTTCCGGCACCGCCCCACACTCGATAAAGTACTCCTTGCCCATTCATTCACCCCCAACACCTACTCACCTGCTCTACCTACTCACCTACTCCACCTACTAACCACTCACAACCGAATATCCTCATCCCACAGCCCGGCCAGCTCGCACAGGTTGGCGTTCATCACCGGCTGCGGGCAGCTCCATACCAGGAAGAACAGCGCCTCGCGGCACCACCGCCCCACGGGATGGCCGGCCAGGTAGCCTGCCCCCTTGGCGGCGGCCAGCGCGGCTTGCGTGGTGCGGAGCACCAGGCTGTTGGCTTGTTGTCGCAGCCACTCGTTGCTGCACCGCGCTTCGCCCTGGGCGACGCTCATCAGGTCCTCGACCACGCCTGCCAGCTCCGCGGCCAAGGCCTCCTGCGACTCGCGCAACTCTTCGCGTTGGAGCGATTCTTGTTTCATGTAGTCAATCGCCGCGCTCGCCAGTCCAAGTGCGAGTGTCGATGTCTCATGCCCTCCCGGGCGCGACGCCCGGCCAGCGGCCATCACGTTCTCCAGCGGCCCGGCGACCAACCACTCGTCGCTCACCGTGACGCCATCGAAGAACACGCGCCCCGTGTGGCTGTGCGACAGGCCGACCAGCTTGGCCGGCTCGTCGGCGCGGACTCCGGCATCGGAAGTCGGCACGAACGCCAGAATCTGTTCGTTGGTTGGCTCGTCGCCATCCATCACCACCGCGCCGGTCAGGATGCACCGCGCGTGGTCGCCGCCGGTGACCCAGGGCGAGAACCCGTTCAGCACCCACCCGCTGGGACCTTGCGTGGCCGTGAGTACCGGCTTCTTCAGATGGCGATGGCTGGTGGTCAGATGCGAGATACCCACGGTCGCGAAGTTCTCGCCGCTGGTGAGCATCGGCAGCACGCGGCTCTTCAGTTCGTCGTTCTCCCCGGCCGCAACTCGCCGGCAAGCTCCGGTCCGCTGCGTGATGATGAAGGTGGTCGTCAGGTCGGCCGCCGCCAGGGCGAGGTAACCACGCACCACGTCCAGATCGCTCCAGTCCTGCCCGCCGCAGTATTGACCATTGATGGCCTCCGGCAGAAACCACTCGTACACGCCCGCCTCGCCGCACAGCCGCAACTGCTCCGCCGGCCACGCCCCGGACAGATCGGCCGCATCGGCCTTCGCAGCCAACTGCGCACAGAGGTCCGCCAGGGCAGGGGAGTCGGGCGAGGTGATGCGGTCGATGCTCATGGGATTACCAGTGTAGTTGGCCCGTGGGCCGGGAGTTTTGTCGCAGCCAAATGTCGCAGCGCCGCGGCAAAACGATTCACTGCGACTTTACTCGAGTGGTTTTGTCGCACCTGAGTTGAAAAACACCCTCAAAAAACAGCCGAAACCATTCGGGGGGTGCGACAAAACTCAGGCAGTTGTTGCGCTCGGTTCACCGCAGGTGCGACAAAACCCAATTCAGTGGCAAGTGGCGAGAGGGCGGCGCATCAGCATTCGACCCATCGCGCACCGCCCCTCAATCACTATTAGATCAAATCGCTGTACGATTTCTACAGCCGATTTTTGACACTCTCGCAGCCACGGAGTGGCGACCGCGCATAGCCTGGGACGCCAGTCTCAGGGACACGTGCGACTATTCTCCAAAGCCACGGAGTGGCGACAGCGACGCTAGCCGACATGTTCCTGCTCGAACACATATTGCGGGTCGTACTCGATGTGATGCCGCTTGAGCAATTCAATGAACTCCTCTTTGAAGCTTCTTTGGCGATGTGCTGGCCATGGCTGCTAACGCCCCCAGGGCAAATCAAGCGAACGAAAGAAGAGTATCAGCCTAGCAGAATCTGACGTGGTGTTTGCTGTCGCCACTCCGTGGCTTTGGAGAACAATCACATGTGTTCCTGGGACTGGCGTCCCAGGCTATGCGCGGTCGCCGCTCCGCGGCTGCAACCTACCTCGGCCACACCGTCTTGGCCAAGCTGGTGAACTCGCATGCCTCCTGTCTCAAGCTACACCGACAACCGGCCGAATTTGAGGTTGCTGCTGCCTCGGGGTGAATTGACCCGGTGAAGCTCGGGCGACAATGTCCGCTCGCCGTTGGGGGTACAAGCAGTGAAGGTGTGACGCTTCGAAGTACCACGCCGGGGCAAGCCAAGCGGGGCCGCCAAGTCGCCGACGTGATGTAGACTCCAGGGAGGCCCACACGGCTTGATAGTTTTCATTACTGCGCCAAAGTACAATGGGCGTATGTCGTCGCAGAGATTCGTACATTTTGAGACCACGAGTTGGTCCGACCTTGCGTCGCTGAGTGGCCCCGACGCCGATTCGGCGTTGGCTGCGCTGTGCCAGAAGTATTGGCAACCGCTCTACGCTTTCGCTCGTCAGAGATTCTCCGACGTCCACCGTTGCCAGGATCTGACGCAAGGTTTCTTCGAACACATCTTGTCGAAGAATACGCTGCGACATGCCGACCGCGATCGCGGGCGGTTTCGTACTTTCCTTTTGGCTGCCTTCAAGAACTACATCTCGAATGAGAATGCTCGTGCAACTACAAAACGGCGCGGCGGAAACCTCCTTCATATCCCGCTTGACTTTGAAGAGGCGGAGCGAGCATTTCTAGACGCCCGAGTCGACCATGCGACGCCGGAAAAGCAGTTTGACCGCATGTGGACGCTAAAGTTGATTCGCGATGTGCGCGAATCGCTTCGGACGGTTTACGAGCAGCAAGGACAATCTAGTCAATTCGATGTGCTGGAGCCCTTTCTGGTTCAGGGCGCGACATCAAGCCGTCAAGAAGCTGCGGCCCAACTCAATCTCACCCCGGCGGCTTTTCGAAAATCGGTTTCGCGGCTGCGGGGGCGTTTTCGCGAGCTCTTGAAAGCCGAGGTGGCGCTGATAGTTCACGATTCCGCCGATGTCGAGGACGAGATTCGACAGATGTTTCAATCCCTCAGCTGACTGGGTCTGCTCTCCGCTCCGAAGCTTTTTCAAGAAAAACCAGTCACGGCTTTGGAGAACGCCGGTAGGTATTTCGGAATCGAAAACCTCGGGAAACTTACCAATGACTGATCAACAATCCACGTCCAAGACATCGAAGTGCCCACAATGCGGAGTGGAACTCGCCAATCCGCATGCGGAACTTTGCCCCGGCTGCCTACTCCAAACGGCGGCCGAGGTGTCGTCCCTTGAGCTGGATGAAGACGAGAACACCGAGGCTTTTGAATCGGGGGCAGGCTTTACGCCGCCAAAACCGTCCGAGCTCAGCGGCCAACTGCCAGGATTGCAAGTCCTGGAGTTGATCGGTCGCGGCGGCATGGGAGCTGTCTATACCGCCCGCCAGGAGCATCTGAATCGCGTTGTCGCTGTCAAGGTTCTCCCTAACGAGGTACAGAACGACCCTGGCTTCGGAGATCGTTTCGTCCGCGAAGCACAAACGCTCGCCAAGCTCAATCACCCCAACATCGTCACGGTCTACGATTTCGGCCGCGCTGGCGACCTGTTCTATTTCGTCATGGAATATGTCGATGGTGTCACGCTTCGTGACTCCATCGCGGCCGGCGGAGTCACGCCTGAGGAGGCTCTTCGAATCGTACCCGTACTCTGCGAAGCGTTGCAGTACGCGCATGACGAAGGCGTAGTGCATCGCGACATCAAGCCCGAGAACATCCTACTCGACCGGCGCGGCCGCATAAAAATTGCCGACTTCGGGCTCGCCAAGCTGCTAGGGGGCTCCGAGCAGCCACCCAATCTGACGCGCACCCATCAAGTGATGGGCACGATGAATTACATGGCGCCCGAACAAATGTCAACCAGCAAGCAAGTCGATCATCGAGCAGACATCTATTCGCTGGGAGTGATCTTCTACGAGTTGCTGACCGGAGAGATCCCCAAAGGGTGGTTCGCTCCTCCCTCGAAGAAAGTGGCAGTGGACGTGCGAATTGACGACGTTGTACTGCGCGCGCTGGAGTCGGAGCCAGAGAAACGCTATCAACACGCCAGTGAAGTCAAGGCCGACGTTGCGCAGCTCGCCTCCGACGCGAGTGTGCGATTGACTTCCGGCGACAAAACCAATTCGGGCGAAATCCGGCTGCACAAGCTACTAGATGAAACGAAGTCGAACAACCGACGACTTCAGCAATGGACGCTCTCTCTGGGGGTCGGATTACTGTTACCGGCGCTCTGTTACGTTGTGACGAGAAGCTTGCCGATCTACATTCCTCTCGCCCTGGTTGTGGTGTCGGTGATCCTGGGGTGGATCTCGTCGAGGCTGAAACGAGATCAGGTATTCGAAGCCACTTACAAAAGCCACACGATTCGGCTCGACAACACCAGCTTGTGGGCAGAACGCCTGTTTCTTGACGACGGACTTGTCAAACGAGGCGGCTTTGGCGCGAAAATGGAGTTTCGATTTCCCATCAAAGCCGGCGATGGGCTTGGCGATGAGATCGTTGTGTGGTTCGATGCAGGATCCACCAGTTGCCGCTGCCGCATGGAGGTTGAAGAACGGCTGTAATATACCCGGTCAAACCGCCTTTGAATTGCGAGTTTGCGCGCCGCGCGTAGGATCTCTCCTGTCGCAAGCGACACTGACAATCGGCCGGATCTAACCACATTTCGGCGTGTCACGCCAAAGGAAGCTTGGCTCAATGAATCGTCAAAGGCCTGATCTATACTCGGCTATTCTCTCATCGGAACAGTTCTCGAAATCGGCCATAAGTCGTCGCAATTGATCCACGTTCGATAAAGCGATCTGCTCTGCAAAGTGGATGGCTTCGTTTGCTTCTTTTTCTCCGCCACCGTATTCCCATACGTGAAGTTCAATCATGTCGAAAACTGCAGTGTCCAGCGACGCAACAACTCTATATTCTTCGGGACACTCAATGTACCACGCAACTACCCTTTCAGTGCCAACATCTACCGCATAAATCTCTTCCTGGTGCTGCCATAGAGGGAGGAGCATTAGTTCGGCGAATGCTGGCCAGTTACCGGGTTGATCGGGGTAGCCCTGCAAGTAGAAATTTGACGGCTCAGTGAAGTAATCCTCGAACGGCCCCAACTGCAAACGTCCCGTGAGAAGTTGCTTCAGTTCGTTCCGAATTCTAAGTCCGTTTATGAATTCGAACCGTAGATGATGCTCAATGTGCATTTGACTTGCTCCGAATCAGCGTGCGTCCCGTCATTCTAATGGAGCGCAATTGACTTCATCGATCTAGCCAGCAACCTACCTCGGCCACACCGTCTTGGCCAAGCTGGTGAACTCGCATGCCTCATGTCGCAAGCGACACCGACAACCGGCCGTATACAATTCCCCAAGTGGCAAGACCGCCCGGTTGTGGTAAATGACGAGGCAATCCAAGACCCAAACACCCAATGATGAACGCTTGCGCGTGTATTGGGTATTTGGGTATTTCGTCATTGGGTGTTTCACCCAGTCATTTCTTGCTCCGCCACGATGGGCAGTAGCGTACTTGGACGCTCACGCACCGAATCGCCGCTGTTTGGTTCGATGCGTCCCAAGCCGGAGAGCACTTGTTCGAGCATCGGGCGCATTTGGCTGATTTGCTTCAGGCGGATCACGGCGTTCCACAGGCCTTCGAACTTCTTCCAGCCTGCTGCGTAGGCGAGGTGGCGGCCGCGCTGGGGCCAGGTTGGCTTGGTGGCCGCGGCAGTGAAGAGATTCTTCCACGTGTAGAACTGGCGGTACGAATCCCAGTAGCCGGTCTCTAACTCACCAGGCGTCATTCGTGCGGGGCGGAACACCGTGTGCCGGGTGTCGTACTGGTTCCACCGCGAGTGTAGCAGTCGGCCCTCGCGCTCCATTCGCTGGTAGAGTCCCGTCGAAGGGTAAGGCGTGAGGATGTGGTACGTGGAGGTTTCGATGCCCTGGCGGACGCCCCACTCGACGGTTCGATCGAACACCGACGTGTCGTCCTGGTCCATGCCGAAGACGAAACTGCCGTTGATCATCACGCCGGCGTCGCGCACACGCTGGATGGCGGTGGTGTAGTCGCGGTCGAGGTTCTGCGTCTTGGCGTGGTCGGCCAGATTCGCCGTGTCGAGCGTCTCGAAGCCGATGAACAAGCTTCGCAGGCCCGCGGCGGCCGCTTTCTCGAGCAAGCCCGGCTGCAAGATGGTGTTCACGGTGGCCGCCGCCTGCCATAGCCGCCCCATGCCTTGCATGCCGTCGAACAGTGCGGTCGCGAATCGGCGGTTGCCGAACAAGTGATCGTCGAGGAAGTACAAGTGCCTGCCCGGCAGGCGGTCGATCTCGGCCAGGGCGTCGTCGACGGTTTGCGTGTAGTAGCCGCGGCCTCCCTCGAAGAACGCGTCCTTGTAACAGAAGTCGCAATGGTGAGGGCAGCCCCGCGACACGACGATCGAGTTGGGCACCAGGTACAAGTGCCGCTTGATCAAGTCGCGGCGAATCTCCGGCAGCCCAACGAGCGTGCGCACCTTCGACTGGTAGCGCGGTTGGGGATGGCCGCTGCGAAAGTCGTCGAGGAACTGCGGCCAGATGTCCTCACCCGGCCCGAGAAAGATACTATCGGCATGCGCGGCCGCTTCGTCCGGCAGCGACGTGATGTGCAGTCCGCCTAAACAGACGTACGAGCCCCTCGCGCGGTAGTGATCCGCAATTTCGTACGCCCGATAGGCGGAGGTAATGTACGCCTGGATGACTACCACGTCCGGCTCGTCGTCCAGGTTCAATCGTTCGACGTGTTCGTCGTGAATCGTCGCTTCGTCGTCGTCGCTTAAGTAGCCGGCCAGCGTCGCTAGCCCCAATGGGGGGAACAGGCTGTACTTCACCGGCCGAAACAGCGGGCTGGTCGCCTCGGTCAGTGCGGGCAGGATGAACTTGAACTTCATGCGTTTAGGCGAACTCCACCTGCATCGGCCTCCGCGCATAGGACTCGCACCCCGGCGCTAAGCCAGCACACCGACCATCAGTACGCTCTAGGCGATCTCCACCGACTACTACGCTGCTAGCAGTGAAGGGTTCGAAGGCAAGTGGAAAAAAATTGAGTAGATTCTGAACTCACAAATCGGCATCGCGATTTTTGATATTTCTATGGTCCACGGCGAACATACATCACCTACAATGACGGCGACTCGATGACCGTCTTTGTGTACTTCGATCAAGGGAGGGCGCTATGCGTTTTCGAAGGTTGGCAGTTGTGATGGTTGCGGTGGGGGTGAGCGCGACGTTGGTGGCGAAGCAGCCGAGTGAGGAGCCCGCGCCGGCGGCGATGGAAAGCACGTTGTACACCAAGCCGTACGAGGCTACAGAGCACGGCGCCTATCCGTTGCCGAAAGGGCTCGAGTGGAAGGTAATGCCGCGGTACGTGGGCATCACGGAGCGCGGCGAGCGAATTGTCGACGATCGGGTGACGCTGATTCTGGTCGACGAAGAGAAGGGTTTCTGGCCTGTGATCTCCAAAATGTCGCTGGAGGAAGCTCAAGCCCTGCACAAGAAGCTCGGCGAGGTCATTGCCGAAAAAGAGGAGGCCGAAGGCGCGAAGGACAAGAAGGTCGACAAGGCGGAAAAAGCCGAGGAAGAGCACGCCGCGGAAGAAAAGGTGACGGAGGACGAGTAGCCGTTTCCTTCAAGTAGTACAATGCACCCAGAGCCAAGGTTGCTCCGAAGGAGGTGCATCATGCGCGCGATGGTGTTGCGCAAGCAAATGACGAAATACCCAAACACCCAATGACGAACGATTGTCTGTTACATTGGTCATTGGGTATTTCGTCATTCGTCATTTAAGCAGGATGCGCTATGGTTGCCTCGCGAATCACACTGGTCACGCTCGGCGTGGCGGATATTGCCAAATCACGAGAGTTCTACGAGCGGCTCGGTTGGCGGGCGTCCAGTGCGTCGAACGAAAGTGTCGTGTTCTTTCAATCCGGTGGGACCGTGCTCGGGCTGTACGGGCGCGAAGCACTTGCAGAGGACGCTGGCATCGAGAACACTCACTCCACGTTCGACGGAGTGACGCTGGCCACCAACTACAACTCACCCGAAGAAGTCGACGCGGCGTTCGCCCACGCGGTCGCCAACGGTGCGACGCCCACCAAACCGCCCGAGAAGGTCTTCTGGGGCGGCTACTCCGGCTACTACGCCGACCCCGACGGGCATCTGTGGGAAGTGGCCCACAATCCGCTGATGGAGTTAAATGCGTCGGGGCATATGACGCTACCGGAATAGTGCACTCGGCATACCGTGGTTTCCAAGAACTAAACCGTGAGGTGGCAACTCCTCAAGGCTGCCACTAAAGCACCATTCCGGTTCCCGACCTTTGGGCAAGCCAACCGAAGACAAGAATGTGGTGGTTGCATGGGAAAGGCCGAAATTGGATAGAGTTGAGTAGGTCACTGACCCCTTTGGCCACGCCCTCTTGTATTCGTCAACGTCGAGCATTGTTTCGTTGTCCACCTTGAAAACCGTGTCAGGCACTCACGTCCACTCGTACTACTGGCAAACGGCCAACTACTGTTGTTGTTCGAATGCCTTGGCTTCTTCACGGTTGTAGTCAACCATTGCCAGAAAGAACTCATCAAAACCTGGGAAGCTGTCGATTAGTTGACCGGCCACCCAGAATACCTCGCCCGGTCTAGATGTCGACCGTCGGCCGATCACCATCACGTCGATGCTGTCTTGAGATACAGCAATTGGAAGTACTTCGGAGGCGTCCAGACCGCACACAGATCGAAGGTCTTTGAGCGAGTCAAGTAACTGACTTGCCTTCTTGTAAGCATCCCCACTAACCAGATCGTTGGTTCCAAACAAGTCGATTGTCTGGAAGAGGCAACGCCATCCGTTGGCGTAGCCCAAGAAGCTGCGATAATGGGGGTCGATACTCTCTCCAATGTTTTGTTCGGCAGCTCTGATTTGATCTTCGGTCGCTGCAATCTCTGGTAGATGAAGCGGCCAAAGACCTTGGATGTCAAGCTCGGCGACCCTCTCCTTTACCAAGTGAGCAAGCGCAATCTGCTTTCGCCAGTCATCCATCACAGCTTACCCTCAGGATTCGACCGCCGAACGCGTCCGCTGGACTGCCCGGAATCGTGGCCAATTGCAGTATCTCAGCTTAATATCAATCTTCAAGGAGAGACAAGTGGCGGTAAACCAGCAGTGCGCCCGGTGCCACACAGAATGGTGCGAACCTACCCGTCCAATCTGGTGTCCGCTCGCGACAGGGTTTACTCTACACGTTTTCTACTCTGGTGGTGCGCCATGGGCAGCTCGCATGGAGATTTTGTCAAATATCCGCGGACGCCGCACCTGTTTGGGTCGCGTGGCACCGATGACGATAAGCACTTGGGCGAGCGCGATTCGTTGGCGATGATCGCCGACGGGTCGCTCATCGTCGAAGAGAAGCTCGACGGCACGAACGTTGGCATTCACTTCGCCGACGGCGAGCCGGTGCTGCAGTGTCGCGGCCACCTGATTACCGAGGGAATGCACCCCCAGTACGACCTGTTCAAGCAGTGGGTGATGGTCAAACGCCACGTGCTCCAGGAGCGGCTTGCGGAGCGGTACATCCTGTTCGGCGAGTGGCTCTACGCCCGGCACTCGGTGCACTACCGGCGGCTGCCGCACTACTTTTTCGAGTTCGACATCTACGACAAACAAGCCGGGCAGTTCCTCTGCCTCGCTCGGCGACTGGAGCTCATCGACGGAACCGGCGTCTGCACGGTGCCCGTGGTGCATCAGGGAGCGATCGATCGTAGTGGACTGGAGCAACTGATCGGCCCGTCGCAGTACGATAGCCGGTTCGACAATCCTACGACTGGCCAGAGTGACGACCTGATGGAGGGTTTGTACCTTCGCACCGAGGTCGAGGGAGCGGTTGTCGCGCGGGCGAAGGTCGTACGGCCGGAGTTTGTGGAGAAGATCAAGCAGAGCACACATTGGCAGCACCAGCAGATGGTGCCTAACCGTCTGGCCGACGGAGTCGACCTGTGGACATGAACTGGCAACAACTCGAAGCGCTCCCGCCGAGCGAAGTGGTTGACTGGGCCGCAGACGAGCCTTGGGCGCAAGCGATGCGCGCCTGCAACCAGGACGCCGAGTGGCATGCCGAGGGCGACGTGTGGACGCACACCAAGTTGGTCTGCGAGCAGGTCGCCGCGCTCGATGAGTGGCCCGACCTGTCGCCGCGCGAGCAGACAGTGTTGTTGTGGACCGCTCTGCTGCACGACGCGGCCAAACCGCTCACCACCACGATCGACCCGGTAACCGGACGGACCACTTCGCCCAAGCACGCGGTGAAAGGCGAGCACCTCGCTCGCGGCGTGCTGCGCGACTTGGGCTGCCCGCTGCAGCTGCGCGAGCAGATCGTGCGGATGGTCCGCTTCCACGGCCGCCCAGCATTTCTGTTGGAACGCGACCAGCCGGCGCACGAGGTGATTCGCCTGTCGTGGATGGTGTCGAATCGGCTGCTGTACTTGTTTGCGCTCGCCGACACCCGCGGGCGGAGCACCAAGGAGATGACGCGCCCCGAGGAGAATCTGCACCTGTGGAAAATGGTGGCCGAAGAGAACGACTGCTTCGGCAAGCCGTTCGGCTTTGCGAACCCGAAGGCGCGGTTTGTGTTCTTCCGCAGCGAGTCGCCCGACTTGTTCTACGTGCCGCACGAGGCGTACGCGTCGACCGTCACGATGGTCGCCGGCCTGCCGGGCAGCGGCAAGGATTACTGGGTCGCAGCCCACCGCGCCGACGTGCCGATGGTGTCACTAGACAGCCTGCGCAGCGAGTTGGGCATCGACCCGACCGACAACCAGGGGCCCGTTGTCCAAGCAGCCAGGGAGCGGTGCCGCGAGCTATTGCGCGCGGGAACATCGTTTGTGTTCAACGCGACGAATTTGCTGGTGATGACGCGCTCGCGGTGGGTCGATTTGTTTGCCGACTACGGCGCGCGGATCGAACTGGTTTACGTCGAACCGCCGCTTGAGGTGATCCTCCGCCAGAACGCCGCGCGCTCTGCGCCGGTGCCAACCCATGCCATCCATCGGCTGCTAGGCAAACTGGAAGTGCCAACCTGGCGGGAATGTCACGAGCTTCTTTTGCTCGCACGCGCGGAGTGAGGACTCGTAAGTTTACCCGAATTCCAGACCAATAGGTAAACGTCTCCGAATCACCCGATACGGGCGCCCGTGCGGTATTCTGTCGCATCTGCGGTTAGCGGCATATGGATTGCACGGTGGTCTACTATTCATTCCCATTCCATCCTTCCGCCGTTATTTATCGAGCAGGGCGGTTGGTTCCTTCTCCTGGTGGTGCTAAACCGCAGCACGCATGTGTGCCACCCGGCACACCGTGCAACGCTTGGCTACCACTTTGCAAGCAACCCACTAAGCCGACCCACTATACCGAATCGTAAAACCTTAACATGGCTGTCCAATAATCCGATTGCCTTAGTCCGGTGTTTTGACAATGCAACCTACTGAATACCTAGCGGTGCGGCGGTCCCGCTGAACACAGCTGAAGAGGAATTCCCGATGCCAGTTCGCAATCTCGACAAAATCTTCCATCCGCAAAGTGTTGCCATCATCGGCGCCAGTCATAAGGCGACCAGTGTCGGACACACGGTCATGCGGAACTTGGCCGATGCGAGTTTCCCGGGTGCGGTGTACCCGGTGAATCCGCAGTACAAGAAGATCGGGGACACGACCTGCTACGAGAGCGTCGCCAGTCTGCCAACCGTGCCCGACCTGGCGGTGGTCTGCACGCCCGGCGCGACGGTGCCCGACCTCGTGCGTGAGTGTGGCGACGCGGGGATCATGGGGCTGGTGGTTCTGTCGGCCGGTTTTCGCGAGACCGGCGCGAAGGGACGCGAGTTGGAGGTCGAACTTCGCGAAGCGGCCGAAGAGTACCCGGGCCTGCGGATCATCGGTCCCAACTGCCTGGGCATCATGTCGCCCCATTCGAAGCTGAACGCCAGCTTCGGCAACACTACGCCCGCACCTGGCCGCGTGGCGTTTATCTCACAGTCGGGCGCGCTCTGCACGGCGGTACTCGATTGGGCGCTGCAGGAGCACATTGGGTTCTCGCACTTCGTGTCGTTGGGCAATACCATCGACGTGACGATCGGCGACCTGATCGACTACTTCGCCACCGACGACTGGACCGAGTCGCTCATCCTGTACGTCGAGTCAATTACCGAAGCCCGCGAGTTCCTTTCCGCCGCCCGAGCGTTCGCGCGCAACAAGCCGATCATCGCCTACAAGGCGGGTCGGTTCACCGAGTCGGCCGAGGCGGCTGCGTCGCACACCGGCGCGATGGCCGGCGTCGACACCGTGTACGAAGCGGCGTTTAACCGCGCGGGCATTGTTCGCATCTCGGAGATGACGGACATGTTCGACTGCGCCGAGTTGCTCGCCCGCCAGCAAACCCCCAAAGGACCGCGGCTGGCGATCGTCACCAACGCAGGCGGCCCCGGCGTGATGGCCACCGACGCCCTGTTGGATCGCAACGGCGTGCTCGCGCGGCTCTCCAAGGAGTCGATCGAGAAACTCAACGCCCAGTTGCCGGCCGCCTGGTCGAAGAGCAACCCCATCGACGTGCTGGGCGACGCCACGCCGGATCGATTTGCCAATGCACTGAAGGTCGTGCTCGACGATCCCAACGTCGACGCCGTGCTTACCGTGTTCGCGCCGCAGGCGATCAGCCAACCGGTCGCGGCTGCCGAGGCGGTGATCAAGGTGGCCAAGGGGTCGCGGAAGCCAATCCTCACCTCTTGGATGGGCGGCGCGTCGATGACCGGCGCGATCGACCTGTTCAATCGCTCGGGCATTCCGACGTACGCGGCGCCCGAGCAGGCGGTCCGCGCGTTCATGTACCTGGTTTCCTACGCCCGCACGCGGGAAGTGCTGTACGAGACGCCGCGCGAAGTGCCGGTGGGATTCCCGTTGAACCGCGGTAAGCTCCGCGGCGTGTTTGACACTATCCTGAGCGAAGGTCACGACACGCTGACCGAAAGCACCTCGAAGGCGCTCTTGGAATCGTACGAGATTCCGGTCGCCAAGCCGTTCGTGGCCCGCAGCATGGACGACGCGGTGAGCCTCGCCCGGCGGGTGGGCTATCCGGTGGTGCTGAAGGTGCTCTCGCCCGACATCACCCACAAGACCGACGTTGGCGGAGTGGAACTGGGCCTGGCGAACGAGACGGAAGTGATCGAGTCGTTCCACCGCATCGTCAACCGCGCCAAAGACGAGCGACCCGACGCCGACGTGCAGGGTGTCACGGTGCAGCGGATGATCACCAGCCCGGTGGGCCGCGAGTTGATCGTCGGCGCGCGGCGCGACAACGTGTTCGGCATGGTGATGCTGGTCGGCGCTGGCGGCACCGCAGCCGAGTTGTTCAAAGACCGCGCGCTGGAGTTGCCACCTCTGAACGAACGACTGGCTCGGCGGATGCTCGAGTCGCTCAAGAGTTGGCCCCTGCTCGACGGTTACCGCGGCCGCCCGCGAGTGAACGTCGATCGGCTGATCGAGTCGCTCATTCGGCTATCGTACCTGGTGGCCGACTATCCGGAGATCAAGGAGCTGGACGTCAACCCGCTACTGGTCACGCCAGAAGACGTGATCGCGCTCGACGCCCGGGTGATCCTCGACCACGACATGGTGCTCAATCCGCCGCGGCGGTTCTCGCACCTGGCGATCCGTCCTTACCCCGAGGAGTACACGAAGCGAGTGAAACTGAAGGACGGCCGTAGCGTGCTGCTACGTCCCATAAAGCCGGAAGACGAGCCGATGTGGCATAAGCTGCTGGCCAGTTGCTCGAAGGAGTCGATCTGGTTCCGATTCCGTTATCTGTTCAAGAAGAGCACGCACGAGATGGCCACGCGGTTCTGCTTCATCGACTACGACCGCGAGATTGCCATCGTGGCCGAGATCGAAGACGAGAACGAGCGCCAACTGGTTGGCGTTTGCCGGCTGGTACCGGACGCCGATCGCACCAACGCCGAATACGGCGTGCTAGTTTCCGACTCGTACCAAGGGCAGGGACTCGGCTCGCTATTGACCGACTACTGCCTCGACATTTGCACCAACTGGGGCATTCACACCATCGTGGCCGAGACTTCGCCGCAGAACCAGCGGATGCTCAGCATCTTCGCCAACCGCGGCTTCACCCTCGACCGCAACATTGGCGACGACGTAGTCCTAGGCCGCAAGGAACTGGTCAAAGAGCCGGAGCCGGTGGAAGTAAGTTCCTCCCTGCTGCGATGATTCAGCAGCCACGGAGTGGCGACCGCGCATAGCCTGGGACGCAAGTCCCAGGTTAGAGTTAGAAACACACTCTCCAGCCACGGAGTGGCGGCGGCGAATGCCGCGTCAGATTTTGCTCGCTTGAAATCTCCAGGGACGTTGGTAGCCATCGACGACACATTTACCTGCCTGGATCGTTGTCGCCACTCCGTGGCTTTGGAGAACAATCAGATGTGTTCCTGGGACTGACGTCCCAGGCTATGCGCCGCTACTCCGTGGCTGAATGCCGGGGCAGTTCACCCCGAGCAGCTACAACCTCTTGTGCTACCCCGGATGTTGACTTCCTTGGCCAATCAATCCTCAATCCCACGCGACTGCAAGAAGTCGTCCGGGATGTTGGCGTTCTTGCGACCTACCAGCGCGTAGTAGAACAGCGGTAGCCCTTCCATCGACAGGCGGTGGCGGTATCGCTCCAGGTGGAACACGTCGAGATACTCCGAGAAAATCAGTTCGCGGATGAAGCGCGAGAAGCCGGTATTGTCCGAGGCGTCGAGAAACGTCTCCTTGATGTTGAACGCTACCCAGCCACCTTCGTTGACGAACCGCAGTCCCTGCATGAACGCCGTGGGCGGGATGTCGCCAAACCCCAGCGCGGCCACACTCGTCAAACAGTCGATGTTCCACTCGCCGATCTGCTCGGCAGTATCGGCGCTAAGGTCCGTGAAATCGGCCACGTAGTACTCGTCGTACAACTCGGGACGATCGCGGATGCACGCGTCGCGGGCCTCGGGAATGATGTCGGCGCCCACCAGCCGCGCGACCCCATGTTGCTTGAGTTCCTCGCCCATCATGCCGTTGCCGGCGCCCAGGTCGAGCACTCGCAACTCCGAGACATACTGCCCGACCGCTTCGAGTGTCTGATGAAGAATGCCGGCCACTTTGGCAGGCGAGTTGCACTGCAGCCGGTCGTAGAACAACTGCTCGTAGAGCCCCCGCTCGTTGTAGATTTTGTCGTAGTCGTGCAGCAGCAGTTTGCGTTTCTTCCTGTCCGGACCATCCACAAGGTAGAAGTATGCTTCGTCCTGGGCGAGGTCGTGCGATCCAATGGGCGGAAATTGAATCCGGTGGCGCGTGGCAGGCATGGGTCTCCAATAGGGTCG
Organism: Aeoliella sp.; assembly: GCF_965227375.1. NCBI lineage: Bacteria > Pseudomonadati > Planctomycetota > Planctomycetia > Pirellulales > Lacipirellulaceae > Aeoliella > Aeoliella sp. Next base: position 2,543,565 of record NZ_CBDDFX010000001.1, read on the forward strand.
AGGGACTCAAACAAACGAGAGTGACCCTATTCTAACACATATGCATCCAGGATGCAGGAATGGGGTAAACGCATGGTGTACAAGTGGATCGAGTTGGACACCACCTACAAAAAAAAACCGCCGAGGCGAACCTCGGCGGCTTTGAGTACTCAGTTTTGTACGCAGCGATCGGCGTGTAGCCCACCGCTTGCAGCCAATAACCCTAAGGCATGTGGCTGCTAAGGCCGCCGGCGGCGGGTACGTAGCAGTGGCGGACGTAGTCGACCACCATGCGGTGCGAGCTGAATCGTTCGGCCAAGGTGGCGATCGATTCGATCATCATGTTAATCCACCGCGATGGCAGTCCGTCGGCGTCGCGATCGTAGAACGTGGGGATGACCTCGTCGGCCAGCACGTTGTACAGGTTCTCGGCGTCGCGCTCGTCGGTGATGTTATCGTCGACGTGCTGCGTGCCGTTGCCGATGGCGAAGCCGTTGCGGCCGTTGTAGGCCTCGGCCCACCAGCCATCGAGAATCGAGCAGTTCAGACCGCCGTTTAGGATGACTTTCATACCGCTGGTGCCAGAGGCTTCCAGCGGGCGGCGGGGGTTGTTGAGCCACACGTCGACGCCTTGCGTCAGGTGGCGGCCGACGTTGATATCGTAGTCCTCGACGAATACCACGCGCCCGGCGAACCGCGGGTCGCGGCGCAGTTGGGCGATCTTCTTGATGAAGCTCTTGCCCCCTTCGTCGGCCGGGTGAGCCTTGCCGCTGAAGATGAACTGCACCGGGCGTTCCGGGTCGTTGATCAGCTCGGCGATCTCGTCGAGCTTGCGGAGGAACAGGTCGGCACGCTTATACGTGGCGAATCGTCGGGCGAAGCCAATCGTCAGCGCGCTGGGATCGAGGGCCGAGCGGGCGGCTTCCACCGCGGTTTCGTCCTCGTTCCGCCGGCGACATTGGCGGCTCAAGCGGCGGCGGACAAACTCCAGCAGCCGGCTCTTCAGGGCGTGGTGCGTTTCCCACAACTCGCCTGGCTCGATCTGGTAGACCTTGTTCCACACTTCGGGCTCTTCGAGCCGCAGTCGCCAGCCCTGGCCCAGATGCCGCTCGAACAACTGCTGCATCGGCTGGGCAATCCAACTGGGAATGTGCACGCCGTTGGTGATGTGGCCGATGGGGATTTCTTCTTCCACGCGCCACGGCCACAGGTGCGCCCACATGCGGCGCGAGACATGCCCGTGCAGCGAGCTAACCGCGTTGGCCCGTCGCGACAGCTTGAGGCCGATGACGGTCATGCAGAACGTCTCGTGCTCGTTCTGCGGTTCGACCCGGCCGAGGCCCATCAGTTGTTCGTGCGAGATGCCAAGTTGATCGCGCAGCGGGCCCAAGTGTTCTTCGATCAGCGAGGCGTCGAAGCGGTCGTGGCCAGCCGGCACCGGTGTGTGCGTGGTGAACACGGTGTGTTGCGCCACGTCGCGCAGCGCGTCGTCGAACGTCAGGCCATCGCCCTGCATGCGTTCGCGAATCACTTCCAAAGGTGCGAAAGCGCTGTGACCTTCGTTCAGGTGGTAACAGCCGGGCGTGATGCCCAGTGCGCGAAGCGCCTTCACGCCGCCCACGCCGAGCACGAGTTCCTGGCGAATGCGGGTGCGACGGTCGCCGCCGTACAGACGGGAGGTCAACTCGCGGTCTTGCGGGCTGTTGCCTTCCACGTCGCAGTCGAGCAGGTACAGCTTCACGCGGCCCACGGTCATCAGCCACACTTTGGCGATGAGCGTGCCGTCGCGGGTGTCGATGCTCACGGTGATTGGCTTGCCATCCGGACCGGTCGCGGCTTCCATCGGCAGGTTTTCGACCTTCGTATTGAGGTACTCTTCCTGCTGATAGCCTTCGCCGTTGAGGTGCTGCTTGAAGTAGCCTTGGTCGTAGAACAAACCAATGGCCACCAACGGCACTCCCAACCCGCTGGCGCTCTTGATGTGGTCGCCCGACAGCACGCCGAGGCCGCCGGAGTAGATGGGCACCGATTCGTGAATGCCGAACTCGGCCGAGAAGTAGGCCACCGGCTTGGAGCCGAGTACGCCTGCGTTTTGGCCGCCCCAGGTTTGGTGGACGTCGGCCATGTAGTCCTTCAGCCGGCGGTGGGCCTGGTTGATGCGGGTGTACATCACCATTTCGCCGGCTCGCTCGGCCACGATCTCGGGGCTCATCTCCGCGAGCAGGGCGATGGGGTTATGGTCGAGTTGCCGCCACCGCACGGGATCGAGGTCGCGAAACAGGCTCACTACCTCCGGGTGCCAGCTCCACCAGAGGTTGCTGGCGAGCGATTGCAGCTTGTTGTACAAGGCTTGGGGGGTGATTTCGGTCCAGTTGACCCGCTCAATGGCGGCGACGGTTCCATCTTCTACCTGGCTCATAACGTGACTCGTCTTTTCCTGATACTTATCGAAGCCTGAACGGTAACAAAAGCGATTTAGAGGCTATTTTCACGGCCGCGAAGCTTGGCGATCGCGCAGCAGATCTTCCGTGGATTGGACGGCTAGCTGCGGATCGAAGGCTCCGGACCGGGGGCGCACGGCGTTTAACAATCGCCGCATTATAGCGATTCACCGAAGGATTGCGACGCCACTACGCAGATGCCAAGCTTTGGCGATTCCCCGCAGGTCTTACCCAGAGTTCGCAGAGTACGCCCGGCGACCAAGGTGCTCCAGTGGACCAGCGGGCTGGCAAATGGTGTCGCGGTTACCAGCGGCCCCCTCCACCTCCGCCCCGGCGAGGACCTCCGCCTCCAGCCGGCTTGGGACGCGCTTCGTTCACTGTGAGCGTGCGACCATCGAGTTCTACGCCATTCATTCCTTCAATGGCTTGTTGGCCTTCTTCGTTGTTGGCCATGGTGACAAAGGCGAAGCCGCGAGGACGGCCTGTTTCCCGGTCGTTGATGATGGCAACCTCTTCCACCTGCCCATACGCAGCGAATTGTTCTTCGAGCGAGGCTTGCGTGGTGTTGTAAGACAGATTGCCGACGTAGATCTTCATCTCGAGACTCCAAGACGCGGACGTGCAGCGGCCACGACGACCTACGAGGCGGTCGGGCTGCCGCCGAAACAACGGACGTTCGCTAGCGCAGCCGAACACCACATTCAAGTCGCACGCCTGAAAAGATCAACCTCGAACGCGACGCCGGGCAGCGGGAGCGTAATCGTCAATCTACCAGATTTGTGGAAAACACCAGCAGAATAGTCAGCAGAAACGGATAATTTCCGTGCCCCCAAATCTGGGGGAATGTGAAGTACCTAATGACGAAATTTCCAAATATCCAAATACCCAACCATACTCACGCTTGCGCTTCATTCGTCATTGGGTATTTGGGTACTTCGTCATTCCTCCTGTGGCATTTCCTCGCCGTCCGCCAAACCCACCGGCGTGCCGGTTGCTTGCAGCATGTAAGGTTTGCCTTGGGCGAAGTACAGCAGCGTGGGATGCGCCAGCGAGGTGAGGTGATAGTAGCCCACCGGTCCTTCATCGGCAGACCACCGCGCGAGCCACTCCGCCAGCGCGATGAACGGCATGAAGAACTCCTCGGCCGACGCGGCGCCGGCGATCGTCACCCTACGGTCTGCTAGCGTCGTCCGATTCGCGACCAGCGCGATCACTTCGCCGGGCGAAGTCTCGAGTTGCCGCTCGTCGACCTCCGGCACCACCTCAGGCGTTTGGCCGTCGGCAAGTTGCGCGAAGAAGTCGACGACCGACTGCGGACAGTCGTCGGTGAGTTGGAAGCTGAGCGTGTATTGGTAGTGCGACATGGGGTCTCAGTATGCGAGCCGGAGCCAAGGTGTGCAATCCGCATAGGGGCAAGCCCGCAGAGAGTTTGCTCTCAATCCAACCATCAGCTTGCCCTTCGCGGAAAGCGCCTCAGTAAAACACCTCTTGGCCTGCGGCCGCTGGCAACGTAGTGTAGGGCAAGTCCTCACCACCTTTTTGAGAATCACCCTATGTTTTCCGAATCCAACTGGAGCCGAAAGTCGATTGGCGACGTCGATGTGGTGTACCACGACGGGCTCTATCATTTATTCCACCTGGTGCTGCCCAACCACGACTTCATCGCCCACGCGGTGAGCGACAACGCGGTGAACTGGCGGCGAGTCGACAACGCCATCTTCATCGGCGACCCCGGCAGTTGGGATGACCTGATGCTGTGGACCATGGCCGTCTCGCCCGATCCCCACAAGCCGGGCAGTTGGCGGATGTTCTACACGGGACTGAGCCGCTGCGACCAAGGCGTGAAGCAGCGCATCGGGCTGGCGGTGAGCGACGACCTCTATCGCTGGAAGAAGGTGCCCACCTGGTGGGAGGATCGTCGCGGCAAGCGCGACCCGGCGGCCATCAAGAAGGTGATTCACGACCTCGAGGCTCAGCAGTGCACTCGCATCAAGGCCACGCACGACGCGGATAGCGCCTACCCGCTGGAGCCGAATCTCGAATACTACGAGGCTTCGTACGACGACGATCGCAACTGGATCAGCTTCCGCGATCCGTTCTACTACCGCGAGAACGGCCAGGGCTATCTGATCATGGCCGCCCGCTCGAACCATGGCCCGTTGGTGCGGCGGGGCTGCGTGGGCGTGATGAAAGAAGTGGCGCCCAACCGCTTCGAGGTCCGCCCGCCGTTGTACGAGCCGATGCACTACGACGACATCGAGGTGCCGAATCTGTTCAAGATGGACGACTCGTATTACCTGGTCGGCAGCATCCGCGAGGACGCCAAGATTCGCTATTGGCACACGCACAAGATTGGCGAGCCGTGGCGAAACTACTCCGACAACGTCCTGCTGCCCACCGGCAACTATGCCGGGCGGATTTGCCACGACGACAAAGGGACGCTGCTCTGGAATTTCTACACGGCCAACCTGCACGACCGCCAGCACGGCAACCAGATGTTGTTGCCCAAGCGGTTGGTGCACACTGCCGAGGGGCACCTTAAGGCGCGGTCGTACGAAGGGCTTAGAGAGCGGGAAATCAAACCCATCAAAATCGGCGCCGTCATCACGCTGAAAGACGCCACTAGCGAGGACTACTGCGAGATTGAAGGCGACCACTTGCACTTCAGCAGCGAGGCGGGCTTCCAGGCGTACGTCTTCCGCCAGCAGGCCGAGTGTTTTCGGCTCTCGGCCAAGCTGCGAATGGTCGGCGCCGGCAAGTGCGGGCTGTTGTACCGCATCGACCGCCAGACGCACGACGGCTACTACATTTCGCTCGACCTGCGAAAAGGCATCGCCCAACTCCGCGCCTGGGGAACCGGACCCAAACGTTCGGGCGAGGACATGATGCGTTTTGCCTCGCTGCAGACGGGCAACTACTACGCCGACGATCGCCACAGCGTGAGCATCCAGCTGACGGTATTTGGTAGCTACCACGAACTGTCGATCAACGACAACGTGATCCTCACGCTGGCCGATAGTCGCTATGATGAAGGGGCGTTTGGCTTTTACGTCGAAACGGCCGACCTGCACATCCACGACCTCGACGTCATGCGATTGGAGTCACCGGACCAGACGGATCATCATTTGACGACAGGATGAAGCTGGAAAAACAAGATAATTGTCATTCTGAGGGAGTCTAAGCGACTGAAGAATCTTGTTTGCCTAAGGCGCCACTTAAGTGGAAGGTTGGTTGGCCGAGTTCCCGAAGTTCCAAAGTACCAAGGTCCAGCAACATAGATTTCTCGGTCGCCGGACTCCCTTCGAAATGACACGCAGTTAACACTAACCTCGCCATGCCTTCCACGCTCACCACTTGCACCGCCTGCGGCTGTACCTGCGACGACATTCGATTGTCGATTGATGCCGAAGGCAGCGTGGGCGAGGCCGCGAATGCTTGTGAAATCGGACGGCAGTGGTTTGCGCTCCCTTCGGCGGACGGCCCGGTGGCAATGATTGAGGGCAAGGAGGCCACGCTCGAGGATGCCCTCGCCCGGGCGGTGGAGATTCTCTCGGCGGCGCGATTGCCACTCGTGACCGGGCTGCAGCATGCGACCACCGAAGCGATTCGCGCGGCCGTGGCGCTCGCCGACCAGGTGGGCGCGTGTGTCGATTGGACTGCGAGCGACAGCGACGCCGCCTCGACGCTCGCCCTGCAATCTGCCGGCAGCGTGACCGCGACGCTCGGCGAAGTCGCGCAGCGGGCCGACATGGTCGTGGTCTGGGGCTTGGATCTCGCCACCACGCACCCGCGACATTTTGAGCGGTACTCGCTCGAGCCGACCAGCCAGTGGATCAGCGGTCGCGCGGATCGAACACCGGTGGTGATTGATCCCGTGTCGGCGATGACTGCCCACATGACCGACGAGTACTTCCAACTCGCTCCCAATCGCGACTACGAAGCCCTCGTCGTGCTGCGCTCACTACTAGCCGGCATCCCACTTGATGCCGCGAAGGTCCAGCAGCAAACCGGAGTACCGCTCACCGAGTGGCAAGAGCTTGTCGACAAGATGAAGCAGGCCAAATTCGGCTCAGTAATCCATGGTGGCAGTCTGTCCGCCAGCCGCGAGTCGCTCATCGCGCTCACGCAATTGATGGCCGACCTCACCGCCCACACCCGCTGGGTCGCCGTGCCCGCCGGCAGCGCCGGCAACAAGTCCGGTGCGGCGAGCGTGCTCACCTGGCAAACCGGCTACCCGCTCGGCGTGAGCCTGGCCGAAGGCTATCCCCAATACGGTCCGGGCGAGTGGACCACCAAGGCGCTATTAGATCGTGGCGAAGCCAATGCGGCGCTGCTGGTGGGTTCGATTGGCGAGACGACCTCGATTCCCACCATCGCGCTCGATTGGCAATCGTCCGATGCAATGAATTCTGCCACCGTAGCGATCCGCACCGCCCGCCCCGGCGTTGAATGTTCCGGCACCACGCAGCGTGCCGACGGAGTGATGCTGCCCATGCGAGCGGCGCGAACCACCGACGCGCCGACGACCGAGGAAGTGCTGGAGAGGTTGAAGAAGCTGTTCGAAAAGTAGTATGGCCGCCCCGGCAACCCACGCCGGGTGCCAATTCGATGGACGTGCCTCTGGGAGTAAGTGATGTCCGAGTTCCGACGATTCTTCTTCGACGATGGCGACTCCCGCAAGCGTTGGCAGGTGCAGGTGAAGGGGACTTCGCAGGTCGTGAAGTACGGACGGCTGACTGGATCGCTTCGGGAGACGAAGAAGAAGTTCAAGAGCGCCGCGGAGGCCAAGGAGAATTCGGCGAAGCTCATCGCCGCGAAGATCCGTGGCGGCTACACCGAGATCGATCCGTTGCGGCTGGAGATCGAGCGAAGCAAGGGCGTCCGCGGCGCCACGGAGAAACAAGTGGCGGCCCTGGAAAAGAAGATCGGCTGCAAGTTGCCTGAGGAGTACCGGCAGTTTCTCATGCAGCGCAATGGTGGACTGCCGAACCCGTTCTGCGTCAAGATTCCAGGAATCGAATACATCGACAATGTTGGCGTGGGAGAGTTCTTTCATCTCAAGCCGTCGAAGCCTGCTTGGAACGAGCTCACACAGCAGATCGATCGTTGCGTGGGTGTGGTTCCCAAAGGCTACCTGCCAGTGGCATCCGAAGGCGATCTGTTTACGCTCTCGCTCAAGCCCAAGACGTTCGGCGCGATTCACTGGTGGAATCACGAGACGGACGAAGGAGACGACGACGGCAACTACTACGAATCGGCTGCCTACCTGTTGGCGGGCTCGTTCGACGAGTTCCTCACCCGCGTGGCTACCTTCCTCGGCGATGAGGCGGAAGAGTTTGAATCCGCGGAGGAAGCTTCGGAGGCATCGGTCTCCGGCAAGAAACCCAAAGCCAGTGTGAAGGGCCTGTTCCGATTGATGCAGCACGAGCACACGCCTGAGAAGATCGAGGAGATTGAACGCGTGGTGAAAGAGCTAGGCGACCTGAGCCAAATCGAGGACCGCCAGTGGCCCTTCACCAACATCAGCAGCGTCCGCGTCTTGCGCCCTCTGCTCAAAGCGGGCCTCAACCCGGAGATCACCGACACCGAAAGCCAGACCTTGTTGTGGCAATGCGCCAGCAGCGCGCCCTGCATCAACCTGCTGGTGAAGCAAGGGGTGGACATCGAGCGTCGCAGCGGCAGCGAAAGCGAAACCCCTCTGATGCGGGCGATTTTCCTCGAAAGCATCCCGGCCGTGAAACGCCTGATCGAACTGGGCGCCAATCCCACGGTCCGGTTGAAGTACTACATCAGCAGCAAAATCACGTACAACAAAAGGCTCGGGAAGATCGTCGAGGACGCCCGCGTGAAATGGAGACGGAAGGCGGCGCGTAAGAAGAAGGCGAAGAAAAATTAGGAGCGGTTGGGAACAGATTCAACCGCAACCTGAATCCAGGCTGCAACTAGTTGTGAATTCGAGCCCGTGTGCGAGTAGCCGGAACCAACAATGGAAATCTCAGGACTATCCAATCAGTGGGAGACGCGACATGGGTTGTTTGACTCCTTTGGTTCGTCTAGTCGCGGCGTGGCAATGCGATATCTCTTGCTGCGTTTGGAAGCAATGGATGGGCCAAGCGTATGGGGAGGGACCTCTCACTCGACGCTCAATCTCGTTACACGCGATGTTGCCAACTACTACGACCGTATTCCTTCCTTTGTTTATATAGATGCAGTTGAGTCGAAGTCTTCGCCCCGCAAGGTGCTGTATCGTGTGAAGTTCCGACGAGTAGTCGGTATTCGGCCGACGAACCAATGGGTCTCGTGCGATGTGCTGGATGTCGACATCGCGGTAAGCTTAATATTGGAAGCCCTGAAGTATGCTGATTCCCCTCAGCGAAATCTGAAGTGATTGTTCATCGCGACTCGGTGCGAGTCTGGTGCAGTGCTATGCCGCTGATTGGAGTGGGAACCAAGGAGCTTAGCCAGTTCCGACTGTCCCATAGAAGAGCCAAAGAACCCCAAGAGAACGAATCCCAGCAAAAGTAACCGCTCCACCAATAAAGTGTGGCCTCCAGCGAAGAGTCTTTGTTCCAACTCGCCCTAAGAAACGCACGACGACGCCCACCGCGGTACAATTCACGCATGTCATCTAATGGCCAAACATCGAGCATGCAGCAGATTTCTTCTCCATCGACGTTCGTGGTGAAGTGGCTGTTGCCGATGATCTACTTTGGCGTGGTGGTGTTGGTGCTGGTGTATCTGCTCAACGGTGTATCGGAGCACTGGACTTCGTTGGCCGTGTTGGTTGCGCCGGTTTTCTTTGGCGTGGTCGGCTACCTGGCGATGCGCGACCGCAACTTTCAGTTGGTGGACGAGGTGTGGCTGGGCGATGGCGAGATCGTCGTCCACAACGCAGGGCAGGAGGAGTCCATTGCCCTGGAGAATCTGCAGTACATCAAGGTGGCTCCCGGTGGCAGCACGCGGCATGTGACTCTGTTCTTGAAAACCCCGTCGGTCTTCGGCGACGAAATCAAGTTCATGCAGTCCAACGACCGCTGGCCACCGGTCGAAAAGTTGCTCGACCAGGCGGTTCGAGAATCGCAAGGCGACTTGCAGTGACGCGGTGCGCTCTAAAAGCGGATCGCCCGGCGCGTCACGACTGCGGCAATGGCGACGCCAACGGCCAAAGGGCCAAGTCCTGCTGGCTCGGGCACCGTGAGCGATGGCAGATTGGCCAGGGCGCGGGCCGACATGCCGTTTTGGATGAGATACGTCCGCATCAAAATCGCGTCGGCAAAGTTGGTGCTCCCGTCGAGATTCAAGTCGCCCTGCATGTAGCTGGCGAGCGGGTCCATCGCGGCCGGCAAGTCGGTCGAACCCCAGCCGGCGAGCAGTGCAGAGATGTCGTCGGTCGCCGCAGGGCCGGTGCCGTCGCCGGAGAGGACGCCATCCTGATTGATGTCGCCCAGCACGCCAGTCCACAGCGGCTGCAGGAACTGCGCGGGTTCGAGCGCGCCGGCCGAGATGCGAGCGAACTCCAAGTCGCCCTGAAAGAACTTCAGCCCGTCGTTGAAGGCGCCCACCAACAGATCGTTTCCATTGGCAAGCGAACCCCACGACGCGGTCGCCTGGGTGTCGACCAATTGGTCGTCGAGGTACAAACGCAGTTCGTTGTCGACAGCATCGAACACCGCGGCCACGTGATGCCACTGGCCATCGGTCACGTTGCCGCTCGAGGCGACGGCCGTCTGTGAGTCGTCGCCGACGAAGAAGCGTAAGTTTCCATCCTGGATTCGCAGCCAATAGCTGGGCTGCCCCGGCCCGACATCTTTGGCCAACAGCGGACCCGATCCGCCGCTGCCGCCGGTGGAGTGATGGGTGGTGGCGAACACCGCTTCGAGCGTAAAGCTCTCGTCGCCTTCGAAGTCGAACAGATGGTTGGACGTGTCGGGCACTTGAAGCCGGTCGTCGACGCCATCGAATCGCAGCGCGCCGCTGTTGCCAATGCCATACACGCCGGAGCCTTCAACCACCGTGGCTCCTCCTCCGAGCAAGGTCGCGTTCTGACCGTTGCCATGGGTATCGAGCACCGACGCGCCCGACTCGATGATTGCTCCCGGGTTCTGCCCGATGAAACCGACTCGCATCAAGTCGGGGCTTTCCAGCCACTGTTGGTCGAAGATGGCCAGCGTGATGAAATCCCGATAGTCGTTCACGCCATTCTCGTAGAGCAACCCGGCCACGGGGTTGGGCGCAGCGGGATCGGAGATCAACGCCATGTCGCTATACCCCGAAGGGCCGCGGCGTACCAACTTGCCGTTGGTCCAGGTGGCGGTTTCGTCGTACGAGAGCCGGACGGTCATCTCCCGTCGATCGTCGGGGTGCGCGGGATTGGCGAACAGAATGCGGTTCTGATCGTGGCCATCCGCCTGCCAGGTGAAGCGTTGGATCGAGCCCTCGACCGTTGGGTCGACCAGCTCGTCGACTTTCACGCCCGACAGGAACGTGAGCCCCGCGTCGCCCAACAGGCTGCTGGCTCGGCCGTTGCCTCGGTTGCGGGAGTTCACGTTGATCGTCTCACCAACCAGTTCCACCGCCTGGCTTTCGCTGGGCAGGTAGGCGGTGGTCGAGTCGTTCACCATCAGCGCGCCGCGCCGCCAGGTGAGTCCTCCGTCGTCGCTGTAGATCACGTGCGCGCCGCCTCCGGGGCCGTTGCCGGGGCCGCTGTTGTGAACCGACGCGGCCACCAACCGGCCCGCGTGCTCTCCGTATCGCAGCTGAATCCCACCACCCGGCCCCGTGGCGTACCATCTCCAACTGCGAGCCTTGACGTCCTCGGTGATTTCGACCGGCGTCGACCACGTGGCGCCATCGTCCGTACTTCGCTGAACCCACACCGTGCGGGTGCCATCGCTGGTGCCGCCGATGATTTCACTCGACGTGTCATGACCCAGGTTGCGGGTGGTGAGCAGCACGAGGTCTCCAGTGTTGCTGTCCAGAATGGGGACCGGGTTGCCAACCGTGTTGACTCCGTCTTCTTGCACCACCTGGAGCGGTCCCCAAGTCGAGCCGCCATCGGTGCTGCGTTTCATCACCAAGTCGATGTCGCCGGTGTCGCTAGTGCTGTTCACTCGCCCTTCGGCCATCGCCAGCAAGTCGCCGTTGGCGGCTTTCACGATCGCGGGGATGCGGAACGTGTCGTAGCCCGACTCGCCCTGCTCGAAGACGAGCACCTGCTTCAGCGCTACAGCGGAACTCTCGACCGCCGACGTGGTTCCCAGCAGCAGCGCGATGGTGAGGAGCGGAAAGGTCGTGCAGCGAGAGCGAAAGAAGGGAGGTCTCAGCATGTTCATCGGGCTTCAAACGGGCCGCTAATCAGTGATGTGGAAACGAAGAATGGGGCTACCCCAGGCGGCGGTCGTTACACGAAACCCTGCGGCCACCTTCATTGTAATAGCAGCGTACACAGCTTCTTCGCGACAATCTGCACGGCTTTTTATATTTCTGCAATCGATGGGCTAACTCGCGACACTAATGAAGAAGACGAGAAATGTTTCTGTGGCGATGTTCGTACTTTCGCCGCCGACGAGGGGAAGGTCTGCGCGCGATTTGGCTTTGTAGGGATGGCTCAAGAATAACTTTCTCCACTCTTCTCTCTCCCCCTTGCGGGGAGAGGCTAGGAGAGGGGGCTAATAAAGACGCGGAAGTTATTCTTGAGCCATCCTGTGGATCACTTGGAAGGAGCACGATATGAAGTTGATGTCTGTTTGCACGTTGCTTACCACTTGCCTGATGACGACCAGCCTGCTCGCGCAGGAGCGGCACTATAGCGCGATGTTCTCCGGAGCCGACGCAAATGCCACCGGTTCGGCGACTTTGGTGCTTTCGGAAGATCACTCGACGCTGAGTTACATGATCCAGCTGAGCGGCGTCGACCTTGGCGGCCAGACGGCTACCGTCGACGACGACGTCATCGGCCTGCACTTCCACAACGCCCCGGCCGGCAGCAACGGTCCAGTGGTGTTTGGCATCCTGGGCAGCCCGACGCTCGGCGGAACATTGAACCCGGCGCTCACCGACGACGCCGACGACCTGATGGTCGACGCCGTGGCCGGCACCATCAGCGGCGCGTGGGAAGCCAGCGACACCCCGGCCCTCACCGCGTCGATGCTCAACGAACTAAGCCAAATGGAACTCTACCTCAACGTGCACACCGAAGGCTTCCGAGGCGGCGCCACCCGCGGCCAGGTCATCCCCGAACCGGCAAGCGTAGTGCTGGGCGGATTGGCCTTGGTGGGGCTGGTCGGGTGGGCACGCCGGCAGCGAACAGTCATGTCGAATTGACGCAGGCTCAGTGCCAGTCGTGGCCGCATCGCAGGCATTGTTTCGCCTTGGCCGTTCGAACAATGTGTCCGCACTTTTCACACCGCACGATTTCGTTGGGGTGATCCGTAAGCAGGCGTTGCATCAGGTCGGAGAGAAACTGATCTCTTCCTTTGCGGAACAATTCGGCGGCCTCCAGGGTGGCGAGCAACTGGTCTCTCCTCTCGTCGAGCCAGGTATCTCCTTTCGACTTGATATCGTAGATCAGTGCTTGGTTCGCGCGCAGCTCACTCTCCGTCATCAAATGGCGATACGCCTGAGCTATGTAGTACTTCGGGTCGTCCATGGTAGAAAGAGCGCGCTACACGGGCAGCAAATCTCGCCGCATCTCTGCTAGAAATCCCTCTGGCGCGTTTTGGATTAGCTCGAACCCAGGGAACCCGCCCCATTGGAATGCATTGCGAAGATATGCAACGAAGCTCATGCAGTGCCTCTCGTGCAGGACCAAGCAATCAACACTTGGTCGTGACACTGGAATCGCATAGGCTGGCCCACCACTGATGTTTGCCTTGTGCAAATCGTCAGGAGCGAATGAAACGGTAAACGGAAAGTGTTCACTTGGCTCCTTTTCCTTGGTCCAGTTACTCCAGTCTTCGAGTTCATTCAATATGTAGTTCTTGTCACCTTCCACGACCAACGGATCCGTTTCCCACGTCTCCGATGGTCCAACTCCACTGTATCCAGACTTCGGCCAGGAATTGTCCGTGCCCATAAGATTCACACTACCTACGACTTCCTGAAAAGCTCGATAAGAAATGGGCAGGTACACTCCGAGATTCGCCAAGTCGTCGGCCCATTTGGTGGCGTCGTTAGGGGGAGGAACGTAGGCGGAATCTGGGTGAATGAAGCAATAGTTGCGAGCGTGCAGACGCTCCACGATCGTCTCGATGTTCCTGCGAACATTGCGCATAATCGCCCGTGCTACATTGAGTGCCTCTTCTCGAAACTCTCGGTCGTGCAGCAGACGTTCCTCGGACACGAGCCCGGCCCAGGTCATCTGTTGGTTGTAGATGCCACTGAACAAGGATCGCTTCCCTTTCCGGCCTTATGTACCGTGGCCATAAGCCCGCGGTGTTAGCACGCAAACCTCCCCCCACGCCAAAACACCCGGGGGAGGGAACTTCCGTCACTCCTTTTCCTTCTCACCTTCCTTCTTCTTATCTCCCCCCAGCGTGTAGTCCACCACCAGCACGTCTTTCAGGTGGGGGCGCAGCAGGTTGGCGAACGCTTTGTGGTCGGGGTGAGGCAGGTACGCTGCGCGGTCGGCTTCGGAGTCGAAACTGATCAGGAAGCAGTGGGTGAAGCCTTTGTTCAAGCCTTCGGGGCTGTTGTTCTTGCCCCATTCCAGGTCGGCGATCTCTTCGATCTTCTCCGGCAGGGCGGCGAACGCCTTTTCGATCTCGGCCACCTTCTCGGCTGGGGCGTCTTCTTTGAATTCGAATAGCACCACGTGGCGAATCATTCCCGATTTGTCCTTCTTCTCCCCCTCGGCCGACTTCTCCTTCGCCGCCTCGGCTTCCGGTGATGGGGTTTGTGACGGTGAATCCTGGGCCACGACCCAGGAGGTCACGAGCCCGGCGGCGACGAGAAAAGCAGCGAAAATCGTGGTGGCGCGGAAACTCATGCTACACTTCTCCATGGTGGAAAATGACTCAAAGGCTCGATCGCTGTGGGGATCGGGAGCCCGTTTTTTACCATATTTGGCCGCCCCGCGGGGCAAGAATGAAACTTGGCGGCCGAACCAGCAGTAGACCTTTGTGGGCGGAGTGATTGCGGCTCGCGGCGGGGCAGGTTGTGAGGTTTGCCTATCCCGGCCCGCTGGACTACAACACACCCTCTGGCACACACCGATTGGATCACCCAGGCTGGATTAAACAGGCTGGATCAAACTGGCCAGGGCGGACCGCTCAGCTACCGACCATTGTCTTATTCAACTTAGGCTTCACTTCCTTCCTTCGGCGAGGAGTACCCGTCATGCGTTCTATTGTTTTGCGTCCTTATCACTCTTTGCTCCGCGCCGCATTGGCCGCCAGTGTGCTGGTCGCCGGCTCGGTGGCCGTGGCCGCCGACATGGCGGACCACGCCAAGTCGCTTAGCGTCGCGCCGAAAGACTCCGCCTTCTACGTGTCCTGGGTGAAGAACCAGGAGCAAATCGAGGCGATTGCCAACAGCAACGCCTGGAAAAAGTTCATGTCCATTCCTGTCGTACAGATGGGATGGATGCAGGCCCAAACGCAGTGGCAGTTTCCCACTCAGCCTGAACTCGTGGCGTTCAAGAACTGGTTCGACAGCGAAGAAGGCCAGGACGTGTTCGGCTTGAGCAAGGAAATGTTCGCCGAGGAGTTCTTCGTCTACGGCGACGGCTCCGTCACCACGTTGCTGCAAGTGCTGATGGACATGAACTCCGAAATGTCCCGCGCCCAGTTCCAGGCGTTGCAGCAGTTTGGCGGACCGGACGCAGTGGACGAGGACGAAATCACCAAAGAAAACGTCATCAAGCTGCTCGACAAGTACAGCGACGACCTCGAGGTTCCCAACCTGGTGGCCGGCTTTGTGATTCAAGACAAGGCCCGCGCTTCGCGCGTGCTCGACATCGCCGAGAATCGCCTTCGCGATTTGCTCGAGAGCGAAGACGACGTGCCAGCATGGGTGCTGGAGAGTCTCGAGCGCCGGCAGGTCAACGGTAACGAGCTGCTCACGTTCACCGTAACCGGCGACATGTTGCCTTGGGACGAGATCGAAACGGAACTGGCCGACTCGCCCGAACTGTTCAAGAAGATCCAGTCGCTGATGGAAGACAAGAAGTGGGTCCTCGCCATGGGCATCGTCGACAACTACATGCTGATGACGATGACCGGCTCGCTCGACTTCTTTGAGAACTTTGGCCAAGGCAGCGACTCGCTGGCCGACACCAAGGAGTTCAAGCGACTTTCCGAGCACGCCGATAAGAACGTCATCACCATGGCCTACGCCAGTGGCGACTTCATGAAGGCCCTCGCTTCGCAGGAGCAATCGTTCGGCGACCTGGCCGTGATGGGCAAGGCTCTGTTGTCGATGGCCAATCTGACCGAAGAGCAGCAAGAATCGATCGACAAGGACATCGACGAGTTGAAGGACGACATCCTCCACTACTTGCCCGAGCCGGGCGCGGTGGCCGCGACCACGTTCACTACCGACCGCGGCTACGAGACCTTCACCTACAACTGGGGTGAGCAGCCCTCGACCATGGACGGTTCGAAGAAGCTCACGCTCATCGATCACATGGGCGAAGACTCCCTCGGCTGGTTCGTCGCCCGCGGCAAGCAATCGCCGGAGGGCTACGAGAAGTTCGTCGAGTGGTGCAAGCGTGGCATGGCCGACTTCGAGATGGTTGCCGAGCAGCAATCGTCTGAAAGCGACTGGCAAGAGTACGAGGCAGTCCGCGACCAGGTGCTGCCGCTGTTGAAGCAACTGGACGAAGCGAACCGCAAGTTCCTGATCCCCGGCTTCGCCGACGGTCAGAGCGCCATCGTGTTTGACGCCAGCGTGGCGGACGAAGCTTGGTGCGACTTGATGCCGGCCTCGGAAAAGGAACTGCCGCTGCCGACCATCGCGCTGGTTTCCGGCGTGAGCGACGCTGGCGCGGTTCGCGAGGGTGCCAAGGTGTACTACGACGTCATTCAACAAGCGATCGACAAGGCTCACCAGGCTAGCCCCGACGACGTTCCCAAGTTCGTCTTGCCGGTTCCCGCCGAGTCGACCACCAGCGCGGGCACCATCTATTCGTACGGTTTGCCTGGCGAGTGGGGCGTGAATGATCGTATAGCTCCTAATGCTGGTTTGAGCGATTCGGTGTTGGTGCTGAGCGTGCTGCCGGAGCTGAGCGAGAAGCTCATGGCCGGCTCGACGCCCAAGCTCGACGGCCCGGCGGCCGATTTCGACCGCCCGCTGTTGTCCGCTGGCCACTTCAAATTTGCCGCGTTCCTCGAAGCCTGTAAGCCGTGGATGGACTACGGCATCCAGGTCGCCATCGAGCAGTCCGGCGAAGACGGCGGTGGCACCGTGGCCATGATCGGCATGGTCAAACCCCAAGTCGACCAGGTGATCGAAGTGCTGCAGGCCGTCGACAGCTACACCGGCGTCACCTACCGCGACGGCGATTGCTGGGTCAGCCACGGCGAGATGCGAATCATCGACCTGGAAGACTAAAGTACCTCCATACTCCGTATGGAAATGCAGGGAACACCAATCGACGCCGGCCTTCGCCAATGGGTGAAGGTCGGCAGAGATTGGTGTTCCTTTTTGTTTTGTCCCACATATTGAACCATTGGCCCAAAACTCCAGTCGTTATGGTCCCACCCAAGTGGCAAAACCCCTTGTTTTCTCGACCAAACCAATCGGGGGTGCGATAAAACCCACCACGTTGTTCCCCGCATGTTGGACCAAAACTCTCCCTTGGCCCAAAACCCGATAGTGGCCGTTCGCTCCGCCGAACGAGCTCCCGTAGCAAAGCCAAGCAAAGCCGTGCACGAATCACCCAAGTCACCAGCGCACGCAACAGCACATCCCACCGCCTGACGACGGAAGTCTCACGAAAGCAATCGACTCCGCATTTTCCCACAGCCGGTGTAAAATAACTACAACCACCGGCTAAGAAAGCTGAGAAAGTGCGTGCCCGTAGAATAGAAATCCGCAAGGGGACGTTTTGGCAACTACGTTCACCTGTTTTAAGAAAACTAGGTCGACGACATGAATGAAATGCTGGAAGTATCTGAAGAGGGTGAACTCTATTCGACTCTGCTTCCTCCATTTAATCCAGGCACCTGGACAAAGATCGTTCCTTCCATGGGATTTGTGTGGATCAGTAACCCCAGCATGAACCTCAATGGTGAAATGGGCCCGATTGTTAGTAGATTGTTGTTTGGCTCGAAGGATGTAGATGTGCAGTGTTCGATTCATCAAATCGAGTTCGATGTGTCCATTCTAGCGGTTGAGTTTATTGGAATTGTTGAATCAGAGTTTCGACATGGAATAGACTTTATTCATATGTTTTTCATCGACCCGCAGGTGGAGAACCCTCACTTGTTACCTCCTGTGAGAAAGCTACTCTGATCTCAATTGTCGAGCGATTTACGCACGTTCGCTAATGCAGCAACTCTCCCACCTCAGAACTAGCCCGCCGCGTTTTGGCTGACCATTGGATTGCATGCTCTTGGCGGTCTGGCGCTTCGAGTATTCTACTGGCTGGTTGCTGGCTAGCTGGTGAGCCTGCCGGAACCGCGCGGAGCATGTTCCGGCCTTCGAAATATTAGCGAAGATTAGCGCAAATTAGTGTTCCTCCCATCCTCATCGCCAGCAAAGCAGCGTCACCTGCGCCACGGTATAATCTCCCGCATGAGATTCACCGTCCGCTCGATCCTGGTGCTCACGACCGGCGTTGCCCTGTGGCTCGCGCTGCTAGTACACGCGCCGCAGGTGGCGGTCGTCCTCGCGGCGATCGGGATCGCCGTGGCAATCTTCTGGTCGGCAAGATTCGTGCGTCCCGACAGGATGCGCGACGCGATGTTTGTGCTCGGCGTGTTGTGGTCGTACTTTACTTCCTACCTGCTGGCGATTGCGATTTGGCCTCGCCAGCCGCCGGAAGTCGTCGAGGCGATCTATGTGCTAAGCTTCGACTGGCTCAATCGCACGCCCGTGCGGCACTTTCTCGAGTGGTACTTTGAAGTTTGCCAAGGAGTAAGATGACCACGAGTACTCCCAGCGAAGGGTTGTGGCGATGCCGCTACCCTGGAAGATACGCGACCACGAAACACCGATTGGACTTCACGATGCGATATCGTTGCCTATCCATCCTCACCCTTGCCGCTAGCCTCGTCGCGACGTTGGTTGCGTCGGCCGAAACCCCAAGCAAAGACCTGGCCGGCGCGCCGCTCGCCCATGCGCGGCAAACGGCCATCGACGCTCGGGCGTTCCATGGGGAACTCGACGCGGAGAAGATCGCCAAGTGGATGCAAATTGCTTCGACCTGCACCATGGCGGAGTTCGAGTTGTTCCTCGCGCCGCTCACGACGGACGAGCAGAAGCTGCTGGATAAGATGCAGTCGATGCCTGCGCCGATTGTCAATCGTTTGCATTTCGAAGACCTGCGCGCGGTGCTCAAGAGCGGGCAGCTTTCGTCGTACTACGTGGAAGAAGAGCAGGGGGCCCACCTGGCGCACACCACGCCGGCGCTGGAGGACGAGCTGTACGGCGCGTACGACTGCGTGTTCGCCAGCGTTGGCCCGCCGGACGGTTCGCCGCGATACGGCGACGTGGTGATTCGCCTGGCCGACTCGGTCCGCCAGGGCGCCTGGGCCACGCCGTTCAGCGGCATGCACTTCATGTACGCGGTCCGCGGCAAAGACGCCCGCAAAATGCAAGATATGCTGGCCGCCGGCAAGTCGCTTCCGACCGCTCCGACCAACCCCCTGAGCCTCGGCTTCGACGACCGCCTGCACTTCTCCCACTACGTGGTGACCGAAAAGCACTGGAACCGCGCACTAGCCTATCAGGCGATCCTCGTGCTGCGCAACGCCGACGACACACCTGCCGGCACGCAAATTCGCCAGCGATTCGGTGAGCTACTCACAGAGAACGACACGCGCAAGTTCTGGACTACGTTCATCCCCGCGCGGGAGGAGAACATCACTAAAGCGGAAGCCGCCGCACGCGAGCCGTTCGGCTACCTGGAAGGCAAATTCGACAACCGTCTGACCACCGCCCACATGACCGCCATCGAAGTGCCCGCAGAGAAACTCGCAGAAGTCCTTTCTTGGCCCGAAACCCAAGCGCACCGGCAGTTGATACGAGCCAAAGCGGCCGACGTTCCGTAGCCTGACCCAACCTGCGAAAATTCACTAGCACCACCTGGTTACCCGATGACGTTACCCAAGAGATCGTCGAGAGTCATTTGTGTCGGCGACATTTACTATCGCTGGGTGTCTAAGTTTCAATCGCCTCGGCATATCATTGCGATTGAGGCTTCAGAAGATCCAGGCCAACGACTTCGGATTGTATTCGAAGAGGATCGGGTGATTACTCCCAAGGTGGTTGCTTACGTCATTCGCACTGCCCTGGAGCAAGGCTGGGAACCTCGCAAGTCCAAACTGCCTGATTTGCAGCTCGATGGTGATGAACTTGTCGCAGGCACGGAGTTCGAGTTAAATCACCCGCCCAATTGCAACTGGCCTCACTAGCGAAGTACCAATCAACCAGTAAGCTCAACCTTCCGCACCGAGCGTCTCTCCCCTCGTGACCATCAGGCGGAGTGAGTCATCCAGCAGCATCCATCGCTGCAGTGCGCTGCGCAACTCGTCGTCGATCAACAGACCGTGGATCAGCCGTTGCGTCTCGGTTTGATCGAGAAGTCCATCGACGTAGTCGCTGCACAGCTCGTCGATCAGCTCCTGTTTCTGTGGCGGATCGTGGTCGGTCATGCGCTGAAGTCGCTGCTAGCTGCTGGAACTCGGGAGAATGGGAGGGAGCAATTATTATGACACCACCCGGGCTCCAGAAATTCCAAAATTCCGCGCGGTATTTCCGAGTAGGCGTGGAATTCTCATGCGTCCGGGGCGTCCAAAGGGAGCACGCCATTCAGCGCGGCGGAAATAGCGATCGTCAGAAAAAACCTGTATTCTGGTAGGCGGTTTGTCGCCAGGCTTCAGCGACTCCATGCACAGCGATTCACTGCATTGACCCCAACATCAACCACCACCGGTGAAACGAAAGAGAAATGCGGTTGGCTGCGCTTCCGACTGCGGACGCTGTTAGTCCTCACTACGGTGATCTGTGTTTGGCTCGCCTTCAAGGCCAAGGTCGCGCATGACCAGCGTGTGGCGGTGGCCGCCATTCGCGAAGTGGGGGGCGAAGTTCTCTACGACTATCAGTTCAACGAAGATGGCGCGTTCCAGGACAAAGCAACTCCCTGGGCGCCAGCCTGGCTACGCAATGCCATTGGCGAAGACTACTTTGTCACGGTCGTCGGTGTGAGCTTCCTCACCAGTTCCGCGCGAGGCGGCGGGACGTATACCTACAATACACAAGTCACGGATGCAACATTGCGGCAGCTCATTCCGCTCAGGCGACTACGCTACCTGTTTGTCAGGTCTACCCAGGTGACCGATGATGGCCTCGAAACGATCGGCGATATGCAAGGACTCGAAAGACTTCGAGTATCAGGTCCTCGCGTTACGGATGTCGGTGTTGCCCATCTGGCACGACTCGAACGACTGAAGCTGCTATCGATCACGGCGCAGCGTGTATCGGACGCGGCCATGCCATACGTCGCCCGCATCGAGTCGCTCGAAGATCTGGAAATCCGCGGCGGGCAAGTTACCAACGATGGCTTGATTCCGATCAAGAACCTGCCGAATCTTCGAGTCCTAACGCTCTATGGTAACACCATGACTGGTATCGCTGGCACGCAGATCACGGATGCGGGTCTTAGGCACGTCGCCGAGCTAAAACAACTGGAGGTTCTGTGGATCAACAACATGGAGGTGACGCACTTCGGACTCGGGCAGCTGGAGCAACTTAGCAATCTAAGATCGGTCAACTTTTTCATGACTTCCGCGCCTCTCGATGGACTAGAGACGCTGCAACAGGCCCTGCCAAAAACGCAGATTCACGCCAGTAGTGGCGGGGGAGTGCTTTATGCAACTCCGTAAAAAGGGAACACTAATCAGCGCTAATCTCCACTAAGCAATTGATGCAGATTAGCCCCGTAGGATGGGTCAAGCGAGTCTAAGCTCGCGCGGACCCATCGGGCGGTGTAATGACGAAATACCCAAGTACCCAAATACCCAATGAGCGACGCTGGCGCGCTGATTGGTCAATTGGGTTTTTCGTCATTCGTTCATTACTTCTCGGCGATGGGTCCGCGCGAGCCGAGACTCGCTTGAACCATCCTACCATCGAATCGATTAGCGGAGATCAGTGTTGCCCCTTCGTCTCGCGTCTTCCCCTCTCCGCGTCTTTGCGTCAAACTAGTCCCCATGGCCACGCTCACGAAAATCGCCGGGGGAACTGTTTACGATCCAGCCAATGGGATCGAGGGCGAGGTGCGCGACTTGTGGTTTTCAGCTGGCAGAATGGTCGCGCCGCCAAGCGATCCAGGTGTGAAGGCCGATCGTGTGATCGATGCGGCCGGTCTGGTGATCATGCCGGGCGGGGTCGACATGCACTGCCACATCGCCGGGCCGAAAGTGAATGTCGGTCGCAAATTGCGGGCGGACGATCGCCGCGATCCGGGTGCGGCGCTCGAGCGAACTCGGCTGCGCGATGGCGGCTGGGCTCGCAGCGGCACGCTCGGCAGCGTTCCGTCGACGTTTGCCACCGCTTACAAATACGCCGCGCTTGGCTACACGGCCGCGTTCGATGCGGCGGTGCCGCCGCTCGGCGCGCGGCAGGCGCATCAGGAACTTGCCGACACGCCGTCGATCGACCGCGGCTTCTACACGCTGGTCGGCAACAACCATTACTTGATGGAGCAGATCGCCGCCGGCGAGCCCGATGGCGTCGAGGCGTACCTCGCGTGGCTGCTCTCGGCCACCAAGAGCTACGCGCCGAAGCTGGTGAACCCCGGCGGCGTCGAAGTGTGGAAGCAGCTCGGCGCCGGGCAGTCGACCGGGCTCGACGACCTCGTGCCGACGTTCGACGTTACGCCCCGCGAGATCATTCTCGGCATCACCCGCGCGGCCAACACACTGGGGCTACCTCACCCGGTGCACATTCACTGCAACCAACTCGGCATGCCGGGCAACTGGCGCACCACGCTCGAAACGATGAATGCGCTCGAAGGTCACCGCGGCCATCTAACGCACATTCAGTTTCACAGCTACGGCGGCGGCGATGCCGAGGAGACCTCGCTCAGCAGCCAGGTCGCCGAGCTGGCCGAGTACGTCAACTCGCACCAGAACCTTTCGGTCGACGTCGGCCAGGTGATGTTCGGCAACACGACCAGCATGACCGGCGACGGGCCGCTTGGTTACTACCTGCGAAACATCTACGGCGACCGCTGGTACTCGGCCGACGGCGAGGTGGAGTCGGGCTGCGGCGTGATGCCGATCGAGTACAAAAACAAAAACCTGGTGCACGCCCTGCAGTGGGCCATCGGCCTGGAGTGGTACCTGGCGGTCGACGATCCCTGGCGAGTGGTGATGAGCACCGACCACCCCAACGGCGGCTCGTTCCTCGCCTACCCGGAGATCATCCGCCTGCTCGCCGATCGCACTTACCGCAGTGACGTGCTGGCCACCTGCCCCAAAGGCTTGCTGGAACGAACAGCGCTCGCCGACATGGACCGCGAGTACACGCTCCACGAAATTGCCATCATCACCCGTGCCGGCCCGGCGCGACTATTGGGCCTGAAGCAAAAAGGCCACCTCGGCCCCGGCGCCGACGCCGACATCACGATCTACACGCCGAGCGAAAACTACGCCGAGATGTTCCAACTGCCGCGCATGGTCTTCAAAGCCGGCGAGCTCTTGGTCGAACAAGGCGAAATCCGCACCGCCACCACCGGCCGCACCTTGCACGTCGACGTCCCGTACGACGAAGCCCGCCTGGCCAAGCTGCCCGAGTGGTTCAACTCGCGATACTCGCTGGAGTTTGAGAACTTCGCGGTGAGCGAAGAGGAGTTGGGGCGTTAGCATCTGGACTATGTCTGCGCGGTTGAACCTCGAGCGAAGTTTTATCGCGCCTGAGGAGATGGGTCGAGTTCCAAATCGGTACCGAAGAGTATAGAAGTCTGACATTCCAAATGAGCTACGACTTAAGGGTGTTTTGCCGAACAATCACGGAAGAATCGTGTATTGAGATCTTCGGTGTCTTTGGTCCAGTCACACTTGAAGAAGGCGTTTGGCGTGTTGCAGTCGGTGAGTCTTCCGTTTGGGGAGAACTTCGAACTTCTTCCGCAGAGCCATATTTTGATTCCGAGTTGCCTTGTCTTTCGGTAACGGTCAATACAGGTTGCCCCGCCAGAACCACTTGGGGACAGTTTATGATTCCCTATATGTGCTTAGTCGAGTGGCCTCAAGCTGCGGTGGTCGACCCACAGAAGGACCTATGCTTCCAAGATTCAGATGAGTACCTGCTCTATGCTTCTCAGAGAGTTCCCACTCGAGTGAGAATTCGGGAACTCCGTAGGCAGGGATTGGTGAGAGAGAACGGTATTCTCATAACCCCCTTCGATTCGGAAGAAAGCAATATGGGTGCTGAGTGACTGCTTGTCGAAGGCCGATAACCAACCATGTCTAATCTGCTCAAACCAATCGCACTCACCATCGTTGGCATCGCTCTGTTCTTTGTATGGATGTGGCTCGGGATGTCGACGATCGACTACCAGCCCGGCGCTGCCTTCTTCGGGCTGCAGACGGCCGGGTGGTTCTATCTGGGTTTGCCCTTTATGTTCTTCATGGCACTGGTTGCCACGCTGCCATTCTCGTTCTTGGCGCGCAAGTTCGGTTCGCACATCGGCTGGGCGGCGATGCTTGTGGTCGCATTCGCTGCCATCGGCGGGACATTTTACTCGGCCTTACCGACGTCGCGCGTGGCCTCGGCATTGAACGTGGAAGTGCCCGCTGAGAGCATCCTGCATTTGCGATCCGCCGATTCCTTCAACGATGGCACCCACACGTATGGGATCGTAGCAGGGTCGCCGGAACTCATGCAGAAAATCGCAAAATCCAACGACTTGAGCGAAGGGACCATCTCATTGCTGCAGCTCAGGCTATGGTCCGATGACGAGGCGCTTCCCGAATACGGAAACGCATTTGAGAGCGACCTGCTTACTTGTTACCACGACACGACGAGCGATAACATCTACTTCTATCGTCGCAGCAGCCTACCCAATCCTTGATTGTGTAGACGCTTCCACCGCCGAACATGCAAGCATCGGCAGCAACCAAACTGTTGCAGCGCCAACGCTGCGGTCGACCGCCCCGTTGCGCAGAGTCGACCGAGGTTGTTGCAAATATCGTCGCGAAGCTAAGAGGCGCGCCAAAATGATGAGCGCCATTCAAAACAAAAATGTGGAGAATTGCAGATATACTACTCCCGATCTCTAACTTAGTTGTTACAATGCGGCCGGTCGCTTGAGCCTGTGTTGGGGAACGCAGGCGTTTCAATGGTAGGGTAGCCAATCTCCTTGCACCAACGGTGTCGCTAGTGAACGGCAACACGAGAGCTCATTCTGCGAAATAGTCGCAGGAGGTTATCGGGCCAGGGCCGTCACCAGCTTGCTTTCTTTCGGTGCTTCTCTGGCGTGTTGTTTTGATTGCTTCCTCGATGTTCGAGGGAGCGTCCGACTTGCATCCTTTGAAGGAGAGACCCAATGTTAGTGACTACACATCGCACGTTTGCTTCTGCCATCGTCGTGGCAATCACTTCGCTACTCTTTGCTGTGGCTCAAGATTCTCAAGCGGTGATCGTGGGGGCTCAGTCGTACGGGGACGAACTGGCCGGCGCTAAAATCACCGTGAACTTCGACACAACCGGCGCGCGGGATATGATCATCGGCGCAGGTGCTCCCCAGCAGGGTTTGGCGCTCGACGCGGGTTGGTTCCGGTTCTCTGTGACCGGCGATACTTTCTTGGCGGATTGGACACTCGACAACCTATCGAACGAAAGTATCAATAGTGTCTTGTTCGATCTGAGCGGATCGAACGTGCTGTTCGATGACGGATCCTTGCCCGACACTCCGAACAGTTATGCAGGACGCGCCGGAGCGGTTCAGGTGAATGTCAGCCCGCCCGACCTGCTTTCTAGTGGCGAATTCACGCTCTGGCCCGACGTCGACAACGCAGGCGACGAGTATCTGGAAGAGTTCATCGAGTTTGCCAACTTCCGCCCCGGCTTCACTGCCGCGTGGCGTGACGACACCGATATCATCGGCAAAGACACCGGCCCTGAAGTGCCAGAGCCGAGCACCATGATTCTCGCTCTGGGCGCCTTGATCGGCTGCGGCGTCTATCGCAAGTGCCGCAAATAAGCGCGTGCTGAAAACGTTGATTCACAAAGCCCGCAGGCCGGCAAATGGCCTGCGGGCTTGCTTTTTGGCTTCTCCAGGACGGGGGATGTTCTGTTGGCGGTAGCACCACGATCGGTCCGCGCGAGCGGAGGCTCGCTTGACCCATCTATCAACGGCTACGTGTCAACTGGTCTGTTTGTTGTTTTGTGGATTTTCCGTTGCGACCTGTTTCTGGGAGCTGTTCTCACGAACGCTCAACCATCTATTCGAGGTGCCGCCAGGTGGGGCCCGTCATGAGGTTGTTTCGAAGGACGCCCCCATTTATCCTATCGCGAGTCGGTACAACGCTCGCGGTGTGGTAGTCGGGGTCGTCCGGGAGTTGTTGTGAGGTCGATACGATAATCCAAGGGACTCCTGGGGTGACGGAACTTCACTTGTGCCGAAGCTGTCTCTCTAGGTCAGTTGGTACTTCTGGCCGCTCTGGAGCATCGATACCATGACCTTGAGCGGTACCGCACGACACCTGGTCAACCAATAAGTGAAGATTATTCTGCCGCCGTCAGGTTCACCCATCACCCTGCCGAAAAACCATGCCGTTGTGTGAAATCGTTGTCGCCCTCGCGGACGCTATTGCTGAGCAACGTCCGTTCCTGACACCAGAGGAAGCGTGCTTGCTGCACGTAGTAAGAGGCATTCCTTATTACCGGGACATCAGGCGACTGGACGCGTGGGAAGAGGCGTGCAACAAGGTAACTCCAGATAATCTCACTTCAACCGAGACTGGGGAATTGTTGGAAGAGGTGCTCATGCTCGGAGAATGCAATCTCTTCCAGGCGTTTGAGCCAAATCGAACACGTGAGTTCTATGAACGGTTGGTGCCTTTCTTCGCCAGTAGAGGCGTCACGATTCCCACTAACCCTGATTTGTCTGATTGGTAGTTGGCACGGTGTGCCAGCTACACGAGTCCTACCGAGAATCCAACTCCACGAGCGCCGTGTACTCCTCCGGCGTGTTACAACTCCGCAAGCTCCACAGCTCGGGGTCGACCTTGGCAAGCTCCCCGCGCGACATGTACCGCGTATTGAGTTCCGCCACCCAGTCGATCACCCGCCGCTCGCCGCGCCGGAGTCGCTCGTCGGCCAGCTTCGCAGCGCTTGGACGGTAGACGGCTGTTAGCGGGTACAGCTGCTCGTCGATCTGCGGCACTACCGCTTCGTGGTCCTTGAGCATGCTAGCCAGCAGCGTCACGAACTCCGGCGACACGAGCGGTGCGTCGCAGGTAGTGACGAACACCCCGTGGGCGTCTTGGGCTGCGGTCAATCCGGTTGCGAGTCCTTCTAGCGGGCCGCAATCGCGGTTGCGGTCGCGGACCACGCTTACCTCGGCGGGCAGCTTGGGAAGCGTTTGCCCTTGCGCGGCGACGCACACCATTTGCTCGAGCGAGATCGCCGCGCTTAGTCGCCGCACCACGTAGGAGAGCATCGGCTCGCCGCGAAAGTCGAGTGTCGCCTTGTCGCTGCCCATCCGCCGGCTGCCGCCGCCACAAAGGATGACTGCCCACAGGTTCATGATTTGCCCTCGCGCGACGGACCACGGCCGCTGTACCATAAAAAGGCGAACTGCACCGCGCACTTCAGTGTCCACGGAGCGCAGAGTCCGAACAGTGGAATGCCGATCGCCACGAGCACGACGCCGACGAATCGCAACACCGAATCGATCCAGTCCCATCGCGGGCTGATGCTCAGGTTGTTGGCAAACACGAATAGTCCAGCCGCCACAGCAATCCCAATAGCGCCCGTGACGGCCAGCACTGCAAAGCCAATGATCTGGTACTTCAAATCGCGCAGCCGAGGGCCCAATTCGAGCGGCGGCTCTTTCGCATCGCCGGTCGCCACGGTGCGGGGCGATTCAAACGGGTTTGGGGACTCACGATCGGCGGACATGTTGTCAGGAAAGGCAGGCGAGGGAATTCAATTCCGGAGCATTTTGAAGGACGGTGGTACAATAGCCGCGAAAAGGAAGAAAACTCACGAAAAGTGGGGCACATGCGAGCCTCGGGTCAGGGCACGACTTGAGTTTTGGCATTGCTAATCGTCTTCGTGCCTTCTTGTCCTCTTTGTGGCTATCCAGAACCTGCTCGTTCGCTTTTGGCGGTTCACGTTTCCGTCTATAGTAAACGATTGAACCGGCGGGGCGTAGCTCGTCGGCTGTTGTTGAAAGGTCACTTGCCGCTAGCCACTTGCCACTCGTACTTCGCCCACGCTCGCTCGATGCACTGCCGGTCTCGCTCGCCGGGGCGACGCCTGATGCGCTGGCCGAGAAGTCGCTTAAGGAGTTGGAGCAGTTGCCCATCTGGCAAGGCAACCGCCAACTTCCACTGGCCGAGTTGTTTGAAGTGGCCGGCACCGCCACGGACCTTCAGTGGCGGCTCGAAGGCGACTTTTCCAGCGTGCACCACATCGCCAGCGGCATGCGGCGCGGCGAGGTCCACCTGGCCGGTGACGCCGGCCGCCACGCAGGCCAGGAGATGCGCGGCGGTATGCTCGTCGTGGAAGGTACCGCCAGCGATTGGCTCGGCGCGGCGATGCGCGGCGGCACGATCGACGTTGATGGCGACGCGGGAGACCACACAGGCGGCGCGCTGGTTGCTGCGAAGGTTGGCGTGCGCGGCGGGCGGATATTGGTTCGCGGCAACGTTGGAACGCACGCGGCCGAGCGAATGCGGCGCGGTTGGATCACCGTGCTGGGCGACTGCGGCGAGTGGGCTGGTCACCAGATGCGGGCGGGCACGCTGATGGTGTTTGGCAACTGCGGCCCACGCCCCGGCGCGTCGATGCGGCGCGGCACGATCGCCCTGTTGGGCGGCGCGCCGGAGCTGCTCCCCACGTTCCGCTACGCCTGCGACTACGCCCCACAGGCGCTGGGGCTGATGCTTCGAGACCTCACGGGGCAGGGCATCGCCGCGGCGCAGAACGTTACCACCGACGTCGCCATCTACAACGGCGATCTCCTGGAAGGCGGCCGTGGCGAAGTGCTGGTCGCGCGGGGTTAAGACCCACAAGAATATGGTTGTCGCCGGCTGGCGAGCGGTGCTGGCCAGCCGGCGATAACACATCGTGGCCAAGTGGTAAGCCGATGAATCATTACCCCCAATTCCGACGCGGGTCGTAAGTAGGTACCTAGTTTTCACCGAATACTTGCCTCGCGGCGCACGATTGTTCCGATTGGTGAACTTGGTGGCTGTGCTACGGCTCGCCCGTAAGGAATTCTGGTGTATGGCCGGGGCGGCCATACTACGATGTGGTGGCTATGCGACGCGGTCGCTCCGTGGCGCCGCGAAGCATGTGGCGGCTTCCAGGTGCGCGGCCGGTCTGCCACGCCGGCGGGTGCGGATGTGGAACCGCCGGGCGCGGCAGGCCACGCAGGGTAAGTACACGCGCACGCCGCACGTCGGGCACCGCGACGCGGTACGGACTGGCGGGCGCTGGTTGGGATCGTGGCCGTGCGCCCCGCGGCGTCCGCTGGCGATGGCGTACACGCTGGTGTGGCTCACGCCGACTCGCTTGGCGATCTGCCGCCGAGTGAGCTCCTTCTGCTCGAGCAATTCAACGATCCGATTGACTTTCGTCTGGCTAAGCATGGCCTTCGTGTGGGGTTGGAGTTGGGCGAATGGGCAGAACCGGTGCCGCGCACTAATCCTCTGGTTCGTCCAAAATCTGGAACCAGAAATCCCCTTCCTCCGGTAGGGGTTCGTCCTCGCCATCGGGGAGGAAAACCTCCCAGATTTCGTCTTCCAATTCGCCCTGGCGACTAGTGTTCGGGTGTTCAGTATTCATGACACAAAGGTAGCACGAATGGTGTCCAAAAACTACGCCTGGCCGGAAAAATTTATGTACTTTTTGTGTCCCCCGAACCGAGGGGGAAGGCCCTCCGGTTGGGCCCTTTAATCGGCACACTCGTTAGCCCACCGGCGGCATTCAAGGCGCGCCGCGACCTGGTTCGATAACACCCCTTAGCAGGCATGGATTGCCGGCGCCCCGCGCACCACGGAGGAGTGCACGCCCCCGCTCGCACCCGCCCGGACCGCTGCCATGCCCTTCGATGTTGTGATGCCCATTCTCGGCACCTGCTTTGTATCCGCCTGGGTCTTCATTGGCGGAATGATGGTCCGCGATTCGCTCGACCGCGCTCGTGAGATTCGTTTCGACTCGGCGAATGAACCGCATCGCGCGCACTTTCACTAACTAACAGTGCGCCGAACCGTTGGCGCGGTTCCTTTGCGTTCGTCCGTCCGTTCGACTTTCGTCATCTCAACGCATCGAAGTGGCTCTGGCGCATCGCGCTCGAAGAGTCATTTGGCTCGAAACAAATCCGAACAACGGATTGTTCTGCAACCGCAATCGGGTTAGGCTAGCAGATAGCGAGCGCAACGTACTTAAACAGGGATCGTGTGGGAACCGCCACCTGCGGTAAGGTAGGATGTTGACGAAGGGACTGGCATCAGGCGATTGGGTCGTCTATCGAAAGCAGAAGCACAGTACCTCGCCCGGCCCACGGGCGAAGGACGTGGCTGCCGCTCCCTCCGGCGAGACCTACGCTTACACGGTCGACAAGTACTGGGTGGTGAAGGACTGCCTGGAAGACGACCAGGTGCTGCTGATCACGCGCACCGGCAAAGAACACACGGTGCCGCTCGGCGACCCTAATCTCCGCTCCGCGCGGTGGTGGGAGCGATGGCTCTACGGCGAACGCTTCCGCGAGACGGAGAAGCTGCTGGAAACGGCGGCCCAATCGGGGTAGCGGGAGCGTTGTGAACTCGGCGTGGTGCTTACTCAATCACATTGACCGCGCAGCTTGCAGTCGGCTATCTCAGTTGGCACTCTTAATCGCTTGACTGCTGCAGAATCCTGCTTGTGTGGACCGGCTTGTGGGAATCCCCGCATCGATTGGCATCCGGTTTGCGTTCTCGTGGGCCTCAATTGCACGCAACCACATCTAGGGGGCGGCGCGGCCACCGCAACAAAGCAAGGAGCATTTATCAATGGCAAAGAAGAATCATCAGGGTAGCAACCGTGGCAACGGTGGCGAACTGCATCAAACAACCAGCGATCCTCAAGCGTCACTTACGACCAACCAGGGCGTTGCGATCTCGGATGATCAGAACACGCTGACAACCGGCGCGCGCGGTCCGCAACTGCTCGAAGATCACCTGATGCGGGAAAAAATCACGCATTTCGATCACGAGCGCATTCCGGAACGCGTTGTTCACGCCCGCGGCTACGGAGCGCATGGCTACTTCGAACCGTACAAGTCGCATGCGAAGCTCACCAAGGCGGCGTTTCTGCAGGACCCCCAGCAGCGAACACCAGTTTTCGTACGATTCTCCACCGTGGCTGGCAGTGCCGGTTCGCCTGATACAGCACGCGACGTGCGCGGGTTCGCGGTAAAGTTCTACACCAGCGAGGGCAACTACGACCTGGTGGGCAATAACATTCCGGTGTTCTTCATCCAGGACGCCATTAAGTTCCCCGATCTGATTCACAGCGTGAAACCGGCGCCCGATCGCGACTTTCCACAAGCTCAATCGGCACACGACACCTTCTGGGACTTTGTCGGCCTCACGCCCGAAAGCATGCACATGCTGATGTGGGTGATGAGCGATCGGGCGATTCCGCGATCGTTCCGGATGATGGAAGGCTTCGGCATTCATACATTTCGGATGATCAACAAGCAGGGCGACGCCACGCTGGTCAAGTTTCATTGGCGGCCAAAGTTGGGCACCTACTCGCTGGTGTGGGACGAGGCGGTGAAAATCGCTGGTGCCGATCCCGACTACCATCGTCGCGACCTGTGGAACGCCATCGAGTCGGGCGACTATCCCGAGTGGGAGTTGAGCGTGCAGGCCTTCACCGAAGCCGAGGCGGCCGAGTTCGAATACGATGTACTCGACCCAACGAAGCTCATCCCCGAGGAGGAAGTACCGCTGACGCCGCTTGGTCGTATGGTACTCGACCGCAATGTGGAAAACTTCTTCGCCGAGACGGAGCAGGTAGCATTCTGCCCCTCCCACGTCGTGCCAGGTATCGACTTCTCGAACGATCCATTGCTGCAGGGACGCTTGTTTAGCTACCTCGACACGCAGCTTTCTCGACTTGGTTCACCCAATTTCCATCAGATTCCCATCAACGCGGCGAAAAGCGGAGTGCAAAACTTTCAACGCGATGGTCACATGCAGATGGAGGTTCCAACGGGCCGCGTGGCGAATGAGCCAAATACGCTCGACGATGGTTCACCTCGCGAAAACCCGAAGGCAGGCTTTGCCAGCTTCCCAGCCGAAGAGGGGGGCTCGAAGCAACGCATACGACCCGAAAGTTTCGCCGATCATTACACGCAGGCGCGGTTGTTCTACCACTCGATGACTACGCCCGAGCAGAAGCATATCGTCGGCGGGTTGGTATTCGAGTTGGGCAAGTGCAAGGAGATTAAAGTCCGTACGCGGATGCTGGGACACTTGCGCAACATCGATAAGGACTTGTGCGCCGAAGTTGCCGAAGCGCTCGGCATGAAAGGCCAAGCCGACAAGATCAAGCCAGCGGTGGAACCCATGAACATGAAGCCAAGCCCGGCGCTGTCGCAGTACGCCGAGGCGCCTGACTCGATTGCTGGTAAGAAGATCGGCCTGCTGACCACGAGCGGCGTCGAGTCGAAACTATATAACGCCCTGGTCAAAGCTGCCAAACAGGAGTCGGCTCAAGTGCAGGTGATCGCACCCAAGATTGGTCCGCTGGAAACCAGCGGTGGCAAGGAAGTGGAGCCCGATCACTTCCTCTCCGGTGCACCGTCGGTGTTGTTCGACGCGGTAGTCATCGCGCCGGCCGACAAATCGCTCGATTCGATGCCGGATGCGGTAAACTGGCTTCGTGACGCTTACGCTCACCTGAAGGTAATCGGTTACAATGGCAACACGAAGGAGCTGTTTAGCAAAGCAGGTATCGAGCAAGGTGCCGACGAGGGAGTCGTCGATGTGACTGAAGCTAAATTCGACGAATTTGTCACCCAGGCGAAGAAGCACCGCGTGTGGGGCCGCGAGCCTTGAATCATGCAACCAGCTTCGCCGCCAGCGCTTCGCGAAGCGGAGCGGCCTGCTCCTCGTTGAGCATGGCGAGGTAGGCGAGCTTACCAGCCAGGCGTTGCACGGTCTTGTGATCGCTGGGATCGAGCTGGTGGATGGCGGCGCGGAGCTGGCGTCGCTCGGTCCGCGATAGTCCGAGCTGGTCGTTCACCACCACGCCGGCCACTCGCTGGCGGCAGCCGCGGCGCAAGAGCCGAGTCTTGGCGGCGTTCAGCTTGAAACCCTCGTCCTCGACGATCTGACGAGCGTGGTGCACCAGCCGCTTGGCCGCCGCGGAGTCGTCGCCCGAGAACGTCAGGTCGTCGGCGTGGCGGGTGTACTCGTAACCAAACTTCCGCGCCAGCCCTGCCAATCGGCGGTCGAGCCGCATCAACACCGCGTTGCAAATGCCCGGACTGGTTGGCGCACCTTGCACCGCCACGCGCGGACCGATCGGCACGTGGTACGTCGCGTCGCCCACGGCGACCGGCTGTCGCGTCGACTCGGTCATCAGCACGCTGAGCGTCGTGGCGACCGGGTACGAGTAACCCAAGGAGATCAACAACCCGCGAATCCGACCAAAGTGAATCGAAGGAAAACAATCGGCCAGGTCGAGCTTAACGACCATCTGCTTGTCGACATGCGGCACCGCGTTGGTGGCCACGCTCCGCCCAGGGCGAAAACCGTGCGCCCACTCACTTACCGGCAGACGCGACACCAGCAGATCGTTGAGCTTGCGCTGAATGGCTTTTAGCCGTTGCTTAGGGGCATGAATCAGTCGATGGCCGCCGCTCCGTTTGCGCACGGCGAAGGTCACGTAGTGCGGTGTCGTTTCCCTTTGGCGGTGGATGCTGTAGTGACGCAGTTGCGACTCGCTGAGCCCCAGCGCCGCCGCCAGTTCGGCTTCGTTGCTCCAAACGGGCAGTTGATATCGCTCGAGTTGCTCGGCATCGACCGCCAGATCGCGAATGTCTCGATTATTGGTCCGCATGGTGTCGGAGAACAGCCGATTGGCCTCTTCGGCCGGCATGATCTTTGGCTTCTTGGGCCGCGGCCAGACGTAGGGATCGATCTTCGGCTTCGCTTTGGGCAGCAATCGCTTGTCGCGCACCGTGCGGCGATGATGATCCGGCTTGAGCGGGCCGCCGGAGGTGTCGATGGTCTCTTCCACCACCTCGGCGTCGTCGCCGGTCGCCAGGCTGCCGACGTTGCGCTTCACCTCCGCTGGCGATTTGGAGCCACCGAATAGCGATCGCAGCCAGTTGAAGAGTCCCATGAGAAGTCCGCTGAGGTTCGATTCGAGGCAGACGATACCCACGCCCGGCGGTTAACCACTTGCGAGGCCTTGGACCCGTGGCTCCCGGCGTTGCGCACGCTGGGAACTGTGGCGGCGTAATACCTGTAGCAAGCCACCGCGGCGAAACACCGCGGCATCGTTGGCTGGTTGCGCGCGCCGGGCGCGGGTATCGTTTGTCTCGATTCTGTTGTTGGTTGTGTGCTCGTTAGTAACCGCCCACTTCCCACGGCGACGGTTTCTTGGCGACCGCCTCGGTGGGGTTGGCCGGGTCGCTGCTGGCGGTGTCGACTCGTTGGTCGGCCGTGGCCTGGAACACGGCCAGCATGTGTTCGCAGGGGCCTTCGTTCATCAAGTGTTGTTCGAAATGCTCGCAGGTGCAACGCCCGAAGATGATGCGACCGGAGTCGTTGATCACGATTTCTACGGGATCGGCATCACCCGCTTGGCCCACGACGCGCCAGTCGCGGTACACCACTTCGCGGAACACGGGGCCATCGGGCGTCTTCAACCGGCGCTGCTTGCGATTCTCCTCCACCTGGCAGGAGCGGATGCTCACCTGGCCGGCGGCGAGCATCTCGGCCGCCCGCTCGCGTCGCAAGTCGGGCGGGAAGAACTTCGCCTCGTCGGCCGGCGTTTCGAACAGTTCGCGGCTGCGATAGTCGCGGCGCTGTACGTCGAACATCGCGCGCCCCTGCCGGCACAGCCGCACCAACACCCGCGAGGCGGTCGGCTTGTCGACGCTGAGCTTTTCGGCAAGTTGATCGATCGATAAATGGTACTCGCTTCGCAGCAGTTCGAGCGCGGTAGCCACCAGCACGTCATCGGCTTCGGCCGCCTCGGCCATCAAGTCGAATCCGCCAGTGCCGGTGAATCCGGAGCCCGACCAGCCGGTGATGCCCAGCATAAAAGTCATGCCGGGCAGCTTCACCGCGTAGAAGCTCGGCAGCGAGCGCCCTTTAAGGTAGACGTCGACCGATTCGGCGAACGGCAGCAATCCTTCGATCAGCCGCAGCCGCCGACGTCCCCACACGCGAATGTTCTTCGGCGCGCTGTAGTTGTGCTCGGCGCCTTCGAGCGGCACGACGTGCTCCCACGGTTCGAGCATCACGCGAGCGTCTTCGCCGGGTGGGAACTCGTACCGCAACGCCCGCGGTGAGACCTTGGCCTTGGTGTAACGCATAAAACGAATGGCGCTCAACAGGTCGATCGGGCTCACCGTGAGCCGTGTGCCGGTCATCGCCATTGCGGCTTGCACTTGCAGGAAGCCACGCACCCAGTTGTCGGGCAAGTCGACCTTCTTTTCGAATCGCCCACCCGCTCCTGTGGTCGACAGCTCGATGCCTTCGGCGCCGACACTGAAGGTGGTAGTGCGGCTGGTTCGCATCTCGCCCAGCGCGCCCCACAGCCAGGCGGTGAAGTCGACATTCGTCGTGCCGGTGATCGTTTCGCCTTCGGCTTGGAACACCTCGGGATCGACCTCCAGGCATCCATAGGCCGATTGGTCCTGGCTGAACGCTTCGAAGAAGATGCGATCGGGATGAACGGTCACCACCGGATCGAGGATGTCGCCTTCGGCGTACCAGGTGTCGTCCGACCAGATCAACTCGCCCAGTGCGCGGAGCGCGATGCGGAAGTTAAACGCGTGGTTGGACACCGTGCCACGGAAGTGCACCGGGCGGCGGGCGTTCGCCGAGAGGCCAAGTTGGCACTCGTCGCGGCGGGCGTCGAGCACCGAAGGCGAGGCGTAGTCTACCAGCACGATCATCCTGCCACCTCCTCGAGCCCGTACACAACAGGTTGCTCGCGCGGGCCACGCAGCTCCGGTCGCTCGTGCAGCAGGGTTCCGATCAGGCCGACCAACTGTTCCTTGGGGTAACGCTGGTCGGGCAGGCGCAGCGACAATTTGGCTTTGTCCAGCACCCGGCGAGCCGAGTCGATATCGTGCCGCGCCGCGTTGGCCAGCGCGCCGAACGCAGCCATGCGCGTCTTGCGATGCAACGGCCGCAGCAGGGTGCCGAGCAGAATGTCGAGCGAATCGGCGGCCAGCTCCCTCGCCCGCGGATCGTCTTGCGCCAGCACGCGGTACGCGAGCATCTGCACGCGAATCTCGGAGCCTTCCACCAGGTCGCGGACCGCCGTAGGAACTTCCAAGTAGGCGTCGAACGAGCGAACAAACAGCAACCGCGCGAGTTGGTTCGTCTTGAGCAGTTGCGGATAAGAGTGAATGGCGAATGCCGGAATGCGCGTGAGCACGTTGGCCGCGCGGCGGGCGAACTCCTGTGGGTCGCGGTCGCGGATCTCCTGATAGTACCCACCCAACGCGTCGGCCGTGTCGCAAATCTTGTTGCGTCCACTCCCTGCATAGTACGCGTGCTCGTAGCGAACTTGCGTCGCGTAGCGGCTGGCCATCAGGTCGACCAGCTCGTCGTCGTCCTGCCGTTTGGCCGCGGCCAGCAGTTCCGGATAGCCCTGCCACCAGGTGGGCGTGACGTTCGGCTTGAACGGACCATGGATCAGCTCCGGGTAGCGATCGTACAGGCGCACCGCGACGCCGTCTTCCAGGGCGTGAATCTGGGCGAAGCCAAACCCGCCCCAGTTCCATTCGCGAGATACGCCGGCCAAAGCGCCCAGACGACTGGTGCGGTCGCTATCGCTAATTTGCTGATCGTCGAGCAAGTTGCCGATGGCTTTGTTCATCATCTTGGCGTCGCGATTGGTGCGAATGGCCGCCGCCCACAAATCCCACCAGCCGCGACTCGCGGCCAGCTTCACGTACGGCTTGGCGTCGCCGCCCCACCAGCCGCCAAGCAGGTCGCGCAGATTCGCGCGGACGTAAGGAATCGCTTCGCGCCCGCGCTCTTCGAGCAATAGTAGTGCCGTGTCGCTCCGCTTCAGTCCGTACCCCTCGGGATGAATCCGCTGCAACTCGGCGGTGAACTCGTCGGGGTCTTTGATAGTCTTGGCGGCCGCTATTGCATCGGCGCGCCACTGTTTGAGCGACGCCTGCTTGCGATAGATCTGATCGCACAGCTCCTGGTCGCCTTCGGCTTTCGCCGCGTCGTACAGTTCTTGCCACAGCTCGCGCTTCTCGCCACCCCAGAACGAGTGTGGCAGATGCTTCAACACGAACGGCCCGCAAGCGCGGTCCGTTTGATACAGGGCCACCGCGGTGGGCTGGTCGAGTTGAAACCAGTCGTCGTATTCGTCCAGCACGATCGCCCGGGCGGCGGGTCCGCGTGCCTTCTGGTAGTCGTCCACCAGCGCGGCGTTCCATGCTTTCTCGTCCAAGCCCCATTTGTTGTCGGCGTATTTCCACCGCAGCAACCGGCGCACGATGGGCGTATCGCGCGAGCGTCGCGCCGCGTCGAGCCACGACTCGAGTTGTTTCGCGTGGTCGCTCCACTTCACGCGATGCCACTTCTTGCCAGTGAATGCCCAATCGGAGAACGAGTTGAGCACGAGGCCGCGGAACATCACCTTGTTCCGCTCGTAGAGCAGCGGTCCCCAGAACCACGTGAGCCCCGGGAACTCCTCATCGCGCGTCAGACCTTCCAGATGATCGCGCAACCGCTGATCGTCCCGCTGCGCTTCCAGCAGTTGGTCGATCGTCTGTTGCAGGCGAGAAGAGTTGGCCATCCGAAGTCAACCTATGTTGCGGCGCACTCAAGGATGACCGGATGATACGCTAACTCCTGGCGAGAAGCCAGCATCCGCCGTGTGGTAGAAAAGTGCTAAGTGGGCGGCACTACAACTTCAGCGTCTCGTACCGAGCCAACAGCTCCGGGTCGTCGGTGCGCATGTTTTCGAGGGCCGAGGCGGAGACTTGGCCTTTGTGCTGGCGGGCTTTGTCGTTGTCGCCTAGTTCGGCGTAGGCCACGGTGAGTGCCACGTTCGCGAAGTTGCGCGTCACGCGCTGGGCTTGGGGCACGTTGGCCAGTTCTAACAGGGGGTCGAGCGCTTTTTCGTAGTCTTCGGCCCGCATGTAGTATCGCGCCAGACCTTGCTTGGCCTGGTTGATTTCGAAGGCATCGGGCGTGGGGTGATACTTCCACACCGCCTCCCAGGCGGCCGGCGTGTCGACGATCTTGGCGTGGAAGAGCTGCTTCTGAGCCGTCTCGCAGCGGACCACGGTCGGCTCGTTCTCGGCCAGCACGTACGGCCGGCGCGCCGCGCCGGCGAGTAGCGCGCCCACCAACGCAGCGATGGCCAGTAGTGCCACGAGCCGTCGACGATCGGTCTTGGGCACCTGCAGAGCGCGAGTGCCTTGCATCAGTTGTTCCAACTCGTCGGTGGCCTCGATCTTGCCGCCGTAAGCGGACAGGTCGCTGAGCGACCAATTCTCGGGTCCTTCCGCCCAACCCTCGGCGGCGGCTTGCTTGGCCAGCATCCGCAGTTCGCGCATCAGCGCCATGGGATCCGTGAAGCGGTCTTCCGGCTTCTTAGCCATCATCCGCTCGACTAGTTGCACCAACGCCTTGGGGGTCTCGGGCGCAAGCTCGGCGAGCGGCGGCGGCTCCTTATTGATGTGCTGCACCGCTACGGCCAGCGGCGTCTCGCCGCGGAAGGGTGGTTCGCCTGCCAGCATGTGATACGCGGTCACGCCCAGCGAGTAGATGTCGCTGCGGCTGTCGACCGCGCGGCCTTCAATCTGCTCGGGGCTCATGTACAGCGGCGTGCCCATCGTCACGCCGGCTTGCGTGCGGTTGGTCTCGTCGGTCGTGGCGCGGGCCAGGCCGAAGTCGGCCACTTTCACTTCGCCGCTGCGGGCGAGCATGATGTTCTCGGGCTTTACGTCGCGATGGACGATCGCCCGCTCGTGTGCTTTCGAGAGCGCGGCGGTGACCTGGCGAATGATGTCGAGCACGCGTCCCGGCTCCACACGCCCATGGCGGCGCATCCACTCGGCCAAGTTTTGCCCGGCGACGTATTCCTGGGCGATGAAGTGCGAGCCGTTCGACTGCCCGACTTCGTACACTTGCACGATGTTTGCATGCACCAGCGCGGCGGCCGAGCGGGCTTCGTGCTTAAAGCGTTCCACATAGGCCGGCTGCGAGGCCAGTTCGCGCGATAGCACTTTGAGCGCCACCTGTCGGGCGAGCGACTGCTGCTCGGCCAGGTACACATCGGCCATCGCCCCCCGCCCAAGCCGGCGGAGCACCTGATAGTCGTTCAGCAGCGTGCCAGTGAGATCGGACAACGGTGGCAGCAAGGAATAGCGGAAGGGCGGGTTGAACTGTCGTGGCGATCTGCAGCGGGGGCTCATTATATGGAGTGATGGTGATCGCCAACCTGCTCATTCTAGTCCAAACGGCCTGTTCATGGCAGAACAGGGCCACTGGCATTTGAATTCCGGCCATTTGGGGCAGGCTTGGCCCTTTTTCAAAACAACGGAAGCCATTCAGTGGGTAACAACCTTGGAGTTCGGCGGTCGGGCTAGCGTCCTTGCGTGCCAGCGCTGCAGATGCAGTGATGTGCGTTGGCCACCGGCGAAGCTTGCCTATATTCCCGCAATATCTGTGGAACTAATCGGCGGCCTCTGGCGTCTAACAAACTTGGCAGTCATCCGTTGGCGGAATATTCTGGTAGAATTCCGCGATTCGCATAGCGTCGGCACCAAGAAGCGGGGATAATCCTCGAAGGCTTTCACGAGGTCCACCCGTCGCGTATCTGGTGGGCCCAATTTTGCAATTCTCGATCCCAGTCATGTCGCATCGACACCTAAACACAGGGAGGCATACGATTATGTTGCGTATCACTCAATTGTTCATTGCCGGCTTGGCCGTGCTGGCCGTGGCCGTTTGGATCGCCTTGCCCACCACTGCCGACCAAGTGGTGGCCGATGCCGACACGGCAGTTTCCACCGCGGATGCCGCTACTACAGACGCGGCTACGGGCGAGGCCAAGACTCCCTGTGCCAACTGCCCCGCCTGTGAGGCTGGCACTTGCACCGACGCCAATTGCCCCGCGAAGAAATGTGCCGAAGGCGAGTGCGACGAGACCGCTGGCGCGCAGGCCCGCTGCGAAGCTTGTGAGAACGGCACCTGCACCGGCGAGAACTGCCCACTGAAGGCCACCACCGTGGCCGCCTCGACCGACAAGCCCGTAATTTCGTCCGCCGAAAGCGAAGCGGAACTCGGCACTCCGACCCACCGCCAGGTGAAGATCCTCAAGGCTAATCAGGAAGGTCTGTCGAACACCAAACTCAACTGCTTCTGCATGACACTCGATGGCCGCATTCTGGGTGGCTGCGGCACCAGCAAAGACAATGGCGAGATTCGCGTCTTCAATTCCGAAGGCGACTACGTCGAATCGTGGTCGACGCCCGTGAAGGTTGAAGCGATTAACGTTCGCGCTAACGACGGTCACGTGTTCGTCGCTGGCGATGGTCGGTTGGTCGAACTGGACGACACCGGCAGCCTGGTGGCCGACGCGCCCTCGCCGCACGCTTCGGTAAGCAAGGAACAAGCCGAGAAGATGCGCGAGGCGGTGGTCGCCCAGCTCACGTCGCGCGTCGAGATGTACAAGAACCAGGCCAAGATCTACGACCAGCAGATCGAGCTGATCGGCACCCAGTTGGAGAAGCTGCAAACCAGGCTCGACGAACTGCCCGCTGAAGAAGCAGCCGACGAAGCTGCCGAAGGCGAAGAGCTCTCGGCTACCGCGCGGCAACGCGAGATGTTCGAGAAGCAGATTTCGCAACTCGAGCGGAGCGTCACCAGCCTCGAGCGCACCAAGAAGCTGTGGAACGAGCGGATCGAGAAGCTCGGCGAAGCCGAACCTTCCGAAGAGGACATCCAAAGGCAGATCGAGTCGCAAATCGCCCGCAAGCTGGCCGTGGCTTCGATCAGCGCCGTGGACGACCACGTGTACATCGCCTGCTCGGCGGCCGTTGGCTATGGCTATAGCGTGTGGTCGATCAGCGACGACTTCTCCGAGGGAGAAGAGATCATTGGCGATCTGCGCGGCTGCTGCGGCCAGATGGACGTGCAGGTGAACGATCGCGGCATCTACGTGGCCGAGAACTCGCGCGACCGCGTGGTGTGCTTCGACCACGAAGGCGAAGAGGTCACCCATTGGGGCCACTCGGCGCGCGAAGGCATTCGTGGCTTCGGTAGCTGCTGCAACCCGATGAACGTGGCCTTCGGTCCCGATCACACCGTGTACACCGCCGAGAGCGGCACCGGCCGCATCAAGCAGTACACCGCCGAAGGCGAACTGCTGCAGGTGGTCGGCTCGGCCGACCTGGTGCCCGGTTGTAAGAAGGTGTCGATCGGCGTGAGCAAGGACGGCAACCGCGTGTTCATGCTCGACATCACTCGCGACCACATTGTGATGATGGATCGCATTCCGACTGAAGAGCGGAAGGAGATGATCGCCAAAGCTCAGGCCGCCGAA
Organism: Aeoliella sp.; assembly: GCF_965227375.1. NCBI lineage: Bacteria > Pseudomonadati > Planctomycetota > Planctomycetia > Pirellulales > Lacipirellulaceae > Aeoliella > Aeoliella sp. The sequence continues at coordinate 2,585,135 of NZ_CBDDFX010000001.1, forward strand.
GAAGCTGCCGAGGGCGAGTCGGAAGAAGCAGAGTCCGACGCCGGCCAGGTCTCCCAAACGGCCGTCAAGCGCGCTGTAGCGGTCCGTGCCCTGCGGGTGCGGCCCGCCATCCAGGCCAAAGCGATTGCTGTCGAGGCGCCCGCCGAATAGGCCGATCGCCCTGACATTCCACCTGCTAGAAACCCGAGTCCAACAAGGGGAGTTTACCAATGCGCTTTGCCTGCTTGGCGATCCTGGCCTTGGCGCCGCTTTGCGCCGCCGGGCCACTGGCGGCCGAGGAGCCTGGGCCGCTCAACATGGTGGTGATGGACCCGCTGGCGTTGCCGCTGTCGTGCCCTTGCGTGGAAGGCTACGCCCAACGTAACTACGAGAAGCTGGCCGAGTACCTTACCGAGAAGCTGGGCCGTGAAGTGAAGGTGGCCTTCGGCGAATCGGTCCAGCGGGCGAAGGAGAAGGGCGAGTTCGACGAGGTGCACATCATCATCGGCAAGGACTCGGTGGTGCGGGCCGACTCGGCCAAGCTCAAAGTCAAAGCGGTGCCGGTCGCCCAGCTTACCGGCAAAGATGGCTCGACCACGCAGACCGGTTTGATCGTTGTTCGCAGCGCCGACTCGGCCAAGAAGGTCGAAGACCTGAGCGGCTACCGCATTCTTTACGGTCCGCCGGAGTGCGATGAGAAGTTCGCCGCCCCGCGGGCGATGCTCGAGGAAGCCGGCATCGACGTGGTGGCTGCCGAACAAGCCGAAACCAGCGCCGCGTGCAGCGATGGGGCGTGCAAAATCATCGAGTGGGGCGATACCGAGAACGCCGCCGCGGTGATTTCGAGTTACGCCGCACCGCTCCTGGAAGGTTGCGGGACCATCAACAAGGGCGACCTGCGCGTGGTGGGCGAGACGAAGCCAGTGCCATTCGTGGCTGCGTTCGTCAACGACAAGCTGGCCGACGCCGACCAGTCGGCGATTCGCGAATCGCTGATCGGCGTGATGGACGATTCGGAGTTGCTGCTGTCGCTGGAAACCTTGCGGGGCTTCGTGCCGCTGACCGACGAGTACAAAGAGAAGTACAAGAAGAAAACGGAGGAGGCGCCGCCGGGCGAGAAGCTCGGCGCGTCGCCCGATGGGGATCCGCCGGGCGAAGGGCCGCCGGCGGCCGCCGCCAACACACCACCCACGGATGGGGCGACCCTCGGGTGGACCGGTTGGCGGGGCCCGCACCGCGATGGCCGCGTGCGAGCTCTGCCAACCCGTCTCCCCGAGAAGCTCCCGCAGGTCTGGCAAGTTCCTCTCGCGCACGCCGGCCTGGGTGGCATCGCCGCCACCGACCAGTACGTGGTGATCGGCGACCGCAATCTGCCCAACACAGGCGATGAGTTTCGTTGCTACGACGCGGCCACCGGCAACATGCTGTGGATGGTCGACTATCCGGCCGAAGGCTCGCTAGATTACGACAACACGCCCCGCGCAACGCCGCTGATTGTCCAGAGCGACGACGAACTGCTGGGCACGCGCGTGATTCTGCTGGGCGCGTTTGGCCATTTGAGCTGTGCCGACTTGGGGACCGGTATTGTTTACTGGCAGAAGAACATTCGCGAGGAGTTCGGCGCGAAGAGCGAACTGGTGTGGGGCACATGCTCGTCGCCGCTGGTGGTCGATGGCAAACTGATCCTGAATCCCGGCGCCGAAGCAGCTTCGATCGTTGCGCTCGACCTGATGACCGGCTTGCCACTCTGGCAAACGCCTGGTCAAACGGCTGGCTACGGGTCGCTGAACATCGCCACGCTGGGCGGCAAGCGGCAGATCGTCGGCCACGACCGCACCACGCTGGGCGGTTGGGACATCGACTCTGGCGAGCGACTGTGGACGCTCACCCCGCCCCGTAGCGGCGACTTCAACGTGCCGACACCGATGGAGATCGATGGCAAGCTGCTCGTAACCACGGAAGGCAACGGAACTCGGCTCTACGCGTTCGATGGCGAGGGGAAGATCATCGAGCAGCCGATCGCGGTGCAAATGCAACTAGCGCCCGACATGAGCACGCCGGTCGTGGTTGGCAATCGTTTGTACTGCGTGTGCCAGAAACTGTACTGCTTGGACCTGGCGAACCAGCTCACTGAGTCGTGCCGACTGGAAGACCCCGCGCTGGGCGACTACGCCCCGATCATTGCCGACGACCAGAGATTGCTGATCTTGGGCCACGGCGGCGAACTCTTGCTGGTCGACATCACTGGCGAAGAGCCCACGATCACCAGCCGCACTTTCTTGTTCGACGACGAAGAAACCCGCGAAGCGGAACTCTACAGCCACCCCGCCATTGTCGGCAACCGACTCTATGTACGCGGGGAAACGTCGATCGCTTGTTTCGAGCTGGAGTGAGGTCGGAGTGGCAAGCGTCGACAATGCCAGCGACGGAGCCGAGAATCCGTTCCAGTCGCCCAGGGCAATTACCGAAAAGCAGCCTGGCGAGAAAGAGCGGACATCGGACAGATACAGACTACGTTGGTGGAGCCTTGCAGCTGCCATGGTAGTACCGTGTGTTGTCATGGCTACTCTCATTGCGGCACTATCCGGTTTGCCGTCACCGACGCCCACCGTTCGCGCAGCGGTGGTCGTCACGATGGCCAGCGGTGCTATTGCCGCATTAATTCTTGGGGTCGTTGCTCTGAGTAGACAAATCAGCGTTATCGCCGTCATAAGTGTTCTACTAGCGCTAGCGGAGCTACCAGTCGTATATTTCATGGTCTCGATGGCCAGGAGGATGGGCGACCTGTGATGTCCGTTGATCATGATCGCCTCTCTAACCGCCACGCGGTCCGCGCTGCTGGTACGTGTTGCGCTATTGAGTTAAGCTATCCACGGCGCGCGGTGGGTACAACTCAAAGTCTCAACAAACATCATGGTTTCCACGATGCCTCATCACTCGGTGACCGCCCGGTTCGTAGCGGCCTGCTTGGCTGTTCTCTCATTCTCGGTGGCCACGTCAGCGTCGGATGTTCCGGCCGACTTGGTGGTGCTCGACGCGGTGGTCCTGACCATGGATGCCGAAACGCCGGAGGCCGAAGCCTTGGCGGTGCGCGATGGCCGCTTCGTGGCGGTCGGCTCGGGCGAGGCGGTTCGTCCGCTCATCGGACCGAAGACCAAAGTGCTGCACGCCCACGGCAAGGTGCTGGTGCCGGGCTTTAACGATGCTCACATTCATCCCTCGCCGATGTTCGATGAGCTGTCGCCGCTGGGCAAGGTGCCGTGCGGGCCGAACGACGTGGGATCGATCGACGAGCTGGTCGCGCGGATGCAGAAGAAAGCGGCCGTCACGCCGGCGGGGAAGTGGGTGCGTGGCTCGCGCTACGAGGACACCAAGCTGGGACGCTACCTTACGCGCGACGACCTGGACCGCGTGAGCACCTCGCACCCGGTGTATGTCAGTCATTCCAGCGGCCATCTGTCGTCGGTTAACTCGCTGGCGCTCGACCAGGCGGGCATCACCGATCAAACACCCGATCCGCGCGGCGGTGCATTCGATCGCGACGACGATGGACGCCCCAACGGGGTGTGTCGCGAGTCGGCTCAGAGCAAGGTGCTGGGGGCAGGTCCATCGACTCCCAGTCCTTCGAAGAGCGAGTGGATCGAAGGAATACAGCGCCGTTTTCGCGAGTACTCGAAGTGCGGCATCACCAGCATCCAGCACGCTGGCACGAGCCCCACCACGCTGCGCAAGTACGCCTTGCTGCAAGCCCAGGAGCAGCGCGTGCGGATTTCGGTGATGCTCCGCCGCAAGTACTTGGACGAACTGGAGCAGATGGTTGCCGAGTCGGGCCGGGGGAATGAGTGGCTCCGCATCGGAGCGATCAAGACGTACCACGGCAACTCGCTCTCCGGCCGCACGTGCTGGCTGTACGAACCGTACGATGGTCGACCCGGCTACTACGGAATTCCTCCCGCGGCGTCGCAGGAAACGCTCAATCGCCGCGTGCTCGAGATTCACTCCGCCGGCATGCAGGCTTGCATCCACTCCAACGGCGACCGTGAGATCGACATGGTACTCAACGCCTACGAAGCGGCGCTCGAGGCCGAGCCGCGCGCCAACCACCGGCATCGCATCGAGCACGCCAGCATCTGCAACCAGGAGATACTTGACCGCGTGAAACGGCTGGGCGTGGTGCTGGCGCCGCATTCCTACGTGTGGGAACATGGCGACAAGATGGAAGCCTACGGCCCGCAGCGGTGGCCGTGGATGCACGCCAATGGCACGGCCATGCGAATGGAGATACCTGTGGCCGGCAACAGCGACTCGCCCGTTAGCGCTGCGGTGCCGCTGCTGCGCATCCAGAGCATGGTGACACGCACCAGCAAGGAGGGCAAAGTGTACGGGCGCGAGCAACGTGTCCCCGTCGAACAAGCCATCTATGCCTGGACCATGGGCAGCGCGTACGCTTCGTTCGAAGAGGACATCAAGGGCTCGCTCACCGTGGGCAAGCTGGCCGACTTCGTCATGCTATCGGACGACCCTCGCACCGTGGCGCCCGAGACGATCAAGGACATCGAAGTGGAGCTGACCGCCGTGGGGGGAGAAGTGGTCTATCGCAGCGCGTCGCTTGCGGACTAGGTCGATGGGCCAGTCGCACAGCTAGCACTTCTCTTCACCTTCGATTGAAGTTGACGCGCGATCCCGCTGCGGACCACACTGGTAGTTCCACCCTATCGACTCATGGAGGATTCGACGATGTCCCATGCGATGTTTGCCCTTGCCCTTTCGACTGTCTTGGTCTGTTCCGCCCGTGCCAGCGAAGTTCAGCTCAGTGAACTGTTCGAGGTCGAGACGACCCAGGTGGAGCAGCTGGTCGGCATCGGCCTTGCGCTCGATCCGCAAGCCATCATGCGATTGGAGCCGCGACCCAGCAGTGCAGAGCTTGCTGTGTTCTTGAACAAGGCTCGCCGCGCTGGAGTGCCCATCAATCCGCCGGACTGGTTCAATGATCAAGAACACCTGGTGCCAGTGCGTGTGTCCGCGCAACTTCCCGCCGGCGGCGCGGGTGCCGGGGAGTTGCTCGACTGTCAGGTGACCTCGCTCGATGATCGCGGCATCAAAGGTTTGATGCTGCTGTCGGTGCACTTGCAGGATAGCGCCGGAGGTGGCCCGGAAAACATGGCAGTGGCCCGCGGGGTGGTCGAGGACGCCGGGCAGGTTGCTGGCGGCGCGCGGCTCGAGCAGGATTGCTCCGAGTCGATTGCCACCGACGAAGCGAACGAGTGGATCACGTTCCGCTTGAAGGAAGATCATGGCCTGGCGGCAAACCTCGCAATGCTCACCGACGCTGCGGACCGAATCAGAGAGCACTATTCGGGCTACTATTCGTCCACGAAGTCCGATGCCGTTCCGATTGCGGAGGTTCACGGAACGCGCCGGCTGCGAGTGCGCATCCCTTCAGCCTACACCAGCCAGGTGGAGCTATTCGTCAGTGAGATCAATGAGAAGAAACTAGCGGCGCTGGACGCCGAGGGGCAAAACCAGAGTGCGACAGATCCCTACTCGCAGGCTCGTGAGCGAATCGAGCAGGCGTATCGCGACCGCTTACAGAGCATCCTGAGCTACATTCCAGGCGTGCGCGTGGCAGTGAGCGCCGAGATGATGCGCGTGGAAGACTCGACTGCCGAATCGTACAAGCCACGGGCACTGTACGCGTCGATTGCTGTGCCGCGCGACTATGTGTTCGCGGTCATCCAGCAGAAGAATCCGGAAGTCGACTTCGCGCAGGTGATCGACACGGACTACTTGGCGGTGGAAAGTGACGTCAAGTTGAACGTCGAACGGATCGTACAGAACATCCTGCCACATTTGTCGCTGGGAGAGGATGAGTACAAACAAGTGAGCGTGACTTTCTATCACGATGTGCAGGAGGCGACAAAGCCGACTCCGACATCGAAATCGACGGGTGAGCAAGTTCATCAGATTGATCCCGACGAACTCGAGCCGCGACTGCGGACGCTGTTGGACGGCAAGCCTGAATTCGAGTTGAGCGTCGATTTCGTTCCCAAGTCGCAGCCCAGCGATAAGGATTCGATAGAGGTGGCAGTGCACGTAGAGCTCACAATCCCCCGATCATACTCACGGAAGCAAGCCCACCTTGCTGCGTTCGAGGCTGGCAAAAATTCCGCCGAATGGGCCGACGTGGTGGCGATCGAGAGTCGGCTGAAGCAAGAGCATCAGAAACTGATCGAAGATGCTCTGGCCGAATGTGGCTACCAAGGGCCGGACGTGTCGCAGGTGGAGATCATCTACGACGACTTTCAGTAACCGCTCGCCTTCCAAAATATCGGTCCATCACGCTCTGGTTGGCGGCGCGAGAACCGTAGAGTAGTATGGACGCCACAGGGGGGCGACATTGGGGGTCGCTCTGTCCGCTCTACATTCCTTTTCGGGCTGGACCAGTTGGTGCTATGAGAACTTTCCTTATCGGCCTTGCCATCGCGTTTGGTTTGTTGGTCGTTGTGCTGTTTATGGGAGCGATGTGGATCGGGCTTCAGATAGAGTCGGGGGCTGTGCCCGACACCGTGATCGTGTCCGGCGAAGATTTGAGCGAGCCGGCGCTCGAGGCCATCAACAAAGCGATCACGCTACGGCCCGGCGAGACAATCGCCTTTTTCTACAGCACGGGCGTGTGGGATTGGGAAGAAGACGGCAACCTGATCACCAACCAGCGTGTCGTCTCCTACATGCAGGAAGAGGATGGCGAACTGTTCGTCGAGGAAGCGGACTACGCCAACATTGCGGAGATCGAAACGGAATTCAGCGACAATTGGATAGAGGACACGCTCGTGTGGATCACTCCCAAGGAGGAAGAGGACTTTGTCATAGCGCTGTCGATCGAAGAAGACTTGGATCATCCAGCGGTGGAGTATATCGAGCGCAAGCTTGAAGAGGCCAAGCAGTAGTGCTTGTGAAGATTCTTATGCTTTGCTGCCCATCCCCAGATTCTCCAGCACTCGGCTGGCTGCTTCGGACTTATTGAGCACGTAGAGGTGGATGCCGGGGACGCCGGCTTTTGCCAAGTCTTCCATTTGGCGAGTGGCGAACTCGACGCCGGTGTCGAATTGCGCTGCTTCGTCGTCGCCGGCCGATTGCAGTGCGTCGACAAATGCCTGCGGGAGCTTGGCGCCGCACAGCGAGGTGATTCGCTGGATCTGGGCGAAGTTCGTCACCGGCAGCAAGCCCGGCACGATCGGCACGTTGATGCCCAGCGTGGTGCAGCGGTCGCGAAACGCGAAGAAGTCGGCGTTTTCGTAGAACAGTTGCGTGATCACCACATCGGCGCCAGCGTCGACCTTGCGGCGGAGGTTCTCCAGGTCGACGTCCATGCTGGGGGCTTCGAGGTGCTTCTCGGGATAGCCGGCCACAGCGATGCCCATGTCGGCGAACTGCTCCCGGATGAAGCCCACCAGCTCGTTCGCGTAGCGAAAGCCGCCTTCAGTGGCCACGAAAGCATCCTCGCCCTTGGGCGGGTCGCCGCGCAGGGCCACTACGTTGTCGACGCCTCGCGCGCGAGCTTCGGTCAGGTACTGGGCCAACTGGTCGGCTGTGCGATTGACGCATGTCAGGTGCGTGGCGACCGGCAGGCCGCTCGTTTCGCGCACGCGGGCCACGATGTCGAGTGTCTTACCCTGGGTGGAACCGCCAGCGCCGTAGGTGCAAGTGATGTAGGCCGGTTTGAATTCGACGAGCCGCTCGACGTGACGAAACAGGGCCTTCTCGCCTGCTTCGGTCTTGGGAGGAAACAACTCGAACGACAGGCTGAGTTGGTCGGTGGAATAGGTTTCGGCGAGGGACATGCAGTAGTACCAAGGCTAATAACTCGAAAACACATCGTGGCCCCGTATCTTAGCAGACCACGATCCCCTTGGCGTGGGGCCCTGGGCCGCAGAACCGTTAAAGCCCGCACGGCGGCTACAGCCGTTGGCGGCAGGCGTGGCTAGTTGCCGCAGCACGGCTGCCCGGGGGGGTCGCGTGGCCTACGTTTGCAGGAAACGAACTTTCCTGTCGGGGCGCCGCGACGATGACCAATACCGTACTCATAATACTCGGTGGATGCCTGCTGGGTGCTTTGCAACTAGTTGTTGGAGTCGCCATCGGATGGTGGCTTCGCCGCCCCGCGCCCGGTAGTCGCGACGTCGACCTGGGCCGCGCCCGATCGTTGGCGCTCGAGCTGCATGGGCTGACGCAGAGCATCGGGATGCGCGTGGCCGACCATCGCTCGCGGTTCGAAGCGGCCAGCGCCCGCTTGCAGGAAGCGCCCGCCGACAAGCATCATCCCACCACCGACCTGGTTGTGGGCGTGGTGGGTGAGATCCTGGCTGCCAACCGACAGTTGCAGGAGGAGCTGCACGCAGCGGAGGACCAGATCGCGGAGCAGGCGCGGGAGATCGAGTCGCACCTGACCACGTCGTTGACCGATCCATTGACCCGATTGCCTAATCGTCGCGCGCTCGACGAACAACTCGCCACCCGCCTGGGCGACTACCGCAAGCATGGTACTCCGTTCTCGGTCGTGATGGTGGACGTCGATCACTTCAAGCAGATCAACGACGACTTCGGCCACCAGATGGGCGACGATGTGCTGGTGAGCCTGGCGGGGGCGCTGCGCACTTCGTTGCGCCGACACGACTTCGTCGGTCGCTACGGCGGCGAGGAGTTCGCCATCGTTCTGCCGCATACCACGCTCGACGAAGGTCACCATGCGGTGGCAAAAGCTCAAGAAGCACTCCGCATGCTGAGCGATCAGTTCCAACAGCTCGAGCGGCCCATCACCGCCAGCGCCGGCATCGCTTCGATTGAACCGGGCGAAGAAGTTTCGACGCTCGTAAAGCGGGCCGACGAGGCGCTCTACGCGGCGAAGCACAACGGCCGCAACTGCACGTGGATTCACGACGGCGCCGAGTGCCTGCCGCTCGACGAGCAACTTGCCGCCGAGCCAACCTGGCAAGCGCCCGCCAATGAAGACACAGAGGGCAATGAGTCGGCAAGCCAGCCCCTTTCGGCCGCGATGGCCGGCGCCTGCGACGACCTGAGGGCTGCGATGACGAGCACGGTGAGCGAGTAGCCGGGACTCAGCGCGTAAGGGGAAGTGGGCCAATCTGCGGCATTTCGCCGAATTGCGATTTCCTGAAGTTGTTCGTGCAATTTTCGGTAGAACCCGGTATAATCGCGGGCCAACTCCCACCTTGTGTCGCTATCCTCCCGGCCCGCCGAGCGACCACCTATGCCCCGCCTATCGTTGTGCATCGCTCTCCTGCTCACTTGCGCTTGCGGTGCGCAGGTTGCTTTGAGCGAACCGCTGGAGCCGATTGCCGACTACCAGCATCTGGCCGGCCCGCTGGTCGAGCAGTACTGCTCGGATTGCCATTCGGGCGACTCGGCCGAGGCGGGGCTCGAACTGGACAAGCTGCAGTCGGGCGACCGCTTTCAGGAGGATCGCAATACGTGGAAGGACGTCGTGGCTCGGCTCAAGGCGGGCGACATGCCGCCGGCCGATTACGACGCGCCCACCGACGAAGAACGCGCGAAGCTAGTGGGTTGGATCGAGGCGAAGCTCGCACAACTCGACTGCAGCGTGCCGCAGGATCCGGGCTGGGTGACACTGCGTCGGCTGAACCGCGATCAGTACCGCAACACGATTCGCGACCTGCTGATGGTTGACTTCCAGCCGGCCAAGACCTTCCCGCCCGACGATCTGGCGTACGGCTTTGATAACAACGCCGATATGCTGTCGCTCACTCCAGTGTTGCTGGAGAAGTACCTGAATGCCGCACGGGATATCTCGCGCCAGGCGCTGTTGGTGCCCGAGTCGCAGACCGAAAACGTGTACGACGTACCGCGACTCCATTGGCAGGGCGGACAGTCGGATCGCGACGGCCGCCGCGAGCTGTGGAGCAACGGGGCGGTGGAGTTCGTGTACGAGTTCCCCAAACCGGGTCGCTATTGGTTGCGAGTTCGCGTGTCGGCCGATCAGGCTGGGCCCGATCCGGTGCACATGGCGATCCTCGACAAGAGCCACGTTGTGCAGACGATCGAAGTGCATGTCAACGACGAGACTTCCGAGGAGTTCACCGTCGCGTTCGACGTCGAGCGGGGGAAGCGTCGCTTGGGAGTCGCGTTTACCAACGACTATAGTGAGGATGGTGATCGCAATCTGTTCATTCGCAAGTTTGAACTGATCGGTCCCTACGAGGACCTGATCGACAGCGCGCCGCGTGCCCATAAGAAATGGTTTGCCAAATCACCCACCGCCGACCAGTGGCGCGACGAGCAAGCGTGGCGGCCGATTGCACGAGAGTCGCTTGAACAATTTGCCACGGTCTGTTTTCGCCGCCCGGTGCCCGAGGAGCAGATCGACCGCTTGATTGAATTGCTCGACGTCCGCCGCCAGGCGGGGGATACCTACGAGCGCGCCGTGCAAGTTTCGCTCGAAGCGATGTTGGTCTCGCCGCGGTTCTTGTTCATAGGCAACATCGACCACGAGCCGCTCAAGCCCGAGGGCGACCAGCGCGGTTATCCGGTGGATGAATACGAGCTGGCCGCGCGGCTCAGTTACTTCTTGTGGAGTTCGATGCCCGACGCCACGCTGCTGCGGCTGGCTGGCGAGGGGCGATTGCGGGCGGAGCTCGGTTCGCAGGTCAATCGCATGCTCCGCGACCGCCGCGCCGAGCAGTTCACCAAGAACTTCACCGGCCAGTGGCTCGGTACGCGGCTGCTAGTGGACCTGGTGCCCGACGAGAAGCAATTCAACTCGTTCGATGGGCCCCTGCGCAGGGCGATGGCTCGCGAGGCCCAGATGCTGTTCGCCGAGGTGGTGCGTCGCGACCTGCCGATCACCACGCTGCTCGACGCCGACTTTACTTACTTGAACGAGCGGCTCGCCAAACACTACGGCATCAGCGGCGTCGAGGGACGCCACTTCCGCCGCGTGGAGTTTGCAAAGATTGAACCTTTTGCCGGCGAGCGCGGCGGTGTGATCACCATGGCGGGCGTGTTGTCCGCGACGTCGAACCCCGACCGCACTTCGCCGGTGAAGCGTGGCAAGTGGGTGCTGGGCGAACTGCTAGGCGCACCCCCGCCCGACCCTCCGCCGGGCATTACCGCGCTGGAGGAAGTAACCAAGAAAAGCGACAAGCCGCTCTCGATGCGCGAGCAGATGGCACTTCATCGTGAGGATCCATCGTGCGCGGTGTGCCACGAGCAGATGGACGCCATCGGACTGGCGCTAGAGAACTACGACCTGGTCGGGCGTTGGCGAACCGAGGACAGCGTCGGCGAGATCGATGCTTCCGGCGAGTTGCCCTCCGGCGAGAAGATCAACGGTGCGTCCGACCTGACGGCCGTATTGCTGGAGCGTCGCGAAGGGTTCCGCCGCTGCTTGGCCGAGAAGCTGATGATTTACGCTCTGGGCCGCGGCTTGGAATACTACGACGAATGCGCGGTCCGCGAGATTGCTCGCCGCACCGCCGAAGAAGACGACAAGATGCGAGCGTTGATCCTGGCGGTGATCGAAAGCGCACCTTTCCAGCAACGCCGATACGAATCCCCCAAGTAGCTTCGCGATGAGAGATACGCAACGACTTTCCATGAAACACCTCAACGCTTGCCGATTATCTGTCGTCTTGGCCGCAGCCTTTGCGCTGCCGCTGGCCGCCCTGGCCGACAATCCTGCTTTCCCGGGCGCCGATCCCCACGTCGCCGTGCTCGCGGGCAAGTACTGGGCCTACCCGACGCACACGCCGGATGCGCGAGCGCAGTTTCACGCGTTCGACATCGTGGCCTACTCGTCGAAGAACCTGATCGACTGGGAGGCCACCGAACCCGTCCTGAAAATCGAGGACATTTCCTGGATCAAGGACGACGGCGCGCGAGATCACTGGTTGTGGGCGCCGGGCATTACGGAGAAGGATGGCAAGTACTATCTCTACTACAGCGTAGGGCCGCAGAACCCCACGCCCAGCCGCATCGGCGTCGCTGTGAGTGATACGCCCGACGGTACGTTCAAGGATAGCGGCAAGCCACTTTTGACCGGCGGCGACGGGTTCGAAGCGATCGACCCGATGGTGTTTCACGACAAGGACGGTACCAGCTACTTCTACGCTGGCGGCAGCGCCGGTGCGACGCTCCGCGTGTGGAAACTGAAACCCAACATGGTGGAACTGGGCGAAGAGATCGAGGTCGACACCCCGCCGAATTTCACCGAAGGGGCGTTCATGCACGAGATCGATGGTACCTACTACCTCTCCTACAGCCACGGAGGCTGGAACAACCCGAACTACTCGGTGCACTACGCGACGTCCGACTCGCCCACCGGTCCGTGGGAGTACCAGGGTGCGATTCTCAACTCGCAGGGTGGTTTCCAGGGCACGGGGCATCACTCGTTTTTCCAGCATCCCCAGACGGGCCAGTGGTACATCGCCTATCACTACTGGCCCACCACCAAGACTGAACCGCCGCTCGAGGGTGTGCGTCAATGCGCCATCCAGCAGGTCACGTTCGGTCCAGATGGCAAAATCGAAAAGATTGTACCTACCAAGGGCGGTCCCGCAGCGGCTTTGTTACAATGAACTCCTGCCCAGCTCGACCCAGATCATGGACGGTTCGAGCCAGGCGTTAACCCTCGTGAGGTCATGATGCCTTTCCAACCGATTGCACGTCGCACGTTCCTGCGTGGTCTGGGCACTGCTGTTGCGCTGCCAGCGCTCGAAGCGATGACCCCCATCGCCGCAGCCGCGCCGGTGGCCAGCAAAGCGCCGCAGCGGTTGGCGTTTCTCTACGTGCCCAACGGCGTGAATATGTCCGATTGGACACCCGACGACGTGGGCGAGGATTTCAAGCTGAAGAACATCCTCGAGCCGCTGGCCGAAGTGCAGCAGCATATTTCCATTTTCAGCGGCCTCGGTTGCGACAACGCCCGCAGCAAAGGCGACGGCCCTGGCGACCACGCTCGCAGCGCCGCGGCGTTCCTCACCGGCATGCACCCAGTGAAGACCGAAGGCCGCGACATCCGCGCCGGTGTGTCGGTCGATCACATCGCCGCCAAGTACATCGCCGGCGACACGCCGTTCCCGACGCTCGAGTTGGGCTGCGAAGCAGGGCGTCTGGCGGGCACGTGCGACAGCGGCTATAGCTGCGCGTACTCCAACAGCATCTCGTGGCGTTCGCCTTCGCAACCGTCCGGCAAAGAGGTCAATCCGCAATTGGTGTTCGACCGCCTGTTCGGCGGCGGCACCGCATCCGACGTGCCGGAGTCGCAGTTCCGCCGCCACCAGCGGCAGCAGAGCATCCTCGACTTCGTTTCCGAAGACACCAAGCGCTTGCAGCGGCGGATCAGCACGGCCGACCGCCGCAAGCTCGATCAGTATATGGAGAGCATCCGTGGCGTCGAGCGACGAATCAACGACCCGACGAGCCGCCAGACGTTGACCGATCTGAAGCGACCCGAAGGAGTGCCCAAGGACTACGGCGCGCACATTCGCCTGATGGGCGACCTGATGATCTTGGCCCTGCAGGCCGACCTGACGCGGGTGACCACGTTGATGTTCGCCAACGAGGGGAGCAATCGCCGGTATCGCGAGCTGGAGATTCGAGGCGGCCACCACGAGATTTCGCACCACCAGCACGATCCCGACAAGATCGAATCCATCCGCCAGATCAACCGCTACCACATCGAGCAACTGGCCTACATCCTCAAGCAGATGAACGAAGTGAAAGAGGGCGACTCAACGCTGTTGGCCAACACCGGCCTGGTGTACGGCAGCGCCATCCGCGACGGCAACCGCCACGATCATCACGACGTACCCGTGCTGATGGCCGGCAACCTGGGCGGCAAGATGATCACCGGCCGCCACCAGATCTTCCCCGCCAAGACACCGCTGATGAACCTGTTCCTCACCATGCTGCAAGAAGTCGGCGCCCCGGTCGAATCGGTCGGCGACAGCACCGGCACGCTGACCTTGGTGTAAGGTCGCTCCTGTGTAGTATGGCCGCCCCGGCCGTACCACCTCGTGTCATTCCGACAGGGAGTCCAGCGACCGAGAAATCTAGCGTGGAGCTGCGATAGGTTGCAGCGTGGCATTCCAAGCTCCCCAAATGGCTAATCGTCTCTGGCTAGGGAGCGTAGATTCCTCAGTCGGCGAGCCTCCTGTCGGAATGACACGAGACGCGCTACGGCCGAGGCGGCCATAGTACGAACTCCGCTACCCGCCCAGCCCGAAATGATGCGCCGCCATGCGGAAGCCGTCGGCGTGTTGGATGTGTAGTTTCCGCTTCAGGTTGGCGATGTGGTCGCGGGCGGTCGAGGCGCTGATGCCCAGCGTGTCGGCAATCTGACTGGCGCTCGCCCCGCCAGCCACCAGCACCAGCACGTGTCGCTCGCGGTCGGTGAGCGAACCGGTGAACACGCGGGTGTAGAGCACCAGCACTTGTCCGTTGTCGAGCGGGAACAAATGGAACTTCAGGGGGACGATGTCGTTATCATTGCTAATGGAGACAGCAAACGGCCCCTGCTCCTTGCGAAACATGCACGCCTGGACAAAGTGCTCGCGGCACTTTTCTTTATCGGGCCCCACCGCCAACTCCCACGGTTTGATGTTCGTCACGTCCGGAAAGCGGGGGTGCAGTACAATCGTTCCCTCGCTATCGACCACAAAGGTCTGGGTGTCGGCGAAGCCTTCGGGATTGTTGGGGTCGAGTCGCATCGGATGGTACTCGCAGGCGTGTCCGAGTTCTGAAATATCCCGACAAGCAGCGTGGCGGGGCGCCATCAGCGATCATAGCCGCACTTGCCAGGGTTGGCCAGTGATTCCATTGGCATCGAGTGCGCGCTACGCTATTTGCCCAAGCCGAAATGATGCGCTGCCATACGAAAGCCATCGGCGTGATGGATGTGCAGCTTCCGCTTCAGATTGGCAATGTGATCGCGGGCTGTCGAGGCGCTGATGCCCAATGCGTCGGCAATCTGATTGGCGCTTGCGCCGCCGGCCACCAACACCAGCACGTGTCGCTCGCGGTCGGTCAGATCTCCGTTGAATACACGAGTGTAGTAGACCAGTACCTGCCCCTCATCGAGCGGAAACAAATGGAAACGCAGCGGATAGGTTTCCTCGCTGTAGTGGATCGAGACAACGAACGGCCCTTGCGGCTCGCGGAACATACACGCCTGGACATAATGTTCGCGGCACTTTTCCTTATCGGCCCCAATTGCCCAATCCCAAGGCTTGGTGCCTACGACATCCGGATAGCGGGGATGCAGCACAATGGTCCCTTCGCGATCCACCACGTATGCATACGTGTCGGCAAAGCTCTCGGGGTTGGTGACGTCGACGCGCATCGGATGGTCGAAGTGAACTCGAGCGGAAAAAGAAATCAAGAAAAGCAATGAGGCCACGGGCTAACCGCGATCATAGCCGCAGGGAGCTGGGTTTGCCAGGGTTTTTCGAGGCCTGTGACTCCGTCCTTTGGACTTCCGTGATGTACAATGGAGCCATCCCCACACAACAACGCAGGATCCCCTCATGTCTAGTAGAGAGATGCTTGTTTTCCTCGCCGCAGTACTGTGTTGCCTGGTCGCCAGCACCACCAGTGCCAAAGACAATTCGCCGCGCCAGCACTTGGACCTTCTCTACCGCCCGGACGCAGCAACCCCCTACGAGCAGGAGCAATGCCGACTGGACTTGTACTTGCCGAAAACCGGCGACAGCTTTGCGACGCTCCTTTGGGTGCACGGGGGCGGGATCCAGGCCGATAGCAGTCCGCCGAACGGCAAACGCGACGACATCGCCATGCGCGTGGTGTCCACGTTTGTTCGCCAGGGCTACGCGGTGGCCTCGGTGGAATATCGGATGAGTCCCCGCGTGCATTATCCCGAGTACGTCGACGATATTGCCGCGGCGCTGGCGTACGTGCACCAGCACATCGCCGAGCATGGGGGTGACCCCGACCGACTATTCCTCGCCGGGCACTCGGCCGGAGGCTACCTGGTGGCGATGGTCGCGGTGGATCGCCCGCGGCTCAAGCAACTGGGCGTCGATGCCGATTGCATCGCGGGCTGCATGCCGATCTCGGGCCAGATGATCACCCACTCGACCGTACGCGGCGAAGAAGGCACGCCCCGCACCCGCCCAGTGGTCGACGCCCGTTCGCCGCTGGGTAATGTCGACCAGCGGTTGCCAGCGTTTCTCTGCATCGTCGGCAACCGGGACCTTCCGTTAAGGTCTTTGGAAAACGAGTACTTCGTCGCCGCGGTGAAGAACACGGGTCATCGAGACGCAACCTTCCTGGAAGTGAAAGATCGCGACCACTCGACAATCGCTTCGCGCATCGACCAAGAGGGCGACCAAGTGGCGGCCGCTATGCAAGAATTCATGTCGCGGCGCATGAAGGAATTGTCCGATGCAGGCGATCGCTGACTCCCAAAGGACGCCGCCAGAAGCTCTTACTCCCCAGAAGTCTCCCGTTTCGCGTGGGAAATCACGAAGTCCACCAGCTCCTGATTCTGGAACCAGCCCTCCCACATCGTATGGCCACGTCCCTCCGCTACGCGCAGGGTCATCGGCCCGCCGAGCTGCTTGTACCGATCGTGCAGCACCTGCGAGTTCTTCTCCAGCGGAACCACTTTGTCGATGTCGCCGTGGTAGTGGAAGATGGGGACCTTCGCCTTGGCCAGCGGCGCCAGGCGATCGTTGGGATTGTGCTTCTCCAGTTCTTTCGCTAGCTGTTCTGCCGGCATGTCGTAGGCGGCACTGGCCTTTTTGAGGCCCGGATAGCTGGCGAGATTGCTGACAGGATAGATGCCGGCAATGCACCGCACGGACTTGGGGTTTTCGACGGCCCAGTTGTACAGCATCAGTCCGCCGCGGCTGCGGGCCAGCAGGCACGGCTGCTTTGCCATGCCGCGGTTGTCGACCAGCTCGCGATAGAGCGCCGAGTAGACCTCGCGACCTTTGGGATTGCCATGCGACTCACCGACATCGACGCCAGCAATGGCGATCCCCTCGGCCAGGAACTTCTCGAACATCCACTTCTCCTCCTTGGCCGGATACCTGCCCACCGTGGGGGCGTACCAGACCCAAGGAGTTGGCTCCTCGTCGTCGACATCCTCCGGCAGAATGAGAAACGCGGTGTGCCCGTCTAACGAAAACACCTGCCCCTCGACCGGCAACTTCCTCGTGGGCGCAGGAGTGTCTCCGAGAGCCCAGCTTGCTAGGGAGAGACTTAAGAGGAGTACGATCGATGCAGGGATGGTTTGGAAGTTAGTCATGGAAAGTGTGGGGAGAATGTTAGGTTTTGACTTTTGTGAATCCACTAGTGGCCTGCACCGATTGTAGTCTACCCTTTTCTTACAAGAGCGGAGCGTTATACGAGAGCAAACCCAGCAAGAAAGACGCTACGTTAAATGTCGTTGCCAAGACAAGCCCGTGCCGTTTCACAAGTGTCAACCCGAGCAGGCAAAGCAGGCACCCCACCAAAAAGGCTATAGCAGCAGGGAAGGCGGCGAAGAACAGGGTGTAACCCAGCTCTGCTTCTTGTGAGTCGAAGGCAACGGCAAGCAGATGGCCGCTAACCCAGCCGAAGATGACGCCAGCAGGTAGCGTGATCGGCAGCAGGAGCATCATTGCTAACCCGTGTCGCTGATCCATGATTGTGCTCCAGTCTTGCTTGGTAAAATGGAACCGGCCTATGTCACCTCCATTTCTTCTACGTGCTGGATGTGCCACTCCGATTTGCTGTATTTCAGTCTCATGAAGAAGCTTCGAAATCTATTAGGCCCATTATCTATCGAAATGATGATGTACGCGTCGTTGTTTTTGGCGAGTGCGACATTTGCCTGCAATAGAGTGACGCTTCCCGAATCCGCCTTGAATTTTCGGAGGGCAATCAACTCGGGATACTGCTCCTGGAGAGTGCCTACGATCCGTTTGTCGAGCATATCTAAATCGCACAGCACGATCGTGGATGGGGTGTTCGCAGCGCTTAGTTGTTCGCGTAAGGCCCATTGGTAGGCTACTAGCTTCGCCCCGCCCAGGTCAGCGTTCTTCAGGTAGTACTGTTCAATGAACTCTTGCCCCTCAATGGGCATTGAACTAGAAGTCATACCTTCGCGACATCCGAGGCAGATCGCCAAGCTGCCCAGGAGGACCGGTATTGCGAGTGATGCCAGCTGAAGCCGAAACATGGCACTTCACTTTGGTCAGTGGGTTCACGCGCCCTAGCTAGTAGCAGGCGCTTTCGATGTCCGGCTATTCGCCCGCTCCAACTCTCGATCCCGAATCTCGCACACAATCTCCTCCCCCACCACCATGTTCGGGCGATCGGCCACCTTGAGTTCGGCCGGCGACTGGCCCACCCACTCGGTCTCTCGTCCCTCGATCGTCACGGTGAGCGTTTCTGGGTCGATCGACAGCACCGCGAACAGGGCTTGGCGGTAGGGGCAGGTGAACTCGAGGACCTTGTGCTTGGCGTGGATTTCCTTGGGGTAGCTGAAGTGCTGATAGTTGCCGCCCAGGTAGGCGTACGATGCCGAGTTGAGGTGCATGTACCTCACGCCGCCGATCACCAGCACGTCGTCGATGTGCGTGTGGCCGTTGATGGCCAGGATCACTTTATCGGCCGCGGCCGAGAGAACCTCTTGAACCTGCTCGGCGTTGTCGATCGGCACCGCGCCGGCCAGCGGCTGGTGCGACGCGACAACGATTGGGCCGGTGAGCGTGGCCAGTTGCTCGCGCAGCCACTCGAGTTGCTCCTTGCCGACGTACGTTGGGTAGCCCCCTTGGTGCGTGGGCGAGCCCTTTTCGTTGCAGTCGAGCACCACCAGTTGCACGCCGCCGACGTCGGCCGTGTAGTACCGCTTGGGCATGCCCCACACATCGAGGCATTGCTGCTTGGTGTGCCCGGCGTCGGTGTCGTGGTTGCCAATCACGTGCAGCGACTTCTTGTGCAGCGAGTTGAACTGGTCGATCACCGCGCGGTTCTTTTCATTCGGATAGGCAAAGTCGCCTAGTTGCATCACCGCGTCGAGTTCATGCTCCTTCATCGAGTCGGCGAACGCCTGCATCCGCTCCGGACCATCGTGCATGAGGTCATGGTGCAAGTCGGCAATGAGTCCGATCCGCACAGGACCCTTCAGCGAGCCAACCGCCGCCCTCGACACCATGGGCCACACCATCGAACACAGCGGCACGGCCGAAAGCCCCAACACTCGCCGCCGCGACCATCGGCCGTTTAGAGTCAACCCTTGCCGGGGGAGCTGGTTTTCCAATGCCATCGTGGGGCCCTCACGTGAGCGGTGGGAAGAAACAACCCACGTGTTTGTACCGCGCCGGCGGGCTGGTGGCCAGCATTGAGCGAGTAAACTGTCTACTCAACCCTAACCGCCGGCCGCGCGTCGCCAATCCGCATGCAACTCCTCCAACGTCTTCCCAGCCGCGCACTGGTGGGCGCGGCGCGTTGGCTCCGGCAGGCGGTAGCCGGTGCTGCAAGCCAGGGCGTGGTCGAGCGCCGTGGGTAGGTCCATGCGGTGGCCGGGCGAGATGAACACTGGCTTCACCGAGTCGCGGGTGCGGAGCACACCGCCGATCACCTCGGGCGGCTTGGTGTTCGGGTCGATGATTTCGGTGTAGCTGCCGGCCGTCTCGGCTGGTTCGTCCCATTGGCCGATGAAGTGAGTTTTCGCGCACCCGATGGTCGATACGTCGAGCACCAGGCCCAGGTGCGACGCGATGCCGAGTCGGCGCGGATGCACGTAGCCGTGGCCGTCTACCATCACCAGGTCGACGTTGTGCGTGAGCTGTTCGAACGCTTCGAGCAGCACGGGGATTTCGCGAAACGAGAGCAGCCCGGGCACGTAGGGGAATGGAGAGGGCATTGACGCAGTGGCCACTTCGAGCGGTTCGAGCGTCGTGTAGTCGAACACCACGACCGCCGCCTTGGAAGTCGCTTCACGCCACCGCGGGCCGGTCACGCTGACGTCGACACCTGCCACCAGGCGCGGCGCGTGGCGGGGTGGTTGGAGCACTAGTTGCGGACGCAGCTTCTCCTGCAGCTCGCGCGCTTCGCTTGGTGTGAGATCCCAACGGTGATTGGCTTTGGGCTTCACGGTTTGCTTTGCGCCGCTTCGCGATACAGATCGATGTACCCTTGAGCGACGCGGTCGGAGTCGAGCCATTGTTGGATGTACTGGCGACCTTGCTCGCCGCGCGCGGCGAGGGCCGTGCGATCGGAGAGTAGCTTGGCGAGCGTCTCCGCGAGTGGCTCGGGCTGGTTGTCGGTGATGGTGCTGCCGGCCGCTTCGATCTCCGGCCAAATGTCGACGCCGCGCGTGGTGACGACCGGCGTGCCGCACACCAGCGACTCGGGCAGCACCAGCCCGAAGTTCTCCTGGTGCGTCGGCAGCACGAACAAGTCGGCCGCCTGGTAAAGCGACAACTTGGTGTCGCCCTGCACCAGACCGACGAAGTGCGTGCGGTCGGCGATGCCCAGCTCGCTGGCGAGCGACTTGAGCTGCTCGATGTACGCCGCTTCGCCTGGCCCGGCGACGAACAGTTGAAAGCTGGTGCCGCGATCGACGAGCAGCTTCGCCGCGCGCAACAGCAGGTCGACTCCCTTCTTGGGATGCAATCGACTGAGGAACAATAGCTTGGCCTCGTCGGTCGCCAGCGCCGGGAAGGTCTCGCGGGCTAGCTCAGGGCCCGGCAGTGATTCGGGGTCTGGCATGTCGACTACCAGCGGCAGCACGACCGATTGGGCGCGAGGGTACCACTTGCCCGCCTGCTGGGCTTCGCCCTCGGCGGTGCAGTGCACGCGGTACGCCCCTTCGAGCATCCGCCGCCCGGCGAGCCACAGGTACACCCGCTTTTTGAGTCCCTTGTGCGCCATGCACCAATCGTCGAGCATGCCGTGCACGCTGACGATGTAGGGTTTGCGCACTGCCTGCGCACGCTTGGCCGCTGACGTGTTGCGTCGATCCCACGGCGTATGCAGATGGACGACATCGGCCGTTTCGTACGCTTGGTTTAGCGCTTCGTCGGCGCCGGCGTCGATCACCCGCGGCGTATTGGGCTCTTTGCCCCACGCGGCGGGAACGTCCTGAGCATCGTACGTCGCGAGCGTGACCTCGCAGCCTTGTGCAGCCAGTACGTTGCACAGATCGATCACACACCGCACAACACCGCCCGCTTCCTCGCGAACAGCGTCGAGGTAGTGCAGCACTTGGAGCGGTTTAGGAGGAGTGTCGGTCAACAGGAAAGCTGTAAGCTTGGGGAGGTAAGTTTGGAGATGCGAGATTCCGGAACGGTCGCCGTGGTGTTGCCCTCCCCGGCCGCTACGGCGTCCGACCCTCCCGCAAGCGGGAGGGTGTAATAGATGTAGCGTCAGGCGGCTTCGCCCTCGGCTGGTTTCTCTTCGGCTTGCTCGGCGGGCGCCTCGGCCGGCTTGTCGAGTGCTTCGAGTTGCTTCTTGATGTCGGCCGCGCGTTCGGTGGCCGACTTCTGATCGGCTTCGGCCGTTTCGAGGGTCTTCTTGGCTTCCTCAATCGCCTTGGCCGCGGTGGCTTGTTGCTCTTCGACGCGCTTCAGCTCGGCGTTCAAACGCTCGCGGACCACGCCGGGATGATCCCAACCGAGGTTTACTTCCAAGCCGGGCGTGGCCTTCTCGAGGGCCTTGGCGGCGTCGTAGCTGGCGGCCGTTTGCCACATGTAGAGCTTTCGCAGGCTGGGCGCGGCCTTCAGTGCTTCGAGCGAAGCGTCGGTCGCCTTGGTGCTGTGCAGGTTCAGGTAGTTGAGGTACGTCATGCCAGCCAGCGCCGAAGCGGTCGCGTCGCCGACTTCGGTCTTTTCCAGGTGCAGCGTGTCGAGGTACTTGAACTGCTTGAGCGACTCGGCCGACGCGTCGGTGATCTTGGTGCCGGAGAGATCGAGCTCGACCAACTGCCCCGCGAGCGGAACCAGCTTGGCGACCGTTTCATCGGTCACCTGGTCGCGCGACGAGGGGAAGCTCACCCGCAGTTCATGGCTACCGGAGTAGAGCGGAATCACCAGCGCGCCGGTTTCTTCAGCGGCTGCGATCGCGTCGGGCGAGGCGGCTTCGAGTTCCGGGCGCTCGGGCAGCGGGGCCTCGTCGGTCGGCTTCTCTTCCATCGCTTCGGCGGCGGGTGCGTCGGCCGTGGCAAACTTGGCCCCTTCGGCGACCCACTGCTTGATGATTTCGATGTCTTCCTTACTTAGCGGATCGGCGTTCTTCGGCATCCGCTTGCGATCGTCCTTCGGCAGCACTAGCCGCTCGTACAGCTCGCTCTCGTCGGGCTTGCCGGCCACCAACAGGTGGTCGTCTTTCTTGGCCGCGGCTTGGATCGCGTCGACCGTGTGCAGCTTCAATCCGCCCAGGCCTTTTTCCGCGCCATGGCAGCCATAGCAATTGGCTTCGAGGATCGGCGCGACCTGTTTTTCGAAATCAATCGACGACTCCGCCAACACGACGGGCGCGACGCCAACGCACAGCAAGGATGCAAACAGCCTGGGAAGCAAACGCATGGGAAGAACTCCGGATGCAGGTGGGCAGGGGAATACCACCCCAGTTTAACCACGCGCCGCCCGAGACTCCAGCAGCGCCGGATGTCGCGAAGCCGGGCAACTGATAAGATGGCAGGTTCGCTGAGTAGGCCGCCTGTTTCCGCCCGGAGATGATCCTCGATGAATGCAACATATCGGCGTTTTTTGCAGACCGCGACTCTGATAATTCTGCCCGCCGCGGCGGTGCTGGCCGAATCGGAGTCGGACAAGCTGCACCAGCTGATCGACGACAGCTGGGAGTTCCGCCTGGCCGAGTCGCCCCAGATGGCCACGACCGTGGGCGACCATCGAGCGAACCACCGCCTCGATTCGCTGACGCCGGAGGACATCGAGCGGAGGGCGGCCAAGACCGCGGAGTTCCTCCAGCGGCTGGAAGCGATCAACCGCGACGAGCTTTCCGGCGACGATCGCATCCACTACGCGGTGCTGCAGCGCGAGTTCGACAACGATCTGGCCGAGCACCGCTTCAAGACTCACCTGACACCGATCAACAATCGCTCGGGCTTTCACATCGAGTTCCCCGAACTCCGCCGCCGCGTGCCGCTGGTGACCACCAAGGACTACGAGAACTACATCGCCCGCCTGAACGACTTTGGCCGCTACGCCGACGAGCACATCGCGCTGATGCGCGAGGGCGTGCGGCTGGGCTACACGATGCCCTCGGTGATCATGGAAGGCAGCCTCGACTCGGTCGACGCGCACGTGGTGAGCGACCCCGAGCGGAGCTTGATGTACGAACCGCTGAGCGAGATTCCTGCTACCGTGCCGGCCAGCGAACACCAGCGCTTGCAGGAGGCCGCCCGCGCGGCAATCACCAAGAGTGTCGTACCGGCCTACGAGCGGTTTGGCGAGTTCATGCGGACCGAGTACCTGCCCAACTGCCGCGACACGATCGCCGCCCGCGCGCTACCCGATGGGGCGGAGTTTTATCGGTATCGCGCGGTGAAGCACACCACGCTCGACGACATCACACCCGAGGCGATTCATCGTCGCGGGCTGGCGGAGGTGAAACGCATTCGCGGCGAGATGGATGAGATCATCGAGCAAGTCGGTTTCGAAGGCGACTTCAAACAGTTCGTCGAGCACCTGCGGACCGATCCAAAATTCTACGCCAAGACTCCCGAAGAGCTGCAGCAACACACCGCACTGATCTGCAAACGCATGGACGGCAAGCTGCCCGAGTTGTTTCGCGTGCTGCCGCGGATGCCATACGGCTTGCGGCCGATCCCCGACTACATCGCCCCCAAGACCACCGCGGCCTACTACCAACCACCGGCGGGCGACGGAACCCGCGCGGGGTACTACTGCTTGAACACCTACGACCTGCCGAGCCGCCCGCTGTACATGCTCGAGGCGCTTTCGTACCACGAAGCGGTGCCGGGCCATCACTTGCAGATCGCGCTACAGTACGAACTGGAGGACCTGCCCGAGTTCCGCAAGTTCGCCGGGTTCAACGTGTACGTGGAGGGTTGGGCGCTCTACTCCGAGCGACTGGGGTTGGAGGTCGGCTTCTACCAGGACCCGTATAGCGACTTCGGCCGGCTGTCGATGGAGATCTGGCGAGCTTGCCGGTTGGTGGTCGACCCGGGCATGCACTACCTCGGTTGGACGCGGCAGCAGGCCATCGACTACATGGCCGAGAACACCGCGCTGTCGATGCTCGACATTCGCTCGGAGGTCGACCGCTACATCGGTTGGCCCGGCCAGGCCGTGGCGTACAAGATTGGCGAACTGCGAATTCGCGAACTGCGGGCGATGGCCGAAGCGGAACTGGACGAGAAGTTCGACGTCCGCGACTTCCACGCCGTGGTGCTGGGAAGCGGAGCCGTGCCGCTGGACGTGCTGGAAGAGAACGTGCGCGCGTGGGTGGAGAGCGTGAAAGAGAGCGAGTGAGTACTCCCAGGGAAGCTGCTAGCGGTTGTCTTGAATGCTAAGAGCTTGTCGTGGTCAGCAGCGCTCGCACGAGGATCACCACGGCCGACAGTCCTGCAATGCCCAGCACTGCGGGGCGGGTGGTGTGCTGGTCGAGTAGCCGCACGGTGTAGCGCGAGATGGCGAAGCCGAGAAAGATGCCAGGCAGCAGTAGCAGGCCGAGCAGGATGTCTTTGAAGTTGAACTCGCCCACGGCTGCGAGGCAGACCATCGAGATCGTCGCGCCGATGGCAAAGATGGCCGACAGCGTCGAACGAATGTGCGAGCCATGCTGCGACTGGTAAACCAGCGCCATCGCCGGGCCGCCAATGGCCGACACGGTGTTGCAGATGCCCGACACACAACTGGCGAGCACCAGGTTCGTGGTGGTAAACGGCAGCGAGAATCCGCTAAAGCTGATGCCCACGGCCACCAGCACCACCACGGCGAACAAGATGCTGAATAGTCGCTCGTCGATTTGGCTCACGACGTACGCGGTGGGAATCGTGGCCACGAGTCGGGCGGCGGACGAGATGATCACCTCGCGTTTGACCACCGCGTGACGCTCGCGCATGAACATCATCACGGTTAGCACTGTGGCCGCCAGCATCAGCGAGCCAGGCACGAACCGCGGAGAGACCATCAACAAGATAGGCGCCGACACCACCGCCAGCCCGAAGCCCACGGAACCCTGCACCATGGCCCCCACCGTGGTAGCGGCGATGCCAATCAGGATGTGCACCACAGGGACGCCGAACAGTTCCACGGAATGATCTATCGCAGGGCGGGAAGGGCAGGGGGAAGGATGCTATTGTCCCTGGTGGCCAGGGGTTGGTCAAACCGGAGGCGATGCACGCCCCCCACGCTACCCCACCAGAACCGACAGAAAACTCATCACCACATAAAACACCAGCAGCAGCCAGGCGCCAGTGGCCACTGCGCGGGGTGGGTTGGGCAAGGTGGCCGAGGCGATCACCGCGGCGCCCAGCAACAAGCCAAGGACCAACGTGCCCGCTGCGAAGCCGAATCGCAGCATGGTGAACAGCACGACGCAGGTCATCGTGGCCAGCATCAACAAGTCTTGCGTTGTAAACGCAAAGTGCGGTGGATTGGTGAAAGTCATAGTATCGTCACCCGGCGGGGCGCTGGCGCGCGGGGCTTTGGGCGGATCGTTCTGAGGCCGATCGAACTTCGACACGCCGTCGTCCTTGAACCGCTCCTGGTGCCGGCGGTAGAGTTCGTCGCGCTTGGCTTCCCACTGTTGCAGCCGCTGTTGCTCCTGCCAGGTGAACCAGCCGTAAGCGGCCGCCAGGCCGAGGAACGTCAGCACCAGCAGCATCGCTCCCAGGCCACCGATGATGTACTTGCCGACGACAAACATCACCGCTAGCGCGGTCATCGCCCACAGCAGGTGCTTGACGCCGAACTGAAACCGCAGGCCTTTCACATAGTCTTCGATATCATCCGAAATGGCCGCCTGGTCGCGGTACAGGTCGTCGATGTCGACCGACTTCGACGCCTGATCGACCGCCTCGGCCGCGCGGCGCTTCTCGCCGGCGATGATCTCTTCGTCGGGCGGCATCAACTCGTAGTCGTCCTCCTCCCCGGCGTCCGGATCTTCGCCACGGTAGAACGTCTCGCGATCGAATTCGTCGTCCAGCGGTGGCATGCGAGGTTGGTGTTTGGAGTTGTGCGTTGAAGGGGGGCGGTCACGTGTGGGCGCTGGTCCGATTATACTTGCCCGAGACCCGAAGCACTGCCTACCGGCACCACCCACGAACGGCCACGGACAACGGACCACTGATGCACTTCATTGTAACGGCCATCGGCAGCTACGGCGACGTGCATCCGATGGTCGGCTTGGGCAAGCGGCTCGCCGAGCGGGGGCACCGCGTGACTGTGGTCTCGAACCCCTATTTTGCCCCGGTGGTCGAACGAGCCGGGCTCGAACTGGCCGGCCTCCTCACGGCCGACGACTACCAGCGGCTGATTGAGTACCCGCACGTCTGGCATCCCACGAAGAGCGTGCCGTACTTGTTTCGCGAGGCGGTCGTCAACCTGATGCGCCCGATGTACGAGTTGATCGACCAACTGTACACGCCCGGCGAGTCGGTCGTGGCGGCTCACACGTTGGACGCTGCCAGTCGCGTGTTCCGCGAACGAGCCGGCGCGGCAGTGGCCACGGTCACCTTCGCGCCGCAAGCCATCTGGAGCCGCCACCGCGCGCCCGAACTGGGCGCGGTGCCCGTTGGTCCGGCGTGGCCGCGGTGGTGGAACGAGACCGTGTTCTGGTTTGGCAATCGGTTGGTGGTCGATGCCGCGCTTACCAAGCCGCTCAACGCGTGGCGTCGCGAACTCGACCTTCCGCCGGTCCGCAGGCTGTTCCCCGACTGGTGGTTCGCTTCCGATACGAACATCTGTCTGTTCCCCGAGTGGTTCGGTCCGGTGCAGCCCGACTGGCCGCGGCCGGTCGAAGCCGTGGGCTTTCCGCTGTGGGATGCAGGCGACACCACACCGCTGCCGGTGGACGTGGAAGCGTTCGTCGCCGACGGAGAGCCGCCGCTGGTCTTCACGCCCGGCACGGCCAACACTCAGGCTGCTGACTTCTTTCGCGTGGCCGTCGAAGTGTGCGAGCGACTTGGTCGGCGAGGGCTGCTGCTTACCAAGTTCGCCAATCAGGTGCCGAGTGACCTGCCTCCGAGCGTCAAACACGTGGAGTTCGTTCCGCTCTCGGTACTGCTGCCCCGCTGCGCCGCGTTCGTCCACCACGGCGGGATCGGTTCCTGTTCGCAGGGCTTGGCCGCGGGTGTGCCTCAACTCATCCGGCCGCTGGCGTTCGACCAGTACGACAACGCCGCACGGCTTTGCCACTTGGGCGTCGCCAAGAAGCTGCGCGTCAAACGATTCACCACGCCGCGCGTTGCACAGGCGGTCGAGCGATTGACGAGTTCTCAGTCGGTCGCCGAAAGCTGCCAGAAGTATGCACGAATGTGCGAGACTAGCGGACTCGACCGCGCGTGCGAGTTGCTGGAACGCGTCGGCGATAGCTAATGGGTGGCTGGGGACGAGCTCCGCGAGCCCCCAGCAGGTTGAACTCTGTGGGCTCGCAAGACTCAACCACAGGCACCCTAACTTCGTCCGACTGACCGTTAGTACTTCACCGAAGGCTGCCAGTTCGCGCCCAGGCGTGTGCCGGAGTTGTTGGTCATCGGCGGAACCGCCGGGCTGCCGGCCGCGTTGAGCGTGGCCACGCGGGCAGCGACATCGGGCTGGAAGCGGTTGATCTCCAGCGAGCGATTGTAGTTCGCCAGCGCCTGAGCGTGGTCGCCCGACTGATCGCGCAAGCGGCCGAGCGCCGTGAGCGCGCGGGCGTTGTTGGGATCGATGTTCAGCGCTTCGACCAGCGTGGCCTTGGCGTCTTCGGGGCGGCTGGTCTCTTCGTACAGTCGGGCTAGTTCGATCCGCGCCGAGGGATCGGTCGGGCTTTGCTGGATCCAGGCCGAGAGCAGGCGGAACGCATCCTCCTGTCGACCGGTCTCGCTCAACAGCACGGCCAAACCGCGGTAGCACTCGGCGTGGCTGGGATCGCGTTCCAGGCATTGGTTGTACAACACCTCGGCTTGCGTCAGGTCGTTGGGCCGGTTGTACATGGTGCCCGCTTTGTGCAGCGACGCGGCCAGGTTGTAGTAGCCGTTGGCCGACGCGGGATCGTTGGCAATGGCTTCCTGGAATCGCACCGACGCCTGCTGGTAGTTGCCTTGTTGGTAAAGCCGCACTCCTTCGGAGTTGAGCGCCTGGCTGTTCAGGTTGTTGCAGCCAGACAGCGCGGCAAGCAGCAGCGCGGCGGTAGCAGGAGCGATCCATCGCTGGGGTTGGGCGTACACGTCGAAGGCCTCGCACTTCGGGGGACGAGTTTTGCCCGCTGCCTTGGCAGGGCCGCGGGTTGGCGGGTCGTGCATCCGTACACGGATCCCGCTGGCGCCATTTTCTCGGCGGCAGAACCGTACCAAGTGGTCCAAACCGACGCAATACGAACCTCCGAGCCCGCTCCAGCCGTAACTGCTTGCCCCGACTGGCGCAGCCGGAAAATCGGGCAATTTTGCTTAAATCGCAGTTCTTTCCTAGGAGGTACATTTTCCAGTGCTAGCTTTCCGATTTTCAATTTCACACGGACGGTGCTGTCACCCATCGGCGAGTCAGCGGCCATCGGCAGGCTGCGGACCCCCTAAGTTTCCCGCTTCGACAGGAGACCTCCGTCGTGCCCACGCGTAAGACCAGCCAAGCGAAGAACACCAAGAAGGCAACCAAGAAGGCCAGCCCCAAGCGGGCCTCCGGCGGCTCTGCTAGCAAGACCACGAAGAAGCGTGCCACCAAGAAGAAGGCCGCTACGAAGAAGACTGCCAAGAAGGCCTCCGCCAAGAAGGCCGGTGATGAAGAGGTGACCATCGATCGCCGCCGTAAGAATCGCCGTGAGGAAGAAAACACCGCCGCCGAGCCCAAGCTCGAGCGTCGCAAAAAGGTTAACCGTCGCCGTCAAATCGATCCCACCACCTGCGAACGCGACTACAGCGACCAGGAAGTGGAGTTCATGAATGCACTGGATGAATACAAGCGGACCAGCGGCCGCATGTTCCCCACCTGCAGCGAAGTGCTGGAGGTGATTCGCGGGCTGGGTTATGTGCAACTCTCGCCGACCGAACTGGCGGCTCGCGCTCCCGAGGAGCCGATCGACTCGGAGCCCGTCAACGACGAAGCGCTGGACGAAGCGGAATTGGAAGCCGAACTCGTTTAAGTCACACGCTGGGCAGGCGACGGCAGGTTTGCCTTACGAGACCAACGCGTAAGTGGGGGGCTCCAGGTAACCTGTCTCGCCCTGCGTGGCGGGGCCGACTTCCGACTCACCCGGCCAGATGGACCGGAACGTGTCGAGAGCGCGGCGGAACAACTGCCCGTCGCTCGAAGCTTCTGTCTCGACTGCCTGGCTGCCTTGCGTCTGCATGCCGACCAGCGAGAACGAAGCAAGTCCCTGGCCCGTGCGGTAGAACATCTCGCTGCCGGGCATGTCGACCGCCGGCGTGGCGATCGTCGAAGCACCTGCGTCCACCGCCATGCGATCGGCCGCAGGTTGCCCTGGCGGGGTGGCCACGTCTTCACTCTGGCGCAGTACGCCTACCGCCACCAGCACGCAAGCCGCTAGCGCTACGGCCCATTGCAGCCATGGGGTGCGCGCGGAGTTGGCTGCCGATGTCGTTTGGGCAACTGGCTTGTTGAGATCGGCCATCACTCGGTCGGCCAGTCCGTCGATCGTTGGCTCGTCGGCCGCGGGTGCAGGAACGCGCGCAACGGCCGTGTATGCGATAGCTAACGCTTCGCATTCGGGACAGTTGGCCATGTGCTGACGAATGGCCTGGTCGTCGGCTGGGTCTTGGCGGCTATCCAGTAAGGCTTGCAGCCGCTCTTGGAATTGCAGGCAGTGCATGTTGTATCTCGCTACGATCGACTCTCTCTTCAACTTTCTCAACGACACCACGACGAATCAGCCGAGCGGCCGTCTCCTGTCGGGCGCGGTGAATCCATGTCTTCACCGTGCCCACCGGAACCGACATCACCTCGGCGATCTCCGCGTAAGCCAGTTGTTCGTAATGGAACAGCTCGAACGCCTGACGATACTCGGGTCGCAGTTCTCCTAACGCCAGTGCCACTTCTTCTGTCAACTGTTTCAGTCGCTGCGCTCCGTCCCGGCGAGCCGGCAACTCGTCGGCCAACACCTGCTGGTCGCACACGAGCGGCTTGCGTTTCGACAAGGCAGTGCGGCAACGGTTTGCCGCGATCGCCAGCAGCCATGGCCGCAACGCCCGAGTGCTGTCCCACCGCTCGAGGCTGCGCAGCGCCCGAACGAAGCTTTCCTGCACCACGTCCTCGGCGTCGTGCCGATTGCCCAGCATCCGCTGGCACAACCGCAGCACCATCGGCTGATGACGTTCGACCAGCTGGCGCATGGCCGACTGGTCGCCCCCGCGCGCTTGCAGTGCGAGCGCCCGGTCAACCTCATCCTCTTGGCCCGGTTG
Source organism: Aeoliella sp. (assembly GCF_965227375.1). Lineage (NCBI taxonomy): Bacteria > Pseudomonadati > Planctomycetota > Planctomycetia > Pirellulales > Lacipirellulaceae > Aeoliella > Aeoliella sp. Next base: position 2,615,703 of record NZ_CBDDFX010000001.1, read on the forward strand.
TCTGTCGTTGTCGGACAAGTTGCTATACCAATCGCGGTGGTGTTCGTAGAGAGATACCCAGGCAGTTCGGCCTCGGTTTCAGGATATTGGCTGTTAAGCCCCGCGGTGACCGGAATTCCTATTAGAACACCCCGGACGAAGGGCTACTACAGCGAAAATACGGTATTTATGCGGGTTTCGTAGCTTCGCGGACCGCGTAGCAATCCACTTTCCGTAGCTTCCGTCGCCAGACGGAGGACGAGTTGGGATCGTAGTTCCCCAATTCACATCCATGGGCCCAAAACCCCCACAGTCTTGCCCTTACGTTCCATCACAATCCCCTGCTTTTACCGAGCCATTCCGCTCCGCGGGGAGTTTCGCCCCACCGCGTTGTTCCCCGCACGTGTACTCGATCGGCCCAAAACGTCGGATCCGCTCTCGCCGCACTAGCTCCATCAAGCCTTGAAGCTCCTTCGCCAGATCGAACTCCGGCTCCGCGGGCGGACCATACTTCTCCGGGTGCGCTTTCTCCAGCATCGCGATCGACTCGCGATACGTCTGCCCCCGCACCGGCTTCAACTTCGGCCGTTTGACCTTCCCAACGACTGGTGGCAACGTAGTCGGGGGTGAAGTAGTCGGCTCGTTTACGGATGCTTCCTCCGGCCGACTCGCTTCGTCATTGATAGTTGCTTGAAGCTCCGCGTCATCCGGCACCTCCGGCGTTGCCGCTAGCTCCGGCACCACGTTCACGAACGCCTGATCGATCTTCCGCGCGACGTACGCTTCGTCTTCCCGGATCACCACCGACGTCAGCACCGATTCTTTGACCTTCCCAGCCAGCTTCACCAATTCGACGCGCGTCAGCGTCACCTTGTCGGCCGCTTCCGCCTTGGCCTTCCGCCGCTCGGCACGCTGCTTGTCCTTCCGCTCGATGAGCCAAGCCGCCGCCCGCCAATGCGTCGACGCCGCGTTGCGAATCGCCTGCAACGACCTCAACTCCACGCCCATCTCCGCCTTGCGAACCCGCTCGTCAAACGCCTCGTCCACCGAGCGCTCCCGCCGAATCGTCTTCCGATCGCACCCTACGTACCGAGCAATGCTCGCCATACTCATCCCCGCCGAAACCAGCGCGGCAATTTCACCTTTTTTCACATCATCCAAAACCCGTGGCCGAGCCATGTCAACTTCTCCTGCAATTCGTGGAATGTAAACACGCGTACACTATTCGTAGCACCCCGTTTATACCACGCCGAGTGTAAGAAAAAGAGACGCACGAAAGCAGAAAACGAAAAGTACTATGGCCGTGTGCGGCCGTAGCAAGAACGCACCACAGGGTGCCTGGGGACGAGTGGGTAGCACGGACAGCTGGCCGGAGTTGATCCGGCCACTTGTGACGTTCACCACGGCCAGTTGTCCGTGTGCGCAGCACAGGAGGTTATGAAGCTTCACCATGGACAGTGTGAACACCTCTTGTCGCGAGCGACACCGACAATCGGTCGAACAAGCGTGTTGGATGTAGCACTACTGCGCGCGACCGACTGTCGGTGCTACCCGCTTCGTAGGTAATTCCATCGGCGGCGACAACGTGTATCGGCCAAGGAGCATTGTCGCCGATGGGTTCACCCACCAATGGCGACCACGATGAATGGTGGGTGAACCTGCCGGTAGAACATCGTGTAAAATGGCCAAGCGCCGCGCCGGCAGAACCACCCACCCTACGTCACTTCCCGAGTTAAGGGATTCCGCGGCTCAGAATCGGCAACTCTCCAAGACGCGATCCCCATGGCGCAACAGAGATTTTACACTATGATTGACGATCATTGCAGCATTGCACGAAGTCAGGAGATCCTCATGGGACGAATCTGCTACGCGATATCGGCTGCTCTAACACTACTTCTTGCGGTGTGGTTCATTGTCGTCGAGAGCAATTCACCCGGCCTTTCGTTCGCGATTGCTTTAATCGGAATGCCGCTTCTGTTGCTCGCTTTTGCAATAGCCAAATCGACAAGCACGGGAGTCACCAAAGATGGGAAAGGAGCCGGTTGGGCAGCGTGCGTGATCGGCGTGGTGGGCGTTGTTTACATCGCTGCGTTTTTTAGCGACTGGTTGATCGTTGCTGCAGGGTGGTTGCTTGCACTTGTTCCCGCCGTGATTGGCAACCTGGTTTCACCGACGATCGACGACTCTGGCAACAACGCCGGATAACTACGGCAACAGAAGCCTTGCGTTGACGACACAGCGGCATGCTGCCAAGATGTCGGGAAGATGCGACTCTCTGAATCGTTGCGATTGGGTGCAACAAGCCAGTTCGCTTGGAGAGGGAGGTGATGGAATGAGTCACTTGGTCTGGCGAAAATTGGTCCTGGTTGTTCTTGGCGCTACGACCATGGCGCTCGCCTTGCCCGGCTGTAGCAAGCGCTCGTCGGATCAGCCACCGGGAGGCGTTGCGGAGGCGAACGGCGCCGGCCAACCGGACGAACCGGGTGAGCCCGTGATAACGCTTACGGATAGTGAATCGCAGCAACAGGCATTCGCTGTCGAGGCCCTGCAAGCATTGGGGGCCACGGGCAGTTTCAAAAGTTCGCCCGACGGTTTCTTTGGAGGACTGCCGGGCGGTATCGCTGGAGTTGAAACGGACGATGCGGGAATCGTGCGTGGCGTGGATCTCATCGATACCGAGGTGACCGACGATGATCTGAAACACCTAACGGCGTTTCCACATCTCCAGCGGCTGCACCTGATGGGCGCGAAGATTTCTGACGCGGGTCTCGAAAACTTGAGCCGCCTAACGGCTCTGGAGAAGTTGGATCTATCGAACACAGATACTTCGCAAGCGGGAATTGCGTTCCTCAAAGACCTGAAGAAGCTGCGGCTTTTGCGACTCGATGGCACCAACGTGGGAGACGATGCGCTCCCGGTGATCGGCGCCCTCGAGGGACTTGAAACACTCTATCTTTCCGATACTCAAGTCACGAATGCAGGACTCGATGGCCTCGGCAATTTGAAGCAGCTCAAGCTCCTGCAGCTTCAGTTCTGCAAAGGTGTCACTAGCGGTGGCATCAAGCAACTCAAAAAACGCCTGCCGGACTGCAAGATCATTGCCGGAGGCAATACGATCATCGAGTACTGACCGCGCAGACCGTAGGGTGGGTGGTTCCATCGGCGGCGACAACGTGAATTGGCCAAGGAGCATTGTCGCCGATGGGTTCACCCACCAATGGCGATGACGGTGAATGGTGGGTGAACCTGCCGGTGGAACATCGTGTAAAAAGGCCAAGCCCCGCGCCGGCAGAACCACCCACCCTACGTAGCTTCTGAATAGGAGACAACAGAGAAAACAGAGAATAATCGACGCCCATTTGGGTGCCACTGCTGGTTTATCGCCTGATGTTTACTCGTCACCTATTGAAAGCGAAGCAGAACTGCTGATTCGCCGCCCGCTTGAAACGAGCCAGCAGTGCCGATGCGACGATAGAGATTTTCGAGCAGTGCACCCTCCAAACACTGCTGGCCTGCTTCAACGTGGCGGGTGAACTTAACGCCACAACTTCCCGCCAACCTGCTTCGGAAGGCAACCGGCGATAAACCAGCAGTGGCACCAGTGGCACCCAAACTGCCGGTCAGTTATCTGCCACTCTACGACGCACTGCTACACTGTTGCATGTCGCCAGCAATACCCAGTGGGCAACTGCGCGTTCTCCTCGTTGCAAACTGCACGTCTTGATCGGTAGAACCCGAACCACTCCAAGTGGGCCTTTCTTCTAGGGGTTATCTGCCAACTGCTGCGTGGACGTAGGCCGAAAGTAAATTGCCATGAAGTAGGTCCGAAATGCGCGGCTGGAAAATCCGCTTGAAGCCGCACGCGTTCGCGGGAAGAAATGTGGAGAACCCCATCCGGTATGCCGCAATCGTGACCTAGCGTTGGGTACACGTTTTAATGTCCCGGAGGTGAATGTCATGGCCAGAGCCAAAGTCGTCCCGGTAAACGAACCCCGCTCGTTCGAGCGGCACGAGTTGTTCTTCTCGTTGACCGATCCCAAGGGGATCATCCGCTACGGCAACGACGTATTCACACGTCTGGCAGGCTATTCGGAAGAGGAAATTCTCGGCTCGCCACACAACATCATCCGGCACCCCGACATGCCGCGCGCGGTGTTCAAGTTGCTTTGGCAGTACATTAAAGCTGGTAAGTCGATCGCCGCCTACATCAAGAACATGGCAAGCGACGGACGTTACTACTGGGTGCTGGCCACGGTCACGCCGTGCAACGGAGGGTTTCTGTCCATTCGCCTGAAGCCCGAAGGCCCGTTGTTCGACCAGGTTCGCGACATCTATGCCGCGGCCCTCGCCATCGAGCACGACTACGACCAGAAGAACGGTGATCGCAACGAGGCGATGGATGCATCGCTGAAGTACATCATGGACCAACTGGCGGCGGCTGGCTACGACAACTACGACGAGTTCATGAGCGCTGCCCTGGGCCGGGAACTAACAGCCAGAGCCGAATGGATCGAGCAGAACGGTTGCCCTTCCGCCCATACGTCCACCGCAAGCCAGGACGCGGGCTTGCTGGCACTCGAGCACTCGTGCCGAGACATCGGCGAAATCATTGGCAGCTTGTTCCACGCGTTGGACGACTTCCAAAGATTGGAGGGTGAGTTGGCCGCCAAGTACGAGGCGATGCAGAAGCTCGGGGCAGGGCTGCATCTCCAGTCGGTCAACGCAACGGTTGCCGCGTCCCGACTCGGATCGTCGGGCGCGGTGCTGGTGGCAGTGGCCGATGCGCTCGGGGAATTGTCGCGGCGGATGGAGTCCCAACTGAGCGAACGCGCCAGCCGGCTCGGCATACTCCACCAAGCCTGCCACGCCGTGGTGTTTGGCACGGCGGTGTCGCTATTCGAAGCCGAAGTCGGCGCCGACTTCGCCGCGCATCTTCAAGAAGACTCGGAAGGTGGCCGCGACCCGGTTGTCTTGGAGAGCATGGAGGCCTTAATCGAAGAGTTCCAGAAGCGGTGCCACGATGTCTTGGATCGCATGCAGGTATTCAAGCAGGAAACCGGCCGCATCCGCGGGGAAGTGCTGGAACTCGTGAACCAATATATCGAGATGCGGTCGATTCAAATCAATGGCAAGACGGAGGCCGCGACCAGGTCGGACTACAGTCACTTTGTCGTGTTGTTCGACGAGGTGTCTTCGCTCATCGACAGCGGACGCGCCGACTGCGACGAGTTGCTCAAGGTGCTTGGTGCCGCCAATGAGCGGATCCGGCGGTTCGACCGACTTGCCCACTCGTTCCAGCAAGAACTACACGCGCTCGGCGAGCCGGCTTCCACAGCCACGGCACGCGCCGAACTGGCCACTGTGTAGCTGAGCGGAGTTGGGTAATCGAGCCGCTGCCCGGCATCCATTTCGATCGCCGACTCAGTCTGGCGGAAGAATGCTGCCCGCGTTCATTTCAACGGCCGAGTCAAACGCCCGCTCGCAAATACGGGTGACCAACTCGCGGGGACGCCCCTGGGATCCAGCTACGAATGCGTAGAACTGGATGGCCCAACAGACCATTTGCAGCCCACCCAATCGCAGATCGCGGAGTGCTTGCTCCCAGTCGTACTCCACGTCGCTCTCATGCACCGCATCGTACCAGGCGCGAAGAACGTCCAATTGGTGACCGTGGCGTTCCATGGGAAGTTCGCTGCCGCCCATCAGGCGGGCTACGTCGAACGCCCCCATGCTACGAATCGCCAACTGCCAATCCAGAATCAGAATCGCCTCAGGCGTGCCCGGCGGACCAAACAGCACGTTATCCGCCTTGAGGTCCGAGTGGACCAGTGTTGGTGGCTGACGGTCGACTTCCTGCTCCAACCATTGGCACTTGCCAAGGAGGCGCTGGCCGAGTTCCCGCGCCGACGCATCCAACGTACCGCCGAAGTCGCTGAGAAACGAATTCCAGAGGTCATCAAAGTGGACCCAGAGTCGACGATTCGTCGTCGGCATCCAATTTAGTCTCGCGAGGGCGTCGTTGTTCCAGAACTTGCCCTGCAGTCGACCGATGAGGCGGGCTACATCAACCACGGCCGTGGCATGGAGCCCCTGCACCTGATCGCAGGGAGTGGCGAACGTCAGGTCTTCCAGAACGAGCACCGCGTTGGGCGGCTCTAACGATGCGTGGTAGCACCGGGGTAGCCGAATGGGGGCCTGTGGAGCGACCTCGCCATAGAACCGAACCTCGCGCTCGAAAGCGTGAACTTCGTCGCTAATATTGCGCAGCGCAGGTGTGCTGGGGCCAAGCTTGACGACGACCGATGCCGGCCCAGCAGACTCTTGCCGGTCGTACTGGAGTGAAACTTGAGCGATCGAGCTCAGAAACCCGATGCCCACTCCGATCGGCCGCGCCTCGAATCCTACCACGGCCGCATCGGATAGGTGTTCCTCTCGGGTAAGCACCCAGGTAAGCCATTCGGGCGTGATGTCCTCAATCGTCAAGGGAGTTTTCATCGCACCGCTCCGCTCCGTCTGACATTGCTGACCAAGGCCGGGATGGCAAGAAGGAGAATATAGCACAGTCACCTCGTCGCGACACAACGACGCGGCGAACACCGTCGCGGTATAGTTGCCCCACGAAGTGCAATCGCACACAATCGAGGAATCGCAAAACCAAGGAGGATCCAATGCCAGGGACCAATCGTCAGCTTACCGATTTGAGTGGGACATTTGAGCTCAGCGGCGGCGTGAAAATGCCTTATCTTGGACTCGGGGTCTTTAAGTGCGACGACGCCGTGCAGGCGGTGACTTCGGCGCTGGAGGCTGGTTACCGTTTGGTCGATACCGCTTCGATCTACGCGAACGAGCAGGAAGTCGGCACCGCCGTCGCGACGAGTCGGGTGCCGCGGGAGGAAGTATTCCTCACCAGCAAAGTATGGAACGCCGACCAAGGGTTCGACTCGACGCTCCGCGCGTTCGACGACACGCTGGCGCGCATCGGCTCGGACTATTTGGACTTGTATCTGATCCACTGGCCCGTCGAGGGCAAGTACAAGGAGACCTGGCGTGCGCTGGAGACCCTGTACCGGGAGAAACGTGTGCGGGCGATCGGTGTTTGCAACTTCCTGCAGCATCACCTTGAGGATCTGATGGCCGATGCGAGCACCATGCCGATGGTCAATCAGATGGAGTTTCATCCCTTCCTGGTTCAGCAGCCGTTGGTCGACTTCTGCAATGCGCACCAGATCCAATACCAAGCCTGGTCGCCCATGATGCAAGGGCATGTGTTCAAGATCGAAGCGATGCAAACGCTGGCCGAGAAATACAACAAGTCAATCGCACAGATCGTGTTGCGGTGGGACCTGCAGAAGGGCGTGGCCACGATTCCCAAGTCGTCCAAGCAGGAGCGGATCGTCGCCAACGCGGACGTTTTCGATTTCGAATTGCACCCGGAAGACGTCGCCTTCATCGACAGCATGGACTGCGGCAAGCGATTCGGCCCCGACCCGGACAACTTTGACTTCTGATGCGCGGCGGGCTAATGCTGAAAGCGCTTTAAGACAACACGTCTTCCAGCGTGTCGCGGAGTTCCTCGGCCGAGACTTCGCGGAGTGACTTGCCGCGGTGGTCGAGCTTCTCGGTCACGCGAATCACCGTCTCCCGCATCATGCCGTGCGTTTCTTCCGAACCGCCGGCCAGCACGAAGTCCTGAGCGCGGGTGAGGCGCTTGTGACCGTCGTCGGCATCGAACGCCAAGCCCAGCAGAACTGGGTTCTGGCCGTCAGGCTTCGCGGGTCGGTTCTTATCAGGCATGGGTTCCGCTCAAAAAAAGGGGCGACTGCACAACGCGATCGCGATGTGCGCACTCCATTCTAGGCGCGAGTAAGGATGCGGCTACCCCCGAGCGCAGACGCAACACGGTGGGCTCGCAAGACTCGTCTACAGTCCCCCCGATGCTTTGGGGCCAGTTAGCGACGCCGGGTCATTTCGCGAAGAACGTCCGCGGCCGCTTCACGACTATCCTTGGCCGACTTCTTCGGAATGGGTGGCAGCTTGCCGTAGGACTTCTTGCCCTTCTTCCCATCCTTCGCTTCGGGTTCGGCCTCGGCTTCCGCGGCGACGTCGACCTGCTCGGGATCTAGCGATTCCGGATTCACCGGGGCAATCTCCGGCATGGTCTGCGTTTCGTCCATGCGGAACGACCGTGTCTCGCGTGTCGCGGACGAATCGGAGGGGTCGGGGCCGATCAGCCAGCGGCTGATGTCGTCTTCCAACTCGCCCGACTCATGGTCGGCGCCGGTGGAGCGGGAGACCGCTTCGCCCACGTTGGCCACCTTGGGCTTCTTCTGGTTCTTGAGTCCCTGGCCCAGGTCGACACGAAACTCCAGCGTGCCGACACGAACCATGTCGCCACCTTTGAGCGTCACCTCGGCGTCGATCTTCTCGCCGTTAACGTAGGTGCCATTGCGGCTGCCCAGATCGCGTATGCTGAGGCCCGCCTCGCCGCGCAGGATCGCGCAATGGTGGCGGCTGATCGCCTCACTGCCAGCGCGGAGCGTACAGTCGCTCGCCCGGCCGATAACGAACTTGCTTCGCTTCAGCGGTATCTCCGTGCCTTGCTTGGCTCCTGCCAAAACTACTAACTTCATTTCCTACTCCTGCCTCGTCTGCACTCGTGAATTAAATGACTAGACGAATAGTCCGATTGGGGGGCGAGCACAGATCTACAGAAAGTCGTTCAACGTCACAGCCTGTTGGGAAAAGGGGCGACCAAGGTCGTCCATGAACCTATATCGGCATGGTCAGCTCGGCAGGATGAAAGGGAATAGTATTAAAGGGTATCCACCAAGCTGGCATCTACTTTAAATCTTACCTGCAATCCGTAAAGCACGCGGAGCACAATTTTCCGTTTTTTCGATCGATTTTAGGAACTTTCCGGGTATCCGAAAGCGCGTTGGTATTCGATGTGGCGCAAACGGGCAATATTTCTGCGCTGTAAGGAGAAAGCAAATGTCGCGCCTAACGGCGATGCGTCCACGCATCGCTGGCAAACTTTGCCGTCTCCAAGGCCTGGATGGCCTCTCGCTCGCCGGCGGACAAGGGCTGGGCCTTGGTCATCTGGAGGCCAAGCTGGTCGGCGACCGAGCTACTCCATAATTCGCCCAACTGCTGGGCCGATATTCCGCAGCCCGTGAGCTCCGCCAGCCCGGGCAGCTCTGGCGCCTGGGGCGACTGGCCGAGCAGCACGCCGCCGTGCTGCAGCACCGCTCCGCGGTGTTTGCGTTGAGCACTGCCGCAGAGTTTGTAGCTGCCATCGGCCACCAGCGGGTTGGCCAACTTGCTGGACGTGTAGATCACGTCGCCCTTTGCCCTACGCAAGAAACAGAGGAAAGGTTCGCCGGATCCACGCCCCTCGGTTTTCCGGCATCGCGAAAATTCCGACCCTGCGGGTCGGACAATCTGCGTCAACACGGCAACCAATGCGGTGTGCGCGGCATCGTAAAGCTGCTCGGCACTCCGGGCGAGCGAATGCCCCGGCGGCACGGCTAGGCTGTAGGTCAGCTCCTGGTCGTGAACCAGTGCGCCGCCGCCCGAAGCCCGCCGCACCACGGGACAGTTAGCGCTGGCATCGTGTGACGCGCGATCGTCATGCGCCTGGAAGTATCCCAGCGACAACGTCGGCTCGCTCCACTGGTACAGCCGCAGCGTCATGGCTCCTTCATCCGCCGCGCGATTCAGCAACCACTCGTCCACCGCCATATTCCAACTGCCCGGCTGCGGCGGGTCGATGATTGCTTGGCAGTTGGTCATGGGATGGATGTCACGCAGAGACGGCGGAGTTTAGGAAATAGGAACGCGGATGGACGCGGATTGGGCAGGATGTTCGCGGATTAGGACTTGGGCGGGAGTTTCACGGTTGGCCAAGTCGCCGTGTAGCCACGGAGTGGCGACCGCGCATAGCCTGGGACGTTAGTCCCAGGAACACGAGCGATTGTTCTCTAGAGCCGCGGAGCGGCGACAGCGACTCTAACCAACATGCTCTTGTTCGAACACATACTGCGGATCGTACTCGATATGGTGCCGCTCAAGCAACTCAATGAGCTCTTCTTGGAAGCTCCTTTGGCGATGGTGGTCCCGCTGGTTTTGAATGTAACGCTGGACGGCTTCCCGTTGTGAAAAGCTAACACTAAATGCCGCGTAGCCTGTTTGCCACTGGAACTTCGTCGCACAATCGTCCCGTTCGTTGACCCACTTAGACGAACTGGCTTTGAAGATCCGTACTGCATCCGACAGAGCAATGGTTGGAGGAAGACCAACCAGTAAATGGAGATGGTCGGGCATTCCGCCGATCTCGCGGAGGCATCCACCTTCGCCACGGATGATTCCGCCAAGATACTGGTAGAGTTCCTCGCGCATCCGTTCGTGGATGAGTGGTTTGCGATATTTCGTACTGAATACGACATGGTAATCCAAGCAAGTAAATGTGCTGGCCATGGCTGCTAACGCCCCCAGGGCAAATCAAGCGAACGAATGAAGAATGTCAGTCTAGCAAAATCTGACGTCGTGTTCGCTGCCGCCACTCCGTGGCTGGAGGGTGTGTTCCTAACATGTTCCTGGGACTGGCGTCCCAGGCTATGCGCGGTCGCCGCTCCGCGGCTGCGAATTAGCCGGGCCACATCTTCACGCGCGCCTTGCCTCTCCCTCAAATCCGCAAAGATCCGCGACCCATCCCCTCTGCGTCTCCGCGTCTCTGCGTGACACACCTACATGCAAGCCAAGCACGGATTCCGCGCGGCCGCTACTTCGTTGGGGCGGCTGATGGCCGTGGTGTGGGGGGCGTCGTGCAGCAGTTCCGGGTCTTCTTCGGTGATGCGGAACAACGTTTCGGCGAACGCGTCGAGCGTGTCTTTGCTCTCGGTTTCGGTCGGCTCGATCATGATCGCCTCCTTCACCGTGAGCGGGAAGTAGACCGTGGGGGCGTGGAAGCCGTAGTCCAACAGCCGTTTGGCGATGTCCATCGCCGAGATGCCCTTCTCGCTCTTGAGCTTCGACGCGGTGGCGACGAACTCGTGCATGCACCGCTCGCCCTGCGGTACCGGCAGGAAGTGCTTCACCTTGGCCAAGAGGTAGTTGGCGTTCAGCACCGCGTTCTCGCTCACTTCGCGCAAGCCATCCGGCCCGTGCGTGCGAATGTAAGCGTAAGCTCGCAGCAGCACCCCGGTGTTACCAAAGAACGCCCGAACCTTGCCGATCGTTTTCTCGGGAGTAACCAGCGAGTAATGAGACTCCCCTCGTCCCTCGCCCCTGGCCGCTGAGTCCTTCTCCACCACCGGGCCGGGCAAGTACGGAGCTAGCTTGCCCGTGACGCAGATTGGCCCCGCGCCGGGGCCGCCGCCGCCGTGCGGGCCGCTGAATGTCTTGTGGGGGTTGTAGTGCTGCATGTCCGCGCCGAAGTCGCCGGGGCGGGTGATGCCGAGGATGGCGTTCATGTTCGCCCCGTCCAGGTAGATCAAACCGCCTCGGGCGTGGACCTCGTCGGCCAGCTTCTGCATGTGCGACTCGAAAATGCCCACCGTGTTGGGATTGGTGATCATGAACACGGCGATCGAGTCGTCGAGCTTGGCGTGGAAGTCGTCCATGTCGACGCCGCCGTCGATGGTGGTTTTGACCGTCACGCTCTCGAAGCCCGCCATCGCGGCGCTGGCCGGGTTGGTGCCGTGGGCGTTGTCGGGAACCAGCACCTTCTTGCGCTCTTCGCCAATGTCCTTGAAGTAGGCAGCGGCCACCAAGAGCGCGGTCAACTCGCCATGCGCGCCGGCCGCCGGTTGCAGGCTGCACGCTTCGAGGCCGGAGATCTCTTTGAGGATCTCCTGCATCTCGTAAAGCATCTCGAGCATGCCCTGCTTGGTGTCGTCGGGCTGGTAGGGATGCACGTCGGCAAAGCCCGGCATGGCGGCCGCCCGTTCGTTCCGCTTGGGGTTGTACTTCATCGTGCAACTGCCGAGCGGGTAGAAGTGCGTGTCGACGCTCATGTTGAGCTGCGACAGATTCACGAAGTGACGCACCACCTGCGGCTCGGTTACCTCCGGCAGCGCCGGCGGAGCCTCGGCCAACATGCCCGCCGGCAGCAGCGCGGCAGCGTCCGACGCCGGCACATCGCACTCCGGCAACACCGCTCCGCGGCAACCGGGACGGGAGAGTTCGAAAATCAGTTTGGTGTCGCGAGTGTTCTTCATATCGGAAAACTGTTCTGGCGAGCCGGAAGCGTCAGCGCCCGGAGTTTGTTTGCTGGTTGGATATGTATTTGTTAACCACGGAGAGCACAGAGGTCACGGAGTTTTTTGGAACACTAATCTTCGCTAATAAACACTAATCTCTATTAGCGCAGATTAGTGGAGATTAGCGTTTCAGTTTCTTCACTGTGCCTCTCGGTGTCCTCTGTGGTTGGTTTTTTATTCACCAATCTACAATCAGCTTGGTTTTAGGTTCAGTTAACTACGCAGGACAGCGGGTTCACCGGGGTCGTTTGAAGTACAAATGGACGTTCCCACTGTTGGGAACGACGGTTACGAGTTCCCATCCCTCTTTTCCGAGTTGATTGATTGGCTTCGACGCAATCGTGTTCGCACTCTGCGAGATCACCTGGTATTCCCATCGCGTCGCCAAGGGAGGAACGTCTTGTTGGGCATCGGCCGAGGTCGTTCGATAGCCCGCGATGCCGATTCCAGCGAGGATGACAATGGCCCAGAAGACCCGTTGTTTGGCGAACATTGCGTACATCCTCGCGATGGAAGGGGGGTGTTGGGTTGGTGTTTAGTTAACCACGGAGGTCACGGAGTTGAAATCACTCACAGCAGATCCAAACTTGCGATCCGATCAATGCTTCCGAGTTCTCTACCAAAGGAATCAAGAAAGCAAATTTGCGTCGTTCGAAAAACTCAGAAACTATCTCAATTCCCGTCACTTCTGTTTCTACTGCACTTTTCGCTTGTTTGAGAAAAACTACCCTTGATCCGATCTTTAACCTAGCTTCGGGCACATCCTGCAACCTTTCGTCGATTATCACGCTGGTTCCATGCGTTGGCAGATTGAAAACTGCTTCGACGTTGAACGGGTGATAACACAACTCCGTGTCCTCTGCGTACTCTGTGGTGAGTTTCTTCTTCGTGACAATCGGCGGGCCAATTGCGGTCTCGGTCATGCTCCGGCTAGTGGATAATCTGTTCCTCGACCGCGGTTTGTGGTTGCTAGTTACCCAGGGCGGCGCTTCGCTCGTTCCTCGCTCTGCTTGCCCTGGGCTATCCTATTTCGCCCCTTCGGGGCTGGATTTGGTCGGTGTAACCCTCTTCTGCAATCCGTGTCCGTCCGTGGCTAAAACTCATGCGCGACCAGCGGTCGCGGCTTTGTGATCTTTGGTTGGATTTGTAGCTTATTGGTTAGGCACCCTCCCCGCGGCTGAGACCGCGACCTTCCCGGGGGGAGGGTGAAGAGGGTTCCCGGCTCGCTTTAGATCCCCGCTTGGATTAACTCGTCGGCGGCGGCTTTCGCCGCGCCGGTTTGGAGTACTTCGACCAGGGCGTCCATCTGGGCCTTGGTACGTTTTTCGGTTACGCACACCAGCATGCAGTCGGCGAGGTTGGGGTACCAACTGCCCAGCGGGATGCCGGCCAGGTAGCCTTCTTTGGCTGCGTCGGCCACCAGGGCTTCCACAGCGCCTTCTTTGTCGCGGACCACGAACTCTTTGAACGTGGGGGCGTTGAACACCAGTTCGAACCGGCTCGTCGCGTCGAGTTTGTCGGCCAGGTAGCGGCTTTTTTGCAGGCACAGGTTCGCCACGTCCCGCAGGCCGCCGGGGCCGACCAGCGACAGGTACACTGTCGCTCGCAGGGCGAACAGCGCTTGGTTGGTGCAGACGTTGCTCGTCGACTTTTCGCGGCGAATGTGTTGCTCGCGGGTTTGCATGGTGAGCGTGTAGCAGGGGTTGCCGCGGCGGTCGGTCGTCTCGCCCACCACTCGGCCCGGTAGGCGGCGGATCAGCTTGTCCTTGCAGGCCAGGATGCCGAGCACGGGGCCGCCGTAGCTGACCGGCGTGCCGAGCGACTGGCCTTCGGCCACCGCGATGTCCGCGCCCCAATCGCCGGGCCGCTTCAAAAGGCCCAGGCTGATGGGATCGAATACGCCGACCACCAGTGCGCCGGCGTCGTGGGCTACTTGGGCGATTGTCTCGGCGTCTTCCAGCGCGCCGAAGAAGTTGGGATGCTGCAGCACCACGCAGGCAGTCTGGTCGTTCACCTCGGCCGTGAGTTCGGCAACGTCCACGGTTCCTTCCGGCGTGCCGATGGTCACCACCTCGACGCCCAGGTTCGCCAGGTAGGTGGCAACCGTCTGGCGATACTCGGGGTGCACGCTCTCGGCCATCACCACGCGGCCGGTGCGGCGCGTGACGTCGACGGCCATCAGCACTGCCTCGGCCGTGGCGCTGCCACCGTCGTACAGACTGCTGTTGGAGACATCGAGTCCGGTGAGTCGCGTGATCATCGACTGGTACTCGAACATCGCCTGCAAGTTGCCCTGGGCCACTTCGGCCTGGTACGGCGTGTAGCTGGTGTAGAACTCGCTCCGCAGGCCAATCGTGTCGACCGCGGCCGGCACGAAGTGGTCGTAGCTGCCGCCGCCGAGGAACGACACGCCGTTGCCCGCGTGCAGATTGCGGCCCGCGAGTTCACGCAGGTGCTGCTCGAGTTCCAACTCGCCCAGCGCCCGAGGAATCTCCAGCGGCCGCTTCAAACGGAGTTCATCGGGAATAGACGCGAACAACTCGTCGATCGACCCAGCGCCGATCGCCGAAAGCATCTCCGCCTGATCGTCAGCGGTGTTGTAGAGGTAAGGCACGTTTGTAAATACCGTTTAGGGTTCAATCGATCTTGGTGATGAAATGACCAATGTTGAGAGACCAATGACCAATGTTCGAGAAATTGGTCATTGGGTATTTCGTCATTGGGTATTTCAGCTCTAGTGCGCTTCTTCTTCGCACGCTTTTTGGTAGGCGGGGTAGTCCATCAGTGCGTCGAGGCCGGTGTCGCTGGTGAGTTTGATCTTGCAGACCCAGCCGCCGCCGAACGGGTCGTCGCTGAGGGTTTCCAGGTTGTCGGGCAGGGGCTCATTCACCTCGACCACTTCGCCCTCAACAGGACTATAGAGGTCGCTCACGGCTTTGACCGACTCGATCTCGCAAATCGAGTCGCCCGGCTTCACCTGCTGGCCCACTTTGGGCAATTCCATGAACACCAAGTCGGTCAGCGCCTCGACGGCAAACGCCGAAATACCTACCGTGGCCACCTTCGCGCCACCTTCCTCGGCAAGCGATACCCACTCGTGTGTCTTCGCGTAGAGTAAAGTCTCGGGATTCATCGTTAGGTTGCTCCTGTTGGGCAGACTTGGTTGGTAGCCGGAGTCGCAAGACTTCGGAGCCCTGCGAGCGGCCCGAATTCTTGCGAATCCGGCTACCGAGGAGGTTGTGTTCGTACGCTATTACTTTCCACGTTCGTAAAACGGCAGTGGCACTACGGTGGCCGGGAGTTGGGTGCCGCGGATGTCGACCGTCAGTGGGGTGCCGATTGCAGAGACCGCTGGTTTGACGTAGGCCATCGCCAGGGGGCGTTCGAAGGTGGGCGAGTAGGTGCCGCTGGTGATGGTGCCGACTGGTTTGTCGCCTTCGAGCACGGGGCAGCCGTCGCGGGCGGCGCGGCGGCCGTCCATTTGCAGGCCGACACGCACCGGGCGGGCGCCTTCGGTGCCGCTGACCAACGCGTCGCGGCCGATGAAGTCGCGGTCGGGCAGGTTCACCGCAAAGTCGAGCCCCGCTTGCAGCGGTGTGATGTTCTCCGACAGCTCATGCCCATACAGCGGCATGCCCGCCTCGAGTCGCAGCGTGTCGCGAGCGCCCAGGCCGACGGCCATGCCGCCGGACTCTTCGATCGACTCGTGCAGCGTCTCCCAAATCTCCACCGCGTTCTCGGCGGGGCAGATGATCTCGCAGCCGTCCTCGCCGGTGTAGCCGGTGCGGCTCACGTAGCAATCGTAGCCCATCACCCGCGTGGCGATGCCGCGGTAGTAACGCAGCGACGTGAGTTCGCAGTCGCACAGCGGATCGGTCTTCTCGATGGCCAGCGGCCCTTGCAGGGCAATCATCGCGGTGGTTTGCGTGAGGTCCTCGGTGCGGGCGGCAAACTCGATCTGCCGATCGATCAGCCAGTCGATGATCTTCTGCCGATTGCTGGCGTTCACCACCATGTGGAACGATGGCGGATTCGGCATGCTTTGCAATTCGCCATCCCAGCGATAAACGAGCACGTCGTCCAGGATGCCGCCATCGGCATTGCATACCAGCCCGTAACGAATCTGCCCCGGCTTCATGTCGGCGATGCGGCGGGTGACCATTGCGTCGAGGAACTTGGCCGTATCGGGACCATGAAACGCCAGGCGGCCCATGTGCGAGATGTCGAACAGCCCGGCGGCCGTGCGCGTGGCGTTGTGTTCGTTGACGATCGACGAGTACTGCACCGGCATACTCCAGCCGGCGAAGTCGACCATGCGTCCGCCGTGCGAAGCATGCCAGTCGTGGAGCGGTGTTTGAGCCAGGTTCGCTGTGGTCGGCATGGGAGGGAACCTCGGTGGGAGGGGAGTGCCGAGAGACTTCTACTACACGAATACCGCATTCTAGTCGGTACGGCGCGAACTGCCAGGGGGACGGGCCCGACGGATTCGTGCGTCCGTGTCATCCTGAGGGAGCCTAAGCGATTGAAGGATCTACGCAGCCGGGGTGAGGACCTATCGGAGATCGAGGGATGCTAACTTCCAGTACGCCTCCGCGAGCCACATGCGAACCTCGCAAATTCAACGAGATTCCTCGGTCGCGGAGCTCCCGTCGGAATGACACAAGAACAGCGCCAGCGCCAAAAACGGAATCAGCGTTTCCGTTTTCCCTTCCGTCCTTTCTCTTTCCCCTTACCCTTGCCCTTCGATTTACGGTCTTTCCGCGGCGTGGCGCTCGATCGACCGCTCGGTGCGCGTCCGCCGCTTACGTGGCCCAGCACGCGGAAGTCCAACTCGCGGGCGTCGACGTCCACCGTGGCGACGGCCACGCGGACGATATCGCCTAATCGATACGAATTACCAGCTTGGAAACCCGTGATCGAGTGGCTGTCGCGATCGAACTTGTAGTAGTCGTCGCCCAAGGCCGAGATGTGGATGAATCCCTCGGCAGGAATGTCGCGCCCCACGACGAACAATCCAAAACGTTCAACGCCGGTGATGATGCCCTCCATCTCCATGCCGATCTTGTTTTCCAGGTAGTGCAGCAGCTTCACCTTGGTGAGTTCCCGCTCGGCGTTGGTCGCCCGCTGCTCGCGTTCGCTGCAGTGGTCGCCCCAGATGAAGTACTCCTCCATGCTCTGCGGCGGCTTCTTGCCTTCGTTCAGCGCGTTAATCAGCCGATGGATCGTTAGGTCGGGATACCGACGAATCGGCGAGGTGAAGTGGCAATAGCAGTCGGCCGCCAGGGCGTAGTGGCCTTCGTCCTCGGGGCTGTAGATCGCCCGCTGCATCGAACGCAGCACCGCGTAGTTCACCGCGTGCCGGCGAGGGTCACGCTCGACGTTGTCTAGCAGCTTTTGTAGCTCGAACCGGCTTTCCAGGCTGTCGACCTTGAAGCCCAGCTCGCGGACGAAGCTCGTAAGCGACTTGAGCTTGCGGCTATCAGGGTCGCCATGCACGCGGCGCAGGAAGATCATCCCCTCGTCGCGCAGCTTGGTGGCCACTGCAACATTGGCGGCCAGCATGAATTCCTCGATCATCTGGTGGCTCTCGGTATTCACCTCGACGTGCGCGCCGCACATCTTGCCGTTGTCGTCCAGATCGATCTCCACTTCGGGCATCGACAGCTCGAGCGCCCCCGCATTGAACCGCCGCCCGCGGAGGATCATCGCCAGTTCGAACATATCGGCCAGCAGCGTGTCGACCTCGGAAGTCAGAGAGGCAACAACTCCCTCTCCCTTCTTCTCTCCCTCCCCCTTTGGGGGAGGGCCGGGGTGGGGGTCTTGGGCGGGACGCTCGACTAATTTCTTCGCCGACAGGTACTCGTCCACCTCCTCATACGTGAACCGCCGGCAGCTCTTGATTGCGCTTTTGAATACGTCCACCGCCACCGGCACACCTTCGGCCGAGAGTTCGATCTCGCACGTCATCGCATAGCGAACTTTGTTCGGCTGCAAGCTCGCCAGGTTGTTCGAGATGATCTCCGGCAGCATCGGGATCACCATGTCGGGCAGGTAGACACTGGTTGCGCGGTTGTAGGCTTCGCTGTCGAGCGTTGTCTTCGGCGGGACGAAGTGGCTCACGTCGGCAATGTGCACGCCCAAGAGCCAGTGATGTCCTTCGCCGTAGCGGCTGTCGATTCGCTTGAGCGAGATCGCATCGTCGAAGTCTCGCGCGGTGGCCGGGTCGATGGTGATGATGGTCTCGCTCGTCAGATCGCGGCGATCGGGGCCAATCGACTCGTCGAACTTGTCGGCTTGCTCATGGGCGTTGGCGATCACCTCGTCGGAGAACTCGCCCGGCAGGCCGAACTCGTAGACGATGGTCGTGGTGTCGACGCCCGGCTCGCCCTTACCGCCCAGCACCTGGACGATGACCGCTTCGCCGTCGCGGGTGTGCGAGGGGAAGCGGACCATGTCGATCACCACCTTGTCGTCCTGCTTCACGCCCTTGGCGCCGGGGTCGCCGACGTAGATCGGGTTGGTGAACACCTTGCCGTCGACTTCCACCAGGCCCATGTCGGCCCGCTCGAAGTAAGTACCGACGAACCGGCTGGTCGCCCGCTCGACCACGTCGATCACGCGGCCTTCGGCTTTGCCCTTGTAGCCGGCCTGCTTGTCGATCTTGATGCGAACCTTGTCGCCGGTGTGGGCATCGAGCGCGGCCCGCTTGGCGATGTGAATATCGGCGTCGCGCCCGGCGCTGGCCGCGGTACCCTCGGGCCGGACGAATCCCTCGCCGGTCGACACGCGGCGAAACGTTCCGACAACCTGGTTGGAGGTGTCTTCGCGCTTCGGTTTCTTCTTCGGCGCGAGGTTCGCTCGCGAGGGGTGGTTCTCGTCGATTGGCAGGACCAAATGGTTGGGGCCGTATTCGAGCTCGCCCGCCTTGACCATCTTCTTGATGGTCCGCCGCACCGCCTTGACGCGGTCCTCTTCGATCAGCCCTAGCCGCTCGGCAATCACCACCGGCTTCACCGCTTTGTAGGCGGGCTGGTTGGTGTAGGTGAAAATGGCAACGCGAAGGTCGGAATCCATGGCGGGAAAGGGGTGAGGATTCAGGGGTCGGGGGTCAGGGTCGCAAGCGAGCAGAAATCGCTGCCTCGCTGGTCATCTGATCCATGGTACTCTTATTCCAGACCCCGCGGCAGTGAGCGAAGTTCACCGTCGAGCCGGGAGCCTGAAGGACTTAATAACCACAGAGAGCACCGAGATCACGGAGTTTTTGGAACACTAATAGGCACTAATCTTCGATAATGCGCTTCGTGAGTATTAGCGTCGATTAGTGTTCCAACTTTTCTCTGGGAACTAAGTGCCCTCGGCGGCTTGCAAAGTCCCTCCCGGTGCAACTCCGCGGCTCAGGTGCTCGCTCGTAGTGCCCGCCACCGGGCGTCGGCCGTTTTGGCTTGCTCCGAGAATACCTCGCGTCGACGGCGATCTTCGGCGCTGACTTGCCGAAAGTACTGCACGAAGGCGGCTGCGGAGACGATCCAACAGAGAATGCCGAGCGGTTTGATCCACGCATGGAGGAAAACACCAACGATCAATGCTGAGAAACTGATCAGCCACCACCGCATCCCAGGCGTGGCGGTGAGCTTCGTGTCGGGCACGCCCTGCTTGGGTGTCATGAGGCGGCACATCAACCACAAGGGCGCGAGAGCAAAGAAGCTCGGCCACCACTTCCATCCATCCAGATAGATGATCACCGCTAATACGATTGCGGTTGGGATTAGCATCCAGAGGAAGAGCTTGTCGGTGCGACTCCGGGTTAGCAGCACAATGTTCTTGTCGGGCGGAGACCTTTCTTCCACCAGCGGCAGTGCCCACCGCTGGCAAAACTCTTCCCAGCCGGTTTGCTGCTCGGCGGGAACCGCTTGACGCAAGTAATCGATCAGCGCGACGCGCTCATCTCGCTCGTAGTTGGCCAGATCTATCGCGATTCGCCCCAAAGGCAATTGAGCAACCACCGAACCACTGACAGGCCAGCATCGCCACTTGAGATTGGCCGAACTGTCGAGCAACAGCTCGCCCGTGGAGAACACTCCCTGCTTTCTGACGCTTCGATCGTCGATATCCAGTTGCTCTCGGTAGTAAGCCAACAGCAGGTAGCCTGCAATCAGCACAAATATCAGCCAGAACGATGCCAAAGCTAGCCAAGCGAGGGTTAGCTCGCGATCCAACACACTCGCGAGCAGGGATGCCAAGAAAACCGATCCAAACAACCCACCGGGCCAGATCGCGGAGTGCAGATAGTCCTTGCGAAGTCGAAACGAGCGTTGCATGGCTTGGAGTCTCCAAGCGGTATTCGCTGGCCCGACCGCAATCTTGGCGAGCCGGAAGCGTCAGCGCCCGGAGTTAGCGCCGAGGAGTACTTGACCACGGCGCACCGAGTCACGGAGTATTTGGAACACTAATCGACGCTAATCTTCGCTAATGAAATCAGTGATGATTAGCGCAGATTAGCGTTCCAAAACTCCACTGCGATCTCTGTGTACTCGGTGGTAAATCCCGTCTTTGCTACGCTGCGTGAGTTGCCTTGGCTTCGTTCATCGCTTGCAGCTTCTTCTGGTAGCGGCCCTGGACGATGTCGACCAGTACCAGCACCGCGATCACGAAGTAGAACGTGCTCTTGGCCATCGGTTCGACGATGTAGCCAAACAAATGCAGGTGCGCGAGGTGCCCGCCCTCGGAGATCAGCAGGATGCCGACGATGAACAGGATGAACAGACCGAGCACTTCGTACAGCCGGTTCTTTTTTAAGAACGCCGACACGGTGTCGGCCAGCACGATCATCAGCACACCGCTGATCACAATGGCGGTGGCCATAATCCAGAAGTCGTGCGTCAGGGCCATGGCCGACAGGATCGAGTCGAACGAGAACACCAGGTTCATCAGCACGATCCAGAAGATCACCGCGCCGACACTTTTCTTACCACCGCCTTCGACGTCGTGCTCTGGATGATCCACGGCAATCAAGTGATGAATCTCCTTCACAGCGGTGTACAGGATGAACGCGCCGCCGGCCAGCGAAATCAAGCTATGCAACGTAAACGCTCCGGACGTGTCATGTTCGTTCGACAGTCCGGGAATCTTGAAGTGGAATAACGGTTCTTGCACGTATTCCAGCAAACTGAGAATGACGAACAGCAGCACGATCCGCAGCACGATGGCAATGCCAATGCCCAGCCGCCGCACGTACTGCTGCTTGTCCTCTGGCGCGCGCTTCGACTCGATGGAGATGTACAGCAGGTTATCGAACCCTAGCACCGCTTGCAGCAATACGAGCATCAGCAGCGTGAACAGGCTGCCGAGCGGATTGTCGATGATTGGTTGGAAGGAGAAAGCCTCCTTCGGCAGAATGGCAAAGCAGGGGAGCATTGATTGTGGCATGTTGACAAAGTCCATTTGAAGGTCGAATGCAAAGCGATGCTTGTACGTAACGAGCTAGCCGACGAGCTACGCCTCGTCGGTAGGGGTTTTTGTTATTGTGTCATTCTGAGGGAACTAAGTACCACAGCGCTAAATTGAAGACTGGCCTTGATTGGCAATGATCGGATTTAGCCACGGATGAAACACGGATCGAGTTGTGTGATTGCGAATCGCTAGAACAGCTCCGAAGGAGCGAAATATGTCAGGCCAGGGAAAACGTAGGCGAGGGACGAGCCGAAGTGCCGCCCTGGACTCTCGAAGTTCGCTCCTTCGGAGCTGTGCTCGTAGGATCCCTCTGCTCAAAAAATCCGTGTCGATCCGTGTCCATCCGTGGCTAATACAAGCTTCCTCAAATGGCAACGTTGATCCTTCAGTCGCTTAGGCTCCCTCAGGATGACACGACCTACTCACATCCTTACCTACTCACCTACTCCCACTCATTCCTCCGCCGCTCCCTTATACAACTTCCTCCCCAGATTCCCAAAGTACTGCGTCCAGTTGCTGTCGGAGTTCGGACAGTCGGCGATCAGGTTGCCGAAGCTGTTGATCTTCGCGTCTAGGTTGTCCAGGTGGTGCAGGGCCACTGCTTCGAGCGTCATCGGCAGTTTGGCGCTGCCGTATTCGTACTCGCCGTGGTGGCTGATGATCATGTGTTTGATTTCGGTGGCCAGCGGCTTGGGGAACGGCTCGCCGCTCAGTCGTTCGGCTTCGACGATCTTGTTGTCGAGCAAACTCATGGCCATCACCATGTGGCCCAGTAATTGGCCTTCGTCGGTGTAGCCAATCTCCCGTTCGTACGACAGCTCGTCAATCTTGGAAGCGTCGTGCAAGAAAGCGCCGATGAGCAGCTTGTCCTGGTCGAGCTGTGGGTACCGCGGGGCGACCAGCAGCACCAGTTCCATCACGCTCACCACGTGCTCCACCAGGCCGCCACGGTACGCGTGGTGGTTCTTCATACCGGCCGGGGCGGTGGCGAACTTCTTCATGAAGTCCTCGTCCATCAGGAAGCACTCCGCCAGGTTCCTCAACTCTGGTGTCTTGATGTCGCGGAGCATCTCGGCCAGCCGCGTCGCGTACTGGTCGATCTCGGCCGGCTGCCGGACCATAAAGTCGCCCTCGTTCACCTCGTCGGGTCGGGCGCGGCGGATCGAATTGATGATCAACTGCATATTGCCCTGAAACAACTGCGTATTACCGTCGACCAGCACGTAGTCGCCGTTGTCGAAGTCCTTGTAGTCCTTCTCGCTGGCGTTCCACAGCCGCGAGTCGATCTGGCCGCTACGATCGGCCAACTGCAACTGCAGGTAGTAATTACCGTTGCGGTTGGGCCGCAGATTCTTGTCGCTGGCAATGAACACCTGGTGAACTTGCTCGTTGTGGGCCAATTGGGTCGCGTAGCGTCGGGACATTTCGGAGGATTCGGGGGTCAGGGGTCGGGGTTCAGGGAGCTTAGGTTAACACGTTCTTGCGGATCGACACTAGCCGACGATCGATGGGCCGCCGGAAACGGGACTCGGATTTAACTGAACATCCAACTCCTCTAGAATGTCGAGACCTTGAGGCCCTGACCCCCCAACCCCAGCCCCCTGAATCCTCACTCCCCCATGGCCAAGACTGCTATCACCCCCACCCGCGAAGAAGATTACCCCGAATGGTACCAGCAGGTGATCAAGGCGGCCGATCTGGCCGAGACGTCCGACGTTCGCGGCTGCATGGTCATCAAACCGTGGGGCTACGCCCTGTGGGAGAACATGCAGCGGCAGCTCGACGACATGTTCAAGGCCACCGGGCATGAGAACGCGTACTTCCCGCTGTTCATCCCGATGAGCTTCCTGGAAAAAGAGGCCGAACACGTCGAGGGATTCGCCAAGGAATGCGCCGTGGTGACGCATCACCGCCTGGTCGACAACGGCGAAGGCGGACTGATGCCCGACCCTGGCGCGAAGCTCGAAGAGCCGCTGATCGTCCGCCCCACGAGCGAAACGATCATCGGCGCGACATTTGCCAAGTGGGTGCAGAGCTACCGCGACCTGCCGATTCTCATCAACCAGTGGGCCAATGTGGTCCGCTGGGAGATGCGAACGCGAATGTTCCTGCGCACCGCCGAATTCCTCTGGCAGGAAGGCCACACGGTGCACGCTACGAGCGAAGACGCCCAGCGCGAGACGGCCATGATCCTCGATCTGTACGCCGACTTCGCCGAGAAGCACATGGCGATGCCGGTGATCAAAGGTCGCAAGACGGCCGGCGAGCGGTTCCCGGGCGCGGTCGACACGCTCTCGATCGAAGCGATGATGCAGGATCGCAAAGCACTGCAGGCCGGTACCAGCCACTTCCTGGGGCAGAACTTCGCCAAGGCGCAAGACATCAAGTTCCAAAGCGAGTCGGGCGAACTCACCCACGCCTGGACTACCAGTTGGGGCGTCTCCACGCGATTGATCGGCGGACTGATCATGACCCACGCCGACGACGATGGAATGGTGATCCCACCGAAGCTCGCCCCGGCGCACGTGGCGATCCTGCCGATCTACAAGAACGACGAGGAGCGCGCCGAAGTGCTGCCGTACTGCGAGTCGCTCAAAGCGGAACTCGAAGCCCAAACCTACGACGGCGCTGCGGTCCGCGTGAAGCTCGACGACCGCGACATCCGCGGCGGCGACAAGAAGTGGCAATGGGTGAAGCGCGGTGTACCGATCCGCGCCGAGATCGGCCCTCGCGACGTGAAGGGCGGCGGAGCCTTCGTCGCTCGACGCGACGTTGGCGGCAAAGGCACTGGCACTCCCCGCGACGAGTTGGTTGGCAGCATCACCAAGATGCTCACCGAGATGCAGCAGAACCTGTTCGACCGCGCTGCCAAGCTCCGCGACGAGTCGACCATTGAAATCGATACGATGGCCGACTTCGAAAAGTACTTCGCCGACGACGCCCCCGGCGGCTTGGCTTACTGCCACTTCGTCGATGGTCCGGAAATGGAAGCCAAGCTCAAAGCGATGAAACTCACCGCACGGTGCATCCCGCTCGACGGGAAAGAGGAGAAAGGCAAGTGCATCTTCACCGGCGAGGAGAGCACACAGCGAGGAGTGTTCGCGCGAGCTTACTAGGGCACTGCGCGAGCTAAGCCGCAAGCGACTGCCGCTTGCGGCTTAGCCGTGGTATCCTGCAGTGCATGGGCTCTATAAACCCCCCACAACCCGTCCTGCGGCTCGTACCGATTGTCAGTCGCTACGACGAAGCGCTCACTTGGGCACGCGGCAAAATTGAGGCAGAGTGGGGGCCGCACGCGCTGGTAAGTGACGCGTTCGCGTTTCACGATACCGACTACTACGATGCCGAGATGGGTACCGAACTAAAGAAGCAGTTCGTCTGCTCGGCGGCGCTGGCGAATCCGGGGGAGTTGGCCGAGGTGAAGCACCTTACCAACGCGTGGGAGGCCGAGTATGCTGCTGCTGCGGATCACGCTGAGCCGCGGCCGCTGAATCTCGATCCGGGCTACATCGCCGAGTCGAAGCTGGTGCTGGCGTCGACCAAGAATCACTCGCACCGTATCTATCTGTCGCGCGGCATCTTCGCCGAGATCACGCTCGGCTACTCCCGCACGGCCGGCTGGAAGTCGATGCCGTGGACCTATCCCGACTACCAGCGGGCCGACTTTCAGCAGTTTTTTACCACCGCGCGGGGGTACCTCCGCCAGGCGCTCCGCAGCCGGCCGCCGGGCGAGGAATTGGCGATTGATTGACCCGTCGGGGCGTCGCGGCCTAAGATTTGGGGAGGTCTTCATCTTCTATCTGTTGTAATTCATAGCGAGCGTTATCCGATGCGTGTTCTTCCGGTTGTTGTGGTGTCGTTGATCCTTGGAAGCGGTGTCGGCGCGTGGTCGGCGTATCACAGCGTGGGTAGTCAGCGAACGGCCGAAGAGATCGCCGCCCTGCGGGGCGACGAAGTGGGCGACGGAAGCGAACTGCCCAAATTCGAAATCGACTCGCTGAGCCACGAGTTCGGCACCATGCAGCGCGGCACCTCTCGCAGTCACAGCTTCAAGGTCACCAACTCGGGAGACAAACCGCTTAACGTCGAGGTCGTCGGCACCACGTGCAAGTGCACCGCCGGCGACATGGCCAAGAATCCAATCCCGCCGGGCGAGACGGTCGACCTGACACTCAATTGGGTGGCCAAAGTGAACGTGGGCACGTTCCGCCAGACCGCTACGGTGGAGACCAACGACCCCCGCGCCCGTCGCGTGGAGCTGACCGTCGAAGGCATGGTGACTGACGTCAG
Organism: Aeoliella sp.; assembly: GCF_965227375.1. Classification (NCBI taxonomy): domain Bacteria; kingdom Pseudomonadati; phylum Planctomycetota; class Planctomycetia; order Pirellulales; family Lacipirellulaceae; genus Aeoliella; species Aeoliella sp. The sequence goes on from NZ_CBDDFX010000001.1 coordinate 2,641,682, forward strand.
CACCGTGGAGCCGAAGGAGTGGTTCTTCGACAAACTCCGCCTGGGCGAAGGCCGCACCGAGTCGATCTATCTCATGGCGACCGAGGACGAAGAACTCGTGATCGAGTCGGCCGAGATCGAGAACGAAGAAGCGGCTGGTAAGTACAAGGTCGAGGTGGTCGAAGTGCCCAAGGACGAACTGCCCGATCCTCAGGCGAAGGCCGGCTATCGTGTGGATGTCACTCCGCTCGATGGGCTGGCGCTCGGCCCGCTGCATGATTGGGTATTGCTCAAGACCAACATCGAAAGCGCCCGCGAACTTCGCGTGCCGATCATGGGCACGGTGGTGGGCGACATCGAACTCCGCGGTCCCTCGGCGTACAACGACGTGACCGGTTCGATTCACTTTGGCGACGTGAAGAGCGCCGAAGGAGCGGAGGTCAAGTTGTTCATCAACGTGGGCGGCGAGCATGCTGCCGATACCACGTTCGAAGTCGGCGAGGTCGATCCCGACTACCTTGAGATCGAACTCGGCGAGCCGCGTAAGCTCCGCGACGACCTGTACCACGTGCCGCTGGTGGTGCGACTGCCGCCGGGCTTGCCACCGGTCATCCGGAACGGCACCGGCCAGGGCGAGGCGGGCCACGTGGTACTCAAGACCAACCATCCGAAGAATCCCGAGATCAGTTTCGGCGTCCGGTTTGTCATCAAAGGTGCGGGTGTCACCAGGTAGCTGCTTCGTCCAGCTAGGGTCGACACTCACGCTTGCGGCGACTTTTCCAGCCCGCACAGGTGGGGGTGGAGAAGTTTGCCGGAAGTTCCGACAATCCGAGTACGCCCCAGTCCGCACACTATCCCCCCAAATCCCCTCATGACGAAGCACCCCGCCATCCGTCGTTCGCGACCCTTTGTGTTCATGCTCGCGCTGTTTGTCGCTCCCATGTGGGCCACTTTTGCAGTGACCAACCGCGCGGCGAGCGAGTCGCCTCACGACGTGATCCGCGTTGGCCCGAAATTCGAAGCCCGTTTCGTCTCCAAGCCAGTGGTCCGCCTGGCCGCTGGCGGGAAGCCTCAGGTCGATCCCATCGAAGCGAACGGCCCGATCTTCGTCGATTGGCCCAAGCCCGACCTGGCGCTAATGTTCACCGGCGAGCAGATGGGCTTCCTCGAACCGTGCGGTTGCGCGGGGCTGGAGAACCAGAAGGGCGGCTTCAAGCGGCGGATGACCCTGGTCAAGCAGCTGCGCCAGCAAGACTGGCCGCTGATCGCCATGGACACCGGCGGCCTGGTGCGGCGGTTCGGACCGCAGGCGCAGATCAAGCTCGCCCGCATCTACGAGGGGCTCGTCGAGATGGGCTACGAGGCGGTTGGACTGGGCGACAAGGAACTGCGACTCGATGTGCTCTCCGAAGCGGCCAACCTCGATCCGAATCCGCTATTGTCGGCCAACATCGGACTGGTGGATTTCGACGCTGGGTTTACCAAACGCTACCTGGTGGTGGAGCGGGCCGGCATGAAGGTCGGCATGACTTCGGTGCTCGGCAAGCAGGAGACCGCGGCCGCCGCTGCGATGCGCGACCTGGTGACCATGCCGCCCGACGAAGCCATCGCCGAAGTGCTGCCCAAGTTGCTAGCCGAGAACTGCGACGAGCTGGTGCTGCTGGTTTACGGCGAAGTGGCCGAGGCCAAGGACCTAAGCGAGAAGTTCCCTCAGTTCCGCTGGGTCGTAGCCGGCAAGGGAGGCGACGAGCCACCCAAGCAGCCCACCACCATTCCCAAGTCGGGGGCGCGACTGATCGAGATCGGCCACAAGGGCATGTACGCGTTGGTGATTGGCATCTACAAGCAGGGCGAGCCGCGGTACCGCTATCAGAAGGTGCCGATGGATCATCGCTTCGAAGACGCGCCCGAGATGCAGCAACTGCTGGCCGACTACCAGGATCAGCTCAAGACGTTGGTGACCGCGGCAGGCAGTTTCAAACCACTGACCGGTGGCAATCCGTTGCCGCTGCCCCGCGGTGGCGGAGGGTTCGCCGGCAGCGAAGTGTGCGCCGACTGCCACACCGACGCCTGCGAAGTGTTCATGAACAGCCCGCACGCTCACGCCACCGAAACATTGGTGAAACTCGACCCGCCGCGGCATTTCGACCCCGAGTGCCTGAGTTGCCACGTCACGGGTTGGAATCCGCAAGGCTTCGCCCCTTACGTGTCGGGTTACGAGAGCCTCGAGAAGACACCTCATCTCGTGACGCAAGGCTGTGAGAATTGCCACGGCCCGGCCAAGGATCACTACGACGCCGAGAGCGGCAACATCGACGCGACGGACGTGGAGATCGAGAACTTCCGCGCCGCGCTGCGGATGAAAGTCGTGCCCAACGAAGGGAACATGGAAGGCCAGGTACTGGGCGACGTGGTGAAGAACTGCCTGGAATGCCACGACCTGGACAACTCCCCCGACTTCGACTTCCAGGAATACTGGGACCGCGAAGAGAATCCGGTGAAGCACGAAGGCAAAAACTAGCGAGCGAATCTCCGTAGCTGCCGTCGCCAGACGGCGGAGATTCACTGCACTCGCGGTCGAAGTAACACGTTCTCTATTAGTCCGTGTGCGACCGAGGCCGCGAGAGTGTTCGGACGATGTGACCGAGGGAGATTATGCCTCCCAGTCGGGAGCGGCTACACTTGCTCTATTAGCCTGTCCGAAGAGGAGACACTTGTGTCTGAGACATTTCTAGACTCTCGACCATTCCACGAACGTCCATCCCACTGGCGATATGGTAAGTGTACTTGGCAAGCACAATATGATTGGTCCGAACGTGTAGCAATGTCCGAACTTGGGATCGGACCGGAGCAGGCACATCTCAACGAAGAAGGCAGAGTCCACTGGATACAACTCGAGCGTCGCAGTTTACCCGATGCCCGACTGTGCCACTTGTTGAGTTTCAAGCAGTTGACCGGGCTGAGCTTGGTTGACAGCGGATTCACCGATGCCTGCATCCCACGCCTGTTGGATATTCATACTCTGAGAGCTCTGTACGTCGGTGGAACCAAGCTCACTCCGGCTGGTATCCGACAGCTCGAAAAAGCTCGTCCCAAGCTACATGTCCTGCAAGATGGCGAAGGCTTAATTCAGTTTTGGCCTTTCGGCCTGGTCAAGATGAATAAGGATATGTGGGGCGAGTGATTTAGAGAAGCCATGGTGGCGATTCCGGCAATCGGCCACAGATGCTTCGCCGCCCCTGGCCGAAAACATGGTGGAGTTAGTCTGCCCAAGCGTGACACACCTGCCCATTCCGCCATGCCGTAACTGAGGAAGCTAGTTGCGGCCTACATGCTACTCGCGTGGATTTGCAGGCTATCCTTAGCGAGGCTTGGTGGCTTCGGTTTCCTTCGATTCCTGAATGGCTCCCAAGCCGGAATCGACTAGCGGCGAGCCTTTGGCCAGACGCAGGAAGCGTAATTCGGGCAGCTCACCTTCCGCTCCGCGCGGTCCATCGACGCCGGCGGGATCGATGCTTTGAAAGTCGCCCTCGCTCACGGTGGTATCTAGCTGCCAGGAGTTGTTCGTAGCCTCCACGTTGTTGGCGTCAACGTTCGACACATCGCGGCGGTTGCTGAACGCCAGATTGTTGCGGAGCATGTGCCTGGCCGGCCAGGTATCGGTTTCGACGTCGGCCTTCAGGTTGAAGCCATGTGGGTTGTGGAAGGCCGTGTTGTTTACCCAATCGATGCCGCCCGGGTGATGATTGGCGTAGAAACCCTGCGCGCGGTTGTCGAACGCCAGACAGCCCTGCACCAAGTGACGCGGTACCAAGTCGGGCGGAGGGAACTGGCGGGCGTCGAGCAGAAAACCACCCGCTTTGAAGCCGGCGCCGTTGCCGGCGCGGCGGTCGCTGTCGGGCACAAATCCATTGTGCCACGCCCAGCACCCTCGCATCTCCACACGGCCGCGCGAGTTCACCAGGTCGTAACCATCGTCGCTGTTATGCCAGGCGCGGCAGCCGATCAGTTGGTTGCCATCGTCATCCGAGTGGCAGCCAAACCCGTCGGCGTTCTCGCCACGACGATCGGGATCGTAGTTGTGGTGCGAGTCGCAGTTCAGCACCAGATTGTGCGCGCCATTCTGGATGAACAGTCCGGGACCTTCATTGTGATGCAGGTCGAGCTGCTCGAAGATGTTGTGGTCCGCGCCACGGCGACCTTCGACGCGGATGCCCCACGATTCGTTGGCCCGCGATATCGTTTGTTGCACCCCGCGCAGCTCCAGCCCCTTGAAGTGCAGCCAATCGGCAGTGACGCGGAATCCGCGAATCCGCTGTCGCGGTTGGTAGTCGTAGAAATCGAAGATCGGCCGCTCGTCCTGGTACGCCCAGTAGTGGATGCGCTGCTCCGGCGCGCCGCTCTTGTCGAACGTCACCGCGGCGGCGCCGGCGTCCCGGCCGCCCGAGAACTTGTAAACGCCTCCACGAATCCACACCGTATCGCCGGGAGAAGCGGCGCGCTGGGCACGCTCGAGACTGGCAAACGGCGCCGCGAGTGTTCCCGCGTTGCCGTCGTCGCCGTCGGTGGCCACGTAGAGCTCGGTGGCCAAAGCACAGGGGAGCAGTCGGCTGGCCAGAAACAGGACGGGGAGGATTCGCAGATTCATAGCCGCCATGGTAGCCCAAAGCCCGCGGATTTTCGGCCACCATGAGTTCCTTCGCAGCCCTGTAAATTATCGCGTTCGGGGAATTTTTAGTTGAACGCTTCGGGGTGGGCTGGTAAAGTAGTTGAATTAGGGGGGCACCGCGGTTTTTGCGGCGTTCCCCGGCGTGCCAGCCGCTCCCGCAGCACGGGGAGGAACAGCGGCTGGCCGCTGACAGGTGTGTTTCTCTGGTGCCTCGTTGGCGTACCTGGATTGCAGGTTGGCCGAGCACCAACTTGTGAGTTTTTCAGTCGAAGGGGTCTCTAGCGCACGCCTTCTGGGTGTTTGCGAACGCGACGCTATGCGTCTTTCTGGCGACCGTCTTCTCGTTGCTGCGGCGGATTCCACTTTCAATGCAGCGAAGATTTGTTCTCTCTTGGATAATGAAAGGTGAGTCTAATGAAGAAGTTGAATTTGGTTGCTGCCATTGTGCTGCTGGTTGGTACGAGCGCAAATGCCGCCACGATGCAGTTTGATTTTGGCAACGGTACTTTCGAGGCGGGCGGCAACTACAATCTGGTCTACTCGGCTACATCGCACAATCTTCCCAACGCCGTCGATTCAACCGGCGCAGCGACCGGCATCTCGATGGTGACGGCTGGCTTCCATGAGTTCGGCGGCAACGAAAGCGGCACCAACGCTCCCGCCGGCGACGCGGCAGGCCTCGATCCCAACGCCACGATCGACAGCCTCTACGGCCACGCCAACGCTGGTTGGGGATCGGCTCCGCCTCGAACCACCGGCACCCTGACCATGAGCGGCCTGGACGGCAGTGGCAACACCACCTACGACTTCTCGTTCTTTGCTTCGCGTATGGGTGTAAGCGATGTCCGCGACGCCCGCTACACGGTTGCCGGCTTGAACAGCGGCGACGACGTGCTGGACGCCGCCAACAACACCAGCAACCTGGCGTACGTCAACGGCATTACTCCCACGCCCGCCGGCGAGATCGTCATCACCGTGGAGAAGGGCCCCAACAACAGCAACGGCGTTGGCTTCTTCTACTTGGGTGCCATGGAAGTGACGAGCACCACGATTCCCGAACCGAGCACGATTGCGCTGCTGGGCTTGGGTGGAGTGCTGCTGGCTCTGCGCTATCGCCGCTAACGGCGGTCTAGCGATTCATTGTTTTCAATGTACTTCTGGAGCCAATGTCGCATGTTACGTTACTTTCTAGCTTGCTGTGGGGCCGCGTGCCTCGTGGCCTCAACTGTGTCGAATACGGCGCAGGCGATCGATATCCTGTACTACGGCAACAGCTTCACCAACGCGAGGTGCTGCGGCGCGTCGCGCTCGGTGCCAAGTTTGGTGTCGGACATCGCCGTCGCGGCCGGGCATCCCGCGCCCAACTATTTCAACGCGGCGGTCGATGGCCAGTCGATTTCGTGGCACTTGGCGAACAACACCGCGCCCATTTCAAGCGGCATCGGCGCTGGCGAGGAGTGGGAGTTCGTTGTGCTGCAGGACTTTTCCACCAACCCAACGCACATCGGCAATCTGCCGCTGCACCTGTCTAGCACACTTGCGATGTACCAACAGGTTGCCGCGCACAGCGCGGATGTGACGGCCGTAATGTACGAGACCTGGGCCCGCGGCCCGGGACACTCGTTCTACACCGGTGGAAGCCCCGCGTTTCCTGGTGGCCCTGCCCAGATGCAAGCGGAACTCCGCGATGGGTATCTCATGTCGACCGATAACATCATCGACAATGGGGGCGCAGCGCTTTACGCCCCGGCTGGCGATGCGTGGGAGAACGGCGGCTTTCCGTTGAACTTCTACTCGGGCGACATCTACCATGCCAACAACCGCGGCACGCTGCTCAACGCCCTGGTGCTGTACGGCACCATCTACGACGATCCGACCACTAGCGACATCGACTTGTCGGGCGTGCTTGGTTCGTTGGGTTTGTCGGAGGCCGACGGCATGTTGCTTACGTCGATCGCCGACGCCACGATGGTGCCAGAGCCCAGCAGCGTAGCGTTGGTGCTGTTGAGCAGCGGCGCGGCACTGGTTTGGTACCGCCGCCGAAAGTAGACCTCCGAGACGAGGAACTCTCATTCTCTTGAGTATTCTGGACCTTCCCTAGCCCGAGCAATCTTGCTCGGGGCTAGCTGGTCCTTGCAAACTGGGAAACCGGATCTTTTAACCGCGAAGTTGAGCCCCTTCTCCCGTTTAATCGGTATGATGGTCCGTACGCCCGGCGTTCGGCAATGCGCGAGGGTTGTACCGACATATAACTGAGTTGGAGATATCAAAATGCACGGCAAAGTGCTGAGCGATGATCAGATGCGGGCGTATCAACAGGACGGTTACCTGATCCTCCGTGGGTTCTTCCAGCAGGAGGAAATCGAGCGACTGGGCGCCACGGCGCGTCGCGACCAACAGCTCGACGAACACCAACTCTCCAGAGCCGATGGGGAAGGGGGGCAAACGCGGCTGGCGGTCTGGAATCAGCCAGGCGACGGTCTGTACGGGATGTTCGCCCGCTGCGAGCCCATCGTCGGCCTGGCAGCACAAGTGATCGGCGAAGAGCCGTATCATTTCCACTCGAAGATGATCATGAAGCAGCCGCAAGTCGGCGGAGCCTTCGCTTGGCACCAAGACTACGGCTATTGGTATCACCACGGGCTGCTGCGATCCGATACGTGCAGCGTGATGATTGCGGTCGACAAGGCGACCAAAGAAAACGGCTGCCTGCAAGTACTGCGCGGCTCACATCACCTCGGCCGCATCGATCACATTCGCAGTGGCGAACAAGCGGGCGCCGACCCCGAGCGCATCGCCGCGCTAGGCGACCAGTTGGAGTTGATCTACTGCGAACTCGATCCGGGCGACATCATTGTCTTCCACGGCAACACCTTACATCGCTCGGACGCCAATCGCTCGGACCATCCCCGCTGGTGCATGATCTGTTGCTACAACGCACGCACCAACAGCCCGTTCAAGGAGTCGCAGCACTCCTCCTATGAGCCGATCGACGTTGTACCGCGCACCGCCATCATGCAGTGCGACACCGACGGTGGCGGAGCCGCGTGGCTGGAAAAGAGCCACGCCCCCACGTCTGACGAACTGGCCGACTCGACAAGCTAGAGCGGAATACATCCGTGTTTCATCGGTGTCAATCCATGGACATGGTGTCCCAATTCCCAGGCTGGTTGCATGGATGATTCGAACACCACACCGCTTCCTCGGTTGGGCAGTATTGTGTTGGCGGTGACGATGCACATGGTGGCGCTGGTCGCGTTGCTGATGGTGTTGATCTTTGTAGTGCCGCAACTGCAGCAGTTGTATGAGGATTTGGACCTACCTCTTTCGCACACTGTCATCGGATTGGTAGCGTTATCGAAGTACGCCGTCTGGTACTGGTATGCCATCGTCGGCGTGGTGCTGGTGGCCGACATTGTGATCGTGTGCCTCTTAGGCTGGAACCGGTTTTTGGCGGACAATGTTCTGCCACTGGCGAATTACGCAGTGTTGCTGGGGACATTGCTGGTGGTTGCCCTGATGATGTGTACGCTGGTGACACCGCTTCAGTAGCGGGACTCTCCACAGCCAGTGCGCCAGCCGTTATAACCGTGTCTTCCGCGCTGCTGGTTGCGCGGCGCTGACTCCAGGACACGAATCAAGGCGGTCTCGATGGAAAAGTACCTCGGCGAGTTTCTGGGAACCACGCTGTTGATCCTGCTTGGTTGCGGGGTGAATGCCAACGTGTCGCTGCCGCTCACCAAGGGGCAGGGGAGTGGCTGGATCGTCATCTCCTTTGGTTGGGCGATGGCCGTGTTTGTCGCCGTGTGGTGTGTCACCGACATGAGCGGCGCGCACATCAACCCGGCCGTGAGCGTTGGCCTGGCTGTCTCCGGCGAGTTGCCATGGGCGGAACTTCCCGGCTATGTGATCGCGCAGATGTTGGGCGCCATCCTCGGCGCGTCGCTCGTGTGGTTGGTGCATCGAGATCACTTTGCCGCCTGCGACGACCCGGGCGCCAAGCTGGGCGTGTTCTCTACCGCGCCAGCGATCCGCAACTACCCGCTCAACGCGCTCGCCGAGGCGGCCGGCACGTTCGTGCTGGTGCTGGCCGTGCTGTTGGCGGTCGACCCGTCGTTCGACTTTCCTTCGCCGATTACCCCTGGCGCTGAGGAGCCTGTCACCGCCGAGGTTGGTCTCGGCGCGCTCGGTGCGCTTCCGGTTGGACTGTTGGTGCTGGCCATCGGCTTGTGCCTCGGCGGCCCCACGGGCTACGCGATCAATCCCGCACGCGACCTCGGACCTCGCATTGCTCACGCGATCCTGCCGATTGCCGGGAAGGGCGATAACGACTGGCCGTACGCGTGGGTGCCCGTGGTCGGTCCAATTGCCGGCGCGGTAGTCGCTGCGCTGGTCGTTAAGATGATCGGGTGACCCTAGCGCATGACGACCGATAACGACTCGCCTCAGGAACCCGAAGAGCCTGGCGCGGAGTTTTCACCAACGCATCCCCTGCTGATTCCGGCGTTCTGTTCGTACTTGATGGTGAGGCTCTTCACCATTGTGAGCGCCACTGGCATGCGGCTGATCATCGCTTGGCAAGCCTACATTGTCGCTCGCGACACGATGTCAACAGGCTGGGCAGCGGCCGTGCTAGGGCTGATCGGACTGCTCCAGTTCGTACCACTGCTTGTCTGCACGCCAGTTGCCGGTCTGGTCGCCGATAACATCAAGCGGACCCTGATCGCCAAGACAACTCTACTGCTCCTGATAGGCGTGTCGCTCGTGCTGGCTGTGGCTAGCTACGGTGGTTGGGTGAGCTTGCCGCTCATCTTCTTTCTGGCCACCATGCTGGGCGCGGTCCGCGCGTTTCAGGGGCCGGCCATCGGTGCGCTGGCGCCAAATATCGTGCCGCCGTTGCTCCTGCCGCGGGCGATTGCCTTCAGTTCCATCACCTGGCAAACAGGCGCCATCGTGGGTCCTGCGATTGCCGGCTATGCCTACGCGTGGGCGCCGCACTACGCCTATTTGCTGAGCGCGTTGTTGTTTGGTCTGGCGCTAGGGGGACTCGTGCTGGTGGGGCACGTGCCGCAAGCTCCGCCGCAGAAAGACCGCCACCCGGTGCGACAGATACTCGACGGGCTGCTCTACGTGCGCGGCAATCGACTGGTGTTCGGCGCGATCACGCTCGACTTGTTCGCGGTGTTGCTCGCTGGCACCACGGCGCTGCTACCGGTGTACGCGCACGACCTTCTGCACGTTGGTTCGAAAGGACTGGGGCAACTGGCCGCCGCGCCGGGCATCGGCGCGGCGCTCACGGCGATTTGGTTCTCGTACTCACCACTGAAGTACAACGTTGGTCCCAAGATGATGTGGTCGGTAGTGATCTTTGGTCTCGCCACGATGCTGTTTGGCGCAACTGCGTTTATGCCAGAGTCGATTAGCCTCAACGTCGCGCTCGCCGCAATGGTGTTGTGGGGCGCTGCCGACATGGTCTCGGTGTTCGTGCGCCAGACGCTCATCCAAATCCACACGCCAGACGCCATGCGCGGCCGTGTAGGCTCGGTGTCGATGCTCACCATTTCGGCCTCCAACGAACTGGGCGAAGCCGAAAGCGGTTTCCTCGCCGCGCTCATCGGTCCAGTGGCCGCGGTAATCGTCGGCGGCGCCGGTGCCATCCTGGTGACTCTCGCCTGGCTACGGCTGTTCCCGGAGCTCCGCTACGCACGGAGTTTTGATCCGCCGGAGGAGTTGGAGAAGCAGTCCGAAGGCGGGCTCACAGCTTCTTAATCCGCAAATTCCGCCAGCGAACTTCGTACGGACCCTCATTCGCGCCGATAGAGTGCACTTGCAGGCCGATGAAACCTTTGGGGTGCGTCTTGTAGATCTCCTCGTGGGTGAGATCGTAGATCAGTTGGCCATTGATGTAGGTCTGGATCCGCGGACCTTTGGCCACCACGCGGTAGTGATTCCACTCGCCGTCTTTGAAGTGCTTGTGCGGCGTTCGCTTGTCGTCCGGCACCAGCCAACCGCGACCGGTAGCTTCGCCGTACACGTATCCCGCCTCGGCGCCCTCGCGCCCGCTCGCTTCAATCTCGACCTGCGGCCCATTCACGCGTCCCGTGTTGTAGACGGTCTTGTCGGGCCCCTGTTCGGTTTGCGAGCGAATCTGCACGCCGGAATTCAGCCGGTTGTGCACCTTGGTTTCGAACTCCAGTTCGAAATCGCCGTACTCCTCGACCGAGCAGAGGAACGAGTTGGGGCTGCCGGTGTTTGTGCGGCCCACGATGGCGCCGTCTTCGACGCTGTACTTGGCCGAGCCGTTCTTGAGCGTCCAGCCTTCCAGTGTCTTGCCGTTGAACATCGAAGTCCACTCGTCCGCCGCGCAGGTGTGACAAGCAACTAGCAGGAGCGACAGCGTACAGCACAGGTGCAATCGAGACATGAGAGGGCTCGCCTGGTGGGGAGAAAGGGGAGGTGGGAGGAGTGCATTATAGCCCACCGCATAGGACACAATCAAAGGTCTTTCGACCGGAGGTCGACCGGAGTGTAAGACTGGGTTTTTCGGTCGCTTGGGCCGCTAGCTGACACTCGCGCGCCAAGTGCAGCCTGCGTTGCAGTTCGATATGGTGTAGCACTCAGTAGACGGCTATCATGCGGCTGCAATATTGAGTCTTCAGTTCCGGAACAGAAGTCTAGGAAGAATCAGAATGACAACCACTCCGAATTACTTCCTGATAGCCTTAGTGGTCACGCTAATCGGTTGTAAGTCATCCAAGGCTGCGACAGCCAGATTTCAGTTCGAGGCCGTGGTCGCTAGTGCTGATATTTCTTCGCCGGCATCTTTGCCATTCACCATCAATGAGAGTGATACAATTCGAGGTACATTCTCTGTGCCGATGGTTGAGTTTATGTCAGGCGACATCGAGGGTATCGAGATTACAGCTGAGATTCAACAATCTTCCCTTGCGATACAAGACGCTTACGGCCGGATGCGTTCCAATTTCTACATTGGGGATACCGGTGGCCCCCCAGTGTTCGGACCATTTGATCTCATCGCCCTTGGCTGTTACTCAGCAGGACTCAATGACTCCCTCACCTGCATCCATGGCGAGGTGCCGGGAAGCAACCAAATAGAGTGGCGGCCAACTCTGTTGTTCCAAGACGATGTTTTGCAAGAAGGTGCAGCATTGTCGGATGTTGGCACTTGGCGGGCATTTCCAGTGGGATTGCTAAGCATTGAGTTTGCCACGGGAGACGAAGTGGTCGTTGGCTCTCTCGCCGCACAAGTTACAAGCGTCTCAGCGGTCCCGGAACCGAGTGCAATGTTCCTGATGGCAGCCGCAGTTGTTGCCGCAGCATCTTCTCGTTGCCGCCAGTTTCGCAAGGAGCGATCTCTCTGATGGGGAACTCCTAGTAACCATTTTTCTCCAGATAGGCCTTCAGGTACTTCGCACGGTAGGGATAGCCATCAAACGGCGCATCGCCTTCGCTAAACCGTGGATCGCCGGTCGATTGAAGGTACTCCACGAGCTTGCCACGGAGTTCGGCGACCGTTTCGGCGTGCTCTGGATCGTTGGCCAGGTTGTTTATCTGGTCGGGGTCTGCCTGGCAATCGTAGAGTTCGATCGGCGGCCGCTGGGCGAATGACAGGGCGTAGAAGGGTGCGTACTCGGGGTCGTTCTGATGCTCCACCAGGAAGGTCTTTGTGGGACCAGCGTCGCAATCAGCCAACGAGTCGTACGGGTGCGTCGAACCAGTGGCCACGCCGGCCGGCCAGCGGTCGGGCTCGGAATTCATAATCAACAGCCAGCGATCCGTGCGAATCGCGCGGGACGGATAGCCGTCCATCGAAGGCATCTTCTGCGCCGGCGTGTGCCGCTCGCGGCCGTACACGACGTATCCGCGCTCTGCGTCGTCTTCGCCGGTGGTCGTGACGCTCACGAGCGACCGACCAGTCATCTCTTCGGGCACCTCGACGCCGGCCGCTTCGAGAAACGTCGGTGCGAGGTCCGTCAGCGAGACGAACTCGTCGAATCGTTGCCCTGGCTTGATCTGCTTGCCCCACCGCACCGCCAGCGGAACGCGCGAGCCCCAGTCGTACAGGTTGCCTTTGCACCGCGGGAACGGCATGCCGTGGTCGCCGGTCATCACAATGATCGTGTTGTCCAGCTCGCCCGCCTGCTCGAGCAACTCGATGGCCGCAGCAACGTCGCTGTCCCACCGCTGTACTTCCCAGTAGTAGTCGGCGATGTCGCTACGCACTTCGGGCACATCGGGATAGAAACTCGGCACCGGCACCTTGGCCAGATCCATGCCGGACTCGGCGCCGCTACCTTTCTTGTACTTGCGATGCGGGTCGGAGGTGCCGAACCAGAAGCAGAACGGTTTGTCCTTGTCGCGCTGGTTGAAGAACTTGTTGAACGTCGAACCTGGGCCGCAAGGGTGTTCGGTGTAGCCGAGCGCCGTGTGGTCGCCGGGGCCCCATGCTTTCCGCCAGTGCCCGATCTCATAGCCTGCGTCGCGCAGCAGGAACATGAAGTTGGGATGCTTGGGATCGAGCGAACTGTGCAGGTTCGCGCCTTGGTCGAGCCGGTAGAACTGCTGCCCGGTGAGCATCGCGTTGCGACTCGGCGTGCAGGAGGGGCTGGAGATGTAGGCCCGATCGAACAGCGCTCCCTCGCGCGCGAGCCGATCGAACGTCGGTGTCTGCACGACCGGATCGCCATACACGCCCGCGTGGGGCCATCCCCAATCGTCCGCCAGGCAGAAGAGAATGTTGGGCCGCTCGCTGGCCAGCACACCGCTAGCGAGGGACAACAAGACGCACAGCATCACCGCTCGTTGGAACATGAGGGACTCCGGTTGCGAGACTGAGTTGACTCGATCAATAGCGTTGGTAACTCAGGGGGCTGGGCTACCGCAAGACCTGTGCGCGTTTTCGATGCTCTCTCGCTCTGGGGCGTTCAGAGCAGCGATCAATCTTCCGCGTCGATCTCCGCCATTACTTCGTCCGAGATATCGAAGTTCGCCGCCACGCTTTGCACGTCGTCGTGGTCGTCGAGGCGTTCCATCAGTTTCAGTACGTTGCGGGCGTCGCCGACGGCCAGGTCGATGGTGTCTTTGGGCACCCAGGTCAGTTCGCGGCTCTCGGTTTCGAGGTCCGCCGCGGCCACTGCGTCGCACACATCAGAATAGGCGTCCGGTTCGCAGGTCACCTCGAAGCTGTCGCCATCGCGGCGCACGTCGTCGGCGCCGGCTTCGATGGCCAGTTCCATCAGCGACTCCTCGTCCGTCTTGTCGGCCGAGATGAGAATCACGCCTTTGCGATCGAAGGTCCAGGCCGCGCACCCGGTTGCGCCGAGCTTGCCGCCGCACACTTCGAACATTTTGCGAATCTCCGGAGCCGTGCGATTGCGGTTATCGGTCAAGATGTCGCACATGATGGCCACGCCCGCCGGGCCGATGCCCTCGTACAGCACCTCTTCGAGGTTGCCGCCGTCGAGTTCGCCAGTGCCCTTCTTGATCGCTCGCTCGATGTTGTCCTTGGGCATCGAGACCGCTTTGGCGTCGTTGATAGCGTAGCGTAGCCGAAGGTTGGCGTCGGGGTCGCCGCCGCCCATCCGCGCAGCGACGATGATGGCCTTGGAAAGCTTGCTCCACAGCTTGCCGCGCTTTGCGTCGACGGCCGACTTTTTGCGGGCGATGTTCGCCCAATGCGAATGTCCTGCCATGATCAGGGAGAAGGGGTCAGGGGTCGGGTGTCAGGGCGATCAGTTCTTAGCGCGGTTTGCGTTTGACTTTCTTCTTCTTTTTGGTCGGGGCGGCTTTCTTCTTGCCGGCCGTGGAGGAGGCTTTCTTGGCCACCTTCTTTTTGACCTTCTTCTTCGCCTTCTTGGTTGGTGCGGGGGCCGCCGGTGCTGGGGCTTTCTTCACCTTCTTCTTCTTGGTCGGCTTGGCGTCGCCAGCCACCTTCTTCTTGGCCACCTTTTTCTTCTTCTTCGGCTTGGCCGGCTCGGGCTCGGGAGCAGGTTTCTTGGGCAAGCGGCTTTTGCAATCGGGGTCGATCGCCTGCAGCAACTTCTTGGCCGACTGACCGTACGGGTTCTTGCCGACTTCCACACCCAGCTGGTGCAGAATGGTGCCCATCTCCACGCCCTTGCTCTTCGGCACCGCCCGCTCCAGGCCGGGGATGTGCCAGGCGTCGGCTTCTTTCTGGCTGATGATGTCGAACACGCGGAAGGCGGTCAGCAAACCCTGGTTGGCGGGGATGGCGTGGCCGCCCAGTGCGTTTTGCGTGACGAACGCCACTGTGAAGGGCGAGGTCCCTTCGTACTTCTCGATGGTCTTGGTCGCCTGGCCCAGGTTCTGCTTCTTCAGGTGTTCCAGATCATAAACGTACACCGACTCGAACACGCTGTGCAGCGCGCGTTTCAGGCGTTCCGCGGCCGACTCAGGGTCGTTCAGCGCCTTGAGCGTTTCGGCGAGTTCCCGCTTGGTGCTTACCCGAACTTCGTTCCAGTCGAAGTACTCGGTTTTCAGTCGCTCGAAGGCTCCTTCGGCCGCTTCGTGCGACGAGTTCTCCAGCAAGCAAGCGAAGATCAGGTGCTCGATCAGCGAACGTTCTTTCGGCACGTTGACCGGCTTAAAGTGCTTCTTGATCTGACCCAAGAGCTTGGTGATGCGTGTGCCACGGTTTTGTGCTGTCATGGTTGCCCCTAGGTCGATCCACTTCTCTGTTGTGCTGGTGAGGCGGGCCGCTGCCCGCGGGCGACCGGCGGTTGCCGATCTTGCTGGAAACTCTTCCGTGACTAGTTATCCGCCTCGTGCGGTGGGTTTTCGATGTCCGCCGTGTCGTCCGCCACCAACTTGTCGGTGGCTTCGGCGGCGCCTTGCGTCTCGTCCTCGGGCAGCACCTCTCGGAGCATCTTGCTGATGGCGATCGACTGTTTGACTCCTTGATCGAGTTCGAACTTCAGTCGCGGCGTGTAGCGTGTATCGATCCGTTGGGCGATCTTCGACTGCAGGTATCCGGCCGAACTCTCCAGGCCCTTCAGGCAGGTTTTTTGCTTGCTCTCGCTGCCCATCACCGACACGTGAACCTTGGCACCTCGCATGTCGGGCGTGACTTCCACGTAGGTGACGGTCACGTCTTCGATGCGCGGATCGTGCAGGTCCGTGAGGATCGCCATGCTGACGACCTCGCGAATGGCTTCGGCGGCTTTTAAGACTCGACGGGAGGGCATAAGGCGTTGGTGTGGGGCTGTTCGACGAAAGGCCGGCTAGCATGCGGCAGTCGCACCAGCCACCGTGACTCGGCACGGCGGGCTCAGCGGCTACTCGTCAAACGTACGGCCGATCTCCTCTACCTTGTACACTTCAAACAGGTCGCCTTCCTTCACGTCGTTAAAGCCGGCCAGCTTGATGCCGCACTCGTAACCTTCGCGCACCTCCTTGGCGTCGTCCTTCTCGCGGCGAAGTGTATCGATCGCGTAGTCGCCAATCACCGTGCTGTCGCGAACCACTCGGGCGCGGCCGTTTCGCTCGATCGCACCCGCGAGGACACGACAACCGGCCACCGCGCCGATACGGCTAATGCGGAACACCTGCTGCACCAGGGCACGGCCGAGTTCGACCTCGCGTTCCTCGGGCTTCAGCATGCCTTCGAGGGCCAGCTTCAGGTCGTCGGTGATCTTGTAGATGACGTCGTAGCGGCGAATCTGCACGCCCAATCGGTCGGCCAACTGCCGCGCCTTTTCGTCGGGCACGACGTTAAACGCCAAGATCACCGCGTCGGAAGCATGCGCCAGTTGCACGTCGCCCTCGGTCACACCGCCGACGGTCGACAGCAGCGTCTTGAGCTTCACCTCGGGGTGATCGAGCTTGGTGAACTCCTTTTGGATCGCTTCGAGCGAACCACGCACGTCGGAACGTAGGATCAGGTTGAGCGTCTGCACCTCGTCGGTGTGCTCCAGCCGATCGAACAGGTTCTCGAGCGTCACGTGTACCGGACCCGTGCTGCCAAGCGACTCCTTGCGAGCCTGGTCGCGGCGCGACTCGGCCAACTCGCGCGCCTGGGCAATGTCTTCCAGTACATAGAAGTGTTCGCCGGCGGCCGGCGCGACGTCCAAGCCCAGAAGATTCACAGGCGTGCTGGGGCCGGCTTCCTGGATGCCGACTTCCGGACGCAGCGTGTCGAACATGGCTCGCACTTTGCCGAAGGACTCGCCGCACACGACGTTGTCGCCCACGCGGAGGGTGCCGTTCTCGACAATCACCTTGGCCACCACACCATGGCCGGCTTCCTGCTGGGCTTCCAGCGAAGTACCGAGCGCCGGTCGGCTGGGGTTGGCCTTGTATTCGTGCAGGTCGGCCACGGTGAGCAGCGTTTCGAGCAAGTCGTCCATGCCCTCGCCAGTGATGGCGCTGGTCTTCACGACTTCGATATCGCCGCCCCACTCACTGGGTTGCAGGCCATTGGCGGACAGGTCGGCCATTGCCTTATTGGGGTCGACGCCAGGGATGTCGATCTTGTTGAGCGCCACGACGATGGGCACTTCGGCCGCCTTGGCGTGGCTGATGGCTTCTTCGGTCTGCGGCATCACCCCGTCGTCGGCCGCCACGACCAGAACGGCGATGTCGGTCACATTGGCTCCGCGAGCACGCATCTCGGTAAACGCTTCGTGGCCGGGCGTGTCGACAAACGAGATGCCCGCCCCGTCCTTCTCGATTTGATACGCACGAATGTGCTGAGTGATACCGCCGCTCTCGCCGCTTACGACGTCGATGCCAATCAAGCGGTCGAGCAACGAGGTCTTTCCGTGGTCGACGTGACCCAGGAAGGTGATCACCGGCGGGCGGGGTTCCAGCTCGTCTTCGGGATCCTCGGTGTCGCGAATTGAGGTGAGGATCTGGTCTTCCAGCGTGACCGCTTGCACGAAGTCGACATCCACGCCCAACTCGGCGGCGACGAACTCGGTGAGTTCCTCGTCCATCGTGTCGTTGATCTTCGCCATCACCCCTTCTTCCATGAGGATCCGTTGGATCTGCATGGCGGGGATGCCAGCCGCTTCGCTCAAATCGCGAACCGTACATGGCAGTTGCACTGCGACGCGTTCCTTTCGCGGAGCGGCCGTGCTGGCGCCGCTGCGACGCGCGGTGCGGCGAATAGTGCGCCGCGAGCGTCCACCACCACCGCCCTCTTCGTCGTTGCCGCGGTTGCTGCGACGGCGATTGAGCTGGCGCTGTTCGCGTCCACCCAGCATGGGGCGGTTTTCTTCTCCGCCACGCCCACGGCCTTTGCCGCGGCCATGTTTCTTGTTGTCTCCTTCTTCGCCGTCGGTGAAGCCGCCGGTCTTGCGCGCCTTTTCGGCTTCGAGATTCCGCTCGGCGCGGCGCATGATGCCCGCTAGCGGCTTGTCGCCGGCCTTGCCTCCCAACACTTCGGCCGGCAGTCGCATATCGGGCTTCTGAGCGGCTTCCTCTTTCTTGGGCTTGGGCTTGGGCGCTTCGGTGGGGCTGGGAATTGGCGCCAGCTTGATCGCCGGGCGTGCGCGCCCACCAGCTCCGCCAGGCTTGGGCTTCTTCTTTGGTTGCTGTCCCACGACCGGCGGCTTGCCTTCGGCAGCAGCGCCGGGGCCGATGTAGTCTTCGCGACGCACCATACCTGCCAGCGGGCCTTCGCCTTCGGGCGATGGCGAGGTGTCTTGCGCCGCGGTTGGTTCTTCGACTTGG
Source organism: Aeoliella sp. (assembly GCF_965227375.1). Classification (NCBI taxonomy): domain Bacteria; kingdom Pseudomonadati; phylum Planctomycetota; class Planctomycetia; order Pirellulales; family Lacipirellulaceae; genus Aeoliella; species Aeoliella sp. The sequence continues at coordinate 2,660,043 of NZ_CBDDFX010000001.1, forward strand.
GGGGGCGCCTCGGCTACTGGCTGCTGAGCCTCGGCGGCTTCCGGAGCCTCTTGCGGCGCGGTGGTCTCTTCGGACTCCGTGGCTTTGGCCTCGCGGGCTGCTTTCACCGCTTCCAGAGGGGTAGCCGACTTGGGCGTGACGATCACTTTCATGCGATCGCTTTGCGCCGGACTCTGCTTGGGTCGTTCCATCGCCGGCGGCGCGCCGGAGGCCTTGGTCGGCTTGGCGGACTTCTTGCTGCCGCCATCGATGTACTGTTTGACCTTCTCGACTTCGCTTTCGCTCAAGCTGGCAAGCGCAGAACCCTTGCCGGGAATACCGGCGCGCGTGCAGATGTCAGCCAGCTCTTTCGTGTCAAGTTTTAGCTCTTTGGCAAGAGCGTAAATGCGAACCGCCAAGATGCGTTCTCCATTCGGCCTCGGTTCTCGTCGACCGCTGCTCTACAAAGCAGCCCCGGTCGCGTCGCCCGTCGGCCTGACAAATCGGTCACCGAATCATAGCCACGTCTCCCGTGATGATTGCGGATTAAAACTAAACTGTATTGTACGTTACGTTAACTCCCCGGCCTGGCGGGCCCCCATCTGGTCGTTGCGCCAGTGGCTTGGAGTCTCGCGCGTGCCAGGGAAAAATCTCAGGGAGCAAAACAGTCCTCTGAGGCAGCAGCTTTGCTAAGCCGCCGAGCCCTGTACTATCGGCTACGCGGGGGGCTGTTGTCCAGCGTCCGCGGCCTGTTTTTCGCTCTCTTCCCCCTCTTCGGCAGCCGATTCGGTCCCGTTGGCCTCTGCGGCCTCCGGCTCCCCACCTTCGGCAGCCGTTTCGGCTTCGCCGTCGCCCTCGCCTGGTTGATCGCCACGTGCCTCGGCAGCGGCAGCCTCGGCTTCGGCCACTTCGGCCGCCAGCCGCTCTTGTTCACGTTTCTGCCGACGGGCCTCGGCGGCAGCTTCTTCGGCGGCCTCGGCTCGCTCTTCCGCCTGTTCCACGATCAAATTAACCGTTTCTTCACTCAACGACCCCATTTGCATCAGGTCGTCGGGCTCGATGATCGACAGGTCGTCGTAGCTCAGGAAGCCCTCTTCCACGAGCTTTTCTGCCACTTCGAGCGTCATGCCCTCCAGCTGGCTGAAGCCATCGACCGCTCGATCGATCGACTCGGCCAACTCCTCCTGAGTCATGATTTCGATGTCCCAGCCCGATAGCTTGCTAGCGAGCCGCACGTTCTGGCCACGGCGGCCGATGGCCAGCGACAGTTGGTCTTCGCTCACCAGCACGATCGCCCGACCGAGCATCCGGCACAGGATCACCTGCTCCACGGTGGCGGGCGACAGGGCATTGGGGATCAGAACCTCCAGGTCCTCATCCCAGCGGACGATGTCGATTCGCTCGCCGGCCAACTCGTCCACGATGTTCTTGATGCGGTTTCCACGCACGCCGACGCAAGCACCGACGCAGTCCACGCGGGCGTCGCTGCTGGAGACGGCCACCTTCGAGCGGTAGCCTGGCTCGCGCGAGATGCCGCGGACCTCGATCACGCCGTCGGCGATTTCGGGAATTTCCTGCTCGAACAACCGCTGCACCAAGCTGGGCGAGCGGCGGCTGAGGATTACCTTCACGCGGCTGCCGGCCTTGCGAACCTCGTACACGGTTGCCCGAACCCGCTCGTTGGCGTGGTGCGTCTCACCGGGGATCTGCTCGCTGCGGGGCAGGATGGCTTCGACGTTTGTCAGGGCCACGGTGGCCGCGCCGCCCTCGTACCGCTGGATAATACCGCTGACCATGTGGTTCAGCAGCTCTTCGTACTCGTCGTACAGGGCGTCCCGCTCCGCTTCGCGGATTTTCTGGATCATCACCTGCTTGGCAGTCTGGGCTCCGATGCGGCCCACGGCCTCTTCCGACTCGAGTTCCTCGCCATCGATGCTGGCACGGATGGTGCCGTCCTGGCGGTCGATGTTGACGATGATGTCCGACTCTTCGCCGTAGTGCTTTTTCGCTGCCGAGACGAGGGCCGCTTCAATGCCCTCGAACACGATTTCTTTGTCGATGTTTTTGTCGCGGTGAATGGCGTCGACGATTCTCAGCACTTCGCTGGCGTTCATGGCAGTCCTGTTTCCCGCGGCCTATTCGCCTACCGCGCGAGGCAATTCGAGTTGTCGGATTGTGAGTCGGATTGTAGACCGCCTGAGCGGGGTGGTCTCGACCTGCTCGGGGCGACGAAACCCGTTGTAGGATCAAGACTTAAAGTCAGGCGGTAATCCGCTAGCCTAGCTTGCTGAGCGGGGGGTGTCAACCGGGGCGACGAGGCCAGCGAGCGTTGCCTCGCCGGGACAATAGAATCCCAATCGCCATTCGTGGATGCTACAGCATGAGCCAAGCTTCGCGCCGGCTAGGGTTTCGACTTCACGCGAATCACCACAGGGTCGACCTCGTCCAATCGACCGATGTCGAGCCCCAGACTGTCATTCTCGAGTTCAAGATCGAGCTTGGGGTGGCTGACTTCGACGCGATAGAGACCTAGCTGAATTCCGCGGCGGTCCTTCCACTTCTCGCCCTTGAGGTCGTTGGGTATGTGGAAGTAGCCGTCTCGGTGCTCCTGCGACTCGCCCATGCCCGGCAGGATGGCGCCGTTGTGAACCTCTTCGGGCACGAGTTGAACGCTGACCTGCGAAATCTGGCGGCCTTGGTGCATCACTTTGAACCCCACCACCCCGATGGCCACATCGCGATCCACCCACTTCTGGGCGCGCTGCTCAATCTCCTCGATAGTGAGCGCTCCGTCGCCATCGGTGTCGTACCGATCCCACCTTGAGGCGATTCCGGGTAAGCTCGCGGCTTCTTGCTTCGAGAGGCTCGCGCTCGAGTCCGCATCGGCCGCTGCGACCACGGCCTGGGCGAAACTCGGCGGATTGTAGTCGGGAACCGAGATGCCAATATCGTTGCCGCCACAACCCGGAAGCACAATGAGTAGCGTAAGTAGCAGGCGCTTGGACATCGCGAGAACCTTCGGGGCCGAACTGATGGATTGGGGTGAACGCCATCCCGGCATGCGCTACGGCGCGGCTTCATCACCCACTCTGCCATCCTTGCGATTGGCCATATTGATGTGCAGGTTGATGTCGATGTCGTAGGCAAAGCGGTTGACCGATCCGTCGCACAGCGCCATGAAGAACCCGCCTGGGTGTGCGCTGCCGAAGTTCTCGTGGATCACATCTCCTGGGAGGTCTTGGTCTTGCTCGGGTTGCAAGTACGCCCATCGCATGGAGTCGTAGTCGTCGGCTGCAAACGGACCCTGATTGTCGCCCTTAGAGCCTCCGTTCTCGATGAATCGAGTGTTAATGGCCTTTTCGCCCATCAAGTAAGTGTTGCTGGTGCCGTCCGGAAACTGACGCAAGCTGAACTGGTGCCGAAACTTCGTGACGCCCGTGCAAAGCTCGTGATCGGTGTTGGCCCTCGAGTAATTGTCGTGCCCACCGTTCACCGCGTAATCGACGCGGCACCCTTCGACCAGAGGATTCGACCCGGTAGGGCGCTGGATAAAGATCTTGGGGTACGTTTGGTCGATGGGGTAATTCTTCGCCGGGCGGCGGCTGGGGCAGTAGTGCACGGCTAGCGGCGTGCTGAGCCGAATGACGTTGGCTTCGCGCTTGGCGTTTCCTTTGAGTCCCGTGCCGAGATCGAAGAGGGCTTGCTGCTCGTAGTAGGGCAACAGGGAGTAAGCCCAGCCACCGGGTTGATCGATTCCCACCCCTTTGTCTGGGTCGGGGGCGTGTCCGATTTCCGTGCCAGCCGAGGGAAAGGCGTCATTGGTCTCGTGAAACAAATGGAAGGCGAGCGCAAGTTGCTTCAGTTGGTTCTTGCATTGCGTCGCTCGGGCAGCTTCCCGCGCGGCCTGCACGGCAGGCAATAGCAGGGCGACCAGAATGCCAATGATCGCGATGACGACCAACAATTCCACCAGCGTAAACGCTTGTCGTTTCATGTTTCGCATGTGCTCTCGTTGTTCCATAGAGTCCAAGTTTATTTGGGTCCGATGAAATGCCCGGCTAGCTCGTCTTGGGCGACCGGGCGTAGAAAGTGAATCCCGCCAACAGCAGGCCAAGGGCGGCGACCAGCGATGAAGGTTCGGGCACAGCAACAGACCCGGATGCGGAGAGGGGCGCGCTGACCTTAAGCAGTTCGAAGGTCGTGGCGTTCATCGATTGGCCCAAGCCGGCGACTGCGCCAAGATTCGATTTCCAAATCTCGTAGTCTTCAACGGTCACCTCGCCGGGCGTGGCATTCGGGTCTTCGTTTGGTAGTGCCATGGTGGCGCCGAGGTTGTTACGCCACACGGTGTAGTCCGCCAGATTCACAGTGCCATCACCGTTGTAGTCGCCGGGTGCCTGAGTGGGACTCGAAGTGAAGTCGCCATGCTCGGTGGCCACAAACACTTCGACGGTGGATGCGAAGAGGTCTTGGAAGTAGATCACTTCCACGCTGTGCTCGCCCGCCTCGAGGAACGTCGCCCCCAAGAAGTTCTGGGCTCCACCAGCTCGATCGGCAGAGACGACGACTTCGCCGTCGATCAATAGCTCGCCGCCGTCGTTCAGAAGCATGCCGAAGGTGACCATGCCGGATGAGGTGAGGTTGATGGTTCCGGTGGCGCTGATCACAAAGTCTTCCTGATACTCGAAGAACTCGTCGTTCCCAAACTGGCCATTGAACGAGGTGCCATCGATAAAGGACGCGCCGAAGTCGTTGAAGTTGATCGTCTCGTACGAACTGTTATCAATGATCTCTTCGTAGAGGATGTTCTCATTGCTGGAGGGCTCCTCCAGCAGTTGCCTGGCCGCTGCTACGCTGAGCAATCGGTAACCACCTTCGGCGCTGGGATCGAACATCCAACGATTGGTAACGTTCCAAGTGCCGCCCCCGGTGAACAGCGAACCACTTTCCGCATGTGGAATGCTCACGTGATCCAGCGCAACCGCACCCCAGCTTCCGTGGGCTGTGTCGATCAAGTCGAGCGTAAAGGTCTCGCCCGGGTTGTTGGCGATGATGGGTTGCAATTCAGTGGGAGTGAACGCAATCTGGTCCCAGCCTGTCCTGGAGTTGTTGGCCCTCGTCTCCTGCATCAGGTACGCCCCGTCGCTCTCGCGACGCAGGGCAATGCCCAGGTAGCCATTGCCACTATCGGGGTTGGTGCTGGACGACTCGGTGGGCAACGTCGAGAAGTTTGTGGGCACTAGCGCGGCGTCGCCACCCGACCCTGCGCCATCGCCGCCCAAGAGCCATGCCGCAATCTGTTCGCCCGGCACCAGCGAGAAGGTGGGCGATCGGTACACCATGGGTGCGTCGTGCGCCTGATCGCGCTGGTTGAACGGATTGACTGCTACCATGAAGGTTGGACTCGGCAGCGCTTCTTCCCAGCCCCAGGGTCTGTGATCGCCATTGCCTTGGCCCAGCGGGTCCGCTTGGATGGTGAATTCCAAAGCAGGCGAAGTTGGCAGGAGGACGCTCGACCATCCTTGGCTAGTTCCGTCGTCGAAGTCATAGATCTTCACTTCCGCATTGGCTAGCAGAGGAAGGTGGGCAACGAATGCCGCGGCGACACACGCCAGAAGGCAGCGTCGCCAAGCGAAGGTTGTGGAAGCATAGGTGCATTTAAAAAGCATCGTACTAGACCTTCTCAGAGTTAGTGGCAAGTAGGAATCGAGGTCCTGTGAGAAGCGAAAGCACCAGCGAGTATAGCCACTTTACATGAATCTCCAAGAAGCAAAAACAAAACGAGTCCGAATTGTTTGCACGCATACATCGAGCCGATAGGCTTCTACGTTATCAGACAATATTCTTCCGATTTTTCACGAAATTGTGGTGGGTAAAATCGTGAGTTTCGCTCATATATGAGATGTGCCCCTACACTTGCCCCAACCCTGGCGGAGTTCGGGCGGGGCAAGCCAAGCGACAAGGCGGTTGGCTCAAGGGTCAGACTCACATCGCAGAAGGCTTCGACGGAGGATGAGGGCTCTAGATGGAATCCTATCAAGAGCTAAATTCGGAGAGATGACGAAAGAAAGTTGCTAGCCGCTAGCCCACAACGCAAGTAACCTCAATCGCCTGCCCCGCTTCGATGGTCGTTTCCGGCAACTCAAGCACCAACCGGCCGTTTACCAGTTTCACCGAGTTGGCTGCGATTGGCTCGTTGTTAACGGCGACTTTGGTTTTCGCGGAGTCGGTTACGTTCGCGCCGTCGAGCTCTAATTGCGTTAGATGCAGCTTGCCCCATGCTAGTTCCACTCGGCAGGTGCGCACTCCATCGGCTTCGCGTTGGTTGAGCGAGCCCCAGCCTTCGGCGGCGGTGAAGAAGGCGCGGAACTTGTCCTGCTGCATTCGAGGGGCGAATCGTAGCACTCCCTGCGGGCCATCGTAGTGGTAGCCACACACCGCTAGCAGGCAACCCCAGGCGGCCATCGATCGTGCGTAGTGCTCGCCGCATTCCACTTCGTTGAACGGGTTCTGGCGGATGCCGTTGTAGCGGTCGTGGATGCCGCGGACTATGGCCATGCCTTGTTCCACCTGACCCTCGTAGATCATGCCGGCGGCGGTGTGGTACTCCACGCCGTTCCAAACTTCGTTGCGATACGACAGTTCCGTCTTGCCGGGGCGGGGCGACTTGGGCCACGTGCAGACGAACAGTCCTGCTTCGCCTTGGCGAGCGTACCATCGCCAAGGTGCGTGCAGCTTGTTGTAGGCACCCACGTCCGGTGTCCAGTTGTACTTGTACACGGCCGACAATGCGGAGCGCACCTGTTCGGGCTCGTACAGGTAGCCCAAGCCGACTTGATGCGCGAGGCTCTGGCCCATCATTTGATCGGACAGGCAGCCCTGGCCGTATTGGCGACCTTCTCCCGGCATGACGTCATGCATAAAGTACTCGCCGTTGAACAACCGCTCGCCGCTCTTGCGCTTGCCGGCTTCGAACACCTGTCGGCACTTCTCGGCGAACGCCCCATCGCCCACGATGCTGGCCATCTCGGCTGCCGCGCGGAGTGCGCCCAAGTACAGGGAGCCAATCAGCGTGTTCGGGCCGTAGAAGTCGTTGTCGTAGGTGTTGTGCTGGCGGTCTTCGATCAGTCCGTCGTTGTTCGCGTCGCGCTCGAGGCAGAACTCGGTTGCCTTCTTCACCGCGGGCCAGATGCGCTTGAGGAACGAGTCGTCGGGGCTCATCAAGTGTTCGCGGTAGGCCCGCATGATGGTGCCCGCCTGGCCGTCGGCGGCGTAGCGGGCTTCGACCGTGTAGCTGTCGCCGCGAAAGCTGATGATGCCGGTGGGTCCGAGCCCCACGCCGAAGTCTTGCATCTCGCGGACCGAGCGCTCCAAGTCGGGGAACAGTCGGGCGAGGGCTTGCTCGTAGTTCCACACGTGGGTGCAAGTGCCACCGCAGCAGCCCACGCCTTCCCAACCCCACAGCCGGCCATTGCTGCGAACGTGCACCGTTTCGGTGGCCAGGATCGAGGGCGTCTGCCCCACGCGCTCCAGGAACCACCACGGCAGCGTCGAGTCTTCGTAAAACGTGCGATGGTACAGACGCGTGTCGCCTGCCAGGCGGTCGTAGTTTTCGTCGACGTAGCGAACCACATCACTGGCGGAGCTGAACAGCGTGGCGTAGTAGTTGCCGATGTTCTCGGTACCAAGCACCTCCTTGTTGTGTTGGCCGTTGCGGAGGAACGGCCCGCGGCGGATCGGGAAGTGCCATGCGAGCAGGAACCGCAAGGTCTTCCTTTCACCCGCGGCCAGCGAGACCGTGGTGCCGAGCGCGCCAGTGCACGTTTCGGCCAGCGGATAAGCCACCTCGGTTGGGCCGTCCCCGTCACTCAGCAGTCGCTTTACGTCGAGCGGCGTTGCGGCGTCGGCCGTGGCCCGCACGTCATCGCCGTCCAGCAGCGCCAGGCATGCCGTGCCGAAATCGGATTGATCGACGAAGTCGCCCACGCCGTTGCGGTGCTCGTCCGCCTGCTCGATCGTGTCGACGTTAATATGTCCCCACGCGCCGGTCGCGTTGTCGACGATTTCGATGCGGGCGGGCTTGCCCTCGTGCGCGGCAACGTCCCAAGTGCTCCAGGCGAGCGTTTCGGCGTCGCGCCCTCCGGTTCGCTCGACCTCTTTGCCTTCGACCAGCAGCCGCAGGTAGGTATCGCGCCGCGCATTGCCGCCGCCCACCAGGAAGTTGATGTACTTTCGCTGAATGGTGAACTCGGGAGAGCGCAAAGTGCCGCGGGTGCGGTCGTTGGGCCGGTAAGTGTTCACCAGTTGTTCGCCCTCGAAACCGCTCACCGGGTTTTGCCTGCCGATCGCTCCATCGGCTGGGGCATCACCGAGCGCGTCTCCGGAGGCTTGCCAGTCGCCGTAGTCGTCGCCCTCGAAGTTGGCAAGTTCGATCGCCGGTCGCGGGGTTGCCTCGTCGGGGCGTGCGATTGGCGGTCGACCAGCGAACTCCAAGGCGGTTGTGTCGCCCTGTCGCACCACGCGCTGCGTTAACTGCCCTTCGACCTGGGCGTCGCGGGAGAGAACGCCTACTGGGTTTTGCAGGTAGCCGAGCAAATCGACTTCCATCGCGGCATTGGTTTCGTTCTGCAGCGTGAACTCCATGAGCGTCGCTGGCAGCATCGAGTCGTTGGAACTGAGCGGCACGAACGGCGAGAATGCCTCCATGTCGATCGCCAGGCCGAGGCCTTCTTCGCGATAGAGCACGCGATTGATGGGATACTGGCCGATGAACTGCACTTCGGGATAACCGCGGCGATCCAGCGTGCGGACCTGCTGTTTGGCCCCTTCGCGGCGGACCCGCACCGCGTACCCTTGGCGAAGTTTCCGGCCGGACAGCGGGCGTTGGTAGTTGTCTCGGCGGCCGGTTTTATTCCAGCGGTTGTGGATCCACCAGCAGTCGAGCGTGCCATCGCCGGTCACGTACAGTTGACCCGCAGCCACGCCGCCTACCGGCATGCCGACCCGTTGGTTGGTTTCGCCCTGGTAAACGCGCGGTTTGCCCCGCGTGCTGAGCGACTGGAGCCAGTCGGGCGCTAGTTGCTTGTCGGCTGGCACTTCGTGCGGCGCGCCCTGCTCGGCGGCGAACGACTGCTGCGAGAACGGCCCCGCGACCAGCCCCATCGCAGCGCTGCCGGTGGCCAGGAATCCGCGCCTGCTGAGATTGATAACGGGAAGGGACTCTTGCTGACCGCCCTGGTTGTTTTGCATCTTGTCCGCCCGCTGAGTGAATCCGAAATGCTAGTTACCGTGGCGATATTGTATCGCCGGCTTGCGCCACCTCGACCTCTTCATTCTCTGGCCGCTTCAGCACCAGCGTCGCGTCGCCCAGCACGTTCCAGAAGTAAGATCGCTTGCGGCCGATCTCGCCCATGTGAGGCTTGCCCTTCGCGCCCGACTCGTAGGCGAAGTAGTCACTCCACGCGGTGCCGAACGTCTCGCCACGGCCGAGCGATTCGACGAAGCCGCGCGGCTCGTCGTAATAGACCTTCGCCCTGCCAACCAGCGCTAGCCCGTTGCCCATCAGCAGCAACGCTTCGGCGCTTTGATAGCGGCCGTAGTCCCGGTGAGTGAACGGCAACTTGCTGGCCCCGTAGGGAGAGACGGAGTCGCAGCCGGTGTGGTGATAGAACGCGGGTTCTTCGGCCACTTGATCGTTTTCCCACAACGACCGCAGCAGGAACCAGTTGAGCATACCGCGTCCGCACGCGGACGACAGCGAAGGCTCGAGTCGATTGCCGCGCGGAGTCCACGACCAGATGTTGCCGGCGAGCATTTCGTCGAGCTCGCCGACATTACCGCGGCGGAACTGGCTACCCTGCGGGAAGGTGTGCGCGCGGACCGTGCGAAGGATGGCCGGGTAGTTGATCCACTCGGCGAACTGGTCGAGCTTCGGACGTCGGGCGACGTTTGCCAGGGATTTGTCCGTGTGCGGAACCCAGTCGTCGGCCGCGCGGCGCATCACGCGGTAGCCCGAGGGCAGATCGCACGAAATGGACGAAGGCCGCCAGGCCACGGTGGCCTCGCCGGTGCGGTAAGCGTGGTTGCGCTGGAAGTAGTCGACCAGCAGTTCGAGTTCCATCTGTGGGTTGGCTTGCCACACATCGTTCTTCCAGCCGGGTACCTTGTCTTTGCTGTCGAATGCGACCGCTTGTGGCTTGCCGTTGGCGTCGAGCAGCTTCTCGCCGGCGGTGCCGACAATATCCTCGCGGGGGCTCCAGGCGATGCCGGCGGCGTTCACCCGCGACACGACGATCTCAGGATGCGAAATCACGTTCGGCAGTTCGCGATCGGCCGGCGTGCATTCGCGATTACTGGTCTCGTTGCCCAATCGCACGATGGTCTTGCCACCCTCTTCGGCTGGTTGTTCAATCGTGAGCGAGCCGTCGGCCACGTGGAAGCAGTCTTCGTAGCTTCTGCTACTGGTTTGCACGTCCAGCACCTCGCCACCTTCGGCGGGAATCTTGCCTTCGAACACGGCGGTGATGCTCTCGAAAGCGGTCTTCGGCTGAACGTACAGATCTTCCCAGTGCCCATCGAGGTCGGCCAGCACGATGTCGCATCGGCGAGCCACCGGCTCGGGTACGCGGCGCACGTAACGCACCTTCTTGTAGCTCGCCTGGTTTGGCTTCTTGTTGTGCAACGTGATGTTGCCGCCTCGGTGCCAGTTGCAAGTTCTCACCAGGAACGCATCGGGAAAACGCCCTACCAGCACCACTCCGTTCAGTTGATGATCACGGTGCAGCTCGCGCAATACCTCGCGCAGCGCGAGCAGGTACTCTCCATCGCGGTGAACGTCGCTCGGTGCGAAGTCGATCGCCAGCACATCCGCCGCGTAGCCTTCGGACTTCAGGTCCGCGGCCCACTGCACCAGGGCGGGTTGCAACTTCGCATCGGTATCGTTGTCGATCAGGCGATGCTCCACCAACAGCACCATCCGTCCGCTCGGTTGTTCGGCACTCTCGGCGGCCAGTGGCTTTAGCGACTCGATCTCCAGCGTCCCGTCGCCGGTGCGATCATACGACGAGTACTTGGCACAAACATCGACCAGGGAAGACTCAGCCGCCAAGGCAACACTTGGCAAAAGCATCGACACAACACAACAAAGCAAACGCGCGAACTGCGGCACGAGGGAAACTCCCATCACGTTTTAGGCGGGACGACCCAGGCGGGTCGCGAAGGGGGGCGGGGAGCGGCAGTTGCCGCTGGCATATTATTTTACGTTCGGCACGCCCCCCGCGGAAAGAGCGAAACCAGACACGAAATACCGAATTTGCCGTAGTTGCCCTCCTGTAGCAACCGTCGCCAGACGGTGGATGCCATGCAGCTGACATTGGCTGTCCCTGATGCCATGCGTTTGGGCCATCCAAGCTCTGGCGAGCGTAGTTACGGACGTCCACAAGTTGGCGGACCCCCTCTACTGGTGTATGCTCCCACGCATGCAGACTCCACCCGAACCCTCGCCCGAGGCCAGGCACTGGCGGCTCGCGCCGGGGCTTACCTATTTGAATCACGGCTCGTACGGCGCGTGCCCCATCGAGGTGCTCGAAGCGCAAGCCGCGCTGCGCGAGTGGATGGAAGCCGACGCAGTGTCGTTCTTGAGCCAAGAACTGTTCGGGTTACTCGACCGCTCGCGACAAGCGCTGGTGAGCGTGATGGGCGGGCGGGCCGAAGACTATGTGTTCTGCCGCAACGCAACGACGGCCATCGCCACGATTCTGGACAACGTCGCGCGGGGGCATGGACTCATTGATGATCGTCCTCTCGCAGCGGGCGACGAACTCCTGGCGCTCGACCACGAATACCGCGCGTGCCTGAACAACCTCGAGCGCACCGCCGAGCAAACCGGCGCGAAGGTCGTCGTCGCCGAGATGCCCATCGAGCGCGACGGAGGTCCGAGAATCGATGGCGAGCTAATCACCCAATCGCTATTGTCCGCCGTGACACCGCGCACGCGCGTTTGTCTGCTCAGCCACATCACCAGCGCCAGCGGCGCAGTGCTGCCAGTCGCCAGTATCGTGCGACAGTTGGAATCGCGCGGCGTGGTGACGATCGTCGACGGTGCTCACGGCCCTGGCGCGGTAGAGATCGACATCGAGAGCCTTGGCTGCGCGTTCTACACTTCGAACTGCCACAAGTGGCTCTGCTCGCCCAAGGGCTCGGCGCTGCTGTGGGTGCGGCCTGACCTGCAACCTGGCTTTCGGCCGCTCGTGCTCAGTAACCACGCACAAGCATCGGCCACCTTGCCACTCGGTGCCCAGGCGCGCAGTCGCTTTCAAATGGAGTTCGACTACACCGGCACCGACGACTACACGGCCGCCGCCGCGATTGCCGATGCGGTCGAAGTACTACCCAAGATCGCCGGCTGCGACTGGTCGGGCATCGTCGCCCGCAATCGTTCGTTGGTGCTGAAAGCCCGGGACTTGATTTGCACTAAGCTCGGCACTGAAGCTCCTTACGCCGACGCACTTGTCGGCCCGATGGCAACCATCCCGCTGCCGATCGTGCCGGAACCGAACCGCGAGAAGCTGCTCGCCCGAGAGACCTACTTCGCCGACGCTCTGCAGGACGCGCTACTGACGCGCCACCACATCCAAGTGCCGATCATCCGCCCGTCGAAGCCCGGCCAGCCATGGAACGGCCGCCGATACGTCCGCATTAGCGCGCAGCTTTATAACAGCTTGGAGCAGTATGAGTATTTGGCGGAGGCGTTGGCCGCGGAGCTTGCGCGGGAGTTGCACGCCTAGGAGAATTAGTCGCGGATTGGCGCGGGTTGGAACGGATCTTCGCGGATTTCGAAATAGTATTCAGATCGGCGACAATCCGCCAAAATCCGCGCCGATCCGCGTCTGATTATGGTAGCCGCAGCTATTCCGCGAGGTTCCAAAACTTGGAAAGTTCTGCCCCACACACGGCGCACTCGAACACACCATCTTTCACGATATTGATCTGCCCGCAGTCGCAGCGGCGGAATTCGCATGCCAGGTCGAATCGCCCGTAGTGTTCGATTCCTGCACGATCGAGCGCCGAGGCGACCGCACTCCAGGACACCGGTTCGGGGCAGTAGCCGGTCGATTGGTTGGTGACGTACGTCGCGATCGCTTTGCCGTCTGAGACTTCGAAAGTGATCTCGCCAGCCGACAAGACGGGACCACCTCGCGCGCACGCAACGTGCTCACTCTGCCGGTCCGCGATCCATAGGGTCCGCTGTGGGTCGATGATGAACGTAAAAGTAAGGCTTCGTCCGGAGGTTAACCTCATCACGTCCTCACCACAGGTTACCGCTGTGCGTGATGACGAGAGATTGACCGACTTGGCAATCTCGGGCGGGCCGACGTATTTGTATAGCCTACACTCGCCCAACTTCAGTTCCTTGGCGCCTTTGCGCCTTTGCGTGAGATGAGTTCGCCAGTCTGTTGTTCGAGGTGGAATTTGCAGCGAGGTTCAATCATCCTCCAAGTGCTGCTTGTCGTACCCTCGGCGTCGGACCTGCGAGGTGTGCATGAACTCATCGAGATCGGCCGCCGTGACGCGGTCGTCCGAGCCGGCTGGTGCGGTGGCGATCATCGTGGAGTTGATCACGCGGCGTTGCGACTCGTCTGGCGCAAGGATCGTGGCGGTGTGCATTGTGCCTTGCCACTTGGGATTCGTCGCGCTGTAGGCGGCCGACGAGTTGTTGATGCAGATGATCTGATAGTCGGATGGCGAGAAGCACGGAATCCGCGTTGAGTACGGCCGCAGCATCTCGTAGCCGGTGCAGAACATCGGGTTGTGTTTGGCCATGAACTCTTGCGGCGATAGTCCCAATTCGAAGGCGCACTTTGCATAGTCGCAAATCTCGACTTCCGCTTCCACCAGGCTCGGCTCGTAGCCAAGCATCAGGAAGCACTCTTCGGGGCCGGCGTCGAGGTGCGGCTTGGTGGTCTCCTGCTGGTCGAACCGCCCGGCCGAAAGGTACACCAGCGTATCGCCGGTGCGGGACTCGTGGATCGCCGCCATCGCTTGTTTTAGTTCGACCATCCGCTGGCGAAAGGTGACCGAGTCGATGGTGGAGCCAAGATTCACCAGACAGAACCCCGGCGCGTCGAAGTCGGTTCGGCAAGTGAGCGCGTAGACCTCCAGCGCGAGCGCCTGCCCGTCGCCGGGCTTCCAGCGAAGGCAGAAGTTGGTTTGGCTGGATGTTTGGGGGTTCATGGTATTCACTGTGGGTCGGCCACCAGGAATTCTGCTGAGGTGCTTACGGTCAAACGCGTCTTGTGACTAAGCGACATCTGTGCCAGATCGGACTCCGCGAATTGCCTTGCCTTTGCCCTGCCGAATGCACGAAGATCCGAAAGTCTGCTTGGTTCCGTTTCCAGGCCCGATACTTTGTAAGATAGGCGATGGACTCCAGCGAGAGTTGCCGAGAGTGCTTCGGCGATTTGTTCGGCCGAGGACTTGGCTTTTTTCACGGCCTGATGCAGCACTTCTCGCTTGATGCATTCCAGTTCGGAATACTGCCAATCCACGGACTCCACAAGCGCGTTCTTTTGGGCGCTGATGGCGGCCAGCACGGGGCCGAGCAACTCGAAGTCTGTCAGCTTGACCATCAAGTGATAGATGGCCGACGAAGACTTGGTCAGCAGGCCCGTTTCCACTTCGGTGAGAACACTGAGGAGACTGATGGCATCCTCAGCAAGACCCAACTGAGTGAGCGCGGCTGTGCAATCGGCAACCTCTTTGGCCTTCTCGAAAGCTTGCTGGCCAGTGAAAAATGACTGCCCGGCGATCCGGACGACGATCTCCGCACCATCGGCCGTTAGCTCGCGAGATGACGACTCTGAAACCGAGATTAGATTCAATTCCGCCATCTTGGTGCTCCCCAAAAAGTCACATTGGGTGGGTGGATGGTTCCGCCGGCACTGCGGTTTGCCATTCTACACAATGTTCCACCAGCGCACTGCCAAGAACTCTGATCCGCGCTGATCCGCGACTGATTTGAATCGCGGGACGGCTCTTGGAAATTCCAGTACACTCCGGGCGCTGACGCTTCCGGCTCGCCTAAGTTCAATCGGCGCCGATTAGCTGGCCACGACCGCCAAGACCGATGCCTGGCCTTGGGGTGTGACGCTCAGATTCAAGAAGCTACTGCCGGGTTGGGCGCCAGAGGTTGCGATGGTGAGGTCGCACTCGGGGTCGGCCTCGGTGTAGTTCAGCACCGCAGGTAGTTGGCCATGCTGCATTGCCAAGAGGCTGCCGGCGAGTTCCACCACGCCGCTAGCTGCGCCGAGGTTGCCGAAGTAGCTTTTGAGCGCGGTGACCGGGATGTTCTTCCCAGCGTCGCCGAGCGCCGTGCCGATGGCGGCGGCTTCCTTGCGGTCGCCTTCTGTCGTGGCGAGTCCGTGCGCGTTGAGGTGGCCGAGGTCACTCGGGGCGAGTTCCGCATCGCGCAGGCAGGCTGTGATCGCGTTGGCCATGGCCTTTTCGGTATCGCCCACCAGGTTGCGATCGGCCACCAGGCTGGAGCCGATACCGGTCACCTCGCCGTAGATCTTCGCGCCGCGGGCTTGGGCGTGCTCGAGTTCTTCCAGCACCACCACGCCGGAACCTTCGCCGGCCACCATGCCGATGCGATTCTTGTCGAACGGGCGGCAGGCGGCCGCGGGGTCGCAATCGGCGTCGGCCAGTTGCTCGGTTTGCATCGCGTGGATCGCCTGCATCGGCAGGATGCGGGTGCCGGTTGCGCCGGCCAGCATGAAGTCGGCGTGGCCGCGGGCCACCGTGGTGAACGCTTCGCCGACGGCCATGTTGCTGGAAGCTTCGCGGAGCGTGAGCGAGTTGTTCGGTCCGCGCAAGTCGTTAAGGATCGCGATGTGACTGGCCGGCATATTCGGCAGGTACTTGAGCATCCACAGCGGAGTCATTTGCCCCAGCCCGTCGGTGCCCCAGTCCTCGTAGTCGAACTTGCCCTCTTCGGTGCACTTGTTGATGCTGTCGATGTAGTCCTCGGGCATGGTGAGCATGTAGTCGCTACCGAGTACCACGCCGCTTCGTTCAGGATCGAGCGAGCCATCCGCCACTTTGGCGTCGAAGAGCGCGAGCTCTGCAGCCGCCACGGCCATCTGCGTCTCGCGGCACATCATCTTCAGCGCCTTGCGAATGGACTTCTTCTTACCCTTTTCCAAGTCGCCGAAGTTGTCGATGTCGCCGGAGAACTGGCGGCACTCACCGGCGTACTTCAGCGAGAGCCCCGCCGACTTGACGGGCAGCATGTCGCAGGTCACCACGCCGCTGGTGCCGGTGGAGAGGCCATTCCACAGCTCTTCGGGATGGCTGCCGAGCGGGCAGATCACACCGATACCAGTAATCACAACGCGACGGCACTTGGCGGAGGAGTCAGTCATAGTCTGCGCAGGATAGCAAATCGCGGCCGATTCGGGATAGTGGTCGTTCGCTCCGCGAACGGACCCTGCTACAAACGCTCGTTCGCGGAGCGAACGGCGACTTTCCTAGTAGCGTCCGTGGAATTGGGCCGGGTTGCGGCCGGCCGTGGACACGGGGGCGTTTGGTGCGGCCGGCGGCAGCACGCTGCCCTTGGCCTCGATGAACAACAGGGCGTCGGCCCGGGGGGCGGTCTTCAGGATGGGCAGCGCCGCCGTGAGGGCGTTGTCGCGCGTGGGGCCGGGGGTGCCGATCACGCCCATCGAAAGCAGCAGCACCTGGTCGGTGGGCCAGCGGAATCGCTCGTGCAGGTTGGCCATCGTGACTTGCGGCACTTCGACCTCCATGCGTTGCTGTTCGGCCACCGGCGTTTGAATGTCGAGCTTCACTGGCACCATCTTTTCCACCTGGTGCAACTTGAGCTTGATCACCGCGTCGCAGGTTGCCTTGTCGAGCGCCATGAGTGGGCTGAACTCCAGCGAGAAACCTTCCTGCAGTTGACCCTGCTCGGGTTGGAAGCCTGGCCAGATCTGCGGCGTGGGCATCACGCCTTTGATGTAGCCGCGGGGCCGCATGGTGCTGATGACAATCGATTGCCCGTTGCCCACCAATTGCGTGGGCGAGTTGTATTCGCGGTAATCGGTGCGGCGCGTCAGATCGCTCAGCAGCACCGCGACGTTCTCCTTGGCCATGATCCAACCCTGCACGCCCGGCGACTGGACGGGGATCGGCGTCATCAGCGGCAGCGCCTTCGAACGCCAGTTGGGGTTGGTGACCGTGGCCACGCGGAGGGAGAAGGCCTCGCTTTCGGATTGTTGGTTGACGAACCGATCGACGATGTCGGCCACCATCGCCTGCATTTCCGGCGTGTGGTACACGCGTAGTGTGTCGCGGCCGGCGCTCAGGATGCCCAGCGGCTCGCTGTGCCAGGCTTCGTAGCCGGTTTCGCGAAGGATCCAGTCGACCACCGCCTGCTCGGGCTTGGTGGAGCTTTGCGCGCGAGCGGTGTAAGGGCGAATGTCGTACTCGCGCCACACTTGTCCGTGATCGCGAGGCAGCGTACCGGAGCCTTTGGTCACGCGGGCGCGGGTCGGCGGAGGTCCAACAATCGGCGCGATGGGTGCGGTCGTGGCCGGCGCTGCGGCGGGAGCCGTGTTGGCCGCCGGAGTCGTCGCGGTGGCCGCCGGTTGAGTGGTCGCAGGCAGCGGTGCTGCGGTGGCTGACTCGTTGGAGTAGCGACTGGTCGCCGCCGATTGCCAACCGCCAGGCTGCTGGGCTAGTGCGTTGCCACAGCCTACGAGCAGCAAGGTGGCGAAGCAGAAGGCCACATTTCGTTCGCCCATCATGTCGTTCTCCGTCCGTGGAAGAGTTCGGTAGCAAGCGCATTGGCGTCCAGGAGCCGCACGCGGGCGGCGAGTATAGGAAGGGCTCGTTTAGCAGGCAAGGGCGAAGCAGAATGGAGGGGCGAGGATCGAGGGGTGAGGGGCGAGAGTAGCAATGCTAGCGTCGTAGGATGGGTCCAGGAGCCTAAGCGACGCAGACCCATCGGCGGGGAATGACGAAATACCCAAGTACCCAACGAGTGAAATACACAATGACGAAATACCCAATGACCAATGAAGCGCAAGCGATGCTCATTGGTCAATGCGTCATTGCAAGTTTCGACATTGCTGACCCCGCAATGTGGACCGCGGCGTGCGAACGAGGGCATAATGATAGCACGAGTCGTTCCCAGGTTTTCACTGCTGGTGTCTATCGCCCCAATAGTCTCATGTCCCAATTAACTTGGCGCGTCTTAGCACCACTGCCGGTCGCGGTCAGGCTCCACTATGTCGCCCCGGATGGACGCCACGATCTGACCCCGGAAGTTGTACGCCAGCGGTACACGGAAGAAGTCAACAACTCGTCTCTGGTTTGCTGGGTTTCACCCAATGACGACCGTTTTGGTCTCATCGCGGGCATCGACGAGGCAACTTGGCACTCGAGTACCGTAAGAGAGATCGAGTTGGCGTATTCGAAGCCAGCGAAGGGGCGTGGCAACATTCAAATTGACGTCAATGGTGAGGTTGCCCTCTCTTCCGATGGTTTCTCGCCAGAGCGACTGCAGTGGTTTCGCCAGGTTCATGGGTGGCTCGCCGATTTATTTCCGGATGCCACCAGGGATACCGATCTCGGGATGGACGCGTGACTGCTTGCACAGAGAGATCTGCGCTTCGTCGCTCTGCTGTGATTCCCCTTCTGGGAAATCTCGACCAACGCTTTTTCCATTCGTGTCATTCGCGTGGATTTGCGGGCGATCATCCGCGCGACTGGTTCTCGGGAATAGAACCTCTCGTATTTGCGTAATCTAGTGCGAACTTCTCCTCCACTGCGGCTGTCCTTCCTCGAACGGTTTTTCACAAGGACTAGCTCATGTTTTCTGAACACTCACCCTGGCTGTTTGCTTCCGGCGCTGCGATTGGTTCGCTGCTGGCCGCGTTCTGGTCGCACCTGCGCAGTGCGTACCAGGTGATGGCCAGCCGCGTGCTGATGTCGGTCACGCTCGACGGCTATCAATCCGAAGCGATGCTCTGTTACCTGCGAAGTCAGATGAACGCTTCGAGTTGGGGACCGCGGGCGTACGTGGGTTGGATGCTGTACGTGCAGCCCAAGCGGCGTGTGCAGGTGGTGTCGATGGAGATCACTCCGCCGGCCGGTCGTATTTACTGGCGTGGTTGGCGACCGCTGTGGGCTACCAACGGCGGCCGCTCGGGCGTGTCGCTCGAAGACGGCGTGAACGCCAGCGACTACGACCAGAAGAGCCTCTGCCTGACGTTCCTCCGCGGCATGTTCAACCCCGACAAGCTGGTGATCGAAGCCACCGAGTTCTTCAACCGCCAAGTGCACGAGAACTGCGAAGCCGCTGGCCGGCACTACGTGAAGCACGTGTTCGGTTCGGCCGGCAAGATGCGGTTCGGTGGTTCGCAGCAGAACCATCGGGCGCGGAGCGGCTCGCACAACGACCTGCGTAGCTGCCTGCAATACCGCCCGCTGCGGTGGGAGTTCAGCGAGCTGGGCACGCCGCGGCGTAGCGGCCATCAGGCGATCGACCGCCTGGCGCTCGACGACGAGAAGCGCGAGCTGGTGACCGAGGCCGAGCGATGGCTCGCCAGCGAAGACTGGCACCGCGATCGCGGTTTGCCTTGGCGGCGCGGTTGGCTGCTGCATGGCGAGCCGGGCACCGGCAAGACGGCCTTCGCCCGCGCGGTGGCAGAGGACCTCGACCTGCCGGTGTTCTCGTTCGACCTGGCGAGCTTGTACAACGACGAGCTGCAGAGCGAGTGGTCGCACATGCTGACCGAGGTGCCCTGCATGGCGCTGCTCGAAGACATCGACGCGGTGTTCCATGGTCGCGAAAACGTCGCGGCTGGCGAGAAGGGCGGACTGACGTTTGACTGTCTCTTGAACTGCCTCGACGGTGTGCAGCGGGCCGATGGTTTGCTGTTGGTGATTACGACCAACCACCTGGACCGCATCGACCCGGCACTGGGCATTCCGCTCGAAGGACGCTCGACCCGCCCGGGCCGAGTCGACCGCGTGGTGGAGTTCCGCCCGCTCGACCGCGCCGGCCGCCAGCACCTGGCAAGCTGCGTGCTGCCGGACCAGCCGGAACTGTGGGACACCCTGGTCGAAGCCGGCCACGGCGACACCGGCGCCCAATTCCAAGACCGCTGTTCGCAACTGGCCCTAGCCATCGAGTTCGGCGACAGCGAGCAACTGGCGTCGTGCTTGATGGAGTAGAATCGGCGAGGTTTAATGACGAATGACGAAGCACCCAAATACCCAATGAGCGACGCTTGCGCGCCGATTGGTCATTGGGTGCTTCGTCATTGGGTATTTTGGTGTTTGGGTATTTCGTAGTTCACCCCATGATGGGTCCGCGCGAGCTGAGACTCGCTTGACCCATCCTACGGTACTGCTTTCAAATCGCCATACGTAAACCGATGGTGCCGACAATGATCGTGTCTAAGCTCACTTGCCCTTCTTGCGACTACAAATCCGAGGCATTTGGAGATGCTCCCGACCTTTACGATGGGACGTATTCCTTTGTCTTTCAGGACAGAGATTCGCATGCGATCTCCGTCGTCGACATACCAGGCAAGATTGTCGAGGAGACGGTTGATCTCCATGCTCCTGGCGCCAGCGCGAGGTTGTGTCAAGCGTTTTCCAATGGCGAGCGCCGGATGATAGAGATTCCTCTTGCAGTAAGCGACGTAGAAGTAGACGTCATCTGCCCAGAATGCGGCAATTCAAGGCTGGTCAAGACCATGGTTGGCCTTCAATAATGCCTGTTCACTTCTCCAAGAGACGACGACTTAGCCAGCGAGAAACGGTTAGCCCCACAAGAACCGTAGGGAGCATCCAATTGGAAGGCTCCGGCACCGTGACTGGCGAGGTGATCGCCCCGCTCGTGGCTCCGAAGTTGTCTCTCCACACCGCAAAGTCGCCCGCGCCGACGCCGCCGGAGCCGTTGCCAGCGTTGTTGATGGCCGATTCGTTCGCCGCGCCGAGGTTGTTTCGCCAGAGAGTGTAGTCGGCGATGTTCACGATGCCGTCGTCGTTGAAATCGCCTGCGAGCACCGCGGACAGGGCTTCGAGAACGATGGTGTCGCCGTTGATGTCGAGGTCGAACAGCGATGCCGCCGGGCCGATGAGGGACAGCGAGTCGACCACGAGCTTGTCGGCCGTGAGCACTGGGAATTGCAGACCGACTGGCGGCATGTAACCACTGGCGAGCGACACGTGCAGCAGTCCGTCGAGAGCTGCTTCGCTGGCGATGGCGAGCGTGGTGAACTCACCCACGTCGGGCCCGCCGATGGAGAAGGCAATTTGTCCCCCACCCTGCGTGAGCGATCCTTCGATCACCGACTTGCCACGAGTGGAAAGAGTTCCGCCTGACATTTCGTACTTGCCGATGAATTCCTCAAACTCGATGGTTCCGCCTTCCTGCAGAAACGGAACGCCATCGGCATCGATGTTGTCGACTTCCAGCGTGCCTGCCTGGACGATCACATCTCCATCGTAAACATGCGTGCCCGCTCCGGTGTGGTTGCCGCCCTGGTAGGTCGTGTTGCCGCCGAAAGTGAGCTGGTCGTTGGCCTGGGGAACGGTGATGTCGGCCAGGCCGGTCACTTGTACGTTCGCGTCGAGCAGGGCGAGGCGGTCGACCACCACGTCGCCGGCCAGTTGCAGATCGCCGCCGCGCACCTCGGCTGTCAGGGCGCCAGTGCCGTCCAATGTCAGTTCGCCCTGCATTCGCCATGGCCCAGCGACGTCGACGAAGCGTCCGCCACCGATGGTCATCGAACCGAACAGCGCGGTGCCGAGCGGTACGTTGATGTCAATGTTGCCGCTGGTGGCCAGTACGATGGGGTTGTCGATCGCGGAGCCGAACCGCATGCTGCCGACTCCGGAGATTTGCTCGTTGATGGTGAGGGTGCCACCTTCGGCGTTCAGCGAGCCTCGATGGATGAATCGGTCGCCGACGAGAAGGGTGCCGTGTCCCCGGATCGTGGTATCGTTCTCGATGTCATCTCCCTGGGCGGAGACACCGAACTGGCCGCCGGAGAGGATCACCTCGCCCGCATCGAGTTGCACCTGGTCGGCCAGGAACGATCCACCGTTGTGCACTTCGATTCGCGATACGCCGGCGCCGCTCGAGTCGCCGAGCGTGGCGGCACCTTGCACGATTAGCGAGTTGGCAAACGTGCGTAGATGTGAACCTTCGCTGATGAGGATCGAATTGACGATGTCGTTGGCGCTGAGGAACACGATGCCGCCGTGGCGCAGGTAAGCATCATCGGTAGGGCCGGGCACCTGATTGCCGATCCAGTGAGCCGCCTGGGCGAAGTTGCCATTGACGCTCAGGTAGTCCTGTCGCTTCAGATCGATTTGGGTCCAACCGCTGCCGGCCGCGGCGGCCAGCACGTCGGTGGCGGTGGGAAAGCGCCGCTCGCCAAGGGGCGAGCCGACGTTGCTCATCAGCGGGAAGGCGTCGACCAGATGGAAGTTCGATACCGAGTTGGCTGCCATGTTCATTCCGGCAATCAACGCAGTAGGAAAATCGAAGTCGTCATCCGACTGTTCGTTGATCGCCGAATCTAATTGGTTGGTCACGCCCAAATGGTGACCGATCTCATGCAACGCGGTGCTTACCATATCCACCGAGTTGGACGCGTTCGGGTCGCTGAAGTTGGTGGATCCGCGATAGCCAATTTCGAGTTGCGGAATCAGGTTCGTGCCATCGAACCCAGCCGTCTGATCGGACATCGACAGGTCGCTGTAGATGGTTTGTGAGAGATTGAACTCCGAGTTCTGCGCCGGAGTCGGGTCGATGTACCAGTTGCGGTTGGCGAACAGAAACAGGTTGCCTGTGGCCGTGCGGTCGAAGCCATTAAATTGCGAAGTTGCGGTCACCGGCGCGCAGGCGGTCGCGACTCCGTTCCCACAGACCCCGTTGCCCATGCCGTCGTTCACGTAGTACGACACGTTGAGTGTCATGTTGTGGGCGTCTTCGATGAGGTCTTCCCAATGGCTGGCAGCCGCCTCCACAGCGGCAATCGCCCCCGCGCCCGTCGGGTCGTTGGGGTTGGTGGCCATCGGCACGTAGTTGACCGTGATGTTGAGGGCCATGGCCCCCGAGCAACCGATCGTCAGGCCGAAGATCGCAGCAAGCGCAGGCAGCGACGACACGTGGCAGATTGGCCGGTACATGGAATTCCCCTTTGCGTGAAGCGCAACCAGACAAGAGGCAACAGCCATCACCCCAGAGAACCTGACAGCAGATCCCCCAGAATCTGTCAGCCGTTCTCCCCGAGCATCCCGCTCAATATACAGGTGCGTCACGGGGATCGCAAATTCTGGGGATTCAATGCACCTTGAAGCGTCGCGAAGCCCAGAAGTGAGAGGGAGAGCAGCAGCGAACTTGCCTCCGGCACCGCGAAGGGATTCTCCAGCATCCGCACGCCCGAACCGGTGTTCACGAACAACAGTCGGGCATTGGCCGAGGTGGATACGAAGTTAGGCACCGGTGAGAACTCCGCGCCGATGTCCTCTCCCACCGGCAGACCGCCCAGCACGTCCCAAGTGTTGGTGTCGTACACCTCAATGGCATCCGACCGCCGATCGGCCACGTACAGCACATCCTGCAACGGATCAAACGCCAAACCACCGATGTGATAGTCGTTAAAAGGAAACTCATAAACTAACGTCGCATCCGGCTCGTAAACCTTCCCATCCACCGCCAGAAGTGACCCATCACGATTGACAGCAACAGTCCCCTTGTGCGTCCAGCCTGAGATGCGCTCTTTGTAGGAGCGATATGACTCCGCACGAGCGTCGTAGCGGGCGACACCGTCTCCAATCGTACCCGCGCTGACAAAGATTGCCAAAGAACGATCGGCGGATCGGGCAGCGGACGCGGGAGATATAACATTGTTATCGGGATTGCTCACCGGTTGAATGCCAACCAAGACTTCCGTCTCAGTATCTACCGCCAAGATCTTCAAACCACCTGGGCTCCATGGAACAGGCCCTGTAGTGAACGCCAAGCCGTCCAGGGTAATGACGACGTCGTATGTTCCCTCGGGACCCAACGTGGGCAAATCGATTGTTTGGTATTCGAGAGTATCCAGATTTAGCTTGTAGAGTTCGGCATATGTACCAGTCTTGCGAAAGTCGGTGATGTATAGATGGCTTCCGTCGGGCGTAATGTCCGAGCCCCGGAGATCATTACCGATTGCGACAGGATCGAGCAACTGATTGGTAGCGATGTCATACCGCTGTAAGACTCCATTCTTTGTAGGAATGTAGAGCCGATTGCGAACCGGGTCGTAGGTATGCTCGAAGTTATGATCGCTCATGGGAATGAGCGTGCTGGCCAGCGCCGAAGTATCAAGGATCGCAAATGCCAAAACAACGACCGACGTCATGTATCTCGTCACGAGCGGATTCCTCCATGGAAAGCATCAACAGGCTGGACATCCGAGAATTAGGCCATCCGCAGGGGGCAATGTAACACGTGAGGGAGTGATCTAGAATCCCAATCGCTACTCATGGATATCGCGGAATCGTTGCGGTCTCGGCAACGCTCCGGCTAGTGGAGAGCGTACTCCTCGACCGCTTGGTGCGTTCATCACAGTACCCAGGGTAGCGTCCAAGCTCGCAGGACTCGCTTGAACGCAACCCTGGGCTACTTTGACGATACCCCTTCGGGGTAGGCGTGTAGCCGAGGCCTATTCGCGAGGATTGGTGTTCATTGGCGGGCAAGGCGTCCTGATCTTTGGGCCTGCGCTGATTCGCGGAGCGAATCGCGACTATCGTTGGTCTGTGCGAATTCTCTGGACGGCTCGTCCCTGCCGCGGGTATCTTGAGAGGGAGCTTTGCGTTGATGCTGGATGTTTTCACCCCAGGACAAGTTTGGGGAGACCATGCGTATTGCACTCCGCCTGTTGGTCTGTACGTTCCTCGTTTGTTTGTGTGGTTGTCCATTCGGTACGCCCCGCGATCACTACCGTCCGCCAGGGCACGGGGACATTACGATTGCGGTGTCGCCCGCGGACGATGCAATTCTCTTCAATGCAGTCGGATCGGGTGGGCGCGATCTGTTTCTCCTCGCTCTGTCCGATCACAATGTGACACGCATCGCGGACACGCCAGACTACGAGACCGCGGCGAGCTTTTCGCCGGATGGACAATGGGTGGTCTACGCGGCTGGTGTGCCGGGCGACCGTGCCGATCATCTGTTTAAGATGCGACTCGACGGGAGTGAGAAGACACAACTGACCGACATCGACGCGAACGATACCTCGCCGCGATTCTCGCCAGATGGCAAGCAGATCGTGTTCGCTCGCGACAAGACCTACCAGTGGGGTGGTCTGGCTGCCAACTGGGAGCCAGGGGGCGTGATATGTGTGATGGATGCCGACGGAGCCAACCTGCGGCAGCTGACTTCCGACGACGACTACGCCTTCGAGCCGTCGTTCACCGCCGATGGAACGCGAGTCGTGTACTCGAGTGCGGATGGCAGGATGTCGATCGCGGTGGACGGTACAGCCGCACCTCAACCCGTTGCTGGTCCTGCCGGTGCTGTGGCATCCCCTGATGGAAATTTGATTGCCTACTCCAAGGGGAAGTTCTCAGGCGACTTGAAAGTGGTCGTGACCGATGCGGATGGAGAATCGGAACGTGTCCTCACGCCGAACATCAGTGGGTGCTATCGACCCACCTTCACGCATGGCGGCAATCGTCTGTTCTTTTTGAGCGAAGAATGGCCCAATGGCCCTTCAGGCGTTGGGAAGTTCACTCTTTGGGAGACTAGCGTCCAAGGAGCCAAGGAGAAGCCGATCGCTGGTTGCGACTTGTTTGATAACCCCCTTGGCTGGAAGCCGCCACCTACTACCCCGTGAGAATCCACATTTGTGGAAGGCACGTAGGGGCCTCCAGGTTTCTTCTATTTCTTGTGCGGTGCTGGTGGGAATCTTACACCCGGTGGGGGAGAATGCGGGGTGAGGAATTGTGAACCAGCGCGGTGTCCGAACTCTTGTGAGTTCGACGACGGGGAGGTGTGCGCGGGCTCGGGAATTCAGTGTTGGCGCAGCGCAAGCTTGGAGCGCGGAGCGAACGGCCACTATCTCCGGGAGGGGAGCTTGTGGGGTTTTGGGCCAACGGTGAGACATGCGGGGAACAACGTGGAGGGTTTTGGACCCGTGGGGTTGAGAAATGCTCGGAAAAACAAGCGGTTTCTGCAAACGGGAGGGGACAATCCGGTTGGGGTTTTGGGCCAATGGATCGTTTTGCCCCAAAACTGGCCCAAAACCCCGGCGAAGTACCCAAATACCCAATGACGAAATACCCAATGATGAAGTACCCAATCTCGAAGCACCCAATGACCAATCAGCGCGCAAGCGTCGCTGATTGGGTATTTGGGTGTTTGGGTATTTCGTCATTCGACTTACGCGTGCGCTTTGCTCCAGGCGTCGATGTCCAGCGGGGTGTCGTCTTCGCGGTTGTTGGTCGGCAGCACCTGGTGAATCAGCATCGAGGTGTCGCACAGGTCGGCGACCGAGTCGACGACCAGGTCGGGCTGGTAGGCGTAGTTGGCCAGGTCCTCGCGCTTGGTGCCGCCGGACAGCACCAGCACGGTGCGGTAGCCCATTTGCACGCCGCCCAGGATGTCGGTCTCCATGGTGTCGCCCACCATGATGGTCTCGCTGGTGGCCATGCCAAGTTCCTTGCGAGCTTGCCGCATCATCACTGGGCTGGGCTTGCCGACGCTGAACGCTTTGATGCCGGTCGCTTCCTCGATGAGGCTGACGATCGCGCCGCAGCCAGGGCGGGTGCCGGATTTGGTGGGGCAGTTGGGGTCGAGGTTCGTGGCGATGAGCTTCGCCCCGTCGAGCACCATCTGCACAGCGGTCTCCAGCATCTCGAACGACAGCGTGCGGCCCTCGCCCACCACCACGTAGTCGGGCGAGCGGTCGACCACCGCGTAGCCGTTCTTGTGCAGGGCGGTTTGCAGGCCGCCTTCGCCAATTACGTACGCGGTGCCTCCTGGCTGCTGCCGCGCCAGGAACCGCGCGGTGGCCATCGCGCACGTAAAGATGTGTTTTTCAGTCACCGGAATGCCCATCCGCTCGAGCTTCGTAGCGACGTCGCGGCGGGTTCGCTGGCTGTTGTTGGTCAAAAACATGAACGGAATCTCGCACCGCTCGAGTGTCGCGATAAACTCCCGGGCGCCGGGAATCAGCTCACTGGAGCGGTAGATCACTCCATCCATGTCAATCAGGAATCCTTTTTTCATCGTCTCGTTCCGCAGGGAGGGATCGTTGGTGGGAGCCTCGGGGCCGGCGGTCTGCTGGCCGGCGAGGCCTATGGTTGGGGAGGGAGCCATACCGTTTGCAACCGTCGTGCCAATGAATGCGATTTCGCACCTTTCCGCAGACAGAGTTCCGATTTCCCGAGAAGAAACGTCCGAATTGTGGATCGTTGCACCCGGCCTGGGACACCAGGGTTGGCGGTGCGAAGGTCCAGCAAGCGGGGAGTGCCCAATAAATGAGCATGCGGGCAGCTAGCAAATCGCGGCGCGGTATTATTACGGTTAACCTGAACTTAATATGGTGTCTGGCAATCGACCGCTTGAAGCAACGATGACGAACTACGGAGTTAGCATGAGCATGAATGCTTGGAAGTGTCTACTGATCGTCGCGATGGCCGGCCAGGCACTGGCGACCGAGGCGCCGAACGTGTCGCGGCCGAACATCCTGGTGATCGTCTCGGAAGACAATGGCCCGGAACTCGGTTGCTACGGCGACCGGTACGTCACCACGCCGGTGCTCGATGGGCTGGCGGAGCGGGGCGTGCGGTTCGAGAACGCCTACGTGCCACAGGCTGGGTGCAGCCAGTCGCGGGCGGCGTACCTCACCGGGCTGTACCCGCACCAGAATGGGCAGATCGGCCTGGCGACGTGGAAGTTCAGCTTGTACCGCGAGGACACGCCAAACCTGCCGCGCAACTTGAAGCACGCCGGGTACCGCACCGGCATCATTGGCAAGCTGCACATCAACCCCGAGTCGGCGTTTCCGTTTGATTACAAGAAGATCCCTGGCGCCAACTTTGGCCGTAAGAACCTCGGCCGCTACGCGAAGCATGCCGAGGAGTTCATGACCGCCGACGACGGTCCGTTCTTTCTGGCGGTGAATTACCCCGACGCCCACCGCCCGTTCCTTCCGCGCGCGGCCAAGCTGCCCAAGAACGTGTTGACCGCCGAGGAGGTGAAGCCGCTGGCGTACATGGGACTCGACTGCCAGGAGCTGCGCGAGCAGACGGCCGACTACTACAACTGCATGAATCGACTTGATGCGCTCATCGGTGACTTGCTCGAAGCGCTCGAGCGATCGGGTAAGGCGGACAATACGCTGGTCGTGTACTTCGGCGACCATGGCGCCGACATGTTTCGTGGGAAGCGGAGTTCCTACGAAGGCGGTGTGCGCGTGCCGATGATCGTTTACTGGCCCGAACATGCCGAAGGGGGTGTGGTCCGCACCGAGCTGGTCTCGACGCTTGACCTGATGCCGACGTTCCTGCAGGTGGCGATGGCTCACCGAGTGGACAACCTGGCGGGGCGGTCGTTGCTACCGCTGTTTGGCGACTCGCAGGCCGACTGGCGGGAGCATCTGTTTACCGAGTACCACACGCACTCGGCGCATGACTTCTATCCCCAGCGGACCGTGCGCAACGAGCGATACAAGTTGATCCAAAGCCTGCTGGTGGGAGAGGAGCATCCCGACTACGCGCACACGCTGAGCTCAAGGTTCTCGCCCGGCTTCGAAGAGCAGCACATCAAGACGGCCTCGAGCGATCTGCAAGCGGTATACGCCCGACTGCAGAATCCGCCGGAGTTCGAACTGTACGACTTGAAGAACGACCCGTACGAGTTCCACAACCTGGCGGACGATCCCGAGCACGCGGAGGTGCTGGCCGACCTGAAGCAGGAACTGACCGCTTGGCGGGAGCGCTCCGCTGACCCGCTACTGAACGAGGAGAACTTGCAGCGGTTGAAGCAGGAGATCTACGCATGCCACGACGACGGCGACGTGAAGAAAGGGCTGCTCGAACTCAACTACACCGATTACTTCTTCGACGACACCGACAACGCTTCAGCGTCGCCGGACAACCAGCAGTGAAAGCGCGAGGCTCAATAGTAGGATAGTCCGAGGTTCGGGCACAGCCGCTACGCTCTCCAGCGAAGCAGGGGTGGACGAGCCGAAATTGCTCCTCCACACGGCGTAGTCTTGCTGGTCGACGGTCCCGTTGCCATCTGCGTCCGCCGCGAGGTAGTTGCCGGTAGTGCCGAGCGAGTTTCGCCACACGGAATAGTCGGCGAGGTTCACGACACCGTCTCCGTTGAAGTCGCCCATCGCGGCCGACGGCAGGGCGAACAGTTCGGCCGCGGTGCCGACCCACACGTTGCTGACCGTGAAGTGTCCCTCATACAAACTTTGGAGGCCGAGATCCGTGATCACCGGGTTGAATCCACCACTGCCGTTGGCGGTGAGGTCCCACACGAAGCTGTCGGCGGCGAAGTTGCCAATGTTGGCTCCTTCCGCCAGCAGCGACACGGAGATGGTGTTCGCGCCGGACCCGTTGCCTTGCACGCGGCCGACCAGCATGAACGTGGCATCGGGTGCGAAGCCCGTGGTGGAGACATCGTCGCCCGCGGTATCGGCCTGGCTGCGAATGGAAACGGTTTCTTGCAGTCCGTGCAGGGCGACATCGAACTGGTTATCGCCGGCCGAGTCGAGGAACTGTAGCGCCAGCTGGCGATCGAGCGACGTTTCGTGGGCCGACAAGAGAGGATCGGTATTTTGACGGACCAGCATTGTAAAGTAACGCTCGTCCTCGGTGTTCAGGTCGATCGGCGCATCGAGCGGAATGCTCATCGTGCGGGGATCGGTGTTGAGCGTGTCGAATCGCTCGGCCGCGTTCTGGTTGCGAATCGTGATCGCCGAGGTGCTGTGCATCGCTGCGCCGATGCCGGTGGCACTGAACGTCAAGTGACCTTCGCCATGTTGGGTGAAGTTGCCGGTCTCTTCGAGGTTGCCGCCCGTGTCGCGTCCCGCGAGCCATCGCCCGACGGTGCCCCGGGCGTCGGCGAAGTTCTCGAAGGTGCCGGTGTAGCTCAGACGGTCGGGCAGGGTCATGCCCAGCGCGCTGAACCGCTCGGCCAGCCAATCGGCGTCGTCCTGGCGCACGAAACCGTTGCCTTCGTGGTCGCCGCGCTCCCAGTTGCCGCGCATGTAGTAGTTTTCGAGGCGGGCGTCCGTGTTGGTGCCGGTCCAGCCTGGCACGGTGCCCATGTTGTCGGCCAAGATGTTCGCGTCCTGGTGGTCGACCAGGCCATCGAGATTCAAGTCGGGAATCTCTTGCAGGAACATCGCGTATTGGTGGGCAACACGGTGCAGGCTGTACTCGTTCGTGGCGTCGTAATGCAAGGTCCACGACATCACGCCCGGCATGTTGTTGTCGATGGCGAACTTCACCTTGTCGCGCACTTCGTAACGGCTTTCGATGTCCCACGTGCCGGTCCGCAGCGTGCCGTTCAGGTCGGCGACTGTTCCGGTGAACGAGGTGGCATCGGCCGGCAGGTCGGGATCGACGGCCACAATGTTCTTGAGACTCACCGTCGCGGGGCCATCGGCTCCCCATGTGCCGATGCCGACCACCAGTTGTTCGTTTACGAAGGCCTTCTCCACGCCTTGGTCGGTCAAATTGCGCTTGTAGCCAGCGAACGACTGGTAGTCGAGGTTGGTTCCATTATCGGCCGGGTAATGATAGCCCATGATGAACAACTGGTCGTACGTCCGCGCGTCGAACACCGGCGTGTCGTCCCAATCGGAATCGGAGAAACCAAAGTCGTCGACCGACACTTCGCGCGAAGAACCGAACGCCGCTTTCAGGTCCTTGGCCAGTTGCGTGTAGTTCGCCCATTCGGTGTCGGTGCTGGGCCGTTCCCAGTCGAGATTGAAACCCGACATGTTGTGGGTGTCCATCAAGTCGACCACGTTGGAAACGAAGTTGGCCCGGTTGGTGCTGCTGCCGACGATGGAATTCCATACGTCGTCGACGCTGCCGCCCGAGACGGTGAACATGCTCATGTGCAAGCGGAAGTCGTGCGCTGCCGAGTGAGCGGTGAGCTTACTGAGGTGCTGCGCGCCTGCGGAAGTGGTGACCAAGTTGCCACTAGCAGTGGGTCGGACGCCGCCGAAGTACAGCACGTCCGACACATGGTCGTAGACGCCGTCGGTGGAGAACGAAGTGACCTGCGACTGCGGAGTCCAATCGGGCACGAAGCCCCAGATGCGGAACTCGGCCGCGTCCCAAGCCGACATGGTGGTCAAGGCCACGGCTACCGGCGCGCAGAACCACAGCGCGAGCAGGCAACTGGCGAGGTTGAAGATTTTCATGAACGAGGCACACGTGTGCGGCAGGCGAGGGCAGCTTGTCATCTCCGCATTTTGCCTGCGTTTTACGAGACGTGCAAACCGAAGTCGCACCCCAGCGACCCTTTTTCGGGTACTCGAACCACTTTATCGCTGAAGCGAGAAACGCGTGCGCAAAACGCTATGCTGGGCGGTCAGCAAACTCGCGGCCAAGGCCAGCACCGCCATCGACAAACCGCTCGCTTCGGGCACGTGCAACGCGTGGGAAGACAGCGCCAACGACTCTCTTGTTGCCCCGAAATTGTCCCGCCAAACCGAGTAGTCACCAGCATCCACACCAGCGACCCCGTCGCCCGCGTTGCCGATGGTTGCGTCGTCCGTCGCGCCGAGGTTGTTGCGCCACACGGTGTAGTCGGCGATGCTCACAAGGCCGTCGCTGTTGAAGTCGCCGGTGAGAGCTGCGGGCGTGGTGAGGAACTCGTAGATGGCGTCGGCCAAGTGAGCGTGCATCGCGCGCGTGGGATGCACGCCGTCCCAGAACAAGTATTCGTCGGGATTGGGTACGATGTTGTCCGAGTCGTAGAACAGGTCGCCCGACTCGAGTCCCGGCGCGGCCGGGCTCGTGATGTTGGAGAGTCCGTACTCGGCGGGACTAGCCAGCACGGCGTCGAACAGCGCTTCGATGTCGAAGCGTTGGATCGAGATGTCGGCGATGGTCGCTTCCAGGCTGTCGAGCCCGCCGGCGAGCGTGGTGTTGAACACTTGCGTGCGGTTGTTCCAGTCGGCTCGGCTGGCGGCGGTGCCGTTGTAGTCGGGCGTCGCGCCGATCTTGGGCAGGTTCATTACCAGGAACTGCCGCGCTCCGTCGTCGTAGAGGTTCTGGATATTGCTTGTGATGTTACCGACGGGGATCGACATGTTTTGCTGCCCCGTGAACAGGTCGTTCGCGCCGGCCCATACGATGTACAGTGCGTCGGGGTCGCCAGTGCGGTTGTCGACGTAGTCGGCGACCTGTTCGGCCAGGTCGTCGATAAACAGGCCGCTAATGCCATCGGTGCCCTCGGTTTTGGCCCCGCCGTAGGCGAAGTTGTCTCCACCCGCCGAGCTTCGACTGAGTGTGCCCAAGCCGAGGTGCTCGGAGAGCAACTCGGAGTAGACAGGACCGTTGGAGAACCGACCTTGATAGTAGCTCGGACCTGGATTCACGAAGAAGATGGTGCTGGCGGTTGCCGCTTGTGTGTTGCCGACGTCGGAGAGGCTGTCGCCGAAGACGAACAGGTCGCTGTA
The DNA here is from genome assembly GCF_965227375.1 of Aeoliella sp. NCBI lineage: Bacteria > Pseudomonadati > Planctomycetota > Planctomycetia > Pirellulales > Lacipirellulaceae > Aeoliella > Aeoliella sp. The sequence goes on from NZ_CBDDFX010000001.1 coordinate 2,692,745, forward strand.
AGCACTCGCGGGGCTGCCGTGGATGACCAGGGCGACCAGCCAGGCCAGGTGTCCTGCCAGCGAAGCGGTTTTTGGCGGCGCGCGCATCTACTCGCCTCCCGCCGCAGTCGAGCCGACGGGGTGTTGCTCATCCTGTTCTTGGAGGAACGCGTGCAGCGAGTCGGCAAGTTGGGCGTGCATGGTGGTGGTGGGGTGCACGATATCCCAGTACAGGAATTTTTCCGGCGTGGGAGAGATGACTCGCTTGTCGTACAAAAAGGTGCCCACGTCGAGCCCCGGAGCGGCCGAGTTCCTGGTGTCGGTCAGGCCGAACTTGTCGGGGTTTGCCACCACGTCTTCAAAGTACGCCTGGATGTCGAACCGCAGCAACTCCGCCTCGCCGAGACGCCTGTCGATACGATTCAACTCGCGAGCCAGTCGCTGGTTGAAGTCGAGTGTCAGCTTGTTCATGTACTTGGCGCGATCGGGCCGGCGGTGGTAGCGGGGTGCGCTGCCGAGTTGTGGCAAGTTCATCACCAGGAACCGTCGCGCCCCGGCGTCGTACAGCTTCGTGAGGCTCTTGCCGATGTTCGTGACCGGCACTTTCACATTGCGCTGTCCGTCGAGCAGGTCGTTCGCGCCGATCCAGATGACGTAGAGCGCTTGGCTGTCGACCTTCTTGCGTGCCAGGAATCGGGCGACCTGCTCATCCAGGTCGTCGACGAACGCCTCGCGGTTGCCTTTGGTACCCGAGGTGTGCGCCCCGCCGGAGGCGAAGATGTTTCCACCGGCGTTGCTACACTTCACTTCGCCGAGTTCCAGGTGCTTGGCCAGTCGTTCGACGTAGATCGGCCCGTTGGAGTAACGTCCCTTCCAGTACGCCGCACCGGGGACCACACCCAGGGAGACGGACGTCGAGTTGCCCGCATCGGACAGGCTATCGCCGAACACCACGAGGTCGGTGTACGCACCGGCGTTGCTGCCGATGGCCAGGGCGAGGAGGAAGACAAACAAACCGCGCTGATTCATAACGTTAAGAGAGTATCGTCTGTCGGGCTCGCCAACCGCCGAGACCCACCGCGACCAACAGCAGCGTGCAAGCGGTCGAGGGCTCCGGCACCGGATCGATTATAGCTGCCGCCGAGGAACTCGTCGCCCCGAAGTTGCCCTTCCAAACGTCGTAGTCGGCCGTGGTGATGCCCGGCACGTTGTCGCCGGCGTTGTTGATGGCCGTGTCGTCGGCCGCGCCGAGGTGGTTGCGCCACAGGGTGTAGTCGGCCAGGTTCACGGTTCCATCGCCGTTGAAGTCGCCGGGCAGGGCGGTGCCGTCGAGGGCTTGGAGGATGACGCTGTCGCTATTCACCAGCAGACTGAAGGAACTGGCGTCCGGACCGCCGAGCACGAGACCGTTGTCGATCACGCTATTGGCCGTGAGGATGGTGAACTGCTGCCCTGCGGTGGGCGTGAAGCCATCGAGCGCAACGCTGAGCACCCCGTCGAGCATGGCGTCGCCGGCGACGCTCAGCGTGTCGTACTCATCGCCCGCAATCGCGCCGGCGATCTCGATCAGCAGCGTATTGGTCTCGGCCAGCGTCAAGCCGCTCTCGAAGAACACCTCGGCCGGGCTGTCGCCTGGGCTGTAGCTGGCGGCGAACTCAGGTGTGCCCGGCCCAAAGAAGTCGGCTCCGCCGCTGACGCCGTCGGCAAACTCGATATTGCCAACCAGCGTGATGTTCGATCCGGCGGGGCTGTTGATGGATCCGTTGATCGTCTTTCCGCTGCCGGTGGTGTCGATGACGATCAGGTCGCCATTGTTGGTAAGCCCGCCGGAGCTGAAGTCGCCCAGGATGGTGAGTTCCGAGCCAGCGTCGATGGTCGCCTGGTTGGTGACGTTCACCGTTTGGCCGAGGTCGACCACCATGGCCGAGCCGAACAACCCACCAGCGCCCACGGTGAGGTTCGCTTGGGTGAGATTGAACGTGCCGGTGTCGAAGTCGAGCGTGGACAGGTCGTTACCGAATACCGAGCCAACCGAGAGCGAGCCTCCGTTGAGCCGCAGTGCCGAGTTGAGCACTGCCTGATCGGTGACTACCAAGTTCTGGCCAGCGGCGAGTGTCGGCACAGCAGGACCTAAGAGGTCGTTGAGCGTCTCTGCGTTGAGCGTTGCCCCGCCGGTGTAGCGGAAGGTGCCGCTGGTGAACATGAAGTCCGGCTGCGGGAATTCGGGTGGGTTTTCCAGGTCGAACGTGGCGGTGTTGATGGTGCCGCCGTTGAGGTTCACTTTGCCGTTGTCCCACAGCTTCAGCAGAGTCGTCACGTTCACGGTGCCACCAGCGTTGACGTTCAGCGTCGCATTGCCGCCGCCCCCGGAAACGTTGCCACCCAGGTAGAGGCCTTCGCCGACGTTGAGCGTCGAGCCCGTCGAACCGTCGTTCAGATCGAGATCTTCCACAGTGATCACGCCGACGGTTCCGCTGTTTTGGCGGGAGATGTAGGCGTGGCCTCCGGTGGAAACCAGCCCACCATTTTGAATGGCAAGAGTTCCGGTAACGTTGGCTTCATCACCCACAGAAAGGTAGTTGCCGACCGTGAGCGTTGAGCCGGGGTCGGTAACGGTGAGCATGCCGCCGCCGCCGGACGCGGCGGCCACCTCGAAGTAGCCACTGGCGTCGGTTACTTCCACGTCGCCGCCGTTGCTGACGGTCATGGTGCCGATACCGTTGTCGCCCATGGCGATGCGCGGGCCGACGCTCAGAAGCGATCCTTCGCCATCGACGGTCAGTGCGCCCGTCGAGCCGCTGATGTCCGCCACGAATAGGGTGCTATTGGCTGCAGTGAAAGTGCCCCCGTTCTGTAGAGTGAGCGACGACGCGGTGCCATTCGATTCATCGCCCACGGCGACTCGGCCAGTGCCGTTATGAACGATATCCGAGTCGTCGACCAGCACTGGCGAATTGTCTGCGGTGGTGGTGTTGCCAATTAGGAACTCAGCATTTCCCGCCGTGCTGGTATTCAGAGTGGCGCCGTCGGTGAGCGTCAGGGTGCCACGGCGTTGACTGCCGACGACCATGACGCCACTCACGTTCACAACCGACGTGGAACCATCGATGATTACCGAAGCCGCTTCGGAGCCTGCTAGTCTTCCGATGAACATCGCGTCGGCATCGACTCGGCCGCCCTCTAGGACATCGAGCTTTCCAGACCCGGTGTCACCAACATAAATGTCACTGGTGCCGTTGGCGATCGAATTCCAAAACGATCCTGCACCGGTCACAGTCACAGTGCCAGTGCCATCGGGTCCGGAGCCATCGCCGCTGCCGATGATACCACCGTTGGAGTTGTACCGCGCGCCGGCTTCGACAATCAGGACTCCAGTGCCACCGTCTTCGTTGGTCGATCCACCGATGAAGCTGCTGCCGATCACGCTGAGCGTGGAAAGATTGCCATTGCCATCGTCGCCAGAGATGGTCAACACGCTGGTCGGCGAATTGCCCCCCACGTCGCTGTCGGCAACCGTGAGGATGTTGGCCGTGACAACCGCGCCGCCGGTGACGTCCATGAGGCCGAGCCCCTCGTTGCCGACAAACAAGCCACTGCCGCCGCTGACGTTTAGCGTCGTGTCGGTGCCATCGACCAGGAGGACTCCGTTGACGCCTTCGCCGGCACCGATCTCGAAGTAGTTGTTGTTGCTGACGGATGCTCCGTTGGTGATGTGCATCACGCCATGGCCACCGAGGGTTCCGACCGACACGATGCTGGAAAAAGTGGCGGTTGAATCCGCGCCATCGATCTGAGCGTATCCGGCGGATCCACTTGCGTTGTAGACCTGGAAGTCCGTGGCGTTGATGGTCGATCCGGAAAGCAATTGCCACTCGCCGTTGATAACGTTAATGTTGCCACCGCTATGTGTTGCTCCATTGATCATCTGGATCTCGGGACGGTCGGCGCCGGTCAGCGAGAAGTTGCTACTGCCAGAACCGAAACTGCCACCATCGATGGTGAGCGTACCACCTGTGTGGGTGAACTGGCTTTCGGCGTTGCGAACCCAAGTCGTGGCGGTAATGCTGCCGCCGGAAAGCGTGACGATGCCTGTGGTGGCGATGGTGACCGTACCAGAAACTTCGACCTCCGCGCCATCCGAGACGTTGAGCTGATCGCGTCCACGGTTGCTGTCTTGGTTGGTGACGTTTCCGTGGCCAAGCTCGAGATTGCCAGTGACCTCCCAGCTCGAGCCAGTTCCGTCGACATTGATAATGGCATCCGAGGCGTAGGAGATCCCGCCGACATCGGCCATGCCGGAAGTCACGGTACTTCCGCTGTGAATATTGAGCACCGCGTTATCGTTTGCTCCAAGAGCGACACTGAATGTACCCGCGGTCGATAGGGCCATCGTCGCGCCGTTCTGGAGCGTCAAAGTCGGTGTGCCGGGGTCGCCGGAGAGGTTGAAGTCGTTGGACAACGCCGAAGGCATGAAGGAGCCACCATCGATCACCAACTCCCCGTCGTCGAAGGCGAAATTGCCAAACCGCGTATCGAACGTGTTGACGGTGGTGGTGCCGCCTTGGAGCACGACATCGGCCTGGTTATCCAGCGTGCCGGCGATGTTCACGTCGCCGCTGGTGACCGTCAGAGTGCCCAGCGTCGAGCTGGTATAAGAGCCGGCGTTAACGGTTCCACCAGTGACTTGAAAGTCGGCCGCTTGAAAGATGTTGAGCGTGTTGGTCACGCTCAAGGTCTTGCCCGAACCGATGTCGATGGGATTGCCTCCCAGCGGACCGCCAGCATTCACCGAGAAACCACCCGCGCCCGTCACTTCCAGTGTGCCACTGGTCCAAGTGGGCGTGAGCGAACCGATGGAGTCGACCGATAGTGTTCCCCCTTCGAGATTCACCGCACCGGTGGGTGCAAACGTTCCGCCACTGGGGATGCTCAGAGTTCCGCCGGGGCGGATGTTGGTGTCGCCGCCCACGTTCAACGTGCCGGTACCAACGTTCAGCAGCGAACTACCTGAGTCGGTAGCGGTCGCTCCCAGCACGAGCCCACCGGTAACAGTTAGCGGTCCACCATCGAGGTTGAGCGTGGTGGTTCCAGCGCCGCCCGAGAGGGTGTGGTCCTGGTTGTCGATGGTGAGCGATGCCACGGTCGTCGCGGCGGCTGGTCCGGCGATGGTAACGGAGGCACTGGGCGTGATGAACACGTTGTCGGTGGAGATCGGCGCAACGAAGTCGGCCCAATTGGCGCCGGTGTCCCAACTGCCGTCCGACTCGCCCCAGAACTTACCCGGCGTGGAACTAATCGAGAGCCTGCCGAAGCCTTCGTTATCGTCGCTGCCGACGATCTCGCGGATCTCGATGTAGTCGAACGCGGTGTTGCTCACACCACCCACGAACCCAACGCCGGTGATGGGGCGCTCGAACAACAACGAGTCGACCAGGAGCCCAGACGGGCCACTGTTGTAAAGCGTGAAAGAGAAGGTCGATGCGACCGCCGGTTGATCGACGAACTGGAAGCCGAACCCAAAGGCAGGACTGTCGAGCGCGACGTTGAAACTCTCAACGCCACTGAGGCCGAAATCAGGATCCAACAGCGGCGTCACATTGTTGGCCAACGTCGACCCGGTGTGGGCGGAAATCGTCACGCCACCGAAGCTTGGTGTGCCTGGCACTCCGCCGCCGGGAAGCTCGATGGTGCTGCCGCCGGTCTGGTTGAGAAACAGTGTCTCGTTGTCGAATTCAGCCAGCCCCGGGTCGGGTAGCGGCGCGCCGGCCATGGCCAAAGGGGTGCCGATGAACATCAGCAGGAGAACCGTGTGTATCGCGGCAGCAGACTGGCAGTGGCGCATCAGAGGTCTCTTTCTCAAGGAGTAAACGCCGCGTCATGAAGCACTCACGCGGCGCGGGCGGCCAAAGAGTGCGTAGTATCCTCCTGGAGCCATCTGCGGACAACCACCAATCCGCCCTTTCGGAGTATTTAGGACGAAATGTGCGGAGAAAAACGCCGAAACAACAAGCCCTTGGAAGGCTGCTACACTCGACCTGCCACGATGCTGGCGTTGTGGCCGCCGAAGCCGAAGCTGTTGCTCATGGCGATGTTCAGCTGCTTCTCTTTGGGCTCGTTGGGAGTGTAGTCCAGATCGCACTCGGGGTCGGGCGATTGGAGGTTGATGGTTGGCGGAACCACGTTGTGCTTGAGCGCCATGAGGCTCAAGATCATTTCGACGCCGCCGCTCGCGCCGAGCAGGTGGCCAAGTTCGCTCTTGGTACTCGAGACACTCAGCTTGTAGGCGTGGTCGCCATACACGCGCTTGATGGCGGTGGTCTCGGCTTTGTCGCCCAGCGGAGTGCTGGTGCCGTGGGCGTTGATGTAGTCGACCCGTTCGGGTGAGATCTCCGCGTCCTTCAGCGCTAGGGCCATGGCGTGACCGGCGCCGGTGCCTTCGGCGTCGGGTTGGGTGATGTGACCTCCGTCGGCGCTGGCGCCGTAGCCCAGGATCTCGGCGTAGATGTCCGCGCCGCGTGCCTTGGCGTGTTCGTACTCTTCGAACACCAACAGGCCGGCGCCTTCGGAGAGCACGAAGCCGTCGCGGTCGGAATCGAACGGTCGGCTGGCGCCCTGTGGATCGTCGTGGCGCTCGCTCAGCGCCTTCATGTTGGCAAAGCCCGCCAGGCCCATCGGCGTGCAAGCCGCTTCGGTTCCGCCGGTGATAACGATATCGGTCTCGCCAGCGCGGATGGACTGGAAGGCGGAGCCCATGGCGTTGGTGGCGCTGGCGCACGCGGTGGCCACGGCGAAGTTGATGCCCCGCAGCCCGTAGCGAATCGACACGTGCCCGGCTGCCGCGTTGACCATCAGCTTGGGAATGGTGAATGCCGAAACACGATCGGGACCTTTCTTGATGAGTCGTCCGACCTGCTCTTCAATCTCATTCAGCCCGCCGATACCCGAACCGACGATCACCCCGCAGCGGAAGGGATCTTCCTTGGAGAAGTCGAGTCCCGAGTCGTTCACGGCGTCGACCGCACAGACCAAAGCAAACTGCGTGAAGCGATCGAGCTTCTTGAGGTCTTTGCGTTCGATGTAATCTTGCGGGTTCCAATCGTGGATGTCACCGCCGAACTTCACCTTGTGATTGGTGGTGTCGAACAGCTTGAACTCATGGATACCGCTCTGTCCGGCGAGAATTTTCTGCCACAGATCGTCCACCTTCAGGCTCAGTGAAGTCACTGTTCCCAGGCCGGTTACTACCACGCGCCGTTTCATCGTCCTGTCGCTTTCCGGGTTGGGTGAGTAGCGTATCGGGTGAGTGAGTGCTGTAGGGGGTAAATCGCGGTTGATCCCACCAATCTCACTTACTGACTCTATTCAATAAAAAAGGCGCACGTTGTTGAAGCGTGCGCCTTCGATAGTTCTGCGCACCGCCACAAGGGTATCGGCGCGGTGTCGGTCGCCGGCGGCGTTCAGCCGTTACCGTTCGCCTCGATGTATTCCACCGCCTGACCGACGGTTTGGATCTTTTCCGCTGCGTCGTCGGGGATGTTGATGTCGAACTCTTCTTCCAGTTCCATAACCAACTCGACAGTGTCGAGCGAGTCGGCGCCCAGGTCGTTCACAAACGACGTTTCGGGCGTAATTTTGTCTTTGTCGACACCGAGCTGTTCGGCGACGATGTCTGCTACTCGTTCCAGAACTGAGGCCACGTCAGGTCCTCCTAAAATACCGCACAATGTTGTCAAAACCGAGGCATCAGGAGTCCGGGTCCGCCGGGGCGCCTGTTCACCGGTAGGGTACCGGCCTCGGGTGGTTACCGATTAATGGGTCGTGTGTAAGCCTCTCAAGATAGAGCGTCTACACAAGAGTGGTCAAGATATACCGCGTTTCGCTATGGGTGTCTAGGCGGCTTCCGCTCGGGTAGCCGCCGGTTGTAAGTCTCGCCGGCTTAGGCGGTTAGGCCGCCGTCCACCACGAGCACCTGCCCCGTGACGTAGCTGCCAGCATCGCTAGCCAGGTACAGCACCGCCTGAGCGATCTCGTCCGCCTCGCCCAGCCGGCCCAACGGGATTTTCTCCTTGATCACCTGTTCCAGGGCGGGGCCCAGGGCGTCGGTCATATCCGAGGCAATAAAGCCAGGGCAAATCGCGTTCACGGTGATCTGGCGACGCTTGCTGGCCAGCTCGCGGGAGACCGTTTGCGTGAACCCGATGATGCCCGCCTTCGAGGCCGAGTAGTTGGACTGGCCGGGATTGCCCATCAAGCCCGAGACGCTGGAAATGTTGATGATGCGGCCTTTCTTCGCACGCATCATGGCTCCCGCGCCGGCTCGGGTGTAGAGGAACACACTCCGCAGGTTGGTGGCCAACACCGCGTCCCAGTCCTCGTCGCTCATCCGCGGCAACAACGTGTCGCGGGTGATGCCGGCGTTGTTCACCAGGATGTCGAGCTTGCCCCACTCCTCGACCACTTTATCCACGGCCGCCTGAGCGGCTTCGCTGTCGGTGGCGTCGGCGGCGATCACCATCGCTTCGCCGCCCGCTTGTTCGATTTCGTCGGCCGTGGCCGCGAGCTTCTCGGCGTTGCGCGCCAGGCAGGCTACTTTAGCGCCGCTCTTGGCGAGCGACAGGGCGATGGCCTTGCCAATGCCTTGTGACGCGCCGGTTACGAGGGCTGTTTGGCCAGAAAGATCGACTGTGAGGGAGGGCATGAGGTTGTCAATGTTGGAGGGGCAGTCGGCTTCAGTCTCGTGTCATTCGTTCGAAATGACACGCACAAACGCTTAGGCGGTGACACCTTCGCAGGGGAACTTCCGCTCGATCCGCTTCAGCAGGCCACGCAGCACACGGCCTGGACCGATTTCCCAGCAGGTGTCGATTCCATAGTCGGCGAGCACTCTGCGAATCGAATCTTCCCAGCGCACGGGATTGACCACTTGCTCGCCCAGCAGCCGGCGGATCTCCACCGGGTCGTCGTGCGCCTGGGCGTCGACGTTGGAAATCACGGGAATTCGCGGTGGGCGCAGGTCGACCGTTTCCAGCACCGCTTCCAGTCGGGCGACGGCCGATCGCATCAGCTCGGTGTGAAACGCTCCCGCCACGGCCAGTGGCACCACACGCATGGCGCCGCCTTGTTCGGCCAATTCGGCGGCTCGCTCGCACGCGCTGTTCGCGCCGGAAACCACGATGTTGCCAGGGCACAAGTGATTGGCCACGGCCAGCACTTCGCCTTGCGATGCTTCTTCGACGATCTTTTCGATATCGGCCAGTTCCATGCCCAGCACGCTGACCATGCCGCTGGGCGACGCCTCGGAAGCGTCCTGCATCGCCGCGCCGCGTTCGGCCACCACGCGCAAGCCATCGGCGAACGACAACGAACCGGCAAACGTCAGCGCGGTGTACTCACCCAGGCTCAGCCCGGCGGTCACCACGCACGAGTCGACGATCTCGGGCCGCTCGGCGTCGAGTCGCTCGAGCGCGGCCAGGCTGGCGACGTAAATCGCTGGTTGGCTGTGGGCGGTCGAGTCGAGCTGTTCAGCCGGACCGTTGGTGCACAGCGCCAGCAGGTCGTATCCGAGGATTTCCTCCGCCTGAGCGAATCGCTCCTTGGCTTGGGGAAACTCAGCGCACAGTTCGGCAGCCATGCCGACCGATTGCGCGCCTTGGCCTGGAAACAGAAATGCGGTCTTGCCCACGGAACTCCCTCGCGCGAGTGACAAGGAATGGGAAAACGGAATGGCGGGCGCTGGCGGTGGCGAAAGCGTCTAAGGCCTACGTCGTCATGCCGCGCCGCGCGCCGCTACGAAGCCGCCTGCACCATCTGACGGCCCATGTAGTGGCCGCAGTGCTCGTTGGGGCAAACCACGTGGCTGGGCTTGGGCTCGCCGCACTTGGGGCAAAGCTGCAGTTGGCGGCCCTTGAGTTGGTCGTGCGAACGACGCTTACCGGAACGCGAATTGGAGTGTTTACGTTTGGGGACAGCCATCGGACGGCCTCACGAGGGTAACATGCGGAAGCTTGGTAGTTGGGTAGAAACCAAGCAGATTAACGCACCCAGGGCCGAATTGTCAATGGCCTCCGACGCAGGCCGGGGGTGCCCAAAATCCTAAAAGACCCAGTAAACTAAGGGGCCCCAGAACTCTCGCCCCCACGCCCATCCGATGAACGAACAACAGCCACTGGAAATTCGCCTGGTCGACAAGGCCGATCCTGCCGATGTCGCCGTCCTGGTGGACATGATCGATGCCTACGCTAAGGACGCGATGGGCGGCGCCGAGCCGCTCGATGGCAAGGTGCGCGAGGTGCTGCCGGACCGATTCGCCGAGCATCCCGCGACGCTCGGATGGATCGCCTGGCTGGGGGACCAGCCAGTGGGGGCAGCCGCGGGGCTGCTGCTGTTCGGAACCTTCGCCGCCCGCTCGCGGGTGAACATTCACGACCTGTCGGTGGTCGCCGGGCATCGCGACAAGGGCATCGGGCGGAAGTTGCTGGCGGCCGTGGAAGACTACGCCCGCGAGAACGACTGCCACGCTCTGACGCTGGAAGTGCGAGCCGACAACGCCCGCGGTCGGCACCTGTATTGGTCGTTCGGATTTCGTGGGCCCACCGAGTGGTCGCCTCCCGAGAGCATGGCATTCTGGAAAAAAGAACTCGCTTGAAACCGACCGCATTGCGATCGGGTATTTATCCGCAGTGGCACGACTACTTTCGAAGTTCACCTTCTTCAAGGGGGGCAAGTCATGCACCGCGTCGAGCGTCGACGTCGCAAAGAAGTCCACGAGCACCAGCGCAAGCGCCGCCGAATGTGGCTGGCGGCCCTGGGACTGGTGCCCGCGATGCTGGCGGCATTCATTTGGCTGGTCACCATGTGCAGCACCGGGCGGTATGGCAACTCGGTATCGCCCAACCAACTCGGCGATCTGCTGCTCGACGCGGTGGCGCAAACCAGCTTCGCCAGCGGCGCCGGCTTGGCGTTAGTGGCGCTCTCGCTTTTGAAACTCGTCACCGCCTGGTGGGGGATTCTGACGCGCAAGTGAGCTTGCGCTAAGATAGTTGGGCGCCAAATTCTGTTGTGGTCCCGCGCCTGGGTGTGGTCTAATGATGCCTCGCGCGTCGAGCAAAACGCCACTGCTGCGAGGAACCACTCGTATGGATACCCAACCTCCATGCCCGGAAGAGGAGAACCCTTACGAAGCGCCGCAGCAGCTACCTGGACGCGCACCGTCGGGGAGCGCTTTCCAGCGGTTTGTCATGCTCATCGGACTGACGTTCCTGACGCCACTGGCGGTGCTTGTTTCGTTTGGTGTTACCTGCAGCGCAACCATGATCGGCTTATCGGTATTCGGCGCCGCACTGGGCGAGATGCTCGGGGCCGATTGGCCGAATGAAATTGCTGTGATTTGCGGTTGGTTTGGCGGACTGGTGTTGGGTGTTGTGGTAGCGGGAAAGGTAGCTCGCATTTACGGGGAGCGTTGGAAGCGGGTGAACGACCCAACGTATTCGAGCGACCAATCGAATCGGGAGGGATGATGAGCGAGCAGCACAATGGTGAGAACCCGTTCGAGTCGCCTCAGCAGCTCAGCCCTGCAGGCGACATCTCCGACCGCGCCACCATCGTGCGGCGTGTGATCGTGCTGCTGCTGTCGATATTGCTCATCCCGCCGGCGGTGTGCATTGCCTTCTTCTTTGGCTGCCTGTTCTCTGGCGAACCCTTCGACTCGTTCGTAGTCGGCTGTGTTGGAGGAGCGATCGCCGCATTGGCTGTGCTGGTAGGAATGTGCTACATCGCCAACAAACTGTGGAATAAGTCGTGATAGGGAGCCAAAGTTCCTAGTCGTTGTGGGAAGAATTACTTGAAACGAAATCAGCCAATTTGAGGTAACTCCCTAGAGAGCGCACTACTTATGCCGCCCCAAACCCCCACGCCCGATCCGAACCCCTACAGGCCGCCGATGGCGCGGACCGAGGCGGCGAAGCGTAGCCGGAGCGGGATTTGGCGGTTGCTTGTGTGGGGTGTCGCCGTGCTTTTGATTATCCCGGCAACCTTGATCGCCAGCGTGTTTTCCTGCGCAGTGGCTTATAACATCCCGCTTCGCGAACCGTTGCCCCTTATTGTGTCAGTGATCGTTGGCGTTTCAATCTCTCTGTTGCTACTCCTTGTCACCTACAAGATGGCTCGACGACTATGAACTACCGCGACTATCAATTCCTCGGCGCCACTCAAAGTCTGTGCCCCGAGTGCCTCGCGTTGGTGCCGGCGAAGATCCTCAATCGTGACGGGCGTGTTTACTTTCGCAAGCATTGCCAGATGCACGGCATGCGCGAGGACTTTGTGTGCGGCGACGCTAGTTGGTTCGATCGCCACGTCGGCAGCACGCCCGGCAAGGTGCCGCTGGAGATGGCCGTCGAGCCCAATCGCGGCTGCCCCTACGACTGCGGTTTGTGCACCGAACACGAGCAGCACACCTGCTTGGGGCTCTTGGAGATCACGGCCAACTGCAACCTGGAGTGCCCGATGTGCTTTGCCTCCAGCGCGCCGGGACTCAAGCACCTGAGTTACGACGACTGCATCCGCGCGATCGACCACCTGGTGGCGGCCGAAGGTCAACCGGAACTGCTGCAGCTCTCCGGCGGCGAACCAACCATCCACCCGCGATTCCTCGACATCTTGGCTTACGCGGTCGATCAGCCGATCGACATGGTGATGATCAACACCAACGGGGTCCGCCTCGCCCGCGACCGACGGTTCCTCGAAGCGGTGGCCGAGCATCGCAAGCGTGCGGAGGTGTACTTGCAATTCGACGGCTTCGACGACACGGTGTACCAGTCGCTGCGTGGCGAACCGCTGCTCGAAACGAAGCTCGATTGCATCGAAGCGTGCGGCGAACTGGGCGTCAACGTCACGTTGGTCGCAACGCTGCAAGCGGGAGTGAACTTCCCTTCGGATTCCTCCTCTCCGTGGCTTGGTCGCTTGCTCGACTTCGCCATGGAGCGACCCTGGATCACGGGAGTCAGCTTCCAGCCTACTTGTTACACGGGGCGGCACTTTCTGCCGGACGAGTTGGAGCAGCGGGTGACGTTCCCCGACATCATCCACGCGATCGAGCGCGAGACAGAAGGCCGGTGGTGCGAGAGCGACTTTACACCGCTGCCCTGCGCGCACCCCAACGCCCACACCGTGTCCTACGGCTACCGCGCCGGCGGCCGCACCACGCCGCTCGCGCGGCTGATCGACATCGCCGAGCACATCGACCTGCTGTCTGGTCGCATCACCTACACTCGACCCCGCGCGCGGGATTTGATTCAGGAGGTGATGAATCGCAACTGCTGTGGTTCTGGAGGTTGCTGCGATTCGAATGAATCGGTCCAGATAGCCAACGATCTCATCGGTTCTGGGGTTCTTCCGTCGAAGCGTAGCTCGTCGGCTGGTGATGCACCGATGGAAGATTCCAGTCAGTCGCTTGAACAGATCGGCCAGGAATTCATCCTCCGCGCGCTTTCGGAGGATCTCGATCCGTGCGACATGTTTCGCATCACGACCACCAGCTTCATGGACGCCTACAATTTCGACGTGCGGCAATTGATGAAGTCGTGCGTGCACTTCATCCTGCCCAGCGGCCACATCATCCCGTTCAGCGCTTACAACACTCTGTACCGCGAAGGGCATGTCCCGCTGCCGGCACTGGGCCGAACCGTCGTTTGCAGTTGAACATCGCGACTCATTCACTCCGGGCGCTGACGCTTCCGGCTCGCCGCTTCTGTCTGATCCCTGACCCTAACCCCTCGCGCGAATGTACCCTCTGATCATGCTCATCGCCGTCGCCTCGGGAGCCGTCTTGTTGCGGCTCTCTCAGCGGTCGCTCGCCATGGCTTGGGAAGACAAGCTGGCGATTGGCATCGGTGCGTTTTGCGGGGCGACGCTCGGCGCGAAGCTGCCCTTTGCGCTGTTTGGCGAGGCCGAGTTCTGGACCGCCGCGGCGTGGCTTTCCAACGGCAAGACGATCATGGCCGGACTGGTGGGCGGGTACGCGGGGGTCGAGCTCGTGAAGTGGGTGCTTGGCATCCGCACCAAGACGGGCGACTCGTTCGCTGCGCCGGTCGCGCTGTCGATCGCCATTGGCCGGCTCGGCTGCTTCTACGCGGGTTGCTGCTTCGGCACGCCGACCAACTTGCCGTGGGGCGTGGTGTTTCCGGCGATCGACACATTGCCGCGCCACCCGACGCAGTTGTACGAGTCGCTGTTCCACTTCACCGCCGCGGCAGTGTTGTTGGTGCTGCAGCAGCGCGGCATGTTTCGCGGGCAGCTCATCAAGCTCTACATCATCGTCTATGCGATGTACCGCCTGGTGAGCGAGCAAATCCGCCCCGAGCCAGAAATGTGGGGCCAACTCACCGCCTACCAATGGGCGTCACTCGGCATTATCGCCGTGTTCAGCTTCCTGTGGTGGCGGGACAGCAAAGCCATGGCCGCCGAGTCAGCCGTTAGTGCCTGATCAAATTGCCGTCGGCCCGCTCAATCAACCACCGCAGCGTTTCTTCGTCGATGTCTTGCATCATGAAGTGGACACTGCCATCGACCCTGGCTGCAATGAAACCGCCAGGGTGCCAGCCTTTCATTTTTGGCATCGGCTCGTCGGCTCGGTAGGCGATATCTTCCGGCTTGGTCCAAGCGATGGGTCGCTTCGACTCGACCAGGGCGATCGTGTTCGACGTACCATCGGTCACCTCAGCAAACTGAGCGCCTTCTTCGTTGTGGAAGATCGTCTCGGGTCCCGTGATGGCAAAGTAGCTGGTGTTGGTTGAGGACGAATCGTCCGACGGCGAACGGAACACCGTCGGCATCTTGGCCATTACTTTCATATTCGCCTCGCTGTCATACGGTTCGTTCCTGCGGTACTGTTGGTATAGCTCCGCGCCACCCTCCAGGAAGGGGAGGATCTCAACCCGCCAGCTCCGCGGGACGCGGGTACCGTCGGGCAGTTCTTCGTACACCACCGCCGGCGGCAAGTGCCTGTAAGTAGATTCGTAGTTGAGCAGCGCCAGCATTAGATGCTTCATGTTGTTCGTGCTTTGCGTGCGCCGTGAAGCTTCGCCAGCGGCTTGAATCGCCGGCATTAATAGGCCTGTGGTGATGGCCACTTTTTCGGCATCGAGCTTCTGGCTGGCAAACGAGAGTTTTACCTGCTGGCCGTCCGCGTCGATCTCGGTTTCGCTGGTGAATTCCGCCGCCAGATCGAACAACGCATCGACCGACGCCAGGTTGTGATCCGGCAAACCCAAGTTGCTTACTTCACCCTTAGCGACCGCCCGTTGCTGCTCGACCATATTGCCTATGAGCGTCAACGCTGCTTTGCTTGTGTCGGCCACCGCGGCTGCAGTCTTGTCGTCGGTGCACTGCACCATGGCGTCGATCTTCAGCCCGTCGATGGCATCCACGGAAGCGACGCACCACTTTGTGTCGGTAAGCAGGGGGCCGATCATTTGCATTGGGAATCCACCTACCAACTGCGCTTGGTCCTGCGGACTCGTCTGCGACCAGAATCGCTGCATGTCGAAGGCAAACACCAGTTGCTTGTCGGACGCCTGCTGCCACGGATCATCCCACTCCCGCTTGCTCTGCACCGCGGGTGGCAGTGCATTCCGTGCGTCGGACCTGCCGAAGTGATCCAACACAATCGTCTGCGGGTCGACCTTGGTGAGCCGTTGGTCTTTCGTCTGCCACACGGTGGAGCTCGGTGCAGTGTATCCGTCGGCCTTCGTCATCTTGTCGACCAGTGCGGCGACGAACGATTCGCATGCCGATGGTTCGACAAAACGGACGACAAACCTTGGCTCATCACGCGGGAATCCATACACCACCACAAGCACCTCGGCGATCTGACTAACCGAGACCTGCTTTCTCAACGACTCCGGTACCACGTCGTCCAGCTTCTGCGCAAGGTCCTTGAACCCAGGCTGGCTGAGCAACTCCGCCGGGCGGACCGAAACAGCGTAGATCGTGTTGTCGGGTAGTACTTCCAGTCCAATCCGCGGCACGTTGGCCGGTGTGGGCGTTATGGTGGGCGACTCTTCGGCGACTGCGCCGGGAGCGTCCTGCCCGCTGGCCACTTGCCGTACGCCCGCCACCGCCACGGCGACCACGGCCAGGCACACCGCTGCGGTGGCGCGAGTTATTGGGCTTATCGATTTGCTGGAGGTTCGCCCTTTCGCTTCGCGTAACATCTCTACTCTCCTCATGAGGAGGGAACGGCCAGGGATCAGTGTCCTCGCCGGCCCGGACAAACGATGTTGGGGAGTCGCCAGCGCCAACGACGCCAGCGAATGCAGGTAGTTTTGCCGATCGCCCACCAGCCGCACCGCCATGGCGTCGGCGGCCAGTTCTTGCTCCATCTGCAACCGCCCGGCAAGCCAGTGCACCAGTGGATGGTAGAAGTGGACCGCCACGGCCAGCCGCGCGATGAGCCACGAGCGATAGTCGCGGGCCGCGATGTGCGCCAGCTCGTGCGCGAGCACGGCTTTCAGTTCGCTCGCGGTCCAATCCCGCCACCGCGTGGGGAGCAGGATCGTGGGACGTCGCCAACCCACCGTGGCAGGCGTGGCGATGGTCGGTGACTGGCGGAGTTCGATGGGAGTCGAAACCCCCAGCTGCGACTGCAGGTCGGCGAGCAGTACGAGCGCCGCATCGTCGTCGCCGAGTGCGCTACTCTCGTTTACCAAGCTCCGTACGACCCACACGCCCCACACGAACCGCAACACGCCCACCACCAGACAAACGATCAACAGCCACCGCGCCGCAGTCCTCCAGGAGAAGACCAGCGACGCAGCTTCAGGTTCTGCGGCGGTTGCCGCCAGAGGAGGCTCGGCCAACGCATCGGCAAACGCACTCCAAGCCGCCAGGGCAGGGGAGAGCATCGAGTCGTCCGCAGGCTCCGCGACGTTTGGCGCCACAACGGTCGATCCTTCTTCCGGGTCGCTTTCCACATTTGGTGTCACGGCCGCAGCAGCTTTAGCTGCCCGGTCCGGTGAGTTCAACTCCCACCGCGGCCAAGGGCTTGCAGCCAACGCGGTGAGCGCGAGCACCAACGCCAGGCTGACCGATGCGGTGATCGAACCCAGCGACGCGTGCAACCTTCTTGCCACCAGGTACACGACGCCCGCCACCAGGGCGAACAAGGTCACCTGCACCACGCACCAGATGAGAATTGCCGTGCTCATTGTTTGCCCCCTTCGAGAATCTGCTCCAGCACTTCGCGTTCTTTCTTGGTGAGCTTTCGCCCATCCAGCAGTCGCACCAACAGCGCCTCGCGGGAACCTTGAAACACCCGCTGCACCATGTCGCTCACCAGCCGCTTCGACACGTCGTCGAAGTTTCGCAGCGGCTTGTAAACAAACGGCCGTGCGTCGCCGGTTTGCTCGAGAAAGCCCTTCTCGACCAGAATCTTCACCAGCGTCGCCACGGTGGTGTACGCCAGATCGCGGCCCCCCTCGGCCATCTGGTCGCGGGCGTCCATGGCGGTCATGGCCCCCTGGTCCCAGAACACGTGCATCAATTCGAGCTCCCGTTCGGTAAGCTCAGCAGCCTTTGGTCGCGCCATCGTAGAGTCTCCGTGGCGTGAAATTTGGTTAACTAGATTTGGTTTTACCGATAGCGGGAGCGGAAGTCAAGAAGATTCTCAGAATCTTTTACGGAAGAGGATCCCCGTAGCCGGATTCGCAAGAATTCGGACGGCGCAACCCGAGCGTCTGAATTCTTGCGAATCCAGCTACAGGCGTGGGGCTAATTCTGAAAGCGATCTAGCTCGCGAACAGCGTCGCCCCGCCGGGCGGCGATTGGCCCAGGTGCTCGTAGCCCTTGGTGGTGAGTTTGCGGCCGCGGGGGGTGCGCACGACCAGTTCCGTTCTTAAGAGGAACGGTTCGACTTCGTCGGTCAGCGTGTCGCAGGCGGTGTTTAGCGTGTGGGCCACCGCTTCGACGCCTACGGGGCCGCCGTGGAATACGCGGAGGATGGTCTCCAGGTACTTGCGATCTTGCGGGTCGAGGCCCAGTTGGTCGACGCCCAGCATCGCGAGCGCAGCGTGGGCCACTTCGCCGTTCATTTGGCCATCGGCTTTGCTGGTCGAGTAGTCGCGGACCCACCGCAAACGGTTGTTGGCGATGCGCGGCGTGCCACGGCTGGCGAGCGCTATCTGGCGTGCCGCTTCGTCGTCGAGCGGCGTGCGCAGCTTCGTCGCGTTGCGGCGCACGATTTCCATCAGCTCTTCCAGGTCGTAGAAGTCCAAGTGCTCGCGAATTTGGAATCGATCTCGCAGCGGAGCCGACAGCAATCCGGTGCGCGTGGTCGCGCCGATCAGGGTGAACGGGCGCAGATTCATGTTCACCGTGCGGGCGTTGACTCCTTCGCCCAGCGTGATGTCGACGCGAAAGTCCTCCATCGCGGGATACATGAACTCTTCCACCGCTTTGGGCAAACGATGGATCTCGTCGATGAACAGCACGGATCCTTCTTCGGCATTCGTAAGGTACGGCAGCAGGTCTTTCGGCGCGGCGAGCGCAGCGCCGCTGGCGATTTGGAGGCTCACGCCCAGGTCGCGGGGAATGCACGTAGCGAACGTGGTCTTACCCAAGCCCGGCGGGCCGTCGAGCAGGATGTGGCCCAGCGGTTCGCCCCGCTTGGCGGCCGCGTCGACCGCGATGCGGAGCCGCTCGGCCACTTGCCGCTGGCCGACCATCTCGTTCATGTGCTTAGGCCGCAGCGCCACGTCGTCTTCGCCGGTGCGCGCGGGATGCTCGCTGCCGAAGGTGCTCTCGGGCTCGTCTTCGGGCCACGAATCGTCGGACGAGAGGATGGTTTCGCGGGGCATGGCGGCATAGGGGGCAAAAGTACAGGGAGGGCGGTCGCCTGATCATACCAAATCGCACCTGGGGTGCGGAATGCGGATCGAAAGCGGGGCGAAAACGCCGGGCAGCGGGTCACCGCGCCTGCGTGCTATACTCGCGGTTTCTCGAAGTCCGCTCCCCTGTCGAATTGCCATGCAACTGCAGCCCTACCTGCGATCTCACACCCGCCAGCCGCAGTTCCTCGGCCGGATGGTGCTAGCCATCCTGGTGGTGGGCCTGGTGCTGGCGTACTTGGTGCAAGCTCCCGCGGCGGTGGACAACGTGATCGTGCTCCGCGAGTCGCCGGAAGGGTACGAGCAGCACCACGACCAAATGCGACAATTCATCGCTGAGCGGGAGTGGTGGCAACTCTGGTGGGCCATTCCCCGCAGCATGTGGCTAGACATAGTGCCCGGTCCAGCATTGCTTGCTGCGCTCACGGGCGCTTGCTGGTTTGCTTTCGCAGTGCAGGCGGGGCAGCCGTACCGCACTGGGGGGATTCGCTGGCCGCTAGCCGCCGTGGCGGTCGTGCTGGGGGTATTGAGTATTTGGCCTACGTTGTTCGCCATCTACTGGCAGGAGTACGAATGGAATCTCGTCCTGGGCAATGACGTTCGCCAGGGGCTCAAGTTTTTCATCCTCGGGGTCGGGCTGCGCGAAGAGCTTTCGAAACTACTGCTGTTCCTACCGCTGGTGCCGTGGATCATTCGTCGTGGCAGTGAGCGCGAAGCGCTTTTGGTAGCCGCTTGCGTCGGGCTTGGCTTCGCTATGGAGGAGAACATCGGCAAGTTCTCCCAGGGCCAAGATACCTCGGCCCGTTTCCTCACGGCCAACTTCTTTCACATGGCAGCCACCGGGCTGTGTGGGCTGGCGCTCTGCCGGGCCATCTGGAACCCACGCCAAAGGTTGGGCGAAGCGATCGCCATTGTGTTGTTGGTGATCTTCGTCCACGGCATGTACGACGCATTGCTCGTGCTGCCCGATCTGCGACTTTACTCCATGGGTGCGTTCATACTGTTCGTGCTGCTGTCCTATCAATTCTTTCACGAACTGCGCACCTGGTGGGAAGCGCCAGGCGAGACGATCAGCCTGACCGCGACATTCCTGGCCTCCGTGGCAATCGTCATCGCAGCGACGCTCGTGTACCTCTCGTCGCTGGTTGGTTTGCAACTGGCCGCGAAGAGCGTGATCGCGCCGGCCGTGTCCTTGGGCGCGATGGTCTACATGTTCCTGCGCGAGATGCCCGAGTCGATCATCGACGTGTAGCGTACTCAGACGTCAGTTCGTCTGCAGCATCGGGGGAGCCGCTTCCATGTCCACACTCGTTGGGGCGTGGAACTCTCGCATCCGATCGACGCGGTTCAGGAACTTGTCGAGCGCCGTGTAGTAGTCGGGCGGCAACGGTTCGTTGTGGCGACCGTTGGGAATCTCGAAGAAGTGCTTCAAGTAGCTGGGCGCGCGATCGGTCAGCTGCCGGGCCAGTTCGACTGGCACCACTTCGTCGGTGGTGCGGTGGCTCTGGAACAGCGGCCCTTCGTAGCGTTCGACCCGATCGAGCGAATCGTAGCGATCCCGCATCAGCGTCTTGACCGGCAGCCACGGATAGTTGTAGCTCGCCGCGTCGACCATTCGCGGAAAAGTCGCATGCACCACCACGGCCTTGGCGGTGCGCTCCGCGGCGATGGCCACGCTGATTCCACCGCCCAACGAGCGGCCCATCAGTATCATGTTGTCCGCAGTTACACCGGTGCGATTGAGCAGCCAGTCGTGCGCGGCCAGTCCGTCGGCAATCAGGCCTTTCTCCGTGGGGCGGCCTTTGCTCTTGCCGTAGCCGCGGTAGTC
Source organism: Aeoliella sp. (assembly GCF_965227375.1). Lineage (NCBI taxonomy): Bacteria > Pseudomonadati > Planctomycetota > Planctomycetia > Pirellulales > Lacipirellulaceae > Aeoliella > Aeoliella sp. The sequence goes on from NZ_CBDDFX010000001.1 coordinate 2,713,430, forward strand.
GTACACGAACACCGTGGCGTCGAGCATCGACTGCAATCGCAGCAACTGATTCACCTGGTTGCCAACATGCTCGTTGTTGCCATGCGAGTAGAGGATGACATGCTTCGGCTCGGGGTGGGGCACAAACCAACCATGCAGTTTGGTACCGTCGGCCGACTCGAACCACACGTCTTCGTTCTCAATCCACCGTGGCGACCAATCGCCTGTGGATGTGGAGGGGGACGGGTAAACGAGAAACCGCTCTACCGCGCGAATCGGATTCAGAGGCAAGTGAGACATATTGGCCAGAAATGGGCCCGGGGGGGTGGGGTAAGGCAGGGACGCGGCAACAGTGCTTGTATCGGAGCAAAGCGCCACAACACAACAGAGTAGCTCATCAAGGGGGTGGTGTCGATCGGGTAATCTGCGTGGTTTTTGCGGCCTGGGGGGACGGAAAGCCGCACTAGCACCGCATTTGTAGAGTTCGGCGTCGCCCCAGGGTGCCTATTTTGGGAGGCTAGAAATCCAGAAATTCGCGCAGCGCGGGGTAGTAGTCGTCCGGCTGCGGGGTGTTGTGTGTTCCCTCTGGCACGTCGATCCACTGCTTGCGATCCGACGGCACCGACTCGAACAGCCGCCGCCCTTCGCTGTAGGGAACCACCTCGTCACTGGTGCCGTGGCTCTGCAGCACCGGGCCATTGTAGTCGGCCAGTCGCGCCACCGAGTCGTAGCGGTTCCGCATCACCAACCGCACCGGCAGCCACGGATAGTGCACCGCCGCCGTGTCGACCATGCAGGCGAACGTGCTCTGCAGCACCACGGCCTTGGCGCCCTGTTGCGCGGCCGCGGCCGCGGCGACGCCGCCGCCGAGCGAGCGTCCCATCAGCACCACCTCGTCGAGTTGCACGCCGGCGTGCTCGGCCAGGAATTGCTGCGCCGCGATGCCATCGGCCACCACGCCGGCCTCGTGGGGCTTGCCGCCGCTTTGTCCGTAGCCGCGATAGTCGAACACTAGTACGGTGGCGTCGAGCTCGTCTCTCAGACGCGACATCAAACGCACGTTGTGTGCGACGAGCTCCCCGTTGCCGTGGCAGTACAGCACCACGTGTTGGGGGCTCGGATGTTCGAACAACCAGCCATGCAGTTTGGTCTTGTCCGCCGACTCGAACCACACGTCCTGATGGTTAAAGCCCTCGGGTTGCCAGTTGCCCGTCGTCAGCGCCGGGGCAGGGTACACGAGCCAGGATTCGATAAATGTCATGATCAGCACCAGCAGCAGGTAAGCCACCAACAGCGGACGCGCGACCCGCCAGGTTCGATGAAACATAGCGTACATCGGGTTCTCCTGAGAAGTGAGAACCGGGCCACCTGCTAGCGGCCTGGCGGGGTGCAATTGGACAATAGTGTTGTCTACGTCGCCCTTCCAAGGATAGTTCATCTCCGCGAAACGCCAAGATTTCAACCCGTCAGTGGCTCGAGAATTGCTTCCTCCTATCTTCCCTCTCCCCCCTGCGGGGAGAGGTTGGGAGAGGGGGTTATTGAGTCTGCGGAAGCGATTCTTGAGCCATTGCTATGCGTCCCGATTTTCGTAGACGCTGCGGAGCAGTTCCTCCACGTCTTTGTACTTTTTCTTACGACCCATCGCTTCGTCCAGCAGTCGCCGGGCGTCCGATTCGCTGTGGCCCAGGGCGCGGAGCGTCTCGAACGCCTCGCCGGCCAGATCGCGCTCGCGCGGAGCCACGTCCGGCGCGTCGCGGCCGATCAGCAGGGCGAACTTCGGCACCTTGCGGCGCAACTTGGCGATCACCCGCTCGCCGGTCGCCGGACCGATGCCGGGTAGCGCCGCCAGACCTTTGGCGTCCTGATCTTCAATCAGCGCGGCCACTTCTTGCACGGGGCGGACCATCGCCCTGAGGGCCTTCTTCACGCCGACTCCGTCCACCTGGCAAAACAGCTCGAAGAACTCCCGCTCGATGCTCGAAGTGAACCCCACCATCCGCGGAGTCATGCGGCCCCGCGTCGGATCGCCTTCCATGTACTCGATAGTGTGCAGCGAAGTTTCCTTGCCGATGCCGTCCTGCAACCGCCGCCGCGTGAACTCGGGGATCAACACTTCATGCTCGTACGGTCCGACCGAAAGCGTCAGTGTGTCGCCAGAGAGAGAAACCAATCGTCCAGTGATTTTGGTGATCATATGGGGAGGGGGAGGATTCAGGGGTCGGGGATCAGGGATGTAGGAAGCAATGTTCGTGATCAATAGCCGGACCGCCTCGCGGTCCGCGATGTTGCATGCAGAGTTTTGAAGTTGTTACCCGCTCTCCACCGACAACCGGCAATCCAAAAACCAATGTGTCATCGCAATCGCGAGCGCGTCGGCCACGTCGGCTGGCTCGGGTGGGGCGGGGAGGCCCAACTCGCGGGCGATGGCTTTTTGCATCTGGCTTTTCGGCGCGCGGCCGTTGCCGGTCAGGGTCTTCTTGATCTGCGTGGCTGCGTAGTGCTTTACCGACAGCCCGCCGAGCTGCCCGGCGAGGATAATCGCGCCCCGCGCGTGGCCCATCAGGATGGCCGTCTTGGGACGATCGTAGTGGGAGTAGAGTTCCTCAATGGCCATCACGTCGGGCGAGTGCGACTCGATCACCTCGCAGATGCCCTGATGCACTTCGGCCACTCGCTCGGCGAGTGAACGATTCGACGAACTGCCACCCCGCACCACGCCCGCTTCCACCAACCGCACGCGCCGGCCGGCGGTTTCAATCACCCCATAACCGGTGATGTTCAGGCCAGGATCGATGCCGAGGATGATCATAAGGTGTTGCCAGGTCTCGTAGCCGGATTCGCAAGAATTCGGGAAGTTGGGGTCATTCGTCGCTGTCTAACTCATCCGGGTCAACTAGCATGGCGACTACTGGTTCAGACTCTTCTATTTGCAGGATACGAATCCCCGAGCGAGTAACTTCAGCTTCGCATTCAAGCGAGGTTCCCGCACTAACGTATTCGGACTTGAAGAAAATCCCTGCCTTCAGCAATCCATGTCGCTTGCCGAGCAACCAGTCCGAGTTGGAGGGATTCTCGTGCGAAAAGCTCTCTAACTCCAGCCGCTCGCCGGTGCGCAGTTTTCGTTTCTCCAACAAAGTCGAATCTTCCAACATCCTCATTGCCGCTTCGTGCTTGCCCTGCTCAACGAGTGACTGAAACCTCTCCGCCACGACCCGCGGCTGGCTGCGAACGTAGTAGAACGCCGCCATCGCCACGACTACCGTCATAACTCCCAGCAAGGTCTTGAGTGAGTAGCGTGGCATGCTGTGACGGTTGGCTGAGTCCGAATTCTTGCGAATCCGGCTACGCATTTCGTTGGTTAACCGCGCGTCCACTCCGTTCCGCCGGCGCGGTCTTCCAGCACGACGCCCAGGTCCTTCAAGCGGTCGCGTATGGCGTCGCCGGTGGCGAAGTCCTTGTTGGCGCGCGACGACTGACGCAGCTCGATGAGCATCTTCATCACGCCTTCGAGCGAGCCGTCGTTGCCGCCGGTCCACTCGGTTCCGCCAGCGCGGTCTTCGAGCACAATGCCGGTGGGCACTAAGCCATCGCGGATCGCATCGGCCGTGGCAAAGTTCTTCGCTTTGCGGGCGTCGGCGCGGAGGTCGATCACCAGTTGCATTACTTGGCCCAGCAGTTCGTCGGAACCGCCGGCTGCCGCCGGAGGCTGGAGGAACAAGCCCAGCACGTTCGAAAGTTCCTTGATCGTTTCCATCAACAAGGTCAACGTCGCGATGCTCGCCGCGTCGCCCGCTCCCTTGCCTTCGAAGTCGGCTTCGTCGCAGTACTTGTTGGTCAAGTTCGCTAACTCGAACAGCTCGGCAATCGCACCGCCTGTGTTGAAGTCGTCGTCCATGGCCGCCAGGAACTTCTGTTTGCGTTCCGCTGCCGCGGAGAGTGTTGGGTCGTCCGCTTGATCGATGGCCGGCGCACCGCGCTTCGAGGGAGCAGTCAGCGAATAGAAGTCGGCATGCGTGATTCGCTTGTAGCGTTTAAACAAGCGATAGAACGTCTCGAGCCCCTTGGCTGCCTCCTCAATGGCCGGCTCGCTGAACACCACCGTGCTGCGATAGTGGGTTCGCAAGAGGAAGAAGCGGATCTTCTCGCCACCCTGGCGGTCGATCAGTTCGTGCAAGCCGCCAGCACCTTCGGAACGGCTCATCTTACCGCCGATCTTGCCGGACGCTTCGTCCCGCTTTAGCAATCCGTTATGTGCCCAGTACTTGACCATTGGTTTGTGGTGGCAGCATTCGCTTTGGGCGATTTCGTTTTCGTGATGCGGGAACACCAGGTCGAGGCCGCCGCCGTGGATGTCGAACGTCTCGCCCAGGATCTTCTTGCTCATGGCCGAGCACTCGATGTGCCAGCCGGGGCGGCCTTTGCCCCACGGGCTGTCCCAACTTGGCTCGTCCGGCTTGGCCGACTTCCACAGGGCGAAGTCGGCCGTGTTCTTCTTGCGATCGGCGGTGCCGCCCCCTTCGCCTTGCATGGCGTCGAGCGAGCGGTTGGAGAGCTTGCCGTACTCGCGGTCCTTGCCGACGTCGAAGTACACGTCGCCTTCGGATGCGTACGCGTAGCCTTGCTCCACGAGCGACTCGATGAACCCGATGATGTCGTCCATGCAATCGGTAGCGCGGGGGAACTCGTCGATCTGGTCGACGCCCAGCGCCGAGAGGTTCTTGTTGTAGTCGGCGATGTTCTCCTCAGCCACTTCCAGCATGGTGATGCCACGCTCGTTGGCCTTGTGGATCAGCTTGTCGTCCACGTCGGTGATGTTCACCACCCAGGTGACATCGTATCCGCAGTACACCAGGTACCGCTTGATGCAGTCGAAGATCACCGGTCCGACCATGTGGCCGATGTGGGCTTCGGCGTACACCGTGGGGCCGCACAAGTAGATGCCCACCTTGCCGGGTGCGACCGGCTCGAACGGGGTCTTCTTCTTGGTCAGCGTGTTGTAAATCTGCAGCGAAGGGTGTGCGGCGGTGCTAGCAGCGCTCATAGTTTCGGTGGCTGTGGACATAATGCGACGTGCTGGTTCGTTAGATAGGATTCCATTCGGCGATCAAGGATCGCGCCCGATAGGTTAAAGCCTTCGGGTGGTGTAGGGAAAGCCCAACCCAGTACTGGGAAGCCCAAAGAATGGCCCAAGAATAACTTCCTCTTCTGTTCCCTCTCCCCCTTGCGGGGAGAGGTTAGGAGAGGGGGTTAACGAAAAAATGCGGAAGTTATTCTTGGGGCATTCTCTAGGTGTGTGGGCTCATTGATCGCTCGACGAGCACCACGGCGCGGGCCTCGATGGCCTCGCCGCGGCCCACGGGGCCCACTTCTTCGCCCGTTTTTGCCTTGATTCCGATGTCTAGGGGACTCGCGCCCAACAGTCCCGCGATGCGGTGCCGCATGGCATCCTTGTAGGGGCTGAGCTTCGGCGCCTGGGCGGCCACGACGCAATCGGCGTTCACCAACCGGAAGCCTGCCTCGCGGACTTTCGCGTAGGCGGCTGTGAGGAAGTCGGCCGAGTTGCGGTCGCGATTCTCCTCGGCCGTGTTGGGGAACAGCTCTCCGATGTCCGGCAGTCCCGCGGCGCCGAGCACCGCGTCGGTCAGCGCGTGCAGCAGCACGTCGGCGTCGCTGTGCCCCACCAGATGGTGGTCGTGCGGGATCTCAATCCCCCCGAGCACCATCGGGCCGCCCGCCGCCGTGCGGTGTGAGTCTTCGCCAAGTCCGATGCGAAACAAGAGAGGATTCTGGGGTCAGGGATCAGGAGTCCGTTGGAGAGCGCGATGGCTCTCTTTCATAGGCGGCCACCTCCACGGTGACCACCGAGTCTTCAATCTCAGCGATGTCGAGTTCCACTTCCACCTGCACTCCGTTGTGCAGGGCTTGGGTTACTTTGGCCACGGCCGCCGGGCCTTCGATCACTTCGGCTTCGACCTCCGGTTGCGACGGAAACGGCGGGCAGAAGCCCAGGTGCAGCGTCGCCCGGCGGTCGCCGGCAGCAAGTTCGCCACGCAGCGTGGCGTGCACGTATTCGCGGCCGTCGGCGTCGCGCACTCGCACCACGTGCTGCAGGACGATCTCGCCGTCTTCGCCTGGAACGTCGTCGTGCAGGTGGCCTTCGCCCAGTTGTTCTAGTTCGTTCTCCGCCATTTCAGCGGTGGGCTCCAAAGCTCGTGGAGCCACCGACCCGCCGGGTGGAACCGGTGCGTTGGCGACCGAGGAGTCCTGTGGGCGGAGCAGGTGCATCAGCCACCAGTCGCCGCCGATCGCTGCGCCCCAGATCAACCAGGCCGCGGGCTGCGAGCCGGGCCACGAGCAGACCACTGCCCAGAACAGCAGAATGGCAGATGGCACCCAGCGAGCAATCGCCCCGGCGGGGGCTCTGCGGATGGCGAGAACCAACAGCAAGAGCACCGCCGCCGTGGCAAGGGTGGACCACAAACCCAGCGGCTCGGCTTTACCGAGCATCAAGCGCCGAACGGCCAAAATCAGACCGAACGAAAACGCGAGGCCAACGGCCACGTGCGCAGCGGTCACCATGGGGCGACCCAACGGACGTGCAACCGATTGGCCAGCAAATTGTTGCTGGGCAACGTTCATTGAATGGGCAGCAAAGGGCAGCAATTCGGTGGTTGGCAGACGCGCTCTGTCGTTGCAGGCTCTCCGCCCAACCGTGTTATAATTTCGCAGCCCGGCCGTCTGATTTCAACCTTTTTTCTGCTTTTCGCGAGAAAAACAGTTGAATTACCGGGCGTCTCAGGTGGCCGCCGTGGCGGTCTCGGCCGCCTCGGCCAGAGTCTTGGCCAAGTCGGTCTTCTCCCAGGTGAACTCCGGTTCGCTACGACCGAAGTGCCCGCCAGCAGCCGTCTTACGGTAAATTGGCCGCCGCAGGTCCAGGTGCTTGATGATGCCACTGGGCGTGAGCGGGAAGTGCTCCTTCACCAACTCGCAGATCACCGCATCGTCCACACGACCGGTGCCTTCGGTGTCGACGTACACGCTGACCGGCTCCGAAACGCCGATGGCGTAAGCCAACTGCACTTCGCATCGCTCCGCCAGGCCGGCGGCCACGATGTTCTTGGCCACGTAGCGAGCCATGTAGGCAGCCGAGCGGTCTACCTTGGTGGGGTCCTTGCCGCTGAAAGCGCCGCCACCGTGCCGGCCCCAACCGCCGTAGGTGTCGACGATGATCTTGCGGCCCGTGAGGCCGCAGTCGCCGTGAGGTCCACCGACCACGAAGCGACCGGTCGGGTTGATGTGATAGGTGATTTCGTCGGTGGCCCATTCGCCCAGCGTTGGCTTGACGATCTTCTCGCGAATGAACGTCGAAATCTCCTCGTTCGACACATGGTCGGCGTGCTGCGTGGAGACCACCACCGTGTCGACTCGCAGTGGGGTGTTCTCGTCGTACTCCACGGTCACTTGGCTCTTGCTGTCCGGGCGGAGCCAGTCGACTTCGCCGGACTTGCGAGCCTCGGTCAGGCGGTTGAGGATGCGGTGCGATAGCGCGATCGGCAGCGGCATCAGCTCCGGGGTATCGTTGCAGGCGTAGCCGAACATCAGGCCCTGGTCGCCGGCGCCGACGTCTTTGCCCTTGCTGTCGTCGCTGTCGACACCCATCGCGATGTCGGGCGATTGCTCGTCGATGGCCACCATCACCGCACAGTGATCGGCGCTGATGCCCATCGTGGAGTCGGTATAGCCAACGTCTTTGACCACCTCGCGGACGATCTTCTGCATGTCGACCGTGGCCTCGGTGGAGATCTCGCCAGCGATCACCACCACGCCAGTCGTGACCATGGTCTCGCAAGCAACGCGGCTGTTAGGGTCCTGAGCGAACAGGGCGTCCAGCACGCCATCGGAAATCTGGTCGGCGAGCTTGTCGGGATGACCCATGCTCACCGCTTCGCTGGTGAAAAGATACTTTCCGGATGCCACGAGGGAATCTCCACTAAAAAGGTCAACAATGCGCAGAAATTGGTAGCTCCACAGTATAAATGTCACCGTCAACAGCTGGCAAGCCGCTGGCGCAATCGGGAGTCGATTGCCACCCCCAACCTCGACCAAAGCCCCAATCAGCCCCGACCAAGCTTGGTCGAGGCTGGGGACAAAGCTCTCCGTTCGCGGATAATGTCGCACTACTGCGGCAAAACTCTCCCTGCGACAAAACCCATATGGTTGATTCTGCTTCTCGTAAGTCGTTCTCTTGCAACGGGATACAACACCAGCCGAGTTTTGCCCCAGCCGATCAGTCGCGCGCAAAACGCATTGGGTGCGACAAAACCCCCAGCGGTGCGACAAAACCCTCCGGCGAGCCGGAAGCGTCAGCGCCCGGAGTAAACCCAGAGCCAGCTCGCCACCAACCCGCCACAACACCATCGTCGCCCCAGGTCTGGTGAACGCTCAGCAACCCCATTCTCCCACGGAGTTGTAAGAAAACCACCACGTAGAACGGAATTCATTCCGTTTAAAGGCCCCCGTTCCACTAACGGAATGAATTCCGTTCTACGGGTCCGGATTACTGGTTTCACCCGAACGCCCGAAAGTGTCCGCCGGCGCGAATCCCGGTTATACTCGAAGCTTCTGAGCACATGTCGTGAATCCCGTCGCGCGCGAGCAGCTTGAGAGATGACCACTTCGAGAACTTGCCTCGCCCTTCTGTTCAGCCTCAGCGCGCTCGGTGCGCACGCAGCGAACACCATCGACCCGCAGAGCACCGGTGCGACGGACGTCTGGAAGGAATTTGGCAATACGCTCACGATGCTCACCAACCCGCTCGACGATCCGTTGTATCTGGGCAACACGGATTTCATCGTCGGCGATACGGCCCATGGCGAGTTGCGCATCGACGACGGAAGCGAAATCATCACGCCCCAAGCGTACATCGCTCGCCAGGCGGGCTCGATGGGCGTGGTCACGGTCGAAGGGCCGGGATCGATGTTGTCCATGCAGTACCCATTCCATGTTGGTGGATTCGGAGATGGCACTCTTAACGTGTTGGGCGGCGCCACGATTAGCAGCATTGCCAGTACGCGGGATGGGGCCGTCATCGGAGCAGAGCCAGGCTCGACTGGCGCTCTGTATGTCGATGGCATCGGGTCGGCTGCGACGCTTTCGTCGTCCTTGGTGGTGGGACCACTTGGAGACGGAACTCTCGATATCACTGGCGGAGCTACCGTGACAAGTACCGGAGGCTATGTTGCTACTTTGGCTAACTCCACAGGGGTGGTTACCGTCGATGGCGAGGGTTCGACTTGGACCAACACGGGGCCATTAACGGTGGCCATCGAAGGCCAGGGGACGCTCCGCATCTCGCAGGGTGGGCACGTTACGGCAAGTAGCACCCACGTTTCTACAAGAGGCGGCGTCGGGACCATCGAGTTCGACGATGCAGCGCTCACTACAGGGATGCTCTACGCCAGCCCCGATCAACTGCCCGGCGTCGGCACGATCCATGCCACGGGGTTGATTAGCGACATGGATCTAGTATTCGATGCAGCCCATGGCTTGGAGCAAACGCTGCACATCGATGAGCTTCCCGGCCAGGATATCACCCTGCACCTCAACGCCACCGGGTTAAACGACATGGGAGCGGGTTACAAGAGCACTGGATCGCTGCAAATTGCTGACGGAATTCAACTTGCATCGGGAGCTGGCTACATCGGATATTTCGCAGGAGCGATGGGCAATGTAACTATCGATGGAGATGGCTCGGAATGGAATCTGAGCAGTAGTCTCAACGTCGGATACGATGGTGATGGGGCGTTACTGGTAACAGGTGGAGCATCTGTCGCCGGAGAGGGCAGAGGGATTTACATCGCGGACCGTCAGGCATCCTCCGGCGTGGTTACCGTGGAAGGCGCTGGTTCGACTTTGAGTTCCGGCAGCGTCCTGCGCGTCGGCGACTCCGGCGAAGGCGAGCTTCACATCCTCAACGGAGGCGTCGTCAGCAGCCCAACCAGCTATCTCGGCTATCTGGGTGGATCGGCTGGCGCGGTCACCGTCGATGGATCAGGCTCGACATTCGTTAGCCAATCGCTGAATGTCGGTGGCAAGGGAAGTGCTTCGATGCTGGTAACCGGAGGCGCCAATGTCGAATGTACCTATGGCCAGTTGGGTGCGGCCGCCTCGGGGCAGGTCGTCATCGATGGCCCCGGATCCTCATTCCACATTGAAGAGACGCTGATTGTCGCCTTCAACGGTCCTGGCGTGCTCACCATCTCGGCCGGCGCAGAGGTCACTGCCAAAGCGCTCACCATCGACAACGACCTGGGCAGCGACGGGCGCGTGCGCATGTCGACTGGCGGCAGATTGTTGCTACAGGGCAATGCGGATGACTCGCTCACCGAGTTCTTCGATCTCATCGGCGGCACCGATGCCATCGAGTATTGGGACGTGTCGACCGCAGAATGGGAGCCTCTCACCTCTGCGACGCTCGGCGACGACTACACGCTCGAGTTCCTCACCACCGGCCAGTTGGCTGGCTACACGCTGTTGACCGTCGGGCAGTTGCCAGCGGTCACCGGCGACTACAACGGCGACGGAGTGGTGAGCGCCGCCGACTACACCCTGTGGCGCAACAACCTGGGCGGCGACGCGGTCGCCGTGTTCGCCGACGGCAGTCGCGCCGCCGGCCTCACCGGAGCCATCGGCCAGGACGACTACCAAGTGTGGAAACAAAACTTCGGCGCCCGCGCATCGGCCCTGCCCGCTCCGCTCGCCGCGACCACCGTGCCGGAACCGGCTTCGTTGTGGCTGGTGGTAGCGGTAGCTGTCTGTCTCACTGTCACGATTTCCCGCCGGTTCGAAGGTACCTGATCGACACCATGCTCCAACGCAAGCTCCGCATCGAACCACTCGAACACCGCCGCGTGTTGGCCACCTTCGCTGTTACCAATCTAGATGACAGCGGGGTCGGCAGTCTTCGTGACGCCATCGCTCAGGCAAATACTCAAGCGGGCGCCGATGAAATCGTCTTCGAAGGTGTTGCCACCTCGGGCACGATCGCCCTCATATCTGGCGAACTGGAGATCACCGAGAGCCTGTCGATTGTCGGACCCGGGCAAGATGCCTTGACGATCGACGCCCAGCATAGCTCGCGCGTGATGAGTTTCACGGCGTCGACTGGTGACCTCGGTCTAAGTGGGGTGACCATCACGCGAGGCTACTCCGGTGGCGGCAGCAACGGCGGAGGCATACAGTTTCTTTCCGATGGAGTTGTCACGCTGTCTTACAGCTCGATTACTGACAGTCACGCCGCTGTTTATGGCGGTGGAATTTACACCGATGCCGGTTCCGTATCGCTGAGCGAAAGCACTGTCAGCGGCAATTCCACTGTCACAGGAGATGGGGGCGGCATTCACTCTCGTTCTGGAAACATAACCATAGCAGGTAGCCTCCTCAGCAAAAACGAAGCGGGTGCTGACGGCGGCGGAGTTTATGCGATCTCTGGTGAAGTTGTCGTGACAAACAGTACGATTACTGAAAACACCACCAGGGGTAACTCTTCCAGAGGTGCCGGAATTTTTTCGAATTTGGGGGATGTTTCGCTCACTGGAAGCGCACTCAGTGGAAACTACACGCGAGGACGCGACGCCGATGGAGGAGGAATTAAGACGCTTTCAGGAGATGTGTCGATCACTGATGGTTCGATCATAGGAAACCGCACTCTAGGCAGTTCTGCATATGGCGGCGGGATCTCGTCAACTCGCGGAAATGTAACACTCATTGATAGCGAAGTGAGCGGCAATTGGGGGAGTGGACATGGCGGTGGTATACACGCGACTTTTGGAAGTGTCTCAATCACACGTAGCAGTGTAAGCGACAATTCCACGACGTCGGATGGTGGAGGTATCTCAGTGGGTGGCGGTAGTGTGACGGTGATCGATAGTACGATTAGCGGCAACAGTTCTAACGACAACGGTGGCGGTATCAGCTCAGGGGGGGGAGAGATAACGGTCACGAACAGTACGATTAGCGGAAACGCCGCCGCCGACAACGGAGGCGCTATTTTCTCTTACTCCGGGACATTGACTATCTACAGCAGCACGATCACTGAGAATCGAGCGAAAGTCGGCTTTTTAGGAGGTGTGTCGGCAGGTGTGCACGTGCGCAACTATCCCACGGTCAGCTCCATTACAATCGAGAATTCTATTGTCGCGGGCAATTCGAGCCGATTTGATTCGCGGGACTTGCGAGTCGAGACAACCGGGAGCCTTACGCTCAACCATAGCCTCTTTGGCAGTACTGAGGGGACAAGCATTGATGATAGCACCGGTGTAGGAAACGTACTCAACGTCAATCCGATCCTCGGCCCACTTGCTGACAATGGCGGTCCCACCCACACACATGCCTTACTCCTAGGTAGCCCTGCGTACAACGCTGGCATCGAAACGGAGCCTTCACCATTCGACCAGCGTGGGGAAGGCTTCTCGCGCAAAGTTGGCACTGCTGTCGACATGGGAGCGTACGAAGTGCAAATCGAGCTGCCTTCGCCGTTCGTGGTGACTACAATCGATGACGAGCTTGAGTATCCCAACAGCAGCGTGAGTCTGCGAGAAGCGATCAACGCCGCCAATCTGGTGGCAGGCGAGAACACAATTACGTTTGACCCTGCGATCTTTGGCAGCCCACAATCGATTTTGCTGACGAAGGGGGAGTTGGGAATTACGGACTCGCTCACCATCATTGGTCCGGAGCAAGGGGCGCTCACCATAGACGCCCAGCACAATTCCAGAGTACTCAACTACTCCCACGACGCCGGTGATTTGGCGCTGTCGGATCTCTCGATTACCGGTGGCTGGACGAGTCTCGATGGTGGTGGGATCTACTTTGGCTCCACGGGGGTACTGGCCATCACCGACGGGGTGGTCGAAGGCAATCGCGGCGCTGGCGGCGGAATATATGCAGCGGCAGGCCATGTGATACTGGAAGCCAGCCTTGTCTCCGAGAATATCAGCACCAACGGAGGTGGCGGCATACTCGCCCTTTCGGGTGATGTGTCGCTCAAAAACAGTAATGTAGAAGCCAACTCGAGTGAAAGTGCTGGTGGAGGTATCTTTGCGTCTTCCGGCGACATCACTCTCGACAACTCCTCGATTACCGAGAACATTTCCAATGGTTCTGGCGGAGGCGTCGGTACGTCCTCGGGGCATATCACCCTCGTCGACTCCACGGTTGCCGAGAACACCTCCAGCAGTGCTGGCGGTGGAATCTACGCCAACTCCGGAAACATAACAATCACCGCAAGCACGGTGAACATGAATCAGACCCGATTCACCAACCGAGATGGTGGAGGAATTGCCGCTCGGTCAGGTATAGTCCACATAGTCGACAGCACTGTCAGCGGCAATAGCACAGCCGACAATGGCGGCGGTATCTACGTAGAGGATGGTAGTCTGTATCTCACGCGCAGCACTGTCAGCGGCAACAGCACTCTCGACGATGGCGGCGGCATCTTCTTTGGTGGCGATGTGCTGACTATCGAAGAGTCTACAATTGCCGACAACTCAGCGAGGAGCTTTGGTGGGGGAATCTACGCATTTGATTCAGACATCTCTCAGGTAGCTCTCCAGAATTCCATCATCGCCGGCAATCTTGGCGACAATCGGGGTCGCGATTTGTACATTAATTCGGCCACCCCACTCGTAGTTGATTACTCGTTAATCGCCGCCACCCGTGGGTCGAATATCACATCAGAGACCGGCACAGGCAATGTTTTAGATGTTGACGCAAAACTTGCACCGCTTGCTGACTACGGTGGGCACACGGAGACGCACGCGCTGCTGTCTAGCAGCCCGGCATTGGATGCTGGTGACCCCGCGATTGAACTCGACCCTCAAGAGTTCGACCAGCGTGGCGAGGCGCCCTATGTGCGTGTCATTAATGGTCGCATGGACATCGGAGCATTTGAAGCAGTTCCCCAAGTCGTCAACAGCCTGGCAGATACCGATGATGGGGACATTTACAACGGTGTCACGACGCTCCGCGAGGCAGTTAACCGAGCTAACTCACTAAGCTATGTCGACGGAATCCAGTTTGATCCATCACTCAGCGGAGAGACTATCCTGCTAGTTGGCGGCGAGCTACTAATCACCAACTCGCTTACGATTGATGCGACGGGGCTGGCCGAATCGATAACAATTGACGCCCAGCAACAGTCGCGAGTATTGCACTATACCGACAGTACAGGCGACTTGAACCTGACCGGTCTCACGTTAACAGGTGGCCTCGCGGCAACATCTGGAGCCGCTGTTCTATTCGGATCCAATGGCGTTCTAAACCTCAACGATTGTCTTGTAATCAATAACGATTCCGAAGCTGCCGGGGGTGGGCTGTTCACGATATCGGGGACCATCGACGTAGTGGGCAGCACTTTCGACGGCAATAGTTCAACATTCGGCGGAGGTGGAATTGCTACCTTCTCGGGGAACGTCTCACTCGCAGACAGCGTGGTCAGTGGGAATTCTTCCGGCAGCGACGGCGGCGGAATTCGCACTTACGCTGGTAACGTCTCTCTGAACAACAGTTTGATCGCTCTCAATCGGTCGAATAAAGACGGCGGTGGTGTTTTTACCCTGCTTGGCGAGGTGTCGATTAGTCAGAGTACCATCAGTGGCAATACTAGCAACGCCGAAGGTGGTGGCATTTTCACCCTGCTTGGCGATGTCTCCCTTGAGCAAAGCACCATAAACGGGAATTCCAGTGGTGGCAGCGGTGGTGGCATACGCACCTACGCGGGTAATGTGAGTCTTTCCAATAGCACGCTCAGTGGTAATAACAGCGTTGGCAGTGGTGCCGGTGTGTTTACCATCGCCGGCAACATCACCGTCGAAAACAGCACCCTTCACGGCAACGCCTCGACAAGGCACGGTGGCGGCATATTCGCATATGACACGGACAGTAATCCTACGCTGACCATCGAGAATTCAGTCGTCGCAGGCAATACTGCTACCGTTGGGGCAGACCTTGCCGTCGACCCGGACGGGGTTCTGACCATCAATTACAGCATCATTGGTATAGCAGACGAACTGCTTTCCATTGCCGGTGACACAGGCAACCTATTCGGCGGTACGACGACACCAATCGACCCCCACCTCGGCCCGCTGGCCGATCATGGCGGCCCCACACTAACGCACGCGCTGCTCCCCGGTAGCCCCGCCATCGATGCGGGCGATCCAACAATTGCTTACGACCCGATGGAGCACGACCAGCGTGGCGAAGGGTTCGCGCGAGTCGTCGACGGTGGCGGCGGACTGCGCATCGACATCGGCGCGTACGAGTCGCAAGGCGTGCCCGACTATCCGGTGGGCGATTACAACCACGATGGCATGGCGAACTTGGCCGACTACGTCATGTGGCGGAACAACCTCGGCAGCACCACCGTGCTCGATGCCGATGGCAGTGGCAACGACGTGGTCGACTCGGCCGACTATGCGGTATGGCGCGAGAACTTTGGCAACACGGTGATCCCGCTCACGCCAGTCGAACCCCCCGTTGGGGCTGCCGTTGGGGCGACCGATGCAGCGTTCGCGATGTACCTGTCGCCAGCTTCAGCCAGCGATCCGCCCGCAGCCGGTATCGTCAAAAACGACCTTAACCCTGGCAGTCAAAGTGCTTCGGGCGTCGAGTTGCTGCTCTTGCAGCGGGCGGAGCAGGCCAGTTCGCCGCCGTCGAATTCTCCAGCCGCAGAGCCCGCATCTGGCACGACTCGCGCTGCGGAATCTGGCGACGAATGGAATGGATTGCGAGAGGCTGCGTTTTCTTGACTCGCGCACCGGCGACTATTAGACTCTGGGTGTCCGATTTCGGGTGTTTTGGGGGTAGCGTCTAGAGAATCGGTGCACGGCGACTCTTCGTCTGGGAGGTCGGTTTGGGGTTACGCGGGGGCGATGCGTGCCCTCTGAGCGTCGGGAACGCTCACCGTCGTGCACCTGGTAGCGATGCGGCAAATCTGCGTACTCACTTCGCAGGCTTTCGGCATTGATTGCACGAAGTTTTGCAACTGGGGAGTAGTATCATGGCTCGCAAGCATTCCACTGGTCGAACTGCGCATCGGCCGCTGGGACTCGAGGCGCTCGAAGACCGCCGGCTCTTAGCGGTTCTGTATCGTGTGAACGCCGGAGGTGCTGAGATCGCCGGCGATCCGGTCTGGCAGGCCGACACCGCGGCCACTCCCTCGCAGTGGAACAACGCCGACTCGGGCAACTCGGCCGCGTCGATGTTCGGCAATGAGATCGACATGACCCATCCGTCGATCCCCGCTGGCACGCCGATCGAAGTGTTCCAAAGCGAGCGGTTCGACAAGCCGGGCGTGGCCAACTTGCTGTGGGACTTCCCGGTAACGCCGGGCGACTACGAAGTTCGTTTGTACTTCGCCGAAACCTGGAGCGGCGCGTTCGCTGCCGGCGTGCGCCAGTTCGACGTCGAGATTGAAGGCGCGAGCGTGCTGGACAACTACGACGTCTTCGCCGAAGTGGGCGGCAACGCCGGCGTGGTGAAGAGCTTCATGGTCACTGCCGATGACAACCTCGATATCGACTTCTTGCGCGAGGTGCAAAACCCGGCGATTAAAGGTATCGAGATCCTGGGCGACGGCATCGTCGACCCGCCCGATCCCCCCGACCCGCCTGATCCACCCGAATCGCCGGTCACCAGCATGACGCTCATCAACGCCGACACCGATGAGCCGATTGGCGAGCTTGTCGATGGTGCCACGATCAACCTGGCCGACCTGTCGACGGTGAACCTCAACGTGCGCGCCGACGTCGCCGATCCGCAGGGCAGCGTGCGGTTCAGCCTGGATGGCGAGGCCAACACGCGCACCGAAAACGGCGCGCCCTACGCGCTGTTTGGCGACAAGAGCGGCGACTACTTCGCCGGCTCGTTCGCACTGGGCGCGCACACGCTCACGGTCACTCCGTTCAGCGGCCGCAATGGCGGTGGCGACGAGGGTGCGGCCTACACCGTCGCGTTCAACGTGATCAACCAAACCGGCCCGCCGATGAACACGGCGCCCACCGTTGACGCAGGCGGCGATCAATCGATCACGCTACCAACCGACGCGGCGGACCTCGACGCAACGGTGACCGACGACGACTTCCCGGGCAATCCGCTCTCGACCATGTGGAGCGTGGTGAGTGGTCCCGGCAGCGTGGCGTTTGGCGACGACTCGAGCGTCGACACCACGGCCACGTTCGCCGCGGTCGGCACGTTCGTGCTGCGGATCACAGCCAACGATGGTCAGTTCGTCGTTGCCGACGACGTGGAGGTTGTGGTAACCGACCAACCGACTAGCTCGGTCGTCACCGGATTTACCTTGATCGACGCGGTGACCGATCAGCCGATCATGGCGCTCACCGACGGCTTGACGGTCGACCTCACGCAGTTGCCCAGCGGCGGATTGAACGTGCGCGCCGATACCACGGGCAGTGTCGGCAGTCTGGTGTTCGGGCTCGACACAGACGATAGCTTCCGCACCGAAAACGGTGCTCCATACGCCCTGTTTGGCGACAAGAGCGGCGACTACTTCGCCGGCTCGTTCGCGCCAGGTAGCCATACGTTGACCGGCACCGCCTACAGCGGCCGCGGGGCGTCTGGCGACTTGCTCGGTTCGCTCACGGTGAAATTTCAAGTCGTCGAAGCGCCTCAACCCCCCGACCAGATCCACCTGTCGTGGACACTCGACACGGCCACCACGCAGACCGTGGTGTGGCGAACCTTTGGCACTACCGGTCCGACGACCGTCGACTATCGCCAACTGGGCGAAACCGCCTGGCAGAGCACGTCGGGCGCGCTCAAGCCCAGCGGCACCGCCGGAACGCTCCGCGAGGCGACCATCACCGGCCTCACGCCTGACACCGAGTATGAATACCGGGTGCTCGGTGATGCGGGATTGTGGTCGGACATTCACTCGTTCCGCACCGGGCCCGACGGCCCGAGCGATTTCAATTTCGTCTACTTCACAGATATGGGGCTGCTTGACCGGCCCGACGGACTGTCGACCGGCACGCAGCAGGTGATCAACGACATCGCTGGATTGGACCCGCTGGTGGTGCTGGGCGGTGGCGACTACGCCTACTACAGCAACGACAAACGCTACGGCACCGTCGACGCAACCATCGATGTGTGGTTCAACGAGTCGGCGCCGTACCTCACCAACACGTCGTTCATGCCGACGCTGGGCAACCACGAGGTGCTGCTGCAGGAATCGTACGACCTGTGGATCAACCGCATGGCGCTGCCGGCGACGCAGACGGACAACTTCCAGGTCTACAGCTTCGACGTCGGCCAGGTGCACTTCGTTTCCATTCTGGCCGTGTATCCACAAGACGCGCTGCCGCAGAATCAGGTCGATTGGATCGTCGCCGATATCCAAGCCGCCCAGGCGCGAGGGCAGCAGTGGATCGTGCCCTACATGCACGTGCCCGCGTTCTCCGACGGAACGAGTCACGAGTCGAACATCGCACTCCGCGACCAACTCGGCCCGGTGTTCGAGGCCAACGGAGTTCACCTGGTCCTCTCAGGGCACGATCAGAACTACGAACGGACCTACCCGCTCACAGGCGTCGGCGCCGGCGATCCCGTGATCACCGACACGAACCTGACCGACTACGACACCGACGATGGCGTGGTGTGGATCAAAGTGAGCCCCGCCGGCAAGCTCTCGAACCGCGGCAACGACTGGTCGCACTTCGTCACCGATCCCGCTCCCTACTGGACGGCCGTGCGCGACGACACGCTGCACCACTTTGCCAACTTTGTGGTCTCAACCGATGGCACCCTGACCACCGAAATCTATGGTACCCCCGGCGACGGCACCACGTCGTTCGTGTACGACACATTCACGTTCTCCCTGGCCACCGTACCCGCCGCCGCGGCCGCGGTGGCAAGCGCCCCCCTTCCCACGCTACCTGGCGACTACAACCAAGACGGCACGGTGAACCTCGCCGACTACACCGTGTGGCGGAACAACTTGGGCGCGAGCATGGCCCCCTACGAAGGGGCCGATGGCGACGGGGACGGCCTCGTCACCACCAGCGACCAGCAGGTGTGGAAGGATCACTTCGGTGAGAGTCTGCCGGTGCAGTTCCAGCACAACTCTACCGACGCGGCGTTTGCCATGTACCAGTCGCCGGTGGCCCAAGGCGCTGTGGCTTCGAACGTGGTGAAAACTTCGGCGAAAACCGCGACGGACCTCCATGGCGAAGCACTACTGTTGCTGCTGGGCGGCCAGGAAGTGGGCGAGCCGCTGTTGACCGGGCCACCGCAGGCGAAAGACGAGACTTTTGCCGGCGACGAAGACGATTCCTCACGCGACGAAGAGTTCAAGTCATTGGTACTTGCGTAGGTGCTCTTAAGCTAATACCTGCGCTGCCCAATGGGTGTCGTAGTTGTCTTCGAAGTGGTAGAGCTTGCCACGACGGAACCGGAGCAGGTTCGAGATGCTCATTGGTTTCGCCATTGGCTGGCCCTTCGGGTGCAGGTAGCTCTCACCCCAGATCACCACGTCGGTGCCTTGCGCGATGTAGCGATGGTGCTGGGTGAAGTTGTGATTCTCGGGCAGTTCGAGGATGGAGAAGAAGAGCTTGAAACCACGGTCGATCGCCTCGACGCCTCGGTGCTCGCCGGCAAACGGCACCACCGCGGGATCGCCCGAGATGCGAAACACCACTTCGTCGTCCAGGAAGTGTCGAATGGCGTCGACCAGATTGGCCTGATGCACGTGCAGCGCCTCGGTGTATTTCTTGGCTAGCGCCACCGGGTCGCTCGTCAGGTCATCGGGGTGTACCGGGTGCTCCGCGGAGTCGAGCGCGGCCGCAAAGCTGGCGATCGACTGCCGCTGCACCGGCTGACCCGACTCGGCCTTGCGCACGAGCCGATCACTGCACTCCGCCCGATGCGCCAGCTCCTCTTGCGTCCATCCACGTTGCTCGCGGAGGTATTTCAGCATCTCGGCATTGCATGCGACGGACGATGTGGAACGTACAGAGTCGCCCATGGTAGCTTTCCCCCCCAAGAAAAGAAGTTCCCGTTGAATGATGAGCTTGGGCGATTGTTCCGGTTGCGTTCCTGGCCATCGGTGTGCGATCCGGCTAATATCGCCGTCGGAAAGATTGTAACCAAAATGGGGGGATTGGGCGCCAAATCGCCTGATTTTTTCGCGTTTCGTTGGTTTCTCTTCTGATTTCTCTGGGGGCCGAGCCGTGCCTTTGTGTGTCAGAGCTCGCCTCCGAGGCCCGGAGCAACTAAGTATCGCTTGAAGTCAATTTGGAGGTGAACAATGCACTCTAGGCCATTTCTGATCTCTTCCCCCAACTTTCTAGTGCGCATGAGCATGGTGGCAATGGCTGCCTTGTTGATGTGCTGCAACACTCGGTTGGTGTGTGGACAAGATATTGGCCTCGTTGCAGAAGGTCACTATGAAACGGATCTCGTCGGATTTCAGAGCAAAGACTTTGCCATGCCACTTCCTAATCCATTGGCATTTGTTGGGAAGAAATTTGACTTCGAAAGAACGGTGGAGGGATACAAGGCTGATGCCACCTTCACTTACGTTGCCGGTCCGCTGACGCTAGGTGCTGCGATTGAAGCGAAAGTGGAGGTTGATCCCGGCCCTAGTTTTCTGACACTCGGCGCAGATGCCCAAATCAGCACAACCGATCGCGTTTTCTTAGAGTGGGACGTGTTGCAGGGCCCGGAACCGAATTCCCCTGGCTATCTTCGACTTCAGTTGGAGTTGGATGGTGTGATAGAGCAGACGTTCAGCGGAGGAGGAGATCCTCAGATCAATACACGCATCTATCTCTATGGTCCCCAAACAAATATCGACGTCGACTATTCTGCCATCGGCACATACGACGTTAACCTTGCTCCAGTGGTTTTGCTTCCCTTGGGACGTGAAGGACAGATACTCGAAGGATCTTTCGACGTTGGCTACGGCATTCAGGCGACACTCAATGATTTCTCGGTACCAGCGTGGCTCAATAAGTTGGTGTGGTCGCTGAAAGCAGGTTTTCTCGATACGCTTTCGATCGAGTCCATCACCTTGCCGGACGGACGTACTCCAGAAGAAGCAGGTTACACGCTTACGTTTGAAAGTGGTCGCCCATCGCCCAACGTCGTACCGGAGCCAGGTGCGGTATCGCTGCTTGCAGGCACAGTTCTTCTTGCCTATGTGTGCCGCAATCGTATTTCAAGCAGGAAAGTCGTGTAGCCGACATTCCGGGACAATCAGCAAAGGCTGGTGAAACCACCAACTCCACTACATTGGGTAAGTTATGCCTTTCAATCGCCTTAGGATCCGCAGGTCATCTACTCCTTGCTATCACCTCGGCATGCGGTTTGAGTCGTTGGAGTCCCGTTGGCTACTGGCTTCCGATTTCAACGCGTGTGAGCACTTGCCGGATGCAATGACGGAGCTTCCGGTCGGCCAAGTGTGGGATCCTTCGGAGGTCGCGTCATTCGTCACAAGCGGTTCACAGTGGGAACAGTCGGGCGGTCAGGGAGTCCCACTAACTTTGTCCTACAGTTACAGCAATCTGCTGGACGGAGGACTGCCCGGAGGACTTAGCAATGCCCAACTTCGTGCCGCGATTGAGGAGGCGCTTGGCCTGTGGGCAACATACGCTCCGCTGCACTTCGTCGAGTGGGTCGACTCAGGCCCGCCACCTAGCGACGAGTCGTACTCTGCGCCCACTAGCCCGAAGCTTCGTATTGGCCACCATTTCATCGATGGTGACCCAACGGTCACTTCCGACGTCCTGGCCCACGCCTATACTCCATTTGGTACTGGTCTCCACGGCGACGTCCATTTCGACAACGGCAACACTTGGACTCTCGACGACACAGCTCCCGGCGGCGTAGTCGACATCATTGAAATCGCTGTTCATGAGATCGGGCACGCCCTCGGTTTGGACCATGAAGATCCAAGCAATGCCACGGCGATCATGAACCCCAGCTACGGTAACCGTTACAGCGGGCCGGGTTCAGCTTTCCTTTTCCAGGACGATATCGACGGTATTCGCGCTATCTACGGAGAAGGTGTTGGTTCCGTCACTCCGCTTGCTCCAGATGAAGCAACCTTTGGAGTAAACATGGTGCGGAACCCTGGCGCTGAACAGGGATTCGAGTATTGGACGCTTGGGTCTGTTGGCGGTATGGAAGTCCGAAACTATGGTGGCACGGACGTACCATCATTGGACAACCTTCCCCCTGGATCAGGACGCAATCTCTGGTACGGAGGCGATGATGAAAGTCTTAGTGCAATCGGGCAAGAATTGCCCTTCGACTTTCCCGCGGGGCTGATCGACAGCGGTGCGGTTACCATCGATTTCTCGGCCTATCTTGGTGGTTGGGCCCATCAAAACGATTCAGGAAAGGGGACGTTGTGGTTTCGGGGTGAAGAGTTGGATGACGTTATCGCGGTCGCGGAGTTGAACGGTCCATCACCGGCTGAACGCGAGGGCATTACCAAACTCATCTACAAAGAATTGAACAACATTGCTGTGCCCGCAGGGACGCGGAGACTGACGGTCGGCATCGAGTCACGCAGTCCAGACGGCAATGATGCGGACGGAACCATCGACAATGTATCGGTCGTGTACAACCTCGGGGAGCCTGGTAGCGGCAACTCGAATATATGGATTATTCCTGAAGACATCGACTTTGGCGTCGATCCCTTTGATCTGCAGATACCAGCGGGCGTAAGCGTGGAGTTCTTGGGAAACTTAGCCGGCCAGGATCTAATCGTATCCAGCGGTGGTGACGGCAGTACTCTGACCTTTGGTGGGCAACTAAGTTTTCCGTTTGTTGAGATTGGTGACAACGTCCGGGCAAGACTTGAGAACACTGCTACGGTGGATGACTCTTACATCGAAGTGAACGCGGGATCGCTGGAAATTCACTCGCCTCTTGCGCAGAACGGTGTTTCCGTCGACGTTGGACCTGGAGGTTCAGCCTCCGGTTCGGGATTTCTTGGAGCCTCTGGAGTCGATGGAGAATTGAATTTTCAGCAGGGAGCACTGCATTTGCCAGGCACTAGCCCCGGTAAATTCGTATCAGGGAATCTCTGGTATGAACCGGGTAGTACCTTGGAGATCGAGCTGGATGGAGTTATCGCCGGCACAGGCTACGATCAACTCGACGTCAATGGCACTATCGAAGTTGCCGGAGCCAATCTGAACATCGACCTCGGCTACACTCCCGCCGACGGCCAAGAGTTCTTCATCATCGACAACGACGGCACCGACCCCGTAGTCGGCACGTTCGCCGGGCTACCCGAAGGCGCAGCGTTCGACGTCGATGGCAAGCGATTCTTCATCACCTATACCGGTGGCGACGGCAACGACGTCGTGCTGCGTCGCAATCGACAGCCAGTCTCCGCGCCGCAGTCGGAAACAGTCGACGAAGACACACTGCTTTATTCCAGCGTGATCGTCACCGATCCCGATAGCGATGGCATGACGCTTAGCGTGCAAACGCCGCCCGCGCACGCCGGTAGCTTCAACTTCAACCCCGATGGCTCGTTTACGTACCAAGCCAACGAACACTACTCGGGCTCCGACAGCTTCCAGTACATTGCCGACGATGGCGACAAGCAGTCGGTGCTGACGGTGAATATCGATGTTACCCCTGTGGCCGATGTGCCCACTTTTTCCGTTGCCGATCTGACGGGCGACGAAGGCACCGTGCACATGCTGCCAATCACTTCGTCACTGGTCGATACTGATGGATCGGAGTCGCTTGAGATTCGGGTCGAAGGTGTGCCCAGCGGCACATTGCTAAATCAAGGCACCCTCGACCCTGGAACCGGTGATTGGCTGTTGACCCCCAGCCAGCTTGATGGCCTTACGCTCGAGTCGCCCGACAATGCGACGTTCACGCTCACCGTCACGGCCACCGCGACCGAAGCTGCCAACGGCGACTTTGCTTCCACCACGGATACCATGCTGGTCACGGTCGAGAACGTCGCACCGACACTCTCGTTCAGCGATCACATTGCCGGCTCGCAGCTGCTGCGCGAGTGGACTAACTTCATCACTATCACCGATCCGGGCTACGACGACTCGGCCCAAGGCACCAGTGAGACGTTCACCTACATCATCGACTGGGACGATGCGACCGCCAACGACACAGGCGACGTAACGGTCGACGCGGTCGGCACGCTGCCGGTGGGCGAGGATCCATCGGTGCTTACCAAGGGCAGCTTCGACGCGAGTCACACGTACGCCGAGGATGGGCGATACGACGTAACGGTCACCGTCACGGACGACGATGGGGGCGTGACCGTTGCGTCTTTTGAAGTGCGAGTGATGATTCGCTTGCTCGACGTTGTGTACACCAGCGAAGAAGTCGTGCTGACGTTCACCGACCCGATCGATGGCAGCACGGTGACCCACGGTTCGGTCAGGATCATGGGCAGCCAATCGGGACTGGTAAACGACGATACGGCCAACTTCACGGTCGTCGGCCCGACGGTCACCGTGCCGCTGTTGCACGCTCCGTTCCCAGGCGAGGAGCTCACGCTCATCCTGCCAGCCGATCGCGACGAGGTGAACAAGCCGGGCGTGTGGAGCGCTCGCAGCAACCCGATTTATCAACCGGAGATCTATACGCAGCTCGGCAACGTGACCGCCGGCACGGGCAACTGGGTGCGGACACGCGTTTCGGACGACTTTGGCCTCACCCCAACAAACATTGGCGATCTAAATCGCGATGGCGTGCTTGATGTGCTTGATTCGACGCATTACGCGCTCCAGGAAGGCGCGAGTTGGACTTGGGAGCCGGTCATCGAGTGGAACTCAGATGCTCCCGACCTTGTGGACCTTGCCGATATCAACGGCGATGGTGTGCTGGAACCATTTGGGTGGGACTATTTTAGCGCCGACGCTTCGGCATATGCCGACTTCGACCTCGATGGAGAACTCGAGCAGTTTTACAGTCCATGGTCGAGTGCTGCCACGCTGGCCAACTTTGAACGGGACGGCCAAGCCGAGGACCCTATTGTCACGCCGGACGGATTCTTTTGGTCTGGCTCTGAAACCAGTGGAATCGTCACGGGCGACTTCGATGGCGACGGCGACATCGACGTGTTGCGCGATATTTGGATGTGGCTCAACCCTATCCGCAATCCGCCGGCCGACGGGGTGACCGTTCACTCGTTCGCTTCGCCCGCGCTGCTGCCGACCGCTGGTTCCTTTGGCTATGACATCTTGGAGATCGATGTTGCCGATCTGAATGCGGATGGGCGGGACGACCTGGTGGTGAGAACCGTCGACCGGGTTGCCGTGGCACTTGCGCCTGCTGGCGACTTTGTCACCCCAACCGGCATCGGATGGCCCGAGCAAATCGCATTTGAGGACTTCAGCCCCAATGTCTTCTACGGTTCGGAGGTAATCGACTTCGACTCCGACGGCGACCTCGACTTGGCCATGATGTACACTCCGCAGTCAGGTGTGTCGGGAACCTACTTCTACGAGAACGACGGCTTGGGAGGTTTGACGTACCATAGCACGTACAGCTATAGCACGGTGTTCAGCGATCCCACCGCCGCCGACATCAACAACGACGGTGCAGTCGACTTGGTGTTCGACAATGGCACAGCGTTGCTCAACGCGCCTACGGGCAACGGTGCTCGCGTGGGTGAGATGATGCTATTTGCGGCTTCCAACCAGCGCCCGAGCGGCGGACTGGGGACTCACTTCGACTTCGAAGGCGACAGCGGGGTTGCAGCCCAAGCAAGCGGCTCAACGCTGGCGCCATCGGTGACACTGTGGAACCGCGAAGCGGGTGTCTGGAGCGAAGCAGCCCAATTCGATCTCTCCCTCGACCCTTTCGATACGTTTATCGACGTGGCGTCCACTGATTCGGCTGCAGCAGTCACCACGTACTACTACGACTCGCTGAGCTTTGAGTATTTCACCACGCTGAACTTCTACAATCGGCAGGGCGACGGTACTTGGCTCGCTGCCGAGTCGTTCGACTTCGGCAATTTCTATGGTTCAGTCGACATCGATGGCGACCGAGCGGTAGTGTACGTCGACGACGGAAGTTTCGGTGGCGAAGCGCGAACATTCGAACGCGACGGAGCCGGCGTGTGGAGCGAGACCACCACGGCCACCGTCACTGGGCTGCCGGATCTCTCCTATGGTTCTCTTCAACTCGATGGCGACTACTTGTTTGTCAGCCAGCCCTACACGCAGACCACAGTCGGCGTCGACACCTATCCCGGCAACATCGAGGTTTATCAGTGGAACGGCTCTGGCTGGACACATTTGAGCCAGATCCTGCCGGCGGTCGGGAACACATGGGGCATCGGCTATTCGTTCGACTACGACAACGGCCGACTGGTGGCCGACGTCGGCCAAAACGAGCTCGCGGTCTACTCCACCACCGATCACACTACGTGGACTGTCGAGCAGCAATGGACCATGGCGACCGACGTGTACAACAACAGCAGCCTCGCCCTCTCGGGCGACTTACTCGCGATTGGCGACCAGGTGGACGATGAGCAGAACCCTGGCGCCGGCGCGGTCAACTTGTATCGCTACGACGAAACGGGTGGCTGGCAATTCGACCGCAAGATTGTGGATACCGCGTCTGAATCTTCAGGTTTCTCAGCGGAACAGCTGGGCATCGTCGACTTCAACGGCAACGAGTTGTGGATCGGCTCGCCCTTGGACGAGCAAGAATTCACCGACGCTGGTTCGCTGTTCTTGTGGGTCGACGAACAAGCGACTGGCCCCGCACTACCTGGCGACTATAACCAGGATGGCACGGTGAACCTGGCCGACTACACCGTGTGGCGAAACAATCTGGGCGCGAGCGTCGCCGCCTACGAAGGGGCCGATGGCGACGGGGACGGGCTCGTCAACGTCGGCGACCAGCAGGTGTGGAAGGACCACTTCGGCCAGAGCTTGCCGGCCGCGGTCGAGGCTCCGTTGGCGGCTGCCATATCGAGCGCAGCGGCTGCCGAGCCGAGCGACTTGGCCACCGACGCGGCGTTTGCCATGTACCTCACACCGTCAGCGGAAAGCACCGATAGCTCGAAATCCGTATCCAGCAGCACCGAGGGAGACGCTGGCGACGCACAGTCGCAAGACCTGCTGCTACGCCGCGAGTTGGTCCAACCCCTGAGTCGGAAGGCCACCGCGACTGGAGTGCAAACGGAGTCACGCGAAAACGAACAAGAATCCGTCGCGTCGTCGCTTGAATTGGCGTGGAACGAATTGTAAGCCACCCACGGCGCACGAAAAATCGCCGCGCAAGCCGTAGATGCGGAGCGGCCCGAAGTTGTAGTCAGTGGCCGCGATGCTGGCCAACGGCTAAAAAGCTCAACACCAGACACCGGGGGCCACGCGAACGCCGATCGGCGCTACTTGCCCGACTTGGTGCTGCCGATCTTTCGCTGGATTTTACTAATCAGGTTCGCGCACTGCATCAGAAAGATGGAGAAAGTGCGGTCGCCGCGGAGGTCTTCGTGCGTCAGGTTCGTCAGCGCGCGGAGCTTGATGTCGGTCACCTCATCCAGCAACCGCTTGAGCTGGTCGACGTCGTCCTCGGTCATCTGCTTGCGTTCGATGGCCAGCGTTTGCTCCAGGAACGCGTCGAGTCGTTCCTTCTGCCGCCGAATCTGTTGCTGGTTCTCTTTTTCTTTGAGTCGCCGCCAGCGATCCCACGCCAGGTACACCGCTGCACCCAGCGCGAACAACAATTCCTTGCCAGCCGCCAGGCCTTCGAGAACGGTGTGCATCACCCCGTATTGGCCGAACGGATCATGGTACCGACGGGTCACCGGGTGCAGTCGCGCCGGGGCCAGGTCGCGAGCTTCCTGTGGTGCGAACACCGTGGAGAAGTGACTCATCAGGTTGTCTTCGAACAACGAATCCAGTAGCAGCCTTACGAGCTTGTCGGAGGCATCGTCGCGCACCACAACCAGCGCCGAGGTGGCCACCGAGGAGACAGCCCGGTCTGGCGCCGGCGGCCACATGTTCTTGGGAACCTCGTAAGCGTCGAAATGGCGATACCGCCGCGCAAGTGCTGCGGAGTCGACGGACAAGAGACCAAACTCGCCGCTGGAGAGCACCTTCCGCAAGTCGCCGTTCTCCACGCCTGTGGTGACCACGGCCGCATCGAGCGAGTCGTCGGTCTGCAAATCGGTGAAGTGCACTTCGCGGAGCGTCGACTTGCCGAGCAGATTGTAGTGCGCCAGGATGTCGCGAGCGCTCTTCTCCATGCCCGATCCCTCCAGGCCGATCGAGATTTGCTTGCCGGCCAGGTCGGCGATCGAAGTGACTCGATCCTCGGGCGGGCCTGCGTGCAGCAGTTCGTTACGCACTACCACGTGCACCACGTCGTGGTGCAGCGGAGTGACGATGGCCAATCCGTCGAGCGACACCGAACCGCCTTGCACAATCGCCACGTCGATTTCACCAGCTCGCAGGCGGTCGCAGTTGTCTTGCGATCCGGAAGTCTCTACGACCAGCGTGGGATGGCTGGTGCGGCGATCGAGGGCCTCTTGCACGCTCAGCCCTTCTTCGTAGTACAGGCCGCCTTCGACCGCCGTGCCGATGCGAATCACCGGCGGCAGCGTGTCGCGCATGAAGAACCACGTGGCCAACGACATGACCAACACCAACGCCATCAACCAGGCGAACCACTTGCGGAGGATGCGCGAGAGAGGTTGGGTCATGATCGACCTGCACGAAGGAGATGAGACAGCCAAATCTCCGCCGATTATAGCCGCCGAGACCGTCGTCTGCGCAATTTCTGCGTCGTGCTGCGGCTAATTTGCTTTCGCCCGTCGTAGCGACACACTACGATAGTGCCGATGAACGGCGCTTGCCGCCACCCCCCGCCACTTGCCTCCCGCCACAGGACCGCTTTGTCCCATGTCCATGAATACCCGACCTATCCTGCGTAGTCGAATGGTGTGCAGCGTCGCCCTGGTGGTTCTGTTGTGCACATTTAAGGCGTGGGCCGACGAGACTACCAAGGACGCGACCATGAATTATGGAAAGCCCATCGTGCTCACCGAGCAGGCCAAGAAGCTGCACCGCGAATGCCTGCTGGTCGATGGCCACAACGACTTGCCCTGGGAGATCCGCGACAACTTTTCCAGCAGCCTGGCGAACGTCGACATTTCTCAGCACCAGCCCAAGCTTCACACCGACATCCCGCGCTTGCGCGAAGGGGGCGTGGGAGCGCAGTTCTGGAGCGTCTACGTGCCGGTCAGTTCCGGCTATCGCGGCACCGCGCTGGGCGACACGATTGAACAAATCAAACTGGTCAAAGCAATCATCGCCCGCTATCCCAACGATTTCGAACTGGCGCTCACCACCGACGACATCGACCGCATCTATGGCGAGGGACGCATCGCGTCGTTGATCGGCGTGGAAGGAGGGCACTGCATCGAAGAGTCGATGTCGAACCTGAAGAACCTGTACGACTTGGGTGCACGGTACATGACACTCACCCACAGCGACACGTTGAGTTGGGCCGACTCGGCCACCGACGACTCGAAGAGCGACGGCCTCAACGAGTTTGGTGTCGAGGTCGTCAAGACGATGAACGACCTGGGCATGATGGTCGACCTGTCGCACGTTTCGGCCGCCACGATGCACGACGCGTTGGACGTGACGCGCGCGCCGGTGATCTTCTCGCATTCCTCCGCCCGCAGCGTGGCCTCCGCGAAGCGAAACGTCCCCGACGATGTGCTGAAACGCCTGCCGGACAATGGCGGCGTGGTGATGGTGAACTTCTACTCCGGATTCCTTGTGCCCGAAGCGGTGGAGGTCAACGAGCAGGGAATGGCGATGAGGCGCAAGTTGATGGAAACCATGGACGAAGACAAAGCGAAGGCGCAGGTCAAGCGTTGGCGCGTCGAGAACCCCACGCCCCGTGGCACGATCCACCACTTGCTCGACCACATCGACCACATCGCCAAAACGGCCGGCGTCGAGCACGTTGGCATCGGCTCCGACTTCGACGGAGTGACGGCGCTACCGGTCCAGCTCGAAGACGTCAGCACCTACCCCTACATCACGCAGGGCCTGCTTGATCGCGGTTACTCGGACGACGACATCCGGCTGATCCTGGGCGGCAATCTGATGCGAGCATTCCGCGGCGCGGAAAAAGCGGCAAGCCAGTAAACGTTCGGCTCTGGGAAGCACCTAGGCACATCGCGGGGCAGCGTTGATAATCGAAGGCGAAGCCTCCCCCGACCATTGCCTTTGATTTACTTTAAACCATGCCTCTGCCTCCACAAGAACTTGCAAAGAGCTTAGCGTCCGCCGGCCAAGAGCACCTGCTCGCCTTCTGGGACTCGCTCTCCGCCGACCAGCAAGCCGAACTCCGCACGCAACTCGAGTCGGTGGACCTCCATCTCATTGCCGGGCTATTCCAGGGCGACGTGGATCAACCCGATTGGGCGGCCGAAGCGCGGCGGGCGACACCGCCGCCGGCCATGCGACTGGCCGACCGCCGTGGCGAGGGCACTTCGACGCTGGGGCTCAAGCCCGACGAGGCAAAGCAGACCGGCGCGGCGGCCATGGCCGATGGCAAGTTGGGTATCCTGCTGGTGGCGGGAGGGCAGGGGAGTCGACTCGGGTTCGAGCATCCCAAGGGCATGTATCCCATCGGCCCGGTGTCGGGCGCGTCGCTGTTTGAGATCCACCTCCGTAAAGCGGTCGGCTTGGCCAAGAAGTACGGCAAGAGCGTGCCGGTCTATTTGATGACCAGCCCGGTGACGCACGACGAGACCATTGCCTTCCTGGCCGACCACAACCGGTTTGGTCTGCCGGAGGAAGACCTGATGATCTTCTGCCAAGGCACGATGCCCGCGGTCGACGACAAGACCGGTAAACTGCTGCTGGCCGACAAGCATCAGTTGTTCTTGAGCCCCGATGGCCATGGCGGCACCGTAGCGGCCCTGGAGAATAGCGGCGCCATTAAGCACATGAAGTCGCGCGGCGTCGAACAGTTGTTCTACTTCCAGGTCGACAATCCGATCGTACCGATGTGCGACGCGGAGCTGATCGGCTATCACCTGCTGAGCAAGTCGGAACTCACCAGCATCGCTGTGGCCAAGGAGACACCCGAAGAGAAACTTGGCAACTTTGTGATGCTAGGCGACCGGCTGCACGTGATCGAGTACAGCGATTTTCCCGACGACGTGGCTCAAGTGCGCAACGACGACGGATCGCTACGGTTCTGGGCCGGCAGCATTGCGATTCACGTGTTCGACGTGGCGTTCCTCGAGCGGATGCTGTCGTTCAAAGACGCGCTGCCGTTCCATGTGGCCCATAAGAAAGTGCCGCACCTCGACGCCAATGGCAATCTGGTCGAACCGACCGAGCCGAACGCGCTGAAGTTCGAACGATTC
This sequence comes from Aeoliella sp., assembly GCF_965227375.1. Taxonomy (NCBI): domain Bacteria; kingdom Pseudomonadati; phylum Planctomycetota; class Planctomycetia; order Pirellulales; family Lacipirellulaceae; genus Aeoliella; species Aeoliella sp. The sequence goes on from NZ_CBDDFX010000001.1 coordinate 2,744,829, forward strand.
ATCTTCGACCTGCTGCCGCAAGCCGCGCGACCGATCGTGGTGGAGTACACCGAACAAGAGTGCTTCGCTCCCCTGAAGAACGCCCCCGGAGCACCGAAAGACACACCGGAGTACGTGCAGCGGTTCATGGTCGATCAGCATTGCGAGTGGCTCACCGAGGCCGGCGCCAAAGTCGAAGAGGGTGTGGCCGTGGAGATCGACCCCGTGTGGGGAGTCGACGCTGGGGAGGTCGCCAAACGAGTCGACTCCAGCACGACGTACACCGAAGCGACGTACCTGCGCGACTAGTATCTCGTCAAGCCGAAAAGATTCGTTTGACAAAGCACTAGTGCACGCGGACATTGCAGCGAGTCGCGGACCGCGTGGCGGTCCGGCTAGCGGTGTGTCTTGATGTAGAGGTTTTCGATGCAGCTTGAAATCGAACAAAAGTTTCGAATCGACAGTGCGGACGACTTACTCGCGCGGGTTGCGAAGCTCTCGGCCGAGGAACTCGAGCCGGTCGAACAGCGCGACACGTATTACAACCACCCCGCGCGCGACTTTCGCACTACCGACGAAGCGCTCCGCATCCGCCGCACCGGCGATGGGGCCGTGGTGACTTACAAAGGCCCCAAGCACAAGACCGTGGTGAAGACCCGTCAGGAAATCGAACTACCACTCGCCACGCCCGAGTCGTGGCCCGCCTTGTTCGACGCGCTCGGCTTTCGCGAAGTGGCGGTTGTCAGCAAGCATCGTCGCCGGTTCAAGCTAACTTCCGGCGAGTTTGAGGTGGAACTGGCGATCGACCACGTGGATGACGTCGGGCTGTTTGCCGAAATCGAAATCGTCGCCGACCAGTCGCAAGCCGAACAGGCGCAACAGGCGGTGCTCGAGCTGGCGCAAGAGTTGGGCCTCGGCAACGCCGAGCCCCGAAGCTACCTGCGAATGCTCCTGGAGCAACGCGCGACCAAGTGATGGTTTAATCCCTTCCCCAACCCCCGCCACGCGCCTTGCGTTACACCGACGAACTGCCGATCGACGTCGAGCCTTACGCATCGCCGATGAAGGCCGATCCGCGGGAACGGCGCGACGAGGCAGTGAACTTCCTACTCTTGGCCCTGCACCAGATCCTGCTGCGAGTGGGCTGGATCTTCAAGACCGAGAGCATCGTGATGCCGGTCTTCATGCGCGTGATCGGAGGGGGGCCGGTATTGCAGGCGCTGTTGATGGTGCTCAGTCGGCTAGGTTTGAGCATTCCACCGGTGTTGTTTTCGCGGACACTGAAGATCGCCCGCCGCAAGAAGTGGTGGTACTCGGCCTGCAGCATGTCGATGGCGGTGCCGTTCGCGGGGCTCGCGGTGTTGTGCGGCACCGGATGGTGGCAGGACAGCAGTGGTCGGCCTCGCTGGTGGATGCCGGCGGTGTTCCTCGTGTTGTACGCGATGTTCTTCGCCTTGACTGGCATGAACCAACTCGCGGCCCACGCCTTGCAGGGCAAGTTGGTGCGAATTCAACTTCGCGGTCGGCTGTTCTCTGCCAGCGTGCTCGTGGGCGCGCCGATCGCGATTGTCGCCGCGATTGCGTGGATGCCCGATTGGCTGTCGAACCAAGAGCAAGGCTTTGCAGCGCTGTTTGGCTGCTCGGCAGCGTTGTTTGCCGCTTCGGGGCTGGTGACGTTGCCGCTCCGGGAAGCGCCCGACGACTTCAAGCAGTCTCGTTCGCCAGTGTGGCGTTATTTTCATCACGCGTGGCAAGTGATCGAGCACGACGTAAACGCCCGCGCCTTGGCGCTGCTGACGGTGCTGTTCAGCACGTCCTTCATGCTGTTTCCGCATTACGTTTCGGCCGTGACCAATGCCGCCGACTTCGACCTGCGCCGGATGACCCTATGGGTGTGCGTGCAGAACGCCGGCACGGCCGCGTTGAGCCTGGTGGTCGGGCCGCTGGCCGATCGGTACGGCAATCGAGCCGCGCTGCACCTCACCGTGGCGGGCGGCGCACTGTCGCCGCTCTTGGCAGTAGCTGCGGTGCTGGGCGCCGATTGGCTACGCGAAAGCTACGCCTGGCTGATCTTCGTACCGCTGGGGTTTTCGCCGGTCACGTTGCGATTGCTCACCAACTACGCACTGGAAATCGCGCATCGGCACGACCATCCGAAGTACATCAGCGCCATCGGCCTGTGCATGGCTCTGCCTGTGATGGTCGGCGCGCCGCTGGTGGGCCTGCTGGCCAAGTGGGCGGGGTACCTGCCAGTGTTCGTGCTCGGCTTCCTCATGGTGCTGGCCGCTCTGTGGCAGACATTCCGCATCGCCGAACCTCGCCACGGCGAGTCGAGCATTGTCGAGGAAGCCCTGAAATAGTCGCGTTGAATTGCGGTTTGCCCAGTTTGACAATTCTGGGATACTCCGCGGATTCCGGCTGCATGCAACGCCGGCTCGACGATATTCTCCCCCGCGTGACTTCGATGAAAATCTTCTTCTCTGTTGGCGAACCGAGCGGCGATCTGCACGGTGCGAACCTCATCCGAGCGCTTGCCGAGCGTCGGCCCGACGTCGAGTGCGTTGGCTTTGGTGGCCCGCGAATGGCCGCTGCCGGGTGCGAGTTGCACCAGGATCTGACGCAACTAGCCATCATGTGGTTTGGCCGCGTGCTGCTGCACTTGCCCAAGTTCTTCGGTTACCTGCGACAGGCCGACGAGTACTTCGAGCGCGAGCGGCCCGACGCAGTGGTGCTGATCGATTATCCCGGCTTCAACTGGCACGTGGCCCGCAAGGCGCACGAGCGGGGCATTCCGGTGTTCTATTACGGCACCCCTCAGCTTTGGGGTTGGGCGCCGTGGCGGATCAAGAAGATGCGCGCGAGTGTTGACCACGCGCTCTGCAAATTGCCGTTTGAGGAGACCTGGTTCCGCGACCGCGACGTGAACGCCACCTACGTGGGCCATCCCTACTTCGACGAGTTGCGGGAACGCAAGCTCGATGGTGAGTTTGTCGCCGCGCAGCAAACGTCCGACCGTCCTCTGGTCGCCATTCTGCCAGGTTCGCGAACCCAGGAAGTGAAGAGCAACCTTCGCGACATGCTGAAGGCCGCCCGACTAGTCCGCCAGCAGGTGACCGAAGCCCGATTTGCGATTGCCGCGTTCAAGGAGAGCCAAGCAGAGATGGCGCGCCAGATGGTGGCCGACTGCGGCCTGGACGCCGAGGTACACGTCGGCCGCACGCCTGAATTGATCGAAGCCGCTACGGCCACCATGGCCGTATCGGGCTCGGTTTCGCTCGAGTTGCTGTACCACACCAAGCCGAGTGTGATCCTGTATCGCATATCCCGTTTGGCTTACGCGGTGCAGCGGCGATTCCGCAAGGTGCGGTACATCACGCTTGTGAACTTGCTGACAACCGACGACTTGTTTCCCGAAACCCCCGCGGTATACGACCCGGAGAGCCCCGAAGACGCCCACGTGCTGATGCCCGAGTACCTGACCTGCGAGGACCGCACTGCCGACCTCGCGGGCCACGTAGTCGAGTGGCTTACCGACGATGCGAAGCGGGCATCGCTCGAGAGCCGCATGAGCGACCTGCGCGACCGCGTAGCTCTGGGCGGCGCATCGCAGCGTGCGGCCGACTATATTACCGCTGAGTTGAGCAAGCAAAGACGCGCAGCGTAGAATGTTCTAAGTCCCCTCTCCCGGTCCCTCTCCCAAGGTGAGGGACCGGGAGAGGGGACAATCCTAACCTCCTGCCCACTTTGATCCACCCATGCTCGGCGAACCCGCACCTACCCAGGCCGACGTCCACTTTCGCATCGCCGGTTTTCCCGTGCGTGTTCATCCGTTGTTTTGGCTGATCGCGCTGGTGATTGGGCTCAACTCTTTTGGCGGCGAGCCGATCGCCTCGTTGTTGACCGTAGGCGTAGTGTTTGTATCGATTCTGGTGCACGAACTAGGGCACGCCGTGCTGCAGCGCAAATACGGTGGCTGGCCCCGCATTGTGCTGTGGGGCTTGGGCGGTTTGGCAATTTGCGACGACTGCGACCGCTCGCCGCGCAGCCAGATTCTCATCTCGCTCGCGGGACCGGTGGCTGGGTTTCTGTTCGCTGTGATTGTGCTCGCGATCTTGGTGATGACTCAGTACACAGATTTCGTACCGCGTTGGGGCTATGCCGATCCACAAACGATGGAACTTCAGGACCAGAAGCAACTCAGCGGGACGTGGCTGGTGATTGGCACTTTGTACTTCCAGAGGTTCAACCTCGAGGCGTTAAACATCATTGTGAAAATGCTCCTGTGGGTGAACATTTTCTGGGGGCTGATGAATCTGCTGCCGGTTTATCCGCTCGACGGAGGTCGAATCGCTCGCGAAGTGCTTACTCTAGGCCCTCGCGACCCTCAGGACGGTATTGAGCTGTCGCTCAAGATCTCGTTCGGCGTGGCAGTGGGGATGGCGGTGGTGAGCGTGATCATTACTAAGGACATCTACCTGGCGATCTTGTTTGGCTTCCTGGCTTACAACAACTATCGCACGCTGCAACGGTATACCGGTGGCCCGGGATACGGATGGTGAAGACCACATCTGTCAGTAGAGCTCCTACCGAACCTGTCGCTCGTTTGGTGCTATTGGGGGCGAGCAACCTTCGTTTGGGGTTGTCGACACTGCTTCGCGCGGCGCTTGCGCGGCTAGGTGGCCCGGTGGAAGTGTTCGTTGCGCACGGCTTCGGAAGGTCGTACAACTGGAAGTCTTCTATCCCTTGGCGCAAGCTGCCAGGTATCCTTCCGTGTGGCTTGTGGGAGGATGTGCGAAAACGCCCAAGTTTACCTACTTTCGCATTGGTAACGGATGTGGGTAACGATTTGTTGTATGGCGCAGGTGCACAACAACTGGTCGATTGGGCTACGGAGTGCATCGCGCGCCTTGAACAACTCGAAGCGCAAATCGTGGTGACCGAACTGCCTATTGAATCAATTCTGGCGACTTCGAACGTCCGCTTTCAAATTTTTCGCACAATTTTTTTTCCACCGTCTCGTCTCACTTTGAAAACGGCTTGTGACCATGCGCAGCGAACCAACGAAGGGTTGATTGAAGTGGCAAATCGGCATGGATGTAAACACTTGCAGATGCCAAGTAGCTGGTATGGCATCGATCCGATACACATTCGTCGAAGTTGTCGGCGCGCGGCGTGGCAAGCGGTCGTCGATGCTTGGCAAGAGCCAGGCGGTGATGAAGAAAAGTGCGTTTTTCCCTGCAAAAACCGCTATCTACTGAACACCGCTCGTCCGCAGGAGCGATGGTTGTTGGGCATGCATCAAACGCGCACGCAACCCTCGTTAACACTCGTCGATGGTTCTCGAGTGGCCATTTACTAACATCGCGCACCCGCGCTGCAGCAACCGCATGAAGATGCACCTCGAAGTTGCGTACCACGCCCGATCGCGCTTCGGAATGAAGGTGGCGCGCAGTGGATGTGGACCTTGCCGAAGGGTTTGGACACAAAAAAAGTGTTGAAGACGTGTTGCATAAAGCGAAAGATTTCGTACAACTACCGACTAAGGATACATGGTAACTTGGCGTAAGTTGCAACGTTGTGTTAACGCATGATTGTTTGCATCCCAAACCGAGTTGCCACAGACCGTCGCGGAAGGACGGTCGATTATTTCGCTGGCGGGTCCGGGAAGCGAACCACGAGGGTTCAACCGAGTGGCAACCTCTTCCCGGCGTGCCACTTCCCGTTAATGGAGGATTGACTGTGGCCAAGAAGAAGCGGGTCAAGAAAAAGACCGCGAAGAAGAAGGCGACCAAGAAGAAGGCAACCAAGAAGAAGGCTGCCAAGAAGAAGAAGGCGCCTAAGAAGAAGAAGGCCGCCAAGAAGAAGAAGGCCGCCAAGAAGAAGAAGAAGGTAGCCAAGAAGAAGAAGGCCACTAAGAAGAAGAAGGCCACCAAAAAGAAGAAGAAGGCTACCAAAAAGAAGAAGGCCACCAAGAAGAAGGCCAAGCGGAAGACCGCGAAGAAAAAGAAGCGCTAAATCGAAATAGGATACTGACAATTCTTCTGGTCAGTTCCTTTTGTAGTAACGAGAAAGAGCCGACGGCCCTACGCATCCGCGGACGGGCCGAGCGGCTCTCTTTTTTGCGCTTACAGCGAACTACTCCGGGCGCTAACGCTTCCGGCTCGCCGAAATTCTGCTCCGTCCCGACTTACAGCACCGGCAGCGAATTGCTCGGCTGCTTGGCCTTGTTGCGAACGATGCTGTGCACCATCTGCCCGGCAATCGCTTGGAAGTACCGGCTGGTCTCTTCGTCGGTCAAGTTGGCTGAGGTCTCGCCCGCGTCGCCCCGTTCGCGGATGGCGATGTTGATCGGCACTTCGCCGAGGAACGGAACACCCAACTCAATCGCTTTATCGCGCGCGCCGCCCGAGCCGAAGATGTCGTACCGCTTGCCGTTGTCGGGGCAGAGGAAGTAGCTCATGTTCTCCACCACGCCGAGCATGGGGATATTCACCTTATGGAACATGGCCACCGCCTTGACCGCGTCCAACAGCGCTACGTCCTGCGGAGTGCACACCACCACCGCGCCGGAAAGCGGAAGTAGTTGCGACAGGGTCAGCGCGATGTCGCCCGTGCCCGGCGGCATGTCGATGATCAGGTAGTCGAGGTCGCCCCACTCGGTGTCGCGCAGGAATTGCGTGATCGCGCCGTGCAGCATCGGCCCGCGCCACACCACCGCTTCGCCTTCGGCGACCAGGAAGCCCATGCTCATGATCTTCAGATCATCTTTCTCGATGGGCTGCAGGCGTTTTTCGACCACGTGAGGTCGCTGGTTGGCGCCGACCAGGTGGGGCACACTTGGACCGTAGACATCGGCATCCATCAAGCCGACTTTGGCTCCGCTGTTGCGCAGGGCGTAGGCCAGCGACACGGCCACCGTGCTTTTGCCGACGCCGCCTTTGCCCGACCCGACGGCAATCACGCTCTTGGCAGCCAATCCAATCTGCCCGATTCGCTCGGCGGGACGCTCGTGCGACACGATCTCGACTTCCACGGCCACGTCGGCCGGCAGTCGCTCGCGAAGGTGCGTGAGGCAGTCCTGCCGTACGACCTCGCGAATGGGACCAGCCCAACTGGTGAGGCCCAGCTGCACGGTGACGTTGTTGGTACCGATCTCAACGCCTTGGACTTGCTCCATCCGGACGACGCTGCGGCCGGTCTCGGGGTCGTTAAAGTCGGAGAGTGCCTGGTAAACGGCGTCTTCTTGGACGGGTTCTCCCGCCATGGTGATGCTCCACGGTTGCGATGGGGGCGGATGGTTTGGCTCGGCGAGCTACCTCAACCGTAGAGGTCAGCGACGCGGTTGCCAAGGCGGGGCCCAGCAGGGTAGCGGCAATTCGTCCAGCGGATCTTCCACGCCCGGCGAGCATTCGCACAGCCAACAAAGCAGTTCCGCGAGCCGCTGGGCATCTTGCGGGGTGGCGATTACCGCGACCGCACCCGCCTCGCGCAGCAGTTGTGCGGCTGCCGTGCGGTCCTCGGGGGCCGTGAACGCCTGGCGGCAGAGCAGGGCGGCGACCCGATTTTTGCCTCGTCGGCGGCGAATCCAATCCGCGGTCCTGGACAGTTCGCCGCTCGAGACTTCCACAATGTCCAACAACCGCCGGTCGCTCGCCGCGGCGTCCAGCTCCGCGAGGTCGGTAAATTTCACCACCGGCAGCGGTTGATGTCGGGTGGTCCGCCAGAGATCGATCGTTCGCCGCACGCTGGCCATCCACGCCGGGTCGCGGAGCACCATGCGTACCGCTGGCCCCCGCAACTCATGTGGCTGCGGCCAGGGGAACGCGAGGCTGGGTGGATGAACGGGCATGGCGAGAGGGAAATCAACTATTCTCCGTCCACGGGCAGGAACTCGATTCCTTCATCCGTGTCGGACACTTCGCGCGGGGTGGGCTTCTCCGCGGGAACAGGTTCTTCGACTGGTGCTTTCTCCTTCGGCACCGCGGGCTCCACTAGGCCCATTTGTTCCAGTTTGCGATACAGTCGCGGGCGCGACACGCCGAGGAGTCGCGCGGCCTCGGCCTTGTTGCCACCGGCCAGTTCCAGCGCTCGCTGAACCAGTGCGGCTTCCACGCGGCTGAGGTAGTCGTCGAGATCGATGGGCTGCGGTCTATCTTCCTCCGCCCCGGCGTGCTCCACCGCGTGCTGCAGCGTGCGGGGCAAGTGCTGCGGCGTGATCAATTGTCCGCGGCAGCGAGCGTGCGCCTTAGCCACCACATGACGAAGTTCCGACAACTCGCCCGGCCATTGGTAGATCATCAGCAGGTCGAGCGCGTCGGGCGCCATCTGAACATTGGACTTATCTTCGCGGTTTAGTTCTTCCAGCAGCAACTCGACCAGCGGCGGAATGTCTTCGGTGCGGTCGGCTAGCGGCGGCACGGTGATCTCGATGGTCGAGAGCAGCGCGGCCAGTTCGTCCGAGATGCCGACCGACTCAGTCTCGGATGCCGCTGGTTGCGTGGCGACAATTGGCGACGACCACGCGTCGCGCCCGGCCGCGTTCAGGAGTTCCACCTGCTGCTCGGCGGGCAGGTGATCGACCGAGTTCACCAGCAACGTGCCGGGCTCCTGGTTGCGTTCCATTGCCTGCAGCACGCGACTGAGTTCGTTGGGCAGGGCGTCTTCGGTGTCGACGGTCCACAAAGCACCGCCGCCATCGGAATGCCGGCGAAAGTGGATCGCTTCGGCGATGTCGAGCAGTTGCGCGGCATCGCCGCCGCGGATCATCGCATTCGCGCCGCTCGCAGCGGCTGCGGCGATTTGGTTGCGAACTTGCTTCATCGCCGGGCTATCCCCGGCTAGCGAGACGCACAGCCGGTCGTCCAGTTGACTCGCCCGCTCTTGGCGAAAGCGAAATAGGGCGTCGGTGGGCGAGAGTTTACTCACGGCAGATGGCTGGACGGGGCGCAAGGTGTGACGCACCCAGGCACACGATCGACAGTGCGGACAGCAGCCACGTGGCGGGCTCGGGCACTTGCAGTGCCGCAACTGGCAACGCGACGGGCTGGGTGTTGGCCAGGCCAAAGTTACTCTTCCAAATTGTATAGTCCGCAGCGTCCACCACGCCATTGCCGCTGGCGTCGGCGTGGGTGCCATAAGTGACCGACGCACCGAGCGTGTTTCGCCACACCGTGTAATCGGCAAGGTTCACGTAGCCATCGCGGTTGAAGTCGCCTTCGAGAATGCTCACCGTGACCTCGAACACCATGTCCGAAGCAATCGAGGCCGCGTAAGGATCGGGGTTGTTGCGAATGTGGTCGGCATTGGCGGCCAGTCCGCCGAACACGTGGCCGATGACCGTCTCGCCGGCGGGAAGCTCGTCGAAGTCGATCACCCCGTTGTCGAACGTCGGAATGCCGTGCGCGACGAAGAATTCGCCGTTCGCGCCGAGTCGCAAGTAGTAATCGTGCTCGTCGAGGATCACCGGGAACGCGCCCAATAGGTGCTGCGAATAGTTGCCATCGGCGTCGACCACCACCGAGGTGACCTGGCTGGTGTTCGGCGCGGCATTGTCCTGCACGAACATGCCGGTGCCCCAGTCGTACTGGTTGATGGTGATGCCGCCCATCAGCACCTCGTGCATCGCGCCGGTCGAGGCGGAGTACATACCGAACTTGGCCGAGTGGTACTGGTTCATCGACTGCTTGAAGGTGCCCGCCAGCTCGGGGTCGGCCATCGAAGGGGCGCCGTACTCGTCGATCTCCACCGGCACGGTCCACACTCCATCGGACTCGGTGAACACGCCAGACAGCGCGGTGAGCCCTTCGGTATGCCCGCCCAATCCATCAGGGCTGAGGACCGGGTACACGTTCAGATCGCGGCGGCGGTATTCGTCGACTGGTGTGGTACTGGTGGCGTTGGAGAAGCTCAGCGTGGTGCCGTCGTCGTTGATTTCAAAACTCTTGATGCTTTGGGTGTAAATGCCGTTCTTGCCGGGACGATAGCGGCCCGGGAAGTCGTGGCCGAACACCAGTTGGACCTTGCCGTCCAACTCGTACATCGCACCGCCGGTCACGCGAAAGTAGGGATCCTCCACCTGGCGAATATGGTTGCTCGCCATGCCGGTGCCATTTTGCACCCAGTCGACGATACCCGGCAGGTCCAACGCGGTTAGCGCTCCGATAGTGTCGTCGCCCGAGTAACCACCCGTCAGATATAGCGTGTCATTCAGCTTCACAAATTGATTGTTGGTGGTGCCAATCGAAATCGCCTGGTTGGCGGTGAGGCCCGAATTCTCGTTGTCGTCGGGGTGGAGCGATCTTCGCCACGACTGCCCGGCCGCCGGATCAACCACCCACACGTCGTACGAGCGGTAGGCTTCCGGGAAGTTTTCAGTGGGGATTTGCGAAAACCCATGCAGCCCGTTGGTCCGCCCAGCAACCAGCACCCACTTGCCGTCGTGTTCCGCGGCTGCGTAGGACTGCAGCGTGGGTAATTCGGCAGTGCCGAGGGAGGTTTCCGCGAGCTGCACCTGATACGGCAACACGCTGCCCACCGAGACCGGTGAGAAGCTATCGGTTTGGTGTTGAGCGTGTGCGTTGCTGGTGAACGCGAGCAATCCAGCAAGCAGCCAGGCTGGGCGCAAAGAGAGCGTCATGGGGGCAAGCTGTGGATTGAGGGAGCGAGTACTGGTCCGGGCAGCACCGCGGAAGGAAGGGCCGTAGATTGCCCATTCTAGTCGAAAACCGCCCATTTGGCGAAGATCTCGCCGTCGAGCCCAGTTCTCGCCGATTCTCACCCCTAAATAAGCGAAACCGCGACGCCGGCCGGATGGCTGGCGCCGCGGTTTTCACGGTCCCTCATTCGCTTGATCTTTCGGCCTGCCGTCGGCGTCAGTCCCCCCGAATCGACTCCGAAGCAGAGGTGGGCCCCAGGGGCCCGGCGGCTAAAAGACGTCGAGAATGAAGTGATGTCCCATGTGGTACTTGCGTGGCGACGGATAGTAGTTGTGCCAACGCTTGTTGTAGACCGGAATCCGCATTTCCTGCGGATAGCGGTGGTACAGACTATCGGCGCTGCGGTAGTACTCGCTGCCCCAGTAGTTCTGCGGATAGTAAACGTACGGGTAGTGGTAAAAGCGGTTCCAGTCTTGGGTCGTGTACGTGTGCCCCCAAGCCCGCCCATACGCCTGCTGGGCCTCGGCCTTTTGGGCCGACAGTCCGGCAAACAGCATCGCGGCCACGAAGGCGGCGATAGCAAAGCGGCGATGCATGGTTCCCCCCGAATGTATCGATGTCTTGTGCGGGTCAGTTCCGGCTCGCCGAGGTGTTTGGGTCTACCTAGTGGCCGGTGCCTATACCATCGGCGATCGGTGCGACCGGAATTGAGAGAAAATCCGTCACAACCGTTACAGGCTGACTTTTGGGGGTAGGAACTTGCCCCTAGACACTGATGAACACGAATTTCTCGAAGCTTCGACCAGAAGCAGCTCCCAAGGAGCGAAATTTGGCAGCCCACAGCAAGCGCAATCGACGAAAGTGCCGAACGCCCAGTGGATTACGGACACCAACCGCCCGTGAGGGCTGCACTAGCTGCTCATCACCTCCACTCGCACGCGGTCGAAACGCCGATCTTTGAGATCAGCTTGGCGGATGAGGAAGATCAGGTAGCCACAGTCTGACCAGAGCATGTTGCCGAGTGAAGGAATTTGAAGCAGGTTCAGCCAGACCTCTCCCTCTTCCTGGTATCCTTCCAAGCACGACTCCATACCTAGTAAAAAGTCTTCCCTAGCATATCCGAGAGACTGACCCCACTCAGAACCAACTGGAAGTGGCGTATCTTGGGCGAGGGAGACGACGTCGCCATCGTACTCATCGGGCACATCACCGAGTACGTCTTCGCTGAACTCCGAAAGTTGTTCTTCCACATATAGACCAGTCCGAATTGCTTCAGAGCGAAGACGATCACGGGTAACGGTTGCTCCGACAACAACAGACTGGCATGATTCTAGTTCGTAGACGCATTCACCTTGCCAGTCAGGCAATGTTCCTTGCGGGATTGCTTCGAATTGAACCAGATCGCTCCCCTCAGGATTCAACCAAACGACCTGCGACGGGTTTGGGAATTCCTCGTTAGTGCACCAGCAGAAGAAGTAGAGAATCCCCGAGGCTGGCAGCGGATTGCTGAAGTCTTGTGGTACGTGGCTCAGATCAATCTGGCCAATGAATGGAATGCGCTTCCCTTTGTGACAGGGCCAGGTGAACTCAGGGGGTGCGAGCGGGCCCCCGCCCAGAAACGTTGTCGGTAGTGATGGCTTCGGATCCTGCTGACTGGATGGAGCGCGGTAGCTAATGCATGGCAAAGCCACGGACTGATAGAGGTCGATTTGGTCCGCCACTCCCCACCGGGTCAGCAGTTCTCTAGTGGCGGCTGCAAGCTTGGGAGTCAGTCGGGTCTTCTGCGGCTTGCCAGACATGGAGACATTCTACTCAACGGAGCTTCCCGCTTCGCCCTCCCCACCGTTCACCTGCGCCAGCAGCTTCTTCGCCTCCACAGCTGCTTCGGTATCCGGGTAGTCGCCGATCAACTCTTCGAGCATCTCCACGGCCTTTTTCACCGAGGAGGAGGTGCCGCGCGAGCCGGTGCGGATTGCGGAGGCCAGTTTGTTGGCCGCGCGGCTCTCGTTCCGTACTTCTTCCATCTGGCTGACCTGCTCATGCTTCTCGGCCACGGCCGGGTGCATGGGATAGCCTTTGTACTTGGCAAGGAACGACTCTAGGGCTTGGTAGGCGGGCCAGTTCTCGTTGCGTTTGAGCTGCTGGCCGATGGCCGCCAAGTCGGTGTTCATCGAGCCTTGCACCACGTCGAACAGCTGCTTAGCACCTGCCTTGGTTGCAGCGTCGCCTTCGCGGCCAGCTCGCATGATGCTCCGCGCGGCGTGAGCGTAGTTGCCAATCTCAATGTCTCGCCATGCAGCGCGTAGTTCCTCTGGCAAGCTCGTCGGGTCGATCGACCAATTGCCACCCTCGGAGGCGGTCGTCGCGGCATCGTCGAGTTCGTTGGGGTTCCCTCTCTTCCATTCTCCACCGGCGGTTATCATCCGCGTCTGGTAGATGTTCTGCAGGCTGATCTCCATGCCGAGCGACGACTCTTCGAACGCACGATTGGTGTCGACGATCACCGGCCAGTCGATCTTGTTGCGCTTCAGGTAGCTACGAAGTTGCTCCGGCGAGTTTCCTGAGTTCACTGCGATGAACACCACCGGCTCGTCTCGGTGTCGCTCGGCCACTTCCAGGATGTCGGGCCAGCGACCTTCGCACTTGGGGCACTGCTCCTCGAAATAGTAGAACACGATACCCTTGCCCACGAGGCTTTCGAGCGGCAGCGGCGCCGAGTTGATCCACTGATCGGGCGACGTGGGCAGGTCGGCCAGCTTGTTGTCGGAGTCAGCAGCAGCTTTCGAAGGAGCCATTGCTTCGGCACGCTCCGCCGCTACTTCAGGAGCTGCCGCTGTTTCGTCGGGAGCCGCTGCCTCTTCTTTGGCAGGAACTGTTGCTGCGTCTTGTTCTTGACCGATACCCGGTCGCGACGCCAGGAAGGAGAGTGAAAATACAACCGCACAAACAGGAACGAATCGGAACATAGCGGACCTCCTGTGGGATGGGAGTTGTGATAAGTCTGATGATATCCCGGTTGCAGGCTCGGGCCAAGATTAGAGCGGACAACAACTACGGTAAAGGAAGTTTCTGGCGACTTTACCTGAAGCAGGAGCAGACAACTTGTCGCTGCGTGCTCAAAAACGACCTTAAGATGCGCCACCCATGCTGGGCATTTCAGCCTTCGGGAGGTGCAAGCATTGCGGGGGCGGTGACTTGCTCGATGAGTTTCTCCGCCTTGGTGGCCGCCTCGGTGTCCGGATACTGCTCCTTTATTTTTTCGAGCATTGTCGTCGCCCGCTTTACCGCCGCTGGCGAACCGACGGAGCCGGTGCGGATGGCTTGTTGCAGTTTCTTGGCGGCCGCTTGCTCCTGTTGGATGGCGTCCGACTTCTTGAGTTCCTTATACTTCACCTCGAGTGTTGGGTCGACCTCGTAGCCCTTGTACGTTTCCAGCAACGAACCGATAGCCACGAACGCCTGCCACTGGCGGTCCTCGGCCAGCAGCTTGTCGATTGATTCTTGTTCTTCGGCCAGCGAAACGGCCACTGCATCGCGCAGCGCGGCGGCGGCATTCTTCACCGCGTCGTTGCCTCGGCGTTCGGTGCGGGCAATCATCGGCAGGGCGGCAGCGAAGTTGCCGAGCTCCACCAAACCCCACGCGGCACGGAGTTCCACGGGCACCATGGCGGGATTAACTCGCCACTTACCGCCCTTGGCCGCGGCGTTGATCGCGTCGGGCACGCGGCTGCGGATGTTGGCTTCCCAATTGCCGTCTGCCTTGCGAATGCGAATGCCGGAGGGCTTGGTCTGCACGTTAATCATGAGGCCGAGTGCCACTCGTTCGAAGGAGCGATCGGAGTCGACGATTACCGGCCAGGTAATCTGGTGCTCGCGAACATAGGCGGCCACGTCGCGCGGCGAGTTGCCCGAGTTCACCGCGATGATCACCACCGGATCCTGCGAATGCAACTCCGCCTGCCTCATCAACTCAGGCCAACGCTTCGCGCAGTTGGAACACTCTTCGTCGAAGAAATAGAGTACGACGCCTTTGCCGCCCAGCCGATCGAGTGACAGCGGAGGAAAGTTCAGCCATTGCTCCGGAGCAGCCGGCAGGCGAATGTCCTCGCCGATCTTGGCGGGACCTTGCGCGTTGGCCGCTGCGGTCGTGAGTGCGATTGCGAAGAGCAGCCATCCGCCAAGAATTCGCCTGAGCATATCATGCCTCCCAAAAGAACTGTCCAACCCCCGCGAGTGCTTTGGCTATTCCAAAATCCGGATATGGTAAAGCACTGGTGTGGATGGTACACGGTTGGCCGCACCGCCGCCACTAATAGCTGAGATTCCCGACGAGATTGGTTGTTTTCCGGGATTCACGTGCCCGAAGAGTGCCATTGATCGACGGCCGCTTCCCACAACTGGCGGCCCGTCGCGCTGTTGGTCATGATCACCAGCCCGTCGCCCGTTTCGGGGAAGAACTCGCTGTAGCAGCGAAAGCCAGTGCCGTTGGAGCCGCTGTGGTACACCTGACGATGAGGGTCGAGCTTCCGAAGTCCCCAACCCAGACCCCACTCGGCCTGCTGATCCTCGCGCTCGGAGATCGGCGTGAGCATCCGCGAGCGCATCTCGGCGGAGATCGAGTGTGGAGCGGTGCGATCCTCCTTCAGAATCTCTACGAGAAACCGGGCGTAGTCTTCGGTGGTGGTGTACAGCGAGTAGGCCGCGTTGGCCTTGTGGTAGTATTTGCGAATCGATTTCACACGGCCTTCACCATCGTGCCCGCACGATGCATTGACGAGAAAGCGATCGTCCCACACGAAACGTGTGTGGTGCAGCTCGAGCGGTTTGATCAGTCGCTCGCGTGAAAACTCGTCGAGACCCTTGCCGGTCACCTTCTCCACGGCGCGTTGCAGCATCAGGAAGCCTTCGCCCGAATAGCAGAACTGCGTGCCGGGATCGAACTGGAGTGTCATCGGCCCGCCCGATTGCCAACCTCCCTCGCGCCAGTTGGGCAGTCCGGTGGTGTGACTGAGAGCCATCTGTCCGGTGATCGCGTGCTGTCGTGGCTCCTTGTCGAGGTAGTCCTCGCCCAAGTAGTCGATCAGCGGCTGCGACAAGTCGAATTCTCCCTGTTCGACCAGCTTGAGCAGCATGTATGCAAAGAACGGCTTGCTCATCGAGCAAGCCTCCATCACCGTGTCGGGGTCGACCGGATGCGAAGTGCCGGCGCAGCGGACTCCGTAGCCGCGCGACCATACGAGTTGTCCGTCGTCGATCATTGAAACCGACACGCCCAGCACCTGGTGTTGTTCCATCCACTGCGGAATTCGCTCGTCGAGCGTTTCGATCTTCTCAGCAAACTCTGGCGAAAGCGATTTCATGCCATAGGTGCGAACCGGTGAACGCAGGTCGTCGCCCTGGCAAGCTGCGGCGCTGACGAGCGCCGCGCAGAACAAAGCCAGCAGCGAACGACGGTGCATGAGGGTTCTCCGCGCGGAAATAGGCCAATCTGGAGAACTGATTCTAGCAGGTCCGCCGGCGCGGTGCTGGTTGAGTCGCCAAGCGAAGGGATTGCGACCCAGCGCGATTACTCAGGTGCTTTGCCTTCCAGTAACTCCTGCTCCCACTGGTCCATCAGCGGCCAGTCGATCGCGCAGGTGCCGAAGTCGGCCATGTGCAGGTAGGTTTCCAGCCGGTCGATCGTCTTCTGGATCATCGCGTTGTCCTTGCGGAACGCGGGGCCGTGACTCGGCAGCAGCCACTCGACGTCGCTCGCCTGGATGCGCTGAAGCGACTTGATGAAATCGACGATGCTGCTGCCGTGATGGGCGTCGATCGCGCCAACCGAGCCGTCGCGAAAGATGTTGTCGCCCGAGAGCAGCAGATTGCCCAGGCGGTACGACAACTGGCCGTCGGTATGGCCCGGCGTGTGCCAGACCTCGAGCTCGAGGTCGCCCACGGCGATTTTATCGCCTTCGTCGACGCGGTGTTCGATTTCGACCTTCGGCATGTCGAGGTCGATGCCTTGGGCCTCGATGGCCGCAAACGTCGCAATGCGGTCGCCGGCCTCCAGGTGCGCGGCCGCCGCCGGGTGGCAGAAGACGCTCGCCTTGAGAATCTGCTTTGCCTTGGCAAGCCCCTGTATGTGGTCGACGTCGGCGTGCGACGCGAGCAGCCCGGCGCACTTGTTGAACGGGAAGTCGAGCTGCCGGATCAACTCCAGCACTTCGTCCACCGCGTCCTCGTAGCCGATGTCGACCAGCGCCCAGTTGTTCTGATCGTCGTAGATCAGATAGACACTGCAGGTGATCCGCCGCCGCGCCTGGTGGTTGAGCTCGATAACGTGGGGAAAAAGTGGCTGACGCTGGAGCATAGGGAACTGATCATCCAATGACGATGTATGCGAATGAGGGGCACAGGCTGTTTGATGATAGAGGCCCAGCGGCGATTGGGCAACGAGCCAGAGCTTGCAGCGACGGGATATCCAGGGAAAACTCGCACGCGGACGACGTGGCCCGGCTAGTGCGCACTACAGATACTTGTGGCGTGTATTTGAACAAGTTTCTCTGGAAATAGGCCGCCGCAGATGCTACACGCCCGTGCGGCACGCACTAGGGGGCAACGATGCTGGCCAGGCCCTCTCGGTAGGTTGGGAATTGCAACTCGATGGCCACTTCTGCCAGCAGCCGCTGGTTGCTCACACGCTTGTCGGCTGCCGCCCTGGCCGCGCGGGGGCTTTCCGCAGGTGGGGCGACGAACGTCGGCTCCGGAGCGCCCAGCAGCCGCGCCGCTTCGCGGTAATAGTTGCCGCGCACCACGGGATGACCGTCGCTCACGCAGTAAATTGCCGGGCCGGACACTTTTCGAACCGGGTCGGCCAGCGCCGCGACGATGCGGGCGGCGTCGCCCACATGAATGAGATTCAGGTGACCTTGCTGAGGTGCCTCGATCGGCTCGCCCGCGGTGAGTTGCTTAAGGTAGGGCAATCGATCGGGCCCATAGATCCCCGCTAGGCGCAAGATCACCGCGCGGTCGGCCAGCGGGCTGGCGAGGATTAACTTCTCGGCCGCCAACGACGCGACCCCACCCGCGCGGCTGGGATTCGGCGGAGTCTGCTCGTCGATCCACTCTCCATCTGCATCGCCATACACACCAGTGGTGCTGATGTAGATAAACCGCTTGGTCCCTTCGGGCAGTGCGGCGAGCACGTTTCTCACTCCGCCAGTGTAGACCTCGTCGATCGACGGATCGCTCGAGCGATCGTACCCCACGGCGAACAACACCGTGTCGGCCGGTGGCAGATTGGTGAGCGTCTCGGGGTCGGTCACGTCGGCCACGATGGGCGAGATCCCAGCCTTGGCAAACTCCTTAGCCCGCTCGCTCGATCGAGTCACCGCGTGCACCTGCACTCCGGCACCGCGCATAAGTTCTGCGACGCGCTGGCCGAGGTATCCGCAACCGAAAATGAGTATGGAATGGGTCATGATGTATTTATTTGTGTCACTCGTCACCAATCGCTCACCGAAAATCTCTCGACCGGTGTTCGAGCTTGTCCATTTCGGTTTGCAGGTCGCGGATCTCGCGGACGATTACGTGGATCACGATGCCTTCGCGCTCCAGGCGGCCGGTGACCAGCATGGCGTTGGTGCGGCGGGCGACCAGTTCGTATCGCTCCCATGTTCGCAGGTGGATCACCAGGTTCATAGAGCCCGTTTCGTCTTCAAGCGTGACGAACGTGATGCCGCTGGCGGTGGCGGGCCGCTGCCGCATCAGCACCAGGCCCGCTACGGTTACCCTACTTCCGTGGCGTAGTTCGGCAAGCCCCGCGGCCGTGGTGACGCCCCGCTTGGCGAGACGTTCGCGGTAAAACGCCAGCGGGTGGTCACGCAGCGACAGGCCTAGCGTGGCGTAATCGGCGAACACCTGCTGCTGGGGTGTGAGCGGGGGCAGTTCCGGCATGGGCGGCTCGTCATCGTCGTGATTGCTGGCTGCTTGATTGCCAAACAGCGGCATCCGCTCGGTGCTGAGCGGTTGGTCGAGTGCTTGCCACAGCGCTGCGCGGCGATCCTGCTCCAGCGAGTCGAGCGCGCCTGCGTCGGCCAGCTTTTCGAGCGTCGCCCGACTCACGCGAGCCCTTGTGGCCAACTCGGTCGCCGACCGATAGGGCGCGTCTCGCTCGGCGACGATTCGCTGGGCGTCCGCTTCTTTCAAGCCTCGCACCATCCGCATGCCCAACCGCAGTGCGCCTTCAGTGCCGTCGCCGGTTGCTTCGAGCGTGCAGTCCCAGTCGCTACGGTTGATGTCGATCGGCCGGACTTCGACCTTGTGATCGCGGGCGTCGCGAACCAGTTGCGCGGGGGCGTAGAAACCCATCGGCTGGCTGTTGATCAGCGCCGCGGCGAATGCAGCCGGGTAGTAATGTTTGAGCCACGCCGAAACGTACACCAGTTTGGCGAAGCTCGCCGCGTGCGATTCGGGGAAGCCGTACTCGCCGAAGCCACGAATCTGGTTGAACAACCCTTCGGCGAACTCTGGCGTGTAACCTTTGGCCAGCATGCCTTCGATCAGCCGCTTGCGGTACGTGTCGATCATGCCCAATCGTCGCCAGGCACCCATCGCCCGCCGTAGTTGGTCCGCCTCGCCCGGCGTAAAGCCCGCGGCCACCACGGCCAGTTGCATCGCCTGTTCCTGAAACAGCGGCACGCCAAGCGTCCGCTCCAGCACCTGCTCCACCTCGCGGCTGGGATAGACCACCGGCTCCTCGCCGTTTCGCCGTCGTAAATACGGATGCACCATGTTGCCCTGGATCGGCCCGGGGCGGACGATGGCCACTTCGATCACCAGATCGTAAAACCGCCGCGGCTGGAGCCGGGGCAGCATGCTCATCTGCGCGCGGCTTTCGACTTGAAACACGCCCACCGTGTCGGCCAGGCAGATCATGTCGTACACCGCGGGGTCTTCGGCCGGCAGCGTGGCGATGGAGAGTTGCCGGCACGTTTGTTGGCTCACCAGGTCGAAGCACTTGCGAATGGCCGTGAGCATGCCAAGACACAAGCAGTCGACTTTCAGGATACCCAGCTCGTCGAGGTCGTCCTTATCCCATTCGATCACGGTGCGATCGACCATGGCCGCATTTTCGATGGGCACCAACTCGCACAGCGGGCCGCGGGTGATAACCATGCCGCCGACGTGCTGCGAAAGATGCTGCGGAAAGCCCAGCAGCTCGTTCACCAGCAGCATCAACTGTTGCCCCAACCGCGAGTTAGGGTCAACGCCGCTTTGCTCGCACCGTTTGGGCAGCAAGGTGCGTTCGCCGCGGTAGTCGTAGTTCTTCGCCAGCGCGTCGACACAATCGAGCGACAAACCTAATGCCTTGCCGACGTCGCGAATCGCACTTCGCGGGCGGTAGGTGATCACCGTGGCGGCCAGGCCCGCGCGGTCGCGGCCGTACTTGTTGTAAATGTATTGCAGCACTTCCTCGCGGCGTTCGTGCTCGAAGTCGACATCGATGTCGGGCGCTTCGTTTCGCTCGGCGGAGACAAACCGTTCGAACAGCAGTTCATGCTCCGATGGATCGACCGCCGTGACGCCCAGGCAGTAGCAGACCACCGAGTTGGCCGCCGAGCCGCGACCCTGGCAGAGGATGTTTCGCGAGCGGGCGAAGCGGACGATGTCCTGCACGGTAAGAAAAAACGCCTCGTACTTGAGCTGTTCGATGAGCGACAGTTCGTGCTCCAACAGCCGGCAAACTTTCTCGGGCACGATCGTCGGGTAACGCTGCTTGGCCCCCTGCCAGGCGAGTTGGCTCAGGTACTGCATCGGCGTTTGGCCAGCTGGGGCGAGTTCCTCGGGGTACTCGTACCGCAAGTCGTCCAGCGAAAACTGGCAGCGGTCGGCCACTTCCATCGTCCGTTGCAATGCCTCGGGAACGTCGGCATAGATGCGGGCGATGTCGTCCAGCGGCCGCAGGTGCCGCTCGGCATTCGGCAGGCAGCGCTCACCGAGTTGGGCCACCGTGGTACCGTGCCGAATGGCAGTGAGCGCGTGCTGCAGGGCCATTCGCTCGCGGATGTGATAGTGCACGTCGCCCGCCGCCACGAGCGGCACGCCGGATGCTTCGCTCAGTTGCTGGAGGACCTCGAGCCGCCGGTGATCGTTCGCGCCGTAGTGGAGTTCGGTTAATAGGTAAGTACGGTCGCCGAATAACTCGCGATAATGATCCAGATGTTGCGAGAGTGATTGGTTCTCTCTGGCGAGGCGTAGCTCGTCGGCTATTGGGGCGTTAGTTGCATTGCGTTTTGTTGGGTCGGAACTTGAAGGCGGTGCTACTAGTGCGAGTAATCCTTCGCGATGCTGCACCAAGTCGTCGAACGTGAGTTGGCACTTGCCTTTTTCGGCTCGCCGTCGACCGGTGGTTAATAGCCGGCAAAGCCGGCCATAAGCTGCGCGGTCGGTGGCCAGCAGAACGACGCGTGGAGCATCGTCGGGCGTGACTTCCGCGCCGATGAGAATCTTGAGCCCGCAGTCCTTCGCCGCCGTATGCGCCCGCACCACGCCAGCCAGGCTGTTGCGATCGGTCACGGCCAACGCCTGATAGCCAAGCTCGGCCGCGGTGACGACCAACTCGTCGGCATGCGACGCCCCTTCGAGGAAAGTGAAGTTCGTCAGGCAGTGCAGCTCCGCATAACGAACAGCAGGCGACGTGCCCGGCGACCTCTTGTCGGCCGGCAAAGGTTGACGCTTCGGAAAAACAGGAGGCTCAGGCACGGTCGGTCGAATCAGTCGCGGATTGGCGCGGATCGAAGCGGATGTTGAACAGCAGGAAAGCCGCGACCGTTGGTCGCGTTTAGCCCCGTCGTTTACGGCGGGGTGAAGAGAATGCCAATCAACCCGGCGCAAACGCCGGGCCTAAGTACTTAACTCTTCATTCATAAGCTCCATGCAGATACCACTTCTGCCGGCGCAGGCAGCGGAATAGCCAGAAGCGGCGGCCGGTGGTGGTTTCGACGCAGTAGTAGTCGCGGCGGACGCCTCGGCGGCGCCACCAGCCGGTTTCGATTCGCTCCGGGCCGCGGTGGTGGGCCACGACGTATTGCTGGCCGCCGTGGGTGAAGCGGATAGGCGGTCCTTCGTGCAGGAACGACAATGTCTCCACTCGCTGCGGCTTGGAAAAAAAGTGCAGCGGGCGATCGAGCGGGGCGAGCTTGGCGGTCGACGGCTTGGCAGTCGACTTTTTTCTCGCCGTCAGGTTGCCGACCAGCGATTGCTCGGTGTAGGCAAACTCGGCCTGCGCTTCGTGCTGCACCCGACATTGAACCACCGCTTCGGCACCGAGCCGGCCGGCGAGGCGGTCCACCAGCGCGGCGACGCCCGTGGAATGTTGCCAATGCGATTCCCGCTCGAACAACACCCGTTGCTGCCGGGCGAGCGGCGCGTGTTTGGTCACGTGCACTTTCACAGCGGTTACTGGGCTGGTTAATAGCAGTCGCTCGGAGCGCAGGGCGACGATCTCCATCAAGTGCGCCGCGTCCGCGGTGGGGCGGAACAGCCGCACGTCGAACGACACATCGTCGCTCGCCTGGCATTCCAGGTAGCAAGTGAGTTGCAGCGCCCCTGCGTCGCGAGCGGCGAGTAAGTGAGCCAGCCGGCGGAGCAGTTGCTGGAGAATCTTGTTGATGTGCGTCCACTTGGTGAGCGGCGGTTCCAATAGCCATTGCGTGGTGAGTCGCTCGGAGTGCGCGACCGCGCGGATCACCTCCGCCTGATCGCCCAGCAGTTGGTGGATGCGAGTAAGCAACTCGGGCCCGAACCGCGAAGCAAGCTCCGACCGCGGCAATGCGAGCACCTCCTCGACGGATTCGATACCCAGTCGGCCGAGCGTTTCGATCGTAATGTCATCGAGTCGTAATGCCGCGAGAGGTAAAGAGGCCACTGCCGCAATGCTTTCGCCAACCGGCGCGAGCCGGGTCGTCCCCGCCCCCGAATAATGCGCCAAAGCCCAAGCCGCAGCGATATTGTCGGCCAAGGCGACGTACGCGGTGAGGCCTAGTCGCGTGAGACCTTGCGATACTTGCTCGACCAGCGGCCCTTCGCCGCTGTATAGCGGGGCGAGGTTCGTGGCGTCTAGCAGCAGCGTGTCGGTGTCCTCAATGCCCACGGTGGGACTGAAGCGATGGCACCAGTCGGCCAGCTTTTCCAGCGCGCGACGATCGGCCTCCGCGTCGTGCGGCAGACGCACCGCCTGGAGCGTGGAGATGGCCGTGGCCTCGGCAACCGGCATGCCCGGCTGCACGCCGAACTCGCGCGCCTCGGGCGAACAAGCCACTACGCGCTGACCACGGGACGCTGTGTTTTCGAGCAGCAGTGGCTGGCCGCGCAGTTCAGGCTGTTTGCTCGTGAGACGCTCGATGGGCCAGTTGGGTAGCCAGACGGCCAGCACGCGCTGGGAGCCTGCCAGTGGTCTTGTGCTGGATGGCTTCATGGATGTTCCCCGTTTGTTCGTCCACTTCAAGCTCGACGCTTTGCCCCGGTCGCCCTCCGCGGCTTCGCAGCACCGAAACGTTCAACTTCCAGCAGGCGGGCGGGGGGCTTTCCTGCCACTCTGTTGCGTTCGCGCTGGAGGGAAGCGGCGAGACCAGCAGTCGCGCGGCGGCCCAGCTTGGTTCCTGCTGCGCTCGCTTCGGGCGCACCAGCAGGCCGATTGCGCTGCTGGCTTCGGCTGCCAGTTGCAGGCGGCGGAACGTGAAGCTGTCGATTCGCTCGGGCCACGCCAGTACCGCCGCGACGTCCGGCGAACGTAGCGCTTGGTCGATGGCCCATAGTTCGTCGGCTTCGGTCGCGGGGCGGATGACAATCGTGTGCTGTAAATCGATGCCCCACGCCGAAGCGGCGGGTGGGTAAAAGTGTCCTTCTCGGTCAATCACCACGATGGCGCCGCCGGTGTGCTGCAGGTTCTTCAGTGCTGCCACTGGCAGCAAGCTGGCGCCGCTGCCGGGCCCGTCGGCCACCCATTCCACAAGCATTCCGCTTTGCAGCCCCCGCTGGGGTAGCAGCCGGTCGACCGCTGTGACGCCTGTAGACAGAACGGTTCGCTGATGGTCATATCGAGGAGCCTCAAGTCGCTCGAGCATCCCTCGCAGTTGGGGCAGTTTGTTCGGTGAAGGAGCAGTGGCAATCATGGTGGATACGACCGTGTGGTGAATATGCGTTCAGTTCCTGATCAGTATACGCACGTGCACTTCCTTGGCAACCCATAAAGTACGAAGAACGTCGCGCAGTGGTTGTTCGAATAACCGCAGATAGTGAACTCCGCACCGCCGCACGTTACGATGGAGGCGAATTACCGATTTCACTTTCTTGCCACGAAGAGAAAACCGACCGAGATGCCAAATTCTTGCCACTCGTTACGACGACCTGCCGCGACCCTGTGGGTCGCCATTGCCCTAGGAATCTGTTCGATGAGTCTCGCCGACGAACGTTTGCAGGATAACTTTCTCAAAGAGCACGCCCAGACTCGCCGCTACAGCCTGGGCAATCCCACATCGATCAAAGTCACGCCCGACGGCAAGGCGGTGTTGTTTCTTCGCTCGGGGCCGAAGTCGAAAGAGCACGACCTGTACGAATACAACATCGCCACCGGCAAGGAGCGAAAGATCCTCACCGCCGAGCAGCTCTTGGGCGGCGTGGAGGAAGAGCTAACCGCCGAAGAAAAGGCCCGCCGCGAGCGAATGCGGATGACAGCCCGCGGCATCGTGGGCTACAGCTTATCGAAAGACGGAACGCAGATCCTGGTGCCGCTTTCCGGTTCGTTGTACCTGGTGGACCGCGCGACCGGCGAGCATCGCGAGCTGGCAAGCGAAGCGGGCTACCCGATCGACGCGCGACTCTCGCCCGACGGCAAGAGGCTGGCGGTGGTCCGCGAAGGTGACTTGTTCGTAATGGACATCGCGACCGGCGAGGAGACGAAGCTCACCAGCGGATCGAGCGAGACGCTCACGTTCGGCGCGGCAGAGTTTGTTGCGCAGGAAGAGATGGACCGCATGCACGGCTACTGGTGGTCGCCCGACAGTGCGTACCTTGCTTACCAGGAGACGGATACTTCGGAAGTCGAGGAGTGGTTCATTACCGACCCGGCGAACCCCGACAAGAAGCCCGACGCCTGGCGCTACCCACGGCCCGGCAAGGCGAACGCTGAGGTTCGGCTGGGCATCATTCCCGCCGCCGGTGGTGAGACCACTTGGATCGATTGGGACCGCGATGAGTTTTCCTACTTGGCGAACGTCACGTGGTCCGACGGCGCGCCGCTCACGTTGGTGGTGCAGAATCGCGAGCAAACCATCGAGCAACTGCTGAAGGTCGATACGTCCGACGGTTCGACGCACACACTGCTCGAAGAAACCGATGCAGCGTGGATCAACCTCGATGGCCACATGCCCAAGTGGCTGCCCGATGGAGCCGGCTTTCTGTGGAGCAGTGAGAACAACGGAGTTTGGCAACTGCTGCGTTACGATCGCGAGGGCAATCTGGTGGTGGAACTCACGACGCCGGAGCTTAACTACCGCGGCTTGGTCGGCATCGACGAAACATCAAACACTGCGCTGATTCTCGCTGGCCCCGATCCTACCGAGAGGCATTTGTACCGCATTGCACTCACGGCTGATGGCGCGGAGCCTAAGAAACTGACCAAAGCACCCGGCATGCACGGCGCGACGTTGGGATCGGACTCCGGCGTCTATGTGACGTATGGTCAGACGCTCGCCGAGCAGTTGCCTCATCGCGTGGTGTCGGCCGAGGGGGAACAGTTGGGCGCGCTGGAGAGCGTGGCCCTTACTCCGCCATTCAAACCAAGCGTCGAGTTGGTGAAGCTCGACACCGATCCGCCGATGTGCGCCGCCATCGTCCGCCCGCGCGGCGATTGGCTCACAAAGCATGAGAAGCTGCCAGTGCTGGTAAGTGTATATGGCGGGCCTCACGCCCAGGTGGTCACCACCGACGGCGATCGTTACCTCGTCCAGCAGTGGTTCGCCGATCAGGGGTTTATCGTCGTTTCGCTCGACGGGCGCGGCACCCCGGCGCGAGGTCGGGATTGGGAGCGGGCAATTAAGCACGACTTGATCAAGGTGCCGCTGGCCGACCAGGTCGCCGGCCTCAAGGCACTCGGTGAACAATACGATGAGCTGGATATTTCGCGCGTTGGTATCTTTGGTTGGTCGTTCGGCGGGTACTTCTCCGCTATGGCGGTCATGCAGCAGCCCGACGTGTTCCATGTGGGCATCGCCGGTGCGCCGGTGGTCGACTGGCGCGACTACGATACGCACTACACCGAGCGGTACATGGGACTGCCGGAGAAGAACCTTGCAGGCTACGACGCAGCCTCGGTGCTCACCTATGCCCCGCAGCTCGACCGGCCGCTGCTGCTGATCCATGGCACTGCAGACGACAATGTTTACTTCCTGCACAGCACCAAGCTGGTCGACCGCTTGCTGCACGAAGGCCGGCAGGTCGACTTCTTGCCGCTACCCGGCTCGACGCACATGGTGGCCGATCCCGATCTGTCGGCCCTGTTGAACTTGCGGATGGCGGATTACTTCCGTGAGCACCTGCACAACGAAAACGACTCGGACTAGAAGTGCAAAAGTCTAGGTAGCCGGATTCGCAAGAATTCGGACGCGCGTAGGGTGGTGCTCCGAATTCTTGCGAATCCGGCTACCTAGAAAAGAGATTGCTGGCGCTGCACCTTCTGGCCCGGCCATGCGGAGAGCGGTGGCATCGTCGGCATGCGTTCCACCAGCCGGGCGTGGAACAGCGCCGCCACGGCCGGCGCGAGGGCGTTGTTCGGGGCGTGCGTAAAGAAGTAAGGGGTGAGTCCCTGCGCGAGCCAATCGGCCACAACCGTAGTCCATTCGTCCATCCAGGCAACGACACTCTCGACATCGTTGCGAGCGATGAACCGTACCATGGGCGACGTGTTGGTGACCGTGAAACGGACCGGCACTTTTGGTTTGCGATTCTGAGACTCCACTTCGAATTCGTCGGTGGCCGCCGCGGAAAACAGCGGCCGGCTATCGAACAACACCCGATCGGCGCGGTACTCGTGCAGCATGGCGTCGAGCGACTGCTCGGCGGCGCCTTCGGCGAAGAAGTCGTCGTGGCGGACTTCCACCGCGTAGGGAAACTCCCGCGGCAACGCGGCGAGGAATGCTTCAAGGTTGTCGAGTTTCTGTGCGTCGAAGTACGGTGGCAGTTGAATCATGGAGGGACCCAGTTTGTCCGCTTCGCGCAAGATGGCGAGCAGCGACAGAAAGGCCTCGGTCTCCGCTCCAGCGTCGACCAGCAGCTTGTCGTGCGTCACCGTGCGAGGGAACTTAAGCGCAAAGCGAAATCCCTCGGCCGATTCATCGGCCCACCGCCGCACCGTGTCGGCAGCGGGCAAAGCGTAGAACGTGCTGTTCCCCTCCACGGTGCCAAACGCCTGCGTGTAATCGGCGAGCCACCGTGAACGCGATTTCCCGGCATACACCGTTCCCACCCAGGCATCGCAGTTCCACACAGGGCAACCAAGGTAGTAGGGCAGGGCGGGCATGAAAGAACTCAAGAAGGGGCGGACCATTAAGTTCCCTCTCCCCGTCGCGGGTGAGGGGCGCACGTGAGGAAACCTCTCGCATTTCGAACCGTCAATCGTCCTCGGCGCTGTCCCCGAACGCCTTCCAATATGATCTTTCGGCGGGATCGGGAGGTCTACGCCTATAGGCAAAAGTCCACTTCGGCGTCGGCTGTACTTCTACATTCAAATCGCCGCGCATTTGCGACAATCGAGTGGCTTCTTTCGTCGCATGCCATGGAAGGCTCACCGTCTTCAGTGAATCTATCTCAGCCACCAGCGAGAAACACTCAGGGCTAAGATGATGCGAGCCCCAACTCAGTTCCATGTCGATGAGGTTCGTGGACTTCGCCAGTGGCAGTAAAGCCCTTCGAGTGAGATTGGAGTAATGCACGTCGGCGATTTTGATGCGCTGAATCTGATCCAGTCCCGTCAGAAGTTCCTGAAGCTGATGTTCTTCGACGCCAGAGTAGGTGTCAGTGATTTCCAGCCAGCGGAGATCGGGAAGTCGGCGCAAGTGGGCTGCAAGCTGTTTGTAGTCCCTGAAATCAACGTTCTCTGTAGATAAGCTCGCCCCCACCGGCGATGAAAAGTGATCTCGGCCCAACGACTGCACCATCCAGTCGGGAACCAACGAGCCTGGCGAACGGTATTCGATGCGAACACCTGCGTTCTCCAATTGCTCGACGGCCGCTTGTTGCGTCCGAACCTTCGGCATGTGCCATCCGAGCCACAAGCAGATCGCGGTTACCACCAAGAGCGCAGTGCGGAGCGACCATCTGGCTAAACGCCGGCGGGGTTGGGGTGCCATGTTCATCCTAACCTAACGAACCCGGTTCCTCTTCACTCTTCGCCCCCGCTTCCAGATAGGCGGTCAGCATGATCTGCGCGGCCAAGGCGTCGAGCTTGGCTTTGCGGCGTTTCTTTGTCAAGTTGGCCGCTTGTAGCATTTCTTCGGCTTCGGCAGAGGTGTAACGTTCGTCGAACAGGTCGACCGGCAGCTCGGTGGTCTCGGTGAGCCACTTAGCAAACTGGCGGGCTTCGAACGACTTCTGGCTCTCCTCGCCGCTCAGGTGGACCGGCAAGCCCACCACGAACTTCACCAGCGCTTCTTCCTTGGCCAACTTGCGGAAATACTTCGCGTCGACCTCCGGCGTTTGTCGCTGGTAGATCTCCAGCGGCGAGGCAATCGCCACCGACAGATCGGCAATGGCAATGCCAATGCGAATGGTGCCGTAGTCGATGCCAGCGATACGTTGGGCCATGGAGTTGTGTCACGCAGAATTACGAATGTCGTTTGGGCAGGCGAACATGAGCCAGCTGCTTGGGTGGCTGGGGGACGAGCTCCGCGAGCCCCCAGTAGCAAAGCTGCAGTAACTGCTGGGGGCTCGTTGCACTCGACCCCAGGCACCCAAATGGCTACTCGGTTTGCGGAGGCGCGGCTTGCGAGACCTGCTCTTCCTTCGGCTCCAGCGGCGCTCGGGCCTCTGGCGATTCGAAGTAGCCGTGTTGCAGGAATCGAGCGGTCATCTCCTGGGTGACGTCTTCGTCCATCATCGTGGCGTGGATCACCTGCAGCACGCGGAAGTCGCGGGCGCCGGTCAGACGCGTTTCGTCCACGCCGACGATCATGTCATCGTCGCCCGGGATTAGCGGGTTGTGCCCCGCACCGTCGGCGGTGCCGCCGGCCAATATGCCGAAGTCGAACGATGGCGTCGCCAGTTTCGGCTCGAGCTTCTCCCAATCGTTCTGCAATTCGAGGCCCGCCTCGCCGGCGATGATGTGGTTGGCGTCGATCGGTACCAGCGTTTGGGCGAGTGACGGGCGGTGGTTCGGCGGGCCGAGCATCACCATGCGGCCGATTTTCCTTCCGCTTCGGCCCCACACGTTTTGGTGCGCCTTATTGCCTAGCCAGTAGCGAATCACCAAGTTGCCCAGGCTGTGGGCGACGAAGTGAATCTGCTGGACGTCGTCCAAGTGATTGATCGTTTTGGCGAGCATCTTGGCGTGGTCGCCCACCGAGCCGCGCGTCGAGGGATAGCCGAGCACGATCGGCTGCCAGCCAGTCTCTTTGCCCACGCGCTCTGCGATCCGCGACATGCTCCAGCGTGTGCGGAACAAACCATGCAGGAACACCACCGCGGTGGGTGAATTTTTTAGTTCCGGTTGCTCCTGGCGAATGTCGCGGAGCGCCGCCTCGCACGAACTAAGCATGCCCCAGGCGATGCGCTGGTAGTCGGGGTCGAGTAACCTGTGATGCCCGGTGAGCGCGTGCTGCTGGATGCGGTAGCCGGCGTGGTAGCGGACGTCGCCCCAGAACTGCTGACCGCCGGAAGTCGAGGACTTTACGTTGGGCAGTCCTCGCCGACGCTTCGGCTGTCCTTCGCCGCGCGCAAAGGGAGCCGCGCCGCCGGCCAGTAGCGCTGCGAGTCCGAGTTGGAATTCGCGTCGATTCATGGTTACTCCATTATACCGGGCAGGGCTAGCGAGCGGCTCTTACAAATGCTCGTGCCAGCCGAGGGATTCGAGCTCTTTGACAATCTTGCGGATCGACTCTTCGTCGTGTTTGTTGGCTACCAGCGTGGCGTCGGGTGTGTGGACCACGATGCAGTCTTCCAGGCCGAGCGTCACCACCAGATGGTCATCCGACGAGCGGACAATCGTGCCCGATGTGCCTAGGCCCAGGTGCCGGCCGACGATGGTGTTGCCCTCGTCGTCCGTGCCGAGCCGGCGAGAGAGCGACTGCCAGCCGCCCAGGTCGTCCCACTCGAATGGCGCTTCGATCACCACGATCTGCTCGGCGTGCTCCATCACCGCGTAATCGATCGAGATGCCTTCGATAGCGGTGAACTCTCGCTCGAACACTTCCTGCTGTTGGTTGGTGCCCCACGCGTCGGCAATCTTCTCCAGGTGCGCGTACATCGCGGGTTGGTGCTCGCGCAGCGCGTCGAGAATGGTCGATGCCCGCCATACGAAGATGCCGCTGTTCCAGTAGTAGTCGCCCGACTCGAGGTACTCGGCCGCCGTTTCGGCATCGGGCTTTTCGCGGAACTCCTTCACGTGGTAGGCCGGCGCGAGCGACTCGTCGGTCGACAGGGCCATCGGCACGTCGCGATGAATGTACCCAAAGATCTCGGCCGGGTAGGTCGGTTTGATGCCGTAGGTGACGATCACCGCCGGGTTGGCCTCGATCAACTCCACCGCCTGACGCACGGCGTCCTGGAATGCTTCGGGCGGATCGATCACATGGTCGGCCGGCATCACGGCCATGATCGCCTCCGGATCGTTTGCAACTTTTGTAACGAGCAATGCAGCCAGGCCGATGCAGGGAGCGGTGTCGCGTTTGGCCGGCTCGCCGACCACGGCTTCGGGCGGCAACTCGGGAAGCTGCTCGCGCACCGCGTCCACCAGTCGGGCGTTGGTCACTACCAGACAGTTCTCTGGCGGCGCCAAGTCGCCGAGTCGCCCGACCGTCTGGGCGATCATCGTACCGCCGGGCACCAGCGACAGCAGTTGCTTGGGCGACATGCTGCGGCTAGCAGGCCAGAATCGAGTGCCGGAACCGCCGGCCATAATCACGGGATGAAGCATATGAACTCAGAGACGAATGACTAAATGACGAATGACCAAAACGCACTCTACCCCAGGGCCAATAACCGAGGACCTACGTGTCGTCGGAGGGATCGACCCGCTCTCCGCCCCAGCACCTCTTCAAGTTCGCCTATCATACTCCAGATGCTGCTTTAGCTGGAGTCGAATGTGCGAGGACTTCTTGCAGTAGTTTCGCAGCTTCCGCGGGACTTTTGGCACCAGTGACAGCACCCGCCACTGCCACCCGCGAGATGCCGCTGGCCAGCACCTGTGGCAGGTTCTCCGTGGTGATTCCGCCGATGGCGAAGGTGGGGAGCGAAATCTCGCTGGCGACCTCGCGCAAGAAGTCGAGCCCGGCGAACTCGGTGAACTGTTTGGTAGTGCTGGCGAACGTCGGCCCCGCGCCCAGGTAATTGGCTCCGTCGAGCACCGCCTGCCGCGCCTGCTGAATGTTGTGCGTCGAAATACCGATCAGCATGTGCGTTCCGACCACCTTCCGCGCGGCGGCCACGCTCATGTCCTCCTGGCCCAAGTGCACGCCATCGGCACGCGCGGCCATGGCGATATCCGCACGGTCGTTCACGATGGCCAAAGTCGTGGAGCCTCGTGTCGCGGCGACTAACTGTTCGGCGCGGGCGAGGAGCGTGCTGTCGTCGAGCGATTTGTCGCGCAACTGAATCGCTCCCACGCCGGCAGTGACGAGCGACTCGACCAATTCGCCGAACGCTGCCTCGGACTCGCGGCCGTCGACCAGCACATAGAGCTTTCCATCGGCAAGTCGCTCCTGAGCATCCGCGGTGAGTCCGGCCGCTTTCTCCAGGGTATACAGTTGATAACGCAACGACTCGCATTGGCCGGCCAGCGGAGTGTCCAGCAACTTGGCGTACTCTTCGATGGTCCGCAGCGCCTCGGCCACCCGACGGAAACTGGCAGCCGCCACGTCGTGCGCCGTGCCGCGTGAGTTTTCGCTGGGGGTGGTGTTCTGGGTGCCGACGTCGCCCAAAGTGTCCCGTGCGGCCAAGCGATCGGTTGCCTCGAGCCCCGCAGCGGCTGTGGAAAGGTCGTGTCGCAGCGATTTTGCACGCCCCGCCAGGTGTCCATCGTCCAGCACCATCCGCAGGTAGTCTTCGACGACGCGCAATCCCTCGCCGGCGCGGTTCAGCGCGGCATCGAGGATGCGGAGCGTGGAGGTGTTGGTGTGGTTCATTGGGTTTTCCGACGACACTGAGGTCGTCAGCTATT
Organism: Aeoliella sp.; assembly: GCF_965227375.1. Classification (NCBI taxonomy): domain Bacteria; kingdom Pseudomonadati; phylum Planctomycetota; class Planctomycetia; order Pirellulales; family Lacipirellulaceae; genus Aeoliella; species Aeoliella sp. The sequence continues at coordinate 2,776,875 of NZ_CBDDFX010000001.1, forward strand.
TGGACACTAGTGGCAGCGGCTTACTCCGTGCACTGATACTACCGGCTCGCCATATTCTTATCCCTGATCCCCGACCCCAGAATCCTCACCTCTCGCGCCGCTAGCATCAATCGATCTCGCCGCGTGGCGGCCGAGGCGTTATCTTCCTCATAATACGTACCGACCGCTCCGGCAGGCAGCGTGGGGTTGTGTCGTTTCGTGGGGCCAGGGCCATTGCGCGGCAGCGCACGCTGGTCGTAAGTTGTGGCTATTAATCGAGTTGTCTTGAATCGTCCAAGCGCGGACCTACACTTTGGCGGACTTACCAGCCAGGTGGGTGACACCAATTCGGTGGCGGCGCGGGACAAACGGATGAATGGGTTTGCTTTGCCGTCGCCAGAGCCGAAAAAACGCCCTCCCTGGCTGGCCTACCTGTGGCCAGGACTCCCCCACCTGTGGGTCGAGGGGTCTTGGGCGGGTTTGGCACTCGCGATAGGATTTACTGCGCTAGTGAACCTCGCCATCGTCAACCTATTTATATGGCCCGAGCTGATGGAGCCAAGGGCAAAATGGGTAGGCGGGGCAGCTTTGCTCGCGCTGTGGATTGCCGCGCTGTGGGAGACACGTGGAGAGCTTCGCCGTCAGGCAGAGCGCCGCAAGGCCGCCGAAGAGGACCGGCCCGACCCGCAGGCCGAGCGACTTGCCAAGCAGCAGGCCGAAGCCGACCAGCAGTTAATGGCCGCCCAGCGGTCGTACCTGGCAGGCGATTGGATCGCCGCCGAGCGAACGCTGCTCGAGTTGATAAAAGTAAACAAGAACGACATCGAGGCACAACTACTACTTGCCACCCTGTGGCGACACCTGGGGCGGAACCGCCACGCGGTGAGGCGACTGGGCCGAATCGCTCGACTCGACGCCGCCACATCCTGGCAATACGAAATAGAACAAGAGCTGAATTTCGCCACGGCGACGCCGACTAACGTAATCGACCAAACCGACCAAACGAACGAGGCAGCCTAAATCACCGTATAAGAGACTGCGATTGGATTATTGGTACTCGCGTGCCTAGAATTCCGCAGGTTTGCTTCCTTCGCCCGGATTGCCCCACTAACCAGGAGCCCGTAACGGCATGTACGAACGTTTCGACGACTCAGCACGCGGAGCATTGCAGAACGCTCACCGAGCTGCCATGAAGCGCAACCACGAGTACGTCGGGACAGAGCATTTGTTGTTGGGATTGCTGGAAGACCAAGAAAGCGTTGCAATACAAGCGATGGTCAATCGCGGCGTAACGCCCGATGACATCCGCCGGGAACTCAACCGCATCCTTGGCGATAACGAAGAGACCTAACGATCGTCGTTTAGACGTTGGCCCACCTAACAAGACTTTTCCATAGAAATCACACGACGCTGTAGCCCCGATCGAGCGACCCAGACCCTTCGATCACAGCAACGGAGATAGGCATGTACGAACGATTTACCGACCGCGCCCGCAAGGTCATGCAATTAGCGAACCAGGAAGCGCAGCGGTTCAACCACGAATACATCGGCACCGAGCACGTGCTGCTGGGCCTCATTAAAGAGGGCAGCGGTGTGGCCGCCAACGTGCTGAAGAACCTGGACGTCGACCTGCGGAAGATCCGCTTAGAGGTCGAGAAGCTGGTGCAGAGCGGTCCCGACATGGTGACCATGGGCCGGCTGCCGCAAACACCACGAGCCAAGAAGGTGATCGAGTACTCGATGGAAGAGGCTCGTAACCTGAACCACAACTACGTTGGCACTGAGCACATCCTGCTGGGCTTGTTGCGAGAGCAAGAAGGCGTGGCGGCTCAGGTGTTGATGAATCTCGGCTTGAAACTCGAGGAAGTTCGCGACGAAGTGCTGAACCTGCTGGGCCACGGTCTGGAAGGTGGCGAAGGCGAACGTGGTGGCCGCGCTCCTTCGGGTGGCGAAGAGGAAGGCGAAGGCCGCGAAGGTGGCAAGAAGGGCAACCGCAGCCGCACCCCCGCGCTCGACAGCTTTGGTCGCGACCTGACGGAACTCGCACGCCAGAAGAAGCTCGACCCGGTTATTGGTCGTGCCAAGGAAATCGAGCGAGCCATTCAGGTGCTCTGCCGCCGCACGAAGAACAATCCTGTCCTGCTCGGCGAAGCGGGCGTTGGCAAGACGGCCATCGTCGAAGGCTTCGCCCAACGCGTCGTCGATGGCGACGTGCCTGAGTTGCTTTTGGACAAGCGAATCGTGGTGCTCGACCTGGCGATGATGGTCGCCGGCACCAAGTACCGTGGTCAGTTCGAAGAGCGCATCAAGGCGGTGATGAACGAAGTTCGCCGCGCGAAGAATACCATCCTGTTCATTGACGAGCTGCACACCCTGGTCGGCGCCGGTGGCGCCGAAGGTGCGATCGACGCCTCGAATGTGCTGAAACCCGCCCTGGCGCGTGGCGAGATCCAGTGCATCGGCGCCACGACGCTCGATGAGTACCGCAAATACATCGAAAAGGACTCGGCGCTCGCCCGCCGGTTCCAGGAAGTGCTGGTCGAACCGACCTCGCCTGAGGACACGATCGAAATCCTCAAGGGTCTTCGCGACCGCTACGAGGAGCACCACCGCGTGCAGATCACCGACGACGCGATTCAATCGGCCGTCGAGTTCTCCGATCGTTACATCACAGGCCGCTGCCTGCCGGACAAGGCGATCGACGTGATCGACGAGGCGGGCGCTCGTGTGCGGCTGAAGAGCATGAGCAAGCCGCCAAATCTGAAGGAGATCGACGAAGAAGTCGAGGCGCTGAACAACCAGAAGGAAGAAGCGGTTGCCAGCCAGGACTTCGAGAAGGCCGCCGCGCTTCGCGACCAAGCCGACAAGCTGAAGAAGAAGAAGCAGCAGATCCACAAGGAATGGCGGGAGAAGTCGCGCGAGAACGGCGGTGTGGTCGATGAAGACGTGATCGCCGAAGTCGTTTCGAAGATGACCGGCATTCCGCTCACTCGCATGAGCACCGAAGACAGCCTGAGGTTGATGCACATGGAGGACGAACTCCACCAGCGTGTGATCAGCCAGCACGAAGCGATTCGTGCGATCAGCAAGGCGGTCCGTCGCAGCCGCAGTGGTTTGCAGGATCCCAAACGGCCTACTGGCGCGTTCATCTTCGCCGGGCCGACCGGTGTTGGTAAGACGCTGCTCGCCAAGGCCTTGGCCGAGTTCATGTTCGGCGACGACGAAGCGTTGATCCAGATCGACATGAGCGAGTACATGGAGAAGCATAACGTCAGCCGACTGATCGGTGCGCCTCCTGGCTACGTCGGTTACGAAGAGGGTGGCCAGCTCACCGAGCAAATTCGCCGCCGGCCCTATGCGGTGGTCTTGCTCGACGAAATCGAGAAGGCCCACCCCGAAGTGTTCAACATGCTTTTACAGATCATGGAAGAAGGCCGCCTGACCGACTCGTTCGGTCGCAACGTCGACTTCCGCAACGTGATCTTGATCATGACCACCAACGCCGGCGCCGAAGCGATCAAGAACGAATCGGCCTTTGGTTTCCAGAAGCCGGACGACGACGCTTCGTACGATTCGATGAAGACTCGCGTGCACGACGAGATCGAGAAGGTCTTCCGTCCCGAGTTCATCGGCCGCTGCAACGACGTGATCGTGTTCCGTCACTTACAGAACAAGGACCTGCAACAAATTGTCGACCTCGAACTCTCGAAGATCACCAAACGCCTGGCCGAGAAGGGCCTGGAACTGGTGCTCACCGAAGAGGCCAAGCAGTTCCTGATCAAGAAGGGTTCGAACACCGACTTCGGCGCCCGCCCATTGCGTCGCGCCATCGAGACCTACGTCGAAGACCCGCTGGCCGAAGAGCTGCTGAAGGGCGAGTTCGCCGGCAAGGACACCGTGGAGGTCGAGATCAAGAAGGTCGGCGACAAGAAGCAACTCGTATTCGAAGGCAAGAGCCTCAAACCGACCGAGCCCGAGCCGGTCGCCGCCGGTGTGAGTGGCGAAGGCGATTCGGAGGAGTCCGAAGGCGGCGACGAGTAGGTTCATCCCTAAGAGAAGATTAAAACTCAAAACCCCGCGACTGTTTTCAGTCGCGGGGTTTTTTCATGCAGTTCGCGCCTGGCGAATCTTGGATGCCACGAGGTTTCGGCTACGGTACAATGCGATGCATGTCCGAGCCCCAATCTCCCTTCGATGAGTCCGATGGCGATGACGATCCGCTCGACGAGGTCGCGCTACAGCCGGTGCGCAAGCCGCTGGAGCGGAAGTGGAGTTTCGTTGGGCTCGGCATTGCGCTGTTCATCCTGGTGTGGATTCGCGAATTCACCCGGATGTCGCCCACGGCCAGCATTGCCGCCGCTCTTTCGATACTGCTGGCTTGGATCGTGGTGCACTTGTTGGTGTTCACCAGGGTATCGCAGGTGTTGCTTGAGTTCATCGAGGATGGCGGCTACACGCAAGGCGCGGCGGAACATGGCACCGCGCGGTCCGCTGCCGAATACGATCGAACTGCGCGGCGTTGGCGGGGGTTGGCAATACGGCTGGCGGCCATCTTGGGGTTGGTGATCGGCATCTGGATTCCATTCTTGGTGCCGCTCTCGGCCATCGTACTAACGGTGCTGGTGCTCGTAGTCTTCTCGATCGCCTTTCTCGTCGAGTGGCTGGTTAGGCATCTGGCATAGAGATCTTAAGTCGTGGTGTTTGTCACCCCATTGCCATATACTTTCCGAGATTGTGGGATGCCGCGGGGCCGGGCTACTACTACTCAAAACGGATAGAGGGGGATTGCTATGAACGACAACCGCGACGAGGCACTTGCTCGAAAATGGGACGATCGCAAGTCGGAAATCATGGTCGACTTGCTGGGCGAGATGCACGACATCGTGATGCATGCGCTGATCCCCTACGCGATAGGGGGAGGGCTCGATCTGTACTACTATCCCAACGGCGTCAAAGGCACCGCTATCGCCACAAAAGAGCTGTGCGAATTGCCTGGTCAAGGTTCCTCGAACAAGCTTTTCGAGTCGTACGAACTAGTCATGTTTACCCGTTGCGAGCTGGACCTCGAGAAGGCCAGGGATGAGTCGTCAGGTTTTGGCAAGGCACATCGTTCAATCAATGCGCTCCTGAATCAAATCGCGCCTTACAGCGCAAATGCGACATTGAATCCTTTTGAGACGTGTGAGTTTCCTGAGAATATGGAGTCCGTGGGAGGAAAGTGTATGATCTTCGATGCCTATGGAATCGAGCATGAATTCTTGGAGGAGGGACATCGCGAGGAATTCGGTTTGCTTGCAGTTATCGAAGTGTTCCCTTGCGAGATGGAGTATGCGCGCCTGTGTGGCGGGGCGAAGCTCATTGATAAGCTCAAGTTTGCAGGAGTTTATCCCTATTCGGACCTGGATCGTCCCGTCGTTGCCAAGTTTTAGCGTCCGTGTAGATGCTGGTGTTGTCGTTGCTAGCACTCGCTAAGCTTTGCGCAATCGTTAAAATCGACTCAAGCCGCACCGCTTGGTGCGACGAAGAAGAACCTGAAGGCCTGCGCGTGCGCGCGGTGGTCTTCGTATCGCGACTTCCCCCCAACGCGAAACGTTTCCCATGTCCACTGGCTCCGCTAGCATCGATCGTCGCCCGCCCGGGTTCTTTGGCCGGTTGTCCGAGGGCGTTGCCGATATCGGTGAGATCACCCTGGCGTGGGTCGAGTCGGTGGGCGACATCACGCTGTTCGCCTGGCAGACGTTCGTCTGGATGTTCACCCGGCTGCCGCGCAAGGACACGCTGGTCTTTGCGTTCTACCAGATTGGCGTTCGCAGCTTGCCGGTCGTGGCGCTCACCGGAACGTTCATCGGCATGGTGCTGGCGGTGCAATCGTATTCCCAGTTCCGCGCGTTCGGGCTCGAAACGCAACTCGGTGCGGTGATCAACCGCTCGATGTTCCGCGAACTCGGCCCCGTGCTGGCGGCCACCATGCTGGCGGGTCGGGTTGGTAGCTCCGTGGCCGCCGAACTCGGCACGATGCGCGTTACTGAGCAGATCGACGCCCTGGTGGCGATGGGCGCGAACCCGATACGGTATCTCGTGGTGCCGCGATTCTTGGCTTGCTTGTTCATGATCCCCTCGCTCACCATCATGGCGGTGTTCATGGGTGTGGTGGGTGGTGGTTTCTACTGCACCTACGTGTTGGAGATCGACTCGTTCTACTACGTAAGCAACGCTCGCTACGCCGACGCCAACTGGGACCTGCTGTACGGGGTGTTCAAGAGCATCTTCTTCGGCGCCGCGATCGCCATCCTGAGTTGCTATCGCGGCTTCAACTGCCTGCCGGGCGCCGAAGGCGTAGGGCGTGCATCCACGGCGGCGTTCGTGCAGTCGTTCGTCGTGATCCTGGTGCTTGATTTACTGCTGAGCATCGCGCTGGATAATGTGTATTACTTCATTTGGCCGGAGTATGCACTATGAGCGAGTCTGCCAAGAAAACGCGATCTACCGAACCGCTCATCGCCGCGCGCGACCTGACCGTTCGGTTCGGGCGGCAAACGGTGCTGCGGAACGTGACCATTGAGGTGCCGCGCGGGCAAACGCTGGCCATTATAGGCGAGAGCGGTTGCGGCAAGACCGTACTCCTCAAATCGCTCATCGGATTGGTCCGGCCCGTCGCGGGCCACGTGGTGTACGACGGACAATCGATCGATACGCTGAACGACAAGCAGCTTACCGCCTTACGAACGCGCTATGGTTTCGTGTTTCAGAACGCCGCGCTGTTCGACAGTTTGACCATCGCCGACAACGTGGCATTCCCATTGCGCGAGCACCGCCGGATAGGGCAGGAGGAAGCCTACCACCAAGTCCGCGACGCTCTGGCGATGGTCGGTTTGCCGTCGACCGTCATGGTAAAACGCCCAGCCGAACTGTCGGGCGGAATGCGGAAGCGGGTGGGCCTGGCTCGAGCGATCATCATGGAGCCGGAGATCCTGCTGTACGACGAGCCTACCACCGGACTCGATCCGATCATGAGCGACGTGATCAACGAATTGATCATTCGTACGCGGGAGCAATCGGACGTCACCAGCATCGTGGTCACTCACGACATGACCAGCGCATTGAAGCTGGCCGACCGCATCGTGATGCTGTACCCCCTGGCCCGACTGGGCAAGGAGCAGTCGCAGGTCATCTTCGACGGCACCACCGATGAGATCGAGCGGTGCAAAGACAAACGCGTTGCGCAGTTCCTCCGAGGCGAAGCAGGCGAACGCTTGCAGGAGATGCGCGAAAGCCACGAATCCTCACGTATGCTCAGCGCGATGCAAGAGCGATGAGCACGGAGTAAGCGATCATGGACGAACGAAGAATGCAACGCCGGGTGGGCTGGGTGGTGCTGTTTACCATCACCTTCCTGGGCATCCTGCTGGTGATCAACAACCCGGCCGCCTCGCCGTTTAGCAGCCGCGGTTACGAAATCCAAATCGAAGTGCCGAGCGCTCCCGGCGTGGCGGTGAACACGCCGGTGCGAAAGGATGGCGTGTTGGTGGGACGCGTATCGGAATTGGAGTGGACCGATACAGGCGTGCTGCTCAAGGTGCGTATCAATCGCGATGTGGTGATCTACGAAAACGACAAGCCGCAGGTCGAACCGTCTAGCATCTTCGGCGACGCGGTAGTGACGTTCACCCGCAAGCCGGTGATCGAAGATCCCGACGGAGGGGCCATGTTTGCACCGCCTCAACCTGCCGGCGACAGCCGCAAGCCGATTCTGGCTGGATCGGTCGTCGAGGGAACAGTGACCGACGACCCGTTGACCGCCATTACCAAGTTGAATCAGAATCTCGGCCCGTCGATCGAGAAGCTGGGCGAAGCGGGCGAGAAGGTGGCCATCCTGGCCGACAAGATGAACCAGGCTCTCGGCGAAGACATCAGTGGCACACGGATCGCCCAAGTACTCGACGAGGCGACGCTCACACTGCAGGATTTCCGCCGCACGACGAACAACTTCGACCAGCTACTAGCCGACGAGGAACTGCGCGGCCAGTTGAGCGGCGCGCTGCGGGAGTTCCCCGGCCTGATGACCGATGCGCGGACTACGTTGCAGGGTGCAGGGCAGACGCTGGCCAACTTCGACCAGGTGATCGCTAGCGCCGATCGCAACTTGCGGCACATCGAAGGCCTGACAGCGCCTTTGGGCGAGCAGGGCGAGGAGATCAGTGACCTCTTGCTGTCGTCCGTCGACAACCTCGACATCGTGATGAAGGACATGTCGCGCTTCGCCGCCTCGCTGAACCAAGGCGAGGGCCTGCTGGGGCGGTTGGTCCGCGATAAGAAGCTGAGCAACGATGTCGATCTCTTGCTGCGTAACGCCAATGTGCTGGTGTACAACGTCAACGAACGCGTACACACCGACCTGGAGCCCATCGTCTACAACATCAAAGTTTTCACCGACAAGATCGCGCGTGAACCAGGACGCATTATCGGTGGTGCGTTGAATCCCAGCATCGTGAAGTAGGAACTGCAAATTGCAGAATGCAAATTGAGAATTGCAAAATGCAAGTTAAGCAATAGCTGACGAGCTACGCCTCGTCGGAAATCAGCCTACGGAAACGAACTCGGCGGTGCTGGAGACGGTTGATTCAGCGGCATCGTTTGCGGGCTGAATCCACCTGGTGGTGCGAGCGGCATCGAGGGGCTGCCTACGAACGGCGAGCCAGTGTTCGGTACGCCCGGCTCCGGCATCACCGGCGGCACATTGCCCGAGGCTGGTATCACCTGGCCCGACATCGTGCGGCTGCGAAGTTCCTCGCCGCGGCGTATCACTTCTTCCGTTGGAATCATCATCTGCGGCTGCAGGTTGAAGCTCACGGTACGGTTATCGCGAATCTTGTGCATTGCGAAGTTGTCGCTAATGAAGTCGAGCGGCGGCACCTGGTACCAGGGCGCCGGGATCGGTTGGTTGATCGTGAGTGTCTCGTAGCCCGACTTGATGAGGCGAATCTCTCGCGTGCCATAGTAAGTGAAGTCGACCGAGCAGGGCGTGGTGCCGATCACCTGGTTGTCTACATAGACCAACGCACCGGGTGGATTGCTTCGCACGGTCAGCCGACGTCGCACGCAACCCGTGGTTGTCATCAACACCAACAACAGCAGCAGCAACTGCGCAGCACGCGGCTTCGGCGAGTGTTGGCCGTTGGTGCAGTGCTTACTCTTGTGCATCGACAAGTCGCAGGGGGAGAAGAAAACGCCACCAGGATCAGGGCGGCGGAGTATAGCGGCCAGTTGCGATTCGCTGCCAGAGCGAATGGTGTGCTAGCAATACCCGTCGTTGCGTGCTGTGAAATTTGGCCGCGGAAGACCGCTACGGCCCCTCAGGACGCTGTAAAAAGTGGTTCGCTATCACTTTGCACGTCAAGCGGTTAAGATGGTTGATAGCATCCAAGGTCTCTGCCCGACCGCCATTTCAGTTCCTCTTGTCCATGACCATCCCCAAGACAATTTCTCCCGACGTGAGCACCTTCGAGGTCCACCACGCAGCCCTTTCCGACTTGGGCATGCGGCGGGCGAATAACCAGGATGCGATGGCGGTGGCCAAGTCCGAAGAGCCGCAATGGCAGTCGCGGGGGCACTTCTTCATGGTGGCCGACGGCATGGGCGCGCACGCGGCGGGCGAGCTTGCCAGCAAGTTGGCCGTCGACAATGTGCCGCACACGTATCAGAAACTACGTTCGCTCACGCCGCCTGCTGCCTTGCGACAAGCCGTACACAAAGCGAACAAGCTGATCTTCGACAAAGGCCAATCGGCCGCCGAGTTCAACGGCATGGGCACCACGTGCAGTTGCCTGGTGCTGCTGCCCAACGCGGCCTTGATCGCTCACGTGGGCGATAGCCGCGTTTATCGTTTGCGTTGCAACGATCTGGAGCAGTTGACGTTCGACCACAGCCTGGTGTGGGAAATGGCCGCGGCCAGCGATACGGCCGACGAGAACGTGCCGGCCTGCATTCCCAAGAACGTGATCACCCGCTCGCTGGGTCCGCACCCGATGGTGAACGTCGACCTCGAAGGGCCGTACGACGTGTGCCCCGGCGACAAATTCCTGTTGTGCAGCGACGGGCTGACCGGCGTGGTGGATAATGACCTGATTGCCACATTGCTGCAGAGCCTGGAGCCCCAGGAGGCGGCAGCCACGTTGGTGGATATCGCCAACCTGCGTGGTGGGCCCGACAACATCACCGTGATCGTGGCGCAAGTGGCAGGCGACAACACCCAGGTGTGCGCCGAAAACGGCAAGCCTGCTTGCTGCGATGACAAGAACGAGCGGTCATGGCTCGGTAAGCTATTCGGATGGATCTTCGGCGGCACCGCTGGGCCGCAGGCGTACCACGAGTTGGGAGGTCCTTACGGCAACGGACCCTATCGCCACTACGAGAGCCATCCGGCAACCACAGCCGTGGAAATGGCCGGTTTGTGCCGCGAGTTGGCCGAACTCGAGCACGCCGAGCATTCGCCACTTCATGGCTGCGACGACATCAACTGGTCGGCGTTTCACCAGCAGTGCAGCGAGGCGCAAAAGGCGGGGGACGCGAAGGAGCCCACCCGGGCGATCCAACTCTACGCCCAGGCCATTCGTACGCTGATGGACGAGGTTCGTCGCCACGACGCTTCGGCCACCAACGAAGACAGCGTGGTGTAAGCTGGCGCGGCGGGCGTACTGATCCGATGCCGGTAGTGCTAGCACGCGGAGAACTGTCGTTTTCTTAGTTCGCGCGGCCTGCTACAGTCCCGCCAGCACTTCTATCTTCGAATTTCCCCCGCATTGGTCCCCCGGCTGTGCGCATCCTTACCAAGTACGTCCTCAGCGAACTGCTCAAGGTGTTCTTCATTACGCTTGGCGTGATGACGCTGATGATGTTCGTGGGCCTGCTGGGCAAAAAAGCGGTCGACGTGGGGTTGGGGCTGGGCGGACTGCTGCAACTGACGCCCTACATCCTGCCCGAGGCAATGCAGTTCACGCTGCCCGGCGCGCTGCTCTTAGCGGTAACCGGCGTGTATGGCCGGATGTCGAGTTCCAACGAGTTGGTGGCCGTCAAATCGATGGGCATTTCGCCGATGGTGATGGTGTGGCCTACGCTGGTGTTGTCGGTATTGGTGAGTTTCACCGCAGTGTGGCTGAACGACTTGGCCGTCTCGTGGGGCCGCCGTGGTCAACAACGGGTGATCCTCGAATCGATGGAAGCAATCGCCTATGGCCAGCTGCGCACGCGAGGAAGTTTCGAGTACCGCGATTTCACGATGCACGTTGCCGGTGTCGAGGGCCGCACGCTGATCAGTCCCCAGATTCTGATCAAGAACCCGGGCGATGTCCCGGAAGGACTGACGGCCGAGTCTGCCGAGTTTACCGCGGACACCGACAATGGCAAGCTAGCTATCCGGATGCGGAACCCGGAAGTTGAGGGGAAGGTCTTTCGCGGTTATCAGCCGGGCGTGTTCGAGCAGGATTTTTCCCTGGACGAACTGATGGATCTCAAGGATCGCCGCCGCAGCCCATCGGACTACGCGTTGGCCGAAATTGGCGACGCCAAGCAGGAAGAGCAAGAGAAGATTCGCAAAGTTGAACAGGACATGAGCACCGAAGCCGCTTTTGCCATGCTGACTGGCGAGTTTGACGAACTGTCCGACAACGCCTGGCGGTCGCAGGAGCGGGCGATTCAACACTCTCAAAACCGCCTGAACCGCTTCTACACCGAGCCATACCGCCGCTGGTCGAATGGCTTTAGCTGCCTGGCGTTCGTGGCGGTGGGCATTCCCGTGGCCGTGTGGCTCCGCAAAGGCGAGATGTTGGCCAGCTTCTTCGCCTGCTTCATGCCGATTCTGATCGTGTACTATCCCATGCTGATCGGCACCGTCGAGGCTGCCAAAAAGGGGAACCTGCCGCCGCAGTGCGTCTGGCTGGGTAATTTCGTGCTACTCCTAATCGGCGCCTACTTGATGCGCCGGGAAGTACGGCACTAAGGGGCGTTACCGCTTTAACGCCGAAGCATTGCTAGCACTTGTGCAATCTGTTCTTGCCGCTGTTTGGCGAACGTTGGTACACTTCGCCTTGGTGGACTCATGGACGAGCCCACGACGCGTACTACGTGGTCGGCGACCGGAACCGCCGCCACGCTCGTCGTTGCGACAAGGAGGTCGCCGTTGATCTCGCACTGGCCGATACGCCTGAAACTTCGTGTAGGACTCGGCTTGATGGCCGTGAGTCTCTGCCTGTTGTTCGGCGCTGCGCTGTACGGACTGTACGCCTATCGCGGTCTGGTGAAGAGCCTGAGCGCGCGGTCGCAGGAACTTCCGTTGGCCGACCAACTCAGCACGCACGTTGGGAACCTCCGCGTGATCCTGGCCGAAGCCAAGCAGCGGCTCAATAGCCACAACGAAATCGAGTTCCACAACATCCAGCCGCTGGGCGATGGGGAGCTGTCGGACCAACTCGAAGCGAAGAACGAGACCCAGTTGGCCGTGTTCCGAGAACGCTACCGACAAGAGTTCGACGAGTTCACCCTGACACTCGACTCCTACTGCGATCGCCTGGACGCCAACAGCCGGAGGGCAGGGGCTCGCATTGGCGACGACCAAGCGGAGCGGGCCACGATCCAACAGATCCGAGCCCTGCTCGATCAACTCGAGCAGGATCATCCGCTGGAAGACTGGGTGCACGACGACCTGACCACGCTGGAAGGCAAGATCGATCAACTTCGCCAACTGGCTGGCGAACTGCCCAGCCACTTGCACAAGCGGCTACAGCGCTTGGCGGGTGAAGTGAAAACTCAGTATCGCTTTGCTATCCCACTGGCGTGGATCACGTTTGTGCTCTCCGGCGTGGTGATGGGCATGGCGATTGTCGTGTTCCGCAAGACCATCGCTCGACCACTGCATACCCTGGTCGCCGGATCACGCCGCGTAGCGGCGGGCGACTTTCAGCACCGCATTGAGCTCGATACTCGTGACGAGATGGGCGAGTTGGCCGTGGCCATGAACGACATGACCGCTCGGTTCCAGGAAACGCGCGACGACCTCGACCGTCAGGTGCAGGACCGCACTCGCGAAGTGGTACGCAGCGAGCAACTGGCCAGCGTCGGCTTTCTGGCCGCCGGCGTGGCGCACGAGATCAACAATCCGCTGCAATCGATCGCCTTGTGTAGCGAATCGCTCGAGGGTCGCGTGAAGCAAATTTTCGGCGACGACGTCGACGAGCCCTCGCCGGAACGTGCGGTGGTGATCAGCTACCTGGAGATGATCCAGAAGGAAGCGTTCCGCTGCAAACAAATCACGGAGAAGCTGCTCGACTTCTCCCGCATGGGCGACTCCAAACGCCACGCCACCGAACTACGCGACCTGGTTGCCGGCGTGATCGAGATGCTGCAGCACCTGGGACGGTACAACAACAAGCATGTCCGGCTCGAGCCGGGCGAGCCCGTGATTGCCGACGTTAATCCGCAGGAAATGAAGCAGGTGGTGCTGAACCTGATCACCAACGGGCTCGACAGCCTGGACGAAGGCGGCGAGGTAACCGTGGCCGTCGATCGCGAGGGTGGCGAAGCTCGCATCGTGGTTCGCGATCAGGGCTGCGGCATGACCGACGAGGTGATCAAGCACTTGTTCGAACCGTTCTTTACCCGCCGACGAGGAGGGCAAGGCACCGGGCTCGGACTGTCGATCACCTATCGCATCGTCAACGAACACGGCGGTCGCATCATCGCCACCAGCGAAGGGCTGAACCAAGGTTCGCAGTTCGTGGTCACGCTACCTGCCACGCCACTCGCCCACGCCGCATGAGTAAGTTACATTCCCTCACGCCAGACGTTTAACGCTTAGAACCTCCATGAAATCCGAAGACAAACCTCAGGGGCTGACCATGCTGTTCGCGGACGATGAGCGTTCGCTGCAGGAAATTATGAAGCTCGAGTTGCCGCTCATGGGTCATCGGGTCACGGTCTGCCCCGACGGACTCACTGCCGCGGCGGCGCTGGAGAAGGAAAACTTCGACTGCATCCTGGTCGACCTCGACATGCCTGGCATGAGTGGCATCGACGTGATTGCCAAGGCCAAGGACCTCTGTCCCAGCACCGAAGCCATCGTGCTCACAGGCAAGGGAACCGTCGACACGGCGATTGCCGCGCTGCGGCACGGGGCGTTCGACTACCTGACCAAACCGTGCACGATGGTCGAGCTCGAAGCCCTGCTCAAGCGCGTGCAGAACAAGCGCGAGCTGACCAACAAATACTACGCACTGGTGCATCGGCTCAAGAACATCGAAGGCACGCCCAAGCTGATCGGCGACACGCCGGGCATGAAGCAGGTGCAGACGATGATCACCAAGGTGGCGCCGACCGACTCAACGGTGCTCATCCTCGGCGAAACAGGCACCGGCAAGGAACTGGTCGCCCGCGCAGTGCACGAAAACAGCACCCGCGCCGGCAAGCCGTTCGTGGCGGTGAATTGCGGCGCGCTGCCCGAGACGTTGATCGAGAGCGAACTGTTCGGCCACGCCAAGGGTTCGTTCACCGGCGCAGACGATCATCGCACCGGCCTGTTCGAAGTGGCCGCTGGCGGGACAATTTTCCTGGACGAGATTGGCGAGTTGCCCAAGAGCATGCAGGCGAAGCTGCTGCGGGTGTTGGAGAGTCGCGAGATCCGTCGGGTGGGCGAAAATAAGACGGTCACCGTCGATGTGCGCGTGGTATGCGCGACGCATCGCAACCTGGAAGAGATGGTGGCCGAAGAAGAGTTCCGCGAAGACCTGATGTACCGCATCAACACGTTTGAGATTCACCTGCCGTCGCTGCGGGAACGGATCGACGACATTCCGCAACTGGCCGGGCACTTGCTGCGAAGGTTCCGCCCGTCGGGCAAGGCGTTCGATCACGAACTAACCGACGGTGCAGTGCAAGCGCTCAAGGCCCACGTCTGGCCGGGCAACGTGCGGGAGCTGGCCAACGTGATCGAGCATGCCACGATCCTGTGCGACGCGGGCCCCATCGATACCGAGCACCTGCCGCAACACTTCAACCGTCGCCAACTCAATGCCGGCGCCAAGGCCCAACTTGGCCCGATGACGTTACGCGAACTGGAGATGGAAGCCATCCACCAATCGCTCGACCGCCACGATGGCAACAAACCCAAAGCGGCCGAAGAACTCGGCATCAGCCTCAAGACGCTCTACAACAAGCTGAACCAGAACAGCGGCTTGGAGAAGACGGCGTAGTTGTGAATCAGTCGCGGATTGGCGCGGATCTTGGTGGATGGACGCGGATCAGACGTCGACTAAGCGTCAATCCAATGGAGTCCGCCCCCGCCGAATTCGCTAGTCTGGTAGAACGATTGCGCAGCGATGATCGCTGTGTCCAAATCGAGAATCCAGTGTTTGGGATAGTCTCCCACTTGTCCACCGACCAACAACTGCTCGTCTAGTCCATCGCTCTCTGGTAGACGAACCACCGTAGGAAAGCGATCGTTGTTGATCGAGCCGGTAACGAGGTAGCGCCCGTTTCCTCCGCCAACTGCCAACCACGTTTCGACATTGGCCACGTTGGGTATCAGATACAGATCGTTGCGACTTTGCCCGTCGAGTTCTCGAATCGACTTGGAGACTTGCCCCCAGGTTGGATTTGAAACCTCAATACGATCCAGGCCACCACGCTGCCAAGCACAAATAGTGAGAAGTTCGATGGCCACAGATTGCTCCCGGCCATGAGAGTCCAAGGCTTGGAATTGCAAAACGGCGCAACTAATTCTGATCCGCGCGCATCCGCCAAGATCAGCGCTAATCCGCGTCTAATCCAAATCTGCAACTCTACAGCTTGCGGATCACCCCCGTCACCACGCCGAGCACTTGGACGTCGCGGGAGTAGATCGGTTTCATGCTGCTGTTGGCTGGTTGCAGGCGGACGCGGTTGGCTTCGGGAAACCAGTACTTCAGCGTCGCTTCGCCTTCGCCGGTTTGGGCGACGACGATGTCGCCCTTGTGGGCGGTGCGGGCTTTGCGGCAGATGACGATGTCACCATCGGCGATCTGGGCCTCGATCATCGAGTCGCCCTTCACCCGCAGGGCGAAGTGGGCCTTCTTGGGCGGGAACCAGGATTCGAAATCGAACCGTTCGGCGTCTTCGATGGCCTCGGTCAGGCTGCCGGCGGCGATCTGTCCCAGCAGCGGCAAGCCTTCTTCGGCCAACACGGCCTCGGAAAGCTGAATGGCCCGCGACATGTTCGGCTCGCGGTGGATCAGCCCCTTCTTTTCGAGAGCTTTCAGATGGCACATCACCCCGTTGGGCGAGGCGATCTCGAAATAGTCGCCGATCTCCCGTACCGTCGGGCCGTAGCCCCGGTTCTCGATCTTATCCTTAATGAACTCGAAAACTTCTTTCTGGCGGGGGGTGAGCTGGTCGAGCAGCATGATCGAAACGCCTTTGCGGGGGTGGTGAAGGTTGGTTTTAGGGGGCGATCTGGTAGGATTTCGCCACCCGTGTGAGTAAACTGGATAGGTGGGGCCGCTGGCAAGCGGCCGCCCAACATCTTGAATTATGTACAGTATGTAATATACGGGCGTACATTTTCAAGAGCAAGCTGCCGTTTTTCGGCAGAAATCCCGCTGCGCGCTGTTTGTCCTCTTTCGCTGGCGACCATAGAATTGCCGCAGACCGCCCCGCCCCCACCTTCCCATCCGATGTGCTGTTGGAGTCTCCCTATGAAATGGAGTCCATTGTTCGCGGTGCCGCTATTCGCGTTGGCGATGTTGCTGCTCGCCGATTCGTCGTTGGCCCAGGAGCCGGCTGCTAGCGCCGACCAGCCCACAGAAGAACAAACCGAGCAAGCTCCTGCGGAGCCTGAGCAGAAGCCGGAGGCCGACAAGCCAGAACAACCTGCGCCGGAGAAAGCGGAGGAAACTAAACCAGAGCCCAAGGCCGAAGAGTCGAAACCGGAAGAACCAAAGCCCGAAGAACCAAAGTCGGAAGAGCTAAAGTCCGAGGAGCCAAAGAGCGAGGACAAGCCGGCTGAGCCGGAAATGAAGGAAGAGCCTAAGGAAGAAAGCAAACCAGAAGAGAAGTCCGACGAGCCGGAGAAGAAGGACGACAGCAAGCAAGACGAGGACGCTGACAAGAGTCCCGATGAGAAAGAGGAGCCAAAGAAGGAGGACTCCCAGGAAGAGGAGCCCAAGAAGGACGAGAAGAAAGACGACGAGAAGAAATCGAAAGAGCCGGAGTACAAACCGGTCGAATGGGATGAGAACGTCGAGAAGGTACTCACGCAGAAGTACCCCAAGAACGTTTCCGACTTGAAGGTCATACAGAGGCAGACGCAGCGCGTGATCGAGCACGTTCGGCCCGCGGTGGTTTCGGTCCGCGTTGGTCAGGCGTTCGGTAGTGCTGTGATTGTGAGCCCCGACGGACTGGTGCTCACCGCCGGTCATGTAGTCGGCAAGCCGGGGCAGCCGGTGGTGTTCATCTTCGAGGATGGCCGCACCGCCAAAGGCAAAACGCTCGGCATGTTCCGCGAGATCGATAGCGGCATGATGCAAATCACCGACCCGGGGCCTTGGCCATACGTGAAGATGGCTAAGGAAAACAACCTGAAGACCGGTGAGTGGGTCGTGGTGATGAGCCACCCAGGCGGTTTCGATCCCGAGCGAACTCCGCCGGTGCGATTGGGCCGCGTGCTGTTTGCCAACGATCAGGTGATCAGCACCGACTGCACGCTGGTGGGTGGCGACTCGGGCGGAGCGTTGTTCAACATGCACGGCGACGTGGTGGGCATCAACAGCCGCATCGGTCGCCGCATCACCGACAACTTCCACGTGCCGATCGGAACCTACCACAGCACCTGGGACCGCCTGGTCGCTGGCGAGTCGTGGGGTGCGCCGCTCGGTGGCACTGAGCAACAAGCAGAAGCCCGGCCGCTGCTCGGCGCTGCCGGCAATCCCAACGACGAGGAGTGCAAGCTGTCGCAAGTGTTCCCCGGCATGCCTGCGGCACGGGCTGGGTTGAAAGTGGGCGACGTGGTTCGCACCTTTAACGGCGAGGACGTCGAGACATTCGACGACCTGGTGAAGAAAGTTTACAGCCGCCAGCCTGGCGACACGGTGAAACTGCAAATCGCCCGCGGCGATGAAACCGTCGACGTGGAGTTGCGACTGGGCATGGCCCGCACCCCATTGCCGGGTAGCGCCGACATGCCGAAAGGTTCGAAGGAAAAGGAGCAAAAGTCATGAAACCGTTGCAAGTTCCTTTCGGTTGGCTCTTGGCCGCGATCGTGGTTTGTCTGAGTGCTCCCACTCTGTCGCAGGCTCAAGAGCGCGATCCGCTGCAGCAGGCGGGCGATGCGTTTCGCAATGCGATGCGGCGGGTAATGATTCCCAACTCCAGCTTGACCGACGGCCCGCAGGTCCGCCGCGCGTTCCGCGAGACGATTGCCGAAGCAGCCGCGGCTACCGTGTCGGTGCGCTCCGATGGCAAACAAGTAGCGCTCGGCGGCATCGTGGGCAGCGATGGTTGGGTGATTACCAAGGCCGATCAGCTCGATGGTCCCGTCTCCTGCAAGTTGAAGGACGGCCGCGAGTTCGATGCCCGCGTGGTGGGTGTCGATCGGGCGTACGACATGGCAATGCTGAAGATCGACGCCAAGGACCTGCCTGTGCTGAAGATGAAGCGCGACGACGACGCCGAGGTAGGCGAGTGGATCGCCACTGTGTCGTCGGGTCGCGATCCTGTGGCGGTCGGTATCGTGTCGGTCGACACCCGGCGAATCCGCCCTCAGCGTGGCTGGTTGGGCATTCAAATGGACACCTCGACCAACAAGCCGCGGATCGCGCTGGTGTACGAAGGATCGGCCGCCGAAGCCGCCGGTCTGCTGGTGAACGATCAGATCCTGAAGATCAACGGCGAGAAGACACCGACCCGCGAGAAGCTGGTTCGGACCATCGGCAAGTACACTGCCGGCGACGACATCGAGATGGAAGTGCAGCGTGGCAGCGAGCAGGTGACCTTGAAAGCGGAGCTTACTCCGCCGGTTAAGGGTATGCCGAACGATCGCCGCATGATGCAGAACAACTTGGGTAGCAAGCTGAGTGATCGCCGCTTCGGCTTCGACAACGCGTTCCAGCACGATACGGTGCTCAAGCCCGAAGACTGTGGCGGC
The DNA here is from genome assembly GCF_965227375.1 of Aeoliella sp. Classification (NCBI taxonomy): domain Bacteria; kingdom Pseudomonadati; phylum Planctomycetota; class Planctomycetia; order Pirellulales; family Lacipirellulaceae; genus Aeoliella; species Aeoliella sp. The sequence goes on from NZ_CBDDFX010000001.1 coordinate 2,796,019, forward strand.
CCGTTGGTCGACCTGGAAGGCCGCGTGGTGGGCTTCAACATCGCCCGCAGTGGTCGCACCGAAAGTTACGCGGTGCCGGCCAACGTGGCGATCACGCGGTTTTACGATCTGATGTCGGGCAACCTCTCGCCGGCCGACGTGGTGGACGTAGATCCCCAGCCGGAACCTTCGGAGGATGAGGAGAAGGTGAAAGAGGAAGCGGCGGCCGAGTAGGTCGTCGCCATGCGAATCTCAGAGCGGACCAGGCCTGCCTGCTCGAACGGTGATTGAACTCGTGGCAGTTCCCTGGAGGACGAGCGGGCATGGAAGATCAGCCTGTCGAAGAGCAAAAATCGGGCGACGAGCAAGCTGCCCAAGAGCAACCGGTCGAAACACCGGCGGCCGAAGCCCCACCGGTCAAACGTCGTTGGTGGCGACGTCCACGCCTGCGGTTCAGTGCGCGCACGCTGTTCATTCTCTTTACGCTGCTGTGCATCGGCATTGGTTGGGGCAGTTTGCACTTCTACCGCAACTATCGCCACGACCAAGCGATGATTGCCATTCGCGAGGCCGGGGGGCGCGTGGCGGGCGAAAAGGATGGCAAGGTCGCCCGCGTCTATCTTCGCAATCCCGATATCGGCAACACAAAGCTGGTCGAACTGCTGGGCCACCTGCGTTACGTTCGTGGCTTGGAGGAGATCGACCTGGTGTTCTTGCCGATCACCGACGAAGTGGCCGAGCAGTTTTATGGCTTTCCCAACCTGAAGAGGTTGTATGTGCATCGCACCGGCCTATCGCCTGAGGGCGTGGAGCGTATCGCTCGGTCCCTGCCGCACGTGGAGGTGAAGATCGACAGGCCCGACCCGGTGGCAACGGGGCTAGCCAACACCACCATCTACAACCACGCGATCATGTCGCTGGCCGTGAACACCGACGGAACCGAGTTCGTCACCGGCAGTGGCGATGGCACGCTGCGGTGGTGGTCGGTCGACAACTTGATGGAGCCGCTGGTAACCAAAGCCCACAAGACGTGGACTTTCGCCGCTGCGTACCACCCCGACGGAAAGCGACTTGCAACCGGGGGTGGCGACAACACGATCCGCTTATGGGACACGGAGACCCACGAGCAACTGGCTGAGCTGAACGGCCACGACGACGACCTTCACGCGCTCGGTTTCTCACCCGACGGCGCGACGCTCTACTCGGCCGGCGACGACAGAACACTGCGGCGTTGGGACTTGAGCGATCCAGAGTATCCCAGCGAGATTATCGGCGAGCACGACGAGCAGATCCCTTGCCTGGCAGTGGACCGCACGACCGGAGACATTCTCACTGGCAGTCGCGACGAAACGATCGGTTGGTGGAATCCGCAAACACCGGAGCGCCGCAGGACACTTACCGAGCACTCCGGCGATGTGATGTCCGTGGCGATCGATGAACCTTCCGGGCGCTTGGCATCGGCCAGCTATGATGGGAAGGTACGGTTGTGGAGTCTGGATGACGGGCAGCCGCTGGAGGTGTTGAACGGGCATCCTGGCCGCGCGTTTCACGTGGCGTTCGACTCGACCGGCAAGATGCTGGCCTCCTCGGGCGAGGATGGTGTGCGGGTGTGGGACGTCGAGACGAATCGTCCGTTGTTCACCTACACCGGCGGCAAGTACGTCGCGACGGTCGCCTTTGCGAACGACGACCAGTGGCTCGTCGCCGCCGACGCCGAGGGTTTTGTGCACGTGGTCGATACGCTCAGCGGCACGCTATACCGCAAGATCGCCACCGCCCGCGCTCACGGAGCGGGCACCCATTGAAGTGCCACCGGTGGCTGAGTCTAATTGTTGGCAAAGTGCGGTCCTTGTTTGCCAACACTCACGCCCAGCCAGAGGAGAATTCCCTTGATTCACGTCATCGCTGCCCTTTCCACCGCTCCGGGTAAACGCGATCAGTTGATCGCTGCGTTCAAGGAGCTGGCCCCCAAGGTCCACGCCGAAGACGGCTGCATCGAGTACGGCACGGCGGTCGATGTCGCGACACCGATCGGTGCGCAAGAGCCGCTGCGGGACGACGTGCTGATGGTGGTCGAGAAGTGGGAGAGCATTCCGGCGCTCGAAGCTCACCTGGCCGCTCCGCACATGGAAGAATTCCGCAACTCGATGAGCGACGTCATCACCGGCATCTCGCTCCAAGTGCTGAAGCCCACCGAATAGAGCGGTAAGAGAGAACTTTCCACTTAATCGCAAATTCACCCGCGGCTAGCGCCGTCGGCTCACCTACTCACCTACTAGCCATGTCCACTCGCCGCAACATCGCCAAAGCTGCCGACACACTGGTAGTGAAGGTCGGCACACGTGTGCTGACCGGGCCGAGCGGTGCGCTTGATTTGGATCGCGTGGCGGGGCTGGCCGATCAGCTGGCGCAGATTGTCGAGGGCGGACGGCGAGTGCTGCTGGTGAGCAGCGGAGCCGTTGGCGCAGGCATTGGGCGGCTGGGAATCGACCGCCGCCCCAGCGATCTGGCCGAACTACAAGCCGTGGCCAGCGTGGGGCAGAGCTGTTTGATCGAAGCCTATAACCGCGCTTTGGAGAAGCACGGCCGCCACGCCGCGCAGGTGTTGCTGACAACCGACGACTTCAACGACCGCTCGCGGTACTTGAACGTTCGCAACACGCTGTTCGCGCTGTTCCGGCTCGGCGCGGTGCCGATCGTGAACGAAAACGATGTCGTCCGCGTCGACGAACTGCAGCGAAGCTTCGGCGACAACGACCGCCTGGCGGCCATGGTCACCAACCTGCTTCGCGCGCCGCTGTTGGTGCTGCTGTCGGACGTCGAAGGCGTGTACGACCTGGAAGCTTCCAGCGGCGAAGAGAAAGTAGTGATTCCCGAGATCGACCTCGACGGCACCGCCGCCGATGGGTTGGTCCGCTCGGACGTCGCGCCGCACCACACAGGGCCGCAGCTCAGCGTCGGCGGCATGCAGAGCAAACTCGAAGCCGCCCGACTGGTCGCCGCGGCCGGCGAGAGCGTGGTGATCGCCAGCGGCCGCCGACCGAACGTTCTGTTGGACATCTTGGCCGGCCATGATGTCGGTACGCTGGTCGTTGGTGCGGACGGTTCCACCAGTTCGCGAAAACGCTGGATCGGCGCTGCCGCGCGGTGCAGCGGCCGACTGGTCGTCGACGCTGGCGCCGCACGAGCCGTGTGCGAGCGGGGCAGCAGCCTCTTGGCCGTTGGCGTCACGCAGGTGGTAGGCGAGTTCAACAAAGGCGACGCCGTGGCGATCGACGACTCCAGCGGCCGCGAAATCGCCCGCGGTCTGACGAACTACACCTCGGCCGAGCTACTAAAGATCGCGGGCCAACAAGCCGACCGCATCGCGGAACTGCTGGGCCACTGTCCGTATACCGAGGTGGTGCATCGGGATAACTTGGCCTTGGTGGGGTAGCGATTCCGCAGTGCAAGTCGCCGGATCGCCACGCGGTCCGTGATTCGCGGAAGCAAGTGTGCCTCCGGCAAACGGTGAAACGCGATCACTCCGCCAAGAGCGCCAGTTGCAGTCGTGCCAGGGTCACGTACCCTACGGTCTGATTCTTGCGATTCACGACTCTCGCGATTGGTGCGTCGACGGCCAGCATGTGCGATAGCGTCGACAGGTACGCCATCCGCTCCTTCACTTCCGGCATAGGGTGGGTGGGTAGTTGCTCTTCGCGGGTCAGCACGCAGTCGCTGGCGCGGACGTAGGAGTGGGCCACGCGCTTGCCGCCTTGGCTGTCTTCCACGGGCAGCAGCGTCTGGCCGGTCCGTCGGGTGATTGCCACGACTTCTTTGGGCGAGGTCTTTTCGGTGATTCGTGGGAAACGCGATGCGGGCTCCACGAAGCCGGCGATCGATTGCGGTCCGAGCGAAATAGTCGCTTGCGCGATCGCCTGCTGCGTTGGCTTCAACAGTCCCACGGCCTGGCCTTCGTCGAGTAGTTCGCCGAGTTCCCGACGGGCGAGCACCATTTGCCAGGGCTCGGGCGACTTGCGGCCGATGGTTTCCAGCAGTTTGTTGAACAGCCACAAGATGAAGCTCACCGGCGCGAACAACACGCCTGCGATGCCAAAGGGAACGCCGCAGCGGCGAAGCATGCGATTCGGCGCGGCCAGGAACACGTTCTTGGGAACCAGTTCGCCGTAGATGAATATGACGGGCGTCAGTAGCAGCGGCAGCACCACGTCGGCTCGGGCCCAGCCCTCGAAACCCGCGTCGGCGAGCATCACGATTGAGGCCGACACCACGTAGTTGGCCACGTTGTTGCCCACCAGCGCGGTGGCGACGAACACCGACGGGTTGTTGGCTGCCCACAACAGCCCGCGACTGATCCAGTCGCCATCCAGGGCGTTGATTAGCAGCCGCGCGCGGTTCAGGCGATAGAAGCCGGTCTCCGAGCCACTGAAGAACGCGCTGAGCAACATGCCCCCCGCGAATAGAACGATGGCGAGCGTCATATGCCCCCTCCGTTCTGCGCGACGTCATCCGCGCCCTGCTGCTCGGGAAGCTTCTCCACGGTAGCGGTCAGCACGCCAGGGCGGGGCGAGTCGGTCACCAGGAATCGGCAATTGCCCCACAGTACCTCGTCGCCCGGCTGTGGCAGCCGCTGCAAGTTCTCCTGCAACATGCCGGCCACGGTAACACTCTTGGCGATCGGCAGCTGGAGCTTCAGTTGCTTGGCCAGCCGCCGCAGCGTGATGGCGCCATCGAGACGGTAGGTGCTTTCGGACAGCGGTTCGATCGATTGCGCTGCGGTGCGCGAAGTGACACGGATCGTGGGATTGGCAAACAACGCGTGCATCACGTCGTCGAGCGTAACGATGCCGACGGTCTCGCCCAACTCGTTGATCACCACCGCCAGGCCGCCGCGGCTGTTTTGCAATACATCGAGCGTGGCCGCCCCGTTCGTGCACCACGGCACATACGGCACCCGCTCGCACTCGGCCTCCAGGTTGGTGTTCGCCACGCCGGAGAGCTGCGAGAGTGGCATCGCGCGGTCGAGTTCTTCCGTGTCTGGCTCGGCTACCAGCAGGTAGTCGCAGTTGGGCGGACTGTTGCGCAGGTCCTCCATCGACACCGGCGCGTGGTAGAACGTGAGTCCCAGCCGCGGTCGCATCAGCTCTTCGGCCTCCATCTCCGAAAGCGACACAATCTGATGCAGCACCAACTCTTCGTGGTGGGCGATGGTCTTGTCGGGCGTGCTGAGCGAGATGGCGCGTTCGATGTCGCGCAGCTCGAGGTACGCCTCACGCTCGAAGCCGGGCAAGAGTGTGCGCAGCGAGATGCGATTGATCGCTTGCAGCGTGGGCAGCACCGGCCGCAGCACGCCGACCGACGCGGAGAGTGGCAAGCTCAACACGGTCGACAGCCACCGGGGCCACAGCACCGCCAGGTTCTTCGGCAGCATTTCGCTCAGCAGGATAATCGTGAGCAGCGCGCCCATGGTGAACGCGGCGGCAGCGCTGGAGTGACCATCGCTATCGAGCGCCAGGCCGATCCGCGAGGCGATGGAGAAGTACCCCACGTTGATCACGAGATTCCAGAACAGGATGCTCGTGAGCAGCCGCTCGGGCGTCGACAGCAGATGCACCACCCGCTTCTGCGCGCGGTTGCCGTGGACGAACCGTTCGCGGTCGTCGCGGGTGAGATAGAACAGCGCGGCCTCGCTGCAGGAAAAGAACGCCGAACCAACCAGCAGCACCAACATGGCAGCCAGCAGCGGACCGAACTGGACTATCAAGCTCACGGCGCGTGGCAGCGGGGACCAAGGGGACGACGAAGGTTAGTCGACTAGTATAGTTTGCCGTACGAGAAAGTGTCAGGTAGCCGGACGGGCAGCGTAGCTGGATTCGCAAGAATTCAGACGACCAACCAATACATCCGAATTCTTGCGAATCCGGCTTCCTTGTCAGTCACTAGAGAGTTTCTCGATCGTTGCACCAAGCTTGCCACAAACGTGCCCCAAGGCGAACGCACCCACGGCCAGCACGAGGGCCGCGAGCCACCAGCCGTGCCGCAGCATCACCACCGCCAGCGTGGCTGAAAGCAGAAAGCCCAGCAGCACCGCCAGGCACCATCGCTGCAATCGGCGGACCTCTTCGTCTTTCGCCGGCCACAGCAGTCCGACCATCCCCTGGAAAGCACCGAGGGCGGGCCGGACGACGATCTCGGCGAGCAGATCGAACATAGCAGCTGGACTGGCAAGAATTTCAGACGGCAATCCAAGACTCCGAATTCTTGCGAATCCGGCTACGTTACGACGAAGCTCACTGTCCCTCGCTGCGAGCTTTCAGCACCTTCCCAATCACCCGCGCGACCTCTTTGCCTTGCGCCTTTTGACCCTTAGCCGTGTAGTGCACGTTGCCCGGTTTGGTCCACCACTCGCTTTGGTGCGGCTTGGTGAAGGAGTACAGGTCGCTCAGCACGATGTCGGGGTACTGCTGGAGCACCTCGCGCGCTGCGGTGTTGTACCGCGCGGCGTCGCCGGCGGCGCGGCCACCCGAGTTCTCTGGCACTGGGGTCGTGGTGGCGTAGACGATTGTGGCGTCGGGGGACGTTTCTTTGAGGTAGTCCAGCGCGTCGGTCAGGTGCTGCTTGTACGCATCGAGCGTGTGTACCTGCGTGCCCCCTTCGCTCACCATTTTCCCGTCCTTCAGGTACTTCAAGTCGTGCAGGCCGACGTTCACCTGGATCACGTCCCACTTCTCGGGCCAGCGACCTTCGGCCACGAACGGTGCCATCGTCTCCTGCAGCTTCTTCATCTTGGGCACGATGGTCGAACTGTTGCCGCCGTTGGTATAGATGCGGTACACGTTCGCCCGGCCCTTGAGTTCCCGCTGCACGAACCGCTGGTAGCCCATCGAAATCGAGTCGCCGTAGATCAACACCGATGGCAGGTCGGGATCGTACTCCGGCAGTTGAAATCCCTCGTCCTTGTGATATCGCTTATCGACAAGGCCGAACCACGCCTTCTCCGCCTCGTCGGCCTGAGCGACATGGGGTAGCACCAATAGCACCAGCAGAACGCACGGGACGATTCGCATCGTGTGGATAACCTCAATAGGGGGGCAGTGAAACCAAGTGTCCAGCATTCTAAGCAGCGGCGAAGCCTGGTCACAACCGAAAGCAGGGTTGGGCACGCGGCCGTGGTGCGCCGCTGTCAGAATTTCGGATTTCTGCGTGCCTAAGAACAAAATACGGACCCCACCGGTACCCTTGGCCACCGGAGTGGTTGCATACTCTATCCGGCGGTGCGACGCGCAATCGACGCTGTAGGGGCGTACGTATTCTCCGCCAGCAACCGCCAAGCTCGAACGATCGAAAGTTATGCTCAAGAAACTGTTGTATCTGTTGCCAATTTTTGTAATGGCTGGCGCCGTGCTAGCTCAGCCTCCGGGTGGGGAGGGGCCGCCACGATTCGGCCGTGGTTTCGGAGGTGGGTTCGGCCCTCCTGGTGGGTTCGGCCAGGACCGCGAATTGCTCGACGAGTTCGACCAGGACAAGAATGGCTGGCTCAACGCCGAGGAGCGCAAGGCGGCCCGCGAGTCGATCTCGAGCGAAGGGAATGAAGGGCGACGTGGCTTTGGACGCGGCGGTCCGGGGCGTGGTGGTCCAGGACGCGGCGGGCCTCGCTTTGGACGTGGCAATCGCGAGCCAGCCAAACCCGGCCGCGCGGTATCGCCCGATGCGGTCGAGCACTACCCTAACGAGTCACTCTATTCGCCGAAGGTGCTCCGCACGTTGTTCCTCGAGTTCGACTCTGATGATTGGGAGTCGGAACTCGAGTCGTTCAAAGGCACCGACGTCGACGTGGTCGCCAAGCTTACCGTCGACGGCAAAACCTATCCCGGCGTGGGAGTTCACTTTCGCGGCATGTCGTCGTACATGATGGTGCCCTCGGGCTACAAGCGTTCGCTCAACGTATCGCTCGACACCGTGGACGAGGACCAGCGGCTGTACGGTTACAAGACGCTCAACCTGCTGAACTGCAATGGCGACTCGTCGCTGATGAGCACGGTGCTCTACTCCGATTTGGCCAACGAGCACGTTCCCGCGCCGAAGGCCAACTTCGTCGAGGTCGTCATCAACGGCAAGAGCTGGGGCGTGTACGCTAGCGTGCAGCAGATGGACAAAATATTCACCAAGGAGCACTTCAAGACCTCGGTCGGCACACGCTGGAAGGTGCCCGGCAATCCCGGCGCCGATGGCGGATTGCGATACCTGGGCGACGACCTCGAGCCATACAAGTCGCGGTTCGAGATGAAGTCCGACGATGGCAAGAAGGAGTGGGATGCACTGGTCGAACTGTGCCAGGTGCTGAACGAAACGCCCATGGACGAGTTGCCCAAGAAGATCGAACCGATCCTCGACGTCGACGAGGTGCTGTGGTTCCTGGCGTACGACGTCGCCCTGGTGAATAGCGACGGTTACTGGACCCGAGCCAGCGACTACTACCTGTTCCGCGACTCCGAGGGCGTGTTCCACACCATTCCGCACGACATGAACGAAGCGTTCAATTCCGGCCACGGCGGCCCACCCGGTGGCGGACGTCGTGGTGGCGGTCCTCCAGGCGGCTTCGGTCAAGGTGGGTTTGGACCACCCGATGGTGGCCCGCCGGAAGGACCAGGACCCGGTGGTTTTGGCCCAGGTGGTTTTGGTCCACCGCCGGAAGGTCCGCCCGGCGACTTTCTACAATTCGGCGGCGAACGCCCTCGTAATGCGGAAGGCGAGGACGGTGCCGAGGATCCGCGCGAACGCCGACGTGGCGACCGACGTTTTGGTCGCGGCGGCCCAGGTGGCGGGCGCGGCTTCGGACCCGGCCATGGCGGACCCGATCTCGATCCGTTGGTCGGCATCGACAACGAGCGAATGCCGCTTCGCAGCCGCTTGCTGCAAGTGCCCGAGTACCGCGAGCGCTACCTGGCGTACGTCCGCGACATCGCGGAGCAGCAACTCGATTGGTCGCACTTCGGCGAAAAGGTTGCGCGCAACCGCGAGTTGATCGAAAACGCGGTGGAGCAAGATACGCGCAAACTCTCCACCACCGAAGCGTTCCACGAGGCGACCGCCACCGACAACGCCGCCGGCGAAGCCTCGCTCCGCCATTTCGTCGAGAAGCGGGCCGAGTATCTCAAGTCGTATAAGCCGGCGGAAAAATAGCCGTCTTCAGCAGCGCACGCGTGCGGAAGCTTGCCGAGCACCGCACGTGTGCGGCTATGCTGTAAGTGAATGCTTGCAGTAATGGAATCGCTGGAACATGCCCGCCGCCTGTGCGGGCTCTTCTCTCGACAGTTGCATCGCGGCGCGTCCCGGGGCTATGCTTGAGCGGGTGGGTCGAGCGACCTCATTGATGCAGTGTGGCCCGCGGCACCGCGCCCGTAGAATTCTGCCAAGCGAGAAGTGGTCGAAAGAATCAATTCTGAATAGGGGCGAGAGCATGCGTGGGGGAGTGGCATTCGTAGCGATAGTGCTCGTCGTTGTGGCTGTCGTTGGCCTGTTCTGGTTGTTGTCGAGAGAGTCGGTGGAGAATTCCGAGGGGTTCTTGGAATACGTCAGGAACCCCGACGCGCCCGACGACTTCAAGGCCGAGATCGCCGCTCGTGACCAAGCGGTAGCCGAACTGGCCACCCGACCGCCCGAGGAATTGGTCGCCATGCTGATCGAAGATGCGGATCAATTCGGAATGCCTGCGCGGGCGATCGAAGTGGCGGGCCCGCAAGTGGTGCCCGCATTGCTCGCGGCTGTGAGCGATCCGCGATTTCGTGGAGGCAGTCAAAAGAGCTCATTTGGGACCACAGTTGAACCTTTGGAGGGAGTACTAAGCTGTCTTCAGTCTCTGGCGCCTCCAGAAGCGGTTGCTGTCGTGCTTCCTTTAGTGACCGATAAGAATGACATGATCCGCAAGGAAGTGGCATTGCTGTTAGGCACGATTGCAAGTGACGAAGCCGCCGAGCCGCTGGTGCAGTTGCTGCAGGACGAGGATGACTACGTTCGCTGTTACGGGATGATGGGCGTGCTTCGCGCCCACGAGGCAGGCCGCATTTCAGAAGGGTTTCGGCCACCCGTTTTTGAAGCGATAGCACCGTTGGCATTTCGTCGAGTGATGTCTGGAGGCGATGACGCAGCTCGCTGCTTGTTAGTGCTCGATCGAGAAAAGGCCATCCCTTTGCTTTCCGACCCCTCGAAAGTGAGGGCGGATCAGGAGAATCTCCCCGACGTCATGGAGGCACTGCGCGACGCGAATGTTCAGATCGACGAACCTCTCTTGCTCGCCATTCTCGACGACCTGGATGGCAATGCAGAAGAGTACCCAGAACGCAATGTTGTGGGTGAGACACTGCTGATGCTGGCCACAATTGGCTCGGATACTGCTGCAAGAGCAATCGAGCGACATCAGAACCATCCCTCGAAAGATGTCCGCCAGTATGCTGCCGAAGCCCAGTCTTTGCTGATCGGAATCGACAATCCAATAGTGCAGCTGTGGGAGAGAGTCGAAGGCGAGGGATGGGAGAGCCTGACAGTTCCGCAGCAGCACACGCTTGCAGTCAGGGTGCTTATCGACGAGGTGAATAATGGCGGCTTCTTACAGTACTTTGTGAATAGTAGCGGTTCACATTGGCAGGAGGCGTTAGCGGGCCTGAAGGCGATCGGCGCGCAACGCGACGCAGTCATCTTCTCAGAAGTGCTGGCGCAGTTCGGCAACGATAAACCGAGTACGGACCGCAGCAAGCGGCACGGTCAAACTGCACAGATTGCGGAGAAAAACGATCGTCCGTTCGAGCAGTGGGAACGCGATTTCTATAAGGATCACGACGGCCGTGAGGCATTGTTGTTGCAATACATTTTGAAACACAGAGAGGATTTTGGCGCCAGCGACTAGTAAGCTCGCTGGGCAGTTATCCGTCGGGCGACGGAATCTCTGAAGAGAAGGGGAAGGCGATCATGAGTGATACCACTCGCATCGAGAGGCTGCTGAACCGAGTCACCAAGCTGGCTATCTGGCGGTGGAGGCACTTCGCCGCGGTGATGTTCGCTGTTGTTGTGAGCATGAGTTGTGCAGTTGCTCAAGACGCAGCCGCAGACGAACAGCAGTCGAAGCCGCCAGAGAGCAAAGCCGTGCTGAGCGGCAAGATTGTGGACGATTCAGGCGCGCCGGTTACCGACGCGACGATCAACCTGATGGGCAAGACTCGCAAGCCCGACGGGAGCACGGATTACCATACGACCAAGACCGACTCCGAGGGGCGTTACGCTTTTGACTCCGTATCGCAGATGGACACGTACCGTCTGCGGATCGAGTCGACCAGATGTGTCGGTTTGAACGACTGGCGAGCGCTGCCCGAGTTGCAGCTGTCGCCGCTGAGTGAGATGACGCGCGATTTCGAGCTGCAGCGCGCGTGCGTGGTTCGCATCCAAGTGGTGAACGAGCAGAACAAGCCAGTTAAAGGGGTGCGCATCTACGTCGCCGCACTCTCGAGCGAGCGATTTCGCAACTCCGACGCGAGCAGCACCGACGAAGACGGTTGGGCGACGTTGGGCGGCCTGGCGCCGTCGCAGGTGCAGTACATTTTTGGCACTTCGCACAGCGACTATGCGTTCGCCAAGCTAACCATGAAGCTGGACGATCCCGACCAGAAGTACGAGGAGAAAATCGTGCTGTCGCGGGGCGTCGAAGTGAAGGGAGTCGCCATTTGCTCCGATGGCAAGCCGGCCGTGGGTTGGACCGTGAATGCCATGCCCAGTTGGTGGCACTTTGGCGCCCATCCTCGGGGCATGGCCATCGATAACAAAGGTGGCTTCACGCTGCCGCACGTCGCGCCCGGCAAGTACGATGTGTCGGTCAGCGTTCCGACTGGAGAAGGGATGTTCCGCCAACAGGACGTGCTCGCCGATGCGCAGCTGCCTCCCTCGAGCGGAGTGCTGGAGCTGAACCTTCCTATCCTGTCGCCCAAGTCGATGGTGGCCATTATTGGGACCATCAAAATCGAAGGCCAACCACTGAAAGAGAGCATCTCTATCTCTGCCAGCTCCGAAGATGGGCAGCACCGCGGGCATGGGTCTTTTGAGGCCGGCGAGCGTGAGTTCCGCATTTCGCCGCTACCGCCTGGGCGTTACACGCTCACCTTCAGCTCCACTGGAGTCGAGCAAGTGCGGCTCGAAGGGGTGGAAGCTCCTACCGACGAAGTGGAAGTGACGCTGAAGTCCGTTGGCAAGCCGCGACTGTCGGGCAGTGTGGTCCGCGCCGACACGAAAGAACCCCTGCAGCACTTCCGCGTGCGGGTGCTCAAGGTCGGTTACCTGCGCGGTCCCAACTACGTGCAGGACTCCAACTGGCAAACCGTCGACGATCCGCTCGGGCTGTTTTCGTTGGAACTCGTCGGGCCGGGCATTTACCAGGTGGTGGTCGATGCCGACGGACGGGCGCCGACCAGGAGCGACCGCATCAACACCGACGAGTTCGATGGCGCGCCGCTGTGGCTGGAAATGGACGAAGGCGTCACGCTGCGCGGCATGGTCGTCGACGAACAAGGCAACCCGATCGATGGGGCCACCGTAACGGCCGGGTCGTACGCCACCGGTCCGACGGCCGCCAACGAGGCCTCCACCACCGCGGAGGACAACTCGGTCCAGACGGTTGCCGGCAAGTTCGAGATTCCGAACCTCCCCGCCGGCGAGGAAGTTCTCATCATTGAACATCCCGATTTCTGCGCGGCCACCACCGAGCCTTTTACCGTGGGAACCACCGACCACGAGTTGGATTCCATCACTCTTGTTGAAGGCGGTACCATCCAGGGCCATGTGTACGACAGCAGCGGCAAGCCCGAAGCGAATGTCACGTTGCACGTGCAGGATAACTACGGCTACAGCGGGGGTGGCGACCGACAGGCTGGACGGCTGGCGACGGCGGTGACCGACGAGAACGGTCGCTACACGGCTCGCCATTTGCCGGAGGAGCTCTGCTACGTGCAGCGCGCCGAAGAGTGGTCGAGCATAGGGGTCGTCCGCACGGCGGTGCTGCCGATCAATGGCGAGACGTCGCAGGTCGACCTTGGAGGGCCCGAGGCGGCGACAGGGCGATTGCTGACCAATGGCGAACCCCTGCAAAACCAGCGAGTTCAAATTGCCGGCGACAGTCCTCACTTCGGCGTCTACAAAGCGTACTCCCAGACGGACGACGATGGGAACTTTACCTTCTGGGGCCCGGCACCCAGTAAACGCGTGCTCTACTACTGCGCGCCGGGCACGCGGAGTGAGTGGGTTCGTGCGTGCGAGGTGCAGATCGATCCCGAAAAACCAGCGGCCGACATCTTTGGCGAGATCGACGCCCGCGCCGTCACGCTGTCGGTGCCGGTCACTGGTGTTGCTGAGGACGAGTTGTCGAAGGTGCGCGTGTCGTTGCAGGAGTACAACCCACGATGGCCCACTGGAAACAGAGTGGGAGTGCTGCAGTCGCGTCAGCAATTGACGGATCCCTTTGTCATCAGCCGCGTACCGCCAGGGCGATACGACCTTGTGTGCCGACATGCCGACAACAACCTCGCTCTCCGGATTCAGATCGATGTATCGACTGAAAAGTCCGAGCAGCAAATCCCTGTCGAGTGGCCTGCGCAGACCGGCACCCTCGAGGTGCGATTCGATGAGGATGCGTTCGGTCTCGAAGCGTTTTCCAATGCTCCCAACCTTTGGAGCACCGATGGCCGGGTCAATGCGACGGTGTATCCGCGCGAAGGGAATGCGGTTCGGTACGAGAACCTGCCTGCCGGCGATTACTACCTGGCCGACGCCGACATTCGCAACCCGCCGCGCGTGCTGGAGTTTTCGGTTGCCCCTGGCGGTGAAGAAATCCTCGAGCTCACGGCCGAGAACTATCAGCCGCCTGCGAACAAAGTCGGCATGCTGGTGGTGAAGTGCTACACACCCGACGGTGTTCCCTTGGAAGGCTGCGACGTTGAACTGACGAGCAATTCCGGCACTGCCTACCAAAGCAGCAACCAGTACGGGCGGATCACCATGGCGGGCGACCCGGGTGACTACACGATGACCGTGACCTATCCAGGATACCAACCGGTCGAGCAGCAGGTCACCATCAAGCCGCTCGACGCGGATGGTCGAGTGACGGGCGACGTCACCGTGCAGATTCGATTGCAGCGCGCGGCTGGTGAGTAGCGACGCTCGCGAAGCGTTACTCCTCGCCGGGCCCCCAACCGATCTGCAAGGCGGTGTCGGTCAGCGTTTCGGTTTCGTTAGCGGTTACTGCGGGCTCGGAGAACGAAGTCGGGTCACGTTCGATCGGTTCGACCACATCCAGGAGCAGTAGGTCGTCCGCTGGCTCGTACAATTGCTCGATCGCCTGAGCGTAGGCCGACTGGCTGGCGCTGTCAGTGGAATGCCCTGCTGTGGGCGAACTAGGCGAGACCGAATAACTGGCTAGCGCGGTCACGGCGGCCGGTTCGTCGTCTTCGGTGAGCGTGCTGATCGCCAACGGAGCTTGCGGGGCCGCTGCGCCCAGGTTGTTTCGCCACACCGCGTAGTCGGCCAGGCTCACCTGGCCATCGCGGTTGCCATCGGCGCTGAAGCCGGTGTCGACGCTCGAGCCGAACGCACTTTTCCAAACCTGGTAGTCGGCCTGGTCGACCACGCCGCTGGCGTCGTAGTCGCCGGGGATCGGATAGCCCGCATTGCCCGGCGAGCCGCCCCAGTAGAGGCTCGCGCGCCAGTTCGCGGGATCATTGGCATCGCCCATCGGGTCGATGATCTCGAGCGACTGTCCTTGGCCATCGGGCGAGGTGGGCCAGGGTGGGTCGTCGCTGTAGTCGAAGCTTTGGATCAACTGTCCCGTGGCGTCGAGCAGCGTGATGGTCTCGCCACCGTTGCTCAGGTTGCGGTTGGCAAACCCGTCGAGCGCGACGTTCAGCCCGGTGCCGTAGGCAGACTCGAACGCTTCAGTGTTGCGGGCGACGATGATGTACTCGCCGGGCGCGAGCGTCTGGCCGGTGGCGAACACGTACGGCTCGGAGGCGAAGTCGGCAATCTGTACGTAAGACAAGTCGACGGGCTCGCTGCCGGTGTTCAGGATCTCGATGAATTCCTGATCGTCTTCGTCCACCAAAGCTGGATTGAAGGGATGGTAGTGCAGTTCGGTGATTCGCAGCGTGGGCACCGTGGCGGGAATTTCGACGGTGAACTCAACTGGATCCGACCAGTGGCTCCAACGCCCCGTGTCGTCCTGCATCCGCACCCGGGCGCGGTGCGTCGCGCCGGCCGTGACGGCCGAGGCCGGTGGGGCGATGGTGTCGTCGAACGTGGTGAGCTCACCCGACTCCCAACTGGCAGTCCACTCGTCGAGGAAGATCGTTTCGGAGTCGAGCCCAGCCGAGGCTTCGGTAACTTCGGAGATGCGCCACTCGATGGCGGCGAAGCCGTCGCTTTGGGGATCGGAGTACGCCGAAGTCTGGAACGCCAGACCGGTGGCCGACATGCTCGGGTCGCCCACGTAGGTGATCGTCGGCGTGTTGGGTATCAGGGCCTCCTCGCCGGATGCGACGAGTTGGTCGTCGAGGTAAGCCGCCCGGCCGCCGGCTCCCACGAACCCGGTGCCCGCTCCGCCGCTGGGCCAATTGCCGCCAACGAAGGCAAAGTTGAGCATGTCCTGCACGAGGTTGTCGATCGAGACGATACCAGCGCCGGTAAGTCCATCGTAGTTGCCCACCGCATCGGGCGCGCCCTGCCACCGTGCGCGGTCGGCCGCTTCCAGCGGAAGTAGCGTGGAGGCCAACTCGTAGATCATGCCTTCGAGTTGGTCGGGCTGCCACACGAGGTCGCGCAGCTCGCGGAGCATGTTGTAGTAGTCGGGCGAGACCAGCGCTTCGCTGTACAGGCTGTTGTTGTTCTCGAACAACGCGTCGTAGACCAGATCATGCCCTTCGTTCCAGGTGGGGCCCCAAGTGGCGTCGGTGTCCCACGGCAGCAACCACAGTTTGCCGAGGTAGTCGTTCTCGGCCGTGTAGTCGGGCTCGAAGTAGTACGCCATGTTCTTATTGGCAGTCGGCCAATAGTCGTAGTGCCGCACCGCCTCGACCACCGCGTAGTAGATGTAATACTTCTCGAGGTTCACCCGGTACTCGATATCGGTGCTGGTGCGCGATAGCACGTACTCGACGTAGTCGTGGTCCGAACCATCATTCACCGCGTTAGGTGCTTGGTAGTCTTGTTGACGCAGCGCGTCTTGCGATTGGTTGATCAGCTTGTAGAGGTTGCCTTCGTCCAGGTCGTGCGCGTCGAGGAACCGCTTGTCGTAGTCTTCCAGCGCGAAGTTGATGCCCCAGAAGTCGCCGTTCCACTGGTCGGGTGACTCGGCCGCGTCGTCGATCACGCGGAACTGGAACCAGTGCGTCTCGATGGCCGGCAGCCCCAGCATGTTGAACAGTTGCAGGCTCATCGCCTCGTTCAAGGCGTAGGTCAGCGTTTGATGGTTGTCGAACCCCTTGCCGGTGGTCAGCGTCCTCCACTTTTCAGGGTAAGGATTGCCCTGTTGATCGAGCGGCTCGAACCAATTGCCGTCGTTGAAGCGGAACCGCATGCTCCGCTTGCCTTCGCTGTAGTAGCGGCCATTCGCGCCGCGCAGGCGGTAGTGGATGTTGTCGTACACCTGGCCGTTGTAGACCATCGTGCCCGACCAGTTCCACGCGAAGCGGGCCTCGGTGCCTTGGGCGATCTGGTCGGCCGGGTCGTACGCTATCGCTTCGGAGAGGTCGTCGGCTCGCGTTAGCAAGTGATAGACTGGCAGCGATGCCAGTGCGTCGGCATCCGCCAGCACCGCGCCGCCGTTGCTCTGGTACTCGGGCACTCCGTCGTAAACGAAGTAGGCGAAGTTCAGCGACGCGTCGTCGGCGTAGGGTGCGAGGCTGCTGGCGCCCAGCGTGTCGGTCACCTGCAGGCGGTAACGTACCAGCGTGCGGTGCGCCTGGGCGGGGATCGTGGCGGTGTAAACGCCATCGCCGGCTACCTGGTCGGCGCCGGTGCCATCGTCGACCATCGCGATGGTGGTCCAGTTGGCGAGATCGAAGTACTCGGGGTTGGCGGTCGGTTCCGCTTCGGGGTTGGCGAGCAAATCGTTATGCGGAACGGGAAGCGTTGCGGGGAGATACTTACCTGGCAAGACAATCTGGTACTGCAACTCGACCGAGGCGACACCGTCGGGATCGCTCACTTCGGCGGTAACCACGCCCGAGGAGGAGGAGACGTCGCCGCCGTCCAAGTCGACGTCTTCAATCGCTGGCGCGGCGTTGGCCGACAGCACGTTGTTGGCCGCGCCCGGCGTGGCGCGAGGCAAGTTGACGGAGATATGAACCGAACGCGTCGCGGTGCCGTCTTCGTTGGTAGCCGTCAGCGTGTAAGTGGTCGAATCGCTAGGCGTGACCACCACTTGCGTTTGCCCCAGCACGCTGCCCACGTCGGGCGCGATGCTCAGCGTATCGGCTCCGTCGACATCCCACGAAAGCGTGACCGACTGGCCGGGGACCGCTTCGGTAACATCGGCTTCGAACAAGTTAATCGCCGGGCCCATGGCCACTGCGTCGGGACCCTCGCTGAAGCTGGCCGCGATCTCGCTGGTGCCGAGCGCCCGATCGTAGATGCGGAACTCGTTATGCCGACCGTCGAACAGCGGGTCGGGCCACTGCGAGCGGCCCAGCCAGTTGTTCACGTCGTTCAGATCCTCCAGGTCGATCAGCGTGGCGCTGGTGCCGATCTCCTGGCCGTTGATATAGAGCGTTTGTGTGTTGTTCGCGCCATCCCAAACAACCGCAAAGTGCGACTCGACATTCGTGTCGGCATCCTGCGTCCAGTCAACCCAACTTTCAGCGCCGCTGGCGCCGAGTCGGTGCGTAATGCGCACGGTTCCGGGACCAGAATCGGGGATCAGAGTGATGTAGTTCTGACCGCCCGCGCCGGTCGACTGGTCTTCACCACCATCGCTACGACCGAAGGAGAAGATCTCGGCCCAGGTTCGATTGCGAGTGACCGTGCCCCACCATTCGAACGTGGCGCTCTCGCCTAGGTCGGAAATGATGCCGTTGGGCAAGTCGACGTAAGCGCCTGTGGTGAAAGTGCCTTGGTTCGACCCTTGCCCGCTATTGCCGCTTACATCGAGTTGGCCATTCTGAAAGCCTGCCAGTCCCTCTGGATCGACCAACGTGCCGTCGGCGCCGCCCACGCTGTCGACCAGGTTGCCCGAGAAGCTCCAGCGATGCACCAGGTCGTTCAGCGAGCCACTGGCCGCGGGTGGATCTTCTTCGACTTCGCCGAACAGCGGCGCGGTGTAAGCCGGTCGCCAGTTGCTGCCGAGGTTGTTGTCGAGCTGCGGATTGATCAGCTCTAGCGAAACGCCTTCGCCGTCGGGCGCGATTGGCCAGGGGAACTCTGTCTGGTATTCCACTTCGTCGATCAGCGCGCCGAGGTCGTCAGACAGCGCGACGCGCTCGCCGCCGTTGCTCAGTCCGCCGGAATACATGCCCACCGCCACGACCCCAAACTCCGAGAGCAGCGTCGCCGGATCTTGCGCGACAACAACATAGCCGCCAGCGGGAATTGTTTGACCTGGTTCGAAGGTGTAGTCGATGCCGTCGCTGAAGCTCCACCCAGAGATGTCGACCTCGGTGGCGGCCGTGTTGTGCAGCTCGACGAACTCTTCGAAGCTGGTGTTGTCGTCGGCGTTGTAGTGTAGTTCGTTGATCACCACCGCCAGGAGATGACGGTTCTCCAGCGACTCGATCCGTAGCTTCCGCCTCGAGTGTTGGTTGGTGCGCTGTGAAAAGAGAGAGCGTGCCTTACGCCCTCGACCGAATACCGCCATGCTCGCCTGTTCCTGTCCGCGCTGGAGTAGTTGCCGTCCGGCGCGGGCAATCGCCCCCCAGATCGCCCGCTATCTGCAATATGGCGAGCAACGCCCGAGTGGAACGAAAACCCACCACCGAGCGACACTTTTCGGAGAGAAGAGGGCTGAGATCACGGATGCCCGCAAGATGGGCGGCCACGCTAAGGGCTCGCACGGTGCCTGGGGACGAGCTCCGCGAGCCCCCAGCAAATGGGTTTGGGGGCTCGTTGCACTCGTCCCCAGCCACCCCCGGCGTTGTGTCAGGCTTCCGCACGCCACTTATCGAATTTCGCCAACACTCGCTCGACTTCAGCGATCCGCTCGTCGAGCGAGCCGCGTAGCGTGACGTACTGGCGCCCGAGGCGATGGAGCTCGTCGAGTACCCGTTGCTGCATGTCGGCGCGGTTGGCCTCGCCCGATCGATCTTCGGTGTCGTCGTAGGGAATATCGTCGTCGCACAGCAGGCACAAGTCGTATCGTTGCGGAGTCTGGTCGGCCAACTCGCGCAGCGCGGCGGCCGGTTGGCCGTGGTAGTAGTCGGCGAACACCGTGGTGGTCGACGCGTCGGTGTCGACGAAGAAGTACTCGCGTGCTTCGTGCACCAAACGATCTTCGCGCTCGCGATGCCCCACGGCAATCTCCACCAACTGCTCGGGCGTCAGGCGTCGCTGATGCTGATGGGCTTCCCAGTACTCGCGGCCGTACTCGGGCATCCACACGGTGTTGAATCGCGCGGCGAGCGACGCGCACAAGGTAGTCTTGCCCGTCGACGGTGCTCCGACCAGTACGACCCACGTTACCAGGTCGCGATACACGAGCGGATCGACAAACTGCCGATGGCGGTACGGATCATCGCGAATCTGCGTGGCCGAAATCGGAACCAACTGCCGGGCTTCGTCCACGCGGCAATCCTGTGCACCGAGGGCGCGGCTCACATGATCGCCGTAGAATTCGCTGGAATAGAAATGGGTGATCGGCCGCCCATCGAGCACGCGGAGGATGTACTCCTCGTGCATCGCGCGAATCTCCGGCGTGTCGCCTACTTCCATGGGGCCATCGCGGCACTCGATGATGTGGATGCTGGGATACAGCTTTCGAATCCAACCGGCTCGCACCTCCAGCGGCACCTGCGTGAACTCCGGCGCGTGGTAGATCATCACCATCACCGAGTCGCACTCGGCGAGCGCCCGCTCGATCACCGCTTGGTGGCCGTGGTGCAGCGGAGCGAACTTACCGAGTGTGAGTCCCGTCTTCATGCGTATGTTCTTCGCGACGATCTTTGAGCCAACTGGCTCGCCAGGCAAAGTACCCGGCGGTCGCCAAGCACAGGAACACCGCATACAGCCCGGCGGTGTACAGCAGGTCTTTCTGGTAGTAAACGCCGATCGCCACGATGTCGACCGCAATCCAGTACCACCACGATTCTAAACGCTTCTGCGCCATAAGCCACTGCGCCACCAGACTCGCAACGGTGGTAAACGCGTCGGCGTAGGGCAGGGCGGCATCCGTGTACCGCTGCATCGCCCAACCCACCCCGGCCGTGCCGGCAGCGATCAACAGCATCCACAGCAAGTTGGCCTGATGCGTGATCCGAGAGACCGGCAGCCGACTACGCCGCTCGCCCCCGGTAAGCCAATGATGCCAGCCATAGATCTGCAGGCCGACGTACACAAAGTGCAGCAGCACATCGGAATAGAGCTTCGCCACCGCAAAGATATAGATATAAAGCACCACCTGCACCAACCCGGTCGGCCAGCACCAGATGTTCTGCCGAATGGTAAACCACACGCAGAGCAAGCCAAACACAACGGCGATAGGTTCGAGGTAGGCCATGGGGGGCGAAATAAATGCGTGACTGGTACGTGGGGAGTATACTTGGCGAGGTGCTGGGAGCACAGAATAGAACGCTAGTCGACACTAGTTAGCATTGGTGGAGATTAACACTTTTTTGTGTTCCACACTCCCCCTCTGTTTACTCAGTTGCCTCCTGTCCAATAACCACAACCGGCTTTCGTGAGTGTCATGCGATTTCGGCTCCGAACCTTACTGGTCGCTACTCTGTTTGTAGCTGCGATCGCCGCTGGAATTGGATGGTGGTGGCGGCAGCCGAAACCTCTGATGTCCCAGATAATCATTCCAAATATCCCAGTGGATGTTACCATTCCGCCTTCCAACACGCAGCGTTACGTGTTAGTAAGGCGGCTGGAACTCGTGGATAAGTCAGGCGCAGCGGTGGACCCCATGACCCCAATTATTCCGATTGAGCTGGCATACCGACCAGGTAACCTAGGTCCCAGGTCAGTCCATGAGGTCGAAGTTCAGATAATTCCACTGAATGCTGAATCAGAAGGGGATGCGATAGAGCTTTTGGTCCAAGCAACGCTGGAGACACCAGGCAAGCAGGCTCACTTGAACGTCTACCAATCCAGGAAGTTGCTGGGGCAATTGGATCTGAAGGGGTGGGACCCAACGGCATGTACCGTCTTTGACCCTCCCTGGCCAGGCGACCATGGGCGGATTGTATGCCTCTATACTTGCCCACCCAGAAATGGCGTGCCACCCCAAGGATACTACGAAGTTTGGATAGTAGAGCGGTCTGACTCCGAGACAGAAACACGGGAAGAGGCGGAACGCTAATGGCTCTATTGGCGTTTTAGAATCTCCTCCGCAGAGTCTGCTGCCTCCAGTTCCTTCTTTCGCCAAGGCTGCGCATCTGGCGCCGCTGGTAACGGAATGAATTCCGTTCTACGTGCGACCGCGATTTCCCCATTTCTTCACCACCGCTTGTAGGAATCTTACACTCGCTGTGGGACAATCTGGGGGCAGAGCGTGCCGCACTTCCCGGTGCTCTGCGGCGAAGTAGCTGCGGGCGGTCATGTTTCTGGGTCGCTGGGGATGGTCTCCGGCTCGCTGGGGTTTTGTCCCACTTGGAGGGTTTTGGTCCAGCGCTGGAACATGCGGGGAACAACGCGAAGGGTTTTGTCGCACCCCCCGTTTGGTTTGGTCGAGAAAACAAGTAGTTTCACCACTTAGGGGGGACCAAAACGCCTGGGGTTTTGGGCCCATGGATCGTGTTGTGGGACAAAACCCCGATTGGGGGCCATGAGTCGTTTGCCCACAACACAGGACCAGAACCACTTTGCTATCGTGAGCGAACCCCAACGCACCGAGGCATGTCGAATGGGTCGTGAAGGAGTCTTGGTTCATGAATAATTATTACTCTGTGTGCGGAGATTCGCGGACCGCGTGGCGGTCCGGCTGGTCTCTATTCGAATGGTAACACGGAACTAGCTCCGAGCCCCCAGTCCCCAGCCACCCCCTGACCTCTCCGCAATGATCAACATCGTCTATCGCCGGTATCGGGCCGCGTTCGAAGGGTTGCCCTTCGAACTGTGGATCATGGCGCTGATGATGCTGGTGAATCGGGCGGGGGCGATGGTGCTTGCTTACCTGACGTTGTACCTCACCAGCACCGTGGGCATGACCGAAGTGTCGGCCGGGCGGATGATTAGCGTGTTCGGCGCCGGGTCGATCGTGGGTTCCTACCTGGGTGGGCGGCTGGTGGATTGGATCGGCGCGATTCGCGTGCAGACCTTGTGCCTGCTGGCCGCGGTGCCGGGGTACCTGATGATGATGCTGTGGGTCGACACGTGGGCGATCACCGTGAACCTGTTCCTCTTGAGCCTGGCGACCGAAGCAGTGCGGCCGGCCAATGCCACGGTGGTGACCAAGCTGACCAAACCCGAAGATCGTGCGCGGGCGTTTGCCCTGCAGCGCCTGGCGGCCAACTTGGGTTTCGCCGTTGGTGGTGCGGTGGGTGGTGTGCTGGCCGAGATCGATTTTCGGTTGTTGTTCATCGTCGACGCAGGAACCACCTTCGCGGCCGCGTGCATCTTGATCGCTTACTTTCAGTTCCGTCGGTTGCCGGGGGAGGTGAAACGGAGCGAGAACACAGCCACCGCGACTCCCATGACCGACTTCGTGTTCCTGGCGTTCCTCGCGCTGTTTGTGCTGGCCACGATGGTGTTCTTTCAATTCCTGTCGACTTACACGTTGTACTTGGAGAATCAGTATGGGCTGAGCAGGCCGCAGATCGGTGCGCTGTTTGCCGTGAACACGTTGGTGATCGTGGCTTTGGAGATGGTGCTGATCGACTACGTGAAGCGATGGCCGCTACTTTGGACCGTGGGCTGGGGATGCTTCTTCAGTTGCCTGGGGTTCGGGCTGTTGCCGTTTGGGTCGACATTCTCGTTTGCCGTGTTGGCGATGCTGGTGATGACGCTGGGCGAGATGCTCTCGATGCCGCTGGCAGCCGGGTACGTGGCCAACCGCGCGCCGGTGGGTTGCGAAGGTCGGTACATGGGCTGGTGGGCGATGGGTATCGCGCTGGCGTTTGTGTTCGGCCCGATCATCGGAACGACCGTGTACCAATCGAATCCCGACATGGTGTGGTACATCTCGATCGTGGTGGGATTCGTGGTGCTGGTGGGTTATTACCTGCTGCCGCGGAGCGCGCTGGAAGAGGACCAGTCGCTGGTGACCGAAGAAGCACTGGCGCCGACCGAGCCGGCCGATCTGGTGGCCGAGTCGGCCAGTTGAGCACAATCACTTCCGCAGTTTTGTTTCACCCCCTCTCCTAACCTCTCCCCGCGAGGGGGAGAGGGAATGACAGGTGGAAGTGATTCTTGGACCCGGTTTCCGGGTACTTGCGGGTCGTGCGGGCATGGCGACTAACAGTGCGCGCTGCAAGCAGCTTGCACCGATGGAGTGAGTAGGCTCGCTGCGCGCCACGCGCGGATCGCACACGCACACTTCCCACAAACGGTATGAAAATGAGAACCCTGAAAGTTTGCCAACTGAGTCTCGTTCTGGCGGTCTTCGCGCTAGCGTCCTCCACCCAGGTCGAGGCGAAGGTCGGATGCGTGATGCTCGATCCAGGAACTCGACACACCAACGGGATGCCGATCGCCAGAAGCGAACCGCAGCGAACCAATTCCGTCACCTGGCAATGCAACCCCGACAATCTGGGCTACTGCGGGTGCCGGTATTATTGGCCGTGCTGTGCGACACTGCGACCGCGGAACGTTTGCGATGCGGCGCGCGGGCATTACACGCCACGGCAGCTACGCGGCTACAAATCGTACGCGGGATGTGTTTGCCCGGAACACACAGAGTTCGCCGGCATCGACGGCATCGAACCGCCCGGCATGGTACAGGTGGGTCAGGTATCGAACTCGCTAGCGACCCCCGGTTTGGGTGGTACTGGCGTGCCGCTGTCGACGCCAGCAAGGTTTCCACCAGGGAGATAATACTCGGCGAACAGGTAAAACTTAGTCGCTGTATTGCGATTAGAACCGATAGCCAGAACAATCGGCCGATTCGATTAAAGAGGCGCCATGCTCCATTCCGATATCTTCACTAGGATGATACGGGAGGGCGAAACACAGCTGTGTTTTGCTTCAGGATAGAGGTCATGGCAGGACGACGGATCGACCTGCCATGACCTTTTTTATTGCGCTAGCGCGAGTGGCTACTTGAGCTGCGACTTCAAGGCTTCGGCCTCCGAGCGATGCACGAAGATGCCTTGCTCGTTGTCGAGCGCGCTTTGCAGGATGTTCTTGGCAACATCGTCGCGGTTTTGCTCGGCGAGCAGCTTGGCGACGATCAGCGACGAGTCCTGGCTCAAGTTGCCCAGACGCAGACCATTCTGAAACGCCTGGTTGGCCGCTGCGCTATTGCCACGCTGACGCATGACCCACGCGAGGGTGATGTTCGCGTCGGCGCTGTTCTGATTGAGCTGCTGGTTGATGCGAGCAAGCGACTCGGCGCGAGCCTTGTCGGTGTCGTCGTCGCTGGCGATCAGCAGCAGCGCGAGCAGGTTGCTGGCGTTTTGGTTGCCGGGCGCAAGCGCTAGAG
The DNA here is from genome assembly GCF_965227375.1 of Aeoliella sp. Lineage (NCBI taxonomy): Bacteria > Pseudomonadati > Planctomycetota > Planctomycetia > Pirellulales > Lacipirellulaceae > Aeoliella > Aeoliella sp. Next base: position 2,820,812 of record NZ_CBDDFX010000001.1, read on the forward strand.
TCGTGTTGTATTGCGAGATGGCTTCGTCGGTGTTGCCAGTCATCTCGGCCACGACGCCGCTGAGCAGCGAGATTTGAGGCGACTTGGGCTGAGACTTGCGTGCGGCGTCCAGCAGCGTGGCGGCCTGCTCGAGCTTGCCAGTTCGGGTAAGCCACTCGCCGTAGGCGATCAACGTGGTTTCGTCCTTGGGACCTTCCTTGTACGCGGCCTCAAACGACTTCTGTGCCTTACCGGTGTACTCATTGGCCTTGTCCGAGTTCTCCGGCACGGCTGCCAGTTGCTGGTACATCTTCGCGGCTTGCACGTACGGCGAGGGAAGATCTTTGTTCAGTTCCTTGGCCTTGCTGAACGAGTCGTAACCATCCTTTTCCTTGCCCTGCATGAACAGCACCGCACCCAGACGGCTGTGAGCGTTGGCGTCCTCCGGGTCTTCTGCGAGCCAAGCACGAATGTCGTCTTCGGCGGCCTTCCATTGACGCCAGCGCTGCAACACGGTCGAACGACCGGCACGGCCGCGGATGATGAACTTCCGTTTGCGAAGCGGATTGGCTTCGTATTGATCGGTCAGCTTGATGGCCTTGTCGTACAACGCCAGCGCCTGGACGATTTGCTCCTGACGAGCGGACTGATCGGCCAGAAGCAAATACGGTTCTGGATCGTCCGGCACATCGCGGGCGGTGATCTCCAGAGCACGCAGTCCCGGCACGCCGCGGTTGCTCAGAAAGTACAGTTTGGCCAGCATCAAGTCGGCCGGCGGCAGGCGGTCGTCTTTGCGCTTGGCGGTTTCCAGGAACTGCTTGGCGCCGGGTACGTCGTTGTTCTGATACCGGCGGATCGCCTCTTTCACGTCCGAATAACGCTGTGCGTCGGGATCGCTCACTGCGTCGCCAATCACGGCTTCGGCGGTGATATCCTGGGCGGTCGCCGATCGGGCGGTGAGCATCACGGCCATTGCGGCCAGCAGGGCCAGGCTCAACCGGGAGGTCGAGCGGAGAAGGTGGAAGCGATCAGTACTAGTCGCCATGGAGGTGGGTCCTTTGAATTGCATAACGGGTGTGCGGGTACAAGCTGCATGGGGGCGGCTAGCCGAAGAGCAAGGAGGTGCAGGCCGCCTGATTCGATTCTAAGCAAAACTCCCCAACTCCGCACCCGGCGGCCGAAGATCGGCGGGGGATTCGTTAGCATCAGACCAAGTTATACGGATTGTACCGCCTGTAGGTTCGCGCGGCCGCTCGACCCCCCCGGCGTGCGAGCCTATATTTTAAGGCGTGCCGACTCGATTCGTTCGGGTGGCACTCCCCGTCCGAATTTCCTCCCCCGCGATGCAGAGCGAGGACACCATTGTTCATAGGGCCGGTTTTCACCCGCGAGGCGATGACTGCGCCGCGTGGTGCGCGGTTCTATGCCATCCCGGCTGTGGCGGTCGGCACGCTGCTTTGCCTGCTGTGGACCTACTGGCAAATCGTCACCGGTAACCAGCCGACCAGTACGGCCGGAATGTCGGCCCGCTTCGGATCCGAAGTCTTCGCGCTGCTCGCTCCGCTGGAGATGGCCGTGGCGACACTCATGGCGGCCGTGCTCACCTCGGCGGCCGTGGCGCAGGAGAAGGATCGTAAGACGCTCATCCTGCTGCTGCTCTCCCGGCTGACCAACAGCGAGCTGGTGCTCGGCCGCTTGCTCGCCAGTTTGTTGGTGGTGCTGGTGGTGGTGGCCGCGGCGGTGCCGTTCTTCTTCCTGCTGGTGCTGCTGGGTGGCATCTCGTACGGCCAGGTGGCTCGGGTTACCGCGGTTACCGTGATGAGCGCTCTGGCGGCCGCCAGCTTGGGGTCAACACTCGCGCTATGGCGTGACAAGACCTTTCAAGCACTGGCCATGACCTTCCTGGCACTGGTGTTGTGGCTCTTGGCCTGGGAAGGAGTCGCCAGCGGCGCACTCGGCGAGACCCCGTTCGGCGTCGATGCCGAAGCGCTGGCCACCGCGATGAGCCCCTGGAGGGCCGTACTCGCCGCGGCCGAGTCCGACTTGTTCGTCCAGATGCCAGGCAGTCCCACCGTGATGGACTTGCCGCCGGTCACCGCGTTCATCGCCGTGTCGGCCGTTGCCGTCCTGCTGCTCAACGGGCTGGCCATCGGGCTGGTGCGAGTTTGGAATCCCTCGCGCGAAACTCGAACGCAAGAACGCGAAGAGGAGGAAGCGCGGGCGATCTGGAGCGAGCCTCAGGAGGGCGACGCGGCCAGCGCCGCCGCGCGAGCCGAAGCGCATCGCGCGCCGGGCAAGCTCCGCGAGGTGTGGGACAACCCCATCCTGTGGCGCGAGATCCGCACCGGGGCGTACGGCAAGAAGATCCTGATCATCCGCATCGCCTACCTGGTGGTCGTGGCGCTGTCGGCCATGGCGATACACAGCTTGCTGACCGGCGACAGCGGGCCTGTGGAACTGGGCCTCACCATTCCGCCGGCCGTTAAGCCGCTGGCGCCGCTCATGGCGCTCAGCGTGGTGCTGGTCAACGCCCTGGCGGTCACCTCGCTTACCAGCGAGCGCGATAGCCGCGCGCTCGACTTGCTGCTGGTGACCGACCTCACGCCCAAAGAGATCATCTTTGGCAAGTTGGGCGGGGTGTTCTACAACAGCAAAGAGATGCTGCTGCTGCCGCTGGTGCTGTGCGGGTACGTGTGGTGGCTCGGGTACTCGAGCTTTGAGAGCCTGCTGTTTCTGGTGATTGGCTACTTGGTGATGCAACTATTCGCCGCCGTGCTGGGATTGCATTGCGGCATGACCTACCTCAACTCGCGACAAGCCGCTGGCGTGAGCATCGGCACCATCCTCTATCTGTTCGTCGGCATCCTGGTCTGCATGCGGATGATGGTTGCCGCGGGCGACAATTTCCTGGCGCAGTGGCCCACTTTTGCGGTGTTCATTCTCGGTGGTGGTTTGGCGCTGTACGTGGTACTCGGCTGGCGGCTCGACTCGAACGCGCTGAAGTGGGCCTGCGGAGTCGCACCGGCCGCCACGTTCTTTGTGATCACCAGTTTCCTCGAGCATAGCTACGGGTCGGTGTTCTTCGTCACCGTGCTCGCCTACGGCTTCCTCACCGCGGCGATGCTGGTTCCGGCAGTCGCAGAGTTCGACGTGGCCACCGGCCGTACCGGAGAACGTGTTGGCTAGGGCAAGCCACACGCTATACTGACGCCAGCACCGCGCGCGCGCTCCCAGGCGACAGTTCCACAGGCGATAGGGAACAGGTTCATGCCACACGTATTTGTCTACGGCACTTTGCTCGCGCCGGAGATGATGAGCACGGTCACCGGCAAAGCGTTCGACGCGGCCCCGGCCGTGGCACGCGGCTACAAGCGGGCCTACCTGTCCGACCGAGTCTATCCCGGCATCGTGGCGGACGAAGCGTGCGAGGTGCCTGGCGCGGTGTACCTGGACGTCGACGACGATTCGATCCGCCGGCTCGACTACTTCGAAGGCCCCGAATACCTCCGCGGTCCCCTGGTCGCCTGCCTGGAAGATGGCCGCGAACTGCTGGCCGAAGCCTACATCGTCCCCGAGATCAACCGGCACATGCTGACCGACCGCGAGTGGTCGCTGGAGTGCTTCCTGGCACAAGACCTGACCGCGTTTATAGCGAGGGCACAGAACTGCATGGAGGGGTTTAAGGCGGGAGGCGTATAAAAAAGGGTTCTGAGACGAGGGCGTTTCGCGAAAAATCAAAGCCGATAGGTCGGTGCAAGCATCCCATCTTGTGGGCTAGAGTTCTTGGATTTCAGGAGACTCAGGTTAGTGTTGGACTTCTATTCAATACCTGACAACATTGACTCTTGGACCGAGCCAGTAGAAGACAAGTATATCGGTTCACTTTCGCTCGAAGAGTTCGATGTGTTAGGAGGCTATTGGACTAAGCTCACTGCATGTGATTTGCAGTTGTCTTTTTTCGAAGATGCGAGATGGAAATCTAGCAATTTGTGCGTAGCCCTCGAACAACTATCAGCATTTGCTGATGAGAACTTCGATGGCAATAAGAAGGAACGGGAGAAAATCGACAACGCCATGGCGAAAATCAAGGTCATTTTTGAGAGCTCGCTAACCAGCGGTGAAGGCATCATGTCGTTTTGTGACTGATGGGCAACCTGCCTTCCTGTTTTTCATAAACATTTGTTCTGTGCAATTGATTGCCACCAAAGAACATCGCTCGAGAAGCGGATGTTACTGCAGGCTGGTAAACTATGGTGGCACCCAAACCGGCTGGTTCCCGCCCCACGTGGCCGGCGGCCCCGCGTGGTTGTAAGATGAACTAAGCACTTCCCCGCGCCCTGTTCTCTGCCCCCACCACTCACCATGCCCCAGTTCTACGACAAACAAGGCCTTCGTTTTGCTTACCCCGACAACTGGACGGTGGCCGACGACGACGATGGCGCTGCCGACGCGGCGGCCACCGTCAGCAGTCCGCAGACGGCGTTCTGGTCGGTCATGCTGTATCGCGGCGAACGCGACCTCGAGCATCTTGCTGGCACCGTGGTCGAGGCCATCAAGTCCGAGTATCCGCAGGTGGAAGTCGACGAGGTGAAGGAACTTGGCGACGCCGAAGCGGCCTGTGGCTACGACCTCAGCTTCTCCTACGTCGACTTGCTCAACACGGCGAGCGTCCGGGCGTTTCTGCATGCTGGCGATACGTACGTGGTGCTGAGCCAAACCGAGGACCACGAACTGCCGGTGGTCGAGCCGGTGTTTGCTGCCATGACCGCTAGCTTGACCCGCGAGCTGTAGGCCCCGTTTGTAGAACTTACAATCGGCGTTGGGAAACGATTTGCAAAACTTACCGCTGGCGTTCTCCGGGTGCAAATTGCCAAAACCACGATAAAAACAGGCTGCGTGGATTTCTTTGGCCACGGCCCGCGGGTTTGGCACGCTTAGTGCAATACCTTCCCGCAGTCTCCAATGCCACGCACGACCGGCCGCTGGCCTCCGCGCTCGGCCGGTCGGCGGGGGCATCGGAATCAAACCAAATCAACAAGACTCTCGATTCTCCTTTCCCAAAGTTCGCGCACGACAAAGCCGCCTCAACTCGCAGCATTCGCCACCAAAGTACGGTGGCCATCGCCCACCACGGGAAACTGCACACAGCGGCCACAAGAGAACCCGGTTGGCATCCTCGCAGGGCCAACCGGGTTCTTTATTTTTAGTCTCTGTGTCATTCCGACAGGAGCTCCGCGACTGAGGAATCTCGCTTGTAGTGCGGCAAGCTTTGCCATGGTGAGCGTATTACACTTCGAGGTTACTTGGAGTGGATAGCTTCCGCGCGGTTCAAGTAGATTTCTCGGTCGCGGAGCTCCCGTCGAAATGACACGATTCTCACACCATCGCCTGCTAGCACCAATTGGCATTGGCCCACTCTGCGGAAACCACTACGCTTGCTGCCCCGTGTTCCGCGCTGGCACATCGTCGAGAGCCAAGTAGTGACCTTCCTGCCGATCCACATTCGCCGCAGTAACCTGTTCGGTTCGTTGTCCGACTCCGAGGTGCGCGACATCCTCGCTTCGTGTCGCAGCGTGACGCTGCACAGTGGGCAACTCGCCTGCCGCCAGGGCGAGGTCGGCGAGAGCATGTTTGTGATTGTCAGCGGTCGAGTCAGCATCAGCATCGACGAACCAGGAGGCGCGCAGCGGGTGCTCAATCACTTGCGCCCTGGCGATCACTTTGGCGAGATGTCGCTGTTGGTCGGCGGATCGCGGTCGGCGAACGTCACCGCGGTGATGGACACCGAACTCCTGGAACTCACCCGCGCCGACTTCGAACGCAGCCTGGCTCGCGTACCCGGCTTTGCGGCCAACCTGTGTCGCTCGCTGGGACAGTGGCTCCGCGGACAGATCAGCGGTGGCCGTCGGCACGAGAACATGCACGTCGCCCTGGTGCGGGCCGGCACGGCGGCCTCGCGCTTGGCGCCGCAGATCGCCTGCACTGCATCGCGGGAAGGCGGCCGGCTGCACGTGTTCAGCGACCAGCCACCGGGCGTGGTGGTGTCCGACTGGCGGCGCGTGAAGGAAGGCCCCAGCTTCGAAAAGGACCTGCTCGGCAATCTGTCCGGCGCGGTGGCTTCCAATCGGCGAACCTTGGTCGACATCGATCACTCGCGAGCCACGACCGGACTGCTGATGCAACATGAGTTGGTGCTGTGGGTCGTCGACCATGCCGACCCGCAAGCCCGCGATCGATCGTTCCAACGCCTTGCCACCCTGTTGGCCGCCGCGCCGGAGGGTTTGGCCGAACGAATTCAACTTGTCGAGTCGGTTGCCGATGCTGAAGAGCTGCCACCGCCGATGGAGTTGCCGGTCGAACTTGCCGAGCAGCCGTTGCGACAACCAATCCTCCGCGTGCAATACTCCGCCGGCGACGAGCCCACGTTCAAGCCGCGCGACTTGGCTCGCTTGATTCGCACGATGCGCGGTATCCAGATCGGATTGGCGCTGGGCGGCGGCGGCGCGCGGGGCATCGCTCATCTGGGCGTGCTGGAGGTGCTCGAACGGGAAGGCATTTACTTCGACCGCGTGGCCGGCACCAGCGCCGGGGCCATCGTGGCTACCGCCTACGCGGCGGGCATTCCGCTGGAGCGGATTCGCAACGTGTTCGAGCGCGAGATGACACCACCTCGCTCGATCGGCTGGCTGCCCAAGTCGCGGCAGTGGTACATGCTGGGTGTGTTCCGCTTGGGGCTGGCGGAGAAGAAGTTCCGGCGCTACTTGAATCACTACGCATTCGATCAGCTGCTCACACCCGCGCAGACGGTCTCGGTCGACTTGATCAGCGGCGAGCACCGCATTCGCGAGTCGGGCGACGTGGTGCGGTCGGTACTCGAAAGCATCAACCATCCCGTGTTCGGCGCGCCGATCCTCCGCGACGGCGAAGCCCTTGTCGATGGTGGCGTACTGATGAACGTGCCGGTTACCGCGCTGCGGCAAAAGGACGTCGACTTCAGCGTGGCCGTCGACGTCAGCAAGCAACTCTCGAGCGAGTTCGGCGGCAACACGCGAGACACTCCCACTGCCAAGATGCGTAGGCCCGGCTACCTGAGTACGCTGCTCAGGGTGACCGACGTCGAGTTGATCAACCTCGCGCGGCTGCATGGCTCGCAGTGCGACTTCCTGCTGGCTCCCGACACCGCGGAATTCCCCTTCGACGACTTCACTCAGGCCGAAGGCCTGGTGCAGGCGGGGCGGCAAGCCGCCGAGGCCGAAGCGCCACGGCTGAAAGAGGCCCTCGCCCGGGTGCTCTCCTGGGACCGCGGCCAACTGGCCAGCGGCACCGCCGATCGTGCGGCCGCCTAGCGCACTAGCGGCTCTAGCCCGTGGATTTTTCGCTCGGTGATCGATGCGCAAATCCTCCTCTGTTTGTCCGATGGCTTTCCCAGCCGTCAAAACAGGACGTTTTCTCAGCTCCCCGCGCTGCGGCTTCCGCGGATCCTCATGGAGTCTTAATATTGTCTTAATATTCGCGTCTTAACATTGCTGGTTCTAGGTACGAGGTCGCGGCCGCACTGGGTAGGCACTTCCTTCGGGAACCGAGCAATTTTTCATAGTTTTTCTAGGAGTTTACGGTGGAACTGTCACATAGATTCAGCCGCTTGGCGCTGGTGCTCGTCGGTGTGTTGGTGGTAACTGGTTGCCGCAAGCCGCGAGGTGCAGATGTTCAAGTCGATGGATCCAGCACGGTCTTTCCCATCACCGAGGCGGTGGCCGAGAAGCTTCGCGATGAGCAACCCGACATCCGCGTTACCGTGGCCAAGAGCGGTACCGGCGGCGGCATGAAGAAGTTCGGCAAGGGCGAAATCGACATCTGCGACGCTTCGCGCGAGATGAAAAGTGGCGAGGCGGACGTCTGCACTGCGAATGGTATCAAATACGACAAATTCATGGTGGCCTACGATGGTATCGCCGTGTGCGTCAATCCACAGAACGACTGGTGCCAGACGCTCACCGTCGACCAACTCAAACAGCTCTTCTCGCTCGATAGTCCCATCAACACGTGGAAGGACTTGAACGAAGAGTGGCCCGACGAGGAGATCAAGTTGTACGGCCCCGGCGCCGACTCCGGCACGTACGACTCGTTCAACGAGCAAGTGTTGGGTAAGGACACCAAGGTTCGCACCGGATACACCCAAAGCGAAGAAGACAACTTGCTGGTCAACGGTATCGCTCAGGAAAAGTACGCGTTGGGATACTTTGGGTTTGCCTACTACGTGGAGAACTCCGACCGCTTGACGGTGCTGTCGGTCGATCCCGGCGATGGCAACCCGGTGAAGCCCACCATGGAGACCATCCGCGACAAGAGTTACACACCGCTGTCGCGTCCGCTGTACATCTACGTCAGTCTCGATTCTTTCAAGCAGCCGAAGGTGCAGGAGTTCGTGAAGTTCTACCTGGACAATGCTGCTGAGCTGTCGAAGAAAGTGGGTTACGTTCCCGTGGCCGACGAAATCGGCGAAGAGAACCAGGCCAAGTTTAACGCGTTGACGGGAGAGGGATCGGGCGAAGCGGAGGAAGCGGCCGCCGAACCCAACGCCTGAGTCTTTGCACGATTGAGTATTCTGGCTGGTCCGCAATGGTGCCGACCTTTGCGGACCAGCCTTGTGATCTAAGTTGCCACGCCTATGAGTTCCATTGCTTCCACTGCTGACAGGCAGTTGCTCGAGGAAACCACCTCGCGGCTGTGGCGTAAGCGGATTGAAGCCGCCATCCGCTTCGTGCTGATGTTCTGCGCCGGTGTGTCGGTGCTCACCACGGTGGGCATCGTCGTGCTGTTGTTGTTCGAGTCGCTGCAGTTCTTTGGCGAAGTTTCCATTTTTGAGTTCCTCACCGGCACCAAGTGGGCCCCGCAGAACAAGGAGTTCGGCATCTTGCCGCTGTTCTGTGGCACCATGCTCGTCACCGTCGGCGCTGCCATCGTGGCGGTTCCATTGGGACTGGGCACGGCCATTTATCTCAGCGAGTACGCCACGCCATTGGTGCGCGAAACGGTAAAGCCAGCGCTGGAAGTGCTGGCGGGTGTTCCTTCGGTGGTGTTTGGCTACCTGGCACTCATTGTGATCTCTCCCTTCATCAAAGAGATTTTTCCAGGGGCTGATCTCGCCAACGCGGCCTCGGCGGCCATTGTGGTCGGTTTTATGATATTGCCCACCATCATCTCCTTGTCCGAAGACGTCCTGCGATCGGTGCCGCGCAGTCTGCGCGAGGGTGCCTACGCGTTGGGCGCCACGAAGTACGACGTCACCGCCAAGGTGGTCGTGCCTGCCGCGCTGTCGGGTATCGTTGCCTCGTTCTTGCTCGCCGTGTCGCGGGCCATTGGCGAGACGATGGCCGTGACATTGGCCGCGGGTGGTACTCCGCGAATTACGCTCAATCCGCTTGAGAGTATCCAAACTATGACTGCTTTCATCGTGCAGAAGACGGCAGGCGAGAACTCTCATGGCACGCTCGAGTATCGTACAGTCTTTGCAGTCGGCCTCACGCTGTTCGTTTCCACCATGATTCTGAACTTGGCCGCCCAGTGGATCTTGTCTCGCGTGCGGGAGAAGTACGAATGAGCATCACCGCTGCCGAACGCGAGTTCATGGAGCGCTACCGTAAACGCAAGCGAACGCTGTCGCAGGTGTTTAGCGTGCTGTGCATGGCTGCCATGATTACTTGTGTGCTGATTCTGGTGTTCCTCCTGGTTAGTGTGTTCGTTCGCGGATATCACTATTTGGATTGGCAATTCATCACCAGCCTGCCTTCGGCCGATGCGAACAAGGCCGGCATGTGGGTTTACTTGATTGGCAGCATCTGGCTGATTGGACTCACGACGTTGTTCTCCGTTCCGTTGGGCGTGGGGGCCGCGTTGTACTTGGAAGAGTACGCTGCCGATTCGTTCTGGAAACGCGCCGTGCAGGTCAACATCGCCAACTTGGCGGGTGTGCCTTCGATTGTTTACGGACTGCTGGGCCTTGGTGTATTCGCCTGGGCCTTGCACTTGGGAGACAGCATCCTGGCCGGCGCGCTGACGCTCACGTTGGTGGTGTTGCCTATCGTGATTCTCGCCACCCAGGAATCGTTGCGAGCCGTGCCCGGCTCCATTCGCCAGGCATCGTACGCCTTGGGGGCGACGCGTTGGCAAACCACTTGGCGGCAAGTGCTGCCGGCCGCCACGCCTGGCATCATGACAGGCGTGATCCTGGCCATTTCCCGCGCCTTGGGCGAAGCCGCTCCGCTGGTGGCCATGGGCGCGGTGCAGTACGTGTCCTGGGCGCCCGACTCGATCTGGTCCACTTTTACCGCCTTGCCGCTGGCGATTTACGACTGGGCGGGCCGCCCGGAAGCCGAGTTCCACGCCTTGTCGGCCGCGGCGATTGTCGTGTTGCTGGCGGTGCTGATTTCCCTCAATATGGTGGCGACGCTGGTCCGGTACCGGTTTGGAAAGAACATCCGATGGTAACCGCAAATTGCCTGTTTGACGCACATACCGCTGGCAACTTGCTGGAAAAGCGAGCAAACTGAATATGTCGACATCCGCAACTCCGAGCAATGGGAGCCCTTCCGCAGTGGACGACCCGCAACTAGGCATCCGCCGACCCGAAGTGTCGGTCGACAAACCGGGTCGCACCGCCAGCGAACTCGCCCAGTCTGCCAACAAGTTCGCGACCAACCGCGTGAACTTCTGGTACGGCTCGCACCATGCATTGCACGACATCACGCTCAATATTCCCGAGCACTGCGTCACCGCGCTCATCGGACCTTCAGGCTGTGGCAAGAGTACGTACCTCCGCTGCTTGAATCGTATGAACGACATGATCGAGCACACTCGCGTCGAAGGCGAGATTCTGCTCGATGGTCAGGATATTCGCAGGCCGCGGGTCGATGTGGTCGAGCTTCGCAAACGCGTCGGTATGGTCTTCCAAAAGTCGAACCCGTTCCCCAAGTCGATCTTCGAGAACATTGCCTACGGCCCGCGCGTCGCCGGGCTGAGGTCCCGCGCACGGCTCGAGGAGATCGTCGAACACTCGCTCAAACACGCAGCGCTGTGGGACGAAGTGAAGGACCGCTTGAACGACTCCGCGCTCGCACTCTCCGGCGGGCAGCAACAGCGGCTCTGCATCGCCAGGGCGCTGGCGACCGATCCCGATGTGCTGCTGATGGACGAACCCGCCTCGGCGCTCGACCCCACCAGCACGTCGCGCATCGAAGACTTGATCTTCGAACTGAAAGATAACTACACCATTGTGATTGTCACCCACAACATGCAGCAAGCGGCTCGCGTGTCGGATCAAACCGCGTTTTTCTACGAAGGTCGATTGGTCGAGGCGGGACTCACAACCGATGTGTTTACCAATCCCACCAAGCAAGAGACGGAAGACTACATCACAGGTCGATTTGGCTAATCGTCGATCGATCCGAAACGTCCGATTGGGGCAGTTTAAAAAGGTGGTTACGTTGTTATGAGCAGACATCTCGAACGCGATCTGCAAAACCTGGAACGAGCCTTGCTGACGCAGGCGTCGGTGGTCGAGGGGATGATTCGCACCGCCACCCGGGCGTTGTGCGAGCGAAAGGCCGATCTGGTGTGGGAGGTATTGCAGCAGGAGCAACTGGTCAACGCCCGCGAAGTAACCATCGAGGAAGAGTGCCTCAAGATCCTGGCGCTCAATCAGCCAGTGGCGATCGACCTGCGGCGCACCGCCGCGGTACTGAAGATCAACGGCGACCTGGAACGTATCGCCGACCTGGCGGTGAACCTCGCCGAGCGCGCGCGCTCGCTGGCCGAGCAGCCCGACTTTTACGTGTCGGAGAATCTCGAGACGATGGCGAACATCGCCGTTGATATGGTTCGCGACGCTCTCGATGCGTTCGTGGAGTTCGACGCCAGCGCGGCCGATAGCGTACGCCGCCGCGACAACGAAGTGGACCAGCTTAATCTGCAACTCATCGAAGAAGTGCACGAGGTCATGCGGACGCGTAGCGACATGGTCGAAGCCGCGTTGCACTTCTTCTCTGCAACCCGGCACATCGAGCGCATCGCCGACCACGCGACGAACATCGCCGAAGACGTGATCTACCTGGTGGACGGTGAAATCGCCCGCCACCGACATGAAGAACTCAAGCAGGACAGTTCGACTGGCTGAAATGGCAAAGTGCAATGGCTAAACCTTCTGTATTAATCGTGGAGGACGATCGGTCGTTGGCCGACGTGCTCGATTACAACTTGAGACAGGATGGTTACGAGACGATCGTCGCGCGTGACGGCCAGGATGGCTTGACGCAAGCAAGGCTCAAGGGCCCGCAACTCATTGTGTTGGACTTGATGCTCCCGTTGGTGAATGGATTGGAGATCTGCCGCCGATTGCGGTCCGACCCCGCCACGGCCGGCACGCTCATTCTGATGCTTACCGCCAAGGCGGAAGAAACCGATCAGGTGGCCGGCTTCAGCGTTGGCGCCGACGACTACGTGACCAAGCCGTTCAGCGTCAAAGTGTTACTCGAACGCATCCGCGCACTGCTCCGACGGCGGAAGGGCACCACCAACAGCGGCGACACCCTGGTGAGCCAGGGCATCCTGGTTGACCGCGAACGTCACCGCGTGACCGCGGGCGAGGAACTGCTCGACCTCACGCCCAGCGAGTTCAGTCTGCTCGAATCGCTCATTCGTCACCCCGGACGCGTCTTTAGCCGCGCCGAATTGATCGACTCGGCCCTCGGCGGCGACTCGCTCGTGCTCGAGCGCACGATCGACGTCCACATCCGCGCGCTCCGCAAGAAGCTCGACAGGTACGCCGACCTGATCGAAACCGTACGCGGCGTCGGCTACCGCTTCCGCGACCCCGCCTCGGCGGTGAACACCGCTTGAAGCGTGATCGGGAGGGTTTTGTCCCACAACACGATCCATGGGCCCAAAACCCCAGGCGTTTTGGTCCACCACTCTTCCAAAAAACACTTGTTTTCTCGATTAAACCAATCGGGGGGTGCGACGAAACCCAACGCGTTGTTCCCCGCATGTTTCTCGTTGGGGCAAAACCCGATAGTGGCCGTTCGCTCCGCGAACGAGCGAAGGAATTACCACCACGCTGGTCGTCAGCTCAGTCCTCGAAAATGGTGACCGGGTTCTGGTCTCTCCGACGACGCGTAGGTCGGCGGCTATGGGAACACCCACTGTAGACCGCCCACTACCTACCATTAGACCAAGTCGAATTGCGAATTCTACGGCGATTTTTTTACAACCGCGATTTGTGGTCGAGCGTGTAGACTAACGCAGAACCCCATCGGGCTTTCACGTGAATCGACCAACAACCCGAGCGGGAGGACGCGGGAAAATGTCCCTCCGAACAATGCTTGCAATGACTCCATTGATGCTCCTCGTCGGCTGCGAGTCGAACCAGCCGGCTCAACTTGGGAGCTTGGCGGGGACTCCACCCCCCACGGAGTGCAGGGTTCATTCGAAGGGCACAACGGTGACGCTTACAGGGGAGGAAGGCCACGGAGCGTGGCAGCTATACAACCAGGTGCGAACCGACCCTGAGTTGCGAACGCGAAGCAAGCAGAGAACCAAGACCGAGCCGATGAGCGGCATGAGCTTTCGGTTTGTCGATGAACAAACGCGACACTATCTGGGGCAGATGCACGAGAACGGCCCCCAGATCATCATCGACTCCAAAGAGTTCACTTGCAGCAAAGCGATGCGACAACGGCTCAAGGAGTTCTTTCGAGAAGTTCGGGAGCGCGGCGAGGCGGCTGGGAAAAGCGATCTTCCGTGGGTGCACTCCGAAATTGACACAGCCGGTGTATCCGGAGGGTGGCGATTCGTATTCGGATCTTACGAAGAAATTGGTCTGCCTGTTACTGCCTTCCTTACGTTGTACGCAGTGCGCGACGATGAAGTAAAGGAAATTCAAACGTTTCAGGACCTCGAAGAGTTGGAAGGTCTGCGCATCGAAGATGCGCAGGGAGCACTGGCGCTCGTGCGGTTGCTCACGGCGGAAGAAACCTATGTCGTCTTCGAAGTTCCGCTGGCGGTCGAAGTCGAAACGGAATCCGCGACCGTGAGTGAGAATGACATAGGCTTTCTTGTGAAGCGCCATCTTGTCTTCGACTCAGCCGAGTTCAAGAGTGCGTATGGCTGCTTCGAAGTGACAGAGCAGATAAGCCGTGACGGAAAGTATGAGGTGATTGAGAAGCGTTTCTTGAGAGACGTCTCCATTGGCGACTTCCCTCGTGGCGAGTACTACTAGCAGTTTTGTGCGCAATCTCCACGGCCCTCACAGCTTCACCGCCCTGAGTCTTAGCGCGTTGGCAATCACCGACACGCTGCTCAGGCTCATTGCCGCCGCGGCGATCATGGGGCTTAGGAGCCAGCCGAACACGGGGTATAGCACGCCGGCGGCCAGCGGGATTCCCAACGCGTTGTAGCCGAACGCGAAGCCCAGGTTCTGGCGGATGTTGCTCATCGTTGCGCGGCTCAGCGCGGCGGCTTTCACCACGCCCTCGAGGTCGCCGCCCACTAGTGTGACGCCGGCCGACTCGATGGCCACGTCGCTTCCCGTGCCCATGGCCACGCCCACATCGGCGGCCGCCAGGGCCGGCGCGTCGTTGATCCCGTCGCCGGCCATGGCCACCACGCGACCTTCGCCGCGAAGCTGCTCGACAAAATCGTGCTTCTGTTCAGGCGACACGCCGGCGTGGAACTCGTCGATGTTCAGCTTCTCGGCCACCGCCTTGGCAGTCGCCTCGGCGTCGCCGGTGAGCATCACCAGCTTCAGGCCCAGATCGTGAATCCGCTCGATCACTTGCGGCGTCGACTGCTTGATGGGATCGGAAATCGCCACCATGCCCACGAGATGCGCATCGCGGGCCACGTACACGACGGTCCGCCCTTCGCTTTGCAGGTTCTGACTCCGCTGCGTGGCGTCCGCTGGGATGTCGACGTTGTTTTCCGCCATATAGCCTGGCTTGCCAATCAAGATGCGGCTGCCGTCGACGCTGGCCGCGACTCCGCCGCCGGTGGTGCTGC
Source organism: Aeoliella sp. (assembly GCF_965227375.1). Classification (NCBI taxonomy): domain Bacteria; kingdom Pseudomonadati; phylum Planctomycetota; class Planctomycetia; order Pirellulales; family Lacipirellulaceae; genus Aeoliella; species Aeoliella sp. Next base: position 2,835,842 of record NZ_CBDDFX010000001.1, read on the forward strand.
TGAAGTCGGTCGCTTCGGGTACGCCGAGTTCTCGGTCCTTGGCCGCTTCGACAATCGATCGGGCGAGCGGGTGCTCGCTGCTTTGCTCGACCGCGGCGGCCAGTGCGAGCAGGCGGTCGTCGTCGATGTCGCTGGTGGCGAGCACTTCCGTGACGCGGGGCTTACCCTCGGTGAGCGTGCCGGTCTTGTCGACCACCACGGTGTCGACGCGCTCCATGGTCTCCAGCACCTGCGCGTCCTTGATCAACACGCCTTCCCGCGCGCCGCGGCCTACGCCCACCATGATCGACATCGGCGTGGCGAGTCCCAGCGCGCAAGGGCAAGCGATGATCAGCACCGAGATGGCCGCCAACAGCGCGTGCGCGAAGCGTGGATCGGGACCGACCATCGCCCACACACCGAACGCCAGAATGGCCGCCACGATCACCGCCGGCACAAACCACGCGGCCACCACGTCGACCAGACGCTGGATTGGCGCGCGGCTGCGTTGGGCGGCGGCCACCATGTCGACGATGCGACTCAGCACAGTTTCGGAGCCCACCTGCTGGGCCTCGATCACGAGCGTGCCCGTCTGGTTCAGCGTGCCCGCGACTACTTTATCGCCTTCAGACTTCTCGACGGGAAGCGGCTCGCCGGTGAGCATCGACTCGTCCACCGAACTCGTACCTTCGCTGACCACTCCGTCGACCGGCATTTTCTCGCCCGGTCGCACGCGCAGCCGGTCGCCGCCGTGCACCTGGTCGAGCGCGACGTCTTCCTCGCCCTGGTCGGTGAGGCGATGCGCGACATCGGGCGCGAGTTCCAATAGCGCACGGATCGCGCCGCTGGTTCGCTTGCGGGCGCGGAGTTCGAGCACCTGCCCGAGCAGCACCAGTGTGATGATGACCGCGGCGGCTTCAAAGTAGAGCGGCGGCTGGCCATCTTCGTAGAACGCCTTGGGGATCCACTGCGGCAGCAGCACCGAGAAGAGGCTAAACGCGTAGGCGGTGAGCGTGCCGATCGCGATCAGCGTGAACATATTGGGGCTGCGATGCACGACCGACTGCCACCCACGCACCAACAGAGGCCAACCGCACCACAGCACCACGGGCGTGGCCAGCGCCAGTTGCAGCCATCCATTCACTGCCGAGGGCAGCCAACTGTGGATCGGTAGGCCGACCATCGGGCCCATGGTCAGTACCAGCAGTGGCGCGCTCAACGCGACTCCCACCCAGAACCGCCGCACCATGTCGGCTCCCGAGCCGTCGTCCTCGTCTTCCAGCGAGGCACTCTTCGGCTCGAGGTCCATCCCACACTTGGGGCAGCTTCCGGGGCCAACCTGCTCGATTTCCGGGTGCATCGGGCACGTGTAGATCCGCTGGTCGTCGGTGTTGGACTTCGCTGGCGACCCGTGGTGGTGTGCATGATCGGGCGAGTGGTGGTCGTGCGTCGCGGATTCGCCATTGCTTTGCTGCTCGACGAACTTCGATTTACAGCCTTCGCTGCAAAAGTAGTGCGTTTGCTGGCCGTCGGAATAAGAGACGGCGGTAGCGGGATCGACGCGCATGCCGCAAACGGGATCGATGGTTTCGGGCATGGTGGGCCTCGCTGGGGGATGTGGGCGGTTCATTATACGCCTCCTGAGAATCGGAACACCCACCGGCAAGACTTGTACCCCCGGGTGGTACGAATGAATTAGAATGCCGCCTATGCACAACACAAAGCGTCTTGCCCCGAGTTGGCGATCGTTGACCACGCTATTTGTTTGCCTGCTGGCTGCGCTGTTTCCAGGAGGTGAGCTGCGGGCCGAGGTCTACGATGTGGTGGTGGTCGAAGGCACGCCGGGTGGGGTGGCGTGTGCGGTTCGGGCGGCGCGGCAGGGGTGTCGCGTGTTGCTGGTCAATCGAACGGACCATCTCGGTGGCATGCTTTCCAGTGGTCTGGGGGTTTGGGATACCTTGTGGGAGGGCCGGCGCTCGCCGATCTACGACACGCTCCGCCAGGGACTGTTCGACCATTACCGCGAGACCTACGGCGAAGACTCCCCGCAATATCGTCACGCCTTGCCCGACAAGTCAGGGCATCGCAATGGCAAGTTCGAACCACACGTGATGGAGAAGCTCATCACCGATATGGTTGCTGCCGAACCGAACATCGAAGTGCTCAAGGGGTATGTTCCGATTGCCGCGCAGCGAGATGGCCGGCGGCTGACGGGCATTACCGTGCGGCAGTTTCGAGGTACTGACACCAAGCAAATACGCGGCAAGGTGTTTGCCGACTGCAGCTACGAAGGCGATCTGCTGCCGCTGGCGACTGTGGAGTACCGCGTCGGCCGCGAGTCGCGCGACGAGTTCCATGAGCCGCATGCCGGGGTGATCTATCTGCGCCGCACCGAGCAACGCACTCCGCTGGTGTCCGCCGCGCAGCTTGAAGCGCGCGAGAGCCTGCCGCTGCGAAAGTTCAAGGGCTTTCAGGAAATCCTCTCGCCTGAGAGCACCGGCGCAGGCGACTCGAACGTGCAGGCGTTCAACTACCGCTCGACGCTCACGTCCGATCCCGCCAATCGAGTCCCGATCGAGAAGCCGCGCGACTACGATCCCGCCAAGCTGGCGGACCTGGAGTACAGCTCCCGCGTCCGACCGATTCCCAACCAGAAGCTCAGTTGGAACCGCCCGCAACTCGTTGGTCCGCACCAGGCGTACGTCGAAGGCGATTGGGCTGCGCGCCAAAAAGTCATGGATGCGCATTGGGACGCGACGATGGCGCTGTTGTGGTACTTGCAACACGATCCGGCCGTGCCAAAGAAAGAGAGGGCGTATTGGTCGAAGTTCGGGCTGGCGAAGGACGAGTTCGCCGACAACGGGCATCGCCCTTACGAAATCTACGTCCGCGAAGCGCGCCGCTTGCGAGGGCGGTACGTCCTGTCCCAGCGCGACCTGATGCCAAAGCAAGGCACCACACAGGTGCCCAAGCATGCTGACGCGATTGCGATGACCGATTGGTACATGGACTCGCATGCGGTAACCAAAGGGAGTGTGCGCGGCAGCCTCGACGACGGCAAGATGATGCTGCACGCCGAAACATGGCCCGGGCAGATTCCTTACCGCTGCCTGTTGCCAGTGGACCTCGAAAACGTGCTGGTGCCGGTTTGCCTGTCTTCTACGCACGTGGCTTGGGGCGCGGTGCGACTGGAGCCCACCTGGCTGCAAACCGGCGAGGCAGCGGGCTACGCCGCGGCGATGGCCATCGAAAACGACCAGCCGCCAGAGGGCATTGATGTCCCGCGGTTAGTCGATACGCTCAGGGCCAACGGCTTCCTGATCGACTTTTATACGCAGCAGCACGAGATGTTCCCAATGGACAGCGCGCGGTGAGTTGCCGCGAGGTAGAGCACCATTACTCCAGTTCCAGCGGAACTGCCACGATGCCGTACATGTTCGCTTGAATCGACCGTGTGCGAGTCACTTCGGGATCGCGGCTGGGCAAATGCCCGTTGGGCCCGAGCACCACAGTGCCGCCTTTGGGCAGCACCTTCTTCCAGATTGAGTGGGTCTCGTCAATACTGTCCCCCGGCCCTACTTGCGCAAACTCTTTGTTGCTGGCATAGCGGTTCGCGGTGTCGTGAGGGCTTTCGTCCATGCCGACTACGTCGCCCGTGTTGGTGAACGACGAGGTGAGCCACTCGGGTACGTCAACGCGATGGTCGAGCATCACGAACAGCACAGCCGGCTCGGTGAGCGTTACTTGGATCTCCAAGTCGTCGCGGACCTTATCGTCGTTGAACATCTTGACGTAGTCGCCGCCGAGCAGATAGTCGGGCATTCCTTGCGGAGAGACACCATTCCATTCGTGAAAGCGATCGACAAACGCCGGCGCGTCTTCGTCCATCCCTTCGATGACGATCTCGTAGAAGGCCCAGTTGTCTTGTCGATCGTTGTTGTCGACTACCGACGCGATTAACGGAGAACGGTGAGGAACGTCTGGCGACATCGGGTTGGCCATCGACTGCACGCTCATCAGGCGCGAGACGGTGCCGTCGCGATCGACGTGTACCGCCTCGCCGGTGGTGAATCGCATCGTCTTGGCGCTTTTAGCATGTTCCTCTGCACCGCTGTCGGGCAGGTTGAGGTCCACTTCGCCGCCAAACACGACCAGGTCGGTGCCGGTATCGTTGGCTTTCACCGAGAACACGGTGCCAATGTCGACCACTTCTGCCGATGGCGTTTCGACGGTGAAACCTTGCTCTTGCTCGGGCGCGTTGACGCGGATGTGTCCGCTCAGCAGCCGCACGCGGTTGTCGGTTAGTAGTTGCAGCACCGCGGGGGCTTCCAGAATGCCGTACGTATCGCCCTTGAGTCGCATTTCGATCGTGCCGGCTTCCACGTTCACCGTGTCGCCATAGTAGAAGTGCTCGGGGTTCAACTCGCCGGGCCGTCCAACGTGCCAGTGGCTATCGTCCGCCAGAGCGGTTAACCGCGCCGGGCCGGGTGTCGCTCGCGGCGCTTCGACGGTTGGTTGACCGTTGGCACGGGGCGGCGCCACTGGATCCTGGGGTGCCGGCTGGACAGCGAGCTTCTCGCCAGGCTGATCAGCGGGCTGCGACCAGAGGTTCCACCCCGCGAGCAGCACACCTACCAGACCAGCCGCAATGGCCAGAGTCCACCACGGGCGGTGAACCGAGTGAGACTTGGGCGCGGGTGGCGACCGTCTTGTGGGGGATTCACCATCGCCGTCCATCGGAAACAGCGCCCGCGGCTGCTTGCTGGAAAGCTCCCTGCCGGCGATCACCCAATGCAGGTCGACATGGATCGACACCATGCTCCAATAGGCCGCCTGCAAGTCGGTCGACTTGCCGAGCAGTTGGTGCATCTCCTCGTACCCCGCGGGGTCGAGCGCTCCGTTGAACTTCTCGTTGACGAGTTGTTCCAGGCGGTCGATGTCCGACTTTTCTCGAGTGTCTACCATTGCTAAGCCGCTTTTCGAAATAGGGGGCGAACTGCTGCCAACGCCGTAAGGGTCATCGATGCGTGCTTAAACTTGCCGAGTCTGCTGCGCGACATGACGTTCGACGCACTCACGCAGGGCTCGACGCGCGCGGGTAAGTATCTTGTAGACCGTGCTGGCTGGTCGGCCGCTGGTGCTGGCCAGGTTTTGCACGGACTGTTGCTTGCCGTAGAACTCCGTTATGAACTGGTGCTCGGTGGAACCGAGTTTCTGCATGCAGCACGAAAGCGCTTCGCGCCGCTCCTCGGCAACCTGCAGGTCCTGCGGGTACTCGTCGGCCAGCGAATCCATCAACGTGTCGCTCGCCCAGACCTTTTGCGTGGAGAGCCGATCTCGGAACCGCCGCACCTCGATGCCAGCAAAGGCAAACGCCCACCGCAAAAAATCTTGATCCCAGTCGTACAGGTGTCGTTTCTTCCACAGCGCCAGGTTTACCTCTTGCAAAATATCGTCGGCGTCGTGCAACGTCGGGGTCAGTCCAACGATGAACGCCAACAGGTTGCGCTGGTACTGCGTAAGCACCTGCATGAAGCGACCATCACTTTCCGAATTCTCGTGTGCCATGATTTGCTACAACCTCTAAACCACAACCATTCGTTTAGGTATCGCGAGATCACCTTCTACTCGAATCGAACAGCCCCGTCTCCACAAGCACTCCAGGCGAACAGCCGAGTTTTGCCGCGGAAAAAAACAAAATCTACCAAATCAATCACGGCTCGCTCGCGCAACTCATTGAAGCACAATGGATTGCGACTGCAGAAGCACCTGCGCTTATAGGCACCTCACTGGCCGGTGCGATGTTTTTCTGAGTTTGCGTGGCAATTTTGGTGCGCTCGCTGGGAAACCTGTTGCAAGGATCTCCCACTCCTCCCATGCCGGCAGGTGATGCCGCAAGTCAGGCATTCTGTTCGACGAAGTCCACTCGAAGGCTTCGGATGCGGTTTTCCGGGAGGTCCGGGCGTACTGGCGGTTGATTGCTCCTCGACTACTGCTCCTCACCGACGAACTTATCTACCTGCAAAGGAAGAACTATGAGCCGGATGACTTTTGCGCTGGCGGTGCTCGCTCTGATTTCTGTTCCCTGCGTTTGCTCCGCGCAGCTGATTGCGTACGAGCCGTTCGAAAACCTCAGCAATGGAAACATCGTTGGCCAGGGCAGCGGCACCGGTTGGGGCGACTGGGAAGTGTTCGGCACCGATACTTGGGTAGGGCATGCTAGTGCCAGCGGGGGACAGGTGGCGATTGAAGACGGCGCGCTCAGCTACACCGATACCGATGGCAATATTCTCAACGTGGCCGGAGCGCAGAAGGCGCGAGCCACTGGCGATACCGGCAACGCACGCGTGTTTCGACCCATCGCCGGCACGGGATTGAATGCCAGCGTGAGCGATCTGGCCGGTGGCGTCGGCAACAGCTACTACATCTCGTTCATTGGCAAACGCGAGGGAATCACCGACGCCGAGGCCAACGGAGGAACCGACCCCACGCCTGAAAATCCCTACAGCCGCAACAGCCACCTTTCGATCTTCGGTCAGCCTCACGTGCTCGATGGACCACTTAAGCCGGGCGAGCAGGCCATTATCGGCAACACGTTCGCCACCGACGACTTCAATACCTGGAACTTCAGCGGCGTGGAAACCCAACTGGACACCGGAGTCGAGTTCGGCGGCAGCGACGAGCGGTTCGTCGTCTTCAAGGTGAACATCGGCGGCGGGTTGAACGGAGCCGACTTCGTGGAGATGTGGATCGATCCATCGCTGACCTCCGAGGAGGTGGGCAACACGACCAACCTGGCCAAGGTGTCGGGTAACTATGGAGAAGAAGATACCGATACCGTGCCTGCTGATGGCGACTTTAACAACGACGATGTGGTGAACCTGGCCGACTATGCCTTGTGGCGGAACAACCTGGGTGCTCCCGACGGAACGCTGCCGAACGACGGGGAACTGGCCGGCGTGATCGGCACCGAGCACTTCGATTTGTGGCAAGCTAACTTCGGTGCGGTTGCCGACGAGGTCGTCACGGTCACTCCAGCCAACTTTGCCCAAGCGGCCATCGGGCTGGCGGTGGGCAACAACAGCAGTAGTCGCGCCCCGGGCAACATGATCTTCGACGAAATCCGCGTCGGCACTACATGGGAATCTGTCACGCCGCATGCCGCGGCCGGTGGAGTCCTGGCGGGTACGACGGTTCCCGAGCCGAGTTCCCTGCTGTTGGGAGTGTGCGGCGCAGCGGCGGCATTGTGGGCAGCACGCCGCCGCTGCTGCCGTGCGAGCGGAGTCGCCTAGCACAACGCAAAAAAGGACGCGATGATTAAGCGAAAGTCGAACAGGGCGAATTTGCCAGCGGTGGTCACGTCGTGCGCGCTGCTGAGTGTGGTATTCGGGTGTGGCCAGCCTCCCAGCGTGGTGGAAACCGAGCTACCCGAGACGCAGGTTCGGCTGATGTCCCTCAAGAACGCCTACACCGCGTTCACCGACCAACGGGGCCGTCCGCCTCGCAACGAGAAGGAACTCCAGCGGCAACTCGCCGACGATTCTTCTCCGGAGGTGCTCACCTCACCGCGCGACGGGCAGCCGTTCAAGGTCTGCTACGGCGCGACGCTCTTTGGCGACCTCGCCTGGGCCAGCCCCGACTCGATCCCCGCGCTGGCGTTCGAGCAGCAGGGAGCCGACGGCACCAAGTGGGTGCTGACCATCCCCGGCGCCATCCTCGAGGTGCCGGACGACGAGTTCGCCAAAGTGGTCTTCCCTCCCAACTAATGACGGGCCGCCAGATACTTCTCACTCTACAACCGTGAATGGAATACCAATGATTGGGGCAACCTGCAGGCATAAGACGGGCGCGTTTACGCTAGTGGAACTCTTGGTCGTGATCGCGATCATCGGCATCCTCGTGGCGCTGTTGCTTCCGGCCGTGCAAGCGGCGCGCGAGGCGGCGCGGAGAACGCAATGCACTAACCAGCTAAAGCAAATCGGCCTGGCGATGCACAACCATATGGATACGTTCGACGCCCTGCCCACTGGCGGCGGAGGAGTGCAGGTCGCGCGGACCATGAAGAACGGTATTCCCGCTGGCTACCAGTCTCAGGCGTGGGCCTGGGGCTATCAGATATTGCCGTTTCTCGAGGATCAAGTGAAGTACCAGGACGCCAACGACGAAGTCGTGGCACAAACGCCGGTGCCCTCGTACTTCTGTCCCTCGCGGCGACCGCCGATCGCGCTTTCCGGCGGCCAATGGCAGACTGCAGATCAGCCGCGCGCCATGATCGACTACGCGGGCAACGCGGGTCCAGCGTACGGAGTCACGAGCGGATCGAGCGGCTCGCTGAACAATGGCACCGACGGAGTGATCGTCAAGTCGAGCGGCAACCCGATCCGCGCCCGCCACATCACCGATGGACTTTCCAGCACGCTACTGGTGGCCGAGAAGCGGATGAACGAGCGGTACGTGATTCAGGAATGTGAGCCGGGCGACAACGCTGGCTATGTCGGGGGGTACCAGGATGACATCGTCCGCTGGGGGGTGGTGCCCCCCGACCGAGACTACGACACGCCACACTTGTGGCTGTTCAATCTATTTCCGCGCAATTTCCAATTCGGCTCGGCCCACGTCAGCGGCATGCAAGCCGCCCTGTGCGACGGCTCGGTGCATCGTTTGAGTTACGACGTGGACGAAGACGTATTCCGCCTCTTGTGCGCGCGAAACGACGGGCAACCGATGGAGATGAACGAATTGTGATGCTATCTTCTAGAAGCCCGAGCTAAGTCGTTGTGCGCACCGTACAGTCTTTCTATTTCCGACCTTCCGCCGATGTTTCCCGACTGCCCAAGTCGAAAATTCTACGCCCGTGCTCTCGCGACTGCGCTTCTGCTGGTTGTCCAGGCCGCTTCGTGGACGCAGTGCATGGCGGAAGTGCATCTTACCGTCAGCCAGGATGGTAGCGGTCAATACAGCACGGTCCAGGCGGCCGTCGATGCCGTTCCGGACAATAGTTCGCAGCGATATATCATCGACATTCTCCCTGGCACCTACAACGCGCGAGTTATCGTCCCTGGCGACAAGCCCAACATCACATTGAGAGGTCAGGGATCGTCTGCGGCCGACACGGTGCTGACCTTCAACGAACCCGCCGACGCCCAGCCGAATGAATCTACGAACCACGCTACGGTGGTGGTCCGCGGCAAGGACTTTGTTGCAGAGAATCTAACGTTGGAGAACAGCTACGGACCTGGCAAGCAAGCACTCGCGATCTATGTGAAGGCCGATCGGGCGATCTTCAATGATTGTAGATTCCTCGGCTACCAGGACACGTTGCGGTCAGAATATGGCAGGCACTATTTCTACGATGTCTATGTGGAAGGCACCGTTGATTTCATCTACGGCAAGGGCACGGCCTATTTCGAGCAGTCGACGATTCACGCCATCGGTTCAGGGCATATCACCGCCCACGGTCGTGAGGCCGAGGCGGAAACGAGCGGCTACGTGTTCAAGGATTCAACCATCACTGGATCGGCGCCCGCCGGGAGTGTCGACTTGGGGCGACCCTGGGCGGCCTACGCGCGCGTTGTGTACATCGATACCAAGATGAGCAATGTCATCCGTCCCGACGGATGGTCCACATGGAGCGGCGACAATCATCTCACCTCGACCTTCGCCGAATACAACAGCATGGACTTGGACGGCGCCCCATTGGATGTCTCGCAGCGAGCGAATTGGTCGCAGCAACTGTCCGAAGTGGAAACAGAGGCCTTCAGCAAGCAGCAGTGGCTCGGCGGCAGTGATGGCTGGAACCCGACCATCCCTGCGGAGGTCTCGTTGCCGGGTGACTACAACGACGATGGGGTGGTGAACCTGTCCGATTACGTTGTATGGCGCAACAACCTCGGGGCGTTGATCACTCTGAGCAACGAGGACGCCAGCCCGGGCGTCGTGGACAGCGCGGACTACAACGTCTGGAAACTGACATTCGGCAGTCAGCCATCAACGGCGGACGCGATCGTGAACACAGCGGCCGTACCTGTGCCCGCGAGCGGTGCACTGCTTGCCGGAGTCGTGACCATCGGAAGCGCCATCCGGTTGCTTCCCGGAAAGCGTTTCAGAGAGAGAGCACAACATTGATGACCCTCAAGTTTCGGAACTTCCTGTTCCTTCTGGTGGTCTCGGCAGTTTCCGGTGTGGCGACGGCCCAGTCCATTCCTGCGTTCTCAGGCGCGTCGGGGCCGGGTGGCAACGCAACGGGTGGCCGCGGCGGCGACGTCTATCACGTTACCACCCTCGACGCGGACAAGGGCGGCACCCAGTCTGGTTCGCTGCAATACGGCATTAACAACGCCCCCTCCGCCGGTCGTACCATCGTCTTCGACGTGGGCGGAACGATTTACCTGGAGGGGAACACTGCTCAAGACCGCCTCCGCTACGGCAAGGCGAATATCACCATTGCAGGACAAACTGCCCCAGGCGCTGGAATTACGATTGCTGGCACAGGCACCAAGTGGACTGGCGATAATATTATCCTCCGGAATATCGCCATTCGACCGAATGTCAACTCTAACGGCACAACTCATGATGCCTTTGACTTGCAGCTGAAGAACTCGATTGTCGATCATGTAAGCGCCAGTTGGTTCACGGATGAGGGCATTTCTCAGACCGACTCGGGCGTCAACTCGACGATTCAGTATGCCACCATCGGGGAAGGACTGAACTATGCCGGCCACTCCTACGGTTCGATCATCTCCACCGAGGTGGACGGCACTCACAACTCCTTCAATCACAACCTCTACGCTCATAACAACTCTCGCTTGCCAAGGTTGGGGAGCGAACCCGACAACGAGGGCAATCCTCGGTCGACGGTGCTCGATTGGTCGAACAACGTCGTGTACAACTGGTCAAGCCGGGCGGGCTACTCGGGTACCGTTCAAGAGAGCCGAAGCAACTTTGTTGGAAACTACTACATCAAAGGTCCCAACAACGGTGTCGTAGCTTTTCGAGGAGGCGACGACTCCAATTCGATCGGCTTTACTCAGATCTTTCAGAGTACCGATCCTGCACTAGCCAACAAGTTCGACGACGACAAAGACAGCACGTTACACGATGGGATTATCTTCGGTCCCACAACAACACTCCCCAACTCAAGCGGCCAGAAAGCCTACTCGGGCAGTATGACATTCGTCTCAACGCAGTTTGCTGTGACCGGTGTCGATGCTCCCGAGACGGCCGATGTCGCACTAGACCGCGTACTCGCCTACGGTGGCAGCAACTGGCTGAACCGTAGTCCGATCGAGCAACGGGTTGTCAATTCGGTAAAGAACAACACTGGTGGACTGATCAACGACCTGAACTCCGGACCGCAGGCCGGAGAGTGGGCTACCGTGCTTGCGCAGCGGCCCGATAACCAGGGCAATGCCCCTTATAGCCGTCAGGCTGGCTTCGACACCGACCTGGACGGCATGCCCGATGAATGGGAAGTAGAGCATGGCTTGAATCCAGGTATCGCTGATAACAACGGCGACTTTGACGCGGATGGCTACACGAATCTCGAAGAATACATCAACGAACTCGCCGAGTGGCCCGCGCCACAACCAATCACATTCAACGCAGCGACCAATAGCCGCTACGCCCAAATTTCCAACTGGGACATCAACTGGCAGCCTTCGAAGTACGACACCGCAGTGATTAACAGTGGAACAGTTGTCGTGGACGCTGTGGGCCAACACGCGGGCAGTCTGGTGCTGGCGGTCAGCGCTGCGGACAACGCCACGCTGAACATCACCAGCGGCTGGCTGAAGGTCGAAGACGCTCCGCATGGATTGAGCGATGGCATCGTCTCGATTGGCGACAACCCCGACGCTACGGCCGAGTTGAACCTGTCGGGCGGCAAGCTGACTACCAATACGTTGCTCAAAGGCGCCGGCGGCACCTTCAACTTCACCGGCGGCGTGTTGAGCGCCGAAACCATCGGGTTCGACTTGGCCATCAACGGTGGAACGCTCGCGCCCGGCGAGTCGATCGGCTCGACCACCGTGCTGGGCGACGTCGCCTTGAACGATTGCACGCTGGCGATCGAACTGGCGTCGACCAGCTCATGCGACACGCTGAACGTCACCGGGGCGCTCGCCCTGGGCGGTCATTTGGATGTCTCGCTCATCGATGGATTCGCGCCGGAAAGTGGTTCTTGGGTTATTGCCACCGCGGGGAGTTTTTCCGGAACGTTCGACTCGGTTACCTCGGGCTACGCTGTGACCGAGCAGGGCGGCTCCCTGGTGCTCAGCGTGCAACAAGGGCTGCCCGGCGACTTCAACGGCGACGGCGCCGTGACGCTCGCCGACTACACCGTATGGCGCAACAACCTGGGCGCGCCCGACAGCGTCCTGCCCGCTGGCAGCACCAGCGACGGGTCGGGGTTCGTCGACGCGGGCGACTACGCGACTTGGAAGGAGAGCTTCGCCGCCATGGCTTCGGCGTCGCTGGCGAACCAGCCCGTCCCCGAGCCAGCCACTGCGGTGCTATGCCTGGTTGGTCTGTTGGGTTGGACCCTGGCCCGCGCAGAGGTGAATCCTGCGCCCCGCTCACGCTAACGCCCGGTGGCGGGCCGACTTCAGGTGCTCCTCGAGCGTGGTGATGTGATCGTCCAGTTCGGCGCCGGCCGCACCAAAATCGAAGCCTTCGATCTTGGCCGCCTCCAGTGTGCGGAGCATCGACCTGCGAGCGGTCGCCAGCAGTAGTAGCGCTTCGAGTTCAAGCACGCGCGACAAGTCGGTGTAGTGCAAGAGGCTGCCGTTGAGTTTCAGGCGGCCCAGCTTCTCAACCATCCAACTCCCCGCCTGCTTCAACCGGCTTGGATGGCCACCGAGCGTCGAGAGCACGCGGCGGATCTCCGGCTGCTGGCGATCGAGCGCTTCCAGGTAATCGCACAAGTACGAAGAGAGCGGCGTCTCGCGATTCTCCCGTCGCACGCGCTTGGCAAGTTCCACTTCGCCGGCGATCAGGGCCAGGTGATCGCTGAGATAGATTCGCAAGTTCTTCTGGCTAGCGCTGGTCATGATTCTTCGTGATAGACACAAAGAGGCCGCTCGGCAACCCTCCATCACGCTTGATCGTGCTGTTCGGCGATTGGTTGTGTCGAGCCGGCCGCAGGCGGCTGGCATTCGCTGCACCAATAGGTCGTGCGACCCAAGTCGCCCTGGCGGCGAAGTTGAATGGCCATGCCGCACAGATAGCAGGGCTCGCCTCTCCGCCCGTACACCCACAGCTTGCCCCCATCGCCAGCGAAGCGTGTGGTACGATTGGACCCCTGCAGATTGTGCTGCATCAGGTCGCGCGCCAGGTCGATCAAATCACGCAGCGCCAAATCGTCGAGGATGGCAACCGGCGCGAAGGGATCGATGTTCTGGAGGAATAGCAACTCCGACTTGTAGATGTTGCCGATGCCGCAGCAGGCTGTTTGATCCATCACCACTTCACCGATCGGGCGGTGATTTCGTGTGCGGAATCGCTCAATCACTTCGTCGACGTCGAGCTGATCTCCGAGCAGATCGGGACCCAGCCGCGAGAGGAACCGATGGCGTCGCAGGCCCGAGGGCGTGAGCAGCTCGAGCGTCTTGGGATTGAAAAACACGACGCTCAGCTCATCGGTCTGGAGCACCAGAGCCGCTCGTCGCGCGGGCTTGAGCCACGCCTGGCCGTGCGGATAGATATGCCAGGAGCCCGTCATGCCGCAGTGGCCATGCACCACACGATGGTCGTCCAGGTGCAGCAGCAGGTGCTTGCCCCGCGCTTCGATGGCCGTGACGGTACGCCCGGCAAGCGATGGGAAGTCGATCCAGTCCGCCCAACCATCGGTGGCCAGTATTTTTTTGCCAACAAACCAGGGCCGCAGCGTGGCGGCGGTGCGATGGATGGTATCGCCTTCGGGCACGGTCGAGTTTGCGGGTTGGTGCAGGTTGTGCGGTTTGCGCTAGTCCGCTAATTGGGGCGCACTGCCACCATCATGGCACCCAGCTCGCGATCGGCAAGGGGTCAGATCGACCAAGAAAAGTAGCCCCGGGCTTCGGTCTAACCGGAAGAATGCGGTGAACTTCGGCACGAGGACCGTAGGCCTCGGGGCTACTAGTATTTTCATTCTTAATGTGAAACCATGAATCCATCCCCGTCGGATTCCGGTTAAACTGCTTTACTCGCCCCAAACGTAAGGCCCAGCCTGGGAGTCCTGACCCCCCTGCGGTAAACCCAGGACTTCCCAAGCTAGGCGAATTGCAATCTTCCACTGTTTTTTCCGCCTCACTGGAGTTTTTTGGCGGAGCCGAGGACTTAGCCACGGTATCTAGTGAAAGCATAGTACGCGCCTTGCCGAAGTTGGGGGCCCGCAGGTATCTTTGTCGACCACATGAAACAGCCAGTCAATGAACGCAGTATGAACGGAAGCAAATAAGGGGTAATCCGCAGCTGCTATCACGGGCTGGGGATATTAAGTTACAGACTTTTCGCGCAGTTCGGGGGGCGCAAGAAACGATGGGTTGGAAACAACAGCCGGCGGGCCGGTCGTTGCAATGCAATGGGGAAACGATCCGCCACCATCGTGAGCATCACGGGTGGACTCAGCAGCAGCTCGCGCAGCGAGCGGGGTACTCCGCTCGGGTCGTCGCCAAGGCGGAAGCCAACGGCACCTTGAGGCCGGATACCATCGACCACCTTGCCGATGCGCTGAGCACCGCAGCACGTCCCGTTCATCCAGAGGACCTGGTGTTCTCTCCCAAAGCGATCGCGCGGCAGATCATGGAGAACTACGCGCGGTATGAAAAGGACTGCTCTCGCCACTGCCATGAGTTCCTGGCCGATGATTTCGAGCTGATAGTGCCTGGCGATGCATCGGTGCTGCCGTTCTGTGGCACGTATCATGGTCGAGACGGGTTCGACAAGTTCTGGGAGAACTTCTTCTCCGTGATGGAGCGGCACGACAAGGACATCATTCTCCGCACGATGCGCGTCTTCGCCGAAGGGAACAACGTGGTGATTTTCACCCGCGAATGCGGTTCGTTTGTAGGCCAGCCGGGGCCGCATACGTCGACGCCGCTGGCGTTCTTATTTGAATTCGAGCGGGGCAAGCTCAAGCGGATGGAAGATCACTTCAACGCCGCTGCAGCCGAAGAGCGAGTTCGTGAGTTGCTCACCTATTCTCGATCAGCACGCGACGCCTTGCGGGATGCGCTCGAGGGCAATCAAAGCGACGGACAGGTGGACAGAGATGGGTAGGGGCATGGCGACTACATGATCTGAACATCCAGCTGCGTTTCAACGCTTGCGCAGTCGCGGCATGTGTTCGCTGGGGTGATCGCGATACAAATAGCCGCGACTGGTGGGCTCGAATCCCGCTTGCTGGAGCGGCTCCGCTAGTTCGCTGGCCGATACCGGACCGTCGTCTACCTTGCTGAGCAGCACCGGTTCGCCGAGCGCGGCACGCTCGACCAGCGCGGCGACGATCGCACGCACAGCGCTAGTGCGTTCCGGTTCGCCATCGGGTAGCAGCGTGGTCAGCTGCCCGCCGCTGCTGCTCACGTAGCCCACGAGTTGTCCCTGATAGATCAGCACCTGTGCGCCGGCGGTGCGACTCAGGCGGCCGGCCGATTCTTCGCGCGCCGGCCAGCCGATCGCCGCGCCGTACGGATTGGCTGGGTCGGTGGCGGCCATGAACGTCGCCTGCGGCTCGTGTTGGTCGGCTGGTTGGTTGGCTGGCCGGCGCAAGAGCTCGTCGGCGCCGGGCGCGGCGAACTGCGCGCCGCCCAGTCCTTCGACCAGATAGCCGCGGCGGAGCTTGCCGGCTTCTTCCATTTGCTTCAGCACCGGGTAGAGCGCCGCAAAGCCGCCGAGCGCCAGCTCTTTGCTGACCGCGTTCTTGGTCAGCACCCCATGCCGGGCCACCAGCTGCGACGCCAACGCGAGCGAACGCTCGGTGGGCGAAGGCCACGGGGCGTCCGCATCCGGCAGCAGCGACCAGCGTCCTTCGCTGCCAGGCAGTCGCGCGATGCGCCGCGAACGGAACGAACGCCCGCGTCGTCGCTCGCGGCGGCGGGTGTCGTTCCGCCCGCTGCGTGCCAGCGAGCGCAATGGTGCGAGCGTGTCGTTGGTCACCAGCCCCGCCCATACGAGTCGCCACAGCGCTTCGAGCACGTCTTGCGAAAATGCACCGGTGGCGCGAGTGATCTGATCGAACAACAGCGCGCCGCGCGTGGAGAGCAGGTCCCGCACTTCGCACGCCAGCGTGTCGTCCGCAAGTTCCGCAGGTTCCACGACCATCGGCGCGAGCAGCGTGTACTGGTCGGCCAGGTACAGAGCGATGCGGCCGTCGCTGGTGCCGATCGACTCGATGCCCCGCCAAGTGATTTCGCCGGCGAGGAACAACTCGTCGAGGTCGCCCGGCGTGTAGTCGCGCACGCGGGCGGGCAGGATGTCGCTCTCCAGCACGCTCGCCGGCAGCGGTGCGCCTTGCAGTTGTTCGATGGCGTCGAGCAGTGCGTCGAGTCCCGCGCGTGGCTCGTCGAGTCCATGCCACACGGTAAGAAATCGCGCGAGCGCCGCAGGCGGGACCGCTTCGACTTCTTTGCGGAGCCGAGCCAGCGAGCGCCGCTTGAGCGTCCGCAGAACTTCGGCGTCGCACCACTCGCGACCCCGACCGCCCGGCAGGAACTCGCCCTCGACCATCCGCCCGCGTTCGGCCAAACGCCGCAGCACGGCAACGACGGGCGCTTCGCCCAAGCCAAATCGCTGCGCCACTTGATGGGCGGTGAACGGTCCGTGCGTCCGTGCGTGGCGGGCGACCAAATCGCCCATCGGGTCGTCGACCGCCTCGAGGAACGCTTCGGGCAGCCCCGGCGGTGGGCTGGCGCCGAGCGCATCGCGGAGCCGCGCGGCATCCTCGGCCGCCGCCAGGTGATCGCCCGTCGACAAACGCACGGAGATGATGCGCCGCGCGGCGACTAGTTCCTCGAGCCATGTGTCGAGCTGCGCCGCGCACTCATCGTAGGTACGCGCGCGGATCGCCTCGGCAGAGAGTGGCCCTTGCCGCAGCAACAGGTCGTGCACGTCGTCGGGGTGTTTCACCGCGGGGCGGTGCAGTTGTTGGAGTTCTCGATCGAGCTCGGCGAGCACTTCGACGTCGAACAGCTCGCGCAGGTCGGCCGAACCCAGCAGCTCACGCAGTTGCGCGTGGTCGAGCGTGAGCGCCTGCGCGCGTCGCTCGGCGAGCGGCACGTCGCCTTCGTAGACGAAGTTGCCCGTGTACGAGAACAGCAGGGCCGCGGCGAACGGCGACGCGGCCGAAGTCTCGACGCCCCGCACGGCGATTTCCCGGCGTTCGATCTGCCCAAGGATCGCCACCACGCCGGGCAGGTCGAACACGTCGCGCATCACCTCGCGGTAGGTCTCCAGCAGCAGCGGAAACGCCGGGTACCGCGCGGCCACCGACAGCAGGTCGGCCGCGCGGCGACGTTGTTGCCACAGCGGTGTGCGTCGATCGGGGCGGCGGCGTGGCAGCAGCAGGCTCCGCGCGGCGTTTTCGCGGAACCGCGCGGCGAACAGCGCGGTCGAGCCGACCTGGCGGGCCACTTCGTCTTCGATTTCGTCGCTCCGCGGAATGAACCAGTCCGTAGGCGGTGCGCCGTCCGACTCTGGCAGGCGGAACACGATGCCATCGTCGGCCCACATGAAGTCGACCTCGTCGATTCCTTCGGCACGCAGCCGCGCGGCGACCGCCATCGCCCACGGGGCATGCACCCGCGCGCCGAATGGCGATAGCACCACCACGCGCCAGTCGCCGATCTCGTCGAGGAACGACTCGACCACCACCGTGCGATCGCTCGGCACCTCGCCAGTGGCTGCGGACTGTTCGGTGAGGTATCTCAGCAAATTCACCGCCGCGCGGCGATCGAGCGAGTGGTCGGCCTCGAGCTGCGTGATCGCCTGTTCGCTCTCCATGCGGACAAGTTGCCGGGCGAGTGAACCGATCGCTTTACCAAACTCCAGCGGCCGCCCAGGACCTTCGCCACGCCAGAACGGCATCCGTCCCGGCTCGCCGGGCGCGGGGACCACGATCACGCGGTCGCGCGTGATGTCGATCACCCGCCAACTCGACGCGCCCAACAGGAACACGTCGCCGGGATGGGTTTCGAATACCATCTCCTCGTCCAGCTCACCAACGCGGCTACCGGTGGTGCCATCGTCGCTGGCGAGGAACACGCCGTACAATCCGCGATCGGGAATCGTGCCGGCGTTGAGCACCGCAATGCGCTGTGAGTTCCGCCGCCGCGACAGCGTGCCGGCGATGCGGTCCCAGTTGAGCCGTGGGCGGAGTTCGGAGAACTCGTCGGAAGGATAGCGACCCGCCAGCAAGTCGAGCACGCCCTCGAAACTCGAGCGGGGCAAGTCGGCCAGCGGCGCCGCGCCGCGAAGCACTGCGTACAGCTCGTCGACTTCGATGTTCTCCATCGCCACGATGGCGACGATCTGCTGCGCGACGATGTCGAGCGGGTTACGCGGGTAGTACGTCTCCTCGACGTGGCCCGCGAGCATCCGCCCTGTCGCGCCGGCGCAAGCGACCAGGTCGCCGCGGTATTTGGGAAAGATCACGCCCTTGCTGGTCGCGCCGATCTGGTGCCCCGCGCGGCCGATACGCTGCATGCCCGAGGCGATCGACGGCGGCGCTTCAATCTGGATCACCAGGTCGACCGCACCCATGTCAATGCCAAGCTCCAGCGAACTGGTGGCAACGATGGCCGGCAGGGCGCCGCGCTTCAAACGGTCCTCGATGTCGGCCCGCTTGTCTTTGGCGATCGACCCATGATGCGCCAGGGCGATCTCTTCGTCCGCCAGTTCGTTGATGGCCGCCGCCAGCCGTTCGGCGAGCCGCCGACTGTTGACGAAGATCATTGTCGAACGATGCTCGCGAATCAGCTTCACCAGCCGCGGATGAATGGCCGGCCAGATCGATGGCACCGCGGGACCCGCAGCGGGGCCACTGGGAATCGGCGGCGGTGGATCGGCGCCGTTGGCTTCCGTTACTTGGGCGTCGCCATTCGACTCGCCCAAGCGGGCCATGTCTTCCACGGGCACTTCGACGCGGAGGTCGAACTGCTTCGGTTCGCTGGCGTCGACGATCTCTACCGGGCGGGGACACACCGGTTGGTCGGCGTCGGCCGTGGCTTCCGCGCCGCCCAACAGCCGCGCGATCTCTTCCAACGGGCGCTGCGTGGCGCTCAGGCCGACGCGCTGCAGCGGCCGCGCTTCGCGATTCGCCTGGCGGCGCAACCGCTCGAGTCGCTCGAGCGAGACGAACAGATGCGCGCCGCGCTTGCCGGAGACCATCACGTGAATCTCGTCGACGATCACCGTTTCCACTTCGGCCAGCGCTTCGCGCGCCTTCGAGGTGAGCATCAAGTACAGCGACTCGGGCGTGGTGATCAGGATCTCGGGCGGATCGCGCTGAATGCGAGCGCGCTCGGGCGGCGGGGTGTCGCCGCTGCGGACCGCGACGCTTGGCAGGTGATAGTCGACGCCCAGCCGCTCGGCCACCGCGCTCAGCCCGGCGATGGGTGTGCGCAGGTTGCGGTCGACGTCGACACCGAGCGCCTTGAGGGGCGAGATGTAGAGTACGCGGACTTTGGATTTGCTCGTGCGCGAACCATCGACTTCCCGCGCGGGCTGGGTGAACATCATCTTGTCGAGCGAAGCCAAGAACGCCGCCAGCGTTTTGCCGGAGCCGGTCGGAGCGAGTAGCAGCGTGCTTTGCCCTGCGGCGATCGACGGCCAAGCGAGTTGTTGCGCCCTGGTCGGTGCGGCGAACGCTTGCGCGAACCATGCCTGCGTGACCGGATGAAACGCGGCCAGGGCAGGGTGGGTCGGCGGGGCGGTGCTAGAGGGCATGCAACTTGAGTGGCGGATGGCAGTTGGCTACCCACTCAGTATTGCGCCTAACGCGGTACTGACAAGGTGTGCACCATGCGACGTGCGCCGACCGCTGTCAAAACCAGCAAGATTCCCATGCTGCACGAGGGCTCCGGCACTTGAAGATTGGCTATCGCCGGCGTCGCTTGGCCGAAGTTCGCCTTCCACAGCTCGTAGTCCAGCATGGTGACCACCCCGTCGCCATCGGAGTCGGCGTCGGTGCCGTTCGCCACTTCGCTACCCAAGGTATTCCGCCACACAACGTAGTCGGCCAGGTTCACCAGTCCGTCGCCGTTGTTGTCGCCCACCGGTCGGGCGGCCGGCACGGTGAGGTCGACCAGGATCTGCGTGGTGTTGTTCAGCTCGTCGACTTCCAAAACGCGGTCGTACGGATCGACATGCACCTCGAGCCAATACTGTCCGTCGGCCAGGTTGGTCACGTCGATGAATTGTCCCGGCAGGCCCGCACCGTACAAGTCGGCGTAGCCGATGGAGATGCCCAGCACCGGAACCTCTGCGGAAGTGTAAACGCGGCTGGCCGGTTTCCCGGGCACCGGCTGGTTGTACATCACGCTATCGACGATGCCCATGCTGAGCTTGTCGTTCGAGCGAACCTGTGGGCCGACGTCGGGTGTGACGCCGCCGTTGTCGATCGCTTCGTACAAGTTGTACTGCGCGAGCCCTGGCAAGCGGAGATGGCCAAAGCCGCCAACGACTTCCGGTGGGTAGTCGAACGTGCCGATCAGGCGGTCGCGAAACACGTCGCCGCTGCCGGTTTGCAGGATCTGCTGCGTGATGGTCTGCTTGGTCTTCACTCCGTTTTCTTCGGCGGTCTCTTCGATCACTTGCAGCGGTCCCTCGCCAATGTTGGCCAGCGCGGCGCGAAAGCGGTAGAGCACCTTGCCCGACACCGACGTGTCGAAGTACCCGCCGTACACAATGTCGACACCGGGCGGAACGCCATCCTCTGAAACGTCGTGGTCCCAAGCGATCAGGTCGGGCAGCAGGTCGTCGGCCATGGAGATGCGCGGCGCAGCGAGACCTATCGCCGCTGCCATTGCAAGAAGCGTCCAGTAGCGGTTGCAAGGTCGAAGGAGTGGCCGAAGCGCAGGTTGCATGGCTCTCTGGGTGAAGAATCGGCGTCGTCGGTCTGCCCTCAGCGGGCGGGGCAAAGCGTCCATTTTATCCTGCCTGCCAGGATGCCGCGAGTTTTTGGCCCAGGGCCCCATAACCAAGCGCAATAACCCATCTTTGGGGCGCAAATCGTTCGATTGTCGCCATTGGATCGTGTATACCGACCTATCCTGGGGAGTTAGAATAGTAGTGCCTACCTGTTGCCGCTCGTCGCGCGGCACGCTCACTCTGCGATCTGGTCATTTGCCTTCATGTCCCGCCTGGTCAACTTGAAATTCGGCGTTGCGGCACTCGTCCTGCTGGCCGTAGCGGCGTCGACGCTGTGGCGGTCGGGCAGCCACGCTGCGGAGCGGCCGGCAAGCGATCCACCCGCGCGAGTAAGCTTCAACGAGCACATTCGGCCGATCTTTGCCAATCACTGTGTCGCCTGTCATGGCGGGGTGAAGCAAGCCAGTGGCATTTCGTTTGTCTATCGCGACAAGGCCGTGGCCGAAGGCGAGTCGGGCATGCGAGCCATCGTGCCGGGCGACGTGGCCGCCAGCTACCTGGTGGAGCGGATCGCCGAGCCGGATCCCGACTATCGCATGCCGCCCGCCGAACACGGCCCTGCTTTGACCGACGAGGAAATCGCGCTGGTCAAACAGTGGATCGCCGAGGGCGCGAAGTGGCAGGAGCATTGGTCGTTTGTTCCGCCGACAAAGAAGGAACTGCCCGCGACCAAGTCGACATGGGGCAACAACCGCATCGATCCGTCCATCCTGGCGCGACTCGAATCGAAGGGACTCGCCCCGTCGCCGGAAGCCGACAAGAGCGAGTGGCTGCGACGCGTCACGTTCGACTTGATCGGATTGCCACCGACCGCCGAAGAGCGCGCGGCGTTTCTGGCCGACGACTCGCCGCAGGCTTACGAGCGTGTGGTCGATCGCTTGCTGGCGTCGCCGAAGTTCGGCGAGCGTTGGGCTGCAATGTGGCTCGACCTGGCCCGCTACGCCGATACCAAGGGCTACGAAGCCGACCTGCATCGCGCGATCTGGCCCTACCGCGACTGGCTGATTCATGCGCTGAACGACGACCTGCCCTACGACGAGTTCGTCGTTCAGCAACTGGCCGGCGACCTGTTGCCCGACGCGACGATGAGCACCCGCGTGGCCGCCGCGTTTCATGCCAACACGCAGAACAACACCGAAGGCGGCACCGATGACGAGGAGTTCCGCACCGCCTCGGTGCTCGACCGCGTGAACACCACCTGGCAGGTGTTCGGCGGGCTGACGTTTGGCTGCACGCAGTGCCACTCGCACCCTTACGACCCGATAGAGAACGAGGAGTACTATAAGTTCGTCGCGGTGTTCAACTCCACGCGCGACTGCGACCGCTTCGAGGAAACGCCCGTCCTGCTGGTGCCCAACGACCTCAAGCAGTGGGAGCATGCCAATGAGCTGGACCAGCGGATCGCGAAGCTGAAACGCCAATTGCACGCGCAGGTTGTGCCGCTTGCCGAGACGACTCACCTGTGGAACAACCTGGCGCTCGACCACGCGGAGTCGACGGGCGAGACAAAGCTCGTCCTTAACGAGGACAAGGATCGCGGCTTCACAGAGTTTCGTACCGCCGGAACGATCACCGTCAATTCGATGTTCACCATCGAAGCACCACTGCCGGAAGGTCTTGAGCAACTGACCGCGTTGCGGATCGATGCGCTGCCAGTCGACCCGGAGGCAGCGCTGCGCATCCCTGAGAACGGCTTCGCCGTGACGCGGTTGCGCGCTAGGATCGATCCGCCGGGCGACGAGCCACCCAGCGAATTGCATTTCGACCTGGCGATGTGCGACGAGGCGGAGCCCATACTCAATCCGGCGGCGGCCTTCAGCGACAACAACGACGGTTGGGGCGTTGCGCCGAAGCAGCACGGATCGCACTGGTGTGTGTTTGTCGCCAGCGAGCCCATCGACGTTCCCGCGGGAAGCCGATTGAAGATCGAGCTGAAACAAAACCGGCTAGGTAGTGGCCAACTCGCCCAGGTGATCGATCGCGGGCGGATGGCGGTTTCGGGCGATGCGCAGTGGACCGAGTTGGTTACCAACGCCGAAGTGGAGAAGCTGCGCAGCGAACTCGCCGCGGCCGAGGCTGAGCGGGCGGCCATCGCCAGCACACCCGTTCCCATCATCACCGAACTCGACGACCAGCAGCGGCGCACTACATACGTGTTCGAGCGCGGTAACTGGCTCGACAAAGGCGACGAAGTGACGCCCGGCGTGCCACAAGTCTTCCCGCCGCTGGAAGCCGAGGGGACAGTCGATCGGTTGGAGGTCGCCCGCTGGTTTGCCTCGCCCGAGCACCCACTCACCGCCCGCGTGCTGGTGAATCGCCTTTGGCAGCAGTTGTTCGGGATCGGCATCGTCGAAACGGTGGGCGACTTCGGCACCAGCGGCGTCACTCCATCGCATCCAGAGCTGCTCGATGATCTGGCCGCGCGATTCCAAACCGACATGCAGTGGAGCACCAAGCAGCTGCTCCGCGAAATGGTGCTTTCGGCCACGTATCGACAAACCTCGCAAGCGAGCGCCGAGTTGGCGAAGCTCGACCCGCAGAACAGGTTGCTCGCCCGCGGACCGCGGCTGCGGCTCACAGCCGAGATGGTCCGCGACCAGGCGCTGGTGCTGGGCGGCAAGCTGTCGGACAAGATGTACGGCCCGCCGGTCATGCCGCCGCAGCCCGACGGCATCTGGCGAAGCGTCTACTCCGGCGCCCGCTGGGTGAATGCCGAAGGCGAGGACCGCTACCGCCGGGCGCTCTACACGTACTGGAAGCGCACCAGCCCGTATCCATCGATGATGATGTTCGACGCCCCCAGCCGCGAGGTGTGCAGCGTACGGCGCATCGCCACGAACACCCCGCTGCAGCCGCTGGTGACGATGAACGACCCTGCGTTCGTGGAGTGCGCGCAAGGCTTTGCCGAGCGAATGACCACCGCAGGCGGTGCGACGCCCGACCGGCAGATCGCGTGGGCCTTGGAACAGGCAACCTGCGCCCCGCCCCGCGAAGCAGCCGTGGCCGCCTTGGTATCGCTGTACGACGACGCCCTGGCGAGGTTCGACGCCGAGAACAAGGAAATGACCGCCCTCGGCGGCACCGCCGAGTCCTACGCCCGCACGATTGTGGCCAGCGCGGTGTTGAATTTGGATGATGTGATGACAAGGTAGGTTATGAACCACTACGAACACCTGCAACACGCCTCGCTTCAGCACCATACGCGGCGGCTCTTCCTGAAGAGCGGCATGGCGGGGTTGGGGGCGTTTTGGCTCGCGGGCCAGGGAGCCGAGGCTTCGCCCACCGGCGGCATCGAGCGCGATCCCGCGCGCCCGCTTGCCGTGCGGCAGCCGCACTTCACGCCGCGGGCGAAGCGGGTGATCGTGCTGCACATGGCCGGCGCGCCGAGCCAGTTGGAGTTGTTCGAGCACAAGCCCGACCTCACGCGACTCGACGGCCAGGACTGCCCGCAGGAGTTCCTCGAAGGGCAGCGGTTTGCGTTCATCCGTGGCGTGCCGAAGCTGCTCGGCTCGTACTATCCGTTCCACCAGGCGGGGCAGTCGGGGCAGTGGATCTCCGATCGGCTGCCGCACTTCGAGCGGGTGATCGACAAGGTGACGTTCATTCGTTCGATGACCACCGACCAGTTCAACCACGCCCCCGCACAGTTGCTCCTCTACACCGGCAATCAGAACCTCGGTTACGCGTCGATGGGGTCCTGGCTCGGCTACGGGCTGGGCAGCGAGAACCAGAACCTGCCGGGCTTTGTGGTGTTGGTCTCTGGCGGGCACGTGCCAAGCGCCGGTAAGAGCGCTTGGGGTTCGGGCTTCTTGCCATCGGTGTACCAAGGCGTGCAGTGCCGCAGCGAGGGCGACCCGGTGTTGTTCCTCTCGAATCCCACCGGCATCGACCGCGCAATGCGCCAGCGCATCCTCTCGGCCATCAACCAGGTGAACCAGGATACCTACCAGGAGTTCGGCGACCCCGAAACGCTCACCCGCATCGCCCAATACGAGATGGCCGCGAACATGCAGCTCACCGCGTCCGAGGCGATGGACCTGTCCGACGAGCCAGAGCACACCCATCAGATGTATGGCACCGAGCCCGGCAAGGAGAGCTTCGCCAACAACTGCGTGCTGGCGCGGCGGCTCGCCGAGCGCGGAGTGCGTTACGTGCAACTGTTCCATTGGGGGTGGGACTCCCATGGTTCTAACAAGCGCGAAGCGCTGAACGTCGGCTTCAAACAACGCTGCCAGGAGATCGATCAACCGATCGCCGCGCTGCTGACCGACCTCGAGCAGCGGGGGCTCCTGGACGAGACCCTAGTGGTTTTCGCCGGCGAGTTTGGGCGCACGCCGATGCGCGAAAACCGTGGCGGTCGCGAGATGGCCTTCTACGGCCGCGATCACAACCCCAACGCGTTTACCATCTGGCTCGCCGGTGGCGGGGTGAAGCAAGGTTTCAGCTACGGCGAGACCGATCCCATCGGCTACTTCGTCACCAAGGACGCCGTGCAGGTGCGCGACCTCAACGCCACGCTCTGGAGGCTGTTGGGCATCGATCACCAGCGGCTCACCTACCCGCACCAGGGCCTGAATCAAAAACACACCGGCGTGAAACCGGCCAAGGTGATTCAGGACATCATCGCGTAGTCATCGACCTACACTCCGACTAGCTCGTTGCAAGCAATCGGATACCCAGCAGGCAATTCCGGTTCGGGTGGCTGGTTGCTCTTGCCTCGTTCGTGCTCCAGTTGGCTGAACAGTCGGTGCTCGTAACGCAGCACGTCGCCAACCTGATTGGCTTCGAATCCCAGCACCACGTCGCCGGTCTCAGCGGCAAACTTCTGCAACTCCTCGCGGTGAAGCTCTTCGATTTTGTCGATCGGAATATCGCCAGCAAACACTCCGCGGTACCGCTCGTGCCCGAGAACCCAGGACAGCTCACTACAGCCAGCGAACGAGGACGTTTCCAGCACGCGTCCGTCACCCAGCAGCGATATGAACCCACACTGCAGCGAACCGAACAACCGCATGATGCAACAGACCACCTGCCCATCGCAGCTTTGCAGCACACGTCCGTAGTACCCCGCTGGTTCTCGCTTCATTAGGTAGTCGCCCAGCAACTGGTAGCCCACCGACTCCACATCGGACCCAAGCAGGTCGAACTTGCGGTGCAGTGCGGTGGGTAACTTGTCGCTGTCAATCGGCTCGAACAACACCTCTTGATGCTCACGCAGCAACCGACGACGCAGCCTCAGCTCTCGCACCATCAGGTAAGTGGTCACGACCAGTAGCAGCGGTGAGAGCGCGAATGCCACGACCAAAGTGACGGCCACTACCAACGACGCACTCACGTCGCCCGCACCGCGTTCGTGCAGGAACGACCACAGTCGGGCGAGCCCGTTTTCGCTGGTGCACAACCAGTGCAGGCTCGGCATGAAGCAGAGCGTCCACAACGACAGCCCATCGGATAACAGGTCTCCCATGGTTGCTACAGCCTTTCTATCAATCGCGTAGTTGTCGTGGTGCCGCTCAGCGAGGCATCGGTCGCCCAGCAGGCAGTTCTGGCTCAGGGGGTGCATCTCGCTCACCCCGCTCGTACTTCAGTTGACTGTAGAGTCGGTGTTCGTACCGTAGCACGTCGCCCACTTGATCGGCGTCGAACTGCAGCACCGGCGCGCCAGTCTCCGCGATGAACGCTTCCAGCGCGTCGTGGTGAAGCAGTTCGATCTGGTCGATCGACTGGTCGCCGCCGAACACTCCGCGGAACTGATCGTGACCGACTGCCCACGATAGGTCGCGGCACTCGTCCAACGACGACGTTTCCAGCACGCGGCCTCCGTCCAACACGGACACAAAGCCATAAGCCATGGTGTCGAACATCCGCATCACGAAGCCAATGGTCGTCCCATCGTCGCTCAGCAGTACTCGAGCGTAGTAGCCGGGCGGTTGCTCCTTCATCACGAAGTCGCCCAGCGCGTGGTACTCCAACGCTGCCAGGTCGTCCGCCAGTCGGTCGAACTTGCGGCGCAGACTCACCGGCAGCTCAGCGCTGTCCATTGGCCTATACAGCAACTCTTGATGTTCACGCAACAATCGGCTTCGAAGTCGCCCTTCACGCACCGCTTCCCGACAGGCTTCGACCGTGGTTGTCACCAGCAGGAAGGGCGAGATGA
This sequence comes from Aeoliella sp., assembly GCF_965227375.1. Classification (NCBI taxonomy): domain Bacteria; kingdom Pseudomonadati; phylum Planctomycetota; class Planctomycetia; order Pirellulales; family Lacipirellulaceae; genus Aeoliella; species Aeoliella sp. The sequence continues at coordinate 2,863,098 of NZ_CBDDFX010000001.1, forward strand.
CGAACACCACCACCACGCCAGCAGCAATTGCCAGGATGGATCTCAACACGCCGGCGCCGCGACTGCGAAGGTGGTTCCACAGTCGCGTGGCTCCACGTTCGCTGGTGCACCACCAATGGATGCACTGCACGAAGCAGATCGTCCACACGATCAGCGAGGTAGTTAGCAAGTTTGCCATACTGGCTACCTTCTCGCAGTGAAGGGATCTCAATACCCGTAGTGCGCCACCGAGTGCAGCTTTGCCATCTCTATGTCGTTCAGTCCCTTGATGCGAGTCGCGTCGAAACCATGATCGCGCGTCAGGTGGGTCCACACGGTCATGCCACTCACGCCCACGTCCGGCACGTCGACTTCCGGCAGCCACAGCCGCAGCTCTTCGGCGTACAGGCTTCGCAGCCACTTGCTCGGCGGGCGGCCGTCGCGGGCGCGGCGGTGCTCGGCGGCTTCGCCATAGTCGTCTTCGTCCTCGTCGTATTCCGCAAACTTGTGAGGCGGGTGTTCGACTTCCTTGCCGAATCGCACTTCGTCCGGCACCAGGTTGTCGTCCAGGTAGCCTTCGTGTTCGGTATACGCCTCGCCGGTGCGGCGGTGGATGGGTCGGGTGCGGCCGGTCAGTTCCCACTGGCCATCGATCAGCGTCTCGCGCTCGAACCAGCGCCAGCTTTGATTCTGTTGGTAGGTCCACCGCTCCTGCTCGACGACAACCTCGCCGTCGACCAGCTTTTCGGTGCACTGCATCACCGCAGCCGCCAGCGTGTCGAGCGTTTCGGCTCGCAGTCGTTCGCCCAGGCTGAACAGCCCGGCACCAATCCAGAAGGCAAATTGTCGGCGATTCATGATTCGATCGTTTTCCAGGGGACAGCTTGGACCAGCGAAAAGATAGGCCGAAACAAGCGCATAGCAAGCGATTTTCTCCCCAGCCGTTACGATCGGCACTAGCGGTGCATTCGCCCTGGAATCTCCCAATTACCACACCGGCAGACTCGCTTGGAATCGAGTTTTGCGATACCATCTGTCGATGGAGGCGGTAACGAGTCAGCTGAGTGTTTTGGGGCATGTCGGCGGCGTTAGCATGTTTTGCCCCTAAAATCCTGACCCCCGACCCTACGAGACCTCCATGAAACATTACGACTGCATCGTCATCGGCACCGGTCCCGCGGGGCAAAAGGGAGCGATCCAAGCTGCCAAGCTCGGCAAACGCGTCGCGATCATCGAAAAGAACCGCGTACTCGGCGGCGCTCAGATCAACACTGGCACCATTCCTTCCAAGGCCCTTCGCGAGGCCGTGTTGCATCTCACCGGGGCGACCAAGCGGGGACTGTTTGGTTCCAGCTACCGCGTCAAGAAGAACATCACCATCGCCGACCTCGGCGCCGTATCGCAAACCGTAATGCGGCACGAGTGGGACCTCATCCAGAATCAATTCGAGCGGAACCACATCGACCTCTTGTGGGGCACGGCGCGCTTCACCGGGCCCAACGAGTTGGTGGTTGAAGGTAGCGAGACCACCGAGCACCTTACGGCCGACAAGTTCCTGGTCGCGGTTGGCACTCGCCCGGCCCGCCCCGAGGACATTCCGTTCAACGACCACACCATCCTTACCAGCGACGAACTGCTGAAGCTGGGCCACGTGCCCAAGAGCATGATCGTCGTCGGCGGCGGCGTCATCGGCACCGAGTACGCCTGCATCATGGCCACGCTCGGCGTGAAGGTCACCCTGATCGAAGGCCGCCGGCAAGCGCTCGGCTTCCTCGATCGCGAGATTGGCGACGCGTTCCACTACTTCATGCGGCAGCGGGGCATCACGCTCCGGCTCGGCGAAAAGGTCGAGTCGATCTCCCAGGTCGAAATCCTCAACGGCACCGTCCGCAACCTGGTGGAAGCCCAACTCGAGAGCGGCAAGACCTTGCGGGCCGAGACGCTGCTCTACGCGGTGGGCCGGCAGGGCGTGTGTGGTTCGCTGGGCCTCGACAACGTCGGCATCGAGTTCGACGACCGCGAGCGACTGCATGTGAACGAGAACTACCAAACCAACGTCGACCACGTGTACGCCGCCGGCGACGTGATCGGCTTCCCGGCGCTCGCGTCGACCAGTATGGAGCAGGGCCGCCGCGCCATTTGCCATGCGTTCGGCCAGTGCGACGTGGGCAACTACAACACCGAGTTGTTCCCCTACGGCATCTACGCGGTGCCCGAGATATCGATGGTCGGCAAGACCGAAGAGCAACTCACCGAAGAGGGCATCCCCTACGAGGCCGGCATCGCCCACTACCGCGAAATCGCCCGAGCGCAACTGCTGGGCGACGAACTCGGCATGCTCAAACTGTTGATCCATCAGGACACGCATAAGATCCTCGGTGTGCACGTCATCGGCGCCGGCGCCACGGAGCTGATCCACATCGGACAAGCGGTCATGGCCCTCGACGGCGACGCCGAATTCTTCATCAACAACGTGTTCAACTTCCCCACCTTGGCCGAGTGCTACAAAGTGGCCGCCTACAACGGCTTGAACAAGCTAAACCTGGTCTACGCGTAACCGAGTCATCCGTAGCTTCCGTCGCCAGACGGAGGACAACTTGCTAGCGGCTCTGTTACTAACTGGATGCTCCAGCTCCGACCAAGCTTGGTCGGGGCTGCTTGGGTTTTGTCCCACACATCAATCCATTGGCCCAAAACCTGATACGTTTTGGACCACCTCTGTTTCGAAAACCCCTTGTTTTCTCGACCAAACCACTCGGGGGGTGCGACAAAACCCTCCGCGTTGTTCCCCGCATGTTTCTCGTTGGGACAAAACGATAGTCGCCGTTCACTCCGTGAACGAGCGCGTACTCCCTCCCCCGGGCGATTTGGCGCGGGGGGGTGTTGAATGCTCTACAACCTCTCCCGCCAAATCGTTTGGGGGAGGGCTGGGGTGGGGGTCCGTCGACCCTAACAACGTAAGAGTCCCCACACTTATTAGATCAAACCACCGCGCGATTTCTACAGCGACTTTTTTACACCAGCGATTTTTGAAGAGGCGGGCCACGTTGTTTCATCAGCGTTCACCTATGGCTAGAATCAGCGGTTGCCGCTCGAGCCGTTGATACAGTACGAGACTGATGACCTCACCATCCAAACGCCGTGTGCCTCTCTGGTTGTCGATTCCAGTGGTCTTGCTGATCCTGGTCGCGGCTGGTTGGTTGTTCGGAGCCTCTGGGCAGGTGACGGGCGTGGAGTTTTCGCCCGACCTGTTCGAGCATCGTTCGTTTCGCTACTACCAGTGGTGCGGAATTCGCGTCACGACCAAACAGACGCACGTCTGGCGATCGGAATTCGACGACTACCTGCATGACTCAGGGTATGTCGATACTTCTGGTATCGACGAACCTCGCTGGCAACTGGTAAAGGGGTTCGCTCCCCACGTCCGCGGCTGGAGCGGTCCGGCGAATTCGCTGTGCCTTTCGATTGGTTGCTTCAATGGCAGGGATGAGAGATGGATTACCTGGTCGAATGATCATCCCGAATTGGCAAAGGTCGCCTGGCCGGCTCTCGTGCAACTGTCGCGAGAAGGGAAGTACGAGGCAGTTTGGGAACTCCTGTTTCGGCTAGAGGAACCACCGCTGCCAGACGTGGAGCAACTGCAGAAGTTTATCGACGATGCGCGATTACGGGACGAGGGATAGCTCGAAAGACTGCTTAGGCAGCGTTCTACCCAACCAGCACCTGCGCCTGATTTGACATCACCCCCCATGCCAACCCGCATCAAAATCTGCTGCATCAGCTCGCTCCGCGAGGCGGAGTTGGCCGTCGCGCGTGGGGCGTCGGCCCTGGGGCTGGTGTCCGCCATGCCGAGTGGGCCGGGGGTGATCGACGAAGCGTTGATTGCCGAGATTGCCGCGCGGGTGCCGCCGCCGGTGGCCACGTTCTTGCTCACGTCGCAAACTTCCGCCGCAGCGATCATCGACCAGCAGCGGCGCTGCGGAACCAGCGTGCTGCAACTGTGCGACTACGTCGACCCAGCGGTGCACATGGAGCTCCGACGCGAACTGCCGGGCATCCGCCTGGTGCAAGTGATTCACGTCACCACGCCCGACGTGGTAGAGCTTGCTCGGGAAGTAGCGCCGCGCGTCGATGCGTTGCTCTTGGACTCCGGCGACACGACCCTCGCAGTCAAGCAACTCGGCGGCACCGGGCGGACCCACGATTGGGCTACCAGCCGCGAAATCCGCGACTCCGTGGGCATTCCCCTCTTCCTCGCCGGCGGGCTCACGCCGGACAACGCGGCCGAAGCGGTGCGCGTGGTCAATCCATTCGGCCTCGACATCTGCAGCGGTGTCCGCACCGGTGGGAGGCTCGACGAAGTGAAAGTCAGCGCGGTGTTCTCGGCTGTGGATTCGATCAGCTCACCAAACTGAGCCATCTGTTGGCTCGCTTGGTGGCCATAGAATACGTTTGGAAAGGTCTTTACTTGCCCTGAAGACTAGGGCTTAAAATAAGCACTCTACAAGTATTCACAAGCTCCAAGGCATCCTGATCATTCTGATTCGAGTTACTGCACACGTCCAGGATTTCCTCTGCCACGGAAACGTCTCCTTGCATAGCAAGTGCTACTGCATAGACAGTTGCATATTTCGCTCGTGTATGATTGAACCGCTTGGATACTTGTCTGGCCAGAGAACAGCCTTCGTGGAGGTTTTGCTGATTGTACTCGCCCTCCTTCTTGAATTCTCGGAATAACAAGACCTTTGCAAGTAGAATTTCATGGGCGGGGTCTTCGTCCCGACGGTACTTCAATGACGACCTAAAATCGCGTTCAGCCAAATCATAGTTATCAATTCCGAAATAATGCAATCCGCGCAAATAGTGCATATTACTGGCTTCAGGCCAGTGGCTTATTGCTAAATCCAACACCATTAGTTCATCTGCATGTCGTCCCATCCTTGACAAGCATACTGCCTTCGTGCTGTATGCGGATGAACAGAGGGGATTCGTCTCAAGGACTTTGTCACAGATGGAGATACTTGATTCTAAGTCTTCGGCTGCCGCTCTGAGTTTGGCTAGAGCGACCTTGCCAGGGTCACTGCTTGAAAGTGCTGTTGCGATCTTGGCTTCACCGAAGGCTGATTCGATCTTCAATCGTTCCAAGTCCGTCTTGGCCGCGAATACAAGCCAAGGAAGCCAATAAGTCTGTATCTTATTGGCGGCAATCACTCGAATGTCCTTGCCGACCTCCTCAGTAGTCAGTAATTCACGGTTTGAAGCAATGACACGGACATACCGAATTGAATCATCACCAGCAATGGAATCCCCTACATTGTCCAGCAATTCTCCTGAACGCGCGTGGTATCCACATAGAATGTTCGCCTGAATGAGGACCGCATAAGCATGAGCGTCATTCGGGTTAGCATCGACATAACTCTGGAGCTCTTGTAGGGCCACCTCCAAGGGAATCAAGTCGGATAGTCGGCACCAACCACTGTTAACGCCAGTGACCCAAGCGCGACCTTCAATCACCTTGCCACAAGAGACTATCTGGTGCTTGGGTATCTGCTTTCCACTCTCAAGCGAGACAATGGAAGGTGTTAGCGCCAGAAAGAAAGTCTTTGATGGTATCTCATGCGTAGCTCTTAAATCAGCGTCTTGGGCATCAGCACTTGCTACGCTTATCGCGAGAATCAAATAAAGGGCGTATGTGATGAGGTTTTGGCGATTGAACATCTTATTTCTTCCAAGGCGCGGATGGCACACTATTGTTGCTGTGTCACTAGAGTAATTTGTGGATTTTCAATCCTCAAATAGACATTCCTATCTAGTATCTGACAACTCCAGTAATTGTGCCACATGGGATAAGTTCCGGCAACAAAACAAACCTCTAGCTCGCTGAGTATCCTCTTGGAGGTCCCAATTTGTATTCAGCCGCGAGCTACTTCGGCTTCCGCATGAAGATGCCGGCCGGGTCCGCCTGAGAACGTCGCCAAGGTCCGCGACCAACTGTGCGAAGTGACAATCGATCCCACGCTGAAAGACAGCAAGAAACTAGTGGTCACGCTGGCGCGGATGGCCACGCCGCACTGATTGCAGCCAAGTCCAGTCAGCCGAAACCAAAAGCGTTTGATTAGGAGACGACGGAGGAAACAGAGAGTACAAAGCCGAAAACGTTTGTTACGCTGATGGATGAATCGAGGTTTCGTTAGCGAGCTTGGAACTGTAGTATCTACACTGATGAGTAGTGCACGTGGCCGGTTGGTATTCAACGTCCTAACTACTGGCGGATTGCATGTCGTACTTCCGCTTTAGCGTTCGCAAGCTACTTCTGCTAACCACAGTAGTCTGTTTACTCGTGGGGACAACTGGCGTTGAACTACTCCGAGCACGCCGTGCTCGCCTGCTGCTCGAGCGACTCACTTTCTTCTCGTCCGCTTATGAGTCTCCATGGGAGCCGCGACAGGTGTTCGGGCAGGAAGTCGATGATATCCCGTTGGTCGGATTCGGGGCACAATACCTCGGTGAGCCTCATCTTCGCTTCAAGCCGGTATACCTAACAGTCGACAAGCCAGTCACCGATGACGATTTGCGTCAGCTCTCCACTTTGTTGCCGTGCAAAAACCTGACCCTGATGGACTGCACTGCAGTTACGGAGGCGGGACTCTTAGCACTATGTCGCATGCGAGAACTGGAGGAACTGCATCTAATGAACTTCCAATTCTCAGGCGGCGATCTTGCTTCGCTGAAGCACGCAGAAAGTCTCCGCGCGCTTATGCTGAAGGGGCAAAGTTGCACTGACAGTGCGCTTTCAGCCATCGGCCAGCTTGACAAAGTCAACCGCCTTGAGCTAGTTGAAACTTCGGTCAGTCACCGAGGGCTGCGAAATCTCGCCGATATGGAAAAGCTGAGTTGGCTGTTTATCTCCAGCTCGCACGTCGATGACAGCATGATAGACGTAATCGCAAGTATGCGGAAACTACAATGCGTCGACCTATGCAGCGTAGGCTTAGAGGATGAGCATCTTACCCAATTGAGTGGATTGCCCAATCTGAAGTATCTGCAGCTCTACAACAACCCAATTACGGATGACGGACTGGCGGCGGCGCAGAACATGGCGAACTTGGTTTGGATTGACCTGAGGAAAACAAAAGTATCCGGGGCAGCAATCGGGCGGTCCACACGAACGCACCCGCATCTTGAAATTGATATTCACACCGAAACGAGGTTTGCTGAACCGAGGCTGAAGTGGGAGCCCTAAACTATCCCAGCCGCAGCGTCCAACCTTAGATTACAGAGATCACTTGCGGATCGCGAGTGGCTCAATCGGCTGGAACCGCGCAATCTTGCTTTCTAAGCAGATGTCACCCACCTACTTGGTAGGACTGCGAAAAACATTGACCGAAAGCAGGTGGTTGCATCGTTCTATCGGGCCTTGCTGGTTGATGGTTTGGTTGAGATAGCCGATTTCCACGCGCCAGGTGCTTGAAGCGTGTTGCTTGAAGCCGAAGCCAACAAACAGGCGGTTCTGGTCGAACCCGCTGCGTTGGCCAAAGTCGGTGTCGTTCAGAGCGAAGAACATCTCGTCCCATACCACAAACGTGCGTCGCGAGTCGCAGCCAAGCTCCTTCTGCCCTCGGAAGAACTGCCGGAGTCGCAAACCGGTGTCATCGGTCGATTCGATGAACCGTTGCTCGAACCGCGTTCGCGAAGCAAACTTGTACGAGTCGATTGTGCGACTGGTCGTCCACTGCTGCCAGATGCGATGCTCGTCGATGTCGTCACCCATGATTGGCGAGGTTCGGATCCAGGCATAGCCTGCCCACACCGTCGAGTTCTCACCGACTTCCAGTCCCAGTCCTGGTCGTACAATGCTCTGGCCGAACCCGTCGGTGTCGTCGAATAGCCGATAGTGACCATCGAACCACCACTTGAGCCGCGACTGGGGCTCAAACCGGTCTTGCATGAACAGGGCGTTCCACTGGCCAACATCGTCGATAGTCTCCGCGAACGCAGGCCGCTGAAAGGTCGCAACGGCCAGCAGCAGCAGGGAAAGGGATGTTGTTCGAATCACAAGCACGGCGAATCTCACTCGGTTCGGTGGGACGATGGCTTTTCGGGGACTTCGCACACGGACCCAACGCTGTCGTCATGTTGAAGAGACTTAGCAAGCGCAAGGCGACGCATTCTTTAGGACCTCTGTGTCTTCTTCGGCGTTTAGCGAGACGAGCGAGCAGGTTCTGCGATTGCAGACCAACAGGCTGTCGCGAGTCCGGCGATACAATCGTTACATTTAGAAACCCTTCTGCTCAAGCCACGGTGACTTGGTCGCACCTGAGCCAATAACCAAAAAAGAGGACACTCAGCCCACGCAATGTGGCCGAGCGCCCTCTTGAGAGTCTCAATCCGTATTTGGCCGCGAAGCGGCGACCGCGCGCAGCCAGCGGTCCTTGGCTAGGTTGCAGAGTTATTCCCGGGACGAGCGTTTGTTGGAGACAACTTGGCCCGTCTTAGTGATGTCGAGATCGTAAGGCTTTCCGTCAACGAGAACTTCCAATTGAAACACGCCGTTGCGTCGGCCTACGCCGTAGATGATGCCCGTGGGATAGGTCGTTTCAGCGACCTTTCTGATCTCAGCGGGCAGGTTCTCGACCCGCTCCGTTCGATTGTCGATCGTGTTCTTGAGGATCTCGCCGGTTGCCGAAAGTCCCACATCAAACAGTTGGTTGCCCTTGGCGACGGTTACATAGAACGCCGAGCGTCCATATCGAGGTCCGTAGTGATCCTGGTAGACGTGAACGATTACGCCATGAGGATGAGCGTTCTCGGCAGCAGCGAGGACTGCAGCCGGTAGCTTTCTCACGCTCTCGATGTGTTGCGGTGTGGTGGAGGCTTCCGGAGTATCCTGAATCGTGCCTTGTCCCTTGTTGCTCACCACCCGACCCGACTTTGTCAGTTCAACCAGATAGCGATCCTGGTTGACCTTGAGGTCGACCAAATAGAGGCCGTCTTCATCGATATTGGCGGTAAGGACTGTCGAATTGGGGTGCAGCGATTCGAGACTGCTGCTGACGGCCGAAGGCAGCTGGACGCTGGCCAGCGCGGCGCCCGAAAGGCTAACCGTAACGACTGTCAGAAGAACCTTGGTAACGCGGTTTGTTTTGTGCAGCATTTTGTTTCTCCGAAGCTTGTTGCGAACGTGGTTTATGCGGGCGGATTAATAGGCAGTGGTGTCAGAATTCTTCCACAAATTGAACGCGTCGAGCGAATTCGTTGTCGTGGACTGAAGGACGCGAAGGCCTTCGTGTTGCCGGTCTTCATAGCGCGTGGCCAGTTCGCGGTAGAGATCGAGATCAGAGAAATCGACACCCGGCTCCGCTGCGTCGAAGCGTGTGGCTGCGAACACGATCGTATCGATTCTTGCCCAACGAATGGCGGCGTAGCACATGGGGCAAGGCTCGCAACTGCTGTAAATCTCGCAATGCGAAGTCTCCCCAGGTTGAGGGAGTTTGAGCTGCGGGTCGTCTCGGTGAATTCGTCCGAGATTGAAAACTCCCAACTCGTTGGCTGCGGTTCGAACGACGCTGACTTCCGCGTGGGCCGTGGGGTCCGTGTTCTTGGTGACAAGGTTTCGGCCACGCCAGTAGCGAATTACCTCGTTCGAGTCGTCGTCAATCTGCAGAATGACCGCACCAAATGGGCCGCCTCCCTCTTTGACCGACTGGTGTGCTTCGTCGCAGGCCATCTGGATCCAGCGGTTGTCGCCGACTTCGATGCCGCGATAAAGATCCTTCTTGATGTTGCGCCGTTGGCAGGGGTGGTCATGTTTGAGAGCCGAATCGGAGTTGGCACATACGGGGCAAGCTGGGAACTGATGCTGTGCAGCGGCGTGTGCAGAAAGAAGTTCAGGCGCACCTTCGTAGGTCCCTTGGGCTGCGACATGCTTGGTTTCGTGGGATTCCGATGCAGGGCCTGAGTCCGCCTTGCATTGGCTGGCCAACTGATAACCACCTACGATCGCCAGCGCCACACACACGCATGCCGCAAGGAGGGATTGTACTCGTAACGTCATCGAAACCTCTCTGTTTTCGTGAGAAAGCCAAGTTTTTCCTCAAGTCGCACGTATCAAACTCTTGGAAACGTAGCTCACGCAAAACTGAGAGGGCACCGGATTGCAAAGCGTCTGGAAGAGGTGGATTTCGGGTTGGGTGGGCAGTTCTGATTGTGCGGCCAACGAAAAGAGGACACCCAGCGAACAAGTCGTCGCCGAGTGTCCTCTATAAAGTCTCAATCTGAATTCAGCCGCGCTACTTCGGCTTCCGCATGAAGATGCCGGCCAGGTCCGCCAGGTCGACGTCGCCGTCGTGGTCCTGGTCGAGGATCGCTGCGAAGACGCCGGCCGATTTGGGTTGCCGCTGTTCCACTTCGCGGCGGGCGTCGCGGACCACTTCGGGCAAGGCTTCGGGATCTGCGGCTTGCGCGCGTTTGGCGGCGCCAACCACGCTGCCCAGCACCATCGGCAGTACCTTGGCAAAGATCTTCTGCGTGGTTTCGGGATCGAGTTTCACCACTTTGGAGAACCCGCCTTCCACCTTCGGAGCGTCTTTGCCGAAGATGGTCTTCAGCAGGTCCTTGGCCTCCTTGGGCTCCATGTCGCGGACTTCGACCCCACCTCCAGCAGGCGCGTCCTGGGGGATGTGGCCTTGCCGGGCGAGCTTCGAGAGTTTGTCCCACAGCCCTTCGGCCCCCTGCGTGGTCTGGCTCTTCGCCTCGAGACCCCGCAACAGGGTGCCCACGGCGGCGCCGTAGGCTTGCTCGGCGCGCTCCGAGTCGCCGGTGTGCTCACGCACCCTCTCGATGGTGGCGGTATCGTCTGCAAACAGCGTTTCAAGTACTCCCGGCATCCTCGTTCTCCCTATGAAAGTGGTATCGAGAAACGGGCGGCAACGCCGACAGGCTACGCGATGAAAGGGCCAGGTAAAGTAGGTTAGAGAGTCACAAGAGGAGCATCCATTTAGCTGGAATTTCTGAGTCGCGCCTGAATCGTTATCCACCCAACCACGATGCAACCTAGCACCGGTCCAGCGTGCCAACAAGCACGCTGATTGGGGGGGAACTCACCCATGCCAGCACGAAAACCGCGTTGTTAATGCACGGTTGCAAGCGGCCTGCCAAGTCGCCCGCGCATCGCCATGGTGCAAGTGCAGCATTCGCGCGTCTCCGGCGCGAGCCTTGTCGTTCGAGCTGATCGATTGAGCCGTTTCGCAACGGGAGCAAATTGATGACATGGTTGTCCAGTTTTCGAGCGGCGTACGTGGTGCGAATCGAGCATTATTCGATTGCATTTGACTGCCAATATGAGAAGATGAAGAGATACTCCTTCTCTGAAGCATCCTTTGACTTTTCTTGCTCTGCACGCACACCCAGGGGAGTGGGTTTCGCATCAGGGAGGAGAGCTTCCCTCTTCTGTTCCTTTCTCACAACTTGTACCTAGAAGGCGGTCCGATGCAGACGTTGCAGACGCGAGTTGTTGGTCAAGGTCCCCTCAGCTTTGAAGAAGCAGCACGGATGACCCGAAAGATTGCCAGCCAGCTCAGCGAGTTTCATTCACTCGATCAATTGTTCGGCACCGTGCGACCCGAGGTGGTGATGTTGTTGGCCGATGGCGAGCCAGAACTCAAACGCAGCACGAGTGGCGACCCCAATGAGGAAGTCGACTACTTGGCGCCCGAGCGAGCGCTGTCGGTGAAGAAGCCCGATGCCCGCTCGGATCTCTACAGCCTGGGTTGCACGTTCTACTACCTATTGACCGGCCGGATTCCATTCCCCGAGGGAAGCGTCGCCGAGCGGTTGCTCAAACACCAGGTCGAGTCGCCGCCGGACCTGAACGAGATCTGCCCCGGCATGCCCGCGGAGTTGCGCGATCTATGCAGCCAACTGCTGGCTAAACGCCGCGACCATCGCCCCAGCTCCGCGCGAGCCGTGGCCAAGGCGCTGGAGCAGTGGCTCGAGTCGTCGCAGTCGCGCGAGGAGCTGCAAACTGCCTAAGCAGGCTGTTTTTGGCCTCGCGAGCGATTTCTGAGTTCGAGCACGTGTGGCTCCGGATGCAGGGATAGTGGCTCTTGCGCTCGGCATTTTCTGTGTCGAGCTGCGCACGTTCGTCTCGATCGGCGGGGGGATGTTACCTACAATATAAGCTCACGCGCTCATTCAGATTGGCCAAACCTTTGCGGTCTCGGAAGGGTAGAACGCTAGGGGGCCGTTCGCTGGTCGAGAACCTCACCACTGGTGTAGAAATATGAGAAGAGCTTGGAACCGGAGGGCTTGGGCTGTCGGCGCGCTGCTGTTGGGGTGGCTCGTGCTGCCGATCGTGGCGCTTGCCGAGCGCCCGCAGATCGGCGACAAGGTGGCCGATGCGCAATTCAAGGACATTCGCTACCTGCCACGCTCGCTCAGCGAGTTGGTGGTCGAGCAGCCGACGCCCACCAAGGCGATTGTGCTGGTGTTCACCAACACAACCTGCCCGCTGGTTCAGAAGTATCTGCCTCGGCTGAAGAAGCTGGACGAGGAGTTCCGTCCGCAGGGCGTGGAGATCGTGTCGGTGAATGTCTCGCCAACCGAGACGATCATGGACGTCGCCACGCAGGCGGTGGAGTACGACTTGCCGTTCCACTCGGTGCAGGACATCGACGGCAGCACCGTAGCCGCGTGTGGCGTCGATCGCACGCCCGAGGTGGTGGTGCTCGACGCGGAGTTGCGGCTCAAGTACCGCGGGCGGATCGACGACCAGTATCGCTTGGGCGGCGCGCTGCCCAAGGCGCGGCGGTTCTACTTGCGCGAAGCCATCGAAGCGGTGGTTGCTGGTAAGGAAGTTTCCACGCCCCAGACGCCGGTGGATGGTTGCATGATTACCTCGTTCGCCACCGACGAAGAACCCGGCAACTACACCTGGCACGAGCATATCCAGCCGCTCATCGCCAAGCACTGCCAGAACTGCCACCAGCCGGGGACGGTCGCGCCGTTCACGTTGCTCGACTACGACGAAGTTTCCGGCAATGGCGAGATGGTGGCCGAAGTGGTCGCCGAAGGGCGAATGCCACCCTGGTACGCCAGCGGGAAGCATGGCACGTTCATGAACGACCGCACACTCGATCGCCAGACGCGCCAGATGATTGTCGACTGGGTTCGCGCCGGCATGCCCAAAGGCGAGCCGCCCGAGTCGACCGAGGCCGTGGTGGAAGACACACAAAGCTCGCCGCCGGACGAAAACTGGGGCGACCAGCGCTGGCAGATGGGCGAGCCCGACCTGGTGCTCACCGTGCCTGGCACGTACGAAGTTCCCGCCGACGGCTACGTCGACTACCGCTACGCGGTGCTGCCCACGGTGTTCCTCCGCGACACGTGGATCGCGGTGGCCGAAGTGCAACCCGACAACCCGCGGGTGGTGCACCACGCGAACCTGGGCTTTGCCACGGTGGGCGAGAACATTCGCCGCGCCAAACTGATCACCGGCTACGTGCCAGGTGTGGGGCCGATGGTGCTGGAGAACGGCATCGCCTCGAAGGTGCCCGCCGGTTCGGTGCTCGGCCTGCAGATTCATCTCACCACCACCGGCAAACCGGAAAAGGCCCGGTTACGCGTGGGGCTGAAGTTCCCGCGCTACAAGGTGCAGAAGGAGCTGCGGTACCTGCAACTTTCGAACACCCGCTTCGCCATCGAGCCGTATTCGCCGCACCATCTGGTCTCGCGGACCAAGAGCGTCCGGGAAGACGTGACCTTGGTGGGCTTCTTTGCCCACATGCACCTCCGCGGCAAGGACACATCGATCCTGGCCCACACCCCGGCGGGCGAGACCGATACGCTGCTCATGGCGCCCAATTACAACTTCGACTGGCAGTTGCCGTACTATCTAGAACCCGGCGCGATCAAGTACCCGGCCGGTACGAAGTTCGAATGCGTCACACACTTCGACAACTCGACCTTCAACCCGTACAACCCCGACCCGTCCCGCAAGGTGCGCGACGGGCAGCAAACCATCGACGAGATGATGTACGGCTTCGTGTTCTACACGCACGACAACGAGCAGTTAGAACTCGAGATCGATACCAAAAGCGGTGCCAAGAAGACCGAGGGACTGCTCAACGGATTACTGGGCGGCGAGTAGCAACGCGCATGGTGGCGAGTAGATGTGCACTCCATTGAGCTCCCCCGGACGAGATTCGATTAGCGATCCTAGCGCAGACTTAGCCCCGTCGTTTACGGCGGGGTTTCCTAAAGCGTCTTTCCGTGCGGTCGAGGAACAAATTCTCTACCAATCGGAGCGCGACCGAGAACGCAATCGGCCCGCAGTTCGACGCACGAGAATCCGTGTTTCGTCCGTGCCTATCCGTGGCTAATTCAAAGAGTCGCCATTCGAGTTGGCGCTACATATCTTACCCGCCGACCACGCGCTAATTCCGCGTAATCGTCTCACTGAGATTCAGCAGCACGCGGCAGAGGCTGGTCCAGGCGGCTTGCTCGACGACTTGTTCGCTGCTGGCCGCGGCGCTCAGGCCGATGCTGGTGATTTGCTCGGCGGCCGCCGGGTCGTCCTGGTACTCGCGGCGATGCTTGACGAGCAGCGCCTCGAGCACTTGCTGTTCGTCCTCGGTGGCGTCGCGGCCCAGTGCCTGTTGCCACAGCCAGTTGATTCGCTCGTTGTCCTTGCCATCGCACTCGGCGAGCAATCGCTGAGCCAACACGCGGCTCGCCTCCACGTACGAAGGGTCGTTCAGCAGCACCAGCGCCCCGCTCGGCGTGTTGCTCACCGCTCGCTTGGCGGTGCACTCTTCGCGGCTGGGGGCGTCGAAGGCCAGCAGCGCCGGGTGCAAGAATTGCCGCTGCCAGTGGGTGTAGACGCCGCGGCGGTACTGCAGTTGGTCCTTGGCCGGCTTGTACTCCCGCTCGGGGAAGTTCAACTGGGCGTAGTAGCCACCCGGCTGGTAAGGCCGTCCCGACTCACCGCCAATCGACAGGTTCAACAGCCCGCTGACCAACAGGGCGTTGTCGCGAATGTACTCTGCGTCCAAGCGCCAGCGGCCCTGTCGGGCGAACCACTCGTTCTTTGGATCCTGCTCCACCAGTTCCGCGCTCGCCACGGACGACTGGCGGTAAGCGCTCGATGTGACCATCAACCGCACCATGTGCTTGGTATCCCAGCCGCTGCGGACGTACTCGTCGGCCAGCCAGTCGAGCAACTCCGGCTGCGCCGGCGCGGCCGATTGCGAGCCGAGGTCGATCAGACCTTCGGCCAGGCCGCGGCCGAAGAACAGTCCCCACAAACGGTTGGTCATCGTGCGACCCACCAGCGGGTTGTCTCCATCGACCAGCCATTGAGCCAGGTCGAGCCGCGTGGCGCGGCGGTCGCCTGTGTCGAGTTGCTCCAAGAAGTGCGGCACCGCGGGCGCGACCTCTTCGCCGGTGTCGTCCATCCAGTCGCCGCGATTCAGCACGCGCACCATGCGCGGTTCGTCGATCGGGTCGGTCACCATCACGCGCACGAACTTGCCTTCGAGGTCGACGCGCTCGGCCTTCAAGGCGGTGAGCTGCTTCTGCAAATCACGCCAGTCTTTGGGGATATTGCCTTGGAGCTGCTCTTCGAGCTTGGCGATCTTCTTGTCGACCGACTGGATCTGTTCGTACGTCGGCAGCGTCCACGCCAGGATCTCGGGCGGTCGCTCGGTCTCAAGGGTGTTGCCGGACGGGCCGGCGAACGAGCCGTAGTGGTCCACGTCGGCAAAGAACGCACCCAAGCTGTAAAAATCCTTGGTCGAGATCGGATCGAACTTGTGGTCGTGGCACTGAGCGCACCCGGTGCTGGAGGCCAGCCACACTTCGCCCACGTTGCGGACGCGGTCGGCCATGTGAATCGCCAAGTACTCCTTGTTCTGGGCGCCGCCTTCGTGCGTGGTTTGCAGCAATCGGTTGTAGCAGGTGGCCACGCGCTGCCACATGGTGGGCTCGGGAAGCAGGTCGCCGGCTAGTTGCTCGATGGTGAACTGGTCGAACGGCAGGTTCTCGTTGAATGACTTGATCACGTAGTCGCGATAGGGCGCCACCGCGTGACCTTGATCGCCGTGATAGCCCACCGTGTTGGCGAACCGTACCAGGTCGAACCACCACTGCGCCATCCGTTCGCCGTAGTGCGGCGAGGTCAGCAGGCGGTCGACCAATCGCTCGTAGGCGTCCGGCCGTTCGTCGGCCAGAAACTCCGCGACTTCTGCCGGCGTGGGCGGCAAGCCGGTCAGGTCAAAGTACAACCGCCGCACCAGCGTTCTCCGATCGGCCTCATCAGCAGGCTCGATGCCTTCGCTCTGGTAGCGCTGGTAGAGGAAACGGTCGATGTCGTTGCGCGACCACTTATCGCCATCGGTCTGGGGCGCATCGGGGCGCTCGACCGGCAGGTACGACCAGTGCCTCTGGTACTCCGCGCCGGCGTCGATCCACTTGCGCAGTGTTTCAATCTCTTGCTTGGTGAGCGGCTTGCGCTCGGCCTCCGGGGGTGGCATCACCAAGTCGGGATCGTCCGAGGTGATCCGCGCGATCACTTCGCTCTCGTCGGCATTGCCGGGAACGATGGTCCACTCGGTCGCACCCTCGCGGGTGTCGAGCCGCAAATCGGCTTTGCGATCGCCCGAGTCGGGTCCGTGGCAAGTGAAACAGCGGTCCGAGAGAATCGGCCGGATGTCTCGATTGAACTCGATGGATTGGTCCGCAGTAGCGGACTTGCACCATCCAAAGATAGTCGTGGCGGCCAGCAGGGCCAGGCAGGAACGGTTGAGCATAAGGGGAGGTGGGGTCGGTTGGCGGGCAGTGTACCGAAGCATTCCATTATCAACCGAATGTCGCTCGACGACTACCGTTTCTTGGGCATTCCTTGTTCCGAGAACACAAAAGCACTGCGGGTGGCCTTTCTGCAACATGTGGCGAATTGTCAACTTGCGGCCGAGCATTGTCATGCGGCGCAAGTCTTTTGCTACAAGTAGTTTGCGTCAATCACGAGTGAGTCTTTGTGGCTGTGGCGTGGCGGTTGCGTGAAGTGGGACAGGAGAATTTTTCGTCCCGCTTCGTCGAGTTTGCCCCATGGCCCGTCTTTCTTCCGTATTCGCAGCATTGGTCCTTGTTCCCATGCTTCTCGCCAGCAGTGCGGCCGGCGAAGCCGTCGTGGAGCTGGCCGATGGACGCACGGTCGCGGGGCAGATCGACTCGCGCACCGATCAGCAGTCGCTGTGGTTGCAGCGCTCCGCGCAGAACGTCTGGCTATCGGTGCCGTACGCCTGGACGGACGTCGCAGCGATTCAGATCGATGGCGAGTCGGTTAAGCGAGACCAGCTGCTTGCACAACTCGACAACGTTGCCGCCCAGGAGCCAAAGGTGGCAGTGCCGGGCGAGTCGGACACGCAGGTGGTGCCCCTTCCAACGACCGAACCGTACACTCAGCGGGCCACTTCGTGCAGCTTCGCTGCGGAGCTTGCCAACTGGGACAGCGATGTCGAACCCGACGGCTACTTGGTGGCGGTCACCGTGTACGACCAGTGTGGCGTGTCGATGGCGGTCCGCGGCACTTTGAGCGCCACGTTGGTTGGCGAGCAAACCGACAATCGCGGCGTGGCGGTCGAGCCGGTGGAACTCGAGCGGTGGAGCGATCGCATCGAGACCGCGCAGTTCACTCACGGCCCGGCCGTGTTTCGTTTGCCCTTCCGCCAGATTCGGCCTGAGGTCGACTTGGCCATCTGCGCCGGTGCGATTCTGCAAGTAGAAGTCGGCGCGTTCGGCCATGGCCGCATGGCCAGTTCTGCCGCCGTGCCGGTGCGCGGGTTCAATCCGATTCGCGACGTCTTTCAGCAACAGACCGGCTCGCGGTTCTTCCGCGGCGAACGGAGTGCACCGACGGGCAGTGGAAGAACCGACTGGGCGGCGAGGACGGGTTTCGAAGCAGAACGCACGCTGCCGTAACAGCGCAGAGCTCGTCGTGGCCTACGAGTTCACTCAGCCGTGCCCTCTAGGAACTACTTCGATCCTCTTTCCGCCGTTCACCCTTGCGGCGTTCTTCGCCGGTGGGCAGTTGCTGCGGGTCGACTGTGCTGTCTTGCTCGGTTTGCTGGCGGCGTTCCCCTTCACGCTTCTCGATGAGGTGCTGAAAGTCATCGGGCAGTTCGAGACGATTGGACATGGGACGGGTTCCTTAAAATGGGTTAGCGGCGCATTCGCTGTTGGTTATCAGGCATGACGATTTCCATTCTCTCGGGCGCGAGAGTGGGACTCGGCTGGTCGCCGCCTTGGAAGAGTTGTTCACCGTCGGGGTTGTAGTAAATGGTGTCGCGGCGGAAGGGATTGAAAATGCGCGGGCGGGCGTGCCCGTCGTTGCAGTTTCCGCCCTCTCTGCACGCACGGTCCGTGGGGAACTTGCGACAAAGGTCTCCGGTCGGGTCGGGCAGGCGTGGTTCGTAGGGCCGCGGGTTCTTGCACAAGGGACCGTAGGTCAGCGAATCGCGAGCACGCTCGACTTCGAAGTCGTTCTGCGCTTGCATCTCGCAGTTGTACGGCAGCAAGTGCGGCATGATGGCGACGATGATCTCCTTGCGCAGTCGCTTCTCCGCCCGACGCTGGAACAAGGCGCCGGCGTACGGGATGTCGCCCAATACGGCCAGTTTGCTTTGGTCGACGTTCGTTTCCTCCGAGATCAAACCACCAATCACAATGCCTTGGCCATCGGACAAAAAGGCGTTGGTTTCCACTTCGGTAGTGCGTTCTTCGGGTAACTCGGTTGTGGCGTTCACCTGGCCGCTCGAGACCTTCGGCCTGATCCGCATCAACACGCGACCGTCGTGCGTGATCCAAGGCGTGAACTCCAGCACGATACCGACATCCAGGAACTGCACCGACTCCTGCGTACTGGTCTGAGTCGTGGTAGTCAATCGGTACGGCAGCTTCTCGCCGATTTGAATACGGGCGAGCTGGCCATTCACCGCCAGCAGCTTGGGCGATGCGAGCGTCTTGGCGTCCGACGTGGTCTGCAGCAATTCGACCAGGCTGGTCAGGTCGCCACCCGCCAGTTCGATGAAGAACGCTTGCGGGCTGTCTTTATCGGCGAAGCCGGTCGACTCGAAGCGAATGCCGGTGCCGCCGAGGCGGCCGAGTTCGTGGAAGTTCACGCCCACCCGGCGATCGCCGTCCAATTCCACTTGCAGCAACTGCACTTCCACCAGCACTTGCCGTGGCGGCTGGTCGCTTTGGGCGATGAACGCGGCGATGCGCTCGACGTATTCGGGCAGGTCTTCCACCGCGATCGACTCGCGGGTGCGGCGGTTGTCGGTGGGCGAACTCGAAGTGATCCACGACTTGCCGACGGGCGACAGCAGGCCTTTGACCGCCAGGTCGACGTCCGCGGCTGCCGCGTAGTTCAGGTCGAACACCTCCAGGCGGCGACCTTGCGCGGTGGGCCCCACGGCCACGCCTTCGGCCACTTGGGTCACGTGGATGATGTTGCCTTGCATGGTCCAAGTGTGGCCGCACGACGACAGAATGGCGTCGAGCGCCGTCTCGAGCGGCACGCGGTCGAGCGAAACGGTAAGCGAAGCGTCGCTCACCGAGGCGAACACCAAATTGAGCTTCTGCGACTCGGCCAGCAGTCCGAGCACTTGCCGCAACGGAGCATCACGAACCACCAGCCGCACCTCGCCGCCCAGGTTCTGTATTTCCACCGAGCCCGGATCCCCGGCGCGGCGCATGGGAATGATGTGCTCGGGCGGGGGCGCTGGTAGTGTGTTCTGGTTGGCTTGCGCTTGCGCCCCTTGGCCAGTCATCGCGGGGATGAGGTCCATCTCGCGGCTGAGTCCTTTGGCCATCTCCGACAGGTTCAGCAGCGATTGCTCCTGAGATTGCGCACCGGTAGCGCCTAGTAGAATCGCGAGCGCCAGCGCACAGCACCGTAGCGCAAGGCCCGGCGGTGGCAGGCAGCGTGGCTTTGTGTTGGTTCTTGCGTCCATGTTGCTCATTGCGAGTGACTTTCGCTGGTCAGAACAATCCCCGATTCGGTGATGTCCTGCACGTAGAATCCTTCCAATCGATCGCCGATGCGGATTTGCCTTTCGCCCACCAGGGCCAACGGCTTTCCATCCAGCACCACGATCACCGCGGCACCTTCGGCCCGCAGCTTGGCTAGCGCCTGCGACTCGGCCGCTTGGGCCGTCATGGGTCGATCACTAGCGGCAGTTTCTGCAGGCTCGGCCTGTGCGACTTGAGCCCACTGAGGTCGCGCAAACGGGTCGCTGGCCACGGCTTGCTCCAGGTTGGGCTTGGGCCACGCTTGACGCTCGGCAACCGGCGTCTTCGACTTGTTGCTATTGGCCTTCGCTGCACTGCGTGGCAAGCGAGGGCTCGACGGCGCCGATTCGGCGGACGAGGAACCGCCGCTCGGCAGTTGGCTGAGTACCACGTACCCCAGGATGGCCGCCAGCACGCCGATCAGCGCCAGCTTGCCTGGCGTTGCGCCGACGCGTTTCATCCACTCGGGGTGGTTGTTTGCAGCCGTCATAGCACTTCCTCCCCTTGCTTTGCGTCCACGGCGGTTTGCATGCCGAACTGCAGCGCGTAGATCACCTCGAACGGGTAATTGCCGTCGTCTGCGTCGCTTTCGATCGAGAGCTTGCGCACCGTCGAAAGCCGTTCGAGTTGACTCACCCGATGCAGGAACCGGCAGATGCTCCCGTAGCTGCCCTGGCCGCTGATCACGACGTCGACCTCCGAGTAATCCGGAAAGTCCTTGCTATCCTCGCGGCGGAAGTTGCCGATGGCCAGCCGTTCTTCTTTGGCAATGTCGGTGGTGTGGCTGAGGAAGGTCTCTTCCAGCGGACGGACCGGAATGCGGCGGCGGATCGTATCGATCTTCGCGTTGAGTTCCTCCACGCGCTTCCGCAGTTCACGGTGTGCCGTGTGTACGTTGCTGTCGATCGCCAGCAGCTTTTGCAAGTGCTCGATGCGTTCTTCCTGCTGCTTTTCGTGACTATGCAGCGGACAGTGCACCAGGACATAGAACCCCGCCAACAGCGCAACCCACATCACCGCGCCCACCGTGGTGGTGGTCAGCCGAACAATATGACGGTTGTTGGGAAGCGACATACTCATCGTACTTGGTCTACTCGAGGGGTTCTCCTACAGGTCGCACTCGATGCGAAACGCGTGGTCCGACGAATCGCCCAGCGCGCCGGAGTCGCTTGAACTGAGGGTTACATTGACAAACAGGTTGCTGGACCGGAGCGAATCGGTGAACTTGGCGATGGCGCCGTGGTCGCGGCCGATTCCGGCCAGCACCGCGGTGCGCTGCTCTTGACCGCGGCTCTCGGGAAGCAGCTCCAGCTTTTCGACGTACACGCCGCCGTTGGTTTCGGCGGCGGCCCCCGCCACCACGCCCAGCAAGGTGACGGTTGGTCGGGTGTCGACCAGCTTGAGCGTAAGTTGCTGCGCTTGCTGCATGGCGGTGATGTCGCGCCGCATCTGCACGCACTCGTCCTTCATGGTTTGCACGGGCTCGTAACGCTCTTCCAGTTGGGCAAGTTTGCGCGTGGTCGCCGAGCCTTGCCACCACTCGAACAGCCCCACGGCCGTAAGCGCCAGCACGGTGCCGCCCAGCACGCGAATCCACAGCCGGCGTGCATCGGTCAGCATCTGTCGGCGGCGATCGTCGTCGGTCATCAGGTTCAAGCTGGTTTTCATGTGGCTGCCTCCCATCGCAGGGCGGACAGCGCGATGGCTTGTCCCAACAGGCACAGCGGAACGCCACGGGCTGCGGCGACCGACTCCGACTCGTCGTTCAACGTCCAAATGCGGACTTGTCGGCGGAGCCTCTGGGTGAGCAGCAGGTCGACGCCGCCCAGTGTTGCTCCGCCGCCCAGTAGGTACACCGTCTGGGGCGCCAGGAACAACCGCTTGGGCGTCATGTTCTTGCCCAGGTTGTGCAAGTGCTCGAGCGTCTTCTCCATTTCGGCCACCAGGCTCTTGATGGTGGGCTCCAGCAGTTCGCTGAGCACCTCCGCCACTTCGTCCTGGGGCATGGCGGGATGCGGCGCGAGATTCACCGTTCGCAGCAACTCGCCTGCTTCGTCGAACTCCAAATCCAACTGCTGGGCGACGTCCACCAACGCCCTGGCGAGCGAGGTATTCTTCATGCTGCGGACGTACACCGGCTGGCCTTGATCCACCAGCACGAACGTGGCCGAGGTAAAGCTCCAGTTGAGCACGCCCACGGGATGAGGTCCGGGCGGGTGGACGTGCGACACGGCCCGCGCCAGCGCGTGGGGCACTCCGTCGATGGTCTGGCACGATAGTTTCGAGCGCTGCAGGTCGGCCACGGCCGTTTCGGGCCAGCCGCGTCCCGTGGATAGGACGTTCACCGTGTGCTCGCCCCGCTTGCTGGGCAGCGCCGGCCAGAAGTCGAACACGCGCCCTTCGAGGCGGATGCCCACAGCGGCCAGGCCCTCGACAATCGCCGTGACTTGGCCGTGGTCGTTGGCTTCCGGCGCGGTGTTCAACTGGCAGGCGGTCGAGGGCAGTAACACGGCCGCTTGTCGGCCGGCGATCTGCGGCGCGGTCACCAGGGCGGCGGCAATCTCTTCGGCGGCGGAGACGGCCGGCGCTTCGGCCAGGTTGTCTTCCTGCCACACCACGTTGCGCGGCACCACGGCGGCGTTTTCCAGCACCAGACGGTCCCCACGCCGCACCACCTGCGCCAGCTTGACGTTGCTGGCGCCGATGTCGAGCCCGATCCATCCGTGATGCGTGCGTGCGAACATGGTTCGTGGTGTCAGGTTATTAGGCGTTAAGCGTTGGTTGGTAAAGGTGCGTGGTGATTTGGTGAGCGGTTATCCTTTGCCGGCAAACGACGACAGGTCGAACACCGGCAGCATTACCGCCAGCACCACCGTGGCGACGATGATGCCCATGCCGACGGTGATCATTGGTTCCAGGGCGGTGACGATCTGCCGCGCGCGGGCTTCGCCTTCGTCTTCGAAGTAGGAGCCCACCATTCGCGACACTTCGCCGAGCTTGCCCGACTGTTCCGCGGTGGTCAGCATTTCGGTGGCTGCATCGGGAATGTAAGCACTGGCGGCCAAGGCGCCGGCGAACGTGCGGCCGTTGACCACCGCATCCTCGACCTGCAGGAACACTTCCTTGTACAAACTGTTGTTCGAGCTTTCGCGGGCCAACTGCACGCTGTCCAGCAGCGGCACACCGCTTTCCATCAGCATGCCGATCAGTCGGCAACTGCGTCCGATCAGTAGGGTCTTGGTCACGTCGCCCAGCATCGGAAGCGTAAGGAACATGCGGTCGCGAAATCGGCGACCGGCGGCCGTGCTGGGTATCGCCACGAGTCCGGCGACGCCCGCTACCGCCAGCGGTAGCCACAACCACCACCGAAGTCGTAGCTGGTCGGCCACGACGATCAGCATCTCGGTCAGCCACGGCAGGCTCATCTCGTAGTCGGTGAACAGTTGCGAGAACCGCGGCAGCACGAACACCAGCAGCACGCCGATCACGCCCATCGACACGGTTGCCAACAACACGGGATAGACCAGCAAACCGCGGATGGTGCGCATCAGGCGCAAGTGGCTGCGTTCGAGTTCGGCCAACTGATCCAGCACGTCGGCCATGTGACCCGACGCCTCGCCCGCGGCGACCGTGGCGACGTAGGCGGGGCTGAATATTTTGGGGTACCGCTTCAGCGCCTCGGAGAACGCCTGCCCGCCGAGCACCGCGTCGCGGACCTCGTTGAGCACCTCTCCCAGGACCGGCCGGCGGCATTGGCGCGAAGCCGATGACAGCGCCGAGGCAATGTCGACGCCCGAGCGGATCATAATCGCCAGTTGCGAAGTGAGGTTAACCACGTCCCGTTCGGGCACGCGCGGTTGCCGCTTCGACGTGCGCGCAACCGACTGCGGCACACTGCGGGGCAGTGCGACTTCGCGTTTCGGTTTGGCCGTATCGATTTGCATCTGAATCTCAATTCACCCGCGGCTAGCGCCGTCGGCTCACCTACTCACTCGAATAATGCCACGCGGGTGACTTCCTCCAGGCTGGTCATCTCACGTTTGGCTAGTTCCAAGCCGCCGTCGAGCAGCGTGGGCAATTCTTGTGCGCGGCTGTACTTTTCCACTTCCTCCAAGCTCGCCTGACGGGCGACCAGCGAGCGAAGTTCCGACTCGGCGGGCAGCAGTTCGTAAATGCCGTGGCGGCCCTGGTAACCTGTGTCGAAGCAGTCGCGGCAGCCTTCGCCTCGGGAGAAAGTGCGCCGCATGTCGCCTTGGTAGTGCAGCATCCGCAGCATCTCTTCGCTGGCGTAGTGCGACGTTCGGCACTTGGGGCAAATGGTTCGCAACAGCCGTTGCGCGAGCACGCCCACCAGGGCCGAAGCCAGTTTGTACGATTCGACGCCCATGTCCATCAAACGCGTGATCGCGCCGGCGGCGTCGTTGGTATGCAACGTGCTGAGCACCAGATGACCGGTGAGCGCCGCCTGCACGGCCACTTTGGCTGTTTCGTCGTCGCGGATTTCGCCCACCAGGATCACGTCGGGGTCTTGCCGTAAGATGCTCCGCAGCGCCGATGCGAACGTCACCTTTCGCGACGCGTCGATCTGCACCTGGTTGATCAGCTCCATCTGGTACTCCACCGGGTCTTCCACGGTGACGATGTTGCGATGGACGCTCTTGATCAGTTCCAGCGCCGAGTACAGCGTGGTGGTCTTGCCGCTACCCGTGGGGCCGGTTACCAGGAACAAGCCGTAAGGGCGGTTGAGCAGTGTTTTGATAGTGGGCAGCATCTCGGTGGGGATGCCCAAGCGGTCGAGGTTGAACGTCAAACGTCCCTTATCCAACACACGCATCACCACCTTCTCGCCCAGCACGGTGGGCAGGGTGGAGATACGCAGGTCGACCTCTTTGCCGTCGACCACCACCTGACAGCGGCCGTCCTGCGGCGTGCGCTGCTCGGCGATGTCGAGCTTCGCCATGACCTTGATACGCGAAACGATGGCCGGGTAAATGTCGCGCCGCGGTCGCAGCATCTCGACCAGTTGGCCGTCGATGCGGAATCGCACCACGCCAAAATTGCGGCCCGGTTCGACGTGGATGTCGCTCGCCGCTTTGCGGATGGACTGCAGGATCAGGTAGTTCACCAGGTTGATGACCGGGCTGCCTTCGACCAGGTCCTGCACCGAGGCGATGTCGACGGCCGTGATGTCGGTCTGCAGTTCGACCGCATCGTCGTCCATGTCGGCCGTTACCGCGTCGACCGCGAAGTCGTCTTCATAGCCGCGCTTCAGCATCCGCTGGATGGCCGTGCGGAAGGCGAACACCGGCCGCACATTCAGCTTGGCGACTCGCTCGATCGTGTCGATCTGGTCAAGATCGAACGGATCGTGCATCGCTACGACCAGCGTGTCGCGAACACGGAAAAGTGCTAGCGCGTTGAGTTTCTCAGCCAGCTCGCGGGGCAATAGCCGCACCGCGGCCGGGTCGAGCAAGCCTTCGCGGAGTCGAGCCGCCGGCACGTCGAGTTGGGCCTCGATGTACGGCAGCAGTTGTTCTTCGCCGATGGCGCCCATTTCCAGCAGCGTTTCGCCGAGCGGCTGGTTGTTCTCAGCCTGCTGGTTGAGTGCTCGCTCCAGGTCCTCCGGCTTAAGCAGGTTCGCACCAATGAGCTGCTGACCCAACGGGCGGCGGTGCGCGCTGGCGGCAATGGCCTCGGGCGTCGCCTCGCCTTCGAGCGGGGCGGTGAGGTCGGTAAATGACTGATCGAGCGTGTTGGAATTACTCATCGTGAGAAACTCCCTACACCGGCTTTAGCCGTTTCGAAGATCTCGAACCGCTCGGCGACTCCCGTCAACCGCAGGATGTCGGCCACTAGCGGTGACAAGCCGGACAGCTTTATGGTGCCGCCGCACGAGGCCACCTGATCGCTGGCGTCGAGCAGCCACTCGAGGCCGTCGCTGTCGACCAGTTGGGTGTGGGCTAGGTCGCAGACCACCATCGGCGCGCCTGCTTTGGTCAATCGTTCGAGCGTTTGGGCTAGCTCGCCAATCTTCTCTGCGTTCAGCGTGCCGTCGACCTTCACGACGTCGACCGCGCCTTGTGTTTCGGTGTGGATCACAGTCGGGCCTCCTCGAGCAGCGGGATGGTGACTGTGAATGTGCTACCTTGGTCGACGGTGCTGGTGACTTCCAGCTCGCCGCCGTGCAGGCGGACGATTTCGTTGGCCAGCGACAAGCCGAGCCCGGTGCCGGTTTCGCCCTGCACGCGGGGATCCTTGCTACGGAAGAATTTCTCGAACACGTGCGGTAGTTCATCCTCCGCAATGCCGACACCCGAGTCCTCGACGCTCACCACCAGCGAATCGTCCGAGGTAGTAACCACCAGCCCAATCCGCCCTCCTTCGGGCGTGTACTTCGATGCGTTGCCGAGCAGGTTCACCAGCATGGCGGAGAACTTGTCCTTGTCCAGCAATGCCTCGTCCAGCTTTTCGGGAAGGTCGACGCCGAACTCCTGCGACTTCTTCGCCGCCAGGGGACGGACCTTTTCGGTGACTTCGTCGAACAGTCTCTGCAGGTTCACGTTCTGGCGATTGATGCTCATCGAGCCGACTTCCATGCTGCTGACCGATAGCAGATCGTCCACGAACCGCGCCAGGCGGGTTGCTTCGCTGTTGATCGTGTTGCAGAACTCCTTCTGCTGCTCGATGTCCACGTCGTCCATCAGCGCCAAGGTTTCGGAGTAGGCACGAATATTGGCCAGCGGCGTACGCAGTTCGTGGGTGGCCGAGTCGATGAACTGGCCACGCATTTCCTCGGCCAGCTTTTGCTGAGTCACGTCGCGCAGCGACCAGATGTGCCCGTCCTTGCCATGTTGTAGCGGTTGTCGCTCGACGCGAATCACTCGCCGACGGTCGCCGTGCGAGCGAGTGACCTCGGCGCGGGCCGCGCGCTCGGGGCTGGCAGTGCCCAGTTCCACCAGCGTCTCCGGATCGTCCACGTTGCCTGACAGGTAGTCGTACAGCGGCGAGCCCGTGGCGTCTTGTCCGGTCTCGCCCAACAGTGCGGCGATGGCCCGGTTGGCGAACGTGACGCGGCCATCGATGTCGGTAATGGCCAGGCCTTCGGCCAGGCTTTGCAGTACTTCCAGCGATTCTTTCTGTTTGCGGCCTTGGATGGCCGAGGCAACGCGTTCGGTGAGCGATTGGCGATTGGAGGCTTCGTCGGCGTGCCGCAGTTCGTCGACCAGGCGGTTCCACCCGACGTTCACCGCGGAGTTCGAAGGCAATCGTTCACACACCAGCGGAGCCGTGGCCGGCCGCGTGGCAATGTCGCTAAGTTGCGCCTCGACGCCGCCCAGTGGTTGCGCGAGCCTGCGGAGCAGCACCGCGCCGACCACGACCAGAACCAGCGGCACCAGGATTGCCGGTGGAGCCGCTTCGGCGGCGGCAAGGGCTGTGCTCCAGAATTCGGGCCGTGGGGTGGCAATCACCAGTTCGCCGAGGGGGCCGGAGTGCACATGTAGCGGCACGCGCATTTCGACCAGCGTATGTCCGCCGTTGTCGATAAACTCGATGGCCTTCACATCGCCCCAACTAACCGGTTGCCCCGTTGGTTCGGACGCTTTTGTACCAACGAGTTTGAGATCGGTGTGGGCCAAAAAGGTCCCTTCGGCATTGGCGATCCCACTGTAGCTCAGGTGGTGCTCCCGCGCGATTTGTTCGACCAAAGCGCCGAATGTCTCGGTGCCCGACCGTACGTAGTCGATCTCCGCTTGCGCAGCCGCCTTTCCCAGCAGCGACAAACATCGGCTTTCGGTGCGCGACGAGAGCACCGTGTGCACCGCGTACACGACACCCACCGACAGCCAGGCCACCGCCACCATGCAGAACAGCAGGTAGCAAGCGACCACGCGTCGTGGGAAGCCAACTTGTCGTCGTGGATGGGACAAAGTGTTCGAGTATGGGGGTAGTGGCCCAAAGTTAGTTGGCGGAGCCGATCTTCTTGCCGAGAATTTCTTGAACAGTGGCCAGCACTTGCGATGGGCTGAAGGGCTTGGCGAATGTAGCCGAGATGCCTAGCTCCTTGCACAAATGTGGCAGCTCCATCTCCAGGCCTTTGGCGGTGAGCAACACTACAGGCGTGTCGGCGTAGCGCTCCGAGCTTCGCAAGCGGCTGCATAGCTCGGTGCCGGTCATCATGGGCATCTGCTGATCGGTGAGCACCAGGTCGATGTGCTGCTCTTGTGCCAAATCCCAGGCGACATTGCCATCGGGTGCTTGCAACACTTCGTAGCCGGCTTTGGTCAGCGTGAACTGCAGTACGCGCGACAATGCGGCGTTGTCTTCGGCGACCAGGATTCTCTGTGGTGTTGTGCTCATCGATCCAAATATGGGTTATTCTGGGGATTCATGACGGCGCGCAACCTGTGCGCACGTCTTGATAGAATTCATCGGCCCCCTACAACGCATAACTTCGCACCATCCGCTAAAGTAAGTGCAGGCCGCAAAGTTTCAGCGTTTCCCCCATGGGTCCTGTTGTTTCCATGTTGCGCAGCCTCACAAACGAACCATGCCAACGGCCGAATTTCGGCCGCTGGCATGTGGGTATTTCTTGATAGCATCTGCAGGTGCTAGCTGTAAGCCATAGGGCCGAGCCAGATGGGCGACCGGCTTAGTAGGTGTTGTAGGCCGTGCCGGCCGAGTCCGTTTCGGTGGTGTTGGGGAAGAACGCTCCCGAGTCGGTGTTGAATCGCCAACCCTCGCTGTCGGCCGGTGTGTCGGTCGAGCCAAAGGCGATGTCAGCATTCGTGTTGCCGACCGGACACTTGGGGAACTCTCCCCGCAGGTACTCCGAAAGGGCGGTCTTAAAGGTGTCCGCGTCGTCGGAAGGAGGCAGGTCGCCGCCGTTGTAGGCGGCGTACATCTCAATCGCGTTGCGAATAATGCTCAAACTTTGCTTGAGACTATTGTCGGTGGCGTCCGCCGAGGTGCCAAGGAACTTGGGAGCGGCAATACCAGCCAGGATTCCCAGGATCATGATGACTACCACCAGCTCGACGAGCGTAAAACCTTTTCTCCATAGCATAACTTGAGTTCCTCTAGCCCCAATTTGTAACTAACGTGTTGTACGGCTTCAGGCTGCGAGGCTTTGCCAGCAATCCAGGTGCTGAACTTGCCGGGAACGGGCCCGATGTTGAGCAAGCTTAGGTTGCTAGATTGCCTTCAGGGAAACCCTAGTTGTGGAAAACGGAAATGCGGTTACCGGCAAACGCCGTGTCTGGCCGTCATAACCGTTAACTACCTCACCCCAAGGCAACATCTCGTTGACCCGCCTAGGTGGCGACCTATTCTTGGCATGTAGCCGGGGGGCGACCGCTGTTGAAACAGCGAACACACGATTGACATTCACATCCGACTGCGCCGACGGTGCGCAGCCCATTGAGCCTTCGCGCTATGCAGATCCCAGACCCCACGCTGCTACAAGCCGACGTTGTGTCCGATCAACATCGGCACCCGGTGCTGTCGTGGCTCGAGCGGACCTTCGCAGCGACGTTTCGTCTTGCCAAGAAGGACGACCAGGGCGAGTGGCGGTGGATCGCTTTCGACAAAGACGGAAACCAAAGCCTGAAAGCAGGTGAGCTGAGTCCAGCGCTTGTTGCGTCATGTGTAGCAGTTGCCAGCTCGAATTGGCCGAGCGTCTCCAGCGACTCCGACAACTCGGCGCGCCTCGCCGTGCCAGTGATCGACGCTGGGGGTAACAATCAGGTCGCGCTTGCCGAACGAGTGGAAGGCACGCCAGGCTGCCTGGAGCGAATGGCAGAATTGTGGATGACCGCTTCGGATTCCAAGGCGCAAGCAGAGCAGTACCACGTAGAGAACGCCTTCTTCGCTGAACAACTGTGCGATGGACTCGAAGAACTGACCTTTCTGCGGGCCATCGTTCGCAACCTCGACATGTCGGACGCGGCCAACGACTTGTTGGCCCTGGCCGAAGGCACCTTGCCGCTGCTCAACGACTCGGTAAAGGCCGAGTGCACCGTGCTGCTCATGGCACCCGACGGCGGCGATCCCCACTTGGCCGTGCCTACGCTGCGGATTGGCAAACAAGCGTTCGACGATGAGGTGGTGCTGCGAATCACCAAAGAGTTCGGCACCCTGGCGCTCCGCCAGCCCGTGGTGCGAAACTTCCTTTCGTTGCAGAGCGAGCAAAGCGACCTGCCGGGCGTTCGCGAGTTCATCCTGGTGCCGCTCATTTCACACAATCACCAACTCGGCTGGTTGGTAACCATCAACCGCGATACCTCGATTGGCGACCATTCGGCCAGCCCTTGGCCGCTGAGCAACCTCGAATTCGGCACTCACGAAGCATCGCTGTTGAGCACCACCGCGTCGATCCTGGCGACCCACGCCAGCAACCTCGACCTACTTCGCGAGAAGGAGCAGTTGCTGGTGAGCGTGGTGCGATCGCTCGTTTCGGCGCTCGATGCCAAAGACGAATATACTTGCGGTCACAGCGAACGCGTGGCCGAGTACGCCAGAATCCTGGGCGAGCAAATCGGCATGGACGAAGACGCCTGCCGCCGAATCTACATGACCGGGCTGCTGCACGACGTGGGCAAGATCGGCGTGAGCGACGCCGTATTGAAAAAAGAGGGTCGGTTGACCGACCAAGAGTTTGCCGAGATCCGCCGCCATCCCGACGAAGGTTGGGCCATCCTGCACGACCTGTCGCAGTTGCAGTACGCGCTGCCAGGTGTGCTGTACCACCACGAACAGGTCAATGGCACCGGCTATCCCGACCAGTTGGCGGGGGATGAAATACCGCTGGAGGGCCGACTGCTGGCGATCGTTGATTCGTACGATGCCATGACCAGCGACCGACCCTACCGCAAGGGCATGCCGCCGGAGAAGGCGCAAGCTATCCTGCGCGACGGGGCCGGCACCCAGTGGGACGCGGAACTGATCGAGCAGTTCTTCGCTGCTTTCGAGAAGATCGAAGAACTTCGCAACTCGTACCAACTTCGCCAACGCCCGCTCCGGCAGCGCGGTAGTTGCGTGTAAAGCCGACCTCTGCGGTATGCACTAACGGCACACGACGATTGTCAGGTCGTCGGCCTTCGAAGGTTGGCCATCCACTGGTGTTTCCATACGCGAGCGGGCGGTGCTGCGGAGCGCTTCGCACGCTTTGTGAACGGGCCCCTTGCGCGCGAGTTCCACAATCTCCGGCAAGTGCAGGTTATCGAACAAACCATCGCTGGCCAGCAGCAGCGTGTCGCGGGCGGCCAGCTTGCGCTCGGGGCCGATCTCGATCCTCAGGTCGGGCGTGCCGACCACGTTCGACACGACGTGGCGATCTTCGTGGTGCATGGCGTCGGTCTCGTCGATCAGGCCGGCTTCGACGCCGTAGCCCACTGGCGAGTGCGCGGTGGTTTGCAACTTCATCTTGCCGCGCTGGCCAAATGCCAGAATGCCCGAGTCGCCAACGTGGTAGGGGCGGATGGTTGAACCGGTCACCTCGACCACGGCCAACGTGGTGGCCGCGCCGCGGCCCAAATCGAGCACGTCGCGGTTGGCGGCTTCGATGCCGTTGAGGATCGCCGAGCGGAGCATCGCGAACGATGGGTCGGCCTGCTGCAGGCTCAGACGAATCCGCCGCACCGCCAGGGCCGAGGCTTGCTCGCCCAGTGCTTGCCCGCCGAGCCCGTCGGCCACTACCAGTACGGCCGACTCGTTGCCCCAGGGAATGACCGCGGCCGAGTCTTCGTTGGCGGTTTCCTTGCCCGGCGAACGTTGCGACACCACCGCCACACGACGGCCAGCCACGACCACCGCGTCCGGCGCGTCCATGTCGGACGCCGTGTAGAGCTTCGCCCGGGCGATGGATTTGTCGACCGCAGCGCCCGCTGCTAACGGACTGTCTTGATCGCCTTGCTGCACCATGGGCAGTAACTCCAGTAATCACCCGCCACGCCCCAGCCACAACGCTGGCAACTCTGTTTCGATCCGTGCAACTGCCAACGACGCCGGACTTTGGTCTGGCACCACGGGCAGTAACGCATAAACGGCATCAGCACCTTGCGATCGCAATTGCTGTTGGTGCATTTGGCCGTGTAACGCTTGTCGGAGTATTGTCGCTCACTTTCGGGCACAAAACCAGCGCCGTAGCACCAGGGACAATAGATCCAGTCGAGCTTCATGCCGCGGTGGCAACGCGGGCAACATTGTGGAAACTTGGTGTCGTCTGGGTGTTTCTTCCGCTTCTTGCCACACCAGGGACAGGCGCACATTGCTTCGGACACGGGGCCTTCGCAGTGATGACACTCGTAGATAGTCTCGAGTTCCGCGCCGTATAGTCGCTGAAACTGCTTCCGCTGCACAGCGCGCCAATCGCGCATCCGCTGCGTCTTCGTGGCGGA
Source organism: Aeoliella sp. (assembly GCF_965227375.1). Classification (NCBI taxonomy): domain Bacteria; kingdom Pseudomonadati; phylum Planctomycetota; class Planctomycetia; order Pirellulales; family Lacipirellulaceae; genus Aeoliella; species Aeoliella sp. The sequence continues at coordinate 2,895,539 of NZ_CBDDFX010000001.1, forward strand.
GGATGTTTTTCCATTTACCTTCAAGGCCTTCCCGCGGACCGCGTCGTAGGCGGCTTCCATCTGCACCGCGTCGCGGAATCGCTTGCGGGCATCGAACTCCATCGACCGACGCAACAGGTCGATGAAATCGGGATGCACCTTCGCCCGCAACCGATCGAATCCCGTGGGAGGCCATTCGTACGGAAAACTTGGTAGCTTTCCGGTGAGCATGCGATAGAACGTGATGCCCAGTGAGAAGACGTCGCTGCGCGGCGAGACGTGCCCCATCGCCTGCTCGGGCGCGACGTACCCCAGCGTGCCCGCTCCGGAGCCTTGCAGGGTGTGTAGCGCCACGCGGGCGATGCCGAAATCGGTCAGTCGCACCCGGTCGCCACGGAACAGCAGGAAGTTGTCGGGCTTGATGTCGCAGTGCACAATGCGCTCGTTGTGCGCGTAGGCCACGGCCGAGATCATCTGATCGGCGTAGTCGAGCGCCAGCTTGGGCGACAGCCGGCGTTGCAAGCGGTCGTCGAGGCTCATCTGGCCCAGCGGCTGGATGATGACAAACTTGCCGTCGATGTAGTCGGCGTACTTGAGCGGCAGAATGTTGGGGTGATCGAGTTTGGCGACCAGGCGAACCTCCTGGCGGAACTCATCGAGCGTTTCCTTGCTCAGCAGATGCGAGTAGGGCATCTTCAGCGCAACGCGAATGCCCTCGATGGTGTCCCGAGCCTGATACACAACCGCAAAACCGCCTTCGGCGATCTTGCGTTCGATGATGTATTTGCCAAATCGCTGACGAGCGCGAAACATACGGTTGAAAAGTCAGTAGGCGGAAGGGGGAAGGCGAGCCGGCTTAAAGCAGCCAACTCCCTTCCTCCTTTAAATCATACCATGGGTTCGGGGTGGCCCGAAGGTTTCCGGGTGTGCCCGCCTTGCAGCAGCCGGAACCCGATGTCGGAACGGATGAAGCCGAACAGGCTGGCCACGATGACCACCAGTACCCCGAAGGCCAGTGGTTTATTATAGTCGGGCGCTCTGAAAACTGCGCCCTTACCCACCTCGACCAGTTCCCGCTGGTCGGCCTGGGGGGCAACCGGCAAACCGAACCGCTCGGCCAAGTCGACAATGTTGATGATGTTAATCACGGGAATCCCCTGGCGGCTGAGCCGGGGCATTACGCCGTCCAGTTCGGGTGGCATTCGGAGAGGGGGCCGCATATTCAGGCCCTCGTCGAACATTTTCTTACCCACGCTGGTGCCGGCCGAAACGGCCCCGCCGCCTACGTTTACATAGCACTTCAGGCCCTGGGGGCCGGCCACGTCGCGCATCAGTTTCATTCGCTGGTCGACCGCCTCCTCGAATGACTCCGACGCAAGCGTCTGCAATTCACACCTGGCGATGCCGGTTTGAATTTCCACGAGGCCATCGTCCGAGAGGTTCTCGCCCCTGTCTTCCTCACCGCCAATCGAGCACGCGATCGACTTATGCTCCAGAATGCCCTGATCGTACAGTAGCTTTTCCATGTCGATCCACATCAGTTCAGGCAGGTTGGCGCCCCATTGCGAGGCCGCTCCGCTGCTGATGCTAACTGGTTCTGCGCCCAGGGTCTCAATGGCTACTAGCGTGCAGATGTTCAGCGCCGGAAACGACCCCGAAAGGCCGACGCCCACTTTATCGCCTTCTTTCACGCCAGCCCGCCTAAGCATGTCGACCAGCACGGCGGCGAAGTTGGGGTTCACCGACGTCTGTTTCGAGGGTAGCACGCCATGGACGCTGGTAATGTTGGACCGCACGACGCCAATCAGTCCCGTTTCCAGCGGATCGAACTCGGGGACGATCTCCTCTTCCGCCATCCGCGCATCGTAGATCACCTTAAACGCCCGCTCGGCCATTTTGGCGGCTTCCAGCTTCTCCTGGTGATAGTCTTGCTGCCGCTCGACGCGGAACTGCTCGACCATCAGCATGCCGATTGCCGACAACAGGGCGATCAACCCCAGCGCGGGCCGCGAAACTGCCTTGGGACGCCAGATGACTTTTTTCATGGGTAGTTGATTTGTCGCGGAAGTAGGACAAGTTCTAAGGTCGAACCATGTGAGCCGTAGGCGCTAGCGCGTTCGGCTCACGTTTCTCTCAATACATATTCAGTTCTACGCCGTACAGCAGGATCAGGATCAGCCGAATGGCGACCGCTGCGGTGAGCAGCGCGCACAGCGTTTCGAGCCAGCCTTGCCGATCGAACCAGATGGCGATCAGGCCCGGGATGATGTAGCCGATCACCTGGAACTCAGTTTGCTCGCTGGCGTAGATCTCCACCGAGGTGATCAGCTCCATCGGAATGTAGTTAAACAGCATGCGGACCAGGTAGCCCACCAGGATCATCAGCACCGTTCGGCGACGGCCGTAGACGATGATGAACGTGCTCATCAGGTACACGATCATGTAGGTGGCCAGGGCCGCCAGGATGGTGAGCACCACGTCGATCGGGCGGCTTAGGGCCAGGGCGAAGTACCCCGGCACCACCATGCCGCCGGCCGCCAGGCCGAACAACTCGGAGAACAACAAACTGACCGCCAGGCCGATGCCAATGGCGACGCTGAGCATCTCAACCATGTTACTTAAAGACTGTTTGGGTACTGCGATTAGCGAAGTAGCGGACCACGTCGAGGCCGACGCCGCCGATGTTGGCCATGCCCATGGCCAGGCTCGATCGGCCCGACAGTTCGATGATGGTCTCGAAGATCTCCTCGGTGCGGCGGTTCTCGGCCATCACCAGCTTCAGCGGATTGAGCCCGGCTTCGGTGGCCGCTTTGCCGAAGATGTAGGTGCCGCTGCCGATCAACAAGTAGTAGTCGGCCGGAGCCCAGTCGACGATGATTCTTCCTAGTTGGTGCGACCGATCGGGACGGTCCGCCCGGCAGTTGAATACCGCGATGCGTCGTTCGACGTCGGCGTAGCGCTCGAGGGCCATGTTCCAGATGCGTTCGGTCGACTCGGGGTCGTTCGCCGCAAAGCCATTGACGAAGTTGATGCGGCGGCCGAAGAAGTCCATCTCGTGAGCGGTCATCGCTCCGGGATCGGGCTTGGCGTTCCACATGCCTTGCAGCGCCACGCCGCGCTCGATGCCCAGGTCGTCGCACACCCGCAGGGCGAGCGCCACGTTCTCGGCATGTTCGACGTAAGGGAAGTTGACCAGGTCGAGCGGTGTGATTTTGGCGACGTCTTCTTCGGTCACCGCGATGAGCTTAGTGCCGCGATCGTCGCACACCTGCTGAAACACTCCCAGGTGGTCGCGCTCGGCAGTAAACAGTTTGCCATTGATCGGAATCATGCCCGCCAGTGCCTTGGCCACGTCGACTTCCGTGGGGCCCATCACGTCGAGGTGGTCTTCGCGGGCGTTGGTGATCACCGCGTGCGTCGCGCGGACGATGCGGTTCTCGCACAGCCACTGCAGGTAGGGAATGAGCGCCATGCACTCAATCACCAGCGCTTCGGCCTGGGCTTCGACCGTGGCCTCGACGATTCGCAATTGCTCGATCACGTTCGCCCGCGCGGGACGGAACACCGGGTACTCGGTGCCGTCGGGCAGAATCATGCGGGGCAGGGTGCCGGTGGTCTTGCAGCAGGTGCGGATCTCGCCCGCCCGCATGCCCGCGGCGATCAAACGCGCGACGCTCGACTTGCCGCGGGTGCCGTTCACGTGCACCCGGGTCGGGATCTGCGACAGCCGGCGGCGGTGCGACATCGACTCCACCAGACCCCCCGCGGCGAGCAAGCCAGTGGTGGCCAACAAGATAGCAGCAGCAGACATGGACGAGCGTTTTACAGGCAAAGGTGCCGATCCCAGCCGCTTGAAAAAGCAGGCTGAAACCGTAAGAACGGGGGGATGGAAGCGACGACCAGAAAAAAGGATCGCTGGACTGTCCAAAACTTTGCGCAGAATGTATCGGCCGGAAACCCCGCTGACAAGCGGTTGTTTAGGACGTTTTGCCAAGGTGGGAGAAATAATTCGCCAGCCAGAGGTAGTCGACTCCAAGCGGATAGGGATCTAAAATGCTATAGGTAGCATCATTTCCGAAGGATTGGGCTTGTTCGAACTCCGCGTGCGGGTCTATAAGCGATCCGCCAACCAAATCGGCACTTTCCACGTATAGGGTTCTATGCTCCCTAAGCGGCTCAAAACGCTGTCGGCTCTCCTCGTGTGGACCACCGCACTTGGAATGGCGCTCACGGTGTTTGCCGTCCGCCCGCCTTGCAGGTGCTCGCTCAGCGACACGCAGCCGGCCGAGCCAGCGTGTCCTCATTGTGCGAAAGCGGTTGAGCAGTCGTGCTGCCAGCAAGGCTGTAGCGGCGCTACCCAAAGCGATTGCGAGTGCCCCTGCTGCCATAGTTCGCACGCCGACCAGCCGCTGATCCTTGATTTGGCCAAGGTCCCGCAACCGGTCGATATTGGTGCGGATTTGTTCTTGGAGGCCGCTGACTACACCAATCTGTTCACCAGCCCCGCCGTCGCCACCGGAGGTTGGCGGTGTGGGCAACTCGATGGTTACCACCCGCCTCGTCTAGCGAACCTCTGTCGCTGGATCATTTGAATCGCCCGCCGCGCGCCATGAGCACCGTTGTGTTCGTAGCTTTGCGCGGTGTGCAGGATGTTTTGCGATTTGATTTGTGTTTCTAACAAACGAGGATTCTATGAAATCGATATTCTTGATTGCCGCCGTGGCCGCTATTGCGTCCACCGGCGCCTACGCATTGCGTAGTGGTGATTCCGGCGCTGCCACGCCTGGCAACCTTGTTGTGCTGGCTGTTGCCAGAACGCCGCCGCAACCGCCGTAGCGGCGACTTGCGAGAAGTGCGGTGAGGACTGTAAGTGCGATCCTTGCAAGTGCCCGAAGTCGGACGCAACTGCCGTCGCGGCGACTTGTGAGAAGTGTGGCGAGGATTGCAAGTGCGATCCCTGTAAGTGCCCGAAGTCGGACGCAACCGCCGTAGCGGCAACTTGTGAGAAGTGCGGTGAGGATTGCAAGTGCGATCCTTGCAAGTGTCCGAAGTCGGACGCGACCGCGCTTGCCGCTTGCACATGCCCTGGCTGTGGCAGCGACAACTGTACCGACTGCCAGTGCACCGATTGCCAATGCCCGCTGTGCGACTGCGGCGAATGCGGCGAGGATTGCCCGTGCGACGCCTGCGATTGCTCGGCCTGCAAGTGCTGCGACGGTGAGACCACCGCCACGCCCGACGCCAGCTAACCGCGGTTCGCTAGTTTGAAACCTACGGCCCCTCGCACTACTTTGTGGTGCGAGGGGTTTTTCGTGCGCTTACGAACCGAACTGGCAACGCAACCCAAGGCTAGCGCCTATGGCTCACTTGTTTCCTCCGCGTCGTTCATCCCTTCGTCTACCAACTCTTCTGCTTCTTCCTCATCATTCCCCTGCGGCTCGGGCTCGGTGGGCTCGTTGCCGTTCAGGGTGAACTCGGCCACGATCGCGAAATGGTCCGAGCCGGTGGGGTGGAAGCGTTCGACACGCACCATGCGGGCGCTGGCGGGCAGGAAGACGTGATCGATGGGGAAACGAATCACCGGGTACTGGGCGTGGTAGGTGTTCAGCAGCCCGCGGCCGATGCGTGGATCCTTGAGGCCGCTCATGCGTTTGAACAGCCGCGTGGTGTGGCTCCAGGCGACGTCGTTGAAGTCGCCTGTCACGATCCAATCGTCGTCTGGGTGTTCGGCCACGTGCTCGGCGACCAGCATCAATTCGGCGTCGCGGATGCGGCTGTCGTGCCGACCATCGTCCTGACGCTTTTCGAGCCCCGGCGGCGTGGGGTGTAGCCCAATGAAGTGCGCTCGCCGGCCATCGGTGTACTCGACGTCGGCAAACACCGATGGTCGATCGTCCGACACCAGGTAGCGCACTTTCGAGTCGATCAGCGGCAGCTTGCTCCATAGCATCAGTCCCAGTCCTTTCTCTGCGACCACTCCTTGGCGATGGGGAAACTCCCCTTTCAGCGGTGCGAGCGCCTCCTGCCATGCCTGGTTGTATTCGATCAGCAGAAGCAAGTCGGCATTCTGCCTACGGAGGGTATCCAGCGCTTCCTGCTTCTTGGGATTGTCGAACTCCAGGTTCACTACGGCCACGGTGAGCGTGACGTCGGCTTCTCCTTCTGCGGCCTGTATCTCTGGCGGCCAGCATGGTGTGTAAGGAACCACATGGCCCACCTGCCATGCAACGATGGCGAGACTTGCCACCACCCAAGCCACCAGCGAGTTCGACCATCCGCTGTGCGAACTGCACATCAGCACCGCCGCCAGGGCGAGGGTCGCCAGCGCGGCGATCTGCAGCCGCGGAAAGTCGAACAGCCGCACCATCCACGCGCCCACCGGCAACAGTGGCAGCACCGAAGCGACGACCAACAGACCGATCATGATGCGGGCAGCGAGAGAGACGATAAACATACCAAGTGCAGGGCAGGGGGAGTGTGGGCGACGTCACGATTCTAGCAACTCGGATGCCATCCGCCCAATCGTCACTCTCGGTGTTTGCACCGCGCATAGGACAGCCCGCCGACGGGGCGAAGGGAAATCACACCCCACCGACGGGCTTCCACGCTACAGACAAAGGCGGCGGGCAGGTGTCGAGTTGGTAACCACCACGATTCACTCGACACCTGCCCTTGCCACCATTCAGTCACCTCCATCTACCTCCAGTCGAGCACTCGGAACACGCCTTCGTGGGCGCGAACCTTTTGCGGTAACGCGAGCAAGCGGTCGCGGTAGATGCTCAATAGCACCGCCGCGGCGAAGAAGGCTCCGCCACCGATCATCATGTACACCGCCGCGCTTTGCAGTTCGGGCAGGTGCACTAGCGCCACCAGGCTGACGATCCAGGCGGTGAGCGATACCGAGCCAGTAAACGTGGTCACTTTCACTCGGCACAACACACCAGCCCCCAGCAACACCAGGCCGACCAGCAGCGCGCCCAGCTCGTGCAGCATCGCTATGCCCCACACGGGGGAATAGTCGGTGAACCGTTGAGCGAGCAAGCCAAACACCAACGGGCCGGCGGAAAGCACGCTGCCGGCCAGCAGTTGCAGGTCGACCGCTGGGTCGCGGCGTTCGCCTTCACGCCGCCAGCGAACGTGCCCAGCGGCCAGCAGCAACAGACCAGCGACCACGGTGATGATCTCGGTTCGCTCCCACATGGTGAGCGGCGCCATCACGTTGGCCACCAGCACGCCGGCCAGCACGTGCATTCCGGCAAGCGTGCGCGAGGTGGTCTTCCAGTCGCGCGAGGTGCTGACGATGGAACTCAACAGCACGGCCAGACCTTGCCCAGCAGCCAGCGCGATCAGGGCCAATTCCTGCTCGCCTGAAACCAGCCGACTCAAGGTCATCAACAGTCCGCCCAGCGAACCAAACAGCACGATCACAGCACCGACCGTTGCCAGACGGTCGACGGGGTCGCCGTCGGTGCGGTCCTTGCGCCGCGCCACGGCCATCGTGGCTAGGCCCACCGTGCTGGCGGCCACCAGCGGTGCGTACTCGGCCAGGCCGGCGGCCGAAAGCAGTTGCCACACGGACGCACACGCACTGATGCCTGCGACGGCGAGCGGAAGGTTGCGACCCTCGCGCACCGCACCGAGTCCCAACAAACCTGCTGCAGCTGCATAGAACGCCGCTAGCGCCAGGTGCTCGCTGGTGGACGCGACCAGTGGAGCTGCGGCAAATCCAGAAATTACGCCAATCGACAGACCCAGCAGCAGCAACGTGCCAGCGGTGCCGGGGCGTCGAAGCGAATTGGCCAGTTCTTTGTCTCTGCTAAAGCGAGACGCCACGGCCAGCCCCACGGGTGCGATCACCGCCAGCGGCAGCAGTACCGATAGCGAAGTAACGCCCAGTGTTACGATCAGCGCCGCAACAGCGCCCACCAGCGGCAGGCCGGCTGCGTATTGCAGCCACTCGGCTGTGTGTTCGTGACGCCGCTGTTGAGCCATTCGTCCGCCGATCACGCAGCCAGCGGTGGCGATCACCATGCCGACCAGGTAGAGCATGTCGAGCGGGAATGCCACGATCGATTCGGCGGGTACGAACAACCCACGCGCCAATGCCAAGGCGCCCCAAGCCACGGCCACGCCGGTGCACGCGGCACCGACGCTGCCGAACACGCGGCTCAGTTGCTCCACCGCCTCGCCACCCTTGCGCCACAGCAGCGACGCCACGGCGGCAACCAGTCCGGTGGAGGCCAGCACCAGTAGCCACAGTCCTTCGGTCGTGGGCACATTCAGCAAGTGCAGCAGGATCACCTCGCTCCACAAGAGCGAGAAGACCGATAGGTAGGCGTAACGTCGCTTCGTGGGGGCGATGGTTATCTGCGAGTAAGCGTAGGTGTAGGTGGCCAGTAGCGTGAGCAACAGCGCGATCAGCTTCGCGCTGGTTTCGGTGACCACGTGAGGTGCCGTGAACGAAACCCAATCGGCGAATACGGGGTCGTAGAAGTCGCCCACCAATCGCCCGGCGAGCAGCACGATCAAACCCGCGCCCATCACCAAGTGGCCCGAGTAGAAGAACGCGCGGCCGAATTTCTCACGACTGAACGGACCATCGCCCGATTGGAAAAGTCGCTCGACATGCACGCACGCGGCGCCCAGCACCACCATGAACGCGGAGGGTCCGAGGATTTCCCAGAACCGATTGATCGACTGATCGGCCAGGAACAATAGACCCGTCATCGTCACGCCAGCCACCAGCGTGTAGACGAACATCGAGTCTTTCAGCAGCCTGGCCACGCCAGCGTAGATGGCGCAACACACCAGGGCCGGCACCCATAAGTGGCCGCCGTGCTTGATGGTGATCAGGCCTTGCGCGTCGTAGAACCACAAGTTAAGCGGCAACACCAAGCACGCCAGCAGCGTGATCGCCCGCCCGGCTGTCTGGTAGCGCGAGTAGCGCACCATCGAAGCCCCGACGGCGAGCAAACCGAGGTTCGCCCCGCCCAGGCACACTGCGACGACGATGGGGTTCGCGAACACGCCAATCGACCATAGCCAGATCACCAGACCCAGCATCAACAGTGCCCCGCCGGTGGCCATCAGCGCTTGCAGGCTCCGCGGGTCGAGCACGTATTCGACGAGCGAGCGACCTTTGGGGGCATCGTTCGTATCGGTCTGGGCTGGGGTGGGCTGCACTTCACTCAGCCCGTCGCCGTTGAATTGCCGCTCCAATTTCTCGCGACGACCAGCGATCTCGGCTACCATCGACTCGGTTTGTGCTGGCGTGAGTCGCTGTTGCGTTCCTTGGCGGCGGATTTCCTGCTCGATGAATCGGAGCCGCCGCCGCTCGACTTCCAGCGGCTTCTGAGAATCAGATACTGCCCGCGGTGAGGGCAGCACGCTGGAATAGTCGAGCGACGGGTTTAGCTCCGCAGTCCAGTGGTTGTAAAGCTGCTCGATGCGAGCATGTTGCGGCAACGATACGACGTCCGCGTCGCGCCAAACGGCAAACTGCCGCTTTAGCTCTTCGATCGCCGCGACCAGTTCCTGGTACGATTCGGTCATTACTTTCCCCTTTTTTCCCTTGGTAAGCGTGGAGGACCTACAGAGCACACCCGGTCCGACAGCAGTCCCTAGAGCAAGGAGAATGCCAGCACTGAGAGAAAGTTGTAAGTTGTTTTATTGAAACGGTTTACGAACGTCGGTGAGAATGTCGTCGCCGTGGGGACGGCGATCAACGTACAATCAATGCATGTGGCGGTGTGCATTCAATGTCCATGGGGATCGCGGTATGTCGGATTCGATTACCAGCCAAGACCGTTCGTTTCTCGAGTCCCTCGCCGAGTTGGCGTACTGCAATCCGTTCAGTCCCCGGCGGCTGGAACTGGAGCAGTTAGCACTCGGTCGTGATGCTGCGAGCTTGACCGAAGAGGTTTGGAGTCGCACGCAGGAGACCGACCACACCGAGCGGCCGAGTGTGTTGGCGATCAACGAGCGGGCGGAGCAATTGGTGGAGCGGCTTGGCGAGAAGTTCGCCGCGCGGCGGTCGCTCGACGCGCGCACGCGGGAACTGTACGATGGGAGCGGGACTGGTTGGCGCAGATCGTTGGACGTCGCTCGACGCGCGCACGCGGGAACTGTACGACGACCTGGTGACCTACGTACTCTACTACCGCCACATCGCACATCGGACGATCGAGCAGTTGTTCAACACGTCGCGCGGCAAGTCGGGCCAGGTCGCGTGGCGCAAGTTCTCCGACGACTACGCGCGGCTATTTGCCGCGCCGGCATTCGATGGCTACCACATCGACTCGGCCGCGCATCTGTATGGCTGCTTGTGTCAGGTGCGTCGCGCCTTCAAGCACATCTTTGACTGCATCCTCGGCGAGTCCGCGCCGGCCGGGCGGTTGCGCGAGGCGGTGTGGCAATCGATCTTCACGCACGACATGCGCCGCTATCGCCGGTCGCTGTTTCGCTCGCTCCGCGAACTGCCCACGCTCATCACCGGACCGTCGGGCACCGGCAAGGAACTCGTCGCCCGGGCGATCGCCTGTTCGCAGTACCTCGACTTCGATCCGGCGGCCGAGCAGTTCATCGACGACCCGGCCGTGGCCTTTACGCCGATCAACCTCTCCGCGCTGTCGCCCACGTTGATCGAGTCGGAACTGTTCGGGCATCGCCGCGGTTCGTTCACCGGGGCGGATGCCGATCGCATCGGATGGTTCGAAGCCTGCCGTCCGCACGGCGCGGTGTTCCTGGACGAGATCGGCGAACTCGACATGGGCATCCAGGTGAAACTTCTGCGTGTGATGCAGCAGCGGACCTACACGCGGCTGGGCGACTCCGAGGAGCGGTTGTTCGCCGGCAAGATCATCGCCGCGACGAATCGCGACCTCGCCGCGGAGATCGACGCGGGCCGGTTCCGCCACGACCTGTACTACCGCTTGTGCGCCGACCGCATCGAAACGCCCAGCCTCAGCCAACAACTGATCGAACGCCCACAGGCGCTCGGCGGCCTGGTGCACTTCATCGCCGAGCGCGTGGCGCCCGGCGAGTCGACGTCGGTGGCCTCCGAAACGCTGGAATGGATCGACGGCAACCTGCCGCCGGGGTACAGTTGGCCCGGCAACATCCGCGAACTGGAGCAATGCGTTCGCAACATTCTAGTCCGCCGCGAATACACCCCGCGCAATGAACCGGTGACCGAGCGAACCGGCTGGCTAGCCGCCGCCGAAGCGAGCGAACTGACCGCCGAGGAACTCGTGTCGGCCTACGCTACGTGGGTCTATTCGCAACTTGGCACCTACGAAGCCACGGCCGCGAAGCTAGGTTTGGACCGCCGGACGGTGAAGGGTAAGATTGATAGGAAGTGGCTGGAAGGACTGGGGCGGTGAGCGGCGTCGCTGTCTTTTGGCTTGTGAAGGCGTAGCGCTCGTGGTCTAACTACGGGTCGACCGCCCAACGGGGCTGCAGGGTAAAACACAGCGAGAGGTGAGGACCATGGCTAAGCGTAGCGGTCGAGTGATTCGCATCACGTGGGCGGAGTCACAAGGTGAGCCATCGCCGCATGTCGACGTGGAGGCAGCGCCTTTGACCGCGAATCTGTCGATGATCGATCGCCGACTTCGCAAAGCGGAGCTTACCGAGGTACAGGAACTTGTTGATCGATCCGATGCCGAGTGGTTGGACCGGAATTTGGTGATCGATGCGATCACTAGCGCGGCGAGATTCTTCGAAGACAATCCCGAATCCCTCCCGTTCTCGGACATTCTCGACGAGTACTTTCAGACCCTGTTACAGAAGATCGCTACCGAGTTAGCACACGAGAGGCTAAAGCTGACGATCGTCTGAGCTTGGCAGTGGTTTGGCGGTTTCAAGATACTCGAGCCATTGTTCGGAATCCTCTCCGAAATCCTCCTTGGTGTAGGCGCATAACGCCTCGACGATGGCGTCGATGGTTTCTTGCCGCTGCGTTTCAAGTGCCTTCTCGGTGTCGGGCGTGCCGCGATACCCTTCGCTAGGGACGTAGTAGTTCCCGACGTACTCGATCATCCCCGCGGTACGAACGGCGCTGGCATGAGAATCGACGACGCTGTACTCGTCCTTCCACTGGGCAAGCTCCTGCGTCACGGCGCTTTGGTGAATGCCAACCAGATGCTTCGGCAAGGCGTAGACTCCCCAGATCGCGAAAGAAGCGATGACAACCAAGATGAGCAGAAAAGTGCCGCGCCGCTTCATGGGTGATTCGTGAATGGGCTAGATGGATGGGAACGAGTGTTCGCGATGCAGTTCGATCTTCTAATATACTACAGCGCTAACCTCACAGACGGCCAGCTAGATCTGGCTTGAGCTCTCCCCGCAACGCGGCTAATCTTGCGCAACTATGGATGCCCGGCCGAACATCTTCGAACCCAGCCATTCCCAGTGTAGGCTCGTTTTGCTCGAAGGGATGCCGGGAACCGGTAAGTCGAGCGTGTCGCAGGCGATTTACCGCGACTTGCTTGCCTTGGGTGTGCCAGCGCGTTGGCTGCACGAAGAATCTGAGCACCAGTTGCAGCTGTTTTTCGACCCGGATCGACATACACCTTGGCGTGCCTACCTTGCCGAGGTCATCGATCGCTGGCAGGCGTTCGCCAGTGAGGTGTCGAATGGCAACGAAGTTATCGTGGTCGATTCGGCGGTCCTGCAGAATCACTTTCGATCGCTACTTATCTTTGACATCGACCAAGAGGCCGTCTTTGAAACCGCTAGCGCGATAGAGGGCATCGCGGCCGACTTGTTTCCACGGTGGATCTATCTATCTCCCAGGGACATCACCGCTCACTTTGAGAGCATTATCAAAGTACGTGGCCAGCGGATGCTGGACTTGTGGATCGAAGCTCACGACCGCTATCCGTTTACCACGAATGCAGGATTGAGCGGCCACGCGGGTTTCATCGCATTCTGGCGACAGTTCGATGCGATCACCACCAAGGTATTCGATGATGTGGAGCAATCGAAGCTTCGGGTAGAGGTCGATGCAAACTCGCGGAATGCAACCTTGGATTCCCTGCGGGCTTTCTTAGGGCTATCGGCAACCACGATGGCTTTGCCTTCAAGCGAGCTCGAAGCTTTCGCTGGTCTCTATACTTCGAAGCGTGACGTGGAGGACAAGACGATTGAAATCGTGGCGGCCGATGGGTGCCTCATCGCGCTCACGGAGTCCCCGACCATCGACGTAGCGGGCGGCCCGTTGGGGTGCTTTCGCCAAGTTCGCCTGCTGCCGGTCACGCAAGCCCTGTTCGTTACCGAAGGGTGGCCGTACGAAGTCCGTTTTGAAACCACGCGCGATGGAGATGACCTGTTGCGGTTGTCTCCCACCAAAGGAGCTTGGAACCCGATAAGTGAGACCTACGTGAAGTGCCACTAGTCGCGGCGCTGAGTTCTCTGCTCCCTATGCAATGACTAGGACTCGCTCAGTCCGACTATCAGCATCTTGCCATGCTAGCCGTTGTGGACCCCAGTGCGAAGCTATGCAATGATATCGGCCATCTGGGCGAACTACTCCTTAGCCCGACTGAGTACACTGGGGAGCGAGCAACAGGAATCAGTAAGATGGCTAGCCTGAAACGCCTTGTGCGGCGGCATCTGCGGGTGCCGATTGAGCAGTGTCCCGTGAGAGTGCGGATTAAACAGCAACTTTCTGTCCAGGTTGGAAGTGACTTGCCAAAGGAAACACGCACATGAACTACTCTCTCCATCCTTTTCCAGATCAGCCTCAATTCGTTGGCGAGATGCCACACGAACCGAAACCCGATATTCGCGAATCGCTAGCCTCGCGCCCGCGGCAGCAGAAGAGTAATGCGATCGCCAATCCTGATTTGCTGGATACGGTAACTGATGCTCTCCGCGACATCACTTCGCCGTTCTATGTCACGCACTGCCATGAGTCTGGCGGCGATCTTCACCTTTCTGTTGCTGCAACCGGTCACGGCCACCATGTCACCGCTGGCGATGAGATCCGTGGCGGTTTGTACATACGAAATTCGGAGTCCTGCCGATTCGAGACGTTGATCTGTACTCGACTCTACCGTGTTGTGTGCTCCAACGGGATGTTGATGGAATGCGACAAAGAACAATCGTTCACCGTATCCATTGCTGACAATCCACCAACAAATTGGGCAGCGCAAGTCACAGAGGTAGTCCAGCGGTCTTTTGATGATCGAGCCCTGAAGCTTGACTTCCGACGATTCGAAGTAACTGGCCAGCAAGTGCTCGTAACTCCATACGAGTTTCTTTGTCATCTGGCCGCTCAGCAATTGATCACTGATGACGAACAATCCGAAATCCAAGCGATTTTCGATGAGAATGCGGATCTCACCTTATACGGTCTAATCAACGCTGTCACGCAATCCGCGCATGATTATCGCGCAAGTGACCAGTGGCTACGGGCGTTTCAGATCGAGCGGCTTGCAGGTGAGATATTAAGGGGTGATCACAACCTCCCTGCTTTCGATGCCGCATATTCGCGATAGCCGGATAGCATTTCCCTCGGCTGAGGCCTTCGGTGGTCATTGGCGCGCTGTCGCCACTCAGGACTCGCTCAGTCCGACTATCAGCATCACCAAGGGCGCAAACATGGAAATGACGGTCACAAGGGCCAAGGCGAACACGAATAGCAAGGACAAGTTGGCCATCCAGTAGCGTTGGCGAGGATTGGCATAGACCGCAGCCAGTCCGAGGAGGATCGTGGCGATGGCCAATGCCAAGGGGAACGCGGGGTGCAGCACCATGCGGGACAGGAGCGGCAGTTCTAGCTCCCAGTCTTGGTACAAGGGGCTCAGGATTGCACCTCCCAACCAGGTGGCCACCGATAGCAAAGCCCACAGGATGCAGGCCACGACGACGCCGGTCTTGAACGTGTAGGCCTGAGGTTGTCCCGCGGAAGTCGGCGCCTGGTACGGGTTGGGCGAACCCTCGTGCATTGTGGGGGGAATCCTTGGAACACTGGTGCGTCGGGGTGTTGCAGTATAGCAACCCAGCGTTCAAGCGTGTCCGAAGGACTTCGCAAGCTAATTCTCAAAACGCTCTAGTAGATTCGCGTGGGCCAATGTCGGCCTCATTGCGGTCTCGGTCGCGCTCCGGCTGGTGGAAGGCGTGCCGCTCGACCGCCGATATGGTTGACGCATCAACCCGGCGTAAACGCCGGGCCTAGGATGACCAGTATGACGCTGAGTTCTCTGCTTCCTTTGCGGCCTACTGTTCAATCAATCGCTGGTTCCGAATGACCCACGTTCCGCAAAACCGCTGGTGTAAAATAATGGCCGTTGAACTTGCGCGGACGCGTGGTCTAATGGGTTTGCGTGGCTTTGTGTGATTTGGTGAGGAAGCGAGTAGGTGAGCATTTTGGGTATTTGGGTATTTGTTCCACTTGCTTGCCCTTCGCGGATTCGCTCCGGTCGCTGACGCTTCCGGCTCGCCTGAGGGCACGCAGGGAGTTTTGGTCCCCTCAGAAACATGCGGGGAACAACGTTCGCGGCTTTTGGCCCCTTTAATTCGAAAAACAACGTAAAAACAAGCACTTTTGGCGTGTGAGGGGGACCGGCACCCCTGGGGTTTTGGGCCAATGGATCGTGTGTTGGGGCAAAACCCGTTGGGGCAAAACCGTGTCGGCGACAGATTTCTCACCCCCAGCTTTGAAACCTGACCCCTCATGAAGAAAGTCGTTATCGTCGGCGGTGGTTTTGGTGGCTTGAATGCTGCTATCGGTTTGCGGCGGGCGGACTGTGAGGTCACGCTCGTCGATCGCGAGAACTACCACTTGTTTCAGCCGCTGCTGTATCAGGTGGCAACCGGCAGCTTGTCGCCGGCTAACATCTGTGCGCCGCTGCGGAATGTGCTGAAGCGGCAGAAGAACGCCACCGTGCTGCAGGGCGACGTGGTGGATTTTGACCTCGAGGCCCGCGAGGTGGTGCTGACCGATCGGCGGGTACCGTTCGACAAGCTGGTCGTGGCGGCCGGCATGGCGCATAGCTACTTTGGCAACGACTGGCAGCAGCTGGCGCCGGGGCTGAAGACGATACCCGAAGCCACCGAAATCCGGGCCCGCGTGCTCAGTGCGTTCGAGCAGGCGGAGTGGCAGCAGGACGAAACCGAGCGGCGGCGGTTGTTGACCTTCGTCGTGGTAGGTGGCGGGCCGACCGGCGTGGAACTGGCCGGCACGCTGGCCGACTTGGCCCGGCACACGCTGGCCAAGGAGTTTCGCCACATCAAAACGCCGACCACCCGCGTGGTGCTGGTCGACGCGGTGCCGCACGTGCTTTCGCAGTTCCCCGAGAAGCTATCGATCAAAGCGCGGAAGTCGCTCGAGCGGTTGGGCGTCGAGGTTCGCACGGGGCTGCGCGTCTCGGAGATCGATTCACACGGCGTGACGCTCGAGGCGGAGCAGGGGAGTGAACGCATCGAGGCGGGCACCGTGCTGTGGGCAGCCGGCGTGAAAGCCTCGCCGCTGAGTAAGAAGCTGGCCGAGGCGGCGGGCGCGGAAACCGACCGCGCGGGCCGCGTGATGGTCGAGCCCGACCTGTCGCTCGCCGGGCACTCCGACGTGTTCGTGATCGGCGACATGGCGCACCTCGAGGACACCGACGGCAAGCTGATTCCAGGCGTCGCTCCGGCTGCGATTCAAGAAGGCAAGTACGTGGCGAAGCTCATCGGCAAGCAGCTCAAGGGGCAGAGTTTGCCGGCGTTTCGTTATCGCGATCTCGGCTCGCTGGCGACTATCGGCCGCTCGGCGGCCGTGGCGCGGCTGGGGCGGCTGCAGTTTTCCGGCCACTTTGCATGGCTGTTGTGGTTGTTCATCCACCTGATGCAGTTAGTGGCGTTCGAGAACCGCCTGCTGGTGTTGATGCAATGGATGTGGAGCTACATCACGCGCGGCCGCTCGGCGCGGTTGATTACCACACGCCCGGGTAAGCCACCGTGAGTTGTTGGCAGCAGTTCAAGTACTGATGACTGCAAGCGCTAGAACATGACCACTTCGCCGGACTCGACCATTTCGCTACCGTCCTCGCCGACGTCCTCTTCGATGTCGGCTAGCGACGACTTGTCCATGCGACCGGTTTCGACGAGCTTCTGCAGCTTGCCCACTTCGTGCTGAGCGCGGCGCAGGCCTTGGGAGACCGGATCCTGGAACTGCAAGTGGGACAAGGTGTCTTGGGAGAACCCGAGGATCTTGCCGTTGTTGGTTTCGGTGGCTTGCAGTGCTTGGCGGACAATTCCCACCATTTCATGCGCGTTGTGACGCATCTCCGACATCTCGCCGTTGATGCTATCCCTGAACTCATCCACCTTGGAGGACATGGCTACCGCTTCGTTTTCGAGCTTGGGCATTTCTACCACAAACTCCTCGACGGCTGCGGCGATCGCCTTATTGGCGTGGTCGACTTGGTCGCTGAAACTGCTGACCTGGTCGGCCAGGACCTGGAAGGTCTTGCCGTTGCCGCCCTGGCGAGCCGATTCGATTTGAATGTTAATGGCCATCATGCGGCTGGCGAGCATCAACTGCGACACCTGCTGAGCCAATTCGTTGATTTCCGTCGTGGCCGCCGACGCCGACCGCGACATGGCGAGGTGCCTGTCGAGGAAGTCTTTCATCATGGAAAGGAAGCGATCGATGAGCATTCCTTGCTGGTCGAGCATGCTCGGCATGTTCAGACTCGACTTCTGCGAGTCCTGGTCTTCCTCCTGATCGCTGTCCCCAACGAGGTTACCAATCGATTGCTTGATCTCCTTATTCCCTTCGGTGGCCGTACGCACGATCTCCACCAGCAGATCGCCGATGCGGAGCGCAGCCTCTTCGGTCGAAGATCGCATCTTCTCCATGTCGTGAACGATGCCATCGGTAACCTGTCGACACCAGTCAATTTCTTTTGGCTTGGCACGCATGTAGCAATAATCCCAGTTCGTTTCGCGATCGCGGCGCGCGACGCGCCGCTTGGTGTGTTATTTAAGCAACGCCTGCTAATTTCTTTACCGTGGCGATCAGCATGTTGGCTTTGAACGGTTTAACGATCCAGCCGCTGGCGCCGGCCGCTTTGGCCTTGGCGATCAATTCCCGCGCACCTTCGGTAGTAAGCATGATGATCGGCAGCGAAGAGAAGCGAGCGTCGCTCTTGACTTCGGCGACCATTTCGATGCCGTTCTTGTTCGGCATGTTCACATCGCTCACCACCACGTCGATACCGCCCGCCTTGATCTTCGCTGCACCGTCGGCTCCGTCGACCGCTTCGATCACTTTCAATCCCACTTGGCTCAACGCGACGTTCACCTGCTGGCGAACGGTGGCCGAGTCGTCGACGACTAACACAGTAGCACTCATGTTCTATCTCCTGGTTTCATGTTCAAGGTACAGGTCATCGGAGGCAGGCACCGCCCACGGTCCATGCCTAGACGGCGATGGTATCGGTGGCCGCGGAATCGGTTCTTACTCGGGAGTCGACAATCAAATCGCTGATCTCTTCAATCTCGTGCAGCAGCAGCATCTCGGTTGCTTCTGGCGCCATAGCTTCGACCGGGAAGTCGAATCGAATCGTGGTGCCTTGCCCCACTTGCGACTCGACGACAATGCGGCCCGCGAGTGCTTCGCACGACGATTTGACCGCTGCCATGCCGATGCCACGGCCGCTGGTGGAAGTCACCGACAGGGCAGTGCTCAAGCCGTCGGCGAACAGGGCATTGCAAAGATCAATTTCCGTTTCGTTCGGCAGACCCTTTTCGGCTGCCAGTGCCGCAACGCGGTCCCAGTCGATTCCCCGGCCATCGTCGCGAGCGGTCACGATGAACCGCGCATCTTCGATGTTGGTGCTGATCTCAAGCGTGCCACGCTCGGACTTGCCCATGGAGATGCGATCTTCGGAGGACTCGACCCCATGATCAATGGCGTTGCGAATCACATGAATGAACGAGGACCAGAACTCGGCCCATTGATTCGGTTCGATCCGCAAGTTGTTGTCTTGGATGACCACTTCGACGTGACCCTTGCCAAGCCGTGCGGCGAGCTTTTGTGCCTGCTCGGCAATCCGTTCGAGTCGACGGGCGGTGGGCTCGAGTTTCCAGGAGGCGAGTCGAACCGCCAAATCGCCACGCGACTTCCGCTTGACGACGTCGTCGAGGATGCCGGCATACTCTTCGTCAGAGATCTCAAAGCCTTGTCGATTCTCGCCGATCAGTCGATGCACGTCATCGCACACCGACTGCCAGGTTTCGAACAGTGTGGCCCACTCGCCTTCGAGTGGCAGTTGGTCGTTCTCGCTGATATAGTCTTCCATCTGGTGGCAGACATCGGCAATGCGTTCCAGGCCGTAGATGCTCGTGTTGCCCTTGAGTGTATGAACGCGCCGTTTGGTGAGCACCAGGTCGTCGCGCGACTCGTCGCGCAGCGCAGCCACGATGTCGTCTGCTTCGCGGAAGAACTCCAGGAAGCCCGACTTGTCCTCAGAGATCCGGTTGATCATCGCCAGCAGTTCACGCTGGATGACTTCGAGCTTCTCATTCTCCACTTCCGCCGAGATGTCGCTGACAACCACCGCCAGCGCCGTGACCTCGCCGTCGATCTCCACTGGCGTGTACTTGATCTCGAGGGTGCGGTCGTTGGCTTCGATTCGCGAGGGCATTTGGTCGATGGTGACCTCAATCGGCATGAGTCCATCAAACGCCTCTTCGATGCCCATTTCCGTCCAGTCGGCAACCTTTTGATCGTAAATGCAGAGGAGCTCGGGCAGCGTCTCGCCGGGCTGGGGTGCGCCCAGCAAGCGGTCGACCGCGGCCGAACGCTCGTCGCTCAGCACGCCACGCTTATCGATGGTGAAGAAGCCTTGCTCCACCGCGTCCAGCAGCATTCGCATGTCGCGGTTACGAGCATTCACCTCGGCCGTGCGGGCGGCGACTTTCGATTCGAGTTCCACCACGTTGTCGAAGAAGCTGCGAGCAATGAAGCACGCGGCCACCGATTCGAGTACCACGAACAACGCATGGACGCCTACCACCCAGATGGGCGCATCGTAGTTGAATACGCTCGCCGGAAGAAAGAACCACAGCAATGCGTGGTGAGCGGCCACGGTTACTGCCGCAGCGACGATCACCATGGGGTTCGCAAACACCGCCAGGAGAGCGAGCAGCACAAAGAAGTAGAAGTGCATCTCGATCTGGATGGGTCCTTGGCCGAAGTGCACCAACAACCCACCCATGAGCATGGCGCTCACGCCCATCACGATGGAAACCGATCGCTTGTCCTGCAGGGTGTTGATCGCCAGCAACGGACCGGCGAGCACAGCGGAGGTCGATACCAGTGCGAACAACGCCCCCGTGCCATTCAAACCGGCAATGAGCGTAATGACGGGTACGTGGAGCACAAAGAACCACATGGCCACCTTGTTCATGCGGCTCAGGTAGCTCTCTTCGAACTTGCTTCGAGTCTTGGGGAGGACCAGATAGTTGATCAGGAATTTCATGAGTTCACTCTTTTGCGTACTTCATACCCAAGGGGTCGACGATGGACTTGAGGCCATTGGAAACGGCGCAGCCGTACACTGGCAGCGACTCGACGTTCTGGCCGGCCAGAAGTGCTTCGATGATGGCCGTGTCCTGGATGTCAGGCCCTTGTTTGCGCGAGGTATAGCCGCCGGCGTACTGCGGGCGGCGGTTGGGGTCGAGCACGACCAGCATCGGCGCCGACTCCAAACCATACTGCTCCATGAGTTGGGCAGGAGTTACGCAGTCGACCTCATACCCCTTGGCCCGAGCCGACTGCGCCAACTCGTCGTTCTCGCCGATCAGGACAACGCGTTCGCGAATACCCTCGTTGGGTTCGCGCTGGACGACTTGCTTCATGATGCGAATCGAACACGGGCAATCGGCGTAGAGGACGTGCAGCGCAAGCCAATGTGGCGTCGCACTGCCATAGGCGGTGTCGCTCAGCTTGACTGCCCAATCGGAGTTGTCCGTCGTGGGGTGAGGAAGCGAGACCCAGTGACCAACCATCAGGCACGAGACCAGCACGGTCATTAACCCAGCCCAAGCCAGCAGGACACTGCCCACCGCCCACTGTCGTATTGTGGATACACTTTTTGCCAGTTTGCCCATGTCGATCTACCTTCCAAACGCCGGCCCAGTTGCCGGGCGGGAACTATGGATTGTCGCTCTGCCTTGTGGCCGCCAAGCTTGCCATAGTTGGAGCGGCGGCGCAGGAGCTATTCGCAGCGCGGTGTACCACAGAGTGGGTGATCACGTTGCCCCGAATAGACAAGCGAAGTGTTTGCGCACTTCCACTCGTCATCACAGGTTAGGTTCATGCAGACGCTGCACAGGACAAAAATGGCGCAGAGCCAGATTTGCGGTTTACCTAGTACGCTGCGAGAAGATTCCTGAGGAGAGTGCGGATCGCAACGATCGCGCTACATCGCACCGCGCGGAGTTTGATTTCAACCACCCCACGTATGGCAATTGCGTTCAATCCAATGCAAGTGCCAGCGAACCAAGAATGCCCGCTTTGTCGCCGAGACCAGGAGTAACAACGTACGAGTCGATGTCGTTCAGGATGGCGGGAGATTGCACGTAATCGTTCAGCAGTTTTAGTACCCGCTCGCGGATCATTGGCAACAGGAACGACTGATGCATGACGCCGCCGCCCAGGATGACGCGTTGCGGCGACAGTGTAGTGACCAGGTTCACCACGGCCAGCGAAAGGTAGTCGGCCTCAAGGCGCCACGCATCGTGGTCGGCGTCGAGCAACTTGGCCGACGTGCCCCACCGCTTTTCGATGGCCGGGCCGCTGGCCAAACCTTCAAGGCAGTCGCCATGGAACGGGCACGCGCCGGTGAACGGATCGACCTCGGGATTGCGAGGCAGCCGCATATGACCCATTTCGGGATGTACCAAACCATGCAGCATTTGCCCACCGACCATGCCGCCGCCACCGATGCCGGTGCCGATGGTCATGTAGACAAACGTATCGAGCCCTTTCGCTGCGCCCCAGCGGTGCTCGCCCACGGCCGCAGCGTTCACGTCGGTATCGAACGCCACTGGCACGTCGAGCGCTTCGCGCACCGGGCCAACCAGGTCAGTGTTCGACCAGCCGGGTTTCGGCGTGGCGGTGATGTAGCCATAGGTGGAAGACTTCAAGTCGAGGTCCACCGGTCCAAACGAACCAATGCCAACGCCATGCAGACGGCCGTGCTTGGCTTGGGCCTGGCGGAAGAAATCGACCACTTGTGGAATCACCACTTCGGGCGTGGCGGTGTCGAACCGTGCTTGCTCGGCGATACCATCGGGACCGGAGCCGACCATGGTAATGAATTTGGTTCCACCGGCCTCCACCGCGCCATAGAGCGGGCCACTCATACTACGTTCTCCAATTGTCCGGCTGGCTGCTTGGTGGGTGCTGCTGGAGAGCTCGTGAGCAACTGGTAGTGATGCAAACCCTCAATAATACCCTCCGCAAAACAACCCTTGGCGAAATGGATCCGATCGTTCTTGGTGAGCTTCAAATTCGCCAGCTCGGCGTCGTGGTTGCCGACCACAATGCCGGCGGTGCGGCCTTGCAGCATATCGCGATCGTTGCCCGAGTCGCCCGCCGTGGCGACGCGCTCGATGGGGATGTCCCACTTACGAGCCAGGTAGCGCACCGCTTTGCCCTTGGAGGCCCGATGTGGCAACACGTCGACGAACGCGCCATGCGACATAATAAGCGAGTAGGCCGATTCGGTGCTATCCAAGGCCTCGTGCAACAGCGGCTCGGCCTCTTCGGCCGTGATGTCGTCCACCAGGTCGTAGCTGACTTTGAATTCGCGTTGGGCGAAGTCGCGCTCCTGATACTTCAGGAAGTCGAGCGCGTCGAGCGCCGCGCGGATGCGGTCCGGTTTCCACTTCGAACGCAACTGATTCGCCCAGCCGCGGTCGGGAGCGAACTCGGGGCCGTAGTAGATCTCCGAGCCGACCGACGAGATGATCACGTCGATGTCGTGGATTCCGTGCTCGTCGAGGGCTTCCTGCACCAGCTCCAGCGACCGCCCCGAGGCGATGCCAAAGCCCATGTGATGGCGGTTGTCGCGAAGCAACTGAAGCAGCCGTTCGCAAGCGGCGTCGTCGCCGATCAGCGTGTTGTCGATGTCGGTGATCAACACGCAATCGAGCGCGGCGAGTCGCTGGCGTTTCGGTGCGTTGGTGCTGCTTACCGGGGGCGGAGACTGCAGGTTGCTCACCGCGTCGACGTAATGCCGCACGTGCGTTTCCCAGGTGTAATGCTCGCGAACGCGATTGACGCCGTTCGACGAGCAAGTGTCCCACTTCGGGCGATCGGTCAGCAGTTCGATCATCGAGCTGGTCAACTGTTCCTGATCATTCACGTTCACCAACAGTCCGCTCTCGCAGTTCTCGGCGATGTCCTGCGGGCCGCCGTTCTCGGTGACCACGAACGGCAACCCGGCGGCGGACGACTCGATGGCCGTGAGTCCGAACAACTCGACAAACGCCGTGTTGACGAACACCCCGCCGCTGGCGGCCGCCAGACGGTACAATTCGGGAACTTCGTACTCCGAGTCGTGATTCTTAGGAATCGCCAGCTTGCCGTACAGGTTGAACCGGTCCATCGCCAGCAGCATGTCGGTCAGCACGCGCTGCTCGTTCTCGGGCATCGATTCGATGTCGTCGCGAATGCCGGCGAAGATCGCCAAATTGGCAATCGCCTGCAGCTCTTTGCTGGTGCCGTACGCTTCGACCAGCGCGCCGATGTTCTTGCGGCGATCGGGTCGGCAGAGCGCCAGGATCAGTGGCTTGTCGGGGTCCTTGTAAAAGCGACTAAGGTCCGCCTGCAATCGAACGCGCGCCTGCTTGAAGCGCTCGTCGATCTCCACGTTCGGCATCTCGTAGTCGTAGTACGGGAAGAACCGATCGAGATCGGTGCCGGGCGGGATGATGTGGAACGGCAGCTCTTCGCTCTTGTGGTACTTGCCGTAGCCTTGATCGCGCTCGTGGCGGGTGCTGGTGATCACGCAATCGGCCGCCACCAAGCATTCTTGTTCGACGTTGATGCGGTGCTCGATGGCAAGCTCCTTGTTGGCTTGCTCCATGGACCAGCCTTCCTCGAGCAGGTAGTCGAGCTTGGGCTTACCGAGCGAGTGACCCGTGAACACAAACGGCACGCCGTACGCGCAGGCCACCTCTTTGGCCACGTAGCCCGCATCGGCATAGTGACCGTGCACCACCCTGGGCGTGCGGCCCTCGCGGGTGGTGAACGCGATCATCGCGTCGATGTAGTCTTCCAGGAACGGCCACAGTTTCTCCTTGCGAATGTACCGCCCACCGCCGCACGGCAGCCGTACGATGCGGCAGTTGTCCGAGAGCTGTTCGATGTCCTGACCGTAGTCCGCCGAGACGCGCTTGTCGCGGATGCGGCGCGTAAACAAGTCGACCGCTTCGACCCCCGGGTGTTGGGCGAGCGTGCTGGCGAGTTCCAGGACGTATCGAATCTGACCGCCCGTGTCCGCGTCGGCGCCCATTTCGACGTTCTGCCCGCGGACCAGTCCGTGAATACTGACCAATTGGATATACATGATTGTGCTTGTCGGCCTCCAACCGTTGAATTAACTGTGCCTGACGCTTTCCTATTGCATCATTGCCTATTGCACCATCGACTGTGTGCGAGGACGGTAAACCGTGTGATAGAGCGTGTGGATGTAGCGATCTAAAGCAGGTCGA
Organism: Aeoliella sp.; assembly: GCF_965227375.1. Taxonomy (NCBI): domain Bacteria; kingdom Pseudomonadati; phylum Planctomycetota; class Planctomycetia; order Pirellulales; family Lacipirellulaceae; genus Aeoliella; species Aeoliella sp. The sequence continues at coordinate 2,920,235 of NZ_CBDDFX010000001.1, forward strand.
TTCATAACGTCGGTGTGGTTCCAGTAGCTGTAAACGTTGGCCAGGCTCAAGAGCCGCGACGCGTGGCGTCGCCAGGTGTACGCAGAGGCGACGCGGCGGATGCCCTCTTCGTGGTATCGTTGCCAAAGTTCATCGTTGCCGATCACGCCTAGCAGCAAGTCGGCAAAGTGTTGTTGGTCGTTGGGGTCGGCAATGTCGCCGCACTCGCCCGGCAGGATGATCTCCGATGGCCCGCCAAAGCAGGTGGCGATCACCGGACAGCCGCAGGCCATCGCTTCGATAACCGTCAAGCCGAACGTCTCCATGAACGCAGGCTGGGCGAACACGCCATGACGATCGGCGATCAGGCGATAGATCTCACCCGTTTCGGTCTTGTCGAGGCGCGCTGCACACCAGCGGATGTGACCGTCGAGTTCGTACTGGTCGATGAACTCGTACGTGCGATTGACCTCTTCGATCTCTTCGGGATCGTTGGACGCCTCGACACTGTTGAGACTGGTCACCAGCAGCAGGTTGCCTTGCTCGCGGAGCTTCTCGTGTTTGCCAAACATCTCTACCAAGCCGGAGAGGTTCTTGACCTTGTCCATCCGCGCCATGGCGAAGATGGGTGGCAGTTCCGGATTCTCCAGATGGCCGACATTTCCCTCGCTCGGTTCGGCCTGGAGGAACCGTTCGGCCAGCGACTGCGTGATCTGCGGCACCCGCCGCGCGTGGTCATGGTTGGGATAGAAGAACTCCTCGCTGGCGCCCGGCGGAACGATGTTATGGCGGGCCAACCGCGGGTTGAAGCCCGACTGAACCCGATAGAGTCCCGGCAAGCTGAACAGTTCGTACGACTCGATCATCCCCATCTCGTCGCGTGTGCCAGCGATCTCACGAAAGCTGCTCGAGACGATGAAGTCGGCCGAGTTGTACGACAGCAGGTCGGCCGTGAAGTGCATGCTGAAGCGGTATTGCTCTTCCAGGTCGCCCCAGTGGGCGTCGCTCAGCAGGTACTTGGTCTTCTCCAAGGCGTGCACGCACGCACAATGCGTCGTGCCCAAACGATCGGCCAGCAAGTGTGCCACGAGGTTGCCGTCGGTGTAGTGGCCGATGATAAAGTCGGGCTTGCCCATCAGTTCGGTCACAACGACTTGTCGCGACTCTTCGGCAAAGCTCTCGACGTACGGCCACAGCTGGAACCGCGAGATCCATTGCGGCACAACCTCGCCCGACTCGTCGCGGAACGGCACGCGCACAATCCAAGCGTTTTCCGAGCCGTAGATCTTCTCGCGCGGAACGTTGCAAGTGGTGCCATCGGCTTCAGGGATGAGTCGCGTGAGCACAATCACCTTGGCGGCGACGTCCAGACCGCTATGCGCGATCCGCTGGTTGATCTCATGCTCCAGCGCCCTGGCTTGATCGAGCACGTAGGTCACCTGGCCACCGGTATCGGGCCGGCCTAGCACACCTTCTTGCGCGAACCATCCATGGGGCGAGACCATCAGCACGTTGTGCACCAGCGGCAATCGCGCGAGCAGTTCCTCGAACCGCGCCGGGTCGGCCGAGTTGAGCACTTGTTCGAGCAAGCGGAGTGTCTCGGAGATCCGCCCCACGTTGGCGCCCCAACCGGCTTCGAATCCATGAGCGCGAATCTCGTGCGCTACTTCTGGTTCGTAGGGAGTCGAGTCGTCGTAGTCGTCCAGCAGCGAGCGGACCGTCGCCAATTCGGCAGCAAACTCCTCGACAGTGCGAATTTGCTCGTTGAGCAGGATGTTGTGGCTGTTGAGGTGGGTCTCCTTGAGGAAGTCGACCAGGGCTTTGCGAAACCGCTCCGGGTTCTGGTACATCTGCGCCGACAAGTGCCGGTTGAGGATCGAGATGCCGCTGCCCATTTCGCCAGCGTCGGTCACCAGTGGCAGGTCGCGGAAGTACGGCGTGAAGTCGATCACCAAACCCGGTTTGTCCGCTTCTTCCCCACCTTGGATCTGCGCGTCCTTGAGCTGCAAGTAGTCGCCCCGCGAGACGCTCTCAAAGTCATGGGCCGAGGGATGCAAGCGGACAATTTGCTTGGTGCCCACCGAGGGGCGCAGCACCGCGTAGGTCAGATCGCCATCGATCACCACTTCGGGGCAACCTCGCAGCAACTTCTTCAATTGCCGCGCCACCGGTTGTGGCGGTGCGTGCGGCTGGTTGAGGAACTCGTCGAGCCGCGCAGCCAGGGTATGCCCCAGAAAGAGCTTATCGCCGGATGCTTTGAGCCCAGCGAAGAATCGCTTGGTCGCTTCGACCACCGGCGGCGCCGTTGGCTCGTCGTTGAGCACTTCGGCAGCATTGCCGTTCTGCGCTACAGCGGCACTACTGTGGTTGGGGTCCGAGGGCGCAGGCGGTTTGTCTTGAGTCGCGGTCGAGCTGTCGGTAGGCATGGTCCTCTAGGGGGTTGAGGTCTGGTTTCGGTGCAGCAACCGCTGCAAACAACGCGCGAACCGGTACCTCGAATAGTCTTCTATTGTACAGTACCGCGCGCGGCATGGGCAGCCGGTCAATCGCTGTGGAAGCAGCGCAGAGCGATGTTTTTCGGTGAAAATCCACAGTAGCCACTGTCGATAGCAAGTTGCGCGCCGCAAAATCGGTGACGATTCTCGCAAGGTTTGCGGTGCCGATGTTGCACTGCTTCAACATCCCGCGAAGCCTCCCTGGTGCCGCGACTGCCACGCCGGTCGATCAACGGTCACTTGCTCGGTGAGATGCGTTTGCTGCGCGCGACGCCGTGAGTCTATAATGCGACGTCCCACCCCGCAGGTTCCTTGAGCCTTCTACCACGCACGCATTCTTCGGAGCTAGCATGAGTCGAGTGTGCATTCCTCTCGCGCTGTTGGCGCTCTTGGTTGGTGTTCCCACCACAAGTGCAGAGCAGTTGCCGGCCTCCGTCGATTTGCGATCGCAGTTCGAGTCTTTTGGTCTCGAGTGCTGGCATCAGGGCGAGCGCAACACTTGCTCGCTGTTTGCGATCACCGCTTGTGCAAACTACGCCTGGCTCACCGCGGGCGAGACCACTTCGCCATCGCTCTCCGAAGAGTTCCTGGTGTGGGCCGCCAACGAAGCAACCGGGCGTCGGGGCGATCAGGCTATGTTCTACGAAGCCGTGCAGGGGCTCAACGAGCTTGGTATCCCTAGCGAGTCGAGTTGCAGTTACCATCGCACCGGCGAGACCTCGCGACCTGCCGAGTCGACCATTGCCGAAGCCCAGCAGACCAGCGGGCGGTGGCGACCACACTGGATCAAGCTATGGTCGCTTCAGTCGGGACTTTCTGAGGAGCAGTTCACCTCGATCAAGCAAACGCTCGCCGCTGGGCGCCCGGTAGCTTGTGGTTTGCGATGGCCGCGCTCGAAGAAGCCGGAGGATTTGCTCAAAGTCCCCACGGCTGCTGAAGTGCGCGACGGGCATAGCATTGTGTTTGTCGGTTACCAGGACGACGACCACACGCCCGGCGGAGGGTACTTGGTGTTCCGCAACAGCTACGGGCCCAAGTGGCAGGAAGCTGGCTACGGCCGCATGGCCTACGACTACGCCCGCCAGTACGGCAACGACGCATTGTGGATTGAACTCGGCGCGGCTGGTTCCGAGAGGCCGAGTGTGCGGATCGAGGCCGAGTCGCTCGAGCTAGTCGAAGAGAACCGCTGCCACGCCTTCAGCTTTTCGATGCGGAGGTTCGGCCAGGGGATGTGGAGCGAGGGGCGGCAGTTGTTTGCCTCCGCTGAAGCCGACGCCACGGCCGAGTGGAAGTTCCAGGTCGCACAGCCCGGCGTGTATCGCGCGCGGTTCACGACCACCGCGGGACCACGATACGGCATCATCCAGGCGCAACTCAATGACCACGCGCCTACGGAGCCGATGGACCTCTACGCCGGCAAGGTCTCGCCAGGCGCTTCGCTGGAGCTAGGCGTCCATCGATTGGAAGCGGGAGAGCACCGTGTGAGAGTCACCGTGCTGGGTAAGAATGAGCTGGCTAGAAACTACAACTTTGGTCTCGACACGTTCGACCTGTTGCCAGCCGAAGAGCAAGCGCCGTCAGTCTCGCAGCGCTCTAGCACTACGGGCGAGCGGTCGCTCTAAGATACACTTGGCACAGTATTAGTGACTCAGCCCACCGCTGAGTCACTAATACCGTAGCCAATGAGAACTGCTGTATCTTCCAACTACTCGGAAGAGTCACCGTCTACTGCATCCACAGCATCATCAGCAGCTTTCTTGACTTCATCGACGGCTTCTCCAGCGGCATCAGCAACATCGTCGGCGGCGCTCTCAACAGCATCGCCAGTTGCTTCGGCAGCCTCGCCCGCCTCGTCCACGGTCTTCTGCGAACAGCCGAGTCCGCAGCCCAAGGCCGCCATGAGTGTCAGGCAAAAACCAAATTTGCGCATCGCAACTACTCCTGCAAAAAGGGAAACAAAATCTCGAAGTGTCTATAATAAACAGAATCTTGGGCGAGTTCCTAGATGCGGGTCCTGTTTTGCGCAGTGCTATTGCACGAAAAGCCCGCTCCGCCACACCAGATACATGCTCGCGATGGCCACAATATTCCAGGCCACGAGCACTCCTGCCAGGGCTCCTGGTGCGATGGTCCGGTCGCCGCGGAGCCAAAAATCGATGGCGAACCCAAGCCCGGCGAGCAGCAAGAAACCGGCCGCCAGCCTTCCCATGGCACTCTGGTGAAGATAGGCCAAAAGTACGACCGCTTCGGCAAACAATAGCGCGGCGACGACCAGCTTGGTTCGCGCGGAGCCGATCACCACGGCCGTCGTCCGGCGGCCCGCCGCGCGGTCGGGCTCGATGTCGGTTACCTCGGCCAATAGATGCGAGTGCACCGCGAACAGCAACCCGAACAAGAACACCTGCCACGGCAACTGCGGCACGTCGTTCACCCAACTGGCCAGCACAAACACCAACAGGTATCCGCCCTGGCTCAGCGCGTCGAGCAGCGGCCGGCCCTTGAAGTTGATCGCTGGCAGGTTGTAGCAAGCGTTGACCGCCACCGCCGCGGCGATCCAGAGCAGGAACTTCGCGCCGACCAGCAGCGTGAAGGCAATGAAGAACGGAACCTGTACTGCCGCAATGATCCACGGCAACCGCGCCAGCGAGTCGGCCGACAACCGCGCGCCGAATAGCAGGTTGCCCTTCCGCGGGTTGAGCTGGTCGGTTTCGAAGTCAGCCCAGTCGTTCCAGCCGTACAGCAGCAGCCCCAGCGGAAAAGTCACGTACACAGCGCCGAGCCAGAACCCGGCCGTATCGAGCAGACGATACCCACCCAGTGGCAGCAGGTAAAACCACAACTGCGTGGACCACAACCCTGGGCGAGTGACCTGAATAAGTTGGCGAGCAGTAATGGCCGAACTCCAGTGCGTCGGGGACAATTGCCCCAAAGCTTAGCCGAAGTTGCACTCGCTAGCCACGGACGGGCCATCTCTAGACCTGTAAAAAAATAAGCTTGCATTCGGCGCGAGGACCGGTAATATAGTGATGTAAACAAACGTACACTATTCCCGCAGCCACGCTCGAGCCTACCATGACCGCCACGATCACCCCGAGCAGCGCGATGGCGATTTCCGGCGAAGCTAGCAGAATATTAGAGGAAGTGTTCGGGTTCGAGCAGCTTCGCGCCGGCCAGGGCGAGGTAATCTCTTGCCTGCTGGAGGGGCGATCGTCGTTGGCCATCTTCCCCACCGGCAGCGGCAAGAGCCTTTGTTATCAGCTACCGGCTTTGGTGCTGGACGGGGTGACGCTAGTTGTTTCGCCGCTGATCGCGCTGATGAAGGACCAGCTCGATTTCCTCGCCCAGCGCGGCGTGGCGGCCGCGCGGCTCGACTCGAGTTTGACTCGCGAGGAGAACTTCCAGGTTTTCGACGACCTGCACGCCGGCCGCACGCGGCTGTTGTATGTCTCGCCCGAACGGTTTGGCAACGAGCGCTTCTTGAAGACACTCGAGCGGATTCACATTTCGATGCTGGCTATCGACGAGGCGCACTGCATCAGCCAGTGGGGGCACAACTTCCGGCCCGATTACCTGCGGATCGCTTCGCTGGCCGCGAAACTGGAGATTCCCCGCGTACTGGCGCTCACCGCCACGGCCACACCGGAGGTTGCCACCGACATTGCCGAAGCGTTTTCGATCGAACCGCCCGACGTGGTGCAAACCGGTTTCTACCGCCCAAACCTGCACCTGCACGCTACGCCCTGCGCCAGCGACCAGCAGCGCTACGATCTGCTGCTGCAGCGGCTAAAAGAGCGACCGACGGGGCCGGCGATCGTGTATGTCACGCTGCAAAAAACGGCCGAGCAGGTCGCCGCGTTCCTCGCCAGCCGAGGCATCCACGCCCAGGCGTACCACGCCGGGTTGGGTACCGAGAAGCGAACCGAGATCCAGGATGCCTTCATGGCGGCCGACGACATGGTGGTCGTGGCGACCATTGCCTTCGGTATGGGAATCGACAAGTCGAACATCCGCGCGGTCTATCACTTCAACTTGCCCAAAGGCCTCGAAAGCTACATGCAGGAGATCGGCCGTGCAGGCCGCGACGGCGAGCCCGCGCATTGCGAACTGCTGGGCTGCGCGAGCGATGTGATCACGCTCGAGAACTTCAGCTACGGCGATACGCCCACGCGCACCGCGATCGCCAACATCGTCCAGGAAGTGCTCGGCGCCGAAGGCGACGAAATCGAGTTGTCGCTCTACGATCTCTCGTACAACCACGACGTCCGCGATCTGGTGGTGCGGACGCTGATTACCTACCTCGAACTCGAAGGTGTGATCAGGCCAACCGGCGCCATCTACACCCAGTACCGCTTTAAGCCAATTCGCCCCTCGGCGGAGATCCTCGCCCGCTTCGACGCGGAGCGCGCGAAGTTCATTGCGGACGTCTTCAAGCAATCCAAGGCGGCCAAGACCTGGTACACCATCGATGTGGCCAAGGCGTCGGACGTTCTTCAGGAGCCGCGGCAGCGCATCATCTCCGCGCTCGACTACCTCGACCAGAAGGGCGATCTGGTGCTCGAAACATCTGGCGTGCGGCACGGCTTTCGGATCGCCAAACGAGTCGACGACTTGTCGGCGCTGGTCGACTTGCTCCTTGAGCAGTTCATGACGCGCGAACAAAACGACATCGCCCGCATCCACAACGTGATCGACCTGGCGGAGTCGCCCGACTGCTTGACGCAGACGCTGTTGGCCTACTTTGGCGAGGACCGCAAAGCGTGCGGCCACTGCGATCGTTGCCAGGGCGCGGAGGCCACACCGCTCGCCGGCGTGCCGGCCAAGATTACCGAAGAAGATCTCGCGGCCATGCGCGGTGTGATCGATGAGCGAAAGCCGGCATTGGCATCCGCGCGGCAGCTAGCGCGCTTCCTGTGCGGCGTGACCTCGCCGGCCGCGTCGCGCGCCAGGTTGCGGGGGCATCCGAGCTTCGCCCGGCTGGCTCATGTCCCCTTTGCCGAAGTGCTTTCGTCTTGCGAGGAGCTAGGACTCTCCGAGTGATCTGCCTCGGTCTTGGCATACTCGGCGTACGCGCCGGCGATGTCCGCGTCGACGTGGTCGCCCTTGTGAATCAGGATGCGATGCCGCAGCACAATCGGCTCGCCTTCCTCACGCTCCAGACCACCTTCGGCCTCACCCCGGGAGTAATCCGATGCACCAATGGGGTTGGCCGCGAAGAGTCCATACTCGCGAACGTGCCACCGAGGCTCGGGTTGCAAGCTTGAAGGGTGGGCCATGATCGCGATGCCAACAGTCTCGCCATCGACGGGGCCATGGTAGTCGACCCAAGCGGCCGGCTTGCCCCAAGCCCGGCCGTTCTCGTCGCCATTGCTGGAGATGAACTTACCACCCATTTCCGCCGTGTTCTTCATGGTGCCGGCCACACGCACGGCAAAAGCGCCTTCTTTGGTGTCGCCGATCTTCAATGGCCCTTTCGGCGACCAGAGTTTGATGGTCACGTCGATCCAGCGGGCGTCGCCATCGGTGCCAAACTGGTAGGTCCGTTCGTCCTTGGCCACGACATCGCCGTTGCCGTCCTCGTAGTCGTTTTCGGTCACCAGAACCACGGTGTCGCCGTCGAGTTCTACCTTCTTGTACTTCTTGTGAACCTGTCGGCCGTCGTGCTGTGTGGGGCGCGGCGCTTCGTGCCAGAAGTTCACCCCGTTGATCCCTTCGTAGCCAAACCAGATGGAGCGGTGGTGCGGGTGGTCGTCCTTTTCATTCGGACCGACCGGCTTCATCGGGAAGTCGCGCGTCACCGGCTTTCCCGTCGGGCCGATCACGGGGTACAGGATCGGCTTCGTGCCCGACGACATCACGTAGCGGGTGAAGACCTCGCCGTCGATAGTGATGGTTACCCCATCGTCGTCCATCGACATGCCCATCTCGGCAGCGTTGCCGCTGTTGGGCAGCGTCGCGAAAGCCACGCAAACACAGCCGACAAGACAACACACACGATATGCATACGCAGACATAGAAGTCACCTGGCCTTCGAAAGGATCACCGGCTCAGCGGCCAGCGACAAAGTTCTGGAAGTTGTCGTGAAGCAGCAGCTTGGCGTCGCGTCGCATGTCGTCTTCGCTGACGGGCCAGCCGGCGCGAATGATATCAGCGTACTTGTCGGCGAGCACCTTGGCAATGATTTCCCGGCTGTGCGACCACTTATACACGATTTGCTCCAGCACCCGGGCGTCGGAATGCTGCGGGGCAAACGAGGTTCCCAAAAGTTCCATCCGCACGCGAGTCATTTCTTCGATGATGGAAGGATTGTTCAGGAACCACCAGCAGCCAAATGGCAACAGGTTATCGAACTTCCTCGCGGCCACGGCCAGTTCGTGCTGATTCTCGCGCGACAGCAGTGTGACCATGAAGCGATTGTCCGGGAAGTCGGTGCACAACCGGCAGATGCTCGACACGTCGGCCTTCTCCAGTCCGTCACCCGCTATCGACAGGCGAGGATTCACGCCGCGCAACACGCCGATCATGAGCGCCATCGCCAGGTTGCGCTCCGCCAGGGTAGGCAGCACCGCCTCGCGGAAGATCACGCTGCTCACTTGGGTATCGTCCAAGCCGTTGTAGCGGAACGTCGGTGGCAGGCTGACCGCGCAGTAGATGGCTCCCGTACGATCGAGCCAGTCGGAGAGAAATCGTCGCACCTCCGCAATGCCCTCGGGCGAAGGATTTTCGTCGGCGCGATAGCCCCATGCGCTCAGCTGCCGCGCGGCACTCGGCCAATCGCAGAGTAGCGGATCGAATCGAAGCACCGGAGCAAACCGCGAGTCGCTGCCAACCGCTGGGTCGGTCAACCACCGCTGCCGCTCGTTATCGTCGAACACGTCGTTCGTCATGGTGATGCGACAAACGCCCGAGGCCTGCATCACACGGTCGACGTGGTCGTTGGGATCTTGCTGGGTGAACCACTTGCGGTAACCATCGAGATCCTTGTCGGCCGGGTCGAGTCCCAGTCGCTGGAGCGTGGTCAACACGCCGCGGCAGGCTTCACTCACGGGAGTGCGCTCGAGGAACAAGTGTTGCCAGATGTGATCGGCTTGCTGCTGCTTGCTCATTCGCCAGAAATCGGCGTACGGCAGCACGCGCGATGGCACCACGCGGAACACTTCGGCCACCAGGTAGTGGTAGGTCAGCAGCTCGTCGATGCCCCACAGCATCAGACCCTTCGGATCCGCCGCACTGGCGCCGGTTCCGGCGAGCGGTGTGCCAAAGCTGGCCGGATACAAATGCGTGTGCAGATCCCACGCCGGCGTGGCGTCCAGGATCTCTTCAACTTGTCGCGCTAGTTGCGCTCGATCGCAGCGTGGGGTATCGGAAATCGTTGTGGACATGTCGCTTGGGTTGGAGGAACCGCTAGAGGAACTCGGTCGAAAGGAGACCTTCTGAGTCTAAACGAATCGGGCGCGGCAAGCGACCCACGCAGCCCGATGGTGGGCTCCCTCACTGCGGGCACGCGAGTTGGTTACAATCGGGGCTTGGCACATCTTCGGCCCCCGCTTAACCCAGGACCCGCTTGGAATCTCGCAGTATGATCGACCTTAGCTCGTCAACGCTTTGCCCCGCCGACTTGCTCCCTCAGATCGACCGCATGTGGGCCGCCTCGGCCGATCGCTTGGATCGGATTGAAGGTCGCTGGAAAATCGGAACTCCCAGTCCGGTTTTCACGATCGATGGGCAGTATCAAGCGCAGGGTTGGACCGAGTGGACGCAAGGTTTTCAATTCGGCAGTCTGGTCTTGCAGTTCGACGCCACCGGCGACGAGCGATTCCTCGAAGTGGGGCGCGATCGGACCGTGGGTGTGATGGCGCCGCATGTCACGCACATCGGCGTGCACGATCATGGTTTCAACAACGTCAGCACTTACGGCGCGCTGTTGCGGTTGATGAACGAAGGCCGCATCGAAGAAGACACCTGGCAGCGCAACTTCTACGAGATGGCCATGAAGGCCTCTGGCGCGGTGCAGGCTTCGCGGTGGTCGACCACCCGCGACAACGGTGGCTACATTTATTCGTTCAACGGTCCGCAGTCGTTGTTTGTCGACACCATTCGCTCGTGCCGCGCGTTGTCGCTCGCGCACCAGTTGGGCCATGTGCTGATGGGCGAGCGAGACGAGCCGATTAACCTGCTGGAGCGCATCATCGACCACGCCACGGCCACCGCCACCTACAACATTTGGTACGGCGAGGATCGCGACACCTACGACATTCGTGGCCGCACCGCGCACGAGTCGCTGTTCAACACCAACAACGGCGACTACCGCGCCCCTTCCACGCAGCAGGGCTACTCGCCGTTCAGCACGTGGACACGCGGTTTGGCTTGGGCCATGGTTGGATTTCCCGAGCAACTCGAGTGGCTGGCCACGCGAGAGGACGCCGAGCTGGAACCAATGGGCGGCCGCGAAGCCATCGAAAAACTGTTCCTCCGCGCGGCGTGCGCCACGTGCGACTTCTATATCGAGCACACACCCACTTGTGGCGTTCCGTACTGGGACACCGGCGCGCCGGGCCTTGTGCAGTTGGGCGACTACCTCGACAAGCCGGCCGATCCGTTCAACGACGTCGAGCCGGTTGATAGCTCGGCAGCGGCGATCGCCTGTCAGGGGCTGCTGCGTCTGGGGCGTTATCTCGAAACGCGCGATTCGGCAGCCGCCACTCGGTACACGCAAGCGGGGCTCAAGGTGCTGCACTCGCTGCTCGATGAACCCTACTTGTCGACCGACGGTAAGCACGAAGGGCTGTTGCTACACACGGTTTACCATCAACCCAACGGCTGGGACCACGTACCACCGGGCCGCAAAGCGCCCGTGGGCGAGGCCTGCATGTGGGGCGACTACCACCTCCGCGAAGCGGCCCTGTACGTTGGCCGTTTGGCGAAGGACGAAACCTATTACACGTTCTTCGGGCCGACAAAACAGTAGCACCGCGGGCGCGAGGCAACACATTACTATTCACCATTCGATACTGTCATGAACGAGCAAAACAGGCGTGTAGCTTTAGTGACTGGGGGCAGCCGGGGGATTGGGCTGGGAGTGGCCAAGTGTTTGGCTGCGGCCGAGTTCGACGTGGTGATCAACGGTCGCCGTGCGGCGGACGACGTCGCCGAGGCCCTTGCGGAACTCGAATCGCTGGGCGCGGCGACGCTCTACTGCCAGGCGGACATCGGCAACCTGGAAGACCACGCGCGGATGCTCTCTGAGATTCGCGATCGGTTGGGGCGGCTCGACGTGCTGGTGAACAACGCTGGCGTCGCGCCCGACGTGAGGTCCGATCTGCTCGAAGCCACACCCGATAGCTTCGACCGCTTGATCACCATCAACCTCCGCGGACCGTACTTCCTCACCCAAGCGGCCGCTAAGTGGATGATCGAACAGCGACAGGCGGACGCGGAGTTCCAAGCGGCGATCATCAACGTTTCGAGCGTGAGCGCCACCGAAGCGTCGATTAATCGGGGCGATTACTGCATTTCGAAGGCCGGCGTGGCGATGGCCACGCAACTGTGGGCCGCGCGGCTGGGCGAATATGGCATTCCTGTGTTTGAGATTCGCCCCGGCGTGATCCGCACCGACATGACCGCCGGCGTGACAGATAAGTACGACAAGATGCTGGCCGAAGGACTGACCGTCGAGCCCCGCTGGGGCGTGCCCGAGGACATTGGCCGCGCGGTAACCGTGCTGGCCACGGGGCAGTTGACCTACGCCACCGGCGCGGTGCTACCAGTCGATGGCGGCATGACCGTTCGCCGCCTGTAGATAGAGTTCCTCCAATAACTCCGACAACTCTGATGAATCTTAACACGTACACCGACTACGACATGCAGGCGGTAGGACTCGTCTTGTCCCATGATAAGCCCTAAACGCATTCAGCAATCGAGAGAGAATCGATGAGCAGTCAGATCAATGAAACGCTGAAGCAGCACCGACTGGTGCCTGTAATTGCACTCGACGATGCTTCGCAGGCCAACCCGTTGGCCGATGCGCTGGTGGCCGGTGGACTGCCGGTGGCCGAGGTAACGTTCCGCACGCCGGCCGCGCTGGAGTCGATCCGCCTGATGGCCGAACGAGGCGACCTCCTGGTCGGCGCGGGCACCGTGCTCACCACCGAACAGGTCGATCAGGCGCAAGCCGCCGGCGCGAAGTTCCTGGTGTCGCCCGGTTTCAATCCCCGCGTGGTATCGCATGCCTTGGCGATCGGCATGCCGATCTGCCCCGGAGTTTGCACTCCCAGCGACGTGGAACAAGCCATCGAGCACGGTTTGGAAGTGGTGAAGTTCTTTCCCGCCGAATCGTTCGGCGGCCTCTCGACGCTCAAAGCCATCGCTGCCCCTTACCGGCAAATGCGCTTCATCCCCACTGGCGGCATCGGCCCCGCGAACGTAACCGATTACTTGGCATTCGACCGCGTTGTCGCCTGCGGCGGAAGCTGGATGGTCAAACCAGCGCTCTATGCAAGCGGCGACTTCAGCGGAGTCGAGAAAGCGGTTCGCGAAGCTGTGGAGTTGGTGAGAAGTACGTGAGTAGGTGAGTAGGTGAGTAGGTGAGTAGGTGAGTAGGTGAGTAGGTGAGTAGGTGAGTAGGTGCGAATGAACCATTCGTAAGCCAATAGCCGACGAGCTACGCCTCGTCGGTCAACCAGACAAATAAATAGAAGACGATGAGCAAACTCGAAATCAAATCGGCGGATGCATGTGCCTACGATCAGGTCTCGCTGGGCGAGGTCATGTTGCGACTCGACCCAGGCGAGGGCCGTGTCCGCACCACGCGACAATTCCAAGCCTGGGAGGGCGGCGGCGAGTACAACGTCGCTCGCGGGCTGCGGCGGTGTTTCAGCATGCGAACGGCCATCGTTACAGCGCTCGCCGATAACGAAGTCGGCCGATTGGTGGAGGACCTGATGCTGCAGGGCGGGGTCGATCTCACCTACCTGCGCTGGGTGCCGTACGACGGAATCGGCCGCACGGTGCGCAACGGGCTGAACTTCACCGAGCGGGGCTTCGGCATGCGCGGCGCTGTGGGGTGCAGCGACCGCGGACTCACCGCCGCTTCGCAACTCAAAGCGGGCGACATCGATTGGCAAACCATCTTCGGCACGCGCGGCGTACGCTGGTTCCACACCGGCGGCATCTTTGCAGCGCTCTCCGACACCACGCCCGACGTGGTGGAAGAAGCCCTCTCCATCGCCAAACAGCACGGCGTGGTCACCTCGTACGACTTGAACTACCGCCCGTCGCTGTGGAAAGCGATCGGCGGCCAAGCCCGCGCTCAGGAAGTCAACCGCCGCATCGCCAAGCTGGTCGACGTGATGATCGGCAACGAAGAGGACTTCACCGCGTGTCTTGGCCTCGAAGTTGCCGGCGTTGATGAGAACCTGAGCGAACTGCCGCTGGAAGCGTACAAGCGAATGATCGAGCGGGCGGTCGACGAATACCCCAACTTCCGCGCCACGGCCACCACGCTCCGTACGGTAAAGTCGGCCAGCGTGAACGACTGGGGCGCGCTCGCCTGGTACGACGGTAACTTCTATGAGGCCACGCACCGCGAGAACCTGGAGATCCTCGACCGCGTCGGCGGCGGTGACAGCTTCGCCTCCGGATTCATCTACGGCATGATGACCACCGGCGATCCCCAAACCGCGGTGGACTTCGGCGCCGCCCACGGCGCACTCGCCATGACCACCCCCGGCGACACCACCATGGCAACGCTCAAGGAAGTGGAGAAGCTGGCTGGTGGAGGCTCGGCGCGGGTGGATCGGTAAGCCGAGTCGATCCAGTCATGCTCGCCAGGCAGACCAGAGGTCGCTACCAGTCTCGCCACTCGTCGGCCAAGTCTTCGTGCGCACCGAGCCCGCACGCGTGTACTAGCATCTCAAACTCCTCACAGATGTCTTCGCGCTCGATAGTCAAGACGAAATGATCCAGTTCTTCGTCAAGCCGATTGAATCTTTCGATACATTCTTGAAGGACAGCTAATCGTGCTGATTCAGTCGCGGCAGTGCCAAGTTCAATGAGTTGCTCTACCGTTTCCTGCATAATTTGACGTGAGCCAAGTATTGCTTTCTTGGCTGGGTAGTCATCCCAATGTTCGAAGAACTGACGGTTTCGTAGATTCTCAAGCGTTGTGGCTTCGAGACGCGCTTTTCGCGCTTCGCATTCACGTTGACGTTCTTCTTGCTGCTTTATGGCCTTAAGCTTACCCGCTTCCAGCACAGATTCGCGATCGTTATCCCACTGCCACTGAGCTAGCGATTGGATCTGTGCCGACAGCCACCCGCTGAACGCATCACATTCGAGGTTCACTTCTTCAGCGGAAGGTTCGACGATCCCTATTGGAAGGAAATCAGAGGGCGGAGGCTCAGAAACCCAATAAACGTCGGGTTCGTTTTCCCAATTGTGATGCGTCTTAAGCAAGATGGGGCGCAATGCCACGTCTTGTGGAGCGGGAACTATATCGCCAATCCATGCGGAAGTAGCCACAAGCACGCTCTCAGAACCATGCCATTGGGTCTCTTCGGGAGTTGCACGACGCAGTACTCGACAAACACTGTAACGTCCGTCTTCTAGAGGTACCGCGAATGCAGCCCCTGCAGTTGGCAATAGAACTTTGGGATTCTTTCGGCCCATCTTTCTCCTCCTGCAGTTCAGACTTGCCACGCACCAAGTATTGACGACGTGGTGTACTTATGTATCATCTGTTTGTTGCGAGATCTACTAGCAAAACAAAACTTCGATAGGAACAACCCATGTCCTACGCCCAAACGATTCTACCCGAGTTCGACCAGGAGATGGCCAACACCCGGAAGATATTGGAGCTCGTGCCGGACGACAAACTCGACTGGAAGGCAACAGAGACGACACTTTCTATTGGTGGGAATGCCAGTCATATGGTGAACTTGCTCACCTGGACGGGGATGACGCTCGAGAGCGACTCGTTCGACGTCCACCCCAAAGGGAGCGAGCCGTACAAGACGCCTAGTCTGAAAAGCAACCAGGAGATCCTCGCTTCGTTCGACAAGAACGTCGCCGCAGCCCGCGCGGCGATTGAGAAGGTGGACGACGAAGACATGATGAAGCCCTGGTCGCTGCTAAAGCAGGGCGAGGTGATGTTCACCATGCCCCGCGCCGTGGTGATTCGCTCGTTCGTAATGAATCACACCATCCACCACCGAGCGATCCTATTGACCTACTTGCGGCTCAACGGAATCGCGGTGCCTGGGATGTACGGGCCAGGGGACGAAGCGGCGGGGTAGGTCAAGCAAGACTGAACGAGAAGATCGGCATGTGGACTGAAGACGTCGCCCGTCTGGATGCGGGGTGCCAGAAGATCGCGCTGTCTTGTGATGGCCGCCCTGTAACGGTGCGCGAGTTTTACGAGGGACTCGCTGCTCACGAGGAATGTCGCAACGCGTTCTCGACGCTCGTGACGTCGTTTGGCTATCGCGCGGTGCGCTGGGAAACTCCGCCGTTGGATCTTTCAACGGCCGATCAGCCTTTTGAATGTGTGGTGCTCGACAGTCCGGGGCTCGATCGCCCCGCGTCGCGGACGGCGTTCCGGGAGTTCTTTGCCAAGACTTGGCCCGACGATGTGGCCGTGTTCAAGAACCTGAGCGGCGACGCGACGCTCGTCGTGCCTTGTCCCGTGGGCGACGACTCGGCTTATTGCCACTTGGCGAGTTTTCTTCGCGAGGCGCCCGCGGAGCAAACCGACGCGTTGTGGAGGGCGTTGGCTACAGCCGTGTTGAACCAACTAACCGACAAGCGGATGTGGGTAAATACGGCAGGGGGCGGGGTGCCTTGGTTGCACGTACGACTCGACTCGCGGCCGAAGTACTATCGGCACGCTGCGTACAAACGGATGGCGTGAAGGTAACCTAGCCCAGGATGGCCAGGTCCTGCCCGTTGGCGATCTGCTCGCCGGGCTGCACCATGACTTCCTTGACGATTCCATCGCAGGGCGACGCGACCGGCACTTCCATCTTCATTGCTTCGAGGATGAACAGCGCTTGGCCCGACGAAACGCGGTCGCCGGGATTCACCTTGGCCTTGAGGAGTACGCCCGGCATTTGCGCCTTCACGGTGGTCGTCGCGCCGGAATCAGCCGGGGCAGCACTGTTGCCACCGCCACCAGAACGGGGAGCGAGCGAAACCTGATATACGTTGCCGTCGACCACCACGTTGTTGCCGTTGAACGCCAGGAAGTAGTCCTTGCCGTCGACAGTGACCGTGTACTCGGCAGGCTGGCCGGGCGGGGGTGGTGTGGCGACTTTGGCCGCTTCGGCCTCCTTGTCGACCTTCCGCACGCCGAACTCACCTTTGCCCTCAAGAAACGCCAGGCCTTTGTCCTTGCAAGTGGCGACGATGAATAGGTTCTCGTCGGTTTCCGGCAGGTTGTTCTCTTTCAGTTTCGCTCGGGCTGCTTCGAGTCCCTTGTTGGGATCAGCGTCGTTGCGCTCCAGCGGAGGATCGGTCGTCGGCTCGAGCTCCAACTGCTTCGACGCAAGCTCCACGATTTTTGGATCGGGCGGAACCGGAGTCTTACCGAAGTAACCCAGCACCATTTGTCCATAAGGCTCGGCGATCTTTTCCCACGGGCCGAACATCACGTTGTTGAACGCTTGCTGGAAGTAGAACTGCGAGACCGGTGTGACCGACGTGCCGTAGCCGCCTAGGCGGACCACTTCGCTCATTGCGCGGATCATGTCGGGATACTTTTCCATGATGCCATTGTCACGCAGCATCTGCGTGTTGGCCGTGAGCGCACCGCCGGGCATGGGGCTCCAGGGGATCAGCGGCTCGACGGCCACCGCTTCGGGCGGCAGGAAGTAGTCGGACATGCACTCTTTGAAGATCTCTTCCGCTTCGCGAACCTTGTCGATGTCGACATCCAGTTCGTACTCGCTGCCACGCAGGGCGTGCCACATTACCAGCACGTCGGGCTGGCAAGTGCCGCCGGAGCAGGGGGCCAGCGACAGATCGATGGCGTTCGCACCTGCGTCGAGCGCCGCCTTGTTCGCCAGCACGCTCACGCCGGCCGTTTCGTGCGTGTGAAAATGAATGTACGCATCGGCCGGCAGCATCTTCCGCGCCCGCTTGATGGTCTCGTACACCTTCGAGGGCACAGCGGTGCCGGAGGCGTCTTTGAAGCAGACCGCGTCGTACGGGATATCGGCGTCGAGAATCTTCTGCAGCGTGTCGGCGTAGAAATCGGCATCGTGCGCGCCTTCGCAACCCGGTGGCAGCTCCATCATGGTCACGACCACCTGGTGCAGCAGTCCGGCGTCGGCGATGCACTGGCCGCTGTAGATCAGGTTGTTTACGTCGTTCAGCGCGTCGAAGTTGCGGATGGTGGTGATGCCGTGCTTCTTGAATAGCTCGGCGTGCATCTTGATCACGTCGCTCGACTGCGATTCGAGCCCCACTACGTTCACACCGCGCGCGAGGGTCTGCAGGTTGGCGTCCGGTCCCGCGGTCTCGCGGAAGGCGTCCATCATGTCGAACGCGTCTTCCTGGCAATAAAAGTACAGCGACTGGAACCGCGCACCACCGCCTGCCTCGAAGTAGTCGATCCCCGCGTCCCGAGCTGCCTCGAGCGCCGGCAGGAAGTCCTTGGTCAGCACGCGAGCCCCGTAGACGGATTGAAACCCGTCCCGAAACGCGGTGCACATGAAGTCAACTCTTTTCTTAGTCACGAGAAGCTCTTTGAAAGGTTATCCCAGGACTCAAGTTGGGAATTATGGATTTATCTGTTGTCCCTGGCATCGATGCCGGGGCTATCTACGCATCTACCTACTCACTCAATTCCCCAACACACTCCAGAGCACGCCGGCGGCAACAGCCGAGCCGATTACGCCGGCTACGTTGGGGGCCATGGCATGCATCAACAGGAAGTTGTGCGGGTCTTCTTTTTGTCCCACCATCTGCACCACTCGCGCCGAGTCGGGTACGGCCGACACTCCAGCAGCGCCGACCAGCGGGTTGATCTTATGCGTGAGGAACAGATTCATGAACTTGGCAAACAGCACGCCGCTGGCCGTGGCAATGGCGAACGACAACGCGCCGAGGCCGAAGATCATCAGCGAGTCGCGCGTCAGAAACCGGCTGGCGTCGGTGCTCGCGCCGACCGAAAAACCTAATAGGATGGTCACGATGTCGATCATCGCCGTCCGGGCGCTATTGGCGAGCCGCTCGGTCACGGTGCTTTCCTTTAGCAGGTTGCCTAGAAACAGCATGCCGATCAGGACGATGGAGCCGGGTGCGATCATCGTGCAGATCAGGAACGCAGCGATCGGGAAGATGATCTTCTCGCGACGCGACACGTGCCGCGGCGGCTTCATGTGGATAAGCCGCTCTTCGCGGGTGGTGAGCAGTTTCATGATGGGCGGCTGAATCACTGGCACCAGCGCCATATAAGAGTAGGCAGCAATGGCGATTGCACCAAGCAGGTTTGGCGCCAGTTTGGAAGCAAGGAAGATAGCAGTTGGCCCGTCCGCCCCTCCGATGATGCCAATGGCGCCGGCTTGATCGGGCCTAAAGCCAAGGTAAAGCGCGCCGATGAGCGTCAGGAAGATGCCCATCTGCGCTGCCGCGCCCAAGAGCACGAGCTTGGGGTTGGAGAGCATCGTGGAGAAGTCGGTCATCGCCCCGATGCCCAGAAAGATCAGCGGCGGGAAGATACCTTGGCTTACACCGAAATAGATGTAGCTGAGGACGCTGCCAGGGTTGTACTTTACTCGCTCGCCGACCGTCTCTGCCGACCCGCCGTCTGGGATCGCGTTGCCTCCTTCATCCAGCCGCTCGGTGAGCAGTTGGCCTTCTTCGACGACGATGCCACCCACGTCATAAACGCCGAGCGCCATATCGGCAGTAGTGGGGATGTTACCGATGAGGATGCCGAATCCGATTGGCACCAGGAGCAGTGGTTCGTAGTCCTTGATGATTGCCAAAGAGATGAACACCAGCCCAATCAAAATCATGCCGGCGTTGCCCCACGTCATGTTGGCAAAGCCAGTGGTATCGAGAAACTGCTGGAGGATATCCATCTGGTCGGGCTTGCTGGGTGCGAGTGGTGGGCGGTGACGAAGGAGGATCGACGAGGGAACTTACTTGGAATTGCTGAGCGTCTTTTGAAACTCGGTATGCAAGACCATGCCAATGGCCGCGACGACTTTTTCTTGGTCCAGCGGTGTTTGTTCTTCGGGAGTAGGCGGCGCGTGGTGGTGGCTATGGCCTTTGGGAAGGATCGGGTCGAGCCACGCCAGCAGCGTGGGCACCGAAGCAATGAACAGCGTGATGAGGACCAATGCCAGAAAGACAATGGTCATACCCATCAGCGAGATGGCGATGCCGTTGCCATCGACCACTGCCTGCCAACCATTCTTCGTTGTCTCGTTCGCTGCTTGCGCGAGTAAGACGCCGGTGGATAAGGCCATTTCCTGAACTGCCGCCACGTGGTCGATCCCGTTGGAAGGTGGTAGTTGCGTGTGATTCGAGTGCTCCAAGCCCCCAAGCGACTCGGAATTCCCTGGCACTAGAACCACTAGGATAGTCGCCCGCCGTGCGAATTTGAATCCGGGCAAGGGGTGATTATCGAAAACCGATGACCACCCCGCCGTATAGCTGCTCGACGCCGCTGGAGGTTCGCACGCGGAGCGCGCCGTCGTCGGCCAGACCCTCGCAAACGCCTGTAATTTTCTGGCGGGGCGTTTCGACCTGGACGTTTCGGCCGGTGAGCAACGATCGGCCGCGCCAATCGCTGGCGAGCGTTGGATCGCCTCGCTCGAATCGCGCAAGCTGAACTTCGATTTGCGACAAACACGCCACTAGCACCGCCGTCCGATCGAGAGACATTCCACTCGTCGGCAGCACGTCGCACATGGCGATCGCGGCTTCACGCAACTCCTCGGGAGCACTGTTCGCAGAGTTGTTCACGTTCAGGCCAACGCCGACCACCAGCCGAGGTGGCGTGCCGCTGGGCAGTTCGATGAGGATTCCCGCTACTTTGCGGCCGTTGAGGAAAACGTCGTTGGGCCATTTCAGGGCGATGTCGCCTTGCGCGAATTGCTCTACCGCTTCGCAGATCGCCAGGCCCATGGTGAGCGACACCTGCGGCAAGTGGGCAGGGGGGACCGTTAGCGGACGGGTGAGCACCGACCAAGTGAGCGCGCCGGACGCAGACCACCAGCGATTCTGCCCGCGACCTCGCCCTCCGGTCTGGCGTTCGGCGATGAACAATTCGGTCAGTGGCTCAGCGGACCGCGCAGCGTGGGCGAGTGCTTGTGTGTTGGTCGAGTCGGTCTCGTCGAAGAAGTGAACTCGCTCGATGCCGGTTTCCTGCGTCACCCGCGCCAGGTCGATTGGTTCGCAGTCGTTGTCGAGCATCGCGAAGTTCTCTTAGCGGGCCGTTGGCAAGGCGGCGAAGCGTGCTTGCGCCGCGCTCCACGCTTCGCGATTCGATGGTTCGTAGGTTTCGATGCCGAATGAACTCCGTACGACCCGTCGCAAGGCTGACAGGTCGTCGAGTTGCCCCAGCGCGATGGCTTGGATCAACAGGTTGCCGATGGCGGTCGCTTCCACGGGGCCAGCCAGCACCGTCCGTCCGGTCGCGTCGGCGGCGAACTGATTGAGCAGCTTGCTCTGACTCCCCCCGCCGACGATATGCAGCTTGCGAATCTCGCGGCCCGTCAGCGTTTGAAGCGTCTTGAGCATCTGGCCGTACATGAGCGAAAGGCTCTCGAGAATGCACCGCGCGAACTGACCGGGTGTCTCTGGCGCAGCTTGGCCGGTCTCCTGGCAGAAAGTGGTGATGGCCGTCGGCATGTGCTCGGGCTGCAGGAATCGTGGATCGTTCGGATTGATCAACGATCGAAACGGCTCGGCTTCGGCAGCCAAGTTGTTGAGTTCGGCGTAGTCGAGCGTTTGGCCTTCGCGCTGCCACGCCCGACGGCACTCTTGCAGCAGCCACAAGCCGATGATGTTCTTAAGGAACCGAATGGTGCCGCCGTAGCCGACTTCGTTGGTGAAGTTCTCTTCGCGAGCTGTGTCGTTCACGAGTGGCTGTGGCAACTCCACCCCAATCAACGACCAGGTACCGGAACTCAAGTACGCCCAATCGTCTCCTTCGGCCGGCACCGCGGCCACCGCGGCGCCAGTGTCGTGCGAGCAAGTGGCGATCACTTGTGTGGTGTTGAGGCCGGTTTCATCCTGCAGTTCCGCGGTCAACGGGCCGAGCTTCGTGCCGGAGCCAGCCAGTTCGGGAAACGCGTCGCGTCGCAGCCCGCAAGCTTCGATCAGCTTGGTGGACCAGTCGCCGGTGGCGGGATTGTACATCTGCGTTGTGCTGGCGAGGCTGACTTCGCACTTGGCGACATCGCTGAACAAGTAGTTCAGGTAGTCGGCGATGGGAAGGAACTGCGTGGCGACCTGCAGCACCTGGGGGCTTTGCTGCACATCGGCCAGCAGTTGATAGATCGTGTTGAGCGGCATGAACTGGATGCCGGTCTCGGCAAAGATGGTCTCGCGGCCGATGGACTGTTGGGCTGCTTCGTACGTGGTGTTGGTGCGCGGGTCGCGGTAGTGATGCGGCAGCGTAAGCATCGGCTGACCATCGCCGAGCCAGACATAGTCGACGCCCCACGAGTCAACACTCACGCCGGCTGGTTGAACGCCGCGCTGCGCGATCTGTCGCAGGCCTTCTTTGAGTTGCTCGAAGATGCCGAGAATGTTCCATCGCATCGTGCCGGCAATGCGGACCGCGTGATTGGCGAAGCGATGCACTTCGTCGAGCGACAGTCTGTCGCCTTCGAGCGTGCCCAGAATCACACGGCCGCTCTCGGCGCCCAGGTCGCAAGCGATGTAATGGTGCGTCATGGCAGTTGTTTGCGCCGCTTAAGTAACGAGTCGGTTAGGTTCAATTTTCTGAAGAGTGCAATTGCCAGTGCAACTGGAACTACAACCAATGCCGCAGTGCCGATATAGAAGCCGACAAAGTCCATGGTGGTGTGCGGTCGATTGGCGTGGTCCAGGGCTTCTAAGGCAAGCAACCACTTGGCCATCGGCAGCCAGACGGCTACCAAGGCCATCGCCAAGATCAAGTGCCAAACGCGAAATCTCAGGTTAGCAGGCATAGCTAGGATTGCTCCGGCCTTCGGCAACAATGGCTGCCACAGCTACTCAGGTTTTGTCTGGCGGATGTCAGATTTGCACTTCGGCGTCGTCGACTTTTGGCGTGCGGTCCATCCACAACGGAGCCGTAGCGAACCACGCGACCGTGCCAACGATTGCCGTCCAACCTACCACATCGTGCGAGAGCGCCCCAGTCAGGTACAGCAGGCTCGGTACGAGCGTAGCGGCGAGCGCGACAAGCGAAACTAGTTTCAGTACTTTCACGTTCGATTCTCCGCTCAGTTAGACGCCAATTCATCAATCCGCGGCACCGGCCGCTGGGTGAACTTCGACAACACCAGGTACAGCACACCGCAAGCAATCCAGCAGGGGATGACCATATAGGCGGGGAAGACCTTCTCATTCTCGTAGATGAGTCCGGGCACGTATATAAATGCTAGCCCGACTGCTACGGGCAGCGCCCAAGCGAGCAACACCGCCACGTTGAATTTCGAGTGAGCGTGCGTCGCGTACTCGTCGGACAAGCCAAACTTGCGCATCAAGTAGAAGTCGACGAAGATCACCGCGCCCATCGGCCCCAAGACGGTGCCGTACGTTCCAACGAAGCCCAGCAACTGCCCAGACAGATTAGGAAACGCTCCGGCAACGGTTGCAACACCGCCGGCAAGCAGAGTCATCCTGACACGAGAACTATTCGGGAAGATGCCCTGAAACGCCAGTCCTGCACGGTAGATCGTGGGATTGGCCGTGGTCCAGCCGGCGATAATTACGCACAGGATGCCAGTCCACCCTAGTGCCTCTGAGGCAAGCCAACCGGGGTTGGCCACCACCTTGCCATCCTTGTTGAGTAGAGCTTCGAGGTGGCCTGATTGCTGACCTAGTTTAATGGCCGCTGCCAGCATCAAGGCGGCTGCAATCCAGGCCATGTAATGTCCGAGAAACATGCCGATCGACGGCGCCCAGCCAGACGACTTATCGCGGGCGAAGCGGAAGATTGACAAGTCAGCCATGCCAAAATGCATCGCGCCGTTGCACAGCCAAGCGAAGACGACGATTTGCCAGAAGCTGAAACTCTGCGGATCGCGTTCTTGAACAAAGCCCACGGCGCTATCCCAGTTACCCAATAGCGAGCCCCAGTCGCTCACGCCCATTTGAGCGAGCGATACCAATCCGCAAGCAGCGAAAATGGCGATCATCCAAGGCGCGGCGATGTTTGCCACGCGGGCGACCATCTCGTAGCCGGCGGCCGCAATCACGGCGATCACTGCACCTACGACAAACACCAGCAAAGTGAATGAAGGCTTGCCCAGTCCGTACCATTCATCTGGCACCGCGAACTCAACGCCCAGCGGAACTCCCGTTGCCGTGGCCGACACGGTGATCATTGCTCCTGCCAAGAAACAGAACAGCACTCCATTTACGGCGTTATAGAGCTTGACCACCGAACCGCCTGCGATGCGCTCGAGTTGATAGTAGAGCGTCATTCGCTTGGCCATCGCGATTGGTGTTACCAGGAACCGCCACGTGAGCACCGCCAGAATGTTGCCCAGCAGCAGACCAACGATGAGATCTTGCAGACTCGCGCCCGCTCCCAGGAACAAGGGGCCGATCATGAACTCGGTGCCGGCGGCGTGCTCGCCTGCGTACATGCCCCAGAATTTGCCGGGGCCCTTGAGCGCGGATTCCGGCACCGGCTCGCGTTCGAACTCCCCGCCTGTCGATTGCTCTTCCGCCATGCAAGTTTCCTCAGCAGACTAGAGGGCGGCCGGCTTTGCCGACCGATGGATGAGTGTACTCTTCTCGTACTCGCGAACTTGCTCCAGCCAGTCCATGCCGACCGGCACTCCTGACTGCAAACAATAGTAATCCCAAACCGCGCCCAGCGGCAGAGTCTTTATCTCTTCCATCAGGGCCAGCCGGGCCGTAAAGTCACCCTGACTCTCAAACTCACGCAGCTTGTCGGTCGGCTCGAGCAGCGCTGCGAGCAACGCGCGGATCATGTTACGCGTGCCGATGGCCCATGCGGCGATGCGGTTGATACTGGCGTCGAAGAAGTCGAGGCCGATGTGCGTGCGATCAAGGTAGCCGCCGCGGACCAGTTCCGTAGCGATAGCGAACAGTTCCTCGTTCAGCGTCACTACATGGTCGCTATCCCAGCGGACGCCTCGGCTGACGTGCAGCAGCAGTTCCGGCACGTACGTGAGGACCGACGAGATCTTGTCGGAGATCGTCTCGGTGGGGTGGAAGTGTCCTGCGTCGAGGCACAGCAGCTTCTGGCGCGTGATGGCGTAGCCGAGGTAGAACTCGTGCGAGCCGACCACGTAGCTCTCCGACCCGATGCCAAACAGCTTGCACTCCACCGCATCGAGGTTCTCGGTGGGGTCAATCGGTTCGGCAAACACCGCATCGAGCGACTCGGCCAATCGCTCGCGCGGCGCTTTGCGATCGGCCGGAGTGTCCTTCATGCCGTCGGGAATCCACGAGTTGGTCACCGCCGGAGTGCCGAGCGCGGCACCCATGGCCGCACCGATTTTGCGACTGACCCTGCCATGCTCGATCCAGTAGCTGCGCACCGTCGGGTCGGGATGCGAGAGCGTCAGCCCGTCGGCGGCCAGCGGGTGAGCGAAGTAGGTGGGATTGAAATCGAGCCCCAACTCTTGATCTTTGGCCCAGTCGATCCAGCCAGTGAAGTGTTCGGGGCCGATCTCGTTTCGCTCGGGCACATGGTCGCCGAACTCGCCGTAGATGGCGTGCAGGTTCAAGCGGTGCTTGCCTGGAATTAGCGAGTAGGCTTGCTGGAGATCCGCGCGCAACTCGTCGGGCGTGGTGGCTTTGCCGGGGTAGTTGCCGGTTACGGCCAGACCGCCGCCAAGTTCGTCGCCCGACTGCTCGAAGCCCGCGACATCGTCGCCCTGCCAACAATGCAGCGAGATGGGAATCCGCCGCAGCCGCGCGAGGGCCTCCTGGGTGTCGACGCCCAACGAGGCATAGAGGTCGCGGGCCAAGTTGTACGATTGCTCGATACGTTGATCGCCGGAAGGCATGGAAGAATCCGCCAAGACGTTGAAAGTGAAGAGATGCCGCCAGTTGGAATTTGGCATTCTAGCCCACGCTGCGCGGCGAAACCTTGACGATCGTGACCGCGTTTAGCACAATAGTGCCAGCCATCCGATTTGGCTCAGTAACTGCAATACTTGCTGCAAGTAGCTGCTGTAAAAGACTTTGCACCGCGAGGTAGCTTCGTCGCAGGTAGTTCAACGGACACATGATCCGCACTCTGAAGAAAGACGACTGGTTTCATCCCGATGGGTTTCCCATCGTCGTCGAGCGGCGGGATCCGCAGGAGCCTTTCGGGTTGCACGCCCATGAGTTCATGGAAGTGGTGCTCATCACTGGTGGGCAGGGGCTGCACGTTACCGGCGAGGATTCGTGGCAACTGGCCACCGGCGACGTGTTCGCCATCGGCGGCGATCGGCCGCATGACTACTTGAACATGGACCAACTGCGACTGGTGAACATCATGTTCGACCAGAACAGTCTGTCGATGGAGCCGATGGATCTTAGCTCGCTGCCCGGCTACCACGCATTGTTCCGACTCGAGCCCGCCTGGCGGAAGCGGCACCAGTTCCAAAGCCGATTGCGATTGTCGCGCGACGAATTGGCGGTGGCCATGGGGTACGTCGAACAATTGGAAGACGAACTGTTGCGACGATCGCCCGGCTTCCGCTGCATCGCGATGGCTTGCTTCATGCAACTGGTCGGATACCTTTCGCGATGCTACGGTCAATCGAAGAGTTCCGACTCGCGCGCACTGTTGCGAATCGCCCGCTGCATCACGCACCTCGAAACGCACTTTGCCGATACGATCGGGCTTGAAGAACTGTGCGAGATGGCCGGGATGTCACGGCGTAGCTTCTTGCGGGCGTTTGAAGCCGCGACTGGCTGTACGCCGATCGCCTATTTGATTCAACTGCGGATGACCTATGCGGCGCGACGATTGCAACAGTCGACCGACAGCGTGACCGACATCGCCTACTCCGTGGGATTCAACGATAGCAACTATTTCTCGCGACAGTTTCGCAAACACTACGGAACCTCGCCCCGCGCGTATCGCCAAGTGCAGTAGCATCAGGAGTCAGCAGGATGGAGCTTTGGGAAACACTTCGATTTGGTGCTCGGGCGCTGTTGCTGAAATCGATGTCTACCGCGTCGCCGGAGCGAATCGCCCATAAGCAACTTTCCCGCTTGCGGAGGTTGGTAGCGCACGCCAAGGAGAACTCGCCCTACCTGGCCGAAAAGTACGCAGGTGTCGATCTCGACACCTGCCAGCTCGAGGACCTGCCGACGTGCGACAAGTCGGAAGTGATGGAGAACTTCGATCGGTGGCTGACGGTCGACGATGTGAAGCAGGACGAAGTCGAGGCGTTCTTCGACAACGATGCGAACCTCGGCAAGCTGTTCAAGGACCGGTATGTCCTCAGTCATACCTCCGGTAGCACGGGGCAGCCGCTCCTGTTGGTGAAGTCGCCGATCGACTTCGAGTTGATGTTCGCACTGCAGGCCGCCCGCGGGCACCGGACGTCGCTCGACTTGAAGGAGATGATCACTCGCTTCACCGAACCGGTGCGACTGGCGGCGGTCACGCTGAAGCCGGGATTCTTCCCCTCGGGTTCGGCATTTCAGTACATGCCCGACGGTGTGCGGAACTTCATCGATGTGCTGCAGCTCAGTTTGAACGATGAGAACCTGATCGCTCGGCTCGAAGAGTTCCAACCCACGCACCTTACGACTTACGCCAGCATCCTGCACGAACTCGCGCGGGCGGTGGAGTCGGGCGAGCTGGACTTCGGCGACCACTTGGAGCAAGTGGTGAACATCAGCGAGAAGCTCATGGCCGGGCCGCGAAAGCGATACCAGGAGCTGTTCGGCGCGCCGGTTCTGGACGACTACGGCATGGGTGAGTGCTTGTTCCTCACTAGCGGCTGCATGACCAGCCGCGGGATGCACGTCAACTCCGACTGGGCGATCCTGGAGGTGGTGGACGACGACAACCGGCCGGTCCCGTCGGGCGAGCGCGGCAGTAAGATTCTGCTCACCAATCTGGCCAATCGCATTCAGCCGTTCATTCGCTACGAGGTGGGCGACATCGTGGTGATGGCCAGCGAGCATTGCGACTGCGAGGTGACGCTGCCGCTGATCGCCGAGATCGAAGGGCGAAATTCAGAGCTCTTCTACGCGAAGGTCGATGGCCAGCTGCGGCCGGTCCATCCCGCGATCGTCGAGCAAGCCATTGGACAGACGATGGAAGTACGCGAGTATCAGATCGTGCAGGACGAACCCGAGAGGTTGCAGGTGAAGATCGAGCCGATCGGGTCGGCGGCACTCGATGCCGATCAGGTGCGACAGGAAGTACTCGAGGAGTTGAAAGGTGAGGGGTTCAACGAACTCGACGTGCAGGTCGAAGTGGTCGATCGGCTCGTTTCCGACGACCAGGGGAGCAAGTTCAAGCGGGTGATCACGAACTTCGAGCCGGATCAGTAACACGCAGGCTTATCGATTCAATACCGCGGCGGCGTGCTGCACCAATCGCGTGCCCGTCGTAAAGCAAGCTTCCCGCCAGTTGGGTCGCTTGGGGGCAAAAGCTTCGGAGAGTCGTTGTCGCGACCAGTGGGTCGGTGGCAGATTCTTGTGCGACTGGGTCCAACGATTCTCGTCGGCCAGGCAGCGGACTACTTGCAGCGCGGCGTATGTGCCGAACTCGGCCGTGGCATAGTGGTAGCGAGTGTTGGGAAACAGCGATTGCAGCCACGGGCCAAAACTCCCCTTAACCGTGTACCGGCTGACTTGGCCGGCCTCAACCACTTGGAACGGAGCAAACTTCTCGCGCCACCAGGTAGCGCCATCCAACGACTCGCGCTCGGTGAGCAGCAACTCCAGGTTCGCCCAGCGGCCGAGCCCTGTGTGGAAGTCGAGGTGAATCACCTGTTCGACCGCAGGCAGCAAACTGGGGAGCAGACCTTCGAGCAGTCTGCCCGACTGGGCGAGCTGCCGACCGCCGTAGAAGATCCAATCAGGGTGTTCGTACTGCCCGACCGGCAGCGTCTCCCAGAACGAGCGGTGCCCATGGCGCGCCGCAAGGTAGCCCATCCGCAATGTGGATGTGGCGATGCGAAGTGGCCTGGTGGGCGGGCCGAGTATCTTGCGGAACTTGCCCGCCAGCGGCGGCGCACCGACGTACTCTTCACTGGGTAGGAGGAAGTTGCGATTCAGGTCGACGTTCTCTTCGTTGAAGCGTCGCCGCATAGCAAAGCCATACGGATTCACCGAGTGAATCAGGACGAGCGAGAGCCCATCGCGGCGCAGCCCCCACGAATCGAGGCACTCGAGCGTCGCCAGTTGTACGGCCGCACCGAGCGGCGCCTCAACGCCATGCACGCCGCTGGAGACGATGATGGCGCGCGAAGCGTTCGGCGAGCCCACCACGGCAACATCGATCGAAAGTGGCTGCGCTATCGCCGCGTCGAGCGACAACTCCAATGCGTGATGCTCTGCGCCCACCGCCTGGCAGGCTGCGATAAAGCGTTGCCGCGACTCGAAGTAGTCACTTGAGAAGTAGCGAGTTGGAGGAGTGGTGGCCACGACCTTATTATGTGCGGTCCTGCGCGGACAACGAACCGTGCAAGTTCAAGAATCCGCTTCCGCCTCGCCGGCAAGCTTGGCTGCGGTGTCGAAATCCCCTGCCGCCGTAGTCCCGCCGAGGGCCGTGACGCAGATTGCGCCGCAAGCGGCCGCCAAGCGACCCGCCTCGGCAAGCGTCATTCCGCGCAGAAGGCCACAGAGCAGTCCACCCATGAACGAGTCGCCCGCTCCGGTGGTATCGTTCACTGGGCCCGGCGGTGCAATCGGTGGTACTTCAATCAAGTTGCCTTCCGCGTCGCTGAGCAGCGCGCCGCGTTCGCCGAGTTTCACGCCCAGCACTCCTGCGGCGCCAGCGGCACGGAATTTGGCGATCATCGCGGCGGGGTCCGAGAGTGCCGTCTGATGGCTGGCTTCCTTCAGGCTAGGGACGTAGACATCCACGTGTGGCAGCACCGGGGCAATCTCTTCAAACGTGCCGCCAGTGCCGGAGGCATCGAGTGCCGTCATGCATCCCACACCGCGCGCCGCCTGCAGCACTTCGGGGAGATCATCTTGCAGGTTAGGGAGCAGCGAAATGTACCCTAGCAGCATGGCTCGACTTTGGGCAAAGAAATCAAGCTGCGAGAGGAACGCGTCCTTGTCCAACAGCTTCGGCGCACCGACCGCATGCAGAAAGCTCCGCTCGCCTGCTTCGTCGATCAATACGGCCGTGGTGCTGGTGGGAGCCGTAGGATGCGCGAGCAGGTGCGAGGTGTCGATACCCTCGGCTTCGTAACGGGATTGAATCACGTCCGCCCACTCGTCGTTGCCTCGGTACGTGAACGCCGCGGTGCGCATGCCGAGTCGAGCGAGCGTGATTCCCGCGTTGGAGACGATGCCGCCGGTGGTGAGTAGCAGTGGCTCGGTGCGGACCAGTTGCCCTGGGCCGATGGCGCGGTCGAGATCCACCGGCCGCACCAGGACGTCCACGACGCACGAACCACACGCAATCACGTCTAGTGTTTTTTCCACGAAGTAAGGTTCCATTGGTAGAATTAAGGCCAATCGTAGAGGTTTGGATGCGAGTTTGTCTGGTTTAGCCGATTGCAGCGTGGCGCGAATATATCTGCCGTCTCACACCGCTCCAAACAGTAACCACTGCATCACACACGCCGCGTACCGCCAATAGACCAAGTTCAAGCTGGAATTCTACCGCAGTTTCTGGTCATCTGCAGTTCTTGGCAGAGAGGTCGCGGTGCGTAGTATCTCATGTCGGTGTGCCAAGAAGGGGCGTTACGCGTGGCCCAGGTCTTGGTCGGATGATCGCCGAACTCGTTGCCGATGGAGAGTCGAACTGGTATCGGTCAGAGTACGGACCAGCGCGGTTTTGAATGGTGCGTAGATATTCTATGAGCGATCCTGACTTAATCGCAGAGTCTGCGCGCTTCATTCGACCCCGTCGCACCTCGTGCCATCGCAACGGTGGCATAAGGCCCGCCGAATGGCTAGACCCGAGGTGGTGCTTGCGGCGAAGTGTGCCAGCATCGCGTAGAGTTTTTTGAAGTTTTCGTTTATTGGTATTGCCAAAGCTTGACGTACTGAATTAACCTTGTCCCTTGTGCTTGATTCATCGCGGTTTGTGCGGACAAGACGTCCGACGGTCTTTTCACCGTTCCTCAAGACGGTCAGCCCGCGAGTGATGGGAGCAAAAAGCATCAGCTTCCGCTTGGCGCTTTGCTAGATCCGCTCATGCGGCACTAGATCGGCGGTATCGTCTGCACCTCAGTTGCAGTTCAGGTTTGGAGAACTCGGTTGTCAATCGAGTGATTGGAAAGGAGACCCTCTATGTTAGTCCTTTCGCGCAGGGAGCAAGATAGAATCGTTTTCCCTACACTAGGGGTGGCAGTCCACGTTCTGCGGTTGGGCGGAAACAAGGTGCGGCTGGGTGTCGATGCTCCGCGCGAAGTGCCCGTGTTGCGTCACGAGTTAACGCCGCACGAAGAACACCAACTGGCCAAGAGTCGGAAGGTTGGTGCTGACGCGGAGTCGAACACGAAGGTTCAAGGAGCTGTGGCGTCCGCGATGAGTGCTCTGCAGAAGCTGACCCAACTGGTCGACAGAGAGCTAGACGCTAGCCACGAAGTGCAGATCATGGAGCTCTTCCGCCAGTTGCGCGTCATCGACGAGGCCGCTCAGCCCAATGAATTGCTGAGTGAGCCAGTGTCGAAGACTGAGCCGCAGCGGACGAAGGCGCTCTTGGTGGAGGACAACGTAAACGAGGCCCGGTTGCTGGCAGCGTACTTGCGAAATTGCAACATGGATGTCGCCCTGGCCGGCGACGGCGGGTGCGCGTTGGACTATCTAAACGAAAACGAGGCACCCGATGTGGTGCTGATGGACATGATGATGCCGGTGTTCGATGGCGCGGCGACGGTACGGCGGATCCGCGCGTCGGAGAGGCATTCGTCCCTGAAAATTTACGCTGTGAGTGGTGGTGATCCTCAAAGCTATGGACTGGAACTGGGGCCAGCAGGGGTGGATGGGTGGTTTCCCAAGCCGCTCGATCCTGACGTGCTGGCCTTCCGTGTGGCGTTTGATAACTCGGCAAGGCCACGCGGCGGTGTAAGAAAAAACGATCGTTTGTCCGACTCGGCATACCAACATGCAGGCGGACTTGGTGAAGGCGAACTTGCGAAAGGGGCCGGTATACCAAGATAGGCACGGAGGCCACGATTTCCGCAGGGAAACGGGTCGGGCATATTAGCGGGGGCCATGGCGCGGGATTGCTCATGGCCTCCGCCCTTCATTTGCACTACGCGAGTGCCGTTTGCACTGGCGCAACCAACATAGAGCGCACAGGTAAATGTAGCGTGTATTTAAGCAAAACTCGCCGCCATAGATGCTACACGCCCGCACTAGCTGGCTGTGGGTGATGTCGGATTGGCACTCTCCGTGTCGGGGCGATAGCTCTGAATCGCCCGCATCAACTCTACCGGGTCGACGGGTTTGACCAAATGTATATCGAATCCGGCTGCTTTTGCTTTGGCTCGATCTCGATACTGTCCATATCCGGTGAGGGCCACTAGCAGCATGTTCTTGTGTTGCTCGGTCTGACGGATTCGACCGGCTAGTTCGTATCCGTTCAGATCGGGAAGCCCAATGTCGATCACCGCGATCTCGGCGGGAAAGTCTTCGAGTTGTGCAAGCGCTTCGACGCCATTGCCAGCAGTTTCGACTTCGAACCCCTTGAGTTGAAGCGTCCTGGCCAGCATTCTACGAATACCGTCGTTGTCCTCGACCAGCAGCAGCCGTTTCCCTTCGCAGGGTTCCCCTTCGCTGGGGGCATCGCTGCTGGGGCGGAGCATCGTAAGTGGCAAGCGGACTCGGAACAAGCTCCCTTTTCCAACGCCCCCGCTGCTAGCCTCCACTTCGCCGTTGTGAGCATCCACGACCTTCTTGACCAAAGCCAGCCCGAGTCCCATTCCGCCCTGCGCGCGTTCGATCGATTGTTCGCCCTGCGCGAACGGTTCGAAGATATTGTCCAGGAGTTCGGGGGAGATGCCGTCTCCATCGTCACTTACAGTGATTAGCGCATCGTCGCCATCCTGTTCGAGGTAGTAGTTGATCCTGCCGCCTTCGCCGGTGTACTTACTGGCGTTGACCAACAGGTTGACTTGTACTTGTTGCAGCCTGCCCACGTCTCCTTCGACGTACAGCGGACTATAGGGAATGTCGACATGAAGCTCTTGGTTTCGTGTCTCGACCTGATGTTGTACGCAGTCGATCACGTCCATGGAGAGCGCCGTGAGATCGACTGCCTCTTTGTGGAGCTTCACCTTGTCGTTGGTGATACGGGCGACGTCGAGAACATCATCCAGGATGCGCGCCACGTGCCGCACGTTGTGGTCGATGACATCGAAGGCGTCGATGCGTTCCTTCTCTTCGGCGTCGGGCTCTTTGATCAGCATCGTGGCATTCAGCACGGCCGCCAATGGGTTCCGGAGTTCGTGCGACAGCATTGCCAGAAATTCGTCTCGCCGACGAATTGCTTCGCGAACGTGTTGCTCGGCTTGTTTCTGCTTGGTCACGTCGCGAGCCACCACCGACACGCCGACTGCTGTGTTCTCCATATCGTATATAGGAGAAATGGAAACGCTCAGCATGCCATTGCCGCCTTCAGGGGACTCGAATTCGGCGTCCAGGCTGTCCAGCGACTTGCCGGCGAGGAGTCCCTGCATCAGTTGTTCGAACGTCCCTCCGGCGAAGGTCCAGGGCAGCCCGGACGCTGGGGTGTCGAGCACTTGCTGCTCCTCGAGTCCAAAAATTCGCTCAGCACTTTGGTTCCAGGTGGTGATGATCCCGTCGGCGCTGCAGCGGAAAATGGCATCATCGCTATGAGCAACGATTTCAGATAGTTCCGCTAGGCGTTGTTCGGTACGTTTGAGCGTACTCACGTCGATCAGAGTGATAACGGCTCCTTCAACCCGACTTTGAGAAATATACGGTTGGATTCGCAGTAAGTACCAGTTGGAGTCGTTATCGGTTACTTCTGCTTCCAGTTGTTCGCCGTTGCGCAGCACTCGCGACACCGAAGTGACCAGGCTATCGTATCGAATGCTATGAGTGAACGCATCGATGCGTCGCCCGACATCTTGCTGGATCAGGTTGAATAGCTTGGCGATACCTGGGGTGAATCGTCGAATGCGAAGCTGACGATCGACGAAGATGGTGTTGACGTTCGTCGAATTCAATAGGTTGTCCATGTCGTCGGTCAGTTCAACTAGCTCATCAATCTTCCTTTGGTGTTCGGCATTTACCGTGTAGAGTTCTTCGTTGACGCTATGGAGTTCCTCGTTGGTGCTTTGCAGTTCTTCGTTGGATGCGGTCAGCTGTTCGTTAGTGGCTTGCAGTTCTTCGTTGGTTGTTTGCGCCTCTTCGACAGCGGATTGGAGCGTGGCTCGCGTCATAGTGAGTTCGCGCTCCAACTCCTCGTAGTCGGAAGAATTCAAGCTGGTGACATCGACGTGTACGGGAGATGACGACTCATGATGGGTCGCCGCCGCATCGATTCGCACGAATCGACGCTCGTCCGC
This sequence comes from Aeoliella sp., assembly GCF_965227375.1. Classification (NCBI taxonomy): domain Bacteria; kingdom Pseudomonadati; phylum Planctomycetota; class Planctomycetia; order Pirellulales; family Lacipirellulaceae; genus Aeoliella; species Aeoliella sp. The sequence continues at coordinate 2,954,580 of NZ_CBDDFX010000001.1, forward strand.
GTCGGCCAGTCGCTCTACGGTGACGCGCATTACTTGTCCGTCCGAATCCGACTCGGGTACCTCGGCCGCGGCCGATGGTTGTTCTCGGGTGCGGCGTACCAATGCCGAAATGACCGTCCGCAACTGAGGAGAAATCAAGTCGTAGACATTCTCAGGGGGGCGTCCGGCTGGATAGGTTAGCAGTCGCTTGGCGTCGCCAAAAGAATGTAGCAGTTCCTGGTTGGGGCCCAACAGCAGGCCAGCGGGGATGAACATGGCCAGCAACTTGTCGTACGATTCGAGCAACTCCGACGGCCTGGGCGACGACGGTCCGATGTTTAATTGGTCGGCCGCATGTGTCGGAGCGGGAAGTATCCCGACAGGCATGCGCATTGAGACTGGCAGCGTAACGTCGCGATGCTTGCGGTACAATCGCAGCTTGTCGCTGATGGATTCAAATTCGTGTCTGAGCTCTCCCGTAGACTCACTCGACCCCAAGCACAGCACTCCACCCGGCTTTAGCCCAAAGTGGAACAGCGATAGCACTTTCTTTTGAGTGACTGGTGAAAAATAGATGAAGACATTCCGGCAACTTACCAGATCGAGATTCGTAAACGGGGCGTTGGCAATGGCATTGTGTGGTACGAATACCACCGATCGCCGCAGTTCGGCGATGGCATGGAATCCATCGGCCTTTTCTTTGAAATATTTTTCCCTGTACTCTTCTGGCAGTCCGGCGAGATTTTGCTCGCTGTAAATGCCCCGCCCGGCGAACTCAAGCGATTCGCGGTGCACGTCGGAGGCGAATACCTTCACGCCTCCCTTGCGGCCTGCTCTTTGCAAGGCTTCATGGATGATGATCGCCATGGAATAGGCTTCTTCGCCGGTCGCCGTGCCGACTACCCAAGCCCGAAAATCCTGCATCACGTCCACTTTGGCAACCAGTTTGTCGAGTACGTCATCCTGCAGCGCGGCGAACACGTCTGGGTCGCGAAAGAAGCCAGTGACGCCGATCAACAAGTCGCGATAGAGACGGTCCAATTCCCCCTGGTCGACCCGCAGTCGCGCGGCGTACGTGCCGAGGTCGCTGTCGCCGTTGAGCATCAATCGGCGTTCGATTCTGCGCGCAATGGTGCCAATCTTGTAGCAGTTGAAGTCGATCTCGAACCGCTTCTTCAGTTGGCTAAGTATTGAGTAGATTGGCCCGTCGCGACCATGTTCTACATCAGGGTTGCTGGTGCCGACCGCAGCTAGCGGGCTATTGACGTACCGAAAGATGGCGTCGCCCATCTCTTCGGGCGCCAGCACCAGGTCGGCGACCCCCGTGTCGCAGGCGCTGCGTGGCATGCCATCGAACTTGGCGCTTTCCTCGCTCTGTACAATCACAAACCCACCGCCGCGATGGATCTCCTGAATGCCCCGCGAACCGTCGCTGCCGGTTCCGGAGAGGATGATTCCAATGGCGCGGGGACCGGCGTCCTGGCCGAGTGATCTCAGGAAGTTGTCGATTGGGAAGTGCAATTCCTTCTTCGAAGAGCGTTCGGCCAGCAGCAGTCGCCCGCTCGATACGATGACTTCGTTGTTGGGAGGAAGCAGGTAGACCGAATTCGGCTCCATCGGCACTTCGTTGCGGATCAGATGGATCGGCATCTTGGTGCGGCGAGCCAGCAGTTGATCCATCAGTGATTCGAAGTCGGGAGAGAGGTGCTGGATAACGACATAGCTCACACCCTGGTCAGCGGGGGCATGTTCGAACAAGGCCTCCAACGCCTCCAAGCCACCTGCAGAAGCACCGACGCCTACGATGAACGGGGTTTGGGCTGGGGTGTCGAAACCGCCAAATGGAGTATCGGACATCATGTACCACGATCCCTTAGAGGACTACGAATTCAAATCCTTTAATCTCGCCTGTTGGGCTCGTTCGGAAGTGTGAAGTGAAACTGCGAGCCTTCGCCGGGGGTCGATTCGCACCAAATGTGCCCCCCGTGTCGCTCGATGATTCGCTTACACAAAGCCAGACCCAGACCCTCTCCTTCTACCTCAGGCTTGAAGCCCAGGCGTTGAAAGACGATGAAGATGCGTTCCAGGTGGCGGCTCTCGATACCGACACCATTGTCGGTCATGCAGAAATGCCAGTGGTCGCGATCCTTGGTAGCCGACAAGCTCACAACGGGGGGATCTTCGCCACCATACTTCACTGCATTGTCTAGCAGATACGTTAGTGCCCTCTCCAGTTGAGCATCGTCTCCATTGACGGTTGGCAGGTCGCTAAACGTAATGGTGGCTCCAGTGCGATTGATTTCTGGGGTGAGGTCGGTTACCACTTCTTCGAACAAGGCTTGTATATCCACTTTGCGGAAGTCCTTGCCTCGGGTATTCACCCGCGAGTAGCTCAGCAGGCCTTGCATCATCGTTGTCAGGCGATCCGACGCGAGATGAAGCATCTTGGTAAGCCGGCTTGTCTGTTCGTCGACTTCCAGGTCGTCGTATTGCGACAAGAGTTCGGAGGTCAACATCTTTACATGCCGCAGTGGCGCCTGCAGATCGTGAGAGACCGCATAGGCGAATTCCTGCATATCGTTGTTGATCCGCATCAACTCTCGGTTCTGTTCCAGGGCCAACTCAACCTGCTTGACGGCCGAAATGTCGGTTAGCGTCAGGGCGACGCCGCCGATTTCGTTGTGTACGTCGCGGTAGGGGCGAATGCGTTCGAGATAGATGGTCTTGCCGTCGCGGCTGGGAATCTCGCATTCGAAGTTCTGCCCTGTCTCCAGAACTCGGTTCACTTCGTCGAGTAAGTTCGGGTGATCGAGTTTGTGGGCGATGTGGTCGATGGGGCGGCCAACGTCCTGGTCGATCATGTTGAACGTGTCGGAGATTGCTGGCGTGAACATGCGAATCCGCAATTGGCGATCGAGGAACACGACACCGATCTGCGTGCTTTTCAGCAGATTGTCCATATCGGACGTCAATTGAATCAACTCTTCGATCTTCTGCTGATGTTCCGCGTTAACTGTGTAGAGTTCTTCGTTTACGCTGTGTAATTCCTCGTTGGTGCTCTGTAGTTCCTCATTCGACGCGACTAACTCCTCGTTGGTGCACTGGAGTTCTTCGTTGCTGGTCTCCAACTCTTCGACGGTGGATTGCAGCGTCTCGCGGGTATAGGACAGCTCCTGCTCTAGCACGGTGATCCGCTCGTGGCTCCCTTCGCCGGCGTCGAACTCTTCCGGTGCTGGGCTGGTGGCCGCTGATGGGATCTCCTTGCGCTCGAAGATAATCAAACTCAAGCGATCGGGTCCCCGGCGATAGGGCTCCACGCGCAGCCGATACAGTCCCTCGACATCCGGCTTTGAGACGCGTAGACCGCTGTAGGTGACCGGACGATCTTCCTGCGACGCCTTGTGCAGGGCGGAACTCAGGGCCATTCGCAGTTCGTTGGGCACCAGTTTCAGCACTTCGGTGGTTGGTTTGCCAGCCGGCACTTCCAGCAGCCGCCGTGCGTCGCCGAAGGTGTGCACCAGTTCGTGAAACTCATTTACCAGCAAGCTGGGGGGAACATACTCGGAGAGCAGGCTCTCGAAAGCTCCCAGCATTAGTTTTTCGTTGTAGCTGCGGGGATTTCGGGCGACGAACGGCGCCCGACCGTGAACCACTTGCGATAACTTGGGCGAAGCCGGCAATTTGCTGGCGACCGGCAAGCGGACGTCACGCTGTTTTTGATAGATCCTCCAGTGTCGGTCGATGGTCTCGAACTCGTTGGCCAGGTCTCCCAGGGTCTCGCTGGGGCCAAGGAATAGAACGCCGTTGGCTTTCATGCCAAAGTGGAAGAGTGTCAGCACCCGCTTCTGAACCTGAGGATCGAGATAGATCAATACATTGCGGCAACTGATCAAGTCGATGTTGGTGAACGGCGGATCGCGCGTGATGTCGTTGTGCGCGAAGATCACCAGTTGCCTCAGTTCGCGCGATACGTGGTACAAGTCGCCATTGTTGGTGAAGTACTTGCTGCGCAGCTCGTCGGGAACATTGCTAATGGCGGCTGCTGGATAGACGCCGGCGCTGGCGTTTTCGAGCGAGCGGTCGTGCACATCAGTGGCGAAGACTTTCACCGTCCGGTTGGCGTTCTTGCGGCAGATGTAGTCGTAGAACAACATTGCCAGCGAGTAGGCCTCCTCGCCAGTAGCACAGCCAGGGACCCAAACCCGCAACTCCGCCCGCTCCGGAGCATTGTCCACTAACTTCGGCACCACTTCCGACCGGATCTGCTCATAGGCATCGGTATCGCGAAAGAACTGTGTCACTTCGACCAGCAGGTCGCGGTATAGCGCGTCCAATTCTTCCCGGTCACTGCTGAGCAATTCGACGTATTCGCTCAGGTTGGCCGCATGGGCGATCTGCAAACGCCGCTCGATACGTCGCTCGATGGTAGCCGGTTTGTACAACGAGAAATCGACGCCAAATTCCTGTCGGAACAAGCGGAATATCTGTACGCGATCGTCGTCTCCTTCGAACTGGTCGAGTGGGTGAGAGTGGTAGGGGCTGAACTCTGCGGGCTTCGAGACGTACTTTGCAATCTGTTCGGCCATCAACTCCGGTGGGCAGACAACGTCCGCCAAGCGAGTGGCCAAAGCGCTGCGGGGCATGCCGTCGAAGCCAGCGGAGTCGAGGTCCTGCACCACTACCAGGCCGCCGGCGTCGTGGATGTCTTGAATGCCGCGCGAACCATCGCTGCCGGTGCCGGAGAGCACCACCGCGATGGACCGATCGCCTGCATCTTGGGCCAGCGAGCGAAAGAAGATGTCGATTGGCAGGTTGAGCGATCCGTTCTTGTCCTGGTCGGTCAAGAGCAACTGCCCTTGCGACAATACCATGTTCTTTCGGGGGGGAATGAGGTAGATGCCGTTGGGCTCTACCTCCATGGCGTCTTCCACTTCGTAGATGTTCATGGACGTATGCCGTGCCAGCAATTCGTCCATCAGGCTGTCGTAGTCTGGCGACAGGTGCTGGACGATGACAAACGCCAATCCGGTATCGACCGGCATCTGGTCGAACAACCGTTCGATGGCATCCAGGCCGCCCGCCGAGGCGCCGATACCCACGACGTGAAAGGCGGCCGTTGGGGTGTGGGGGAGGCTGGCGTCCTGGGTCGATTCCCCGACAGACTCGTGAGCCATGTTGACTCTCCGTATGTTGCATCCCATCAAGCTCGGACAGGACGAAGGATGAGGGTGTACGCCACTCCAACTGCGGCGACCTCGATTCTAGAGTTTCTGGTCGCCAATGAACATCCAATTGGTAGCAACTTCCGACGAATTTCGATTCGTTGAGGTAAGCCTTAGCGACTACAAAAGCCGCGAGAATGGCTTTCCAGTAGACTTGCATCACCATTTCACACGGCAAAGAACAGGGAAGCTCTGTCGCCGGGCGGAGCCGCCCGATATGATTTATTAAAGTCGAGTGCCGCAAAACACTACCTAGTAGCTGCCATATCGCCCGGAGTGAAAGGTGGGTTGAGAGCCCAGTGCCCAAGCAACAGACGAAAACGCGGTGGTCCTCCGCGATTGTCGCTTCCATGGCGGTGCTCACTCTACTGGGCTGGTGGACTGGCTTTACTTGGCTTACCTCATTTGGCAAAGGTCTCCCGCCCACCACCCCAATTACCGCGACGCAGTTTCTGCTGCTTGCTGCGGCCCTGTGGTGGTGCCCCCGACGCGGAGAGGGCGTATCCGTGTTGGGCTGTGCCTTTGCCGTGTTTGTTGGATGGGTGGCGATTTGGACCCTGATAAGCTATGCCATTCCGGCTATCCCAGGGCCCGAGGGCCTCTGGGCCTCGTTCCAGGTCGATCAAGCCCATACCGTCTATCCAGGTCGATCGTCGCCGCAGACAGCTTTTGGTTTGGCTCTAGTCGCCAGTAGCGTTGTGATGGTCCAGTTGCTAAGTGGTCCTGCGGTGCGTTGGTTGGCCGACGCGGCTGCTACGCTGGCACTGATTACTGCCTGGACCTCCTGTGTCGGTCACTTGAGCGGAGCCGTCGAGTTGTCGGGTCTGCCCGACAATCCCGCAACCGGCCTCGCGATCCCCACTGCAATCGCGATGGCGGCTGCGTCGGTGGGAGTCATGCTTCGTTCGGGCCGCTCGAGTGTCCTCGGGGTCATCAACTCGGCGCGTGGCGGAGGCTTGCTGTTGCGGATTGCGCTGCCGGTGATTCTGGTGTTGCCGATAGCGTACGCCGCCTTGTACTGGGTGCTTACCGTAGTTGTCGGCCTCGACAGCTCGGCGGTGCGCTATGTCACATGGGTGCTATTTAGCGCCCTGGTTGGTGGGCTTTGCATCTGGTTCGCCGTCGTACTCAATGGACAAGAACGGCTAGGTAATCTGGCAAGGCGACGTCGGGCAGCGTTTCAGTTGTTGGAGGCGCGAGCGAAGGTTGCTGAAACCGAGGACCGTTTTGAGCGGATTTTCGAAGCGTTGCCAATCGGCCTGGTGGTAGTATCGGAATCCGGGGAGATCCTTCAGGTTAATCCTGCATTCTGCAAGTTGTTCCAGTATGCCGACCATGCAATCGTTGGCAAGTCGATCGAGGTCGTGGTCCCCCCGCAGTTTCGCGAGCGCCACGTTCAAGAGCGCCTCGAGTATTCAAAGCACCCAGCAACGCGACAAATGGGACGTGACAGGGATCTAACCGGTATCAGATCGGATAAGACTTCGATTTCTGTGGAGGTAGGGTTGAGCCCCACCACGCTGCAAGGGCGGAGAGTTGTGATCGCCAGCGTGATCGATGTGACGCAGCGCGTAATCGACGAAGCGCGGCTCGACCTGGCGCTGGCGGGCGGAACGGTTGGCCTGTGGGACTGGTATCCAGATCGCGACGAACTGGTTGTTTCCGATCAATTGGGAGATCTCTTGGGTCGGAGTACGCCGATCCACTCTCAAGAGCAGTTTCTCCAGCTGGTCCATCCCCAGGATCGAGAGAGAGTAACAACGGAAGTGGACCGAGTGCTTGCAAGTTCTGATGCGGAGTACACCGACACCATTCGCATCCGGCACAACGACGGGCACTATCTCACCGTGCTGAGCCGCGGGCATATCCATCGCAACGAAGTGGGCCGTGCCGTGCGGTTACTGGGTTCCATCACCAATATTTCTGAGCAGCAGCGTTCGGAGGACAAAATTCGAAAGTACGCCGGGGCGTTGGAAGAAGCGTATCGAGACCTGGACGATTTCACTTACATCGCATCGCATGACCTCAAAGCCCCGGTCCGGGCCATCTGCAGCCTGGCCGAATGGTTGTTGGACGACACTCAGGGGGTGCTGGGGGCTGATTCGCATCGCCACTTAGAACTCCTTAAGAGCCGCGCGCTACGAATGGAGCACCTGCTCGACGACCTGCTGGCTTACTGTCGCGTCGGAACGGCTCACTACGAGATGGAGTTGGTTCATCTGCCCCAAATGATAAATGATGCCTACGACTTCTGTGGTGCGTCGGATACCATGCGGTTGGAAATGGATGTGGAAGTTTCGGATATTACCGCACCCGCGGCCCCTCTGGCCATGTGCCTTCGAAACCTCATCGACAACTCTGTCAAGCATCATGACACTCAAGAGGGAACAGTTTGTGTGTCGGTGCGAGACGAAGGCGACATGGTGCGGATTTCAGTCGCTGATGATGGTCCCGGTATCGAAGAGGCCTACCAGGAGAAGGTGTTCGATATTTTCCAACGACTGCAATCGCGTGACCAGATTGAAGGAAGCGGAATCGGTCTAACTATCTTGAAGAAAACCGTCGAAACCTATAGAGGAGAGGTCTGTCTTGATTCTGCTCCCGGGCGGGGTACAACGGTTTCGATGACTTGGTTCAAAAATGGGGACTCGGAGCGATCAAATGGATACCAAGACGGTGCACATTCTGTTGGTCGAAGACGATGACGTGGACACAGAGGGTATCCGAAGGGCATTTCAACGTGCCCGGATTGTGAACCCTTTGACACGAGTCATCGACGGCATTGAGGCGTTGGAGGTGCTGCGTTCAAGTGATATTTCAAGGCCTTATTTGATATTGCTCGATCTGAATCTCCCCCGCATGAATGGGATTGAGTTTCTCGAGGAACTGCGCGCAGACGATCAACTTCACGATAGCGTCGTATTTGTTCTGACCACGTCGGACGACGATCGCGACAAGGTGGCCGCTTACGAAAAGCAAATTGCCGGGTATATGGTCAAGGCCCGTGCAGGTGAGGACTTCATGAAGCTTATAGGGCTTTTGGACCACTACTGGCGCGTGGTTGAGCTGCCACCCGAGCACTAGCTAGCTTCCTAATAGTCGACCCAGCCGCCAATGTTGGTGGCCAAAAGGGTAAATTTCGGCGAATTATGGGGATTTGCACATTGTGGTGCAAGCACCAAAGGCTTAGGTTGTTAAATGGAATCTCCACACTACCAAGAGGTGTTGTGTCGAGGCCCTGTCTCTATGAAGAGACGATGCGCTAAGCGTGAATTGTTAGCGCACCCACTAAGAGAGTTTGGCCTGCACGCTCCAATGGTTGCTTTGTTCGACCGGAAAGGATGCGAGCTATGTTGGTCATTACGCGACGATCATCGGATCGGATCTCCTTCCCCCAATTCGGGGTGACTGTCCATTTTCTCCGTGTACGCGGCGGAGGTGCAAAGGTGGGCATCGAAGCGCCTCGCGATATCGACATCGTACGCGACGAGGTGGCGGGCAACTCTTCCCCGGCCAAGGTGGTTCGCGATAAGTGGCTCCGCTTGCCGAAGAAAGTTCGTCACGCAATTCGCAACGAACTTCACATGGTGAGCGTTGGCATGCATCTCTATCGCCAGCAAGTTGCCAACGGCGACATCGAAGAAGCCGATCTGACTTTCAGCGAGATTCAGGATGCGATTCGTCGCATCGACGATAACGAGGCTCTGCGCAACGGCGAGAAGAGTCGCGGCGATGCCGTCGAGGGTACGGTGCTGTTGGTCGAAGACAACGACAACGAACGCGAGATGCTTTCAGGTCTGCTGCGGCTGAGTGGCTATCACGTGGTTAGTTTGGGCACGGTTGAGGATACGCTGCAGTACATCAACTCGAATGCTCCCCCGGCCATCGTGCTGGTCGATATGATGCTGCACGACCGGCACGGTTCGGAGATCGTCAGTTGCCTGCGCTCCAACGGCGCGACGCAGCCTTGGATCATCGCCGTGTCTGGCAGTGCGCCGGAAGACTGCCCGCTGCCAGTGGGACGTGAAGGAATCGATCGGTGGTTCCGCAAGCCGGTGAATCCGCAATTCCTGCTCGAGGCGATGCACGAGCCGTTCAAGTCTACTGAAGTGGCGCCGCTCTTGAACTAGAGTTCGGCGTGCTGGCGAACATGCGATCGCGCTACGCCAACAAAGGCCGCACGACGCTGGCTGGCTCCACGCCGGTTAGTCGCATGTCGAGCCCTTGGAATTTGTAGGTCAGTCGCTCGTGATCGATTCCTAGCAAGTGTAGTAGCGTGGCGTGGAAGTCGTGCACGGTGACTTTGTCTTCCGCCACGTTGTAGCCGAACTCGTCCGTAGCGCCGTGAGTGACGCCGGGGCGGATACCTCCGCCCGCCATCCAGAGCGAGAAGCCCTTGATGTGATGATCGCGGCCGAGTTCGCCCTGGTCGCCTTGCGACATCGGCGTGCGGCCGAACTCACCACCCCAGATGACGAGCGTGTCGTCGAGCATGCCGCGCTGGCGAAGGTCTTCCACCAGGGCCCAGCTCGGTTTGTCCACCAACTTCGAGACGGTCTCGACGCCGGACTTTACTGCACCATGGTGATCCCAACCGCGATGGTAGAGCTGGATGAAGCGCACTCCGCGTTCGACCAACCGGCGGGCCAACAAGCAGTTGCTGGCGAAGCTGCCATCGCCAGGTTTGGCGCCGTACATGTCGAGCGTGTGTTGTGGTTCGTCTGACATGTCGACCAATTCAGGCACGCTCGCCTGCATCTTGAAGGCCAGTTCGAATTGTGAAACCGCCGTGGCGATTTCCGGATCTTCGACCGCCGTGTTGCGGAGTCGATTGAGCTTGTTCGTCGCTTCAATCACGCTGAGCTGCTGGGCTCGATCCACGCCCGGTGGGTTGTTGATGTACAGGACGGGATCGCCCTTGGAGTGGAAGTGCACGCCTTGGTGGCGGCTCGGCAGATAGCCGCTGTGCCATTGCCGCGAGGCGATGGGCTGAGACTGCCCGCCCCCCACGGAGGTCAGCACCACAAAGCCCGGCAAGTTTTTCGCCGCGCTGCCCAAACCGTAAAGTACCCACGAACCCATGCAGGGCCGACCGGAAAGCTGCGTGCCGCAGTTCATGAACGTGTGGGCTGGGTCGTGATTGATTTGCTCGGTAGTCATCGACCGCACCACGGCGATCTGATCGGCCAGCTTGGCCATGTGCGGGAACGGGTCGGCGAAGTACTGCCCCGACTGCCCATACTGCTTGAAGCCGAATTGTGGTCCGAAGCAGCGAAGCACTGCGCCTTGTAATTGGGCGATCGGCTGCCCGGCGGTGATCGACTCGGGCATGGGCTGGCCGTGGCGCTTGGCCAGCTCGGGTTTGTAGTCGAGTGTCTCCAGGTGCGACGGACCGCCGGCCATGCACAGGAAGATGACCGACTTGGCCTTGGGAGTGAAGTGAGGGCCAGCTGGGGCGGCAATCTGCGCGCCGCCGGCGGCTTTGAGCTGCTCGGCCAACGCCAGCGAGCCGATGCCCACGGCGCTTCCCTGCAGGAAGGTGCGGCGATTCAGTAAGGTCGATAGGTGGGGCTGCATGAAAGTCTTCTCTTTAGTTTCGCGACGTTGTTTCGTACATGGCCATCAAGGCGCGGGTGACCTGAGTCCAGGCGGCCAGTTCCGCCGGGTCGATCGTCTCCGGCGAGGGCGCTGCGCCCACCGCGAGCAACTGCTTTGCTCGATCGGGATGCGCTTGGAATACTTTGAGTTGCTCGTCGAACAGCTCGGCCAGTAGGGCGACCTCTTCGTCTAGAGCCGCGCGGGACGTGGCTTGCTGTACCGCCCAGGCGATCTTCTCGGACTTCGAACCGGGTTGCTCGGAGGTATTCACGGCAAACACCTTGGCCGCTTCGACGTAGATCGGGTCGTTCAGCAGCACCAGCGCTTGTTGGGGAATATTCGATTTGGCTCGTCGAGCAGTGCACTCTTCGCGACTGGGTGCATCGAACGCTTGCAGCGAAGGGTGCAAGAATGTTCGGCACCAGAACGTGTACAAGCTGCGGCGATAAAGGTCGTCGCCGTTGCTTTGAATCCAGCGACGCGTGGGAAAGTTCAGATGCTGCCAGTAACCTTCGGGCTGATACGGTTTGACGCTCAGCCCGCCAATTCGCGAGTCGTCCAAGAGCCCACTGATGCTGAGCGCTGTGTCGCGAACGAACTCGGCATCGAGCCGCCAGCGGTTCTGACGCGCGAACCAGCGGTTCGTGGGATCGGCGGCAACTAGCTCCGCATCTGCCGCCGACGAACGTCGATACGTGTCGGAAGTGACCATCTGCCGTACCAGGCGTTTGATGTCCCATCCCGAATCGCGAAACTCCACGGCCAGCCAGTCGAGTAACTCGGGATGCGTGGGCGGCTGACCTTGCCCGCCCAAGTCGCCCACGTCAGGCGAGAGACCGCGGCCGAACAGCAACATCCACGCACGATTGACGAACGTGCGGGCGGTGAGTGGGTTCTCCGGTGCGACGACCCATTGCGCGAGATCGAGCCGATCGAGTCGTTCCTGCGACGGGGCACCGGTCGTAAGGAACTCCGGCGTGGCGGGTGACACGATGTCGCCCGAGTCGTCGAGCCAGTTGCCGCGGGGGAGGATCCGCATCATCCGCGGCGTGCTGAGCGATTCGGCGACCAGCGTGGTTTGGAACCGATCTTCGAGCGCCACTCGCTCCTTGATAAGCTTGTGGTAATCTTCACGCCACTTTTCGAGTTCAGGAGCGAACGTGCGATAGTAGTCCGCGAGCACTTGACGCTGACGCTCGGTACGCGCGGATGGTTCAGTCTCGACCGCTCGAACCACCTCCACTGGCACGGCGTCTGGCCCGTCCACGGGAGTGCCCGTCTCTTCCGACAGTCCGATACGGAAGCGACCGATGTGGTGCTGGCCAAAGATGGAGCGATGCACCATCGTAATCCGCAGCGTCTTGCCATCTTCTGGCAGTTCTAGAGGCTCTGCCAATTCGAAGGCCGCGGCAATGCGATCCACAGCCGGGCGGCCGGCCGTCGCCCAACCGGTTTTGGCATTGCCGTCGATGGCCTGGGCGATCGGGTAACCCGGTTGTTCAAACTCGGTGGTCGGATTCGCCAATCGAAGCTCTTGGCCATCGACCGAAAGTCGCACTTCCGTCAGGACGAAGTCGCGATGGTTGTTCGAAAGCCGCTTCTCGCCACGGAAGGAAGGATGCGTCAGCACTTCCAGACGCAGCATCCGCACCGTCCCGGCCGCCTTGATGTCGACTTCGTAGGTGGCTTCGTAGGGTCGTGCTCCGCCCATCAACAGCGAGTTGTCCGGCAGTTGCTCCATCTCAAGACGACTGTCGTTCGAGAACGCAACCAACTCGGGGCTGAGCCAAGCGAACTCGCTATCGCGAACGCGGCGACGGAAGTCTTCTTCCCACGCGTTTTGGGCTGCTTCCAGCGTTTCGCGTAGCTTGGGGTCGGATTGCAGCGTGTTCTCCAGGCTCGATGCTTGCAAACGCTGCTCAAGTTCCTCGAGCTGCTCTTCTTGCTCGGCGGTGGGCACCATTAGATTCGGGTCGCGGGACCCGATCGGTTGCTCGGCCACGTCGGCGAAGAATGCCGCCAGCGAATAGAAGTCGCGCTGGGTGAACGGGTCGTACTTGTGGTCGTGGCACTGGGCGCAGCCCATCGTAGATCCCAACCAAACTTCGCTAAAGCTGCGAACCCGGTCGGCGGCGTAGATCGCAATGTACTCCTTGGGTTGGGCGCCGCCTTCTTCGGTGGTCTGCAGCAATCGGTTGTAGCCCGTGGCGATCAGCTGCTCGCGCGTCGCCGACGGCAGCAGATCGCCTGCTAGTTGTTCGATGGTGAACTGGTCGTAGGGTTTGTTCTCGTTGAACGAATCGATGACGTAGTCGCGGTAGGCGGAAACTTCCATGTAGTTGTCGCTGTGGTAGCCAATCGTGTCGGCGTAGCGCACCAGGTCGAGCCAGTAGACGGCCATCCGCTCGCCGAACCGCGGATCGGCCAGCAATCGATCGACAAGCTTCTCGTAGGCGTCGGGGGATTTGTCGGCCAGAAACGCATTGACCTGCTCGGTCGTTGGAGGAACTCCCAGCAGATCGAAGTACAGCCGCCGAACGAGCGTGGTGCGATCGGCCTGAGGCGCCATTTGCGTGATGCCGTGCGATTCGGCCGCGGCTCGTACAAATGCGTCGATCTCGTTGGACGGCCGTGGCCCTGCGACTTCTGGTGGTGAAGGTCTATTCAATGGGCGATGCGACCAATGCTGCTGGTAACGCGCCCCCTGAGCAACCCACGCCCGAACCACTTCGATCTCGGCAGGCGTCATGGTCTTGTGCGAATAGGCCGGTGGCATGCGGTCGTTTTCGTCTTCCGACAGCATGCGCGTGAGGGCTTCGGAAGCCTTGGGATCGCCCGATACGATGGCCGCATAGCCGCCAAGGTCTTTGGTGGCGCCGTCCGCGGTGTCGAGACGCAGGTCGGCCTCGCGGGAGTTTGGATCCGGGCCGTGGCAAGCGAAGCACTTGTCGGACAGGATGGGGCGCACGTCCATCGCGTACGAAACCGTCTCCTGCTCATCGGCACTTGCCGAGCGAGCAGCTGCCATAAGCAGCAGAAGTGAACCGACGACGCAGAAGCGGGGAGCAAAACGGCGCAGAGACTCGTTTCGATAAAGCTTGAACAAACTCACGATTGCCTACTGACTCAATCTTGATTCAAGGAACGGAAATCGGCCGAAGCATGCAATATACAGTATTCTAAACGTGGCCAGGCATCCAGTTGGATTGGGGGACCACAACGGTCGCAAATTCGTACTGGTGTTGTCGATATTCAAGTCCTCCGACAACGTTTTTTCGGAGTTGGCCAACGCCATTGCAAATCGCGGCGCACGGGGCGGAGCGACGTTCATCGAGGGACTCAACAACACACGTAGCCAATCATGCGATCGGTGTAGTTCCAGCAGCGTAAGGCGAAGGCAATCGGCGGTCGAGATTGCACGGAGTGCAGTCATGTTCTGGCGGTTCAATCGCTTTCCACGGCGATCGACATCTCGCAGATGTGCTGTTTGGGGTCGACGGTCACTTCGATGCCACTGGTGGTGGGATCGCGAAATCGCTGCGGCACAAACGACACACCCTGCGGCTTGCGTTCCGTGGGACGCACTTTCCAGGAGTTGACTTGCACCTGATAAGTGCCGGGAAGCAATCCGTCGTCCGGTTTGAAGGTGGTAACGGTGAATCGGCCTCGTTCATCGAACTCGGCGGTGCCCGGCCGTTTTGGAAAGCCCTCGGCTGCCTGGATGGGCAGGAAGTAAAGCTCGCCGCCGGTGGGCCATTCGGCCGTACCATCGAAGGTAATCGACCCATCCACGGGCACCGTCTTCGGACCACGAGTGCCACAACCAGCGAGCATCGCGGCCATCAGCATCATCAGGCACCACTGCAATCTTCGCCAGCGATGTTGCATCTTCTCACCACGCACTGCAAGTTCGAATGGATTCACCTGGTCCACCAAATGGGAAAGATTATGGCTTGCCGACCGGCTCGCCACCGGATCGAGAGGAGATCGCCTTGTAGACGTCGATATCAATCGCATCGGTGATGAAGTGCACCGAGCCGTCGCACATGGAGAAGTTTGCCCCGCCCGGATGTCGGCTGCGAAACGAGATGCAGTTTTCACTGAAGTAGTACCACTCGTATTCTCGCTCTTCCAACACTTGGTTCAAGTGGTTCAAGGGAATTCCGGTGATGCCCCAGGCCTGGAAGCCCATATCTTGCCAGGGGCAGACCGAAGCGATGATCTCGCCGACCATGAACGTGTTGGAGGTCCCGTCCGACACCTGGCGGAACGCAGCGCTCCAGCCCGAACGACTGAACACGCCGCGAACGTCGCGGGCAGTGAGGGCGTTGTCGGGAGAGCAGTTGCCCCATACCCACTGCCCCCAAGGCGGGTTGTGGCCGATGTGTGGCTTGTCGCCGGTGTTGTGGTCGCCAACGTTGCACCCGTAGCTGCCTTGGGTTAGCTCGATGCCGTTGCTCGGGTACCAGGCGTCGAATTGATCGCGCGAGGCCTCGTCGGCGCTAATCTTCATCGTTCCTGCGGTAGCGTCCGTTGGGCACTGCGCGGTGGGAAGCGGCATTTGAATCAAGCTGCGGTTCGACGCGCCCGTCCTATTGCCCCGCCGATCTTCCTCACCACTGTTGCCGGTTGCGTCCAGTCCACTCTTGTTGAGATCCATCAGGTCGAAGCGGGACTGCTCTTCGATGTAAGGCAGGATGTACACAATCCAGCTGCGATGCTCTTCCTCGGCCGGTCCTTTGGTGTTCGGGCCGCCGCTCTGCGTGCAGGTCCACGACTTTTGTACCGGCAACGAACCATGCACGTCGTGATAGTTGATCAGCCCCAGCGACAACTGCTTGACGTTGTTGGTGCACTGAGCCCTGCGCGCCGCTTCGCGGGCGGCTTGCACCGCGGGCAGCAGCAGGCCAACGAGGATGCCGATGATGGCGATGACGACCAACAGTTCGACCAGAGTAAAACCACAGGTCCTCCTACGCGTACCACGCATAGCTAGCTCCTTTCGCATCATTTCCCCTTCGCACGAACCACGTTGGTCGCTTTTGTTTTGTAGACGAGGGAGCGGCCCCCTGGCCACTCCCTCGTCGGTGGGTTGCCTACGGTTCTCTAGTTCCGGCCCTTTCGCCAAGCGAGGATTCCGCCGAGGCCCACCAGGCACAGCAGTACCGAGCCGGGCTCGGGAACTTGCGTGATGACGATCTGAAGCCCGGTGTTGTCGCCATTGGCGTCGATCTTCGAATCGATGTGAAAGTAGAGCGTCTCGCCGGTGTTGACAGCGATCCCGTTGACATCAATGAAGGTGTGGTTGGTGGTTTCGTCCAGCCCGTTGCCAATGTCCTCACCCCACGACGGCACGTCGTAGGTCTGCAGCAACGTGCCTGCGTTGTTGTAGATGCTCAACAGCACCCCGTCGGTGGGGCCCGCATCGGTAGAGATGTTGTGAATCCAACCATCGACGTCGACGACTCCGGAAACGCCAGAAGTCCAGCTCATCCACAATTCGTCGCCTGCCAGTCCTTCGTATCCGGGATGAATGGCCAGTTCGTCGGAGGCTGCATCCGGCTGCACGGTGAACGCGCCGGCAGAAGTCACGATCGGCAGCAGCAGGCCCGAGTTCACGCCGCGGTACTGGGTGGCTTGGAGAATACCGAGTCCTGCCGAGGCATAGGACAGTGGTGTCAGCGATCCGGTGGCAGTGCCAAAATCTTCCGCGTCTGCATAGGAGTAAGCCCAAGTGCCGTTCCCCTCGGTGTCCGCAATGCCAGTCGCGGGATCCATGTCCGCGGGTGCGTGAGCATCGTAATCGGCCTGCAGATTGGCAACGACCGTTGCGCCGTAAGCCGGTACGCAAACAACAACCACAGCAACAATAAACCCAACTACAGCCTTCATTAGTACTACCTCCCAGAATTAGTAAACGCCCGTCAAAGGAAAAGAAACAAAGTGCCTAGCGTCTCGGTTCAGAAAACTGTCGATTCAACACTCGGTATGGCGCGTCCTGGCAATGACCAGGGCGGCTGCAGTGGTGGCCAGGAGTAACACGGTCGCCGGCTCGGGTACGGCGCTGCTGCCAAGCGACGCAAACGAGCCAGGACCGTTGAAGTCGTCGTAAGCAACGGCAAACAGTTTGGCGTCCAATAGATTGATCGCGCCGTCCTGATTGATGTCGCCCATTTGATATTTCTCGGCCAGCGACAGATTGCTGACGTCGGAGCTAAAGCCGCTCTGCAGGATGGCCCAGTCGGCCGGATCGACGCCGTTGGCGAAGTCGAAGTCGCCGACCAGGGCTGCGCTGCCAGTGAACTCAACGGCGACCTCCACCAGTTCCGAGTCGCCCAACTCGTTCTCAACGAGCAGCTGCATCGTCAAGTCTTCCGTGGGATTTCGAATCCAGGCATTGCCCAGGTCGATGGAGTCGCCATTGGCGAACAGCGCCCCTTCACCTCCAATGTCCTGACCCTCCGACAGGTTGTCGCGGTCGGCGGGGTTGGTGAATTCGGTCCAGCTGGAAGTGCCATCCACTTCGCCACCGTTGTTGCTGTCGTAGTTCTCGGCCACCGACAGCCACGTGGATGGATCGAGAGCGCCGACGTCGTCCGAACGAACACTGTAAGTGGTTAACTGGTATTCATTGACCGTGTTATTCGACAAGACCATGCCTCCCGTCGAACGATCGACGGTAAGTTTCATGTCGAAGTCTGTCGCTCGGGTGAGCTGCATTCCGGAGATGTCGGCTTCGCCCGTTGCATTGTCGGGAGTGGTGAACTCCGCGATGAACGAACCGGTCGCGTCGGCTGTAAAGGAGAACAGCGGAGAGTCGTAAAGTTGCGTAAAGCTGGGCACGACCGTGGGCGTGTTGTTTGCCAGGCTGCCATCACCGTCGGTATCGAGCGTCATTCGTACGTCGCGGCCGAGCGCTGGACCGGTGTCGAAACGCACCGTGTAGAGCTCGCCCGGCATCAACCCGGTGATCGTCATCATTTGGGCCCCGGTCTGGAACCCAATGTCACCGCCGCTGGGCAGCACAGCGAAGTAGTCGCCCGAGAGAAAGTCCTGGCCTGCCGCGCCGTTCCAGCCGCCGACCATCCCGTTAAGTGTCACAGTGACGCTCGATGCGGCTCCGGTGCTATCCACCAGATTCAACGAAGGGTTGTTGGAGAGTGCAATTTGCTGGCCCGTTCCTTCGTCGATGTTCAGCGACTCTACTTCAAAGTGGTTGAACACACCGTACTGAGGGTCGGGGCCATAGGGATGCGCCAGGCCGTCTTGCCCGAAGGTAGTTCCCCCTGCATTGCCCTGGAAATCGACGTTCCACAGGTCAATCGCCAGAGCGTTGTCGACAGCGGCGACGCAGAGAACCGCTGCCAGCAGCGCGACGACGAGCCTCTTGCATCGGCTCACGGATAGCACCGCGGCCAGGGCCACAACGGCAATCGCGGCCGTGCCCGGTTCGGGAACTTGTTGACCGCTGAGAAGTTGACCAAGGCTTGCCAGCGATCCGGCGTTCACGTGGTTGTCGCGAATTACGGCCCAGTCCTGGATACCGATCAGTCCGTCGTAGTTGAAGTCGCCCTCCAGTCGGGTGTCGAGATCGCCCACTTGTGCGCCGTTGACCATGTTGCGATTATTCCAGTTGCTAAGGAAGATGTTCACATCGGCATCGGTAACCTGTCCGTCGCCGTTCAGGTCGCCAGTCGAGTAGCCCCCATCGGCCAGGAAGCCGGCGATGTATTCGTTGTCGGTTTCCGGGTCGAAAGTGCCGTAGTCCATGGCGGTGTTCTCGCCGGCGACGTAGAGTTCGATGTCGTCGAGTGTGCCGGTAAACGGTTGTGCGCCGTCCAACGCCAGGCTTGCACCAACGGTGATGTCGTACGATGCCTCCGCTACGGCGAACAGCGAGTAGGTCAGCCCCTGCGACGAAGCCAACACGGCTTGTCCATCGACGTACAGCACGCCCAGCGTGTTGCCGAACGAATGTTGTTGCACATGAGTCCAAGTGTTGAAGGCGACCGCTTCGGACGACTCGAAGGTGTACGCGGTGGTCGCAAACGATGCCGAACCCCAGGTCATCGCCCAGGTGTCGTCGTCGGTGATGTGGATGCCGAACTGGTACGTGTCGTTGATAATGTCTTGCCGCTGCGCGGTGCCCGATGCGGTGGGCATTACCCACGCTTGGATTCCACGCTCGGAAATGCCGGTGTAGTCGGCATTCGGGTTCGGGGGCGAGGCCGCACCTGGATAGCCCAGCCCAGGTATGCCGTCCAATTGCAGGCCGAACAAGTAATCGTCCGTTCCGTCGAACTCAATGCCAAGTTGAGAGGCCCCAGCGTAGGGACGTCCGCTGACGTCGACATAACGCGGGTCGCCCGCGGGGCTGATGTCCTGAAAGTCGCCGGCGCCTTGGGTGCCGGTGGTGTCGAAGGTATCCTCGGTCAGCGTGGTGTTGACCATGGCACCTTCGGCCGAGTCGTCACCCAGCTGGTAGTCGCGATCGAGCGTGCGCGCGGCGTTTGCCACTCCACCGAGCAGCACGAGCGCCGCGGTTACGCCGATGGTTCGCACGAGGTGTCGGCTCGTGCCGCGGCCCGATAGTTGCCACGCAATAGCCGCCAGCGGCAGCAGTATCAGCAGCGTGGAGGGCTCGGGCACTTGGGACGAACCGAGGCTTGCGGCTGCCGACTGGCCAAAGTTGCTTTTCCAGACGTCGTAGTCTTGTTGGTCCACGATGCCGGGCGTGGCGCCTTCGTTGGGCAGCGACGAGCCACCCAAGTTGTTTCGCCACACGGTGTAGTCGGCCAGATTGACGACACCATCGTTGTTGTAGTCGCCGACAACGCCTGGGTTGGAGACGTATTCCACTTCGCCCAGCACGACATTGCCGATGCCGTCGATCGATACGGAGAGTTGCAGGTCCTGGGTTCCTCCCGGTGTGAAGATGTTGCCCAGGGAGATTTCGCTGGTGCCGCCCAGGCCAAACACGTCGCTACCGTCGTGACGGAACTCGCCCACTTGATTGGCCGAGCCACTGCCCAGTGGGTCCCAGCCCACCAGGTCGCTGTCCGAGCCGTTGCCGAAGTCGGGTACGCGGTCGGCCAGGCTGCTCCAGCCTCCGGGTGCCAATTGTCCCGAAGGACTGCTGACCGAGTAACCATTGAGGCTGAACGCCACATTGTCGGGACCAACGAGAGTTGCCAATCCTGAGTTCGTGTCGACACGCAGCTTCATCACATCGGTGGGGTCGGCCACGATCTGTAGACCCAAGTTGGTAGCGTCGGCGTTGGGGATCGGGTTGCCCGAGAAGCCACTGTCGAGCAACATCCAGATGCTATCGCCGGGCGACATGTTTTGTGCCCCGACAGATACGATGCCGGTGCCGTTGCCCCCAGTCACGGCGGTTGTGTCAACGATTGTGCTGGTGTTACCACCGATGATCTGAATGATGCGGTGGTCGGTGTGGGCGATCCCGTCGGCGCCAGCTTGAACCTGGTAGTTGAGCGTTACATTCTGCAAGCCCGCTGTCGCTTCGTACTTGATGGCCAAGATGGGATTGCCCTGTACGCCTGGGTCGCCTGGATGCACTTGCAGGACACCTGGAGTGAGCGCCGGAACAAACTGAGGCAGGAAGACCAAACCGGAACTGACCACGGGAAAGTTGCCCAGCCCGTTACCCGGGGCGAACAGGTTGTTCGTTCCAACAAAGCCAGGAGCACCATTGCTGGCGGTGCCACCCACCGCGTTGACGAACGTCAGCAGCAGCTCGTCGCCGTCGATCACTCCATCGTCGTCCGAGTAGTAATTCCACGCGCCGGTTACCGTGCCCGAGAGTCCAGAGGTGCCGCCGAACATTCCTGCGTCTTCGGTTGTGTTGCCCACGGCGGTGGCGTTCTGATAGTCGTCGGCCAGATCGGCCACGACGATGGCCTCGGCGGGAGACCCAATGGCTAGCAAAGCTAATAGGGTAAGAAGTAGCCAAGCTTGTACAGACTTCATTCGTCACCTTCCAATGTATTAAGTCAACCAGTGGAGTCTCTTCTGCTGCTCACGGCGCCTGCCGTTGCTGCCAACTCTGTGTGCGATTGGCGAGGCCCCCCGACGTCCGGATGGAACTGCCCCCTGTTCCAACCGAATGCGCTGAATGCGGTCGGGCCCCTCAGGCTGCGCGGTCGTTGCGTGCGCGCAAGACGTTGCAATGTCACAGCCCTGATACCCCCGCGATGTGGCGAGATACATCGAAGAAGTGTCGATTCAGACAAAGAAAGATGGTCAAATAGTCGGGGCCATCTTTTTGCGAACTTTTCCAGCTTTTTCGCGTGTAGGTTTCAGTGGTTCGGGGGTTACCGTTGCGGGGGCGCGCTGCGTTGCTGCGGACTCGAGGCTTAGAGGGCGAAGCGGATGTAACTTCTCAGACCAATCAGTAACTCGCAGTATCTCGATCTACATGAAAATCGATTCTCCCGACGATCTCAGTGACCAACACGATCGCCGCGTGTTTGCGGAACTGCTGGCGCAGTATCAGAATCGGCTGTACGGCTACATCTACGCGCTCGTGCAGCACTGGGAAGACACCGACGACATCTTCCAGCAGGCCGTGCTGGCGATGTGGAAAAAGTTCGGGCAATTCGAGCAGGGAAGCAATTTTGCCGCCTGGGCGATTCGTGTCGCCCACCTGGAAGTGCTAAAATATAGGCGAAATCAGCAACGTAGCCGCATTTACTTCTGCGAATCGCTCGTCGAAAAGCTATACACAGATCAGGCGACCGCCATCTCCAATAATCACGACGACATGCGTTTCGCGGCACTGCAGCGTTGTATCGGGAAGCTCCAAACGCGCGATCGGGAACTCATCGAACACAACTACATGCAGGATCGCAAAGTATCGGAAATCGCTGCGATGCTTGGGCGTTCGTCACAAAGCGTGTGCAATTCATTGCGTCGAATTCGCGCAGCTTTGCTACGATGTGTGGATTCGTCGCTGGCGACTGAGGAAGTGTGATGTGTGACCGCCCCCCACAAGACGACCGCCTCTGGCAGCTCATCGAAGGTGCCTGCAGTGGTACGTTGTCGCCGTCGCAGCAGAAGGACTTCGCCGACCGCCTGGACGCCGATCCCATCGCGCGACAGCTTTATCTTGATTATTGTGAGTTGCATTCGGGCATGCGGTTCATGGTTCATTCGGACTTGAACGCGCGGCAAGCTTTGGAGCGGATCGACGAAATGCTGGAAGAGCAGTCGCAGCAAACGTCGTCCAAGCGACTACGGCCATTGGCCAGTGCCTGGTCGAAGCGCGCCTGGCCACAGCGGGCCATGCGGCGCGCGGCGCCGCTCTTGGCGGCCTGCCTGGTTGGTGTGTTGGCCACTCTGTGGTGGACGAGCCTGCGCGAGGGACTAAACTCCGCCGAACTATCCGCTAGTGGTGAGGACCCTTCTGCCGCTATGCCGATGCGCCGTACCGTGGTCGCCGCTACGCTGACCGGGATGGTCGACTGCACTTGGTGGAGCGGCATGGAGACTCCCACTTTTGGAGAACATCTGGAGCCGGGGCGGTTGTTGCGTCTGAACTCCGGGTTTGCGCAGCTCACCTTCGAAGACGGTGCCAAGGTTGTGTTGCAAGGTCCAGCGTCGCTTGTTGTGCGGTCGTCCAACGAGGCCACCATGGGCATTGGCAAGCTCACTGCGTTGGTACCAGTGCGGGCGCGTGGGTTCACGGTCGATACTCCCACCGCCGAAGTGGTCGACTTGGGAACGGAGTTTGGCTTGCAGGTGGGCCGTAGCGGTCAGACCGAAGTTCATGTGTTCAAAGGCGAAGTGGTTTCTCGGGCGTTGGGCATCAATGGAGAGAAGGCCGATCACCTCGTTCAACTCACCGAGCAGCAAGGCGTGGTGTTCGACCGCGAGGGTCTCGAACCCTTAAGCATCGCGGCGCAGCCCGACAAGTTTGTTCGCGAGATTTCGCCTCGCCTGGCCAGTGCGGACCTACCCGCCTTGCCGGAGACGAAGGATCTTGCTCTCTGGCTGGCGGCGGACGTGCTGGTGAGTACCGATGCGGAGAAAGGTGTCTTGTCATGGCAGGACATTCTGGTGGGAGACAATCAGTTTGCCGAGGACGCCTTGCAGCAGGAAAGTTGGCGACGCCCTCAGTTCGTGGAGGAGGGGATCGGTGGGCGACCGACGATTCGATTCGACGGCAAGTCCGACTTCCTGGTCACCACGCCACTGGCGTCGACCGACGATCAAACGTTGTTCATCGTGTTTCAGCGCGGCGCCGAGCCGGAGAATCCGTTCCCCGATCCGGACGAACCAATGAGTGCAGCGCGGCAACTGATCAACTACGACGGCCCGCCTCATACACTGATTCCTAATCGCAAGCGCATCATGATGATTGGCGATCGCCTCGAGCCGGGCGTCTATTGGGGGCGCGTCTACGCTCAGCATCTGGGGCCGAGGTTCCCGGTCCGGATGGGTTCGGTCGAGTGCCAACGCAAGGTCGAAGTGGGCGAGCCGGCGATCATCACTTATTCCTACCATCCTTCCTCGAACACCGCACGCATGTACCTCGACGGCCAGTTGCAAGGCGAAGCAACCGCGCCGGGTGGTCAGGCGATTGTCTCGCGGAAGATGCTCGGCAGGGTGCCACTGGTCGAGGCTTACTTCGAAGGCGATATGTCCGAAGTCATCATCTACAACGGCGCGCTCGGCCAGAAGCAGATCGACGCGGTGGTGCAGTACCTGGCCGAAAAGTATTCCATCGATACCCAGTTGGATGGTGAAACGCTATAGCTGTTATTACGTCATAGGCGTCTCCCGCTCGCGGCCGATTTCCGCCAGTAGCTCGCGGACTTGCGATTCGATTTCCGCACAGACGTTCGTTACCGTGGTGCGGCGATCGGCCTCGTAGCTCTCCCAGCGATCCGCCAGATCCACCGGCTCGCCAACGCGAATGATCGCCTTGCGTGGCCCCCAAGTGCGGCGGTTGTTCAGCACTTCGTGCTCCAAGAGCCCCAAGATGTCCATGAATCGCTCCACGGTCAGCGCTTCGCTGACGTAGCCATCGTACACCGCGACGAACTTCAGCAGCCGCCACAGTTCGTCGTAGGTCGCACGTGCCATGCGTGCCCTTTCGGTTTGCAGTTGCTGTTCGTACGCCGAGGTGGGGGGATCGTCTTGCACGATGCGATCCACGGTGTTGAACAGCGTACGAATCCGATCGAGCGGCATCTGTTTCATCGGAGGCTTGATGTCGAACTGGTGTTCCAGCTTCTCGATGGTGCGCTGTTTAATGGCTTGAATACGCTGGTCCATCGTGCTGTCGGCCGGAGGCTTCACGCCGCGCGCTGTTTCGTTGGCCGCCAGCACCGCCTCGCACACGCGCCGCAGTCGGGCGTGGAGGTCCGCTGGGCGATCGTTGTCGGCAAATGTCAAGCACTCTTCCACCCGAGCCAGCGACTCATTCATCTCTTGCGTCATGTCGCGTAGGTAGACGTACTTGATGGCCATCGGCACGCAGTACAGCGACGCTGTCGAGTCGTCATTCCTCGCGTCGTCCAGGCCTTTGAATGCCAACTGGAACACGCCCTGCTGGAACGGCACCAACATGGCGTTCTGCCCGATGGCCTCGCCTTCAGGAAAGATTACCAGCCACCGCTTTCCGGCGGCGAGTATCTTGCGCGTCATGCTGAACGACGAGCGGTCGACCGTGCCCCGCAGGATCGAGTAACAACCGAGCCGGGGCATGATCCAACGATTCACGGCCGATTGCTCGAATACCTCCAGCGCCGCGACATAGTGAAAATAGTCGCCCAGCATCGCGGACAAGCACATCAACACGTGCGGTTCCCATCCACCGGAATGACTCGGCGTCAGCAGGCACCGGCGGCCTTGCAGCGCGCGCAGCTTCGCGAGGTCGTCGTCCGAAATCTCCACGTCTGTCACGTGCAGCTTGCGACGCATGCTGCGACGAATCGTACGCTGCACCAGTGAGATGATCAGCGAGTTCGGCTTCGGAGCATAAAACGAGTGCGGCTTGGGCCGCGCGTGCGGGTCGGGCGTTTTGGAGGTATCCATCCTGGCGATGAGTCGAGGGCTGGCGGCTGAGGTCGCGCGGGTCGGGGTGGAGTTTTGTCGCAGGCAGGGGTTTTGTCGCAGTTTTGTCGCAAAACGATTCACTGCGACAAAACTCACCCTCCGCGACACCGGTCGAAGTGCGTTTGGGTCTGTATTTTACGAGGAGTTTTCATTTCAGGGCCGTTCGGGCGGAGGGAGTTTTGGCGCTCGGTTCCCCGCAGGTGCGACAAAACCCCCTGTCGACCTGCGAAGCCTGGCGAGCCGGTTCCCAGTCCCGGGCGCGTGGTGGCAAAACTTGGATTGCCCCGCCTCGTTCTACCGCGCCGAGTGTCCAGTTTCTACAGCGTTTTCGCTGGATCTGGCCGTGGCGGGCGCGGCCGTGACGGATGCAGAGTAAGCGAGGCGCTATTGAACAGACCGACGTCTTGCGACCGCCATCGCAACAAACCCCGCGAGCAGCAACCACACCGCGCCAGGCTCCGGCACGGCTTGGCTTGCCGCGGCTGGGAAGTCGGCCGTGGTGTTGCCGAAGTACGTCCTCCACAGATCGTAGTCGGCCGTGTCGACAACCGAGTCGCCATTGGCATCGGCCGCCAAGGCCGGCCCCATCGCCCCAACACTGTTTCGCCACAGGGTGTAGTCGGCCAGGTTCACTATGCCATCAAGATTAAAATCGCCAGCCAGGGTGACGGCCGCCGTGACGCTGGTCGGTTCGTACAGCAGCCGCCAGGCGAGACCCGCTTCGAGGGTTGGCAGGCCTGTGATGGTGTCGAACTGCCCGGTGATCGAGTCCGCCGAGAAGAACTCGACCTCATCGCCAAGCTGCGGCGTCAATCCGTCGGCAAACTGGAACTCCAGCGCGCCGGCGAGGGTCGCGTTTCCGCCATAGTAAAAGTCTGTATGGTAGACCTTCAAACTGTCATGTGCCTGCATTGTGAAGCCATCGACGTCGACTTGGAGTCGACCTGTTGCAGATTGCGAGAAGTCTCCGATGATTTGCAAAGTGCCCAACGCCGGACCCGGGGCGATCAAGCCGTCGTTTGCCAGATTCATCACTCCACTAGTATGCGTGTAGCCGGAAATCGTTCCATTACCGGTGATGGTCGCATCGGCATGGTTGCGAAGGGTGGCGCTCTCGATGTCGAGCGTGCCTGCCACGGAAAGCGAGCTTGCCGGTTGATTGTTGACGAGCGGAGTGCCATCGATCACTAGTCTCGCCAGCTCGGCGATGTCTATCGACCCCTCATTGTCGAAGGACTCTTGAGAGAGAAGTAGCGTGAGTTCGGTGGACCCTTCGACCTGTAGCACGCCTCTCTGTTCGAAACGTCCACCCTGGTTAGTAGATATATCAGGTCGCCGACCATCAATCTGGAATGTGCCCTTATTGATGAATGTCGCAGCAGAGAAATCGATCAGGTCCCCATCCATGAACCGCAGCGTGTGGCCCGCGCCATTAGTAAATATGTAGTCCGGCTCCGTGGGTGGCGCAAACATATCTTCATGCAACACAGTCTCTCCATCGCCGCTAAAAGTAAGAACTGTACTGCCCTGGTAGATGTCTGCGCGGACCTCAATGAGGCCATGGTTCTTGATTTCGCCAGCTACCAGATGTCGATTAAAATCAAGAAGAATGTGCCCGTAGTTCGTGACATCTTGAAACGTGGAGTAATCGGGGATGGAAGAACCGTACACGACAACGTATCCGCTGTAGGGATGCTCTCCCATGCCGGGCGCGGTGTGCACGGTTCCTCCGATCAGCCGTCCGGTAACGATATAGGCATCTTCGTCCACTTGCAGTCGAGCTGCTGCAGCGTCTTCCTGCGTCACAACGCTACCCAAACTCAGTTGCGATCCTTGCTCGGCATGAATTAGCCCAGCGTTCTCAATGGGCGCCAAAAGTCCAAAGTCGCCGTCCTGGGAGCTGACAATGTTGCCCTCGTTGACGATTCGCATGTTGAAATACCCATCAACGCTCCCGTCGTATAGCCGAAGCGTGGTGTCCCTCAGTGTCAGAGTAGACAGCGGTCCGCGAAACGGAGGAATGGTTGTTATCCGTCCATCGTCTCGACCGATGATCAGCTGACCGCCGACGATCTCAGTTTCCGAATCATGTTCGAGATATAACGTGCCAAGTTCGAGCGAACCATCAAGTTCAATCTTTCCCTCGAGCGTCAGTTGAGAACTGCTATCGCCGAAGTTTCCGTCCAACTTCACATCGGTGAGTTTTGATTCAGTGTACAGAAACTCAAACTTCCCATCGGCCAGAGGTGAACCATCCGGAGCGGGGACCGCACGCAGCACACCGCCTGTTACTTCTGAACGATTGAGTGTGACCACTCCACCCGGTGCGGCCTCGATGAGGCCATCCGTTTCACCTTCGTAGTTGCGTAGCAACGCTTCGGAGAGACCGATTGTATTACCGGCTGTGGCCCGAGCTGTCCCTGCGTTCGTCACATAGTCGGGATCGACAGGGTACCCCCGAAAGGTGATGCGATAGGGACTCTCCAAGCCCTCTCCGTATCCAGGTTCGATCAGGCCTCGATTGACAAATCCTTTGGCGATGGCGCCTTGGCCTCGTATGGCATTGTCGTGGTTGATGAAAGGGCCACCGATTGTCCCACCGCCGACGTCATCATCTCCAAGCTCGACGACGCCTCCGCCGACTAGATTGCCGCCCTCCAATGACGCGGGGCCAAAGCTCCAAGCGACGATTTTCCCTGTGTTGTGGATAGTCCCGCCAAGTCCAGATTGCGATACCACGATGGTGCCGGATAGTGTCGTGTCTACTAGTATTCCGCTTACGTGGACCACCCCACTTCCCGTTTCGTCGATAAGAGTCGCAATCGATCCCCCTTCCACTTGGATATTTTGCAGCTTTATCAACGATTGCGGGTGGGCGACAATCTGACCGGCAACTCCATCTTTCTCGTTGATGAGTCGAGCGAGTGGGTGGGAACCGCCGATTCGCAACTCACCGCCATTCGTGGCTTCCAGCATTCCGGTGTTGGTCATCAACACCACTTCGTTTTGGAAATCGACCTTCGCAATCACCTGCAACTCTTTGCCAGCCATGTTTGCCGAGATCACTCCTTCGTTGGCCAGCGAACCGAGGCTTTCCAGTACCCCAGCGCCTTCGATCGTGCCAAGATTGGTGATGCTACCAATATCCGGTGCAGACGTTGCTTGCGTTTCAGACATGTCCTTGCCCAGTAGCAGACGTCCCGTTGTTTCGATGAGCAAAGAGTTGTCGTTGCGGAAGTTGCCACCGTCGGGCACCAGCAGGTCGCCAGCCAGCGTGACAGAGTTTGTCGTGAAGTCCAGCACGCTAAGCGTATCGCCCGCATCGACGCGCAGTTCGTCCACTTCGGCCACCGTGCCAGCGGTCACGTTGCTCATCTGCCCCGTGTTGTCGTCAATCAACACCAGGTCGCCGGCGGTCGGCACGACGCCCGTCGACCAGTTTGCTGGATCGTCCCAGTCGCCCGTTGCGGGGCCGGTCCAGATGGCCGTGTCGGCGGATGCACCCGACGTGAAAAGGCACCAAGCGAGTAGCCCGACGACGATGTGGCGCGTAGGAAGATTCAAGGATGCTAACTCCGACATGGCGAACGCGTTGACGCAGCATTCAGCAGGAGGCTTCTGGTTCAGCTTGCCATTCTAGTAGCGCCGCAGGAGTAGCACCAGCAACACGTGTGCATAGCAGTGGGGTGAACCCTTGATTTCGCGGGTGTTGGGGAGTTCGACGCTGGGGCGGGCAGCACGGCCATTGCCCAATCTCACTGCTTGTGGGCGAATAGTGGGTCTGTTACGCTTTCCAGCGATTTCTATCACTCTCTCGATTGCAAAAGGCGACTAACTTGCCCGAGACAGCCAAAAAACGGCGTACAGCCAATCCGGTGTACCTGGGAGGGTTGGAGGGGAAGCTCGACGGGGTGGCGTGGACACTGCTTTGGTTGGGCCTGCTACTCGCCCTTGTCGTGCTGTTCATCAACCCAATTGGGTTCGTTGCCTCAGTGGGAATCGTCATCAATGCGATTCTCATCTGGGTGGTGCTGCGTGCCTTGGCCGAGATCATTCGCCTGCTGAAACACCAGGCGGGTTTGCCTTACGGAGGTCGCGTCACTTCGCCCAACGAGCGCGTCGACGGCAACTGGGAGTGCACCGCCTGCGGTGGCAAGCTTTACGATCCCTCCATCTGCGACCACTGCGGCCGCGAGATTGTCGGCACGGAAGAGGTGGGCGAGTAGGCCACGGTGGTGTGGCCTGCTCGGCCGCCTTACAAATCCATCGCCCTCAGTGTTTGCTTGGCCATCAGTTTCTCTTCCTGTTGTTCCATGTCGAGCAATTGGAAGAAGATCTCTTGCACCCAAGCGGGCTCGGCCCGGCGGGCGAGGTCGTCGTACACTTCGATCACACGATTGGCGATCTCGAGTCCCGTCTCCACCAGTTCGTCGAACGAAGCGCCCTCGTTATGTGCCTCGTCCCAGTCCATTTGGTCGACCAAGTGTGCCACCGGCTTGGTGGTGGTGACCCAGGTGCCGAGAATCTTGTCGCCGGCGCCGGCCTCGGTTTCGAGGATGGCGTCCGCTAAGTGCCGCTCGTGACCCGCCAGGTAGTCGAGCAGCATTCGCGCCCGCTCCTGCTGGCACCGCTTCGCCAAATGGGTGAAGAAAATGGCGGCTCGCTCATGGATGCCGCGCGTGCACCTTAACACATTTCTTACTTGTTCGCTGGCCATGACTTTCGCTCCTTTCTGTAAGGAGATGTGTCAGGTACTCAGCGTGCAAATCGAGTGCCGCGTATTATCCGCCGTAAATCGTGATGCGATGGTCTGCAACTGTGCCGGAACGCACATCGACGTGCGAATTCTCGCCGCAGGCGTGCGTCGGTTGTGCGATTGAAGCAATAGCAGCACTGCTCAAGTACCACAGCTTTGTCGCTAACTGCAAAGCTCGGCTTGACGAGATACTACGGCGTCGCCGAGTCGTACCACTCCACCAGGTCGTCGCGCAGCTTCTTGGCGGCTGGGTCGAGGATGTACATCATGTGGCCCGCTTCGTACTTTTCGACTTGGATGCGGTCCTGGTATTCCGGCACCAGCATCATGTGGTCCTTGGTGTAGCGGAACGCGAACTGCGGCGTCGCCAGGTCGTAGTAGCCACACGCCACGAACAGCTTGAGGTGCGGATTCTTGTTCATTTCCTGGCGGAGCGTGTTGCTGGCGTCGACGTAGCGGTTTTCGAACCGGCCGTAGTTCCAGCGGCCCACCGCGCCGCCCAACTCGTACACCCGCTCGTCCTCGTACTTCAGCACGCGTCGCAAGTAGTCGTTCATGCCGGCGCCGAACGCCCCGGTCATGGCCGCGCCGCTGGCGTCGTATTCGTAGTTTTCGCGGGCGTTGTCGCGGTCGATGCCCTTGAAGCGGCTATCGAATCGGCCCACCGTGTAGCCTTCGTCACGCAATAGTTCGCGACCGAAACGCCACATCGGCACGCGGAGGTTGGCGTCGCGGACATAGTCGGCGTCCAGGCCGGTGAGTTCCGCGTAGCGAGCGATCACTTGCTCCATCCGCTTCTTGGGCATCGAGGAGCCCAGCAGCATCGCCCGCGAGTAAGGGCCGTAGGCGAACTTCTCCGCTTGGGCCACCACTTCCTCGAGCGGCAGGTCTTGCAGCTTCTTGTCGAGCTTCTTGTGATACCAGGCCGTGGCGGTGTAGCTCGGCAGGAACAGGATGTAAGGCAGCTCGTTGTTGTCTGCGAAGCGGATCGTGGCGAAGTCGACCACTGGCGAGATCATCACGATGCCGTTGAGGTACATGCGGTAGCGGTCTTGCAGCGTTTCGCTCAGCCCGGCGGAGCGAACACCGCCGTAGCTCTCGCCGAGCACGAACTTGGGCGAGGTCCACCGCTCGTGCTTGGTGACAAAGTCGTGGATGAACTGGCCAACGCTCTTCAGGTCTTCCTCATAACCGTGAAACTGCTTGGTGTCTTCGCCTTCGGCAGGGCGGCTGTAGCCGGTGCTCACCGGATCGATGAACACCAGGTCGGTCACATCGAGTAGCGAGTGAGGATTGTGCTCGGTGGTGTAGGGCGGAGTCGGCGTGCTGGCGTCGTCGGGAATGCGAACCCTTTGCGGGCCCAGCATGCCCATGTGCAACCACACGCTGGCCGAGCCCGGCCCGCCGTTGAAGCAGAAGGTGATGGGCCGCTTGTTCAGGTCGGTGTCGTGCCGCGTGTAGGCGATGGAGAAGATCTCGGCCTTCACCTTGCCGCTGTCGTCCTTCATCTGCATCTTGCCGGCCGTGGCAGTGTACTTGAAGGTCTCGCCGCCGATGGTGGTCTCGTGCTCGGTGACGCTGGGGGGCTGCGGTTTGTCCTCGTCCTTCTTCTCCTTCTCATCCGCCGCTTGGGCGAGCGGGGTGGCCAGCAGGAGGCTGAAAACGAACAACAAGTGCAGAGGGCGCGGAAGGATCATGACTGTATATCACCGACGTGGGGCAAGGAAAGCGATGCCGCGACCGGGTGGGAACGCAGGGGGCGCGGCGGTGAGCGTCGAGTGCCGATTGTAATCGCCCGACGCACGAAACTCCAGCAACGCACCCCGCCAGTGGCCGATTCCAGCAGCGGTGTAGCATTATCAGCAGTTTCCAGCGATAATAGGGAATTGGGCATGGACTCGCGCGTGGGATATTGATCGACGTGTACGCATATTTGACGTTGCTTACTGGCGAAAAAGCGGGGACGAACTACGCCCTCGATGCCGCGCACGAGACGCTGTTAGGGCGGGGCACCAACTGTCAGGTCGCCCTGGCCGATGCTCTCTGTTCGCGCGTCCACGCGCGCCTAGTGTGGTGCGAAGACGGCTGGCTGGTGCGCGATGCCCACAGCCGCAACGGCACCTTCGTCAACGGCCAGAAGGTCGACGAGGCCATCCTGGCGCCCGGCAACGTGGTACGATTGGGCGACTCGGAGCTGGAGTTCCAGCTCTCGGAGGAACCGCCTACCGCCGGCGCCGATACCGGCACCTCGCTCGTGCAGACCATCGTGCAGGATGTTGCCGTGAGCCCGCCGGATTCCAGCAGCGATGCGCTCGCCGGCCTGCCCGACGCCGAGCAAGTCAAGGAGCTGATGTTGCTTTATCAGCTCTGCATCAAGCTGCTGGGGTGCAGCGATCCCAACCGCGTGGTCGACGTTTCGTTGGAGCTGTTGCGCTCGCGCACCAAGGCCTCCGTGGTTGGCTTCTTATGGATGAGCGACGACGGCACCCTCAAACCCAAAGCGGTGCTGCCCGCCGACGCGGCCGACCAGGTGACGCTAAGCCCGAACCTGACCAAGCTGGTGAGCAATCGGGGCCACGCGGTGTGGGTGGCCAACCAGGCGGACGAAGACTCGAGCGTCGATCACTTCGCCGATGCTATCTGTGCTCCCTTAGTCAAACGACAGGAAGGGAACGAGCGAAACATTTTGGGCGCGGTGCACGTATACCTCGAGGATGGCCGGTTCCGGCAATCCGATTTCGACTTCATCATTACGGTTGCCAATCTGGTAGCCATCGCTCTGGTGCGCGCACGCGAGATTACCAGTTTGCAGAAGGACTACCAACGACTGCTGAGCAGCTCCGCTGCCACCGACGAGCTTCTCGGTGAGAGCAAGCCCATGCTGGCGCTGAAGAATAAGATTCAGCGCGTCAGCCGCGCGGCCGGCTGCGTCCTGGTGCGCGGCGAAAGCGGTGCTGGCAAGGAGCTGGTAGCCAGGGCGATCCATCGCGCCAGCACGCGTGCCGATCAGCCGATGGTCAGCGTGAACTGCGCCGCGATTCCAGCCGACTTGATGGAGAGCCAACTGTTCGGTCACAAGGCGGGTGCCTTCACCGGCGCCGACCGCGACCACGAAGGCTTCTTTCAACAGGCCGACCTCGGCACGTTGTTCCTCGACGAAGTTGGCGAACTCACGCTCGAAGGCCAGGCCAAGTTGCTCCGCATCCTCGAAGGGCACCCGTTCCTCCCGGTCGGCGCCACGAAGGAAGTGACCGTCGACGTCCGCGTCGTGGCGGCCACGAATCGCGACCTGCAAACGTATGTGGGTGAGGGGAAGTTCCGCGAGGACCTGTTCTACCGCCTGAGCGTGTTCGAACTCTACCTTCCTCCGCTCCGCGATCGCGAGGGCGACATCGAACTGCTGATCAACCACTTCCTGTCCCACTTCCGGCGCGAACATGGTCGGCCGGGACTCGAGTTGAGCGATTCGGCGCTCAACAAGATGCTCTCCTACCGCTGGCCGGGCAACGTCCGTCAGCTGCGCAATGTGGTGGACAGCGCGGTGGTCATGGCCGAGGGGGACGCCATCGAGCCTTCCGATTTAGCGCTCCGCGATACCGGAAGTGACAACTTGGATACCCTGGCAATCGACGATTGGGAGCGAAAACTCATTGTCGAGGCCCTCCATCGCACCGGGGACAACGTTCCGGAAGCGGCAAAGTTGCTTGGCATCGGCCGCGCCACGTTGTATCGTAAGATCGAGCAATACAAGATCGAGAGGTAGTCTATCTGCCCGGCTTGATCGCACACCGTTGGCATCCACCGCCACGCCGTCCCGCCCGATTCGCCCACCCGTTACCCTGCAGGGGGAGTACGAACCCGATGCACCCAACGCTTACAGCCATCGCTATCTTGCTATGCACGCTGCCGGCCACGGCCGAAGAATGGACGAGGTTCCGCGGCCCGAACGGCACCGGCGTCGCGCCGCCGCTGGCGATCCCCGACACCTGGACCGAGTCGGACTTTGCCTGGCACATCGAGCTGCCCGGTACGGGGCATGGTTCGCCGGTTATCTGGGACGACCAGCTTTTCATCACCTCGGGTGATCAGGAAACTGGCGACGTGTACTTCGAGTCGTACAACGTCGCCACCGGCGATCGCTTGTGGCGCAACACCGGCAAGGCGTCGGCGCTCGGGATGCACACGCTCAATGCGTTTGCATCCACCACTCCCACGGTCGATGGCGAGCGGGTGTACTTTACTTATTACAACCCGGGCAACGTCACGCTCGTTGCTTACACGCTCGACGGCCAGGAAGTCTGGAGTCAAGACCTCGGCGACTTCACCGGTGAGCATGGCTTCTCGATTTCGCCCATCGTGGTCGACGGTATGTTGTACCTGCAGAACGAGGACAACAACTCGGGTTACCTGCTGGCGCTCGATGCCAAGACCGGCGACGAAGCATGGCGCGTCGAACGTCGCGCGCACCGCCACGCCTACTCCACGCCCGCCACGATGACCATGCCCGACGGCACCTTGGCCATCGTGTTCACCAGCCAAGCCTCCGGCATCACGGCTGTGGACGCCAAGAGCGGGGAGAAGCTGTGGCAGTTCGAAGACGTCCTGCCCGACCGCACGGTCAATTCGCCCATCGTCGCTGGCGACATCGTGGTGGCGGGGTGCGGTAGCGGCACCAATGGCAAGCAACTCATCGCGTACCAGATGACCACCGACGGTCCTCAGGAACTCTACCGACTCAATCGCAATGTCCCCAACGTGCCAACTGGCATCGTCGTGGACGACTTGCTGTTCCTGATTCACGAGCGGGGCACCATGTCGTGCCTGGAGTTAGCGACGAGCGAAAAGGTCTGGACCAAACGCCTGGGCGGACGGTACTACTGCTCGCCGATCCTCCTGGGCGACCGATTGCTGTGCATCTCCATGGAAGGCGAAGCCATCATGCTGTCGGCCGGCCGCGAGTTCAAGGAACTCGGCCGCACCGACCTGGGCGAAGGCACCCAAGCCACCCCAGCCGTGGCCGACGGACGACTGTTCATCCGCACCGCGTCGAAGCTGTATTGTCTGCAGGAGAAGTAGCCGCGTGCTTCCGCACACCAATCTGAATGCGTGTGATGAATGCGGTAGCCTCTACTACGAAGCTGCCTCTGAGATGGATAGTTTGTGCCCGGAATGCGCACATCTGTTATACGACTATCCACGCTGTGAACATCGTATGTTGGAAGGTCGATGCAAGCTGTGCAACTGGGACGGTTCAAGATCGAGTTATGTTAGTGAGATTCACCGACGTCAACTCGAATCGCTTGATCGATCGAGCCTCGAAACGTACCAGCTCGAGCGGCTTAATGCGCTGCTCGAAGCGATCCTGCCCACCAACCAGTTCTACGATCGAAAGCTGGCTGGCTCGCCACAACGATTGGATAGCCTTGAGCAACTCTCGCAGCTTCCCTTTACGACCAAGGACGAGCTATTGCCCACCGGCGAGCACCCGCCGCGGCCGGCGAATCTCACCTACCCGCTCGAGCAGTACGTTCGCTTCCATCAGACCTCTGGCACGCGTGGTCGGCCGTTGCCGGTGTTCGACACGGCCGACGATTGGCGGTGGTGGATCGACAGTTGGCAGTACGTGCTCGACGCAGCCGATATCACGTCGGCGGATCGGGCCATGCTGGCGTTTTCGTTCGGGCCGTTCATCGGCTTTTGGACCGCGTTCGACTCGCTCGTCGCCCGTAACGTGTTGGTCGCGCCCGGCGGGGGGATGAGCACGCTAGCGCGGATCGACGTGATGGAGCGCCTGCAGACCACCGCGCTATTCTGCACGCCGACTTACGCGCTGCACCTGGCCGAAGTGGCCGAGCAGAACCAGATTGACTTATCGCACTTGCCAGTGGAGAAGATTGTCGTGGCCGGCGAGCCAGGCGGGTCGATTCCGTCGATTCGCCAGCGGATCGAAGACACCTGGCATGCCAAGCTGACCGATCACTCTGGCGCCAGCGAGATCGGCGCTTGGGGATACGGCGACCAGCAGGCCCGCGGGCTGCACATCGCCGAGAGCGAGTTCATCGCCGAGTTCATCAGCGTCGAAACCGGTGAACCCGCGACCGATGGCGAACTGTCGCACCTGATCCTCACGACGCTCGGCCGCGTCGGCGCACCGCTCATTCGCTATCGCACCAGCGACCTGGTCCGCCCCCGTTGGAATGCCGCCGAGTCGAACCACTTCGTGCTGCTCGAAGGCGGAG
Organism: Aeoliella sp.; assembly: GCF_965227375.1. Taxonomy (NCBI): domain Bacteria; kingdom Pseudomonadati; phylum Planctomycetota; class Planctomycetia; order Pirellulales; family Lacipirellulaceae; genus Aeoliella; species Aeoliella sp. The sequence continues at coordinate 2,990,456 of NZ_CBDDFX010000001.1, forward strand.
TGCTCGGCCGCAACGACGACATGATGGTCATCCGCGGCGTGAACATCTACCCAACCAGCATCGAGCAGATCCTGCGCAGCTTCCCCGAGGTAACCGAGTACCGCCTGACCGCCAAGAAGCGCGGCCAGATGGACAGCGTGCTGATCGAAGTGGAAGACCGCCTGGAAGAAACCGACCGCATCGCCGCCGAACTGCAAAAGCAACTGGGCCTGTCGATCGAAGTGAAGCTGGTGCCGGCGATGTCGCTCCCCAGATTCGAAGGCAAAGGCCGCCGGTTCGTGGACGAGCGATAGAGATACAAGCCGCGACCATTGATCGCGGACATCAGCCCCGTCGTTTACGGCGGGGTGATAAGGTGGTGATGACCCCGCGGTCGAGGAGAGAACTCTCTATCCGTCGGCGTGTGGCCGAGACCGCAACCGGGCCGCGCTTCACCTGCCGTAAACGATGAAAGGACCGTCTTGCGCTACCGATTGCGAACTCTCGTCTTCGTCTTGCCGGTGGTGATAGCGATCGTATTCACCTTCTATGTCCGCGAAGCGCACCACGCTCACGCCGTGCGACTGGTAAAGAACGGAATGAGCCGGGCCGAGGTACTCGACCTGTGCGGCCCGCCTCAAGAGAAGTCCGGTGGGAACGACTGGACGTACGACATCTGGTGGGGACAGGGTTGGGCCAACGTTTGCTTCGACGACAACGATCGGGTTTTCGGAACCGATATCGAATCGCCGTTTGACGGGTTGTGAGGAGTCAGACTGCGGTCTGGTTTCGGTCTCGGTCACACGCCGTCTAGTGGAACATGTTCTACTCGACCGCCTTGTTTGCAGCGCTTCTACCCAGGGTAGCGTTTGGGCTCGTGCCTCGCCCGCACGCAACCCTGGGGCACGATGTCGGAACCGCTTCGCGGTAAACCTTGGCGCGGCTTTTGGCGATTCCATCCGTGGCTAGAAATTCAGGGTGACCACCGCAAGCAACTCTGTTCTCTCTGCGCCCTCCTGTTCAAATCGCTTTGATTGCGGCTGGGCCGTGCAGGGTTCATCTGTGGCTGAGAATCTGCCGTAACTGCGCGTAGCTTGTTACGGCCTACTAGCTTACACCACGACCTCATCAATCGACTCCGCCCCCACGGCTAGCATCATGAGCCGATCGAAGCCCAAGGCCACGCCGGCGCAGGGGGGCAGGCCGGGGTCGGTCATTGCGGCCAGCAGTTTTTCGGGCAAGGGTAGGGCAGGGCGGGCGAGTTCGGTGCGGCCTTGGTTGGCGATCGCCAGGCGCTCGCGGAGTTCCGCCGCGTCGGTCAACTCGTGGTAGCCGTTCGCCAGTTCGATGCCGCGGTAGTACAGTTCGAACCGCTCGGCGACGCGGTGTCCGTCGAGGTCTTTTGTTACCTCGGCCAGCGCCGATTGGCTGGCCGGGTAGTGATAGAGCATCTCGGGCGCGTCGATTCCTAACGATGGCTCGACGTGTTTGGCCAATAGTAGATTCAACAACTCGTCGCGATCGTCAAGCGTCTCGCCGGCTTTGGTTCGTAGCTGATCCAGCGAAGCCGTATGTGGATTGAGGCCCACGGTTCGCTCAAAAGCCTCGCGGTACGAAGTCCGCTTCGCCGGCGGCGCGCCGAGTGCGTGCTGCACGATCTCGTCGAGCAGCGTCATGCCTGTGTGCATGTCGTCGCCGGGGCGGTACCATTCGATCATGGTGAACTCGGGCCGGTGCAGCTTGCCTTGCTCGCCGCGGCGGAAGCACTGAGCGACTTCGAAGATCGGTCCGCTGCCGGCGCACAATAGCCGCTTCATGTGCATCTCGGGCGATGCTTGCAGGTACCCAAGGTGCGGCACTTCGAATGGGTCGATGTGCAGTTCGGGAATGATCTCCGCGTCGACGCGTGGCGTCGCGACTTCGGTGAAGCCGCGCGCGGCGAAGAACTGCCGAACGCCGGCCAGTAGCTCCGCTCGCCGCTGGAGTACTTCGTTGGTCACTGCCCCTTGGCTCCCCAGAACTCCGGGGCGGGATTGACCGGCTGCCCGGCGATCAGCGGTGGCACCGGGCACTCTAGTAGGTCGGCGATGCCGCGCAGCAGTTCCGCTTCGGCCACTTTCACTTCGCCGTCGGCACAGATCACTTCGGCGCAGGCGTCGAGCACGCGGCCGCGGTGCTGCGCGGCCACACGTGCGAGTGTTTCGAGTGCTTCTTTCAGTTTGGCCAGGCTGCACGCATCGCGCGGCAGCCAGGTGAGTTTCACGTTCGGCAGCAGTGGCTCGGCCGTGCGGAAGGCTCGCTGGGCTTGCTCGTCGGAGTGCCCCAGGTGCGCGAGCGTGGCCAGCAGCAACGAACACTCGTTGCCGAGTCGCTGCAAGCCATAGTACAGCGTGGCCACGCGCCGCTGCTTGCGATACTGCGGTTCCAGGTGTCGGGCGATCATCTGCCCGAGCGTCCACTCGAACAGCCCGAGGGTCTCGTCGGCTGCCACCAGCGCGTGAACGCACTTGCTAAACGCTTCGAATTGCAATGCCGACATCGAACGTAGCGCCGGCATGCACATGTCGACCAGCGGCAGCCGGCCACGCGCTTCGACGGTGGCCACGTGCGATTGCAGCTTGCTGGCCGCTTGCAGCACGGCGGGATCGGCCGTTTGTCGTAGCGCGGCGATCTGCTTCTGCCGCACTTCACGCCGGTTGTCGAGCAATAAGCAGTACACCACCGCGCGGGCTTCGTGCGGTTCGTGAGCGGCTTCGCGAACCACTGCGGGTAGTTCGGCAATCACTTGGGCCGCGTACTGGCGGTGAATCTCCTGCGGCTCGCCCACCTGATCGACCGCGTGGTCGACGATGCCCAGGTCGATGATGTCGCCGACTTGCTCGACGCTACCCGCCAAAGACGATACGCCGACAGCCGCGGCCGATGATGGGCGACGGCGCGACGCTGTTGTGGTGATGGGCTCGGGATATTTGCCATCCCAGTTGGGCTCGATCGCGCGAATGCGCTTTGGTAGCGGAGGGTGCGTGGCCATCAAGCCGGAGAAGCCTTCGAACACGCCCTGGGCGAAAAACATGTGACTCGCTTCGTTGGCAGCGGGCGTTTTAAGTCGCGAACCGGACACCGCTGCCCCGATGCGCTTGAGCGCTCCGCCGATGCCGCCGGGGTTGCGGGTGAACTGCACGGCCGAGGCGTCGGCCAGGTACTCCCGCTGGCGAGAGACGGCCGCTTTCATCAGTCCGCCAATAAACGTGCCGACGTATCCGAGCACCATTAGCGCGAGCCCGATGGCTAGGATTACCAGCACCGCACTTCCTTTATCGCGACTGCTGCTGCGGCTCCGCCCGCCATAGGCCATGGAGCGCAAGAGCAGTTGACCGGTGAGGCCCAGCAACAGAATGCCGTGCAAAATGCCGATGAGGCGGATGCTCATCTTCATGTCGCCATTGAGGATGTGGCTGAACTCGTGGGCGATCACGCCTTGCAGTTCTTCGCGCGACAGTTGCTCGATGGCGCCGCGAGTGACGCCCACTACCGCGTCGCTGGGCGTGTACCCGGCGGCAAACGCGTTGATGCCGGGTTCTTCCAACAGGAACACCGGCGGCACCGGCACGCCGGAGGCGATGGCCATCTCTTCCACGACGTTTAGTGCACGCTGCTCGGCGAGGCCGTTGTCGTTGGGGAACAGTCGCTTGCCGCCCAGCCGCGACGCCACACCCGTGCCGCCTCCGCTGCGCAACTCGACCACCTTAAACAGCGTGCCACCCACCACCATCAGCAGCGCTCCGCCGGCTACCAGTAGTGGAATGTCGTACCCAAGCGGCTCGCTCCGACCATCGAGCCCACCGCTGTACTCTTCGTACCCTTTGGTGGCAAATAGCGCGATGAAGAACGTACCGGCCACGATGCCCGCGGTGGCGAGCAAAAACATGGCGACCAGCCAGACCGTGTTTCGCCGGGCAGCCGTTTGACGTTCGAAAAAGTCGGTGGCCATCAGTCGAACGAAACCTTAGGCGCTTCGGCGATCGCGGCGGAGTCGAATTGCAGCAGTTCGGCGTTCATCGTGTGGCCGAACATATTGGCAAACACCACCGGCGGGAACGACTCGCGGTAGGTGTTGTACTCGGTGACCGAGTCGTTATAGTGCTGGCGGGCGAAGCTCACCTTGTTTTCGGTAGCGGTCAGCTCTTCGGTGAGCTGCATCATGTTTTGATTGGCCTTCAGGTCGGGGTAGGCCTCGGCCACAGCGAACAGTCGGCCCAGGACACCGCTCAGGCCTTTCTCGGCGCTCGCCAATTCGGCCATCGCGCCAGCCGCGCCGGGGTGTTCGGCCGCCGCTTTCAAACTGCCGAGCGCCTGATTGCGCGCGGAGATCACCGCCTCGAGCGTTTCGCGTTCATGCGACATGTAGCCCTTGGCGGTCTCGACCAGGTTGGGAATCAGGTCGTACCGCCGTTGCAGTTGCACTTCGATCTGCGAGAAGGCATTCTCGTAGCGGTTCTCGAGCGTGACCAGGCGGTTGTAGATGCCGATGCCATACATCAGTGCGATGACGCCGATTACCGCGAACGCGATCAGAATGATTAACCAAAGTTCCATGCGTGAGTTCCTGTTGGTTGAGGGCTAAGACGCTGAATGGTATTCGCCGAGGACGCTTGGATCTTGGCTTGTGGCTGTAGACTCTGCGAACGCGAGGGTTCGCGGAGCCAGCCGCCTTGCTCATTCGGGGGCGTTGGTTCGCTCGATGTACTCACCGGTGCGGGTGTCGACGCGGAGCCAGTCGCCCGTGTTGATGAACGCGGGCGCGAGGATTTCCGCACCGGTTTCCATCTTCACAGGCTTCTGCACGTTGGTAGCCGTGTTACCTTTGGCAGCCGGTTCGGCGTACTCGACTTGCAGGATCACATGGTTGGGCGGCGTCACACCGATGGGCTGGTCGTTGAACGTGATGATCTGGCAGTCCATGCCTTCCTTGAGGAACCTGGCGAAGTCGCCCACCGCCTCCTCGCTCATCTCGTACTGCTCGTAGTCGTTGTTGTTCATGAACACGAACGCATCGGCCTGGCGGTAGAGGTACTGCGCGGTGAACTCCACCACGTCGGCCGCTTCGAGGGTCTGGCCCGCGCGGTAGGTGCGGTCGACCACGGTGTTACGAATGAGGTTCTTGAGCTTGCACTCGTACAAGGCGGTACCCTTGCCCGGCTTGCGAAAGTTCATTTCCACCATCAGGTAGGGGACGCCATCGATTTGGACCTTCAGGCCCTTGCGAAAGTCGCTGGTGTTGTACGTGCTTGGCACTGCTTCGGTTCCGTTTTCAAGTTGGTTGGATTTAGTGTATTCTGCGAGGTCAGTCTTCCTGTCCGACAAGGCGTAGCTCGTCGGCTGGAGCTGGTTGTATTGCTAATCCCCGGTAAGCCGAACTTCAGGGAATCCGCTATTTTAACCGCCACTAGCCAATCTGTCCGCCCCACTTCCGATGCCCAAAACCGGGGCGATTGGCGGGATGTGCTGCGCACCGCGTTTCGCACGTCCGTCGAGCTGTGCGACTATCTCGGCCTGCCGCACGAAGTGGCGGCCGCGGCGGGCGATTTTCCCTTGCTGGTGCCGCGGGGCTACGCCGATCGCATCGACCGCAACAACCCAGCCGACCCGCTGCTGCGGCAGGTGCTGCCGGTGGATGCCGAGCACCAACCGACGCCCGGATTTACCACCGACCCGGTGGGCGATCGCGCGGCCGACGAGGGACGGGGGCTGCTGCATAAGTACCATGGACGAGTGCTGCTGGTGCTGACCGGCGCCTGCGCGGTGAACTGCCGCTACTGCTTCCGCCGCCACTATCCGTACAACACCGCTTCGGCCGGCCCGCGCGAATGGAAGTCGGCGATCGCAGCGATCGCAGCGGACGACTCGGTGAGCGAGGTGATCCTCTCGGGCGGCGATCCGATGATGCTGTCCGATGCGTTGCTCGCCGAGCTGGTCGAAGCGATCGAGCAAATCGCGCACGTCCGCCGATTGCGCATCCACACGCGACTGCCAATCGTGATCCCTGAGCGGGTGACCGACCAGTGGCTCGAATGGCTTCGCAGTGGGCGACTGACGAAAGTGATCGTGGTGCACGCAAATCATGCCAGCGAACTCGACACGCACGTGGGCGATGCACTCGCCCGACTGCGAGCGACCGGCGCGACGCTGTTGAATCAGGCGGTGCTGTTGCGCGGCGTGAACGACTCGGCCGAAGCGCAGCGGGCGCTGTGCGAGCGGCTGGTCGAGTTGGGCGTGGCGCCGTACTACTTGCATCAACTCGATCGCGTATCAGGCGCGGCGCACTTTGAAGTGCCCGTGGACGAAGGGCGGGAGATCATTCGCCAATTGCGCGCGACGCTGCCCGGTTACATGGTGCCGCGGTACGTGCAGGAGATCGCCGGCGAGCCGAACAAGCGAGTGCTGGCATGAGCGACCTCATCTCTCTGTACAACACCAATGCGGTCGACGCGCTCCGCCGCGAGTTGGCGCTCGATCCGCACCTGGTGCATCGCTTACGCACCGTGTTCTGGAAGAAGTTCGCAGGCAGCGAAGCGGCGCTCGAAGAGCTTCCACTCCACGCCCGCGAGGTGTTCGCCGAGCGAGTTCAGTTCCATCCGCTAGAGCTCGACGTGCGCCGCGACTCGGCCGAGGACGGTGCGACGAAGCTGGTGTTTCGCACCGCGGCCGACCAGCGGATCGAATCGGTACTGTTGCGGGCGGGCACGGGACGCACGGCGCTTTGCATTTCGAGTCAGGTGGGCTGCGCGGCGAATTGCGACTTTTGCGCCACCGGCAAGATGGGCTTTTTCGCCAACCTCAACGCCGGCGAGATGCTCGACCAAGTGGTCCAGGCGAACGAGCAGATCCGCGGCGAGGATCGCACCGTGCGAAACATCGTACTGATGGGCATGGGCGAGCCGTTTCACAACGAAGAGAACGTGTACGAAGTGCTCGACACGCTCACCGCCGGGCGAGGCTTTAATCATCCGGCGAGCCGTATTTTAATCTCCACCGTGGGCATTCCCGAAGCGATGCTCCGCTGCGGGCGGCGGTACCCAAGCGTCAACTTGGCGCTCAGCCTGCACTCGGTGCGCCAGGAGGTCCGCGAGCGGATCATCCCGCTGGCGAAGAAGCATCCCGTCGACGAATTGCGCCAAGCGATCGTGGAACTGAACGCCATTCAGCCGGCGACCGTGATGATCGAGTACCTGATGCTCGCCGGCGTGAACGACTCGCTGGAAGACGCGGCCGAACTGGCCGGTTACCTCGAAAGCTTACGCGTGCACGTGAACCTCATTCCGTACAACCCAATCGAAGGCGCGCCGCAGCTTGAGAGCTCACCGCGTGAAGTCCGCGACGCGTTCGCCGACCATCTAAAAGCCGCCGGCCTGACGACCACCATTCGCTACTCGATGGGCGCCGATATCGAAGCCGCCTGCGGGCAGTTGGTGCAGCAGTTGGAGCGGAAGCGAAAGGCGCAGACTGCCCGTTAGCCACATGAGAGATTGAAGGGTGCCTGGGGACGAGCTCCGCGAGCCCCCAGCATGTTGAGGACTGTGGGCTCGTGAAACTCGACCACAGCCACCCTCAGGATTCTACCCCAGGTTCCACCCCGGCTCGTACCGCTGAGTTAGATCGACCTTCAGCGGCGCGCGGTACTCGCTGCTCGGTAAATCCTCTTCCAGGATCACCGCGAAGCCGGCGACTTTGCTCTTCGTGCCTGCTGCGGTGGCGTGCGTGGCGAGTCGGGCACCGAGGTCGAGGGCCTCGCCGACAAACAGCGGAGTGCGACCTTTGCCGGTCAGCAGGTACACGCCTGCCAGAGCGTCGTACTTGGCGGCCGTGCGAACGGTGAGTTTCCGCGGGGTGCCAAAGTCGCGGGTGGCGAACACGTAGTCGTAGGCCTTGGCTTCGTCGGCCAGTGCGTGGCGGCTCTTGCGGAAGTCGATGGCTGCCCAGCGGTACGCGGCTGCGTCGAAGCCCGGCGCGAAACGCGCCGCTTGGCGATCGAACCACTCAGCACGCTCCGGCGAGATGAAGATTTCGTCGATCGACTCGATGCTGAACTTCTCGCTGGTCAGTTGCCAGGCGATTTCGGCGGCGAACTGATACTGGTCCAGCTCGGCCGCGGTAACCGGCGTGGTTTTCGCCTTCTGTTGCTTGGGCAACTTGCCCGACTTGCGAAGCCGCACCAGTTCATGATTCCAGATTTCCCCGTTGCCCAGCAGCCCAGCGTCCTGGCACGCAGCGTGGAAGGCCTGCTGCAGTTCGGGATTGGCAAGCAATCGGTCGACCGACTGGCCGTCGGAAGCAGCGAGAAACGCTTTGCCCACGGCGGCCCGCTGGATCTTGCGGAGATTGACTTTCACGGGCCCTGCCGCCGCTTCAGCGGCCCGCGTTGGCTCTTCAGTCTTCTGTTCCGCAATCGGCTCTTCTGGCAGTTCTTGCTCTGCTGGATCCACTGGCTCGGGAGCAGTGAAGTCGGCCGGATTGAACGTGGGCAACAACGCTTGATCTTTCAGCCGCCGGCCGTTGGCCGTGTTCGGTGCACTGGCGATGGCGTCGGCGGGGCCGTCGAGCGCGTCGTGCTCATTGATCGACTCGAGCCGCTCGGTCGCGTAGCGCACATACTCTTCGGACAACTCGGTGCCGCTGAACTTGCGGCCCAGCTTTTTCGCCACAGCCAGTGTGGTGCCGCTGCCGGTGAACGGATCGAACACCACGTCGCCTGGGTTGGAACTCACGCGAATGATGCGTCCCAGCAACTGCTCGGGCATCTGGCAACCGTGGAAGCCTTGCCGCTCCTTGAACGTGCCAGCCACACGGGCGAAGTACCACGTGTCGTCGAGCGCGTCGAAGCCGTAGCGGTCGGACTGAAAGTCTTGCGGGCGCAGGATCCATGTGTCGTCGGGCAAACGTCCCTTGGGATTGGCGCGCTTGTCGCCGTACACCAGCGCGCGGGCCGAAGGGATGCGCACCGCGGGGTCGTCGGCGTTGAATGTGAAGCGATCGGGGTCCTTTACGAAGTGGAAGATATGCACGTGCGAGCGACTGAACTTGCGCTTGCAGTTCACGCCGAACGTGTAGTACCACACCACCCAGCTGCGGGTGGTGAAACCAATTTGCCGATCCGCGATCACCTTCAGGTCGGCCGCGTACTCGTCGCCAATCGCCAGCCAGAACGAACCCTCGGGCGAGAGCACGCGGTGGATCTCTTCCATCCACTGCCGCGACCAGGTGAGGTACTCGTCGTCTTCCTGCTCGTCGTGGTAGGTATCGTATTCGTAGCCGATGTTGAACGGCGGATCGGCAAACGCCAGATCAATCGAACCAGTGGGCATCTCCCGCATCAACTCGATGCAGTCTCCTTGGCGAATCGCAGTATCGACGGCGGCTGGCATGTCGCGCTCTTTCCGGGGGCGATGAGAGGTAGATCTAGAACAGACCAACGTAGCCGCCGGGCGGCGAATTTTCAAGGAATTCGGCTCCCCAAGATATTCAGCGACCCAGTTCTGCGCAATTCTCGAATGGGAGACGGGCGGACAGTTTTCTCCAATCGTCACACTTTCGCTAACAGCTAAGTTGGAAGTGCCGCCCCGCGATGATCGCTACTTTCGACGCTCGTCCAAGTTGCCCCCGTTATCATCGTCTGCGGATGTACCGTCCAGCTTCACTCCGGCCAGAAGGTGGAGCGCCAGGCCAATGGCTACAAACGAAACCAAGCCGAAGATCGCCGATTGTTCAAGTAGCGTGACGGTGGTCTTCTCCGCCGCTGTGACGTACACCGCTTGTTTGTTATTCTGAAGCCAATGCCCTTCCAGTAGTTCGGTTTTGGGAGGCGCGGGTTGTGGTACTGCATCACGCAACGCGACATTGAGTTTCCAGAAGTAGCCCACGGCGACTAGCCAAACCACCGCACCGCACAAAGTAAAGGCGCCGCGCAGGGACCGCTTCCATGACGGCTTCGTTGTCTGATCATCCGATTCAATTGGCGTAGGCAGAAGTTGCACGCCACAGCAACGCTGATAGTCGGACTCTGCTGTAATGGCGAAGCGGAGACTCGTCAGTACACTGAACAGGATGATGCCACCGCCGAACGCAAACCAGGGGAACCACTTTGGCTCCAGCGGAGAGATACGGATTGCTGCGGCGCAAAGAAAGAAGAGGCCGCACGCACTGCCGAGTACTGCTCCCAGCACTCCTCGGACTCCCACGCCGGGCCAGTGCCAGCGGGTCTTCACACGATGGTATATGGCGACGCCCGCCACGCCCGCCAGCAGCACCCCCACGATGGCGATCTGCCACTGGATCAGCAGCGATTGGCCGACCATCCACAAGAACATGACGCACAAGCTGAAGATGGTGAGCAGCTTGTAGTCGAGGGACATCTCTTGCCAGGTTCGCGGGAACTTGGCTTCGTTGTCATCAGACATGGCGGCGCCAATGCTGAGCGATGGATGAAGTGTGCTACTGCCCGATCAGCCCGGTATCCGCTCGAGCCGGATCAGATCGTCCAGCGATTGCCGCTCGCGGATCAGGTGGGGCGTGCCGTCGGTGATGAGTACCTCGGCCGTGAGTGGTTTTGAGTTGTAGTTGCTAGCCATGGTGTGGCCGTAGGCGCCCGCGCAGCCGATCACCACGTAGTCGCCCACGTGGGCCTCGGGCAGTGAGCGGCTGCTGACGTAGCCGCCGTCTTCCTGAGTGAAGATGTCGCCCGACTCGCACAGCGGCCCGCCGACCACCACTTGCTGGTGCGGCCGCTCGCGGTCGCCGTTCGCCGGACAGACGGCCATTGGGTGGTACGAGCCGTACATGATGGGGCGGGCCAGGTTGTTGAAGCCCGCGTCGAGCAGGTAGTAGCGGTTGCCGCCCATCTGCTTGACCGCGCGAACTTCGGCCACCAGGTAACCACTTTCGGCGGCCAGGTAGCGACCCGGTTCGATCTCCAGCGAAACGTGATGGCCAAATTCCTTGGCTAGGCGTCCGCGGGTAGCGTCCCATTGTTCGTAGTAGGCGGCCGTGTCCACGAGGTCGTCGCCGTCGCGGTAGGGCGTAGGGAGACCGCCGCCGGCGCTGATGGAAGTGATGCTCGAACCGACCGTGAGCGCGGCCTTCTCCATCGAAGCGCTCACCTGGCTCAAGTGCTCCATGTCGGTGCCCGAGCCGATGTGCATGTGCAGCCCCGCGATCACCAGGCCGTGTTCGTTGGCTCGCTCGATGCAGTCTTCGATCTGCTCGTGCCAAATGCCATGCTTCGACTGCTCGCCGCCGGTGTTGGTCTTCTGGCTGTGGCCATGCCCGAAACCGGGATTGATGCGGAGCGTGATCGGCTTTCCGGGGGCACGCTCGCCGTACTGAGAGATCATGTCGGGCGAGCCGCAGTTCACGGGCACGTCGAGTTCGACCACCATGTCGAGCGTCTGGCGATCGAAGATGTCGGCCGTATAGACGATCTGTGGCGGATCGTCGAAGCCCGGCTTGTACCCGGCGGCCATGGCGCGGTGGATTTCGCCGGCGCTCACCGCGTCGACCAACACATTGTTCTTCCGCACCAGGTCCAGGATGGCGATGTTCGAGCAGGCCTTCTGGGCGTAGCGGACTACGTCGAACGCGGCCAGGTGACCGATTCGTTCGAGAATGGTCTTGGCGTCGTAGACGTACAGCGGGGTGCCGAACCGTTGGGCGAGTTGGGGGATGGCCAGGCCGGCGATTTCGTGGACGAGCGGTGTCATGGAGCTGGGAGGGCTGGAGGGAGGGGGAGCGTATCTATCGCCAACCGTAAACTAGCAGTGCGGCAGCCACCAGGGGCCGCGCACGAAAAAGCGACGCCGGGAGGACCCCGGCGTCGCTGGAAAGGTTCAATGGTTGCCTTTGGGGGCTTGGACCAGAATCAGAATCCGGCTCCAGCTCCCTGGCGGCGGGCTTCCATCACGGCAGCGCCGATGGCGTGCAGCACGCCTTTTTCGACTTCGATCCGGGTGCGCAACTCACCGTTGATGTTTTCGGCGGTCATGTGCACCGAGTCGAGGCCCTCGCTCTTGGTGACCAAGGCGTCGAGCATCGCGTCGGCAGCCGGATTGGGCTCGGTTTCGGAAATGAACTGAACGATGGGCGTCAGCGCCACGGACATCTGCATCGGCTTGACCGGGGTGGTCGAGCTGCCCGAAGCGTCGATGGCCTGCTTCAGCTGGCTCACCGCGCCGGTGCCGGCACTGAAGTAGACTTTGTCGTCGCCAATTCCCACGGCCATGTCGAGCGATTCGCCCAGTGCCTTTTGCGCGTCCGCATCGTGGACGGGCAGAGTCAGGGTATGGATATTAGCTCCGCCATGCGAATCGGCATTCCACGCTACCGTGGGGCCATCCTTCATCAAGGCCGACAGCTTCTTCAAGGCCGACTCGACCTTACCGGGCTCCTTGGTGAATCCGCCAGCGATGACATTCAGTTTGCCATCACCCAGGTCCAAGCATCCCGCCATATCCATTTTGCCCGCCATGGCAGTGGCTTCCACAGCGTCCAGCAGATCGCCAACGGCTTCCTTCACGGTGTCACGGGCTTCTTCGTTGAGGTCGCCCAATTCCTGGTCGATGCCATTCATCGCCTGCTGGCGAACGGAGCTCATCTGGCTCTGGACCTGCGCCTTGTTCTCTTCCACGAGGTCGGCCGGCGTGGTCACGCTGATGTTAAACTGGATGGCGGCTCCATCCTTCATGCAGCCACCGAACATGGTTTGGGCGTCTTTGTAAACTTCGATTCCGCGAGCCAACTGGCTGTCGGGCACGGCGTTGTAGACAAAGTCGAGGATGACGTTCCCCTTGTCGGTGTCGGTGTTGAAGCCGATCTTCAACTCCTTCAGATCGTTGATGAGCTGCTCGATCTGGTCGATGCTCGCTTCGGTCGACTGGCGACGTGCTGCAAAGGCTTCGTCCGTCTCGTCGAACCGCTGCTGCAAGCCTTGCTCGGCGCCGGCACGAAGTTGCTGGATAGCAATCATGCGGTACATCTCGGGCACGTTCTGCACCATGACCTCGGCCGCGATGTCGTAGTCGGCGGTCATCTTGTCGAACATGTCGCCGGGATTGGCCGGCGCGTTGGCCAGCATCTCGGGCGTGTTCGAAGCGAAGGCCCAGTTGCCGACCTTCTTAACGTACAAGCTCTGGTTGGGGATCTCGATTTCGATGATGCCATCGTCCATGTCGGAAGTGGTGAGTCCGAAGTTACGGACCAGACCGAGCACGGCATCCAGATCGGTGACCGGCAGACAGACCACAGCGCCGTCGACGTGGGCCACTACGCCCCAGGCTTTGTCCTTGTCGACACCTTGCAGGCCTTGTCCTTGGGTGAAGAACTGCAGCATGTTGTCGAGCTGCTGCCCGGCGCCCACCTGGCCGCCGAATTGGCCCAGGTAGTCGATGTCGGCGAGCAGTTCGTTGTAGCTGGTGACGCCTACTACGGCGACCGGCTTGGCGGGATCGGATTGGGCATGGGCGGCGGCGCCCAACAGCGGGGCGGTGGCCACGGCCACGGCACACGCCAGCATGCGCATCGAGGTGCGAGAAAGCAGAGAATTTGGCACGGTGGTGCTCCTGTTTGGTGGAATGAGCTAGCAGCGCCACCTGAGCTGGTGATGGCCGCTGCCGCGAAGGACGTTTCCAAGTCTACGCCACGGTTGGCGACAGAGTTCGGCAGCGGGAGGCCCAACTGCCAAAGAATACTACCCGCTGCGTCGCCCCGTGGTTTTGGGGATTCGGTGGGATTATACCGATTCTAGAGAATGCTGGGCACCCAGCCGCCAGGGGCCCAGTTCCGGGTTTCCTGCGTGCGCAACGGGGACTCCGATCGCGCAGCGAAGCAGGGGCAGGCGGCACAGAAGACGCCGCTCGCAGTGAAGGTGCGCTAAGCGGACACGCTTTAGCGCTCGCGGTAGGTGATGCGGCCTTTGGTCAGATCGTACGGCGAAAGCTCGACGCGGACGCGATCGCCTGGCACAATACGGATGAAGTGCTTGCGCATGCGACCGGCAACGTGGGCAGTGACCAAGTGTCCTCCCTCGATTTCGACGCGAAATCGCGTATTCGCCAGTGCTTGCGTAACCGTGCCCTCAACCTCCAGGGCCTCTTCCTTTTGTTTCGACATATATGCTTTTCGCCCCCCGCCAGTTGCGGGGGCCTCCGGTAAGAATCGGGGTATCGCGGATCCGCACCGACGATTGGCGTGGACCGCTACCACCAGAAAAATACAATCTTTAATAGTATCGCCGATTCGGTGGCCAAGTCCAGTGAGTTGCTGGATTCTTATCACGACGGATTGTGCTGAAGGTACCGAAATTGCCGATTTACCGCTTAGGTGCCGAAAAACCCGGTCGGAAGTTGCCCCACATGCTCGCCGTGGTGGCTCGATTGCCCTTACATTTAATTGTCTGTGAGTACTGAATATTCCAACGCGCCCCGTCCCAGCGAGTCGTCCGTATCGGTCGATCCGGAGGACGTACAGCGCGCTAAACGCGAAATCCAGTCGATCGTCCAGCAGATAGCAGAGCTATCGCGGACCGATACCACGATCGAGCAGTTCTACGACGAGTTCCTCAACAAGGTGGTCGCCGCCTTGGCAGCCGCCGGCGGGGCGGTGTGGACCATCGCCCCCACGGGTCTGCAGCTCACCTACCAGATCAACCTGCGGAATACCGGGCTGGTAGAGAACCCCATCGGTCAGGAGCAACATGGCCGGCTGCTGCAGAAGTCGCTGGCGTCCGAAGAAGGCTTATTGGTCGCGCCGCATTCCGGTTCGGCCGTGGGCACCGACGATGGCGACGAGCACGCCGCGGCCAACCCCACCGACTACCTGCTGGTGATGGTGCCCGTGCACAACGACCAAGGCCCGCAGGGCGTGGTCGAGGTGTTCCAGCGCCCCGGCGCTCGTCCCGCCACGCAGCGTGGCTACTTGCGGTTCTTGCAACAAACGTGTGACCTGGCGGGCGAGTTCCTGCGTGGCCGCCGCTTGCGGCATCTGGCTGAGAAGCAAAGCCTGTGGGAGCAGCTCGAGTCGTTCACCCGCACCGCACACGAAACACTCGACGTTCGCGAGTCGGCGTACACCATCGCCAACGAAGGGCGGCGGCTCATCGGTTGCGACCGCGTGAGCGTGGCCATCCAGCGCGGCAGCAAGTGCATCGTCGAAGCGGTGAGCGGCCAGGATACGTTCGACAAACGGTCGAACGTGGTGACGCTCTTGAATCGCGTCGCCCGCGCGGTCACCAAGACCGGCGAAGACGTATGGTACACCGGCGACACGTCGAATCTCGCGCCGCAAGTGGAAAAGACGCTCGACGCTTACGTCGACGAGTCGCACACCAAGAGCATGGCGATCCTGCCGCTGTTCCGTCCCGACAAGGAGGAACAGGAAGGGCAGCCCAACGAGCGCAAACGGCGCGACGTGATCGGCGCGCTGATCGTCGAGCAGATGGTCGACACCACGCCCAGCGACGGCTTCACGCAACGTGTCGACGTGGTGCGAAACCACAGCGCCACGGCCATCGCCAACGCACTGGAGCACAACAGCCTGTTCCTGATGCCGGTGTGGAAAACGCTGGGCAAGGCCACCTCGCTGTTCCGCGGGCGGACCAAATGGAAGACGATCGGCGTCACCGCCTTGGTGGTGGGGCTCATCAGCGGTGCGGTGTTCTACCAGTCCGACTTCAACCTCGAAGGCGACGGCAGCCTGCAGCCGGTCACGCTGCAGGGCGTGTACGCCCGCACTGATGGTGAGATCCACGACGTGCTGGTCGGTTACAACGAGGAAGTCACCGCCGACCAACCTTTGTTTACGATGACGAGCATCGAACTCGACAAAGAACTGGCCCGCTTGCAAGGCCAGCTTACCGAGGTCGTCGAACAAAAGGCGGGCACGAAGCGGACGGGGCGCGGCGGAAATCGACCCGACGAAGACCGACAACTGGAAGCCAAACGCAACGAGTTGCGCATCCAGGAAGAGAGCCTCCAGATCCAGATCAACAAGGTCTTGGAGCAGATTGAGACGCTCAAGATCACCAGTCCCATCGGCGGTCGAGTGATCACCGGTAAGAGCCAGATTGAACAGCTCGAAGGCCGGCCGATTGGCCGCGGGCAGATGCTACTGGAAGTGGCCGACCTGACCGGCGACTGGTACCTGGAAGTCCTCATGCCCGAGACGCGGATGCGGCACGTGGCCGACGCAGCCCTGGAGGCCGAGGAAGAGGGCAAGCCGCTGGAAGTGACCTTCTACCTGGCCACCCAGCCCGACCAGCTGTTCCATGGTTACGTCGATTTGATCGAGACCACCGCCGAAGCCCGCGGCGAAGATGGCAACAGCGTGCTGATGCGGGTGAACTTCGAGGAGGGCGAACTAGATCGACTTCGCGAAATCCTGCATAACGCCGATCCCAAAGTGGGCACCGAGGCGATTGCCAAGGTTCACTGCGGCAAGAAATCGATTGGATACGTATACCTGCACGACGCGATCGACTTTGTGGTCAAGTCGTGGTTCCGGATTTGGTAGCGCGAACCGCTGTTCGGGACACAGCGCCGCTACCACTCAAATTACTACCGTTACCTTACCAGCCTGGCGCGACCCGATCGCGTTGGGGTCCTTCGCAGAGAAGCGAGGCATCAGATGAAAACCACCGCACTCGCCGTCCTGATCGGTTTGTCCGCGTCCACGCTGTTCGCGCAGTCGGCCGACCGCGGAAACCCCGTGCTCAAGAGATGCCAGCTATCGCTGCTGCCGGAGAACTTGATCGAGATCTCGGCCAACAAGGCGGGCATTCTCGAGCGGTTGAACGTGCGCGAGGGCTCGCTGGCCAAAGAGGGCGCAGTGATCGCCAAGCTCGATGACGTCGAGCCGCAGATGCAGCTTCGCGTTGCGAAGCAGAAGGAAGATGCCGCCGCCTTCCGCGCCACCGACAAAGTGGAACAAGAATACGCCGAAGCAGCGCGGGACGCGGCCCAAGCCGACCTCGATGATCTGAGGTCCGCCAACTCCGGGCCCATTGAACGCGTGGTGCCGATCACGGAACTGCGGGCGAAGGAGCTGGAGTTGGTGCGGTCGCAGTTGCAGATCAAGAAGGCCATTAAGGACCGCCAGCTTGCTATCACCGAGTGGCGCGTCGCCAAGGTCGAGACCGAAGCGGCCGAGATGGAGATTACTCGCCGGGTGGTCAAAGCTCCCTACAGTGGCCAGGTGGTCGAACTCTATCGCAAGCAGGGCGAGTGGGTCGATCCGGGCGAGCCGATTTTGCAGTACGCGCGGTACGACGTGCTCCGCTGCGACGGTTACGTCAGCCTCGAGCAGTACGATCCTCGCGAAGTGGACGGCTGCGAAGTGAGCATCGAAGTCGAAGTGAGCCAGGGACGCATCGAGAAGGCCAAAGGCCGCATCGTCTACGTCGAGCAACTCGCCCGCGATCCTGGCGACTTCAACTATCGCGTCGTGGCCGAGATCCCCAACTACGAAGACCGAGGCCGCTGGGCCCTGTTCCCGGGTCTCGAAGCCACGATGACCATTCACCTGGGCACCGCGAATCAAAACATGAGCAGCCGGATCGAAGGAAGCCGGCCGTAGGGCTTCACCGCGACCCTGGAGTGGTTGGATCGCCAGGACGTGAGGTCGATTCCCTCCCCGCCGCAAATGCAGCGGCGACCCTCCCGGAGGGAGGGTGAATTGATTCGGTGAGCCAATCATGACTACACCTACCTAAACTCCCCGCCCGTGCCCTCCACAACGCTTGCCGACAGCCTGGTTTCGAGTTCTTCCAGGCCGCTACCCATCAGGGCGCGGCCCGACCTCGAGGCGCGCAAGCAGCGGTACCAGGGCCGTATCTATTGGGTGGTGAAAGACCCCGTGGGGCTGCAGTATTTCCGCTTCGAGGAAGAAGAGTTCGCCATCCTGCAGATGCTCGATGGCCACGCCAGCTTGGACGAGATTGCCGAGCGGTTCGAAGCCGAGTTCCCGCCGCAGACCATTCGCACCGAGGAACTGCAGCAGTTCATCGGCATGCTGCACCGCAGCGGGCTGGTGATTACCCATTCCGGCGGGCAGGGGGTGCAGCTCAAGAAGCTGCGCGACGAAAAAACCAACAAACAGCGGATCGCCACGTTCAGCAATATCCTGGCCGTGCGCTTCAAGGGCATCGACCCCGACCGCATCCTCAACGTCCTGCATAGCTACTTCTGGTGGTTCTGGACCAAGCAGATGCTGGTCGTGAACCTGATGCTGATCGCCTCGGCCGCGCTGTTGATCCTGGTGCAGTTCGACGTGTTTCAGTCGAAGCTACCCTCGTTCGAAGCATTTTTCTCCGCGCAGAACTGGCTGTTGATGGCCGCGGTGCTTGCCGGCACTAAGATTCTGCACGAGTTTGGTCACGGGCTGAGTTGCAAGTACTTTGGCGGCGAGTGCCACGAGATCGGCATCATGTTCCTGGTGCTCACGCCCTGCTTGTATTGCAACGTGTCCGACTCGTGGATGCTGCCCAACCGCTGGCATCGCGCGGCGATCGGCGCGGCCGGTATGTACGTGGAGCTAGTGCTCGCGTCGATCTGCACGTTCATCTGGTGGTTCAGCGAGCCGGGGCTGTTGAACTACACTTGCTTGAACGTGATGTTCGTTAGCTCCGTGAGCACCATCCTGTTCAACGCCAACCCGTTGTTGCGTTACGACGGCTACTACATCCTCAGCGACATCATCGAGATCCCGAATCTTCGCCAGAAAGCCACCAGCATCCTCAGCCGCAAGCTGGGCCACTGGTGCTTGGGCATCGAGCCGCCGGAGGATCCCTTCCTGCCGCAACGCAACCAGGCGTTCTTCGCCTTGTACAGTGTTGCCGCGGCCATCTATCGCTGGGTGGTGCTGCTGTCGATTCTGTACTTCCTCAACAAGGTGTTCGAACCGTACGGGCTGAAGGTCATCGGGCAGATGATCGCCATGATGTCGATCTATGGGCTGGTGGTGATGCCGCTGTGGAAGTTGTACAAGTATTTCAAAGTGCCTGGGAGGTTAGGAAAAGTGAAACGCTGGCGACTGGCAGTTTCGACGGCCGTGGTGCTCGCAGTGATCGCAGGCGTGATGAGCATCCCGCTGCCCGCCTATGTCTACACCGATCTGGTGGTGCAGCCCCTCGATTTCGAAGCGGTCACCGTGCGCGTCGAGGGCGTGCTCGAAGAAATTCCCCCCGACATCAAGCCGGGCGCGCGGGTGGAAGAGGGCCAGGTACTGGCTCGGCTGTCGAATCCCGCGCTCGAAGTCTCTGTGCTGGAGCTCGAAGGCCAACTCGAACTCAGCCAGGCGCGGATCGAATCGCTGCAGCGAATGCGGACCGGCGCCAGCAGCGACGATCGCAAGTCGATCGAAAGCGAAATCAACGGCACCATCCAGCGAATCGAGACCATCCAGGCGCAACTCCAGCTGCAGCGCGAAAACCTCGACCGACTCACCATCCGCGCGCCGCGCTCGGGAGTGATCATTCCGCCGGAACTGGTTCCCGAACCCGAGTACACCGACGGCGAACTGAAAACCTGGTGGGGCACGCCGCTCGACAAGCGAAACCTCGGCGCCACGCTCGAAACCGGCACCAAGTTCTGCAACATTGGCGACCCTTCGGTGCTCGAAGCCCGCATGCTGGTCGAGCAGGACTACTCGGCCGACGTGCAAGTGGGCCAAACGGTGTACGTGCTGCTGAACCAATCGGCGGCCGACAACCTGATGAGCATCGAGTACTACTCGAGCAAGATCCACGACGTCGAAAAGGGCAAGGAAGTGCCCGCGTCGCCCAGCCGCCTATCGAGCCTGCACGGCGGCCCGCTACCGACGCAAATG
Source organism: Aeoliella sp. (assembly GCF_965227375.1). Taxonomy (NCBI): domain Bacteria; kingdom Pseudomonadati; phylum Planctomycetota; class Planctomycetia; order Pirellulales; family Lacipirellulaceae; genus Aeoliella; species Aeoliella sp. Next base: position 3,010,301 of record NZ_CBDDFX010000001.1, read on the forward strand.
GACGCCCAAGGCATCCCCCGCCCACTCACGCCGCACTACTATGCCTACGCCCAACTGCCCCGCGACGAAGGCCGCCTAAGAGTCGGCCTGGTAGGCATGGCCAAAATCGCCATCCCGGACCGGACGTTGTGGGACCGGTTGAAGCGGTACGCGGCTCGGACGTTTAATTTTGAGTTGTAGGGAGGAGTTGTGAATTTGGTCAATGATGGCGTTAGAAATATCGGTGTGGCTTCAGGGTCGCTTCCATCTCGTTCCGCAACGACTGTAGTTGACCGAACTGGCGTCCCGCCTCACTTGAGTACGAGCCCCCAAACCAAGAACAACGCAGCTCCTGGGCGATATCGAGCATATTTAAGTGTTCTTTGTTTGCGAAAGTTAATTCGTCCACTCGAGGAAACACGTTCAACGCAGGCTTTAGCACATGCTCCAGGTACTGTTCCAATGCTGTAGCTTCGCGTTCGGTAAGTTGGTGCAAACGCTGACCGTGTTGATCCGTTTGTTCACGAAGTTCCGCATACTCTTCCATCACTGTATGTAGGCACGCCAGCAACCGTGCTGCGGGTAGAGGGTGATCTTCGCTTTGAGCACGGATCTTACCGTCTCGATTCACCTCCATCAATCGCACGGCCATCCAAGTAGCCGCTGTGACCAGGCGGAAGGCGACTACTCGCGCTATCCCCGCCAATCCAGCGAATGTGTGTGATTCGACGGCTTCACCGAAATCAATGGAATCAAGCAACTCCCATGCGGAGTCGCGTGGTGGCAGCTGACACATGCATTGGAGCGCACAGTTATCCACCTCCAGCTCTCGGTAGTAACCTCGAAGCAACGCCTCAGTTGGATATGGCGTTTGTCCCGAAGCGTTTCGAGTCATGCCGAGCCTTGATTCCCGATAGATCTTGACCGATTCTCTTAACTCGCTGAGGTGACCGCAGAGAATATGAAACGATTCATGAAGCAGTGCAAAATCAACCACCAACCCACGGACACTCGCCACCAACGCGGCCTCAGCCATCGCTTCTTCTGCCTCGAGTTCCAGTCCTTCAAAACAAGCGATTGAAAGAGCGAAACCCATTTTCTCAGTTTCATCCAAGATGTCGGTGAGGAAGCTTCTTGAGACCTCAATTTCCGCGATACTCCGTGGTATGATCTGTGCGGTCATCCTTGCTTGCGGATCGTCTCGGATACGTAGCCTGGGTGTTGGGCACTCGCGGATCAGCTGACCACTCGTCCTCAACACATTCCACCAGTGGTTTCGGGACTCTTCTAGCAGCGCTTCGATATTCATGAGCTCTGAGTTGCTGTGGCAGTGGACATGTGGTTGCCATTCTCCCGTCATCCGTGGTAAGAGTGAGTATAGCTTTCGATCATTCCCTGGTGGACGTTATCTAACGCCCTTGGTTCCAGTACGTTCTTAAGTTACATTCCCGCGCGAGCGGCTAGCTTGCAGAGCTGCGCCGGAAGTTAGCGACTGCGTGCACTCATGCCTACCAAAAAAGAACTCCTCCTCAAATACGCCCAACAAGTCCGACGACGCGACATAGCATGGGATCGAGAGTATAGCAAACTACTCCCACCCGACGAGGAGTTCATCGAATCGCTCCGCCTCCTCGTAGACTATGACTATCCTTCTGAGAGGCTCCTCGAAATCGCTAACGATCCAGTGCTGCAAATGCAGGCGCTTTTGCAGGACGTCCTTGAGGATGTCCAAGGGTTTCTACCAGAACACTGCCGATGCAAGGCTGACCAATCCATTGTCGGCTTGTTACCCAGGAGCGAGGTAAATGCCAGTTGCTTTGGGAGCCAAGCGGGCATCACGGACGGATACCTCATTGGACTCAATAGTGGTTTGATTCATGGAACAGGACTCGTTAGTGCTGCATTGATCGCCGATACTCATCCCAGTGTTGAAAAGCCAACGGGCCGTGACTTCTTCGATGCCTCGTTGAGGTTCTTTTCCAAGGGCTCGCCAGAAGACTTTGAGAAGAGCATTCAACTGACGATTGGCTTGCCGCCGGAAGTCCAAGTCTTGGTGGGCGCCAATCACTCCGTGATGCTCTGGTTTGTAACACTTCATGAGTGTGGGCATATTGTTCACGGTGACGTAGACAATGGAAGAGCAACTTCACATGCAATCTCGCACGAGAAGTCGACCTATCATCCCCCCACTTGGGAGGAAGAATATGCTGCCGATCAGTTTGCATTGGAGAGTTTTCTGCTTAACAGACCTAACGCTGAGCGGGCCTGGACAAACTATGCGACTGTGGATCTATTGTATCGGTGGTTGGATCTTGCTACGCAGCGCGCTAAGGCAAGTCAGGATTACCCGCCAACCAATGCACGTCTCCACCGATTGCGGCAGTGGATGTGTGCAACATGGGGAGACGATCCGAGCAACCATCTTCAGACTCTTGATGACCTTTGGCATCGTTGGATCAAGGAGACAGAAGTATGAGTGAGACGTCAGCAAGTACCATCTCAATCGACTTTACTTGCGAGTCCTTGGAAGCACTCCATAAACTGTTGGGAGTGGATTCGGTTGCAGAACAGACCAGTGCAACCATCGGTGACGGTACAACAGTAGTTGTTGAAGAACTCATGCCTTGCGCTGGCCTAACGGGCAAGGAGATCTTGGTGACAATCGTGATTTCGATTGCGACGGGCATACCGTCGGGCATTGCCGCAAACTGGATCTACGACAATGTAGTGACTGATCCACAGTTGCAATCTGTCCAGGTAGAAGGCACACCGCGCGAGTTCAAAGCGGTTCATGATGTTGAGCAAATCGTCGACTTGGCTCGTTCCCAGTCCTGAAATCGGCCAGTTGGCTCACGCAAAAGCATGTAGCTTCGCCTTAGAAAGTCGATGAAGTTGCGATGCGACTTTCAAGCGGAAACACCCGCTGTCAAAAAATCGCCGTAGAAATCCCTCCTCCATCTGATCTAATGGACTTTGCCGCCGATAGCGCGGTTTGGTCTTTGACAATCTGGTGTATCTGCTGGCTACTGCTTTTCCTTGAATTCTCTGCCAACGTGGCCGGCCGCTCGGGTGCTGGCGCTCGCGGGGAGTTTTGTCCCGGCGGGTGGGGTTTTGGTCCACCTGCGGGAAACCCTGGGGCAAAACTCCGTGGGGCTCGGGCGGGGGAGATGGCGTAAACCGCTCCTATCAAAGGGGTTACGGAATCGCGTTCGGCGCGGTGTCGGTGGGGTTTTGGGCCAATGGTTCATGTGCTCCGTTCTAGCGGTGGGGGCAAAACTCCAAGTGCTTGATGGCAAAGAACTTAGGGCGATGGGTTTTGGGCCAGGGGGGACAAAACCCAATTGCTAGCCCCCCAGCAAGCTTGCTGGGGGCTCAGATGCGTCGAATTAGGCTTTCGCTCTCGCTTCCGGGGCGGTCGCTCGCTAGACTCCGCCGTTTGGTGAGAATCGATTTTCGACACTCCTGTGGCGAGGCGAGGCGATGTTGTTAGCAATAGCCAGCCGATACCGAAGCGCGCGCTCTCGGGTCGGCGGAGCGAAACGCAAGTTGGTGATCGTACTGGCCGCGCTGGCCGGGCTGGTGCTCTTTGCGCCGACCATCGTGCTGAACACGCCGCTCCGCCAGAGTGTGCTCACCACGGCTGTGCCGCCGAGTGTGGGGACGCTGGAGATCGGCGACCTGAGCATCGGCTGGTTGACCCCACTCACGGCGACGAACGTCACGCTGCTCGACCCCGAAGGCAACCGCCTGGCGGAGATCGGGCGGCTGTCGATCGACCGCACGGTGATCGGCTTTGCCACCGACTCGTCGGACCTAGGCACGATCCGCATGGAGAACGCAACGATCTACGCGTTGGCCCGCGCCGATGGAAGCAACGTGGAAGACGCGATTGCTCGGGCGGTGAGCGAAAGCTCGAAGCCCGCCGGCTTGAGCGCCGACAGTAGCGGACCGAACTACAAGTTGGAGATCGTCGGCGGGAAGATCCTGTCGCGCGATGCGACGACTGGCGAAACGTGGTCCGTCGAGTCGTTGGCGGCCACGGTCGCGCACCCGGCGCGCGGGCCGATGCAGATAGACGCTTCCGGCTTGGTGCGTCCCGCTCCGGCAGCGGCAGGTGGAGTTGCTGGAAACCAATCGGCCACCAGCGCCGGGCGGTTCGAACTGCATTGGGGCGCGGGTCCCGTGCAACAGACCGACGGAGTGCGTTTGGTGTGTCAGGACTTGCCGATGGCAGCGCTCGCTCCGTGGTTGCGGCGCGTCGATTCGCAGATCGGGCTGACCGGCACACTGACCGGCGAGATGTCGGCCACGTACCCGACCGAGAAGTACGACTCGCTGTCGGGCGAAACGACCGGGCGGATCGCGCTAGCGAACTTCGCAGTGACCAGCACCGCGCTGGCCGGCGAGCAGTTGGCCGTGGAAGAAACCAACCTGGCATGGAAGTGCAACGCCAGTGGCGGGCGGGTGTCGGTGGAGAATTTGTCGCTGGCGAGCGACGTGGCGCTGTTCGACCTGCGCGGCACGCTCGACGAACGACTGGTCCGTGGCGTGGCCGAGGGTCAGAACCACTGGCGCGACCTGGCGACCGCCAGCGACCTGGAAGCCGAGGGCAAAGTGAACCTCGCCCGACTCGCACAGCGGTTGCCGAACTTGTTTAAGGTTCGCGAAGGAACGACGATCACGTCGGGACAGATACAATTCACGGCGCGGACGATGCCGCAGGGCGACGGGCACCAGGTGACTGCGTCGCTCGTGACCACTCCGCTGGCCGGTACGACGCGCGGCAAAGCGATTGCGTGGGACGCGCCGCTCGACATTGACTTGGTGGCGCGGCACAACCGCGACGGATGGCGGTTCGACAACCTGGCGTGCCGGTCGGAGTTCCTGCAGGTCAGCGGTTCGGGCGACGCGCGGCAGATGAACCTCACGGGACAAGTCGACCTGGACGACCTGACGAGTCGGCTCGACCAGTTTGTGGACCTCACCGATTGGCAACTTGCAGGACGCGGCAACGTGCAAGCCAGCGCGACCCGCGACGCCAGCGGCGAGTTCGAAGCGGGCGCGTCGGGGCAGTTGAACGACTTTGTGATCGCCTACCGAGGTGGTCAGTTGATCGTCGAGCCGCAGCTTGGGTGGGAACTCAAGGCGGTCGGTCGGTCGGCTGCGGATACGTTGCGGCCGAAGATGCTGCAGGGAGCGCAAGTCGTGCTCTCGGGCGCGGGCGACCAGCTCGACTTACGACTTACACAACCTACGATGATCGCGGACACCTGGAGTCAAACCGAATGGCCTGTGAGCATCGCCACGAGCGGTCGACTCGACGGCTGGGCTCGGCGGCTGCGACCGTGGGTCGACCTGTCGGCCTGGAACACGGCCGGACAACTCAACCTGAACGCCCAAGGCCGCATTCGCGCGACGCCGGTGTTGGTGAACATCGCCGAGTCGAATGCAGTGATTCAAGGCCTAAGGGCCGCGAGCGCCGAGTACCTGGTGGACGAGCCAAAGGTCGAGTGGTCGGGCGACATCGCGTGGGACAGTACGACCAGCACGCTGGTGAGTCGCAGCGGTCAGTTGGTGTCGAGCACCGTGTCGGCCAGCTTCCGCGATTGGTACTGGACTGCCGACCCGCGGCAGACCAACCGAGTGGGCGGGCTGGCCGCCGTGCGAATGAACCTGGGCCGCCTGGCCCGCGCGAAGCGGTTGCCAGCAGGCGAGCCACCGAAGATGCAGCCGCTGGGGCAGATGGCTGGCAACGTGAAGCTGGCCGCGCAAGGCGGACAGGTCGTGGCGGTGGTCGACCTGAGCGGAGAGAACATCGAAGTGCAGAAGCCCCAACCCAGCCTGCCCGGCGTGCCGGCCACGATGGCGACCATCTGGCGCGAGCCGACGCTTCGCGTGGTGGGCACGGTGAGCTACCTGCCGGAGGCCGACCGGGTGAAGATCGACGGGCTGCAGACGCAGTCGTCGACGCTGGCGATCGCGGCCAGCGGAAGCGTTGACGGACTCAGCACGAACCAGATGGTGAACCTGGCCGGCACGGTCGACTACGACTTGGCCAGCTTGACACCGATCCTGGCGCAGTACGTTGGCGCCGGGTTGCGCGTGACGGGACGCGAGCAAGCGAGGTTCGAGTTCAAAGGACCATTGGCCGAGGTGGCGAGCGGTCAAGCTTTGGCAGGTCCGCCGGGTGGCGCGCCGCGGGTAGCGGTGACGCAGGTCTCAAGTTCGAGTCCCGAGATTACGTCGTGGTACGGGCGGGTGCTCGCGCCGTGGCAGGGTGCTTCGTTCTATGGTCTACCGATCGGCCAAGGGCGGATCTCGGCCGAGCTGAAGCAAGGTCGGCTGTACATTGAACCGATCGACTTAGCGGTTTCGGGAGGACGACTGACGCTGGCGCCTTCGATCCAACTCGTGCCCGCGCCTGGCGAGATGACATTGCCGGCGGGGCCGCTGCTGACGAACATCCACGTCACGCCGCAGGTAAGCGAGGAGATGCTGAAGTACATCGTGCCGTACATCGCCAGCACCACGGAGACCGACGGCGTGTTCTCGGTCTCCCTGAGTGGCGGCCGCGTGCCGCTGGGCAATCCGCGGAGTAGCGACGTGGCGGGCCGCGTGGACGTGAAGTCGGTGCGCGTGGTGCCCGGCCCCGCGATCGGCGAACTTGGGCTGTTGGTGAGCGAGATTGAGCGGGTGGCGAAGGGCGGTCGGTTGCTGGGCGGCGGTGGCCAGAGCGAGCCGTTTACGCTGCTTTCGATCAGCGATCGAAGCCTCGATTTCCGCCTGGTCGACGGACGTGTCTACCATCAGGGGCTAGAGTTTCAGATAGGAAGCTTGGTGATCCGCTCGCGCGGCTCGGTGGGGCTGGACGAGACGGTGTCGACGCTGATGGAGATCGATGTCCCCCCGTTGGGCATCCTGCGAACCAAGGAAGGCATGAAGATCGAGGTGCCGGTCACCGGAACTCTGGGTAGACTAAGAGTAGACAAAGCGGCGGCTGTAGAGAGCCTGCTGAAGCAACTTGGCGGACCCCTCCTGAATGAAGACTCCATTGGCAACGCGCTCGACAAGCTATTCGGCGGCGATCGTTAGCATGACGCTCGCGGCGCTGCTGGTGCTTGCCGGCGGACAGGCCGCAGCGCAGGTCTCCGCGTTAAAACGCCAGCAGGCGATTCAGCAGTGGCAGCCGGCGCGGAAGATCGATCGTTCGAAGCTTGCTCGTCAGGGACTGCGCGTGCTGGAAGGTCGCCACGTGACGCTGGTGACCGACTTGGAAAGCTCGCCCGCGGTGGATGAGCTTCCCACAGTGGTCGACATGGCGGTGCCGAAGCTGGCCGAGCGGTTTGGTATCGATCCAGCGCGCCTCGCCGATTGGCACGTCTTGGCGATGGTGCTGGTCGACCGACAGAAGTTCGCCGCGGCCGGGTTGATGCCGCCGGAGCGTCATCAGGAGTTTCCGCAAGGACTATCGATTGGGCACGAACTATGGGTGGTGAATCAACCGAGCGACTACTACCGCCGCCACCTGGTGTTGCACGAGCTGGTGCATAGCTTCATGGCCACGCAGCTTGGAGCGTGTGGGCCAGGTTGGTACATGGAGGGCATGGCGGAGCTGTTGGGGACGCACACGTGGAACGCGCAGAAGGGCGAGCTAGTGCTCGGCGTCATGCCCGAGGGGCGCGACGACTTTGAGATGTGGGGACGCGTGAAGTCGATTCGCGACGCCGGCGAGTCGGGGCGCGTGCTGCCGATCAGCGCGGTGATGAAGATCGACAACAGTCGCGTCCTCGACGTGGAGTCCTACGCCTGGGCGTGGGCGCTGGCAAAGTTCCTCGACACGCACCCGCGCTATCAACAGCGATTCCGCAGTTTGCAGATCGAGACCCTCGAGCCCGACTTCGACGAGCGGGTCCGCGCGCTCTTTGCCGACGACTGGTCCGACCTCCAGACGGAGTGGAAGTTGTTCGCTGGTACGCTGGCGTACCATCACGACATTGCAGCCGAAGCCATCGAGTTCCCGCAGCGTGTGGGCGACCTGAAGCGACTCGCAACTGCTGCGCGGGCCGAGGTCTCCGCCGCGCGGGGCTGGCAATGCACCGGCCTGGTGCTCGAAGCCGGGCAGAGCTACGAGATCAAGGCGAGCGGACGATTCCTCGTCGGTGCCGAGCCCGACGGCACCACCTGGGTGGCCGAACCCGACGGCATCACGCTGGAGTACAACGCGGGCGAGCCACTGGGCAAACTGCTGGCAGCCATCGACCCGCGCCCACCCGGCCCGTCGAGTCCACCCCGCCCAGCGACCAGTGCGTTCTTGGAGCCGATCGCCATTGGCAGCCAAGGGCGGATCACTCCCAAACGCAGCGGTGTGCTGTACCTGCGGCTAAACGACTCGCCGGGCAGCCTGCACGACAATCGGGGCGAAGCGACCGTGAGCGTGCGTCGAGTGCCCTGAGGCTGCTTGGCCAACAGTGCTGATTTGTGCTGGCTTGGGGGACTTTGCTACCTGATTGACAGCCTCCGGTTAGGCCTCGACAATGGTACTTTGGACCCTTTCTCCGTGTCTTACCTATACCCCCTGCGTACCCGCCGAGTATGAACTTCATCGAATCCCAAGACCCCCAGTTGTGGGCCGCCATCGCTGGCGAAGTTGAGCGTCAGCAAGATGGCCTGGAGATGATCGCCAGCGAGAACTACACCAGCGCGGCCGTCATGCAGGCGGTCGGCAGCGTGCTGACCAACAAGTATGCCGAGGGCTATCCTGGCCGGCGCTATTACGGCGGGTGCGAGTTCGTCGACGTGGTGGAGGACCTGGCGCGCGATCGGGCAAAGGAGCTGTTCGGGGCGCCCTTCGGCCTTGATGTCTTTGCCAACGTGCAGCCGCACTCTGGTTCGCAGGCCAACGCGGCAGTTTACCTCGCGCTGCTCGAGCCCGGCGACACCGTACTGGGGCTCGACCTGGCGCACGGCGGTCACCTCACCCACGGCATGCACCTGAACATCTCGGGCATGCTGTACAACTTCGTCAGCTACGGCGTTCGCCAGGACGACCACCGCCTGGACTTCGACCAGATCGCCAAGCTGGCCCGCGAGCACAAGCCGAAGCTGATCGTGGCCGGCGCGAGTGCGTATCCGCGCGAGATCCCGCACGACAAGTTTGCCGAGATCGCTCAGGAAGTGGGCGCCAAGTTGATGGTCGACATGGCCCACTACGCCGGCTTGGTGGCCGCGGGACTACACAACAGTCCGGTGCCGGTGGCCGACGTGGTGACCACCACCACGCACAAGACACTGCGCGGCCCGCGGGCGGGTTTGATCCTCGCCAAGAAGCAGTACGCCAAGGTGCTCAACAGCCGGGTGTTCCCTGGCACGCAAGGCGGTCCGCTGATGCACGTGATCGCCGGCAAGGCGGTCTGCTTCCGCGAGGCGCTCGAGCCCGAGTTCAAGCAGTACGGTCAGCGGGTGATCGACAATGCCAAGGCGTTGGCTCAGGTGCTGCTCGACGGCGGCCTGAACCTGGTGAGCGGCGGCACCGACAACCACCTGATGCTGGTAGACGTCACACCGCTGGGCATCGGCGGCAAGACCGCCGAGGAAGTGCTCGACCAGTGCGGCATCACCGTGAACAAGAACATGATTCCGTACGACGAGCGAAAGCCGGTCGATCCTTCCGGCATTCGTATCGGCACGCCGGCGCTGACCACGCGCGGAATGGGCGTCGAGGAGATGCGAACGGTTGGCCATTGGATGCTCGAAGCCCTCAGGGCGTTTGACGACGAGTCGGTGCATCAACGTATTCGTGGCCAGATTCGCGAGATGTGCGTCGATTTCCCCGTTCCTGCCGCGGCGCTGGAAGCTAGCGTGTGAACGTGCAACCGAGTTGGTGCGTAGTGGAACCTACGACCGAGTTTAAACCCTCGAATACGACGGAATGAACTCCGTCCTACATGACCGATGGCCGAAAAAAACCGCATCCTGATTGCCGACGACAACGAACCCAATGTCGAGCTGCTCGAAGCCTATTTGGCGAACCTCGACGTCGACGTGGAGATTGCCGTCGACGGCCAGGACACGCTGGACAAGGTGGAGAGCTTCAAGCCACACGTCATCCTGCTGGACGTGATGATGCCTAAAATGAGCGGTTTTGAGGTCTGTAAGAAACTCAAAAGCGACCCGGCCACGCGTGGTATCATGATACTGATGGTTACCGCACTGAACGAACTGGGGGATATCGAGCGGGCGGTGGAAGCCGGAACCGACGATTTCCTCTCCAAGCCGGTGAACAAAGTGGAGCTCACCAAACGCGTGGAGAACATGTTGCGGCTCTTTTCTGTCAGCGACGAAGTGGAGCGACTCCGCCGCTACATCGAACAGATGGAGCAGCGCACGGCAACCGCCTAGTGTGCGAGACGGTTTAACCAGATCCTTGAAGAGTCAGGTGAATTAGCGATGGCGATTAACCAACGCAACTTGGTTCGAATGCTCGCGGTCTTCTCCGTGTGGACCACCGCGATGGTTGCTGCAACGGCCGATACCGGCGGCGACGGCGACATCCGAGTGCCGTCGATCCGCACGGCTAGCAACCAGCAGCCAGAGCAATTTCAAGAGAGTCGCCAGGTAGCCAAGCTGATCGACCAGTTGGGCAGCCGACACTTTGTCGCCCGCCGCGATGCCGAGCGACAGTTGCTGGAGATCGGCATGAAGGCGTTCGATCAGATCGACGCCGCGACGCATCACCCCGACCCCGAGATCTCGGCCAGCGCCCGCTACCTGATTAGCGAGTTGACAGTTCGTTGGACTCGCCGGGACGATCCGCCGCAGGTGAAGTCGAGGTTGGATCAGTACGCCCACAAGGAAGACATGGAGCGATTGGCAGTGGTGTACAAGCTGGGAGCCCGCACCGAAGCCTGGGCGATTGCTCCTTTGTGTCGCATCTGCCGCTACGATTCCTCGCCAACCGTTTCGAGGCAAGCGGCCATCGAGCTGTTGCGCGCCGACAAGTACGAGACAGGGTACGATCCGAACATCGCGGCCCAACTGCGCGAGCAGATTGGCACCAGTGTGCGACCCGCCGCTGAGTGGATCCGTTTGCTCGCCACGCAACTGGAGGACCCACACCGGGCGGCCGAGCTTTGGCCGGCGGCCATCGATCTGGCGGCGTCCGAAACCGACGACTCGTTGGATGAAGAACTGCTGGCCGCGCAAGTGTCGGACCTGCTCCGCAATCTGGCCCGCGTTCAATTGCAGATCGAAGACCGTGCGGGGTTTGTCGAAGTGATCGACAGGATCATGGCCACGACCGACCGCGCTGCCATCGTCGAGCTGCAACGTTTGTTCGAATGGGACAAGGTTGCCGCCGACGCCAAGCTGGTCGATCAGTTGCTGGATCGTTATCAGGAGTCGCTCTCGGAGTCCAAGTCGGGTCTCTATCTGATGGCCCGAATGCGAGCTCAACAGGACCAAGAGGACTTGGCCGATCAACTCGCCGAGCAGGCGTTCGCCAAGGCGTCGGTCATGGGCGCAGGCGCCGAGGGACGGCTGGTCATCGGAACCGACTTGATGGACGAAGGCTTCACCGAGTGGGGCCGTCGCGAACTTTACGCGGCCATCGAAGAGACGCCCACCGCCAGCAACGTGCACGGCGAGGCCGCCGAGGTGTTGAGCCTGTCGCTGCACGACGAGCAACTCGACAAAGAAGCCGCCGACGTATTGGCCAAGTTAACCAGCGCGCTAAAGAGCGATACCGACCTGCAGAAGGACTACAACCGGAGGATCCGAACCAGCGGTCGCGGACCACGCCTGCCACTGAGGCCGCTGCCTAAACTGGAGTCTTGGCAGTACTACTACCAGGCGTGCCACCTGAAAGCCGCCGGCGACACGGAAGGCCAATGGAAGGCGCTCGAACGGGCGCTGAGTCTGGACGAAAGCAACGCCGACATTCTGATAGCCCAGTACCATGCGACGGAGGACAACCAGCAACGTCGCCAGCAGGTGATGGACAGGATTCAACAACGGTGCCGCACACTGGAGCAGGAAATCAGCGACCTGCCAAGTTCGAGCCAAGCCTACAACGAGTGGGCCTGGCTGGTGAGCAACACCGAAGGCGACTACGACAAAGCGGTGCGGTACTCGCACAAGTCGATCGATGTGTTCCACAAGCTCATTGCGGAAGAGCCGCAATTCTCCAAGGAAGATTCCGCCGGCTATCTCGACACGCTGGGGCGTTGCTACTTTTCGGCGGGCGATATCGAGTCGGCCATCAAGTACCAATCGTTGGCAGTTGAGTACGAGCCTCACATGCTGGTGCTTCGCCGGCAACTCGATGAGTTCAGAGCGGCCAAGGCGGGTGGTACCACCAATGGCGGGTAGGCGCCTACGCAAACGGATGCTGCTGAATCGATTCTCTGCGTAACGCCACGACCCGACCATGAACGCCCAACTGCACACGATCGACCAAGGCGAAGGGCCGCCGGTGCTGCTGGTTCACGGCTTTCCGATGGACCACACAATGTGGCGGTTCCAGATTGAATCGCTAGCGGCCAGCCACCGTGTGATCGCGCCGGACCTGCGTGGTTTCGGTCAGTCGCCCATCGAGTCGATTTCGTCGAAGATCGGCGTCGCTATGGCCGACTACGCGGACGATCTCGCCCGACTGCTCGACAAGCTGGCGGTCGAAGAGCCGGTGACGCTGGTTGGGTTTTCGATGGGTGGATACATCAGTTGGCAGTTCTACAAGCGACATCGCCAGCGGCTGCGGGCGATGATCCAATGCGACACCAAGGCGGCCGCCGACACCCCCCAGGCGCGGGAAACGCGGTTCAAGATGGCCGAACATGTCGAAGGCTGGGGCGCCGCGCATGTGGCCACGCTGATGGTGCCTAAGCTACTTGCCCCCAGCACGCTGCAGGGCAACACCAAACTGGTGGAAGAGATCGGGGGGATGATATCGCGCACCGATCCCGTGGCGATTGCCGCCGCGCAGCGGGGCATGGCGCATCGCGAAGACAGCACGCCGCTGCTCGAATCGCTGGACCTGCCGGTGCTGTACGTCGTTGGCCAGGACGATCAGATTAGCACCACCAGCGAGATGCAAACGATGGCCGACGCCACACCTGACGGCCGGCTCGTCACCATTCCCAACGCCGGGCATTTAAGTCCCATCGAGAATCCCACCGCCGTAACGGCTGCGATGGAGGAGTTCCTGGCTTCGCTTTCCTCGTAGAACGGAATTCATTTCGTTCGCCAGACGTAGCCGGATTCGCAAGAATTCGGACCGACTGTCTAGGGTCTCCGAATTCTTGCGAATCCGGCTACTACGAGAGACGCGATCAACGCAGTGAATTCCGCTCTACGATTCGCTTGGTAGCGAGAAGAGCGATTGGCTGGTGAGAATCACCCCGTCTTCGGGGAAGGTGTGCAAGGCTTGGATGCGGAGCGATCGGGCGCGCGACTCGAAGTGGATGTAGCTGAACGCCCCCAAACCCACTCGACCACCTGACTCGAACTGATACAGCACGCTGTGCTTCTCGCCGGCCAAGGCGAGTTCCTGCTGATAGCCGCGAATCGTCGCGTTGTCGGCCGTTTCGATGGCAAGCTGGGTCTCGTACACCAACCCGCCGGCGCACTCGATGCGATCCTCGTGCTCGCCCCGTACGCGGTGCGACATCAAGCGTCGTTTGATGGGCAGGTCGTGCAGCGCCGAGGTGGCCACTTCGGTGAGCAACAGCCCCTCGGGCTGCTGCCAACAAATGGCGTGGCCGGTGCTGGTGATCTTGATCGTTGCGTTATAAGTGCTGCGCTCGATCTTCCGCTCACGCTTTACTTCGAACAACTCAGGGTGCAGACTCCGCCCATAGAACTGGAACACCAAGTCGGCGATTTTAGGGCGGGCGGAAAGCACGGTACGAATCAAATGGTTCTAAGTTGCGAAACGAAACGATATAGTAGTGCTTCGTCGTTGGACAAAACACTCACCAAGCTCGGTGCTGTCACTGATGCTACCGAGCCGTGAGTGGAAGCAACCGCTTAAGCAACGATCGCTTCTGCTCACCTACTGAATTATACCTTCCGAGTCGATTGGCTACAAAGGTCGATTCAAACCGCGCGAAAAAACAACTAATTCGCACTTGACTATTTGCCAACTGCTACTCCGGCAACCCGATGCCTCGACGCCCTCCGCCGCTGTTGGACCTGTACGAAGAGATGTTCTCCGCGTTTGGTCCGCAACAGTGGTGGCCAGGTGAGACTCCGCTGGAAGTGGTGATTGGTGCCGTGCTGGTGCAGAACACTGCGTGGCGCAACGTGGAACGCGCGATTGAAAACCTTAAGCAGCACGACCTGATTGACGTTGAGCGTTTGTACGCCGTGAAGCCCTCGCGACTCGAGCGGCTTATTCAGCCGGCTGGATACTTTCGCGTCAAAGCGCGTCGACTACGCAACGTGCTCGAGTTCCTGGTCGACGAGCACGACGCGTCGCTCGATCGACTGTTCGAATTGCCATTGGAAGAAGCCCGCACTCAGTTGCTGGCGGTCAACGGAGTGGGGCCGGAGACGGCCGATTCCATCCTGCTGTATGCGGGCGAGATGCCGAAGTTCGTCGTCGACGCCTATACGCGACGTGTCCTGCTGCGTCACGGCTGGCTCGCCCCGCCGGCCAAGTACGAAACGATGCAAAAGTTCTTCGAAGCCCGTTTGCCAGAGGACGTACCGCTCTACAATGAATACCACGCTTTGATCGTGCGCGTCGGCAACCAGTACTGCCGGGCGAAGCCCAATTGCGAAGAGTGCCCCTTGCGAAGCCGCTTGCCCCGTGGCGGACCGATCGAGTTGTAAGCAACGAACTCAATACCAACACCCAACGCCAGCATGTCTGACCTGTTTGCCAAAGCCGAAGAGGGAAACTTGAAGCGCGTGGCGCCGCTCGCCGCGCGGATGCGCCCGAGGATGCTCCAGGAGTTCGCCGGTCAGCAGCACCTGGTGGGCGAAGGGCAGTTGTTGTGGCGGCTCTTGAAAGCGCAGAAGCTGGGATCGGTGATCTTCTACGGCCCGCCGGGCACGGGGAAGACCACGCTGGCGAGACTGCTGGCGCAGCATCTGTCGTACAACTATCGGCAGCTTAGCGCGGTCACTAGCGGCGTAAAGGACCTGCGCGAAGTGCTCGAAGCGGCCCGCGACAACGTGGCCACCGGTGGTAAACCGACGCTGTTGTTCCTGGACGAGATTCACCGCTTTAACCGCGCCCAGCAAGACGCCTTGCTGCCCGACGTGGAAGACGGAGTAGTAATCCTGGTGGGAGCGACCACCTCGAACCCGTTCTTCGCGGTCAACAGCGCGCTGGTGAGTCGCAGTCGGGTGTTCGAGTTCCAGCCGCTCACGCCGGACGACATTCGTCGCTTGCTCGAGCAGGCGATTGCCGATCCGCAGCGTGGGCTTGGCAGGTATCAGATAGAAGCAACCGACGAGGCGCTCGATTTTCTGGCCAACATCTGCGACGGCGACGCCCGCCAGGCGCTCTCGACGCTGGAGATCGCCGTGCTCTCGAGCGACCCCGAAGCGGGGCCGGTGAAACTGACCAAGGAGCTAATGGTCTCGGCAGTCCAACGTCGGGCGGTGAATTACGACACCACGGGCGACGAGCATTACGACTGCGCGAGCGCTCTGATCAAGAGCATTCGCGGCAGCGACCCAGATGCAGCGCTCTACTGGCTGGCGCGGATGCTTGAAGGGGGCGAGGACGTCCGCTTCATCTGCCGGCGGCTGGTGATCCTCGCCAGCGAGGACATCGGCAACGCCGATCCTCATGCCCTGCCGCTGGCCGTAGCGGCGATGCAGGCAACCGAGTTCGTCGGCCTGCCGGAATGCCAGCTGACGCTGTCGCAAGCGGTGACCTACCTAGCCTGCGCACCGAAGTCGAACGCTGCTACCACGGCCATCTCGGCCGCGCGAAGCGACATCCGCGAAGGACGCACCGTGCAGGTTCCGCGCCACCTGCGCGACGCCCACTACAGCGGCGCGAAACGCCTGGGCAACGGCGAAGGTTACGAGTACAGCCACAACTCCGAGGACGGCGTCGCCGCGCAAGACTACCTGGGCGTCGACCGAGAGTACTATCAGCCCACCGAGCGTGGTTTCGAGCAGGAACTCCAGACGCGACTGCAGCGGATTCGAGAAAAGCTGCGGAGTGCGAAGCCGGAGGGAGAGTAGGATCCGTTCGGCTCTTTGTTTTGCCCACCTAGCCGACGAGCTACGCCTCGTCGAGCTTCGTTCTCGGTTCGACCCCTGCCATCAACGCTAGCATCGCTTCTGGACTGGTGTAGCGGCGATTCGGTGGTTTGCCTACGATCCCGCGCCTGTACTTATTACATCAGCGCGAGTGTGACGACCAACGCCACGATGCCGAAGATGCCCAGCACGACCCACCACCATGGTTTGCCACGCCACACGTTGTTGTCGAAGGTCACGTACTCGCCGCAGCTTGGACACTGCTCGGAGTCTTCGGCAATGAGTGCACCGCAAGCAGGGCAGGGGACTTCCTCCCACTCGTCGGAGTCGTCCCAGTCCGCTTCGTCGGGATACTCGTCCAGCGAGTCGTCCTCGTAGTCATCGTCGTACATCGTGTTACCTGTTACTCGAAATTGCCTGACCCGTCGCACCACACGTGGTGTGCATCCTAAGCGAAACCATAAACGCCTGCCCAGACGACTGGGAGATTATTCAACTCAACTTGTTTGGCCGCCGCAACGTCTGGCAGCCAATGGTCATGGAGGACCTAAACGATGAGTGCCATTCGTCCGCTCGCCACCATCGCCATGCTGATGGTACTGGGAATCTTCTTGTGGACTCGTATCAACTCGCCCGACCTCAAGGAAGAGACCGAGGACGCACTGGCGTCGGCCAATGTGCCGGCGTTGGAGACCGACCTGGGTCCTACCTCCGATACGATGCAAAGTGCGCCGCCGGCGTTCTGCCCTGAAGGGGACGGCGAGTGCGAAGAAGAACTGCCGGAATTCGCTTTCGGACCAGCACCGTCGGCCGACGCGGGCAGCGACATCACGCCGCTCGCCAAAGACGAGATGGCCGCGATGCCAGAATTGCCGCCGCTGCCGGCGGACGTGCCGCAGGCCGACTACGGCGACTCGACCGCAGCAGCGCCTGAGGCTGGCAGCATGACGCCGCCGGTTCCATCGATGGGTGCCTCGCTGCCGGAATCGGCCATCGTCGACCAGAGCACACCAGAGGCAACCACGTCCGATCCGGCCGAAGCGCTGGCGGGGATGAGCGACACCGCTCCTTTGGACCCCGCAGGCATGGGCCTGCCGGCCGACTCGACCACAGCGATGGACCCGACCGTGTCGAACGAATTCGCCACGGCCTCGGAGTTTGCCGCCGAACGTGCCAAGATTGATGCGGCGCTAGCGCAAGGTGAGCTGGAAAAAGTACATCGCGAGCTCTCGAAGTGGTATGGCGATCCAAGCTTATCGCCGAAGGAGCGAGATGAGATCGAAGCCCTGCTCGGGCAACTGGCGGGTACGGTCGTCTACAGCACCGAACATCGCCTCGAAGCACCTCACGTGGTGCAGCCCGGCGAGACGCTAGAGACGATTGCGCAGCAGTACAACGTGCCTTGGCAACTGTTGGCCAAGATCAACAGCGTGCCCCAGCCCTCGGCAGTGACGCCAGGACAGGAGTTGAAAGTGATTCGCGGGCCGTTCTCGGCATTAGTAGTTCCTGGCAACCGGATGGCCCTGATGGTGGCCGACCGCTACGCCGGAGAATTTAGTGTGAAGGTGGAGGGCGTCGCGGACCAAGAGGGCGAGTGGGTGGTCACCCAGAAGCAAATGCCCGTGAACGACTCGAAGCACCTGGTGCTGGAGCCCGTGGGCGGTACGCCCGGCGGACCGCAGGTGGTGCTTGGTCCGGTGTCGGACATCGCCCCGCCCAGCGCTGGGGCTATTCGCGTGGGGCCGACCGACCAGGAAGACCTATTCGACATCCTATCGATTGGCTCGCGGGTGCTAATTCGCAAGTAAGTGGCTCCGTGATTGCCACGGCGTTCGCCGACACTTGCCAGTTGTCGCTGCTTGGAGGAAGTTAACGGGATGATTTCCGTTCTACGACCCCGGAGCCGCAAGATGTACGACCGCGAGAAACTGAAGGACCTGATTCGCCAGCACGCCTTGAAGTTTGGCGAATTCACGTTGGCTAGCGGTAAAAAGGCCAGCTACTACCTCGACTGCCGACAGATCACCTTGCGAGCCGAGGCGCTACCGGCGATCGCGGCTGGGATGCTGGAGCTAATCGAGCAGGACCCGCCCGAATTGGTGGGTGGCATGGTAATCGGCGCCGACCCAATCACGGCGGCCATCGTTACCATGGCTGGACTGCAGGACAAGCCGCTCCGCGGAATCATGGTTCGCAAAGAACCCAAAGGGCATGGAACCAAGAAGTTTGTCGAAGGACCGTACAACGAAGGCGAGCGGGTGGTGATTGTCGAAGACGTCGTCACTACCGGCGGGTCGAGCCTCCAAGCGATCGAGCACTGCGAAGCGGTCGGACTGAAAGTCGAGCGAGTGTTGGCCATCGTCGACCGGATGGAAGGTGGCAAGGAGGCATTCGCGGCGAAGGGCTACAAGCTGGAGACGCTGTTTACTGTTGAAGACTTCGGCATCAAAGTCGACAAATGACCCATGGCCGCTGATCGCTGGCAAGTTCATCGGTCGTTGAGCATTGGAAACTGGTCATTCCCAGAGTATGGAAACTTCTCTACACCAAGAACTGAAATCCCTATACGCAGGGGACTCTGGCGAGACGGAGGTCCGGCTGGGGGACTATCGTATCGATGCGGTGGTGAAGGGAGAACTCGTCGAAATCCAACACGGCGGTCTGGGCGCCATCCGCGACAAGATTCGCAACCTGCTCGAAAGCCACAAGGTGCGCGTCGTGAAGCCTATCGTGGCTCGCAAACTGCTGGTGAAGCGCGAGTCGCAAGGTGGCAAAATTGTCTCGCGGCGAAAGAGCCCCAAGCGGGGGACGCTGCTCGACATCTTCGACGACCTGGTGCACTTCACCCGAGTCTTTCCGCATCGCCGGTTGACGCTCGAAGTGCTGATGGTCGACATCGAGGAGTTTCGCTACCCAGGGCATGGTCGCCGTCGGCGGTGGCGGCAGAACGATCATCAGCGGGAAGACCAGCACCTGGTCGAGGTGCACGAAAAGCACGTCTTCCGCACCGTCCGCGACCTGTGGCAATTGGCGCCCACCGGTTTGCCGCGACCCTTCCACACGGGGCACCTGGCCGAAGGCCTGGGGGTCGAGCGGTGGATCGCCCAGCGGATGGCCTATTGCTTTCGCGAAATGCAGGCAGTTCGGCAAGTGGGCAAGCAGGGCAACGCCCTGCTGTACGAGCCGGTGGTTCGCCGCCGCCGTTCGGCTTAGCAGGAGGCTTCCAGCAGTTACCGGGGTTGCCCAGTTTGACTCCAGGTCGTAGGCTGCGGAGATACTCTCGAAACGACATCCTTTGCCATAGCGAAAGGGAAGACCGTTGGGCGAAACCAAGGAACCGGGCGTCGGGCTACGCCGGCCGCCACTGAGGCATCTGACCGGCGTGCAGATCATCGGCACCGGTAGCTACGTGCCCGACAACGTGGTGACCAACGACGACCTCGCCTCGCTGGGCTGCGATAGCGACTGGATTGTGCAGCGCACCGGAATCCGCGAGCGCCGCCATGCTCCGCCCGGCATGAGCACCAGCGACCTGGCGACCCGCGCGGCCGAGAGAGCCATCGAGGCCGCTGGCATCGACCGCAGCGAGATCGACATGTGCCTGCTGGGCACGTTCTCGCCCGACCAGCCGATTCCACAGACCGCTACCACCGTACAGGACAACCTGGGACTGAACTGCCCCGCCACCGACCTGTCGGCCGCCTGCGCGGGCTTCGCCTACTCTCTGGTGTTCGCCGCGCAGTTTGTCGCCACCGGTTGCAGCAAGTACGCACTGGTGATCGGCGCCGACACGAACAGCCGCATCCTCGATCCCACCGACGTGAAGACCTACCCGCTATTCGGCGACGGCGCCGGCGCGGTCATTCTCATGCGCGGCTCCGACGAACAAGGCATGCTCGCCTACACGCTGGGGGCCGACGGCAAGGGGTCGCAACTCTTGGTGCGTGAGATGGGCGGAGCCAAGGAACCTTTCACCCAAGACACACCTCCTGGTGCGTCTCCCTGGTTGGTGAAGATGGAGGGTCGGCCAATCTTCAAATGGGCTGTGCGGCTGTTGGAAGACAGCTTCGAGCAAGTGCTCGATGGTGGAGGAGTGGCCAAGGAAGACATCAAGCTGTGGCTCCTGCATCAAGCCAACCAACGCATCATCGACGCGGCCGTGAGCACCTGCGGCATCGACCCGGCGCGCGTGCCGGTGCACTTGGACCGCTACGGCAACACCTCCGGCGGCAGCATCCCCTTGGCCCTCGACGAATGCTTCCGCGCCGGCAACATCTCACCGGGCGACCTCTTGATGTTCTGCGGCTTCGGCGCGGGATTGTCTTGGGGCACGATTCTTTGGCGGTGGTAGGCCCGCCCCACGTTTCTAACTTGCAACCGACTTGTTTCCAGACCGCTCTGGTAGTAGGCTGCAGGCAATGTCTTGGTGGTGCGCTAGCACGGGGCGATGTTTCGTCGCCCGCGGCCTATAGCTAGGCCGTGAGAATCGGGACAACTATCGCGGCGCAGGCTTGGATAGTTGTCATGCAAGGCATCAGGGCGGAGCGAGGGCTCCGCCCTAACTTTTTGCATGCGGAGCGTGAAAGAACTTCCATGCTGGACTGGCTTCTAAAGATCATCGGCCTGAACCGTGGTGCCGACATTGCCGAGCTTGCTCGACGATTGAAGCTGCCCGAAGCGTCGCTGCGAGAACTCAAGCCTGAGTATCGAGAATTTACGGTGCCGAAGCGATCGGGCGGCAAGCGGCAGATCACCGCCCCGTCCGCAGAGCTGAAATTGATGCAGCGCCGGATTCTTCGACGCGTGCTGGCCAAGTTAAACGCTCATCCATCCGCCACTGGCTTCGAGTCTGGCGAGTCGTTCGCGACGAATGCCGCGCGTCATTGCGGCAAACGCATCGTCATCCACTTTGATGTCAAGAATTTCTTCCCATCAATTCGCAGCCAGCGAGTGTACAGCTACTTTCGCTACGTGGGTTGGAATCGAGCTGCCTCGCGATTGTTATCCAAACTGGTAACGTGGCAAGACAGCTTGCCACAAGGGGCGCCAACCAGCCCGCGCTTGAGCAATCTCGTCAACTATCGACTCGATGTGAGGTTGGCGGATTTGGCTCGGCGGTACGACGCTACGTACACTCGGTATGCCGACGACATTTCCATGTCATTGGATGACGAATCGTTCGATCTGCGCGCTCTGATCGGTACCGTGTTCACCATCTTGCGCAGCGAAGGATTCCAACCGCATCGAGGAAAGAAATTCAGTGTCCGGCGGCAGCATCACCAACAGCGAGTCACCGGGCTGGTTGTCAACGAGCGAGTCAATCTGCCACGCAAGACGCGACGCTGGCTCCGGGCAGTGGAACATCGCGCGGCGACGAGCCAACTTCCAATCACGTCGCCCGACTGGCGGCCCGCCAAGAAGTGCACGCTCACTCCCGAGCAACTTTCCGGTTGGCGAGGCATCGTGGTGATGGTCAATCGCGTCAACGAAAGCGAAAGTACTTCGTAGGTGGCCGCGACGTCGGACCGCGCAGCCTAGTCGCCGCCGAGTAGCCCTGGTATCCTGCGCACTCACTCACTCCTGCCCCCGTATCCCAACCCTCCCCGCACATGGCCACCAAAAAGCTTCCTCTCCGCAGTAAAGTCAAAACCGCCGATACCTGGGACCTCTCGAGCTTGTTCGCTTCGGACGAGGAGTGGGAAACCGCGTTTACCAAGTGGCAGAAGAAGATCAAGAAGTACGATTCGTTCCGCGGTACCTTGGGCGATGGGCCTGCGCAGCTCGCCAAGCTGTTGAAGTTCGACAGCAAGTTCGACCAGGAGGGCGAGCGGCTGGGCACGTACGCATTTCTGAAGACGGCCGAGGACACCGCCAATAGCGACTATCAGCGGATGGTCGGCCGCTACATGAACGCCGCCAGCAATGCAGGGCAGGCGGCCAGTTATATTCGGCCGGAGATTCTATCGCTCTCGGCCGCGAAACTCAAAAAGTACCTCGCGGCCAAGGAATTGGCGCACTACAAGTTGAGCCTCGAGCGACTGGTGCGCTACAAGCCGCACACGCTCACCGATAATGAAGAGAAGCTGCTGGCCATGCAGACCGAGATGGCTCAAGCTGCTGGGCAGGCGTTTCGCCAGCTGACCGACGCCGACATGAAGTTCGGCGAATTGAAGAACGAGAAGGGCGACACGATCGAGTTGGGGCACTCATCGTTCTCGGCGTTCTTGAATTCTCCCAAACGCGACGTTCGCAAGAAAGCGTTCCAGCAGTTCTACGCCGAGTTCGCCGACCACGAAAACACGCTGGCCGCTACGCTCTCTGGATCCATCCAGCGAGATGTCTACAACGCCCGAGTACGAAACTTTGAGAGTGCGCGGGAGGCTTCGCTCTTCTCGGACGACGTTCCTGTGTCCGTGTACGACAACTTGATCGACGCGGTGCACGGCAAGCTGCCGGCCGTTTACAAGTACCTGGACGTTCGTCGGCGGAAGATGAAGCTCAAAGACATTCATCACTACGACACCTACGTGCCAGTGCTCAGCGAGCTGAATGTCACGCACACCTGGAAGCAGGCGGTAAAGAAGGTGGTGGAGTCGCTCGAACCGCTGGGCGACGAGTACTGCCGCGTGTTGGCCGATGGCTTGTCCGATGCCCGCTGGTGCGACCGCTATCCCAACAAGGGTAAGCGAAGCGGTGCGTTCAGTTCCGGCAGCTTCGATGGCGCGCCGTACATCCTGATGAATTACCAGCCCGACGTGCTGAACCACGTGTTCACGCTCACGCACGAGGCGGGGCACTCGATGCACAGCTACTACTCGTCGAAACACCAGCCGTACGAGTACTACAACTACACGATCTTTGTCGCCGAGGTGGCCAGCACCTTCAACGAAGAGCTGCTCGGCAAGTATCTGTTGGACCGTGCCAAGAGCGACAAGGAGCGGGCGTATCTGGTGAACCGCGCCATCGACGACATCCGCGGCACGATCATCCGCCAAACGATGTTCGCTGAGTTCGAGAAGATCACCCACGCCCTGGCAGAAGCAGGCGAGCCGCTGACGCTGGAGTGCCTGAAGCAGGAGTATCACAAGTTACTGGAGTTGTACTTCGGTCCCGACTTTGCGCTCGATCCGGAGTTGGACTTGGAGTGCTTGCGGATTCCGCACTTCTACTCGGCGTTCTACGTCTACAAGTACGCCACCGGCATGTCGGCCGCCATCGCGCTGTCGAAACGCGTGCTGGAAGGGGGCCAGCAGGAGCTGACCGACTACCTGAATTTCCTCAAAGGCGGTTGCTCGAAGTATCCCCTGGATCTACTACGCGACGCCGGTGTCGATATGGAGAAGCCCGAACCGGTGCAAACCGCGCTCGAGCACTTCGAGTCGCTGGTCGACCAGTTGGACGAACTGCTGTAGCAGTCCACGGCGCGGCGGGAGAGATCACGCCAGGCGCTAGTGGTCGCGTGCGGGGCTACTTCGGTTCGATTTCGTAGACCAGGTCGTGCTTGTTGCCATCGACATCGATGGTGTAGGGCGAAAGGTCTGCGGCAGAGTACTCTGGTTTGATGAGTGACTCGCCACCCATCGGATTCTTGAGCACGGAGAACACCACGACGTACTGTCCCTTGATCACGCCATCTCCGGGCTTTCGCGTGTACATTTCGAAGCTGCCATCGTCGCGGATGTATCCGGAGGCGGCTTTGCGAATTTCGGCCGTCGTGTCCGCTGCTGGCTCAAAGCGAATGACTTTTGCCGCTGCTACGATCGGCGAACCGTCTTTGTACTTCACGGTGCCGGAGACTTGTGCCGTTGGGCGACTGTTGCACCCGAAGGCCACCAGCAACACAGCAGCGCTTATCGTCGCTAAGCCACATCGATAGAGATTAAACAACTTCGGGCACCTTAAAGCCAAACGGATGTGACTTAGTTTGTGGGGATATGGTTATGGTCTTCCGATAATGACTTGGGTTTGGCCGCCGTCCCTCGCTGCGATCAGATGATCCCACGCTGTGCAGCAAGTTCCAAACAGGCCGCTTGTCTCGATATCATCGGTTTGAAACTGGACGCTACCGTCGCACATGGCGAGAAACACTCCACCGGCATGCTGGCTTCGTGTGGTCGCCTGATCGAAACTCCCTCCTGCTCCCCCATAGCAGGGCATACCGACATCCATCAGGTACGGTTGCAGTTCGGAGCAATTGAAACCTCCAAACCTTCCCGCTGACGCTCCACCGATGTCATCGGCGTTCTCGAAAACGGCATTCGGACCATTGTCGTCGCCGCCGGATCCATAGAACGCGATCAGGTTTCCGCCGGCATGACCAAACGCCCAGGTGCCACGTGGATCTTCGGGCTGTATACCGGCTCGGACCTCTCCAAGCATGATGGTGTTGGTCGTTCCGTCGGTGATCTGTGAGATCCTGGTCGTCGCATTGACGCCCATCACGCCGCGATAAAGGTGGGGGGTGTTGGACGGGTCGCCGGCACCTGACCAAGCGGAGGACTTCGGTCCCAGAATCTGTTGCCGAGCGGGACCCGCGGGATGCAATGCACCGTTGCCCACATTTGCCGCATAGTTGCCACGTGCCCAGTTGTCTCCATGGCCGATGTATTTCACGCGGTTATTCTCGGCATCGGAGGGGCACAGAAGCACGGGAATTTCAGTGCCACGAGCCTGGCTGTTCACAGCATTGCTGATTGCCACCGGGCCGCTGGAGTCTTTCAGAACTAAGGTGTCGTACAGGGCTTGGTTTTCCAGGTACGGCAAGACCGCGACTAGCCAACTCTCGCCAAAGTCGGTGCGAGATTGGATGTTGGGAACGACGCCATCGTTGATGGTGGGGAACACGGTCCCAGCAGGAAACTCTTTGGTGGTCGATTCATAGTTCAGCACCGCCAGCGCCACGTTCTTCATATTGCTCTGGCACTGCGCCCGGCGTGCTGCTTCGCGAGCGGATTGCACTGCAGGAAGCAGCATCGCGACCAAGATGCCGATTATCGCAATGACTACCAGCAACTCGACCAACGTGAATGCCCTGCGACCTGCAACAGATCGCTGCTTGACAGTCGTCCGCGAAGGGTGGCATAGAATAGACATCGGAACTACTCCCGTATTCCACATTTGGCTAAGTGACCACAAGCTGCAGAAGGGGGAACCAACAGCTGCTCCTACTAAGCTACCTATTCGCACACCCAGAACACACTGCGTATATGCGCCTATCTTTCACCTCTTTGCGCAAAAGGATTTTCCCGTGCAACGCGGTGCCGATTGGCGGCGAAAATGGACAGCCACTGAGGACCGCGATCGGGAGTGCGGCTTGCCACCAGTTGCGAGGTTCTAACGGTTGCGCCGCCGACCCCTGTGTTTCTTCCTCGGCGCCGGCATGGTGACGAACGCCGTGAGCAGGCCGCCCAGCATTAGGCCAAAGAGTAGCACTCCTACCAGGAACATCGGGCCGACCTGGCGCGACATGCCTTCCAGCGGGTTGTGCAGGTTCATTCCGAAGATGCCGGCCAAGGTGGCCAGCGGGAAGAAGAATGCCACCAGCAAGTTTAAGCGGTGGGCCGAAGTGGCCATTTGCTGGCTATGTTCGGCCTGCTCCTCGGCCCGCATGGCGATGCGGTAATCCAGCCCGTGCCGGGTGTCGGCCGCCAGGAGTTCCACTCGCCGGGCTACCGCGTACGCGGCGTCGCGCATCAGGATCAACTCGCGGTCGTCCGGCGCTGCCTCGCGGGCTTTCTGCAGTGTGTTGTGCAAGTTGTTGGCCGCACGGACCAGTGGGTTGAGGTCGCGAAGGATGGCGAAGTACTCTTCGGCCGAGTCGGATCGCTGCTCGCGATCATCCAACAGGTCGATCACGCGTTCGTACTCGGCCAACAGTTCACCGAGTGCGTGGTCGCCGTGTTTCAGGGCCTTGGGCATCCACTTGCCGTCTGGGTCGCGCCAGTAGAATCGACCGACGCGCGTATCATCGTCCGAGTCGGGTGGCTCGTGCAGGACGATAAGAATGTGCCCCTCGGCCTCCATTACCCGCTGGCGACCTGGCGTGTGCCCGAGGCGATCGCGAAAGTTCTGGGGAACCTTCCAACCAGGGGGAAGGAGCGGCCGATTCTGAGGAGTTTGTTTTGGTGTCATTTGCGCGTCTATTCGCCGCCGAAATGGTGATATTGGAGCTTGGTGCTCCCAGCGGCAAAAAACAACTTTGCCTACCGCGAAATCCAGTAGAACGGCGTGCCGGCTTCGTCCACCAACAACTCGCCCCGCAGGCGGGCTTGGAAAAGTAGCTGATCGGCCACGCGTTTCAGGTAGGTTTGCTGGCGGGCGAGCTTCACGTCGATTTCGCTTGGCACGATCTTCCTGGCACGCAGCGTGGCGTGGTCCCAGAACACCGGCACGCCCATCCGCGGTTCGATCGACTCCATGGCTTCGGCCAAGGTGAAACCTTCCACTTGCGCGTTGAGCTTCCCCATCATCTTGGGAGCGATTTTACTCGGCGCGCGGTTGGGCTTCCAGCCGACCGGCCAGGTGTCGCCTTCGATGTCCGCAGCGCGAACGATGCGGTGCATTACTTCTTCGCCGCGCTCCTTGGTGGGAACCAGCACCAGGCCGTCGCGCTTCAGCAGCAACGCCAGGGCGGTGCCGGTGGTCAGCATCTGCACGTCGTCGTCTACAGGCTTGGCCTTGCTCACGGTTTGCCATATCGAGTCGTCCATCTGCAAACGCAAGTCGGTTACCTTATCGGCGTCCTTCAGCACGTCGGCCAGCGAGCGGCCCTTGGTTTCGATGCCAAGCAGCTTGGTAAGGTCTTCGCGGACGACGGTAGTTTGCTTTTCGGTCAGGCCGAACTTGCCGCGCGGGGCGGTCACTCCTTCGGCGCCATCGGAGCCGAGACGGTCGAGGTAATCGCTGAGCTTAGAGCGGCTGCGGGAGTCGAATTTGCCGCCCGGCAATGTCAGTTGGCCGCGCGAGTTGAGCATACCAATCAGCTTGAAGCGGGGGCGCTCGGCAGAGCCAGTCTCGCGCAGTTCCGGCTTGTCGCCCGCGCGGTGCCCGCGCAGCCGCACGTCGTCGGCGCCCGCATCGGTGAGCAACTCAATCCACTGCCGCTGCGCGGTCGCCTGGACACCTTGCTCGGTGACGACCTCAATCGATATCCAAGCGTCACTCGCCTGAGATAGGGAGGCAGCGAGCGCGACGAACAGTGTTAGAAACAACGTTGCTGTAGTGCGGCGGATCATGCGGCAATTATAGCATAGGCGGGGAGCGTCCCACGGAATTGCGGGGACGGAGTGGCCACGGGATAGGAACGCGAGCTAATTCGCCGCCCGCTTTTGCTTTATTCCGCCGACACCCCAGCCGCGTGGACGCGGAATCGCTGGGAAACGACCTCACCTATCCGAAGTGCGACCTAGAGTAGGGAGAAAACGCGCCTTGGCACACTGCTTGCGCACACGACTGCTGTAATCGATTCTATCGATAGCATGGGAACTACCGAACCAGCTCGCCGACTTCCTCTCCGGCCCTGCCTGTTGTCGGTCACGCGCAGGCTCTGCGGTAGCCCTGTGCTGCTCCTGCTCTCGCTACTGCTGCTGGGAGCGATCTGCCGGCCGTATGCGGGAATCACCCATGACGCGCGGCTCTACGCTCTGCAGGTGCTCGATCACCTGCATCCCGATGTGTACGGCGAAGACCTGTACTTGAAGTACGGTTCGCAGGATAAGTACTCGCTGTTTTCCAGCATCAGCCGGCCGTTGGCCGCCTGGATGGGGGTGCCGACGGCATTTTTCACGCTGTACCTCATCGGCAATGCGATTTGGCTGTACGCGCTAATTCGTTTTGTGCCAGCCTTGCTGCGGCAACGCCTGGCGGCATTAGGGGCGCTGGTGTACTTGGCGGTGAATCCCCTGCCATTTGGCGGCTGGCAAACGTTCCACGTCAACGAGAACTTCCTCACTCCGCGTATCTGGGCGGTGGGGTTGGTCGTGTTGGCGATGGAGCGCTTGCTTGTCGAGAAGCACTTGGCATCGCTGGTGTGTGTGATCGCATCGATGCTGCTGCATCCCATCATGGGCTTCAGCGGACTCTGCATTTGGATCGCATTTCAGCTCATGGGGCGATTGAAGCCAGTGTACTTTGGCTCGGGCCTGTTGATGGTGCTCGCGGTGGTATTGAGTGTCCTGTGCATCGAACCGCTCGGCACCGCCCTGTTTGGACATATGGACGACCAGTGGCGGACGTACGCCACCGGCACCAATCCCTACAGCGTGCCCTCGTTGTGGCAACTCTGGGACTGGGCAGCGGTGGCTACCGCGTTTGGGATTGTTGTGGCTGGTCGCCTGTTCGCTGTCGTGCCGACAGGTGCGCGGCGACTGCTCGACTGCATCCTGCTGCTAGGAGTGGTGGGATTGGCCGTTGGACTGGTCTCGCCGTTCCTGCCTTATCGGTTGTTGCTGCAAGGGCAAGCGTATCGCGCGTTGTGGCCGCTGCAGATGGTGCAGATCCCTGTGCTATTTGCTTTGCTCGAACGACTACTCCGAGGTCAGCTGTCGACCACCGGGCTGCGGTCGGCGATTGTTGTGTTGATGTGCTTTGCCGCGCTGTCGCTGACCTACGTGCAGTTCGCGACCGTGTTCTTGCTGTGCGTGGCAGTCTATTGCTGGCAGCGTGGTGAAAGTACGGAGAACCGTGCGCAAGCCTCGGCGCTGCGAGGCTACGCAAAGCTCGCGCTGGTCATGGTGATCCTGCTTGTTGCGTTGATCGCTGGCAGCGCCTACGTGGACTTGATCCCGATACTCGGACCACTGGAGCGTCTGGCAGCCTTGCCGAAGAGCCTGGGGCCAGTTCTCACCTGGGCGGCGGCCATTTCGCTGCTGCTTGCCCTAAACGCATTGTTGCGGAGCAACGGCGTGTATCGTGGCGTAGCAACTTGCGGTTGGGTGGGGCTGCATGCGGTGTTCTTCCTGATACCCGCCAGTGCGATCTACGAGTCGATTGGAGTCGAGGAGGCCAACGACTTTGCGTTTGTGGAAGACTACTTGGAGACAGAGTATGCTCGCCCCGACCAGACCCCGGTCTTGTACTGGGCGCTGGCGCCGCTCGATGTGATCTGGGTTGACCTGCAATGCACCAGCTTCTACTCCATCCCGCAAACCGCCGGAAACGTGTTCAATCGAGGAACGGCCATCGAAGGCAACCGCCGAGCGAAGCTGACCCGCAAGTTTGAACTCGACATCCGCCGGCCCTGGATCTCTACCTGCCTACCTTCCCAAAGGCGGGGCGTTCACCGCATTTTCGGAGCCGTGGAAGTGCCTCCGCCCACGGTCAGCGACCTCCTGCAGGTGTGCGCCGACGATAACGTCGACCTGGTTATCGTGCCCAATGAGTTCGACGGCTGGTACGCAGCCACCAACGGGCGACTGTTTATCTACGACGCGCGCCAGATACGCGAGT
This sequence comes from Aeoliella sp., assembly GCF_965227375.1. Lineage (NCBI taxonomy): Bacteria > Pseudomonadati > Planctomycetota > Planctomycetia > Pirellulales > Lacipirellulaceae > Aeoliella > Aeoliella sp. Next base: position 3,039,944 of record NZ_CBDDFX010000001.1, read on the forward strand.
CGCTCGCCACCAGTCAGGCCTCTAACGAGCGATAATTGTTGGCCGATTAGGGAAGTACCGATGGTGAGGACTGTGCCGGTTGGAATTCGGTCGATTGAATTTGGAACGTGCGGCTATTGCTACCAGAGAGGGTAGAGTTCTGAAGTAGCCTATCGGGCAACCGTTGTGAGACCGGAGTTCCACCTATGAAAGTATGTGTTATCGGGGCAGGCCCTGCAGGGCTGACCGCCGCTTACCAACTCGTCAAGCAGGGCGTAGAGGTCGAAGTCTACGAAGCCAGCGGCGAGGTGGGGGGAATGTCGCGGTCGTTCCAACTCTGGGATCAGACCGTTGACCTGGGACCGCATCGGTTCTTCAGCAGCGACGCGCGGGTGAATCGTTTGTGGCTGGAAGTCGTCGGCGACGACTACGCCATGGTCGACCGCATGACGCGGATCTACTACAAGCAGCGCTTCTTCCATTACCCACTGCAGCCGGTCGACGCCCTGCGGAACTTGTACCTGGGCGAAGCCGCCGCTTGCATCACCAGCTACTTGCGCGAACGGATCTCCCCGACGCCCGACGACCATTCGTTCGAGTCGTGGGTTGTGCGGCGGTTCGGTCGCCGGTTATACGAAACATTCTTCAAGTCCTACAGCGAGAAGCTCTGGGGCATCTCTTGCCAGGACCTGGACGCCGACTTCGCAGCGCAGCGAATCAAGAAACTATCCATGGCCGCCGTGCTGAAGGACGCCCTGGGTATCGGGCGTGGTAAGCACCGCACGTTGGTCGACCAGTTTGCCTATCCGCTCGGCGGTACTGGCCTGGTGTACGATCGCATGGCCGAGTATGTCGGCGCGCTGGGTCGTGTGCGACTCAACTGCCCTGTGCGACGCGTGCTGAACGAAGGGCAGCGAGTGACCGGGCTGGAGCTTGCCGATGGCGCTCGGACTGAGTGCGATCACGTCATTTCGACGATGCCACTGACGCTGCTGGTCAAGGGATTGGATCAGGTGCCCGATTCGGTGCAACAGGCAGCCAGCTCCCTCAAGTTCCGCAATACCCTGCTGGTCTACTTGAACATCGCCAGCGACGACCTGTTCCCCGATCAATGGCTGTACGTCCACGATCCCGACTTGCTGGTGGGACGAATCACCAACTTCCGCAATTGGGTCCCGCAGTTGTACGGCTCGTCGAACAACACCATCGTCTCGCTCGAGTACTGGGCCAACGATGGCGACCCGATGTGGAACGAATCCGACGAGCAGATGGTCGAGCGGGCCAAGCGAGAGTTCCGCGCGACCGGACTGCTGGGCGAGGCAGAGATTCAGGACGGATCGGTGATTCGCGTGCCCAAGTCCTATCCCGTCTACGCCCGCGGGTATCAGGAGCACTTGCAAGTGCTGGTGGACCACCTCAGCGAGTTCAAGGGACTGACCCCCATCGGCCGCTATGGAGCGTTTAAGTACAACAATCAGGATCACAGCATCCTGATGGGATTGTTGGCGGCCGAGCAGATCGTGTCGCAGGGGCAGCAGGATCTCTGGTCTGTGAACACCGACTACGAGTCGTATCAGGAAGAGGCAACGATCACTTCGTCCGGACTGGTCATGGCGGAGGCCGCCACTTGATGCGATTTCAGACCGCCAAGCAACTCTTCCAGCAAGCGTCGGATAGTCTGTTCGTGCAGGCGTTCCGGTTCATCGTCGTCGGGTTGGTTGCGTTTGCGGTCGACTACTCGCTGCTGATGGTGGCCGTATTTGTTTGGCAGTGGAACTACCTTGCTTCCGCCGCCGTGGCGTATTCGGTTGGCTTAACGCTCAACTACTGTCTGTGCGTGCGGTGGGTGTTTCCGCAGCGGCGATTTAGCAATCCGAAACAAGAGTTCGTTCTGTTCGCCGTGATCGGTGTGGCAGGGCTCTTCTTGACGGAACTGATTCTATGGACCGGCAAGGAGTGGCTTGGCCTGGACGTCGCTGTGTCGAAACTCATCGCGTTGTTCGCTGTGGCCGTATGGAACTTCGCTTTGCGAAAAGCAGTCCTCTTCTCCAAGGGATCGCACCTGGAACCCGGCCAGATGGAGCTGGGAGCCAGTCAGGCCTAGAGCGTGTTACCCGCAGGTGGGCCTGCCGGTTCGCCATCGGCAGCGCTAGATCCAGCTTTTTGGCAATGTCAAGCAAGTTGGGACTCAGAGAACGCCAGTTTTCTCCGGCGAAACACCTGGGGTGACCTATGCTTGAATGTCCTTTATAGCTTGAAGACAAATGTTCATCTGTATGATGCCGCATGTCTGCACCGGAACCGAATTCAATCGAAAAGCAGCGGGTAGAGCGTGTAAGCGACGCCCCGCGACGCCCCGCGATGTTCGTGGTCTTCACGAGCGTGGCGGTGGTGTTCTTTCTATTGGGTAGCGCGGTTGCGGAGTTTCGCTGCTTTCCTTACTCCATGTGGCTGCAGCCCGCCTTTACGGCCGCACGCGCTGTGCATCGTCAGATCGCGACCTCATCGTCGCTGCGAGAGACCGACCTCTGGCACGCTCCTCGCTTCGAGCAACGTGGAGTCACGCGATATGAACCCGACAAGTGCTTCGATGGATTGACCTTGTATACGTCGGGGCACGACTGCGCCGCGTTCCTGGTCGACATGAATGGGCAGTTGCAGCATTCTTGGCGTTTGCCATTTCACACGCTGTGGGACAACCCGCCACACGTCGAGCGAGCCGTCCCTCCGGCGTTCGTGCACTGGCGTCGGGCGCACCTGTTTCCCAATGGCGACTTGATCGCCATGTACGAAGCGGCGGGCGACACCCCTTGGGGCTATGGGCTCGTAAAGGTCGATCGCCAGTCGAACGTCATTTGGAGCCTGGCCGACCACATTCACCACGACCTGGTGGTACGCCCCGATGGATCGGTCATCACCTTAGCCCACGATTGGCGCAATGGCGACGCAACACCCGTCGCCGGTGCAGAGCACCTGGGAAGAGTGCTGCTGGACGACTACGTATTGGTGGTATCCGCCGACGGCGAGGTCGCTCAGCGAGTGTCGCTGCTGGATGCCATAGCGGGCTCGGACTATGCGGACCTGTTGACGACGGTTGCCGAGGAGGAGTGGGATCTGCTCCACACTAATACGGTGGAATTGATCACGCCGGAGTTTGCCGCGCATCACGACTTCGCCAAGGCAGGGCAGGTCATGGTGTCGCTTCGTTCGCGCAACGCCTTGGCGATTCTGGATCTCCAGAGCGAGCAAATTGTGTGGGCAAGCTGCGGTCCCTATCGAGCTCAGCACGACCCCGACGTGCTGCCCAACGGCAATGTGCTCTTGTTCGACAATCACGGAAACGCCGGGCCCGGTGGACCTTCGCGCATTCTGGAATTGGATCCCGCCTCGCAGGCCATCCGTTGGTCTTACGCCGGCTCGGAGAGCGAGCCCCTGTTCAGTTTGGTGCGTTCCACCCAGCAACTGCTTCCTAACGACAATGTTTTGATCACCGAATCGGACGCAGGTCGAATTCTGGAAGTGTCGCGCAGCGGTGAGATTTGTTGGGAGTTTTGCAACCCCGCGATCCTCCCCGACGATGGAGCGCCAAGCATTGCCATTGTCTGCGGTGCGATCCGATTGCCCGCCGATTACGTCCAGTTTCCATTGGACGGCGTACACAACTCCGCTTTAGTCAGTAGGGGACCCTAGTGATGATTCACACCTTCGCGTTACTACTCCCGGTTGTCGGGTACGTTGGCCCAGGCCCCGGCTTGACCATGCTGACCGCCTTGATCGGCTTGTTGGCCACCCTGGCCATCGCCTTGGGAGCAATCGCCATTTGGCCGATTCGGATGTTGCTGCGAAAGCTGCGCAACGGTCGGAATCAAACGACGGTGGCCGATCAGGCCAGCCACTAGACGCTTTGTGCTCAACGTGCCTCGAGGCTGGAAGAGACCACCGTGGACTCGATCGTGCTATTTGTCGGTGCTGGTTGCGTGACAGGCCTGCTGGCCATGTTGCTGTACGGCAAGCTGTCGCCTCAGGCGCAGGTTGCCGCGCTGAGCTCCGAGATCAAGGCCACGCAGTCTGCACTCATTCAGTTGGACGACAGCGACCTCGGCGCCGTATGGCGGTTGGCCAGCCGCGCTGTGGGGCTGTCGCTGCGACAGATCAAACTGATACTGATCCCAACCTTGTGCGCCGGACTCGTCGTGCTGGGCGTTGCCTGGCTGATCGATAGTACCCTCGACGCAACTCAGAGTTCCTTTCAGGCCAACTGGTTGCCGTCCTGGCTCAACTCGGGGCATGTGGCCTTCTGGGTGCCGCTGACGGTTTCAGCGCTGATTGCGAAGTGGCGGTTCAAGATCAAATGACCACAAGCACCGTGCAGCCCGACCTACAGGCGTTCGACATACCATGGCACGAGCATCTGTTGTCTAGCGCGCTGCATTCAACGCGCCACATGTGGCGTCGGCTTGGCCAGCTCGAGTCCAGCGTTCTCCGTGATCGCTTGGAAACAGTCAAGATAGATCGCCCCATCTACATCGCGGGCCTCGCCAGATCGGGCTCCACGATCTTGCTCGAGGCCATCGCCGGTCATCCCCAGGTCGCCACCCACACGTACCGCGACTATTGGTCGATCTTTACACCTATCTGGGCGAACCAAGCCACGCAAGGGTTGCGGAGCGAGGACGCTTCGCCGGCCGAGCGCGCCCACGGCGACGGAATCATGATCACGCCCGATAGCCCGGAAGCGATCGAGGAAATGTTGTGGATGGAGTTCTTCGACGACCTTCACGATCCGCTCGTCAGCAACGTGCTGGACGAGTCTTGTGACAATCGGGCGTTCGAAGCCTTCTACCAGGACCACATTCACAAGATGTTGCTGGTGCGCGGCGCGAATCGCTACGCTTCGAAAGGCAACTACAATCTGTCGCGGCTAAGTTACCTCCTCAAGCTGTTTCCCGATGCGCGTTTCGTACTGCCGATTCGCGATCCCTTGACCCAAATCGCGTCGCTGCAAAAACAGCATGTGCTGCTCAGCAAAGCTGCTGACAAGTATCCGCGGTCGGTGCAGTATCTCGATCGAGTAGGGCACTACGAGTTCGGGGCGCATCGCATCCCCATCAACGCCGGCGACGCCGCGACGGTGCAAGACGTTAACGCCCTGTGGGACAGGGGAGAGGACGTGCGCGGGTGGGCCCGCTACTGGGCGCACCTGTACGGTTTCGTCGCCGACCAGCTAGAGTCCGACTCTCGTCTCGGCGAGCATGTGCTGGTTGTTCGATACGAAGAGCTGTGCGACGATTCTACGGACGTGCTGTCACAGATCTTTGCGCATTGTGGCTTGGATGACTGCGAAGAACTGATCGAACAGTACGCCACGAAGCTGCATCGCCCTCAGTACTACCGCCCGAACTTCGACGCGGTAGATGAGCGGACGATTGAAGAAGAAACGCGCGCGGTAGTAGACCGTTTCGCGTCTCTCACGTCACCAGCAGCCTCTCTTGCCGGCTGCTAACGCACTACCAGCCAGGATCGGTCAACGACTGGCGGGGCTTTTTCTTTTGGCGGCGAGTGCGGATACTAGGAGAGGTTGCGGACCTGTGGCTTGGCAGTCCCCTGCGCCGCGTCGAAAAACACTCAGCAAACATCTCCAATCAGACTCTCCGAAGGACTCGAACATGTCTCGACCTGTTACGCTATTCACCGGCCAGTGGGCCGACCTGACTTTCGACGTCATGTGCCAGAAGGCTCGCGACTTTGGTTACAACGGCCTCGAACTCGCGTGCTGGGGCGACCACTTCGAAGTCGACAAGGCGATGAGCGATCCCAACTACGTTTCGGCGAAGCGTGACTGCCTGGACAAGTACGACCTGGAATGCCACGCCATCAGTGCCCACCTGGTGGGACAAGCGGTATGCGACGTAATCGACGAACGGCACAAGAGCATCCTGCCGGAATACGTGTGGGGCGACGGTAATCCTGCAGGCGTGAACGAGCGGGCTATCGAGGAACTGAAGAACACCGCGCGCGCGGCGCAGAAGTTTGGCGTCGACGTGGTCAACGGTTTCACCGGCTCGAGTATCTGGCACCTGCTGTACTCGTTCCCGCCCGTGCCCGAGTCGATGCTCGAAGCGGGCTTCGAGTTGTTCGCCGAGCGGTTCAATCCGATTCTCGATGTGTTCGCCGAGTGCGGTGTGAAGTTTGCACTCGAAGTGCACCCCACCGAGATCGCCTTCGACATCCATACGGCCGAGCGAGCGCTCGAGGTGCTTGAGTTCCGCCCCGAGTTTGGCTTCAACTTCGACCCCAGCCATTTGCACTGGCAGGGCGTCGACCCCGTGGAGTTCATCCGCGCGTTCCCCGACCGCATTTACCACGTGCATATCAAGGACGCCATCGTTACCTTGAACGGCAAGACGGGTATCTTGGCCAGCCACCTGAACTTTGGCGACGCCCGCCGCGGATGGGACTTCCGTTCCCCGGGACGTGGCGGCGTGAACTTCGAAGAAATCATGCGGGCGCTCAACGCGGTGGGCTACTCCGGACCGCTAAGTGTCGAGTGGGAAGACATGGGCATGGAGCGCGACCACGGCGCCCGCGAGGCCGCCGAATTTGTCCGCCGCATCGACTTCCCGCCCTCCAGCGTGCAATTCGACGCGGCGTTTGGAGACGAATAGATTGAAGGCAGGGCAATCGCAGGTCGCCCGCTCGAATCGCGCCGGCATAAGCCGCAAATCCGGACTCCGTGGCGACTAGCGTGAATTAGAATAGTGGTAGTGCGCTCGCCATGTTTTCTGAGGCGACGCTTAATCCATTTTGGCAGTTCTTGCACTGCGCGTATGAATCATCCCTTCGCCACGATCTGTCTGCTGGTCGCAGCCGCCGCGCCGTGCGCTGCGATAGGGCAGGGGGTGGAAGAGATTCGTGCCGAGTGGGAAGCGCTTCGCTCGTACCCCACGCTCCAGTGCGGACAGTATGTCATGCTGGCCCCCGACGACTACAGCTACACCGAATCGACCCGCCCGGCGGATCCTGAAGTCGCCAAGAAACTATCGGACCTCGCCCACCAGGCGGCAGATCTCGGCGAGGCAGCGCTAGCGATTCGCCTGGCCACCGAAGCCGTGGTGGCCGATCCCGATTGCGAGCCGGCGCGGCTGGCACTCGGCTACGAAAAGCACGACGGGCGCTGGCTCACACCTTATGGTGTGCGGATGGCGAAACGCGGGCTGCAGTGGAATTCGACTTATGGTTGGATCAACCCCGACGACCTCGCGCGCTACGATCAAGGAGAGCGCCGCTATCGTCGCCGGTGGGTGAGCAAGCAGTTGGATGCCGAGAAGCACGCCGCGATCGCCAACGGTTGGCAGGTTCGCACCGATCACTTTAACGTCACCACCAACCATAGTCTGGAAGCGGGCGTGGCTCTGGCCGGAAAGCTGGAACAGTTGCACCAGGTGTGGCTGTCATTGTTCGCCGACTTTTCGATCGACGATGGCGAACTCCGAAGGCGGTTCGACAAGCACCAAATGCCAGGCGTGCGTTCGCGGCCTTATCAGGTGATCTACCATCGCACGCAAGACGAGTACAATCAGGAACTGGTATCTCGTCAGCCTCGTGTCGCTGAGACCATCGGCATCTACTTCGACCACCAACGCGAAGCGCACTTCTTCTACTCGGATGAGTACGCCACCGACCCCACGCTGTACCACGAGTCGGTGCATCAGTTGTTCCAGCAGTCCGATCGGGCACGTCGCGATCCCGGGATGAGCGACAACTTCTGGGCGATCGAGGGCGTGGCCACGTTGTTCGAGTCGCTCCGCCAGCACCGCAGCGACGATGGCGTGGTGTACTTCACCATCGGCACCCCCGACGCGGGGCGACTTGCTTCGGCCCGCCGCCGACTCTTGGAGGAGGGATACCGCATTCCGATGGGCGACCTGGTGACGCTGGGGAAGCGGGACTTGCAGGGCCGCGACGACCTGGTTCCCCTCTACAGCCAGATGGCCGGCCTGGCAACTTTCTTTGCGCAATCGCCCGACCTGCGCCCGAAGTTCGTGGAGTACCTGCAGCAAATCTACGCCCACCGGGCCGAACCGGCGACGCTCAGCACGCTGATGGGCCGGACCTACGCGGAACTCGACGCCGAGTACCGTGATTTCCTCGAGCAACAGGCCGAATAGCCAGTTCTAGCGGGCGGGATCGTCTGGCGGAAATGGCTGGAATCGGGTATTACTATTCGGTCGAATCACCGAACCAACCAACCAGCCGAAGGGTCCCTCTACCATGTTGCACCTTGCCCATATCACGCACGTCGAATCTCCCACCCTCGCCCTGGCGTACCTAGGAGGCCTGGCCACAGGCGTGGTCCTCACACTGCTGCTGGCCCACTGGCGCACCCGCTAGCGGCTTGCCCAAACGAGCCTCCGCAAGGTACGATTGAGGTTTCCCAGCACCCAGGTCAGTCCTGGCGTTCGGTCCCTGGGAACACTCCACGGTGGCTGTAGCTCAGTTGGTTAGAGCGTCGGATTGTGATTCCGAAGGTCGGGGGTTCGATTCCCCTCAGCCACCCTCTAAAACACGGGGTTTTTTGAAGTCGACCAACCCCCTCTGAATCTTAGACACCTTTGGACACCCGCAACTGCCTACCTACCATTCCGCAGACCCTCAGCGACTGTAGCTGCTGAGGCCCAACTCGCACGCAGAATGGTAGGAGATACTATGTCCAAATCTGCCCCCGTGGCACGTCCTGAGAAACCCTGTACAGACTTCCCGCTCTTCCCTCACGCCAACGGCCATTGGGCTAAGAAAGTGCTCGGTCGGCTGCACTACTTTGGGCGGTGGGATGAGGACTCCAAGGGCAAAAAGGCCCTCGCCAAGTGGAACTCGGAGAAGGACGACTTGCTGGCCGGTCGGACGCCCCGCCAGCAGCGTGCTGCCCGTCTTAGCGTGAAGGGACTCTGCGACCGTTTCATGACGGCGAAGGCCCACCAGCGAGACGCTGGCGACATCACGCCGCGTACTTGGCAGGACTACCACGCAACCTGCACTCGGATCGTCGCTGAGTTTGATAAGCATCGCCTCGTGGAAGACCTCGCAGCGGATGACTTTGAGTCTCTCAGGGCATCGCTGGCGAAGAACGCCAATCCGACTACGCTCGGCAACGAGGTTGGCAGAATTCGTGTGGTCTTCAAGTACGCCTATGACGCTGGCCTGATCGACCGGCCTGTTAGGTTTGGTCCGACGTTCAAGAAACCCAGCAAGAGAGTACTTCGAAAAGAGCGTCAGAAAAAAGGCGAACGGATGTTCGAGCCTGAGGACCTGAAGAAAATTCTCAAGAGCACAGACGGCCAACTCAAAGCGATGATCTTGCTCGGCCTCAACTGTGGTTTCGGAAACACCGACTGCGGAACTTTGCCTCTGTCTGCTGTCGATCTTGATGGTGGCTGGATCGACTTCCCGCGTCCTAAGACGGCAGTAGAGAGACGCTGCCCATTGTGGCCTGAGACGGTCCAGGCACTGCGTGAAGCCATCGAACAGCGTCCTACTCCGAAGGACCCGGCGAACTCTCAGCTGCTGTTCGTCACCAAGTATGGTGGCCCCTGGACGACGCAGGCGACGTTCAACCCGATCACCAAAGAATTTCGCAAGGTGCTGGATGCTACGGGCACCTACAGGCCGGGTCGGTCGTTCTATACCTTGCGACATGTCTTTGAGACCATCGCTGGTGAATGCCGCGATCAGGTTGCCGTCAACGCGATAATGGGCCATGTCGATGGCACGATGGCAGGGAACTACCGGCAACGCATCTCTGACGATCGTCTCAGGGATGCTGTAGAGGTCGTCCGCAAGTGGCTCGCCCCCGCGTTGCGCCGCAGGGGGGCTAAGAAATGAGCGACGGCGATCTTGATGACTTCGCAGACCGAATTGTCCGTACCGACTTCGGTGCCATGCAGCACCTTTGGCAACAGAGATTCGGACGTCCCCTCACGTCGCGGAGGGACATAGTTAACTGGCTCTGTGCCGAACATGGCAAAGGGCACTCCGAAGCCAACAGGATGACGCTGGAGGCCGTGGTCGAGTTGATACGGGTGAAGCCTGCCGAATTAGATGCAACGAAGCAGATCATCCTGGAGGCCATGCCGATTGGTGAACGCCTCACCGGCAGGCAGGTTGCCGACAAGTTGAACGGCCATCCCAGCTACGAAACCATCCGAACCGAGTTGCCGCAGTTGGTTCAACTAGGATTCCTGGAGCAGCCACCCGGCAAGAGACCCGGCTCAAAAAAGGGACATGGGTACATTCGCAAAATGTGACCACACTTCGACTGCATTATGAAACCCCGTTCGGCGTTAGGATTCGTGCGTAACGTGATTACGTTTGCACCATCCCAACAAGAACGGGGTTTTTAGATGGATACTCTGGTAGGTTCCGGCGATGTTACACGCATCACTGGCGTTAAACCGAAGCTTCTAACCAACTGGGTCGAGAGTGGCGTTATCAGGCCTGTGAAGCAGGGAACAGGCCGTGGACGTCATCACGCATTCTCGGTATTCGATGTTCTGAAAGTCTCACTCGCCATCGACATGCGTCGTCGTGGTCTGGGGGTCGATCAGATAGCACGAGTCGTCGAATGGCTCCAGGCAAAGTCTATGGAGGACCTGCTCGGCGAATTCTCTCGTGGTCGCAAAATGTTGATGGTGGTCGGCAGCTGTCCGCCCTGGCCGCGTCTGTGGCGTCGTAGCGACATCTTCGAGAACGATGAGATCGACTTGCAAGCTGCATTCGATCTTGGTGTTCCCGTGGCGATCATCGACGTCGAACGGGCCTACCACACCGTTTACGAAAAACTGGTGGAGGGTCTGGACCGATGAGCGTGAACTACTTCACCGTTGCCCAACTCGCCGAACGGATGCAGGTCAAACCGCAGACGATTTTGTCCTGGATTCACAACGGCGAACTCAGAGCTATCGACGTCAGCAGTCGTCCCGGCTGTGGTCGACCTCGCTGGCGAATCCCAGCGGACGCATTGTTGGATTTCGAGGCCAAGAGGCTTGGTTTTCAAGAGCCGAAACCACGGCGACGTCGCAAGTCGCCAACTGTAACCGAGTACTTCTAACCCCAAAGGAAATGAGTCGTGACAGCTGAAATACGCCAACAACTTGAGAAGAGGCTAAGGGCCTTCGTTCTCCAAGAGGTCGAGAACGGAGCACTGGCAGCAGAAGTGATTGAAGATTTTCTCGTGGAGAACTTTGATAAACAGCAACTCGCGGAGATGCTCGCCGTGCATGAGGCTCGCGAGATTCTGAAGGCAAATCAGTAACCACCCGGTCCAGGCTCGGACAGTCGCCGCATGGGATGACGAGCTAAAACGCCCCGCGAGGTTTCTTGTGCAAGGCCTCGCGGGGCATTTTCGAAAGCATCACATGATTGTACGCGACGACAAAGAACTAGAAAAGTTGAGGCCACTGTCAGTTGACATCCTCACGGAAAATTTTCCGGAGCTAAAAACGCCAGTGATCGGTGGTCTGCTTCGACGTGAAGAGATAGCTAACATCATCGCCCCACCGAAAGCGGGAAAAAGTTGGCTGAGTTACTCGATAGCTCTAGCTGTCGCCACTGGGACGCGATGGCTGAAGTCCTTCGACACCACCGCAGGGCGGGTTTTGCTCATCGACAATGAGCTACATCCGGAAACTATCGCATTCCGAATCCCCCTGGTGGCGCGTGCGTTGTCTCTTGAGTCCGCCACTTTCGGTAATTCATTCGACGTCCTACCGCTTCGGGGTGGCCTGCGAGGTATCTATCAGTTGGAATCCCTGGTCAAGTCGATGGCTGGCAAATACGACCTGATCATCGTTGACGCGTTCTACAGGATGTTGCCCGAAGGAATCAGCGAGAATTCCAATTCCGATTTGGCCAAATTGTATAACACGGTCGATCAGTATGCAGCGACAACCGGGGCAGCCTGGGTGTTCATCCATCACACCAGCAAGGGCCTCCAATCGGACAAGAGCGTCACAGACGTAGGAGCAGGAGCAGGCTCACAGTCGAGGGCAGCTGACACTCACCTGATACTCCGACCTCACGAGGAACAAGACGTAGTTGTCCTAGACGCTGCTGTGCGGTCATTCCCACCGATCACACCAATTGGCCTGCGGTGGGAATTCCCGCTCTGGCTGCCGGATGGTGCTGTCGACGTCCGTAAGCTTGACGGCCTCAAGACGAAGCAGGAGACGAAGCAAGACACCAAAGACCAGCAGGGAATCGAGATCATCACTCAGACGCTTACAGAGACGCCCTGGCTCACCAAAACCAAGTTGAGAGACCGCACCGGCATTGGTGGCGAACGCCTATCACGTCTGTTGGGCAAGATGCACCTCAAAGACCTGTTGATTGAACAAGAGGGAGTCAGTGGAGGTAACAAGGCAACCAAGTATGCACTCCTCGGTGCCCCCGAATTCTAGGGGTAGTCGGGTAGTCCGTTAGGTAGTCCGTGATGCCGACCACCCCGGACCACAAAGGGGGGGGTGGTAGGCCCTATAAATAGGGGCCGACCACCCACCCCTAAACGTGGTCCGGTTCGGACGGACTACCCAGGGCGGAACGACCTTTACGTGATGGTCTGGAAACTGATCTAGATTGAAACGTTTTCGATATGGCAGATTGACTTGAGGGACAAAGCAACACTAACGGTACGAGCGTACACAAGGCATATCGAGGCCAATCACGTCTGGTAACGGTCTGCTGATCCGATGCCCTAAGTTTTTAACGCGATGGTATGAACCAAGTTACATCGACACCTGTCAGAGTCCGACACCCGTAGGCAGGTGTCTGCCTAGTTTATGAGCACTAAAACCGCAACAAAAAGGGACGAAAACGGTCGGTTCATAAAGGGAACGGCTGGTGGTCCAGGTGCACCCAAAGGCAACAGGTTCAACCTCAAGGTCGGACTACGCTGTGCACTGGGAGACCTACCTGAGGGAGCGGAATACATTGGCGAATTCGTAGGGCAACTACGTAGCGTCCTGGAGGATGCAGTGATGGCCAAAAAGAAAAAGGTTGACGTTAAAGACTCGCTGCTCATCGTCACGGCATGCAGAAACGAGCAGGTAGCCATGCTTGCTCAAAGATGGCTCAAGAGCGAGGGCGAGAACATGGAGGACAACACCCGGCTAGCCTACGCGAGAGAGGTGGCTCTAGCTTCTGAGAGACGCGACAAGGCCGTCGACAAGCTTGGCCTGGACGCCAACCAGCGGTCCGAACTTGAAGACATGTACGGCCCCCTAGTGGCCCCAGAACAGGACGATCAGAACGATGAGTAAACCTACCCGCCCAACCATCCGCCGTACATGTCCGCATTGCGGCATTTGCTTCGATGCCACCAATCCCCGGCAGGTCTACTGTGACCTCACCTGCAAACGAGCTGCATCGGCTCGCAGGTGGATCGACCGCAAAAAGGCCAGACCACGATGAGCACTTGCCCGACCTGCCTGAAAATTTTCAGCCGACGAACCTGGAACCAAGTGTATTGCGGACGCTCGTGTCGAGACCTTGCTGAGTACCGCCGTAGCCACTGCCGACCTGACCCGCACTGGATACCGACCACACCAACCCCGATACCATGGCCGACAAGATGACTCCAGACCAGCAAGCAGAGATGCAAAGGCAAATCTATCAGACCATCCGCAGAGCGGTGGCGGATGAGTTGGTTGTCTACAACGAGACGACCATGCGACCTCTGTTCACCGCGATTGTCGAGATGCAGAAGTCGCTCGGCATGTTGGTCGACGGTCAGGCCCTCATCGAAAAGCATCTCGCAGGTGCCTTTGACGAACCCGAAGATTGGCAGAGCTAAACCTACCGCCACGCGCTGCGGTGTCGCAGCGGTTACATGATTCCATCAAAGTTGCAAGGCGATCCTGTTCGATTCCGAGAGGTGCTTTGCATCCCTACGGACGATGGTCCACGTCGTTTTGCAGACGTCATCGACGATTGGCAGGACGCAGATTTTCGTGCACTTGATCCCGCCTGGATGGCAATAGTCGGCAGGCAGGTCGAGGTTCCCTATCAACGTGCATGGCTCCAGCGTGCCAGAGGTCACAGCAAGACGCTGGACGTCTCGGTCAAAGGCCTGTTCGCTTTGTTCGCATCTCGCCACAAGATCAACGGCATCGTCGTTGCTGGCGATCAGGATCAGGCGGGATTCTATCACGACAAGGCGTCAGCGATTCTCTCTCTCAGAGAAAATGCTTGGCTGGCCAACGTTATCAAGATCAAGGCCAAATCGATCGAGAACACCGTTACAGGTTCCGTTGTCGACATCCTCACGAGCGATGCCAGTACATCCTGGGGCCATACACCGTCGTTTATTTGTGCCGATGAAGTCTCAGTATGGAAATCGGATGAGTTGTTCTACTCTGTACTTAGTGCAGCATCGAAACGACGTATCTGTCCGTTTGAAGTAATCACTAACGCAGGATTCAACCCGTCTTGGCAATACGAACTATTTGAGCGTATCGAGATCGATCCCGACTGGTATGTCAGTGTGCAGCCTGGAGTAGTTGCCAGCTGGTTGTCTGAGGCACGACTCGCAGAGCAAAAACGTATTCTCCCTGCTCCTGTTTTCGCACGCTGTTATGAAAACCGCTGGTGTAGTGGTGCAGGTGATGCTCTTCTCGCTGCCGACATCGACAACGCCATCCGTCTTGATGGACCAACACCACGAGCGGAAAAAGGCTGGCAGTACGTCTGTGGTGTCGACCTGAGTACCAATCGGGATTGGACAGCGGTAGCTGTGGTGGCCAAGCACGTCGGCTGGGTGGAGACCAAACGACCAAGGAGCAAACGGTACAACTCCCAGACTCGTGCCATGATCGACTTGGGCATTCTCGACCCTGCCGAAGAGCCTAACGAGTATGTGCATCACACCGGCACCGGACGTATGAAGCTTGTGAGGCTCCGCACGTGGAAGCCTACCAACGGAAACCGGGTCGACCTCGCAGACGTTGAATCTGAGATTGTCGGCTGTCACCAGACCTATGGCCTCTCGCTGGTCAGCTGTGACCAATGGCAGGCCGAATACTTGTTGCAGCGTCTGGCGTCCAAAGGCATCCGCGTCGATGCCTGCCACTTCACCGGACCAACTCTCCAGGAGATGGCAGTCGCCACGCTGGATAGCTTCAGGGAGCAGCGTCTCGACATCTTCGACCATGCCGACCTGATAGCAGACCTCAAGCATCTGCGAGTTGTCGAGAAGTCGTACGGCTATCGATTACAGTCCCCGCGTAGCGCCACGCGGGGCCATGGCGATGCCTCGCAGGCTCTGTCAATCGCCCTGAGAGCAGCCCGTCGCCTACAGGTGGGGTCGGCCAACTATAGCCAGCGGCAACTGGTACTTTCCTTCGACTGAGGTTGTACGGAACAGATCGGCATGTATAACATTCTGAAAGTTGTGAGGGCCTTTACAACGAAAAGTGACCGCCGATACGCGGTTGCGTGGAGGTTCTCGCGATGACAATTTCTGCTGACATGAAGAACTGGCTGGTCAAGCATGGCTACGCCGATTCCGGTTTAGACCGATCCGACGACAACCTCTGGGTAGATGCAGTCGAGAAAGCAGCCAGCGAGGCTGTCGACTTCGCCCACATGCTACGCGACGATGACGTCGAACTTGTGGAACGCAAGACTGCTGCCGAGCAAGTCTTTGGTAGCGTCCGCCTGAAGAAAGCCAGTGAGCGATACAGTCACAAGAAGTCTGTCGCCCTGCACAAGACGACCGGCCTGCCCGTAACCGATGAGCGTGGCCGTCAGGTCGAGACAACTTCTCAAAAAGAACTCGCACTCTGTGGTGCGTTTATGAAGTCCATCGCCGTTAAGTCTGGCGTGAGCGAAGCATCGCTAGATGAGCACGACAAAGAACTGCTCCACGAGCTGTACACCGATCACAAATGGGCTGGTAAGATCGGCAATGAGTACGTGAGCGAACTTGATGGCTCACGAGTAAAGTCGCTTTTGGATGACTCAGCCTCTGGTGGCCTGGAACTCGTGCCTATCGTGTTCGATGAGGCCATTGTGCAAACGCCCCTCCTCTTCTCAGAGGTGCTGCCCTACGTTGACCTGAGGGAAGTATCTCGCGGTTCGCGTGTTGAGGGAGCCTCTATCGCCAACGTCGAAGCGACGTTTGGTACTCCAGAGGGTACGGCGATTACACCATTCGACACGGCAGACATGGTGTCGGCTCTCGATACCGACATTGAGCGTTGTACTGCATCCTGCGAGGTGGGTAGAGACATGCTTGCGGATTCGCCAGCGGCGGTTGGCAGCCTGATTGTTGAGGGAATCGGCATGAGCATGTTGAACAAACTAGACACAGTTATCGCCATGGGCAACGGAACTACGGAGCCGTTGGGATTGAGCGTTGCCTCTGGTCTGACCGACATCGGCAACCCTGCTGGAGGTGCAGGTGCTGCTATTGCGATTGTCGACTTAGAGGAAATGCTCTTCTCTGTCGGCAAAGAGGTTCGGCAAAAAGCCTGGAACTGTTCTTATGTTTGCAATGATACGTGGTATCAACGTGCTCGTTCCATTGCCGTGGGTGCTGCCGACCAGCGTCTAGTCTTCGGTATGAACGTCGAAGATTACACGATCTTCGGTCGGAAGGTCTGCATCGTAAATGCATTGCCGAACAATGAAGCTTACTTCGGTGCACTGAAACGATACCGGCTCTATCGTCGCCAAGGTCAGAGCGTCCGCATCACGACGGAAGGGCGGGAACTTGCACTGAAGAACCATGCCTTGTACGTCGTTACGATGCGGGTCGGAGGGCGTCCGGTCCAAGCAGACGCATGGTCATACTCAGACAACTTCCAGGCCTAGGAGGATTAGCTACGATGGCAACAAAAGAGACTCTTGAAGTCGAATTCGGCAATGACCGAAACGCCAACATCATGTTCCCACCTTTGCAGCGTCGTCTGCGAGGCACCTTTGATGCACATAAGGTTCCAGGTGGTGCGAAGCTTGCTCAAAAGTTTCCTGGAGTAATCCCAGGTCAGAGGCTCCGCATCGACGCCGATGGTACTGTTGAGATATTCGAGCCTCTCCACGATCACGAGCATACCGCCCTGCGGGAAAAACTTGAGGATGCTGGCTATAAGCTGGCTCCCCAGTATGAGAAAGCAGGTCAGATCGACGCTGCCACTCTCGTGCACTATGTCGGCGGTCTGGTTTCCACTGGGGATGCACGCATCGTTGCAGGCGAACTACCAAAGGCCACTGGCAAGCCTCGCACTAGGTGGCATTCTGTGGCACCAGTCGACCCTGTAGAGCGTCTCGCTGAGGCAGTTGAGAAACTGCTGTCGAAACTTCCTGCGTAGGCCCTACGCAGCACTGGCGACGGCCTGCTGGTCTCACCTTCACCAGCAGGCCGTCTTTTGCATTATGAATATCTTCAAACGATCTACCACAGCAGCAGACAAACGCGAGAAGAAACTCACCTCGCAGGTGCTCGACTTGCAGGCTGAGCTAGAGGCCAGAGACCGCACCATCCGCATCCTGCAATCTGAAGTCGAAACGCTCGCCATGGTACTCGCTCGTGACCGTGCCAGAGTCCAGGCAGAGGCAGCGGAGCAGGCAGCCCGCCGCGCAGCGGCGGAAGGGGGGCGAGATGGTTAGCTCTTTGGAAAATGCCTTTGCGTCCGTTGATAGGAGCTACCTCGCTGCGAAAGCGTCCGCCAGCAATCGGCCTGAGGCTGTTCTAGCTGGTGACATGGGCGGCATGTCCTCGCAGGCATCGTCTATCAGCCGAGCAGCCGAGCAACTCAGCCGCAACGTCGGACACCAGTACACAGCAGCTAAGGCTATTGCTAATCGCATCGCTGCCCAGAACCTCTACGTCGGTCGAGTCTCCACCTCACGAGTAGGCCGCAAGCTGGTGTTGCCTCAGCACCTGAAAAACATCGGCGAGAATATTGAACCGTTGGCGAGTCATCCGCTGTTGTCGGCATTCGATGAACCGAATCTGATTCATACAAGATGGGCACTGCTTCACGTCTCCGTGGTGAGTCTCACTCTCACTGGAGTCTGCTACTGGTGGGTAACGCCCGGCTCGACCGGTCTCGACCTCTGGTACATCCCGCCAACGTGGATCGAACCCCACGACAAATACCAATCAGCCTGGAAACTCAAACCGCCTGGAGACCCTGGAGGAAGGGACGTTCCACGCGAGGACATCTTTGTCTGCACATTGCCGTCACCTCTCGACCCGTTCGCACACAGCAGCCCATTGCAGGCACAAGCGTATGCAGTCGAGACTGACCTCAGCATCCAGAAGGCTCAATATGAATCCTTCGAGCAAGGGATTTTTCCGAAGGTCGGCATCAGGGTGGGCCAGCCAAATAATGATCCTGTACTGGGAACCCAAGCAAAGCCTGTCCTGACTCCAGAGCAAGTTGCCGAGTTGAAGTTGATGTTCACCAAGCTATACAGCGGACGGCACAACCGGAACTCACCAGTCATCCTGGACGGCATGATCGAAGGCATCGAGAAGCTTTCTCTGTCTGCATCGGAAATGGAGTACCTGAAGAGTAGCGACCTAGTGAAGTCACGCATCCTGCAATCGATGGGCGTTTCCCCGTTCATCGTGGGCGATACCCAGGATGGCAACAGAGCACAAGCTACGGTCGCAGAGCAGTCCTTTTGCCAGAACACTGTGAACCCTCTCATCGAATGCCTTAGCCAGTCGCTCACAAGGTACATCGGTATGCGTTTCGCCTCTCCAGGTGAGAAGTTGGTAGCGTGGCTAGAACCATGTTCTGCGAATGATCGTGAGTTGACGCTGGAGGAATACCGTACTGCTCGTGCGAATGGTGACATTACACCGAACGAGTACAGGAATCACATTCTCAACTTGCCACCTATCGATGGTGGCGACGTCCGGCTCGATAACCTTGGTAATCCAATCGGTGAGCGTCAGCCAAAGTTGAACGGGCAACGGTTTGCGATGCAATGAACCTGAACCATTGGATCAAGCAACATGGTGCTGGCGAACGGTCCTTTGCTCGTGGCCTACGTGGATTCTTTGAAGAGCAGGCCGACCGCATCGCGTCCGCCGCTGAAAATTTTCAGGCCATCGGTCCCGAAACCATCGCCATGGTTTTCAATGAAGAGACCGAGCACGAGGCCTTGCAGCCGGTCCTGCAACGCAACGTCAGCCGGTTGGCTATGATTGGGGCAACCGATCAACTGCGGCTCATACAGGACGCCTCAGAGCCTCGCAAAGGTGTGGACGATGTTGTCTATCAGCAAGCGGTAGAAGAATTCATAGAGAGCATCCCGCAGCCGGTCAGAGACCGAATCAGAGTTGCCGTCGATGAGGCATTTGAGCAGGACTATTGGCGAGACATCACAGCCAGCATCGGTAAGGACCTGAGGGCGATCATCCAGCAGGCACACGATGAGGGCGACCCTAACAGTCGCATCGCCGCGACGATCAAAAGAGAACTTGGCGGCACGATGGCGAGACGTCGGGCACTGCGGATCAGCAGGACCGAGACGACGAACGCGATGAACAGCGGACACGACGCAGTCTATCAGCAGCTTGAGCAGGACGGCAGCATTCGTGGGAAACAATGGCTTGCCATCGCAGACGACGATGTTCGTCAGACTCATATCGACAACGATGGCGTAGTCGTCAGAGCAGCCGAAAGCTTCCAGGTCGGCGGATACTCGGCACCATGGCCGGGGCACTGGAGTCTGCCTGCACAAGAGCGTGTGCACTGTCGGTGCACTACGATAGGTGTTCTAACCTAGGGCGGGTGGCGGCGCGTCCCCGCTCTGCCTAATTGTCACGATTGCTGGAGGGTGTAAAATACTGGCCTCACGTTTTCTCACCTCATTGGGGCCAGCCATGAAAGTTACCTTGCTCATCGTTCCGCCTGGGGGAGGCGAGTTAGACTACATGCTCGACTTCGACCTTCCTGCTATACCTAGAGTGGGCGATTATCTGAGCATCCAGAGAGCGGGTGGCAGTCCAGGTTTCGAATACTTTATTGTGAGACGTACGTGGTGGAGCCTTGAGCATCCACCAGTCGACGATGAGCAGGCAGTTTCAGGTACTCCGCCTGAGATTGGTTCTGTGAAGCGAATCGGCGTAGAGTGCGAGGTTGCGGAGGGTGCGGCTCCGACCGACGATCACAGGCGATCGTGCGAGATTTATAAGGCGAAGGGGCTCCCGCTTCGGGAGTTTGAAGACAGCGTATACTAGGTGCGATAACGGTTAGGTGTTCAATCCGTGGGCGGGTGGCCGCGCGTCCCGCTCTGCCAAATTTAATTGACATCCCAGCAGGGTCTGGTATCCTACTGGGGTCATCGCCAACGACCAGGAGCATGGCCCCTCAAAAGGATGGGCCGGTCGGTCTCACGACGGGAACGGTGGTGCAGTGTTACGCAGTCCGTACCAGCTGCACTTGAAATCCGTTTCCGTATCTAAGAGGCGAGAGGGCCATCATGTCTCCCAAGGCTAAGAGTCCGTCTGTACATCTGCAATCTTTCATTCTGAAACAAGGTCTAGTCCGCGACCGCGTCCGCAGTGTGGCAGCTGGTAAGGCAACCGGGACCTACCTATTCGGTCCTCCAGGCACGGGCAAGACTCACATCGCCCGCCAGACGCTGGAGGACCTGGACGTCCCCTATCACTATTGCAATGGTCACGTGACCCCGATGGGGCTGTTCGACGCTCTGGGGGAGCACTGCGACAAGGTCATTGTTATTGACGACGTTGGTGGTCTGTTCAAAGAGTCCCAAGCGATGAACATCTTGATGGCTGCTACGGGCAGGCAACGCGATGGGCATCGCCAGATTGACTACCAGCGGTCTGGTGAGCATCGCCGTATCTACTTCGATGGTGGACTCGTGATGCTGTCGAATCTGACTCTACACGACAAACCGTTGCAGCAGGCCCTCAAGAGCCGGGTACATTACACCGAATTCGATCCTACTCAAGATGAGGTCGAGGCATTCTTGCGAGACTACGCCTCGCGCAGCGAGGCCTCTATTGGCATGCCTCAGAGTGAGGCCCTGGAGGTGCTGGAGTTTGCTCTACAGTGCTGCGACGAATACAGCTGTCGGCTGGACTTCCGGCTCATGATCGACAAGTCTTGGCCTGACTACCTGCTGTGGAAGAATGGCAAGACGGATTCACGATGGCGAACGGATTCGCACTGGCAAGACCTTGTGCGGACCACCATCAAGGAACGAGCCGACGAAGTCTCAGAGCAGCCGCTGTCCAAGGCCGAAGAGATGCTGCTAGATCGGAACACGCTGGAGACGCTTGCCAGTCAGGGGCTAGCCGGTAAGCAACTACTGGCCGCATGGAACGAGAAGAGAGGCCAGAGCCACAGTCAGGCCACCATGTATAGGCACCTCAGAGCCATCAAGACTGAGAAAGTGAGAAAATGAGAATCTAAGAGTTGCAAGATTTCCCCACCTTTTTTGGAGCCAAAGAGATGATTATTCCTGGAGTAGTTTTCGCCCTGTCGTCTCAGCTTGATGTCGAGACGCCTGGAGAGTTGATCTATTTATTCAGAGACCCAGGTCCGGCAGTTACCTTTGCTGCCGCTAGGAAACTGCCAGACGATTGCAGATCGGTGGAACTCTCGATGACTGACGCGGGGGATCGAATAACACCTTGTCTAGAGCGACTCTCAGCTAGAGGTGCGAAGTGGATTACACTTGACCCTCCGCCTGAGAGCGATGACTCCGAGCTGACCAAGTATGCAGTTGATGAAGTCATTCGGCTAAACAAGAGCTGATAGATTTGCTGGTGTCTCGACACCTGCCCCCGTACAAAATGGGCCATTAGGGGCCATTAACGCTATCGGCCCCGATCAGAGCAGGCACTACAAAACACGTTGTATCCAGCGTTTCCCGCTCAAGTGTCCAGTCGTTTTTTAGCATTGTGATTCCGAAGGTCGGGGGTTCGATTCCCCTCAGCCACCCTCTTAGCTGGCAACGACTTACGTCGTTAGGAAGTCGCCTCTTCTTCGAGGTTGTCACGGTTCACCAATAGACTTCGCACTGCTTCGTCATCACAGGTCGAGTTCGAAAAAGTCGTCGAAGTCGGTGTCGGTGGACCGCTGCCAGGGCGTGTCGCCAAGGGCCGCTAGTGCAAGGTCCCGCGCGGTTGCGTCGCGATGGGGAGCCTCTTGGTTCAGTACTAGCAGGAGTGCACTTTGGTCCGGTGCCGACCCTGCGTACTTAGGACCACTGACGAGTCCGCCGCGGGCTTGATGAGAGGATGAGTCGCCTTGTTCTACCAGATCTAATAACCCGGAAGGCTCTTCTGCCCGGCTGTAGCTTGCCAGCAAGCTTGTCTCCGTGGTGGCAGTCTGCACGGCAGCTACAACTGGTGAAGCCTCTATTGCGGCGGCTTCCTCCACTCCCGCGCCTAGATGGTTGCGCCAAATCGTGTAGTCTGCGAGATCTACTCGTCCGTTGCCATTGCCATCGGCGGCCAGCAACAGATTGGATCCAAACGTGCTCTTCCACACGTTGTAATCATCTTGGTCCACGTCTCCATCGATGTCGTAGTCGCCTGGCTGTGGGTTTACGTAACGCACGCGGAAGATACGTGCACCACTAGCGGTGGGACCGCTGTCGCCCGAGTCTTCGTACAACGTGGAGAAATAGAGTCCATCGGGGCCAGCGGCCAACGCCACAACGCTGGCGTGCCCATTGCCGACGTACTCGACCAGCGACGTGGGGCCATCGACCAGGTCTCCGTTTTCGTCGAGCACGAACTCGGTGACTCGTTTTCCGTTGGCTTGCGCTCCTTGAGCGTAGGTGGGCCCCGACTCGCTGATGAAGGCGTGATCCTGCTTTTCGACGGGGAAGGCGCTGCCGTTGAAGGTCTCGGGCTGCACAAACGTGATGTTTACCGGAGCGGTTGAGGGATTCCAGTTGTAGATGGCGAAATTCTGCATCGAGGCGTTGCTGCCATCCCATAGGTAATTGACGCCCTCGTTCACCTGAGAGAAGCGGTCGACGCTGGGGCCGTTCTCAACCTGGTAGTGCGTGCCATCCGAAGCACGCCATGCGCCGCCAAACGGGTTGCGGAGTCCGTAGGCCCACACGTAGTCGCGCGCCGTGATGCCATCTCCGGCATCGTAGAAGGGATTGTCCGAGGGGGCGTCGCCATCGAGAGTCATGCGCAGCACTTTGCCGCGATATTGGTCGAGGTCCTGTGCGGTGCTGGCATTGAAACCGTCGCCATTGTGCACGTAGAGCATGCCATCGGGTCCGATGGTAACATTCGAGATCTGATGCGACTGTCCTTGAGTTTCCGGTTGCATGTTCAGCAGCACATCACGAGTATCCATACTGAGCCCGCCCGCGGTGCTAGTGATGTGTTCCACTTTCGGATAGTGGACCGCTCCGCCAGGAGGATCGCCGTTGTCGGCCAGCATACCGACGTACAAGTGATAGATTTCGGGATCGACCTCGTCACGCATGACAGCCAACCCGGTGAGACCCTGCTCGCCCGAACCCGAGATGGGGCCAGTGGGGTTGTAGTCCAACAAGGCAGTGGCGAACTCATGCTTGGTGCCATCGCGAGTCACCACCTGAATCGATCCGTAGAGCTCCGTGACGTAGTACAACGGGTCGTCGTGATTGGGCCCTGGATTGGGGACGAAGGTGATGTTCACCGGCAACCGATAATCGTTGCCAACTTCCTCGATGACGTATCCTGGTTGTGTGGTGACGTACGGGATGTCGAGGTTGGCCTCTCGCGCCAGATCGCTGAAGTCGGGCACTAGCTCGCCGGGATCGGCAAAGTAGGTGGCGCCGGACGACGAGACCCACAGTTCCAACTCTTCCATGGGATCCAACGTTACCGAGGGCAGGAAGATCGTATGCTGCTGCCCGTTGGCCTCGGTGATGCTGAGGTCGGATTGGGTAAGGTTCAACGCCTGCGAACCCGAAGCGATCACCACGCGCAGGTTGACGTGCTCGGAGAGTCCCGGGTAGTCCGTAGTGATGTTGCCGGCCGCGTCCGTGCCCGTGATATCCAATAGCGGATCGCCGGTCGCTCCGTCCTCCAGCCGCAACGACGGCGGAGTGCCCGTTTGTTGGCCTTCGCCGAAGAGCTGAATCTCGGCGATCTGCATGTCACCCACATTGGGATCCCGCAGCTCAGTGAAGACAATCTTGTACGAAGAGTAGGCAGTGTCGTTGTCGATCGCCACAACAGGGCCATCAGTATTGCGGGCCAGAGGGAGATCGACCGTGCCAAAATCAATCAGCGTCCATGGTTCGCCGTCGCCAAAACCGTGATTGGTGGAGTTGATCGGGCTGTTGGTGCCGTAGATCTCCCACGCCGATGGGTCGCGGCCTTCGGCGTCGTTGGCTGTGGTAATTCTAAAGCTCGTGGCCACCGAATTGGGATTCGATGGCGTGACAATCAGGCCCGAACGCTCCGCGCCAGTGTTCAGGTACTTGGTATTTGCACTTCCATCGATGGCGCTCGCTGGTCCCTCGTCCACCGGCGATCCGCTCGAAGGCCCACCGTCCACGTCCTGAATTGGAATAATAAAATCACCGGGGGCAAGCAGGCCGCCGCCGGATCCAGTCGTGTTCGTGTAGAGTTGGAAGTCGGCCAACTGCATGCTGTTGGCGTTTCCTGGATTCTTGACAGTAGGAAACACGACTTTGTACGACGTGTAGCTCTGGTTGTTCGCGAAGTTCTCGGCCCCATCGACCGCTTCGCGAGCGTTCGGTAGCGACAAACCACCGCTGGAAATCAACGTCCAGTTTTCGTCGCGACCGTTACCGTGGGCAGAGCTCGTGATCGGATCGTTAGTGCCGTAGATGATGTAAGCGTCGGGATCGCGCTCAACGGCGTCATTCGCGGTTGTGATACGAAAACTGCGTATCACGCTGCTTGCACTTGGTGTGACAATAAAGCCTGTGTCGAACTCGGCGAAGTTCAGGTATTTCGTTCCTGAGTCTCCATCCAGCACATTGAAAGCTTGCTCGCCTCCGGGCGAAGCGCTGTCGGTTCCCTCGTCGGAATCAAAGGCAATCACTGGATCGCTCGGAGAAAGGATGCCGGCGGCAGTCGGCAGATCCACTGGCACACCGAGAACGTTCAGCCACTCTGGCGTCGGGGTCTCGGCGATGTCCTCTAGTTGTAGCGGGAAGGTCACGCTGGCTGCGGCAGTGCTGAACAGCCGGGTCGAGTAGGCGCTTACCGAGCCGGTGTCGTCTCGGAAACGCGCGCGGAGTTCGTAGTCGGTATTCTCGTCGAGGGTTATCTCACCTGCGCGGTCGTTGAGGAAGATGCCATCGCCAAGATGCGTATGAAGTCGCTCGACGCCCTGAATGCCTAGCGTCTGCCAAACGGGCACGGGGGAAGCGCCCGTGGTCCAGATTTCCCAATCGGTGGATTGGTGCGAGTCGCCATTCGGGTCGTTAAACAGGATGGCTTCCATGTGTACATCGGCGGGGTTCACCTCCTGCCCGTCGAAGCTCGGTTCGGTGATCAATGGAGCCCCAGGTGCACCTGGATTGCCAGGATTCACTCCCACGATGTGAATGAAGTTGACGCGGGTGTCTTTCTCCCCCGCCGCTCCAACGTCCAAGGTGAGCCTTCCGTCCGCCACGGAGACTTGCATCGTCATTTGCTGGGCGTTGTCGGTGTCGGGCTGGTTGGTCCAGTAGTTGACGCCTTCGATGTTCACCGTGTGCAGGCCGTCGTTATTGTCAGGGTCGCCAACCGCGACGGTTACTTCGTAAGAGCCGTTTGTCAGCGCGAATTCCCAAACCTCGCCTGCCTCGACATGGATCAGCGTGTCGAGTCGTTGATCGGGCACCGCACTCCGTTCGCGAGATTGATCGGTGTGATCGGACGACCATCCAAAGGTCAGTCCGTCTCCGCGAGCGCCGAACTCCAAGCCGATATCGCGTACATAGCCAGTCGGAACCGACGCTTCGTCATTTTGAAAGTTCACCAAATAGGTATCACCCGCCAGTAGCTGGCGAGGTTCAAGGGTCTCTAGGTGAAACGATTGGGAGCCGTTACTTCGCTTTCGGAGCATGTCGAATCAATGAGGTTGTAGGGAAGCGGGTCGAAGGTCGCAAACGCGAGAAGAGTGGGGGAGATCAGCAATAGCGAGCGCATGGAGATACAGAGGAGCCAACGTTCTCAGGCGAGGCTGTGTCGCGAAATTTCAGGGCAGCGGTTCAATCCGTGAACCACGAGGCATGGACTCGGATATCGTTCCAGTCGACCCAAAGAGGTTTGTCCGGACTATCCTCGAAGCCGATTGAAACCCAGTTATCTCCCTCGTCCAGCACACTGTGTGGGGAGTCGATCCAGGTCCCTTCTCCGTCATCGGTCTCGGTAATGGATCTACCTTGGAGTTCGTACCGGCGTACCGTATCCGAATTGTTGTAGACGAGATAAATCCCACGCTGTCCCATCTGGAAACTGGAATCGCTAGTCCCTGGTTTGGAACCATCGTGTTGCCAGATTACCTGTCGGCTGTTCTCTTCGATGATGCGCACCGAGTTCTGCAGACTGGCCGAACTGGTGACCGCAATCAACAGCTTTTCGCCTGGACGAACGGCAAGCAGGTAGCCATTTTGCTTTTCCACGCGATTGAGCGGATCTTCGATCGAGGCAGGAACGTACGAGACGCCGGTCGGAACTCGACGAACTGGACCCTCTGGACTCGAGAAGTGAATGAAAGCACACATGTCGTTGAAGTCACGATCGCGATCGTCTTCCTCTCCAATCTCGACATTGCTGTAGCCGCTATCGTCGAATCCAATCACGAGAAGATCGTGAGACTCGAACAGCAGTGCGTAGTCGCTTTGCTTCCAATCTCCCGTACCATCCGGTCGTTCTACGCAGTAGGAGCCGGCAATCAGGAAGTTTCTCCGACCGGATGCATCATTGTTTACAGAGTAGTGCCCGATGCAACCAGTTAGTCTTTCGCTGTCCGCCGAGTTGCCAGCCGACAGGTTGTTGAAAGCAATCGTAGCGCCAGACATCCTTCCCTTCTGATTCAACTCGACCATGCCTAGCGCGTTTTGGCAGCAGGCGTCCGTGTCGACCCTCATGTCCATCCGCACGCCGGGTGGCACACTCACTACGTAGCCTCGGTCGCGCCCGCCAACGGACCGATCGATCCAGGCATTGCCGCCGCTGAGTTCCCATCCCGATTGATGGACCCCAGCAATCCCCTTGCTCTCGCGTCGTGGTAGCCATAAGCACTGGATCGCTTCGGTGCGGGTGATACGACTCAGAACCTCCAGGTCGCGAAGATTGCGAATGGGCAACGAGGCAAGCGTCGATTCGGCAGATGCACCTGCCTGCGAATCCCCACCAAGCTCAGTATTGTCTTGGGTCGATTGCGCGAGTGGTTGCAACTCGTCGCTCTGCGGTCGCAATAGTCCATAACCGATGACCAGCATCGCGGCGATTCCGGTCAGCAGCGCGATCCTGCGAGTCCAGTTCGGGGTAGCGACATCTCGTTCAACGCGATTGACTAGCGAGGCACAAGCACCTTCCGGCATGTCGCCTTGCTCAGCGGGTGCGACAACCGCCTGGGCGTTGAGGGAACTCTCGCCGAACTCGCAGCGGAGCAATGTTCCCAGCCGGGTCATGTTCGTATAGTGCGACTGGAGATCGGGCCTGTTTAATAGCAGGTCTTCCAATTTTCGAATTCGTTCCGCCGAGACGCCCTCATCCGCAATCTCGCAAACGATTCGATCGATCTCTGCCTTTTCTCGTTCCTTCATGCTATCCAACCGTTTATTAAATGTTCCTGCTTGGAAAGGCACTTTCGTGTCAATCTGTTACTCTGCACCTAAAATCGTCGCACCTACGTGCTCTCTGCCTCCGACATGTTCTGCTCGATACATTGAAGCAGGGCCTGTCTTATTCGCATCAGTCGAACCTTCACCGCCGAGATCGACTTGCCCGTCCGCTTGGCAAGAGCGGCAATCGAGAGTCCGTCTTCGTACCGCCGCCGAAGCAGATCCAGGTTGGTCTTGCTGGTGTTTTTCAGGCAATGCCTCAAGGTCACATGCACGGCCGTATCGTCGGGTTCATCGTTCGCCCGATTTGCCAGTTGGTCGATCAGTTCTTTGCTGAATACATGCCGATCCCGAACTCTATTTCGCACGTAGGCTTGCACTTGCCAGTAAGCCACCTTTTGCGCCCATGCCGAGAAACTCGTGCCGAGTTGAAACTCCTTGGCCTTTCGCCAGAGAACTAAGTTGGTCTCTTGGAGTACATTGTTCGCGGCATGCGGGTCGGCCAGCAACATCGTAATGTAGTTGATAAGCGACAGTTGCTCGCCCACCAGAAGTTGAACGAACTGTTCTTTTTCTCGATGCAGATCGCTCGAATCGGGCTTTGCTTCCGACATCGAAATTCCCTCAGTCTGTGGCTGTAAGTAGGCCCGTTGGCGAGTGTAGGTATTGGATACGTGCTTTCCAGAGGGCGAGGATTTGTCCACGCTCACCCTGCGGACAGCGGATTACCGCCAACGGTGGTTCACACCTACGCATGGCACACTGTGTGTACGACAAGCTAGGAGTACATCGCCAGCGGTCCACTGTGGTAGGCCCGTCGTCGATCTACTTCTCCAATTACTAAATACCACAACATTCGCATTGGTTACATGTTGTGCAGGGTGGCGCTGTTCCGTGTGCGGGAAACACCCTGCAGGTGATTGACCTGTGTGAATCACCGCAACTTTGGTGGTCAGATGTAACCAAGTGGCAGCTTTTTGGTATCTGTAAGGTAGCGCGGGAAGTGCATCAGCCTTCCGCTCTTGTTTGTTGGTGTGCAATCCGCAGTTTCAAACACTTTTCCCCGATCTGTTTTAGATAAGACGCCCACTTCCGCCTCACTGCGCTACCGGTATGTCCCGTTGCGAGGCAGTTCAAATTTATTGCTGGTCCATGTTGGAATTCAGAAAGGATCCCATGACTTCCGTAGCTTCCAGACCACGTCGATCGAGCTGTTCGCCCGGCTTTACGCTGGTGGAACTGCTTGTGGTAATCGCCATCATTGGCATCCTGGTGGCCTTGCTGTTGCCCGCAGTGCAGGCCGCCCGCGAGGCCGCGCGGCGGACGCAGTGCACCAATAACCTGAAGAATCTGACCCTGGCGATGGTGAATCATGAGTCGACTTACGGCCGGCTCCCATCTTCCGGTTGGAAGGGGCACTGGGCGGGCGATCCTGATCGTGGTCATGGGAAGGATCAGCCAGGCTGCTGGGCATTCAGCATTCTTCCATTCATCGAGCAGCAACAGCTCTATGATCTGGGGACTGGCAAGACGGGCACTGCTCGGTTTACAGAAATGCAGGTGCGAGACACCACCCCACTCTCGGTCATGAACTGCCCCTCGCGCCGTTCCGGTGGTCCCTATCCGACACTTGGTGGTGCCCAGGCGCTTTCTGGTGACGGCACCGGCCGGGCTGCTCGCTACGGAATGCCACAAGCTGCACGCGGCGACTACGCGGCTAACGTCGGCGATGAGACCCTATTCGATGGAAAGTGCCTAACCATTGCCCCCGATAGCTACGATCGAGAACTATGGTCGGCCGATTTTCCCCCGCGTGCGGATGAGTACTCAGGAGTCTCTTTTTGCGGCACCGCTGTGAAGCTGCGCCAAATCACGGATGGGCTGACTCACACCATTGCCCTCGGCGAGAAGTGGGTGCCTCAAGACTACTTCGACGGCACCAATATCTGGGCTGCGGACGACTGGGGAATGTATGTAGGTTTTCAAGACGACACGGTTCGCTCCACCTTCTACACGGGAACCTCACGAGCCGGCGTTCGTCGTAAAGCCACCCACTTGCCACGATCGACCGGTGAGTCGCTGGATGATGTGATCGCCGATGTCGGAGCTAACGTTGCTCGCGAGCTGTTTGGCAGCTCGCATCCGAGCGTTTGCCTGTTCTCGCTTTGCGATGGCTCTGTCCAAGGTATTGCTTTCGACGTGGACCCCGAGACTTTCCGTCAGATGGGGGCACGTGCCGATGGAGGGGACCCCAAGATCGCTGTTCGATAAGCCCTTGGCTCATCCCGCTACAGATTTGAGTCATTCCAAGCCGCCCCAGCGCGGCGTTCCATACAACCTGTTAAACAAGTCGACAACTGGGAGATTCTTATGAAGCGTTGCGTGTTCTGCTTGGCAGCAGTCGCCTTTGTAGCTCTGGTGAATCCAGCCTTTTCCTTTAACATCTTAACGCCAAGCGATTTCATCATCGCCATCGATACGGACTTTGAAGCGGCCGTGAGCAACGAGAACGGCGGCGAGCCCGCGACGAATGCCATCGATGGCACTCTCAATAAGTATCTCAATTTCGGAAGAATCAACACAGGCTTCCTGGTTACCCCTGGAAGTTCCACCGTGCAAAGCATGGTGTTGACCACGGCGAACGACGCGATTGAAAGAGACCCCGCTTCGTACATTCTTCAGGGCACAAACGTCGACCCCATGCTGGGAACGGCAACCCCACAGACTCCGAACAATGGCACCGGCAACGAGATCGACTACATGTGGGAGACCATTTCGCAAGGCACATTGGCTTTGCCGGATACCCGCGATACCGTAGCGGCAGCTATCGATTTTGCGAACGCGTCCGCCTACTCTTCTTACCGCCTGTACTTTCCCGACCTCAAGAACATCGGCACGGCGAACAGCATGCAAATCGCTGAGGTTCAGTTCTATTCTGGCCTGGGCGGGGGCGGCTCGGCCATCTTGGCCCCTACTAATCCGATCGTTGCCATTGCAGATGATACCCCTGTCCCTCAAAGCTCCTCACCCCCTGCCGAGCTTCCGGAAAAAGCCATCGATCGTATCCTGTCGACGAAGTACCTCAACTTTGCCGAGGAGCGGTCGGGCTTCATCTTGACTCCTTCTGTTGGCGCCACGGTGGTTGATAGTTTCAGTATTACCACTGGAAACGACGCTCCTGAGCGGGATCCCACGAGCTATGAAATCTGGGGAACCAACGAGGCCATCACCACTCCCAACAACGGCATTGGAAACGAACAGAACTACACTCTGATCTCTTCTGGTGCGATCGAACCTCCGGTCGAACGTGGTGTGGAGAGCCCCACCGTCTCGTTCACGAATACAAACTCGTACACTTCTTACAAGGTTGTGTTCCCCACGGTACGGGACGCGGCTATCGCCAACTCCATGCAGATTGCGGAGTTCTCCCTGAATGCTGTTGATGTCTCCGCACTAGTCATCAATCGCAGCGGCCCGAATGCTGGAACAGGCTACATTCGTGCCGACGAAGCCTTTTCGATCGGCAGTTACTCCATCCAATCGCTTTCCGGACTATTGCTCCCTGACGGCTGGGATTCGATTACCTCCACCAACGCCGATCCTGCGGATGGATGGACGGAAACCAGCAGTACCGCCAACGAGTTGTCCGAAGAAGACGGCCAAGGCGTTGGTGCTGACGACGGTTTCCCCCTCGCCATGGGTGGCCAGCTCAACCTGGGGGCTGCCTTCCAGGTGGTGCCAACGTTCTTCGCCGACGGCACCACGCCGACCAATTGGGAAGACGCCATCTTCACGCTGTTCGACGAGAACGGAGACATCATTGGTGGTCTGACCGAGTTCGTTGGCGACCCCGTTCCTTGGGGCGACTACAACGGCGACTTGGTAGTGAACGCTGCCGACTGGCCCCTTTTCCGTGCTGGCCTGGGTGGTGACTACTCGGAACTTTCTCAACTTGATGCCTACCTGAACGGCGACCTGGACGGTGACCTCGACAGCGACCTCGACGACTTCCACATCTTCGTCGATCTCGCTGGCGGTGCAGCGGCCTTGTTCGGAGCCAGCCAGGTTCCTGAGCCCTCCACCATCGGAATCTTGGCCATCGGTGGTCTGATGCTCTGCGGAACACGCCGATTTCGTGGCATTGCGGCGGCCATGTTCACTGTGCTGCTTGTGGCCATGGGATCAAATTCTCAGGCGCAGTCCATGCAGAATTTCTCGATCGTCCAAGGGTCGAATAATCCCCCCGTGACCTCGATTCCAGCTGGTCAGGAGAACGAAAACGAGACCTCCACCCCTGCTGAGTTCTTCGACGACACCATTCTGGATGACCCCGGGCAGATTCCCTTCGATCTCTTCGCTACCGATTACAACGATCCCGAGTTGTTCCCCACCGGCCCTCCCAATCAATACGCGGGCCTGGGCGCCGATCCGAAGGTCGTCTTTTTCGACTATGGAACTTCCGTATCGGCCAACTGGTTTATGTACGCTCAGCGATCCGGTGGCGATCCAACCGCCGACCGAGTTGGCAAGTTCGAGTTCTGGTTTAGCAACAGCGACTTCGCCGGCACGCTTCCAGGGACCGATCCCGATTCCGTTGTGGACATTCTCCCGAACGACTCTCGATTGGTCGACAGTACGCTTCGCCCCTATTCGTTGAGTGGCGATCGGACAGGGCGGTACGTCGCCATGCGGCTTACTGTCTCCGAACTGTCGGCCGGGCAACCTGTCAACAACATTGGTGGGCATGAGTTCCGTTTGCTCAATGGACCTAGCGACGTGGTTCTGGATGTTGATCGGGGCACTGGCGAGTTAACCCTGCGGAATAACCTGGCGGGTGCTGAGAACATCTTCATGAAGGGCTATTCCATTGAAAGCCCCGGTGGTGGGTTGGATGCTTTGAGCTTCGATGGAGTCGGAGGCGATTCGGTGTTCACTTTGGGCGACGGATCAGGCAACGGATGGGAAATTGCGGGCGGATCGGACGAGTCTCGGCTGATTGAGGCCTTCTTCAGTGGCGAGACCACCTTTACCGCAGGCACGGGGCCTGTGAGTCTGGGCAACGCCTACAACAACCTTTCGGGCCTTGAAGACCTCATCTTTAAGTGGACCAACTCGCAAGGTGAGACCTACAACGGGCGGGTCGAATACAGTGGAGTCGCACCAGTTCTGACTGGCGACTACAACGGCGACGGCACCGTGAATATCGCCGACTACACCGTCTGGCGAAACAACCTGGGCGGAACCGCTGTGCTCCCCGGCGATACCACGCCCGGCTCGGTCACCGCGGCTGACTTTGACGTATGGAAAGCCAACTTCGGCGCGTCGTCGGGAGCGATCGGTGGAGTAGCCGCGGCTAACGTTCCTGAGCCTTCCACCGCGTTGTTGGTCCTGCTCGGTGCGTCGACTGCATTGCTTAAGCTTCGTCGTTTTAGTGTGTGATGTACTTCTAGTTGAAATGTAAAACGTTCTGAAACTCTTATCTTGTCCCCTGGAGAAATGTACCAATGACGCGACACCTGCTGATTGCCGCCGTGGCGGCCACAACCTTGGCGGTGCTGACGCCACCGGCGAAGGCCGTCAAACTATTTGACGAGAACGACAATGTTCTCGCTATCGACCTCGATATCGCCAGCGCCTCACCTGGGCATGGCAACGAGAACAGCGACAAGGCAGTCGATCAAGTTTTTATCCCTGGCCCTCCTACTTCGGGCACTACGAAGTATTTGAATTTTGGCAAAGAGCAAACCGGTGTTATTCTCACACCAACCACCACCGGGACGATTGTTCAAAGCCTTCAGCTACGAGCTGCCAACGACAGTCCTTCGCGCGATCCTCTGACCTACGAGCTCTACGGCACGAATTCGGCGATTAACAGCCAGCCACATAGCCTCGGCGATGGGGAAGCTTGGACGTTCATTGGTTCTGGCTCTACCGGCCTTGATGCCGATCCAGGCCGGCACGAGCTTGGGACGACACAGGACATCGTCAACGGTGCAACCTACGACTCCTACAAGATTGTGTTTCCGAGCATTCGTGACACGAATGCAGGTGACGCCGACTCGATGCAAGTCGCCGACATTCAGCTGTTCACGGATCTTGCTGGTGGCGGTTCTGCTCTGTTGAGTACCACGACCCTTACCGTGCCGATTACGCACGATGCCGTGAAGTCCAACAGCAGCTATCCCGGAGGCGAGGCCCCCAGGTTCGCGCTCGATGGCATCACGGATGTCGGGGGTAACAAGTACCTTAACTTTGCTGATACGAATTCGGGTTTGATTGTCTCTCGTGCGGACGGGAAGCCGACCGTCGTCACTTCGCTCACGTTTACTACTGGCGGCGACGCTCCTGGGCGTGACCCCTTGGAGTGGGCACTTTATGGTACGGACGACGCGATCATCAGCGGCGATAACTCCCGAGGTGATGCCGAAAACTGGACCCTGGTCGACACGGGACTGACCGACCTGCTTCAGTTCCCCGAAGGCGATATGATCGGTCGCAACCAGACGGGCGCTGCCCAGTCGGTTGGCAATTCGACTCCCTACGGAGCTTACCGTCTGGTATTCACCGAACTCCGCGGCGGGCCGGCTGAGGGCATCATGCAAGTTGCAGAAATCAACTTCAATGGACGCGTTATTCCTGAGCCCAGTTCGATTGTAATCCTTGGCATGGGAGCGATTGCCGCAGTGGCTTTCGCCCGTCGTCGTCAAATGAAATAGGAAGCGTTCACCCTAGCCAAGATCCGGTTGGGCAGTCCGGGTCGACGCTATGGCACGTTTCCCACCTTGGACGCCCAGTGGACTCCACTGGGCGTCTTACTTTTTATACAGCCGTTCCGAGTACCCAACGCGTGGGCCTCAATGCGTACTGCTGGGCCGCTTCTGTCCGACACGACTCTTGGACCCTGGAGTTTTGCCCCACGGGTTTTGTCCCTAAATTCGATCCATGGGCCCAAAACCCCAAGCGTTTTGGACCCGTCCAGTTACTAAAACCCCTTGTTTTCTCGGCTAAACCATTCGGGGGGTGTGACAGACCCCTCCGCGTTGTTCCCCGCATGTTTTTGATAGGGACAAAACGATAGCTCCGCGCTACGAGCACCTGTAGCTACGCTCACCAGAGCGTGGAGGCCCCACCAAGGACCCATGGCAACTCGCGCAGACAACGTCAGCCGCGAGGTCTCCACCGTCTGGCGACGGTAGCTACAGATCTCTGCAAACCCATTAGATCAGGTCGAATCGCGATATCTACCGCGATTTGTTTACATCTCCCCGAATTCAACGATTCGAGTGTTTAGCTGCGTCGGCGGATCGAGGTGTGCAGGGCGAGGAGTCCCAGGCCGAGAAGAAGTACCGTGGAGGGTTCTGGTACGTTGGCGGTGGCCGCGGCTGAGTCCAGGCTGCTGCCGAAGTTGGTCTTCCAAGTCTCGTACTGCAGCGTTCCGATTGTTCCTCCGTCGTCGTCGTTCGGCAATGTGCCGGCTGGGGCGCCGAGGTGGTTTCGCCATACGGTGTAATCGGCCAGGTTCACCACGCCATCGTCGTTGTAGTCGCCCGGCAACTCGGGGCCGCTGGTCACCACCGACAGAGTCCCGGCGGTGGCCAGTTGCGATTGGTCCCAAGCCAGCCCACTATCGAGTTCAGGCAGGTCGACCAAGCCGAAGTCGATGGTGAACCCACCGGTCCAACTGAGTAGCTCGAACGAATCGCCAGCGGCCGGCGAGAAGTCATCCAGCAGGACCACTTCGAGCGTACCGGCCAGCGAGAGGTCGCCCAACACGTCCAGTTGATCGTAAGTCGACGTGGAGGCGAGTTCCATCAGCAGCGAGCCGTCTGCCGTTTGAGTGAAGTTGCCATCGATCGACCAGAGACCTGGGGAAAGGCCAGGGGACACGGTGCCTTCGTTCATGATCTCGCCCATGACATCTCCAGCACCAACCAGCGTTCCCATCGGCGCCACGTGCACCAGGGGGGCGATGAGTTCAGCGCCTGACTCGATGGTTAGCGTGCCGGTGGCGTCGGCGCTGCCGACTTGAACGGATTGTTCCACTCTCAACCAACCAGAGGCGATCTGTAGCGACGCGTTGTCGCCGGTTTCGGGGGCAATCCACAGGCGTCCTGCGTGCTGACCCACCGCATCGACGACCACACTGCCGGTGCGAATCACCGCGTCGTCGAATCGGGCCGGTTG
The DNA here is from genome assembly GCF_965227375.1 of Aeoliella sp. NCBI lineage: Bacteria > Pseudomonadati > Planctomycetota > Planctomycetia > Pirellulales > Lacipirellulaceae > Aeoliella > Aeoliella sp. The sequence goes on from NZ_CBDDFX010000001.1 coordinate 3,075,911, forward strand.
CCAATGGCTGCCAGCGGTCACTCCACCATCGTCGGTCCGCCAGTTCGTGATGACCGCGTAGCGATTGTTGGTGCCCCCTTCGAATACGATCGGCGCCGGCGCGGGAAACGCGCCCTTGTCGTTGATGAACTCAATCAGGTTGATGTACCCGTCGTTGTCGAAATCGCTGTTCCAAGTGAGGTCGCCGCCGTGCATCTCCTCCCAGGCGTCTTCCATTCCATCGTTGTCGGCGTCGTAGCCCGCCGGGTGCGATTGCTGGGGTGCGGTCAGCAGGCCATTCAACTCGCTGGAAATCGGCGCCGAGGCTCCAATCGGCACCCCGGTGAAGTCCTGTACGTTGCCAATCACGCGGGCGTCGATTGCATCGCGGTCCCACCACCAGTTGCCCACGTGGTCGACCACCTGGTTGTAGGCATCGGTGGCCGTTTGAGTGGTCACCGCGGGAGTCGCGAAAGGACTCGCCATTTGGGTGAGCGTCTGGTCGGTTTGGTTGTTGATCGTAAACATCGACCAGCCGGTGTCGCTGCCATCCAGTACCGAGTTCTTGTTGGGATCGATGAAGTTGCCCGACTGGTAGACGCGAGTGTCGACATTCTTGTCGACGCTATAGGCAATGTTGGCGTTTCCCGTTGTGCCGGGACCGGCCACGATGTAGTTGCCGACGAAGTTCACATCGGTGTACTCTTGGTTGGGAGGCGACGAACTGCCTCCGGTGTAGCTCGCGCGGTCGCGGAAGTTGTACACCACGTTGTTGCGAAAGTCGGCCGTCAGCGTGGCTTCGTTGTACGTGCCGAAGCGCGCTTGTCGGCTGGCATTGTTGGCGTACAAGTTGTGATGAAAGGAGACCTGGGAGTCGATGCGCGGGCGAATCAAGGAGCCGTAAGCATGACTGCTGTCTAGCGCGTCGTGGATCGACGTGTACTGTACGGTAACGTTGGTGTTGTTGTTGGCCACCGACAGAATTTCGTCCTCCGACCAGGAGGCGGATACATGATCGATAATCATATTGGTCGCGACCAAATCGCCTGCTCCATCTCCGCCGGCGAACGTCAGCGCGTCGTCGCCGTTGCCGTTGCCTTTGCGAAACGACATGTACCGCAGAATCACGTTCTTGTTCTCTTTGTTGGAGCTATGCGTGATTTGGGTCTTGTCGCCGTAGACCGTGATAGGGCCGGGAGCCGTCTGGCCAGCGATGTAGTAGTTCGAGAGGTTCTTGATATCGAGCTTGCCGCTGGTCAGTTGGATGGTGCCGCCCACATCGAACACGATGATTCGGTTCGAACTGTTCTCGTCGAACGCATCGCGGAACGATCCGGGCCCCGAATCGTTCAGGTTCGTAACGTGGTACACGGTAGCGTTGGAGAACCAACCCGCCGCAGGCGCGGTGCCTGTGAAGGTGCCGCCATAGCCCTCGGCGCCCGGAAAAGCTGGCATCTGCGCTGTAGAGTTGTCGAGAATCGCAAGCAAACCACCAACCACGGCGATTGCGAGACCGATCCACTTGGTTGAAACCTGCTTCATCTGTGTTCCTGCGTTGTTGAGATCGCCGCTGGCCGCATCGGGTTACTCTAGTTCCGGCTGCGCCACGTCGTTTAGGTACGTTTCGAGGTTGGTGTAACCGGCACTAGAGAGTGTCGTTTGGCGTTGGTCGTTCGGATTGTTGGCATCGAGACCATGTCGGGCTTCCCACTCGTTGGGCATGCCGTCGCGGTCGGTGTCGAAATCCTCAGGCCGTTTCGTCATCTTCAGGTCGTCGATGCCGGGCAAAACTCCTCCCACACGAAGTTCTTCCTGCGAGTCGATCAGGCGCCCGGTGCCTGTGGCGAACGAATCGATCACGCGGTGGTCGACCTCATCGCGCCACAACGAAGCGCCGACGTGCTGCTTCACGCTCTCCACGGCCTGATCCGCCGAGAGGACCTTGGTCTCGAGGTTATCGATAAACTCAAATGGGGGATCGGCTGCTGCGATTTCATCGTCGTCGTTCATGTCGTGAAATCCAGCGGCCACGTCGTCCGGTGTGTCGATCAACTCACCGTTGCACTCGCCATCAACGGTTCGATCGTGCACATTGCCCGCATGCCGGACGAAGGTTGGCCCGGTGGGCGTTCCGCGAAAGAAGTACTTGGCCTTCTTGGCCGATCCGTTGGCGTAATAGTTGCCCAGCAGATTGATGCGCACCTGCCCGTCGTTGCTCCGATGCGTGGCCTGATTGCCCCAGTTGTACACCAGGCAGTTGACGAGATTTACATCGGCACGGCGGCGATCTTCCTCTCGTTGTCCGCGGTCGAGACGTTGCTGGCCGGCGATCGAGGGATTGCGCGCGTCGTGGTGCGCCCACATGTTCTGGTAGAAGGTAAACCCGCCCACGCCGGCCGCCTGATCGTCGGCGGTGAGTTCGCCACGCACCAACGATCCATAACCGTGCGAACCCTTGGCGTGGAACGACCGCTTGAGGCTTTCGGCGATCAGACAGTGCTGCACGGTGACGTCACGGCACTTGGTCACCGAAAGCGTCTCGTCCATGCCCCAGGAGACCGACAAATGATCGAGCAGAATTCGCTCGGCATCGCCGTGAATCGCCATGGCGTTGGCCGAACTGGCGTCCAGGTCGTTGTTACCGCCCACGAAACCGGTTTGTTGCCCATCTTCGTGGCGGGCGTGGAAATCGCCCAGCCGGATGCGCAAGTGGCGTATCACCACGTCGGAGCATTGGCTGATCTCCAACGGATAACCCCACAGCGTGACCCCGCCCGGCGAAGTCTGTCCCGCGATGGTCAGGTTGTTCTTCAGAATCTCCAGCGGGCATTCCAGCGCGATCGGCCCACTCACGTCGAACACGATGGTCCGCGGGCCTTCGGCCGATCGCACGGCGTGGCGAAGGCTGCCGGGGATTTTTGGCTCATCGGCGTTGGAGTTGTAGTCCCGCAGGTTGGTGACGTGATACACATCGCCGCCGCGTCCGCCGGCGGTGCCCGACGCTTGTCCCACGGCGCCGGGAAACGCCGGCAGTTCCCCGAACGTGGCCCCGGTGCTAAGCACCATGGCAATCGCCAAGCCTACCGCTATGCCGTTTCTCTGCCGTGAACGCATGGTTAGCCGACGTGGAATGAAGAAAGCGGCGCCCCGAACCCGAAGCGCCGCATAGGAAAAAGCTCTTAGCATCTCTTGTCAATCAACGCCGGCGCACCGCCACGCCTGCGACGAGGGTCAACAAGCCCAGCAAGGCAACGGAACTGGGCTCCGGAACGAAGCTCAAGTTGGGCGCCGTGCCCGACTCTTTTGGCCAGAACCGCGCCTGATTGCCACTGGTGGACTCGTTGGCCCTTAGGATCAGGAAGGTGACTTCGCCGTTCGTGTCGGCGTTCACAAACGCATCAAGGGCTGCACTGGAGAACGAGTATTCCTCGTCGAGTACTTGTGGCCCATAGCCCTGACCGGGAACCAGCAGCGTCAGGTTGGCCACGTCCAGGTCTTGGATCTCATCGAAGGTGGCGCCGTTGCCGCTTTCGGTGGCTGGATCCACACCGTCCGGCAGGAGCCCCGGAGCGTTGTTGTAGGTGACCGTGGATTCGGTCCAAGCGGTCTCGTCGGTGTCCGTCTCGTTGAGACCATAGAGCTTCAGTTCGTTACTCGAGCTGGAATCGCTTCGCTGCCAGTACAAGTTGAGCGAGAGTCCGCTGACTCCAGCTGGAATATCCGTGGTGGGGAAGCGTAGCAGGATTACGTCGTTGTCGTCGGCGTCGAGATCGGTCCGGGCGTTCATCTGATCGTTCCCGTTTCGATTGCTGTCTGCGCTGTCTTCGCGAACCCAGGTGTCGTGGGTCGCGTCGACGGTCGCGGCAAGCGATGGTTGCAGGAGCGTCAGGCAAGCGAGGCCCGCACACGTGGCAATAGCCCAATGTAGTCGTCTCATTAGAATCTCCCAAGCTGTTCGGACTAGGTTTTGAAAGGACAAGGAGTTTGAAAAGTATTCGCGGTTAAAAAGACCCACCGGCGGTGCGCGAACACCGCCGATCGGTCTTGCTGCCCTATCTACTTACTTGGCCATCGCTCGACGGCGCACTGCCAATCCCAACAATCCAGCGACGGAAATCAGCACTACCGTCGCCGGTTCGGGAACTGCCGGACTCACTCGCAGATTGCTGAGCACCACTGCATCGACGATCACAGTGTCGTCACTGCTATCGAAGTAATTGATCGTCCAGGTGTAGGTGTTGCCTCCGAAGTCGGCGGATACATCCGAACCATCCGGTAGCCCGATGAACTGATTGTCGTTCGAAAGCCGATCGGCCTGAATCAACACGATGTCGCCAGCAGGCGGGACGTCCGACAGGCCGAGTTCCAGACCCAACCCATCCATTTGGACATCGTCCCTGGCTACCAAAGGAGTTACGCCACCCGCATCGAGAACGAAGCCTAGCGCGATGGGGGTTCCGACGTCGGCAGCCGTGTCGGTCTTGAGGTCTTCAATCTCAATCGAAGTGGGACCTGTGCCGACGATCTCGAACAGTGCCGAAGCGTGGGTCACGGGGGCCGCTGGCGCACCGCCACCCAGGTCGACCGTGCCGGAAGATTGGAGCGAGCCACCTCTAATGGAGTAAACCGAGCCCATGGGAATCGCATCGCCGCCAGCCGAGAGCTTGATATCGGTGCCGGAGCCGCCGGTAACAATCACGTCGCCACCGGTCTGGATGAAGTAGGCCGTGTAGTCAGCCATGGCGAGATTCGAATCGCTGCCGTTGCCGATTTCGCTATCCTGACTGAGGTTTAATGTTCCCCCCGTCATCAGGAATTGAATATCTCCCAGATCGTCATCTCCACCGCCACCGAGGTCGAGCAATGTGGGAGAATGGTTGCCGGAGCTGAGGGTAACGGTAGGAAGTCCGTCGACTACCGGCAGTGGGTTGTTGACGTCTTGCAGAAATATCTCTGCCACGTTGCCATCGGGCAGCAGATCGTCAGCCCAGTTGGTTACTTGTTCCCAGGTGCCGTCGCCGTTGTCGTTGTCAAACTCAACAGCGTAGGACGGCGTGTAGCAAAGCAATGCTAGCGCAACCGCAATTGATGCTCGTCTTAAGAAACAACTCATCAGCTCCTCCTGGAAGTAAAGCAGAATGTTGAGAAGAGCGCTGGGAGCCAGACCGTCCCAAACGTCACAAGCAATAGCTGATCGCCTGGTGAAAACACACTTGGCGACTATCTCCTGTCTAGACTACCCGCTCGACGCAAGGTCATCAAAGCATTGATTTGCAATATCTGGGCCGTTATACGCAAAGGAGCTGTGCGGACACCCGCCCAGTTCTGCGTGCAACCGAAGTCGCTGCGTGGTAACTGCAAATGCGGATATTGGCCTGCGGATTGCAAACCTGTCTATAGCTGACCGTATTGCCAAGGTGTATAACGAAGCTATTGAGAATCACACTCGACACAAAGCAGTGGGAGTGGGCATTGCAAAAGCCCACTCAGGCTGTCCACAGCAGGGTTAGGGTTGGTTCCAGGCGTAGGCACCCCCGATGGGCTGGAAGCTCCCGGTTGCCAAGCTTTTCCCTGCGACAAATCGTCTTATCGTAATTGTTGAAGGACTAGTGCCATGTTAGATCGGCATGACCCACGGCGACATGTTCATTCGCCCGCTCGGCGCGCCGCGGCGTTTACCCTCGTCGAATTGTTGGTAGTGATTGCCATTATTGGCATCCTGGTAGCATTGCTCCTGCCAGCAGTGCAGCAAGCGCGCGAAGCCGCGCGACGCACCCACTGCCTGAACAACTTGAAGCAGGTTGGTCTCGCGGTGCACAACTACCACGACACCCGCCAAGAGTTGCCTCCTTCCAGAATCGCAGATGGACTTGCGACCTGGGCGTGGCTGATCCTGCCGCACATGGAAGAGCAGGCGCTATACGATCGTTGGGACATGTCGCAAGGTTGCTTCTACGACAACACGGAGGATGTCGTGCAGACGGTTGTCACCGGTTACATCTGTCCTTCGCAAGACCACGAAGGGAACTTGAGGCTCTTGCCCCACAATCATACACATTCACATGGCCAGGACGATTACCTGGCTTCAATTGGCGATTATGGTCCGAGTCGACATTCCAGTTGTGTGAGACCAAGCAGATCGAGTACCCAGAACCATGGTAAAGTCATGGACGGGGCGCTTGTACCGGGACGCGTACCCGGTGGAGGAATCCCGCGAACCATCGAAAGATACTCCTCCTACACCTCGTTCAAGCGAATAACTGACGGAACTAGCAAGACCCTGTTGATTGGTCACCTTGGCAAGCAGAGCGCCGAGTCGCGCCACGTGTTTGGTGGGGGCAATCCAGCTGGAATCTCGGCGGGAGCAAACTACCCGTTCGCGTTGGGCCCCGATGAGCCAGGGTTTGGCGGACCGCATCATGGTATCGTCCCGTTTGTCATGGTGGATGCGAGCATCCAATCGATTCCTAGGGATACCGATCCAAACGTGATTGACCGCATGGTCACCCGGGCCGCTAACGATATCTATGAGTTAGGGACGGTGGTGAGCAGTTGTGTGCCTCCGCCGACCACCAATCCGTTTTAGGATTTGGCCTGTATTTCCAAGCATGTCACTGGATGGGGGTGCGGTTGCGCCTTCGTCGAATTGGATTACTATCGATCAACCGAATGGCACCCATGCGACGACTCGCGATTCCAACTCTGTTGCTCGGGATTCTGACCTGCGTCGGGTGTAGCGATCGGGCGTACGTGCAGGGACGGGTGACGCGCACCGATGGCTCGCCGGTGGTGAAGGCGCGCGTCATTGCGCGTTCTGCCGACACTGGAACATCGGCCCACGGCCTGACCGACGAGTCCGGCGACTACGCCCTGGGCGTGATGGAAAAGGGCGATGGGCTACCGCCCGGTGAGTATACCGTGGTGATCGTGGAGGACCTCGGCGAATTCGAGAGCCCCAAACCGGCCACCGTCCACCCGAACTATCGGCATCCGACAACCTCCGGGCTGTCGCTGACGCTCGAGCCCCGCGAGAAGCGGGCCTTCGACCTAGAACTAAAGCTCCCCCCCGGGAGAAGCAACTAAACGGCTACAACTTCAGTGCATCCTCTTCTTGTTCATTGCAGGCCTCCCATGTTTTCGACTCGACATCCACGACGTTCCTACTCAACACTGCTCTGTTCTCTTTCGGTGGTGCTGGCCATCGCGGTTGGCGGCTTGGCGACGGCCAGCGTCAATCTCGATGCCGACAATTTCACGCCCGGCGCGACGGTGAATTTTGAAGACCCGACCATTTGGGACCCCACGACCTACGACTCACCTCCAGCTCCAGGCCCGGAAACTGCACCCCCGGGGCCGGATAGCATCTTCTTCATGGAAGACGTCGACGTGACCGTCATCCTGAACGACGCCCGTACGGGATTGGATGGTACCTTGGAACTAGGCACCTTTGCCTTGGGCGGCGACGTGGAATCGATGGGGAACGAGACTCAGACCCTCGTTATTCGCAACGACGTAACACTCTCTGGGCACGAACGCAATGGTACAGGCGGGATCAACATTGACTTCAGCCAGCCGGACACATTCAAGCACCGCGCGGTGCGTATCGGCCGCGAAAACTCCCTGCCAAATCTGACTTCGAGTGCAACGGTAAACGATTTCCCGTGGGGAATCATCCTGCATCAAGCCGGAACGTTTACCTACGACGACACGCACGTCACCACCGAGAACGCCAACCTGGAGTTCTCACGAGACAAAACAAACTCCGGCGGTTCGCTGTACGAGATCAGCGGCTCCGCCACCCTCAGCCTGGCCGGCAACGTTCGCATGAGCGACCGCGAACCGGTCGACAGTTCCAACACACTTCGCAACTCGCCAGGTTCCATTTTCCGCGTTCGTGGCGGGAGTGCTTCGGTGGAGATTGGCGACGAGTTCATTGTCGATAGCAATATGGGACTGTGGTCCATCGAAACGATCGGCGCCGGCGATCCCGATGGGCTGCGAGAAGGCTCCAAGCGGTTTGGGTTGGGCAAGTCGGTCGTGGAGTTCGTGGTTGGTAACGATGGACTGAATCCGATCGTTGTGAACGACGAGTTGTTCATCGGCGATTTGAACGAGGCCAACCCCAGCGTCCCGAAGTCGGGTGAGATTGGCATTGGCTTCTTGCGGATGAAACTTTCCGAGCCGCTGATGGACGACGGGGCCGCTGAAGAACTCGTGTTGTTCCGTGCTGATCGGCTGGGCTCGGGTATTGATCTTGGTGGGGTGAGCGAAGTGGAGAACGGGCGGTTCTTCGATCCCGACAGGATTGGTTTCAGCGAAAACAACGTCGACTTGATTCCTCATGCACCGCTACTCGACGGTCGTCAGGTGATAGCCGACTACGCTGGTGCGACCTACGAGTGGACCATTACCTACAACGATAGCCCCATGGACGGGACTTTGACCGACACGGTTGTGTTGAGCGACCTGACCATCACCGGCACGCCTGGCGACTTGAACGGCGATACGATGCTCACCGATGCCGACCGCACAGCGCTGCAGATGGCGATCGCATCCCCGCCGGCGATCAACATTGGCGATCCCCAAAACCTGTACGATCTGAATGCCGACGACATGGTGGACAATTTGGATTTGGAATTGTTCAACACCATGTTCCTCGCACCGACGGGACTGCCTGGCGACTACAACGACGACGGAGTGGTCAATCTGGCCGACTACGCCGTCTGGCGCAACAACCTTGGCGCCCCCGACACCGTGCTGCCCGACGGTAGCACCGAGGACGGGTCGGGCATCGTCGATGCCGGTGACTACATGACCTGGAAGGACAACTTCGGCAACTCGGCCGGCGCCGCCGCCATTGGTGCAGCCAACGTGCCGGAACCTGGTTCGTGGGTCCTGCTAGGCCTTCTCGGCATGACGATGGCCACTTGCTTGCGAAAGCGCCAAGCACCATAGTGGCTGGATGCGGTTTGGACTGAAAACGCTGTTGTGGATCACCACCGGGGTGGCGTTGGTCATCGGTTCGATCGCGGCGTACCGCGTCTATCCCTATCAGGCGGTCGGGGCAAACGTCCACGTGGCGAATCGCGTGTTGTGGGACGACCTTCGACTTCCCCCTTCTGCGAGTGACGTAACCTTCTACGTGGATCGATACGGTTGCGAAGCGGAGTTTGCGATCTCGGAGTCCGAGTTCCTCAAGTGGTGCCGCCATCGGGGGTGGCACACGTCCGAAATAGCAGCTCCGGTCCCTTACTTCCAGCCGGTGTGCTTGCCCGACGACAACCGCCCCGTTGAAGACGGGTATCTGTTTGAGATTCCCGATGGCCGAGGCGTCTACGATAGATCTCGCTCGCGCGCGGCATACTGGGCATCGATCTTTCCATAGCTGCGAGCGCCGGGCGACGGTCCTCAAGCGGCAACTCTGAGTGGATTGTGGGGAAGGAGGCCCTTGGACCTTGCGCCCTTAATCGCGTTGCTTCTTGCCCGCGAAGGTCATGATGGAGAAGTAGAACACCGGCGTAAGGAAGATGCCGAACAGGGTGACGCCCAGCATGCCGTAGAAGACGGCCGTGCCGAGCATGTATCGCATTTCGGCGCCCGCTCCGCTGGCGAGCACCAGTGGCACGACGCCCAGGATGAACGCGAACGAGGTCATCAGGATCGGCCGCAATCGCAGGTGACACGCGTCGAGCGTCGCCTGGCGGCATGTCGCACCTTGCGACTGTTGCTGTCGAGCGAATTCCACGATCAAGATGGCGTTCTTGCTGGCGAGGCCCACCAGCACGACAAATCCGATCTGCGTGAAGATGTTCACGTCCAATCGCTCGAACAGCACTCCCGCCACCGAACTCAACAAGCACATCGGCACCACCAGGATCACCGCTAGCGGCAAGAGCCAGCTTTCGTACAAGGCGGCGAGCACCAGGAACACGAACACCACGGCCAACGCGAACACGTACATCGCGGTGTTGCCAGCCTGGAGCTGCATGTAAATCATATCGGTCCATTGGTACGCCATTTGTCCCGGCAACTGCTGCTCGGCGAGGTGCTCCATGGTTTCGATTCCCTCGCCCGAGCTGGTGCCAGGGGCGAAGTCGCCATACACGGCAGCGGCCGAGTAGGTGTTGTATCGCTGCAGCATCACCGGCCCACTCACGCGGCGGATGTCCAGCAATGTCGCCAGCGGCACCATGTCGGACTCGCGATTCTTCACCTTGAGTAGCTGAATGTCGTTCAGGTGGTTGCGATACTCCGACTCGGCCATCACATTTACCTGCCACGAGCGGCCAAACTCGTTGAAGTCGTTCACGTAGTACGACCCAATGTTGTACTGCAGAACGCTGAACACATCGGAGACGTTCACGCCGAGCGATTCGCATTTGTCGCGATCGATGTCCAAGTAAACCCAAGGCGTATCGGCCCGCACGCCGGTGAACAGTCCCGTGAGGCCCGCCGTGTGGTTGCCTTGTTCGATCAGTTCGGTAGCGGCCCGATCGAGCGCGGCTTCGCCCTGGTAGCCACGGTCTTCGAGCATCATGGTAAAGCCACCCGCGACGCCCAGACCGTCGACCGGCGGGGCTTCGAACACCGATACCATCGCGCCGCTGATCTGCTGACGGAAATCGTTGGTGAGCTTGCGGGCGATGGCGCTCGACGCGAGTTCCTTCGAGTCGCGATCGTGAAACGGCTCGAGCATCACGTACATCGAGCCAAAGTTCGACGCGTTGGCGTTCAGCACAATCGACTGGCCCGAGATGCCCACGGTGTGGGCGACACCGTCCGTGTTACGGGCGATCTCTTCGATCTGGGCGGTGACTTGCTCGGTCCGTTGGAGCGAAGCGGCGTCGGGCAGTTGCACGTTCAACAGCAGGTAGCCCTTGTCCTGCTGCGGAACAAACCCCGTGGGCGCGTGGTCGAAGCTGTAATAGGTCAAATAGAGCAGCCCGACGTACAGCACCAAAACGATCACGCTGGTTCGCAGCAAAATGCCGGTGAGCCACGTGTAGCCCTTGTTGCTTGCGTCGAACGAGAGGTTGAACAGCTTGAAGAACCAGCCGAACACTCCGTTGAGGCAGCGGGTGAGGATGTCGGGCTTGGCGTCGCGCGGCTTGAGCAATAGCGCGGCCAGCGCCGGGCTAAGCGTGAGCGAGTTGAACGCCGAGATGATGGTTGACACGGCGATCGTGATGCCAAACTGCCGGAAGAACTCGCCGGTGATGCCGGCGATAAACGCACAAGGCAGAAACACTGCCGCCAGCACCAGCGCCACCGCGACGACCGGCCCGGTAACTTCCTGCATCGCTTTGATGGCGGCCGACTTGGGCGACTCCCCTTTTTCGAGCCACCGCTCCACGTTCTCTACCACCACGATGGCGTCGTCCACCACAATGCCGATCGCCAGCACGAGGCCAAACAGCGACAGGTTGTTCAAACTGAACCCCAGGGCGGCCATCACGGCAAACGTACCGATCACGGCCACCGGAACAGCAATCAGCGGGATAAGCGTGGCTCGCCAGTTCTGCAGGAAGATGAGTACCACCAACCCGACCAGGATCATTGCGTCGCGAAGTGTCTTGAAGACTTCGACGATCGACTCACGAATGAACGGCGTCGTGTCATAGACGATCTTGTAGTCCACCCCAGGCGGGAAGCGTTGGCTTAGCTCCTCCATCTTCGCGTACACCGTGCGGGCGGTGGCGATAGCGTTGGAGCCCGGCAGTTGGAAGATCGACAGCGCCACGGAGGGCTCGCCATCGAGTGTGCAAGTTTGGCTGTATTGCTGCGAACCGAGCTCGACGCGGGCTATGTCGCCCAGGCGGACAATGCTGGTCGCGGGACTCACACCGATGCCAGTGTTCTGGCCAATCCGCGTGTTCAGGTCGCTGGCACGCTGCCCACCGGTGGCGGCACCTGTAGCAGTGTTACTTCGCGCGCCGGCTTGCGTGAGGCCTCCCGTGGTATTGCTCTTCACCACGATCTCTTCGAATTGAGCCACCGTGGTCAATCGGCCGAGCGTGGTGATCGATAGCTGCAACTGTTGCCCCTTGGCAGCGGGCTCGCCACCAATCTCGCCGGCGGTGACCTGGGCGTTCTGGTCTTCGATGGCCTTCACCACGTCTTCGGCCGTCAGGCCCAGTGATGCGAGCTTCTCGGGGTCGAGCCACACTCGCATGCTGTAGTCGCGTTGCCCCATGTAGGTGACGTCGCCCACGCCTTCGAGCCGCGCCAGCTCGTCCTTGATTTGCAGCGTCGCGTAGTTGCTCAGGTAGATGTTGTCGCGCAGCATCTTGCCGGTTTCGGGATCTTTGTCCGAGACCAGATTGATGATCATCAGCGTATTGGGCGACTTCTTCTTCACCGTGATTCCCTGCTGCTGCACGATGGCGGGAATCGTCGGCAGGGCGAGCGACACCCGATTCTGCACCAGCACCTGGTCCATGGTGACGTCGGAGCCCAGCTTGAAAGTGATGGTCAGGGTGTAGGTGCCATCGTTGGTGCAGACGCTCGACATGTACATCATGTCCTCGACGCCGTTCACCTGTTCTTCGATGGCCGTAGCGATTGTGTCGTGCACCACCTGGGCGTTGGCGCCGGGATAGCGGGCCGACACCACGATGGTGGGCGGGGTGATGTTCGGGTACTGCGCGATGGGCAACTGGAACACGGCGATGGCGCCAGCCAGCGTGATGAGGATCGATAACACGGCCGCGAAGATCGGCCGGTTGATGAAGAATTCGGAAATCATTGCGGGCCCTCCGCGATCGCTGGAACCGCTTCGTCGAGACTATCGTCGGGCGCTCTGCGGCGGCTCATCCGCATGGCCGCGGCGCCGGCCACGAGGCCGAAGCCCAGTCCAACCAGCATCGACCACCAGAACGGCATCTCTTTGGTTTGCCAGAGGATGAACCCAAACAACGCACCCAACGTGGGGCCCATCAGCAGGCCCAGGATCTTGCGGACCATTGGGTTGGCCAGCAGACGCGTTTCGCCGAGGCGTTGGATCAAGTAGTAAAACACCGGCGTGAGCACCACACCGAAGATCGTTACGCCGAGCATGCCGCAAAACATGGCAACGCCGAGCGCCCGCCGCATCTCGGCCCCCGCGCCCATCGCGACGATCAGCGGCACCACGCCCAACAGGAACGCGCAAGAGGTCATGATGATCGGGCGGAGTCGAATCTCGGAGGCTTTCACAATGGCGTCGAACAGAGGTTCTCCCTCGTCCTGTAGTTGTTTGGCGAACTCGACAATGAGCACCGCGTTCTTGCAGCTCAGGCCGACCAGCACGACGAATCCAATCTGTGTGAATATGTCGACGTTGAGGAACGGAAACGCCCACACGCCCAGGATCGAGAACAAGAGGCCCAATGGCACGACCATGATAATCGCCAGCGGCAACGCCCAACTTTCGTAGAGGGCCGCCAACACCAGGAACACGAATATCACCGACATGGCGAAGATGTACACCGCGGTGTTGCCCGCCTTCACCTGCATGTAGCTCAAACCGGTCCACTCGAACTGCATCGCGTCCTTGAGCGTTGTCTGCGCCACGTGGTCCACCAGTCGGATCGCATCGCCGGAGCTGACGCCCAGGTTCGCCCGTCCCATGACAGGCGCTGCCTCGTAGATGTTGTATCGGAAGATGATGGGCGGGCCGGTGTAAATGCTATCGGACGTGAATGCCGTGAGCGGCGACATCGACATGCTGGTATTGCGGGCTTTGATCTGCCCGATCTGATCCAGGCGGCTGCGGAAATCACGATCGGCCTGAACGTTCACCTGCCAGCGACGCCCGAACAGGTTGAAGTCGTTCACGTACGCAGAGCCGGTGGTCGACTCCAAGGTGCGCGATACTTCTTGAATCGGGATGCCCATCGCCCTTGCATGCTGGCGGTCGATGTTGAGTTGGATGGAAGGATACTGTGCTTCGCGCAGCGTGAACACGTCGGCCATTTCCTTATTGGCCATTGCAGTAGTGAGCACCTCCTCGGTGGCCTGCTGCAATTCCGCTTGCGGTGCGTTGCCGCGGTTCTCGACCATCAACTCAAACCCGCCCGACACCCCCAGCCCGCTCACCGGCGGCGGAGGCAGCGGCTGCACGATTGCCTCATTCATTCTGGCCGGGTACTCGTTGCGCATTTTCAGCAGCATCACGAGCCCGTTCTTCGAGAGCGAACGCCGCTCTTCGAACGGGTCGAGGATGATGAACAGCGTTCCGTAGTTCGAGCTGTTGGCGTTGATCAGAATTGAGCGGCCCGAGAGCGTGATCACATGCGCCACGCCTGGCGTTTGGAGCAATTGGTCTTTCAACTCGGCAAGCACCACGGACGTACGCTGCATCGAGGCGCCGTCGGGCAGTTGCACGTTGGCCAATAGGTACCCTTTGTCCTGCAGCGGGATGAAGCCCTTGGGGGCGTTCTTGAACGACCAACCGGTGAGGCAGAGCAACCCGACGTACAGCACGATTGCTGTGACGCTCATGCGAACGAAACGCTTGACGCAGGCAACGTAGGTGGTCTGCAGAAAGTGAAAGCTGCGGTTGAACAGTCCAAATAGCCAGCCCATGCAGAATTGGATGATGCGGCCGAGGATGTCTTGCTTCGCGCCCTGCGGTTTGAGCAGCCGCGCCGCGAGCACTGGGCTGAGCGTCAGCGAGTTGAACGCCGAGAAGGCCGTGGAGACCGCGATGGTGACCGCGAACTGCCGAAAGAACTCACCAGTGATGCCGCTGATGAACGCACAAGGCAGAAACACCGCGGCCAGCACCAAGGCCACCGCGACGATCGGCCCGGAGACTTCGTCCATCGCGCGGCAGGCGGCCTCGCGCGGCGAGTGTCCTTCCTCGAGCCAGCGTTGGACATTCTCGACCACGACGATCGCGTCGTCGACCACGATACCAACGGCGAGGACCAAGCCAAACAGCGACAAAGTGTTGAGCGAAAACCCAATCACCGCCATCACGGCGAACGTACCGACGATGGCCACGGGAACTGCCACCAGCGGAATGATCGTGGCTCTCCAGTTCTGCAGGAACAGCAACACGACCAGCGCCACCAGCACGGTCGCTTCGCCGAGGGTATGAAACACGTCGCGAATCGACTCGGCCGTGAACGGCGTGGTGTCGTAGGCGATTGCGTACTCCAGGTCGTCCGGGAACTCAGCCTCGAGTTCCTTCATCTTGGCGCGAATCGCGTTGCCCACCGCCAGGGCATTCGCGCCGGGCAGTTGGTACATGGCCAGTCCCACGGTGGGCATTCCGTCGAGCGTGGAGGACATCCGCATGTTCTGCGCGCCTAGCTCCACTCGCGCAACGTCGCGCAGATGGACCGACCGGGTGGTGGGGCCGAACCGCTCGGAGTCGCTGCCGGTTGTCTTGACGACGATGTCTTCGAACTCTTCGACCGTGCTCAATCGCCCTAAAGCGCTGAGCGTAAGCTGTAGTTGCTGCGAAGCCTCGGCCGGCGAGTCGCCAACTTGGCCCAGGACGGCTTGGATGTTCTGTTTTTCGAGGGCCGACATCACATCGGTGGGCGTCATACCGCGGTACGCGAGCTGGTCGGGTAGCAGCCACACGCGAATGCTGTAGTCGCGTTGGCCGAGGAATGTGATGTCGCCCACGCCTTCGAGCCGTGCCAGCTCGTCGATCACATGCAGCGTGGCGTAGTTGCTCATGTATAGCGTGTCGTAGGTCTCGTGCGGCGAGATCAGATTCACCACCAGCAGGATGTCGGGCGACTTCTTCTGCACCACCACGCCCTGCTTCTGCACGATCTCCGGCAGTTGCGGCATCGCCAGCGACACGCGGTTCTGCACGGTGACCATCGCCTCGTCGATGTCGGTCCCCAGTGCGAAGGTGACCGTCAACATGTAGGTGCCGTCGTTGGCCGACTGCGACGACATGTAGAGCATGCCATCGACACCATTGACCTGCTGCTCGATGGGCGCGGCGATGGTGTCGGCCATCACTCGCGCGCTCGCCCCCGGGTAGCGAGCAATCACCTGGATGGTGGGAGGAGTGATCTCGGGGTACTGCGAGATCGGCAACGTCATCACCGCCAACGCGCCGGCCAGTGTGATCAGAATCGAGATCACACTGGCAAACACAGGGCGGTCGATGAAGTAGCGTGAGATCATCGAATGTAACTTAGGCGGAAACGGGTGTGCTGATGGACGCGGTGCAAGGAGCTACGACCCAGAGCTGGTCGACGAGCCGGCCTCGCCGGGTGAGCCCGCCCTGTCGGGTTGTGGCGTGGGACTCGGTGAAGTGCCGGTCGTGGGCATCGGAGCTTCCTTGAGTTGAGCTTTCTCGCCCGCCTTGGCGAATTGGATGCCGCTGACGATCACACGATCGTCCGGCTCGAGCCCGTTCTTCACGACCCACAGTCCGTCATCGGTCATGCGTCCCAGTTCCACTCGGCGATACTCCACCTTGTCGTCCTCGTCGACCAGATAGACGAACGTCTGTCCCTGATCGTTGGTCACGGCCTTCTCGGCCACCAGCGGAAGTTGCTCCGGCTTGCCGATGGGCAGCTTCACGCGAACAAACATGCCCGGCATCAGGAGCCGCACGTCGTCCTTGCTTGCCGGGTTGTCGAATTGGGCGCGGACCACGATCGTGCCGGTGGACGAATCCACCACGTTGTTGGCGAAGTCGATCACCCCCTTGAGCGGAAAGTCGTCGTTGTCCTGCAGGCCCGCCTCGACGGCCAGCTTCCTGGACCGTGCCGATGGAAGCTCGCCGGCGTACATGGGTCGCATGACTTGCAGCATGGTACGCTCGTCGACGTCGAAGTAGACGTAAATCGGATCCTGCGAAACCACGGTGGTGATCAGCGTTTGGTTCTGAGTAACCAGATTGCCGACGGTCAGGTAGTAGCGACTAACACGACCGTCGATTGGCGAGATGACTTTGGTGAATTCGACGTCGAGCTTGTATTGTTCCAGGTTGGCCTTGGCCGATTGCACGGCTGCGGTGGCCTCCTGCACTTTTGCTACGCGGGTGTCGAGTTCCTGTTGGCTGATCGCTCCAGCGTTCTCCGCCCGAATGGCCTTGGCTCTGTCGTTCTCCTTCTGAGCGAGAACGAGTTGGGCCTCGTTGAGCGCGACCTCCCCTTGCGCTGCGTCGAGCTTGGCCTGGTAGGGGCGCGGATCGATCTGGGCAAGTACCTCACCGGCCTTCACTTTGGCTCCTTCGGTGAATGGAAGCTCGTCGAGGTAGCCGGTTACACGCGCCTGGATGTCGACCGAGGCCACGGCGGCCGTAGTTCCAGTGAAGACGCGGAAGTCGGTCACCTCTCGCACGATGGGGCGACTGACCGTGAAAGTGACCGGCTCAGGCGGGCCCGTCTTCAGCGCGGCAGGGCGACACCCCGCGGTCGAGGCGACTGCCAGCATCGCTATGAACAGAGTGGATATAGAATGACTTCGCATGCGCAGCACACCCGTCTTTGGGGTTAGAGAACGCGAAGATTATAGCCCGAAATCAGCCTGTTTTGTGCGGTTTTCCAGCCCAACGTGCTGCTCGCAAAACGAGTTGGCAGATGATGTAAGAGTTTGCCGGTTGTGACGATCGAACGGGCCGGGTCGAAGCGGCTGTGCGCAACGGGCCGGTTATTCCGATTTCAGCAATTGAAGTAGTTCTACCCCTCAAGCGTTCCAAGGATGCCACGGCGAGCAAGCACCCCCTTATGGCGGCCAAACTCCAGCAAGCAACTACTTCGACACCGCTAGCACGCAAGCTGCTTGCGGTGCTCGTGGCAGTTATGATATCCGGCTGCAGCAGTTTGCCCGACGCGCGGCCGATCGACTGGTGGCGAAACGGTCTGAAGCTTGGCCCCAACTACCGGCGTCCCGCAGCGCCGGTGGCCAGCGATTGGATCGACTACGACGATCCCAAGTTGCTCGTCGATTCGACTGACGTCACCGACTTTGCGTGGTGGCGAACGCTGGGCGACCCGGTGCTCGACGAATTGGTGCAGTCGACCTACTCGCAGAACCTCACACTACGGGCGGCCGGACAACGAGTGCTTCAGGCGCGATACCAGACAGCGATCGCCACCGGAAGCCTGTTTCCCCAGCACCAAAGTTACGATGGTCGGTACACCCGTCTTCAGCGGTCAAGACGTGGCGACCTCACGGGCCTGAACGAGTTGAACAACCGCTTGCCCACGCCCATTCAGATTCCACGCACCTTCGACTCCTGGCAGCATGGCTTCAGCTTGGGGTGGGAACTCGACGTGTGGGGGCGATTCCGTCGGGCGATCGAGGCCAGCGATGCTCGACTCGACGAGTCGGTGAACAACTACGACGCAATTCTCGTGAGCCTGCTGGCCGATACGGCCACGGCATATGTTCAGGTCCGCGAGTATCAAGAGCGTATCCGCCTGGCTCAGCAGAATGTCGAGTTGCAGCAACAGAGCTACGGAATCGCCAAAGCGCGCTTCGATCAGGGGGCCGTTACCGAGTTAGACATCGACCAGGCCACCGCTACGCTGGCCAACACCGAGGCCTTGCTTCCCCAGCTTCGCATACAGCAACGAGTGGCCAGCAACCAGCTGTGCGTGCTGATGGGAATGCCGCCGAGTGACCTGGCGAAGAACATGTCACCCGCACCGATTCCCGATGCGCCGTCGGAGGTGGTGGTCGGCATTCCCGCCGAGTTGATCCGGCGCCGGCCCGACATCCGTGCGGCCGAGCGTCGTGTGGCCGCCGAAAGCGCGCTGATTGGCGTGGCCACCGCCGAACTCTATCCCGCGTTCAGCATTACTGGCACTTTGGGGTGGCACGCCGGCGACTTCGACGATGTGTTCAGCTCTGCGGCCAACTATGGAACCGTCGGGCCGGGCTTTCATTGGGACATCCTGAACTACGGACGCCTGGCGAACAACGTCCGCCTGCAGGAGTCGAAGTATTGCGAACAGGTGGCGCTTTACAAGCAGACCGTGCTCAACGCCAATCAGGAGGCGGAAGACGCCATCGTGTCGTACCTGCAGTCGCAGGAGTTGGTGGCCGCTTTGCAGAAGAGTGTCGATGCTTTGAAGAAGTCGTCCGACGTGGCGGTGATCCAGTATCGCAATGGAAAGGTCGACTACAACCGTGTCGCCACGGTGCAGTCGGAGCTGGTTACCTATCAGGACAACCTCGCCGCAGCCAGGGCGTCGGTGGCGCTCTCCTTGATACAAGTCTACAAGGCACTGGGAGGCGGCTGGCAGATCCGCTGCAGAGCGTTGCCACCGTTGGTGGTTAACTCGGAAACGATGGAAGTCGTTCCCCAGCCGGCTCCGGAAGTGGATTCGGCGGACGCGGTGGAGTAGCGTCGACAAACTAGTGCCCTTCGGCGGCCAATTTCTTGAGGGTCACGCGATCGATCTTGCCGGTGGCATTCAGCGGCATCTCGTCGAGAATCACAATCTCTTCTGGCGCTTTGTAGCCAATTCGCTCTCGGGAGAACTGAATTAACTCGGTCACGGTAGGCATCGCCGCTCTCGGATCGAGTGAGATATACGCTCGCACGTTCTCCCCGTGTACCATATCGTGCACGCCGACCGCTCCTGCGGCGGAAACTGCCGGGTGTTCTTCGAGCGAGGCCTCGACCTCCTGCGGGCAGATGTTCGAACCATCGTGAACGATGATCTGCTTCTTCCGCCCTTCGAACCATAGATAACCGTCTTCGTCCGCATGGGCGATGTCGCCGGTGTCGAGCCATCCGTCGACGATGGTTTCCGCGGTTGCGTCCGGGCGGTTCCAGTAGCCAATGGTGTTGGCCGGCGACTTGATCCAGAGCTTTCCCGGAGTGCCGAACGGAAGTTCGTTGCCCTGTTCATCCCGCACCAACGCCTGGAAGCCCGGCGCGAGACGTCCCATCGATCCGACCTTATTCATGCCGGTACGCGGATTGGCCGTAGCAAGGCCGATCTCGGACATGCCGTAGATTTCGTCGATTTCGATGCCCGCCATGTCGACAAACTCTCGCTCCAACTCCGCCGACACCTTGTCGCCGCCGGCAAAACAGACCCTGAGCGACTGAAAGTGCTCGTGGCTAGCGTCGTGATCGCGCACCAAAGTGAACAAGGCCGCCGGCAACATGCAGAGGATCGTTGGCTTGGCATCCTGCAGGATGGGCAGTATCTCGTGGCCATCAAAAGTGCGCGCCAGGTCGACTCGCACCCCAGCGGCCAAACCGCACAGCGACATTAGCGACGCACCGATGTGCGACAGCGACGATCCCGGTAGGAACACATCGTCGCCTTGCAGCTCGAGACTTTGAATCGCACTGGCGAGCATCCATCCATAGGTTTCCTGTGTATGGGTCACGCCTTTGGGTTTGCCGGTGCTGCCTGATGTGAAATAGATGAACGCAGGCGCTGTTGGAGGAATCTCCGGCAGGTTGGCCGACGTTGGATCCTTGGCGAGCAACTGTTCGTAGCTGGGGGCGCGATCTTGGCCGCCGCCGTACGCGATGGTGCCGAGCCGAAGTTTTGGAGCCAGTTCGCTCTTGGCCAGGTCCGCGTCCCGCTCAACATGCGCCAGCAGGATCGCCGCCTCGCTCACGCCCAGCGCGTGGTCGATCTCCGGCGCCTGATAGCGATAGTTCAGCGGTGTCGCCACCAACCCCGCCCGAAGGCACGCCAGATAGAACACCACCAGCGCCGTGCGGTTGGGCATTAGGCTTGCCACCCGATCGCCCGGCTCGAGACCCAGTTCCAGGAGATTCGCCGCCAGCCGGCTGCTCGATTGGTCGAGTTCGCGCCAAGTCAACGTTTCGTCGGGCGATACCAGCGCAGGGGCGTCGGGATTCGCTTGCAAGCCGCGCGTGAGAATGTCAGCCGCGCGCACAGGCTGATCCAGTGATGGTCCAGTGAGTGCCATTTGAGTTCTCGACTAGTCTGGTAGCTAGGGGCAATGCGGTGTAGCCTACCACAAACTGCGAGCAGACCTACATCGTATTTTGACCGCAACGAATATTGACGCCGCTTGGTCCCCCCAAACTGGCAGTCAATTGTTGACCGCGCTCGTTTAGAAGCGTATGTTCAAGCACCGGTTCATTTCTTCTCTCACTCAACTACTTTCAGCGAGCGATTCTGATGGGTTTCGATCTTCTGACCTACCAGCATGTGGGAGACAAGAAAAACTCAGACTTCTTCGAGGAATATCGGGTCAAGATCTACGAGCGCAGGCTCAGCAGCGGGTTGGATGAACTGCTCGGCAACATGCGTGGCGTCGTGATCCAAGTGGAGACCGGCGACGCGCTTGGGTACCTGGAAGAGCTGTACTTAATGTCTCCCTACCGGTTCGCCGCCGGTTATCGGAGCACAACGCACAATATCTATATACTCGTTTCCGAGGACCGCTTCCCGCGGATCCTCGTCATCGAGCCGCTGGACGCCGACTTCGAAGACGACATCCGCCGACTGAACATGATCTACCCCATGGCCCGCAGCAAGCCCAACGCGCGGTATGTCGGCGAGATCTATCAAACGAAAGATAAGAAGGAGACTTGCAAGGTCCTGGAGTCGCACAATACTCGGTTCGAGTACGAGGGAGATACCGAGAATCCGCTCTACACGCTCGAATCGCTGCTGTTCACCGTGCCATCAGACTTCACCTACAACCGCGTTGGCTACTCCGAGTCGGACTTCGAGGACTACGACTCACTGCAACTCGGAACTCCGTTCACACTGAGCGACGACCAACTCGTGGCCCTTGAAAAACAGAAGCAGGCAGGCGAGGAAGCCGGCATTCAGCCGTTGCTCACAGGCATCGACCACATGGCGACGCGGATCCTGGCCGGCGAACGTGAGGACGCGATCTTGGAGTTCCTCACCCTGTCGAATTATTACTTCTGGGGCGCGTACAACATCCATGAGATGAACTCCTCGACCAACGTGAACCGCAATCACAACGTGCAGGACGACAAAGAGTCGCCGGCCAAGGTGTTCACGGCCAACAACACCCCATCGTTCGTCAACTCGTTCGACAACCTGCCGATGCCCACCGAAGACTTTGTGCGGAATTACGGCCGTCGGATGCACCACATGGCGTATGAAGTTACCGATGGCGACCATCCCAGCGGAATGAAGAACGTCGACTTCGTGGTGGGCGAGCTGCGCACGTTGGGCGTTCCGTTCCTGGCGCACGTGGTGGGCGAGTGCAAGGACGATCCCGATTTGAAGCAAATCTTCTCGAAACACTCCAAGTACTCGATATTGATCACCGAGTACGTCGAGCGGTGCCACAAGTTCAAGGGCTTCTTTACCCGGCAGAACGTGGCGTCACTCACCGAGGCCGCAGGCAAGGACGAACGGTATGTCCACGGCCATGTCTTCGACTAGTTCACACGGAAAGCGAACCAGAGAATTGAACAATAGCATCTTCATTCAACTAGCAGTCTTTGTGCTGGTGCTCGTTGCGCTCAACTTTTTCTTTCACTGGCATATCTCCATTGTCGGCAGCCTGGTGCTGACGATAGTGGTGTCGCTCGTCATGCGAATGATGCAACCTCGATAGCACCAATGGGGCAACCCTATGTCTAATGCAGATGGCAAGACGGGTGTCGAACGGATCGAAGACCCCGTGCTCAATAAAGGTACCGCTTTCACCGAGGCGGAGCGTAAGCAGTTTTGCCTCTCCGGGCTGTTGCCGCCCCACGTGGAAACGCTCGCCGAGCAGGTCGATCGGGCGTATGAGGCTTTCAGTGACGAGCCTTCCGACTTGCACAAACACGTTTTCCTGCGCAGCGTGCAGGACGAAAACGAGACCCTCTTTTACCGCCTGCTGCTGGAGCACGTGGAAGAGATGATGCCACTGGTCTACACTCCGGTGGTAGGCCAGGCGTGCCAGCAGTTCAGCCACATCTACCGCCGCCCGCGAGGCGTGTTCGTCGCCTATCCAAACCGTGATTCGATGGACGAGTTGTTCGCGCACGTCGAGCGCGACATCGACGTGATTGTCGTAACCGACGGCGAGCGAATCCTGGGCCTGGGCGACCAGGGAGCCGGCGGTATGGGCATCCCGATCGGCAAGCTGTCGCTGTATTCGCTCTGTGGCGGCATCCATCCGGCGCGCACCTTGCCGGTGCTAGTCGATTTGGGTACCAACAACGCCGAGCGCATCGACGACCCGCGTTACATCGGCTGGCGTCACGAACGCATCAAGGGCGACGAGTACGACGAGTTTATCGAGAAGTTTGTCCAGGCGGTCATGAAGCGCTTCCCAAAAGTGCTCTTGCAGTGGGAAGATTTTGCCTCGGTCGACGCCGAGCGTATTCTCGACAAGTACCGCGACCGGCTCTGCACGTTCAACGACGACATTCAAGGCACCGCGGCCGTCACGTCCGGCACCATCTGGGCGGCGGTGGAAGCCGCTGGCGGCAAGATCGCCGATCAGCGTTTCGTGATGCTGGGTGCCGGCTCCGCCGGTGTCGGTATCACAGAGCAACTCGTGCGCGCGGTCGTCGCCACTGGCATCAGCGAGCAGGACGCGCGCAAGAAGTTCTACGTGATCGACCGCGACGGGTTGTTGCACACCGGGCGAAGCGATCTGGACGACGTCCACCGCCCGCTCGCGCAGCAGAAGACCGATCTCAGCGGTTGGGACTGCGACCCTTCGTCGCCGATCACCTTGGGCGACGTGGTACGCAACGCCCAACCCACGGTGCTGATCGGCGCCACTGGCCAGACGGGAGCGTTCACCGAGGAGGTCATCCGCGAAATGGCCCGCCACGCGAAGCGGCCCGTGATTTTTCCGCTCTCCAATCCTACCTCGCGCGCCGAAGCCACGCCCACGGATTTGCTTGCATGGACCGACGGACGGGCGGTCATCGCCACGGGCAGTCCCTTCGATCCGGTCGAGTACGACGGCAAGACACATGTCATCGCCCAGTGCAACAACTCCTACATTTTCCCGGCAATGGGCTTGGGGATTTTGGCGGCCTCGGCCACCCGTGTGACCGATAACATGTTCATGGTGGCTGCCAAAGCGCTGAAGGAATGTTCGCCGGCGCTAAGCGATCCAACCGCTTCGCTGTTGCCTCCGCTGCACACGATTCGCGACACGGCCCGTCACATTGGCATTGCCGTGGCGCGGCAGGCGCAACTCGATGGCGTTGCGCCTAAGTGCACCGACGAGCAACTCGAGCAACACATCGCCCAAACCATGTGGACGCCGGCCTACTGAGCGCCGGCGCGAAGATTCGCAACCTGCAGAAACGGATTGAACTGCCATGGCAGACTACGCTTGGACCGTCGGCACCTATCTGGCGACGCGACTCGCCGAACTGGACGTCGCCCACTACTTCACGGTCCCTGGTGACTATAACCTGATCTTGTTGGACGAGTTCCTGAAGGTCGACCAACTGCAAATGGTCTCCTGCTGCAATGAACTGAACGCCGGCTACGCCGCCGATGGCTACGCTCGCGCCACAGGAGGTTTGGCGGCTGTGGTGGTGACCTACAGCGTTGGTGGACTTAGTGCGCTGAACGCCGTGGCCGGCGCGTACGCCGAAGATCTTCCCGTCGTGGCGATATCGGGGGCTCCGAACACCAACTCGACCGCCGAGTACGAGTTCCTGCACCACACGCTGGGTAAAGTCGACTACGACTACGTCCGCGAGATCTTTGATCGTGTCACGGTCGACGCAGTTACCATCCAGCATCCCACCGAAGCGGCCGCGCAGATCGATACAGCCATCGAAAAGGCGCTTAGGCATCGCAAGCCGGTGTACCTGGAAGTGGCGTGCAATATCGCCTCTGCCGCGGTTTCTGCGCCGAATCCACGTGACTTTACGAAGATGATCTCGACCGATCCACAATCGCTCAAAGCCGCCGTGGAGCACGCTGCGCGACTGCTGAACGAGGCGCAGAAGCCGGTCCTACTGGCCGGACCCAACGTGAGGGCTGGCAAAGCCGAGGCCGAGCTTCGCCAACTGACCGACGCAACCGGCTATGCAGTGGCGATAACGCCGGACGCCAAGAGCCTGTTCGACGAGACGCATCCCAACTACATGGGCATTTACTGGGGCCCAGTCGGCACGCCCGGCTGCAGTTCGGTGGTCGAGTCGGCCGATCGCTGCTTGCTGGTGGGGGCCAAGTTCACGGACTATACCACCACCGGCCACACCACACTTGTTGACCGCCGGAAGTCGATCGACGTACGCCCCCAGCAGGTGATCGTCGCTGGCGAGAGCTACAACGGTGTGTGCATGGCCGATTTTCTCCGCGAACTTTCCGGCGCGCTGACTGCGAACAAGGTCTCGTTGCAGGCGTACGAGCGAATCAAGCAAGACCCGACGCCAGCAAAGATTGGCACTTCCACCGAACCGCTCACCACACGGCAACTGTTCGCACACATCCAGCAGATGTTAACGTCGGAATCGGCCGTCGTTGCCGAGACGGGCGATTCCTGGTTCAACGGCATCAATCTCTCTTTGCCCGAAGGAAGTCGCTTCGAAATTCAGATGCAGTACGGCTCCATTGGCTGGTCGGTCGGTGCCACGCTTGGCTACTGCCTGGGGGCTCCGCAGCGGAAGATCATCACCTGCGTTGGCGACGGATCGTTCCAGCTCACCGCGCAGGAAGTCTCCACCATGTTGCGGTACGATGCCAAGCCGATCGTGTTTCTGATCAACAACGGTGGCTACACCATCGAGGTCGAGATCCACGATGGCCCTTATAACACGATCAACAATTGGCAATACTCGCAACTTGTCGAAGTGTTCAATGGCGAGAACGGCAAAGGGCAGGGGTACCGAGTGACTACCGAGGCCGAGCTGGCCGAAGCGATTGCCAAGGCGGAGCAACACGACGGTTTATCGCTGATCGAAGTGCAGATCGACCGCGACGATTGCAGTAGCAATCTCCTGGAGTGGGGCAGTCACGTGGCCAAGAACAACGGTCGCCCACCACGGTTTCTGTAGAGCTAATTCTGAAAGCGCTCTAACTGTCGTCGTGCTCCTCATCGCTCAGCAGGATGCGCTTACCACGCTTGTGTGTCAGCAGGTTCCAGCCCCAGTCGACGAAGACGCTCGTTCTCTCTTCGGCGCCGCTCAGCAGGCTGAGGTGCACGCCGAGCCATGCCAGCCACGCGATCGAACCAGTGAGCGTACCGCCGGTGGGCAATTCGACCACCGCCGCCCCGCGCCCGACCTGCGCCATGTTGCCTTTGTCGAAATACTTGAAAGGAGTGGTGGGCTTGCCTTCGACAAGGTGCTCGATGGTTTTGCCGACGTGATGCCCGGCTTGTAGCGCCACTGCCCCCAAACCTGGTAGCGGCTGGCCTGTCTTGCCGTCGGTGATCGACGCCATGTCGCCGATAGCAAACACTTGCGGATGGTCTTTCACCTGCAGGTCGGGCCCCACCGGCACGCGCCCGCCGGGCGCCAATTCGACGCCTAACGACTTTGTCAATGGACTCGCTTGCAGGCCAGCGGCCCAGATGAGCGTTTGTGTCTGGACCTTTTCACCACCCGACAAGGTGATCGCGTCGGCGGTCACATCGACAACGCCCGAGCCGGTGTGCACTTCGACATCTCGCTCCTCGAGCGCGCGCTGGGCATAGTCTCGCAGCTTCGGCTTGAAGTGCGCCAGCACGTGCGGAGAATGCTCGTACAACACGACCCGCGCCTGATCGATGGGCAAGTTTGGGTAGTCGGCCTTTAGTTCGGTGTGCAGCAACTCCGACATGGCGCCGGCCAGTTCGGTGCCGGTGGGGCCTCCGCCGATAATGCAGAACGTCAACGCTCCTTGGTCTACTAGCGCGGGGTTCTTATCGACTTCCTCGAGTTTCTTAAGGATGTGATCGTGCAGGCGGATCGCATCCTTCATGGTGTAGAGCGGAAAGGAGTGCTCCGCCGCGCCCGGCGTGTTGTGGAAATTGACAACCGCCCCAAGTGCCATGACCAGGTAGTCGTACTCGATGGGCGGCATTCCCTCGACCACGACTTGCTTATTGGACAAGTCGATGCTTTCGACGGCGCAATTGTGAAAGGCGACGTTGTCGTGCCGGTGCAGCAGATCGCGAATCGGCGAGCCCACGGCGGTGGGCTCGAGTTCGTCAGTCGCCACTTGATACAACAACGGCTGAAACGTGTGGTAGTCGTGTCGGTCGATAATTGTCAGTTCGACCGGCGCATCGCGCAGTTTTTGCGCCGCGCCAATTCCGCCGAATCCGGCTCCCAAGATCACCACTCGTGGTGTGTCTGACATCGCAGTATCCCCTAGCTACATCCACATCCAAGGCCCAGTGAGTCGGCCGCTTCGGCCAATGTAGTGCATTAGTTCGGAACTTGCGATATGGCGAGCGAACCCAGGCGCTGCCAGCGCGATTCCGTCCCCGTTAGTGCCGCATGCAGTACTGGCTTTGCGTGCTCTCAGAGAACGACCGTCGACTTTTCTTCGCGGGGATAGTGGCAGTTTCAGAAAATGCTGGATTTTTACACCCGGGTGCGCGATAATTCGGCGGGTTGAACGAACAATACCTTGGTTGGTCTCGTAGGCCCACCAAGAACTCTTGGTGCGTTCCCCGTATTACGGTGCTGTAATAGAGAACATGAAGGGGTAGGGTATGTCCATCGCGACAGACGAAGCAGTCGTCGAACAGCTAGGTGAAGACGATGTTCAGGCCATCGATCACCTACGCGAATCTTACAGCCGATTGCGCAACGAGCTTGCTCGCGTGATCGTCGGGCAGCAGGACGTGATCGACCAGTTGTGCATCTGCTTGTTCGCCCGCGGCCATGCGCTGTTGATGGGCGTGCCGGGCTTGGCGAAGACGCTGTTGGTGAGCAAGCTGGCCGAGACACTGAGCCTGCAGTTCAGCCGAATTCAGTTCACACCCGACCTGATGCCGATGGACATCACCGGCACCGAGATCCTGCAGGACGGAATGGACGGCCGACGCGAGTTTCAATTCGTGCACGGTCCGATCTTTGCGAACATCGTGTTGGCCGACGAGATCAATCGTGCCCCACCGAAAACGCAAGCGGCCCTGCTCGAGGCCATGCAAGAGCGGCGCGTTACTGCGGTGGGTAAGCCGTTCTCGCTGGAACCGCCGTTCCTGGTGCTCGCTACCCAAAACCCGGTGGAGCAGGAAGGAACCTATCCTCTGCCCGAAGCGCAACTCGACCGCTTCATGTTCCTGATCGAGTTGGACTACCCTTCCGAGGGCGAAGAGGTGCAGATCGCGCGGACTACCACCGGCGATGAGTTGCCGGAGCTCGACCACATTCTGCACGGCGAAGATATCATCGCTCACCAGAACCTGGTGCGGCGGGTTCCTGTGCCCGACCACATATATACGTATGCTGCGCGGCTCGTTCGCAAGACACGACCCAATGGCGACACTGCCCCGGCGTGGCTCAAGCCGCTGGTGGGTTGGGGCGCCGGGCCGCGTGCGGTGCAGAATCTGATTCTCGGCGCTCGGGCGCGGGCTGCCTTGCTGGGCAGTTACATGGTGCGTCTGGAAGACGTGCAGGAAGTTGCCTTACCGGTGCTGACGCACCGCCTGATTACCACGTTCGCCGCGCAGGCGGAGGGGATCGGGTCGACCGACATCGTCAAGCGGCTGATCGAGGAATCGAACGAAGACAGCTAGGCAGGCGATTCGTATCTCTCTCCACTCCACCTTCAGCCCCATCCACACTCTATGGCGGTTGATCGAACTCAACGTGCATTTGTCGACCCGCTCGTGCTGGCGCGGCTGGCTGCGATCCCGTTGTCGGCCCGCCGACCGATGCAGGGCAGCGTCTCGGGCCGCCACGCCAGCCCGCACCGCGGGGCGAGCGTCGAGTTCGCCGAGTATCGCAAGTACGTGCCGGGCGACGACTTGCGTCGCCTCGACTGGCGCGCGCACGGGCGGACCGATCGCTTTTACGTCAAAGAGTACGAGGCCGACACCAACCTGCGGTGCTGCCTAGTGGTCGATACCAGCGGCTCGATGGGCTTCAAGTCGGGTGCACTCTCGAAGTTCGAAGTCGCCCAGCGCATCGCCGCGGCGCTCGGATACCTGGCCGTTCAGCAGGGCGACGCCGTGGGGCTGTCATGTGTGGCCGATGGCGTGGTGCAATCGCTCCCGACGAAGCGGAACCCCGCGCATTTAAAGCTCGTGTTCGATCTGCTCGAACAAGCCGAACCCACCGGGCCGACCCAACTCGTCGACACGCTGCACGAATTGGCGGAGACCATTCGGCAACGGGCGCTGGTGATCATGATCTCCGATTTCTTCGTCGCACCGGCCGAGCTGCGTGAATGCTTCGAGCACTTTCGTTTCCGCAAGCACGACCTCGCGGCGTTTCACTTGCTCGATCCCCAGGAGATCGGCTTCACCTTCCAGCGGCCAATGCGCTTTGTCGACATGGAAGGCGGAACGTCCATCTTCGCCGAACCCAACGACATTGCCGATCGGTATCGTAAGGCCCTGGAGAACTACCTCACGGAACTGAAGCAAGCCACCATCGAGACTGGTGTCGACTACCATCGCGTGTTGATCAACGAGCCGTTCGAGTCGAGCCTCATGCAGTTCTTGATCGGTCGGACCAAGGCGGGAGGCGTTCGATGAGCTTCCTCGAGCCGCTGCTGTTGGTCGGATTGCCGCTGGCGGCGTTGCCAATCCTGATCCACCTGATCAACCAACGGCGCTTCCAGACGATCGACTGGGGCGCGATGCGATTCCTGCTGGAAGCCAACCGAATGTCGCGCGGCTTCGCCCGCATTCGCCGTTGGCTGATTTTGGCCTGCCGCACGCTGGCCGTCGCAGCGCTGGTGTTCGTCGTCTCACGGCCCCTGGCGAGTGGCTGGCTGGGCATTGCGGGTGGCAACGCGGCGGATACCACCATCGTGCTGCTCGATCGCTCGCCCAGTATGCAGCAGCGGCAGACTTCGTCGGCGGCTTCCAAACTCGAGACCGGGCTAACCCAGTTGATCGGCGCGCTGGAGCTCACCGATTCCAAACGTTGGGTGCTGATCGACAGCGCGACCGCGACGCCCCGCGAGTTCGACTCTCCAGTGGCACTCGGCAAAGCCACCACGACAACGCCTGTGAGTGCGTCGGCTCACTTGCCCACACTGCTGCAGTCTGCGCACGACTACATCAGCGAGAATCGCATTGGGCAGACGGAGGTTTGGATCCTGTCGGACTTGCGCGACAACGATTGGGACGCGGGCAACAGTCGTTGGCAGTCGCTGCGAGACAGTTTCTTGCAGTTCAAGCAGGGGGTGCGATTCCATTTGCTCGCTTACCCCGAATCGCCGACCACGAACGTCGGGATCCGTTTGACCGATGTGCGTCGCCAGCGAACCATCGACGGCGCGAACTTGCTGCTCTCACTGCAGTTCACCAGCAACTCGGAAGGCAAAACGAAACTGCCGGTTCGATTCGACATCCAAGGCGTCTCGACCGAGCACGAAGTGGAGTGGGAAGGACCGGAGTTCGAGCTGCGCGACTTTGCTTTGCCGATTTCCGACGAGCTGGAGCAAGGATGGGGTCGGGTATCGGTGCCCGCCGATGCGTACCCAGCCGACGACGAATTCTACTTTGTCTTCGCCGATGCCGTGCCGCGCCAGACTTTGCTGGTGGCCGAAGAGGGCGACGCGCCCAGGGCGCTACAGTTGGCCGCGGCCATTTCGCCCGATCCTGAATTCACCAACAGCGTGCAAGTGCAGAGTCCGGCCAAGCTAGCTACCACTCCCTGGGAAGAACTATCGCTGGTGCTCTGGCAGGCTCCCCTGCCGACCGGCGCAACGGCCAGTCAGTTGGATCAATACGTTGCCACTGGCGGGCAAGTGATCTTCTTGCCGCCGAGCCGCCCCGATGAGGCCGACTTCCACGGCGTGCGGTGGACCGATTGGCAGGAGTCCGACGGTGCGGTAAGCGTCGAGAATTGGCGGAGCGACCAGGACCTGTTGGCCCGCACCAAGAGTGGCGCCGCGCTGCCGGTTGGCGAGTTGCAGATTCATCGCTACTGCGGACTGGAAGGCGAACTCACGAAGCTCGCCTGGCTGGGCAACGAAGCATTACTATTGGCTCGTCAACCAACCACGCGCGGCGGAGTGTACTTCCTGGCTACGGAAGTCGCGCCCAGCAGTTCGTCGCTCGCAACCGATGGCGTGGTGCTGTACGCGGTGGTGCAACGTGCCCTGGCCGCCGGCGCGGCGGAGCGGGGCACCACTCGCAATGCGATCGCTGGCCAGGTAACCGGCGAAATCGACACCGACTGGAAGCAACTTGCCGGAAACCAACAGGCGCTATCGACCGAGTACGCCCTGGTCGGCGGAGTGTATGGCGAGGACGAACGACTTATCGCCGTGAATCGCGGAGCAGCCGAAGATTCCGCGGAGGTGTTGGAGGACGAACGCATCAACGGGCTGTTCAATGGACTGTCGTTCGACATGGCCACCAGCCGCGCCGGCGACTTCGCGGCCATCGCCCGGGAGATCTGGCGTGTGTTCCTGGTGCTGATGCTGATTGCCCTGTGCGCCGAGTCCCTCCTGTGCATTCCCAAAGCGGCATCTCCCAAGGGGGTGCTGCCATGACTAGTTCATCCCAACTGGTGTTTCTCTGGACGCCTTGGACGTTGCTGATTGCAGTGGTTGCCTTTGTGGTGGCAGCCGTGTGTGGCTACATCGCCTGGCGGCGGAGCGGCTACCGCAAGTCGATCGGCTGCTTGGAACTGCTGCGGCTTGCGATCGTCGCCGCTGCGGGCGTACTGCTGAATCAACCGGAGTGGGTAGAGGAGTTTCGCCCCGAACAAAAGCCACGCGTCGCGGTGCTATGGGACAGCTCCGGCAGTATGGAAACGCGAGACGTTGTCCATGGCGAGTACGCAACCCAAGCCGCGTCGAGCCGATCGCAGGCGGTGACCAGCTTGTTGAGCGATCCCGCGTGGGAACCTCTACGCGAGCGGATGGAAGTGACGATGTCGCCGTTCGACGATCGCGACCAGGCATCCGGCACGGATATTCACGGACCACTTACCCAAGCCGCCACCAAGCTCGAGAACCTGTTGGGCGTCGTGCTGATGACCGATGGCGATTGGAACCAGGGGCCGCCGCCGGTGGAAGCAGCTTCTCGGCTGCGGCTGAAGAATGTCCCTGTCATCGCGGTGCAAGTGGGCAGCTCGACACAGCTTCCCGACCTCGAACTACTGAGCCTCGACGCCCCCACATTCGGTGTAGCGGGCAAGACGGTGCGGGTGCCGTTTACCATCCAGAGTTCGCTACCCCGCGAACACGTCGCCCTGGTCACGCTCAAAGTGTCCGATGGCAGCGAGGTGACCAAGGAGGTGCGCATCGCGCCGCAAGGGCGGACCAGCGATGCGATCCTGTGGAGACCTACCGAGCTCGGCGATTACACGGTCACGCTCGATGTACCGCTTCACAGCGACGAGACCATCGTCGACAACAACTCGCGCGAAGCTCCCATCGCGATTCGCGAAGAGAAGCTCAATGTGCTGCTGGTCGAGTCGGTCCCTCGTTGGGAATACCGCTACCTGCGTAATGCGTTATCGCGAGATCCGGGGGTCGAGGTAGCGTGCCTGCTGTTCCACCCGGGGCTTAGCAAGGTTGGTGGTGGAAGCAAGGACTACATCAAGTCGTTCCCCGATGGGCTCGACGAGCTTTCGAAATTCGACGTGGTGTTCCTCGGCGACGTGGGCCTCGACGATGGACAGCTTACCGATGAACAATGCCGACTACTGGCGGGCTTGGTCGAACAGCAGGCCAGTGGGCTGGTGTTTCTGCCGGGTTGGCAAGGGCGTCAGTTCTCGCTGATGGACACCGAACTGAGCAAGCTCTACCCGGTGGTGCTCGACGAAGCGCAGCCGGGCGGTTGGGGCTCGCGGCTTCCGAATCACTTCGCGCTCACGGCGCTGGGGCGTAGGAGCTTGCTCACAAAACTTGCCGACACGCAGGACCAAAACAGCGAAGTATGGGAAGGCCTGCCCGGCTTTCAGTGGTATGCTCCGGTGCTGCGTTCGAAGGCGGGCACCGACGTGTTGTGCGTGCACAAAGACGCCACGAACCAGTACGGCCGATTGCCGCTGTTGGTCACGCAAACCTACGGCGCCGGCAAAGTGCTGTTCATGGGCACCGACGGCGCCTGGCGGTGGCGCAAGGGCGTGGAGGATCGCTACCACTATCGTTTCTGGGGACAAGTCGTGCGGTGGATGGCCTACCAACGCAACATGGCCGAAGGCTCCGACATGCGGCTCTACTACTCGCCCGACCAACCGCAGGTGCGGCAAACGTGCGTGCTCCGCGCCAACGTGATGGAGGCATCCGGCGAGCCACTCAGTAAGGGTACGGTCGTGGCCAGAATTGTGGCGCCGTCCGGCACTGCACAAACGGTGCGGTTCAATTCCACCGGCGAGGAATGGGGCGCATTCACGGCCCAGTACATCCCCGAAGAGCCTGGCACCCATCAGGTGACGCTTTCATCGGATGCCACCGATTCCACCCTCGAGGCAACTTTGTACGTGCAGGGTTCGGCGATGGAGCCCGTGGGCCACCCCGCCCGGCCCGAGGTTTTAGAGGAGATCGCACGCGTGACCGAGGGGCAGGTTCTCGAGGTCAGCCAGATCGACCAAATAGTTGACTATCTTGCCTCCCTGCCCGATCCTCCGCCCGCGGTCCGTCGGTTGCAGGTGTGGAACCACCCGCTGGCGGCAGCGGGAGTAATTCTTCTGTTAGGCGTGTTTTGGGTGGTGCGCAAGGTGGTGGGACTGATATGATTTGTAACCAGCGCGGAAACCGTGTCGCTCGGCAATGCCGAGCGCGCTCAACCAGGATTCTTGGGGATGGAGGATTGGTATGAGTCAGTATCAGCCAACGCTACGATTGGAAGTGCCTGATTCGCTGGCCGAACAATTGCGCGGTTTCCGCCTGCAAGTGTGGAAAGAGAAGATGATCGAGGCGATGGCGATCGCTGTTGCCGCGATTGCGGTTGCCTATCTGACCGTGTTCGTCCTCGACCGCTTCGTCGACACGCCTGCGTGGATTCGCGCCGGTGTTGCCATCACAGCAGTGGCAACGTGCGTGATCGTACCTTACTACTTGCACCGCTGGGTGTGGAGCTATCGCAGCCCTACGCAACTGGCTCGATTGTTGAGCCGCAAGCTTCCGCGCGTGGGCGATCAGTTGCTCGGTGTGCTGGAGCTATCCGAAAGCGAGTCGGAGCAAGCCCGCTCCTGGCGACTCTGTCAGGCGGCGATCGAGCAAGTGGCCACCGACGCGGAGCATCGCGACTTCACCGAGGCCACGCCCGACTCGCACGCCAAGTCGGCCGTGTGGACGGCGACTCTAACGGTCGGGCTAGGTGTGCTGCTGTTGTTGTGCCTGCCGCTGGCAGCACGCAATGCGTGGGCGCGATTTGTTGCCCCCTGGAGCGATACACCGCGCTACACGTTCGCCGCCGTGGAACCGGTGCCGCACGACTTGGTCGTGCCGCACGGCGAGGAATTCCCGCTGACGCTTCAACTAACCGAACAATCCGCCTGGCACCCAGCGGACGCGAGCCTGCAACTCACCGCCCGATCGCTCTCCGCTAATCAGCAGGATGGGACGTATCGCTTCGACGTGCCGGCGCTGATTGCTCCCACCGAACTGAACGTACGGGTGGGCGACTGGTCGCAGCGTATCCGCGTCGAGCCAATGCTGCGTCCCGAGTTGGAGTCTTTGAATGCCTCGGTGGTGCTGCCCAAGTATTTGGAGCGGACAGGCACCGAGGAAATGGAGATTCGAGGCGGTGGCCTCTCTTTGGTTCGCGGTAGTGAGGTTACTTTTACCGCCGCCGCGACACGCGACCTCGAGTCGGCCACCGTGGCGGGCGAGGAGGTCTCGACCAGCGGATCGAACTTCGATAGTCCGTCCGTAAAAGTCGAAGAACCATTGGAGCTTGCGCTCACTTGGACCGACGAGCATCAACTCGAGGGCAAGGAGCCCTTCGTCCTGTCGATCGCCGCCGACGAGGACTTGCCGCCTACCGTGCTGTGCGAAGGGCTGCCTCGCAAGAAAGTGGTGCTGGATACCGAGCAGTTGTTGTTCCAAGTAGCCGTGCGCGACGACTTTGGCGTGAAGGAAGTCGGTATGACGTGGAAGGGCTTGGAAGGCCAGTTCGTCGAAACACCGGCCGACGGTAAGCGGCTACTTGCCACGGGCGGTCCAGAAGAGACCGCGATGGACGTGGAAGGGACGTTCACCGCGTCGTCGCTGGGCATCGCGCCGCAGCCAGTCGAGGTGCAAGTTTATGCCACCGACTACCTGCCGGATCGCGAGCGTATGTACTCCAGTAAGTTCTTGCTGTACGTGCTCGACGCCGAGCAGCACGCTATTTGGGTTACCGAGCAGCTCGCGCGTTGGCATCGCCAGTCGCTGGAGGTGCGCGACCGCGAACTACGACTGTACGAAACCAACAAGCAGCTCCGCGACCTGCCACCCGAACAACTCGATCTGGCGGAAACGCGTCGTCGGCTCGAATCGCAAGCGGCGGCCGAGCAGGCCAATGGGCGGCGGTTGTCGAGCCTCACTCGAAGCGGTGAAGAACTGCTGCGCCAGGCGGCGCGCAATCCCGAAATCGGCGTTGGGCACCTCGATCGCTGGGCCGAGATGCTACAGGTGCTCAGCGACATTTCGGCCAATCGCATGCCTTCGGTGGCCGACCTGCTGAAGGACGGCGCGCAGTCGCCTGCCCAAGCCAGCCGCGTGGCGTCGAAGCCCCGCCCCACGGTCGGTGAGAACCGCGCACAAGGTGGTGGCGGCGCTCCGCAGGAGGAGAAGAAGTCGGCGCCAAAACCGCCGGTGCCGGCAGTGGTCGATATGGAATCGTCGCAGCAACCGTTGGACGATGGCGAGATGCAGGAACCGCAGAAAAAGAACCCATCGAACCCCACGCTCCGTTTGCCAACAACAACGCTGATGGGCAAAGCCAAGAAGAAGCCACCCGCCGGACAGTCGGATGCGGTGGATCAAGCGGTAGAAGAACAGAAAGACCTGTTGGCCGAGTTTGAGAAGGTAGCCAACGAACTGAACGAAGTGCTCGCCAACCTGGAAGGCAGCACGCTCGTCAAACGCCTGAAAGCGGAGTCGCGAAAGCACAACAGCATCGCAGGCACCGTGGCCGACGAGATTTCCCAGTCGTTTGGCGCTGGCCCCGCCAGCACTCCTGCCGAGGCGAAGACGACGTTGGCTAGCTTGTCGAAGCAAGTCGACAAGAGCGGGATCACCGTGTCGTTCATCATGGACGACATGCAGGCGTATTTCGAGCGTCGGCGGATGGTCAAATTCAAGGCCGTGTTGGACGACATGCGTAAGGAAGACGTGCTCGGCGGGCTCCGCCGACTGTCGGACGACATGCGGAGCGAGCCGGGACTGTCGATGGCACAGTCCGAGTACTGGTCGGACACAATGGATCGCTGGGCGGAAGACCTGGTGGATCCGTCGAACTGCGGAGCGTGCCCCGGTTGCCGCGCGAAGGGCTCCCTGCCGCCGTCGATTGTGCTGGAGGTGCTCAAGATCCTCGAAGGCGAGATCAACCTCCGCGAGGAAACACGCGTCGCCGAGCAGGCCAAGGGGGGCGTCGAGGACGACGTGCGACTTGAGGAGGCGATAAGATTAGCCGAGACGCAGACCAGCTTGGCCGATCGGACCGCCGATGTCGTCGATCGCATCCTTGAACTGCCCGACGCCGAAGCGGAGTTCGCCCGCGAACTGAAGTTGTTGGGGAAGGTGAACGTGGTGATGGTCGAAGCCTCTGCTATCCTCGCCCGACCCGAAACCGGCAGTCCCGCCATTGCCGCCGAAACCGAAGCGATCGAATTGCTGCTCCAGTCCCGACGTATCAACCCCAACGGTGGCGGTGGGGGAGGGGCCAACCCGGGCGGCGGCGGCTCCGGCGACACCAAGGACACCGCGCTGGCCTTGCTGGGCGCCGGACTCAATCAGAAAGAGGTGCGCGAGGCGCCAGAGATCGTGCAGTCCGTAGGCACCACCGGCAAAGCCCTGCCTGAAGAGTTCCGCGCAGGCCTCGACCAGTACTTCAACGAGCTAGAGACTCCCACTGCAGCGCCATGAGATTTTCACCGACTCGAAGTTTCCTAACCATGTGCACTCTGGCGATCGTCGTCGCTATCGCAGGGATTCCAGCTCGCGCGGTGCTTGCCCGTGAGGCGGAGGGGTCTGCCGAAGAAGCTGCGGAGGAGGCTGCCGACCAAGAAGCAGCCGCTGCAGCCGTGGTGGAGTTCGCGCAGATCGTCGAAGGGGACGCGCTCGATCCAAATCCGGTCGAGGCACTTTACCGACCCATAGTGAAGGTGGAGTTGTCGTTCGCGAAGCGGAGCTGCGACCTGACCGAAGAGCAACTGCAGACGGCAATCAATGAGTGCAAGACGGCTCTCACTGAGTTCGCCAAGAAACAAGGCAACGTGAATCAGAGGAACGGAATGGTTCTGTTTGCTGGCGGTGTGCAGCAGCAGTCCACTCCGCCGCGAGAGAAGCTGGAACAGGAATTGCAAACCAAAATTGTCAGTACTCTCACCGTCGAGCAGAGCAAAGCCTATCAGAAAGAACTCGAACAACGTGTAGAGTTTCGCCGGGACGCGATTGTCGGCGCACTCCTGCGAGGTTTGGATTCGAAATTGAGCCTGAGCGAGCGGCAGAGCGAAGATATCCGAGAAGGGATGATAGAGCACTGGAGCGACAACTGGGCGCCTGAGTTGGAAATGGTCGACAACTATGGTCAACATTATTTCCCTCAGATTCCCAGCAAAGCCATCACGCCTTACCTGGATGCCAGCCAGAAGCGAGTGTGGAACGGACTTCAGAAAGTCAACTTCTCGTCTGGCATGGCGATTCATCAGCAAGGCAATGTGATTGACGACATCGATTTGGGCGAATGAGAAACTCAACCAACCAACCTGGACTCGATCTATGTGGTATTGCGGCCCTCTTGGCCGTGGTGTTGATTGCTTGCTGCGCTGCGACATCGCATGCTCAAGACTTCCAGATGTCGGAGCAGCAGTTTAATTCCTGGTTGATGAATGGAAGTGGAGCTAACAACTCGCCCGAAGACCACCTCGGCTCGACTTTGCAAGTGCAGATCAAGCAACTCGATACGATTTGCGAGTTCACCGACCAGCAACGCCAGAAGCTCGAACTCGCTGGTGGGAGAGACATTGCTCGTTTCATTCGTCGGGTCGACAAACTCAAAGCGGAAGTGGTGGGAAAGTCCTTCCCCCAGAACGACATCAACGAACTGTGGCAGCGTATTCAGCCGTTGTCCCAGGAGTGGCAAGGGGGCATCTTCAAAGGCGAGTCGTTGTTTGCCAAAGTGCTAGCGGGAATCATGGACGAAGAGCAGACCGCTACGTACGAGCAGATGTTGACCAACCAATGGAACCGCCAGTACGCCGCAGCCGTCAAAGTGGCAGTGGCGACCATCGAGCGCGGCGTTCCCATGACCAGCACTCAACGCGAAGCGTTCGTCGAGTTGTTCGAACCACCGCCAAGACCCAAGGCGGGTGATATGCGCTACCTCCGGTATTTGGTTCTCTATCAACTGTCCGCCGTGCCCGAATCCGAGCTTTCGGCCATATTCGATGAGGCGCAAATCGAGGCTATGCAGCAGCATATCGCTCAAGGCCGCCAGATGAAGCCGACCTTGCGTTCCATGGGGCTATTGGCGGAAGAAGACGAGCAAGAGTAGGGTAACTGAAGATGAAAGCACTACGCCGCGACGCGACATTGGTTCTGGGCTTAATTGCCTTGGCGTTTGCGCTCGGTGACCGCCCAACGATGGCGCAGTCTCCGGAGCTGCGTTTCGGCGAGGTGGTGCCGCGTGATGTTCGTGAAATGTACGATCGCGGGTTGAAGTACCTAGCCACCACGCAGAGCGAGAATGGCAGTTGGGAAGGTGGCCAGTCGGGCCCAGGTGTAACAGGGCTATGCGTGATGGCATTCCTGGCGTCGGGCGAGGACCCCAACTTTGGCGTGTACAGCAACCCCATACGCAAGGGCCTCCGCAACATCATTCAGCAGCAGGACGCCAGCACGGGGTACCTGGGCAACAGCATGTACCATCATGGTTTCGCCATGCTCGCCCTGGCTGAAGCCTACGGTGCGGTAGACGAACAGAACCTCTGGCCCCGCGGCGAGACCCGCGGCAAACGCTCCATCGGCGAAGCGTTGGAATTGGCGGTCCGCTCCGCGGTCACCTCGCAGAAGAAGAACCCCCTGGGGGCGTGGCGCTACTCGCCCGACACCACCGACGCCGACACTTCGGTGTCGGGCGCGGTGCTGGTGGGACTGCTCGCGGCTCGCAACGCAGGCATCGAGGTGCCCGACGAATCGATCGACCGCGCTATCGCCTATTTCAAGTCGATGACTTCCGACAACGGCCAAGTGGCTTACTCCGGTGGACTTGGCGGCTTCGACGAATCGATCGCGCGCATCTCGATTGGCTCGCTGGTCTACGCAGTGGCGCGACGAAAAGACTTGCCGCAGTACGAGACGACCCTCGCGTATTTGAAGCAACGAATCGAGAACGACTCGGCGGGACACTACGCCGAGTACACGCGCTACTACCAGGCGCAAGCGCTGTTTCAAGGCGATATCGAGTCGTGGGAGAAGTGGAACAAGCTTCTCGTCAGGCAGTTGAAAGCATCGCAAGCGGCCGATGGCAGCTTCGAAGGTCAATTTGGCAAGCCGGTTGCGACGTCGATGTCTCTGTTGTCGCTGGCGTTGAATTATCGTTTCCTCCCCATCTACGAACGCTAGGCGATTGACGATGGCACGTAGCCCCTACGACCTCTGGTGCTCGGTAGCTCTTGTGCTGCTGTTGTCGCACGCAGCTTGTGCGGATGACGGGCGCCTGGACGCTCCGCGCCTGTCCATGAAGAACGGCGATTACTACGAAGGGCAACTCGCCGATGGCGACACGCCCAACGTACTGCGCTGGCATGCGGCAATCGCTGAGACGCCCATTGCGTTTCCCCTCAATGCAGTTGCCTCGCTTCATTACCCGCGTTCACATACGCCACCTTCGGTGGACGGTTTCTGTTTCCAGTTAGCAGGGGGCGACGTCTTTTACGGTACTCTCGAAGCATTGGACAGCGATTCCATTAAGATCAAGTCGCAACGATTTGGCGAGCTGAAGTTCCCCGTCGACCACGTGGTAAGGGCGGTTCGCTGCGATGAAGGTAGCGGTTTGTTGTATTTCGGGCCCAACGGACTGAGTGAATGGACCCAGGAGGAGGGGGATGGCAAGTGGCGCGAGCTCGCGGGTCGCCTGCAAGCCAGCGGAAGCAAGAAACTGCGTCACTCGGTGGAACTGCCGACGCAGGCGTGCTTGGAATTGGAGCTTTCCTGGCAACAACTCCCGGAGTTTGCGATCGAGTTAGGCAGTTTCTGCTCGTTGGAAACTTGTGGCGAACAACTGGTGCTCGTTCGCGAAACGTCCGAGGCCGCTGATATCGGGATGGTGGAAAAGCTCTCGAAGGGCAAAGGCACACTGCGAGTTCAACTCTACATCGACCAATCGACGGGGCTCTGTTCGGCCGTCACGCCCGAGGGGCAGCTCCTGACCGAGATCAAGATTGCTCCCGAGTCACAAACCAAGTGCGTGTTTGCGATCCAGAATCACAAGCACCAGCTCAACCTGGATCAACTAATTATTCGCAGCTGGGATGGCACGCTGCCGGGTAAGCTCGAATCGGGCGAGACGAGCATGCACCTGGCTGGTGGCTCGATTAAGTCTGCCCAGTCGCCTCGACTCGATGCGGAGAGCGGCGAGTTGATTCTTGCCGCCGACCAAGGCGATGATTCGGAAGAGACAG
Organism: Aeoliella sp.; assembly: GCF_965227375.1. NCBI lineage: Bacteria > Pseudomonadati > Planctomycetota > Planctomycetia > Pirellulales > Lacipirellulaceae > Aeoliella > Aeoliella sp. Next base: position 3,116,703 of record NZ_CBDDFX010000001.1, read on the forward strand.
AGGAGGAACGGATACCGCTGCAAGATGTGCTGGCACTATCATTTCCCCATCGGCAACAACCGGTGTCGGCTGCGATGTGTGTGACGCTGACCGACGGAGTCCGGGTTTGTGGCGACTTGAAGCAGGTTGGCGATGGTCAGCTGGTGGTATTCAACCCCAGTGCCTCGGCAGACCTGCGTTTGCCGCTGGAAGAAGTGATGTCCATCGTTGGATTGACGACCGGCGAACAGGATAATTCGAACGTTATCACCAAAGGACGGCGTGGGCGTTTGGAAACGTCGGGTACGCTGTCGCGTGGCGCACTTGTCGAAGGGGAGGACGGCAAGCCATTCGAGCGGCTTTGTTGGCACCCCAGCAACAGCGTCGACAGCACGCAACTCGCTGCGGACATGTCCGGCCGCATCGTTTTTAGGGACCGAACCGCAAGGCCATCGACGCCGGCCCCGGCGCAAGCGAGAACACCAAGCGTACTCGGCAAGGTACTGGGGGTGTTTGTCGACCCCAACGAGAAGGCGCGGAGCGAGAAGTACGAAGAGGTGATGGTGCTTCGCCGGGGCGACCGTTTTCCCTGCTACATTGAATCAGTGGATGAAACTGACGTCGCATTTCGAAGCCCACTGTTGGAGATTACCCGCTTGCCTCTCGAAGAGGTGAAAGCGTGGCACAGCATGGAAGAATCGAAACTCGAAGAGCTATCCGAGGAAAAGCGAGATCGTCTTCTCACGCTGCCGCGCATGCAACGCAAGAATCCACCCACCCACCTGATCGAGTCGAAACGAGGCGATTTCTTGCGTGGACGCCTGGTTGAAATGGACGCGGACCATCTGGTGATGGAAGTGCGCCTGGACAACCAGAAGATCGATCGCCATCTGGTGGGCCGGATCGTGTGGCTGGAAGACGAAGCAGCAGCCGAGGCCGACCCACCAAAGGTACATGAAAAAGATGGCGCTCAAGCTGTCCAGGTGGTGCATCGCGATGGCGTGCGCCTGACGTTCACTCCGAACGGGTTTCGCGAAGACACCATTTACGGGCGGAGTCCCACGTTGGGGAAGTGCCATGTCGAGTTAAAGCGCGTCGACCAGTTGGTGATCGGTGATGCGATCGATGAGGCGGCCGGCGAGGTGGTTAGCGACTACTGGCATTTGAGGCCTGCGACCGATCCAAAATTCGTCACCGACGAAGACTCGCCCGAAGGGGCAGCTTCCTCGGCGGGGACCGAGTCGGATCTGGTTGGCAAACCGGCGCCTGAGTTTGAACTCGCACTGTTAGACGGATCGAAATTCAGGCTCAGCAAGCAGCAGGGCAAGGTCGTTGTGCTGGACTTTTGGGCAACCTGGTGCGGTCCCTGTATCCAAGCAATGCCACAAGTCGAAGCGGTAGTCGCAGAATTTGAGGAAGAGGACGTGGAGCTGGTTGCGGTGAACATGCAGGAGGATGCGGCCAGCATTCGCTCGTTGCTGGAGCGATTGGAAGTCGACCCGACCGTTGCGCTGGACATCGATGGCGCGACGGCCGAGAAGTATGCGGTAACGGCCATTCCTCAAACCGTGGTGGTGGACAAAGAAGGGAATGTGGCCGCCCTATTCGTTGGCGGCGGCCCTCGACTAGTGGAGCAATTGCGCGAAGTCCTGCAGCGCGAAGTCGAGAAGTAAACGCCCTATTGTTGGTCGGCCAATCGCATTAGCGCTTGGCTCGCAAGTTGCAATACCGCCTCTGCATTCGCGTCTCTTGCAAGTTCTTCCAGAGCTTGGGACGCTGCGGGGGTATCCAATTGTTCCAAGGCGACCATTGCCCGACGTACAGTAGTGTGCGTTTCGACCTTGTCGTCTTTCTGGGCCAGTAGCGACAACAAGCGTTCTTGACGCTCGTCTATTGCAGTTGGCTGCTCCGTCACAGCTTGACCACGGTCGATCACTGTAGATATGCCGCGCAGCTTGGTGACGAGAAACTCCGCCGCTTGTTGAGGCTCTCGCTGCATGGTCCACATTGCTCGGTACGCGGTGTCCGCGTCGCCGCGCAGTTCGCTCCACAGTTGCGGCATTTCCGCATGCGCAGGAAGGTCCGGTGGCTCGAGATCCCACAGGTAGCAGACTCCATCGCTTCCACCACTCACGAGGGTTTGTCGGCCGGGACCAAATCCCACCGTGTAGGCATAGTGGTCGTGCTTCCCCAAGTTGCGAACTTCTTGGCCCGTCCAGGGTTCCCACAACTGTACCGCACCCGTCATGCTGCCGGTCGCCAGCAACCAGCCATCCGGCGAAAAGGCTATCGTGCCGTAGACGAACCGCCCGGGCACTTGGAATTCCCTTAGCTTGCGCATTTCGGCGGCATCCCACAGACGCACCTTTCCGTCGAGGTGCGCTGTGGCCAGGGTATCCTCTTTGGGACTATAGCAGACCGTGTACATGCGATTGTCGCCACCGTTGCCTAGCTCCTTGTTCACTTCGAAATCGCGCTGGAGTTGGCCGTCGGCGGAGTTCCAGAATCGCACCTTGCGATCCCATCCGGCGGTTGCCAACACATCGCCCGCCGGACTGAACGAAAGCCCATAAACTTCGCCGTGCGGGAGCTTTCGGGCGGGTTCGTCGGTGGACAAATCCCAGAGATACGCAGCCGACTGGCGAAACACAGCAGCGGCCAGGTATTTGCCGTCGGAACTGAAGTCCAGGCACTCGACGTGCGAATGAGGGTCCTTTCCCTTGGGCCACTCCCATCGCTTCCGCACGGCGCCATCTTCAACGTTCCATACAATCACGTGTACTTGATCGCCGATGGTGCCACCGCCACAGAGCCATTTGCCATCGCCGGAGAATTTTAGCTGCGCGTAGCCGGCGTTGGGGGTAGTCAAGGTTCGCTCTACCGTACCATCGCCATGCAGAACGTGCACCGCGCCCGAGTCGTCTTCGTACGCCACGCGATCTCCGACGGGCGACAGCGTCACAACTCTTGTCGCCCGTACTCCTACCGGAAGAGGCAATTGCTCGAGTGTTTCCATATCCCACCGCCGCACAGCCCCATCCCATCCGGAGGAGAACAACGTTTTTCCGTCATCGGAGAAAGCGACCGTCCATGGCTTCCATTGGTGACCGGTCAGCACCTTCTTCAGCTTTCCATCTTCCGCTGTAAGTAAGTGGATGTCGTGGTCCGCGCCGATCGGTGCGCCCACAGCGATAATGTCGGCGTTGGGGCTGTAGGCAACACCTGAGGTGTAACTTTCGGCCTTGGTTGTAGGTTCAATCTTATACGCCCACACTTCTTCGCAGGTGTCGACCGCGTACTGCCTGGCGGCGATGTCGCGCTCGGTTCCCACGATATGTTTGCCATCCGGGGAGAAGGCCATTCGCACCAGGCGATCAGTCAGCTCGATGCGCCGCATTTCTTCGCCGGTGGTTGCATCGTGCAGGCGGATAACGGTCGGCGCGTCACTCGTGACCACTGCCAAAGTCTTCTCATCCGGTGAGAAGACCGCATATGAGTAGTGGCCTCCGAATCTCAGCCGATCCCGACTGTTGAAGTCGAGCGCATCGGTGGGATTGTTCTCGATCTCGAAGTGCACGCGACCCTCGGAATCGCAAACGACGACTCCACTGGAGAATCCCACCGCGAACTTGGTCTCGTCGCGAGTGACGTCTATCGACTTGCCCACGGTGCGCATCTGCAACACTTGCGGCGACAACGATGAGTTGAGATTTACCGCACGCGACTCGCCGCTCGCGAGATCCCAGACGAGCAGCTGATTGAAAGGGCCGATCGTGAAGAAGTGATGACTGTTGCTGGAGAACACCAACGGTCTCATGCCATACGCCGCCGCAGAAAAGCTCATATTCCGCGGCATTCCTGTACGCCAGAGTTCTTTGCCGGTCGACCGGTTCCAAGCAATCAACTCGTCACTACCAATCGACATCACCTTGTCGCCATCGGGAGAGAGAGCGAGTTGAGTAACGGATGAAGGATGCCGGAACCGCTGCGTCCCCATTCGCAGGATGGCACCATCCGGCAGCGGGTCGCCCAAACTATCGAGTGCGGGACTGCTAGCGCGTTCGGCCGCTGGTGCAGAGGGTTCGGCCATGGCGACGCCGCTGATCATTAGCAGGCTTACTATACAACAATAACCTCCATACTGCCTTCGAGATGGATCTCTTTTCATACCGTTGCCCCTGAAAATTCTGTTCCGTGTGCAACTCGTAGTGTTGCCCACGAGTGAGTTTTTCCGTTACTCGAGTTGTAACTCACCAAGGTCGAAGGGCTCGTTGCCCCCTTCGGTTTTGGGAACCTCGAATCGATAATCTCTGATGCCACCAGGTCCGCGCTCTCTGAATCGAGCGCTGAGCTTGTAAACACCTGCCGGTACGTCGTCGATCCGGAATCGACCTTCGTCGCCCACCGTTACAGTGAATGAGGGCGTGGACTTTCTTGCTTGCTCGTAGCTTTGACGGGCCGCCTGCCACGCGATGCCTTCTGGCGATTGTCTCCACTCCGCCCACCAAGCGTCGTTTTTGGCAGCATTGTTCCGTACATCAGCGGGAGGTGTTGGGCGTGGCGGAGGCACGATGCCGGTCGATACATACAAGATCGCCAACGGCCAATGAATGTCATTTCCGGCGTTATCGGGTGGCACAAGTTGGCCAATCACCGCACGTCCCACTCCGCCGAGATCCAAGTGCGTGGTCTCTCCCGACTTGAATGTCGCCGCGACTCTCGCCGACGAGGTCACTTCCGTGGCGCCATCGTCAACCAGCAAGATGATTCGCCGACCGATGCGGCCCTCACCAGGAAACAATCGCTCGAATACGTAGTGTCCACCCTCTCCCGTTGTCGTTCGTTCCGAAGTGAATATGTTGGGCACGCTGTCGCCGTAGGAGTGAATGCCGGCGCCGTTTTGTTCGAGCGTCACGCCCTCTGCGGGCTTGTCACCTACCCGGAAGGTGCCCTCGGCACGCGCCCAGCGTTGCAGCCGGACCGCGTTCGGAATGGGCCCGTCGATGGTTCGCAGGTAAGCGAATCCTTCCGAATGCGTGATGACCAACTGGAAATCTCCTTCGCGCGGTGGAATGCTGAAGTGTCCGTTGCTATCTGCATTGATGCGAGTAGCGTAGGTCGACCCGTCGTCGATGGCGCCATTTTTGACGCTGATCTGCGAGTCGGCGACGCCTAGCGCGATCTTGGCTCCGGCTGCTGGTTTGCCGTCTGGAGTTTCGAGCGATACAGCAATGCTCTCGGCCGGCTGCAGTTCGAAATCGAAATTCACTTCGCCTTCGTCGGTCTTGATATCCCGAGAGATAGCCACGCGATACCCCTCGGCTTCAATCTTCACCAGGTGAGCCGGATAGCCGTGCGTCATCCGCACGCGATACTTCCCACCTTTCGCGTCGAAGCTGTCTCGTTCAATCCAGTTCGTTCTTCCTCCGCTCCGCAATCCGGGGATCACGTGAAATGCCTCGACCGGTTCTCCTGTCTTGGCATTGGTCACCTTGCCCGACACCACCAGAGCCGGTGGTGGATTAAAAACATACTCCTCCTCTCGTGCGATGATCGGCTGCTCCGACAATTGCATGCCGCCCGGACGGCAAATATCGGCGGAGAATGAATCCAGCGCTTCGTTCCATTCCCACACCCCGTTGTCGTCCGCGTATTGAGAGACGTGGTCAAACTCAAAGTACTCGAAGCGTCCCCGCCAGCGTTGAAAGAAGATGCGCGCCTTGGGGATTCCATTCCCTTGCTCGTCGACTACGCGAATGCGGACCTTGCCACCCGGCTGCATCTCGAAGTCGACCGGCTGCATGTCTGCTTTCACGCGGACTTCCTTCATGTCGGTAGCCTTACCTGTCGCGGAAACAACGATTCTGGTCAAGTGAGGCTCGCAGCCTTGCAGGATGTAGTAACCCGATTCGTCAGTGGTGGCCTTTCGCAGTTCATTCAAGAGCTTGGTCTTCACCAGCGCACCGGCGATTGGCTCGCCGTCCGTATCGGTAACTCGACCATGCACCATCAGTCCAGGAGATATGACTATCTGGGCGTGCGGCTTCTCGTCCGGTTCGAGCGCGTACGACACGCGAGCCAGATCCTGCCGCGCTGGTTGAAAGTTGGGGAAGTCGATCGTAACGTGCACGCTCTTCATGTCATCCGGCACGCAGTCGTAGCGCCAAGCGCCCTGCTTGTCGGTCTTGATCTGGGTTCCCACGCCAAGTTGCTGCGTATCGCCAGCGCGTTTCTTAAAATCGACTCTGGGATGCACTGTCGCGCCCTCCAAGGGCTTGCCCGACTCGTCCACTACCACTCCACCCACCGACCACGCTTTCTGCAACACAGCCGTGAACTCAGTGGGAATCTCCACCGGCTGGCCGCTCGACCGCCATGCGGCCCAGTAGGGGGCGTAACCTGCGTGTTCGATGACCAAAGTGAGGCTGCCCGGGTGTTCTGCAAATCGTAGTCGTAGTACGCCCTGGTCGTCTGTTATCAAGCGTGCGCCGTAGCCATAGCTCTTGATAAACTCTCCTTCGAGCACCTGCTCCTTGCCTAGTTGTTTCGTGTTCCTGGTGCTTACATTCACGTTAGGCGCAGGCTGGCCTTCGGGTCCGCGCACCTGGAGCTTGAAGTCCCAGTGTGCATCGTCGGTTTGCGCGGCAGCGGGGTTCTGCGCATCACAGGGCGAGGGGGCCAGTACCAACGCGATTGCTATTAGGACGAACAAGCACGCTTGAAGTGCGAAACGGATCGCGTCGTTGTACATAAGTCACACAGAGATTTGATTCGCGTAACTCGCGCTGGTTGGTAACATCACGGCTTGTATTCTACCCGACGGCCTGCCGCGATGGGGCATTGGTTCATCAAGCGGCTGGATCGACGTCCCCCCTCTGAATTGGGGGGAACTGTTCGACTAATTCTTTGCTTTTTGGGTTTGGCTGGTGTAAGCTGATCGGCGGAACTGCGTGCTTTCGAACCTGCATTCTACTAGAGTGCTGGAATCGCACGGGACGGGGAAGTGGCGTGACTTTTCGGGGTTCGAGCCTCATCAAGGCGGTAACATTCGAGGACTACGCCCGTGTCGAAACGACGTCGCTCTCGGCGTAAGGGGACCGTTTTCCATGCGCGCAACGCACTCGGTCAGCGAGTGCGTCGACTGAAGCTCGAAACGCTCGAAGCGCGAAGGCTACTCAGCCTTACCGACGCTGCTATTACGTCGACGCAGCAAGATCAGCTTGCCGGCGGACTCGATGGTCTCAGCCAATGGGCCGACACGCTCGACGACCACGACCTGGCGTCGCAGTTGTTACCGACCACGGGGCTCTCGGTCGGTGAGTCGATCGACCTCGGTGACCTGCTCGGTCAAGGCTTGGCTGATCCCATCGCCGATTACTTCGCCTTGGATGTTACTCCAACCACCGACGAACTGGTTACCGCCATCGAAGCGCTCGACAACTTCACTTTCGACAACGTGACGCTGTCGGTGGCCAATGTCAGTGGCGGGTACGATTCGGCGGAGAACGAGGTCGTCTTCACGCTCGAGTTCCAGGCCGATCGAGCGCTGTCAGTGAACCCCAGCCTGGGACCCGAGGGCGAGGCGTTGGGCATCGCATTTGGTTCGACCATCTCGGCCGACGCGGTGCTGACATTTAACTTCACGTTTGGAATCGACCTGACGGGTGGACTGGACGACGACGAGGCGTTCTTCATCCGGCCGGCAAGCCTGGCGGCTGAAGTCGATGCGAACGTACCAAGCGTACCGACCGGCCCGATGAAACTGGGCTTCTTCGACGCAACGCTCACTTCGGGCAACCTGGCGCTCGACGCCAACCTCGTAATCAGCCTGGCCAATCCCGACCTCGACGCCGCTGGCAACATCACGCTGGCCGAGCTCGAGGGCACGGAGCTGTCGTTGTTTGTGTCGTTCGTCGAGTCGGGGAGTGCTAGTGGATCGGTCACGGCCAACCCCGGCACTTTGGGCAGCTTCTCGCCCAGTGGCACGCCAACCATCAGCTTTAACTCCGCCAACCCGTTCGTTGCGCCGTCGCTGTCGTTCAACGGCGCGTACGATGAGGTGCAGAGCTTTTCGAATATCAGTTCATTCGGCTTTGTTGGCGTACTCGAGCAGCTTGCCAACTGGCTCGACTCGCTCGGCGGTACCGAGGTGCTCGACTCCGACGCGCTGCTCGCCGCCGACGGGCGGATTGGCGACTTGATCGCCCTGGATGAGATTGTCACCGAAGGGGTGATAGCTCCGCTGGTCGATATGGACGGAATCCCGATTTTTGCTACGGCCCAACAGCTGGAGACCGCGCTGGCGAGCGCGCTCGGGTTGTCGCTGGCGACGATCGACGCGGACTACAATCCCACGACCAAGGAGCTGACTTATCACCTGATCGTCGATCACACTTACCTGCCGACGAACGTGCCAGTGGGGTTCGGGCTCGATTTGAGTCCGATCTCTGATTTCACATCAGCCAGCGAAGCAACGCTCAACGCCGATGGCGATTTGGAGATGACGCTAGGCGTTTCGCTCGATGATTTAAGCGCTGTGATGACAGCCACCGCGGCGGCTCCCGCCAATGGACAGATCTCGACCGACTCGGCCTTCACCCTGAATCTCGGTTTCGGCAGCGCGGTGGCCGTGGCACTAACGGCCGCCAGCACCAGCGACAATACGAATCGCAGTCACCTGGTAGCCGACTTGAACGCCGCGCTCGCCACCGCAGGACTAAGTGCCAGTGTGGTGGCCGCTTTGGACGCCAGCGATCGGCTGACGTTCTCGACCATCACTTCGACGCTCGGCGTGGCGGCGCTGGAGCTTACCGCGGCCGATTACAATCCCAGCGGACCAGCAAGCAGCGACCCGATCGTCACCGAGTTGGGTTTTCGAGAGCGGCACTTCGCGTTTGATTCGCTGGCCAATCATGCGTTCCTCGAAAACGCGACGATTGATGGGGCTTTGTCACTTACTGCAAGCGACATCGACGGCGACGCCAAAGTCGGGTTTCTGGGTGTAGCGGTCGATAGCGGCAGCGGCACGTCAACGGCCGACTTCTCGCTCCAACTGAAGGACGTCGCCACCCAAACGCCGGGTGGCCGGGTGGGGTTGTTCGAACTGTTCGAGGCGGTGGCTCTCGACATCACCAACGTGGTCGACGTGCCGACGCTGAGCGGTGCGGTGAGCGTGTCGCTGCCAGTCGATGCGGACATTCTTGGTGAATCGCTCACCACCAGTCCCGAACTCACCATCAACTGGGCCGACCGCAGCACGGGCGCGGCCGTGGTGACAATGGTCGACGGGTCGGAACTCGAGCCGTTCGAGAACCTCTCGAGCGCCGACTTCGGTGCAGCGCTGGGCGGTGTGGGCGACTACCTTGGATCGCTCGAAGACCACTCGTTCTACGGTATGGATATCCCAGGCATCAGCAAGTCGCTGGGCGAATTGGGCGAGTTCTCTGGAAGGTTCGCCGAGTTCGTGATCGCTTTCCAAAACGACCCGGCGGCCGCACTGGACGACGTGGAACTGAAGCTCGAGCAAGCCATCGGCCTCGACGACGAGGACCTCGACATCTCACTGGTCGAAAATGGCAACGTGATTCGGGCGGACTTGATGATTCATGAGGAGTTCGTCAAGCAGATCCCCATCGCGTTGGAGTTTCCTTTTACCGACGTGTTCGGGACCGAGATCATCGAGATTCTTGTCGACCTGCGCGGCTCGGCGCTGTTGAATGTCGACTTCGAACTCGACTTCCAGCTCTCGTTCGGCATCGACATCAGCAACGCGTTGAATCTGATCCCGTTCGTGTACGAGTCGTCGTACTTGACCGCGAAGGCGGAAATCAATGCGCAGAACATTTCGTTCGACGCGAATATCCTGTTCTGGGGCATCCATGTTCGCAATGGCGAGCTGCTGGTCGATGACGACGGGTTGGACATCACGCGAGATCAGGCGATTGTCGATATTCAGCTTTCCGACAACAACGCGGGCACCAGCGAAGGGAAGATTTCGCTGGCTACCATCGATCTGGACAATGTCGATGTCAGCATCACCGGTCAGGTGAACGTCGTGTTGCCGATCTACTATCCGAATCCCAGCACTTACATCGGCAATCTGGAGCTGCGGATTGGCGATCTTGCGGACATCGCCGGCACGACGACGCTGATGGTGCCCGATCTCGAAGAAGAAGAGGAGCCGAAGGAGGAAGAGAACAACGGTTTGCTGGACAACGTCTCGGCCGTGCTGGCGGGTCTCGACGCTTGGTTCCAGATCGCCATCGACGCATTCAACGGCAAGGTTGGCAGTGTGGACTTGCCATTTGTTGGCAAGGACCTGGGCAAAGTGGCCGATTTCCTGGAAGAAGTCCACGAAGAGATGATCAGTCAGATCACCGCCCGATTCCACGAGACCGAAGGCGACACCGGCGCAGCCCTGCAGACCGCGCTGTGGCTCGCGACCGGTCCGACTGGATTGAATATCCTCAAGGATCGCGACGGCAGCGGGACGGTGACCATCGACGACGTCGAATTCGTCAACATGGACCTCGAACAGGACGGCAAGGTCGATCAGGTGGAGTTCTACCTCGACCTTGGGCAGGACCTGACCGTGCTCAACACGCCCATCGATTTCGATATCGGACTGCCGGGGCTCGGGTTGGACGTTGAGGGCGACTTGGAGATCCTGCTTGGCTACGAGTGGAACCTGAGCTTCGGCGTGAGCAATCGCTACGGCTTCTACCTGCTGACCGAAGAGGAAGACGAGATTAGCATTGACCTCGAAATCCGCACGCCCGACCTCGAGGCGCGGGGCGAGTTGGCGTTCCTGCAAATCGACGTCGCCGACGAAGACGCCGACAGCAACCCGAACAACGATGGCATCGACGTTGACATGGACGGTCGCGATCCCAGTTCGTTCACGGCGGGGCTGACCGTTGACTTTCTCGATCCGTTCGATGACCCCGAAGATCCGATCGATACCGGGAAGATGACCGAAACGGAAATCGAAAAGGTCTTCCTGGGCGACATTGACATCGACGACGCCCTGGCGGTCGATCTGGTTGGCGTGGCGGAGATGAACCTCGATTTGCTGGTGAGCTTCGAGGGCGACTCTCGGTTCCCGTCCATCGGTTCCGAGTTCACCGTGGTGTGGGACTTTGCCGGTTCGAACAGCGGACAAGACCTCGAAGGCGGAGTCCCCACGGTCGCGTTTACGAACATCACGCTCAACGCTGGTGAGTTCATTGCCGACTTTGCCGATACCGTGCTGAAGCAGGTTCAGCAGTTCACGCAGCCCATTCAGCCGATTGTCGAGTTCGTCACGTCGCCCATTCCACTGATTTCGGAGTTTGGCTTCGACTTCACGCCGCTCGACATCGCCCGCGCGCTGGGCTACGCCACCGAGGCCGACTACGTCGAAGCAGTTGCCGGCATCATCAATGTGATCAACAGCGTGCCGGAAGTGTCGGACGACTTGATGATTCCGCTCGGCGATTTCATCATCGTCGACTCCAGCATGGGCGAAGTCGACCTTCGCGACGACGATGCCCTGGTCGGGGCCAACCCGATGGTCACCGACGTGCAAGACCCGGTGATGAACCTGAAGATGGCGGACGACGACGCTGGCGACTTCTTTGACGACCTCAAGGAACTCGGCATCATCCTGCCGCTCATTGAAAACCCAACATCGGTCTTTCAACTCTTAATCGGCCAGTCGGTCGACCTGTTCTTGTACGACATCCCGCCGCTCGAGGTCAGTTTCCCGTTCCCGATCATCAAGATCGGCCCGCTCATCCCACCGATTCCGCTGTTTGCTTCAATAAGCGGCAGCATTGGAGCACGGATCGACTTGGCGGTGGGTTTTGACAGCCACGGCATCCAGGAAGCTGCGGAAACTGGCGACTGGTGGGACGTGTTCAATGGTTTCTATCTGAGCGACACTGAGAATCCCGACGGCACTGGAGAGGACGTGCCCGAGGCCACGCTGTTTGGCAGCATCAACGCCGGTGCGGAGATCAGCCTGATTGTTGTCGGAGCGGGTGTGTCTGGTGGTGTGGATTTGGAACTCACGGCCGATCTGGTCGATACCAACAACGACGGCAAAGTCCATCTCGACGAGCTGATCGCCAATATTCCGCTGGGCGTGACCGGCACGTTTGATCTGGGAGGTTCGATCACCGCTCACCTGGACGCCTACGTCGAACTGCTGTTCAAGCGCGTGGAGTTCACATTTGCCGAAATCGAAATCGCCAGTTTCGAATTCACCGACGAAGACATATTCACCGACCGGTTCACCGGCAACAACTCGATGGGCACTTCGCGATTCCTCGGCGCCGGTCCCGGACTGCACATTGATGGACTGAGCATCGAAAGCACCGGCGACGTCGATTGGTTCGAGTTCGAACTGCTGCGCGAGGACAGCATCGAGGTTGACATTCGCCACAGCGGTGTGCACGGCGCCATTGAGCTCGAAGTGTACGACGCCGGGGGGCAATTGCTGGCCGAGGGCAAGAGCGGCACCGACCGCGAGTTCGCCGTGCTGCTGGACGTGCCGGCGGGCAACTACTTCGTTCGCGTCAACGGCAGCGGCGAGCTGAACAACTACCAGCTGGCTATCGAGCCCGATCAGACGAGCGACACCCGTGTGATTTACGTCAATCCGACCGGTGCATTCGACCGGGGCGACGCCTACTACACTACCGCACCCGGCGACGCCAAGTACGACGGGCTGACGCATCGCAAGCCGAAGCCGTCGTTGCAGTCGGTGCTCGATACGTACGACCTCGGCCCGAACGACATCGTGGTGCTGGAGACCGGCACCCACGCCGCAGGTGGCACGATCACCACCGACGATCAAGGCGCGATGTACATCGGCAGCATCAAGGGCAGCACACTTTCAGGTGTGAGCCTGGAGAACGCCAACGACAACCTGTTCCATCGCGTGAAATTCGCCAGCAACAGCCCGGGCCTCACGCTCTTTGGCTCCGACAATAACGTGTTCGACTTGGCCGAGTTTTCCGGCTCAGGCGTCAATCTGGTGATCGACGACTCAGACAACAACTTGTTCGTCCGTAGCGCCTTCGCCGGTAGCGGCCATGGCATTCAGATCCTTGGCAACAGCGCCGATGATGCCACGGGCAACTTGATTACGCGAAGCGACTTCCAGAACCAGGGCACCTCGATCGATGTAGCGAGCTACGCGGTCAACACGATCGACGGCAACACGTTCACCGAAAGCGGGACGCTCGGTATCCACCTCGCCGCACACGCGCCGGCGATCGTCGTTGGTAATGATATCGGTGGCCGCGCGACCGGCATGCTGTGGGAAAGCCGTGTCGCCCAGGTGTGGGACAACGACATTCATGGCGGTGGGGTCGGTATCGAGACCATTGGCGGTGTAGTGGGGCCGGACAATCCGGCGCCGTTCGGCGCGCCTGGGGGGCTCGCGCCGAATCGTGTCTTCGGCAACGATACCGGCGTGCTGGTGCCTGATAATTCGGCCGGCGCGATCGTTCGCCACACCGACATCTATTCCAACACGCTCGGCGTCGAGGTGAGCGGCGACCAGACGCAACTGGTGGCCAACGACATCCACAACAACACAACCGGCGTCAGCAGCAGCCGTATCATCGGGCCCGACAGTTGGGACATCAACCTCTCGAACCTGATTCACCACAACACCGTGGGCGTCCAGGCCCTGCCCGGCGCGGAGGTCCGCTTCAACCGAGTTTATGCCAACGAGACCGGCATCGAAGTGCTCGGTACGTCCGATATTCACCACAACCTTATTTACCGCAACACAGGTAGCGGCCTGTTGGTTTCGGGCGCGACCGACGTCGAAATCGTCAACAACACCATCTACGTACCTAGCGGCAGCGGGATCCAGTTGGAAGGCGCCATTGACGAGGTGGTGATACGCAACAACATCGTTTCCACGGCTGCAGGGTTTGGCTTGTTCGTCGAAGCGGAGAGTCAGTTCGGCTACGACAGCGACTATAACAACTTCTTTACCAGCGGCGGGGGCGTGGCGTTCCAAGGCAAGGGATTCTCCGACCTGTACGATTGGCAGGTCGAGGCCGAGTCCGACCTGCATTCACTTGGCACCACGGTGCTTCACCCGACGCTCGACGATCCCTTGTTCGTCGACCTGGCGAGCGACGACTATCACCTGCAATCCGGCTCCACCAGTATCGACGCTGGCGACCCGACGACCGCCTACAACCTCGAGCCTTCACCTAACGGCAACCGTGTGAATCTCGGTGCGTACGGCAACACGCCCCAAGCGACGCAGTCGCCGACGCACCGGTTGGAGATTACCGAGCCGAACTTCTACGTCGACCTGGTGCCCTCGCGAACCTACACGCTGGCGTGGGAGTCAAACAACATCGCCGGCGGCGTTGACTTGGACATCGACCTCTACGAAGTAGGCGTAGGCAAGGTGGCCGACATTGCTACCGTCGCCGCCTCCGCGGGGTCGACTACGTGGACGCCCGGCAGCTTTGTGTCTGGCGACAATACCAAGCGATATCGCATTCACATGGAGACCGCTAGCGGCACGTTGCTCGTCGAAGAAAGCCGCGAGCCCTTCGCCATCGTCGATCACGATCCGGCGCTAGCCAATACGTTCTACGTGAACGACAGTTCGGCCTTCGGCGACGTCTACACCAGCGCCGTTGGCGACAATCGCAACACCGGCCTGACGGCCGATGCTCCGAAGGTGGTCATCCGACCGTTGGTGCTCTCCTATGCCATGGGCGCCGGCGATGTGGTGCGAGTCGACACCGGCGACTACATTCACGCGGTGAACCTGAACCTCAGCGGCGCGGCACTGCCCGATGACCCGCGCATGAACACGGTTTTGAGCACGTCGATTCTCGGGCCCATAGGCGGGCTGGGCACGGCAACCATCGACCGCGCAAATCCCTTCGCGCCGGCCACGGCACTGGAGATGATCGCCGCGCCGTCGATGACGCTTGCCGAATTAACGATTGTCGGAGCGGACATCGGCGTTCGCACTCGCGGCGGCAGTACGCAGCTCGAAGCCGACCGACTCGTGCTCACCGGTCACACTCGCGATGGGCTATCGATCGAAGGTGGTTCGGATGACGCGGAGCTGGACAACCTGACCGTGTTCAGCAACGGCCGCAATGGCATTTTTGTCGACAGCCGGCTCACGCATCTGCGCGGCAGTGAGGTGTACGACAACGCCCACATCGGCATTGCTTTGCGTAGTGTGGGGGCGGCGGTGGTCGACACCAACGAGGCGTACCAGAACTTCCGCGGTATCGACATCATCAACCCAGGTGCGGCCCAGACTGTGGTCGGGCATCCGCTCTTGCCGGCGGCTTTGGGTAACAAGGTGCACCACAACGACGAAGATGGCGTGTTTGCCTCGGGCAACGTGTGGGTGGTGGGCAATACGGTCAACGAGAACGCCAACATCGGCATTCGACTCGACGACGGGGCCGACGCCGAGCTGAATGTCGTTCACCAGCACACCATTGGCATTTCCGCCCTCGGATCGTCGTCCGACATCATCGAGAACCGTAGCTACGTCAACACGGTGACCGGCATCGAGGCATCGCTGGAGAGCAACGTCCTGCGGAACGTGACCTACAACAACCAACTGCACGGCATTCACGTCGATCGGTTCAGTGGCGTGATCGACCACAATCTCGTCTACTCGACTGGCTACGCCTCGATGAACATCGAAGGCCCCGGCCAGGCGGCACAGGTCACGTACAACACGGTCTACGAGCCATGTGCAGTGGCAGCGCCCTACGATCCGGCGGCGACAGCCGTGGTGGATACCGATTGGGACATGAACATCTTCATGCAGCAGTTTGGTCCGCCGTTCCAGATGTTCCCGGCGCCGCTGTGGGGCAATGTGGTGATGGAGTTTCAGGACGCGGTGGGCGATTTGGGCGACACGTTCGACCTTGGCCCTGGCGGCGGCACTGGCGCGCAACTGCTTGCAGCGCTCCCCGAAGGCCAAGAGTGGACCATCGATTACGAGATCTTGGCGATGGACCTGTCCTCGGCCATGTTCGAGCCAATTCCGGGAGTCGGCATCGTCGAAGCCAGCCTGTCGGTCGGTCCGATCTCGGCGGGACAACTGGTGCTCCAGAACATTGGCGGGACGCTGGTCGGAAGCAACCATCTGGAACTGTATGCTGACTTCTTCTTTACCGACACGGATACCACTTTGCTGGCTGATGGGCCCGTGGTGATCGACTATCTCGTCGAGCCTACCATGGAGTTCGGCGAATTGGATGCACTGAAGATTCCCACGTTTGTGCCTTCGGGATCGTCGTTCCCAGGCTTCCTGTTCAATCTCAATGCACCCTCCGACGGCTGGCAGTGGGACATCCAGGATGCCGACGTGACTGGCGATCCGGATCCCCCGCCGCAGGACCCAGGCGACACCTGTGCGGAGATCGGCGTGCTGATTCAGAACAATGCCGAATACGTCCACCTTCGCCACAACGCTATCTACGTGCAGGGCGACCCCAATGCCGGGCCGGGCGATCCGGTGAGCATGGACATCGTGGTCGATTCGACCAGCACGCATCGCTTCGACAGCGATTTCAACGCGCTGATCATCGACTATGGTGTCGTCGGCAGCTTCGGTGGGTTGGGCGCGGCCACGCTTACCGACTGGCAGAACGTCACCGGTGGCGAGGACCTGCATAGTCTGTCGCCCAACGTGGGCGATGTGTGGGTCGATCCCGATGGCGACGACAATTCACTGGCCGGGCTTCTGAGCGGCGACGACGACAACTTCCACCTGCGTAGTCCGTACGGTCAGGTTGACAAAGGGGCGCTCGCCCCGGTGAAGGACACCGCTGGCGGGACGGACCTGCCGGTGTTTACGCCCGTGGTGTGGCAGATTAACCCGATGCCCAACATCAATGCCCTCTCACCGCTGGTCGACGCAGGCGAGCCGAGCGCCGACTTTTCGCTCGAGCCGATCGACAACGGAATGTTCGCCAACATCGGTGTGTATGGAAACACCCTGCAAGCTTCAAACTCCGAGCCGGAGTACGTCCAACTGGTCTACCCGATCGGCGCCGAACAACTTGTGCCGGGACAAACGTACGACATTCAGTGGCGGAGTTACGACACGTCTCCACCCAACGACTTTGTCGAAATCGAACTAGTTCATGTTGGTGTTGGTGGGCTAGTGGAATGGACAATCGATTTGAATGCGCCAAATACCGGTTCCTACCTGTGGACTGTCCCGTTGGGTGTGTCGATCGGCAATGACTACGCGATTGTCATCACGATGGACAGCCAGGCGAGCCCGGGCACCGACATCGAAGGCGCGAGCCCATTCTTGTTTGAAGTCGATGGCGACAATCGTCCTCCCGAGGTGCTGTGGGCGTCGCCCGACTTTGTGGAACTGGAGAACTCCACCAATTCCAACGTGACCAGCTTGACGGTCAAATTTAGCGAGAACGTGTTCGGCGCGGGATCGGCTGCCAGCTACGAACTGCGCGGCGCCGGGCCCAACGGTGTGATCGACGATGTCGATGGAAGCGACGACGTGACCTACACGCTGAACGTCACGTACAACTTCGCCGCCAGCGACGGCGTTCCCACGTTCGCCACGCTCGACATCGTGGGTGGTCCACTACCGGAGGACGACTACCGCCTCACGGTGTACAGCAGTTCGATTGGCGACAACGCGGGCAACGTACTCGATGGCAACATGGATGGGCTATTTGCCGACTACGTGCGGCTGTTCACCGTCGACCAAACCGCGCCGATGGTTTCTCTGCCCGCCATTACGCCCGACCCTCGCAACGATGGCGTCAATCCGCTAACGATCGTTTTCGACGAACCAGTAACCGGTGTTGGCCTAGCCGACGTGCGGTTGACGCTCGATGGCGGGCCCAATCTGCTTAGCGGCACGCAGGCGCTCACTACTTCTGATGGCATTACCTGGCAGCTGGCCGACACTTCGGTGCTCACCGAGCAGGAAGGTGTCTACACGCTGGAACTTACCGCCGCGGACTCGAATATCCGCGATCTGGCAGGCAATGAATTGGTGACCAACGCCACGACAAGCTGGACCGTGGACAACACGGCTCCGCGAGTCGATATCGTGGACGTAGTGCCCGACCCAAGGAACACGGCGGTCAGTCAGATCGATGTCGTGTTCTCCGAACCGGTGACGAACTTCACGCTCGCCGACATCGAGCTGTTTGTCGATGGAGTGCAGATCGGCCTCTCCGCCAGCAGCGCTCCATCGACCAGTGACAACATCACTTGGACAATTGGCAGCCTTGCCGGTTTGACGGCGACCGAAGGCAGCTACTTGCTCAAGATTGTCGAGAACGCCGGGCTGGTGGATGCCGCGGGCAACCAGTTGGAGGCCGAAGAACGCGAAGTGTGGCAGGTGCTCACCGGTTCGCCGGCAGTTGATATTGTCGACGTGACTCCCGATCCGCGTACCATATCGGTCGACGAAATCGTGGTGTCGTTCGATGTGCCGGTCACTGGATTCGACGTTGGCGACTTGGTGCTGACTCGAGACGGCAACAATGTCTCGCTCGCCGGGCTGCCGGCCGCGACGTCGCTCGACTTGATGAACTGGCACGTCGCCGGGTTGTCCGGAGTGACGAGCGCCAACGGACTGTACGTCCTTACGCTCGACGCCACGGGCTCCGGCATTGCCGACTTCGCCGGCAATGCGCTGACGGGTGTCGTAACGGACACGTGGCTCAAAGACGACGTCGCGCCGACCGTGGCGATCGGAATGGTCGCGCCCGACCCGACGAATCAAGCCCTCGCGTCGGCCACCATCACGTTCAGCAAGCCGATCACGGGACTCGGCCTCGACAATTTGGTGCTCACTCGCGACGCACACCTCGTCGATTGGCAAGCGGCGCAGGCGGTAACCACCACTGACGGTGTGACCTGGACGCTGCAGAACCTATCTACGCTCACTTCTCTGGCCGGCGACTATGAGCTGACGCTCGATCCTGGTGGTGGCGACATCCAGGTGTTCCCAGGCAACGAACTGCTAGTTGGCGATAGCGAAGCGTGGCTGTACGATCCCGATGTACCGACCGTTTCGATGACAGAAGTAGTTCCCAACAGGAGCTTCAGCGCGAACGACACCGTGGAAATCGTCTTTAGCGAGCCGGTATTCAACTTCGACGTTGGCGACCTGGTACTCAGGCGTCGCGGCATGGTGGTGCCGCTTACCGCAGCGCAGACGCTCTCCACCAGCGACAACATTACCTGGACGCTGAGCAATCTGTCGCCGCTGACCGTTGTGCCTGGCAAGTACGAACTCAGTTTGCCGGCCGTTGGTTCCGGTGTCGAAGACGCTGCAGCCAATCCGCTGCTGGTGGGTACGTTCACCACATGGCGACGGAATTTGCCGGGCGACACCTCGGGCGACAACCGCATCGGCTTGCTGGAGTTGGGACGCATCCAGCGAAACCTTGGCACCACCAGCGGCGCCACGCAGGACGATGGCGATTTGACGGCCGACGGGGCGGTCGACCGCGCCGACCTGGTCGCTTTGCTTCCCATCTACAACACCACGCTGCCGCCCAAGCCGGTCGCCACTTCCTTCAATGGCGCCGGCGCGAACACTTTCGCCACCCTAGCGTCCGACTACGCGACGTTCCTGGGCGTGGTTGAGAACGTCATCGGGTTCGACGGGCTGTCGGGCGTCATCTCGCCCACTGAGTTCACCGTCAGCCATGGAGTGACGTTCTCGAACCTGACCGCCTTAGTGGGCGCGGATGTCGAGGGCGATTCTGGCATCATCGAGCACTTGGATGGCTACGACGGGACGTACGAGCCCGATGGCGACATCGTTTACGCCAACTACCCCAACCACACGCAGCCGCTCACCTTCGAGTTCGACGCGCCGGTGGCGTCGGTGGGAAGTTTCCTGGCGACGGGTGTCGAGGGGAGTAATCACACACTGACCGTGACCGCTTTCGACGTGGACGGAGCGATCATCCAGCAGATCACCGTGGGCACGCAGTTGTTCGCCAATGCCGACAATCGCGAAGCGTTCTGGGCGATCGCCACCGACATCCCGGCGATCAGCAAAGTCAGCATCCTCAACAACAATCCGACGGACTTTGGCAACGCGCTAGTGATCGACAACCTGGCGTGGTCTTCCACGCCGGCAGCTGCCGCTGTGCTTCAGGTGAGTGCCTTGTCGAGCCCGGAAGTTCCCAGCTCGGAAGACAACGCTGCGTTCGACACCGCCTGGAGCCAACTCGCCAGTGAACCGAAGACGCTATCGCCCACAGCTCGAGACGCGACGCTCGACCAAAGCGAACGGATTCGCACGATCGCCCAGTGGCATTTCAATGCGCAACGCCTGTTACTCGGAACAGGGCGTACAGGGCGCGGCGACTTCGCGCACGCGAGCGAACTGGTTCATCACGGCCGTGGCGATTCGCATGCCGACGTCGATGCAGCGTTTGCCGATTTGGAGTCAGGAACGGTCACCTCATGCAGTTTGGCCGCGCTCGGCCGTCGCGGCGGGAGAGGCGTATGAGACTCTTGAGCATCATCGCGACAGCTCTAATGCTCACACTGCCGGCGATTGCCTACGGTGCTGCGGGCGACGTTGCGTTCCGAGTGGACGACCGTGCTTGGCACGTCGACGACGGTGGGCTCTCACTGTCGCTCGACATGTTTGTCGACATCGAATCCAATAGCAGCGTACCGGCCATCGGATGGGGAGCGGTCGTTACTATTACCCCGCAGGCCGGATCGGCGGGTACCGTGTCGTTCGATCCACCAACAATTGTAGGCGACGCACCAAACCTCTCACCCGCTGCCACGAACGCTTATCTCGACTTCGACCTGGACGAAAGCGGCAAGGCCTATGGCGAGATGGTTGGCGGGGCCGACGAACTCAATGCGTTTAGCGCCTACATCGAGCCGACGCTGGGACCACCTCCAACGGTCGACAGCAATGGTAACCTCTCGCTTCCCGACGGCAGTGGCCTGGTGGCGTTACCGATTTCGCTTTCGACGGGCGCACGCGGTGACTTCTTGATTGAGTTCGTCGCCGACCCTCGAGTGACCGGCATCGTCTACGCCACCGGTATGGCGGAGCCCAACGACATTGCGGTGCATCCTGTCAGCAGTCATACCGCGGGCCTGTTGTCGATCGTGGGCATCGCCGGCGACTACAACATGGATGGCACGGTGAACCTTGCCGACTACACCGTATGGCGCAACTCGCTCGGCGCGACGGGCACGTCTCTCGTGGCCGATGGAAGCGGCAATGAGTTAGTCGACGCGGCCGACTATCAGATCTGGAAAGACAATTTTGGCGCCACTTCAGCAGCCGCCATCGGCGCTACCACCATCCCCGAACCCACTACATGTGGGATCGTCGCGATGCTGTTACTTGCCTGTATAGCGCGTAGGTTCGGGACGATGAGAGGCAGTGCAAGGTAACAGCGGTTACCGCGGCTTCCGGATTAGTGGAGGTTGCCGCGTCTTTTTCGGAGGCGAATTCAACTTTATCGTTTCGCTACCTGAAATCGCGTCATTATAATACAGCCTTGTTCTGTGCCCCGCCTCCGATCGAGGTGTTTTCTGTAGGCACCGGGACTTCAATCGGACGTAGAGCGAGGCGGAGCATCTAATGAAACGGGCGGTCTGGGCGTCGCCATGGACGCTGGCGGTGGCACTTGTATTCTTGTGGTCCACGTCCCAGCGCGCCGGCGCGCTGAACCTGGTGATGACTTTCAACAGTGGGGCGTCGGATGCGCCTGCTTACGATCCAGACGGTTCCAAGCTGACCGCCTTGTTTGCCTACGCCGAGTCGTTCTATCAAGGCGTGTTTCAGGACAATCACACCCTGAACATCGAGTTCTACTACGATGAACTCGACGACTCGATTGGCAGCCATACGCTACAAAGCCAAAACTCGATCACCAGCGGTAGCAGCAACTATCGGGAGAACAGTGGCCGCGTTCGCATCGAGCCCGACTTCAATTGGTTTCTCGACCCCACACCGGAGGACAACTCCGAGTTCAACATGCAGCAGACGCTGTGGAGGGATATCACTGCCGACCAGCGTAGCGACTGGTACAACGACTTCGACTCCAACACTGCCGACACTTTCGAGGTGGGCTACACCGGCTCGGCCATCAGCGGCACCGACGCGTCGGGTAAGTGGGATTTGCTGTCGGTGGTGCTGCACGAAGTGGGGCACGCGCTTGGCATGTCGAGCAGCAATTACGGCACGCAGCACGAAACCGATTTGGTGGCGCTTGGCATCTTCGGTGGTGAGAACGACGACGAGTACGACTTCAGCACCAGTTGGACGGGCGGCGGCGCTCTAGCAGTCGAGACGGCCAACGACAGTGGCGACGACAACGACAACATTGCGCACCTGGAGAATACGTTCGCCCTGATGACGCCGTCGATTCCGTCGAACCGGCGGCGGTTGCCGAGCCATACCGACTTGTTCGCCATGGCTGCCGGGCATCACTACTCGAGCATCGATGCGCCGCGTAGGGAGTTTTACTCCAACGGCGGCGGCACCGATTGGAACAACGTCAGCAACTGGACGGGCACCGAAGCCCCGGAAAGCGGCGACGACGCCTACGTCCGCGCCGCGCGCGGCGCAGGGGTCAACCTAACCGCGCGGCTCTCGGCCAATGGTGCGGCGGCAAACCTGTACGTTTCCGAAGGAAGCGACGTCGATACCAGCTCTTTCAAGCTCGACGTGAGCGACGCGGTGACCCTTGCCGATAGCGGCTCCCGCATCTTCATCGGCGATGGAGGAGAGTTGGAAGCCGACACCCTAGATATCAGCAATGCTGGCCAAGTGCACATGACTGCCGGACTGCTCGACATCCGCGACACAATCACCGTCGCAGGCGCCAGCTCGCGAATCTACGTGGGCAACGGCGGCGAAATGGAAGTGGAAGAAGTCACCATCGACGCGGATGCGCTGATCCGCGTGGGCGGTGGACTACTGGATGTCGGCACGCTGGAGATCGGGCCCGACGGCGGCCTCGAGTCGTATCTGCAAGGGGCGGCAGTGATTCAGGTGGACACGCTGTTGGTGAACGACGGATTGATCGATACCGACCTGACCGACGGACTGCCCTCGTCCATGACCTTCCAGGCGACCGGCGCAGCGGAAGTGTGGGACCTCGACGGGACGGGTGGCGACGGATTCGTGCGTGCCAACGAAGGCGACATCGTGTTCGAATCCGGCAGCCTGACCGACTCGTTCGGCGGTACCATGGAAGTGGGCGCTGGGTATCGTATCCATATCACCGAGCCGTGGACAAACAACGCCGGATTACTGGACCTCCGCGGCGGTGCTACGATTGAGGCCGCGGCCAAATTCACCGGAGGCACGATCACCTTTACCGGCGGCACGCTCGATGCCGACGACTCGGGCGATTCGTTTGCGGCGATCGAAGCGCCGCTCACTGCCACGGGCGGCACCATCACTATCGGCGCGTCCGATACACTGGTGCTGGCTGGCGCCACCTCGTTTGGCAACGTCGACGTTACCATGGCAGCTTCGTCCAAGCTGCAGGTCGACGGAGCGATTGCCTTCACCGCCACGACTGACATCACGTCGACGGGCGCGCCAGTGGTCGTCGAACTAAATTGCCCCGTAAACTGGGGCTCCGGCACGCTGAACTTGGGTTCTTCCGGCATCACCTTGCAGGTGAACACTACCGACAACGCCCCTTGGGTCATGTCGGGCACATTGAGCGTGATGGGCGGCCCCGATGCCAGTTTGCCGTTGCCAACGCCGGTGCAAGGCGCACCGATGCAGGTCATCGGCACGCTGCAGGTGCGTGAAGCGGCAGCGCTCGCGGTGGACGTTGAGTTTAAGTCTACCGGACAGCTATCAGTCGCCAGTTCCAACGACCGGCTGGCGCTCGCCGGCAGCTCGACGTTCCGCGCGGGGGCGAGTGTCGTTGGCGCTGGAACCTTAGAAAATAGCGAGGGAGCATCGCTGACCATGGAAGCGGGAGCCGCGCTGGGCAACCTGGACAACCACGGCACCATCCTGCCTGGCGATTTGATCGGCGGGATCAACGCGGAGAGCTTTGTGCAACAATCCACTGGCAGTATCACGTTCGTCATCGGTGGACCCGCTATGAGTGACGAGTACACGTCGCTTTCGATTTCGGGCGCGGCAACACTAAGCGGATTGGCAACGGTCGAGTTCGATGGCTACTTGCCCGACTCGACGCAGCTGTATCGACTTGTGTCCGCTGCTGCGGGTGTCTCCGGTTCGTTCGACGAAGTTATCCTGCCCGACCTGGAGGGGAGAGGCTGGTGGCTCGAGCACGAATCGAGCAGGTCCTATCTGATCGAGGCCATTGTGCCGCTAATGGGCGACGTGAACTTGGATGGGCAAATCACGGCCGGCTCGGGCAATCCTGCCACCGACGACATCGCGGCGTTTGTCGCCGGTTGGCGCTCTGTGCTGGCGACTCCCCGGAGGAGGCGTGGCTCAAGGGCGATTTGAACCTCGACGGAGTGAGCGATCTCAATGATGCATTCATCCTGCACCAGGCGCTGCAGAATGCGAACGTCTCGAATGCTTCGCTGGCTGATTCGATCTCTGGGATCCGCTCGCAAGTTCCCGAACCTGCGACCGTTGTGCCGCTGGCCGTGGCGTCGCTTCTGGCGGTCGGGCTGGTGCGACGGTCGCGCGGTTAATGATTGTAGCGGCGGCCTGAACTTGTCGTGCCGCGACCAATTCGGATATGTTAGGGCATTGTTTGACCGCGGGCCGATGAAGCCTGCGCCCGTCTAGACTTGTCTTCCGAGCCTCACCGCGCCAGCTCCATGTCCGACATCGAAAAGCCTGGTTCGTTCTACTTGGGCCGTAAGCACGATTTGGAGAGCGGCGAAACGTCGGATCGGCCGCTTCTGTACAAGAGCAAGGACCTAACTACCCACGCGGTCTGCGTCGGTATGACCGGAAGCGGCAAGACCGGTTTGTGCTTATCGCTGCTGGAAGAAGCCGCGCTCGATGGGGTGCCAGCCATCGCTATCGACCCCAAGGGCGACCTGGGCAACTTGCTGCTGGCCTTTCCGAAGCTCGAGTCGTCCGACTTCCGTCCCTGGATCGACGAGAGCGAAGCCGAACGCAAAGGACAATCGCCCGACGAGTACGCCGCCAGCACCGCCGAGTTGTGGAAGTCGGGACTCGCCAAGTGGGACCAGGGGCCTGACCGCATTCAGTCGTACTGCGACTCGGTCGAGCGCGTGATCTACACGCCCGGTTCGACGGCCGGCATCCCAATCACGGTACTCAAGTCGTTCGCCGCGCCGCCCAGGGAGTTGCTGGACGATGTCGACGCGATGCGCGAGCGCATCCAGTCGGCGGCCTCCGGCGTGCTGGCGCTGTTGGGCATCGATGCCGATCCCGTGCAGAGCCGCGAGCACATCTTCCTGTCGAACATTCTCAACGCCGCCTGGCAGGAAGGCCACGACCTGAGTGTCGCCGAGTTGATTCGCAGCATTCAGAAGCCGCCGTTCGATCGTGTCGGCATCATGGATCTCGAGACGTTTTACTCGGCCGCCGATCGCACGGATTTGGCGATGAAGCTTAACAACCTGCTGGCGTCGCCATCGTTTGCCGGATGGATGCAGGGCGCGCCGCTGTCGATCAAGGACCTGCTATACAACGCCGAAGGCAAACCGCGGCTTTCCATCCTGTCGATCGCCCACCTGAACGACAGCGAGCGGATGTTCTTTGTCACCATCCTGCTCAACGAACTCCTCGCGTGGATGCGCACCCAGCCCGGCACCAGCAGCCTCAGAGCGCTGTTGTACATGGACGAAGTATTCGGCTACTTCCCGCCGATCGGCGAGCCCCCCAGCAAGCGTCCGATGCTCACGCTGCTGAAGCAAGCCCGCGCGTTTGGCTTGGGGTGCGTGCTGGCGACGCAGAATCCAGTGGACCTCGACTACAAAGGCCTCTCGAACTGCGGCACCTGGTTCCTCGGCCGATTGCAAACCGAGCGCGACAAGGCCCGCGTGATCGAGGGACTCGAAGGCGCCTCAGCCGACGCCGGTGCGAAGTTCAACAAACAGGCGATGGAGGCCAAGCTCGCCGCGCTCGGCAGTCGCGTGTTCCTGATGAACAACGTGCACGACGACGCGCCGACCGTGTTCCACACGCGCTGGGCGATGAGCTACCTGGGCGGGCCACTGACCCGCAACGCCATCAAGAGGTTGATGGACCCCGTGCGTGAGAAGTTCATGCCGGCCAAACCGGCAGCAGGGCAGGACACCTCTGCGCCAACCAAGTCCGCTCGCCCCGTCGTGCCAGGCGACATCGAGGAGAAGTTCGTCGCGGTCGAAGGAATGCTAACCGAAGGCCACACCCTGGTGTACCAAGCGGGCCTCACCGCCAGCGCCCGGCTGCACTTCGTGCAGGCGTCGCAGGACATCGATCAGTGGCAGAATTTGTATCCGCTGGCGGCAGTTGGCGATCGACTCAACGCCGACGTGTGGGAGCAAGCGTTACAGCTACATCAAGTGCCACACTTTTCCGACGAGCCCGAACAGGGCGCCACGTTCAGCGACTTGCCCTCGGAGCTTGCTCAAAAGCGAACGTACAAATCGCTGGCGAACGATCTGGAAGACCAACTCTATCGCACGCAGACGCTGCGACGGTGGCATGCTCCGACGCTTGATATCTACTCGGAAGTGGACGAGAGCGAAGGCGACTTCCGCGGGCGATTGCGGATGAAAGCCCGCGAGGCGCGCGACGCCGAAATCGACAAAGTCGAAGCGCGCTACAAGAAAAAAATCGACACCGCCGAGGAGCGAGTTGCCAAGGCACAGAGCTACTACGACGAGCAGAACATGCAGTTCTGGGAACGCGTCGGTGCGTTCATCTGGAACATCGTCGACATGATTCTGGCAATCATCTCGGGTGGCAAGACCACTCGTCGACGGTCGTCCAGCGCCGCCTCGGCGCGGCGGGCCGCCACCGAACGTGGCCAGGCCCAGCGGGCCAAGGCGAAGCTCGACGCGGCGGTCGAGGCGCTCGACGAACTGGAACAAGAGCAGAACGAGACGTTGCGAGAATTGCGTGCTGAGTACGATCCCGACCAGCTGGAACTGGAAGAAGTGGCCGTGAAACCACGTAAGAGCGACATCGACGTCCGCGACCTCTCGCTCGCCTGGTTACCGTACTTTGTGGATGCTGAGGGAACCCGCGTGCCAGCGTATTAGTCCGCAGTCGCCGCACGTCCGTCCCCCGACTTCTCTACCCGGACCCCCGCCGCGCAACTAGAATGGAGACCCTGTCGCCGTTTCTTCCTTGAGCCTGGTGCTGTTGTGAACCATTCCCGCTACGCGGCTATTTGCTGTTTGTTGTTACTTTCGATCGCCGGTTGCCGCCAATCAATTGGCGATCGGCTGCTGGGCGATTGGGTCGGCAAACCGGATACGGCGGCCGCGGCGGCGGAGCGAAGTGCCCAGCTCAAGGCCAAGTCGGCTGACAAAGGGGGCGAGGAGGACACCTTGCCGGTGGACGAGGAGGGGGCCGCTACCCGCGGCAAGACCGACCTCGAACAGCACAACGTGAGCATCACGCTTCGCTTTAAAAACAGCCGCGATGTGAAGATGAGCATCGCCCAGGGCGGCCCGCCGCTGGAGGGTTCCTGGCGCGTCGTGCAAACGTTGCCCCCGCGCGGCGCTGAGATCGAAATCAGCCTGAAGCAGCCGAATGGAAAAGCCGACGGCAAACCCAAGACCCCGGAGAAGCGACGCTTCGTCATCGATTTTCAAGGTGATGATGCCGACGCCGGATTTACTCTATTCGAGAAGGGCGCCGACCCCCAGTTTGGCCGCCTCTATTTCCAGCAGTCGAAATAGAATCTTCCACGATCATGGTCCCTGACCTTCAACCCCCGACGCCTTCCGATGACTGAACGCGAACGCTGGATCGTCTACCCGCTGCTGTTTCTCGCACTCGGCGCGGCACTGCGGGACAAAATCATCAAGACCACGCAAAGCCAACTCGTGAAGTGCGAAGCGCTATGTGTAGTTGATAAGGACGGGCAGCCAGTTTTCGTTCTCGGCGCGGAGAAGTATCCTGAGCTTGCACGGACGAAGCGCGACTTTATGAGAATCAGCGAACTCCAGGTAGATCGTCTGGCCGCTCGTCAAAAGCTGTCCGCTCCCGTAGTCGCAGCGGACCATCTGAGTGTGAATCAGGACTTGGCAGTTGGGCTCATGATAAGGGCCGACGCCGAAGAAGGTTTCGTGCAGGCAAACCAGTTGCGGGGCGTGAACATCAGGAATCGCGATGGAGAACTAGAGAAGGTCGGTCGTGTTGGAACTGGTGTACTAGAGGCGGAAGTCGTCGTGGCGAGGAACTACGTGCTGACCGATGGCGAGCATCAGTTGCCGATCCTGGGTAAGTACACGGAGCCGCTGCTCGCCATCTACAAAGCGATCACCGCGCAGTACGAGCTGCAGCGTGCCAATGCCCTGAGAAGGGCGACCGAAACTCGTGGCAAGCAACGTCCAAAGCCCGATAGCCAGCAGCCGATGCCGGCATCGGAACGGCCCGTTCAAGAGCCATCTGCGGAACCATCGCCTCCGCCGGAGCAGACATCGCCACCAGCTTCCGAATCGGCAACCGAAGATCCGCCGGCCGACGAACCAAATCCCGAGTAGTCGCGTAAACTAGAAGCGAATGATTGCCCCTGTGTCCGTGGGCAGTCACCTTGGAAACCTGGCTTGCCTGCTGCAGAACGATGTTACTACCTTTCGATCCGCTGTACTTTCTGTTCCTCGCCCCACCGATGCTGCTGGCGATGTGGGCGCAAGGGCGGGTGCGCTCAGGGTATGCGGCAGCGTCGCGCGTGAGGGCTCAGCTTACCGGGCGGGGAGCGGCGCGGCTCCTGTTGGACTCGGCCGGGCTGCACGACATTCCCATCGAGCCGATCCGCGGTCACATGACCGACCATTACGACCCCAGCCACAAAGTGCTGCGGCTCAGCGAGGGCGTTTACAATCAGCCGTCGCTGGCGGCTGTGGGAATCGCCGCTCACGAAGCCGGGCACGCCATTCAGGATGCCGAGCACTACGCGCCGCTGGTGATTCGCAACTTGGCGGTGCCTGCCGCGCAGTTTGGCGGCAGCTTCGGTATGGGCATTCTGTTCCTCGGGCTGATACTGTCCCAAGCATCGGGGGCCGGAGGGCTGGGCGGCTTGCTCTGCCTGGCCGGCATGGCCCTGTTTGCTGGCGTGGTGTTCTTTCAATTGGTGAACCTGCCGGTGGAGTTTGATGCCAGCCGTCGGGCGAAGCGTCAGCTGGTCGAGCACCGCATCGTCAACAGCCAGGAAATGAAGTACGTCGACGGCGTGCTGAACTCGGCCGCCTGGACCTACGTGGCGGGCACGCTGCAGGCGGTGGCGACGCTGGCTTACCTGGTTTTCCGCTTCGGCGGCGCCGGTCACGACGACTGACGAGGCGTCGGCGGCTCCTTTTTTGGCCAGTTTCTGGCAGTGGCGAATAATCTACGTCCACGGTACGATTAGGCTGTAGGGCCGCGGTGCGCGCGGCCAACTGCTCAAGCCGTTGCCGAAGGAGAACCAATATGAAATATGCAAGCTATCTAGCTACCGGGCGGTCGGGATTTCTGGTCATGGGCTTGGCTTTGGGGCTGGTCGTGGGCCTCAACGTCCAGGGGTTGTGGCCTAACGCTCCACTGCATGCTTCGGCAACTCAAGGATACGAGAGTTTCTCGATCGCTACGGGCATGGTGGATAATGCGGTAGAGGGTCTCTATTTCTTGGATTACCTCACGGGCGATCTGGTCGGCGCGGTGATTAACCCAAAGACAGGAAAGTTCAACGCTCGCTTCACTTACAACATTTCACAGGACTTTCCCTCTGCTGGCCGCAATGCGAAGTACCTGATGGTCACCGGCTTGGCGAACATGCCTCGTGGGCGGGCTGGGTTCCAGCCTGCTAGTAGCATTGTGTATGTGGCCGATGCTCAGAGTGGGCAGATCGCTGCCTATGTGATGCCATGGAACTCGTCGATGCAGGCCGCTGGTAAGTCGCAAGAGGGTGTGTTCCAGGCACTCGACATCCAGCAGTTCCGCACGACGGTTGTTCGAGACTGATACGAGGCGTCCATGGACGAACTGCAACTTAGTGTCAACGGCGAGTCACGCAGCCTCTCGGGCGAGCGGACCATCGCCGGGCTGCTGGACGAATTGGGTGTCACTGCCAAACACGTGGCTGTGGAACTCAATGGCGAGCTGGTGCCCCGCGCTCGACACGCCGAACAGACGCTTGCCTCCGGCGATCACCTCGAGATCGTCACCCTAGTCGGTGGCGGCTAGCACAAACTCACGCGAATCTTCGCGAATTACGCCCAACCTCCAACTCCTTACGCTGAACCTTGAGTACTACTCTCGATTCCTTCGTTGACACTCCCCTGAAAGTCGGCTCGCACTCGCTCTCCAGTCGGCTTATCGTCGGCACCGGCAAGTACGCCACCTATGAGCAGATGGGCGACGCGCTGGAGCGGTCCGGCGCCGATTGCATCACCGTGGCGGTGCGGCGCGAGCGACTGATCGACGCCGAAGGGCGGAACCTGCTCGACGCTATCGACACGTCGCGTTACACACTGCTGCCCAACACAGCCGGCTGCTTCGCGGCTGAGGACGCAGTGCGCGTCGCGCGACTGGGACGGGAGATCCTGAGCGGGCTGGAGAATCCCGGCGCCAATTGGGTGAAGCTCGAAGTGCTGGCCGACACGCGCACGCTGCTGCCCGACCCGGTGGAAACCGTTAAGGCGACCGAGCAACTCGTGTCGGAAGGTTTCGAGGTGTTGTGCTACACCAGCGACGACCCTGTGGTCGCCCGACGATTGAAGAACGCCGGCGCGGCGAGCGTCATGCCGGCTGGCAGCCCGATTGGATCGGGGCAGGGAATTCTGAATCCCAACAATATCCGCATCTGCCTGGAGTACTTGAAGGAAGACGATCCCGACTACCCGGTGATCGTCGACGCGGGCGTCGGCGCGGCGAGCGACGTAGCGGCCGCCATGGAACTGGGTGTCGATGGAGTGCTGTTGAATACGGCCATCGCCCACGCGGCCGATCCGCTCACCATGGCCGAAGCCATGCGGCATGCCCTGGTTGCCGGCCGCCTGAGCTACCTCTCCGGCCGCATTCCGAAACGCCTGTACGCTACGGCCTCCAGCCCCGAAGAAGGGGTGATTTCGCTCAAGCCGCGGTAGACTGGCCGTCTGGTCGATGCGCCACGGGTAACGCTACGATAGGGCGATGGACCTCACCACGGCAGACATTCTCGGACCCGATGGCAGCATTGCGCGGCGGCTGTCGAACTACGAAGACCGCCCGCAGCAGCTTCAGATGGCCGAGGCGGTCGAGCGGGCTGTTGCGGACAAGAATCATCTGGTGGTCGAAGCAGGAACCGGCGTGGGCAAGAGTTTCGCCTACCTGGTGCCAGCGATTTTGGCGGCCACCGAGGCTCCGCCTGGGGACTCAAAGGACGAGTCCGATGGCAAACGCGTGGTGATCTCGACGCACACGATCAGCCTGCAGGAACAGTTGATTGCGAAGGACCTGCCGCTGTTGAACAGCGTGATCCCGCGCGACTTCTCGTCGGTGCTGGTCAAAGGGCGGGGCAACTATCTGAGCTTGCGCCGCCTAGGCGCGGCGATGAAGCGGGCCAACAGTCTATTCAATCAGGACGAAGAGTTCGCGCAACTACGCGAGATCGACAGTTGGGCGGGCGAGACGCACGACGGCTCGCTGGCCGACTTGGCGCACAAGCCGATGTCGAGCGTATGGCAGGAGGTGGCTAGCGACAGCGGCAACTGCATGGGTCGCCGCTGTGCGATGTATAAGAAGTGCTTCTACTACCGCGCCCGACGCCGTGTGCAGCACGCCCAGGTGCTGGTGGTGAACCACGCATTGTTGTTCAGCGACTTGGCGCTCCGCCGCAACGGCGTGAGCATCCTGCCGGACTACGACATCCTGGTGCTCGACGAAGCCCACACGGTCGAAGCCGTGGCGGGCGACCACCTGGGCATTCGGGTCACGAACGGGCAGATCGACTACACCCTGTCCAAATTGTACAACGACCGTACCCAGAAAGGCCTGTTGCTGCATCACGGCTTCGACAAGATTGCTCAGCAAGTGGAGCGATGCCGACTGTACTCCGATGAGTTCTTTGGCGACTTGTGGCATTGGTCGGTGAGCGAAGGACCGAAGAACGGCCGCGTCACCACCGCCGGTTTGGCCTCGGGCCAATTATCGGAGGAGCTACAGACCCTCGCGCGGCAGGTGAAGAGCGCGGGCAACCGGTTGGAGGAAGAGTCGGACCGACAGGACTTTGCTTCGGCTCACGATCGGTTGATTTCGCTGGCGTTCGAGATCG
The DNA here is from genome assembly GCF_965227375.1 of Aeoliella sp. NCBI lineage: Bacteria > Pseudomonadati > Planctomycetota > Planctomycetia > Pirellulales > Lacipirellulaceae > Aeoliella > Aeoliella sp. The sequence goes on from NZ_CBDDFX010000001.1 coordinate 3,149,090, forward strand.
AAGCATGGCGGATGCAAACGGCCGGCAACACCGTGTACTGGATGGACCGCTACGAAGGCAGTCGCGGGCGGCCGCGAATGTCGCTGGTTGCCGCGCCGCTGGAAGTGGGCAGTGCGTTGCGCGAGCACTTGTTCGACCAGGTGCCGACCGTGGTGATGACCAGCGCCACGCTCGCCGCCGGGAGCGACCGCGCGGGGTTCGAATTCTTTCAGTCCCGCGTCGGTCTCACGCAGTGCGAAGCCCTGCGGCTCGGCAGCCCGTTCGACTACAAGGAGCAAGCAACGCTGGTCACGCATTCTTCGATGCCCGACCCGTCGACCCAGCGCGAGGAGTTTGACCGGCGGTCGATTGAAGGCATCAAACACTACGTGCAGGAGTTCGACGGGCATGCGTTTGTGCTGTTCACCAGCTACGACGCCATGCGCAAGGCGGGTGCGGGGCTGTCGAAGTGGCTCGCGTCGCAGAACTTGCGACTCCTGTCGCAAGCCGATGGTGTGCCGCGGTCGCAACTGGTGGAAATGTTCAAGCAGAACCCGCGGAGTGTGTTGCTGGGCACCGACAGCTTCTGGCAGGGCGTCGACGTACCGGGCGATGCGTTGCAACTGGTGATTATCGCCAAACTGCCCTTCGCCGTGCCCGACCGCCCACTTTTGGAGGCTCGGCTCGACGCGATTCGCGAGGCTGGCGGCAATCCCTTTCGCGACTATCAACTGCCCGAGGCGATCTTGAAGTTCAAACAAGGCTTCGGACGCCTGATTCGCACCAAGACCGATAGCGGCAAAGTGGTGTGCCTCGATCCAAGGCTCGCAACCAAAGCTTACGGGCGGTTGTTCCTGGAGAGCTTGCCCGACTGCAACGTCGTGCGGCACTAAGCTGCTTTTCTATTCAAGTTGTATATAAGTCGTTTGGCGACTTCAGCGAGCCACGCTAGTTTTCGGAGCCGCGGCAAGATCGTCCGCTGCCTCGGTGGTGACCATCAGCAGCAGTTCGAGCTCGTCGCCATGCGGAAGGTCTTTTGATCGCATACCGCCAAGCGTAACAGTCTTGCCAATTTCCGACTCAAACGCGGTATCAATTTGCTTGACTCGAAAGCCTGCTACCTGGTTGCCCACCAGTTGTGCTGCGCGGCTGCTGTCGAGATTGCTGTGCTTGAAGTTGATTTGTACCCTCACGTTGGATGCTTCAACTGGTTCGGCCAGTACCTTCACCTCGGTCCCGAACCGAACCTTCTTGTTTTGCCCATTACCTTGCGGCACTTCAATGGTGCCACCTTGGAAGAACTCTGCCGTCTTGCCGTTGGTCTTAAGCAGGATGTCCGCCCGGTCGATCTCCCTCGCGAGTTTGTGCTTCTCTAGAGCTTGGACCAACCCAAGCGGGGTGTCGCTGTTGAACGACAGCTCACCCGGCTTCTGTCCGTCTGCTTGATCGCCGGCTGGTGCAAAGTCGACACCGAGCTTTCGCATCTTGGTCCGATTGATTTCGAGCATGCGGACTCTCACCAGCAGGTGACCCGGTGTCGCGGTGAAGTCAGTACTTGCTGGTGCGGAGGGGAGTTGAGGCGCGATCTCCTCGCTGCTTGCTACCGAAGCTGCCAGAATCCCGACGCAAACTATCAAACTCGGCATCTTGCTGGTCATGTTTTGATCCTAGAGTTCGACGCAGGTTTTGGGCGGTACAGGGCCGGGATACTAGTTGAGCTGGCCAGGGGCAACAACGCCTTTCTCCGGCTTTGCTAGCGATGCCTGCAAAGTGTTTCGGGGCGGTGAGGAATGGGGTAAGATGACCCCGACTCTTCATTCCCGGGAGCAACGCCACCCCCCTCGCTGGAGGAATAACCCGATGAATTCCGTCACCGAAGTGATGAAAGCCCTGAAAGCCAAGGGCAGTGAACAAACGCGGAAGACTTTCTCGCGTCACGGCGCGCCGGTCGACCAGATGTACGGCGTGAAGGTGGGCGACATGAAGGTGATCGCCAAGAAGATCAAAGGCAATCAGCAGCTTGCGCTTGATCTTTACGACACTGGCAATTCCGACGCGATGTACCTGGCCGGCATAGTGGCCGAAGGGCAGCAGATGACCAAGCGGCAACTCGACGCTTGGGTGAAGGCAGCCACATGGTACATGCTCTCCGATCACGCAGTGGCGGGCGTTGCGGCGGAGAGTCCCCATGGTCGCGACCTGGCGCTGAAGTGGATGAAGTCGAAAAAGCCGCTAATCGCTTCGGCCGGCTGGACCACGTATTCGTTGCTACTGGCAATACTGCCAGACGACGAGTTGGATCTCGACGAAGTGCGCGAGCTTCTCGATCGCGCGGTAGCGGAGATCGGCTCGGCCAAGGATCGTGTCCGCTACGCGATGAACAGCTTCGTAATTTCGGTCGGTACATATGTGAAACCGCTACTACGGCAAGCCAAGGCTGCCGCCAAGAAGATTGGCACGGTGGAAGTCGACATGGGTGAGACGGACTGCAAGGTGCCGCTGGCCACCGAGTACATCGCCAAGGTCGAGTCGATGGGCCGCGTGGGCAAAAAGCGCAAAACCGCCAAGTGCTGATCAACTCGTAAGCGCCGCGTACTCGTCGACCGAAGCTCCGTCGAGGCAGGCTTCGATGATCTTGCGGCCATCGGCATGCAGGTCGTCGACCAAGAACTGGCGCAACTGCTCGTGGAAGAACTCGGTCAGGATCTTGGCACCTTGGTCGTACGCCTCGGGACCGACCTCCGGTTGTTGCGATACGTCCAGGAACCACGTGCCGATCGTCTGGCCTTCGACCATCAACGTGTGCTTGTGGTAGCCCAGCAGCGGACAACGGGAAGGTTCAAGGTCGCCTGGGCGGAATGGAGCCGCGCCGCGTCGAGCCAGGTACTCGCGGGCAATCCACTGCGGGGCGAAGCCCACTTGCCAGCAACCGATGTGCTGATTGGGGATCAGCACAAACAGCGTCTTTTGCGTCTCCATGATCTGCTCGAGCAGGATGTTGGCCTGATCGACCTTACGCCCGGTGGCGAACGGCCAGAACGAACCAACGCCTTCGGACTGCATACCGCCCTGGTCGACGATCGACGGGTTGCCATGGCCACGTGGAGCAACCAATCGCCACAGCCAGGCGAGCGAAGCAGGTAGCACGTGAAACAGCCCAAGGATGCCGTAGGTGGGGTGGTCGGCCGTGCAAGGCGGGCAGCGGACGCCGAAACTGCGGATGTCGACCGTCACCGGATGGTCGACCACGCCCGGCACGTAGTCGCGCGGCATCACCACCCGCGGGTTGGGGCAGGGCGAGTCGGGGGCATCCATCGTGTGTTCCCAAATCAACGCGGTCGCGTCGGGCTTGGCGTCGATGTTCAGGAACAACAGCGGCCCTGGCGGATTCACAGTGATCTGTTCCAGGTGAGGATCGACTCCGTACTTGTCGATGTGATTCACGCGAATGAACCACGCCGATTCGGCGTCCTTGAGCACCAGCTTGCCGGGCGACTCGTATTGGGCTTCGAGGTCGGGGTGGCACAAGGCCATGTCGTCGGTCACCGGGCGCAGATCGCAACCGCGCGGGAGCACCAGCTTGCGCAAGTCGTCCGTCACCAGGTTGTGACCGAGCAGCAAAGTGCCGTCGCTCTCGCGGTGCATTTGCTCGAGCATTTCGCTCTTGCCGCCGCCCGATGCTCCTTCGTGCATGATGGTGGTCGCGTTCTCGTACGGTGTCACGACTTCTACCGTCGAGCAGTGCGCGGTTGTCCACGGGTCTTCGGCGCGCTCGCCCAGCGTGAGCAGCATGCCATACACGCCCTTCTTCGCCGAAGGGCCGGGGTACAAGTTGTACGAGAACAACTCGTGCAAGTTTGTTTTGTCTTCGAAGCGGCGGTTGTGCACCACCACCTGCTTGCCATCGAAGTAGGTGTGGCGGAAAGGCGGCGCGACGTAGACCACCGCGCCGTGATGATAGTCGGCGCCCGCTGCGCGGATCTCCTCCAGCGGTACGATGCCCTGCAGCATGGCCAGCCCGAGCGCGAAGAAGCCAGCGTTCGCCGGCGCGATGGCCACCGCGTTCAGCGGCTTCTCTGGCAGGCCGGTGCGGAAGAAGAACGCTGCGATCGGTTGCGTTTGCAGCCAGTCGATCGTCTCTTGGCGAAGATCGCCAAACGGCTTGCCGAAGCGCGACTCGAACGTCGGCTTGTCGGTATGCGTGGCGTCGCCCACCACCATGCAATCCGGGTCGCGGCGACGCATGTAGGGTTCCACGTAGTTGGCTGCCACGCCGTTGCGCGTCTGGCAGACGATCGCTTCGGGTACAAAGCCGCTGCCGGGCACGTCGTAGCCCACGGTGTACCGCCCGTCGGGGCCAACTTCGCCCAGCCCCAGCGCCGCGTCGGGCGTGGCCAGGGCAACCAACTCGTCCACACTACCTGCCAGATGCAGCCGCCCTGCTTTCTCGGCCTCTTCGAGCACCGACATCGCTGTGTGGGAGAGGGTCAATTCGGGTAATGCGGAAAGAGGCATTGTTTACTTTCTCTCTAAACATTCTCGCCTGCCAACTTGGATTTGAGTGTAAGGATATCTTTTGTTCTTTTGAAGCACCAACGAACCGGCGCAGCGGACTCCAACATCGCATGGCGATCAACAATTACCATTGCCAAACGGAGAACCGCGCTGCAAGTAGTTTTGGGCCAACTGGGTTTTGGGCCAGGATTGGGGATAAACGATTCGTTGGCCCAAAACCCTCCACGTTTTGGTCTATCTGCCTTTCAAAAACCCTTGTTTTCTAGCGTTTATCGATTGCGAAAGGATCAAAACTCCTCGCGTTGTTCCCCGCATGTTGGACCAAAACTCAAGAGTTGGCCCAAAACCCAGATAGTCGCGGTTCGCTCCGCCGAACCAGCGAAGTAATCACCACGGCGATTGTTTGTTCGAGCAGTCTTCAAAACTGAAGAGCGTTCCGATTTATCTGACGACGCAGACTTGATGGGCAATTCTGTCCAGCGCCGCGAAGGGCAAGCAGATGGACTACCTAACTCACCAATTCGCCTGCCTGTACATAAAGCCATGCACCCCGATTGGATCACATCCTGGGGCAAATTCAACCGCGATTTTTTGACATCGACTGCTCGTCACTCTAGCTGCTGAGCGTGTTCCTTCGATGGATAGATCGCACTTCGCGCCGGAATAGGCTTAACCGCTTTACGGGGAGTGCGACTTCCATAGTTGCCCAGATCGATTTCGGTGAGAAAGTACTTTGCCAACTCCAGCCGCGGGGTTAGCTCCGCTTCGGAAAGCTTGCTCCGGGTGGCTGCGTCGTCCACCGATTGAAGAAGTCGCTCTCTCTCGCCTTCTTCCAGCAGCCCGGTCGCTTTGCCATCGATCCCATGGTCGCGAATCTCCAGCAGGCAATACGCCAGCAACTCCACCTGCTTGTTGGTCATCTCGTCCACAGCAACAAGATGGTCGATGAGCGTCGACACCGTCGGTTCTCCCATCCGACAGAGTGATTGCACGCAAGGGTAATGGAACTGAGTCTTGCCACCCTGCTGCTTACGCCATGCCAAATGCGACATGGCTCGAACAGGATTGTAGTAGTCAATCTTGTGGGCAAGGCATTGAATATTGGGAACGGTAGGGGCTAGGGCCATCATGCTGGTGGCCTCGAAAAACCTTTCCCGGTCTTCTTCATCATAGATTCCATACTCGATTACCATGCGATAAGCCCGAAACGACAAGGCGTGGGCGTCTGCTCTAGATCGAATGTCAGTAGAATACACTTCCAGCGTTGGTTTCTTCTTCGAGGGCGTGTCATCATCCCGGGAACTTGAGCCGGTGTCCGTCTCTGCTTTATTCGCTCCGGTGTCTTGTGGTTCAGCACCGTTGCCGCTCGACGGAGTACAGATGAGCAGGAAAGCAACGATGAGAGTTGCAAGCGGATTGCCATGCAGTAGCTGGGAGTGACACATATCGAAGATGCCTGGTTAAGGGATATGGATCTGATGCAAGCTTCCAATCCTCAAGATAACCGCTAACGTCGAACGGGGACACTCATGCAGTGTCCCCATTGGACCGCACCTCCAAACTTACGGTAGAATCACAAGCACAAGGGGCACCATTCGACGAAGGAACAGAGAGATGGATCGATTCATAGCGGCGCTGGTGGTTTGTCTGGTGGTGGTTTCTTCCTCCACCGCATCGCAGTACGTCGTCGCGCCGGGTGGTAGCGACAGTAATCCCGGCACCGCTGCGCTACCTTGGCAGACGTTGCAGCACGCCGCCGACTCGGTGTCCGCCGGCGATCGTGTGACCGTGCGGCCAGGCGAGTACTCGGGTTTTCATCTCACCGCCAGCGGCACGTCCACATTGCCCATCGAGTTTGCTGCCGAATCGGGCGCGGTGATCACCTCCACTAATCCGGTGACCATCGACGGCATCAATCTCGAAGGGGCGTCGCACGTGGTGATCGACGGTTTCGAAGTGGTCGGCATGCCGCGGGCCGGCGTGCGATCGGTGGGGCCCTATTCTGGTGGGCAGCAGGCGTTCGCCGAGTTCGTCACCATTCGCAACGTCACCAGTCGCGACAACGGCAAGTGGGGCATCCTCACTGGGTTTGTGAACGACCTTCTGATCGAGAACAACAGCACGAGTGGCTCGATCGACGAGCACGGCATCTACGTTGGCAACAGCGGCGACCGCCCCACCATTCGCGGCAACGAGATCTGGGGCAACAATGCCAATGGCATTCACATTAACGCCGATCAGTTCTCGGGCCTGGACGGAGTGATCGAAGAAGCTTTGGTGAGCGGCAACGTGATCTACGACAACGGGCAGGGGGGCGGTAGCGGGATCAACCTCGACGGGGTGAAGAACTCCCGCATCGAGAACAACCTGATCTACAACAGCCACGCCAGTGGCATCTCGCTGTACCAGATCGACGGTGCCGAACCTTCTACCGGAAACGTGGTCGTCGGCAACACCATACACCAGGCCGCCGACGGGCGTTGGGCGCTCAACCTGCAAAACGGTGCAGCGAACACCACCGTGGCGAACAACATTTTCCTGAGCGACCACAACTTCCGCGGCGCCATCGACGCCTCGGCGGACAGCCTCAGTGGCTTGGTGAGCGACTACAACGTGATGATTTCCCGTTTCACGACCGACGACGCCAGCAGCGTGATGACACTCGCCGAGTGGCAGACCAATACCGGGCAGGATTTGCATTCCCAGGTTGCCACGGCCAGCGAGTTGTTCGTCGCGCCCGATGAGGGTGACTATCGCTTGCTCGCGACCGCAACGGCCCGCGACATGGGCTGGCAAGAGTGGACACCCGACGTCGATCTACGCGGCGCCGCGCGCCCCATTGGCACCGGCCCCGACATCGGCGCGCTGGAATGGATCCCCACCGGCGACGCCAACGCAGATGGCCAAGTGAATCTGGCCGACTACACCGTCGTGCGCAACCACCTCGGCGCGACGGACCTCGTACCCTTCACACCGGTCGACGTGAACAACGATGGCACGGTGGATGCGGCAGACCTGGCGATCTGGAAGGAGCGGTTTGGAGAGTCGGCCGCGGGGATTGAAGCTGGTACGAGCGCGGTGCCGGAGCCGCGGGCGTGCGGGTTGGTGTTGGGGGCCTTGCTCGGTCTGGGTTGGCTCAGATCGGATTTAACCAAGCGCCTTTCATCGAAGTTGCCCGAGCATTTCGGCCAAGGAGTGCCTTGCTGCGAGGACTTTCTTATCTAACAGCGTCGTTGGGTGAACCATCGGCATTGAACCAATTGCAGTGGATTAATAGCAACCCCGCTCCCGCGCGAGTTGCGTAGTCTCCGTGCCCCGATGTAGTCCCGGCTGGCGTGCCGTCATCCAGAAAGAGGTTTGCATTGTCGTACCTGCCAAGTAGGTCTTTATCTGGATCGAGGAGGTGATAAAACTTGATTAATCCCGCAATCTCACCAGTCGTAAACTCGACAACCTCTCCAACCACCGTGCCCCTCAACTCCTCCCCGCTTGGTTTCAATTCGTAGACATCGCAATTGCCATCCGCGTCAAGAGTGCCGTAACCAATCAACTTGCCGCTTGCACTGAAGACTTCAAAGTCTCTTTCGCCTTGTTCGTTTTCGTCTCTGTGCATGGTCATCAAGCCGCGAGGATCAGCTACGTCAATTGTGCCCACCCTCCGTTTATACCACTTTCTGTAGTCCGTGCCCGCCAGGCTGGATCCTTCAGGTGTCGGTCTGCCTCGCCTCGTTGACGCACGCAACCACGCAGCGTAGCCTAGGAGCATGTTAGCCGCCCGTGTTATTCCCTGTCTCGACGTGAACCAAGGCCGTGTGGTCAAGGGCACCAATTTTGTGAACCTGCGCGACGCTGGCGATCCAGTGGAGGTGGCCGCGCGGTACGAGGCGGAGGGGGCCGACGAGTTGGTGTTTCTTGACATCACCGCCAGCCACGAAGCTCGGGCGATTACGCTCGACATGGTTCGCCGCACCGCCGAGCGGGTGTTCATGCCGTTTACCGTCGGCGGTGGCATTCGCACGCTCGAGGACGCCAAGGCACTGATCACCGCCGGGGCGGAGAAGGTGAGCATCAATTCGGCCGCGGTGAAAACGCCCGAGTTGGTGAGCCAGGTTTCGCGATGGTTTGGCAGTTGTGCGACCGTAGTGAACATCGATCCCAAACGCATCACCGGCGAGGACGGCCGTGAGCGGTGGGAGGTGCACATCAACGGCGGCCGCATCCCCACCGGCCTCGAAGCGGTGGAGTGGGCGCAGCGGGTCGAGGAACTTGGCGCTGGCGAGATTGTGCTCACCAGCATGGACTGCGACGGCACCAAGGACGGCTACGATCTGGAGATCACCCGCGCGGTGAGCGAGGCGGTCTCGATCCCGGTGGTCGCTAGCGGCGGCGCCGGCAAGCCCGAGCATTTGGCCGACGCGATTATCGAAGGCAAAGCCGACGCGGCACTGGCGGCCAGTATTTTTCATTTTGGCGAGTACACGATCGAAGAAACCAAACGCGTGATGGCCGAGAGGGGCATCACCGTGCGGATGCTGGTGTGAGGCTGGTAGTTGCGGTCGTGGCAGCTCCTTCTCTTTTCAACCCCAGCCGAGGACTTGAGATTCATCGGGCCTGTCGGTTCTCGTAGATGTGCGATTCTGGCACAACTAAGAGAAACACCCTAAAAAGGTAGAAAGAAGGACTATTTGGCGTCTCTGCAATAAACTCCACCCGAAACAGCGAATCTCGGCTACTCCTAGTGCTTTGTCCGATCAGGATTTTGGTATTGTCGACGAAGTAGCTTGTGCCAGCGGATGAGTTTAGCGTCGTCGGCAATCCCAAAAAACAAGGTTGTCAAAGCACTAGGTGTTGCGAGGGTTTGCCACCACATCCGCGGATGGTACCTGCTTCGGGGAACAGACATGGTTCGTCAGGTTCCTTTCTTACTACTCATTTTGTCTAGTTTGGCGACGGTTGCGCGCGGAGCTATCACGTGGTCAGGGGATGTTGATCCGGAAGATCCGGCCACGTGGACTAGGTTCGTTTATGGGCAGGTCGGCCAAACGATGGATGGGACCATTACGGTTGCAGATGGTAGCACTCTCCGGTCGTTGATTGCGAGCCTCGGAGAAGAACCCGGCGCGTCGGGCACGGTAACTGTAACCGGGAATGACTCCCGGTGGAATAATGACATATCGTTGAACGTTGGCCGAGACGGCAACGGGACGCTGATCGCCGAATCGGGCGGAGTCATTCGTAGCGGATATGGCCAGATCGCCCATGCTCCGGGCGCAACGGGCATGGCACTCATTTCAGGTGCTGGATCGGAGTGGAACATTGACTATGTCCTGGACGTTGGCGACGGCGGTAGTGGTACGCTCCACGTCGAAGCGGGGGGGCGAGTCGCAAGCTCTAGCAGCAACCTGGGCTACGACGCTGGCTCATCGGGTACAGCGATGGTCACTGGCGAAGGTTCCGAGTGGAACACCAGTACTCAACTTTACGTCGGCCGTTTTGGTAGCGGAAGCCTGACTGTAGAGAGTGGAGGGAAGGTGACTGCCGGCACGCTCTACGCTTCTCTGGACGACTTGCACGGCGACGGTACGATCACTGCCACCCAAGGCGCGGTTGTCGATGCCGATCTCGAGTTCGACGCTGCCCATGGAACGCAGGCAGTTACTAGTTTTGGATCGGGTGGCACGCTTAGCGTTACCGTGGATGCCGGCAACCTAGGTGTAGGTTACAAAGGTCAGGGGAGTCTAACCGTGTCGGACGGGATTGTCCTTTCGGGCCGCTACGGCTATCTGGGTGATCGTCCAGGCTCGGTAGGCGAAGCGACAATTACTGGCGGCTCCCAGTGGAACAGTAGCGAAGACCTTTCTATCGGCATTCAGGGTATGGGGACGCTCCGCGTGGAAGCCGGAGGGCAGGTTGGCAACTGGGAAGGATCCATCGGCGTCCACTCTGGTTCGACGGGCTCGGCAACCATCACTGGTGCCGACTCCCTGTGGACCAATGGCGGTGATCTCAGCGTCGGACGTGAGGGCAGCGGGTTACTGCGAGTAGAAGCGGGTGGCCAGGTTAGCAATTCCAAGGTGGGCTACATCGGATACGCACTCGGCTCGGCAGGTGAGGTTACCGTGACCGGTCCTGGCTCCCAATGGAACAATGGCAGTCACCTTTATGTTGGCTTTGAGGGTAGCGGTACACTAACCGTGGAGGATGGGGGGCAAGTCACGGCCAGTACGCTTTTCGCTTCACTGGACGACCTGCATGGCGACGGATCTATCACCGCCATTAAGGGTGTGGTGCTCGATGCCGAGATGCGGTTCGATGCCGGCAGCGGTGTGAGTCAGACGTCTACCTTCGGTTCGGGCGGTATCCTTAACGTCACCGTGGATGGCGGTGATCTCGGCGCGGGATACAAAGGTCAGGGGAGTCTAACCGTGGCCGATGGGATTGCCATCTCCAGCGGCCGCGGCTATCTGGGTTACGACTCGGGGTCCGTGGGCTCGGCTATCGTTACCGGGCCCGGTTCACTGTGGGAAAACGCAGCCGAGCTGTACGTTGGACGCGAGGGCAGGGGGACTCTGACGGTTGAGGATGGGGGACACGTCACGGCCGGTACACTCTACGGTTCACTGAACGACCTGCATGGGGACGGGACGATTGCCGTGACCAAGGGCGCGGTCCTCGACGCCGATATGCGGTTCGATGGCTCTCATGAAGCAAACCAGTCATTGTCTTTTGGCTCCGGCGGAGTGCTCAGCGTCACTGTAGACGGTAGCGATTTGGGAGTGGGGTACTATGACCAGGGGAGTCTAACCGTCGCCGATGGGATGGCGATCTCCAGTTACTATGGTTATCTGGGTTACCACTCGGGTTCTTCAGGTTCTGCAATCGTGACCGGCGCCGGCTCTATGTGGACTACCAGACAAGATCTTTACGTTGGCCGTGAAGGCAGCGGAACACTCCGCATCGAAGCGGGCGCGGAGGTCGACAGCGGGAACGCCGCGATCGGCTTCTTCGACGACTCGATCGGCAGCGTAACGGTGACCGGCGCAGACGCTCATTGGGACATTGGTCTCATGCTTGTCGTAGGCAGCTTCGGTCACGGGGGTCTCACGATCGCAGATGGCGGACTTGTCAGTACGCCGCACTTAAGCATTGACGCAATGCTCGATCCGGAGGGCTCCGACGACAGTTTTGTCAACATGTCCACCGGAGGTAGGCTAGCCCTGTTCGTCCCGGGCGGCAGTTCCATCGATCGGTTTCTTCAATACGTACAAGGCACCGGAACCATCCGCTACTGGTCCACCGAACAGGGCGACTGGGCACCCATCACCGAAGCCACTTACGGTGACGACTACACCCTCGAGTACTTCACCACCGGCGACATGGCGGGATATACAGTGCTTACCGTGGGCACGGTGCCGATTCCCGAGCCACCATCACTGGCTATGCTACTGTTCGCCTGCCTCGCCTGCGTGTGGGCGAGTAGAACGCGCTGTTTCGAATAAACAGCATGTCCTCGCTACAACTCCTCGCCTGCGATTGTCGATTTGCCGCGGTACGTTTGCTTGTCGATCTCGTCTTCCACAAAGTCGACATGGCCGTCGCCGTAGGCGAACAATGCTCCGCCGGGATGGTTGCTGCCGAACGCGCCGTTCTGGCGGTCGTAATGATAGCCTGCGCCGGGGCGGGTGTTGAGCGGGTTCGAGGTGGTTCGCAGGCAGTCGGCGAAGGCCAACGCGTAGGTCCACGTGTTCGACGACTCCCACGTGTCGGCCAGCACCACCTCGCCGAGCAGGAAGGTGCCGGACGTGCCATCGGTGAACTGCCGCAGTTTGCGCTGGCGGACGTACAGGAATGCTCCGTTGTTCGCGAACTTTACGTTTTCGAGCGGTTGATACGCGCCCAGCGAACCTTGGGAGAATGCGTAGCTGCCGGTCGCTGCGATCACCGGATCGTACACGTCGCTCAACGCCGCGGAGGCGTCGCTCGGGCATCGCAGCACTTGAAGTTGTTGCTTGATGCCTTTGCACTTTTCCATGTCCGCGTACCAATCCAGGTCGTCAACGTTGCGATTCCACAAGCCGCCCACTTCGACCGACAATTGCTCGTACAGGGCTTGCTGTTCGAGTTGAGGGAGGATCGATACAAAACCGCTGGCGGCCGTCTTCTGCTCTGGCGTGAGTCCGGCGGGGCAAACGTCGATCGTCATCGCGTCGCCTGTGTCGTCGCAACCCACTCGCCCCGGCGGCAACTGTCGATGCGTCTGTTGGTAATTCAACAGCGCCAGCGCAAGCTGCTTTTGGTGGTTCGTGCAGGCTGAGCGGCGGGCTGCTTCGCGCGCGGCTTGCACGGCCGGGAGCAACAAACCGACCAGCACGCCGATGATGGCGATCGACACCAGTAGTTCGACCAGGGTGAAACCGTGGCGGTGCTGTGGAGGCTGGTTCATGGCTGAAAACACGCGTGATTCGACGGAGAAATGATTTCGCTTCTGCACGCTGCAATGGATGAGCCGGGTCGCGACATCTATATAATGAGCGGTAATGAACGGTCCGCAAGCAGCCAAATCGCAAAGAACCGAAAAACTGTCGAAGACCTCGACGGTTACCGAATATGCTGCGCATTATCAGCAGGCGTACCCCCGTTTGGCGGCGGTGGCCGCTGGCGTTTTGGGGCGACGGGAGGGGGCAGAGGACATCGTTCAGGAGGCGGCCGGCCTGGCGGTGGAGAAGCAGAACGAGTTCGCCGGACCCGCGGAGTTCGTGGCTTGGATGTTCGGTGTGGTGCGACGAATGTCGCTCAACGAACGCCGAAAGACACAACGCCGCCAAACCTACGCCACCGACCCGTCGGACATCGCCACGCTGAAGGACCAACCCACCACCGAACAACCGCCCGTCGATCCCGCGACGGGCCAGCTCACAGCCCAGCAGGTGAGCTTCGAAGACCATCTGCTGGCCGCACTCCAGGAGCTTTCCGAAGACGCCCGATGTTGTTTGCTGCTCCGCACCGTGCACGACTTAAGCTATGCTGAGATTGAGCAACTACTCGGCATTCCCCGCGGCACCGCCATGAGCCACGTGCATCGCAGCCGCCAGTTGCTCCGCACCCGTTTGCAGTCCCCGGACACCGCTCGTGACCTACCTTCCACCTCGAACTGAGTTTGCAGGATGAGTCATCCTGAACTACCGAACGACGACAGCCTGCTCGAAGCGTACCTGGACGACGCGCTCGAGCCCGCTGCGCGCGAGCAGTTCGAACAGCGATTGCGCACCGAGCCGCACCTGGTGGAGCAGGTCGAGTTGCAGCGCAAGATCAACGCGTCACTCCTTTCCAGCTTCCCGGTCGTCGAGCCCGACGCCGATCATGTCGCGCAGGTCACAGAACCGTTGGAGCAATCCGAACCGACACTGTTGAGCATTCCGCGACGGCGCTGGGGCTGGCTGGCTGCCGCGGCCGTGGCTGGATTGCTCTTGGCGTATGTTGCCAGTGGACCACAGCGGACCGATCCCTACTTCGAGCCCACACCGCTGGCCCAAGTGTACGACGCAACCGTCCGCCAAGGCTTCGAGCCGTACTACGAGTGCGAAGACGCCGAGCGTTTTGCGCGAGTGTTCTCCAAACGCCAGGGAATCCCCCTGGCCCTGCTGCCCATGCCCGAGGGCAGTCGCATGCTCGGGCTGTCTTACCCAGGCGGGCTGAGTCGCGATACTACGGCCATGCTGTGCCAGGTGGATGGTGAGCCGGTGATCGTGTTCGTCGATCGTACGGAGGCCGACTGCCAGCTGGCCTCCCAAAAGCCCACGTCCGAGTCGCTCCACATCTTCCGCGACGAGCACGACGGGCTGGTGTTCTACGAAGTCACTCCGTTCGACACACCGCGGGCGATGCAGTATCTGAAAGTCGAGTAGGCAACTTTCTTGGAAGCCTGCTTGTCAGGTCTCGGGTGCCTGGGGACGAGCTCCGCGAGCCCCCAGCTCTTTAGATGCACGGGCAATTCTGAGTTTCCTGCAATCGATCGCCGTGCTCACGACAATTGCTTAACAGAGCGCGCCGGCGATCGGGGATGCGGCGTGTCGATGGACTCTTGTATCGCAAGAGAAAAGGCAATCCGCAGGTACACAGAAAGGGGACTACCGTGAGGCTCGCTTACTTGGTGTTGGGGATGAGTTGTGTGGTGATGGCAGGCGTCGAGGCTCAACTGCCTTCGATCAAGCTTGCGCCGGTCTCGGTGGGCGACATCGTCTCGCCGGTGGGCATTACCAACGCAGGGGATGATTCGAATCGGCTGTTCGTGACCGATCAGCGGGGAACGATTCACGTGATCCAGAGCGGCAGCGTGCTGCCGACGCCGTTCTTGGACATCGAATCGCGCTTGGTCGACGAACGACCGGGCTTCGACGAACGCGGGCTGTTGGGGCTAGCGTTTCATCCCAATTTCGGGGAGGTGGGCGAGGACGGAAACGACAAGTTTTACGTCTACTACAGTGCCCCGTCCGCCTCCTCCGGTACGGCCACCGATCCTATCGATCACCAGAGCGTCGTGGCCGAGTACACGGTGTCGGGCGATCCCAACGTGGCCGATTTTGCCTCCGAGCGGATCCTCATGACGTTCAACCAGCCGCAGTTCAACCACAACGCAGGCCACATCGAGTTTGGTCCCGACAACATGCTCTACATCACCACCGGCGATGGCGGCGGCGGCGGTGACGACGAGCCGGGCCACACCGGCGGCGGCAGCGGCAATCCCATCGGCGGTTTGGGCAACGCGCAGGATCGTAGCAAACTGCTAGGCAAGGTGCTCCGCATCGATGTGGCCGGCACGAACGGCCCCGGCGGACAGTACGGCGTCCCCGGCGACAACCCGTTCGTCGGCGAGTCGGGCGTTCGCGAGGAGATTTGGGCCTACGGGCTTCGCAATCCGTGGCGAGCCAGGTTCGATGGCGACCAACTGATCGTGGCCGACGTGGGACAAGGCTTGGTCGAAGAGGTCAACCTCGTCGAGAAAGGTGGCAACTACGGCTGGCGGATCAAAGAGGGCACGCTCGACTTCGACAACACGGTGTCGCCCGACCCCGTTGTGTCGCTGATCGATCCAATTGCCCAGTACACACGCCCTGGCGCTGCCGGCGCGATGACGGGGCTGGAGCAGATTGGCATCTCGGTGACCGGCGGCGTCGTGTATCGTGGCAGCGAGTTCCCTGAACTCGACGGCGTCTATCTCTTTGGCGACTTCAGCACCGCCTTCGGCCCGCCGAACGGAACGCTGCTCGCCCTCACGCCCGACGTGCTCGACGGCACCGCCACCTTGCCCGCCGATCCGCTGGTGCTCGACGTTATCGGAGGCAATCCCATCGGCGAGTACGTCCTGGCGTTCGGCCGCGACGAGAACGGCGAAGTGTACGTCGCCACCAAAACGGCCCTTGCCGCCAGCGGCAACCCGGGCGGGGCGGCCACCGGCGCCATCTACCGGCTCGTCGCCGTGCCCGAGCCTGCAAGTGTGTGGCTGGTTATCGTTTGTCTCAGTTTGTCACTATTCTGTTTGAGGAAGAAACATTGATCTGCCACCGCCCGAGAGTGTCCCCTCTCGCCCTTGGACTTGCGTTTGCAATCGCGTGGACCTTCAGCTCACTGAGCCCCGCCGCTACGCTGCACACCGACGACTTCGAGTCGGGCATGATGGACTGGACGTCTGGTGCGCAGATCACTCGACCGGAAGACGGTGGACCAACCGGGGCGGGCGATGCACACTTGCTGGTCAGCACTACGTTTCACTTGGCGACTCACAACAGCGCGAGCGATTGGACGGGCGACCTTGCTGCCATAAACGCCACGCGCGTGATGGCCGACCTGATGGTGCCCGTCGGTGAGTCGCCACTCGAGATGCGCCTGGTGCTGTTCGCATCGGGCAACGTCCGGACCGCCGCTCGCTGGGTATCGACCACGGCCAACAACGTGCCAGCCGATGGCGTGTGGCGTACCTACGAGTTCTCGCTCGCCGAGGACGCCCTCGCCCGCCAACTCGGCTCGGGCACTTACACCGAACTGATGGGCGGTGTCCAGCGAGTCATGTTGCGACACGGCGCCGCACAAGCGGGCGGCGAGTTCGTCCAAGGGTCACTCGGCATCGACAATGTCACGCTCGCCAGCACGCCACAAGTTCTGGCCGGCGACTACAACGACGACGGCCTGGTGAACCTCGCCGACTACACCCTCTGGCGAAACAACCTCGGCGCCGCCACTGGCACGCTCGAAAACGACATCGACGGAGGCACCATCGGCGCGGCGCAGTACCTTACCTGGAAGGCGGAGTTTGGCAACGACGCGCCGGGTCTCGCAGCGTCGCAAATTCCCGAGCCGAGCGGGGTGTTGTGGTGTGTCGCTGGTGGAATGATGCTGCTGTGCGGCGCCACGCGGCGATACCAGCACGCGACGCAGCTTGATTCCTAGCAGTTTTCTGCTAATCCTGTTCAATGCGATGGGCCCGCGGTGTACTTCGCACCCCCTCTCGCCTGGGTTACAATTCTAAGCGTCGGACTATAGTTGGACGTTCCGTGAATTGCACCAGGGTTAAAGACGCATGAATATGGTCTGGACGAGGTGTGGTGTACTGGTTTGCTTGGCCGTGGTCGGATCGCCTGTCTTCGCACAGTCGCTGCGGACCGTTGCCTTCACTGGGCTTGCTGCCCAGAACGGATTGGGCGGCGAAGGCACCTACGGCGGGTTCGGCACTTCGACCATCAACAATGATGGACAAGTTGCTTTTCTGGCTCAATACGTTCCCGATGTCGGCGCGCCAGCCGTTGCCATATGGTCCGAAGGCGGGGGCGTTGGTCCCCAGTTGGTTGCGGCCGACGGATATCCTGCAGCCGGGGTCGTCCGCGGAGCTTACGCCAGTCTCTCCTCGGCGTTGCCGTTCATTAACGACGCCGGGCAGGTTTTGTTTCGCGGCAACTTGCAGGTGGGCGCGGGGGGAGTGACCACCGCCGACAACTCCGGAGTGTGGATCGCGGATGCCGGTCAGCAGCCCTCGCTCGTCCTGCGCGAAGGCGACCCCGTGCCCGACAGCGCGACGACGTTCGGCGAGCAGACGGGAGTCATCGATCGCAATTTCGCCAAGTTCAATGCAGCGGGTGTGGCGACCGTGCATCATCGCCTTCCGAACACCGGCAGCAGCGCGAACGACTTTGGCATTTGGATCGAAGCCATTGGCCAGCCAACGCAGACGATTGCGCGCGAAGGTTTCCAGGCCGCCGGCTATCCTAGTGGCAGTGCGTACTACAGCAGTCTGGCTGCGTCGCCCACGCTCAAC
The DNA here is from genome assembly GCF_965227375.1 of Aeoliella sp. Taxonomy (NCBI): domain Bacteria; kingdom Pseudomonadati; phylum Planctomycetota; class Planctomycetia; order Pirellulales; family Lacipirellulaceae; genus Aeoliella; species Aeoliella sp. The sequence goes on from NZ_CBDDFX010000001.1 coordinate 3,166,890, forward strand.
GACAACGGAATCGTCGCCTACTACGGGACGACTACCAATTTTCCGGGGCAGCCGGCCACCGACGAAGCAATCTGGATGGGCACGCCCGGCAATGTCCAGCGTATCCTGCAAGGTGGAGACGCTGCCCCGGGGCTCCCTGGTGCGTCGTTCGTCGATTTGGAGACTCCGAGCATCAACAATGCTGGAGGCTATGCGTTTGTTGGGTTCACCGATACCGATGTCGCCGGCGTTTGGGCAAGTCGAACCGGTGGACCGCTGCAACTGCGCTACAGTGGCTACGAACAGCCGTTTCATTCGCATGGCACCGAAGCAATCGAGCAGTTTGGCAGCGTTTACCTGAACGCCGCGGGCGATGTCGCGTTTCGAAGCCAAACGCTGGATCGTCCCGGTGGCACCAACGATGTCGATCTCAATACGAACCAAACCCTGTGGGCCGATAGTGCCGACGCCGGGCTACGGCTTATTGGTCGCGAGGGAGACCACCCGGTCGGAACGCCCGAAGGAGTCGAGTTTGCCGGATTCTTCGACCCCGCAATCAACGCCGCCGGACAAGTAGCTTTTCTGGCAGAACTGCGAGGCGACGACGTTGTGTTCCAAAACAACCAGGCGCTCTTCGTCGAAGACACTAACGGTGTGCTGCACTTCGTGGCTCGCAAAGGCGAAACGATCGACGTCGACGACGGCCCTGGTGTCGACGAGCGAACAATCGCCGCCTTTGGGTTTTGGAATGGTTCGGGCAACGAGGATGGATTGCGAAGTAGCTTCAACGACTCAGGCCAATTGGTATTCAGCGCCGCGTTCACCGACGGGACTGGCGGAGTGTTTGTTTCGAGTCTGGTCGCTACAGCCACCGGCACGCCCGGCGACTTCAACGGCGATGGCCTGGTGAACCTCGCCGACTACACCCTCTGGCGGAACAACCTAGGCGCCGCCGACGACGCGGTGATCAACAACGCCGGCGACGGCCTGCCGGGCGTCGACTCAACGGACTACGAGGTGTGGAAGTCGCACTTTGGCCAGAGTGATTCCGCCGGCGTCGAATCGGCTCGCGTGCCGGAGCCGAGCACGCTCGCCCTCCTGATGCTTGCCATTCTGTACGGCGTGCGGCGACGTTCGGCCACTGTGCGATTTTGACGTAGCTCAAAGAAACACACTACACCCCGCCCACAAGCTCGCGATTCTCGGCTATACTCAGAGCTATCTCCAGCGTCCATCCGCGCCGCCGACAGGCGGTGCCCACAGGGGGTAGTTAACTTGTTTCGCCGAGCATTCGTTCTAGTCTGTCTGATCTCCCTGGCGCGCGCTTCGCTGGGAGAGATTGCTTGGAGTGGGGACGTGGATCCGGAGGATCCGACAACGTGGCAGAGCACTGACAATGGGTATGTTGGCAAGACAGCCGATGGGGGTATTACAGTCTCAAGTGGTGCAGTTCTCCCCTCGAGTTCAGGGTATGTCGGGGACGAGGCTGCAGCCACAGGCACTGCGACGATCACAGGAACTGGATCTCATTGGAATAACAGCGGCGCTCTTTCTATCGGTCGTTTTGGCGACGGTATACTTAACGTCGAAGATGGCGGACTGGTTACCAGCGCGGCAGGCCTCCTGGGCGTGGAAGTCGGTGCGACAGGCGCGGCGATAGTTTCAGGATCAGGCTCGCAGTGGAGCAGCGACCATTATCTGTATGTCGGATTTGCGGGCGACGGCGCTCTGACTGTAGCGGACGGGGGAGAAGTCACGACTGCTACACTGTGGGCCTCGCTGGACGATCTCCACGGCAACGGTACCATCATTGCAACCGAAGGTGCGGTACTCGATGCAGATCTGCGATTCGACGCTTCTGGTGGAACCCAGGCGATTGCTACTTTTGGCACCGGAGGGACGTTGAGTGTCACCGCAAACGGTGGCACGCTCGGCGCGGGATATAAGAGTTGGGGTTCGTTGACGATCGCAGATGGAGTCGAGGTTACATCTTCCTCCGGGCATATCGGCCGTTGGCCGGAAGCAATGGGGATCGCAACGGTTACGGGAACCGACTCCCATTGGACCATCCAAAGCGACATGTTCTACATCGGCGGTGGAGGCAATGGCGCGCTCAACGTCGAAGCGGGCGGAACGGTTACCTCCACCATCTCCTACATAGGTGGAGGGTCGCGTTCTACTGGTGTGGCGACGATCACAGGTTCAGGCTCTCAATGGAACAGCAATCGGCTTTACATCGGCCGTTTCGGCAGTGGCTCACTGAACGTTAAAGAGGGCGGACTGGTTACCAGCAAATCCGGCGAAGTCGGTCCAACAAGCACCGTAACGATCACCGGAAGCGGTTCCGAATGGAGTATGGTTGATGGACTTATCCTTCGAGGTCCTCTGAACGTCGAGGCCGGCGGACGGATCTCAAGCGAAAGCGGCTTTCTAAGTTCGACGAGCGCAAAGGTCATCGGAAGTGGTTCGGCATGGAGTCTCCTCGAGGAGCTTGATGTCGATGGTTCTTTGAGCATCGCACGGGGAGGCTTAGTAACTGTCGCGGGTGAATTGTCCACCAACCACGGTGCATACCTCAACATGACCACCGGCGGCATGCTCGCCCTGTTCGGAGAAGCTGACGACTCCATCACTCAGTTCCTCAACCTCTTCCAAGGCACCGACGCTATCCGCTACTGGTCCGCCGACCTCGTCGACTGGGCGCCCATCACCGATGCAACGTACGGCGACGACTACACGCTCGAGTACCTCACCACCGGTGACCTGGCGGGTTACACGGTGCTCACGGTGGGCGAAGTGCCTACGTCCACGCCCGGCGACTTCAACAACGATGGCGTCGTGAACCTCGCCGACTACGCGCTCTGGCGCAACAACCTCGGCGCGGCCGACGACGTGGTGATCAACAACGCCGGCGACGGGCTGCCGGGCGTCGACTCGGCGGACTACGAAGTGTGGAAGTTGCACTTTGGCGAGAGTGATTCCGCCGGCGTCGAAGCGGCTCGCGTGCCGGAGCCGGGTGGGGTGGTTCTTCTGATCGCGATGCTTTCGACGTTGGCATGCGTCGCGCGCCGATAGCGAGTTGCCCTACTTGTACGATCACTTCGGTCCGTATCTGTCAAGTAAATTGCGTGCCACGTAAAACTGGATGCAAGCGGGAATAGTCTGTCTCTGCTATTCCGAAATCACTCCTCGATTCCTTGTCGTGACGCGGCGAGGTTTCGCTAGCGGTTATCTGGTCCAAGGCGATTTCTGGGCACTATCTACTGGAGCACGAAGTGAGACACCATTCGAATTTGAGCATGTTGGTTGTGGTGGGGTTGGCGGCATGGGTGAACGCATCGGTTGCTATCGGTCATGGCACTGCTATATCGCCGAGCAGTCGTGTCTACGAAGTCTATTCCAGCAATCCGGAGAATCCAAACTTCGAGTTGGCTGAGAACGCGGTGGACCTTGATGGCAAACAATCTTACTACACATGGAACGAGGTCTCGCGGAACATTCCGGATGCAGTGCAAGCAGGCTTGCCAGAAGCGTTCGACTACTCGCCTTGGGTGCCGGATGGAGCACTGGCCAGCGGGGGCAGGACGGATGCCAATTCCTCCGACTACCCGAGAACCTACGCGGGGCTTGATCAAGTGAGTGCCGATTGGCCGACAACGCTCGTGTCGCCTGGCGAGTCGCTGGAGGTGGATTTCTACGCCCCGGCGGTGCATGAGCCGAGCGTCTGGGACGTGTGGATGACCACCGCCGACTGGTCGCCCGACTCTCCACTCAACTGGGAGCAAATGGAGTTCCTCGGACGGCCTGACCCGGTCTTGGAAGGCAATCACTACTTCTTTGATGTCACGATTCCTCAAGATCGATCAGGTCATCACGTACTCTGGATAGCCTGGCAACGGGACGATCCGGTAGGCGAAGTCTTCTTCTCCACTTCCGACCTGATGATCGCGGCCACCGGCGCGCCCGGCGACTTCAATGGCGATGGCCTGGTGAACCTCGCCGACTACACCCTCTGGCGCAACAACCTCGGCGCGGCCGACGACGCGGTGATCAACAACGCCGGCGACGGCCTGCCGGGCGTCGATTCAGCGGACTACGAAGTGTGGAAGTCACACTTTGGGGAGGGGAACTCGGCAGCCAGCGAATCGGCTCGCGTGCCGGAGCCGACCACGCTCGCCTTGCTGATGCTTGCCATTCTGTACCGCGTGCGGCGACGTTCAGCTACTGTGCGAATCTGACACCGCTCAAAGAAACACCCTACTCCCGCCCACAAGCACGCGATTCTCGGGTATACTCGGTGCCATCGATAGCATCCATTCATCCCGCTGGCAGGTAGTGTTTTCCTGGTATTTTCATGCAGCGCCATTTTACTGCTTTGCTGTTGCTTCTGCTGTTCTATCCATCCTTGGGGCAGGCGGCGAAAGTTTCCTCTGGGGATGTGAGTCCAGCCGATATTGATAGGTGGTTTGGTTTCGACGACGTATATATCGGCGAAAGTTCCGACGGAACGATTAATGTCAATGGCGGAAGCGATATAGATTCCATGTCTGGTTATATTGGTTTTCAATCAGAGGTGTCGGGTTCGGCAACGATTTCCGGCGCGGGCTCCACATGGGGTAATTCCAGCAATCTATATATTGGCTACTCAGGTGAAGGAACGCTGCGAGTGGCAGATGGGGGAAGAGTCGACAATCTCAATGGTTACGTTGGGTACTCTTCAGGTTCCACAGGCATAGCAACAGTGACAGGTTCTGGCGCGTTATGGAGGAACTTCACAGCATGCTACGTGGGTCGAGAAGGGAATGGGGCGTTGTACGTAACAGATGGCGCAGCGGTCTACAATCCGGTTAGCTATGTTGGCGATTCCTTCGGATCCACTGGATCAGTTACGGTTGCCGGTTCTGGTTCCTTGCTGGAAAACACCAGCGACTTCTACGTGGGTCGAGAGGGCAGCGGGATACTCCAAGTATCAATGGGAGGAATGGTCAGCAACAGCTATGGCTATCTAGGGCACGGTCCAGGGTCCACTGGCTCAGCTATTGTAACCGGAGCCGACAGCCAGTGGACCAGCAGTTTCTCGCTGTACGTTGGCAACGAGGGCAGCGGATCGCTGGTTGTCTCTGCGGGGGGGCAAGTGAGCAGCTTGGGTGGCCATCTCGGAAGGGAATCGGGTTCAACAGGAATGGCGACCGTCACAGGCGTCGGCTCTCAGTGGAATAGCGTCGGCTCACTCTCCGTCGGTCGCGAGGGTAGCGGGTCGCTCCTCGTAACGGCAGGTGGTGTCGTTACCAACGCCGACGGCGATGTCGGGTATTTGCCTGGGGCCACGGGTACAGCGACCGTCACCGGTGCCGGTTCCCAATGGAACAGCACCGGCACGATATCGATCGGTTCTGAGGGTAGCGGATCGCTGCTGGTGTCTGCGGGCGGACAGGTTAGCAGTACATCTGGAATACTTGGGTACTCTGTGGGCTCATCGGGTTCCGCCATCGTCACCGGCGCTGGCTCTGAGTGGATGTGCAGCGGTGAACTCGGCATTGGTCGGGACGGCCACGGGACACTAACCGTTGACGATGGCGGACAAGTCACAGCCGGCACGCTCTTCGCTTCCCTGGATGACCTGTATGGCAATGGAACGATCTATGCTACCCAGGGTGCAGTACTCGATGCTAACTTGCAATTCGATGCCTCCCATGGCACGCAGGCAATTACCAGCTTTGGCTCGGGCGGCACACTAGGCGTTACCGCGGATGGTGGCTACTTAGGTGTGGGATATAAAGACCAGGGCAGTCTGACCATCACCGGCGGAGTCACCGCAAGCAGTGCGGATGGCTACTTGGGAGTAAACATCGGTTCAATTGGCGAGGCCACGGTTTCTGGCGTTGGCTCTCAGTGGAACAACAGCAACGACCTCACCGTCGGCGACCGGGGCAAAGGGATCCTCCGCATCGAGGCAGGCGGACAGGTCCATAACGCCTTTGGCAATGTCGCCAACCGAGTAGATTCAACGAGTTCTGTCACAGTCACCGGGATTGGCTCGTATTGGGAAAACAGAACATTTCTATCAGTCGGTGCTTCTGGTCACGGGACGCTCCAGGTAGAAGCGGGCGGACTAGTCAGCAGTCGAAATAGCGCACTTGGGTTCTTTTCACAGGCATCGGCATCGACAACGGTTACTGGTACTGGCTCTCAATGGAACAACAGCGGCGGTCTGCGCCTTGGCGAAGAAGGGAGTGCGACGCTTGAAATATCTAGCGGCGGATTGTTACGCATTGGTGGTGAACTGACGATCGACGCCGACCTCGACCACGATTCCTTCCTCAACATGACCACCGGCGGCATGCTCGCCCTCAACGGCGAAGCCGACGCTTCTATCAACGACTTCCTCGACCTCGTCCAAGGCACCGACGCCATCCGCTACTGGTCCACCGACCTCGCCGATTGGGCCCCCATCACCGATGCGGTCTACGGCGACGACTTCACCCTCGAATACTTCACCACCGGCGACTTGGCGGGCTATACGGTGCTCACGGTTGGCGAAGTGCCCACGTCCACGCCTGGCGACTTCAATGGCGATGGCGTCGTGAACCTCGCCGACTACACCCTCTGGCGGAACAACCTCGGCGCGGCCGACGACGCGGTGATCAACAACGCCGGCGACGGCCTGCCGGGTGTCGACTCGGCGGACTACGAAGTGTGGAAGTCGCACTTTGGCCAGAGCGATTCTGCCAACGTGGAAGCGGCCGGGGTACCGGAGCCGGGTGGGGTGGCCTTGCTGCTCGTGGCTCTCTTGGCAGTCCTGCGGTGTCAAAAAACTCTATTGAAATCGCACCCAAAGATGGTCTAATAGGGGTGCGTGTCATTATGTACAGTTGTGTGATTTGGTGGCCCAATAGCCGACGAGCTACGCCTCGTCGGTAGCAAGCGTCGCGATGACGCACGATTGCGGAGCGATCGGCCACTATCGAGTTTTGGGCCACCCATTGGGTTTTGGGCCAACTCTTAAACATGCGGGGAACAACGCGGAGGGTTTTGTCGCACCCCCCGAATGGTTTGGTCGAGAAAACAAGGGGCTTTTGCAACGTAAGGCGACCAATGCGGCTGGGGTTTTGGGCCAATGGATGGAAATCGGGGGAATTGGCCCAAAACTCCGTGGCAGAACGGTCGATCTGACGTCGTTGAAATCGACTAGCCAAAGAGGTCGCTGCTCGGCGTTGGTCGCGGGTGAAAATGCTCGACGGGTGCGGGGGCAACGGGTACGCTTTTGGCTGGATTGTGGCAAGCAAGAATAGAGGCGAGCAGATGCAGGTTCGTGTTCAACTTCCCAGCATGCTTCAGGCGGAGTGCGGTGTCGGCGAACTGACCGTCGCGGCGAGCACGGTCCGCGAAGCGCTCGATGCGATTGCTGCGGTGCGGCCCGACGTGTACCGCTGCGTGTGCGACGAGACGCATGCGGTGCGGCGGCACATGAATGTGTTTGTGAACGACGCGATGGTTTCGAAGACGGCGGGGCTCGACGAGCCGCTTGCCGAGGGCGACGAACTTTCCATTTTTACGGCCGTTTCCGGAGGATAGCACGATGGCGGATCGAGTACTGCTGGCGATTGGCACCAAGAAGGGGCTGTTCATCGCCGAGGCGGGCAAGGGGCGTGGTCGGTTTTCGCTCCGTGGGCCGTTCGGACCTGGGGTTTCGGTCTACTCGGCGCTCGTCGACACGCGCCGCTCCGCCCGCGTTTTGGCCTCCAGTTGCCATGCGTTCTTCGGGATGAAGCTAATCGTCTCGACCGACGGAGGGAAGAAGTTCAAAGAGACCAAAAGCGCGCCGGCGTTCCCCGAGAAGGACGGTCGGGCATTGGGCAACATCTGGTCGCTCGAAACGGGCGCTGGCAAGCGAGACCTGTGGGCCGGCGTCGAGCCCGCTTCGCTGTTTCATTCTGGCGATGGGGGCAACTCCTGGGAGATGGTCGCGGGCATCAGCAACCACAAGCACTCCAAAAAGTGGCAGCCGGGCAACGGTGGCCTTTGCATGCACACGATCATCCGCGACGGCGAGCGGATGCACCTCGGCATTTCGACCGGCGGGCACTACCTGAGCGAAGACGGCGGGCAGACATTCAAGGCGGCCAACAACGGAGTGGGCGCTGGCTTTGTGCCCGACCCTTACCCGGAGTTCGGCCAATGCGTACACAAGATGGCCCGCCACAACGACGCGCCGGGCCGCTTGTACATGCAAAACCACGGCGGCTGGCCCGATCGTCCCGGCATCGGCGTGTTGCGCAGCGACGACCATGGCCAGTCGTGGTACTCCATCGCCGAGGGGTTGCCGAGTGACTTTGGCTTCCCGATTGTCGTCCACCCGCACGATCCTGACACGGTGTACGTGGTGCCGCTGGAACCGATGACGCGAACCTGCCCCGACGCGCGGCCGGCCGTGTGGCGCTCGACCAACGGCGGCAAGAAGTGGCGGCGACTCACCAAGGGGCTGCCGAAGAAAGACAGCTACTTCACGGTGCTCCGCGACGCGATGACCGTGGACGAACTCAAGGACCCCGCGGTGTACTTTGGCAGCACCACGGGCCAACTGTGGATGGGCCACGACAGCGGCGACGAGTGGACGTGTTTGTTCGACTCGCTGCCGCCGATCAACTGCGTGAAGGTGGCGGTGGTGTAGCGTCGGTCATTCGTCGAAGTCGGGAATCGGCGGCGGCGGTGAGTCGTCGTAGATGCCGACCCACTCGGCGCACCAGTTGGAATCGAAGAACTGAATCCACGACCGGCGGGGAACGTTGCCCGCCTGCAGCACTTTTCGGATGACGTCGATTGCTCGATCCAAGTCGGTCAGCGCGAGGTCGACATAGGAGTATCGCAGCCCGGTACCTCCGCCCATGTGGCAGCCGAGCTTCGCCGGAATGAGCGCCGCGTTGAGGGCGTCTTCGATTTCCGACTTGTCAGCAAACTTCTCTTCGTCCAACCCCTCTGAACCATCGAGTTTGACATAACAGAACGTCTCGCCAACAGAGCTGAACCGTGCAGAGTCGAACACTCCACCTTGATGAGCAGCCGTCCACATGGGTGGGTTGGCCGAGAAACCTACGAACAAGTCCTGCTGTTCGCAGTAGTCGTCTTGCTGGTCAGGCTCGAGTTTCCAACCCGTCCACTCCGCAGAATCGACCCAGTCGTAATGTGGCGTGCGTGGCAACTGATCGTGCAAGCTTCCGATTGCCGCGTGCACCGTATCGTGCATTCGATCCAGAGGTATCAAACTCTTCGCTTCAGACTGTTTGCCGAGAAACGATCCGAGTACGCCTTGTTTCTTCAGCGGAGCAACGTCGATGTAACCGATCCAGTTGTCGAGCAGTTCTTCGCCGAGCAATGTCTCAGTGATCACGAATGCAGCGTGCCGCGATTGTTGGTCCTCGCTCGACGGGATCGTGGGAGAGAAATAGCAAAGGTCGATCCGATTCAACTCTCCGATTTGAACTTGCACCTGGTAGTCTTCAGGTTCGAACCCCACTCGAGCCTCGACCGTCGGGCCAACCATATCGACTGGCTCGGCCAGGCGGTGTCCGTAGAATTCCCAACCTGGAATTGTTGGTGCCTTGTCCAGGATGGTCTCGGTGAGAGGACGCAGGTGCCGGGCCGACTCGGGCGTGATGACCAGGCGATGACCGTCGCAATCCACGGCCGGGCCGTATTCCCACATCAATTGAGGATGAATCGCCTGCAGGTTGCTGGCCATCCAGTTGGGCAGGTCCCACTGGTCCTCCCGCTTGAAAAGCCGCTCGAGCCGCGGCGCTTGGTGGGCGAATGCCTCCCACCAGCGGTCGATTCGCTCTTGCACCTGGCCGCGATGATTGAGGTCGGCGGGCGAGTGGGGGTCGGAGAACTGCCAACGCATGGGAATTGCCGTAGGTTTAATGAACGAACTTGTCTGCAGATTGTAACCAATCCTCGCGAGGCGGGGACGTCAGGTGGGGCGGGTAGCATCAGTTTTCCGCTTTGCACGGTGGCCTTTTTCTCCCCCCGGGGTGTCCACTCGCGGGGGGGTTCTGTGTAAACTAGAGGTTTCCCCACCGGCCAGGCGGCTGTGGGGGTGGTAACGGGACTTTGCATTACAGGATCCTCCTTCCATGGCTGAGCATGACGACGTCAAAAGTAGTCTCATGCACGTGCGACCCAATTTGGAGGTCGACAAGCTGTTTCGCGCTTGTGTGAAGCTCGAGGGCAGCGACTTGCACCTGAAGGTTGGCAAGCCGCCGATGGTCCGCGTCGACGGATCGCTTCGGCCGATGAACCGTGGTGTGATCAGCGATGAAGAGATGGTGCAGCTTTGCTACCCGCTGATGAACGAGCGGAATCGCAAGATCTTCGAGCGGGACGGCGGGGCCGACTTTGCGCACACCTGCGACGTGGACGGCACCGTGTGGCGGTTCCGCGTGAACCTGTTGCAGCAGCTCGGCCACATGGGCATGGTCGCTCGGCGGGTGAGTAGCTGGATTCCTGACTTCGAGGGACTCAACCTCCCGCCGGGTATGGAGAATCTGTGCACCTACGATCAGGGCATGGTGCTGCTGGCGGGTGTGACCGGTTCGGGCAAGAGTACCACGATCGCCTCGATGCTGAACTGGATCAATCGACGGTATCGCAAGCACATCCTCACGCTCGAAGATCCCATCGAGTTTGTGTTCACCGAAGACAAGTGCTTGATCAACCAGCGCGAGATCGGGTTGGACGTCGTCGACTTCGAAGTCGGCATGAAGCACGCCGTGCGTGAAGATCCCGACGTGATGCTGGTGGGCGAGATGCGTGACAAAGAGACGTTCATGACCGCCATCCACGCGGCCGAGACCGGCCACTTGGTGTTCGGTACGATCCACGCTTCGAGTGCAGCGACCACCATCGGTCGTATCCTCGACTTGTTTCCCCAGGAGATGCACAGCGCGCTGCGGAGTGCGATTGCCTTCAACATGAAGGGTATCGTCGCACAGAAGCTGCTCAAAAGTATCAAACCTGGCGTGGGGCGGGTGCCAACGGTGGAGATCATGACTTTCACGCCGACGGTCCGCAAACTGATCTTGGAAGAACAGGACGAGAAACTGCCCGACGCCATTCGCATCGGCTCGGAAGACGGCATGCAGGATTTCACGCAGAGTTTGAAGAAGCTGGTAGACAACGAGTTGATTGATCGCACCGTGGCAATGGAAGTTGCCCCGAATCGCGAAGCATTGAAGATGGCACTCAAGGGTATCGACGTAGCGCAAGGCGGAATTCTCTGATGCAGCGACTCATTTGGTTATTATTCATTGCGTTGGTGGTCGGTTTGGCAGGGCCAACCGCGCCTGTGGCCTTCGCCCAGGAAGAAGAAGCTCAGCCAGCCGAGGGCGGTGAAGCTGGCGACCAGGCCGACGACGGTGCCGACAACGCCGATGGCGAAGAAGCGGCTGGTGGCGATGCCGCCAAGCCTGCGGCCGGCGCCGTTTGGACCAAAGCCCAAATGAACGCCAAGCGTGGGCCGGCGTTTCTTAGTTGGCTCAAGCTGATCCCGGTCATTTTGCTGGTGCTGCTCTGGATCGTCACGGCCGATTGGGTGAATCGCAGCTCGCAACGCCACGGCCTGGGTTACGGCAAGTGGAATCCTATTATCTTCTTTCCGTTCGTGCTGGCCTTGCTGTTGCTGGTGATGGTTCCGATCTACGCGGTAGGCATTGGAGCACTGACGCTTGCGTACCTGGTGCCATTCATCATGTATACGGTGGCTCACAACAAGTCGGTCGAGACGCACGAGAAGGTCTTCACGGCCGATTGGTTCAGGTACATCACCGGCCGAGGCGAGCCGATGGCCGATTACGAGAAAGGCGCGCCCGTCGACCTGTCGGCCTTCGGTGGCGACGACAAGACCAATCAAGGCAACCTGATCACCGCCCGCCAGTCGCCTGGCTATCTGCTCGTCAAAGAGATGATTGCCGATATGGCGACGCGTCGCAGCGACCGCATGGTGCTCGACTACATGCAGGGCGGGGTGAACGTGAAGCACCTGATCGACGGCGTCTGGCACAACGGCGAGGGCCGCGATCGCGAGAGTGGCGACGTAATGCTGGCTGTGATGAAGCAACTCGCCAATCTCGACATCACCGAACGACGCCAAAAGCAAGCCGGCCAGTTCGGCGCCAAGTACGAAGGCGTGCAGTACCTGTGCCCCTTCGTCAGCCAGGGCGTGAAGACCGGCGAGCGAGTGCTACTGGAGATGCTGGGCGGTGCACAGACCAAGCTATTGACGTACGACGATCTTGGCATGCGGGAGAAGATCAAAGCCCGGTGGGAAGAACTGATGGCCCTGGACGAAGGGGTGTTGGTCATTGCCGCTCCGCCCGAAGGGGGACTCACCACGCTGACCGACGTGTCGATTCTGGAGACCGACCGTCTGATGCGCGACTTCGTAGCGATCGAGGACGTGCACCATCCCGAACGCGACATGGAAAACGTCGCCCTGAGTACTTTCGACAGCAAAAAAGGGGAAACACCCGCCACGTTGCTTCCCCAGTTGATTCGCACTTACCCCAACGTCTATATCGTTCGCGATCTGGTGGATCGCGAATCGGCCAAGATTCTGCTGGGCGAAGTGCAAGACAATCACCTGCTAATCACCACCGTGCCGGCCATGGAAGCGGCCGAGGCGATGCTTCGCGTGCTGCAAAAGAAGGTGCCGCAGAAGGAGTTTGCCGAGAACCTCACGGCCGTGCTTTGCACCCGCTTAATTCGCAAGCTGTGCAACGAGTGCAAGATTGGCTTCGAGCCGACTCCCGACATGCTGAAGAAGCTCGGCCTGCCACCCGGCAAGGTGCAGCAACTGTATCGCACGCCCAAGCCCGAAGAACTCGAAAAGCCGTGCCTCAACTGCAACAACGTGGGTTACGTCGGACGCACTGGGTTGTTCGAGCTGCTGGTGGCGGATGACAAGGTCCGCGAGGTGCTCATCAAGCAACCGAAGCTCGACCTGCTGCGCAAGGCAGGCCGACTGGCCGGCATGCGGACCTTCCAGGAGGAAGCCATTCTGCTGGTCGCCAAAGGCGTGACCAGCATCCCCGAGGCCCAACGCATCCTCAAAGGAGCGTAAGCTTCCGCAATATCCTACAACCTCGTTGCTAACTTCCCCGACCCCCGAATCCTGACCCCTCAAAAACCATGTGGCTTTACTACGTGATCATTGGCGCCGTGTTCTTTACGACCGTCGCCATGTGTGTTCAGCAAGGGCTGTGGAACAACACCATAACGGTGATCAACATCCTGCTGAGCGGATTGATTGCCTACGGTTTCTACTCGCCACTGGCGAAGCTCATCGCCGATAAGGGAGGCGATAGTTACGCAGCCCTGTTGGACTTTGTGGCGATCTGGCTGATTTACGTCATTGCGTTCGTGGTGCTGCAACGGATCTGTGCCGCTAACCTGTCGAAGACCAAAATGCGGTTCAAGCATCCCATCGATCCAGTGGGTGGTCCCTTGATGGCCATCGTCGCCGGGTGGTTGATGGCCGGCATCGTGGGAGCTAGTCTAATTGCAGCGCCCTTCGACGACGACATCTTCGGCGGCGCCTTCCTCGAGAGTGGCCGCTCCCCGCTCGTTAACCCGGACGTGGTGTGGCTGAACATGGCAGAGAGCATGATGGCGCCTGAGAATATGGGCAGCGGCAAGGCAAGCTTCACCCAAGGAAAGTACATCAAAGAGTTCAATCAGCAGCGCGAAGGAGTGAGCAAGCAGGAGAACCTGCGATCGTAGAAGAGAAGATTTGCCGATTGGGCAAGCGGCGAGCATTGGCGAGTGCGATGGAGCGTTAAGAGATAATGAGTCACACCACCGAGGCCACGGGCAACGACCCGTATGTGAGCGACGACGTCCAGGCGGTCGCCGAATACCGATCTGTGAGTGTGCTGGCAATCCTGGCCACCGTGTTGGGGGTCTTATCGGCCTCGGCCCTGGTGACGCCTTCGCTGTTGATTGTCCCGCTGCTGGGCATCATCTTCTCCCTGCTGGCATTGTGGCGCATTGCTCGCAGCGGGGGGCAGCAGGTTGGCCGTTCGCTGGCGCTGGTGGGGCTCGCCTTGTCGCTGACCATTGGTTCGGGCGTGTACGTTCGGGGGATGGTGCAGCAGCATCTGCTGGCCGGCGAGGCTCAGGAGTGGGCCAGCGAGTGGTGCCAACTGGTCATGGATGACGAACTGATCACGGCGCTCGAGCTGACCGTTGCACCGGATGGCCGGCGCCCGTTCGACGAGTCGCTCAAGCAGCACTACGCCACCGACGAAGCCGCCATCAAGCGGCTGGAAGAGTTCGAGGAGGAAGAACTGGCCACCGTGCTCCGCGATGCCCCAGAGGGATCGAAGATCGTGCCGGGCGACGTGCTGGTCGCCCCTCGCGATCGTGGAACCTTCGAGGTGCTGCAGCAATTTGAGTTGGTCCCACCCAGCGGCGCCGGGAACCCCGTGAGATTTCGCGTGCAGGTCAGGCGGGTGCAATTGAAAGGGATCGGCGGCAGCGCCTGGTACCTGACCGAGCAGTCGATGGGCTGGTAGTCTTTCTCCCATCTGCAAAGAGATGGCAGGCGCAAACGCAGCCGCCTGGTGTCGCCCAAGCCCGCAAAGTTTCCCTGGCTTATCTGACTGGATGGCCCTCTGGCGGGGGCTATCCGCAGCGTGTTTCTCGTTCGCGCGGCTTTATCTGTACAGGCCGCACAGCTTACCACGATTGTGGCAGTTGTCGCAGATTCTTGTCCAAGTTGCCATGGTGGCGATGCATGCCGACGGGTGCGGGCGTCGATATGTTCAGCGAGGCGGTTTTGTCGTTAGCGCGAACTACGACCCGCCTGCGGCGTAGTTCGCCGTGGAATACTCCCCCGTTTTCGTAGGCATCCGACGAATGCCGCGATAGTCCCCGAAGAAGGAGTCTTAAAGTGAACGTTGTGAAATGGACGATGGGCTGTGCCTTGATCGCCATGAGTGCCGGACCGGCGCTTGGGCAGTCGGCGGTCCAAACGGCATTCAACTACGACCTCACGGGCTACGAGTGCGGCGAGCCTGCCTGTGGCTGTGAGGAACCGAGCTGTGGATGCGAAGATGCTGGATGTTGTGATTCTGGTTGCTGTGGCGATTCGTGCTGCGGCGACTCATGTTGCTCGAGCTGCTGTTGCGACAGCGGCTGCTGCCTGGGCGACTGCCTGGGCGACTGCTGCCTGGGTGATCCCTGGGCTCTGATGGACTGCATCGATCCTTGTGGTTGCTGCTCCATCACCATGGGTGGTTGGACTCAAATGGGTTACCACAGCGACAACACCCGTTTGTCGTTCCAGCCGAACGATCTGCTGGCCTTCAACGACCAGCCGGACCGGTTGAACCTGCACCAACAATGGCTGTACATCGAGAAGGTTGCCGAAGCTGGCGCTTGCAGCGCTGACTGGGGTTTCCGCTTCGACATCATGTACGGTACCGATGCTCAAAAGACCCAGTCTTTCGGCAACGACAGCCCTGTGTGGGATGCTTCGGCCGGTTTCGACCACGGATCGTACGGTTGGGCTATGCCTCAAGCTTATGTTGAGGTTGCTTCTGGCGACTGGAACGTGATCGCTGGTCACTTCTTCACGCTGGTTGGCTACGAAGTAGTTACCGCTCCGGACAACTTCTTCTACAGCCACGCTTACACCATGTTCAACAGCGAGCCGTTCACCCACACCGGTGTGCTGGCGACCTACAGCGGCCTGGACAGCGTTGAGCTGTACGGTGGTTGGACCGCTGGTTGGGACACTGGCTTCGATCAAGCTTTCGGTGGATCCACCTTCCTGGGTGGTTTCTCGACCAGCCTGACCGACGACGTCGCCCTGACCTACATCCTCACCGCTGGCAACTTCGGTCTGCGTACCGCTGGTGCCGATGGCTACAGCCACAGCGTTGTGGTTGACGCTACGCTGAGCGACAGCTTGAACTACGTGTTCCAGAGCGACTTGGTAAGCTACAACGACACCGCCTCGGGTGGTGCTGGTGGAGCTCAGGTCGGCATCAACCAGTACTTGTTCTACACCATGAACGACTGCTGGGCTGCTGGTGCTCGCTTCGAATGGTGGAAGAGCGACGGCATTGTTGCCGCCGACGACTCCACCTCGGTCTACGGCCTGACCTACGGCCTAAACTACCGTCCGCACGCCAACGTGGTTCTTCGTCCAGAAGTTCGCCACAACTGGCTGCCGGCCGAGACGGCCTTCGGTGCCGAGTTCGACCAGACCGTGTTCGGTGTTGACTGCATCTTGACTTACTAAGAGAAACCGCCAGCCTACGGCAACATGATCCGCCCACGCGACTGACCCCCGCCAACGGTTGGCACTCTCTTAAGAAACCTACAGACCGGGGCCCTTCCTTGTGAAGGGCCCCGGTTTTTTTGTGCGCAGAGCAAACCTCCTGAGGGAAGGACACCCTACGGCGTGGCTCGATTGTTGGCGCACGCTCCAGGCTCGGGTAATCTTCGGGGAGACAAAGCCTCTTCCCGAGTCCTGAAGCCCAAGGAGATGTGATGGCCGAGCAAGAATCCGAGCTTGCAACCATGCGTGGCGTGGGATCCTTCGAATACAACGGCTCGTCGGTGTTCGTCGATGCCGACGTGGAGGCTGTGAGCGCGGCGCTCGCCCAGCACCGCGGCGCCAGCGCGCCAGAAGTGGACGTTGCCGGCAGAGAGGTCGAACTGACCAAGCAGTGTTTCTTCGTCTTTCGATTCGCCGGCCATCGTTGGAGTCAGGTGATTGGCCGCGAAAGCTATTCCGACGCCATGAATCCCTTTATGGGTGGCAGCTTCGATCCCGAAGCACTCAAAGCCGAACTGGCCACGCATCTCAACAAAGACGACGCGGTTGCCCTATCCAAGCAGCTAGGCACGAAGGTCCTGTACTACCAGGTTAGCGATACGGCAGGTGCGCTCGGCTACACGTTGTACGACAACGGCAACGAAATCGAACACCTGGAGGTCGGCGAGAACTACGACGAGGAAGGGGAGAGCGAAGACATGCTCGAGTTTTCCTCTGCCAGTGGCGAGAGTGGTCCCGCTGACGAAGGCGAGGCCTACGATTGGGTCGACGCGCTGTTCAAGCGACTGGATTGTTTCGAGCCAGGTGTCGCCTTCAAGCACTTTGTCGGCTACATCCAGCACAAGCCCGGCGACAAGGTCACCATCAATGACCCTGAAGGCCAGTTCGAGCGGGTCGACTTCGTGGCCGAGTGAGCGCCAGGCGTGCGACTACCACGCGGCCGCTTCTTCGCCATCGAGTCGCAGCGTAAGGCACTTCGCGCTGCCGCCCGCTTTGACAAACTCGTCCAAAGGTGTAGCGGTCGTCGTGTAGCCGCGCGACGCCAGTCGTTCGTGCAGCTTTGGGCAGCCGGTGTTGGTAAACACGTGCTGTCCGACCACTACCGCGTTGCAGGCGAACCGCTCGGCTTCTGCTTGCTCGACCTCGATGAGGTTCGCGACCGCGCCTTCGATCGCCCGGCGGCCGTACTCGTCGAACGCCGGCGGGTACCAGATGGCTTCGTCCTCCGATAACGGACAGAAGCAGGTGTCGAGGTGATAGTACCGCGGATCGACCAACTCGACTGGAATCACCCGCACGCCCAGGATTGCGCCAATCTGCTGGTGGCAGGTGGCGTCGCTACGCATGCGGTAGCCGGCGAACAGGGTGTCGCCGCAGAACAGCGCGTCGCCCGCCCCCTCGAAGTCGTACCCGCCCCCTTGGTCGGGCGGGGCGAAGTCGACGATCTCAAACCCATGCTCTTCGAACCATGCACGAAACACCGGTGACTCGCCTTGCCGCTGGGGATGCCGAAACCGCGACACCAATACGCGGTTCTCATACACCAGCCCGGCGTTGGCCGTGAATACCAGGTCGGGCAGGCCCTTGCGCGGCTTGACTAACTCGATGGCGATGCCAGTCGACTTCAGGTGCTCGAACAGCCCATTCCACTGCTGCTCGGCCACCGCGTGATCGGCCGCCACTTCGACGTTCATCCACGGATTGATCTCGTACTCAATACCAAAGTACGTCGGCTGGCACATGAGTATCGTGGGAGGGCGTTGCATAGGTTGGTCTGTCATAAGTTTCACTACTGCAGTGTCAACACGAATCGCAACGTTCTAGCGTCCTGTCAGAGTTCATCCGTGGCTAATTCTGAGTTCCGCCCATTTGGCCAGCGCTGACGCATCTTGTACCGAGTTTCTACTTAGCTCTGTCCTGACAACTCGTCCAGTTCCGCCAAGAGTGACCGGAAGAACGGTTCGACGTCGGTCACCAGGCCTACGGTCTGGAAGCTGCCGCGGTCGGCCAGTTTAATGACCGTCGAAGGGTTGATGTCGACGCACACTACTTTCACCCACGCGGGAAGCAGGTTGCCCACGGCCACCGAGTGCAGCATCGTGGCGACCATCAGGCAGAACGTCACGTCCTTTAGCCCAACGCGCATTTGTCGCTGAGCTTCCAAAGCGTCGGTCACCACGTCGGGCAGGGGGCCATCGTCGCGGATGCTGCCGGCTAGCAGGAATTCGACATCGTGTTTCACGCAGTCGTGCATGATGCCGCTGGTCAGCACTCCCTGCTCGACGGCGCCTGCGATGGAGCCCGCGCGGCGGATGCGGTTGATCGCCCGCAAGTGATGCTCGTGTCCGGCTTCGGCGATTTGCGCGTCTTGCACGTTCACGCCCAGGCTGGTGCCGAACAGCGATTGCTCGATGTCGTGCGTGGCCAACGCGTTGCCGGCGAACAGCTTTTGCAGGTAGCCGCGGCGGATGAGCTCGCTCACCAAAGGGCCACTGCCGGTATGAATGATCGCCGGACCGCCCACCAGCAGCGACTTGCCAGGACCGTTGCGATTCGCGAGCAGCGCTTGGGCAATCTCGCGGACCACCACTCGCTTGGGCTTCTCGGTGCTGACCGAACTGTTCATGAACGAGAACGCATGCCCAGCGTCTTGCCGCTCGAGCGGAAACACCCGCACGCCAGCGTGGCCGACCACTACCTGCATGCCACGCCGCACGTCGGTCATCGGCAGGCAGCGAGGTTGGCCGCTTTCGGAGTCGAGCACGACGCCGCAGTCCATCTCCTGATCGGCCACTTCGGTCCATTGGCCATCGAGCCGGATCTCTGTTCGCTGGTTGGTCGAGCTGTAAAACCCTTCCGGCAAGGCACCGTCGATGTCGGCCTCGACCAGTCGGCAGTCCTGCCCCGCAGTGGGCGTGGCGCCGTGGTCGGAGATCTGTGCCAGGATCTCGTCGAGCGTTTCCTGATCCTCGGCGTACACGCCCAGCACTGCGTGGCTGGGGTCGTGCCGGCCGCTGCCGATCGCGATCTGGCGGATTTCGAAGGTGCCACGGCCGGTGGTGACGGTGTCAAGCACCTTCGGCAGCAGCAAACTATCGATAATATGCCCGCGGAGTTCGACCTCTTCGACGAACTTCGATTTGCTATCTTGCTTCATGACGCAGCATCCGTGGGATTTCGGCTGGCTTTCGAGAATCGGCGTAACTACTTATACTGTCTGCTATTGGGCCAATTTCGGAAAGCCCGCTGGCGGCGCCCTCCTAGGGCGACCACCGGTTCGACTCTATCCATCACTCAGAAAACGACTTACATGGAATCCGGCGACCAACAGGACAAGTGGGCATCCCTGAACGAGAGTTTGGGCATCGAGCCGACCGCAGAACCCGAACCCGAGCAAACGCCGCCCCCGGCCGAAGCGCCCGTGGTACCGGTGGTCGAGCACCGCGCGCCGTCGCGTCCCGCCAGCGCGTGGGGCGAGCTGGCCGAGTCGTTTGGTTTGGAGGTCGAGGAGCCCGAGCCCGAACCCGCCGAGCCAGAACTCGTTGCCGAATTCGCGCCAGCCGAAGAAGCAGCGCCGGAGGAGGAAGTTGCCGAAGAGCAGCCAGCCGAGGTGGATACGAGGGACACCTCGGATGACACGCCCGATGAGCCAGTCGTCGAGCAGGTGATGGAAGTGACCGAGGTGGTGGCGGAGATTTCGATCACCGAAGATCCCGAAGTGCAGGAGGAAGAAGCCTCGGTCGAGCAACAGGCACCTAGCGAGCCAGCCGCCCCTTCAGGGTTTGGAGGTACCGGTTTGGCGCTTCCCGATTGGTTTCCCTTTGGTGGTCGCAAGAAGGCCCCGGCGCCGGAACCAACTGTCGAAGCGGAAGAGCCCGAAGTGGCTGAGGAGGAGCCGGCCGCAGACGCGGAGGCCGAGTCGCAGACCGAGAGCGAGGCCGCGGAGAAGTCCGAAGACCAAGAAGGCGATGGCGAGCGCCGCCGTGGTCGCCGCCGCCGCGGCCGTCGGCGCGGTCGAGGTCGCAAGCGGGAGACGTCCGAGGAGTCGGAAGAGGCCGCCGCCGAAGAGGACGATGATCTATCGGCAGAGCACGGCGACGAGTCGGACGATGCGGACGACGATGACACAAAGCCGGAAAAACGCGCGCGTGCGGTTTCGCACAAAAACATTCCGCCCTGGCAAGAGGCGATCGGCGTGGTTGTGGATGCCAACATTGCCGCTCGCGGCGAGCGAAAACGGTCGAGCCGTGGTCGCGGTGGCTCGCGTGGCGGCCGTGGGCGTCGGCGGAGCAGCGGCGGCGGCAAAAAAGAGAGCTGAGCGTCGCCCGCTCGTTTCAGGTTGCTCAAAAAGCGGTGTTTCCCCCTAAAATGTCCTACCGGGGTGGAAATTCGGATTTGCGTCAAATTGGCGATTCTTACGGTCCGTACGAATATCGGTGTTGCCGCGCCTGAAATTGCAAACAATACTTGAATTAGATGAGCAGGTGCGATTTGCTGCGGCAGGGATGTTCCCGCAAGCAAGTGAATCGCGGCCGCAAGCGAACCTTCGGCCGACACGCCCCCACCTTACCTTCTGCCGATCTTTGCCAACCTCGCCTTCGGCAGGTGATTTCGCGACACGCCGTGTTACTCCTCTTCGGTAGGACCGAAGCAGCGAGTCGTGCGACGGGAGCAAGCGAAGTCGCATGCTTCAGGTTCTATCGGGTGTACGCGGCGAGCAGCACTTCTCGCGGGGTTGAATGTCTATCCCCCGCCCGCTTCCCTGGCCGCACCCAACCGCAATGGACGCGCGTTGGCTCACCGCCCGATGGCCCCCGCTGGTCGCTACCCCTGCGCCTGCGCGGGCTGTAGGAACGAAGGTGTTGTCGGTTTGATTCGGCGCACGAATTAGGAGCAAACAGTCGCGACCGTCCGTCGGTTGCGTTGTATTCGTTGCTGGACAAATCCAAATCCGACTGCGTTTTAAATCGAACCCTACGACTCGCGATGATGCGAGCCTTTATACCTTCGGGAGTGTAGCAAGATGAGTGAAGGACGCACGATTATCGATCTGGTAGCTCAACGCCAGGATCGCGATCAGTTTCGCCGCAAGAACTGGATTGGTTCGTTCGAGGAGTACCTCGAAATCGTCCGCGCGAATCCCTTGGTCACGCGCACCGCTTATCAGCGGCTGTACGACATGATACTGTCGTACGGCGTGGACGTGGTGGAGTCGGGCCGCGAGAAGAAGAAGTACTACCGCTTCTTCGACGACCCGGACAACAACGGCAAGGACGCGGTGTTCGGCCTGCGCGGTTCGCTCGAAGGTTTGGTCAACGCGCTGGAAAGCGCGGCCAACGGCTACGGCATCGAACGCCGCGTGCTGCTGTTGCACGGTCCGGTGGGAAGCAGCAAGAGTACCATCGCCCGGTTGCTGAAGAAGGGTCTCGAACGGTATTCGGCTACCGACGAGGGGGCGCTCTACACGCTGGGGTGGGTTAGCGAGACTGAACCCGACAACCCCGACGCGATCGAGTGGTGCCCGATGAACGAGGATCCGCTGCACCTGATCCCCGAGCGATTCCGTGGCGAGGTGGAGAGCCGGCTGAACACCGGCCGCAGCGAGGACGAACCGCAGGTAAAGATCACCGGCGAGCTCGATCCGTTCTGCCGATTCATCTATCAGCAGCGCCTGAAGAAGTACGATGGCGACTGGACGCGTGTGATCCAGGATGTTCGCGTCAAACGGTTGATCCTTAGCGAAAAGGACCGTATCGGCATCGGTACGTTCCAGCCGAAGGACGAAAAGAACCAGGACGCCACCGAGCTGACTGGCGACATCAACTATCGCAAGATTGCCGAGTACGGCAGCGACAGCGACCCGCGGGCGTTCAACTTCGACGGCGAATTCAACATCGCCAACCGTGGTTTGATCGAGTTCGTCGAGGTGCTGAAGCTCGACGTAGCATTCCTGTACGACCTGCTGGGCGCTAGCCAGGAGCATCGCATCAAGCCGAAGAAGTTCGCCCAAACCGACATCGACGAGGTGATCATCGGTCACACGAACGAACCGGAGTACAAGCGGCTGCAAACCAACGAATTCATGGAAGCGTTGCGCGACCGCACGGTGAAGATCGACATTCCGTACGTCACGATCCTCGACAACGAAATCAAGATTTACGAAAAGGACTACAACAACAAGACGGTCAAAGGCAAGCACATCGCGCCGCACACGATCGAGATGGCCGCCATGTGGGCCATTCTCACGCGGCTCGAAGAGCCCAAGCACGCCGGCCTTACGCGGCTGCAGAAGCTCAAGCTGTACAACGGCAAGACGCTGCCAGGATTCACCGAGGAGAATATCAAGGAACTGCGCGACCAGGCCGTGAACGAGGGCATGCTGGGCATCAGCCCGCGGTACGTGCAGGACAAGATCTCGAACGCCCTGGTCGCTCACCCCGAGGCGAGAAGCATCAATCCGTTCATGGTGCTCAACGAGCTAGAGACCGGGCTGAAGCACCATAGCCTGATCAACAGCGACGAAACCAAGCAGGAGTACCGCGAACTACTGTCGGTGGTGAAGGAGGAGTACGAAAACATCGTGAAGAACGAAGTGCAACGTGCCATCGCCGCCGACGAGGACGCCCTCGCCCGATTGTGCGGCAACTACATCGACAACGTGAAGGCGTACACCCAGAAGGAAAAGGTGAAGAACGCGTTTACCGGTCAGTACGAGGAGCCGGACGAGCGACTGATGCGGTCGATCGAAGAGAAGATCGACATCCCCGAAAGCCGCAAGGACGACTTCCGCCGCGAAATCATGAACTACATCGCCGCGTTGATGATGGACGGCAAGACTTTCGACTACAAGTCGAACGAACGCTTGTACAAGGCGCTCGAACTCAAGCTGTTCGAGGACCAGAAGGACACCATCAAGCTCACCAGCCTGGTTTCCAACGTGGTTGACGCGGACACGCAAAAGAAGATCGACATCGTCAAAGACCGTTTGATCCGCAACTACGGCTACGACGACGAGAGCGCGACCGACGTGCTGAACTACGTAGCGAGCATCTTCGCGCGTGGCGATAGTAAGAAGGAGTAGAGAATTAGTGTCATTCTGAAGGAGCCCAGACCGGAATAACCTCTGTGCGGGCTTGGAATCGACTGAAGAATCTCGTTTGCCTTGCGAACCACTGCTGGGTCAAGCGTCAAATCCTTCAGTCGCTTAGGCTCCCTCGGAATGACACACTCCTAGAACCACCAGGAATGACAACTACCCATGTCCCTGAAGATTGAACGCGATCAACGACGCTTCCGGCAGATTGTGCGCGGCAAGGTCCGCGAGAATCTGAAGAAGTACGTCTCGCATGGCGAGATGATTGGTCGCAAGAACAAAGACCTGGTAAGCATCCCGGTGCCGCAGCTCGACGTGCCGCGTTTCCGCTTCGGCGACAACGGCAACGGCGGCGTGGGGCAGGGCGATGGCGAGGAGGGTACGCCCGTCGGCAAAGGCGGCAAGGAGCGACCCGGTGGGCCCGGTGAAGCTGGTTCGGATCCCGGCGGAGGCCATCTGCTTGAAGTCGACATGACGCTGGAAGAGTTGGCCGACCTGTTGGGCGATGCGCTGGAGCTGCCGAACATTCAGCCGAAGGGCACGGCGTCGATCGAACAGGAGAAGGCCAAGTACAACAGCATTCGCTCGACCGGTCCCGAGTCGCTACGGCACAAGAAGCGAACCTACCTGAAGGCCCTCAAGCGGCAGATTTCGACCGGCAGCTACGAGCCCGACGAACCGCGAGTTACCCCCATCAAGGGCGACCAGCAGTACCGCAGTTGGACCACGATCAACAAGCCGGAAGTCAACGCGGCAGTCATTTACATGATGGACGTCAGCGGCTCGATGACCGACGAGCAGAAGCAGATCGTCCGCACGGCCGCGTTTTGGATCGACACGTGGCTCGCCCGCCAGTACGGCGGCATCGAGACGCGGTACATCATCCACGACGCGGCGGCCAAGGCGGTGGACGAACACACGTTCTACCACACCCGCGAAAGCGGCGGCACGCGGATCAGCAGCGCTTACAAAGTGTGCGCGCAGATCATTGAAGAGGAGCTGCCGCCTGCCGAATGGAACCTGTACTGCTTCCAGTTCTCCGACGGCGACAACTGGGGCGAGGACAACGAGCGGGCGTTCAACATCCTCCGTGAGAAGATCATGCCGCACGTGAACTTGTACTGCTACGGGCAGGTCGAAAGCCCCTACGGCAGCGGCGAATACCTCGGCAACCTCGAAACCCGCTTCGGCGACCAATACGAAACGCTGGTCACCGCAGAAATGGAAGACCGCGACGCGATCTACGATGCGATTGGAACGTTTCTGGGGACGGGTAGGTGAAGTTCCCATGTCGATGAATGAACCACGGAGAGCACAGAGAACGCAGAGACCGTGAACAAGTACTGAAGGTAATAGGTAGGCAGGAAAGTAGTGAGCGATGCCAGTTCCAGGATTTCGTTCTATAAGGGCTTTGAAGGACCGGCTGATTGAGGATTTTGGAGCCGAGGCTTTTGATTTCGGAGACGAAATAGGTGAGGAGCAAGATGCATTTGGCTGGAACCTGCGAATGACGCCTTACGATTTCTCGATATCCACTAATGGCGGGCAGCTTTGTTCCGGCATTTTCGATATGCAGGTTTCGATAGTTGACGCTTCGATTGACAATGGAGACGTACTATTTGCCGACATGACCACGACCGAGGGTGTGATGGCATTGGTGAGCGACTTGCTTCCTCGGCAAGGGAATTAGGCATGCGACCAGGTCAAAGTGAACTCCGTGGTTAACAATATCTCCGGGCGCCAACGCTTCCGGCAGGCCATACAATGTCGACTCCAAATTCCAATTTGACGCCCGAGCTTGCTGAGCAGCAAGTGATCATGGAGCAGCATGCGCTGAACTATGGGCTCGACTTCTTTCCGACGATCTTCGAGCTGATCGACGCCGATCAGCTCAACGCCATCGCCGCGCGAGGCGGGTTCCCGGTGCGGTATCCGCATTGGCGGTTTGGGATGGAGTACGAGTCGCTTTCGAAGAGCTACAACTACGGGCTGTCGAAGATCTACGAGTTGGTGATCAACAACAACCCGTGCTACGCCTACCTGATGCGTTCCAACGGGCTGGTGGATCAGAAGCTGGTCATGGCGCACGTGTATGGCCATTGCGATTTCTTCAAGAACAACTTCTGGTTCAGCAAGACCAATCGCAAGATGATGGATGAGATGGCCAACCACGGCACGCGGATTCGCCGTCACATGGACGCCGTGGGCGTGGACAAGGTGGAAGACTTCATCGACGCTTGCTCGTCGGTCGACGATCTGATCGACATCCACTCGCCATTCATCAAGCGTCGGGCGGATCGCAATCGGTACCAGTTTGGACAGAAGCCGGAGGAGGATGAAGAGAACCAAAGTCGCAAGTTCCCGGCCAAGGGGTACATGGATTCGTTCATCAATCCCAAGGAAAAACCGGCTGGCGACGATGAGACTGACGTCGAGGAACTCGGCGACTCGGACACCCAGCGACGGCGCTTCCCCGAGCATCCCGAGCAGGACGTAATGCTGTTTCTGCTGGAACACGCTCCGCTTGCGGCTTGGCAAGCAGACGTGCTGGCGATCTTGCGGGACGAGGCGTACTACTTTGCCCCGCAGGGCCAAACCAAGATCATGAACGAAGGTTGGGCCAGCTACTGGCACAGCACCATCATGACCCGCGAAGGCCTCACGCCGGGCGATGTGGTGAACTACTGCGACCACCACAGCGGCACCCTGGCTTCGAGTCCCACGCGGCTCAATCCCTACAAGGTGGGCATCGAACTATTCCGCGACATCGAAGATCGCTGGAATCGCGGTGCGTTTGGCAAAGAGTACGAAGAGTGCGACGACTTCCAGGCCCGCCGCGACTGGGACAAAAAACTGGGCGCCGGGCGCGAGAAGATCTTCGAAGTTCGCAAGATCCACAACGACCTGACGTTCATCGACGAGTTCCTGACCCTCGACTTCGTTCGCGAGCACAAGCTGTTCCGCTTTGGCTACAACGATGATACCGAGTACTACGAAATCGAAAGCAGGGCGTTTCCCAAGGTCAAGCAGCAGCTGCTCAACAGCCTGACGAACATGGGGCGGCCGAAGATTGTCGTGGAAGATGGCAACTATCGGAATCGGGGCGAGCTGTACCTGAAGCACTCGTACACCGGCGTGGAACTCGACATGAACTACGCCAACGACACGCTGCAGAACTTGCACCGCATCTGGAGCCGCCCGGTGCACATCGAGACCACGCTCGAAGGACGCCAGGCGGTGATATCGTTCGATGGTTCTGACCACGATATCGACTGGGGCGACGAAGTCCCGGACATGGAACAGTACGAAGAAGACCAGTAGAGGAATAACCAATGTTGAATGACCAATGATCAATGCAGACGATCACATTGGTCATTGGTTATTCAGCATTGGGACTTAAGCAGATGTCTATATCCAAACAACTCGAACAGCAACTAGCGGCCGCCGGAGCTGGGCCGGTGAGTCTTGTTGCGCAGGAAGGGGACCACTCGGTGCTGTGCGAGCTGGCGGCCATCGAAAGTCTGGGCGTCTCGGTGCGGCTGCTGGAATTGAAGAGCAAAAAGCTCGATGGCAAGACGTCGGGCGAGTTGCGTGAGATCGCCGACAAACTGGCCAGCAAGGTCAGCTACCTGCTCGAAGCGATCGCGCCTGTGGAGGTGGACGACGAGTCGTGCACCATCCAGATGCGGAGCACTCCGCCCCACCGCGCGGAGAACGCCACGAGCTACTACGAAGTGCTGGTCACGGCCGGCGCGATCTCGCTGCGCCGCTACAACAAATCCCGCCGCGCCGCCCGCCAGGCCGAAGCGTTCGACATCACACGGCAGGTGCTCTCGCGGCTGGTGGACGATTTTTGCGCCGCGGCGGCCGAAGTATAGGGGCGGTTCAAGAGTATCACTCCCTTAGAGCAACCGCTCTCGCAATGCCTTGGCCTGTTCGCGTATCTCTTTCAGTTCCTCGCTGCTCTTCCGCTCCAGGTTCTTCAGTTGCATCGTCATTCGATTGTTGCCGCTGAGGCGCTTTTGGTGGCGGGCGAGGAAGTCCCAGTACAGGGTGGTGAATGGGCAAGCGTCGTCGCCGGTGGCCTTCGATGGATTGTAGCGACAGCCAGCGCAGTAGTTGCTCATGCGGTTGATGTAGTTGCCGCTCGCGCAGTACGGTTTGCTGGCCATGACGCCACGGTCGGCGTACTGCGACATGCCGAGCGTGTTGGGTAGCTCGACCCACTCCACCGCGTCGACGTACACGGCCAGGTACCACTCGTGCACCTGCCGGGGGTCGACGCCGAGCAGCATGGCGAACAAGCCGGTGACCATCAGCCGCTGGATGTGATGGGCGTAACCGTAACGCAGCGTTTGCTCGATCACCTGGCTCAGGCAGTGCATGTCGGTCTTGCCGGTCCAGTAGAAGTCGGGCAGCGGACCACGGGCCGCCAGGGCGTTTCGCTCGAGGTATTCAGGCATGAAGTGCCAGTAGATGCCGCGCACGTATTCTCGCCAACCCAGAATCTGGCGGATGAAGCCCTCGACGCTCGCCAGCGGCGCGTGGCCTGAGTGGTAAGCCTCTTCCGCAGCGGCCACAACTTTTTGCGGGTCGAGCAGCTTCAGGTTCAGCGACGACGCCAGCAGCGAGTGGTACAGGAACGGTTCATCGGTACACAATGCGTCCTGATACTGACCAAAGGTTGGCAGGCGATGTTCGATGAACTCCTCGAGCGCCCGCTCGGCCTGGCCGGGCGTTGTCGGCCAGTTGAAGTCTTCCAGCTCTCCCGGGTGCGAGCCAAAACGGTCTGCGACCAGTTTCAACACGTCTTGCGTGGGGCCGTGGGAGCGAAACGCCGGCAACTCGGGCAGTTGGCCCGGGCCCTGCTTGCCAAAGCTGTCGCGGTTCGCGCTGTCGTAATTCCACGCACCGCCGAGCGGCTCCCCGTTGTCGTCCAGCAGCACTTGATGCTTCTTGCGAAGCTCGCGGTAGAAGAACTCCAGCCGCAGTTGCTTTCGACCCTTGGCATGTTGGGCGAACTCGTCGGGCGTGGAGTAAAAGTGGCGGTCGTCGCGCACCTCCAGTGGCACTCCGGCTGTGTCGGCGGTCTGCTCGATCTGCTGCTGCACGCGATACTCGCCCGCCTGGACCATGACAATGCGTTCGGGGCGATGCCGGCGAATGGCGAGCTGCAGTTCCTCGCCCAGCGATGATTCCGTACCCTCATCGAGCTGGCGATAGTCGACCTCATAACCATCAGTGCGGCGGGAGTCGCGAAAGTGGCGCATCGCCGCGAGAAACAGCGCGATACGCGCCTTGTGCGTCCACACGTGGGTCGACTCGTCGTCGACCTCCGCCATCCAGATGACGTCCCGTGCTTTATCGAAATCGTCGAGCGCCGCCGAGTTGGCATTCAGTTGATCGCCCAGCACGACGACCAATCGTCGGGTGTTGTCTTGCTTGGCCACGAGGTCGCTCACGCTAAGAGGTAATGTCCACGTTTACCTTAGGTCGCGGCGCGACAATCGACCACTCAGGCAGCCGCTTCACGCGGCTGGGTGAGCAGCGACACCACGATCACCACCGCGAAGCCCAGCGGAATGGTGACGATGCCCGGCTGGCTGAAGGGGACCAATGCATCGGAGGCGGGCAGGCCGTAGATCTTCTCGTAGCTGTCGGCCGAGAGCAGGATCCAAGCGAGCGAACTGATCATGCCGACCACCACGGCCCACGAGATACCCGCGGCGGTCACGCGGCGCCAGAACAGCATCATCACCAACGCGGGCAAGTTCGCCGAGGCGGCCACGCTGAACGCCCAGCCGACCAAATAGCTGACGTTCATCTCCTTGAACACGATGCCCAGCACGATCGCAATCAGGCCAACCACCACCGAGGCGATCTTGGCGATGCGAACGCGTTCCTGATCGGTGAGAGTCTCGGTTGATAGCGCTTCAACCAGGTCGTGCGCGACCGCGCCGGCCGATGCCAGGATCAAACCGCTCACGGTGCCGAGCACCGTGGTGAACGCGATGGCCGAGATGATGGCAAACAATGGCTCGTTGATGCTCCGCGCGAGTAGCGGGGCGGCCATGTTCGAGTTGAACGAAAAGATGTCGCCACTGGTCATCGCGCCCAGGCCCATGTAGAGCGTGAGCACGTAGAAGAACCCAATGCAAGCGATGCCGACGATGGTGCTCTTGCGAGCCGCGGCGCCGTCTTTCACGGTGTAGTAGCGGATCAGAATATGCGGTAACGACGCGGTACCACAGAACAAGGCGAGCATCAGCGAGAGGAAGTTCACCTTGT
Organism: Aeoliella sp.; assembly: GCF_965227375.1. Lineage (NCBI taxonomy): Bacteria > Pseudomonadati > Planctomycetota > Planctomycetia > Pirellulales > Lacipirellulaceae > Aeoliella > Aeoliella sp. The sequence goes on from NZ_CBDDFX010000001.1 coordinate 3,196,589, forward strand.
CGATGAGTTTGTCGCTGCGCAGGCCGGTGAACTTCTCACCGGGAAGGAGTACCTCGGCGCCTGATCGTTTGTTGGGTGTGTAGGTAACCGTGAGGGCGCCATCTTCGCTGGTGGTACTTTCTTGGTTCCACAGCACGACTTCACTCTCCTGCAAGGTGCTGAAGAACTCCATCGGACCGACCGGGCCGGTGCGACTCTCGCCATCGGGCAGGGCGACGACTTCGCCGATGGGGCGGAGCGCGGCCTCGGCTGCTGCTTCGTCCGCGGGCTGGTTATTCACGGTGATGTTGTCGCCGGAGCGGACGATGGTTTGCTGCTCGACAGGTTGCTCGGTAACTTCGAATCCGCGGTACAGAATCAACACGGTGAGCACCGCGCTGAACACCACCAGCAGCGAGCCTTTGAGGAACTGCACCCAGGTGGTCGACACCATGCCAGCGGTGACGACGATCAAGATCACCACGGTGCCCACGACGCACACGCCAAGCCAGTGTGGCCAATCGAGCAGCGGAGTCACCAGCGCGCCGGCCCCGACCATCTGCGGGATGAGGTAGAACACACTGACCGCCAACGTGCTGACGCCGGCGGCGAGTTTGATGCTGCGGGAGTTGAAGCGGTGATTCAGCGCATCGGCGAACGTGAACTTGCCCAGCCGCTTCATCGGTTCGGCGATGACAAACAGCGCGACAATCCAGCCGGCCAGGTAGCCGATGGAGTACAGGAAGCCGTCGTAGCCGAAGAAAGCGATCATGCCGCAGATGCCGAGGAACGAGGCCGCGGACAAGTAGTCGCCGGCGAAGGCCACTCCGTTGACGAACCACGGGATCTGGCCGTGCGCGGCGAAGTAGCCTTGCGACGACTTCGCCTTGCGGCCCATGTAGAAGCTGATGCCGAGCGTCACCGCGACGAACAGGGCGAACACGCCGACGGTTAGAGGAGATGGATCGAAGTTCATGGAGTGGTCTCCCCTGAGTTGTCCAATCCTTGGCCGCCGTTGGACTTGCAGAGGAAACCATAGAGCAGCGCCAGGACGACCGCCGAAATGATCAAACCGAACCCGTACCAGATGGCCAGGTTGATCCCCAAGGCAGGTGTCCATTGCATAGTGGACGGTGCGAACGCGTTAAGCAGCATGAAGCCGCCGTATAGCGCGACGTACGCAGCAAACAGCACCAGCCCGATGCGGGCGTTTCGTTCGATCATGGATGCCTGGGGGAGAGGAGGGGCGCTTCGCAGCGCAAAGGGACAAAAGCTGACTGGGCGTAGTCTAACGCATCGAGAGGGCGGGCGGCAACTTGGATCGCTGCGCGGGTTCTTGGCCGTTAGGCCATCTGCTCGCTAGTGTTCTCGGCGTGGGCCGCCAAGTCGGCTTCTTCCAGCGCGCCCAGGAACGGCAGGTTGCGGTACATGTCTTCGTAGTCGAGCCCGTAGCCGACGACGAACTCGTCGGGAATGTCGAACGCGACGAAGTCGGGCGCGGCGTCGACTTCCTGCCGGCCATGTTTGCGAAGCAGCACGGCCGAACGAAGCGAAGTCGGCTCGTACTCCCGCATCTTCTCCATCACCTTCACGAGCGTGTGCCCGGTATCGAAGATATCGTCGACCAACAGCACATCGCGACCGCGGATGTCGAGCATGAGCTCGTCGTTGATGGAGAGCTCGCCCCGTGTGGTCGTGGCGCCGCGGTAACTGCTGGCGGCAATCACGCCGACACGCATCGGCAATTCCAACAGCCGAATCAAGTCGGCCACGAGCACCAGACTACCTGTCAGCACGCCGACAATCGTAAGCTGCCGGTCTTCGTAGCAGTCAGCAATTTCCTTTGCCATGGCCGATACACCATCGTGAAGTTGTTGACTGGTGTAGAGGGTCTTCATGCTGGAGAGCTCGCGGTTGGGGGGGTGAAAGGGAGAAGGTGAATTATAGACGATTAAGTCGTGATTGTCAGCGAGTTGGTTTCGGCGGGAAATATAGCCGGCGAGCTACTTCGCCGGGACTTTGCGATGTTTCAACCCGTGTACAGCAAGCTCGCAATAGACGCTGTCAGGAACGAAGCCAGCGTTCCTCCGAGCATTGCTCGCAGCCCTAGTTTGGCCAGGTCGCTTCGTCGCTCCGGTGCAATGCCTCCGATGCCACCAAGTTGAATGCCGATGGACGAGAAGTTGGCAAAGCCACACAGAGCGTAGGTCATCAGGTATCGGGTGCGCTCAGAAATCTCCACGCCGCTATCCGGCGCGTTCCACTTGCCCAGTCTGCCGTAGGCGACGAACTCGTTCGTGCCCATTTTCAATCCCAGCAGTTCTCCAGCCCTCGGACAATCGGCCCACTCGATGCCAATGAGCCAGGCGATAGGTTGGAAAATAGTCCCGAGAATTCTCTCGATCGACCAGGGAGTTATGTTGTCGGGAGTTTCACTGATACCAAGTCGTTCAACGACATACCAGTAACCGTCTCCCAAAAGCGCTAGTAAGATGTTCACCACTGCGATGAGGGAGAGAAAGACGATGAGCATGGCGCCGACATTGAGTGCAAGTTGCAGCCCGCCGATGGTGCCATTAGCAATGGCTTCCAACACATTGGCGCTCTCATCCTTGACGTCGACTCTCACGCTGCCGCGCGTCTTTGGTTCGTCTACTTCTGGTTGCATGACCTTGGCTAACACCAGTGCCCCGGGAGCAGAAATCAGCGACGCAGCCAGCAGAACGCCAGCGTCGAACCCCATTCCGGCTAGTCCTCCCAGCACTCCGCCAGCCATGGTTGCAAACCCGCCAATCATCACGGCATTGAGTTCCGAGATGGTCATCGAACTGATGTAGGGGCGGATGACTAGCGGCGCTTCCGTCTGTCCTACGAATACGTTGGCTGCGGACGACAGTGTTTCAGCGCCCGACGTGCCTAGCGTCTTTTGCATGACCCAGGCCATGACGCCCACGACCTTCTGAATGACACCAAAGTAGTAGAAGATCGACATGAACGCGGAGAAAAAGATGATGGTCGGCAGAATCTTGAAAGCAATGTAGTGCTCTTCGAAGACGTCGCCAAACACGAATACGGAGCCAGCATCCACGCAGTCGGTCAGCTTGGTGAATACATCGCGAACAAAGCCGAATACCTTTTGCCCAGGTTTGGAGAGGATCAAGACGGCCATCACGAACTGCAACGCCAGTCCACCAGCCACAACTCGCCAGGGGAACTTTCGCTTATGCGAACTCATCGCCCACGCCAGGCCAATGAACACGACGATTCCCAGCAGACTGACAAAGCGTTCCATGGCGGCGATACGTATCTCGAGGGATGGGGCAAACTAGACCACCGCACGCACTCACGCGTGGCACAGCGCGAGCGGCGACAGTCGATCGATCCGCCAGTATAATCATCGCCGGCCGCGTAGCGGGCCGGCTATTTGGCGCCTTTGCGCCTAATCGAGCGTGTTGAAGATGCGATCGCCCGCATCGCCCAGGCCCGGTACGATATACTTCACGTCGTTCAGATCGGGATCGATCTTGCAGACGTAGATTTGCGTGTCGGGGAACTCGGCCTCGACGTTCTTGATGCCTTCCTCCGAGGCGATGATCGACAACAGCTTCACCTGAGTGACGCCCCAGGTGCGGAGCGTCTCAAGCGCGGCGAGCATCGAACCGCCGGTGGCCAGCATCGGGTCGACCACCAGCGCGACGTCCACCGGATGGTCGGGTGGTAGCTTGCTGTAGTACTCTACCGGCTGAGCGGTGTCCTCATCACGGTACAGGCCCAGGTGCCAGACCTCGGCAGTGGGGATCAGGTCGAGCACCGGATCGACCATGCCCAGCCCCGCGCGGAGGATAGGGACCAGTCCAATCCGCTGCGCGAGCTTCCCGCCGGTCGTCTTGGTGAGCGGTGTGGTGACCGGCACTTGCTCGATCAACAGGTCCTGCGTGGCCTCGTACGCCAGCAGCGTTGCAAGTCGGCGAACGTGTGCGCGGAACGACAGCGGACTGGTGCTTTGATCGCGCAGCGCGGTGAGGTGGCACTCGATCAACGGGTGGGCGACCTCAAAAACTCCGGAGGCGATCTGCTGGCTGTGGGGCGACATCTGGGGCGAGCGGCTGGTGGTGGTAGTGGACATCGGGCAACGACTCCCGGGAGAGCGAGAAGCGTAGATCACGCGGCGACGAACAACCGCCACTTGCCCGGCATTCTAGCCCGCCGGCGAGCAGATGTTAAGAATCCGCCGCGCGAAAAGCTCCGCTTTTCAATGGCCTCGGATGAGCCACGCCGACGGATTGCCGCTACAATGTCCCCAGTCCGCAGACTTTCGCCGTTCCTGCTGCCGTGCTGTGCCATGAAGCTTCTTCCTTTCAGTCTATCTCTATGTGTGATTCTGTACGGTGGTTCCTCGTTGCTCGCCGACGAGCCAGCCAAGCCGAAGGACTCCATTCGGGTGGCGACGTACAACGTGTCGTTCTATCGGAACGAGGAGGGGCAGTTACTTGATGACTTGAACGTGGGGGACGCGCGGGTTCAAAGGATCGCCGAAGTGATCCAGCGAGTGCGGCCCGACGTGCTGCTGGTCAACGAGTTCGATTACACGAAGGACGGAAATGCGGTGGAGGTCTTTCGTACGGATTACTTGGGTAAGTCGCAAAAGGGAATGAAGCCGATTGATTTGCGGTATCGTTTCACCGCTCCCGTCAACACCGGCGTGCCGAGTGGACTGGATGTGGATGGCGATGGCGCCAAGGATGGACCGAACGACGCCTTTGGCTTTGGTCGATACCCTGGGCAGTATGGCATGGCGGTCTATTCTCGATTGGCGTTCCTCGAGAAAGATGTGCGTACGTTTCAAAAGCTGTTGTGGCGCGATGTTCCCGACAACCACTTGCCAACCAAGCCGGGCGCCAACGAGCCTTACTACTCGGATGAAGTGCTCGAGGTCTTTCGCCTCTCCTCCAAGAGCCATTGGGACGTGCCGGTGGAAGTCGAGATCGGCGGCGAGAAGCGCACCGTCCACTTCCTCTGCTCGCATCCGACGCCTCCTGTGTTTGATGGGCCCGAGAACCGCAACGGCCGCCGCAATCACGACGAGATCCGTCTCTGGGCCGATTACATCTCGCCCGACCGCTCAGGCTACCTGGTGGATGATCGCGGCCAGCGTGGCAGTTTGCCGGCCGATGCGTCGTTCGTGATCCTCGGCGACCTGAACGCCGACCCGGTGGACGGCGATTCGGCCGGCGCGAACATTCGCCAACTCCTCGACCACCCGCGGGTGAACGCTTCGTTCGCACCCGCTAGCGAAGGAGCCATCGAGTCCGCCAAGCTGCACGCGGACCTCAACTCCAATCACCAAGGCGACCCGCGCTTCGACACGGCCGACTTCAGCGGCGATGGTCACGGTAACCTGCGAGTCGACTACGTGCTTCCGTCGCGTGACTTACGCGTGGTCGGCTCGGGTGTGTTCTGGCCGAAGCGGGGTGAGCCGGGCGCCGAGGCCATCAAGGCCACCGACCACCGACTAGTTTGGGTGGATCTGGCGTTTCCGTCGGGCGACGACGAAGCCAACCAGCCCGATGCCGAGTAGCACCAGCGTACCCGGCTCAGGCACCGCGGCTACCTGGAAGAAGTTCATCGGCGAGTTCTTCATCTCCGTGTTCCACGCCACGATGTCCATCAGCACCAGGTTGTCGAAGTCGACAATACCGCCCACCTCGTCGCTCCACAGGTACGAGTTGCCCATGTAGAAGTGCGAGTCGCCGTCGCGCAGGCGGGTGAATTGATCGACCAGGCCGGCGAGGATCAGCGGGCCAACGTTCGCGCCGTCGACGTGCGTTTCGGCCAGGGCCATCATCCACGAGTCGAGGTCGTCCACGCTGTCGTACAGCAGCTCCAGCTCGGCGATCACTTCGGCCGAGGTGTTCAGGTCGTTAAAGTCGACGGCCGCGCTCAGGTCGATCGAGTCGAACCCGTCGACACCCGACATCAGCGTTTCGTACGTTGCCAGCATGGTGTTGTAGTCGGCCAGGCCGTGCTCGCGTCCTCGCTCGATGTTCAGCGACGCCAGGTCGAGCCCCATGCCCTGGTGCGGGGCGAACAGGAAGTTGCGCACGTCGTCGACCAGCTTGGTGTCGATTTCCTGCGCGGTCTGAGTGGCCAGGCCCATCAGCAGCTTGTCGACCAATTCGGGCTGCGAACCAATCACATTCGAACCGGTGAAGTAAGCGTCGCGCAAGGCGATCTGACCAACCACCTGGCCCTTCTCGCCAGCCAGCAGCAGGTTCTCGTTGAGCATCGTGTGCCCCACGCGGAACAGCGAGGTGGCGAACTCGTTGGTGATGCTGGCGTTAACGTTCGCATCGTAGTTGTAGTCGACCGCTTGCGGAGCGTAGTCGCCCAGCAGCGCCGGCAGGAACTCGTTGAAGGTGATCGACTGCATCTCGGCGCCCACGATGGTGCGGGCCTTCTGGTAGATCAGCTCGTCGTCGTTCACGGGGTCGTACCCCTCGTTGTCGACCAGCAGTTGGGCGATACGATTGTGCTCGCGCATGAACAGCGTGTGCATGGCCGTGAGGCCGAGTTGCTCGTTGGCACGCACGTCGCCCGCCACGAACATGGTGGTCGGGTTGCCGCCGTTGTCCATGTGCACGTTTGTGACGTCGCTGGTCGTCGGTAGGAGGTTGTTCGACGAGGTAAGCAACTTGCCGCCCACGCCCGAGCGAAGCGCGTCGGCCGTCTGTTGATCCGAACCATACACGTTCGAAGCGTCGATGTACGCCGAAATGGCGTTGGTCTGCTGGCGCAGCACTCCGTTGCCGGTGGAGACCATCGAACGATTCATCGGAATCATCGACATGTTATAAGGGTCGTTCACCGGGCCGAAGATCATGTGCGGCTCGGCGGAGTTCGTCGGCGTGAACGTGATGTCGTGATCGAGGAACTGACCCCACTGCCAAACGCCGCTCGACATGCCGTTCGTCGAGTCGATCGGCGAGGTTTGGTTGAACAGGGCGTTGCTCACCACTCGTGGGTTGGGCACGTCGGGTGACGAGAGGAACACGTCGCCGATGCCGTCGGGGTACGAGTCGGGCGACACTCGCAAAAACGCGGTGCCAGCTTGTCCCCAGTCGGAGTTCACGGAGTTGTTGCCGCTACCGTCGAACGTACGAAACGGCTGAGCCACAGCCGTGCCGCCGAGCAAGCCAGCGGCTAGCAGTGCGGCACAGAGTTGACGAGTTCTCAGAGATGATACAAGCGTGTCAATCATGGTGTGTGGTTCTTCAGAGTCTAGCCCACGCTACTTCGATCCAACCCTGATCTTAATACCATAGGGCTTCCACGCAATCAGTCAGCACCGACAAAGCCAAAAGAGAAGGGGTCGGGCGATACCTGACTGATCGACGAAAGCTCGGGCACATCGGCTCGAGGACGATCAAAAGTGCGTCAGGCGATTAGCGACCTAAATAGAGGAAGAGCGTCGGACTCGTGGGAAGATTGCCTATCCAGGCTTCTGTTCCGTGTGGGACCATTGCGGTAATCCCCACTCCTCCAGTTTAACTACCCTCTCAAATTCTGCAATGGCAAAGCATCTCCGTTGCGCTAGTTACGTATCCTACCAGGAACGGCCCAAACTCGGCGTAGCGAGCGCTGGCTTCGTCAAACCGCATCTGATAGACGATATCTTTCAAATATTCCGGATTTGCGGCCCAGAGCGTCACGCCCCACTCCCAATCGTCGAGGCCCACGCCCACGGTAATCAGCTGGCTCACCTTGCCGGCGAAGGCCATTCCGCTGCGGGCGTGCTCGCCCATCAGGCGGTTTCGCTGGCTTTTGGGCAGCGTGAACCAGTTCTCGCCGGTCTTCCGCTTCTTATTCATCGGATAAAAACACGTAGCTCTGTAGGGGGGGAATTCTGGCGTCAGCCGCTGGCGATTCATCGCCCCCAGCCGCCCCTCGTACGCTTTCACCTTGGCCTGCCAGCTGGGGCTGTCTTTGGTTTCGCCCTCGGCCACCAACCGCTGCCCGTATTCTTCGGTGCTGGGGACGTACTCGCTGATCTCGGTGATCGACACAAACGAGTACCCCGGCCGCAGCGCTACGCCAAGCGGCGAGGCCATCATCCGCTGGTGTACCGTGTCGACTTTCAGCGGATCGGTGTCCATCAGCATCAGCCCAAAGTCGGCCTTATGCCCACTGGTGACGCTCACCTGCAGGCGAGTGGGCGCCGTATCGGCCTCGGGGTCGAGCGCGGCCACCAGCTCCTCCCGCCCCGCGGCTCGCAGCTCTTCCGGCATATCGGCCAGCACCCCGCGATCAAACGAGTAGAACAAATGGCTGCAGTGCCACCCGCCGCCGGCAGGATGCAACGGATCGACATTGGGGGCAGCAGCAGGCGTGGGACGCGACATGGTGGAGACCTTGTTTATGTGGATGGAGTGGATCGAACCCAAATCGTAAACCACACCGCCGGCTGGTTGCAGGGCGTCGAGTTTTGTCCGTTTTGGGCCAACATTCGATCCATGGGACCAAAACTCACGAGCTATTCCAACCGCCGAATCGTGCAAGTCATCTACTGACAATAACTTACGGCAACAACAGCCAATAATGGTCCACGAGTTTTGTCCCAGGTGGTTTCCCCCACCTGGGGCAAAACCCTCGGCAGGGGGACAAAACTCTAATTCCGGTGCGCCGGAAGCCTCACCGCCGCGAGCCACTTCCGAGTGCGGAAGTAAGTCCAGCACAACGCTTCCTAACCCCGCATTGTCCCCCAGTTAGTGTCCAATAACTACAACCAGCGGGAAGAATATGGGGGGAAAGTTGGCCGCGGTCGAATCACTCCGCGGGTGCCGCCCACTGGTTGCCCCATCCTGTGTAGAGGTCGTGCAGGAAGGCCCGCCACTCTTCGGCCGTTCTCGTAGAAGGGTAGGGATTCGGGTGCTCGGGTTTTGTCGCGGTCCAGACGACCTCGAATTGCCCATCGGGACGTACTCGACCAATGCGAGGTGTCTTGAAGGTGTGTTGCGTTGCGGGATCGATGCGTACCTCTCCACCAGGTGAAGCGACCCGCTGATTGAGCATCGCCCTGCGAATCTGTCGAACGTCGGTGCTGTTGCTCTCCTCAACGGCTTGCGCCCACAACTTTACGCCAAGATAGGCCGACTCCATCGGGTCGGTCACGACACGCTGAGGACCATACTTCTTCTTGAAGCGATCAACAAACTGTTTGTTCTCCGGCGACTCAACGCTTTGAAAGTAGTTCCACGCCGCGTAGTCTCCGACCATGGCAGACGGGTCCAGTTGACGCAGTTCTTCCTCCTCGACACTAAACGAAATGGTCGGCGTGACACTCGCGTCGATACCGGCGGCCCGCAACTCGGCGAAGAAAGCCAGATTCGAGTCTCCGTTGATGCAATTGAGGATCACATCCGGCTTCGCTTCTTGAATCTGCTCGATGATGGGCGTCACCTGCGAACTGCCTAAGGGCAGGAAAGCCTCCCCCGCCAACTCCGCGCCGAGTTCCTCGAGTTGATCCTTGATGATCTCGTGCGCCACGCGCGGAAAGACATAGTCCGATCCGACCAGGAAGAAACGCCGCTTGTTGTCGAACGCATAGGCCCACTTCACTGCAGGAATGATCTGCTGATTGGGGACCGCCCCCGTGTAGATCACGTTCGGCGACTCTTCGATGCCCTCATACTGCACCGGATAGACGAGCAAATGATCCAACTCCTCCAAGATGGGGACAACCGTCTTGCGACTTGCGGACGTCCAGCAACCGAAGACGGTGCATACCTGCTCTTCTTCAATCAGCTTCGTCGCCTCACGAGCAAATCTGTCAGGATCGGACCGACCATCCGCAACGACCGCCTCCACGGGGCGGCCAAGAAGTCCACCGCTTTGATTGATTTCGTCGATCGCCAGAAGTGTGGCATCCGTTACCGATTTTCCGCTGGGGCCCATGGTTCCGGTCAGCGAGTGCAAGACGCCCACGCGAATCGGCTCTCCAGTGGGCGGCGTGCTGGCCACCGCGCCTGGATTTGGCTGCGCTTCTTCTGGCAACGTCGAACTACCATCACCGCTCCGCCCGCCAGACAAATAAGCGATGCCGCCGCCGACTAAGAGCAGCAATCCAGCGGCACCGACCAGCTTTGCTACGAAACTTCGCCTGGCAGTCTTCGTGCCAGAGCGTGGTAGCGCGGCGGAAGATTGACTCGGCAACTGAATCCCCGCCCCAGACATCGCAGCGAGCACCGCCTCCAAATCGGTTCGCATCTCGTCCATCGACTGATAGCGATCCTCAGGTTTGGTGGCCATCGCTCGCTGAACGATCGCCGCACATGCGGCGGGCACCGTCGCACGAACCTCTCGCGGGTCGGGTGGGCCTGCTGTGCAATGGGCATACATCACCTGCACGACACTGCCACTATCCTCGAACGGACAGCGACCTGTTAGCAGGCTGTAGTAAGTCGCCCCCAGCGAGTAAATGTCGCTGCGAGCGTCGACATCGCCTCCCTCGCATTGCTCGGGGCTCATGTAGTAGGGCGTGCCGACTAGATGCCCGGCTTGGGTCATCGCCATCGACCGATTGTCCGCCCGCTTGGCGAGGCCGAAGTCGGCGACTTTCACTTCTCCGTCATGGGTCAGTAGAAGGTTGGCAGGCTTCACATCCCGATGGACGAGGCCTTGTTTGTGTGCAGCCGCGAGCCCCTTGCTGGCTTCGGCGACAATGCGAGTCGCATCGGCGACCGCATAAGCACCCGACTGCTCCAAATGCCCGGCCGCACTGCCGCCAGACACCACTTCCATCACCAGATAGTGAATGGGCCCTTCTTGCGATACTTCATAGATGGTCACCGCGTTGGCATGGCTCAGTTTTCCCGCACTCTTCGCTTCCGCCAGGAAACGGTGCAAGGAAAGCTCATCGGCCGACAACTCCTGCGGAAGTACTTTGATGGCCACGTCGCGATCGATCGTGGAGTCGCGCGCCAGGAGCACGACGCCCATACCGCCCACACCAAGCAAAGACGTGATCTCGTACTTGCCGAGCTTCTGACCGATCCACTGCTCGGGGCGATTGTGCAAGCCGCTCGCAGCGGCCGGCTTGGTGTCGCCCCCAAGCTGCATCGTTTCGTCGAGCGACTTGGAGCCGTCCGCGTGCGGGGCGTTGTCGTCTGGATCGGCAGAACTGTTGGGTGTGGATTCCATCGTTACCTGTTTGTCGTCACTGCGGAACTCGAATGCGGATCTAGTGGGCTTCTGTCAAAACGTGATTGAGATCACGCTTGCTCCGAAAACGCCGACCGTCAATTGGCAATCGTCCATTCTACTCAGGAAATCGGCCGTAGCGACAGCAGCGAACCTGCACCATGGCCTGAGGAGCTGGGGAAGCTACTGCTCGCAAACAGACGTTGTCTGCAGGTTGCGAACGGTGCCTCGCAGGGGGCATGTGCAGCATTGGTTTGCCGCAATCCGGCCATACAGAGCGCATAGTTTTCCCAGCTTCTGCCGTAGTGTCTACGGCACGCCCAACATTTTGTTGAACTCTTTGTCTTAGCGCGTTCTACTGGACCTTGAGGGATCGATTTCAACTCCGAGGGATCGTCTTTTCTCATCTCGGGCCCATCGCATGTTCCGCTTCTCTCGCGTCTCGGCGACACGCTCTCGGCAGATCGTCCACGATATATCCCACGCCTCGCAGCCACGCGGCCGTTTCTTCGTGATGCTGATCGCTTCTTCGATGATCGCTTCCTTTGGGCTGATTGCCAATAGCATCGCAGTGATCATTGGCGCGATGCTGGTGTCGCCATTGATGACTCCCATCTTTGGTATCGCGCTCGGCATGCTGCGCGGCAAACCTGGGCTTCTATTGACCGCACTTTGGTGCGAAGCGCTCGGAGTGGTGCTCGCCATCGCCTCGGCCTACCTCGTGGGGATGCCACAGCTCACTTTTGGCGAAGCCACCACCGAAATGCTGGCCCGCACGCAGCCCAGCCTGCTCGATCTTTTGGTAGCAGTGTTCGCAGGATTTGCCGGAGCTTACGCCATGGTCGACGAGCGGGTAAGTCCCGCGCTACCAGGTGTGGCGATCGCAACCGCGATCGTGCCTCCGCTATCGACTTGCGGGTTGTGTCTGTCACTTGGCGCATGGTACGGAGCGGGTGGGGCATTGCTGCTGTTCTTGGCGAACTTCGTTGCCATCCTGGTCGTTGCCTTGCTGACCTTCTGGGCGAGCGGTCTCGTGCCCGCCAAACCACGAACAACTCGACAGCTTATTCGGCATTTTGGTCCCACAGCATTGGCCTTCGTGTTGATGACCGTAGTCCTTACCAACTCGCTAATGAAGATCCACAACGCCAGGGAGATTGAACGGGGAATTCAAACAACGTTGGCGGAAGAGCTTTCAAAGAAACACGGAGCCGACTTGGAAACCGTCAGCCACAAGTGGGACCCCAGTGGAGTTCAAGTGCTGGCTATTGTGCGTTCTTATCGGACGATCTCTCCGACATGGGTCACCGACATGGAAGCTGCTCTGGCAAGCACGCTTGACACTCCAGTGAATCTTGTCGTCCGCACGGTTTACTCCCAAGACGTGTCAGCCGTTGGCTCGTCCCTCCAAGTGGTACGCCCGGACCTGAATGGCGACTTTCTTGTTTCCGCTCCGCAGAGTTTCGGGGCCATGGAATCGCTTGCATCGCAAGTGCTCCTCGAAGCGTTCGATGGTGAGCCAGGAATCGAACTGACGCGCGTCGAATATGGTGAGTCGGACCTGAACAAGGGCATCGTCGTGGCTTATTTGAATTCACTACGACAACTCAGAAGGGATGAGATCGCCGACATAGAACAACGGCTACAGCTGCGGTTCGGCGACCCAAGTTTGCATTTCTATGCTCGGGTCGACTCGTCGGCGCTGCAGGACCGCAATGGGCCAGTTCGGGTGGAGTGGTCGAACGTCCTGGATGCCGGGGCAGAGGAAGCCGAGCGATTGCCACTCCTTACGGCCGCCATCCAATCAACCGTAGAAGAAACTCTGGGATTGACGCCGTTTAATACGGACTTTCGTTGGCGCGACGGCCGTTGGCACGCGTTAGTGGAGGTGTTTGGGCACAAGCAAATCGGCGCGACAGAATTGGCAAGCGTTCAGCAGGCGTTGCCTGAGTCCTGCCGCGACAGTGTAGAGCTACTGATCTGGCAAAGGCGAGATGTGGTGGTGACGCAAGAGGGATTCACTACCTACGATCGCTTGACCGCCCCCTTGCTACAAGAGCAATCGAAGAGTCTCCGCAGACTATTTCGTTCCCGTGGTAATGGAGTCACCCGCGGTTCCGATCTTGTCGTCAGCGCCGGCAATACGGTTCAACCGTAGGTTGCGGTAACCACATCGGAGTTCGACCGGGAGCAGCTTCAAGTTAGCCGCCCTGAACAACGCCCTCGACGATCGCCTCAACGTCTTGTGGCGTGAGTCGACTTCCTTGGGACCTTGGAGACCCGCCGATCGTGTCGCTGCCTCCCCATCGGTTGTGAGGGTCGATGCAATTTTCAGCTTGGTTCAACGCGTCATAGATGCGTTCGATGGGGAAGTCGACGAATGGCGACATGCGGCCGATCGTATACGCGTAGCGACCGGGCTCCAGATCTCTCACCGCCACGAACGCACGCACCCCCTGGGCAAACAGGATGGTGCGGGCGTGCTGACCACGCTCGCGAATCATCTGCCACGTCGGTCCGCCTCTGAGCACTTCGTAATCCCCCACCAGGTCGCGCTGCTCTCCATTGCCCAACGCGATCTGGGATAGTCGCTCGGCTGTTGCTTCAATCAGGCCGCGCATTTCGTCTGTATTCATCCGCTGCAGATCGCCAGTAGCTCGAGCTGCGTCATACAACTCAAAGGCCCAGGCTTGTTTGCGAATGGTCGGTCGATTGGGATCGGCCGGTATCGCTCCGGCTGTTGCGTCCAATAGGTCCTCGATGATGATCAGCTGCGCAATCGTCATCTCAATTCGCAATTCGCTCACTTGACCAGCATTCACAAGCAACCAGTACGCCATGCACACGTCTTGATCGCAGTCGTTTACAAACACGTTTGCCAGCGGTTTGCCGCCTTCGGAAAAGCTCTCGAATAGGCCGAGATAGATGGCAACAAGCACTTGGCCCGCCGTGCTACGGGTGGCCAAGCGATTTACACCGCGGTGATGATCGAAGTTGGCGTACGGCCCATCGTGGTCAAAGTCTGGTGGCCCATCCACGTATCCGTCTAGTGCAATCGAGCAAGGCGGGCTCTCGCGTCGAAACGCATCCCAACTCTTCACCACCCCTGGTTCGACATGCAAACGAATTTCAGGATTCATAGCTCGGCGCCGGCAAGAAGAGTCAACTACGCGGTGGAGCTTCGCGGCAGCGTAGACATGCAATCTAGCTAGGCAAGTTGACGCGATCAACCGACCCGCGGGCAGAGCTTACGCCGAGATGATTTGCCTTGGCTTCTAAAACGCGATCACTCCCAGGCCAAGGAGCACCAAGACATCCATCGATGGTTCGGACGCGGCGTGTTGGCTCAAGGCGGACGCGCTGCTGCCGAAGTTCGATTTCCACACGTCGTAATCGGCAGCGGTCACGCCGGGCGTGGGGTCGTTGGGAAAGGCCGCGGACGGTGCTCTGGATCGCTGCAGCACGTGAATGGCGAACTGTTCGGGAGAGCTCGTAGCCCATTAGCGCCCGCGGCGCAAAGCGGTTAGAAATCTGAAACGGCGACTGTGCCCGGCCGGCTTCCGAAAATAATTCAGCATTCTAGGGAATTCTCGAAAAAACATGACTTTTACGCCGTGCCAGCACATCGAAACATTGACAGTCAACTGGCTGCGACTAAACTGGTCGGGTTGGCTGTGCGGGTTCCCCTAGTCCAACATTCTAACTCTCGATGGTTGGCGGCCATCGCTGTGGTGGCCAAAGGGGGCACGGCTGGCAGCTAAGCGGCGAGTAATGGGCATCTGTTGATTCGAGGCTAACCAAAGGTATTGACCAATGATGGCGTACGATCTTAGACGTTGTGAAGAGTTCACCAAACTGCATCGCGCGTTCATAGTAGGCACCGTGTCGATCCTATCGCTATGTAGTTCCTTTGCAGCGCAAGCGCAGAACACCGCCGACGCCACACTTGAGTTGACGTTCACGCTCACTGGCGTGACGATCACCGACACGCTGACCAACAATACTTCGCCAGCGACCTTCGAAACTTCCACCGAGGTTGGTGACCTGGTGTTCGAAGACATTGGACCCAATGGCTCCACGTTTACTGGTGAGTCTCCCAGCAACCCTCCAGGAAGCATCGGCTCCGCCAGTGCTTCGGAAGAGGTTTTGCTAAACGGTCTTGATCCTTTTGTCGACGACTATGACCTGGATTCGTTTGGTATTGGCGACAGCTTGGTGACGACGATGAATGCTTCGGCCTCTGCCCAGACTCCGGGATCGGTATTCTTCGGTCAGGTCTCCAGCGAGAACATTCTGTATTTCTCAGTGTTTGGCGCCGAGACCGATCTCTACACGTTTTCATTCGATTACTCCGCCGTATTCACTGGAACTCTCGACAGTACCTGGATGCCCGGGATCACTCTTGCCATCGGAGACGGTGATAGTGTGATTGGAGCAGCCGACAGCACCATCGCGGGTCCGTCCAGCGAGTTCGTCGTCGCGTCCAACTATTTCAGCCTAAGTGAGTTCAATGACTCCAACGCCGTGGTACCACTCAACGAGATGACTTCTGGCTCCTTCGATGTTGCCTTTGGCCCTGGCGACGATGGGCTGAGTATCTCCTTTCTATCTAGCTTGGTGGTGAATGCCGGCGTGGCGGAAGTGCCAGAACCATCCACCTGCGCACTGGCCCTTGGCTTCGCAGTGGTTTGCCTGGCTGGAGTGGGTCGAAAACGATCCTAAATCGGCGCAAACCCTTATTACGGATCGCTTGTGCGATCTAGTGCTTTCACCTAGCACAAACACTGAGCTTTCGCGTACCCACCGGGGCGCAGCTTACGTCGGGAAGACTCGCTTTGCTTCCAAGACGCCATTGCACTCAGGCCGAGGAGCACCAAGACAACCGTCGATGGTTCGGGCACGGCGTGTTGGCTCAAGGCGGACGCGCTGCTGCCGAAGTTCGATTTCCATACGTCGTAGTCGGCTGCGGAAACGCCGGGCGTGGGGTCGTTGGGCAGCGTAGCGTTGCTGCCCAGGTTATTGCGCCACACGGTGTAGTCGGCCAGATTCACCCGCCCATCGTTGTTGTAGTCGCCAGGAAGCAGCGTGCTCTCGGACAGCACACCAACGGCAAAGATCGATGCGTGGTCGAGTGCCACCCAGACGTGATTGTTCGCAACATCCACACCGAATGCTCCCAGATCGCTGGCGTCGAAGACTTCACCCCCTGGGCCGGCGAGGTACTCTTCCCACGAACCAGCGAAGAAGGTGCTGGTGCTTGACGAGTTGCCATCGATCGCCAAGGTCCACTCCTCGGCCACCGGATCGTACCAGAGCACTTCAAGTTGCGACTCCGCAAACCCCTCTGGTACCAGAAACTCGTCGTAAGTGAACTGTAGTACGTAGGGATCACCTGCACCGCCGCCAAATTGTAGATCGACCGGATCGCCAATGATCTCGGCGCTGGAAGGATCGGGATCGGTGGTGAACTGCATGCCGACGTTTTGGTTCGTGCTGCTGGTGCCATCAATCAGGGTCGCGGCAACTTCGAACCGGTTCACGCCCAACCGACCAGCGTAGCCAAACCCGGCAGTGAAATTGGCATTGTCGTTGTTGCTATTGGTGAGCGTGTAATTGAGGGTCCAACTCTCGTCGGGAACAGGCTCTTTGTTGGCCAGGAAAACTTCCAAGTCGACGAACTCGTTCACCACGAAGGCCGCCTGCTCCAGCGACACGGTATAGGTGCCGACATGGGGTCCCGATAGCTGCCCAAAGCGATGGAACGCCACGTTGGCTTGGATCAACTCCCCGTCCAGCACTCGCTGTTCAATGGGGAAGTCGTCGACGGAGAACGGTCCCGTCGTCTGAGTAGCCGTGACCTTCACCGCGGCGCGGAACCCGCCTTCGGGCGCTGCTGCGTTGCCGAGGGTTACGTCTTCGAACGCGGCCACGTCCACGCCGGAGAAGTTCCCGGTGAGCGACTCGGATTCGAAGAGATTCATATTCAATGTCAAACTGTTGTCCGGATCCAGGGGATCGCCATCATTGATGATGGTGAAGTCGCTTTCGTAGCTGCCGCTGGGTAGCGAGCGGTCGATCGTGGCCACATTGGGGTTAAACTGCGTCGAAAGTGGGCCGATGGATGCACCACTGGGCAATCCGGCGGGAGTCAGGTCGCCGCCGGGAACGATCTCGATGGAGAATGTTGTCGAGGTCAGCGCGTCGTTGGTGACTTCGATGCCCTGTCCATGCAGTCCTATTCCACGCAGCGTGTTGGTGCTGTTGGTCGAGTTGGAGACGTTGATCTGACCACCATTGACCGAAGGGTAGAGCTGATCCGTGCCGTTGCCACCGCCACCATCGAGCGAGAAGTTGTCGATGGCGAATTCCGCCGGTTCCACCGTGTTGTCCAAGCCGTACATCTCGATGTAGATGTACTCGATGTCGACAAAGGGACCGCCGTCCACCAACTCGTCATCGTCCATCAGGAACGAGGTGTCGATTTGCACCGTGTCGGAGTAGCCGTCGAAGCCGCCCAAGCCAGTGAACGTATTGCTCAAGGGTGCATAGTGGTAGGTAGCACGCCCTTCGGAATCCTCTACGTAGATCTCGATGAAGTCGTCGGTCTGGAACGGTTCGCTGCCCATCGACTGGGCAAACGAGAATGACACGCTTTGCGTTCCCAGCCCCGACAAGTTGACATCGACCGATCCCGAGTTGGGATTGCCCCAGATTGCATCGCCATCGATGTCGGGCGAGTTGCCAGCCACCTGATAGTTGTTGTCGAAGAACAAGTTGTTGCCAGTGTAGTTGTAGAAATCTACACCGTCGGGGGTATGGAAATCGAAACCTCCGGGCAAGAGACCAGTCGGCGAAGCAGGCCAGTCGAAGCCATCGCCTGAGGGCCCGGAAGTGAACGTGTAAAAGACTTGCCCCGAAGCGGTCGAGTGAACGACCGAGATGACTAGCAGCGTGCATGCAGAGACGATGCGCCAGAGCCCACACATGTTTCCCCTCCTAGCTAGTATAAAACCCAGTTGCTCGACAAAAACTAACCCGTCGGCCAACCGCTTGTCAAGAAATGTTGGGGCGTCGGCGGATCGCGATTTCCCTGACACAGCGGGCCTGCCGAGGCCGCCGGCTTGCATTGCGGCGGGCCGCAGTGGTACCATAATTCCCTGTGGGCGGGAGTCACAGCGGAACAGGGGGATGGTGTAAAGATGAAGGTTCTTTCCAAGGCGGCGATCGCCTTTCTGCTGGTCGTGGGATCGGCCCAAGCACAGTACCGCACGTTCGACGGCACGAACAACCATCTCTCAGATACCGAGCGAGGGGCCGCCGGCACCGGGATGATTCGCTTCGGATACTCCGCGCGATTTCTCGACAGTTCGGGAACCATGATTGGCGACGAGCAGCGCGCCAACTCTCGCGACGTGAGCAATGCCGTATTCGCGCAAACGCAAACGGCCAAAAGTGTGCGCGGGTTGAGCGACCTGGCTTGGGCGTGGGGGCAGTTTGTAACGCACGACCTGGAAATGGTAATGACGGATGATGGTGCCGAGGTGAACGGCGAAGCCCCAATCGCGATCAACGACACCGCCGATCCGTTGGGACCGGCGCCCATCCCGTTTGTGCGCGCCAATTGGGAACCTGGAAGCGATCGTGGGCGCCAGCGCACCCCCATCAACAACGTCACGAGCTACTTGGATGCGTCGCTCGTCTACGGCAGCGACGATGCGCGGGCCGCTGCACTTCGCACCACTGGCGGCAAGCTGGCCATGGGCGCGAACGACCTGTTGCCGAAGAACACCGGTGGCCTTGAGGTGGAGAATCACGGCCCGATCCCCAATACCGACATGTACCTGGCCGGCGACATTCGGGCCAACGAGAACCCGCTGCTTACGTCGCTGCAGACCATTTTTGCGCGCGAGCACAATCGGCTGGTCGACGCCATTGCCGTGGCCGATCCCCAGTTGGACGACGAAGGCCGTTTCCAACTCGCCCGCCAGTTGGTGGGGGCGGAGATCCAAGCGATCACCTACAACGAGTTCCTGCCCGCGCTAATTGGCGATGGCCCCAGCACGCCCAGGGCGGCCGACCACGATTACCGCACCAATCTCACCGCGGCGGTAACCAATGCGTTTGCCCACGCCGCATTCCGCCTGGGGCACAGCCAGGTTTCCAGCAACTTGCAGGTGCTCGACGCCGAGGGCACGGCCTCGGAGCTGCCGCTTCGCAATGCGTTTTTCAATCCCACGCTCATTGACGGCGACCCCGCGTTGATCGATAGCTTGCTGCGCGGTGCGGCCAACCAGCGCGCGGAGGAGATCGACACCCTGATGGTCGACGATCTACGCACCGCGCTGTTCGGCCCTCCAGGCGCAGGGGGCATGGACTTGGCGGCCATCAACATTCAACGTGGTCGCGACGCCGGCCTGCCAAACTACTCCGAATTACGGAGCAGGCATGGTCAAGGTTCCGCGGCGAGCTTCACTGAGATCACCAGCGATCCGGAACTTGCTGCGGCATTGGCCGATATTTACGACGACGACATTAACAACGTCGACGCTTGGGTTGGCGGACTGGCCGAAGACCACGTGGCCGGCGCCAGCGTGGGCAGCTTCTTCAAGGCGGTGATCGAAAGTCAGTTTGATCGACTGCGCGATGGCGATCGCTTCTTCTACACCGGCGCCGAGGCCGGGCTCTACCAGGACGGCGCCCTCGACCCAACCATCGCCGGGATCGTCGACCTTGACACACTCACGCTAGCCGACGTGATCCAGAACAACACAGACGTTACCGGCCTGCAAACCAACGTGTTCTTCGTTCCAGAGTTCGCAGAACTCAACGAGGGCGACTTCAACAACGACGGCGTAGTGAACCTGGCCGACTACAGCGTGTGGCGCAACAACCTCGGAAGCGGCCTGGGCACCGAAGCCTACGATCTATGGAAGGCGAACTTCGGCCTGGTGCTTGGACAGGTCAGCAGCGGTTCGACCGTTGCGGTGCGTTCCGTCGTACCCGAACCGGCGTCGATGGTCACCGCTTGCTTGTTAGCTGGCGCAGTGGCCGTTCTTTGGTGTCGCCCACGGTAGATGTTGGCACAATCTTAGGCTATTCCTTGTTGATCCCACTACCACTACACACGTGACAGAGGGTCGATCCCTTGCACCTTTTGCAATCTCCAGTGTTTGCTACATTTTTCCGCTTGCAGTAACAATCTCCCGTGCCTCCGCAGTACGAACACAGAGTGATTGGACTTAGTGGGGTCTCCAAGTTCTCCAGAATCGCTTCTCCGATTGTGGAGACTCTAGCATCCGGGTCTGAACTCAACTCCCGAACAGCAGCGATGTTATCTGCAAAAGCTCTTCGGACAGACGCGACGCTTTCGATTTCGTATTCGGCGTTTTCTTCCCAGTTCTTTGCATAGAAATCTCCAAAGTCATCGCGGCGCCGCTTCCATTGCTTTCGTATCTTCTCTTCATGTATAGCGCTGCTGTTGGCGATGTCGAGCAATAGATCCCCCACGTTTGCACGATCCGGGACCCTTGCGTCACCGGCGATCTGAAGCAAGAACGGGACGGCTACCGCTGTGGCTGTATAGATGGAGCCCTGGTGGTAGATAGAACCAAAAAGTTGCCACAGCGAGGACTCGCGAACGCCATTGTCTGTTGATACCAAGCCAAGGATGTCTCTGGCAACGTCTGTGGCTTTGCCATAAGCATGGGAGTATTCTTCCCACGGCACGGATTCAAGCCCCTGGATTTCCAGAATCGGTGGGGGACCTCGTAATGCATCAGCTAATTCCACTTCATCCCAAGGCACACCTTTCCAGCGCGGGTTGGAGAACGCTGTGAGTTGCTGTTTGTCAACAACAAACTCAGATGCCTCACCTTTTTGGGAGCAGGCGATGGGCGGCACATCCTCCAATGTCTCGTCTAGATAGGCCAAGCCGATGAAGCGTTTGCCATACCTCTCTTCTTCGCCATCTGATACGGCAAGTCGATAGGCGATCTCTGGGTGTGTCGCAGTGTAAACGCGGGGTTCTTCGGAATAGCATCCATTCTTGTCATCATAAATGAGGACAGCCAGAAAGTCTGTTCTCAATTGTGTACGATCCATGGGTCCTCTGCGGTCTAGCGTACTATTGCACGGAGTACTGTTGGCTTTGGTCGATTCCCATCAATGCTGCCAAGCCCATCCCCCGAGAGCGCGTCTATAAGGGTACAGAACCTCAGCGGATGCCGCCATCGGATGTGCTAAATAGACCGAGGATAAAACACGTGCTCGAATCTACCGCCGAACGCGGAGAGCTATCAAACCGATTGCTCCGAGTCCGCACAGCCAGATCGTGGACGGCTCGGGGATCAGTTTGACCTCGATGCCATTGATAAGCGGGAATGCACGCAGTGGTGGACCTAGCGAGAATTCGGCCAGAGCATACTCGATGTCGACTGGCGAATTGCCGTCGCTAGCGATAAGAAAGCTGACTGATCCCGGTGGTGAAGACGCGCCTGGGTCGCCGTTGCCCATGGCGACCATGGTGGTCATCGAACCGTTGACTAGCACGTTCAGATCACCCATGAGGTCCTGTGGGTCGTGGTGGTACGAAGTTACTTCGTAGATCCCTGCCTTCAGGTTGCCGAGCGACACCATGATCGACTCGTTCAATCCGCCAGTGCGGGCGTCGGCTCCGATCCAGTCGATCGCTAAGTCGGCCAATTCGCCGTTATAGGTGTTCCCCGTGCGATCGATAGCGCGGGCGTTGCCGTCTACTGCGGGACCACCCGGGAGGAAGGGATCGATTTCCACGGTCAAGTCAACCATGCCCGAATTGCCCAATGCTGAGGCGTAAGTTTCGGTGCGAGTGACGCCGTCCGGCGAGCCATCGACACCGTTGATCGAATCGTAAGCCATGAAGCCGGCTTCTGTCGCGCCGCCCGTCCCCTGGAAATCGACGTTCAGCGAGTTTCCACCGGAAGTCAATTCAAACCCATTGGCCAGAAAGAAGATGCCACTGGTGGTAGCGTACGTCAGCTTCACATCGTCGACGCCGTTGGCGTCGAACATGTATTGCACCAAAGCGGGATCATTGCCAACGCCGGGATCACCGTCCACCATCATGCCGGTGGTTGTA